>NZ_FMYY01000054.1 GCF_900101595.1 Paenibacillus sp. cl123
GCATCGCATTCACGGATCGCTGGGATATATGACGCCTATTCAGTATCGCCAAGCAGCCCTTAAAAAAGTTGTCTGATTTAATGTTGACAATCCAATCGTTAATGATTACGGGCTAACGGAAATGGGAGTGACGCAAGCTAGGAAACTGAGGGATCGGCTAGCTAGTTCAGGGGAGATCCAGGCGGATGTCTGGATAGCAAGCTCATTTCTTAGGGCGAAGCAGACCGCTGAGATAATTGTTGAAGGGTTAGATGCGTCTGTTGCCCTGGAGGATGATTTTCAAGAGATGCGTCCTGGTCAAGCGCTCGGTATGAACAAAGAGAAATTGAACGAGCTGCTGGCCCTGCATAACCCTAAACAGAACCCGTTTTCCATAATAGCACCGGGAGCCGAGAATTGGCCTCAATTTGTTTTGCGGGTAGGGATGGCCCTGGATCGAATTTTCCGAGAATACGAGGGAAAGACCATTGCAATCGTATGTCACGGTGGTGTGATCGATTGCTGTTTCCAGTTTTTTTTCGGATTAAACGCCTTTGAAATGCCGAAAGTTGGATTTCAAACTAACCATACATCCATTACGCACTGGTCGCAGCACGAAGACAAGACTTGGTCACTTATAAAGTATAATGATGCCCGGCATTTAGAAGGGTATTGAATGGCAACAGCTTCAACTTAAGTTTCTTCCCGATTATGTTGAATTTTTGTTGGAGGTAAATGGTGGAGAAGGTAACGAGGAATATGCTGTCCGTGATTTTGCGCCCGGCTTAGTAATAATCGGTTCTGACGGTGGCGGAACTGCCTATGGATATGCTTATCGAAACGACAGACCTAAGTTGGTTGAGGTTGATTTTATAAGTATGGATTTGGATTCCACATGGTTGAATCGGATGAATACATTATGATTTACCATGGTATATGAGCTAATGCTGGCCGGCATTTTCGAACGATGCTGCGCTAACGGGGGACGTTTGTTTAATCCTACACATCAAGAAGCTGCCGTGACAACGAACGGCAGCTTTATTACAGGTGTTTTTCTCGAATAGGCTCCGATCAGGAGCTTTTTTTAACATATAAGAATTTATAAGTTTTGGGGTGAGCGAAGCTTACCCCTTATTTAAATTTCTGTTAAGGTAAAG
>NZ_FMYY01000053.1 GCF_900101595.1 Paenibacillus sp. cl123
CACCCTATAACTGTTCTGAGATAATGTCACTATGGGACAGGAGACATTAACATTGACGAGAGCAGAGCTGAAGAAGGTATTAGTGGTGGAAAAGATCTTCGAGGGACATATGACAAACAAGGAAGGGGCAGCAGCGCTGGGGCTGACGGAGAGGCAGGTCATTCGATTGAAGCAGAAGTATCAGAACAAAGGAGGAGCTCGTGCACTTATCCACGGGAATCGTGGCAGAAAACCGGCACACGCCCTGCCGGACGAAGTGAGGGCGAAAGCGGCGACCCTGTATACAACGAAGTACCAAGGCAGCAACAACTGCCACTTTGCCGAATTGCTTGAGGAGCATGAATCATTGAAAATCAGCCCGTCCAGCGCTAGACGTATCTTGCTGGCTGAAGGCATCAAGCAAGCCAAACAACGTCGGCGCGGGAAGGCTCATCAGCCTCGGCAACGCAGAGAGCAAGCCGGCATGCTGTGGCAGATCGACGCGACGCCATACGCTTGGCTGGAGCATCGCGCGCCTGCGTTTGCGCTTCACGCCGCCATCGACGATGCGACTGGCACCGTCGTAGGTGCCGTGTTCCGCCCCAACGAATGCCGGGAAGGATACTCGCGTGTCATGCAGCAGGGCATCCGCAAGTACGGTGTTCCGCTTAGTCTGTACAGCGATCGCCATATGATTTTTCGCTTGCCCAACGAGAAGCTGACGGTCGAACAAGAGCTCGCCGGAGAGATGAGGCCGCTTTCTAACTTTGGCAAGGCGATGGCCGAGCTCCGCATCGAGCACATCAAAGCAGTAACGCCTCAGGCGAAGGGCCGCGTCGAGCGACTTTGGGTAACGCTGCAAGACCGCTTAGTAGTGGAACTGCGACTGCTTGGGGTGAACACGATGGAAGAGGCCAATCAGGAACTGCCAAAGCTCATTGAGAAGCATAACCGCCAATTTGCTGTAGAACCTCGCAAACGGGAATCGGCCTACCTGCCGCTTGATCCTGCCGTCAACCTGGATCATGTCTTCACCAAGCGGGAGTACAGGCAACTCGGCTCCGGTCATACGCTTGCTTACAACGGTACGATCTACACGCTGGCCAAGCCCTCTTCCTTGCGTCTAAACGCGAAGATGACCGTCGAAGTCCGTGTGACGCTAGACGAAGAAGTCATTTTGTGGTTTCAGGGCAAGGCAGTTGCGCTTAAGCCAACGGAACGGCCGAAACGGATTTCTGCGCCAAAAGAAAAAGCGGGCTCTGCGCAGCCACGCAAACCCGCCAGCAGTCATCCGTGGAGAACCGCGGAGACTCAAAACCAATCCAAGCGTACCACATCCAAGAGCTCATTCCAAGATGCCATCTATTCACAGCACAACCGCTATTCGGAGGCCTCCTGGTAGGCGGCTTCCATTTATTCTAAAAGTGACATTTTCTCGGAAAAGTTAAGGTGACATTTTCTCAGACGATTGACA
>NZ_FMYY01000050.1 GCF_900101595.1 Paenibacillus sp. cl123
TTCTCTCCTCACCACCATAGCAAGGTCAGGCTATGGGCGGAAGAAAATAATGTGGAATTGGTCTTTACGCCGACATATGCTTCCTGGCTTAACCGTATTGAATGCCATTTTGGACCATTACGTAAATTTGTACTGGAAGGCAGTGACTTCCGACAGCACAAAGACTTGGCCTCAGCGATCCAGGCTTATCTTCGCTGGCGAAACAAGAACAAGCGTCATGCCGACATACTACGAGAACAGAACAAGATCAAGGTTGTCTGATGGGGCACTAGTCGTAGAAATTTAATTGTGATCTAATGTCTTCTCTATCTGCCTCTCTAAGATACCCTTCGTATAGTCTTCTAAGAATTGCAGCTGTACGTATCCATTTACCTTCAAAAGCATCTGCATACTCTTTATATTGCTCGGCTAATCTCCGCTCTTGTATTCCACCCTCATCCAGATCCTTGCTTATTGTCCCCCTTTTATTGTAAGTTCCTGTATGAAATCCATCCTCTAAAGCCTCACTTTGAATAGTCTCAATTATATTTCTTACTTCTTCATGTGGCCACAAATCGTCAGTACCGAAAGGGGAATAAGCCAGTACTTGTCCTATTTGAACATCGGCAACAGCCCCCCTTCCAACGGCACTGCAATATTCTCGTGCAATGGTAATCCATTCTCTAAGGTACTGTCCATTCAAATTACCATCCGCGCTTACACCAGGAACAGCCTCCCATTCATTCAATAAATCATACGCTAATTGGGCTTTCATTCGCTTATTACTGTCAATTGTTTCTACTTGTTCTGCTTCATTCTCCCCTCTATATATCGTAACGATTACTTCCCTAAAAAAGTCAGGTTCTCTAACAATTTTCTCGATAAGGAATTTTGGCTTCCTACCATATCTAAAAATCGGAAGATATATCCACTCTAGCGTCTCAAGTGTTTCAACTGGAAGATTTGTTTCTTCTAAGTAACCTAATACTTTTTCAAGCTCGTAACTGAAGCTGGACTTTAACGCTATCCAATCCTTTGAATCGGGAATAGTATGAACAACTCTCAGAAGAATCTCCAGTGTTAACTCAGGAGATGGGTTTCGTTTAGAGTACAGAGCGTGATAAAGGACATAAAAGGCTGCACATGGTCGATCATACTCTAGAAGATTCATAATGGCTTCAATATAGTCAACTTCCGAAGGTCTTAAATGGGTAGGTACACCTTTCCAATACATTTCTTTGACAATAACGTTTCTAGAACAGTACTCCCAGGTATGTTTACTAAATGGAAGATATCGAAAGAATTCCGCTAAGCTTGCATCGTCCCATCTATCATGTATTTCCTCTAATATTGCATCTATGCCATTCCAGCCCTCCGCGTGAAAACAGGACGAAACAAGCCCACAGGCAAATTCTGATGTTTTAGGATTGTTCCTAGAGATTGCTTCTGTCAGAATCGAGATTAGTTCAGATTTTACCTGATCTTCTTTTCCTGATAAAATCCCTAAAGTGAACGGTTGTTCTATTCGTTCGGACATGTCTATTAAAAGAGTAGAGTCATTTCCTTGCAGCAAATCTTTTATGGCATTAATTCGAATTAATTGGATCCCTTGTTCTTCTTTCTCCCAGTCTTCGTCGAAACAATCAGGATGTTCAGGGTGGTAGTCAAATAGCCACGAAAGTTTTTCGATCAGATTCTGTGGTTCAAATCTCTTATATTGTTCATAGAGTATCTCTGTAATATCACTTGGTAGAGACCAGTCAGCTTCAGAATATTTTCGATGCCTGTGTACTTCATTTCTTAGTCCTGTCCAAATCTTTAATCTGGTATCTGTATCGAGTTCATTTGGATTAGTTTGAGATAGTTTGTTTAACAGTTCCCTGGAGTAATGTTGTGGCATACTTGCAAGTTTATCAATAACATCAATCCACTTCGAGGAATCAATATGACCTATTATACGTTGACAAACATTCTCGATACTTTCGAAATACTCTAGATTTGTAACTCCTTCCTTAAAATCCTTAGCCCAGTCTCTCCACTCAGGTTTTTTTGTACCTGTAGTAAAACTGCTATGGGAAGGTAACAATTGGCACAGTAATTTCCATCCAACTTTTGCTTCATGCCGTAACAGTGAATCAATAACTTCAAAGCGTCTTGAAATACTTGCGGTTGTTTGAGGATGCCAGCACAAGAAAATATCCCTAAGACTATTAAATGGCCGATTAGCGTAATTACCACCTGAATCAATTCCATCTAATTTAGCAAGTAATAATGACGCTTGACCAAGATAACTCGGACTCCAAGCACAAGTTTCAATTGCCCATAATAGATTGCTATGAGCACAGCCTCCCATAGTTGTTTCTTGGTTAAAGATGTCCCCCATACAAAAACTTGAATTTGTAATCGATTTTTCTAAGCCACTTGTAAAAGCATCTGGACAAGCTTCAGCTAAGTAAATCAGCGAATCATTTAATGACGCCCAATAGTCCCAACGTGCACCCTCTCTTAAAAGATTCCAGACTATCGCTTGTACACTATTCTTTATTTGCATGTTCACGTGAGTAGAGATCATTGCCAGCGATTCACTTAAGCCTTTTCTAAGAAAACTGGAATGAGGAAGAATTTTTCCATGAACTGCTGCCATAAACCGTTCTTCCTTTGGCATTTCATATTTGGGGTCTATACTTCCAAAAACATCAACAATAACCTCGCCAAGTCTAACAAGATCATCAACATCGATATATTTATTTAAATGTAACCATGAATCCACTCTTGAGGTTAATTGATAACAATCTCCGACTTTTTTTACTGGAGCGTCTGGTTCATTTGCCCATCGAGTAAATATTGAAAGAACTTCTTCGTAGGTTTCTCCAGCCAACTTACTAAGCACAGTCCGATCATTGGTATTAGAGTGATTCCACGTACCTACTAACAAAAATGGTATTAGCTTTCTTGCCTCCTCTGGTCTGGACCAAAGTGGAGCGAGTATTTCGGGAATAACGGCGGTAAGCCTACGTAAAATAGATAGCGATCCTTTAGAGGCATCTGCTAACTCATTAGCACGTTTCCCCTCTAATCCTACAGATACTAAAGCCTTTTCTAATGTCCTTTTTGTGAACGCAGGAAGAATCACTGTTTCATTATTCGAACTACTGCTCCTATCTAAAGGAACAAATACTTTATGCCCCTTTTCGAGAGCTACACCAACTGGAATATGACCTGTGAACATTGGGATTAGAATAAGCTGTTCGTTATTTGCACTTAATGTCCTGAATACATTCTGGTCGTATGCTATTACACATCTAGCGAGTATGCCTTTTTTATCTTCAAAAGGGAGTGTCTGCACATATGAGATTAAAAACGCAATTGATTCTTCAGTAGAATCCGACTGCACTGAGATGCTTCCATCATTGTCTAGCCAGTATTTTATTCTTTCAACAAAAGCTTCCCTCCCGAATAAAAGCAAGCATTCAGAAAATTGTGGATCAGTAGATGCCCTCCACTCTTCCCAAAAACTCTCGATATCTTGTGTATGTTCAGGTCTCTTGCCTATAAGATGTCCAAGCCATATGTTCACTGCTGGAGCTAACTCTAACCATTGTTCTATATCATCAGCATCGTAGGCCCTCACTTCAGCCCACTGACCCTTTTCATTCATTTCTGATTCCCAATCAGCTTTATTCCCCCACCTTCTCGGAGTAACAAAGATGAATGTAGCTTCGGACTTTTCTACTCCTAAAGAATTCTCAGTTCTTTTAATGAAATCACTGTTCGCCTTCCCCCTCGGATTTCTACCTGTACCGAACTCCCAAATTGATAACCCAGTAGGAATAAAGCTATTTCCTTCTGAAGCTAATAGGAAACCATCAAACCCACCTGATTGGACACTCTCGCCTGCTGGAAAGGAGATGCGTTCAATTGAATTATTCGTAGAGGCAATTAGAAGCCTTATTAGTCTGGGAAGTTGCTCCTGGGCTACTCTTCTATTAGCCCATGAATTTAAATCGGTTGCATCTACCCATCTAAACATATGATCAGCTCCCCTTTCTTCTTTCCATGAATGATTCGAACTTGTTTCTGAGTATGTAGATATAATCACATATAGCTAATGCAAAATCTAAAAGATCAGATGCATCTACTTTACTAATCTTCACATCTGAAGCATGTGCTCCGATGTTACGATGAATACGCAAAGCCTCGCCCCAATCAAAAATTCTCTTATCAATAATTTCTCTATCCAAAAGCTCCTTTAATCCGCCTGCAATATTATTATGCTTTGTACCAAAATCTTTACAAATTCCTTCTAGAGCTCTCCCACACATCACCGCGCAAGCAATATACGCCTTACTTGAAAAGCATTTTTGAGCCTCATTTAATGAAATACTTACTATATCAGGGAGTTCCCACGACAACACCCTGTCGGGTTCTGGCCATAGTCTAACTGCATCGCTCCACTTGTATTCTTCATTGCCTATTTGCCAATGTTCAGTTAGTCCGAGTAGAGAACTGTTACAAATCGGACATGCTAGAAGCACTCTCTTTGAAGGACAATCTTCATGCTCACCATAAGTTTCATGCTCGCCTTTAATGATGCCATCTACTTTCGATTCGCAATAGGGGCATTCGATTATCATATTTCCGCTTCCTTTTTCGCTATTTTATTCAATCGATCTAGGGCTAATCTCGCTATGATTCGACATGTCACAATCTTTTTCCTTCATTTGGATAAAAAGAATAGCGCCGCATAGGCGCTATTTCTGCTTATTCAATGTAGCTGTATTGAAATCCGATTCGTATGTCATAGTCTGTTTATCGTCACTTAGGCTTAGGCTGATCTGGCTTGCGCCTGCTTCCATTTCAATAAGTATTTCGTACTCATCCATATACGGAATCCTGAACTTCTCTTGGTATGGTTGGATTGTCAACATTAAATCAGACAACTTTTTTAAGGGCTGCTTGGCGATACTGAATAGGCGTCATATATCCCAGCGATCCGTGAATGCGATGC
>NZ_FMYY01000049.1 GCF_900101595.1 Paenibacillus sp. cl123
GGGTACGCGTACTTCGCCTCGAATCAGTTCGGCCATGCGCCGGGCAAGTTCTATAACGAGGAAGACATGTGGCTGTGGCTGGATCGCGGCATTATCTCTCCCGACACCGTGGAGATCGATTATATCGCGGCGCGGAAAAACGGAGTGCTGGGTCTCGCCCTGATGAACGAAGGCAACGCACCGGTGACCAGCACCATTGCACTGGGCGAGAAAGTGCCGGGCGGAGCGGGGTACACCGGCACCGCAACGGTCTACGAGGCGAATGGGACGGCATCTTCCGTTGCCGTGACGAACGGAAGCTTCACGATCGATATTCCATCGAAGGGGATTCGTTCGGTTGTGTTGAACATCCCGGGCGTTCAGGCGCCGGCTTATGCCAACCCGGATTATGTCTATTCCAATAATGCGCGCGGCACCGTATCGCAGCATACGAGGGGCAAGGGACACGTCATTCAAATTACGCCGGAAAGCTACCATGCCTACGTCTACATCAGCGACCGGAACGATATGACAAGCAAGCTGACCATGAAGTACCGGATCGGCAGCGAACCGGAAACAACCGTGGACAACGCCGGATACCCTTACGATTTCTTGGTGAAGGTGGACGATCCGACGAAAAGCTTTACGTATACGCTGACGGCGACGAAGGCGAACGGCCAAACGGAGAATCTCGGCGGCGGAACGCTGACGCCGAATGATTTCGTCGATGCAGGTATCAAGCGGGCGACCGTACACGACTTCGAACCATTCGAGACGACGGTAACCGTCAAGGGAACAAGTCCAACGGAACAGACGCTTCGCTTCGTTGTACCGGTGGCGGATTTCCCGTTTCCGGTTACGGAAAATCTGCTGATCGGCCTGCGCGTGACGGGCACCCTGGTGCATAAGACGAACGGCTCGACGCTGTCGCTAGACAGCGTGATCAAACGGAACGAGGTGCGGACAGACGGCACCACCGTGCTGGTCGTCTACCCGACCGATGGCGTACCGCTCTTCACGTATACGGACTATAATCTGACCCTAACGGTCCATCCGCCGGAACCGGCCGTAATCTTCGACCCGTTTGAAACAACAGTTTCCGTGAAAGGACTGGGTTCGGCGGAAGGCGTCCTCCGCTTTGTCGTGCCGGTCACGGACTTTCCGTTCCCGGTCACGGAGAATGCTTTGATCGGACTGCGGACGACGGGCACGCTGGTGCATAAGACGAACGGCTCGACGCTGCCGCTGGACAGCGTGATCAAGCGGAATGAAGTGCGGCCGGACGGCACCGCCGTCCTGGTCATCTATCCGACCGACGACGTGCCGCTGGCCGATTACGGGAATTACAATCTGGTTGTTACGATTCACCCGCCGCAGCCGTTAAAGAAATTTGTTTCGGTCAATGTCGAAGCGGGACAGGTGGAGACCAATGTGCCGGAAGGCGTTATCAAGCTGGTCGTCCCGGTCGAGCCGTTCCCGTTCCCGCTGCGGGAAGATACGCTGAAGAAGCTGCGCGTGACGGGCACATTGACGCATGAGACGAACGGCACGACGCTGCAGCTGGACAGCGTCATCAAACGGAACGAGGTACGGCCGGACGGTACAACCGTGCTTGTCGTTTCCCCGACCGATGACGTGCCGCTTGCCAATTATCAGAACTACAAGTGGGCCCTTACGATCCATTCGCCGGTGCCGATCGGTGACTTCGATCCGTTCACAACGACGGTTTCCGTGAAGGGTCTCAATTGGACGGAAGGCGTTCTCCGGTTTGTCGTGAACTCTGACGATTTCCCGTTCCGGGTTATTGAAGACGCTTTGATCGAGCTGCGGACGACCGGCACGCTGGTGCATAAGACGAATGGCACCACGTTGTCGCTGGACAGTGTGATCAAACGAAACGAAGTGAGGGCAGACGGCACGACCGTGCTGGTCGTCCGCCCGACCAACACGGTTCCGGTGGCCGACTATCGGGATTACAATCTGGTTCTCACGATTCACCCGCCGGCGCCGTTAGGTGACTTCGCACCGTTCGATGTCCAAGTCAGCCAACCGGGGACGGGGGAGGCGGAGCGCGTCATCCGGCTGGTTGTGCCGGTTGGGCCCTTCCCGTTCCCCGTAGCGGAAAATACGTTGAAGGGGCTGCGCATTACGGGCACCTTGACGCATAAGACGAACGGTACGACGCTGTCGCTGGACAGCTTCATCAAGCGGAACGAAGCGCGGCCGGACAGCACAACCGTCCTTGTTGTGTATCCGACCGAGGACGTTCCCCTCGCCAATTATCAGGATTATCAGCTGGTCGTCACGATCCGCCCGCCGGGTGCATTCGCGCCGTTCGATGTCCGGGTAAGTTACCCGGGGACGGGGGAGGCGGAAGGCGTTATCCGCTTGGTCGTGCCGGTGGAGCCGTTTCCGTTCTCCGTCCAGGAAAACATGTTGAAGGGACTTCGCATCAAAGGCACGTTGACGCATAAGACGAACGGTTCGGTGCTGCGGTTGGACAGCCTGATCAAACGGAACGAAATGCGGACGAACGGCACAACCGTCCTTGTCGTCTACCCGACCGACGATGTCCCGGTCGTCAATTATCGGGATTACGATATCGTTGTCACGATTTTCCCGCCGATTCCGCTCGGTGAGTTCGCGCCATTCGCCGTCCAGGTCAACTATCCGGGGATGAGCGCGTCGGAAGGAGTAATCCGCCTCGTTGTGCCGATGGGGTCGTTTCCATTCCCAGTGGAAAAAAATAATTTGAAAGGTCTTGGCATCACTGGCACGTTGACCCATAAGACCAATGGCACGACGCTTGCACTCGACAGCCTGATCAAGCGGAACGAGATACGGCAGGACGGCACAACCGTACTTGTCGTGTACCCGACCGGGACCGTCCCGCTCGCCGATTACGGGGATTACAGCTTGACCGTTACGATTCACCCGCCTCCGTCGCTGGAATAGCGGGAAGCGTTTGTTGCCAAAAAACAAAGGAAACGGGGAATAAGAGCATGAGAAAGCTGTTAGTGTTCCTGTTGACGCTGTGCCTGATTATCCCATCGCTGCCCGGAGCTGCAGCGATGGCGGAGGAAAATCCGGAGAACCCGGCTTCGTCGATGCAGCATTTCTACATTACGCCCAATCTCTTTACAGCCTTTGGTTCATGGACTTTGTCCGGCGACTGGGTCACGGGACGCGCTACCGGTTCGACGCCGGAGGAGGCTAATGGGGAGGGCGGCGATCCTGCGATCGCCAAGGTCAACATTACGAAGGCGGCGAACTATCGTCTTTGGGTCCGCGACAGAGACTATGCCACGAATCAGCCGGGAACCCGGACGTTCCATGTGGCGGTCGACGGCGTTATGGCGGAGGAGCGGTTCGGCGACCACGGGATGGAAGGCTTCCGCTGGTCGGAGGCCGGCGTCTATTTCCTGGAGGAAGGAGAGCACGAGCTCTCTCTCCTCGATACTTCCGGCTTCTACGCCAGATGCGAAGGATTTTTCCTTACGGAAGACCTCAATCTGACTCCTCCTGAAAATAAAGAAGAGCTGCTGGAAATCGTAAAGCCGGCCAGCCCGTTTGATTTGCTTCCGCCTGCCGATTTCCCGGAGTGGGCCAAAGAGGATGTGGCGGCTCTTGAAACCGGTTCTATCGAAAATGATTCGGTAAAGGTTGTCTTCCACCGCGGCCAAGGCTCACAGGGAAGTCTCGTGCAAAACGAGATTTTTGTGAAGGAAGGCGGAGCATGGGTATCGGTGAAGGGGAAGACGGAGGAACTCGGTTTCCTGATGATGTCCGCGCTAAATAGCGAATATGCCGGCGAGAAGGAGCAGTTTCTGCTCGCCAAGCAAACCGCTCTCGTGAACGGCGTGGCGAAAAGCCTTGTCGTTGAAGATTATTTCAAGTCCGGGCTGCCGGTATGGTTTATTCCATCGGACTTCGAGAAGCTTGATGACGACACCGTTGTGCTGACGTTCCCGAATACGGAAGCAAACCTGACGGTGACGTTCGAACTTGACGATTTGTCGGACGACCCGAAGGTGACGCTTAACGTAACGTTCCCTCAGGCAGGGGCATATTCCTTCCTGCTGTACAGCGGCGACGGTGTGGACTATGAGGATTACGATACCGTAACCGCGCCTTTGTTGTACGTGAAGAAGGCCGTTCCGGACGGCGCCAGCATGATTCCGGAGAGCTATTTGTTTACACCGATGGCAACGCTTCATTATACGCCGGAACAATCGAAAACGCCGGGCAAGCAGTTAACGGCCGGCGTCGTTATGGACCCGGAGAGCGTGCCGCAAGGTTTCTCGTATCCCGATACGTCCACGTTCGGGCTTGTGCTCCGCGACCAGGAGCGCCATGTCCGGCCGCAGCTGGTGGCGCCTCTGTTCGGAACAGAGAGCAGTGTATTCAACAGCGGCGACAGCTATGAGGTGAGCTACCGGATCGTCAACCGGTTCGGCTCCTGGTACGATACGCTGACGCATGTGTCGGAGCGGCTGTTTAACTTTACCGATTTGCGAACGAACTATTTCCATTCCATCAATGAAGCGATCTATAACGCGACGGATTTGATGATGGATGACGATTACGGCGGCTGGGATCCGGTCAACATGGCTCATTACAATATGGAGGAGCGGCATCTGACGACCGTATCCAATGCGATGACGGCGGTCCAGCGCTATTTGCTGACGGAGAACGAGGAGATTCTCGACGAGCGGGCTGCGCCAACCCTTGCGTATATGCTCAGCAGGCTGCGCTACCATTTCAAGACGACGAACAGTCCGGGCGGCGGAAACTATGTCTCGAATCCGCCTTCGCAGATGGGCGGGCCCGTCGAGAATTATTCGGCGAGCGTTTACGGCGGCTTGTACGAGATGACGCAAGGACGGATGCCGTTCCTGATGGATAGGGCCATTCAGACAGCCAAGGAAACCGGAAATTTGGCCGGCGTCACCGATCAGGCGGCGCTTCATAAATATACCGGGGATGCGGACTATCTGGTCAAGCTGAAGGCGCTGGCGGATCAGTATTTGGAAAATTATCCGAACGCGCCGGCTAACCGCGAGCAGCGCTTTGTAAGCGGCTTTATCTACGGCGACTATATTCCGATGGTGACGACGTTCCTGGCCGCTTATGAGGCAACCGGCGAGCAGAAGTACCTGGACGCCGCAGAAGATAGCGCGCGGCTGCTCGCTACCGGTGTCTGGACGACCGG
>NZ_FMYY01000048.1 GCF_900101595.1 Paenibacillus sp. cl123
TTCATAGCCAGCTCCGGCTTAGCCTCTGCTTTCATGCTCAAACTAACGGCGCCTGGTATAATCAGCGTGGCACCGATAGCGGTTAGCAACGTCATTTTCATTTTTTTACTCACTTTCTTGTTCATATGTTTCCCCTCCAAGTAGTCGATCATATTCATATAGTGCGTTCCGCTTTGCAGAAGCACCTTAAAAATTACTTTTCACTAGATCGTATCGCTGAAGTAGCCGAAGGCAACGCAACGTCTGCCGAGGAATCTTCTTATTGTAGAGTAATAGGCAGTTTACTAAGACCATGAATAACAAAGTTAGAAAGCGGCGCCATCTCTTCATTATCCGTGATTCTGAAGTTCGGCATACGCTCGCATAACACCTCAAGCACGATTCGTGCCTCCATTCGAGCAAGCGGGGTACCCATACAATGATGAATACCGTGACCGAAAGCCAGTTGACCAGTGGATTGGCGGCTAATGTCAAACCTGTCGGCATGCTCAAATTTGTTTTCATCCCGATTAGCCGAAGCCATTATAGCGGTGACGAATTGACCTACCTTCATTGTTTGGCCTTTAAATTCCGTATCCACTTTGACAACACGGTTCATCATCTGAACGGGTGAACGGAATCGCAGTACCTCTTCTATCGCCTGTGGAATGAGCTCTCTATTATCGCATAGCAACTTCCACTGATCCGGAAACTCCAGAAAAGTACGGATCGCGTTCCCGAGCAGATGGGTCGTCGTTTCGTTGCCTGCTACCATAAGCAGGACACAGAACTCCACAACCTCGGGATCAGAAAGCTGTTTCCCATCTACTTCCGCAATCGCAAGACGTGATATCAGGTCCTCTTTCGGATTGTCTCTACGCTCCATGATTTGTTCGCGGAAATACTGCTTCATCTCTCGAATTACGGCGACATGTTCAGGCAATTCTTCAGTATCCCCATGCAGGAGACGAAGTGAAGCCGCGACGATGGTATTCGACCAATGCTTGAATCTTAAACGGTCGACCATAGACACACCAAGCATCTCAGCAATGACGTTTACCGGAAGGGGGGTTGCGATATCACTAACGAAATCGAATGACCCTTTACAAATAGCTTCATCGATTAATTGGTTGGCCATGCTTCGAA
The DNA here is from genome assembly GCF_900101595.1 of Paenibacillus sp. cl123. Classification (GTDB taxonomy): domain Bacteria; phylum Bacillota; class Bacilli; order Paenibacillales; family NBRC-103111; genus Paenibacillus_G. The sequence goes on from NZ_FMYY01000048.1 coordinate 1,126, forward strand.
TACTTGGCTCAAGAGAGGCGACTGCGTTTGGGGTGAAAGCATGCTGTGCAAGTGCGCGAAGCTGGGTATGCCTTGGAGGATCCACACTGTTCATTTGATTGTTCAAACCCAGCTCAGAGGAGAATCCCTCAAATATTGCCGACGAAAATGTATGGTGGTCTGCCATGATTTGACGTACGTCATCGTATTTAACGATTAGCCAACCCAGTTGTTCATGTTGAACGATCGCGTCTTTGCTGCGTAATTCTGAATACCACGGATAAGGATCAAATCGCAAATCGTAAGTCATAATTCCCTCCATAAATAGAATATTTTATTAATTACAATCAAGATGGCGTAACACTTTCCAGTAACCACTATATACCAGAGGATATCCTATCCGTTATAGGAAGTAATTCCCGCAAATTAGGAAAACTTTTAGGAATACACCAGTTCCCCTACCGGAGCAACCCCCGTCCCCAAGTCCACTGACTACAAGCAGATGTATTTACTGCATCTCCATGCCAAGTACAGGCAGACCCGGGGACAGGCAATTGGATGATCGTAACGCTGCCGATTTTTGCTATTTGACTGTGCTACTAAGCGTTTCAAGCCGGAACAGAATAGCCGCAGCCGCAGCCCGCGTCAATGGGTGCTTCGGCTCAAGCTTCCCATCACCAGCTCCTTCTATAAGTCCCCGCTCGAATGCCGATTGAAGCGCGGTACGTGCCCACTCGGATATATGAGGGGCATCCGCGAACGTACTCACCTCCCTCCCTGTATCCTCCGCCCCATAGTCCGCAAATGCTTCAGAAGCCCGGTAAAGCATAACAATAAACGCCTCACGGGTTACGGGGTCTTCCGGTCGGAACAAACCTCCGTTCCCCTCAATCCATCCACTTCGTGCAGCCTTATTTACGGCCTCCTGATACCATGCTCCCTCTGACATATCCGAGAATGGGTGAACCAGGCTGGCCTGGCTCTCTTGTATGGGGCTGGAAAGCAGGTTGACCACCATTTGAACAGCTTCTGCACGCGTCAATTGTCGGTTAGGCGCGAAGGAATCTTCCGAGAAGCCCTGAAGGAAATGACGGCTCGTCATCACTTCAATGGCGGTTTGGCCCCAATGGCCCCTGATGTCATCGAAGCGCTTATCGAACCATCCTACCGCGATTGTACCGCCTTCAGAAATGGGAACATGAACTTGTTTGGTTTTCTGGTCAACCGTTCCTCCGATGAACTTCCACTTGGCCTCGCTGCCCCTTGCGTTGCCCTTCCCCTTCGCTTCCAGCCGGTAAACGCCAATACCGAGCGGATGCTTGCCTTTAAATGCGGCTAGATCAAATGATAGGCTGATCATTAGCGGCTTCTGAGGGTTCGCGGCCGGTAAGATGGTATACACCGGTGATAGTGGAGAATGGTTATTCGGCCAACGATAAACTGAGGCTTGCTCCTGCATGACGGTTAACTCTGTGCTTTGACCGAATGTACCTTGCTGGGCCTTCATCTTGAAGGCACCATCAAATGCCGTGAATTCTCCGCCATGAACCGGGATACTCCAAACTTCTGTACTTTTCGGATCGGACGGGGGAGGGTTACCATTGCCATTGCCGTTGCCACCATGACCATTCCCGTTTCCGTGTCCACCATGATCACGGCCGCTAATTGTGGCGTTCAGCTTAGTTCCCAATGATGCATTTCCGCGTGCATCCAGCGCTATAAGGGTAATCTCATAGCTTCCTGGCTCTAATGACGTAAATTTGTATTGTTCCTTCCCCGTCCCTACATGCTCAATGCGCTCTGGCGCTCCAGCTCGCTTCAGCTTTAATTGAATACGGTACAAATCCTCGTCATCGGGATCTTTCCAGGTTACATTCAGGCTATCCAGCTCGACATTCAGCTTTGGATCGGTGACATTACCTGGAGCCGACTTATCCGGCTGTGGCTTTATGACGGCCGCCGTCTTCACCTTCCCCTGCAAACCGATAGAACGCAAGCCGGCTAATTCGGTAATAAGACGTACCTCGTAGGTCGTGTCCGGAGCAAGTTGATCTGCCGCGAAGATGGTGGCATCCTTCGGTATGGAGCGGCTATACCAGCTCTCACTGCCCTCTGTTCTCCATTCCACCCAATAACGATCGACATCTTCTCCGATTCTTTTGCTCCACTTCACCGTAAGATTATCGACACCGCTGGTGAGCTTCAGTGCTTCTGCAGCCTCCGCAACAGGCTGTACCTGGTCGCTAATGACGATCGATTCGGAATAGTCCTCATCAAGCGGTATCTCGGCATAACTTTTCGCATCCTTCGACACCCGAATGCTCACCGTTTGGCCAACTGATAGTGGATAGCCCTCCTCAGGCACAAGCCGGATCGCTTTCGTCAGCGGCTTATTCTCCGTTGTTTGCTGAGGGTCGACTGCCTCGATACGGATCGGAATCGGCTCTTCACCGCTCTGATAATCAGGCGAATAGAGCTGGACCGTACTTGCGTTAAGCGTTTCGGGCAGCATATAGCGGCTGAAATTGAGCACCAACGCAGTCTGTCCGTTCACAGTCGATTGCATCGCTGCCGTGACCGCTGGACTCTCCAGAGATACAAGTGGAATATTCACATCGAAATGCGGCGGAAGTACGACGAGCTCCTCGCTATAAGCGGTTTCGTAGCCGTCCTTTTCGTACCGTACCTTCCATGTTCCTTCCGGGACATCCCAGCCGTATCGCCCTTCAAGGTTTGTCTCCATCGGATTTTGTTGACCGAACCAGTCGGCATCCCATACCTCCCACTGACCGCTTTCCTTATTCAGCTGAGATATCGTAGCGGTTACACCCGTTAGCCGGTTGCTTGGTACCGCCTCGTAGACGTATCCGCTCGGGTCATATATCCACACAGGTGTACCGATCGGGGTATGGTTCGGCGGAGGATAGGAATAATCTTCATCATCTGCACGGCATGCAGGATTCGCCGCTTCCCCTACTGCCACTTCCTGATTGACCTCATCCTTTAATCGGTCGAAGGACTGTTCCCACGATTTACCCATCATAAAGCCAACACCTGAAGAGGTTGCCAACAGCATCGCACCGCCAATCAATCCAATACCTGAGGAGGCAAGCACCATACCAGCACCTTGCATGGCGATCTTCGCGCTGTGTTCGAAAGCAAGACGGTCAACCATATCATCCAGCCGTTTGCGGAAATAATCCAGCATCGGCGGTGACATACAGCCTGCTGAATTTTCGATTCCAGTCAGCATATGGTTAACGGCATCCATTCTCTGCTTGAAATCGTATCCGGAATATAAGGCGGATATCACCCCTAAAGGACTTGCTGCACCGGGCGTCTTTAACTCAAAGACAAGTTTACCGTTAATGGACAAGGAACCATGTATCTCTGGCGCCAAGCCCATAGCTTGGCGTTCCGAAACATTCAACCTATCCGTATCCACGATCGCGCTAAAGGTCATGGTGTGGTTCTTCATGTCCATCTCAAATGACGGCTCAAACACCTGGGTCCGCTCATCTACTCCCGGGGCTGGTTCATAATCAACCGGCGTGTAGCTATACTTCACCAAAATCCGCTCATCCGGATACTTTTTGGATCTGAACACAACGGTCGGCAGATCAACCCGGTTCTTCGCCGCCCCCTTCCTAGCTGCGGCTGGTTCTTCAATCAGTTCTACATCAAGCTCGTGGAACGCTTGCGGTAGCAACTCGGCATAATCGTTAAGACTGCCCTCAATTCGCTCGGGACCTTGATCCTTCACCTCATAAGACACCGATATCGTTCCATCCAGCTTAGGTAGCGGACTTGTCAACACGGCCTCAAACTCATTCGTTTCCGGGTTAAGTTCTGCCGGCAAGACTCCCGCGCCAACATGGATGTTTACCTTCTCCACCTCTGCGCCTCGGTTAAAGGCGGTTCGGAACAATAGGGGCTTCTTCGGATCAATGACGTAGGGGAATTTGGCAACGCCGAGACTTGGATCGATTTCAATTTTCGCAACCGTGCTTTGATCCATACTGAAAGCGGTCACGATCGGCTTCTCGCCATTCACTTCAACAGCCTTCGCAGCAGACGTAAGTACCTGTCCGCCCCAAGCCGCCCTTGCGCTCAACATATGGCGCTTGTTTGCCCCCCGTTTGCGCACCGTCACTTTCGACTCCCAGTAGCCTCCCGGACTTGCCTCGGTCTGTCCGATCAATTCCTCGCCGTCATAGATGGATACAAGCTGACTGGCAGGCGCCCGCCCGCCAACCTTAAATACTACGTCGGGCACGATTTGCGGAGCGGTCAGCGTAACGCCCGAAGCTCGTAGAATTACAGTACCGATTGTCTCTTCTCGGGATTCAGCGTTTGCGGCCGCATAACGAATACCAAGTACGGCGCGAACAGTCTCGTCAGGCAGCAGCTCGTTAACCCGAAGGCGGTACGTGACCGATCCACCGCTTTCCTGGAGGATCGTCCCGAGCGGAAGCTCGTACTGTCCATCGTCTGCCTTCATCGGATGGACGGCGATCCCGTTTAGCATAACGCTCTGCTCAAGCAACTCCATGCCGGCAGGCACATGCAATTGCAAAGCAGCTAGCTTAACGTCGTCAGAGGTACGATTATTGAATTCTCCCCGCATCGTTACGGTTGCGC
>NZ_FMYY01000047.1 GCF_900101595.1 Paenibacillus sp. cl123
ATATTTTCGTAGCCTTCAATAAGAAAATGAAAAATCCGAAGGCCGCCGTGGAATATTTGGACTGGATGGTGGAAAAGGGCTGGAAAGCGTTGGTGAACGGGGAAGAAGGCGTTCATTACAAGGATGTCAACGGAGTGGCTCAAATGCTGGATGCAGAGAAGTATAAGAAGGAAGTATCGTATGCGGGCGAATATGCCGTTGTTCGGGATGCGAAGTTTTCACCCGAGGATCTGCTCGTGAAGGCGGCGCCTGACGAGATCTCCCAGAAGCTGGCGGCATTGAGCCGGCAGGGATTGGAGACGGCGGCCAAAAACCGGTTCCGACGGGATATCCCGTATCAACCAAGTTTTACAGAGCTGAACGATATTCAGACGGCGCTGAAACCGTTTATCGAAGAGGTTCGCGCGAAAGTGACGATGCAGGGCAGCCAATATACGGCGGCATGGGGACTGGAGGAAATTCGCAAGGAATGGAAGCGCCTCGGCGGAGAGGCGGTAGAAGCCAAGGCGCAGGAATGGTACGAGGCGAACAAAGCCAACTTCTAAATAAGCAATAGGGATGGTCAAGCGGGACAGACCTCGACTATCATGAAACGATTTCAAGATAGGCAGAGGATCTGTCTCTCCCTCAATAACGATAAGCGAGAGGAGCATATATGATGTCGACGAGTAAGCGGAATGAAAAAGCAAGAATGGTTCGTTTAGCCATGTTTATGGTCATATTATTGTTATTCCAGACTGTGATTCCTGCCAGCCTTGCCGGGACTGCGCAAGCGACTGCGTTGAATGGGACTGAATCAATCGATTCCAACGACAACCTTATTGCCAACGGAGGTTTTGAGACAGGTTTATGGTCAACCAGAGCGGGAGCAAGCCTGGATACGACGGTTAAACATAGCGGCAATCAAAGCGCGAGCATGACTGCCGCTGCGACGACACAGTATCTTGGAAGCGCTTTGATACCTGTAGAATCGAACAGCATCTATGAGCTGTCAGCCTGGATCAAGTCATCCGGTATTTCTGTTTCTAATGCAGTAAGTGTAAACGCTTTAATGGTTGATGCTAATATGAACACAATAGGTTGGTACAACACGATGAAGCTGATTGGGACCGGAGGCAGTCAGGATTGGACGGAATATAAAACGGAGCTGAGCCAATTTGCACCCGGGACGTCCTATATTCGCATATATGTCAGGTTGGATGGCAATGTGAGCGGTTCCGTATGGTTTGACGACATTGGATTGAAGATATCCGACAATATGCTGGTTAATGGCGGCTTTGAGTCCGGGTTATGGTCGCCCAGAGTAGGGGGGAATTTGGATACATCTGTGAAACGAAATGGCAACCAGAGCGTGAGGATGACGGCGGCCACGACGACACAGTATTGGGGAAGCGTATTGATTCCTATACAATCGAACGAAGTGTATACGTTGTCGAGCTGGATCAAAACATCCGGCATATCGGTTTCCGATGCCGTAAGTGTAAACGCTTTAGTGATTGATGCCAATATGAATTCACTGGGCTGGCACAATACGATGAAGCTGATTGAGACCGGAGGCAGTCAGGATTGGACGGAGTATACGACAGAGCTCAGCCGATTTGCGGTCGGGGCAGCCTATATTCGCTTGTATGTCAGACTGGACGGCAATTCGGGCGGTGATGTTTGGTTTGACGACATCGTATTCAAGCCAAAGGACTTTGTTATTGGTGTCAATGGACCAACGGGAAATATTTTTTCGGCCAATGAACCAACGATCTTAAGTCTGATGCTGAAAAATGCCACAAACCGGAACAAGCAAGTTCAAGTGGATTATGGTGTAAAAGATTCCGAAAATAACTTGATCCTAACCGGAAGCTTTGATACGGATGTCGACATGCGAGGGGTAGCGGTTCAAGAACTGGACTTCTCGGCTATCGATCGTTACGGCGTATATACATTAGAGATAACGGTAACAGGCGACAATGGCAATATGAATGAGCAGGCGAGCTTCCCGTTCAGCAGGGCGCCGGTACCGGGCGAAAGTACGCCGGACAGTATATTCGGCACTGCGATTCATCTGCTTAATAAAACCGATGCCAATTATGTCGACACCTATCTTACCCAGATCGCACAGACAGGAATCCAATGGATCAGGGATGACGCAAGATGGATAGTTGCTGAAACGGTGAAGGGGCAGATCAGCATTCCCCCTGCTTGGGATATGTTTGTAGATACTGCATTGTCCAAGGGCATCAGTCCTTTGTTTATTGTCGATTATGGAAATCCGTTTTACGATGATGGCAAGGCGCCCCATACCGATGAAGGAATTGCAGCTTATGCCCGTTATGCGGGCGAACTGGCTGAACACTTCCTGGGCAGGGTAGACCACTTTGAAATATGGAATGAATGGAATATCGGAGGAGGCAACCCGGATCGTCTTTCGCCGGAGGCGTATGCCAAGGTGCTCAAAGCGGCATATGCCGCCATCAAGGCGGTTAATCCCGATGCGGTAGTTATAGGCGGTGTCACGTCGGGGGCGGATGCAGGCTGGATCAGCAGAGTATTGGCGGCAGGCGGCTATGATGATATGGATGCCGTATCCGTTCATCCCTATACCTATCCGATCAACCCGGATGATGGAGGATTCGTAGCCAGTCTGCAATCGATAAAAAATCTATTCCAAACCTATGGCCCTGCCAAGCCGATTTGGGTGACCGAAATAGGCTGGCCGACCAGTGAAAGTTTGACTAGAGGCGTAAACGAGCTAACGTCGGGAGCCAATGTCGTGAAGACGTATACTCTGGCACTGGGCAGCGGCCTTGCAGATAAGGTTTTCTGGTATGATTTTAAGAATGACCCCAAACCGCCGACTAGTCTTGAGGGCCATTTCGGTCTGGTCAGAGGAGAGCATGAAGGTACGACCTGGTCTGCAAAAGAGAACTATGTGGCTTATCGCGCGCTTACCAACATGCTTGCAGGAGCGGAGTTTGTGCAAGCCTATGCCGCTGGCGATCAGGTCCAGGCTTACCGATTCTATCGCAACTCGGACCAAAAAGACGTGCTTGTGTTATGGAGTAAAGGCGATGCCAAAAATCTCTCGTTAACCCTCGGTACTCCCGCTGCGGTATCGTATGATTTGTTTGGCAATGGCAGTGATATAACCGCAGACAGCAATGGCAGCATCATTTTGCCGATCTCGGAAGTTCCGACGTACGTAGAAGGAAACTTCGCTCATCATATAGAGGTCAAGGATCCTTATCATGTCCGGGTCAATCCTCAATTGCAGGAAACGCTGGAAGGAAAGCAATGGCACGTCAGCATTAGCATTGACAACAATATGAATACGGGAATATCCGGGGAGATTCAATTATCAGGTTCTTCGCCATGGGATCAGGCGAGCGAGAAAAAAATGTTTACCGCCGCGGCCAATCAAACGGCAACCATTACGTACGCTTTTCCGGGAGAGCCTGAGCCAAAGCTGTATAATTTGCAAATTCAAACCACATTGGATGGTGGAGTCAGCGCTGTTGTTGAGCGGAAAATCAGTTTCCTCGCTGCACAGCAAACTGCTGATGCACCTGTCATCGACGGAGTGCTGTCGCAGGGCGAATGGTCCGATGCGATGCCCATCCTCATCGATCAAACCTCGCAGGTGCAGATGACGGACTGGGGGGGAGTCAACGATCTCAGCGGTTCGGGTTATATCCAATGGGATAACGATTATTTCTATTATGCGGTTGCGATAAAAGATGATGTTCATGTTCAGGCTGGTACGAACGGCGATATTTGGAGAGGGGACAGCATCCAGTTTACTGTCGATCCCGGCAGAAAGTCGGGGGCAGCCGATCTTGGATATAATGAAATCGGCATTGCTTTGAATTCGAACACTTCCAATGTCGTTGTCTGGAGATGGACTGCCGCCTCGGGCGTTTCAAGCCTGAGCAACGTTCAAGCTTCGGTTATACGGGACGACAACAGCAACACGACCACCTACGAAATGGCGATTCCATGGGACGCATTATTGCCGGTTGGCGTGACGGCAGTCTCTGGCACGGATTTGGGATTTGCCATGCTCATCAACGATAACGACGGTTCAGGCAGACGCGGCTGGATGGAGTATATGGGCGGTATTGGCTTGAGTAAAGACCGCAGTGCTTTCGGGGATTTGCTGCTGGTTCCGCTTGATGTGGAGATGACAAGTGAAACTGCTCCACAGAAGCCGATTATATCCGACAACAACGGGCATGATACAGGATTATTGGACGGCAATTATGAGATCACTATGCATATGTGGTGGGGAAATAACGGTTCGTTGTACCAATTGTATGAAAATGATGTCCTGATCGATAGTCAGTTATTGTCCGAAAACTCTCCGCACGCCCAGACGGCGGTTACATCGTTAACCGGTAGATCGAACGGCATTTATCGTTATGTTGCAAAGCTTACTAACGAATCCGGTACGACAGGAAGCGACGAGTGGGTTGTTCAAGTCAATGATGCATCGCCAGGAAAACCGATGTTGTCGGATAATAATTGGGATGGAGACGGGAACTTCAACCTGAGCATGAATATGTGGTGGGGAACGAACGGGACAACTTATCAACTGTACGAAAACGGTGTGTTGATCGATACTCAATCGCTGTCCGAACAGACGCCGCAAGCGCAATTCGCCGTAACAGCAATCCGTGACAGACTGGCAGGCACGTATGAATATCGCTGTGAATTGTCAAACAGTGCCGGGACCACATCAAGTGAGACAACAACAGTGACAGTCCTTCATTAATCGCTAGGGTTCCTAAATACAGGGACTTCTTCCGCAATGTTAATGCGGGAGGAGTCCTTATGACTTGCCATCAGGAGCATCTCCTCAAAAAATAGACACTTCCGCAAAAAGTAGAGATTTCGGATATCCTTTGCGGCATGTTACGTTAGAGGGAGTTCGGCATATATGCGCTGAAGAATTCTTTATCGCAGTCTCATCCGGGGCAGCCATGTTATATTATGATTCAGGAGGTCGAGCTACGATGAAAACAAGACATAGGCATATAACTGCCTTTGCCGCCGCTGCATGCCTGTTTGTGGGGACGGGGTTGACTGGCTGTTCGAATTCGGGGGCGTTTGAACCCTCAACATCGACTGGGGTTAAACCGTCTGCAACGGCGACTGCGGATCCGTATGCCGATCTGCCGAAAGCGGTCAGCATCTCCGTGTTCGACCGGGGGGCCGTATCCAGCGATGAGGGGACTTATGAAAACAATCGATGGGTGAAATGGATCCGGGAGCAATCCGGGATTGACGTTACGATGGTGCCCGTTCCCCGTAACCAGGCTCAAGACAAGCTGAATGTGCTCATCGCTTCGAATCAGGCGCCGGATCTGATCTGGGAGTACGATCGGGCTTATATCGGCAAGCTGATTACTCAAGGCGCGCTGCAGCCGATCGACGCTTATATCGAGCAGTACAGCACATCCTACAAAAAATATTTGCAGGAGCATCCCGAGTTGTTGCCTTACCTGACCTTCGACGGCCAAATGTATGCGGTCGCGACCGCTCGGACGACAGATGGCATCGCCAATCATGGTCTGTGGATCCGGCAAGATTGGTTGGATAAGCTGGGCCTCAAGACGCCAATAACGATGGACGAACTGATCGATGTGGCAAAGGCGTTCAAGGAGCAGGATCCGGACGGTAACAATCTGGACGATACAACGGCGCTGGTAGGCAGCACGGTTTTTGACAGCTATGCGGCGATGAACGCGGCGATCAGCAATCAGTGGTACCTCGAGGACGGCAGAATGAAATACGGGGCAACGCTTGACCGGTTCGGAGATGCGATGGATCTGGAGAAGCAAATGTATGAAGCTGGGCTAGTTGACAAGGAATATTTGACGGACAAAAACTTTCAGCGGGCTATCCAACTGTGGACGACGGGCAAAGCGGGCATCTTCGCCGGCAGCTGGGGCGGCAGCGCGATGGAAAAACATATCCGGAATATGCTGAAGAATGAGCCGAAAGCCAATCCGGT
>NZ_FMYY01000022.1 GCF_900101595.1 Paenibacillus sp. cl123
TGAGAGAAATATGCTTGCTAACAGCAAACAAGGACTTCTTCGAGTTGTTCAGAAGTCGAACAAGTGGTTCGTTCAGGTGTCCGTTGAAAAACCGACCGGGCAAGCGACAGGAACGGTAGAAATGGGTATCGATCTTGGCTTGAAAGTTCCCGCAGTTGTCGTGACATCAAACGGAAAGACGAAGTTCTTCGGCAATGGACGCAAAAATAAATTCATTCGCCGTAAGTACAATTCCAGACGGCGTAAACTTGGAAAACTAAAGAAGCTCTCTGCCATCCGAAAACAACGTGACAAGGAGAGCAGGTATATCAAAGACCAAAACCACAAAATCAGTCGCCAGATCGTTACTATGGCGCAGCGAGAGAACGTATCGGTCATAAAACTGGAAAAGCTCTCTGATATTCGCAAAACGACAAGAACAAGTCGTAAAAACGCCAAGAATCTGCAAAGCTGGTCGTTCTATCAATTGCAACAGTTCATTGCCTACAAATCGGCATTAGTTGGGATCAAAGTCATGGAAGTTAATCCAGCGTACACGTCTCAAACATGCCCATCCTGCGGTGATCGTAATAAGGCAAAAGATCGAATGTACCAGTGTTTTTGCGGATATGCAGCGCATCGAGATCGTGTCGGTGCAATCAACATCATGCGTCAACCTGTGGCAGATGGCGTTCGCCCCAGGCTTTCAGCGAAAGCTGTGGGGAATAGTCTGTCAGCCTGAATAGCTATATGCTCTGATTCAGGACGGGCTATTGAACTAGCCCTTAACTTAGCAGCGGAAGCAGCGGAAACGTATGCGACCAGTAAACTAGCTAAGAATCCCGCGCCTTCAGGCGTGAGGAGGTTCAAATTACCGGCATTGTTTCTTACAATAGAGGGTACACATAAAGGCAGGGTGAGAGAAACGATGGAATCCATACAAGGTATAAGCTCCGAACAGGAAGTCATCATTCAGAAAGCACGCAAACGCGTCATCGAATCCATCGGCAAAAACATGGAGCTCTATGGCATCACGCAGTCCATCGGCCATTTGTACGGGCTTTTGTTTTTCCAGAACCACCCTATGACCTTGGATAAGATGGGCGAAGCGATGGAGATGAGCAAAACCAGCATGAGCACAGGGGTGCGGACGCTGGTTGATTTGAAGATGGTGAACAAGGTATGGGAGAAGGGATCGCGGAAGGATCTGTACGAGGTCGAGCTGGACTGGTTCCAAACCTTCGCCGACTATTTTTCGCTGAAATGGCGCAAGGCGCTGGAAATCAATCTGAGCGCTCTGCGCAAGTCAAAGACCGAGCTGTGCAAGCTGTGCGAGCAAAGTCCGGACGATACCGCTCTGCAGGCCGTGCTTAAACCGGATCTTGATAAAATAGATGAAGCGATTCGCTATTACATGTGGCTTGACCGGCTGATCGATGCGTTAGAATCGGGCGAAATATACAACCTTGTGCCTAAGGATGCCTCGCCGCCGCCGGGGCAGTAGGGACCTATAACGGCAAACAGCCTTGTCTGGTGACGGACAAGGCTGTTTCGCAATCTCAGAAAGTCATACAGCGAGCGGAAACTCCGATCGGCCGCAAGCCGCGCGTTGGTCGCCGGACTTCTAGGCTTCCGTCTCCTGGGCCGGGCGGAACTGGGACAAGAACGACTTCGGGATATCCGTGTCGAAGCGCATCAGCTCGCCGGTGACCGGATGCGTGAAGGCCAGCACCCGGGCATGCAGTCCGATCCGGTTGATCGGCTTGACGCGCGAGCCGTATTTTTTGTCGCCGACGATCGGGTGGCCGATGTCCTCCATATGAACGCGAATCTGATTTTTGCGTCCGGTCTCCAGATTCACTTCCAGCAGGGAGTACTGGGAGCTGGACTGCAGCACTTTGTAATGGGTGACCGCATGCTGGCCGTCGCCCGGATACGAGCTGGAGTACATCTTCAGCGTTTTGCTTTCCTTCAGCCAAGAGCTGATCGTGCCTTCGGGCTTCTTGACCTTGCCTTCGACGAGGGCGACATACGTGCGTTCCTGAACCATGTCCTGCCAGGCGTTCTGCAATGTTTGCTGCACCTGCTCGCTTTTGGCGAACATCATCACCCCGGACGTATCCCGGTCCAGCCGATGGACGACGAATATTCTCGCTGCGGGCTGGCTCTTGCGCACATGGGCCGTCAGCTGCCGATACGCGGTCAGCTCGTCCTCCTGAGCCTGGGCGGAGGCGATGGACAGCAGTCCGGCATCTTTGCGGACGACGATCAGATGCTCGTCCTCGTAGAGGATGGACAGTCCGATAAGCGGCTGTTCCTCGACGATCTTCTCTTTGCTTACGGTAACCGTCTGTCCGGGCTGAAGCGGAAAATTGTAAGCGGTGGTCGCCTTGCCGTCCACGGCTACTTGCCCCCGCGCGAGCATGGCCTTCAGCGAGTTGCGGCCGGTCTTGGACATGCGGCTGATGAGGAACGCAAGGAGCTCGCCAGGCTCACGGACGGCGAAGACGCTGGCTTTGGCCGGAGCTTCCTTGGGCTGGGCGTTTGCCGGGATGGCCGCCCGCCCGGAGCGTCGAGCGGCAGCGTCCCGCGGCCCGTCGGCGCGCTTCGAAAGCTGCGGCTTTCCGCCGCCGTGCTGAGAATTCCGCCGTTCGTCTGGACCGCCGCTGCGGCGGGAAGAGCCGGATTGGCCGGAGCGCGCGGCGGAGCCGTTGTTTCCCTTGTTATTGTTCTTGCCTATAGACATAACATATAGCCTCCTGAAACTGCTGCTTGATTAGGTTGAGTATAGCATGAGCCGGATAAGAAGCGAAACAGGAGCCCGCTTGTCGTTGATGGAAGGCGGAGCCGCCGATTGTCGCTTCATGTATAGGTTTGCCGATAAATGGGGACTACTAACGGCATAAGGCGGCATACGATAGATATACGAAACATATTTTAATCTTACGTTGATCTTCCCGTAATCTTGTTTTAATGTTCGCACGGTACAATACAAGTAACAGAGACAGGTTGGACGAGGGAGAGACGGAGCAGAAGCAGAAAAGCGGCAGACTACCGGAAGAGAGAAGAGGTGAAATCAGGATGATTTTATACCAGATGGCAAAGCGGCTTGACGAGCGGAACCGGCTGCAGCGCACCATTCATGCCAGCACAGGGGATGTGAACGCGCTCACGACCCAGAAGGAGCAGGTGGAAGAGCAGCTCTTGACCCAGGCCAGCGCCTGGAGCGAGGACCGGCAGGATGAATTTTTGCTGGAGGCCGTAGCCCCGGATATGACCGGGATGCAGCAGGCGGATTCGTATTATTAGCCCCAAAACATGGACCATTAGGCTCCATGTTTTTTTGTTGCCCGGGCTTCGGACCGTTTTGTGTTCCAATCCGATTGCGTGTAGAATAGGGGTACGCCAAAATGCCACAATAAAGAGGTTTTGATATCAAATGAACACGATCGTGTTATCCACGTTGAACGCCAAATATATTCATACGTCGCTGGCGCTCCGCTACCTGAAGTCATTCAGCGAAAAAGATTTTCCGGATATTCAGATTGCCGAATATACGATCAAAGACCCGGCGATGAATATCGTCTCCGATCTGTACGGCCGCAGCCCGGATGTGATCGGCTTCTCCTGTTATATCTGGAATATAGAGGAGACGATCGTCGTCATCGGGATGCTGAAGAAAATTATGCCTGAGGTTGTCATCGTGCTGGGCGGGCCGGAGGTGTCCTATGACACTGAGTATTGGATGAACCGGCTGCCGGATGTCGATTATATCGTGATGGGCGAAGGCGAGGAAACCCTCCATCATCTGCTGACCGAGCTGGGCGGCGACCGGGCGCTGTACAGTGTATTCGGTCTTGCCTACCGCAAGGAAGACCGGGTCATTCTGAACCCGCCCCGTCCGAAGCTGGCGCTCGACGATATCCCCACGCCGCACCGGTTCCCGGAGGATGTGCCGAGCCTCGCGAATCGCGTCGTATACTTCGAGACGAGCCGGGGGTGTCCGTTCAGCTGCCAGTTTTGTCTGTCGTCTATCGAGGTAGGAGTGAGGTACTTCGACATCGAGCGGACAAAAAGCGATTTGCTGTACTTGATCGCATCAGGGGCGAAGCTGATCAAGTTCGTCGACCGGACTTTCAATATCAAGCGCGAGTATGCGCTGGAGATGTTCGATTTCCTGATCCGCAATCATCAGGGCTGCGTTTTCCAATTCGAGATAACGGCCGATATCATGCGCCCTGAAGTGCTTGATTTTCTGGCTGAGCATGCGCCTGCGGGCATCTTCCGTTTCGAGATCGGCGTGCAGTCCACCAATGATCTGACCAACAGTCTGGTGAAGCGGCGTCAAAACTTCAGCAAGCTGACCCGCACGGTTACGAAGGTGAAGGAAAGCGGGAAGATCGATCAGCATCTCGATCTGATCGCAGGTCTTCCTGAGGAGGACTACAGCTCGTTTCGCAAGACGTTCAATGATGTGTTCGAGCTCGGGCCCGAGGAGCTTCAGCTCGGCTTCCTGAAGATGCTGAGGGGCACGGGCATGCGTCTGGATGCCGATAAATACGGCTACAAGTACATGGACCATGCTCCCTATGAGATACTGGGCAATGACATTTTGCCATTCTCCGATCTGATTCGGATCAAGCGGGTGGAGGATGTGCTGGAGAAGTATTGGAACGCTCACCGGACCGATCATACCGTCACTTATCTGATTAAGCGGGAGTTTGCATCGGCCTTCGATTTTTTCCAGGAGTTCGGCGATTATTGGGAGGAACGGGGCTGGCAGCGAATCGGCCACCAGCTGGAGGATTTATTTACCCGGCTGCATGCTTTCCTGGAGCATCGGGGAACGAAGGACATGCCGGTCATCCTCGGACTGATGAAGCTGGATTATTTCTTGAATCACAAATACAAGCCCCGCAAGATCTGGTGGGAGTTCTCCCTGAGCCGGGGCGAGCAGAACGATCTGCTGCGCCGGCTGGCCGAGCATCCGGAGGCGGTATCAAGCCGCTTCGCAGCGCTTGGCATCGCGGAGAAGGACATCCATAAGCATGTGATGCTGGAGAGGCTGCCGTTCCTGCTGGATCGCTACCTCGAGACCGGCGAGATCGACAGCTCCTCCGATCAGCTGCTGATCGTTTATTTCCCGCCAGACCTGTCGGTGAAGCCGCAGGCTTATATGATGGCGCTGGCCGGGGCGGGGGCTTAAGCAGGCTTGCGTTTGATTTGATGAGGCGCAGCTCAAAAAAAGGTCGAGCTCAGGGCATGGCAGCCTTGGTTCGACCTTTTTTCGTGATGTTTCGTAATGCAAGGGAAGGGATGTTTCTTTTGTGGCAGTGAGGAATCAGCTGGACGATAGCTCTCTTGGTCAAAGAGCCGCGCTGTCTATGGCAAATAGCTGCGCAGCACGGTCATGCCGCCGGTAAGCGTGTAATCGCCGAGATTGGCTGGAAGCAGGAAGCATTCGCCGCTGCGCACCTGCAGCTCGCCGTCGGCCCAGCGTATCGTACCTTCACCGTCGCAGATGATATGGATCACGAAGCTGTCCGGCACGGTTTGCAGCTGCCACTCGCCTTCGACGCGGCCTTTCTCCGTAATGAAGAAGTCGGAGTGAGCCAGGGTCAGCCATGTGCCGGGATTGTCCAGATCCGTCTTCATGTAGGTGGCGCCTGATCCTTCATAGGCGATTACGTTCAGCGAATCCTCAATGTGCAGCTCGCGGGGCTGGCCGTCCAGTCCGAGCCGGCCGTAGTCGTACAGCCGGTAGGTGCTGTCGGAGTTTTGCTGGATCTCGGCGACGAGCACGCCTGCTCCAAGCGCATGCACGGTGCCTGCCGGAATATAGAAGCTGTCTCCGGCCTGCACGGTGATTTCATTCATGCAGTCCATGATGCGGTTCTCCGCGATGGCGGCTGCCAACTGCTCACGGGTTACTCCTTCGGCGAGTCCGTATATGATTTTGGCTCCGGCCTTGGCGTCCAGGATATACCACATCTCGGTTTTGCCGAGCTCCCCTTGCGGCAATCGGTCGTAGTGGTCATTCGGATGAACCTGGACGGACAAATCATCCTGACAATCCAGCAGCTTGATGAGGAGCGGGAAGCGGCCGGTTTTCTTGGAAAAGCCTTTGCTTCCGAACAGTTCGCTGCCGTATTGCTCGCGGACCTGGTCCAGTCCGAGTCCGGCCAGCTCGCCGTTCTCAACGGTTGTGGTGCCGTTAGGATGATCGCCGATCATCCAGCCTTCGCCGATCGTCCCTTCCGGCAGCTCCAGGCCGAATTGCTCCAGGGCGCGTCCTCCCCAGACGCGTTCTTTGAACTCAGGTTTGCATTTTAATGGATAAGGCTTGATCATGGCTATGGTTTCCCCGCTTTCCGAATGTGGCTGCTTGTCTCCTATGTAAATCCCTCAAAATTATACCAAATGGTTGCCAAGCTAGGCTATAGCGCAAAGGACTGGAAAATAAATACCCCGTATCGCTGTAAAAAGCTACGGGGTGAAGTCTAGCGCTTCTCGACGGCGATGACGTAGGGCGGGTGATTGCGCTGGTTGACGAAGCGGTAAGTCATCGCCTGGTAGCCGTCCTGAGGCAAGCCCGCGGCCCAGCGGTCAACGGCCGCCGCTTCTGTCTCGCCCCCGGGATGACCGGAGTAAACGACGATCGTGATAACGCCGCCGCGGCGAAGCAGCTTGGCTGCTGAATCCAGCGCTTGCAGCGTCGAATCCGGCAAGGTGATCGTGCTGTGATCATGCCCCGGCAAATAGCCGAGGTTGAAGGTGACGGCCGCGATCCGGCCGTGCCAATGCTCGGGAATGGCAGCGGCCATCTCGGCGTGACTGCGGTGCAGCAGCTCCACTTGCCGGTCGGGGACCTCCCGGGCACACCGGGCTGCCGTACTGGCGAGCGCGCTCTCTTGGATGTCGAACGCATACACACAGCCTTCCGCCCCGACCTGCCGGGCTAGAAATACGGTATCCACCCCATTGCCAGCCGTCGCATCAATAGCCGCCTCTCCCGGCTTCAGCCGGGCTTCTATGAGTTGATGGGCAAAGCCCAATATGGATACAAAACCCATGGTATGACGTCCTTTCAATTTGTATAAAATAATGAAATTGCTCTGCTTTTCCTCTCGGTTTCCTCGAAAGGGGCATCGGTCATCATACCCAGTAACCGAAAAATCGTTAAAGTGCGTCCGAGTGGCGGCCAAAAGTACAGGGTTTGTACGAAAAACCGAATAAGTGCGTCCGACTGGTGGTCAAAAGTACAGGGTTTGTACGGAAAATCGTATAAATGCGTCCGACTGGAGGTCAAAAGTACAGGTTTTGTACGAAAAACCGAATAAGTGCGTCCGAGGTGGCTAAAAGTATAAGGTTTGTGCGGAAAATCGTATAAATGGGTCCGACTGGAGGTCAAATAGTAACGGCGCCCGCAGCGCTAATGGCCTATTGGTCCGCTTTAGTTTTTGGCGATGACGGCGAGCCGACCGCTCCGTTATCCGCCTGCAGCGGGGCCGAAGGGCCGAGCGGCGCAGCGGGCTTCGCCGGCTCGGCGGCTCCGGCTGAGGGAGCGGCCGGCTCGGCGACCGCTTGCAGCGGGTCGGCGACCTTGCCGGCCGCGGCCCCGGCCGGCGTTTTGACGCCCGGCGCCTGAGGCGCGCTCGCTACCGGCTCCGTCGGCGCCTGCGGCTTGGCCGTCTTCGCGGGCGGAGCCGCCGCCTGGCCCGAGGCCGCCCCCGAAAGCGCGCCGGGCGCCTCGTTTGCCTTGGCTGCGCCGGGCGAAGGCGCGACGCTGCCGCCGGCAGCGTCAGCGCTCCCGCCAAAGCCTGCGCTCCCGCCAGAGCCGATGCTCCCGCTAGCGCCTGCCTCCCCGCTGCCCGACGAAGGCCTGCTGCCAGCGGCGGCGCTTTGGCCTGCGCTGTCGGCGTCCGCCGGGGTCGCGCCGGGCTGCGCAGCCTGGTCAGGCGTCGTCCGTCCGGCGGACGGCCAGGCGCCCGCAGGCTCCATGGGGGGTGCCGGCTTGGCCGCGCAGCCTGCGGCTAACAGTGCCGCCATTAGCAGGGCGGCGGCGGCCTTTCGCGATATATTTCTTCTTATCATAAGATCAGTTTCCTCCTAACCGTTTCACGGCAGAGCTGCTTTACGCTGAATCTGACACGTGAACCGATTGCAGACTGCTTTTCCGATGCCCGCCTGCATGTTTATTCTTATCTTTATTTTGCTCTTGGTCATCATTAGGTTATCCCTAATCTTCATCCTTGCTATATATACGGTTCGTACCGCTTATGCTGCTTATGACTCAGGCGTCCACAGCTTCCCCTGCCACGTATTGCGCTCCTTCAGCTGCTGATCGAAAGCGTTCAGCACTTCCCATTTCTTCAGGCTCCACATCGGTCCGATCAGCAGGTCGCGCGGCGCATCGCCCGTCAATCGGTGCACGATCATGTCGGGCGGGAGAATTTCCAGCGTATCGACCACTAGCTTGACGTATTCGTCCTTCTCCAGAAATTTCAGCAGGCCGGCTTCGTACTGCTTGACCATGGGCGTTTTGCGCATCAGATGGAGCAGGTGAATTTTGATGCCCTGCACATCCATACGAGCTACGGCTCTGCCCGTGTTCAGCATCATCTCATGCGTTTCCTGCGGAAGCCCGTATATAATATGGGCGCATACCCGGATTCCGCGCGCGCGCAGCTTGGCTACGGCGTCGGTGTAGCACTTCGTATCATGGGCGCGATTGATGAGCTCGGAGGTACTTTCATGAACAGTTTGCAGCCCCATCTCGATCCACAGATAGGTCCGTTCGTTCAGCTCCGCCAAATAATCGATCACATCGTCCGGGAGGCAGTCGGGTCTTGTGGCGATAGAAAGTCCGACAACTCCGGGTTGCTGCAGAATCGCTTCATAATATTCACGCAGCTCCTCGACGGGAGCGTAGGTGTTGGTATAAGCCTGGAAATAACCGATATATTGGGCTTCAGGCCATTTTAGATGCTGCAGGTCGCGGATCTTGTTGAATTGGGTGACCAGGTCGTCCCGGCGGCTCCCTGCAAAATCGCCGGACCCTCTCGCGCTGCAGAACGTGCAGCCGCCCTTGGCGATGCTGCCGTCCCGGTTCGGGCAGGTGAAGCCCGCATCGAGCATCACTTTGAACACCTTGTTCCCGAATTGCCGGCGCATCTCATAATTCCATGTATGAAACCGCTTGTCTCCCCAGAGCTGCGGCTCGACTATATTGCTTGCATGCATGCCTTTTTACTCCTTCAGCTTCTCAAAATAAGCTTTCATTAAAGAAGCTCATCGCTTCTTCCTTCATTATTTTACAGAAAAGAAGGGGGAAAAGCGAACGATTTCCATAGGAATAACCTCCTGCCTTCGCCCGGCATAAGATGTCCCCCTTGCGCCCATGATATAAGGGCAAGGCGGTACACTAACCTAACTTGATGGACGAAGGGAGAACTCTTACACATGAACAAGTTCGGTAAAACAGTGCTTGCGCTGGCGCTCACGGCAACGGTAGGCTTTGGTGGTCAGGCTATGGCGGAAAGTGCGACGGGAACCACAACCACTAGCGGCTCCGGCATGTACGGAACGGGCAGTACCGCAGGTACTGCTGCAGGCACTGGCACAACTACGGGGGCGTCGAACAGTTACACCGGCACGGATGTGACGGGTCAAACCACTTATGGCACGTCCACGACCGGGACATCGGCCAATGGCACATCCATGGGCGGCACTACGACAGGTACTTCCGGTTATACCGGTACAACGACAGGCACAACAACCGGTACGACGACTACTGGCACGACAACCGGCACAACAAACCGTACAGGAATGAACGACAACATGCTGGACCGCATGAACACTTACACCAATACAGGACGCAGCGGTTATGGCTATGGCGGCAATTACAACACCAACTCTTACCGCACCAATGCCGCTACAACGAACGACCGCCGCTTTGACTGGGGCTGGCTTGGTCTGCTCGGTCTGCTGGGTCTGGCAGGTATGCGCGGACGCAACCGGGAAGAGGGAGACTTCCGCAAGTAACCGCCAGGGCGCGTGGCATGCAAATTCGGCATCCCCGGTCCTTGACGCTAAAGTAATCGGGCTTGAGCCGGATCACACCCGGCGCTTGCTCTGACTTGAGGCCGACCTGCCGTCCGACTGTCGGATACAGGATCGGCCTTTTCTTTTGCGCGAGTTTCGGAGTATAATCGACAAAGGAAAAACGCCGGTTTCACGGTATATCGCGAAGCTTGGAACGATTAAGCGGCTGGAGGAAGCAAGCATGCGTTTAAGAGGACGTAAAGGAATCAAGGAAGCTTTGGAGGCACAGCCGGAGCTGGTTGTGCTGGAGCCGGAGGCTTACAAGGGCCGTTGGCGCGAGGTTTTCGGCAACGACCGCCCTATTCATGTGGAGCTGGGCATGGGCAAGGGGAAATTTATCAGCGAGCTGAGCGCGCTGAATCCCGATATCAACTACATAGGCATCGACATGTATGATGAGCTGATACGCCGCGGCAGCGAGAAGGCTCGCGATTCCCGCCAGACGTATGGGGGCGATCTGTCCAATCTTCGCCTCGTTCGTTTTAATATCGAGCAACTGGAGCAAATTTTCGCACAGAATGAGCTGGAGCGCATCTATCTGAATTTTAGCGATCCGTGGCCGAAAAAGAAGCATGCTCGCCGGAGGCTGACGCATGCCGCTTTTATCCGCAAATACCAGCTTGTGCTGAACGAGTGGGGAGAAATTCATTTCAAAACGGATTCCCGCAGCCTGTTTGAATTTTCGCTGAACTCTTTCGCCGATCTGGGCGTCAGACTGCGTCATATCTCGCTCGATCTGCATGCGGAAGGGCCTCGCACCGACCTTGTGATGACCGAATACGAGACCAAGTTCTCCCAGCAGGGCATGCCGATTCACCGGCTGGAAGCGGTGATCGGGGAGAAGGCGCTTCAGGCGCATATCCAGCGTCTTGCAGACGAGCAGGAGAAATCGGATGCCGCAAGCCGGTCCGCTCAGGTAGCTCCTGCGCCTGCGTCGGAGTAGCGGTCTGCCGCTGCTCTCCTCTTGCGGGAGAGCAGGGCTCTATGCCCGCAGCGCGGCCTGCCCCGCCACAGGCGGATTGTCTTGATGATGCTCATGCTCGGCCAGCAAGGAGAGAATGGCGCGCGAGCAAGTTGTCGGATCATAGGAGGCTGCCCTAGCGTGGCCGGCACGTCTGGGGCCTGCGGCCGGCCTATCTTGATAATGCTCGACCAGCTCACCGAAGCAGCGGTCCACCGTATCCGGCGACCGGATCTCTTCCCCTAAGCCCTGCTGCTGAAAATAATGAAGATTTTCCTCTTCCTGACCCGGAATCGCCTCGTAGAACAGCATAGGGATGCCTTTGGCAAGCGCTTCTGTGCAGGTCATCCCGCCCGGCTTCGTCACCAGCAGATCGGACACATCCATCCACTTGTCGATCTCTTTGGTAAAGCCCAGCAGACGAACATTCGGATGCCTGAACCTTTCATCCTCGAGCAGAGCATTTTTGACCTTCTCATTATTGCCCAGACAGATGATAAGTTGAAGCTTCTCTCTCCACGCGACCAGCCCCTGCAGGAACGAGCTGTTTTTCAGCAGTCCCCAGCCTCCTCCCATAACCAGAACGGTAGGCATATCCCGAAGCCCGAAGCGGGAACGCAGCTCTTCGCGGTTGTGTGTCTCCCAGAAGTTCGGATGGACAGGAATGCCCGTCACTTTGACGCTGCCTTCTCCGATGCCTCGCTCCAGCAGCTTGGTCCGCACATCCGGCGTAGACACCAGGTAAGTATTCACCTCCCGGCTAACCCATGTTCCATGCGCATCGTAATCGGTAATGACCGTGCATAGCGGGATGCTGAGGCCCATCCGCTTCAGTCTGGACACGACAGCGCTTGGGAAAGGGTGGGTGCAAACGATCAGGTCCGGACGGAGCTGCCGGATGACGAGAGCTGTCTGGGCATAGCAGATCCGATGCAGCGCCAGCTGGGTGACGCGGCTTAACGATTTTTTGTACTGCGCCCGGTAGACCATGCCGTACAGACGCGGCTGGGACGAGACGGTTTTGCGGTATGCCGTAAAGACGAGCGGCGCCAGGGTGGGGTGGAGAAACTTCCCCAGCTCCAGCACGCGGGTCTGGAGGCGGGGCGACAGCTTGCGCAAGCTGTCGGATAATGCGTGCGCCGCTTGGGTATGCCCGGCGCCGAACCCTTCGGAGAGCAGCAGCACTCTTTTTTTGCGCATAAGCGGGCCTCCTCGATCTCTCTTCATCAAATGATTTAACCGATCCAGGCAATGGCCGCCGCGGCAGTCATCGTCCCGATCAGGCAGCCTGCCAAACAGTCCGACGGATAGTGCAGGCCCAAATAAATGCGCGATACGCCGACCGCGATAGCCAGCGGCAGCAGCAGTCCGAAGGCCCAGCCCGATACGGCCATCAGCGGCACCAGAACGGAGAAGATGGCTGTCGTATGCCCGGAGGGGAAGGAGTGGTCGGTCAGCGGATTTTTGTACGTATACGTATCGGGCAGCACCAGATAAGGACGCAGCCTTGGGTATCTCTTCTTAATAATAGCGACAGGAATATGGCTGACGGCAAGCGCGACGCAGGACCGAATGCCGGCTGTTCTCCATTCGCCGCTCGCCAGCAAAGCGATACTGAGCGCCGTAACGATAGTCGCGGTAGCGCCGCCCAGGTGAGTGATCAGCCCGAAGAACCGGTCCAGCACGCCATGCTGGATACGCTGATTGACGAAACAAAACATGCGGTTCTCATGACGCTGCAGCCAAGCTATGACACGGCTCAAGATTAGCGCCTCCTTGCAGGTGGAATAAGCGGCCTGTGTATCTGTAAGCTTCTGTTTTCTTTATTGTACATGACGATTGTTAATGGAGTATAAAACACTCTATATATATTAGACGCTTGCCCCGGGAATGAACCCTTCAAGCAATCCTTCGCTCAACAGCGCTTCCGGCTTCGATGTTCAGAGGGGATCAGCCGGGCTGTTTCATTGCCGCCGCAGGTGGTTATACATGAGAGTAGACGGCAGGAGTCTGCGGCCGGGGTAACGAAGCGGGCTTGATTTCTCTGCTTCGCCTGAGCTTATCCGGTCTGGCCGGGGGTGTCCGGCGTCTTCTTTTATACGAAAAACTTTTGTTCGGGATTCATATCGTCTCATTTATGATGCAGCAACAGATGGCGCCGGCAGGAGAACCTGACAGTTCGACTGCGGGGAGTTCACAGAATTGCCGTATTTTCTTATGTCCGCTAGGGGGAGAGAGGGTGCGGTACGGCAAGCCGGCGGCAGACGCCGCTTGGGCTGAATCCCGCCGTGCTTGTTCCTCCTCAAGTGGGGCCTGTCATCACGGAGAATAGCCGGAATCGGAGGCGGCCTCCCGCAACCTTTCCCGCGGTACGTTCGTCTTGTTATACGATAGGCCGATCTGCGCGGACTTGCCGGCGTGCGCGCTTGCAAGTCGGAGCTGTCCAGCGGCAGACCATAGGATGCCGATTGGGGCTAAGGCCGGCCTTGAATAGACCGCGGTCAGAGCGGCGTGGATGGAGGTGAGGCCGACATCGCATCACCGGCCCGGACATGGAGGCGTTTTCGGCGGATGAATAGCCGGTGTCTTCCTGGCATATGACATCGCTATTGAGAGCTGCGGCACTTGCAGGCCGCTCCTGGATGGCGAAAGCAGTCCCTGGGACGGGAGTCCAAAGGCGCATGGCGTCCGAGCGGGGCGCAGGACCAGGGCGACGCTGCGCCCAGGTAAGCGAAGATGATGTCGAAGGTGTGTCGTCGCATGTATGCAGGCAGCAGCCATGCAGACCGAGGAGGGCTAGCTCGATGTTTCTGGCGCTCTATACCGGGCGGCAAAGACAGCCCGACATTTTCCGGCAGCGGACAGGGAAGAAATCACCGTAGACTAACGCTCGTTTTCCCAACGGAGCGTTTGGAGAAAATATTTTCCATGCGGACCTTATAAAAAGTTTGAAAAACGATGAAAATAAGACGTAAAAAGATGGATAGCGAAGAGCCTGCGGGGAATTGCCGCGCTTTTAACCCGAAATGACAAAGAACTGACTTAAACAAGCGGCATGGAGGTTTTGACAAATCGGGGCAAAGAGAGGAAAATCATATTCGGCGACCCACGCAATCCAATTCACACCATCGAATCCGTTTGGGAACACGCAAGAAAAAAAAGCTGTAAAAGACAAAAGGGGTACATACAAAAAAAAGGGGGATGTTTCATGTTGGACAGTATCCTGCTTGGTCTCCAAATCTTGCTGGCCATAACCGGAGGCTATCAGTTGATCCTGACGTTCTTCGGATGGTATCGACGCAAGAGCAAGGTGAGCCATGCGCCGCAAAAATCATTTGCCGTGCTGATCGCGGCGCATAATGAAGAGCAGGTCGTCGGGGCGCTTATCGAGAATCTCAAAACCCTTGACTATCCGAAAGAACTATACGACGTATTCGTTATTTGCGATAATTGTACCGACCGTACGGCGCAGATCGTTCGCGAGATGGGAGCGACTGCGTGCGAGCGGAGCAATCCGAAGCTTCGGGGAAAAGGCTACGCCATCGAGTGGATGCTGAAGGAGCTGTGGAAGATGCCGCGTCAATACGACGCGATCGTTATGTTCGATGCCGATAACCTGGTCAATCCCGATTATTTGACGCATATGAACAATGATCTGTGCAACGGCTCCCAAGTTATCCAGGCTTACTTGGATACGAAGAACCCGCATGACTCGTGGATTACCGCGGCGTATGCGGTCACCTATTGGTATTGCAACCGTCTGTGGCAGCTGCCCCGCACAAACCTGGGACTGGCCAACTATCTGGGCGGTACAGGCATGTGCTTCGACACGAAGCTGATCAAGGAAATGGGCTGGGGCGCAACAAGCCTCGTCGAGGACCTGGAGTTTACGATGCGCTGCGTAGCGCGCGGGATCAGTCCCACGTTCAACTACGAAGCCAAGGTGTACGACGAGAAGCCGCTTACGTTCAAAGCGTCCGCACGCCAGCGTCTGCGTTGGATGCAAGGACATTTCGACGTGTGCCGCCGTTATTTCTTCCCGCTGCTGTGGGCCGGTATCCGCGACCGCAGCTGGACGAAGATTGATACGGCCGTCTACGCGCTGAACGTCTATAACGTATTCGTATCGTCGATTCTGACCGTCGTGCTCTGGATCAACATGATCATCCCGAACGTGGAGAACTTCCCGTCCCTGTTCCAGATAGCTCCGGCGCTGTTCGCCGCTTACTCCATCCTGTCCTACGGCCAATTCGTCGTTGCGCTCGTGCTGGAGAAGGCGCCGCTCAAGACTTACAAATATCTGATCACGTTCCCGATCTACATGCTGTCCTGGTGGCCGATTACGTTCTACGCCTTCTTCACGCAGAACAACAAGCAATGGAGCCATACCGAGCATACGCGCGTCATCCGTCTGGAGGAAGTTCAGAGCAAGCAGGCGGGATAGCGGGCTTGCAGTCAGCCTTGGGCGGGATGAATGCAAGGTTTCCGGAACGCCTGCCGTTTCAAGTAAATATTGTATTGACTTTACCAATGCGCCTATGCTATAGTGTTTTGGTGCACAAGAAGAAGCGCCCGCTTCTCACCTGCCCGACTGAGGTTGGCTGGTTATGAATGAGAGTGAATGGACACGGACTGATGGTAGACCTCCGGCTTAACGGAGGGGATCCGGATCATTCGTCACTTGAACCTGAACCGACGTGGGCGCCAGCGCCTACGTCTTTTTTTGTGGATCGGGAAGCTTAGGCCTTCAGCGTTCGCTGCCGATCCACCTTGACAATAACGGCTAGTCCCCGTACAGGGGACCACATACCTTTGGAGGTGGCAGGTTATCAGTACAGAGCACATGATTAATGATGAGATTCGGGTGAAGGAAGTTCGTTTGATTGGGGCAGACGGCGAGCAGCTCGGCATTAAGCCGATTCGCGAGGCGCTGCAGATTGCTCAGGATCAGAATATGGACCTGGTGAACGTCGCTCCTACAGCGAAGCCGCCTGTATGCCGTGTAATGGACTATGGTAAATTCCGCTACGAATCGCAGAAGAAAGAGAAAGAAGCACGGAAGAATCAGAAGATCGTCGAGCTTAAGGAAATCCGCCTGAGCGCCACGATCGACGAGCATGACTTCCAGACCAAGCTGCGCAATGTGACGAAGTTCCTGAACGAAGGCGATAAAGTGAAGTTGTCCGTCCGCTTCCGCGGCCGTGAGATTGCACATGCCTCGATCGGTCAACGTCAATTGGAGCGTATGGCAGCCGAAGTGGAAGAGCTGTGCGTGATTGAACGCAGACCGAAGCTGGAGGGCCGGAGCATGATCATGATCCTGGCTCCTAAACAACAGCAATAACTTCATTCTTTAAGGAGGAACACCCCATGCCAAAAATGAAAACACACAGCAGCTTGAAAGACCGCTTCAAAATTACAGGTACCGGTAAAGTGAAACGGTATAAAGCATACAAAAACCATCTGCTGTCCGGCAAGTCCGGCCGTCAGAAGCGTGTGCTTGCTACGAACCCTGTTATGGCTCCCGGCGATGTAAACCGCCTGAAGCAGCAGTTGGCCAACATCAAAGGTTAAGTTTATTAGGACGGAGTGCAGTTCCGTTATCCTTACACAATTCAACATTCTTGGAGGTAGATTGTCATGGCAAGAGTAAAGGGCGGCTTTATCCGCACTCGTCGTCGCAAGAAAATTTTGAAGCTTGCTAAAGGTTACTTTGGCTCGAAGCATAGATTATTTAAAACAGCTAAAGAGCAGGTCATGAAATCCCTGCTTTATGCATACCGTGACCGCCGTCAAAAGAAACGCGACTTCCGCAAGCTGTGGATCGTTCGTATCAATGCGGCTGCCCGTCAAAACGGTCTGTCCTACAGCAAGCTGATGCACGGCCTGAAGCTTGCAGGCGTTGAAGTAAACCGCAAGATGCTGGCTGACCTCGCGGTCAACGACATCAGCGCATTCAACTCCCTGGCTGATGCAGCTAAGCAAAAAGTTAACGCCTAAACCGGCGTTTACGTTCAAAAGCCCGTCCCGACCGCACTTGGTGCGTGATCAGGACGGGCTTTTTTTGGAAATTCAGCGGGCGGCAGCGTCCTCTCAGGGGGCGCCGGCGGCAGAGGATGACGGTACGACAAACTGCGCCTCGTCAATCCAGCGCTTGCCATGGAAGTCGCGCCCCTTTATCTCCAGACGGTCCTCGTATACTTCCACATACAGCCCTTCGCTGGCCTCGTCGCTCACCGGCTTCTCCCCCTCGGGCCCGTGATCGGTCAAAGGCTCGTCCACTGACGAGGAGTTGACCATCGTGAAGCCGTCGCGCACAAGCGTATTAGGCAGCTTCAGTTCCCAATGCGTGTGGCCTGAGAAGTAGACGACCTGCGGATAAGCGGACAAAATCGTCTTCAGCTCTTCATGCTGTATGACAGCCCGGGTGTTCAAATAATACTGGCTGCCCGCAACCGTATAGGGCAGAGGCTGGTGAAGGAAAACGAAGATCGGATGGCCGGGGGTCTGAGCGGCGGCGGCTTGCGCCAGCTCGGCTTTCAGCCAGTCCAGCTGTTCCCGGGACAGGTACGCATCCTCCCCGTTGTCCGGGTTCGACTGCCTATACTGCTCGGAGCCGAGAAAGATGAAGCGGTGATCCTGTATCGTTTTCGCATAGTAGACCTTCTCTCCGCCGGCGAATTGCAGAAAACGTCCGATGGAGGCGGCGTCGGTTTCATTGTTCGGAAAGCCGGCTTTCCGGTAATTTCCTTTATCGTCCAGCCACGCTTTGTAAAATTCATGATTGCCGATCGTATAAAATACGTTGGCCGGGAGCGGCGCCTTCTGAAGCAGCGACTGTAGCTTGCTGTAATCGGCCGGGGTGCCGTTGGTCAGGTCGCCGTTAATAATAAGCGCGGCGGCATCCGGATTCACTTGATGAAGATCGTTCAGCGCAGCCGTCAGCTTGCGCTGCGAGCTGATATCGGAAGCTTCCACATGGATGTCGCTCAACACCGAAAAGGCAAACAGCAGCTTGGCGTCCGGACTCGGCTGTGCGCCGCTCGCCTGAAGGGGATCGGCCGCGGGAGCCGCTGCGGTAGAAACGGTGCCGGGCGCTTTGCCGGGAACCGCTTGTACGGCATCAGTTGCAGGAGAAACATCGGGAAGCGCCGCAGGCGATCCCACGATGAGCAGCGGAACAGCAAATAGAATGAATAACAGCTTTTGCATCTGCAGCACTCCTTTGTTTATCGCCCTCATAAAATACGTTGCGCGAGTTAAAATAAGGGTAAATTTATCCCGAAAAATAGTGTTCCTCTTCCTTCCAGATGTATGTAAGCTTTACCCGGTTCGACGAATACTGACACAGAAACGTTGAAGGAAAGGCGCTTGTCCGAGGTTCGGGACGGGTGCCGAAGCGGCTGAAGCCGGATGGGAAAGCTTAAGGGTTGACCCTTGACGTGCGAACCGATTCGTCATATAATACTTAAAAAGCAAGATCAACTGTTAACGGCTATGAAGAGGACGAAGTGTTAAGGGCCCTTGTGTTCAGAGAGCATTTGGAGTTGCTGAAACCAATGCCACAATCCCTTGTCGACGAGCTCACCTCGGAGCTGTTTTCCTGAAAATTGCGGTGCAGTACGCCGCAGCTAGTAGGGGGAATCGGATTGGCACACGTTAATGTGCCTAAGGTAAGTGCAACGTTTGCTAGCGACGTTCATTACCTCTTAAGGTTATTTGCCGTGAGGCATTTAACAAATTCTGGGTGGTACCACGGAAGATCAACCCCTTTCGTCCCGCAGACGCTTACTATGCGTCTGGGATGAGAGGGGTTTTTTGCATAGGTTAACGTTGGATGATTTGAGAGGAGGACATGAATATGATCGTTCAGACCAAACAAAAGTCCAAAGAGCAGCTTCGTGAAGAATTGTTGAAGCCGGATGTGATCACCGGTTCGGAGATTCTGCTGCGCAGCCTGCTGCTGGAGGATGTCGATTGTGTATTTGGTTACCCCGGCGGAGCGGTTCTATATATTTACGATGCGATGCATGGCAATCCCGACTTCAATCACCTGCTGACACGGCATGAGCAAGGCGCCATTCATGCGGCGGACGGATATGCCCGTTCCACGGGCAAGACGGGGGTTTGTATCGCCACAAGCGGACCGGGAGCCACGAACCTTGTGACCGGTATCGCTACGGCTTATATGGATTCGGTGCCGCTCGTCGTCATTACGGGCAACGTAGCGACCTCGGTGATCGGAACGGACGCTTTCCAGGAAGCGGATATTACCGGCATTACGATGCCGATCACGAAGCACAGCTATCTGGTGCGCGACGTGAAGGACCTGCCTCGTACGATCAAGGAAGCATTCCATATCGCCTCGACCGGCCGCAAGGGTCCGGTGCTGATCGATATTCCGAAGGATGTTTCCAATGCGCTGGCCGAGTTCCATTATCCGGACAAGGTGGAGATTCGCGGCTACAATCCGACCGTCAGCCCGAACAGGCTGCAGGTGGACCGGATGCTGGAGGCGATCGCGGAAAGCGAGCGGCCGATGATCATCGCCGGCGGCGGCGTCGTTTACGCGGGAGCGTCGGAAGAGCTGATCGAGTTCGTCGAGAAGACGCGCATTCCGGTCGCGACTACGCTGCTCGGCTTGGGCGGCTTCCCGAGCGCCAATGAGCTGTGGCTCGGTATGCCGGGCATGCACGGCACGTACGCTTCGAACATGGCGCTGCAAAATTGCGATCTGCTGATCGGCATCGGCGCGCGATTCGATGACCGGGTGACGATGAAGGTCGACGGCTTTGCGCCAAAGGCGAAGAAGATCGTTCATATCGACGTCGATCCGGCGGAGATCGGCAAGATCGTCGCTACGGCTATCCCGGTCGTCGGCGATATCAAGACCGTGCTCGCGCTGGCCAACCAGAAGGCGAAGCCGGCGAAGTCCGAGAGCTGGATCGCCGAAGTGCAGGAGCTGAAGCGCAATAACCCGCTGCGCTATGTCGACTCCGATACGGAGCTGAAGCCGCAGTACGTTATCGAGATGATTCATGAGACGACCAATGGCGATGCGATCGTGACGACGGACGTCGGCCAGCATCAGATGTGGGCGGCGCAGTTCTACAAGTTCAATAAGCCGCGTTCGTGGATCACTTCCGGCGGTCTCGGCACGATGGGCTTCGGCTTCCCGTCCGCGATCGGCGCGCAGGTGGCCAACCCGGATCGGCTGGTCGTCTCGATCAACGGCGACGGCGGCATGCAGATGTGCTCCCAGGAGCTGGCGATCTGTGCGATCAACAAGATTCCGGTGAAGATTGTCGTCATCAACAACCAGGTGCTCGGGATGGTCCGCCAGTGGCAGGAGATCATCTACGACAACCGCTACAGCCATATCGATCTGGCCGGCAGTCCGGACTTCGTCAAGCTGGCTGAAGCTTACGGCGTGAAGGGTCTTCGCGCCACGAACAAGGAAGAAGCCAGCCGCGCCTGGCAGGAAGCGCTCGATACCCCGGGTCCGGTTCTCGTCGAATTCGTCGTTCGGAAGCACGAGAACGTGTTCCCGATGGTTACGCAGGGCTCGACGATAGACCAAATGTTACTGGGGGAATCGGAATGAACGACAAACACACCATCTCCGTTTTGGTAAACAACCAGCCCGGTGTGCTGCAGCGTGTATCCGGCCTGTTCGGCCGCCGGGGCTTCAATATTGAGAGCATTACGGTAGGAGAGTCCGAGGAAAAAGGACTTTCGCGCATGGTCATCGTGACGAGCGGGGACGATAAGACGCTGGAGCAGGTATCCAAGCAGCTGTACAAGCTGATTGACGTCATCAAGGTCGTGGATCTCAGCTCCAACCCGATGGTGGCCCGCGAGCTGGCCTTGATCAAGGTCAGCGCCGAGCCGAACATGCGCCCGGAAATTTTGGGCGTCGTCGAAACATTCCGTGCCGCCGTTGTCGATATCGGGCCAAGCTCGCTGATCGTGCAGGTCGTCGGCGACTCCGAGAAGATCGACGCGATGACGGAGCTGCTGAAGCCTTACGGCATCAAGGAGCTGTCCCGTACAGGCGTGACGGCAATGATCCGCGGCAAGTAAGCAAAGCGAGGAAGGAGCGGATGGCGGCAGGACGCGCTGTCCGCAGCTCCTGCCGCCGGAAGGCTCCGGCGGCAAGGGTACGAGCGCTGCGTATGTTGAACGACGCAGCCGGCCCGGCATGAGGAAGGGAAGCATCCATGTGAGCGGGTTCTCAAGCGTATGACCTTGTAGCCTTGTCAGTGCAAGGCCCGACGAGAGAAAGCGGTTTATCCGGGTGGTGCGTTTGAGCACCCGCTCACAGGGTTTTAATTTAAAGGAGGAGCTATTATCCATGGCAGTTACAACTTATTATGAAAAAGATGCAGACCAGAACGTTCTGAAAGGCAAAACAATCGCAATTATCGGTTACGGCAGCCAAGGCCACGCGCAAGCGCAAAACCTGCGTGACAGCGGTCTGAAGGTTGTAATCGGTCTTCGCGAAGGCAAGTCCTTCCAACAAGCGAAAAACGACGGCTTCGACGTGTACTCTGTAGCGGAAGCTACGAAGCTGGCCGACATCGTGCAAATCCTGATGCCGGACGAAACGCAAGCCCGCGTATATAAAAGCGAAATCGAACCGAACCTGAAGCATGGCGCAGCGATCATGTTCTCCCACGGCTTCAACGTGCATTTCGGCCAAATCAACCCGTCCGCGGACAAAGACGTGTTCCTGGTTGCTCCTAAGTCCCCGGGTCACATGGTTCGCCGCGTATATGTGGAAGGCTTTGGCGTGCCTGGTCTGATCGCGATCCATCAGGATGCAAGCGGCCAAGCGAAAGAGCTCGGTCTTGCTTATGCCAAGGGTATCGGCTGCACACGCGCAGGGGTTATCGAGACTTCCTTCCGCGAAGAAACCGAAACCGACCTGTTCGGCGAGCAAGCTGTACTGTGCGGCGGCGCTTCTGCGCTGGTCAAAGCAGGCTTCGAAACGCTGGTTGAAGCCGGCTACGCGCCAGAGATGGCTTACTTCGAGTGTCTGCATGAGCTGAAGCTGATCGTTGACCTGATGTACGAAGGCGGCTTGGCTACGATGAGACATTCGATCTCCAACACGGCTGAGTACGGAGACTATGTGACAGGTCCTCGCATCATCACGGAAGAAACGAAAAAAGAAATGAAGCGCGTGCTGTCCGATATCCAACAAGGCAAATTTGCCCGCGACTTCATCCTGGAGAACCAATCCGGCAATGCCTTCATGACGGCTACTCGCCGCCTGGAATCCGAGCATCCGCTGGAGCAAGTCGGTTCCCAGCTGCGTGAAATGATGCACTGGATCAAGAAGTAAGCGAACCGCTCCCGCGGATTCGTGAGGGTATACATGCATGAAGGTCGGCTTGACGACGTAAGCCAGGACAGACCGGGTTAACCGGGCTGTGCCTGACCGTTATCGAGCCGTACCTTTTTGTGCTTTAAAGCATGAGTAAAATTTATGGCAAAGCGGAGGTGGACCGCCATGAGAAAAATTTATGTATTCGATACATCGCTGCGGGACGGCGAGCAGTCTCCCGGCGTCAACCTGAATATCCAGGAGAAGGTGGAGATCGGGCTGCAGCTGGAGAAGCTGGGCGTGGACCGCATCGAGGCAGGCTTCCCTGCCGCCTCTCCGGGCGACCTGGCCGCTGTCAACGCAGTGGCCAAAGCCGTCAAGAACGCCTCCATCATCGGTCTGTCCCGCGCGCGCGAGCAGGATATCGAGGCGGTGCGCGAGGCGCTGAAGGGCGCTGAGGACCCTTGTATCCATTTGTTCCTGGCGACCAGTCCGATTCACCGCAAGCACAAGCTGCGGATGGAAAAGCATCAGGTGCTGGAAGCCGCTGCAGCCGCTATCACGCATGCGAAGAAATATTTCAGCAAGATTGAATTTTCTGCGGAGGATGCGGCCCGTACCGAGCTGGACTTCCTCTGCGAGGTGACGGAGCTGGCGATCCGCTCGGGCGCTACGGTTGTCAATATTCCGGATACGGTCGGCTATATGACGCCGTATGAATACGGCAATATTTTCAAGACGCTCAAGGACACGGTTCCCGGCATCGAGAAAATCCAGCTCAGCGCGCATTGTCACGACGATCTGGGGATGGCAACGGTGAATGCGCTCGCGGCGATTCTGAACGGCGCCGACCAGATCGAAGGGACGATCAACGGCATCGGCGAGCGCGCCGGCAATACGGCGATCGAGGAAGTGGCGATGGCGCTGGAGACGCGTCAGGACTTCTACCAGGCGAAAACGTCGCTGAACCTGTCCGAGATTGCGCGCACGAGCCGTCTGGTCAGCAAGCTGACGGGGATGCCTGTGCCGGGGAACAAAGCGATCGTCGGCGCCAATGCCTTCGCCCATGAGTCCGGCATTCACCAGGACGGCGTGCTGAAGGAGAAGACGACGTACGAGATCATGTCGCCGGAAACGATCGGCCTTAAGGGCGGCAAGCTGCCGCTGGGCAAGCTGTCCGGGCGCCACGCGTTCCGCGAGAAGCTGGTCGAGCTGGGCTACACGCTGCCCGATGAGCAGGTGAATGTCGCGTTCGCCAAGTTCAAGGATTTGGCTGACAAGAAGAAGCAGGTATCCGACGAGGATATTCTGGCGCTGATCGAGGAGAAGCTGATCGAGACGCCGGAGGTATTCGCGCTGGAGACGATCCAGGTATCGTACGGCAACCAATCGACGCCGACCGCAAGCGTGCGTCTGCGTACGCTTGAAGGACAGCTGCTCGACGAAGCGGCTGTCGGCAACGGCTCGGTCGATGCCATCTACAATGCCATCGACAAGGCGACCCGCGAGGAAGTCGAGCTGGAGGACTACTCGATCCAATCCGTCACGCAGGGCAAGGACGCCCTGGGCGAGGTTCACGTCGTGCTGAAGCAAGGCGACTATGAGGTTCAAGGCCGCGGCGTCAGCACGGACATTCTCGAGGCGAGCGCCCGCGCTTATGTGGACGCGGTCAACCGGCTCATCGACAAGCGCAAGTCGCCGGCCCGCGGCCGGAGCAATGTGCCGTCCATTTAAACTAGGCATGCCATGCGAGAAGCCCCGAAACTCCCTCTGGGAGGGTCGGGGTTTTTAAGCGTTCCCAGCGGCGGCCAGGCGAGCTTCCTGCTTGAACCCATCATTCGAGCGGATTCAGCAAGTTTCGAACCGGGGTTTCGTACCGAAGCCCTATTTATACGGTGAGCGATTGACAAGTGGGTAGGGGCATGTTACTTTTGTGAGGGAAACCGGTTTCCTTGCTTGGGCACCGTCAGGATCAGGCGCTGCCTTTCCCCATGAATCAGCATGCATCATCATTTGCCCGTTGCGCTCTCTACGGATCCCAGCCGCGGATTGGAGCAACGGCGCACGCTGGGTGGCTTGCCCGTCCTTATCCCTCACGCTTAACAACAACGAACGGCAGTCCGCTTAAGCAGGCATTCCCATTTTCCAAAATTGAGGAGGAAGATTGTGCGTCCTACCAAGCATATTACATGGCTGCTGCTTGCTGCGCTCTTTTTATCTGTTTGTGCAAACGTTTTACTCCTTCCCCCTAAACCCGCTCAGGCGGCCAGCATAGGGACGATAGATGAGAATGACACCATCTATCAGATTATGGTCGACCGCTTCAACGACGGCGACCCGACGAACAATGCGACAGGAGCAGCTATTCGCTATGGCGAAAACTCCGAGGAGGATTTCCGCTACATGAAGGGCGGGGATTGGCAGGGTGTGATCGATAAGCTGTCTTATATCAAAAATATGGGTTACACCGCCATCTGGATCTCGCCGGTGGCGGAGCCGCAGCTCACAAGCCGCGATAATAACGGCTCGGGCAAAAATACGGCGTACCATGGGTACAATGTGAAGGACCCGAATAAGGCCAATCCCTATTTTGGAACGAAGGAGAAGCTGAAAGAGCTGGTCGACTCGGCGCATGCGCTTGGCATCAAAGTCATCATCGACGTCGTTCCCAATCATGTCGGCGACTACATGCTGGGCACACAAGCCTACTATGACATTCCGTCGCTCCAGCCGGCCGCTCCGTTCAATAATCCGTCGTGGTATCACCATAACGGGGATATCAACTGGTCGCTCGTGGACGGCGTTTACACCCAGGCTGCCCAGGATTATATGGAGAACCATGATTTGGCGGGTCTCGACGACATAGACTTCGATGTGCCGGCGGCAAAGCAGGCGATATTCGACTCCATCAAGAACTGGTTCACGTATACAGGGGCGGATGGGGCGCGCGTGGATGCGGCCAAGCTGATGAAGCCGACAGATATCGGCGCTCTGCAAAGCTACCTGGGGGTTAATACGTTCGGCGAGAATTTCGACGGCAATGCCGAGTTCGTATCCCGCTGGGTAGGACCTAACAAGGAATGGGGGATGTTGGATTTCCCGCTTTTCTTCTCGGTTCTAAACAGCTTTGCTTACGGACAGTCTTTCGACAGCCATCTGAAAAACACCTTCGCCCAGGATTCCTATTATGGCGGCAATGAGAACCATATGGTCACCTTCATCGACAATCATGACCGCAACCGCTTCCTGACAGAGGCGGGGGGCAGTGTTCAGAAGCTCCAGAATGCCCTGACCTTCATCTTCGCCGCGCGTGGTCTTCCGGTCGTCTTCCAGGGAACGGAGCAGAATAAGGGCAACGGCAACGGTCAGATCATCACGGGAGGCATCGCGGATACATGGAACCGCTGGTCGATGGTCAAGCGCGATGCAAGCGGCAATGTGATCCAAAACTACTTCAATGAGAACACCGATACCTATCAATACGTAGCCAAGCTGAATCAAATCCGTAAAAACTATGAGGCTCTTCGCAAAGGAAAGCAGCGGGAAATGTGGTCGGCGCAAAATCTGTACGCCTTCTCCCGCCGCCTCGACAGCGGAAGCCAAGCCGGCCAAGAGGTCATCGCCGTCTTCAGCAATGCGTCCGGCAGCACGCAGACCGTGACGATGCCTCTGCGGGCGGAGAGCAGCCTTACGGCAGGAACGGTACTGACCAACCAGTTGAATCCTTCCGATACGATAACGGTGCAGGCTGGCGGGATAACCGGCAAACAGATTACGGTAAGTGTCGGGGCGAACTCAGCCAAGCTGTATGCGAAGGCTTTGTCGAATCCGGACGATAATGTAGCTCCGACAGTGCCTGCGGGGGTATCTGCCACTGTTGCAGGCGCGACCTCGATTCAGGTGAGCTGGAATCCCTCGACGGATAATGTAGGGGTGGCCGGTTATGAGGTTTACCGCAACGGGGTGAAGGTGGGTCAGACGGCTTCAACCTCCTATACGGATACGGGATTGTCCCCGGCTACGGAGTATGCCTATACGGTGAAGGCGTATGATGCGGCCGGCAACCTCTCCGGCTTCAGTGCGCCTCCCGTCCTTGCAACGACGCCGGCGGGCGGCAGTGTCACCATTTATTACAAAAACACGGCCTATGCAAACGCCTATATCCACTACAAGCTGGACGGCTCGACAACCTGGACGACACTCCCCGGGACAGCTCTTCAGGAATCTTCTTATGCGGGTTACAAAACCGCCACGATCCCGCTCGGCAATGCTTCTGGCCTGACGGCCGCCTTTAATAATGGAAGCGGCGCTTGGGATAACAACGGAGGGGCTGATTATCATTTCGACAGCGGGGTGTGGAGCCTGGTAAACGGCAGCAAAACGGCAGGTGTTCCGCAGCCGGACAGCGTTACGTTTAAGGTAAGCGTACCCGCGTCTACTCCGGCTAACGGCCCGGTTTATGTATCCGGTACGTTCAACGGCTGGAACCCGGCCGACCCGGCCTATCAGCTGACCAAGGGTACCGACGGCGTGTATACGATTACCCTCAGCCTTCCGGCTGGCACTGCTGCTTCATACAAACTGACACGGGGCAGTTGGACGACGGTGGAGGTGAATGCGAACGGGACGGATCTGGCGAACCGGACGCTGACTCCTTCAGGGGGAGCCCAGAACGTCCCCATAACGGTACAGCGCTGGAAGGATCAGTAAGGTAAGAAAGGGCAGAGACTTGGCATACCTTTGGAGGGAGCCCCCGATCGGGAGGCTCTCTCTTTGCGGTTGATGCCTCTCTTCCGAGGCCGGCTATCCCATGCCGCCAGGCGAGCCGGAACGATTAGTCGATTCACGGACGATCAGCTCGGGACTTAGCAGCAGGCTTCGCTGGGAGCTGTCCGGTGTTCGAATCCGCTCCATTAGCATCTTTCCGGCGGTCACGCCCAATTGGAGCGTATCGATATGCAGACTCGTCAGCGGCGGGCTGGTGTGAGGGGAGAAGGGATAATCGTCAAAGGTAGCTATGCCGAGCTGCACCGGCACCGGAATACCGGCTTCCCTGGCTGTTTTCAGAGCCCCGAATGCCACATAATTGTTCATGCAGAGCAGCGCATCCGGGCGCGAGGCGCAATCCAGCGGGAGAAGGGCGGAGACGGCACGGCAGCCATGAGTTTCATCGGAAGGCCCGTTTAGGGTATAGGCTTCGTTCGGCTGCAGTCCAGCTTGGCGAAGCGTGTTCGCATACCCCTGGAACCGCTTCTCAAACAGACGCTCTCCGCGTTCTCCTCCGATGAAGGCAATCTTGCGATATCCTTGTGTAAGCAGATGCTTGGTCAGCAAGCAGCCGCCTTCCATATTGTCATAATCGACCCAGGTGGAGGGAGCGCTCGGATATTCGCCCATCACGACAAACGGAAACCGGAGCTCATTCAGCTTATGGGCGATATCGTCGGTCATGATCGCATTGTTGGCGATGAGCCCGTCGATCCGGCGACTGAGCACAAGTCTCTTAAGGAAATGGGATTCAGGGCCGCCGTCATGGATGCTGGACAAGGTGAGCTCGTATTTGAGCGGACCGGTGACACTTTTGATGCCGACCATGATGTTGTAGAAAAACGGGTTCATATATTCGTTTTCTTTGGACATATCGATCAGAAGACCGATGTTGAAGCTGCTTTGTTTGGCAAGCGTAGTGGCTAAGCTGCTGGGGGTATAGTTCATTTCTTTCATGATTGCCCGCACGCGCTGCTTGGTTTCCTCTGATATGCGAGGGGAATCGTTAATCACCTTGGATACGGTAGATTTCGCTACTTGCGCTGCATGGGCAATATCCTGTATTGTGATTTTCATCGTTCGGTTCCTTTCGCAGGAGAGATTAAGAAAACCGGTTTCCTAAGCCTTATCATAGCTTACTCGGCATGCAGGGTAAACCGTTAAATTTATTTTTATTCGCTAACTTGGAAGCCGCCGCCGCAGTTTGTGGCCTGGACCGGCTTCAGGACGAGGGAGGGGCGAGCTCCCGGAAACAGCGGCCTAACAAAAAGCCCGCGCTTTTCGGATGGCACATCCGGTAAGCGCAGGCTTGGCGTGGAGCGGTTGACGTTTTGGGCGAGAAGACTAAGACCGGATGGCAGCGGATTGGAACCGCTTGATCGCCCGGTCCAGCCGTTCGAAGGCGAGCTTCATCTCTTCGCTGTCCGTATGCGTGAAATTGAGGCGCATCGTGTTGGTTTGCGGCTCGTCGGCGTAGAAGCTGGCGCCCGGCACGAAAGCTACGCCTTCTTCTACGGCGTATTTCATCAGCTCGGTCGTATCGATATGCTCCGGCATCTCTACCCAGACGAACATGCCGCCCTTGGGCTCGAGCCAGCGGACATCTTCCCAGTTTTGCGCTTGAAGAAGATCAATCATCTGGCGCATCCGCAGCTCATACTGCGTCCGGATCAGATCGATATGGCCGTAGATGTCGAAGTGCTCGAAAATCTCGTGAATCGCCTGCTGGTCCATCGTGCTGGAATGAAGATCGGCCGCCTGCTTGGCGCGTCCGATATGACGGATCACTTCCTGATCGCCGACTACCCAGCCCGTCCGCAGCGCAGGGGCTACGATCTTGGAGAAGG
The DNA here is from genome assembly GCF_900101595.1 of Paenibacillus sp. cl123. Taxonomy (GTDB): domain Bacteria; phylum Bacillota; class Bacilli; order Paenibacillales; family NBRC-103111; genus Paenibacillus_G. The sequence continues at coordinate 28,988 of NZ_FMYY01000022.1, forward strand.
TGCTCGTGTAAACGACCGGGTTGCCGTTCGCTTCGCCGCCCAGCGAGAAGATGGAAGGCAGCGGATCGCCTCCGCCGAACCGGAGCTCGCCATAAGGATCGTCCTCCAGAATCAGCACGTTATTGCGTTTGCAAATATCAAGCGTGCTCTGGCGGCGCTCCAGGCTCCAAGCTTTCCCGGTCGGATTGGCGAAGGTTGGGATAACGTAGACGAACTTCGGCTGGTACTGCTTGATCTTGCGCTCCAGATCCTCCGGATTCATCCCGTCGGCATCGCCGTCTACGGACACCAGCTTCGCCTTATGCGACTGGAATACCTGGATTGCGGCGAGATATGTCGGCTTCTCCACGAGAATAACGTCGCCCGGATCGACATAGATCTTGGTCAGCAGGTCGATCGCCTGCTGGGACCCGGTCGTCAGCAGCATGTTGTCGATGCCGGCTTGGATGCCTTTGCGCGCCAGATGCTTGGAGATGCTCTCTCTCAGGGGCGTATAGCCTTCGGTCAGGCCGTATTGCAGCACGCCGTTGCCGCGCTCGAAGACGCGGGCGAAGGCGTCGCGTACGGCGTCCACCGGGAAATATTGCTCATTGGGCAGCCCGCCTGCGAGCGAAATAATGGAACGCCCTTGCGTAAGCTTGAGAATCTCACGAACGGCGGATGATTTGAAGCTGTCGATCGTCTCGGAGAAGCGATATTTCATCTGTAATGACTCCTTTGGAGGGGAATTGAGATTATAAAGCAACCGTTTAACGGGATAGAAGGGTATTAGTATTATTTTAATCCTTTACCGCGCCGATGACAACCGGGAAAGTGGAAGCGGGTGCTTTCGCTTATAGGCATCGACTATGAAGACCATAGCTTTTATATCTTTGTAAACAAAGGACAAGTATGGTATTAATGAGAGATGGAATCGATTACGAGTGGGAGTGAACTGAGATGACTGACGTGAAAAAAATCGCCGTGATCGGCGGAGACGGCATCGGCCCCGAGGTTGTGGCGGAAGCGATCAAAGTAATGAAGAAAACGGAAGAGCTGTTCGGCTACCAATTTGAATTCGAGCATGGCCTGTTCGGCGGTATCGCCATCGATGAGAAGGGCACGCCGCTGCCGCAGGAAACGCTTGATCTTTGTAAAGGCGCTGATGCCGTCCTGCTGGGAGCAGTCGGCGGTCCGAAGTGGGACAACAATCCGAAGGAGCTTCGTCCGGAAACGGGCCTGCTCGGCATCCGCAAAGCGCTGGGCTTGTTCTCCAACATCCGTCCGGCCAACGTGTTCGACTGTCTGAAGGATGCTTCGACTCTGAAGCCTGAAGTGCTGGAAGGCACAGACCTGATCGTCGTGCGCGAGCTGACGGGCGGCATTTACTTCGGCGAGAAGTTCCGCCGCGAGGGCGCTCAGGGCGAAGAAGCGGTCGATACATGCGTATACAATGTGACGGAAGTGGAGCGCATCGTCCGCCAGGCGTTCGATATCGCCCGTACCCGCCGCAAGAAGCTCGCTTCGGTCGATAAGGCGAACGTGCTGGAGACGTCCCGTCTGTGGCGCGAAGTCGTGAACCGGATCGCTCCGGAATATCCGGATGTCGAGCTGGAGCACGTGCTGGTCGACAACTGCGCGATGCAATTGCTGCGCCGTCCGGCGAGCTTCGACGTGATCGTCACCGAGAACATGTTCGGCGACATCTTGAGCGATGAGGCAGCTATGCTGACCGGCTCGATCGGCATGCTGTCGTCCGCCTCGCTGGGCGAAGGCGCGTTCGGCTTGTACGAGCCGGTACACGGCTCGGCGCCTGACATCGCAGGCCAAGGCATCTCGAACCCGATCGCGACGATCCTGTCCGTGGCGCTGATGTATCGTCTGACATTCGGTTATCACGAGGCGGCCGACGCTATCGAGCGCGCCGTTAAGGAAGTGCTGGATGCAGGCCACCGCACAGGCGATATCGCCGTCGATAAGAGCAAGGCTATCGGCACAGTCGCTATGGGCGATCTGATCGTGAACGCAATCCGCAAATAAAGCAGCTAAAGATATGCAACGAGAGAAGCTCTTGACGGCATGAGGATGCCGAAGAGCTTCTTCGCGTTATGAGGGACCTGGATTTAAGCGAAGCAGGCTGAAAACTTGAGGAAGAAGGAGCTGTACATACACGATGAGCCGAGAGGATAAGCAGGTAAAAGGGGGCGTCCAGGCTACCCAGCTGGACGAACATATGAAGCTTCAGGGGATCGCCGCAGAGGGGCTTGTCTGGCATAGTCCGGATAATGCGCCGTTCCGGTTGGCCGGCTTTCCCTGGTTCGGGCAGGACGGCCGTTACGCCCGTCTACCTGAACGCACGGAGGAAACGCTGCCGCCTGCAGTCGTTCAACTGGCCGCTTGTACAGCCGGGGGGCAGATCCATATGCGCACGGATTCGACCAGATTGGCCTTGAGGGTCAAGCTTGCGGGCGTGGCTGGGATGTACCATATGCCGGCCACGGGACAATGCGGCTTCGATTGTTACCTGGGACCGAGCGGGGAGAAGCATTACCTCTCTACGACCCGATACGATCACAAGCTGGACGCATTCGAAGCCGATCTGTGGAAGGGGCTGCCCAAGGAGCTGCGTCATGTCACGATCAACTTTCCTCTCTATCAGGGCGTGGAGGAGGTAAGCATCGGACTGGATGAAGACGCCGTGCTGCTGCCGCCTGAGCCTTATGTACGGCCAGACAAGGTCGTCTTGTACGGAACTTCGATTACCCAGGGAGGATGCGCTTCAAGACCAGGGATGGCTTATACGAATATCGTCAGCCGCAACCTGAATCTGGAGTTCGTCAATCTGGGCTTCTCCGGCAGCGGCAAGGGGGAACCCGAGGTAGCCCGCACGATTGCGGGGATTCCGGACCCTGCGCTGTACGTGCTTGACTATGAGGCCAACTGCGGCGATTACGACAGGCTGGCGGAAACGATGCCCGCCTTTATCCGGATTCTTCGCGATGCCCATCCCGAAGTGCCGATCCTGGTCGTATCCCGGATCGTATACCCGAATGAACGCTTCTATCCGGAGGCGGCAGCGGCCCGGCTGCGCCGTCGCGAGCTGCAGTCCGGGATCGTCGCAAGCCTGCGCGAGCAGGGGGACAGGAACGTCCATTTCCTGGACGGAGAAAGCCTGATGGGCATCGAGGGACATGAAGGAACGGTGGACGCCTGTCATCCGACCGACCTGGGCTTCAGCCAAATGGCGCAAGGCATTGAGCCTAAGCTCAGAGAGCTGCTGGGGCTGTAGTCGCCGCCCCGGCCATTCGTAGGCCGGGCCCCGGGCCGCGCCGCCGCTTACTTCAGCAGCTTCTTGACCCACTTCAGCTTGTCTTTATAGGGAGGAAACACAAGCCCGGGCTCGAACCTCGTGCTTTTGTGCACGATGCTCTTGCGATGGGAGAAGACGTCGAAGCTGTGCTTTCCGTGATAGGCTCCGACGCCCGAGCTGCCCACGCCGCCGAACGGGAGATGGGGATTGGCTACATGCATTAGCGTATCGTTGACGCAGCCCCCGCCAAAGGAAACCCGGCTGATGACCTGCTTCTCCACCTCCTTGCTTTCCGTGAAGACATAGAGGGCCAGCGGCTTGGGTCTGGCCCGGATTGCCGCGATGGCCTCATCCAGTTGGTCGTAGGTCAGGATGGGCAAGATCGGCCCGAAGATTTCATCGGCCATCGCGGCGTCGTCCCAGGCTGCGAGCAGCAGCGTAGGCTCGATGTACAGAGCTTCGCGGTCGATGCGCCCCCCATAGGCGATCCGCTCCCGGTCCTGCTCCAGGATGGCTGCCAGCCGATCAAAGTGGCGCAGATTGACGATTCTGCCGTAATCGTCGCTTGCCGACGCATCGGGACCGTAGAAGCCGGCGATCGTTTCTTTCATCTTCGCAAGCAGCTCGTCTCTGACCTCCCTCTGAACAAGCACATAGTCGGGCGCGATGCATGTTTGCCCCGCATTGGTCAGCTTGCCCCAGAGAATGCGTTTCGCGGCCAGCTCGAGCTTGGCGGTGGTATCGACGATAACGGGGCTTTTGCCGCCGAGCTCCAGAGTGACCGGAACCAGATGGCGCGCAGCAGCCTCCATCACGAGCTTCCCCACCGGCACGCTGCCGGTGAAGAAGATATAATCGAACGGAGCGTGAATCAATAGGGAGGTCGTTTCCTTCTCTCCCTCGATCACCCGGATGTACGCCTCCTCGAAGGTGTCACCGATTAGTCTGCGGATGACCGCCGACACGCTCGGGGTATGCTCCGACGGCTTGAGCGCCGCGCAGTTGCCGGCGGCTATCGCGCCGATCAGCGGTTCCATGACCAATTGGAACGGATAATTAAACGGGCCGATGATCAGGACCGTGCCGTAAGGCTCGCTGACGATCCGGCTGGATGACGGGAATAAAGCGAGCGGTGTGGGCACTTTTTGCGGCTTCATCCATTTGCCCAGATGCTTCTTCATGTCCCGGATGCTTTGCTGAACAAAGCTGATTTCCGTCGTGAACGCTTCGAACTCGCTCTTGCGCAGATCTTGCCGGAGGGCGGCGAGCAGCTGCGGCTCCGCGCGCCGGATCGCTTCCAGCAGCTTGTTCAGCTGCTCCAGGCGGAAGCTGAGATCGCGAGTTCGTCCGCTGTGGAAAAATTGACGATGCTCCTGCAGCATAAGCTGCAGACGGGATTCGGTAAGCTGATCCATCGTGTGAGGCTCCCTTCGCGTGTCGATACGGGCCGAACAGTTTATTATATTGTAGACGGGAAGCCCTCTTTGTACAAATCGGCGCACCGGGGATGAGGCCGGCTGTGATCCGGATTCCAGATTATAATGATTATAATCAAATAATTACTTCAATCTTGACTTCATTTTCAGTGAATGATACGATTTGTCTTGTGATAATAGTTATCAACAGGGAGGAATCAAGGACATGGCAGAACGTTTGGTAGGTAAACCGGCTCCTGATTTTACATTGGAAACCGCACTGGGCGACGGCACGGACTTTGGCAAAGTCTCCCTTTCGGATTACAAAGGCAAATGGCTCGTATTGTTTTTCTACCCGCTCGACTTCACCTTTGTTTGCCCGACGGAAATTACTGCGCTCAGCGATGCCGCCGGGCAATTCAAGGCCGTCAATGCCGAAATTCTCGGTGTATCCGTAGACAGCAAGCATTCCCATCGCGCGTGGATCAACACGCCGGTCGACTCCAACGGCTTGGGCAAGCTGAACTTCCCGCTCGGAGCGGATCTGACGAAGTCCGTCGCCCGCGATTACGGTGTATTGATCGAAGATGAAGGCGTTGCGCTACGCGGCTTGTTCATTATCAATCCTGAGGGCGAGCTGCAGTATCAGGTCGTTCACCACAACAACGTCGGCCGCAGCGTCGAAGAAACTTACCGTGTGCTCGAGGCTCTTCAATCCGGCGGCTTGTGCCCGATCGGCTGGAAGAAAGGCGATAAGCACCTGGTGGCGAAGTAAGCCGCCGCAAGAGCTGGATCGATTTAACCCCTCTGTTCGCCATCAGGGCGAGCTTGGGGGTTTTTGCACGCTAAGAGCGCCAAGGCGCCAGGAGAGAAAGGGGCCATCACCGGATGGAAATTGTTCAGGAGTACAAGTACAGCGAAGGCCATATTTGGGTTCGCATAGACGGCAATCGGGCGACGATCGGACTAACCGATTTTGCGCAGGAGGAATTCGGCATCATCGTGTTCATCGAGCTTCCGGAAGTCGGAGAGAAGCTGACAGCCGGCGAGCCGCTTGGCAGCATGGAGTCCGTGAAGACGGTGACCGAGCTGTATGCGCCGCTGTCGGGCCAAGTGCTGGATATTAACCGGGAGCTCGGCAGCAACCCGGGGCTGATCAACATGTCTCCTTACCACAAGGGCTGGATTTTGACTATGGCCCTCGAGGATCCCTCGGAATTGGACGGCCTGTGGGATGCGGCCCGGTATGAGCAGACGTATGCCCACGAATAGGGCGGCAGCCTGGCAATGACACAGCTCAAGCTGAAGACAAGCTTGAGCTGTTTTTGCAGCAGTTTTCGCATCACACTGGATATGTGATTGTGATTATGTGTTATTATTATTAACAGTTTGAATAATTCATATCATATTCGACGTATCCGACGCGTTAGGAGTGAGATATTGAAGTTTCGAAATCTTGTCGATACTAAAATAGCATTTCGCAAATACTTGTTATTGTTTTTTTTAACGATACTAATTCCTACTATTGCCCTCTTAAGTCTTCAAATCTATAACAAATATCAGGACAGCATCCTGCGAACAGATGAGATTTCTGAAGCTGTTCTTAAGTCTGTTGCCCGTAATCTTGAGCTCATGTTGGAGCAAATCGAACAAATGACGCTGCAGACTTCAATGTCTCCGAATGTTCTCGAGCTGTTAACAAGGCCTCACGATCTTCCAGCATATCGCTATGCCGAGGTTAAGGACCAGCTGGGAACGTGGATAAATTCTAATTCTTTGTTTGAGTCCATCTATTTGGATATCAGACAGAATGCGAAGGTGTTGACGGTTCAAGAGGGTCTGTATGATAGAGAAAGGTTTTACGACAAGACCTTCCTCATGGAGGTTGCCGAGCTGCCTTCCGAATTTCCGCGTTCTTGGGCAGGCGTACGTCAGCAGCCTGGGGGCTCTGGCAAGGAGGTGCTGTCATTTGTCAGACCCGTGCCGATTACGGAGAGAATCGCTCTAGGCTACCTGATTGTCAATATAGACAAAACCAGGTTTATGAACATGCTGATGAATATGAACTCCCAAATGTCAGGTCAGCTGATTGTTGGAGATCCCGGGAATCATCTGGTTTCTTCGAGTGTGGACGGTATAGATATACAGAAAGTATTTTCCAAGATAAAGCCTGGAATCGAATATACCGATGTCGTGGAACTGGACGGAGTCCGATACAAGCTCAATGGATTTAAAAGTGTCACAAACCACTGGACATTGCTGGAAGTCATGCCGGTCAATCCTTATATGCAAGCGCTATCAGGAGCTATTCAGCAAGCTATAATCATTCTAGCCATCGTGATCTTGCTGGGCGTAGGATTGTCTTATTTGTTCGCGTCGATTCTGTACAATCCATGGAAACACTTGGCTACGAAGCTGCAAGGCTATGTCAAGCAAAATACGGAGGATAACGGAGACGCCTATGAGGTTGTGAATCGAGCGATTCATAACTTAATTGCAAAGATCCGTCAGAACGAACCGATCGTCCGTGACCACGTTGTCTATGATTGGCTCCATCACCAGTATCCTGATGATCTTTATACGCCAGCGCAGGCCTTTGCTGATGCCGGCATTCACTTCGTATCTCCCCATCATGCCGTACTTGTCGTCGTTGATGAGAATAGGCAGGATCGGGAAAAGGCAAACGGCGATACCCTCTTTCTATTCAGCTTGGCTGAGGATGAGCTGTTTACCAGGTTTAAGGCGGCAGGCACCATGATTGATAACGGCAAATTTGCGTTTATTCTCAATTTCGACCGCAACGCATTCGACGACGAACTCATGGCCGACCTGGAGGATGCCTGCCGTTCCATTCAGCAGAAGGCTCATACTCGCTTGAAGGCTGATCTGGGCTTTTTTGTCAGCGGCATTCAGCCGCTATCCCATCTTTCCGAAGCCTTTGAACAAGTGAAGCGGGCAATCGCGTATAAGGCTTTTCTGCCGCAATCCGCGGTCTATTTTGTTGAGGAGTCTAATGAATCCGGTCAATTCCAGTACCCGGCGGGCTATCAGAAGAAAATGATTAATTTGATTCTTGCCGGAGACAGGGACAAGGTTGAACAGTATATGACCGAGCTGTTTGCGCAATATTTGCAGAGCAGGGACGCGCCGTATCCTAAATTACTGCAAATGATCATGATATTAATGAGCCAAATACTTGGAGCGCTCGCGCAGGAAGGGTATGATATAGAGCCTTTAATAGATCAGGTCGATCTGTTTCAATTGCAGCAGTGTCAGAACCAGCAGGAATTAAAACGGATGCTCCTGCTTCAGATCGGTCAAATTATGGACTACTTGTTCATGGTAGGAAAGCAAACGGAAGACAGCAACCCTCTGGTAAGTCAAGCTCTGGCCTATATGGAAGAGCATTATGCCAGCAACCTTTCGATTTCTGAGATTGCCGCGCATATCGGGGTCAGTCCTTCTCACTTGAGTCGCATATTTAAGGTGCAGGTAGGCAAGTCGCCGATCGAATATTTAACGGAGCTTCGCGTATCTGCAAGCAAAACGCTGTTGAAAGATAAAGGCAAGTCGCTGCAGCAAATTAGCGAATTGATTGGTTATAACGATGCACAAACCTTTATCCGCACGTTTAAGAAAACGGAAGGGATGACGCCGGGCGAATATCGCAAAAAAGTAATAAACCATTCTTGATGGGAGTGGTTTATTTTTGATTTTCGGCTATTTTTATCGAAATACGTCCATGAGAATCAAATTGTCGTTATATACGACCCAATCGGGAATGTTTTATGGTGTAAAGGCAAGCCACACAATCATAGGAAAGGAGGATTTAGATTGGCGTTACCTTCTACGGCCCGAACATCCAGATCATCATCTTTATCATTGAATTGGGGGAAAGCGTTTGCAAGTCACAAATATTATTTTGTACTGCTGCTTCCTGGCATCCTTTACTTCCTGCTGATCCATTATTGGCCTATGGCTGGTATAGCCATCGCATTCAAAGATTTCCGGTTAGTGGATGGCGTAATGGGAAGCCCATGGGCCGGGCTCAAATGGTTTAAGTTATTGTTTAATTCACCTGATTTCTGGGTGGCGCTGAGGAATACGATCATTCTCAGCCTCTATAAACTGGCCATTAACTTCCCGGCACCGATAATATTGGCGCTTCTGCTCAATGAAGTGTATCATGCCGGCTTTAAGCGGGTCATTCAGACGGTTGTTTACTTTCCGCATTTCTTGTCTTGGGTTATTCTTGGAGGGGTGTTATATTCGTTGTTTTCCTCCAAGAGCGGATTGCTCGATCTGTTTGGACTGGAAATCTCGCCATTAATGGACCCGGGTAGCTTCCGGGGATTGCTCGTGCTGTCTGAGCTGTGGAAGGAGGTCGGATGGGGGACCATTATTTATATGGCAGCGATCTCCGGCATTAACATGGAGCTCTACGATGCTGCCAAAATTGATGGAGCCACCCGCTTTCAATTAGTCCGCCATATTACATTACCTTCGATTGCGGGCACGATCGTCATTTTGCTTATTTTGAAAACGGGTCATATTTTGAACGTAGGCTTCGATCAAATTTACAACTTGTACAATCCACTCGTTTATGAGGTCGCGGATGTTCTGGACACTTATGTATACAGAGTGGGGATTACGATGGGAAGATATCCTTTTGCCACAGCCGCTGGGCTGTTCCAGTCTGTGGTTGGATTGATCTTGATTGTATTGACCAACCGGTTAGCCAAGAAGTTCGGCGAACAAGGAATATGGTGAGGAGATCCTGATGCATTCTTCATTCGGAAATCGCTTGTTTAACGCAGTCAATGCCGTTTTGCTTTCGTTATTAGGTCTTGCCACGGTCTATCCGCTATGGCGAGAGATTTCCCGGTCGTTAAGCTCGGGGGAGGCGGTCATGCGAGGGGGCATATTCTTATGGCCCGTTGACTTCAGACTGGATGCGTACCACATCATCACAAAGAGCGATTATTTGTGGACGGCGTATGGCAATTCCCTCTTTATTACCATTGTAGGAACAGGGCTGTCGCTTCTATTAACGTCAAGCACTGCCTATCCGTTGGCCAAACGGACGCTTCCGCTCAAGAAGTTTTTTATGCTCCTTGTATTGTTCACTATGATCTTCAGCGGAGGCCTGATCCCGACTTACCTGGTGATGAAAGATCTGCACCTCATTAATTCTTTGTGGGCTGTCATCGTCCTGAATCTCATAAGCGCTTTCAATGTCATCGTCATGCTCAGCTTCATTCGAACGATTCCCGAGGAACTGGAAGAATCGGCCATGATCGATGGCGCCAATCCGATTCGTATCTTTTTTACGATTATATTGCCGCTATGCAAGCCGGTACTGGCAACATTAGCCCTGTGGATGGCGGTTGGCTTATGGAATAATTTCTTCCAATCCTTTATTTATTTGAACGATAAAGCGCACATGACGTTACCGGTCTTGCTTCGTCAAATTATAGCCGGTCAAGTTGATGCGGAAGCGATGGGCGAGCTCAATGCAGCTTCTTCGGATTCTGTTATTGCAGCCACAATTGTTGTCTCTTTGCTCCCTATATTGATAGTGTATCCGTTCTTGCAGCGTTTCTTCGTGAAAGGCGCGATGATTGGATCGGTCAAAGGGTAAAAATTAAACTTAGGAGGGCATTCCATGTTTCAGGCTCCAAAAAGCAAGATGATGTTGGCAGGCGTGCTCGCGGCATCGATTGTTTCCGCTGGCTGCAGTGCAGATGAGAAGGATGCAGCCGGGACTGCTGCCGAGACTCCGGCCGTTGAAGAAGCGAAGACGACAACGTATCAAATATTCCGCAAATTTGCCGCTCCGGAATATCCGGAGGATGGCGGCGTGGGCAAGAAAACGCTCCTTGAGGCATTTGAAAAAACGAAGGCGAAGGGATTCGATTTCAAGGTTACCCTCGCAAGCGGAGACGATTACTTTACCAAGCTTAACCTGCTTGCAACCTCAGGCCAGCTTCCTGACTATTTCGACACCGATGCGAAAACGCTCTCGCGGTTCTCCGAAGAGGGACTGCTTCTGCCACTCGATGAGTATCTGAAGGATGCTCCAAACCTAATGAAGATCATTCCGCAGGAATTCTGGAAGGAAGTCACGTTTAACGGCAAAATTTACGGCATTCCAAAGGGAAGAAACGATAAGCCGTTTAACTTGCCCAGTACACTTGGGCTTACCATTCGGCAAGACTGGCTGGATAATCTTAATCTGAGTCGGCCCACCACCCTAGATGAGTTGTATGCCGTAATGAAAGCCTTTGTTACACAAGATCCTGATAAGAACGGCAAAAACGATACATACGGTCTAGGAGTTTCCAAAGAGACGAATTTCAATGCGATTTTTGGCGCGTATGGCATTATCCCCAAATATTGGACTAAGGTAGACGGAGGAATTAAGAAAGGATTCGTGCTTCCCGAAATGAAAGAGGGCCTTGCTCTGCTTCAGAAATGGTATATGGAAGGTCTCATTGCTCATGACTTCCCGATTATGGAATCCAAACAAAGAGATGAGCTGGTCATAAACTCTCTGGTCGGATTGTTCGAGGGAGATGTGTATTATACGGAAAAGTCGTCCAGTCCGCTTGCAACTTCACTGAATGAAGCTACGCCAACCGCCGATCTCGTTATGCTGGAAGCGCCGAAAGGTCCGAACGGTAAGCAAGGTTATCAAGAAAAGCTCTATAATTCGGAGTTCTCAGCATTGTCGGCCAAAATGAAGGAGCCCAAGAAGTTATTCCAATATTTGGACTGGATTGCCGATCAGAGCGATGAAGGCGGATTCAATCACATGATGTACGGCATCGAGAATGAGGATTTCACTTACGACCGCGCTACGGATACAATCGAATTGATAACGCCGTATGCCGAGCTGTACAAGAAAGGGTATTCCAACCCGGTTCGCTTCGTTGTTGTTACCGATCGTCGTTCAGCGAAGCCGGAAGTTCGTGAGGCCATTGAAATTGTGAACAAACATGTGATCAGCAATGCCTTGTGGAAATCGGTTCCGGCAGAGATGGATTATCCGGATCTCGAGACTAAGTTGTGGATGGAATATTTGGTCAAGATCGTTACGGGCGTGTGGCCTGTGGAGAAGTACGACGAGTTTATCAAAAAATACTATGCTCAAGGCGGTAAAATCATCGAAGAGCAAGCCAACGAGCTGTGGAAATCATTACAATAACATGCAGATAAGGAGCGTGTGAAGTTGAGACAGCCTGCAGAGTGGAAAGTCGGTACATCGTATCGATTCAGCGATAGCTCCGGTTTGGAGCAAATTAAGAGCGCCGGTTTGAACTGTATTGAACTCGTGCTGCACGGACAGGACTGGCTGAACAATTTTGAAGCGCTTGCCAAGCAGTTTACGGATATTGTGAATGAAGCAGCTCGATTGGATATAGAGGTGTGGTCCGTACATCTGCCATTCACCGATCCATGGGACGTATCTTGTCTGGATGCGGAACTTCGGAAGACGATCATAGACAATCAATACCGTATGCTGCAGTTAGCGGAGAGCTGGGGCGTAGGCATTGCCGTACTCCATCCGAGCTTTGAGCCGATCTCTGAAGAGGAGCGACCAGCACGAATGGCTGTTTGCCAAGAAGCGCTGCGCACGCTCGCCCAGCTGACTAGGAACCTGAACATTCGTGTGGCCGTGGAATGCTTGCCTAGAACCTGTCTCGGCAATACAAGCGATGAGATTCTGCAATTGATCGAATCAACGAGCGGCTTGCTTGTTTGCTGCGATGTGAATCATCTGCTGCATGAGAGCGCAGAGAATTTTATTAACAAGGTCGGCTCCCGTATCGGCACGGTGCATATGTCTGATTACGACGGCATCGATGAACGGCATTGGCTGCCGGGCAAAGGGATTACCCAGTGGGATAAGGTGCTGAATGCGTTGACGAAGCAAGGATATCAAGGCCCATTCATGTTCGAGGTGCGTAATGGCGTGCCAGAAGAACTGAAGTCATGTTGGGAAGGGATGATTCACTAGAGGGTTTAACGCCCCATATTGCTAATTAGTTTGACTTACTCGAACAACTCCTGCAGCTAAGGCAGATGATCTAACGACATCTGACTTGGCTGCTGATTATGGAATCCCGAGGGAGGAACATTATGTATGACTAGGTTGAGAAAAGGAATTACGCAATTAAGTATTTCGGTTATGCTGCTTAGCTTGTTCTTACAGATGTTTGCCAGCTCTGCGAATGCTCAAGGGATGACTCAAGTCACAGGCAACGAAATCGTCAGCAATGGCTATTATGTTTTTGCAGTCCCAGGGATCAACAGCTATCTGCAGGGGCGTGGGCAATATGCGCTCTCCTCGAATCCTAACACGAACACGTCGCCGCTGCTGCGCAGCCATATCAAATTTGATGAGACAATTCCTCAGGTAAACGAGGCAATCGTATGGCAGGCAATACCATTCGGTTCAGGCTACAGTCTGAAAGCCTATTCCGCGGATGGAACCGATGCCTACTTGAATTTGTCGGAAGCTGACTTGACGCTTGGCGAACAGCAGGAGTTAGTCCTGACCGTCAATGATAACGGCACTATTCTCATCAATCGTGAGGTAAACGGGACGTATTATTATGTGCGGTTCACCAATGCAAACGGCGTAGGCTGGCAATCCAGCCCGGATAATTCCTACCTGCCAAGCATGTCATTCCGGGTATTCCCCGTTACAGAAAATATGATTATTTCCAATGATAGAATTCTGGAGATTAACGCGCATGAGATCGTCAGCGGCGGGTTCTATTCACTCTCTATTCCCGGAATTAACAGCAATATGCTTGGGCGGGACGAATATGCTCTGGCAAGCGAGAGCAACGGCAATGCCGCCCCATTATTACTTCGTCATATTCCATTTGATGTCAGTCTTAAGAGCTTGCCGGCTGTTCTCGTATGGCAAATTGAAAGCTTTGGAGAGGGCTATAGCCTGAAAGCTTATTCTAAAAACGGAAGCGCTTCCTATTTGAATCTTAATGGAAGTGATTTGACGCTGGGTGAACGGCAGGAACTAAGCCTGGTTATCAATGAAGATGGAACCGTACAGATTTCCCGCCATGCAAACGGTTCGATCTATTATGTGCGGTTCACTAATTTAAACGGCGCAGGCTGGCAATCCAGCACAGATGATTCTTATAAGCCAAGCATGTCATTTCGCGTGAGCGCTGTCCCGCTTTCCTTGCTTGAGAACCATCCGATCAAGCCTGTTTCCTCCAGCAGTATGCAGAGCGGCGGGTATTATATTTTTGCCCACCCCGGCATCGGCAGCACCGACCAGGGCCACGGTCAGTTTGCTTTGTCGGGTATTGAAAATATCAATTCTAATAAATCTATACTCAGACATGTGAAGTACTCTGAATCGCAATATGGTCTGGATGAAACCATCGTATGGAAATATGAAGCTTACGGATCTGGCTTCAGTCTGAAGCTGCTCGGTGCTGACGGGACGGACAGCTATTTGAACCTTGTTATGAATGGTTCAACCGCTAGCGCAACACTCGGGCCCAGGCAAGAATTAAAGCTTACTAGAAACGCCAATGGCACGGCCAAAATTTCGCGCAGCCTGAACGGGACCGCTTATTATGTTCGATTCACCACGTTAGGCGGCGTAGGCTGGCAGGCAGGCGCAAATGATAGCAGCAATGCCTTCCAGGTGTTTGAGGTTCCTAGCGCCCGTATTATGCCCATGCCAAGCATCGTCAAAGGCCAGCAATTAACGGAAGGCACGAAATATATATTGGCCATTCCGAATATTTCCAGTAACGACCAGGGCAGAGGACTGTTTGCGCTATCCAGTACGCCAACGGCATACACGGATCAGAAGCTGTTCCAGCATGTGAAGTTCAACGATACGGCCCAGCCTCCGGTCAATTCAAGTCTGGTGTGGGTTTTTGAGAAATTTGGCGGTGGTTATAGCTTGAGGGCCGAAGGTGCTCAGGGGGATAACAATTATTTGAATATCAGCATGGCAAACAGCAAGGCTAACGCTTATCTGGGTTCAAGGCAAGAGCTGAATGTGATTGTCAACGAGGACGGGACAGTCATGCTGTCTAAAGCCTTGGAAGGAATCCCTTATTATATCCGGTTTACGAATTTAAGAGGAATCGGATGGGAAGCAGCTGCTGCATCAAGCTCTGCATCGTTTCTGCTATACCAAGTATCCGATGTTCCGACGCCTAGACCGACTTACTACAAGGTCGGGGCAGCAGACCTGACGAGCGGCAACGACTATGTACTTGCGATTCCGGGCATTACGCCAACTGGCGGCACCAAGGATCAGTATGCCGTTTCCAGTGAGAATACAATGAGCTCTGACCCGTTGCTATTGAAGTATGCCAGCTTCGATGCCTCCAAAGACACCGTGGATTACCGACTAGTATGGAATTTTGAACAAGTTGAAGGTGGATGGGCGATCAGGTCTCGTAATAAAGCAGGTGAAAACAGTTATTTAAACATTCATCTAAGCAGCAGCAATCAACCGTCACTTGCGCTTGGGCCTAAACAAGCATGGACCGTTAACGCGGATGCTGCGGGACTAGCGAGCGTGTCCCGGGTCATTGACGGCAAGACGTATTACGTTTGTTTTACGACAGGGAATGGTCAAGGGTGGCAGGCGAGCACGACGAACAGCAACAATCTCTTCCATGTGTACGAAGTGAATCTCGACAAGGCAAAGCTGGATTTAGAAGAGCCTCGTGAGCAGCCTTTGTTTACGATTGCGGCTCTGTCTGATTTGCATGTTGACTACGGTTTGCAGAATAATCCGGATGTGATAAGACCGCAAACTCGCTCTGCACTTGAAACTATTAAGACGAATGAAAATCCGGATTTAGTCGTTGTGACCGGGGACAGTTTGAGTACAACGGACAGCGGCCCATGGGGTCAAGAGACTTATAATAAATTTGTTTCGCAGGTGACAAGCGCCTTCGCAGAGACGAGTAAAAACGGAAAAGTGCTGTATGTGAATGGAGAACATGATTATGAAGCGGGTTCGACTGCGTACAATTCCGGCGCCTATATCGATTCCACGATGTTAAGCAGCCTCGGGCCATATGAAGATGTGTTATATGAAGGTGGAGATCGGAGATCCAATCTGTTGGCTTATCGCTACAGGATTAACGGAATTCACTTTATCGGGATTAATACTCCGTATAATGGGGACAAAACCATCGATTCCAATGTATACACGCCCGAAGCCATCGATTTCGTAGAGAACACATTGTCGGCCATCGGCAATACCGAACGGGTTATCGTGCTTGGTCATTATCCTCTTCAAGGCTCGAAAGCATTAACTGCGCCTGCGCAGGGCCTCTCTGATGAGAACGGCATGAACACTCGCTTACATCGCATTTTATTGAACTATCCGAACTTGATCTATCTCTATGGCCACGACCATGGCGGTCCTATCATCGAACAGGACACGTTCGAGCGTGTGACAGCCTATAATGCTGACGGCAGCATCGAACAGAATCGTAACGTTCGCTCTACGGGTTATGTCTCCAGCTTTGCAGGTTCACTAAGCTATTATAACAATCGCTATAATCCAGGGCCGCTTTCAGCCGAGCAGCCGGCAGTAGTCCAGTCGATCATGGTCTATTTTTATGAGGATTATGTAGAATTGCAGATGAAAAACTACGGGGAGCGGAACGGAGTTAAGAAAAATCTTGCGCCGTATACGATTCCTTTCAGGGAATGGATAACCTCTCGGACATACACGATCGATCATTCGGCGGGAACGGTTACGGGCATTCCGCACCAAACGACCATTGGAGCCTTTTTGGCCGGGTTTGATCAATCGGAAGAGCTTTCCGTATTTGGTTTGGACGGAAATGCAATCACGGATCCCAGCAGAATTATCCGTTCAGGGATGGAATTGAAACGAATGAGCGGTAGAGCGGTGCTGGATTCCCTGCAGGTGCTTGTTAATCAGGCTGCCGTCAAAATGCTGCCGATCGAGGGTAACTCGAAGGTTCCTAGCTCGGCAGAAACCGAGATGGTTGCGCTGACGGATCAGCAATTCAATAAAATCGTTGTCTACAAGCAGGATGCCCCGGATTGGAATGATTCGGATGCAATCGTGTGGAAGTGGCAGCCGACTGCCGCATTAGGATTTACGGGGATTGGCACCTTTGACCTTGTGACGGATGCGAAGCTTCGCTACAGTGAGTTTTATGGCGGATATGTTGTGGTCACGACCGCTTCTCGTGGGTTCGTGGGCATTATTGATTACGAAACGGGGGAGCGGCTGTATAGCCGTGCTAAGAAGAATGAGGAGAATCCTCATTCCATTGAATTGCTGCCTGACGGAAACATCGTTGTGGCAGATAGTGTCGGCCACACAGTGACCATATATGCGTCCAGTCAAGGGGATGCCAATGGTTATTATTACCGGGTAGAGTTTCCTGGAGCTCATGGCCTAGTTTGGGATAATCAGCGCAAGCTGGTTTGGGCAGTTGGAGATTATGAGGTGGTTGCATATGAAATCACCGGCACGACAGAGCGGCCGACTTTATCATTGAAGGAAGGTTTGGGGGTTGATCTCCCGGTAATGGAAGGCAAAGAAGGGGCGTGGGGCCATGATTTATTCCCTGTAACGGAAGGCGGGGACCTGCTCTGGGTGACAGCCCAATATGACGTGTATCAGTTTAATATGGTTACTGGAGAGCTGTCTAACACATTTGACTCGCATGATGATATTTTTAGCACTCATATAAAGTCCATTGGAACACAGCCGTATACAGGGCATATTATCCGTTCTGTACCTAATGGAACGATGGCGTCCTGGGCCACGAATACGGTGGATATATTCCGTCTCGAGGGACAAGGCAGCTACACGCACGATCTGAGAATTCATAACAGCGAGGCGTACTACAAGGCGCGTACCTGGTATCCCAGCATTCAGAGGATCCATGATATGGTCGAGGAGGAACCTTCAAATCCACTGGCGACAGACAAACCCGGAAAGCCGGTATTGTCGAGTGACAATGGGCACGACACGGGCCTAAGAGACGGCAACTACACGATTGCCATGAATCAATGGTGGGGTAACAATGGGACGACCTACAAGTTGTATGAGAACGGGGTGTTGATCGATACGCAGTCATTCCTTGATAAATCTCCTGAAGCCCAGATGGCTGCTACCGTCCTGACAGGCAGAATTAACGGCACTTATGTATACACATGCGAATTGATTAATTCCTACGGAACGACAAGTTGCGATGCGATAACCGTTGTTGTTGCCGATGCCTCACCGGGTAATGCTGTGCTCTCCAGCGATAACTGGGATGGAGACGGCAACTACAACGTGATGATGAATATGTGGTGGGGGACCAATGCAGCTGCCTTCGAGCTCTATGAGAATGGGGAATTGGTACAATCCGTTCCTCTGCTCGAAGCGACGCCCGGAGCTCAATTCGCAGCGGTAACCATGATGGGCAAGCCGGCAGGAACGTATGAATATTACGGTAAGCTAATCAACGCAGCTGGTGAAACGATAACGGAAAAAATTGTCGTACATGTATCTTAAACACTCCATTTTCGCAGTCAAACCTACTTCGACGGAGCTCATCGTAAGATGAGTTCTTTTTTTTCTGCGAACAGATGAAGCATGCAAACGGAGGGAAATTTAGCATTCAATTGAATATCTTGATGCAGTGGTGTAATGTAAGAGATTAAAGTCGGTAAGCTAGAGATCATCATCGCAGATGGGAGAAAAAGATAATGGATAACGAGAAGATTTTGCTCCGAAACAACGTTAAGGTAACCGGTTGTGGCTCCAAAGCTCTATTATTTGCCCATGGCTTTGGCTGTGATCAAAATATGTGGCGCTTTATCGTGCCTGCTTTTGAAGAGAAATACAATGTGATATTGTTTGATTTCGTAGGTTCGGGAAGATCCGACATCCAAGCTTACGATCCTTCCCGTTATCGTGATCTGAACGGTTATGCCCAGGATATCTTGGACGTTTGTTCAGCGCTGGAATTAGAGGATGTTATTCTAGTAGGCCACTCAGTCGGTGCAACTATCGGCATGCTGGCATCTATTCAAAGACCGGATTACTTTGAGCGGCTTGTTATGATTGGTCCCTCTGCACGCTATATGAACGATCTGCCGGATTACATCGGTGGATTTGAGCGGGAAGATTTGGTGGCTTTATTGGATATGATGGATCAGAACTTTCAAGGTTGGGCCAATTATCTGGCACCCGTAATTATGGGCAACAAAGACCGGCCTGAACTATCCGAAGAGCTGGAAATGAGTTTTTGTGCAACCGACCCCCAGATAGCCCGTTATTTTGCGGAAGCTACATTTCTCTCCGATTACCGTAAGGAACTTGGACAGGTAGCGGTGCCTTCGTTGATCCTGCAATGCTCTGACGATATGATCGCTCCGCTGGAAGCCGGAGCTTATGTCCATCAGCAGATCAAGGGGAGCGAGTTCCGGCTGATGGAGGCAACCGGGCACTGTCCGCACTTGAGCCATCCGGAAGAAACTATTCGACTCATCCGTGAATATTTGGCCGCGGTTGAATTGAGCCAGGAAAGTGAGCTGCATATGTAACATGGACGAACGGTTGGATCATGCTCCTTGCGGTTACATATCGATGGATCAAAATCGGATGATACGCGTCGTCAACGCTACCTTTTGTCACTTGTTACAATATGAAAAGCAAGGGGTAATCGGCACCAGCTTTGAATCCCTATTAACCCGGTCCAGCCAGATTTTTTTTCGGATTTACTTTTTGCCGATGATTAATCTTAATCGTCACGTGAATGAAATGTATGTAATCATGAAAACAGGCAGCGGCACAACACTTCCCGTTCTTTTAAACGCCGTGATTCGAGAGCGGGAAGGTGAATCGTTTCACGATTGTGTCGTAATTCCCATATTGCGCAGGAAGGAGTACGAACTGCAGCTGGAGCAAGCCGAAGCTGCTTATCGGAAGGCGCAATTGGAGCTGCAGCAGATTGAACAGGAGCTTATCAATAAGAAGGAAGAACTTGCATCGTTAGCTAACCTCGAGGTCAAGCCTTGAAAATAGCGGCAGCAGCAACCGGCTATTGTTATCAGTATTCTGCGCAGTATGCGTTGTTTACGATTGTCGGAAGCAGCTTTCGGAATAAGGTACTAAACAATAAAATTGAGGTTTCTATTGTTCGCTACTTGACCCCCAAAAGGAGGTTTCCGAACTTTGATTGATGCAATAATGAAGGATGGCTTCTGTATAGAATGTGGAGCGAAAGAAGTGGATGGTTTATCTTGTTGGGAACAGCTGGGGTATATTCTGGCTTGGGAACAAAACAATCCGGACCTTTATGCTCTTCATTTCTGGACGGTTTCGAGTTACATGCTGCAACATCCGTCCAATTTCACAAAAGAAGGATATGCTCTAACAAAAAAATTATTCTGTGATGCTTACGACTACAATTGGGAAACCCCTTATATTTTGCAAAAGAATAGAGAAGTTACTACTAACAAAACGTTTAAAATTGTTAATCCTGTCGCTGTTGCGGAAAGAGTTAGAGTATTAACAAAATGGGACCTGACAGTGGACGATGTGTATGTGGCAGGTGAAAAGAATGCAATTGAAAATGTAATGAAATGGAAGGAATCTATAAGGAATCAGTTTTCTTCCTGCGGATAGTCTTCCGAATAGCGTTCAACAAGCGATCCCGATCCGCGCCATTTGGCCGGACGGGATTTTTTTCATTCAACTTCCCTCCCTTTCATGTTTAGAGTGCCAGAGCGGCCGCAGCGGCAGCTGGATCTCCACCCACGTCTCTCAAGCTCGTCGATTGCGATTTATCATTCGGGTATCTGACGATGCTGCTGAATCGCCGGGAACGTGGCGGATGGGCGGCACCTATGGCCATTCCTGGTTTGTTGATCCGAGTGAGGAGCTTAGTGTTGTAGCGTTCACCAATAAGGCGCTCGAAGGAATGTCAGGCAGGTTTACAACGGAAGCTGTGCGAATCTGTCCACAAGGGTATTCGGGGAGTTAAGTAAAGAGAAAGCACGTTATCTTGAGCAAAATAGCGCCAACTTTCTGTTTACACGCTGGAAACGCGTCCGAAAGTATGGCGCTTTTTGTACGGGCATTACGCAAACGTTGAGGACTTGCTGCAACACGAAGCTGTATCGCTTGATGGCGACGAAGCATTATATGCCGATTCCGGAATATACTTTGATGTGGCTTCAACCTGGTTGAAAGGCGTGATTAGGCGAATGACGATGAACAGCCTTCCCATAGACTATAGCTCATCTTCATGGAATTTGTTTTTTGACTTAAGAACTTCCCCCTACTTTGTGAAGAACGAGCGAAATTTCATTTATTATCAAACAGCGAAACAGCTGCCGGTTATGCGGGGCTTAAGCTTGGTTGATATAAGTTTGAGCAAAGGACACAGCATAGAACCGCATTGGCACCCCAACGCGAATGAACTCCTCTACGTGTTCCAGGGTGAGATCATCGAATCCGTTCTGGATCCCTTTACCCTTCAACTGCTAAATTACCGTGTCGGGCCGCAGCAATCGGTGTACATCCCGATGGGATGGTGGCATTGGACAACCGCAATCACGGATCACTGCCGTCTTGTGGCTTCTTTCGATCAAAATAACTTTGAGTCCGTGTATGGGTCCGACATCCTAAGAAAGACGCCCCCAGAGGTATTCCGGATCGTATATGGTTTAAATGCCGCTCAATGGGCTGAAGCCATCGAGCCGATCGATCAAACCGTAATTATCGGCCCGCCTGATGCAAGGGGGATTCGCTGGCCAATAGGAACGAATGGGTCATGGTAAAGATAGCCTTTTTTTTTCGTTCGCGTATGAACGTACCCTTCCGCTGGAAATAATAGCCGAGATGGCGTTTGCGGAAGGAAGATAACATATGATCTGGTACTACGGATTGATTGTCATTGGAGCGATCATTGCAGGCTGCACGGTGTATCGAAAAGGGAATGCGGGGGATTGGTTGACTTATTTTTTGCTCACGACGGCTTGGACGTGGGTAGGCGAAGCCATCGTACTCTTCGTATTCGATGCGTACGCCTATAAACCGGGATTTTATCAGGATCCTTTTGCTGAAAATATTATTGGTCATATCATAGCCAATTCGGCATTATGGGCTTCGATTGCCGTTTGGGTGATGTATTTTCAATCGTCTTATCTGGTAATCGGATTGATTGCCATCGGGTTCATGGGAGTCGAGGAGCTATTCCTTAAAGCCGGCGTCTACAATCAGCATTGGTGGCAGACTTATATGACTGGCATCATTTCCTTTGGTTTTCTGATTGCTGTTAAGAAGTGGTTCACCCTATTGCATGAAACCAAACGCAAATCCCCTCGAATCATCGTATTCTGGACGATCGCATGGGTCATTTTACAGACTCCGACCAGCGTGCTGATGCTTTTTGACAAGCAGTTTTTTCGCGTGCACTGGGTCGAAAATATTTACAGGGACAGCACTTTATTCAGCGGTTTTTTATATCACATACTCATGGCTTCCATCATCATCGTCTTTATGTACGTGCCCAAGAACAAGTACTGGATGGCGGCTCCCTTTCTTATGCTGGTAGCAGCCGATGCTATTCTCTTGAGCGCGGGAGTCCTAATATTCTACCACAGTTGGAACCTGACTTACTTGATCTGTATACGCGCTGCATCCCTGCTAATCATCTGCATGCTTGAGAGGTTTACGTTAAATGGAGTACGGGTTGAAAATAAGACTTAGACCTGCCGATAAGGCAGTGAGGAGAACCGTAACCTGCGTTACAAGTGAAATTTTGGGCGGAAAAACGCAGGGGCCCGGCAAACCGGCTTGTAAAGCTGACCCTATAGGATCAGCTCCGCAAGCCGACGAATCCCCTGCGCAATCGCTGCTTCGTCTACCTTTGCAAACCCCAGTACCCAGCCCTTTCGGTTGCTTTCCAAACAATAAGGTCCGAGAGGGTAGACGCGCACTCCCTTTTGAAGGGCGAGCGTTGTCAAGGCTTCCTCATCGTAAGACTCTTCAGCTTCAAGCAGCATATGCAGCCCCGTTTCTGCTCCGCTTAGCGTGAATCGCTCCCCCAAACCGCTGGCTATAATGGCCTTGGTCATGGCTTCGTGCCTTCGCCGGTATACATTTCTGACTCTTCTCATATGACGCATAAAATGCCCGTTCTCGATGAAGTGAGTTAGCGTGAGCTGATCCATAATCGGAAGATGACGGTAGGTCAGTTCCTGCACCCTGGCTAGTTGAGCAATGACCTCGGCAGGCCCAACGATAGCTGAAATACGAATGCCTGGAGCAATCATTTTGGAAAAGCTCATGAGATATAAAGTATGGCTTGGCGCCTGAGAAAATAGCGTTGGAAGCGGTTCTCCGCGATATCGAAATTCGCTGTCATAATCGTCTTCGACGATCCAGAATTGTTCTTGAGCGGCCTTGTGCAGCAATTGCTGCCTGCGCGGCTCCGACATAACGACCCCGGCCGCGCACTGATGCGAAGGAGTCGTAAAGATCAGCTTGGATTGCGGATGGATATGCTGGGTCACTAGACCATACGCATCGACGGGAACAGGCGCTACCTGCATACGCCGATATTTCATCGCCATCCAGGCAGCGGGAAAACCGGGATCTTCTACAGAAACGGTGTCCCCGTCAACTAAAAGCGATTGGGCGATTAAGTCAATGCTATGCTGAGCTCCCGAGGTCAGCAAAATCTGATTGGTTTGGATATGGATGCCTCGTTCAAGCGATAAATAACGCTGAATTTGCTCGCGCAATGGTGTGAACCCATATGGATTGCCGTAGCCCCAGTCGGATAAATCCATTGCAGCAGAAGCGTGGAGAAGCGATTGCCGCCAGTTCTTTTGAAATTGTCCATCCATATAGGGTTCATGGGGACTAAAATCAATGTCCACTTCCCGTTGTTCTTTGCCTCTGAACCAGTCATGCAAGTGATCGACAGCCGAATTCAACAAGGGAAGCGAGGGAGGA
Source organism: Paenibacillus sp. cl123 (assembly GCF_900101595.1). GTDB lineage: Bacteria > Bacillota > Bacilli > Paenibacillales > NBRC-103111 > Paenibacillus_G. Next base: position 52,710 of record NZ_FMYY01000022.1, read on the forward strand.
ACAGGGCCGTCCGTCGCTGTTTCCTTGGCCTGCTCCGTGATTTGCTTCCAATGACTAACCCGCGTTCCTCTGCGGCCAGAGGTAACCGTGTAGCCTCGACTTAGCAATTCCTCATAGACGATCTGTATCGTGGAGCGAGAGACGCCTAGCATATGAGCAAGCTCGCGGGAAGGAATCAGCAATTCACCCGGCGCCCAGACTCCGCTCGTAATATTATGAATGGCTTGATCAAGCAATTGCTGCCAGACGGGTTTCTTATCCTTGCGATTGACCTTCATCATCGCACACACCTCCCAGTTAGAAGTCCAGATCATAAAGCATTCATCATTTATGGATTGCTCAAATCGTAATGTTTGGATGTTTTAACACCATCCATTCGCTGCTATACTACCGTAATAACGCTGGTATTTGCAACTTGATCGCTGCCGCGTGCTGGAAAGCGCCGGGGCAAAGACAAGGTGAAGCGGGATGAATATCTGATGAGCGAAGGGGAGATTTTGAAATGGAATCGGTTCGTTACAAGATCAGGGAATGCCGGGATCAGGAGAAAATTGAAAGCTTTCTTCGCCAAGCAAGAATCGGACATCTAGGGCTGGTTGACGGAAAGCTGCCTTATGTTGTGCCGCTTAATTATGTGTGGACCGAAGGGAAGCTCTATTTCCACGGGGCCGGAGATGGCAGACGCAATCATATCATGAGTGAAAATCCGGAGGTATGTTTTACGGTATGTGAGGAATACGGAACGATCACGGACCCGGTTCCTGCCAAGACGGATACGGCGTATATGAGCGTCATGATATTTGGCCAGGCGGAGCCAATCACAGATTTGGACGAAGCGACCCATGTCCTTCAGGAAATGATCAATAAATACGTCCCCGGCTATTATAACCGCCCCTTGTCGAAGCAGCATGTGGACAAGTACAGGTCGGCTGTATTCGGCGGACCTGTGCAAGTTTGCCGGGTGATTCCGCAGTATGTGACGGCGAAGGAAAGTCCTATTGAAGTGGAAAAGATGTATAGAACGGACATGAATGCCGGACAATGAAATAGATAACAAGGTCTCGTTAGAGGTTTCCATGTGAATTTCTATGGCTTTCGTTTATACTAATAAAGCCATTTCACTTAATAGGAGTTGTCGGACGGACCATGTTAAAGAAAGAAATCGCGCATATTCGCAAGCAGTTTAAGCTGGATCACGAGATGCTTACCATTTTTGACATTCTGAATGTGTATATCATGAAGGATAGCAGCGAGATTTACCATTACGAGCGTCAGCCGTTCGCTCTGCTGGACCGGGAGAAGCAGGAGCTTTATATGGGCAATTTCAAAAAGCTGCTGACCGGCGAATTGGATCAGAAGATGTTCGAACTAACGTTTCAGGAAGAGGCGGAGGAACCTACGCGGGTGCTTCTCCATCAAGGTTTGGTGACCGGAGATGCGGATGAGTGGCTTCAGCTTATGCTTCTGCTGGTGGAGAAGATGTTGAAGGATACCAAATATGAAAAGGATATGGTCGTTACTTTCGTCCGCGGGCAATATTTCAGTCCGACCAAGGTTCGCAATGAGGAAGCCGAGGAGAGCGAGAAGGACGAGATGTTCTCGAATCCGTTCATTTTGTGCAGCGTGAATTCCACGGAGCAGCAGCGGAAAACCCTCATGTTCGATTATGTCGAAAGAGAATTTAAGTATAACGTCTTCGTGGATCCGATCATCAGGTTGAACTCGCCGGAGCAAGGCTTTTTCTACCCGAGCGTGACCGACAACCACTCCAACGTGAATCGCGTTTTGTATTGCGCCGGGAAAGCTAATGATCCGAATCTGCATTTCATCGAGCAGGTGCTGAATGCCGAGAAGACGGTGACGGCGCTGGAAGAAAGAGCTATATTCGAGGAAATCGTCAAAGAAGTGGCGGGAGATCAGCTCGACAGCGCAACGATCGCTCACGTGTATGAGGAAGTTCATCGGGTCATCGAAAACCACGAGGAGGAGGAGCCTCCGAAGCTGGATTATACCGATGTGGAACGCATGCTGACGGCGGGCGGCGTGGAGAACGTGACGAAGGAAAAGGTGGAACGGGCGTTCCAAAACGTCGTCGACGACAAAAACTATGAAATCAAGGCGAGCAGTGTCGTGCCCAAGTTCACCTCCAAATCGATCAAGATCGAGACGAAGGTCGCCACGATATCGATCAGTCCGCAGGATTTGAAATATGTAAGACAGGTGAATCATCAGGGAAAACGATGCATCTTGATCGAGGTTGATGAAGATGCGGTGATTGAAGGGTTTACGCTGACTACCGAGACGCTGTAGAGTCTGCGGCAGCTCGGTCGGGACGATAGCAGTGGATAAGATCATATTTTTGATGGCATGGGGGCTAGCCTGGATGGGCTATGCCCCCTGTTTTGTAAGTTTCGGAGCATTGAAGAAACACTTCCTAGCCGCCCAGGACAGTTTTCCGCGGCGCAGATTGCGGAGCAGGAATGAATGATAAGAACGCAGTAGAGTTAGTTAGGATGAAGAAGTTTTAGCAGCTCTCGCTTCGTTACAGGATGAATGAAATTAATCCTATTTAACCTGAAATCTAATTTTGACCATATTGACATCGTGGCATTTTAAATTTATTATATAGACAAATGTTAGTGAGTACTAACTTCAAAGCCTTGCGCTGAATTGGGAAGGTGATTATGGAGAATAAGCTGATCTTGGACAATAAAGCCAAACTGATGCTCGCGGCTATAGACCTGATGGCTGAGAAAGGTTATAAAGGCGTATCTACGAAGGAAATTGCAGCAGCGGCCGGTGTCAGTGAGATGACATTGTTCCGTAATTTCGGCAGCAAGCATAACCTGCTGGACAAAGCCGTTGACCATTACCATTATGCGATTGAAATGACTCACATTTTTAACGAAAACGTCATATGGGACTTGAGAGCCGACTTGCTCATGATCAGCCAGATGTATCATGAAATTATGGAACGTAACCGGAAGCTGTTCCTCATTGTATTGGGCGATAAGGAATTAACGGAAATCCGCGAAAAAGCACAGAAGCATCCGCGGAAGCTGTTGGAGTTATTGACGAATTATTTCATAGAGATGCAGAAAAAGAACAAACTGATTCCAACCGACGCGGAGATGCAGGCGATCACGTTCATGTGGATGAATTACGGGGCGTTCATGTCGCAGTTGTTTGTTAAAACTGAGCTTACAACAAAATCCAAGGAACAATTTATGAGATCAAGTATCGATTTATTCGTCAGGGCGTTAAGCCCTTAATTTTTCGAAGGTTGGATAGTGAGTGCTAACAAACTATACGGCGGAGGTGTTACAAAAAATATGGAATCACGCAAGCTTGTTGGACAAACGGCATCTACAGGTTTCCAAGTCGGTGTTAGGAGAACGCTGCCAATCTCGCCCGAGCGGGCATGGACGTTTCTGACCTCTCCCGAAGGGATCGAGTTGTGGCTTGGCCACGTATCGCCGCTTGCCTTTACCGAGGGAGAGATGTTTACTTCCGATGAGGGGATTTTCGGTCAGTTCCGGGTAGTAAAGCCCTTCAAGCAGCTTCGCTTAAAGTGGGGCAAGAAGGATTGGGAGAAGCCGTCTACGCTGCAAATCCGGCTTCTATCCAACCATCCCGATCGAACGGCGATCAGCTTCCATCAAGAGAATCTCGATCATCCGAACACGCGGGAACAAATGAAGCTTCAGTGGGAAAACGTTCTGGACGCCATCAGGCGGAAAACAAACAATGTAACCGATGAAGAGGAGATGAATCATGATGAATAGATTCAGTCATATCGATCTTAGAGTAAATGATCTGGACAGCATTCTGCCTTTTTATGAAGCGCTTCTTCCCGAGTTGGGATTTACTCGGACTTTTCACAGTGCGAATTGGAAGGTATACGCGGCCGAAGGAGAACTGCCGAGCGCCGCTTATTTTGCGATCACCGAAGACCGGGAGCATAAGCCCAATCCCAATCTCATCGGATTCTGGGCGAATGATCGGGCTGAAGTTGATCATATTGCCAAGCTGGTCAAGGAAAATGGGGGCGCCATAAACGACGGCCCCCGGTTATTCCCGATCAGCCCGACTTATTACGCCGTCTATTTTGAAGATCCTTGCGGAAATAAATATGAGCTGGTGCATCGATTGAATTAGGCTGTCTTCAAAGGACAGAGTCCTTATATTTGTCGATATACAGTGTCCCGTCCAATTGGAGCTCGGCGTAAAAAACTTCTTCCAGGGAATGAACGCCATTCTTCTTTAACTGCTGGTTGAGCCAGTTGACGGAGACGTCCATTTTCTTCATATTTTTTTCTACGATTTTTCCGTCTACGATAAGCTCTAGCGGGATTCTGTGAACGGTGGAGACAGTGGCTTTCATATCTTTTTTCGTCGCGGCTTGCAGTTCTTCTTTTAACAGCACGCTTAGTTGACCGTCTGGTTCCAGAATCGCGAATTCAACGGTTTCGGGCGAAAAGACGTCCTTATTCCGCAGCAGCATGCTTAAGTCGTCGATGTTGAGACGCTGCTTTGCCAATGCTTTTTCCAAAATCTTGCCCTGTTTGATGAGGATCGTAGGCTGGCCGTCGAGAATCTCCCGCGCTTTGACAGATTGCAATCCGATCAAAGCGACCAGGATCGTCATAAGCGTCCATAAGACCAGGCTTGAGATTCCTTGCAGCAGCGTAATCTGTTGATTGACGATGATCTCGGCAGTGGTCGAGCCGAAGGTGATTCCCGTAACGTAGTTGAAAAACGTTAGATGCCCGACCTGATTTTTACCGAGCAGACGGGTTAAGATGAGCAGTGCAACGAAGGATGCTGCCGTGCGAAGAAGAATGTCTCCATACGTCATTTATTGAGGCCCCTTGCAGTACGGTTTGTATTAGGGTGGCCTTTATTTCCAGTATATATGCTTGAGAGGTCAAGCGTTTAGACAATCGTGTAGTTAATCCAATCCCCTTGCACGCTTCCCATCTTATCAAAAAAACGTTGAGCACGTTTGTTGTCTGCAGCCGTTATCCAAGACATGTGCGTGAATTGATGCTCTTGCGTGTACTTTTGACATTCTAGGAACAGGTGTGCCTCCACTTCTGTATCTCGTAATGGCTCGATTACAAACAGATCGTTCATCACCGTGTATCTATCTGCCTTCATCGTGCTAAATGTAAAGTATAAGGTCGCAAAGCCAATTAACTTCCCATCTTGTTCGGCCACAAACTGTATACCTTCCTTTTTCTGTAAAAGGGTGCGAATCAATTGATGAAGCTTTTCAAGGTCAGGTCGAGGTTTCTTATAAAAACCAACTATGTATTCATACATCAATTCGGACAAACCGTTCAAATCATTAAGCTCAGCATCTCTTATAACAAATGACATTAAGCAACCCTCCTGATTATGATTGAATAAATATACATTATGATGAATTAAAATTCAAGTCGTTGGCAGTTATAAATAATGTTATCTAGGGTTCCGCGATTGATAAATCGGCTGGTCCGAGAGATAACTCACGGCCGGTAGGTCGTGTCACGGAGGGATAAAAGCCCGGGAGATAAGCTGTTAAACGACAGTTTGTTTCCCAGGCTTTTTTTATTTTTTCTGCATTTGGAAACAATGAGTGCAGGTAGGCTTGAAGTTAGTTAGCGAAGGAACAAGAGAAGTTATTGATTCATTATTAGGGGGACAACGGGGATGACTAAGCACATAAAAAAATGCACGTTCGATGATCTTGGCGTACTTCAAGAAGTTAGTGTTGAAACATTTACTGAGACGTTTAAGAATGACAATTCACCTGAAAATATGAAAGCCTATTTGGAAAAAGCGTTTAACTTAAAACAATTAGAAAAAGAACTGTCCAGCAGTTCTTCGCAATTCTTTTTTGTTTACCTTGATGATGAAGTCGCGGGATATTTGAAGGTGAACACCAATGACGCCCAGTCTGAAGAGATGGGGGAAGAGTCCCTTGAAATCGAGAGAATCTATATAAAGAGCAGCTTTCAAAAACATGGGCTTGGCAAATATCTGCTAGATCAAGCTATAGAAATCGCAACGGAACTTCGTAAAAAGAAAATCTGGCTAGGCGTATGGGAAAAAAACAAAAATGCCATCGCGTTTTATAAGAAAATGGGATTTGTTGAAACAGGAGCTCATTCTTTCTATATGGGTGATGAAGAACAAATAGATTTTATAATGGCCAAAACACTTATATACCAGTAAGGCAGGCAGGGTAGGACAAACTGAATCTCATTATTTTCGAGCAGCCACTTTCACCTATTTAAATATGATGTCATGACTTTCCACTTTGCCCGTATCATCAAAATGAAGCTGCAACAAAGTAACCTTTACCCCGAATCCTGCACTCCCGATGTAGTACAAGAATTGTCGTGAAGGTTCAGTTAACTTTTCCGCTGGTTCTCCAAGCAAGTCAATAATTTCGCTCTCGGTCATACCCTTAAGTGTGTACTTGCTTGTTAAATCGCTCACCATATCGTGTCTTTTCTCTGGTTCTTTGAGCCACGTTTCCTGGTCAAAGCGACTGCATGAACAAAGAATAAGTACCAATAAGAATGAAAGTGTAATTTTCTTCATCGGAACACCCTTTCAATAACTCAATAGTAAGCAGAACGCTCCCTACACAACGAAACCAAGTCGAAGAATGTTGCAAAAATTTGGTTGCAACATCTCTATTGACAGGATATATTTGGAAAAGGTATACTGATTTAAATTTCATACTCGTTAAACGCAAGGATTGGGAGTATTAAGGATGAGTATTGCTCAGAGAACTGTCGTTTCGGTGCGAGACAGTCAATAGCTTCCCCAACTCACCCATGAGCGGTAAGGCTGAAACCAGCAGGTTTAGGTCTTAACGGTTAACCTCCGTCATTTGGTTCTAAGATGGTTCGTTAACGTTCGGAAACAAACGAATCAAAAAGAGTGGTACCGCGAAGGGAAACCTGTCGCCTCTTTGTAGGCGATAGGTTTTTTTATTGTACTTTAAACAAGAAAACAGGGTGAGGCAGGTGTTATCAAATGGAAAACGTGATTGATTATTATTCCCGGTTTGACGAGTGGGGCAGGTTGGATAGAGAACCGCTAGAGTTTATCATTAACTGGCATTACATGAAAACCTATTTACCTCCCATCGGCAACGTATTTGACAATGGAGCTGGCCCCGGGAAATATGCCATGGAGTTAGCGAAGCTGGGATATCGTGTAACCCTTTCTGACTTAACACCTCGCTTAGTGGAAATGGCGAAAGAAAAGGCAGACGAACTGGGCATAGCAGAACGCTTCAATGGCTTTCATGTGTTGAATGCTGCACATTTGGACGGATTACCGAATGAAGGGTTTGACGCTTCTTTGATGCTGGGACCACTTTACCACTTGCAGAGCGAAGAAGAACGGATCAGTGCAGTAAGGGAGTTGTTCCGCGTTACCAAAAAAGGGGGCATCGTTTTTGTCGCTTTTCAGAGCAGGATGAGAATGACAATAACGTCCTTGCAATATCCACAGCACTGGAAGCCCAATGATACGATAGATGCTATAAAAGAATTCCGTGAAACGGGGATTTTTAATCACGCGGATAAGGGGCGTTTTACTGGAGCCTATTACTTCGACATCAGTGAAATTACCCCCTTTATGGAAAGTCAGGGGTTCGAAACGGTTGATTTGATTGGTTCTTCCAGTATCGGTGGATTGATAACCAATGAACAAAGGCAGTTATGGGAAGAAAAGGGCGAGTCGCAGAGGCTGATGGATTTATTTATTGAACTTGCTAAGGATCCTTACGTCCTGGGAACATCGTCTCATTTGCTGTATATCGGCAGAAGAAAGTAATCGAGGGATGTTTAGCTGGATTCTCCAGCCGAACATCCTTCCCTATAGTCAGAAGCCATTCCAGACGATGGTTTTGGCGATGGGGAGTCGAGCGGATGGCCGGGCAGGAACGGCTGCCTTGCCGATGGCGATCAGCATGACGGGAATATAACGCGGCGGCACGTTGAAAGCTTCGGTAAATTGATCGGCGTCAAATCCGCCCATAGGGCACGAATCCAGTCTGTTCGCTTTCGCAGCGAGCATGAACTGCATCGCGACCAGCGATGCGTTGCGGATTGCCTCTTCGTGGGGATAGTTCGGCGCGCTTGTGTAAGCAGCTTCAATTTGGCTGATCAGGCTCGACTTGGTATTTTCAGGCAGCAACCCGTCTTGTACGTCCGGTCCAAAGACATTTTCGGCGTTTAAATTGGCTTGAATATCCCCTAGTACGGCAATGACGATGGAAGGCCTCCACGACCTGCTTTTGCCCGTAGGCGATAGGCAGCAGCTTCTCTTTGGCAGCCTGGTTATGAATGGCGAGGAACTTCCAATGCTGAAGATTGCAAGCCGAGGGTGCGCCGCTTGCAATCTCCAGCAGCTCTTTAATCTCTTGCTCTTCCAGTTCGTGCGAAGCGTCAACATGTTTGACGGAATGACGTTCCCGAACGATGGTGAAAAAATCGCTTTGTATAGCGGATGACATATACGCTCAACTCCTTCAGTGGTTTATTTCAAACTTCATGCTTCGGCACGTTTCCCCTGTACCATGCTTTCCGCAGCCTTTTTTCGCCCCAGACGATTCGCCCCGACAACCCCGGCTATAATCAGCAACGAGCCGATCAAATGGTAGACCGTAAGTTCTTCCCCGAGCACGATCGCTCCGGCCGCCATGGAGACGATCGTAGACAGATTGGCAAATACGCTCATTTTCGAGGCTTCCATCTTGGACAAAATGTAGTTGGACGTCAAGGCGGTGACGAGCGAGGATACAATGCCCAAGTAAAGAACGGATACGACAAACGTACTGCTGGAGAGCGGTACGAAAAAGCGATGGAGCGTACCGGCCGCCGCATGACCCGCGAACGAAATGATAAGGAAGACGGCAAAGCCAATGGCCATCATGATATAAGTGATTTCCGCCGGGCTGAACTGCTTCGTCAGCGACCGGGCCATGGTGGTATATCCGGCAAAAATGACGCATGTCAACAGCAGCAAAGTGATCCCCGTCAGGTTCGACCAATCGATGCCGCCGCCCTTCATCAGGAAAATGAACACAACGCCGAACACCGACACAAAGATCGACAGCTTCTGTAAGAGGGTGGTCATTTCTTTCAAAAAGACGGAGGCGACGATCATCGTGACGATCGGGGTGAACGCGTACAGGATGCCTCCCTCTGCCGAAGTAGCGTGCTGCAGCCCGTACGCCTGGAGCGTGAAAAAGCCAAGCGGATACATGGCGGCCAGCGGCAGCAATTTAGGCCATGGCTTGCCGCGGTACGCCAGTTTAACCCAGCCGAACGCCACCGGGACGGACATGACCAAAAATGAAGCGGCGAAACGGAAGGTCAGCGTGTCGAGCGGACTGGCGTCATCAAGCGCTTGCTTGGCAAACAAAAAAGACAATCCGATAATAACTGCGTTCAGCACGGCGAAAAAATAGGGAAGCTTCAATGATTTTGAATCCATGATGACATCATCCTCTCTAACAATCGTGAGCGTTCACGAACGTCTCAACCTTTGTGTTGATGATAAGCCAAACCGGCTGATCGAACAACGGCCTTTTCGTCCAACTGTATCGATACAGTTGAGGGATGTGCTGTATAATGGAGAAGTGAAGATGACGAGGGCGGACGGGGGAGGCAGCATGAAAAAATATTTTGCGATTTTATCCGATATGGAGAACAAGATCCGGGAGGGACTATACGTTCCTGGACAAAAGCTGCCTTCCGTTCGCAGCTCGGCGGAATTGTATGGGTGCAGCGTCGGCACGATCACGAGAGCATACGCAGAACTGGAGAAGCGTCACGCCATTTATTCGGTTCCGCAAAGCGGCTTTTATGTGGTCGAGAAGCCGGGGGATTGGCGTGACAATAGAGATAGCCGGCTGATCAATTTTGCCACGGTATTGCCGGACCTGGACGCGTTTCCGTATTTGGATTTTCAGCATTGCTTAAACAAAGCGATCGATATCTACAAATACGACCTGTTTACTTATGGCGAACCCAGAGGGCTGGAGTCTTTGCGCCACACGCTTGTTCCCCATTTGGCGGGTGACCAGGTGTTTGCCCAAGCTGAGCGGATCATCATTACCCCGGGAGCGCAGCAGGCATTGGAAACATTAGCGAAAATGCCGTTTCCGAACGGGAGAAAGGCGGTTTTGGTCGAACAGCCGACTTACGATATCTATGTGCGGTTTCTGCAGACGGAGGGCATACCGGTATACGGCATCGCCCGTACGGCGGCGGGTATTGACTTGCGGGAGCTGGAGAAATGGTTCAGAGGCGGCGAGATCAAATTTTTCTACACCATGTCCAGGTACCATAACCCGCTTGGCACAACCTACAGCGCAGAAGAGAGGAAGGCTATCGCCAGGCTGGCCGGCAAATACGACGTATTCGTTCTGGAGGACGATTACATGGCTGATCTGGGTGCGGAGCGGCAGTTCGATCCCATTTATGCTTACGATGGAGGTTCGAATGTCATTTATTTGAAGAGCTTCTCCAAAATTATTTTTCCGGGCCTAAGGGTAGGGGCCATCGTTTTGCCGGAACGGCTGCTCGGGACCTTCCATGCCTACAAAATATATCCCGACACTTCGCTGCTGTCCCAGGCAGCGCTTGAGGTGTATATTAAAAACGGCATGTACGAGCGGCACAAGCATAAGATCGGCAGCTTGTACGAATCGCGCATGCGGGCTTTGAACGCGTCGGTGGAACGGCACAATAGGCAGGGGCTGATTGAAGTGCCGCCCATTCGTTCAGGCATTTACACGCACTTCAAGCTGAAGTCGACGGTCAACCTGGAACGCCTCATAAAGCGGCTTGCTGGCAGGAATATTCGCGTCGTGTCCGGCAAAGGGTTCTATTTGTCGAGTTACCTGGAGCGGGAGAAGTTTCTGCGGATCAGCATCTCCCAGACACAACCAGAACAAATCGACGAAGGAGTTAAGGGGATTCTGGAGGAAATAGGGCGGGAAAGCAAGTGGTAGACGGCATTTTCAGGCTTATCGTTTCTGTTGGAAAAATAAACACTGCTTTGGCGATGGTTTCCTGGCGCCATCGACGTTGACACCCGGGAGGAATCGGGCTAAAGTAGGGTAAGTACAGTTTTTCCCGCCATTTATAAGGAGCCGTAACGCATGAAATTGAATAATACGAGTCAGGAACCGCTCTACTTACAATTAAAAAATATTATCAAAGAAGATATACACCGGGGGAAATACAGTGCCGGTGAACAGCTGCCTCCCGAGGAAGAGCTATGCGAAACGTACGGTGTCAGTCGGGGGACGGCGCGCAAGGCTATCATGGATCTGGTCGGCGAGGGTATTCTGAAGCGCCATCAGGGCAAGGGCACATTTGTCCGGGAAGAATCGATGATTAAGCGCGAGCTGTTCTCGATGGGCGGTTATTCCGAAACGGCTACCACGACTGGGGATGCGCTGCGTCCGCATATTTTGTCCTGTTCGGTGATCGGAGCGGACGATTATCTGGCCTCTTTTTTTCAAGTCGAGCCGGGCGATCGGATTTTGGAGCTGAAGCGCACGCACTACATTCGGGACGAGGTGCTCATCTATGAGACCGCTCACTACTCGCTTGACCGTTTTCCAGGGCTGGAGCGCTTTATATTGGAGTCGCCATCGACCTACAGCACGCTGAAGAGACGGTACAATATCGAGATGACGTACACGGAGAAAACGTTGGAGCTGGCGCATGCGACAGAAGAAGAGGCCGCTGTTCTGAATTGCGATCCGGGAACGACGCTGTATGTCATCGAACGCAAGTCGTACGACGACGATGATGCTCCGATTCATATTTCGTCTTCCTTGTACAAGACGAACCGTGTCAAATTTACAATTACGGTCAACCAGCGCGAAGAAAAGGGTTCGCGGGCTCCGCGAGAGCCGGAATCTATATAACCACCCGCCGATAGGCCAAGCGCCCGCAGGTCACATCGGGAATTCAAGTCCGCCATAGCCTGGCGGGCTTTTTTCATGCCCGGCCGCAGGGGCGGCAACTGGACGGCGAAAGTCCGTTTCAGGCCTCGCGATAGGACGCTTAGAATTGACCGCAAGCGAAAATTTTCCATAGTGCAGCGCTTTCAAAAAAATCGTTGACTCCATTTGTACATTATTGTACAATAACGTATGTGAACAATATTATACAACTTGGAGGTAACGTCATGATGGTCAATGAACATGTGCAGCGCGTACTGGACGCAGTGAAAGAAAGATCGATTGAACGTGTGTTTTTCGTAGCTTGTGGAGGTTCGTCATCCTTGATGTATTCCAGCAAATATATCTTGGACCGCGAGGCGGAAACGATCACCTCGGATTTGTACAGCTCCAATGAATTTATTCATCGAAATCCGAGAACGCTAAACGAAAGATCGCTTGTCATCTTGTGTTCGCTGCGGGGCAACACGCCGGAAACCGTAGAAGCGGCCAAATTCGCCCGCAGTAAAGGAGCCATTACCGCATCGATGACGAACCTGACCGACTCCCCGCTGGCTCAAGCTTCGGAGTATGTCATCCCGTATTCGTGGGGAGGGGAAGTGAAGGCGGAGGAATCGAACTACGGCGTATTGTATCAGTTGGTGCTCGGCGTGCTTTCCGTTAAGGAAGGGAACAAGAAGCTTGATAGCATGCTGCGCAGCATGCCGCATTTCGACTCCGTCTATGCCAAGGCCAAACAACAATTCGCTCCCACAGCGCAAAAGTTCGCCGTCGATTTCAAGGATGAGAGCGTCATCTACACGATGGCAAGCGGCGCGAACTACGGCATCGCCTACATGTTTGCGATCTGTTTCCTGATGGAAATGCAATGGAAAAATTCGCATGCGATTCATGCCGGTGAGTTTTTCCACGGACCATTTGAAATTTTGGACAAGCAGTCGCCGTTCATTTTGTTCCTCGGCCTTGACGAAACTCGCCCGCTCGAAGAGCGCGCCCTCAAGTTTCTCCGCCAATACGGCGAAAAGCTGCTCATTATCGATGCGAAGGACTACGACTTCACCGGGATTGAGGAAGACGTTAAGGGTTACGTGGCCCCGCTCGTTCTCAACCAGGTCATCCGTCAATTTGCCGCCGAATTGGCCAAAGAAACGAACCACCCGCTTGAAACGAGAAGGTACATGTGGAAGGTCGCTTATTGATCGTTTGATCATTTGATGGGCCGGCCGCGGGCAGGAGCAATAGGGGAACGTTCTCTATTGCCTTCCTTCATCGCGGGTTTGAAAGCGTTTTTTTTAAAACTTGATCACTATAAAGGGGGAACTAGCCATGAAAAAAACGATTGCCATCCTTATGAGCGCTTTGATGATCCTTCTGCTTGCCGCTGCCTGCTCGAATGGTAATGACGCCGGGAAGGCGGCGGGCGAAACGGGAGATGCGGGCAAAGTGACGCTTCAGTTTTTTCACAGATGGCCGAACGAGCCGTTCAATGGTTACTTCAATAGCGTCATCAAGGAATTCCAAGACAAAAATCCGAATATTAAAATCGAGGTCATCTCGGCGCTGAATGACCAGTACAAGCAGAAGATCAACGTCGTTCTGGCCAATGAAAATCCGCCGGACATCTTCTTCTCCTGGGCCGGAGAATACGGAGAGAAGTTCGCCCGCGAAGGAAAAGCGCTTGACTTGACGAGCTATTATGCGGACGACAAGACATGGTCGGAGCAAATAATGCCTTCCGCCATTGAGCCCTTTACGAAAGACGGCAAGACATTCGCCGTTCCCCTGATGGTGTCGACGAAGCTGTTCTACTATAACAAGACGGTCTTCAACAAGCTGGGGCTCCAGCCTCCGGCGACTTGGTCGCAATTCATGCAGGTGCTCACCAAGCTGAAAGCGGAGAGCGGCCTTACGCCTCTTGCGGTCGGGAATAAAGCGCCATGGGTTGCCGGCGCCTACATGACCTCGCTGAACGCTCGCCTTGTACCCGGGGACGTGCTGACGAAAGATTACGCGGCGGCAACCGGCGAGTTCACTCATCCGGGTTATGTTCAGGCAATCCAGAAGTTCCAGGAACTTATGCCTTATATGAACGATCAGCCGAATGCGATCTCGTTCGAGGAAGAGCGGAATATGTTCATCAACCAGCAGGCAGTTATCTCTTATGAGGAAACGAGCGGGTTCCGGTTCTTCAAGGATCTTCCTTTCGAATGGGGCTTCTTCCAGATGCCGGCGATCGAAGGTGGAGCGGGAGATCCGAACATTATGACGGGCGCGCCGGAAGGGTTCATGATTTCGGCGAAGACGAAGCACCCGAAAGAAGCGATGGCGTTTTTGAAATTTTTGACGAGCAAGGAAAATGGCGTGAAATACGTCAAGGATACGAATTACGCCAGTGCGGTCAAAGGCGCTATCAATGCGGAGACCTCCCCGCACCCGCTCATGATTGAAGCGGCGAACAAAATCATCGAGGCGAAGAGCATGGCGCAATGGGTCGATACGCTGATGGATTCGCGGGTATCCCAGGTTTACTTGGCCGCCATGCAGGAAGTGCTTAACAATAAAAAGACGCCGGAACAAGTCATGAAGGAAGTTCAGGATATTGCCAAGCAAGTACGCGGAAAATAAAGCAATGCCGCAAGCACGCCGGGCGGAGCCAAAACTGAGGCTCCGCTCCCTCCATACGAATGAAGGTGAAACCTTATGACCAACAAGAAGTTGACTCCGTATTTATACATTTTGCCAAGCGTACTCATTCTTGCCGTCTTTATCTACTACCCTGTCATCCAAAACCTGCAGTCCGGATTTTTCAGCTGGAGTCCTTTTTCGAGCAAAAAGGATTTTGTCGGATTTGACAATTACACCCGGCTTTTCGGGGATTCGGTTTTTTACATTGCGCTGAAAAATACGCTGCTGCATGCCGGCTTCTCACTTGTTTTTCAGGTGCTGGGAGGCCTAATGCTCGCTGCTATTTTGGAAGATGCCTTGTTCCGCAAAATATCGCCCATATTGCGCACCGTTTACTTTTTGCCTGTGATGATATCGGTTTCGGTAATCGGTCTGCTATTCGGCTTCATCTACAACCCGCAGATCGGTCTGCTGAACAAGCTGCTCGAACTGATCGGCTTAGGCCAATACGCAACCGGGTGGCTCGGCAACAGCTCGACTGCGATTTATGCCGTTATCGCAATGAGCCAGTGGCAAGGAATCGGGTATATTACGATGCTGTTTATCGTCGCCATTCAGAAAATTCCGCAGGAACTGTATGAGGCGTCCAAGATCGACGGCTGCAGCAAAACTCAGGCGTTCTGGTACATTACCGTGCCGCAGGTCAAGGAAATGATGTTTGTGACGACCGTGTTCGTCATCAGCCAGTCGTTCCTGACGTTCGCGGACGTTTACGTCCTGACGAACGGGGGCCCCGGCAATTCGTCGCAGGTGCTGAGCACCTTCTTGTATCAAAGAGCGTTCGTCGACAACGAGATGGGTTATGCGTCGAGTATCGCCAACGTCATATTGGCTATCACCTTCCTATTCTACATGCTGCAAACGAAACTGTTTAAAACCGGGAAGGAGGAGTAACCATGAGCATCGCCGCCTCCCAAGGCAAGAAGCGATCTGTCGGCATGATCGCAGGCATTGTGTTCGTTTCGCTCGTTCTGATCGGCTATTTTCTAATCGTCGCCTATCCGTTGTTCTGGATGGTGATGAGCTCCTTCAAGGAAACAAAAGAAATATACGGCAGCAGCTGGTCTTTGCCGACGAAATGGATGCCCTCCAATTATGCCAAAGCATGGACGATGGGCGTCTCGAAATATTTCATGAACAGCGTCATCGTGACGGCCTGTTCCGTCGTTCTGACGGTTTTGCTCAGCGCATTCAGCGCTTACGGCCTGTCCCGTTTTTCCTTCAAAGGGAAATATGTTATTTTGGCGTTGTTGTCCGCCGGGCTGATGTTTTCGCCGCAGGTAAGCCTTATTCCGCTTTACAAGCTCGTGCAGACGTTTGGTATTCATAATACGCATTGGGCGCTTATTCTGCCTTATGTGGCGTTCCGCACCTCGATGACGGTGCTGCTCATCCGTTCGTTTTTCTTGCAAATTCCGAAGGAATTGGAAGAATCGGCTTATTTGGAAGGCTGCTCGAGTCTCGGCATTTTCTTCCGCATTTTCATCCCGATGAGCAAGCCGATTATTTGGACGACCGTTCTGCTGACGGCGTATTGGACGTGGAACGAATTTTTATTCGCGATTATTTTCATCGACAGCGATTCCGTCAAAACGATCACTTCCGGCTTGCTGGCATTCCGCGACGCTTTGTATACGGATTGGGGCGTCTTGATGGCGGGGCTCGTTATCTCTGCCCTGCCGCTCGTTCTTCTGTTCATTTTCATGCAGAAGCATTTCGTGCGGGGACTGGCGGAAGGCGGAGTCAAAGGATAAGAAGGGAGAAGGCGCACGTGAAATTGATCGGCATCGGAGACAGCGTCGTCGACTATTACAAGGACCAGGGGAACATGTATCCGGGGGGAAATGCGCTGAACGCCGCCGTCTTCGCCAGAAGAAGCGGCTGCGAGAAGGCCGCTTATATGGGGATCGTCGGGCGTGATGTTCCGGGAGCGCATATTCTCGATTCCCTGGAGCGGGAAGGGCTGGATATCGGCCGGGTACGGGTGGTGGATGCTCCTTCCGGAGTCGCTACCGTTTCCCTGAGCCAGGAGGGAGACCGGGTGTTTATCGCTTCGAACAAGGCGAAGCGGGCGCAGTCGGTACTCGCGTTGAAAATCAACGCGGACGATTTGGACTATATTGCGGAATACGATGTCGTTCATACGAGCATCAACAGCGATCTGGAGCATGAGCTGGCCAAGCTGAGGGGGAAGGCGATTTCGTTTGACTTTTCCACGCGCAACCGTTGGGATGCCGACTATTTGCATCAAGTATGCCCTTATTTGACCTATGCTTTTTTCTCCGGCAGCGATATGGGACCTTCGGAAATCGACGATCTGTTCGATTTCGTCCACAAGCTGGGCGTCCGCGTCATCGGGGTTACCCGGGGAGCGGACCCGGCCATATTTTCAGAGGGAGGCAAGGTGTTCCGGCAGGTTTCGCTGAAGACCGAGGTCGTCGATACGATGGGGGCTGGCGATTCACTGATCGGCGCATTTTTGCGGCATTATCACGAAAGCCGCGACTTGCCGTACGCTCTGAACGAAGCGACGGCATTCGCATCGGCCGTCTGCGGTTATTATGGGGCGTTCGGCTATGGGAAGCAAGCGGCATTATAGGAGGGGGAAGCCGGACATGGCCAAAATCGCCAATATGAACTTCCATTATCATCGGTATACGTTCGATTATTTTCTCGATTCCACGGAACGTCTCGGCCTGCAGGCGATAGAGCTGTGGGCAGGCGCGCCGCATTTATACGTCGGGGACGCCACACATCAGGAAGCGGCGGCCATGCGGAACAAAATCGACCGGCGCGGCTTGGAGATTGTCTGCTTCACGCCGGAGCAGTGCATTTATCCGATCAATTTGTCTTCGAAGGACGATACGCTTCGCAGACGAAGCATCGACTATTTCAAGAAGAGCCTCAGTATGGCAAATTCGCTGAACTGCGGTCGGCTGCTGGTGACGGCCGGGTACGGATTTTTCGACGAACCGAAGGAGGACGCGTGGGAAAGGGCCCGCGATTCGATCGGGGAAATCGCCCTGGAAGCGAAGCAAGCCGGCGCCGTTCTGGTGCTTGAGCCGCTTTCACATTTCGGCTCCAATGTCATAAACAATGCGGCCGACTTGAAACGGATGATTGACGAAGTCGGCTCGCCGAACGTCAAGGCGATGCTCGATACGGTACCGATGATGCTGGCCGGAGATACCATCGACGGCTATGCGGCCGCCTTCGGCGACGATCTCGTTCACATTCATTTTTTGGACGGCGACGGCAAGACATCGGCTCATCTCGCCTGGGGGGAAGGCTGTTTCCCGCTTGAGGCGTTCAAGCGCAGTCTGGACGATCATGGCTATGACGGGTACTTGACCTTGGAAATCATCGGTCCCAAGTATAACTGGGATCCCGAATCGGCGACCCGGCTCAGCCTGGAGCATTTGCGGAAAGCCGGGTTTTAAGCAGGCCGGCGCCGCGGTCATTACATCGAAAGAAAGGCGAGAAAGAAATGAGCGTCATATTGCGCATAGAGTTGGATCATCGTCTTGTCTCGTTCGGAGACGTCGCGAACACGATCAGCAAGGCGGGGGGAGATATAACGTCCGTCGACGTCATTCGTCCCGGCAAGGAATATTCCGTCCGAGATATTACGGTCATGGCGGAAGCGGGCGAAGCGGAGATTGTCGAGTCGATCAAGCGTACGGAGGGTATTCGTCTTGTCAACGTATCGGACCGTACGTTTCTCGCTCATCTCGGCGGTAAAATCGAAGTGCAGCCGAAGCAAAAAATCAAAAACCGGGACGATTTATCGCTAGTTTATACGCCGGGGGTTGCGAAAGTATGTACGGCTATTTATGAGGATATGAAAAAAGCCTATTCCTTGACGATCAAGCGCAATGCGGTAGCCGTCATTTCGGACGGGACCGCTGTTCTCGGTTTGGGCGACATTGGGCCGTATGCGGCCACACCGGTTATGGAGGGAAAGGCGATGCTGTTCAAGCAGCTCGCCGATGTCGACGCATTTCCGCTTTGTCTGGATACGAAAGACACGGAGGAAATCATACGGACGATTAAAACGATTAGTCCGGTCTTCGGCGGCATCAATCTGGAGGACATCAGTTCTCCCCGTTGCTTCGAAATCGAGACTCGCTTGTCCGAGGAGCTGGACATCCCCGTCTTCCACGACGATCAGCACGGAACGGCCATCGTTGTGACGGCCGGGGTGCTCAATGCGCTGAAGGTGGCGGGCAAACGGATCGATCAGATTCGCGTTGTCGTGAACGGAATCGGAGCCGCCGGCGTCTCGATCTGTAAAATGCTGCTGACCGCCGGCGTTACCCGGCTTGTCCCGGTCGATCGGGAGGGAGCCATCGTGCGCGGCGGACATTATGAGCATCCGATGTGGCAATGGCTTGCGGAACAGCCCGAAGTGGAGGCGCAGGAAGGAAAGCTGCGGGAGGTATTGGCGGGGGCGGACGTCTTTATCGGCGTGTCCAGGGGAAATCTGTTGAGCGGGGCGGATGTGGCGCGCATGAATGAGAATGCGATCGTCTTTGCGATGGCGAATCCAGTGCCGGAAATCGCTCCCGAAGCGGCGCTGCCTCACGTGAAGGTGTTTGCGACCGGAAGAAGCGACTACCCGAACCAGATCAACAACGTGCTTGTATTCCCCGGCATTTTCCGGGGCGTTCTCGACTGCCGCGCGGCGCGGATCAACGAACCGATGAAACTGGCGGCCGCACGCGCCATTGCGGCTGTCGTATCGGATGCCGAGCTGAACGAGCAGTATATCATCCCGAGCATTTTCAATGAGCAAGTCGTTCAAAAGGTGCGGCGCGCCGTCATCGAAACGGCCATATTGACCGGCGTTGCGCGGCGAATTCCCCCGGATTTCAGATAAAGACGAAACGAGACAGCGAATGAAAGCCGCATCCCATTTGACTGAAGGATAAAGCCCCGGGACAGGCGGCTGGAAACAGTCTCGACGGAGTGTGACGCACAGATGTCAAGAACAGTAGGCGTGATCGGCGGGATGGGTCCGCTGGCCACGGTAGACTTTATGCGCAAGGTGATCGAGCATACGCCGGCCAGACGGGATCAAGAGCATGTTCATCTAATCGTGGATCAGTATCCCCAAATTCCGGATCGGACCGAAGCGATTTTGGGTGTTGGTCCGGACCCCGGTCCTTATTTGCAAGAGTCGGCAAACCGGCTGCAGCAGGCAGGAGCGGATATGATCGCGATCGCCTGCAATACGGCCCATTACTTTATCGATCGGATCGAAGGAGCCGTGTCCATCCCCGTCGTCCATATGCCCGGAGAAACGTCCCGCCATGTCGCCAATTCCGGAATTGGAGCGGTGGGAATTCTCGCCACTGACGGGACGCTTCGAACGAAGCTTTATCAGAAGCTGCTGAGTCGAGAGGGCGTTAGCGTGCTGATCCCGGACGAAGGGCTGCAGGCGGAGGTCATGGAGGGCATCCGGGCGGTCAAGCGAGGCGACCTGGAGACCGGGGAGCGTATTTTCCGGAAAGCGGCGGAAGCGCTCGTATCCGACGGGGCACAAGCCGTTATCGCAGGCTGTACGGAAGTGCCGATCGTACTGCGGTCGACTGAGAGCATCCGGGTCGTCAATCCGACCGATATATTGGCCCGCGCGATTGTTGAACGCGCTTATGCCCAGTAGAAGGGGCGCCGGCGGCATGGTCGGCCGAGTCCGGGAACCGTAAGAAGGTTCCCGGGCTTTTTAACGTCGATTCGAATCCGCATGATTGCTAAGGAGCGGCGGGAAGCTTTTCACGACGCATTGGAGATGTTGATTTCTCTAGCGCCCCAAGTTGGCAGGAAGATCAGCGAAGTCCATAAAGCAGCTCCAATCGTACCGCGTCAAATCATGATGTCCCGTTCGCAAATGGTACCCTATCCGTGCGCTATGTATCGGCGTTTCCGGCGAGGGAGGCCCGTCTGCTTCAAACCCGACGTATCCGAGCAGCCTGTAGACGGGATCGGCATGCATACAAGCCAGAAACTCCGATGCCGGGTCCGCCCACGCATCCTCCGTCGCGCTGGCGACGTAGAGCGGCCGAGGAGCGATGAGCGCCAGCAGCATATGCTGATCCACGGGCAAAGCGAATTCTTGACCGTTGTAGCTCTTGTAGTTTTCACAGAACCAAAGGCAGCGGCCGGCAAATCCAGCGTCACACTGGATTTTTTCCGCACATGGCTTTATGCTTGATGGTAGGCAGTCATTCATACTTAATCGAGGAGGCAGGAAGCCTTTGAAGGACAAGCTGAAGTACACGGCAGTCGGAGTGGTGCTCGGGGCTATGCTGACGGCGGCCATTGGCGTTAGCGCGGCTGGAGGGCAGCAGATCGAGGTTTATTTCAAGCCGCTGAAATTTATGTTCGATGGCAAGGAGAAAAAGCCGGCGGAAGGTCAACCGTTCATCTATGAGGGGACTACTTATGTGCCGCTGCGTTTCATGAGCGAAACGCTGGGCAAGCAGGTGCAGTATGACGGCAAGAACGATACGATCTGGGTCGGCAACCGGTATACCCAAGCGCCGAAGATGGCGATCGACGTCAACAAGACATATACGGCTACCATCGAAACGAACAAGGGGCCGATCGTTATCGAGCTGTTCGCCAAGGATGCGCCGCAGACGGTCAATAACTTTATCGCGCTGGCTAGGGACGGCTTCTACGATGATGTCGTGTTCCACCGGATTATCCAGAGCTTTATGATTCAGACGGGCGACCCGGCAGGCACCGGTCGCGGCGGCCCAGGCTACAGCTTCGCAGACGAGCTTGGCGGCGGTCATAAATACGAGCCGGGTATCGTTGCGATGGCGAATGCGGGACCCGATACGAACGGCAGCCAGTTTTTCATCTGCACGGGACCGGATAGCGAATATCTGAACAGCACGCCGAACTATACGATCTTCGGCAAGGTCAGCTCGGGCATGGATACAGTACAAGCGATCGCCGCTACGCCGGTGAAGGCCACTGACCGAGGCGAGGCCAGCGTGCCCGTGGAGACGGTCAAGATGCTCTCGGTTCAGATCGCAGAGAAATAGGGCGGCGGGCTTGCTCACGTACATGAGCGAGTGGCTGAATGCGCCCGGCCAGACAACGTAAAGCAAAAAGGGTCGAACCCAGGACAATGTGCAAGTCCTGCGTTCGACCCTTTTTTTCATGAAGACGTCAATTCAACTATGCCCTCAGCGTTATGGCCTCAGCTTCAACCGGAGCAAGCCTTACTTGTCCGCTGCGGCCAGCAGCTTCTTGTACTTCTCCGTATACTTTACGACGGTCAGCACATAGGTCGCATGGGACCAGGTCAGCGGAGCGACCGAGACCGGATCGCCGTTGAACGGATCGAGCTGCTCGGACAAGACGCCGCTTTCCATCGCATGCTTCACGACCCACTCCAGCGTGCGGCGGGGAGCTTCAAGCTCCTCTAGCGTTTTGGCGTATTCGATCTCCCATTCCGCGATCCACAGGGTACAGATGATCCAGGGATTGCCCGGCACGTTGGCAATGTCGGACGAGCGCTGGAAGTAGTAGTCGTGATGATACCGGGCGACGCCGCCGATCTCCGTCTTGATCGTCAAGTGCTCGCGATTGGCCTGCATGGTGCTCACGACACGCGGATCATCCGCCGGCAGCACGCCGAATTCGAAGATGCCGTAAACGCTGCTCTCGTAGGTGCGGTCCTTCACCCAGACTCCGTTCTCCTGGTACAAGCCGCGGACGAAACGGCCTTCTTCCTCGTCCCACAGATGCGTGAGAATGCCGGCCTTAATCTTCTCCGCATGGTCGCGGTAGAGGCTGGCCCGCTCTTCATCCCCGAACAGGCTGCAGAAGTTCGCCGCCGCGATCAGGCCGCCGTATACGGCTGAAGCTGTGAAAGTGAAAATTCCGTAGCGTTCTTCCCACAGGTCATAGCTTGGCTTGGGCAACGACAGCTCATGCTCGATGTAGCTGGACATGAAGCGCGCCGCGCGGCGGATCAGCGTCCGATAGAGCGATTGGGGCAGCTCGATAACCTCGTGGCGGGCATAATCCTGCCAGAGGGCGAACAGCACGAGCGCCGTCTCATCCTCCTGGATCGGCAGCTGGACATTGCCGCCATTGAGGTAAGGATGCCAGCTGGAGCCGACTGTCCCGTCCGGATTGTACTTGTGGTGAAGATAGCCCTCCGGCGACAGCGCATTCGCGCAAAAGTGGAAGAAAGGCGTAATCATACCCTGATAGCCGGCCATCGTCATCGCGTAAGCGATCAGCGCTCCGTCCCGGGGCCACATGTAGCTGTAGTGGTCGCGGTTGGAATGCATAATATCCGAGTCGTTGGCCGCGATGATCGCGCCGTTCACATCGGTTTGCGTGCGGACGATGAGCAGGCTTTGCTTGTACAAGCGGACGCATGCCTCGCTCAGATTGCCATAGTCTCGCTCGGATTTGTTAACCCAGCGCTGCCAGTAAATTTTGGCCCGCTCGAGCAGCTTGTCGGGATGGCTTTCCTTGACGTAGGCGTCGAGCTTCTTGACTTCCTCCAGGTCCTTGCCGGCTGTCATCCAGTAGTAGAGAACTCCGTCATTATTGGGCGGAACATGCAGACGCACCGAGATGGTGCTGTCAACGGAGCCTTGAGCGATCGCATTGCCGGAGAGCTGGCCGTCTTCGGCATCGCGCCACGTGCCCTCGGCGTTGTAGAAGCGCTTGACGCCAGTCGTGTACTGGTAGAGACCTTCGTCTCCGCTCAATCCGTTGAACATAAAGTAGCGGTCTTTCTTATAATGAAACACGGTGTTATTGAGCGGGTAATAGGCGGCGGTATCGCCGACCTCCGTTTCATTGATGACAAGATCCTGGTTGAAAAACATGCGTACCTCGCGGACGCTGTCCCAGTGATTGTGAACCGTGATGCGCTTCAGATAAATATCCTCGCGCTGGTGCACGCCGTCATTAATCAGAAGCGTAATGCCCAAGTGGTAATGCGATGCCCGCACCTCTGTGACCAGCGAGTCCTCCACATAAGAGAGTTCGAAGTTCCATTCGGGATCGGACAGCCAACTAAACGTGCCGTCGACCCATAAGCCGATACGGCATTGATAGCCGCCGACGTGATTCAGCTGCCCTACGTAGGGATAGTACAGGTCGCGCATATAGGTGTTGCGATCCAGATTGATCAAGAACTTGCCGTTCCCGATAACGAGATGTCTTGGCATGCATCCACTTCCTTCTTGTTCAGAATGCTTTCTCTCTCTATAAGAGTACCGTTTTCTGCCAAGCCGGTCAATGTATGAAAAACAATGAAAACGTATCCCGCCGCACTTTTTCTGCCCTCTTGGAGAAAAATACCGGCCTGGCCGGGAGATAGCGGCGCATGCAAGCCCTCTTTGCGCGTCAAAAAAATAATCTCCGCCGCAAGGGGAGATTCAGGGTCTCGCTAGTGGAGGCTTACTTCTGATGCGTGAGGCCGGGCTGCAGGGCAGTCATCCTCATGATCATATCGTAACGGTTCGGAGACTGCAGCAGCTGGCGGTACTGATCCGGCGCTACGCCGCTGCATGTGAGGGTTTGCCCCGTATAGTAATGGATATGCATCTGTGATGCCTGATCATCATAGCGCACATACGGGATTTGCTTGGAACCGATCGAAATCATCTTCATGGTGAGCCTCTCTCCTCTCGGGTTGCCATGTCATTTATATATATGTGCGACTTGCGGGTTATAGAAGGGGAGGGCGCAAGCAAGATCAATCCGGTTAGAAAAATGGGAGGTCTTGCAACATCTGCGCCAGCCGCTCCGTCAGGGAAGGTGTCGCCGTGCCACGGCGATTCCTTCGGCCGGCTGCAGCTCGCAACCGGAGGCGAGCCCGAGTCGATCATAAAGCCGTTTTCCTATCATACAGTGGGAATATAGGCAGACAAGACGGCGGTAAGGCGGCCATGAAGAAGTTTGCATGCGGGAATCCAATTATGCGCCTATAGACCGAGGGAGGCTCCTCCAGGAAGGACTTCCGCTGGGGACAGGCAACATTTAACTTTAGGCGTACGGACAGAAAAAGCAGGATAATTGACGCTTTTGGTCGAATAAGGGTAACAGGGACAGAAGAAAGCGAATCAGGGGGCGAGTGTGAATGAGTTTTTGTTGCGGAGCCAGTATGCTGGGAACGAAGGGTACGCTTAAACATATCCGAACGCAGATTCACAATGTGCCGCTGCTGTTCTGCCCGGTATGCCATCGCGTTGAGGTCCACCATCTGGTGGAGAATGAATATGAGATTTTGGCCGAATATGCGCACGGGGACGGCGCTCCGGAGGTCGACTTCGCGGAGTATGTCGAGCAGCGCGATCCGTCGGAGCTGCTGGAGAATTGTGTAAACCATGAGAATGAGGAGCCGCTGGACGTTGTCCGCAGCCAGGTCGATATGGCGCTGGACCTGCTGACGGTTGCCAAGGATATCGGCGATACGGAGTGGGAGCAGCAGCTGAAGAAGCGGCTTCATGTGCTGAGCCAGCGCAGGAATAAGCTCAAGAGCAAGAAGACGATACGCGGCATGTCCTGATATCCGCCTATCCGAGAAACGTCCCTTATGCCGCGCGCCCGCTCCTGCCGTATGCTTGTACGGCAAAGAGCCGGCGTGCGAACGGCTTGCGCGAAAGCTGCGGTCCGGAGCCTTCCCGGACTTGCGGCCGGCAGGCGGCAGGGGGGCGTTTTTTTCTCGTACAAGCCGCTTGACAGGGGCTAAGAAAATCGCATAAAAATTTACTTTGCAAATAGGCCGGAGGGTGAAGCTCATACCCCCGCAATCCCATAGAGAACAGCGAAAAATTTAGTGTGAGGTGGAACGGTTGCTGCTTGTTTTATTCAAGAAATTTCTAGGAAAACGTCAGACACACCACCCGGCTTCCGAAGCGACTAGTACTCCGGAAGAGATTGTGATTCGTATACAGGAGGGCGACTTGCGGCTGCGCAATCAATTTATCACCGACTATCAGCCTTATGTGGCGAAGGTGACCAGCCGTTTCTGCAAGCGTTACGTCGATCCGACGCGGGATGACGAGTTCAGCATCGCGCTCGGAGCCTTCAATGAAGCGATCAACCAATTCTCTCCGCAGGCGGGGCGTTCCTTTCTCGGGTTCGCCGAACAGGTCATGCGCCGCCGTCTTATCGACTATGTGCGGAAGGAGCAGCGGTTTGCCGGGCAGATTCCTTACAGCACATTCGAGGTCGAGGATGAAGAGGATCACGCGGTGAACCCGATTGAGATTCACCAGGCCATCGAGGAATATGAGAAACAGAAGGGGATGGAAGAGAGACGCAGCGAAATTGTCGATTTGAGTCGAATGCTGGCTGAATTCGGAATCCAGTTTGAGGAATTGGCCGATGCCTCTCCCAAGCATGATGATTCCCGGCAAGCCTTGTTCGCCATTGCTTACAAGCTGTCGGGCGATATGGCATTGATGAAGCTGATGCTCGGCAAAAAAATGCTGCCCATCAAGGAATTGCTCGACCAAGTGAGCGTCTCCCGCAAAACGCTGGAGCGCAACCGGAAGTTTATTATTACTGTCGCGCTGATATACAGCGGGCCGTTCCCGTATCTGAAGGATTATTTGCATATCAAGGGCGACGAAGCAGAGAGAGATGAAGAGGTTGATCATGAGGGAAGGGGGGACGCCAATTGAATAAGGGTATTGTCATGCAAATCACGAGCAAGCATTTGATCATCATGAGGGCGGACGGCAGGTTTGAGCGTGTCTCCCGACGGAAACGCACCTGCCAAATTGGGGAAGAAATCGAA
The DNA here is from genome assembly GCF_900101595.1 of Paenibacillus sp. cl123. Classification (GTDB taxonomy): domain Bacteria; phylum Bacillota; class Bacilli; order Paenibacillales; family NBRC-103111; genus Paenibacillus_G. The sequence goes on from NZ_FMYY01000022.1 coordinate 79,172, forward strand.
TATGACAAACCCGGCGTCAACTGGAGGAGCTCATCGGTCGCGGGAAAGTCGGCGATCGCCGCAGCGGTCGTATTTTGCCTGGTCGTGTTCGCCAGCTTCAATGGCAAGCTCGGCAGCCCCGAGATTGTTGCCTACATAACGATGGACATCAACCCGAGCGTCGAGATCGGAATCGACGTTCAAGAGAACGTATTGGAGCTGCGCGGGCTGAATGAGGATGGAAACCTGTTGATTGAAGCGGTAGAGTTCAAAGGCAGAAATCTGGAGCAGGTCACCGAGCGTTTGCTGGATAATGCCGAGCGTGAAGCTTTGGCTAAGGGAGAAGGCGAGATCGTTATCGCCAGTACGGTCATTCTGCCGGACAGCAAGGTCAATGACGAATCGATAGCCGAACGTCTGAAGCAGCAGGTCACCAAGCATATCGAGACCACACACCCGCAGCAGGCGAATCAATACCAGGTAGCGGCGTTCGCGGCCCCCAAGGAAGTGCGAGAGGCGGCGAGCCAGAACGGGGTATCAACCGGCAAATATTCGGTCTATCTGAATGCCAAGAGCAGCGGAGCGGATGTGACGCTGGAGGAGATTAAGAAGGAATCGGTCTTGCAGATTGCCAAAAACAAGCCGGAGGTGGCCCAGTCCATCCAACCGAGCCGCGTCCCGACGAAGAGCGATCTCAAGCAGCTTGTCGAGGAAGAGAAGACCGGCGAGCTGGATAAAAAGGTCAATGAGAAAAAAGGCTCGGCTAAAAACAGCCCGGATCCGAACGGGAAAAATCAGACAGGCGCCAAGGCCGGCAAAGGCCAAACGCAGTCGGACAGGGATGGCAAAAACAGCCAGAGCGGCACCCGCAACGGAACCTCCTCGGGCGGCAAGGATGATCCGAAGAAAACGACCTCTTCGCAGAGCAAGAACGGCAACAGCCGCGACGACGATGACGATGACGACGACCGGAAGGGCAGCCGGAACACCAGAGACGACGACAAGAAGGATAACGGCAAAACTTCATCGGGCTCCGGCTCCAAACCTGGCACATCCGGTTCAGGCGGCTCCCGCGGCAGGGACGACGATGACGACCGGAAGCAGGAGGAAGTAAAGCGCGGCGATGAGGCGAAGCGGGCGGAGGAAGCGCGCAAGAAAGCCGAGGAGCAGCGCAAGAAGCAGGAGGCCGAACGGAAAAAGCAGGAAGAAAACCGCAAGAAACAAGAGGAAGAGCGGAAGAAGCAAGAGGAGCTGAGAAAGAAGCAGGAGGCCGAACGGAAGAAGGCCGAAGAGCTGAAAAAGCAGCAAGAGGAAGAAGCGAGCAAGAAGAAGGAAGCTGAGCGCAAGAAGCAGGAGGAAGAGAAACGCAAGAAGGACGAAGCGGAGCGCAAAAAGCAGGAGGCCGAGCGCAAGAAGCAGGAAGAGCAGAGGAAAAGAACGGAACGGTCAGACGATTGACCGGCTGTTCAGAGCGGACCGAATCCCGGCGGGTTCGGTTTATTTTTATGAGTCAAGAAAGTTTAACTTCACTAAAGCGGTAGAGAAAGGCTCCGATCAGGAGCTTTTCTTATTTTTACAGGCAGACAGGAACGATGCCGGGTGTTGCGGCATAGATTAGGGAAGAGGGCGCATGACTATATATTTCTGCCGGCTTAGGGCAGGGACATAGAGGGTGATATGGTGAAGTCCTATTCCGATTCATTCTTGACGGAGTACCTGGGTGAACTGGGCATTTGTTTGTTCCTGGGGTTCATGTGCTTTGTTTACTTCTCGATCTGGAGGGAGTACTACAGGCAGCAGAAGTACAAGAGGCTGATCCATCATGTCATGCTGGGGTCTTTGATGGCCGTTGGCTTTGTTTATTTCCTGCTAGTCACGGTTAATGCGATTCGGGATTTGCCGGCCTATCTGAACGGCTCCTATCAGGAAGTGACCGGCAGGCCTCAGATCGAGCGGACCGGCGGCAAGCATACGAATGAGAACATCATAATGGTGGAGGGGACGAAGCTGTATATTTACGACACGGACTTCCCGAGCGATGCATTCGACGCCGACCTCCGGTATACGTTCAAATACTTGGAGCATACGGGCTATGTGATAGAGTACGGGGTTGAGAAGGAGGAGTGACGACTTTCCGGTAGGAGGGTCTTCTCCTCTTGTTTATTTTTTTGCAAAAAAAAAAGGAACTGTCCCTATCCGGATGGAATAGTATGCGTAATGGGCGTTGTTCAATTAAAGCGACAGCGGGCGAAATCGCTATGGGAAGCAAGTCGAGTCATCTACATCGTGCCAGCGATCGCAGAACTTCGGGGACCCGGGACATGAACAGGCAGTTTGCCTATGCCCAAGGTCTTTCACGGCCCCAAATGTTAAGGAGGATTTTGTTGTGAACGCGATAGAAAAAAGGATAGACTCTTTGTACCATTATATGGCCGATTCCACGGCTCAGCCGGATCTGGACCAATTCTGGGAGCAGACGCTTCGCCTGAACGAAGGCGGCGCCCCTTACCGGCGCACGGAGGTAGACTCCCCCATGCAGGCGGATGTCAGCAAGCTGACGTTCGAGGCGCATGACGGGACGCCGATTCATGGCTGGTACTTGCTGCCTCCGCAGCCGATTCGTAAGCCCTGCCCGTGCATCGTTATCTATCATGGTTATCATGGCTCCAAGGGGGACCCGGAAAATTATGCGCATTGGCTGTTAATGGGCTTTGCCGTCTATGCGATCGATGTCCGCGGCCAAGGGGGAGAGACGGGGAATTTAGCTCCGCAATCCTTCGGCATGACGAGCGGCTGGATGACTCAAGGCATTCTCGACAAAGAGGAATGCTATTACAAGCACATCACCCTGGATGGACTGAGAGCGGTGCTGGTGGCGTCGGAGCAGCCCGAAATCGATCCGGAGCGTATCTTCGTAATGGGCGGAAGCCAGGGCGGCGGGCTGGCGCTGATCACGGCGGCGCTGAGCGGCAAGGTGCGCGGCGCTGTGGCTAATGTGCCGAATATGTGCCATATGGATTTCGGCATATTAAATTCCACGAGCTCGCTGGCGGAGGCCGCGAAGTTCGTGACAACTTTCCCGGACAAGCTGGAGCAGGTGCTGCAGACGCTCAGTTACTTCGACATTATCAACTTGGCGGACCGGATTACGCTGCCTGTGCTGGTGTCGGTAGGGCTAAAGGATATGGTGTGTATGCCGGAGACGATCTTTGCCGCCTATAACCGGCTGCACTCGAAGGACAAGACGATGGAAGTATTTCCGTTTATGGGCCACGCGCTTGGCAACGGGATGAACATCAAAGCCTATGAATTCATGAAACGGCTGCTCTAGCGCCGGGCGGATGCCGCTGCTCGGAGGCGGCGGTCCGGCGGGGTGGGCAATGTGACGCGCGCTGCGGGTGGGGGGAAGCTGTACCTCGCGGGGGTTTGACGTGGTATAGCTGCTTCTCCCGGCTTGTCCGCCGGCGCGCCGGACCGTATAACAACTTTCGCATGACGAGTGAACACCCTGGTTAGGGTGTTTTTGGCATAGGCTTGATCTATAATAGATGAGAGGCGAAAGTACACCTTGCATGGGGAGGCAAACATACACGATGCGTTATACGTTATTCGGCAAGACAGGCTACCGCGTATCCTCGCTTGGCTTCGGCGCGATGAATTTGCCGGGCGTTCCGTTCGAGCAAGCGAGCGCGGCGTTGAATTATGCCCTCGACGAAGGCATCAATTATATCGACACGGCAGCGGCCTACCGCAACAGCGAGGAGATTATCGGGGACAGCATTTCGCACCGGAGGTCGGAATATTTCCTGGCAACCAAAACGAACAAGCGGGACTACGCTTCGGCCAAGGAAGAGATAGAGCGCAGCTTGACCCGGCTCAAGACGGATCGGATCGATCTGCTGCAGATACACTATGTGAACACCGTGCAGGAGTTCAAGGCGGCCATGAGCGAGGACGGCGCGTACAAGGCAGCGTTGGAGATGAAAGAGAAGGGCTATATCCGTCATATCGGAATTACCGGCCATCGGCCCGATCTGTTAGCGAAATGGATTCGCAAGGAGCAGTTTGAACAAGTGCTGTTCCATCTGAATCTCGCCCAGCCGTTTGCTCTGGATGAGCTGATCCCGGAGATGACCCGGCTGAACATGGGGAAGGTGGCGATGAAGCCGCTGTCCGGCGGTTTCATTCAGCCGGTGGACAAGGCGATCCGCTATCCGTACAGTCAGGACGTAAATGTCATTATATCCGGCATGGTGAGCGTGGAGGAGGTGCGGGAGAACATAGCGGCGATGCGCTTGGAGGTGGGCGATGCCGAGCGCTCGGAGCTGGAGGCGCTTGCGCATAAGCTTGGCGAGCATAACTGCCGGCGCTGCAACTACTGTTCCTGTCCGGTCGGGATCGCCATCCCGGATATTATGATCTCTAGCCAGGTGCGCTCCACCTTTGGCCTGCTGCCGAAGGGCGACGGATTTTATCAGCGGAATAAGGAGAAAATTTTGTCCTGTGCGGATCATGAACCTTGTGGCGAAAAGCCGATCTGCGAGCCGATGTGTCCTTACGAGCTGCCAATGCGGAGGGTCGTGATGGAGGCATCGAGCTATTACGCGACTTCTTCCTAACCGGTGTTTGGGATGGGGAAGAGGATAGAGGGCAGAGGGGCGGTAATCGAAACTTCGTATAAATAGCGTACGGCTGGTGGTCCGAAGTATGCGGGTTACGGGAAAGTCGCATAAATGTGCCTCTCTGGCGACCGAGGTCATGGATTTGTGTGGCAAATCGTATAAATGAGCGGTAGGGGCAGGCGGTCAACAGTGGAGGGTTGTAAGGAAAATCGTATAAATGCGCTCGAATGGCGGAGCGAAGTATAGAGTTGTATGGAAAATCGTATAAATGCGTCTGACTGGCTGTCCGAAGTAGGGGATTTGTATGGAAAATCGTATAAATGAACTGGATTGGTGGTCAAAAGTGTAGAGGTTATACGAAAATTCGTATAAAACAACCGGCTAGCGGCGAAAGTATGGGTTTTGTGTGGTGCATCCCGTTATTCGCAGGTCTCCTCAACAAGGAGCTCCTAATCGGTGTGGTAACAAAAGCTAAAGGCTGTAGGCGCAATGTCAGATGCTGCTTTTTTGAGGAGTGAAATTATGGATTTGTTGGAGCGATATATGACCCAGGAGCTGAGCCTGGCCGTCGAGCTGGCCGAATCGGAGGCGGGCGAGGCGGGAGCCGAAGCGCTCGCCTTCTTCATGACTCCCGAGGAGCTGGCCTCGGGAGAGTGGGCGAAGCAGGCCGGCGCGCCTCTGCCGCCGGCGCTGGTTGATGCGGTCCGCGGGCTGGCCGCGCGCGGACGGTTCGCCGCCGGCCTCGGGGAGACCGAGGCCGTGCCGACATTGGGCCTGATGCCCGGCTATCAGGCCATCCTGCTGTGCGGGCTCGGCGAAGCCGCCCGCACAAGAGCCGACGCCTGGCGCGACGCAGGCGTCTACGCGGCCCGCGCCGCGCTCGGCCTGCGGCACGAGCGCCTCGCGGCGCCGCTGCCGCGCGCCGGCGGCGGGCGCGCGCAAGAGCTGGGCGAGCGCGTGCAGGCGCTCGCGGAGGGGCTCTGGCTCGGCAGCTACCGCATGCCGAGCTATGCCCGGGAGGCGGCGGGCGAAGCGCCGCCTCAGCTGCAGCGCGTCGCGCTGCTAGGCGCCGCGGACGAGGAGCGGCGCGAGCTGGCGCCCGCGCTGGAGGCCGCGCGGGCGACGGCGCTTGCCGTCTATACCGCGCGCGATCTGACCAATCTGCCCGGGAACTATCTCGGGCCGGATGACCTTGCGCGCGCAGCCCAGAGCTTGGCCGCCCGCTATGGGCTGGCCTGCACCGTGCTCGAGGAGGAGGGAATCCGCGAGCAGGGGATGGGCGGGCTTGCCGCCGTCGGACGAGGCAGCGTGCTGCCGCCGCGGATGATCGCCGTGAGGTATGACGGAGCGCCGGAGAAGCCGGATGAAGTGCTCGGTTTGGTCGGCAAGGGCATTACTTTCGATACCGGCGGCATATCCCTGAAGAAGCCCGAAGGGATGGAGGAGATGATCAGCGACATGGGCGGAGCTGCCGTCCTTCTTGGGCTGATCCATGTGTTGGGCGTTCAAAAACCGGCGATCAACGTAGTGATCGTCATCCCGGCCGCCGAGAACATGCCGTCTGCGGCTGCCTTTAAGCCGGGGGATGTGATTACCCTGATGAACGGTCAGACCGTGGAGGTGCTGAACACGGATGCGGAAGGGCGGATCGTGCTGGCGGACGGTGTGCTGTATGCGAAGCGGCTCGGAGCTACGCGCCTGATCGACGTGGCGACCTTGACGGGAGCGGTCCTGGTCAGCTTCGCCGATGTGGCGACGGGAGCCGTCAGCAATAACGAAGCGCTGCTTCAGGAGGTGCTGGACAGCGCCCGGAGGGCCAATGAGAAGGTTTGGCCGCTGCCAAACTATCCGGAATACCGGGAGATGCTGAAAAGCCGCATAGCCGATATCAAAAACTCAACGAACCGTGACCGGTGGGCGGGCTGCATTACAGGGGGGCTGTTCATCGGGTATTTCGCGGGGGACACGCCGTGGGTTCATCTCGATACCGGCGGGACGGCCTGGCTGTGGAACGAGAGGGGGACCGAGCCGCTGGGAGGGACCGGAGCGATGGTCCGCACACTCGGCCAACTGGTATGCGCGAAACCCGGCCAGCAGACCGGCAAATGACGCCTGGAGGCCGCTCGGGCGTGAGAACTCAGGGTGTGTCGATACTCAGTGTTTGAGCGAGCAGTCCACGCACCGCGCATGGTACTCAGTGTTTGAGCGAGCAGCCCATGCACCGCACGAGGTGCTCAGTGTTTGAGCGAGCAGTCCATGCATCGGTGTAGGTGCTCAATCTACCGCTGCTCAAGCAGACATAATTCTGTTCAGGCGGCGCCAACCGCTGCCCTAGCGCCCGCCTCCCAGAACTGAGCGTGCCAGCTGGCCGCAGCTGTTGCCTTCCGCATCGGCTCGCCCGCCCGTTCTCCTGACCGGCTGCATAATGAAGAGAAGGCTCGCACGGCAAGGGCCGAACGAGCCTTCTCTTTTGTTGCTGCTGCTAGCCGTAGGACGGCAAGCCTTCCCGTTTAAGCATGGAGACGCTTGCTGTTGTTCCCCACTGGAAGGAGGCCGGCCATATGGCGAACTGCGACCTGTTCCAAATCCTGGAGCGGGATGATGAGGCGGACGACTTCGTCGGTCGTGATGGCTAAGCTGGCCGTGCGGGCAGCCAGTTGCTCCAGATCGATCCCTACCCAGCCGCTCTTGCTGGGATGCGGGGCCAGGTCATAAGGAAGCACCGACAACGAGGCTTGCTGATGCGGATTGGCTGACTCTGCAGCCGCTTCTCCCCGGCTAAGCGTGTTGAGGTGGAAATAAAGCTTGCCCCCTTGCTTCCAGCGGATAAAGCCGGGGGTGAAGCTGATCGTCAGCCTGCCGTTCTCTCCGCTGTCATGAGCAAGAAGCCGCACTTTCTTCAGGTGCCGGGCCCGAATGTATTGATTCTGCTCCCGGTTGGGCAGGCACAAAACGATCAATATGGGGATAGCGCTGGCGATATGCAGGCAGACAGGGGACTCCAACCAGATAGAGAGCCCGAGAAAAACGGCAAAAAGCAGCACCCATAAAATTAAAAACCAGATTTTTTTCGTAGACATTCGTGTATGGATCCTCCGGAAATCAGGGTTTGGGACAAGGCGTAAGCTTGCGCCTATACCCGCTATTGGGCCTATTCAAACAGGCAAGATAAATCTTTTTTTATCTTACCACATCACGGATGGGCGTGAAAGCAAGCGGCATCATTTGGAGAAATGAAATTTTAGTAAAATGAGCTCGCGGTACGCAAAGGGGGATAGTTTATGACGGCAAAAGTCGCGATCATCGGTCTGGGCGACATCGCCCAAAAAGTATATATGCCGCTGCTATCGGCGGATGAGCAGGTAGAGATCGTAGGCTTGTACAGCCGAACGGCCTCGACTGTTGAACGAATCGGCCGGCAGTACCGGATCGCCGGTCAGTACGGGTCCGTCGAGCAGCTGCTGCGCCATGAGCGTCCGGATATCGTGTTCGTCCATAGTCCTACGCCAACTCATGAGGCTATCGTGATGGAATGCTTGGAAGCGGGCGTGCATGTCTACGTGGACAAGCCCCTGTGTTACCGGATCGAAGCTTCGGAGAGGATGGCTGCCTATGCGGCCGAGCGGAACCTGCTGCTTGCGGTCGGCTTCAATCGGCGCTTCGCCCCGCTCTATAGGGAAGCGAAGCGACGAATGGCTGAGGCCGGCGGGTTCGAGCTCGTTTCGGCACTGAAGCACCGTACGAAGCTGCAGTCATGTTCGGCGAAACAGACGCTTTACGACGATCTCATCCATATGCTGGACCTGCTGCTTTGGCTGGGCGGAGACGATGCTGAGGTCGGCTCGTACAAGGAGAGGACGGACGAAGAGGGGAGGCTGCTGCTGGCTTCCGGTGCATTGCGTCTAGGCGGGGACAAGCTTGACGGCACAGCCGCTCATTTTGCAATGGCGCGCCGGGCGGGCGCCGATCTGGAGAAGCTGGAGCTGCACGGCAGCGGCTGTTCCATGGAGGTAGTGAATCTGGAGAAGGCTGTGTGGATGGAGCGGGGCGTTGCGCCACAGGAGCTCGCATTCGGCAGCTGGGATACGATATGGCACCGCAGGGGCTTTGCGGGCATCGTCCGGCATGTGCTGGACACGCTGGCCGATCCGCTGACGTGCGAGGTACGGGCGGATGCCGTGCTGCCGGTGCATCGTCTGGTGGAGAGTCTGCATCCGGGGGATTAGGGGGATAGGTATCGAACCTGAGGGAACGGGATATATAAGGGATATGGCCTTCATGAGGCGCATTGTCGTGCTTGCCGGCTAAGAGGGTGCCGGTGGATGGGATGAGCGGGACGGGTCCCGAGTCATTGAGGAAAAGTACAAGCAAGGAGGCTGAAGACGATGGATAGGGATAAACAAGCGGAGCCCGCGGTACGGGAGGATCGGGTGCCGCCCGGTCAAACGGTGACGGAAGGATTCCCGGTGCTGCACTACGGCGATGTCGTGTATTACAGGGATATGAGCAAATGGGACTTGCGCCTGTTCGGACTGGTGGAAGAGGAGAGCTCGATCAGCTACAAAGAATTCATGGCGCTGCCCAAACGGGAATTCCGCAACGATATTCATTGCGTCACGACCTGGTCCAAGCTGGATAACGTATGGGAAGGCGTTGCGGTATCTACGATTATGGAACGCGTGAAGCTGAAGCCCGAGGCCCGTTATGTGATGCTGCATGCCGAGCAGGGCTGGACGACCAATTTACCCCTGGAAGATTTTCTGCGTGAAACCTCGTTCCTCGGCTTCCGTCATAACGGCCAGCTGTTGACGCCCGAACACGGTTATCCTGTACGAATGGTCGTGCCTCACTTGTACTTCTGGAAGAGCGCGAAGTGGCTTCGGGGCATTGAATTTATGGCGAAGGATAAGCCGGGTTTCTGGGAGCGCAATGGCTATCATATGTATGGCGATCCGTGGAAGGAAGAAAGATACGATTTTGAATGAGCAACGGGTCGATTTTAAAAGGAAGGTCACTGTGGCGGTGGCCTTTTTTTGTTGCGTGAAGTCGGCTGTGCTGAAGCGGAAATGGGGCGGTATCGCGCGCTTTTTGGCAAATACCTCACATGAGAACGGTCTCCTTTTACATAGAAGTGGAAAATAAAGGAGGAATTTCAATCCGGCATATGAATATCATGAGGTAGTCATGAGGCATTATGAATTTTTCTAGGTGGAAAAAGAGGACGGAGACCATAGAAACTATACCCTGATGTAACAATTTATGCCGCAATTTAAAAGTTTATGCCGCCATATAAACGGCTGCCTGGTTAAGTGCCAATAAGCTAGACCGAGCTTTTGCAGGAAGTTTGGCCTTTAACTGCATGAAAAAGTCAAATGACCGCGTGCAAGATGTTTCGTGTCAGGTATATGATACGTATTTCGATATATGTAAGATTTTTCGTTGTAGGAACGCATTTAATTATAAAAATAATAAAATGTGTAAGGAATATTGACATAAATGGTTTTTGTGTCATAGAATATGTACATGAGTTGAGAGGATGGCGATTGTGGAGCCGATGCTTGATTGGTTAAGCATAAGTGAAGCAAGGCTCCTCGAATCAAATTTCAGGTAAAGCGAGGGTGAAAGCTATGGAATTGGGATTGAATGCGATTTGGGTTATGCTGGGGGCTATTCTTGTTATTTTCATGCAAAGCGGGTTCGTTATGCTGGAGGCGGGGTCCACAAGAATGAAAAATGCCGGCCATATCGCCGGAAAAACGATTGTGGCGCTTGGTATCGTCACCCTGGTATTCTGGGCGGTCGGTTACGCCCTCATATTCGGATCGCAAGGCAATTCGCTGATCGGATGGGGAGATTACTTCGGGTTCGATGTGAAGGATGTGCCTGAGGGAAGCACGGTAGCTCCGACGGTCATGTTTATTTTCCAGCTCGCTTTTGCCGCTATTTCGATGGCAGTAGCTTTCGGCGGGTTTGCAGAACGGGCGAAGTTGTCGGCGTATCTGATCTTCGCCATCCTGTTTTCGGTGATCGTATATCCTGTGATCGCTCACTGGATCTGGGGCGGCGGGTGGCTCGCCGAGCACGGCAAGCAAGACTTCGCGGGTTCGACGGTCGTCCACTTGACTGGCGCTATGGCCGCGCTGGCTGCTACGCTGCTGCTGAAGCCCCGTCTTGGCAAATACAACAAAAACGGCACGCCCAATGCCATGCCGGGACATAACCAGGTTTTCACGACTCTCGGCGTAATGCTGCTATGGGTAGGCTGGTTCGGATTTAACGCAGGCAGTACGATCGCCGTAGGCGACGGCAGCTTCTTCGGATTTGTGGCTATCAACACTCAGCTCGCCGCTGCGGCAGGAGCGGTTGCCGCTTTCCTCATCGCCTGGTCGGTGAACGGCAAGGCCGATATCGGCGTGATGCTAAACGGCGCGTTAGCCGGTCTTGTTGCCATCACGGCATCTTGCGCCTTTGTCGAATCCTGGGCGGCGATTGTTATCGGTTTGATTGCAGGCTTCGTCGTATTCGGCAGCATGCGCATGTTCGAGAAGCTGCGCGTCGATGATCCGATCTATGCGCTGTCGGCTCACGGCACGGCAGGTGTATGGGGGACATTGTCTACAGGTATCTTTGCTACTCCGGAGCTCGCCGAGAAGGTAGGCGTAGGCAAAGCCGGACTTCTGTACGGCGGCGGCTTCGAGCAGCTGGGCGTTCAATTGATGGGCGTCGTCGTTTGCGGAGCCTTTGCATTTATCGCTTCTTACATTATTCTGGCCATCATGAAAGCCGTTATGGGACTGCGCGTCACGGAAGAGGAAGAAACGATCGGTCTCGACTTGAGCGAGCACGGAACTTACGGTTACCCGGAGCAGCTGAAGGCGGCTCAAGCGGAAGCGCGCGGCCTAGGCAGCGTGCAGCAAAGCCTGTAAGACTCTGCAACAAGTTCCTTTAGACGGTAACAAGTTCCTCTGTATAAAAACCAGCTCCTCCATCCGGTAACAAGCTTCTCCACGCAATAACCGGCTTTTCCACGCAATAACAAGCTCCCCTTACAAAGAGTCCCGATATTTCCGGTTTACTGCCGGCTATATCGGGATTTTTTGCTTTGTTAAAAGGTGCAGTTAAAATTTAGTGCTGCTGGCCGAAGTTTCCGTTTGCCGTGCGAATAGACGCCTGACTGCCCGGACAGAGAAAGCTTGTTGACCATCCGGAGTTGTTGGTATGATCATGAAGTGGCTACCGACGAGAGAAGGGCGAAGCCGCGGCGTAAGGAGAAGGGAGAGTGTTATGTCTAACTATGCGAACCAACAGACGGGCGTCGTGCCGGCGGTCTGCTCATTGGACTGTCCGGATCAGTGCGGTCTGCTCATTCATAAAGCGGAAAGCAAGATAATCAAGATTGAGGGAGATCCGGCGCATCCGGTCACGCAAGGCGCGATCTGTAACAAGGTGCGTCATTTGGCTGACCGCATCTATGATCCGAAGCGACTCCAGTATCCGCTCAAGCGCGTGGGAGCCAAAGGGGAGGGGCTATTCGAGCGTATATCCTGGGAGGAAGCCGTAGAGACGATTACTGACCGCTGGAAAAGTCTGATCGCCGGGTATGGAGCGGAAGCGATTCTCCCTTACAGCTTTTACGGGAACATGGGCCGGATCGGGACGGAAGGGCTGGACCGGCGGTTTTTCTACCGGATGGGGGCCAGCCGGCTGCAGTATACGATCTGCCAGGCAGCAGGCTCGGAGGGCTACAACTATACGATGGGCGCTAACCTGGGGACCGACCCCGAAGATACGGTCCATGCCAAGCTCATCATCATGTGGGGCATCAATGCGGTCAGCACGAATATGCATCAGGTCATGCTGGCCGAGCAGGCGCGCAAGCGGGGAGCGAAGGTGGTGGCGATCGACGTGCACCGCAATCAGACGGGCCGCTGGGCCGATTGGTTCATTCCGATCCTGCCGGGGACGGATGCGGCTCTCGCTCTGGGGCTGATGCATATTCTCTTCGCCGAAAATATGGTGGACGAGGCGTTTCTGAGCGCCTATACGGTCGGGCATGAAGAGCTGCGGGAGCATGTGAAGGCGTACGATCCGGACAAGGTGTCCGCTATTACGGGAGTGCCGGCGGACGATATATACCGGCTGGCCCGTATGTACGGACAGACGTCGCCGTCTTTTCTGCGGATCGGCAACGGGATTCAGCATCACGACAACGGCGGGATGTGCGTGCGCACGATAGCCTGTCTGCCGGCGCTTACCGGCGCTTGGCTGACCAAGGGAGGCGGAGCGATCAAGGGCAATAGCGGATATCTGGAGCATAATGCGGCGGCACTGCAACGCCCCGATTTGCTGAAGGCCCCGACCCGCCGCATCAATATGAACCGGATTGGCAGCGCGCTGCTGGAGCTGGACCCGCCGATCCGCTCATTGTATGTATATAATTCGAACCCTGCGGTCGTAGCTCCGCATGCGGGCAAGGTGAAGCGGGGCTTGGAGCGGGAGGATCTGTTTACGGTTGTGCATGACTTGTTTCTTACCGAGACGGCCATGTATGCGGATATCGTGCTGCCTGCCACTTCTTCGCTGGAGAATAAGGATTTCTTCAAATCGTATTGGCATCATTACGTCCATCTGCAAGAGCCGGTCATTGAGCCGTACGGAGAGAGCAAGTCCAATGTCGAGGTGTTCCGGCTGCTTGCGGAGGCGATGGGGTTCGAGGAGGAGGCTTTGCGGCAATCGGACGATGAGCTGATTCGGCAAGCGCTGGATTACCCGGCCAATCCCCGATTGAAAGGCGTTACGCTGGAGAGGCTGACGGAGGAGCGGTTCGTGAAAGCGGAGGTGAAGCCGTTATTCCCGGGCAGGCTGCCTACGCCCAGCGGCAAGATCGAGCTGTATTCGGCGGCTATGGCGCGTAAAGGCTACCCGCCTCTGCCGACTTATACGCCGCTTTCTGAGGGCGAAGAGCTGCCGTTCTGGTTTATACCGGCGCCCAATCATAATTTCCTGAACTCTACCTTCGCTCATAATGACAAGCATGTCCGCATGGAGCGGACGCCGAAGCTGCATATGCATGCGGCCGACGCTTCCCGGCTTGGCATCGTGAACGGCGAGCTCGTCCGGGTCAGCAACGGGCGGGGTGAATGCGAGCTGACGGCGGCGGTCGGCGAAGACGTGCTGCCAGGCGTTGTCGTCAGTCAGGGACTGTGGGCGGGCAAGGCGGGAGCCAAAGCGCTCGTCAATGCATTGACCCCGGACCGCGTTGCGGATATGGGCGGCGGGGCGACCTTCTTCTCCGGCAAGGTACAGGTGGAGAGACTGGGACGAGCCGGCGATTGAGGGCACAGGCATCAAACAGCCTCGGTAAACTGCTTTTTGTAGCGACTACAAATCAATAGGTCTTAAGCGGCAAGGAGATGGCTTCTGGATTGATCAGGAGTCATCTTTTTTTAGGCCGTTGGCAGCGTTCGGACGGAGGTAGAAGTTTCTTGTCATTCAGGGAGACGAAATGACTAATTTTGGCTGAAAGACTTGACTAAAATTTGACTTTGATACATAATGTATCGAAAATAAAGGGGGGTGTAGGGCTGTCAAAGAAACGAATCGTAGAAATCGATATTCTTCGCGGGATTAGCATTTCACTTGTCGTTATGGCTCATACCGAGGTTCCCGATATGCTTAATGATGTGCTCCGCACCTTCAGAATGCCGTTATTTTTTCTGCTGTCCGGCTATTTATTTAACGTTGCCAAGTACTACACAGCCTTCGGAGATTGGTTGAAAAGCCGTGTTATCGGCTTGCTGCTTCCCTATTTTACGGCGTGCTTCGCATTCTACGCCTTATGGTTCATTCGGGAGCGCGCAGGAGAAAGCGGCGGCTTGAGCCCATCCTATTTATTTGCCGGCATATTTGCAGGAAACGGGGACCGGCTTGCATTCAACACGCCGCTCTGGTTTCTGGTCTGTTTGTTTTGTGCGGAGCTGATTTTCTGGTGCGGCTGGAAGCTGGTTTACCGCCGGGGAGCTGCCGTTCAAACGGCCTTGTTCTTCTCGCTTTCGATCGCAGGGTATGCAGTCAGCAGATTTGCGCATCTGCCGTGGAGTCTGGATGTGGCGCTGGTCGCTCAACTATTTATGTTTGCAGGCTATAGATTGCATGTGGCCGGCTTATTTCGCTCTTACCGGTTTTCGCTGCCGCTGCTCGCGTGTTTCGTCGTGCTGTTCGGTCTTGGCCAGCTTAATGAAACGACTGTGGATATGAATCATCGGGCATACGGGAATGTCCTCTTGTTCCTGGCCGGCGGGCTGGCAGGAAGCTTTTTGCTTATGCAGCTCGTGTACTGGATAAAATCATGGTCGTGGGTTCGCCGTATATTTAGCGCGCTAGGCAAAGAGTCTTTGATGATTCTGGTCTTCCATATGGGGTTTGCGTTTGTGGTGCTGAATAATTTGAACAAATACGTGTTTGCCAACCAGCTCCACCTGAATTGGGTGGCATATACCCTATGGGGAATCGGACTGTCCTATGTCGCAGGGTTGGCGATCAATAAAATACCGGTTATCCGGTTTTTATTCAAAGGAAAGCGCTTCGTCCCGGCTGTCGAGAGGGCATGGGGCAAAGAGAAGGCAAAGACGGAATATAGTCTGCCCGCCGGCGAAAAAGCCATGTAGCCTGATGGACATCCTCTGCTTAGCTCAAGGTGGAGGAGCATCCGGCGCATCAAGTCAAGCAAGGCACGGGCTGTCTTGCAAGGGAGGCCCCATGAGTTTACGGCCATACCTACGCGAAAAACCCTTCCGATCCCGGAAATTGCGGGCTGAAGGGTTTTTGGCCTGTCATTCCTCATGACTGAATATCCAGACATCTCCCGCATTGGAATAGGTAGTGCCGGAGAAGATGCGGTCCTGGACAGAGAAGCTGTATGCCGCCAGCCAATACGCAGTAATTCGCTCCCGGCTGGTCGGGCTGTCGATCCTTGCCCGGTAGCTGACTTCGGCGCTTTGCTGGGGAGCCAGCTCGCCCAGCCAGACGCCGAGCGCCGGATCGGACCCGGGGGTCAGGCTGCTGATCGTCGCTTCCGGCCGGGATGCGGGACCGCTGATGCGCATGCTGCCCCGCACCGGGGAAGTTCCGGGAACCAGCAGGTCCTGCAAGGTAACGCTGGCCGCCGTATTGCCCGTGTTGACGACGACGCCCGTGAACGTTACCTGATCGCCCGGCTCGGCGGAGAAGGGCTGAGCGGTCAGCGTGAGGGTGATGACAGGCGAGACAAGCTCCGTTGCCGCGGCGCCGGAGCTGACGCGATCCGAGACGATGCGTTCATCCGGGAGCTGGAAGCTGTAGCCAGCCTGTGCGATGTTGACGATGGCCGGATCGCTGGGCAGGTTGCCCTGCAGCGCCGGCACGCTGACGTTGAAGACGACCGTGCCGCTCTCCCCCGGCTGCAGCAGGCCCAGCGGAATCCCGCCTTCGGGGTGCAGATTTGGCTGAGGCGCATCGTTCAAGAGAACGCTGCCCCGGACGAAGAGGACGCCTGCGGGCAGTTTGTCGGTCAATACGGCCTCTGCCGGACGGTTGCCGGTATTTGTAGCCGTGATGCGATAGCTCAGCGTCTCCCCTGGAGCGGCCAGCTTACGGTCTGCTTCCTTGACGAGCTGCAGCGCAGCCGCCCATACCGAGGTTTCCGCCGGATTGGAGGACTGGCGGTACGTGCCGCCGCCGGCCTCATAGGCAAGCTCCGCGCGGTTCACAAGCAGGCCGGAGGGCGGAAAAGCGCGGACGACGGCCCGGTAGCCGATATCGACGGTCTGCCCCGGCTGGATAGGGGGCAGCTCGATGCCGCTGTCAGGAGACGCGAAGGGCTGGTAATGCTGGCCGACCGTCACGCTGCCGGGGACGAATGCCGTACTGTCCGGCAGCTCATCCAGCAGGCGAACGTTATGCAGCAGATTGCCGCCTTCATTGACAACCGTCACGCCGTAGACGAGAAGGTCCCCGACGAAGGCATGAGCCGAGCTGACGCGCTTGGTGACGGTGACTTGAAGCTCCTTGACCGGTATCTCGACCACGTTGGAGCGGGCTGTCCCGGTGACTGAGCGGCCCGAGCCGGTGCGGAAGGCGTATTCGGCCCGGGCCTGGTTGCGCACCTGCCCGGATACGGGCAGGCTGTCGAGCATCAGCTGGAAGCTGATTCGTGCGGAGCCCGGCGGACGCAATACGCCCAGACCGATCCCGGCTTCCAGCTGAGCGCCGGGAACCGGCGCTCCGTTCACGATGATGCTGCCGGGGACGAGCCGGGTCCCTTCGGGCGGAGCGTCGAACAAGCGGACTTCGGCTTCGCGGTTGCCTTGGTTCGTGACGAGGATCCGGTAATAGATCGGTTTGCCGATGGCGGCATATTCGGTATCCGTGCTCTTGCTTACAGCGATGACGGGTCCGATGACCGGGGTCTCGACAATATTGGAATACGTCTGCCTGCTGTACTCTCCGGAATGGAAGCGAACAACGGTCTGGTTGCGAATAATCTGCGGCTTCAAGGGCTCCTGCGGCTCGGGTGTCATACGATTGTCACCTCGAAGCTTACGATAGCCGATGCCCCGGGAGCGATTGTGCCGATGAGGATGCCGATGTCGGGATTATCGCTCGGCCGCGAAACGCCGTTGACGGTGACGCTGCCCGGAACGAACAGAGCGCCTTGCTGCACCGGGTCTAAGAGAACGACATTGTTGACATTCTCAATCCCTTCGTTCGTTACCGTAATCGTGTACGTGATCGTGTCGCCGACGACGGCGTCGATGACGTTCGCCGTCTTCACGACGGCCACATCCGGAGAAGAGACGGGAATCGTAAGCGTATTGGAGACGGCTGTCCCTGTCAGCTGGCGCAAATCCGGCGGGATGAACGTGAAGGTGGCTGTCGCCTGGTTCACCAGCTGCTGAGGAGTCGGAAGCACATCGACGGTCGCTTGCAAAGTCAAGGTGACGATGACGGAAGCGCCTGGCAGCACGGTGCCGACAGATATGCCCGCCGCCGGATTGGCTCCCGGCTGAGGCACGCCATTCACTTGCACGCTGTTCGGTACGAAGTTCGCTCCCGGCGGTATCGCGTCGGTAATCGTGACGTTCGCAGCGTAGTTGCCCGTATTGGTGACGGCCAAGGAATAAGTGATCGTATCTCCGACCGTGGCATTGGTCGTATCCGCTGTCTTCAGCACCCCGATAATCGGCTGATAGACCGGGATCGTGACCGTATTGGAGGTCGCCGATCCGGAGAAAACCCCGGAGGTGAAGCTGACGGTAGACGCATTGGTGAGAGTGGCAGGACTCGGCAGCGTATTGACAGCCACTTGAAAGGCGACCGTGGCGCTGTCGCCGGCGGCAAGCGCGCCGAGACTGACGCCGGTAACGGGACTGTCGGACGGGCGAACGTTCCCGTTCACCGTAACAGTTCCCGGAATGAACGAGGTGCCGGCCGGCATCAGATCGTGCAAGACGACGTTGTTGACCGTATCGATGCCGGTATTGGTGACGGCGATGGTGTAGGTCACCGTATCTCCGACTACGGCATCGATCGCCACGGAGCTCTTTATTACGCTAAGATTCGGCGCGGATACGTTGTAGGTAAGTACATTCGAAGCGGCTGTCCGGTTGATGGTGCGGCCGTCGGGCAGCGTGAAGGCCAAGGCAAGTGTAGACTGGTTGGATATCTGCTGAGACGGCGGCAGAGCTGCGACCGTGACAGTGAATACGACGTTGACCGTCTGGCCGGGTCCGACGGTGCCGACGGTAAGCCCGGCTCCGGGATCGGCGCCCGCCTGGGCTGCTCCGCCTACGATGACGCTGTTTGGAACGAGCGGAGTTTCAGCCGGCAGTATATCGGTCAGGACGACGAAGGCCGGATAATTGCCGTTGTTGCTCACGGCAATCGTATAGGTGACCTGATTGCCCAAGGTGGCGTTGGTCGTGCTGCCGGTTTTAAGGGCGGTAATGACCGGTTGATAGACAGGAGTCGTCACCGTATTGGAGAAGGCGGCGGCGGAGAAGGCGCCCGATGTGAAGGAAACGACGGAACGGTTGCTGAGAGTCCCTGTCGAAGGCAGTGTATCGACGCTGACATTGAACGCGACGGTGACGAAGCTGCCCGGCGCAATCGCGCCGAGATTGACGCCGCTCGCGGGATTGGCGCCCGCACGGGCAACGCCGTCCACGGTCAATGTCCCCGGCAGGAAGGTGGTGCCCGCCGGTACCGGGTCGGAGAAGATCGCATTATTGATGTCGGTAATGCCTTGATTCGTGACGATGACGGTGTAGGTTATCGTATCGCCCACTGTGGTCGAGGTGGTGGCGGTGCTCTTCACGACGCTGACATTCGGCGCGGATACCGGGACGGTCACCGTGTTGGACAAAGAGGTTTGCGTAAGCGTCCTGGTGTCGGGCAGCGTGAAGGAAACGGTGCCCGTTGCCTGGTTGGTCAGCTGTTGAGAGACAGGCAGCACATTAATAACGACTGCGAAGCTTGCGGTGACGGTTGCCCCCGGATCCAATGTGCCTATCGTGATGCCGGTGACAGGATTGGCCCCGGGCTGAGGCGTCCCCCCTACGCTCACGCTGTTCGGCTGGAAGGTCGTGCCGTCCGGAATCGGGTCGGTCAGTACGACGAAACCCGGGAAGTTGCCGGTGTTGCTGATCGTGAACGTGTAGTTCACCGTGTCGCCGACCGTAGCGTTGGCCGTGCTCGCTGTCTTGGCGATGGAGATGATGGGCTGCAGCACCGGCGTCAGCACGGTATTCGAGAACGAGGTGCCGGAGAAGGTACCGGATGTAAAGGTGACGGACGACTGATTGGCAAGCTGGCCGGACGCCGGCAGCTGATTCACCGCGACGGCGAAGGTGACGCCGACGGTTCCCCCGGCCGGAATCGAACCGAGGGCCACTCCGTTGTTGGGGTCGGCATTCGGTATCACGACGCTGTTCAAGGTGAAGCTGCCCGGTACGAAGGTGGTGCCGAGCTGGACAAGGTCGGAGAAGACCACGTTATTGACCGGTTCTATCCCGCTGTTCGTAATGGCGATCGAGTAAATGACCGTATCGCCGGGGGTGGCGTCGATCGCGGCGGTGCTTTTGACGACTGTGACATTCGGGGCCGACACCGGAATCGTCAGCGCATTCGAAAGCGCCGTCCTTTGGATGGTTCTGCCGTCGGGAGGGGTGAAGCTGACGGCGGCTGTCGCCTGATTCAGCAGAATCTGGGGATTCGGCAGCGAGTCTACGACGACGGAAAACCGGACCTGCACGCTCGCCCCCGGAGCGATCGTACCGGCGTCGATCCCGGTGGCCGGACTCGCGCTCGCCTGAGGAATACCGCCCACGATCACGCTGTTCGGCAAAAACGAGGTGGCGGCGGGGATCGTATCGGTCAGCGTCACCTGGGCGGCAATATTTCCGTTGTTGGCGACCGTCAGCACATACACAATTGTTCCGCCTACGGAGGCCTGCGCGATATCCGCGCTTTTGACCACTGTGATGTCAGGCTCAAATACCGGGGTAAGCGTCGTATTAGAGGATGATGTCCCCGAGAACACGCCCGACGTAAAGCTGACTGTCGACTGGTTGACAACTTGCGGAGTCGTTGGCATGCTAATCCTCACCTCATAAGTTACGGTTACCGAAGCGCCAGGCGCCAAGGTTCCGAGTGGAATGCCGGTAGTCGGATCGACCGCTGGGAAAGGGCTGCCGTCCACCCGCACGGTGCCCGGGATAAACGCCGTGCCTGCGGGAAGCTGAGTGCTGTACACGATGCCGGAGGCCGGCGCGTCGCCGGTATTCGTGACTACGGCGGTGTAGAAAAGATTGTCTCCTCTCACCACATCTCCGGCGCTCGCGCTAAGCGACACCGCAATATGGGGGGATGACACGGGAAGAACAACGGTGTTCGACAGACTGCTGCCGTTCATCGTACGGTTATCCGGCAGGGTGAAGCTGTAAGCCGCTTTCGCCTGATTAACGAGCTGTTGGGAGGGGGGCAGCGAGCTGACGATAACTTTATAGGTGACGGTGGTCGATGAGCCCGGCTGAATAATGCCGACGACGATTCCCGAAACCGGATCTTCTCCCGGCTGGGGGCTGCCTCCCACGATCACGCTGTTGGTTATAAAGGTTGAGCCGGGAGGCACGTTGTCGGTCAAGGTAACATAAGCGGGATAGCTGCCGGTATTGCTGACGACAAACGTATAGGCGAGCTGGTCTCCGATCCGTGCCGCCGCCGTTTCCGGACTCTTGGCGATGTTGATCACCGGCTGGTAGACCAGCGTGGTGACGGTGTTGGAGTAGGAAACGCCGGTGACCGCACCCGAGCTGAAGCCGATCGCGCTGCGATTGGCCAGCTGGGCGGAGGCGGGCAGCGATTGCACGATAGCCTGGAACGTCACCGGCACAGGTGTGCCCGGACTCACGCTGCCGAGCAGAATGCCCGTCTCGGGATTCGCAGCCGGGGAGGGGCTCCCCCCGATCGTTACGCTGCCCGGGACGAAGGCGGCTCCTGCAGGTATGATGTCTGTTAAATTCACCCGAGTGACAGGGGTGATCCCGTTGTTGCTGACGACTACAGTGTAGGTCAGGATATCGTTGACGGCCGCGCCGGCAAGATTAGCGCTTTTGACGACTGTTACATTCGGATTGGACACCGGAATGACGACGGTATTGGAGCTGACAGTCCTGTTGACGGTGCGCCCGTCCGTCAACGTATAGGTGTACGCTCCGAAAGCCTGGTTGGTCAGCTGGGGAGGCGAGGGCAGCGTCTGAACGGTTACAGCGAAGGTGACAGTCGCCGTTCCGCCCGGCGTGAGCGTCCCCGCCGGAATTCCTGTGAGCGGCGAGGCTCCGGGCAGAGGAACGCCGTTCAGCGTCACGCTGCCCGGCACAAAGGCCGATCCGCCCGGGATCGTGTCGGTTAAGGTCAGGGCGGCCGCCGCATTGCCGGTATTGGCGGCGGACAAGGTGTATACGATCGTATCTCCGACCGTTCCCGCAGCCTCGCTGGCGCTCTTGCCGAGTATGATCGCAGCGGTCGAGACGGTCGTCACGACAGGGGAGGAGCTTGACGTTCCGCTGAGCACGCCGGATTGATAACTGACATTGGCCTGATTGCTCAGCTGTCCGGACGGCGGAGTGGCATCCACCCGCACCTGGAAGGAGACCGTTGTTGTCGTGCCGGCCCCAAGCGTTCCCAGGGAAAAGCCGAGCCCTGGGTCTGCCGTCGCTCGCGGAGTCCCGTTCACGACCGTAGAGCCCGCGACAAATACCGCTCCGGCCGGAATGGCATCGGCAAATACCGCACTCGTAACGGCCGCCGCCCCGCTGTTTGCGATAGCGGCTGTATATGTAAGAATATCTCCGACGGTCGCCGCCGTCAGGCTTACGCTTTTGCTCACCGTGATGTTCGGCAGCGATACCGGCAGCGTCAAGCTGTTGGAAGCCGCCGAGCCGGATACGGTCCGGCCGTCGGGCGGCTGGAACGTATAGCTGGCTGTCGCCTGATCCGTCAGCTGGGGAGGCGAGGGCAACGTATTGACCACGACCTGGAAGGTGACGATTGCCGAGCCGCCTGCCGGCACGACGCCGATCGGGACGCCGCTTACGGGATTGGCTCCGCCGACCGCCGTCCCGTTGACGGTCACGCTGCCGGGGATGAAGGTGCTGCCGGCGGGGATGTTGTCGAACACCGTCGTTGTTGCCCCCGCATTGCCCGAATTGGCGAGCCGGATCGTGTAAGTGACGGTTGTGCCGACGGCAGCGTTGGCCGTATCGGCGCTTTTGACCATCGCCAGATTGGGGGAGTAGACGATAACGGTGGCCGCGTTGGATGGAATGACGCCTGTAATGCTGGGTCCTCCCGCCACGCTTTGAAAGGTGAAGGCTGCGTTGGCCTGATTCACGAGCTGCTGCGGCGAGGGCAGTGAGGCGATTCTGGCCCGGTAAGTAACGGTGACGCTGCTTCCGAAGGCAACGGTGCCGATCGGTACGCCCGTCACAATATTGCCGGCAGGCTGCGCCGCCCCCCCGACGGTGACAGAACCGGCTGCAAACGCCGACCCGGCGGGAAGCGGGTCGGACAGCACGACGCTGAATGCGCTCGCTGTCCCTGTATTGCTAACAGTGACTGTATAGGTAATCGTATCGCCAACTATGCCGCCCGGGACTGACGAGCTTTTGGCCACGCTGATTTTGGGTGCATTGATATCGACCTGGATCGCGTTGGCGTTCAGCAGGTAGGCATCTCCCGATGTCGTCAGCCTGAGCACGGCCGAGGTCTGATTGTTGACCAGCCGGGCGGATACGTCAACGTTCGTGATATCCCAGCCCTGCCTGCCTGCGCTGATGTTGGTCCCGGGCGCTCCATTGGTTTGGTTTCGCGTCCCGAAGGTGCCGGTGGTATCAAGCTGGCCGGCGTCGTTATTAATTTGGGAGGCGAAGAAATTGTTGGCGAAATTGTTGGGGCCGGATAAAGCGACCAGCGAATTGGCGGCAGGTCCGAATAAAGCCTGGTCGCCCGTGCGGTTGGCATCGCCCTCCTGCGCGCTGAACAGCGCCCTGCCCCCGATCACGCCGGTTATCGGCGTAGCAAAGCCCGTCAGCGTAGTCGTGACAGGCTCAGAGTTAGCCTGAATCAGGATAGCGCCCGCCCTTAGCGACATATTGCGGAACGGGAGCGACGGATTCTGGTAGATGACGCCAAGCGTCCAGCCGGCATTACTGATCGTTGAATCGCTGACGACGATCGTTCCGACGACCCGGCCGACGGTATAAAAGCCGCCTCCGCTTTGCTGGATGATGGTCGTTACATTAGCCGAGCGGACATACGCGAGACCGCCGCCGATATCGACATTATTGGCGGTGGCCGTATCGGGCAGTACATTGAAGGTGGTGCCGCCGGGCGTAGTCAAGGTAACGGCGTCATTAATGAAGGCGCTCAGATTCACGGACTCGACATTATATGTGCCGCCCCAGATCAGCTCCGCATAAAGCACTGAGCTGCCGGCCGGCAGCACCAGATTGGCGGCGGAGCTGTTGTTCAGATACTGGTTGGTCGTTCCGAACGGATATGTTCCGTATCGGGAAGAGGTGTCTACCGTGACGAAGGCGCCGATGCTGTCGATCGTCCCGGGGACTCCTGCCGTTGCTCCGCGGCTGAGACCAAGCGTATTGCCTGTAAAGGTGATGGCTCCGGTTGCATTTACAGTCGCTCGAACGACGAGCGGCAATGGCATTCCCTCCCTGCTTGATAAGTGTGAGACATCCTGAAAATCCGGAGAACTTGAGGCCGGTGAGCCGCCCCCGATCGGCTGCAGGCCCGCGTTGTTCACCGGATTTCTAAAGTAAGATTGGTTTGGGGGTATAGGGCAGCTCCTGCTGTGTTCGCCACTGTTAGCTTATGACTCGGAGGAAGAGGAATATGCGAGGAATCCGGGGATAGCTGCCAGATTTTGCGCGGATAGCGCCGGCGCGGGCCGGCTCGGTCCGGGAGCCTCGCGGCTCTTGCCGGTCAAGGCCGGCAGACACTGCAGAGTCTTGCTCAGCCCGCATAACGGCGGAGGCGCCGGCTAGCGCTGGCGCGGACCGGCGTGGGTCTGCCGCCGCAGCTTGCGTCTGGATGCTTGGGCCTGTTTGCCGGCGTTTCTCGCAGATGTGGCGTCAGGAGACGCTTGGCCGGCAAGCTCAGGGGAGCCGGGAGCAAAGGCAGCATCCGCTGCGGCTGCAGCCTGATGCCGCTGCAGAGGAAGGTGACTGGCGACAAGCTGACCGGAATGCGGGCTTTGCTTTGCTTGCTTGTCATCCGCCGCCAGGGCGGCAACGCCTTCTTCCGGCGACTGCTGCCTGTATTCCCTCAGCCCATGAGGCTCCGGATAGCGCTGTCTGGACATCCACAGGAGTTCGGCTTCGGAGATGTCCTTTTTAATCACGACCAGATGATACATAATCTCATGGACGACATTGACCTGCAGCTCCTTCAGCATGCTGAGCTCTTCCGGCTCGTACAAGGGAGAACGGTAAAGCGAGTCGTACAGCAGCTCCATACGCAGCAGGCGGAAATCGTAGGGGATGTCGAAGTCGTCGTAGTCGATGACAAGCGGACTGACCGCCGTATGCGGAGGCTGGAAGAAGCGCTCTCTGCCCGTCAAGTACCGGGGGGTGTATTCATCAAATTTTTGCTTGATATACGGATTGGACATATGGCGGAAATGATGGGCGTACGGCGCGAGAATACAGATGACGGCCTTGTGTACGCAGATGCGCGCGATTTCCTTCAGGACGGTCTGCAGGTTGTCGACATAAGGCAGGCTGCGGCTGGCCATGACCAGCTCGACTGAGTTGTCCGGCAAAGGAATTCCGTCATTGAGATCGCATACGAGGTCTACCCCGGGGCCGCCCTGCTTGTCGAGGCCGAAGAAGCCCGGCTGTTTGCGCGCGCCGCAGCCGATATCCAGTTTCATTGGGGTATCACCTCCCGGAAGCGGATGTCTGTGCTATATAGTATGGCAGCGCGGGGGGCTGGTCTGTGCGGTTGTCCGGGGGATCGGAGGAAACGATTTTCATCAAGAAGGGGTCTTCGCGGCGAAGGACTCCGCCCGGGAGGTTATCTTCTCGTCCGGATGATGGTAAGATGAAGGTATGAGAAAGTCAAGCAAGCTGAACAGTTATGAAAGACAAGAGGAGAGACAGCAGACATGAATAATGAAATCACCAATAACTCCGCTGCAGGCACGGCCGACCGGGAGGAAGCGCGCAGGCTGCTGGATGAAAGTCCCGACATTGTGTTCGAGGAGCGGCTGAGGCTGGAGATCGACGAGGAAGCTGCCGGATTCTGGATGAAATTCACGGCGGAGTGGGGCGGAGCCCTCTATTTGCTTGACGAAACGAACAAGAAGCGGTATGAGCACGGGCTGCTGGATGAGGAAAGCTATGAGTGGGCGCGCCGCTGCTACCGGCTCGGGCTGATCGGACTCAGCGAGCTGTACGACCGGTTAAAGGCATGGACCGAGGAGGAGAACCGGGACGAGCGTTTCCTTTATGCGATGAATTCGATCGATTGCTTCCTTGTCCCCGGCTATCTGGACGACTACAGCCGGGTGCATGAGGCGGGGGCGGACCTTTGCAGACATTGGATCGGCGAGATCCGGGAACGGCTGTCATCGCAGGCTCCGATCGAGGAAGCGGTCGCCGCTATTCATACGATGGCGAGCGAGTATATTAAGCGCATGCATCTATATGCGGCAGGCTGACCGGCCGGGTTATAAAGCAGGCGGCTTTCATGCCGGCCGATGAACGGAAGAAGAACCTTCGAAACCGCTTTTTTGCGGGCTTGAAGGTTCTTTGTCGTAGTTCAGGAGCCGGGGGATTCAGACGGGAGTTGAACTTGAGCGGGAGTGCATTCGACAATTTTTGAAATTTAGTTTCTAATTTTTATTATTTACTGAAATTTAATTTTAAAGTATGATGGCGGTAGGAAGGGAGGGAAATGCTGGAACCCATGCCGAATCGTGGCGTGCCTTAACACAATCTTGAGAAGAAATGCCGCTTTATTTAACAAAACCTCGTTAAGATTGTCATTTGGAGAGCTGTTTATCCTGCTATTCATCTGAAGGAGGTATTCGTGCATTGAGAGGGTTAGCCGGTAAAAAGGCATTATTAGTATCATGGACGTTAATTGCATCTCTCATTATGCCGTCCGGCCACGTCTGGGCGTCGGAAGCGGCGTCAGCCGCAGCGGGACAAGTAGTGGTGGACACCCGGGAAATGGAGCTTGCGCCGGGGGCTGTCTACCGCTGGCTGGATATGAAGCTGGACCGGGGAGCCGAGAAAGTACATATGGTGGAGTTCGATCCGAAAAATGCCAGTCTGGAGCTGCAGCCGGCCAAGACGTTCGGCAAAGTATACGGCATGCAGCCTTTAACCAAAATGGCGGCCGAAGCCGACCGCCAAGGCAACCGGGTCATCGCCGGCATCAATGCCGATTTCTATGATTTGGCCAATGGCGTGCAGCACGGCTTGTTTATGGGCGAGGGCACGATCTTAAGCAGCCCCACATCTGGCCGTTACGCTTATGGGATTACGGCTGACGGAGCGAGTCTGTTCGGACCGAGTCCGAAGCTGACCAAGACGGTGACCATAGGAGGGAAAACGGAGAACCTTACGCATATCAACCGTTTGCGCGGGGCCGAGGAGCTCGTGCTGTACAGCGCCGACTTTCATACCTCGACCAAGACGAATGAGCTGGGCGATGAAGTGGTGCTCGATATCGTCGAAGGGGAAGTAAAAAGCGGACAAACGCAGCGCCTGAAAGTCGCCGAGATCCTCCAGAACCATGGCGACACGCCGCTCAAGACGGGGCAGGTCGTTCTGTCCGCTTCGGGCAAATACCGCGAGGCGCTGAAGCCGCTGCAGATCGGCGATGAAGTAACGGCCCGCTACGAGCTGGAAAGCCCATGGGATCAAGTGAAGACAGCTATCGGGGGCGCGGGCATGCTTGTGAAGGACGGCGTTGTCCAGACGAATGTAGGACCGGAGGGAGTTCATCCCCGCACGGCGATCGGAGCCAAGGCCGACGGTTCCGTCGTGCTGTTCGAAGTGGACGGACGGGCCCCGGGCTTCAGCGAAGGGGTAGAAACCGCCGAGCTGGCCGCGATGATGCGCGAGCAGGGAGTCGTCAATGCGATGAATCTTGACGGAGGCGGCTCCTCGACGTTCATCGCCAGGCTGCCAGGAGAATCCACCTTCAAGATGCTGAATCGCGGCTCCGACGGCGGCGAGCGGAGTACGGCCAACGGCGTGCTGCTGGTCAATAAGGCTCCGGCCGGTCCTGCGGAGAAGCTGGTCGTCCGGCCGAATCTTGAGCGGGTGCTGACCGGCTCGTCCATCAGCTTGCGGGCCGCGGCTGTGGATGCCGCCGGCCACCCGGCTTCCTTCGACGGAGCGCTCGTCTGGCAGCTCGATGCCGCCTTGGGCCAGGTGGATGCACAGGGCAAGCTGACCGCCGGCATGTCTGCAGGCGTAGGGGAGCTGACGGTAACGGCAGGCCATTTGACGGGGAAAGCGCAAGTGGAGGTTGTGGATGAGCTGACGGAGCTGCGTTTTCCGGACGCGGTGAAAACAATCGCTTCCGGGCAGTCGACGATTATGGAGGTGACCGCTCTTCGGCGCGGACAAGTCGTGCAGGCGGACAATGCCCGGCTGGCGTGGAGGGTGGAAGGACCGATCGGCACCATCGACGGTTCGGGCACATTTACGGCAACGACGGAAACGGAGAAATCGGGAAAAATTTTCGTCCGCTACGGTGATGTAGAGACGTCGATGGAAGTGAATGTGGGACTGCCGCCCGTTATATTGGAGGATTTCGAGGGAGGCTTGGACCGGTACCTGGCGTCGGCCGGAGACCGGGTCGTACTCAGCAAGGTCAGCGTGGAGACGGATGAGGAGTTTGTCCGGTTCGGCAAGCAGGCGCTGAAGCTGGAGTACGATTTTACCGGCCAGCCGAGCACATCCGGGGCGTACCTGAAGACGAAGACGCTGGGAGACGCCATCGTTCTTCCGGGTTATCCGGAGAAGATCAGCATGTGGGTGTACGGAGACGGCCGCAAGCATTGGCTGAGAGCCCAGCTTCGCGACAAGAAGGGGGTCATTCCGCTCGATTTCGTCGATCAGACGACCGGGATTGATTTTGTCGGCTGGAAATATCTTGAGGCTGTCGTTCCGAAAGGCAGGGAGCTGCCGCTGACGATGGATATGCCGGTGCGCTATATGGAGACGAGCGCCGCCAAGAAGGATGCGGGCGTGCTCTATGTGGACCAGATTAGCGCCCTGTACGGTCCGGCCAAGGACGATATGAAGCCGCCGGTGCTGAAAATTGTGTCTCCGGCGGAGGGAGCGACGGTGCGCACGAATACGCCTGTCATCCAGGCGATTGGAGAGGATGACGGCTACGATCCGGCCACGCATCCGGGGACGACGCTGATCGATCCGGAGCAAATCCGCGTGCATCTGGACGGCGTTCCAGTGCAGCATGCGCTGTACCCGCCCAAGGGTGAAATTACGTACAAGCCGGGGGTTCCGCTGGCGGACGGCGTGCATCAGGCCAAGGTCCGCATCAAGGATATGTCCGGCAATGTGACGACCCGGGAGTGGACATTCCATGTCGATACGGGTTCTTCGAAGCTTGTCTATGATACGCCGCAGCGCATGTACGCGGGCGGGACGTACACGCTGGACGTGAAGGGGTTCAAAGCGGCCGGCATTCGCGGAGCGCAGCTTGAGCTCGGTTTTGATCCGGCTAAGGTGGAAGTGCTGGAGGCGGTGAAAGGCTCCAAGCTTCAGGACAGCCAATGGCAGCCGATTACAGACGCGGCCAAGGGCATCGTGCGGCTTGCCTGGACCGGGCTTGACGCGTCCGGACTGACGGATGCGGACCTGCTCGGACAAATCCGCTACCGGATCAAGCAGGATGCGGTCGGCGCGCATCAGATCGCGTTCCGGTCGGGCGCCATTTCCTTCACCCACACGGGCGATATGAGCTTCCCGTTTTTCGGCTTGCCGCTGAATGCCGATATTGCTTACGGACTGCAGCTTGGCTGGGATGAAGACGGCAGAGCGCAAGGCTATCCCACTGCGCTGCGCGTCAGCGATGAAGGCGGGCGGCCTGTGGAGGGGGCGCGCATCGTTGCGGACGGAGCGGACCTCGGAGTAACGGGGGCTGACGGTCAGCTTGTAACTTCATCGCTGACCGCGAGCGTGAAGGAGTATAAGCTTCAGGCATCCAAGGACGGCGGCTTCAGTCCGGTGATGGTGTTCAAGGTATCCCCGCTCGCCGGTTCGTCGGTGCCGAACAATATTGCGGTTCAGATGGGGGCTGACCCGGCTCGTTCCCGCTCGTTCAACTGGCACACGCATCCTGGCACGGATCAAACCGTGGTGGAGATCGTCAAGCAGTCGGAATTTGCCGGCTTCGATCAAGCGAATGTACGGAAGTATACGGGGGACAGCAAGCTCTACAACACCTACGATCTTGGCACGGTAAGGGTACACCGGGCAGCGGCGACTGATCTCGAGCCGGGAGAGCGGTATGTGTACCGGGTAGGCGACGGGGCGGGAAATGACAGCCCGCAGGGCATGTTCCAGACAGCGCCTATATCGGCACCTGTGTCGGCACCCGCGCCGGGGACAGGAGAAGAGGACTCGCTGAAGTTTCTGTATTTCGCCGATTCCCAGGCTTCCGATCTGAATGGCTACAAGCTGTGGGGGAATACCGTGAAGAAGGCGGCCGCCGAGCATCCCGATGCCGAGTTTATGCTGCATGCGGGAGATATGGTGGACAGCGGGTATAAGGAAAATGAATGGAATATGTGGTTCGGCCAAGCGCAGGAGCAGCTGCTGCAAACGACGCTGGTTGCCGTTATCGGCAATCACGAGTACAGCACCGCGAGCGGCAATAGCGATTTCCAGGCGCATTTCAATCAGCCGGGCAACGGGCTTCCGTCGCTTCAGGGCACGAGCTTTTCTTTCGACTACAAGGATATGCATTTCGTTGTGCTGAACAGCGAGCAGGATTATGAGCAGCAGGCGGCGTGGCTGCGGGAGGATTTGGCCGCAACGGATAAGACGTGGAAGGTGGTCGCTTTCCAT
This sequence comes from Paenibacillus sp. cl123, assembly GCF_900101595.1. GTDB lineage: Bacteria > Bacillota > Bacilli > Paenibacillales > NBRC-103111 > Paenibacillus_G. The sequence goes on from NZ_FMYY01000022.1 coordinate 109,440, forward strand.
CGCGGTCCGTACGGCAGCATTTACGATACGGAGGTCGTCAGGCAGCATTGGGTGCCGGTGCTGGATGAATTCGGCGTCGATCTCGTGCTGAACGGGCATGATCATATTTACTTGCGGACCGTGCCGCTGCGCGGGGGACAGGAGGTTCCTGCGGGCCAAGGCACGACTTATGCCATCGCCGGCTCGACCGGGCCGAAGTTTTATTCGTACACCGAGCGCTCCTGGCCGCTGGCCAAACTCGATGAGGAGCAGACGCAGATGTATGCGGCCATTGAGATGAAAGGCGGCAGCTTGAGCTACGTGGCCAAGACGGTCGAGGGACGGGTGGTCGATGAATTTACGCTGGTGAAGCAGCGGCCGCAGCTTCCGGAAACGGTCTTGCTGGACCGGGAGGCCGTTTCGCTGGCAGTTGGGGAAAGCTTGAAGCTGCAGGCGACGGTGCTGCCGGAAAATGCTTCGAACAAGCAGGTGACCTGGTCCGTCTATGATTCTGCTCCGGGCGCTATCGTCTCGGTATCGGAGGACGGCCGGGTGTTGGCTCATGCCGAAGGCCGCGCGACCGTGCGGGCAACGGCAGTCGCAAGCGGCGTATATGCCGACAGTGCGATTACGGTCCTGCCTTTCTCCGAGGGCACCAAGCTGGAATTGCTGGGTAAAGGCGAGCTTGTTGCCGGCGGACAGGATATGGCGGTAGCCGAAGCGGTCTATGAAGGGAAACGGACCCGGCTGACCGAGGGCGTCGTTTTTGCCAGCTCCGTCCCGGCTGTTGCCGTAGTGGACGGCCAAGGCGTGGTAACGGCGCTGAGCCCGGGGGAGACGGTCATCTCGGCCGTGTATGCGAGTCTGCGGGCTGACTACCGGCTGACGGTCATCGCCAAGGAGCCTGAGCCTGAGAATAAGCTGGAGCGCATCGAGCTGAGCGGTCTGCCGGGAACGCTCGAGGTCGGCAAGTCTGCTCAGGCGTCTGTGACGGGAGTTTACGCGGATGGCAGCCGGGCGGGCCTCAGCGAGGGAGTTGTGTTCGACAGCTCCAGCATGACGGTCGCTTCGGTCAGCCTGACCGGAAAGGTAACGGCGCTCACGGAAGGCATTTCTGTCATCCGCGCGGTGTATGAAGGCCTAAGCAGTCCGTTCACGGTGAAGGTGGTTCGCGCTTCCGATTCCGGATCTGATCCGGAGCCGGGAACAGGCGGATCTGCGCCGTTCGCGCCGGCTCCTGATCGTACGGAATCTCAGCCTGGTCCGGTCGAATTGACCGCGGAGCAGTTGAGCAGTATGATGACTGATCGCGGCGTCGAAATTCGTCTGTCCGGCAGCTTCGAGGGGCTTACGCTCCCGGGGACGGCAGCGGATATGCTGGAAGGCAAGCCGGTGCAAATCACCGCTGACGGACTGTCGATGACCTTGCCGGCGGAGGTGCTGCTGGCTGTGAGCAAGCTGTTGCCTGCCGGACAGGATGCGGACAGCCGGATTCAATTGGAAGCTGCCGGCGTGGCCGGGGATGCGGTACGGAAGCTGCTCGCTCAGGCGGAGCAGATGTCTGAAGCCGAACTTAAGGCGGCGGGAGAAGTACTGGAGTTCCGTTTGTCGATTATGACCAAGGATGGGCGGACGGCCAGCCTGACCCGGTTCGAGCAGCCGATTCGCCTGACGCTGAAGGCGGACTCTGGCACGGACCGCAAGCTTGCCGGCATCTATTTTATTGCCGATAACGGCAAGCTGGAGTATGTGGGCGGAACCTGGAAGGACGGCGGGCTGACGGCGGATATCAGCCATTTCAGCAAATATGCCGTGTTAGAATATCGCAAGACGTTTGCCGACCTCGCTTCGGATCACTGGGCCTTCCCTGTGATGCGCGAGCTGGCGGCCCAGCATCTCGTCGATGGAGTGGGGGGCGCTGCCTTTGCCCCTGAACAGCAGGTAACCCGGGCGCAATTCGCTGCCATGCTGGTGCGCTTGCTGGGGCTTGAAGGCGGTTCGGCCGCTTCGTTCGCCGACGTAGCAGACGATGCGTGGTATGCGGCTGAAGTTGGAGCGGCCGCTCAAGCCGGACTTGTCGAGGGGATCGGCGGCGGACAATTTGCACCCGACGCTGCCGTGAAGCGTCAGGAGATGGCCGCTATGCTGGTGCGGGCTTACGTGCTCCAGACGGGCAAGCAGCCAGAGAAACAGCCGGCTGTTGCAGCCGGATTCGTGGATCTGGAAGCGGCTCCGGGTTGGGCGAAGCAGGCGGTAGCGGACGCCTATGGGCTTGATCTGGTGAGCGGCCGCGCGGCGGAGCAGTTCCATCCGCTCGATGCCGTGACAAGAGCGGAGAGCGCCCAAGCTGTGTACAACCTGAAGGCTAGGCTATCCAGGTAGGAGGGCTTCGACTTTGGAGTAACTACTGCAAGTTGGTTGATTGATTGGCGTAGGCTCGGAGGAATGGGCGGCATGTGCAATACGAGTCTGGAAGACCTGTGGCGTCAAGGGGGCTTTTGTCCGTGGAGGAGCGCCGTTTAAGCACATAGCCGTTTGAGCACATAGTAAAAATAGGCTTCTCACGAGTTCGGACTGAACTTTGTGAGAAGACTATTTTTCAGTTCAGAAGGCTTAGTTCGAAACTGTTGCGGCTTATCTCATCTTACCGCATACCTATGCCCAGACATCCAAAAGCGGAACGCTTTCTTTCCGGGCGGGCCGGTGGAGGGAATCAATTGACCGAGTCGGCACAACAATCGGCATTAGATTTTATGCCATACCTATCCACAAAACAGAATCAACCTGATTGGGATGATATTGCGAAATTGGAGCCGGATGCTGCACCGTTGAGCGAAGCAGAAGAGCGCCAATTAAACAGCGAGAGCGGATTTATGTCTTGGGAGGAAGCAATGAGTGAGCTTAACTTACCGACTGACATTAAATCGTGCTGCCGTTAAATTTGTGGCCAAACAAGAAAAGTATTAATTTGAGGAGTTCAAGTTAGAAAACGTCATTTGGCCACATGAATAAAAAATAGGCTTCTCACGAGTTCAGATCGAACTTGGTGAGAAGCCTATTTTTTTAAGAGTTGCGTAGTTTATCAAGCATCGCTTTCTAATTATCATATGCTTGTTGCTAGTTGCAGTTTGCAGGCTACGCTGACCGTTAGAGGCTAAACACGGAGCTTGGCATAAGTAAGCAGCAGCCTCTTAAGGGTCATCTTCCAGGAGAAACGTTGCTCCAACTAAATAATCTGCAAATTTGGCCAGATTGAATCGGGATGCTGAAGGATGTCGAGCGGGTTGCGGCTGGCGCTTGGACGATCAGGGGATTTTTGTCTAATGGGCCCATCCAGTATGGAAAAATGATCCTGCTCCGAATGTTGCTCTGGCTGGAAAAGACGGATGCCGGGTGGTGGAAGGGGTACAACCCGGAGAAATGTTGGCGATGTTTTAAGAGGACCGGCTTTGGTAAATTTCACTGACCGGACAGCTTGGGTCTGTCAAGAATTTTGTGTAAACCCACCAACAGTGAAGCCTTAACGTAGATGCTGCCCGATGCGATCAGGGAAGAAGACGGAGAGCTGGAGGAGGATTTGGCCCCAGTTCTGGATCCGGCCTGTCCACTTGCGGACAACGTCCATGGTCGCCAGGTAGAGCATTTTGAGAAGGGCATCATCCGTCGGGAAAATGCTCTTGCCCTTGGTGACTTTGCGAAGCTGCCGATGGTAACTCTCGATCATATTCGTCGTATAGATGAGCTTGCGGATCTCCGGCGGATACTTGAAGAAGGTGGCGATTTCCTCCCAGTTGTTTCGCCACGAACGGACGATGAGCGGATACTTGGTCCCCCATGTTTCCTCAAATCGATCAAGCTCTAGAAGCGCAAGCTCTTCCGTGGCGGCCTTGTAGATCGGCTTTAGGTCAGCCGTTACTTTCTTGAGATCCTTGTACGACACATATCGGGTCGAGTTGCGGATCTGGTGGATGATGCACTTCTGGATCTCCGTATTCGGGTAGCAGGCAGAAATCGCCTGGGAGAAGCCGGTGAGGTTGTCCACACAGGCAATGAGAATATCCTGTACGCCGCGATTCTTGAGCTCGTTCAGCACGCTCAGCCAGAACTTGGCCGACTCATTCTCGCCGATCCACATGCCCAGCACGTCCTTGTTCCCGTCCAAATCGATGCCAATGGCCATGTACGCCGCCTTGTTCACGATGGCCCCGTCCTGCTTGACCTTAAAGTGGATGGCATCGAGATAGACGACCGCGTAGACGCCTTGCAGCGGCCGGTTCTGCCATTCCTTGATAAGCGGCAACAGCTTATTCGTGACATTGGAAATGAGCGTCGGCGACACTTCGATCCCGTACAGATTCTGCAGATGATCCTGAATTTCACGGGTACTCACGCCTTTGGCGTACAGGGCTACGATCTGGTCTTCGATGCCCGTCACGTTCGATTGGTGCTTCTTGACCACCAGCGGCTCAAACTCACTCAACCGGTCGCGCGGAACCAAGATCTCCTGCTCGCCGTATTCGCTCATAACCGTTTTCTTGCTCTTGCCGTTACGGCTGTTAGGCGTGGCCTTGGCTCTCGTCTCATGTTTCTCGTAGCCGAGATGCGTATCCATCTCGGCCTCCAGCATCTCCTGGATCGTCTCGGCAAACAGGTCTTTCAGCGCGTTCTGCGCATCCTGTGCCGTTACCAACTTGTTTTCCTTGATGAATGTCCGCAGTTGCTCTTTCGTCCACAATCCCATGTGTACTCCCCAACCTTTCGTCTACTTTCATAGTAAATTGGTTTTGGAGTTTACACAAAAGATTTTACAGACTC
>NZ_FMYY01000018.1:0-21864 GCF_900101595.1 Paenibacillus sp. cl123
ATCGCTCACCGTAACAGCCAACGTCTGATCTGCGCCTGCGCTGAACTTGAACGTCAGGTTCACCAAGCCAACCGCCTGAGTCGCCAAGTACTCTTTCTTGATCGTCACGCTGCTGCCTGATTCCGTGTAGTCGGTGCCCGAGATTAGCGTCGTCGAGCCGTTCTTGATGCTAGCGAGCGAATTGCCTTTCAACGTCATCGACACCGCAACATCCGCGTTATCCGTCGCCGCTGCGTACTTATCAAAGTTCGCAGTCGTCGGGTTAATCGTGCTGTTCTGTGGCGTTGTATCGCTCACCGTAACAGCCAAAGTCTGATCCGCACCTGCGCTGAACTTGAACGTCAAGTTCACCAAGCCAACGTCCTGATTCGCCAGGAACTCTTTCTTGATCGTCACACTGCTGCCTGATTCCGTATAGTCAGTGCCCGGAACCAAAGTAGCCGCGCCGTTCTTGATGCTAGCGAGCGAATTTCCATTCAGCGTCATCGACACCGCAACATCTGCATAATCCGTCGCCGCAGCGTACTTATCAAAGTTCGCAGTCGTCGGGTTAATCGTGCTGTTCTGCGGCGTCGAATCGCTCACAGTAATAGCGAGCGTCTGATCCGCACCTGCGCTGAACTTGAACGTCAGGTTCACCAAGCCAACGCCCTGCGTCGCCAAGTACTCTTTCTTGATCGTCACGCTGCTGCCTGATTCCGTGTAGTCGGTGCCCGAAACTAACGCAGCCGCGCCGTTCTTGATGCTATCCAGCGAATTGCCATTCAGGCTCATCGACACCGCAACATCTGCATAATCCGTCGCCGAAGCGTACTTATCAAAGCTCGCAGTCGTCGGGTTAATCGTGCTGTTCTGTGGCGTTGTATCGCTCACCGTAACAGCCAGCGTCTGATCCGCACCTGCGCTGAACTTGAACGTCAGATTCACCAAGCCAACCGCTTGTGTTGCTAAGTATTCCTTTTTGATAGTCACGCCGCTGCCTGATTCCGTGTAATCAGTGCCCGAAATCAGTGTCGCTGCGCCGCTTTTTATGCTATCAAGCGAATTGCCGTTCAGCGTCATCGATACCGCAATATCGGCGTAATCCGTTGCCGCAGCATACTTATCAAAGTTCGCAGTCGTCGGGTTAATCGTGCTGTTCTGTGGCGTGGTATCGCTCACCGTAACAGCCAGCGTCTGATCCGCACCTGCGCTGAACTTGAACGTCAGATTCACCAAGCCGACACTCTGAGTCGCCAAGTATTCTTTCTTGATCGTCACGTTGCTGCCTGATTCCGTGTAATCAGTGCCCGAGATTAGAGTCGTCGAGCCGTTCTTGATGCTAGCGAGTGAATTGCCATTCAGCGTCATCGACACTGCAATATCTGCGTAATCCGCCGCCGCTGCGTACTTATCAAAGTTCGCAGTCGTCGGGTTAATCGTGCTGTTCTCCGGCGTCGAATCACTCACTGTAACAGCTAACGTCTGATCCGCACCTGCGCTGAACTTGAACGTCAGGTTCACCAAGCCAACCGCTTGAGTGGCCAAGTATTCCTTCTTAATCGTCACCGAGCTACCACTCACTGTATAATCAGTGCCCGCAACCAACGTAGCCACGTCATTCTTGATGCCATCAAGCGAGTTGCCGTTCAGCGTCATCGATACCGTAATATCCACGTAATCCGTCGCTGAAGCGTACTTATCAAAGTTCGCAGTCGTCGGGTTAATCGTGCTGTTCTGCGGCGTTGTATCGCTCACCGTAACAGCCAGCGTCTGGTCCGCACCTGCGCTGAACTTGAACGTCAAGTTCACCAAGCCAGCCGCTTGGGCAGCCAAGTATTCCTTCTTAATCGTCACCGAGCTACCACTCACTGTATAATCGGTGCCCGAAACCAACGTAACCGCGCCATTCTTTATGCTAGCGAGTGAATTGCCTTTCAACGTCATCGACACTACAACATCCGCGTAATCCGTCGCCGAAGCGTACTTATCAAAGCTCGCGGTAGTCGGGTTAATCGTGCTGTTCTGCAGTGGTATTCCATGTTGCAAAATGATGCCTGCGTTTCCTGCTGTCACAAACATGCCGTTGCCGTACGCGACGGCATTAAGCGCGATCGAGGGGACGGTCGTACCGTTTGTCCAGTTCACTCCGTCCATGGAGCTTACAGTCGATCCGTCGGATCCAACAGCTAAATGATAGTCATCGCCGTAAGTGGAACCACTAAGCAGAGCCGTAGAATTTGATGTGGGGCTCGTCCAGGTTATTCCGTCACTGGAGGTTACAATCGCTCCTCCGGTCCCAGTAGCAACAAAGATGCCGTTCCCGTATGACACGCTAAATAGATTAGCCATAATGCCCGACGCACGGCTCGTCCAGCTGACACCGTCACTAGACGTGCTGATCGTACCGTTAACTCCCACCGCAACAAACATGTTTTTCCCGTAGACGACACCCCTATATCCAGTCGTATAGCTAGAGTTCATCTGCCAGCTAGTGCCGTCAGTAGAGGTTATGACCTTGTCCGTGGTCCCGACTGCAACATAAGTGCTGTTACCATAGGCAACACCCCTGAAAGAATTCGCTGAGCCCCACGTTTTGCTTGTCCAGTTCACTCCGTCACTGGAGGTCACAACTGTTCCACCGTTTCCGACTGCGACATAGCGGCCGTTCGCGTAAGTAACGCCATAAAGAGTCTGGTTCGTATTTGATGATACGCGCTGCCAAGTGGAATTCCCTTCCACAAGGTTCATGATTGTTCCAGTCATTCCCACTGCCACATACTTATCGTTTCCGTACGTGATACCATATAGCGCGGAGCTCGTGCCCGAACTGTGGTTTACCCAGATCGCTGCCGAACTGTCATTGGAGGTTGCTACATTGCCCAAATCCCCCACAGCCAAGTAAACTCCGTTTCCGTAGGAGACCATATTAAATCCTTCAGTACCCGACGTCTGTTTCGTCCAGTTCACGCCGTTCGTGGAAGTCACTACGGTTCCGCCTCTGCCGACAGCTACATACGTGTCAATACCATAGGTGACGCTGTTGAAAGTAACCGTAATTCCTGGAGTACTGCCGCTCGTCCAGGTCTCGCCATTCGTGGAAGTCACAATCATTCCGCCGTGGCCTACCGCAATATACATACCGTTACCATAGGTGACGCCATAAAAGAGCTGCGTCGTAGTACCTGAGTCACGTTTCGTCCAGCTTGTTCCATCCGTAGAGGTAAGGATCGTTCCATTTGCTCCCACCGCTACAAACTTGCCGGCACCGTAGGCAACGCCTCTAAGTACTCCGGTCACATTCGAGGTACGACTTATCCAACTCGTTCCGTTACTCGAGGTTTGGATCGCGCCACTACCTCCCACCGCCACATACACTCCGTTCCCGTATGTGACTGCTTGAAATCCAACATTACCCGCCACCTTGTGATTCGTCCAGCTCTCGGCATCAGTGGAGGTGAGGACCGTACCTCCAGTTCCCACGGCGACATAAAGGCCAGGGCTGTATGTCACGCCGTATAAAGCCTGTGTGGTCCCTGAGTCGGGACTCGTCCAGCTTGTTCCATCATTGGACGTGAGGATCGTACCTCTATCTCCTACCGCTACATGCTTGCCCGGACCATAGGTCGAGCTGTAGAGGTTGTTGCCTGTAGGCAGCGGGCTTCCGATCCTCCAATTGTCAAAAGAAGCCGCATAAGCTGGGGAGATACCAGCTACCAGTAATACCAAAGTAAAAATAAATAAAAATCGTTTAAGCATCGTATTGTCACTCCTGCTCGTAAAATTACTGTCGAATACGTAGGCTATTGCAGCAGCATGCTGGTCGTTTCATAATCCTTTGACCTATCATACGACAACCGATCTTAAAAAAATCTTAAACACAAGGAATATTACGCTTAAAGACGACAAATTCCGTCATGAATTTGAAACCAGCAAAGAAGGATGAGCAGCTCATTCCAGAGAAGGGGCTACTTCCTGGAAGCCAGACGGAATCCTAACCGTAATTCGGGTCCCTTCGCCGGCAACGCTGTCAATCTGCAGCTCTGTATGATATTCGTATTTCAATCGCTTCCCGATATTTCTCAACCCAACGCCGGGAGAAGCCTCTGTGTCATCGGCAAGCAGCTGCTTGAGCCGATCATGCTCGATCCCGATTCCGTCGTCTTCAATTTGAATCCAGTAGTACCCGTCCGCTTCCTTAGCCGTAATTGTGACCGTACCGCCTTCGATGCGGCCGCCAACACCATGACGAATCGCGTTTTCCACCAGAGGCTGGATAAGAAGCGGGGGAATGACTGCGCCGTACATCGACTGTGCGATATCGTACTCCACACGCAGGCGTTCTTTAAATCTCACCGTTTCAATTTCCACATACGACTCGATGAACTTCAACTCCTGCCCGAAAGTAGTCCGCTTCTGAACGTTGCTGAACTGGAAGCTTCCGCGCAAATAATGCGCCAAGTCGGTCGTGAGCTTGCGGGACTTGCTTATGTTGGTGTAGCTTAAAGAAACGATCGTGTTCAATACGTTATACAAAAAGTGGGGCTTGATCTGCGACTGAAGAAACGCAACCTCCATGTCGACCGCTTTTCCAAGCGCGTCCTTCATAAGAAGCAAGCCCTTGATCCGGGCTTTCAGTTCCATCGTATCGAACGGCTTCGGTAAAAAATCGTTGGCTCCGGCTTCGAAAGCGGCAAGCTTATCCTGCGGCTGGAAGGCGGTCGTGACCATGAGAACGGGCATTTCGAGCAGGGTGTATGTACGGCGGATCGTTTGGCATACCTCATAACCCGACATCCCGGGCATCATGAGGTCCAACACAACCAGATCGACCGAATTCGGCCTACTGATCAGCTCGGCAGCCTCGAAGCCGTTCTTGACGGCTATGATGTTATAGGCAAGTGGAGCGAGCGCATCGATTACAATTTTTAAATTTGAAAACTGATCGTCTACGATGAGAATCGTATGATCGCCGGCATGGTTCAAGTACAAGGGGGTAGGAAACGAATAATCCGGCTCGGACTCGTTATCCGGGTGAACTTCGGTTTTGTTGACCCGCTTCGTATTGACCGGGGCTTCGGCGGAAGGAAGGCGGAACGTGAACACCGTTCCTTCGCCTTTCACAGAGGAAACCGAAATGTCTCCGTGCTGCAGTTCCAGCAGTTGCTTGACGATGGGGAGCCCCAGCCCGAAGCTTTGTCCACCGGCAAGATCGTAGGTTCGAAACGGTTCAAAAATATGCTCAAGCTCCTGCTCATCGATTCCCGTTCCTGTATCTTGGACAGAAACTTCGATTTTTCCACCCTCATACGTGGCCGCTACCTCGATGCTCCCATATTTCGTGTACTTGATCGCGTTATCGAGCAAATTGTTCAAGATTTGCCGAAGACGATTCTCATCCGCATACACATGGGGTAAATCCTCGGGCACAAGGTTTATTAAACGAACGTTTTTATCGGCAGTCGAGAAAGAAAAGATGCGTAAGGCGAGATCCACCGTCGAACGAACATCAACCGGTATGGGCTGCACAATCAAGTCGCCCTGCTTGAGCTTGGACAAGTCCAGAATATCCAGCACGAGCTGCGCGAGCCTTTTGCTAACAGCCAGCACAAGCCCCAGCTTTTCCTGCTGCGCGACAGGAAGCGGATTGTGCTTGTCATCCAGCATCGATTGCGAAATGGTAATCACGCTGTGCAGTGGAGTTTTGAATTCATGCGACGTTCTGGAGAGAAAGTCGTCCTTTAATTGATCGGCTTTCAACAGTTGGACGGAAAGCTGTTCGATCTTTTTGAAGGCGTTGGAAAACCTGTGTGACATGAGCAGAGCGAGCATTAGCAGGAAAATAATGACCTCAATAGGCACAAACGAATGCAGAGGCACATTGGCATATACATTCGTGCTTTGAAGCATCGAATGATAATTCAAGGCGATAGCGGCTATAACCAGGTACAGGCTGCCTTCTACGCGGTGAAAAGCAGCCAGCACGAAAACATACGTCGCGTAAAGAAAAGGAAGGGTGGCATACGCTGTCGTCAGATGCTGCAAGGTTTTGTTATAGGGTAAGTCAATAAACCCCGCTGCCCATACCGTCAGAGCTAAGCCGATAGCGATTCCTGTATACACGATCCGTTTGGAGCTAAATGGACGAAATCCGGTATAAACGTACAGCAGCAGCATCATGCCTGCCGTAAAAACAGAAATCGTCTGAATGCGAATGTAGAGCCAGTACGGAACATAGTCGAATAAGACAAGCAGCAGCTTCTCTCCGCGTGTCGACTGGAACAGGGGAATACAAATACACAGTAATCCGAATACAAGCAGCGATCGGTCGCCAGTACGCTGGGTATACAGGCCGATAAAATACAAGCCCATAATAAGAAAGCTGCAACTCGAGATCAAATCGTGGGCAAACGCTTGATCGCGTAAGCTGGAAATTTGCTCGGAATAACCGAATGCGATCGAATTGATCATGCCGCTGCTGACTTGGAAATCAAAGTTCGCCGCCTGAACGATCATTTCGTTCCATCCCGGCCTCAAGGGAAAATAGCTGACGTATGGCTTGTTGCCTGCCTGATAAGCCGGTTCTTCCGCCGCTTCACCGCTTGCGCCGATCTCCAAGCCGTTCATGAAGATGCGGTTGGCCATTTGAATGGAGGAGGTCTTGAGTCCGTACGTTTTACCCGTTTCCGCTACTCGGATTTGCAGCCTGTAGGTGACAACGCCAAACGTATCCATATGCTCGGTCCATGATCCAGGCACCTGAAGCAGCGTCCGCGTCATAGCGGGGGAATCGTCCGAGCCGTAGCCGGCTTGGAAATCCTCAGGACCGAGCAAGACGCCGGGGTAAAACTCCCATTCGCCGTCCAACGTCACGTTCCCGTCTCTCGCAAAATTCCAGTCTGCCAGGTCCATCAAGCCCTGGGAGGCGGCGGGCATGTTCGTGGGGATTGATCTGAATGCTTGAAACAGAAGTCCATAGGTGGCTGCCAACAGGATGAAGGTAACGGCCGCTGCCGCCAGTTTTTTAGTCATCATGTTCTCTTGACCTGCCCGGGGCAATGCTGTTGAAAAGCCGGACAGTTGCCTCTTCCAGCTCCAAGCCCAGATTCAGCCGAACCGATCGGTCCAATTGCCGATACACTTTAACAGCCTCGCTTCGCTTTTCCGTGTTCATGTAAAGCTGGATCAGTTCACGGCCATCCTTCTCGGAATCAGGTGCAAGGGCCAGAATGCGCTGCAAGCAGTCGGCCGCGAGCGTCAAGTTTCCAACACGCTCAAAATGAGCATACATCGTCCGCAAGGCGCCCATATACTTCGATTTGAGCTCTTCCCGCCGCCATATCACCCATCTGGAGTCGATATCCTCCAAGTACTCTCCCGCGTGCAGGGACGTCAATCGTTCATAATGGAACTCGTTCATGCCATCTCCCGCTAACACCTTATCAGCCATCGAGGAAAATTCCGACACATCGCTGTCCAATCCGCTCATATCTATGGCGTAGCCTCTGCCCATTTTTTCCACGCTTGCCGGAATGCCGTACTCTTGAAAGCTTTTTCGCAGGAAAGACATACACGTATAAAAGTAGGTTCTGGCATTCTTGAGCTCGGATTCCGGCCATATGGATTCGATCATAGCAGCGGCATCTACGTATTTGCCATCCTGTTGGACCAAAAAAGCGCAAAGCTCCTTGACCTTGTTCGTTTTCCAAGGTAGCAATCCTGCATCTATATGAATATGAAACCCACCGAAGCATTGTACATAAGTGCGCGCAGTCTTCTTGAGAACGTCAGTCGGGGCGTCGGTTTCTGCTTCCAGTTCAAGTTTCACAAGACGCGAAGCGGTCATTTGCAATCTTTCGACCGTAAAGGGCTTCAATAAATAGTCCACGGTGTGGATTTCAAAAGCCTCCAGCGCATAATCCGAATATGCCGTCGTAAAAACTAGCTGGGTGGTGGGCCGTACCGCCTTAATTCGTCTCGCAGCCTCTATACCTAACATGCCGGGCATTTGAATATCCAGAAACACGACGTCAGGCTTCAACGCCTCAAGCGCATCCAAAGCTTGGAACGGATTCATAAAACGCCCTGCTATAGTGAAGCCGCCGATCTGGTTCAGCAAAATATCTAGTAAATCCAAAGCGCTCTCCTCATCATCGATAAGAACCGCACGTATCATACCGCTCGCTCCCTTCCTATGAGCTTTTAGCTTCTCTATATTATGATACTATCAGTTAATTTAAAGCAATGTAGTATAAGTAAAGAAGACAAAGTACAACTTCAGATGGAGCCGTGCCACTGGCGGATGATGATGTGGCTTTAACAGTAGGAATGCGATGCGGAGAATTGCATGGCAGCCTCAATAAATGAATATCGAGCGGAAATAACCCGCTATCCAGCAAAACCCGCTATAACAAACCGCTATGAATAAACTATGAAAGAATTGACCCCTTCCTAACGTGCGTTATAATGAAGAGGAGCTGTTGTTTATCGCGGGTAAGGAGACTCTCGGAGCGATGAGTATTACACTATCCAATGTGGCCATGCTCGTTTCTGTTTTTTTGATGGTCATGTTTTTATGCTACGCCTTCTTCTACAGCCAGGAGCGGGGAATCCGTTATTTCGCCTGGGTTATGGCTTGCCGTGTCACTTATGCCGGAAGCGTCATTATGGAGCTGAACAGCGAAAGCTTTGCTGCCAAAATGCTGTTCCGAAACATCCAACAGACCAGCTTGCTGTTTGTCGTACCGATGATGGTTTTCTTCGTGCTGGCTTTATTCGACAAAAACGACTATTTACGTCCGAAGCGCATGCTTCAGATTCTATCCGTTTTTTTGGCATGGTCCTTGCTAATATGGACGAATTCCTACCATCATCTTCTTTTTTGGCATGCTGAATTGAACCAAGGGCATCTGGAAGTAAGCAAAACCGCCTATTCGATTGCCTTTCATATTATTTGTTACCTGGTTATCTCGGTTTGCGTGTTTTATTTGTTTATCTACCTGCGCCGAGTGCGCCCGGAGCTTCGCAAGCCCGGCATTTTGTTAATATTGTGCGGTTGTATTCCTGCTGCAATGGAAATGGTCAAATCCTTGAATCCGTCTTTCACGCCTTGGCTCCTTCCCCTCTCGGTCTATTGCGGGTTTATGGGGATGGCCATGCTATGGCTTGTCATCCGTTACCGTATGTTCTCGGTCGTGCCGCTTGCTAGAAACATGGTGGTCGAGACGATGGAGGAAGGCATACTCATCGTCAATCACAGGGGGATCATCATCGATACCAATATCTATGTCGAGCCCTTATTGGTGACTCTTGACAATAGTCCGATAACTGGACAGCCTATCGACAAGCTGTTGGCCCACTGGCCGGAGTGGCTGTACGCTTGCAAGCACATGAAAACCAAGGACATGGAAGTAAACGCCGAGGTAAATGGCGAATCCCGCGTCTACTCGATCAAGGTGTATCCGGTTTCCCCCAGTCAGAAGGCCGCTCAGGGAACTGTGTCCGTCGTGTTCGATATTACAGACAAGCATAGGCAAATGGAGCACATCGTGAAGCTCAATCAGCTGAAGGATCATTTGTTTGCCATCGTCTCCCACGACATCCGGAATCCGTTAGCCGTTCAGGCCAGCTTAATTGAAGTATTGGAAGCGGATAAAACCTTGTTCCGCCCTCAGCATCAAGAGGTGATTGATGCCCTGAACGGGCAAATCCAAAACACATTTGTGATGATCGAAAACCTGCTGGAGTGGTTCCGCAGCCAAAAGGAAGGGTTGCTGCTGCAGCCCGAACGATTACGATTAGCCGATGCGGTTGAGGAAGCCTGCTATTCGCTGCGGATTAAAAGCGAAGCCAAGCAAGTCGCGATCGATATCGACATCGACAGCCATATAGACGTGTATGCGGATCGGGAGGCTGTCCAGCTTATCGTTCGCAATCTCATTACGAATTCAATCAAGTTTTCCAAACGGAACGGCAAAATTATCGTGAAAGCCGAGGCCCAAGGCAATCAAGTCATCATTTCAGTCTGCGATCACGGGGTTGGCATAGAGGCGGAACGAATCGGAGAATTGTTTGATCCGCTGAAGCTGGTATCGACAACGGGTACGGCCGGGGAGAGAGGGACAGGGCTGGGACTACAGGTCTGCCAACAATTCGTGCGGATGAGCGGCGGAGAAATTAGGGTGGAAAGTGTGCCGAATCAGAAAACGGTGTTTTACTTTTCGCTGAATGCCTCAGACCCGGAAAGGAACCAGTATGAACGTAATGCTAATTGATGACGAACCGGCGATGTTGTTAGCACTAAGCCAGCTTCTGTCGCGAATTGATGGGGTTCATATCGTAGGTACGGCGCAAAGCCATGCAGAGGCTATTGCGTTTGCCGCGCGGCATGCCGTAGACCTTGCCTTTGTCGATATCATGATTGCCCAAGACAGCGGCTTGGATTTGGCTATTGAACTGCGGAAAAACCACGCCGATCTGGACATTGTATTTGTGACGTCCCATAAGGATTTTGCTCTGGATGCGTTCGACGCTTATCCCTTGGACTATATCGTAAAGCCTGTTACCCGGAAAAGGCTGGAGGAAACCGTCGCGAGAGCCGCCCGAAGGCGCGGGGGGAAGCCTGATTCTGAAGACACCAGGAATCAGCGTCTGCTTGTCGCAGGCTTAGGAGGACTGCAAACGAACGGCCTTCAAGGTGAAGCATTAAAGTGGATGTCTCGCAAAAGCCAGGAGCTCTTCGCTTACTTATTGCTCTGCCGCGGGCAGCGTATTGCCAAGAGCCGAATCTTAGAAGACTTGTTCCACTATAGAGAAGGGAAAAATTCCGAGCTGTACCTCAACACCGCGTTGTACCAGCTGCGCCGGACATTGTCGACGTATGGGTTAAAGACGATTCTCATGTCGGATCGCGAGTATTATCAAATGAGACTTGAGCAGATCAAAGTCGATTTTATAGATTTCGAAGAGCAGCTAGCCCATCTCAACACCATAGATAGAAGCAATATAGATCATGCGCTTGCCGTTGAGAAAATGTATACCGGCGATTTGTTCGAGGATAAATCCTATGAATGGGCGCTTGTCGAATCCGAACGGCTCGGCGACCTGTACGAGGCATTTGCCAAACGTCTCGTTTATTGGCAGCTCGAACACGAGTATCAGATCCGCCAGGCCATTCAGATTTCCAGAGGGCTGGTGCGGCGCAACGAATTGGACGAGGAGGCGAATATGCAGCTTATGCAAGGCTTCGCCCTATTGAAGGACTGGAAAGCACTCCAAGCCCAGTACAAGCAATACGAAACGCTATTAATGCAGGAGCTACATATTTCGCCTTCGCTAGAGCTTGTCGAATGGTATGAACGAGTGAGGCTTTGACAAAAGAACTACAACGGCATAAACAAAACCCGCGGGGGAAACTTAGCGGTTTACCATCCCGAAACAAGGTGGGTCAGTAAAAAACTGTCCGATCAATACGATTAGCTGATAAACTTCTGTTCACGGTGAATAACCGCGGCACGGTTTCCGTGTACATCCATATAGGTGAACCTAAGCCGTCCATCAGGGTCAATCAGCCTCAATTCTCCCCATGTCATCCGCTCTTCCCAGTCAAACCGGAGAATCAGCCACTCACTTGATTGCACTACGATAAATTGTATATCCTGCGTGGAATCGTCCAAAGTTAGCTCCAACCGCTGCATTTCCCCGGCCTCACTTGTAAAAACTTTTATGGTTTTCATTCAGAAACAGCTATTTTCGCGCAGCCTGCTACTCTTTCAGCGACCCCAGCATAGCACCCTTCACGAAATATTTTTGAAAAAATGGATATAGGATCCATTGAAAAATCCATACCTATAAGTCCGGTAATTTGATAGGAAGAATTATCAATAATGACTCTATATACGGTTACAACTGGAAACCCGATAGTCGTATAAGCTCCCACAATTCCGAAGTTTTGTTCGAATGCGCCTATAATTGACCAATCCTTAATACGGCTCCTCATATCTACCATCCCAAAGCTATCGCCGCTGCCGGCCATAATGGAATACCCCATCATATCCTTGCGACTGTACATTAACTTCTGATACAAATCGCTGTTCATCTGTTCGTTTAACCGATACTTTTCGTAGGAATCATCCAGGTTGAGCTTGATAATCTTCTGAATCAAGGGATGACCCGGTAAAGGGAATGTATCCGAACGAATATTAGCGAAGTATTCATCAAGCTGATCGCTCATCTGCTGAATCAATTGCTCGGTTAATTGTATTATTCTCAATCTCAGAAACTGACTTATTATACCAGATGGAACCCAAAACAAGCAGCGGGAAACAGAAAAACACCAAGAAATAGAGAATGAGCTTCCGCTTGATCGACAATGATTTTATGGTCCTCATTCCTTCCATTCTTTTTCTTAAGATCTGCACCTTGCGTCAATCTTTGCATGAATGGCAAACTCGTGCAATATTCCAGCCTGGCTGCCTTACTTCTCCTGTTCTTCACAAAATGATTGACAAGGAAACTTGAACCATGATATAAAGCAATCAATGCATACGAATGCGGAACTTTGTACAACTCCGCTAACGCATACGTATGCATAAATTGAGGCTCTTCCACCAAGTGCACTGGCTGAGAAGATGCATGTAGCAAAGGAGATGTAATTAAAGCGAAATGCGAATGACATCGAAGGAATTGGCCAAGCTCATTGGCGTTTCACAATCGACCATATCACGCGCCCTTAACGGATCAGATCAAATATCGGAGCTCAGAAAGCAAGAAATACTCGAGCTGGCCCAAAAACACAATTTCGAGTTCAATATGAATGCCAGGAGCCTACGGACCCAAACCTCCAATTCCATAGGAATATTGATGTACTCTTATTTCCGCAGCTTCATGGAGGACGATTTCCGGACCTTTCAATTCAGCTATCTTCAGGAGACGCTGTCGAAGCATGATTTCGATCCCATTCTTCTGAACGACGTGACATTGACTGACGATGTGGCCGCACTGGACAGGGTGATCAAAAAGCGGCAGTTGGCGGGACTGGTCCTCTTCCGCAGGATTGAAAATGACGAGGTCATCGAGTATTTAAAGGGGCTTTCCATCCACTTGTTCTCCATGACGAGATGCAACGAGAAAATGCAATTCATCCCAAGCGTCTCTCTCGACAACTATACGATGGGATATCTGGTGGGCGAACATTTAGCAAAGCGAAAATTCAAGCACATTGCGTATCTTCGCGTCCGAAACCATCAGTCCGGCGATATAACGACGCAGGGCCTCATGGATGCTTTGGCGGAAAAAAATATGGGAATCTCGGAAGACGATATCTATTTCACCAACTTTGATTTCAAATCGGGCTACGACACCGTAGTTGCCAACCTGGATCGCATGCGCCAATACGACGCCATATTTGCCTATAACGACACCATGGCACTGGGAGTCATCAGCGCGTTACAGGACAACGGAATCTCGGTGCCGGGTCAGATATCGGTGATAGGCAGCAACGACATTCCCATGGCCCAATGGTTTTCTCCGCGCCTTACCACAGTGCGCACCTTTGTTGATAAGCACGCAAGAGTGGCCAGTGACAGAATCGTCTCCATGATTAAAGATGGTTTCGACCCCAGCCCAGAGAAGCATGATATCATCAAACCGGAGCTTATTATCCGGGAATCATGTCTATAAAGTACCCCACTGATTGTTTTACGACCTAAACCGTGAATGGAACGGAGGGAAGCTATTGAGCAGAGGATCCTTGGTCAATAGATCAGTTAAACCGTATCTTTATATTTTGCCTATGGTCATCATCTTTGGGGCGTTCAGTGTTTACCCCATGCTGCGAACCATATACCTATCCTTTATGGACACTAACGTCAGCTTTACCCGAATGGAATTTATCGGTCTTGGAAATTATGCAGCCATCAACGAGGATCGGCACTTCTGGCGCATCGTTGGGAACACAGCCATTTACGGCGTTGCCCAAGTCATTCTCACCGTGGTGCTGGGGTTGCTGTTTGCGGCGATAGCCAACAGCAAAGCCGTTAAGTTCCGCACCCTATTCCGGATGTCGGCCTTTTACCCGTTCGTGTTACCCATTGCGGTGGCCGCCATGGTGTGGATTTACATGTACAACCCTTCCCGCGGCGCCATCAACTTGCTGCTTGACCAGCGTATTCAGTGGTTAAACAGCTACGAATACGCCTTGCTGGCACTCATCGTCGTCTCGGTGTGGAAATCACTAGGGTTCAGTTTTTTGCTAATTCTGGCGGGGATGCAGAATATTTCCCAAGACTATTATGAGGCCGCAGCACTGGAAACAGATAGTCCTATCAAGCGCTATTTCAAGATTACACTGCCCATGCTGACGCCCACGCTGTTTGTGGTCTGTCTGCTGTCCGTGACCAGCAGCTTCCAATCTATGGATCTCGTTGCCATCATGACCCAAGGCGGCCCCGGTCATTCGTCCAATGTGCTGATGTATTACATCTATCAAGAAGGCATTATCAACCGGCGAATTGGTTACGGCAGTGCCATGAGCACGATATTCCTGCTGGTATTGTTTGTATTCACAATCGTTTATCTACGACTTGGCGAGCGGAGGGTGGAGTATGAGCGTTAATGTAGGAAAGCATGTCCGGGATACAAGCGTCATGGCGGCCACCCGCAAAAAAATGACGTCCACGCTGGTGTTTAACGCCATTATTCTGCTTGCCAGTCTTGTGTTTCTATTCCCCTTGGCCTGGATCTTCATCACCAGCATGAAGGACCAGATGGACATACTGAAGCATCCGCTCTCCATCATCCCCTCGGAGTTCATGCTCGTGGAGAATATGAAGGAAGTGTTGCGCCGCGCACCTTGGGGTGTTTTTTACAAAAACACCATCATCGTTGCTGTGGTGGTCTTGGTGGCGCAGCTTTGCATCAGTATTCCGGCTGCCTACGCTTTCTCCAGCTTTAAGTTCAAGTTTCAGAGCTTTTTCTACCTGTTTGTGCTGGCACGGCTTCTGGTTTCCCCGGAAAGCCTGCTGCTGCCCAATTACCTCATCATCAACGGGCTGCACCTGTACAACACCCTGCTGGGCATCGCCCTTCCCAGCTTTGCCTCGGCTATATCTATCATCATATTCCGCGGGGCGTTTATGGAGATACCCACCGCACTGAGAGACAGTGCCCGCATCGACGGCTGCGGCGATTTCAGGTATATGCTGGTGATTGGCATTCCCATGATAAAATCTCGCATTATCGCGTTCTCAATCACATCCCTGGTGTATCAATGGGACTCCTATTTCTGGCCTATGGTCATCACCGAATCCGTGCAAATGCGCACCCTTGCCGTAGGCCTGGCCTACTTTGGCATTCAGGCAGAAAGCGCCTCGGAATGGGGGTTGACCATGTCGGCAGCCATTTTGGTGATATTGCCGCTCTTGGTGGCCTTGGTGTTTTTCCAGCGCCAGCTGGTAGATAGCTTCGTCACCTCAGGCATCAAATAGCCGGTCGCGTCTCCAGCCTTGGCCCAGCAATAGCCTGTGTCGTTGATATTATGCACGGTTTGGGTGTGTAATAAATAATTACTTGAATGGAGGAAACGATCATATGAAGAACAACAAATGGTTTGCACTGCTCGGTACGGCATTGTCTCTGATTCTCGTTTTTCTGGCGGGTTGCAGCGGCAACTCAGCTACTCCGGGAGGCACCCAGGCGTCTGCCAGTAAGGGCGAGGTGGTTGAACTGGTCTATTATTTCCCCACCCAGACCTCGGGTCCCCTGGCCGTTGCTATGGAGAAGATTGTGGAAAAATTCAATGCGGCTAACAAAGACATCCACGTGACCGCCACCTTCACCGGGAACTACGATGAAACGCTGCAAAAGACTCTGACTGCCATCTCGGGCGGCAATGCCCCCAACGTGGTCCTCAGCGGTTACAACCTCTCCAACCTGCTCAGCATAAACGCACTGGTGGATATGAACACCCTGATCGCCAAGGAACCCTCCGGTTTTCTAGACGACTATGTACCGGGCTTCTTCACGCTGTTCAGCTACCCAGGCAACGTGCTGTACGGTATGCCTTTCCAGCACAGCGGCACTATTCTTTATTATAATAAAGATATTTTGGCAGCCGCCGGCCTGGACCCCAAGAAACCACCAGCTACCTGGAGCGAATTGAAAACGGTTACCAAAGCTCTCAAGGCTTATAATGCTAAGCTTGTACCGTTTGAGTTTATGGGCGACAACTGGATGACCGAGGCCTTGGCGCTCTCCAATGGCGGCGCTGTTCATAAGGATATCGACAACATGTCCCTTGACAACCCCAAACTCATCGAAACCGTCACCTTCTTTAAAGAGCTCATGGATGCCGGTCTGGCTCAGGACAACACCAGCTACGGCGGAGCGGCAGAGAATTTTCTGGCCGGGACCACCGCCATCATGACAAACTCCAGCGGCTCTCTGGGCAATGTGTCCAAGACCGCTACTTTCGACTGGGGTATCGCCCCTCTTCCCGCCGGCGACGGTAAAAAACCTGTTTCCCTCTTGGGCGGAGGCGGCTTCATTATCATCGGCAAGCACCCTCAGGAGAAGATCGATGCCAGCTGGAAGTTTGTGAAATACATGACCAGCCCGGAAGTTTCCGCCGAGTGGATGACCGCCACCGGGTACTTCGCGGTGCGTAAGTCTTCCTACGATCTGCCCCAAATTAAGGACATGTTCGCCAAGAAGCCACAATATGCCACGACCGTAGAGCTGCTTCCGATCCTGCAGAGCCCTTTCATGATCCGGAAAAATTTCGGCGATGTGTCCAACGTCTTCAAATTGGCGTTGGATGAGAGCTTCCTGAAAAAGGCTGACATCCCCGCTACGCTGCAACGGGCACAAAAAGAAGCTCAAGCCTTATTGGACACTAAAAAATGAGGCTACATATTATTCGACACGGCGATCCGGATTACCCGAATGACAACCTGACGGACCTGGGCAAAAGAGAAGCCCAGGCGCTGGCCCGGCGCATGGAGCGCTTGCCTCTAGTGCGCATCTGCTCGTCACCCATGGGGCGGGCTCTGGCCACCGCCCGTTATACCGCCGATAGAACAGGGATACCCGTGCAAACTCTGGAATGGATACGGGAGATGGGGGAATTGACAGCCAACCCTCATTCAAGCGTGCTGCCGGACCCGGTGGTCATCTGGAACCTGCCGGGGCATCAGTTGCACAAGGCCGAGGGGGGGAAAGAAAACCAAGGGGCAAACAGCGATCTGTTCCCACAACCCCAAACCGCCAACCGTTTCCGGGAGTTGCATATGGGCTGGCTCGAATGGTTGCGGCAAGCTCACATCCAGGTGACCGACGAAGGCTGGACGGCCGATGCCCCGCTTGCGGGCAACGATGTGGCGATATTCTGCCACCATGGCTCGGGCCTCGCGTTGTTGTCCCTGATCATGGACATACCGGTAGCCGCGCTCTGGCGCTCGATCTGGCTGCCCCCCACCTCGGTGTCGACGGTGCTTCTGGAGCAATATGATAAGCACCGGATAAACCCGCGGCTGGTGTGCATCGGTGATACCTCACACCTGTCTTCGGAGGGACTGGACAACAATACAAGCGGATTGCTATACAATATCAATTGACGGAAACCAGCCCTGGGATTCCGGGGCTGCTTTTTACAGGAACAAGCACAAAAAAGCGCAAGCGAAGGAGCAAAGAGATGGAAACGTTCAGCTTTGGTCTTTTGGCAGACATCCAATATGCAGACCGCCCCATGCGAATGGGGCGGTATTACCGGAACGCCTTGGGAAAAACGCGTCAATGTATGGATGCTTTCAACGGTGTGCCCGTGGATTTTTGCGTACACCTGGGTGACCTTATCGACTGGCCCGGTCAGCCGGACAAGGGCCGGGAGGCCCTGGCAGCCATCATGCCGGTATTGCGCCAGTTTCACGGACCCATGTATCATCTGCTCGGAAATCACGACGTGGACTCCGTGCCTCGCAGCGAACTGGTCGCGCTGTGGGAGATGCCGGGCGGACAGAGCTGGTATTCCTTTGACCACAAGGGTGTGCACTTCGTTGCGCTGGATTGCAACTTCACCGCCGAGGGTATGCCCCACCGGTGGGGGGTAGGGAGATGGGACGATTGCTACGTTCCCCAGTCCCAGCTGCGCTGGCTCGAGGCCGATTTGGCGGCGGCACAGCCGGATATCGTCGTGTTGATGGTGCACGCCCTTCTGGATGACATGGAGGACCCCCATGTCATCAGAAATGCCTCAGAGGTGCGCCGCATATTGGAAACCTGCAATAAGCGCGTGGTGGTGCTTCAAGGACATATGCACACCGGACATAAGAGCGTGAAGAACGGCATCGGTTATCATACCTTGCGTTCAGTGGTGGATGGGCGGACACGCACCTCTTTCTGGGTCGTGGAGGTGAATCCTGGCGGCATGACTGCCGCTGTGTACGAAAGCACCCGCAATCATGGCCGCCCCACTCGACGGGTTTTGCTTGAATTATAAAAAGTATGGGAGGATGATTTTGTTATGATGAAAAGATTGCTCTCCATTTGGCTCGCAGGGCTCTTGTTGTTTACGCTATTTCCGGCTATGCCCACATCGGTGAACGCTCTCGGATCTCAGGAGGGACAGCTGCTGTATGAAGCAAATTTCAATGATTCTATCTGGGGATTTATCCGTAAAGCTGACTTGCGAACTCCAGATGCAGAAGTTTCACAGGACGGTTCTTCGGTGACGATTACCGGAGCAGCAGGGTCCGGTTATTTCTGGGGCGGTGCAATTCCGAATATGCCGCTCAAGAACAACAGCTATACGGTTGAGTATTCGATAACCCGAAGCACAAATGAGGGTTCTGGAAGTGCGGGCGTCCACATCTTCAACGATTCGCAGAACCTTAACGGCAACGGCGCTTTATCCTATGGCTTTCATACCTTCGCTTCCAGACAGATGTATGTGGCAAGGTATCAAATCGGCAGTCGTGAACATGGTCCTGAAGGATATGGGTATGTTACCTATCCGGAAAAGGATACGATTATCGATCAGGACGGAAGGGCGACTCAATATTTCAAGTATGAGGTAGACGGCGAAACAGGCGTTATCTCATGCTACATAAGATCGGGCGGTGTCTATAAATTTGTCGGGACTACTCCTGTTCTGGACTTTGGAACCGAGAATTTATCGATGATCCTGTTCACATATGGCGCCGACGTTTTTGTGAAGCTGGGTGACGTAAAGGTATACAAGGGCTTGTTGGTTCGCGACGGAATAACACCGGTGGCTAACGGCCAGCTGTTGCTTGATATTTCCGATCTAACGGTGCCTGCAGCGGGAGCGCAGGGCGCCATATATACTCCAGGTATAGACCACCAATCTTCCAAGGACATGGCGACCTACTCTTATGACGCGGTTGAAGGCGCAACGATATCCACTTTGAATAACAGCGTCGTGGGCACAACCTTATACGGACACTATGTTGCGAACCAAGCTTTATATGGAGGCTATACCAACCTCTCTCTTAATTCCCGCTCCAAATATACCGTAACC
Organism: Paenibacillus sp. cl123; assembly: GCF_900101595.1. Taxonomy (GTDB): domain Bacteria; phylum Bacillota; class Bacilli; order Paenibacillales; family NBRC-103111; genus Paenibacillus_G. The sequence goes on from NZ_FMYY01000018.1 coordinate 19,514, forward strand.
TATCAAAATAAAAAGCCGGTGGACGCAGGCACCGGGCTTCGCATCAGCACCAACGGTTCTTATGTAAGTACGGCCGGTTTTGAGGACAATCCCGAGGGTAAAGGCACCTTATTGTATGGTCAGAATCCTAACGGTTACGCGCCCTATGCCGAGTACTCCAACTCCATGATGCAGGCTGGTAGCATTTATGTTGATGATGGCTATAATCATGTGGCCCTTGAGATTGACGGTTACAAGATGACCGTTTACATCAACGGAGTCAAGCTTCTTACCGGAGATGTAGGCAAACCCCTGCAAGACCATCTTGCCTATGGATATACCAGCGATGTTCTGTCCCTGGCCGTTCAAGATGTCTTCGCCGACACTACCACTCCGGGTACGGTAAAATCCGCCATCAAAAACATAAAGGTATATGCCGGTCTTATCATGCAGGACAGTGAGGAGGAGGAAGAAGGCGCATGGGACAGCGGCGTTTCAAGCTACACCATCAACAGCAATCCGATCACGGTATACAAAATCGTCTATGACTCGAAACTGGTTTTTTCACAGGAAGCGGCAAACAGCGTACGCGACATTATCCTGAATAAAACAGGGGCGAATTTAGAGGTCGTTCCCGATACCAAGCCCGAAAGCAGCTACGAAATTCTTGTGGGCAGCACCTCGAGGCAGGCCAGCCGAGACATTTACACAGCGTACGACAGGCCCAATGTCTATTATACGATTAAGACGGCGGGCGATAAGCTGCTTATAGTCAATCAGGGCAAGATGTCGGGCGACAAGGCGGTAAACGCATTTGAAGCTTATATAAACGGACTGGGCGGTTTGGAAATAGGAACCGGCCTGAATCTGTCTGGAGATTGCAAAGCGGAGGCGTTTGCGCTGTCTCCCGCCGATACGGACCTTAAAGTCATGCAAATCAATATATATTTTCCTTCCCCGGAGTTCGTAAAAGGCCTTTCCTTCCAGCAGCGCGCTGAGCTTGCGGCAGATATCTACCTTGCGACTTTGCCGGACATCATTACCTTCAATGAATTTTTAAATGATATTTCTTACCGGATTGCGGAATTAATTAAAGACTATTATACGATTGACAAAGCTCCTTTTGAGAACGCTTACGACTTCTCAGACCTGGAAGACCCGAGACTAGGGTCCTATCAGGAACCTCCGATCGCCTATCGTACCGGAAAATACGCGGTCATAGACTCAGGTTTCAGACTTTACGGCGGTGAGCGCGTTTACTTCCATCAGCAAACATGGGGATTGTTCAAGGAACTGGCGACAGGCTATGTCTTCCTTGTTTCGAACAACCATTATGCGAGTCAAGCGATGCCCGGAGGGAAATTTACTTTCTTTGCCGAGCAAACGATTAACAGAGTAAATGAATTGTTGGCAAAATACGGGGAGATCCCCGTTATCCTTAGTGGAGACTGGTTCTTCTGGAAAGGTCATACACCTTATAATTTTGTAATCCAGAACGGATATCTAGACGCAACCGACAACGCCCTGGTCAAACACACCCCGGGATACGGCACGTTCCATGAGGTGGGCGTCGGAAGTACAAATGGAGTCAATGAAGATCTGATTTTCTATAACCCGAGCTTCCTCACCGCTCTGACCCATAGGGTATATGTAAACGATAGCTCCATCAATAGCTCCGACCATTATCCGGTAGTGGTTGACTTTAAGTTCAATGCTAATCAGGTATTCTACGACGCCAACGGCGGCACAGGCGCGCCGGCTCCGCAGATGAAGCATAGCGGCGTCAACCTGAACCTGTCAGCGGAGATCCCGATCCGCGCGGGCTACTACTTTGACGGGTGGGATACAAGCAGCGCCGGAACTACCCGGGTATACACGCCGACACAGAGCTATACGGCAGACGCCACTGTCACCTTGTATGCCGTATGGAAGCCGATCGTTCCCGCGACGGTGGCGGATGGCTATTATTTCATCACCAACAACACCGACGCAACAAATATCAGCATAGCCGACTCGAACGACGGTACGCAGTTCAAAACCGCGACGAAGGGAACGGTCAACTCGAACGAGCAGATCTTCCTGTTCCAGCGGCAAAGCGACGGATCTTACAAAATAACCAATTCCCTCACCGGAAAAGTCATGGAGAACAAGAACGGCGTCAATGTCTTGAGCAATCCGGTGGCCCAGAACGCAAGCAACGATACGGCGGCGCAGCGCTGGTGGATCGTCCAGAACGGTGCGAAATACAACCTGATCAACGCGGGAAGCGGTATATTCCTGGACATCAGCGCCAGTTCCGTTTCGCCAGGGGCGAACATCTTGATGTGGTTCAACTCCGGCAGCGCGAACGGGCTCAACTTCAGCTTGAATCC
>NZ_FMYY01000018.1:22699-124789 GCF_900101595.1 Paenibacillus sp. cl123
TTCATCACCAACAACACCAACGTAACAAATATAAGCATAGCCGACTCGAATGACGGTACACAGTTCAAAACCGCTGCGAAGGGAACGGTCAACTCGAAGGAGCAGATCTTCCTGTTCCAGCGGCAGAGCGACGGATCTTACAAAATAACCAATTCCCTCACCGGAAAGGTGATGGAGAACAAGAACGGCGTCCATGTTCTGGCCAACCCGGTGGCCCAGAACGCAAGCAACGATACGGCGGCGCAGCGCTGGTGGATCGTCCAGAACGGTACGAAATACAACCTGGTCAACGCGGGAAGCGGTATATTCCTGGACATCACCGCCAGTTCCGTTTCGCCAGGGGCGAACATCTTGATGTGGTTCAACTCGGGAAGCGCGAACGGGCTAAACTTCAGCTTGAATCCCGCGGGTCTGTCTATACGCTACGACTCCAACGGCGGCACGAACGCGCCGGCGCCGCAGATGAAGTATAGCGGCATCAACCTGAACCTGTCAGGGGAGATCCCGACCCGCACGGGCTACTACTTTGACGGTTGGGATACAAACAGCGCGGGAACTACCCGAGTATACACGCCGACACAGAGCTATACGGCAGACGCCAGCGTCACCTTGTACGCCGTATGGAAGCCAATCATTCTGGCGGCGGCTATCCAGGATGCCTATTATTTCATCACCAACAACACCAACGTAACAAATATAAGCATAGCCGACTCGAACGACGGTACTCAGTTTAAAACCGCTGCGAAGGGAACAGTTAACTCGAAGGAGCAGATCTTCCTGTTCCAGCGACAGAACGACGGAACATACAAAATAACCAATTACCTCACCGGAAAGGTCATGGAGAACAAAAATGGCATCAATGTTCTGAGCAACCCGGTGGTCCAGAACGCAAGCAACGATACCGCGGCACAGCGCTGGTGGATCGTCCAGAACGGTACGAAATATAACCTGATTAACGCGGGAAGCGGTATATTCCTGGACATCAGCGCCAGTTCCGTTTCGCCCGGGGCTAACATCTTGATGTGGTTCAACTCCGGAAGCGCGAACGGGCTAAACTTTATCTTGAAACGCACGTGATCGTATAAGGAGGGAGCTCAGTTAAGGCCACTCGCTGGGAAAAGTGGGAAATCCATTGTTCAAGTTTACGCTGAATTAATGTGGTAAGGCTTGTCGAGAACTGTGGAATTGATGAGGGAGCGCTATGGTACCCGCTCGCGACTGAGACGGATTATCCCGTGATCGGGGCGATGATGGTTTAATTGCTGAACCGAGCAGAGCTGTAAAATATCCCGTTCCTCGTTGTCAGCAGGAACGGGATTTTCTTGTGTAGACCCAGCGAGCGTTCTTGGATCGGCTACAATTGGATGGACAGTAAAATAGGGCTTGTAGAATAGACCTATCATACACGCCCTCCAATCTTAAAGTACAGATTTTTCATCTCGACCGCTGCTGTGATTTGTTTCTAAATGTAGTTTCTTTGCGAAGTATTTATAGGATTTATCGGTGCAAATTCTGGATAGTTCCGCTGCCAATAACATCTTTGCATCATTAAGGGACACATTGTCTTTAGGCCCCTTATTTGATTTAATCCATAATTCTGATGGTTCGTAACACATGCTGCTCCAACCTGAATCATTATCATTTTGCTTTGCTGTCCCAGTGATGACTACATCACCATAATTTTGTAGTTCAACAAGCGATTTTTCATACTCTTTTTTGGCTTCTTTTGCATCCAACCCTGATAATTTTCGTAAATTCCGTGAATCCATATTTCCATGCTCTTTCAAGACTTTATAAATGTGATAAGCCGTACTTGAAATAAGACCATCCTTATATCTCTCGTCTACCGTTTTGCCGGATGTTAGGATGGATCTGACTACAGGGAATAGTTGCGTATGAATAAAACATGCTTTTGAACCAAAAAACTTTCCATATGCAGCAATACCGTCTTGTACAATCCGAATTCTCCATAGCCACGGATCCGTTTCATTCCCTGTATGCCAATGATTATTTGCAGTCACAGCCGTCAACGATGGATATTCAGGAACAAAGTCTGAAAAAGGAAAAATCTTAAACTTTTCTACCAACTGTATAAATTCATCGTAATTTGAAACTCCCATTTTCGGCACACATCCTTAATCCATTGAGATTTCGTGATATAACTCAATTAAATTCCCTGCGGGATCTCTGAAATTTGCGGCAGCATAGCCCGAAACATTGCTCGCAATCCGCACGGTACTGTTCCATGCACCCTCACCCTCTGCCGACACGTTCCTTACATTATACAAACCGCTGCAGAGCGTGTACACCGTCAGGCCGCCACGTCCCGCCGGGTAAAGACCAGCCAGGAAGTGAGATTGAACAGCAGGTAGTAGACCAGCAGCATCATCACAGAGAAGGTGAGCGTCATCCCCTCCTGGTACGGCTTCCCGTGAAAATACTGCGTCAAGTCGAGATTCGCTAACAGCAGGTACTTGCTCCAGGCGTACGGCTGAAGCACCTCCAGCAGCATCATGCTGGCGAACAGCGCGAAGATCGAGAAGCCGATGGCCAGGGAGCTGCTGCGGAAGACGGTGGAGATCATGAACGCCATCGTCACATACATGATGGTGGCTACTCCATTCAACAGGTACGTCTGCCACAAGGTGGCGAACATGTTCTTCTCGACAATCTGTCCGGATGCATCGAAATCAAGCAGCGGTAAGTCCAGATCCTCGAACCCATAGAGCAAGCCATTCGTTAGCACCGAGATGACAAAAAGCAAGACGAGCAGCAGCAACCCGAACTGGATCATCGCTATATACTTGGATGCCATGATCTTGAGCCGGCGGGCCGGACGGATGAGCAGCAGCTTAATCGTGCCTGTGCTAAACTCCCCCGCCATGCTGTCGCCGGCGACAATCACGGTGAACAAGGTAATCAGAACGACCATCTCAGCGGCGGACATGGTGCCATCCCACATGGTTCCTTCTTCCGTGTGAATATTATGCTGCAGATGATAGTCGAGACGCAGGATCTGCTTCCGGAAATAGTCCTTCTGTTCCTCATTAAAGTTGGGCGCCTGAAGCTGCATTTCATAGTGCTGTTTCTTCAGCATGACCGCGTCCTGCCAGACCCCTCCCCGGCTTTCGTCGTAATACCATTCCATGATCGACAGCAGCAAGACGGCGGCGATCATCAGCCCGATCATCAGCAAGGTACGCGGCCGGCGATACAGCTTCATATTTTCGTTACGGATCAGATTAAGCATGGGTCGCACCTCCGGTCATCTCTAGGAACCGATCCTCCAGCGACGGTCGAAGCGCCTGGATCTCGTAGACCCGGACTTGCCGGCTCACGAGCTGAGCCAGAATGTCCGGAATGCGTTCGCGGTCGGTCTGAATCTCCAGGCCGGCCTCCAACGCCTGAACGGAGATCACGCCGTCAAGCTCGCCAACCGCCGCCACCGTGCCTTCGTCCACAGCATCCGTCTCGATTCGGTAGGTGCGAGCGACGTTCGCCCCAGCGACCAGCTCCCCGATCGGCTTTATATCGACGAGTCGACCCCGCTGAATAATTGCCACCCGATCGCACATCAGCTCCATCTCCGAAAGCAGATGGCTGGACACAATGACCGTAATTCCTTCATCCCGAGTCAGCTTGCGCAAATAGTCACGCAGCTCGCGAATCCCCGCCGGATCAAGGCCGTTCGTCGGCTCATCGAGAATAAGCAGCGACGGCCGGTGCAGCAGCGCCTGTGCGACGCCGAGCCGCTGACGCATGCCAAGGGAATACTTGCTGACCTTATCATGGATACGTTCCTCCAGCTTAACGAGTCGGACAACCTCATCGATCCGCTCCTTCGTCACACCCTTCACCATTCGTGCAAAGTGAATGAGATTCTGGTAGCCGGTCAGGAACTTGTACATTTCCGGATTCTCAACGATCGCGCCAACATGACGGATCGCTTGCTCGAAGCTGCTTCGAATACTGTGTCCCTTGATGCGGATATCCCCCGCCGTTAAGGTCATCAAGCCGACCATCATGCGGATCGTGGTGGTTTTGCCCGCTCCGTTCGGCCCGAGAAAGCCAAAGATTTCGCCAGGTACAACGTCAAAGCTGAGATCGTCGATAATGGTCGCGGGCCCAATGCGCTTGCTGACCCCGAGCAGCTGGACAATCGGCTCATTTGGCATCGGCTGGTCACTCCTCCCGTAGATTAGTTTGAATGAATCAGGACATCGCCACCGTGCGACTTCACGACCACGTTCCATGTTCCCTTGCCAATGGTTCCTTTCAACCGCGCCCCATATTCGCCGTCCTTCAACCGTTCAATCGGAAAAGGAAGCGTTGTCCGAACTGCGCCTCCGCTGACCTGTACATCGAGGGCATATCCGACTGTCTCCGGCAGAATGAGCGTGTTCGCGTCTCCCTCGGATTCCATGCGAATGTTGCCCTGAACCCGCTCGACCAGCGTCTCCGCCGATCCCTCGCTGCGTAGCTCAAGCGTGCCTGTTACCTCCCGAACCTGAACCTGGCCGCCCCGCATAGTACCGGTGACGTTCCCGATCATCCGTTCAATGACGTTGCGTCCTGACTCACTTTGGAGTGTCATGCCGCCAGTCCCGTTCTTAACCACCACCTGGCTGTTGTGGTTGGACAGTTGAATCCCACCCTTAATATCCTTCATATACACGTGGCCACGGGATGTCTTAACGTCGAGCGGACCGCTCGTACCGACAACCTCCACCAGACCGCCTTCGGATGACACCATAATCTCACTCTGAACCCCTGCAACAGCAAGCGTCCCTCCCTCATTCTGCAGCTGCAGCTTGACCCCATCCGGAACCGTCAGCACATACTCCACAGAAACCCCATCCATGTCCAGCTTCCGACCATTCGCCTCGGGATGCAGGTTCAGCACCCCTTGATCTACCTGGTCCTTTACTTGAACCGAATCCATACGGCGGCGAGCTGCAAGCGCATCTGGCGCCGTTACGGTCACCGTATAGTTCAGCCGCATACCCGAATCTGTGGAGCGCTGCACCGTGAGCTTGTTACGGACCGTGGCAAGTGCTACCTCCCGGACGCCAGATAGCTTAAGCTCGAGCTCGCGCTTTTCAGTCAGACTTACCGCCGATTGCACCTGGTTATGGGCAACCGTCCGCTGTTTATTTTCAAATACATCGCCAAACCGGTCAAACAGCTCTTCCTTGCGAAACGTTACGTCCAGAATGGAGAGGATGAACAACGCCGCCACCATGACCAGAACCACCAATCGCTTGCTACGCAGCCGCATCGTCATACCTCCACTTCCTTATCGTAAATATAGCCGCTCAGTCCAATGAGACACGCCCCAGCCAGGAACAGGATCAGAAATGGCCCGGAATGGAGAACATCGAACTCGCTGCCCAGCACAATATCCGGCGTCCATAGCAGAAGGCTGGCCAGCGGCGGACTTATCCGCAGGATCAACCAAAGCGAGCCGACAAACGCAAAGATCATGAACAGCCACTTCATCCGGGCAACGAGCTGGCCACAAAGGAAAGTGAACTGTACAAGAGCCACTAACACGAAGACGATCAGCAGATACATCCAAAACATGTGAGCCGTCAAATTCAGAAGCGAAGGCCAGAAGCGCGACCACTCCGCGTTTTGCAGATCCGCCCATTGTGTTCGCAGCAGCGAGAGAGAGAAGCTGAGGAGAATCCAGCATAGCGTGGCCACCAAGTGAGACACCACCGCCACCAGCTTGGCGGTCAGCACCTTCCATCCCCGAACCGGCAAGGCAAGGAGCAAATAAATCGAGTTGGACCGCCATTCCGTGTGTAACTGGTAGAAGCCAGTACCCACCGCAAGCACACCAACGAGGATCGCAGGCAATAGAAGCGAAAACACGAAGACGATGTCCTTCACCAAGGACGCGTTCTTGTACAGCAGGATCAGATGAATCAGCGTGACCAGACCGCCATAAACTGCAAATACCGGAAAGGTGCCTTTCCATTCTTTCTTGAATAGTTGTCGGAAGCCCATCTAGGCGTACACCTTCTCCCAAATCAACTCGAGCGAGCAGCCGTATTCGGCACGCAGCGCTTCGGCGGTATCGAATGTATGGACGCGGCCCTGCTGCAGGAATATCACGTCATCGAGCATCGGCTCCGACTCATTCACCGAGTGGGTCGAGAGGATAATCGTCTGCTCCTCCGAGCGGAATTCACTGATGATCGAGCGAATTATCTTCACCCGGGAAGACGGATCTATACCCGAAAAAGGTTCATCCAGCAGCACCAGCGGCACCTTCCGTGAAAGCGCAGCGATCAGCTTCAGGCGGGCTCGCAGCCCCTTCGACAGGTGACGAACCTTCTGGTTCGCGTCGAGCTCCATTCTCATCAGCATCTCGGCAGCCTTCTCCGGCTGCCAATCGGGATAGAATCCAGAAATAAACTGCAGCGTCTCGGTCACGGTCATCCACCCATATAGATGGTCGATCTCGGGAAGATAGGCCACATGCCGCTTGTTCTCCACGTCCGGCTCCCGACCGTTCACACGAATCGTGCCGGAGCTGGGATAGATCAGGCCGGCCATCATCTTCAGCAGCGTCGACTTGCCGCTGCCGTTCGGACCGAGCAAGCCAATAATACGGCCCTTGCGGAGCTGAAGGTCGACCCCGCGCAGCGCGTGCTTGAGCAAATATCGTTTATGAATGTCCTGCAGCTCGACGATGTTTTCCATAGTCTATCCCTCCCCGTCCTCTTGCGCCAGCTGCCGATGCAGCATCTGTTCCATCTCTTTGGCGTCAATCCCAAGACCACGCATTTCTGCGATGAATTGCCGCATGGCCTCCTGCGCCATCTCCGAGCGAAGCTGCTCCAGCAGCGTTGGGTTATTGCGGACGAACGTGCCTTGCCCCCGCAGCGTCTCGGTCAGGCCTACCCGCTCCATCTCCTGATAAGCGCGCTGCACCGTATTCGGATTCACCTGGGACATCTCCGCCCTTTCCTTATGCGACGGGATTTTATCGCCGGGCATGAGCTCCCCTCGCACCAGCGCTCTCTTGACCTCATCGACCATCTGCAAATAAATCGGCTTCGGGCTGTTAAAGTTCAGCTGCACAAGCCCCACCCTCCGTTCTTACGAACCAGTTCACTAGACAACTAGTGCACTATTATAATATTGGATTCTTCATGTGGTGTCAACAGCGTCTGGGCGTCATTTTACGGCGGGTCCCATAAGCGCTGCAATGAACGTAGCCATTCACGGGAGGTTGGTCGAAAATGATAGGTTATTTTGAGCATACAAGCACGAAACCCCAGTCTTAAGTTGACTGGGGTTTGCAGAAGTTTTGTTGATGAAGGCTTAGCTACCGTAGTTTGAGCAATATCTGTCATATCTCATTAATTTCGAATCTTCGAGATTACACATGTCTAGTGACGTCTGATATTTACATATTGGGTTTGGGTGTTCTCGTTAATTGTCAACACGGTATGTTGAGACTATGCATTCAACATGCACCGTATGCGGGAACATGTGGGAGTTGTTTGGGTTCTGTGTTAGTTGGATAAAACCCTTGATTTATAAGGGTTTTGTCCAATGCGTATTGATTGTTTTGTTTGAGTTTTATTGCTTGTTGACGATATTTGTCAACATGTCGTCAAAAATAAACAACATAGGATTACATAATCAACAGAGTCGAACCAGACCTCATCGATTCCAATGGAATAAACAGTAGGAACTCTTGTTATACAACGCATTTTTCGGTTTTATTTTCTACTGTATTTCTGCTGTAAAAAAAGAGACCCGCCAACAGAGCCTAGGTCTCGGGATTTTAAGGAAATTTCATGGTACATGATGTAAGGAACAGCTTGTTTTATATCCTTATATATCAAGGGTTTAGATCGATTTTCGAAAATCGCGGCATATTATTTTCAATGCGTCGCGGAAAGCCGAATTGCTCATTTCCTTCCAATCCGCCTTATAAAACTTGTTACTGACCTTTAACTCTTATACCATTTGGCCCCATCGCTGCCAGTGGAGAGATGGGCTTTGTACGCTTAGGAAAGAAGGAGAGAAAAACCTTGTGGGACAGCCTTTTTTTGAGTTTTATGTTTCTACGTTCGAGTGCGCCGCAACGATCAAAAATGAAAAACGTGACCAAAATGTGACCAACATCAAATTTATTTTTCTCCGTTTTGTTTTCTAGTTTTTTTTGATGGATGCTCTTTCAAAAAGTATTGCCTGATGTCTGAGGGTATCTCGTTAGGATTATCATTTTCATAGGCGTGATATACGTTATCCGTATGGGGACGGAAAACAATAAAAACTTCTTTATCATTATCATAAAAGTATAGAGCTTGAGAATTTCCTCTAGAACTGATTATTGAGTTAAATAACATCCTTTTTGCTATACTTTTATTAGCACTAAAAGGAGAACCCCAACCATATTCGGGATCATGCTTTGGATTCATTTCATACTTTCTTTTTGAACGTATCAAGAAATCGCTTAGCAATTCGCTATTTTGAATTGAAATAATTTCTTTTTCATCATCTGCAACAATAAGCTTCAGAAAATTGTTCCCTGGGTCTCTAAGATTACCCACCGTTACAAATGTTAACTCTTCATCGTCATCTTCATTTTTACTATAATTGTACAATGCTGAGAGTAAAATCTTAATTTCGTTTTGAAAATCTTCACTTAATAAATAATTGATGACCAATGGATCGGAATATATGTTTGGATACGAAAATTCCGGATATTCAATAATTCTATCTTGAACTTTTGCTAAAAATCTGTATATGCTCCTTGTTACATCAGAATTTTCATCTATTGCAGGGTAATGATTCTCTAACTCATCCTGAAAGTACTTCTTTAAAATAATTTTGTTATTGTTGGACTCTAATACGTCAATGATATCCATTAATTCAAATAAAATAATCTTGTACTTTTCAGGATACATTTCAACATCATTTGTTTCCCAGAGAAACATATTAGGGTCAAGGGCTGTAATATGATTCATTTCTAATTGCCGCCTTTAAAATTACTAAACATACTTACATTTTTTTTCATACTTTGTGCTTTAACAATTGCCCGAATGTCTTTATCTAGTTGATCAAAGAAATCCTGTGGCCAGTATTCTAAGGAACCTGCTTCGGTAAATTTCAAAACTTTGTATTCTTTATTTTCTATAAAGGTCAAATTTACCTTTTTCGCATCTAAAGTTCCTTCCGCAATTCTTCTTCTAAGTCTAGTTATAAAATGATCACTATGTGTCTCCACAATAACTTTCTTACCCGAAAGAACTAAACTATAAATAAAATCCAATAGTAAACTTTGAACGTTGGGATGTAGGTGTATCTCAGGTTGCTCTAAAATAAGGGTACTTCTAGATGGCGATATAAGTCCTTCAACAACTATAGGAAGTATCTGACTTACACCAAATCCAACATGATTAATTGGAACTTTTTGCCCCAAATCATTAAGCACTTCAATACGGTACATCATCCCACTTTGAATTGGGTTTACTTTTATTCTCAATGCCATTTTAAACACTCTACATATCCAATAATTAACTGCACTCTCAAGAGTATCCTTATCATCGTAATATTCAATGCTACCATTTTCATAATGTTTAAATTTATAAAAACTAACTAAACTAGTAGCCTTCTGTTCAAGTATATGAGCAGCATATTCCCCTTTATTTCCAATTTTTAAATTCGTATCATCATCATTTACATAAAAAGAACGGGGTTCATCCCTCAGTGGCCCTAAATAAGATACTCTCGAAAAATACCTAGTCATAACTTTTTCCAAAAAACTGTTAGATAAAACTGAGAAGAATTCGTCACTATAGTCCGCATCTGGATCAGAAGAGGTGGGTAGGCTTTCGTATGGAAAAAATTTATTGAAAGATATATTCGCTTTCCATCCATCAATATTTTTAAATACTATTGGTGCACCAGGACGGACCCTTTGTCTCAAATATTGAGAATAATCCTCTTTAAAAAAGAGCGCGCTATTAGTTACAACACTGTATTTATTTCCTCTTTCTCGTTTTAAATGTAAAAACAATTCAAAATCCTTAACTTCAAACTTCCAATTAACAAAAAATTCTTGAATATATAGGTTCGAATTGTTATTTTCGTATTTCACTTGCACTTCCAGCTTTTTTATCGCGCCCTTTTCAATTTTTTTGAAAAAAAGATGACTTTTCACTGCCTGTGGTATATCTTCATTAAAGAAGTTGAATCCCCATGACAAGTTATTTTTATTTTTCCCTTCATATACTATATCTTTATATTTTCCAAGAGAAACGTATGGCTTATTCAGTATAAGCTTTTGTGATGTTAGATTGTTTTCTAAAGTTTGTTTTATAACCAATAATAGCTGAATTAATGTGCTTTTTCCTCCACTATTTGCTCCAGAGATAATTGTCAAAGGTTTCAAATCATAATCATTAAGTTTTTCAATAGCTTTAAAATGTCCAATTGAGATTTTCAAATTTAATTTCCTTCCCAAATTCAAGTTTTAATTTTTAAGCTAATACATCTAAATAATGAACCCAACCCAATATAATCAACTTTGCTTTGTTATCTAAATAGACTGATTCATTTTGAACAAACCGAGCAAATCAGTCTTCTTTTCCGAGTCTAAAATATCTCGACTTTGTGTTAACAATACAAACTTGATTGAATCGATTACTGTCCATTTTCCAGCATCATTTTCACCAATAAGGACATTAAGACCTTTATTTAAGACGAGAATCAGTCCGGTGTTCACTGTTAGTTTCTTGACCAAATTTTCTGAAGTTTGTAATTCTGACTTCTGAAAGATACATAAAATCACCCCTCAATACATTGTTCATCTACTTCATTAATTCGACATTTTCCGCCATTTCCCTTTTATGGATACTAAAAACGAGAAACAACACCTATTGCTAAATGAAAATCCAGTAAATAAAACGTGTGACAACGCCCCAAATCATGACATCCTGGCAAAGATAAAAGCCTTTAAACACTCAGTAATCCATGTGTTTAAAGGCTTTTATAGTTATGGAACCTAGGGGATCACCCCTGGCCTCATCGCTGATAGTGGAGCGATGGGGTTTTGTATGTTAATGAAAATGCGAGAGAAAGCCTTATGGGACAAGACTTTTTTGTTTTTTATATTTTAACGTTCGAGTGCGGCGCGGCCCCCATGGAAAAATTGATCAAAAATGTGACCAAAGAAACTAAAGACTCAGCCAATATGCAATGTAAAGCTTAGTGGAGTCTATAAAATAAACCTGACTACAAAGTACGTAATCTTCATATTTGTAAATACCAGGCTGTATGATGTAACTTTATTTTTATAATAGTCTATTTCTAGGGTTGGAAACATCTATTTCTAGCCCTAGATCGTCAATCTGAAAGAAATCTTTACTTGGTTGGATTTTCTGATCCCTATTCCAGCTCACCGCTCTCAGCTTGCTTAAGTAGAGTTGGAATATGCGGCCCATACTCAACCTTCCCATGACCCGAGCGAATACCACTACCAACCTTGCGTGCCTCTGCCGAATACAACGTCTTTGCGCGAATAATCTCATAGCTGTACCCACGCCCTAAACGATTAGACATTTTGATAAAACCATTCAAACCTTCCGTGTAGGCATTGGTAATTGAGAATGGGGCATCCCAATATGCAAAGATGTCGTCATAGTGATTGTGAACCGTTTTGACCAGCCTTTTGAATGGTTCCATGCCTTCATCTGGCAAACTGTTTTTCCATGATTCAAAAGCGTTCTGAGCCTGCTGCTTGTCTGGTTCGTCATAGATTGCAAAGAAGCTCTCCTTAAAGTCATAAGCAATGGCCAGTTCTGGAATTTGTTGACGAACGATAGCAAGGGCTTCATGCTCGGCAGGTGTCAGATTGTCAGGTCGTTTAAGCGTCAGCCATCGAAAGGACTTTTTAACGTTAATTCTATCATCCTTGCTAAGTTGTATCTGATATTTCTTCCGCTCTTCTTCCAGCGCTTCCGATGCCATTTGGACAACGTGAAACTTATCAATAACCAGCTTGGCATTAGGCAAAAACTCAGCAAAGTAGAGTTTGAAAGGCTGCCACATGCCGGTACAAACCCACTCAACTTTTTCACAGTCGGGCAGATCCTTAAAGAATGGCTTCAGATGGTCTTGCGTGCGTTCCTCCAGCATTTCAAACACGTTGTTGGTAGCTAGATTAGTAATGACGCAACGATAACCACCGGCTAGATTTACTTCAGCAATTCCCATGATGACTGGCGTTTCATAGCGAACGGTTTGCTCAAGCTCCTTAATCAAATCATGGGCAATATTTTTCACCGTATTAACGGCAACGCCTGTTTGGTCTGCCAAGGCGCGGAGTGTAGTGCTAAGGCATTGCTGTTGGATGGCATCAACCAAGCGTTTAGTTGCTCGCCGCTTATCGTCCAAGAAACTCAGCTCAGGCATCGCCATTTTTCCGCAGCTTTCACAGCGAAAACGCGGCCTTTGCACTTCAAGACGAACAGGCTCCATATACAGCGGCATATCAGAAAACTTGTTCTTGCGTGTCCCATGCTTGTGCATTGGGATCTTGCAATCTGGGCACATGAACGCCTCAGCATCATCCGCCACCGCAACAATTATGAGTGCCTTGCTTTCTTTATACATATCTACTGGTTTAACGCCCGGCAAATTTAATAAATCAAGCATGGTGCTAGTCCAAATCCAGGTCTATATTCTTGCCATCGCGTAGCATTTCATAAATCACGTCAACCAGTGCGGACATACCCTGACGGTCAGATTTAAGTACCTGCGTGGCAAGCTTTTGATGGCTTGAAAGCGCCCGAACAACGGCTTGTTGCACAGCACCAGGCAGGTTTCCTTTCATCGCCTGTTCGCGGGTATTGCTCTCGACTTGCGCCATGACCACATCACTTTCTCCGGCAATCGACTTGATCTGATTAACAAAGGCAACCTGATCCTGAATCGGTGTTACTTCACCAAACAGGCTATTAAGCTTTTCAATAATTTCTTTCACGAACTTGGGCTTATCACCTGCGCCACCGCTACCGCCTGGGCCTATAGGTTGTAAAACTGGGTTTTCTTCCTCTTCTGACGGCTCTTCAGTACGACCTTTAATATCGAAGCCTGTCAGTACTAAACCCTTAAGATCTATAGTTTCTGGCGTTTCATTGTGAAGGCGCTTTTGCAATAGCTTGGCAAAGGCGGCGAAGTTCTCAAGCTCTGGGTCGCCAAAATCAATGAGTTGGGCAACATAAGAGTAGGTGCGGCAAAAGCGCCCCAAGTCTGACTTAAAGCCCAGCAACGATTTGATTTGCTCTGCGTATTCATCTTGATGATGATCGGCAGACTTCATGCCCGCCTCATCACCTTTAGCATGAGCCTTTTCAAATGCCGATTCCCAAGTTGCCATTGCATCACGGAGCATCTTCATCTTGTCGTTGTAAAGACGGGTAGTGCCTTCTGTTGCTGCATACAGCTCTTTGTGTTGTGGCGCCTGCGCGTGAGTAATATCGCGTATCGTTTTGAAACGAGCCTCTTTGAAAGCGGCTAAATCTTTTTCGGTATAAAGCCCATGCTCCTCTAAGCGTTCTTTAATTTCATAGACCACATTCAAGTCTTGAATATCGTCAATGTGCGCTCCATCGTCATATAGTGAAAAAGCGTAACGGACGTTAGCAGGGTCATTCACAAAGTCGATGATGAACACCTCATCCTTTCCAGGGGCCATGCGATTCAATCGCGCAAAGGTCTGCACAATTTCAACGTGATTGGCGATTTTCTTGTCCACGTACATGGCGACCAGTTTCGGTTGGTCAAATCCCGTTTGGAATTTGTCCGCAACCAGCATCACGCGATATTCAGGGCGGTCAAAAGCAAAACGTAAATCCTGACCTTGCACCTTGGGGTTCATGCTTTGTTCTGTAAACTCCTCGTTTTCGTCAACAATAAACACATCATCTTTGAATGCCTCATCATCATTGTGCATCACCTGCTTTCCGGTCATCTTGCCTGAGAAAGCGACCAGCGAATGAATGAAGCTGTATTCACTGTGTTGCTCTATATAGCGGTCAAAGGCTTTTTTATAACGAATTGCAGAAGCACGAGAACTAGTAACAACCATAGCCTTTGCTTTGCCATCTAAACGATGAGCTACGTTTCTCGAGAAGTGCTCAATAATGAATTGCACCTTTTGAGTCACATTGGTGGGGTGCAGTGCCATCCATTGGGCTAAAGCGCGTTTTGCTGCCTTGCCACTCACTCGTTTGCTGTCTTCAAGCTGTTTAGAAAGATTAAAGGCGGTTTGATAAGGCACATAGCCTTTAAGTACGTCCAAAATAAAGCCTTCTTCGATAGCCTGCCGCATAGTGTATTTATGGAAGGCTTTCGGCGGGTTCTCTTTGGATGGTGGCTTTGTCATGTCGTCAGGGCGGCCAAACAACATCAAGGTTGCATGTTTAGGCGTACCCGTGAAGGCAAAATAGCTGATGTTGTCAGGGCGAACGCGAGACTTTTGCAGTTGTTCTAACAGCTCATCCACCGTCATAGTGGACATTTTACCCTGACCACTCATACCCAATGCGGTTTGTAATTTGGCAGCCGTAGAACCCGTCTGAGAGTTGTGTGCTTCATCAATAATGACCGCAAAGTTCTTCCCCTTGAGGGACTTATCGGTAATGATGGCTTCCATCGCATAAGGAAACGTCTGGATGGTCACAACAATAATCGGGGTTCCAGCCAGCAGTGCTTCAGACAACTGCTTGCTTTTGGATTTAGAAGACTTCTGGCGGTCAATCGCGGCAATCACACCAAATTGGTGGTCAATTTGCTTTACCGCGTCCTGTAGCTGTCCATCAAGTACATTACGGTCGGTCACAATAATGACGCTGTTAAACACGGCTTCACCATTGTCTTCACGCAGTTTCACCAAATCATGAGCAGTCCAGGAAATGGTGCTGGTTTTGCCTGAACCCGCACTATGGTCAGCCAGATAGGTCATGCCTGCGCCATTCTTTCGCGCATCAGCAAGCATAGCATTGACCGCTATCCATTGATGAAAACGTGGAAATATCAGCGTTTCTTTCTTCGACCAATTGCCCTGAATATCAACGACATCCTTTTTCTCCACATAAACGAAGCTGTGGAATATGCGTAGCCACGCATCGGGTTGACACACTTCCTCCCAGAAGTAGGCCACAGGGTATTCAATGCTGCCATCAGTTTTTTTCTCACCCGGTGGGTTGCCAGCCCGTCCATCATTCCCCTTATTGAATGGCAGGAAGAAGGTATTCACGCCATCCAGTTTGGTTGCCATCATGATTTCAGAATCAGACATGGCAAAATGCACGACTGCACCACGCTTGAAGGTCAATAGAGGCTCTTTACGCTTGGTTTTTGGATCAAATGGCAAGCGATCTTGGCGGTATTGCTCCATCGCAGCCTCTGCCGATTGAGTGAAGTCCGTCTTTAGCTCAACCGTAGCCACAGGTAAGCCGTTGATAAAGAACACCAGGTCAATCGCAAATTCACGAGCGGGGTGATACTTCAACTCGGGCACAACACGCAAAATATTTGCTTTATAACGCTCAATCACTGCTTCGTTGCGCTTATCTTCGGGTGCAGTTTCGGTCATTTCAATCAGACCGCATCCGGCAATCGAGAAGCCCTGGCGCAGTACCTGTACTGTGCCTTGCTGCTCCAGCGCCTTGGTCAACCGCTCCATAACGACTTCAAGGGTTTTTGAGCCGTTTAATCGTTCCAGCTTATCCCACTTATCCTTCTGGCCGCTGTTCTTAATCCAGCTTTCAAGGTCATTCGGAAACAGCGCACGTTCAGTATCGTAACGTTTAGGGTCACCCAGCTTCCAACCTTGCTCTACTAGCCGGTCAATGATGTAAGTTTGGAAGTGCTTTTCCTGATGGGCAGATGAATTCATGCCTGTTCTCCTCACAAGTCTATTTGTCCAGTCACAGCCGCTGTGATAAATGCCGAACGGCGTTCTTTGAGCAAGTCTATGCTTCTTTGTGTTTTTGTAACGAGCATATCAATAGATTTAATGGTTTTGTCCAAATAATCCGCAATCTGAGCTTGTTCTGACACACTCGGGCAAGGTACTTTTACCTGACGAAAGTTGTTATAACTTAGGTCTTGCCCGTCCCTAATAAACATAGAGGTCGCCTGTAGCCCTTGAATGTATGTTATTGATTTGAATAAATAAGTAAAATAACCTACATGTGAAGCGGGGGTTGGTTTTAAGACGACATATGACGAACGAACACAACCGTTCGCTTTGACTCGTTCAATTCCCCCTTGAAAGCTTCTCATACTAATAACAAAATCGTTAATCCTTGCATGTTTCCTCTTTTCCAGATTTTTCACCGCCTGAGTTACCCTTCTGCCCTCAAGCTCCTGGAACTCTTCAAGAGGAATTACTCCATACTTTTGTGTAGCTGAAAGATGTTGATCATCTTCAAAAGCGAGTTGCTTACTTTCACTAAATAACCGATTCCCTGAAATGACTTCCCAGTGCTCCGGCACTTCCCCAATCCACTCAACACCAGAATCCTTCAATTTTACATTAGGGTTTAGCCCTTTGGTGACAGCATGAGTAATCAGTGCCTGTCGCTTTTCTTTTAGCAGTTCAATAAAGCGAGTTTTCTTGGTTATTAGGGTGTCTATCCGAGTTGTTTCACTTTCGAGAACTGAAGCAATTTTCTTTTGCTCTTTTTGACTGGGAATAGCAGTTTTAAGTCCTACAAGGGTCGAAGGGTTAATTGCTGGATAGCTTAATCCTTCTGAGTGAGCTTCGACAGCCTGAATAAACAAATCATTAAGAACTAACCATTTAAGGAACTTTGGCTCCAATTTGCCGGGACGAGACCGGAGAACAGCAAAACCCGTAGAAAAAATGCAATGAGCAAACTCATCACCCACCGATGCGACTGCTTTTAGGTAAGTTCTGACTGTTGATACAATAACATCGCCGGAATTTGCTTTCCGTCTGGCTCGGGAAGGTGCATTACCAAAAGACATTTCTTCAACTTTTGATATGCCTTCGTTGTAATTAGCCGACGAAATATCAACATAACTAATAGTTTCCTCTGGCTCCGTTGAGTCAGGAAGAGAATCATCATTATGAGAAGCAACTATTTTTAAGGGCTTTAACTCCCAATGTTCCGGCACCAGCCCAATCCATTCAATACCAGAATCTCTATAAGTCGAGTAAGGTTTGTAATCACTCATTCTGTTGCCACCTCTGCCAGTAGTGCGGCGATCTCACCTTCAACCTGCTTCAATTCAGCATCAATATCATCCAGTTTGCGCGGTGGCTGATATTGGTAGAAGAAGCGGTTAAAGTTGATTTCATATCCTACACGACCAAGCAGCTTGTCTTTGTCATCGGTGAAGCTTTCGTCAATGTAGGCATCGGGAACATGCGGCAGCACTTCACGAGCAAAGTAATCCTGAATGGATTCTAAGTAGGGCACGTTTTCATAATCGGTTAAATCCGTATCGGGAACCATATTGCCTTGTGCATCCAGCACAGGCTCTGCTTGAGGATCTTTATGTCCAAACGTACTCAGTAGTTCAGCGATAAAGGTCTTATTGGCCTTCACCTTGATATATTTTGCTTCATCCGACTTTACAGCTTCCTTTACGAATGTTTCTGCCCAGTTATAGTCCTTGGTTTCCCCTTTTACTGGCTTAATGGCTGCAAGCCAGAAGTCTTGATGCGCTGGTGTGAGTTTTTTCCAAACATCAGAAGATTCAAGCCTAGATAGCCCTTGCTCATCCAGTAACAGTTTCATGCGCAATGGGCGAAGCACTTTGATGCGTCGATAACCAAAGACACGATAATCGATCATTTTTGAGAATTTATCATTCTCAGCCGCTGAATAGATGTCCAAAATCTGGCGACGTTGATCATCGCTCACAATACGGCGTTTGTTACCTTCATTCTTGATGGGAGTCCAGAGACTGGTTGCGTTGATAAGCTGAACTTTATCTTTGCGGTGTTCGGTTTTTTTGTTGGATAAAATCCACAGGTAAGTGGCGATATTGGTTCTGAAGAAAATGTCCGTAGGCAGTGCGATAATGGCTTCAACAAGGTCATTTTCAAGCAACCAGCGACGTATTTCAGACTCACCAGAACCGGCACCACCGTTGAACATTGGGGAGCCAGACAATACGATAGCAGCACGACCACCGCCATTCTGTGGTAGTTCTAATTTGCTTGCCAAATGCATTAGGAACAGCATTGAGCCATCGCTAATCTTAGGTAGTCCTGGCCCGAAACGGCCTAAGTCACCCTGCTTGTGCTCTTTTTCAACGGCAGTTTTATCTTTTTCCCATCTTTTACCAAAAGGTGGGTTAGAAAGGCAGTAATGAAATCGTTCACCAGCAAATTTATCATTTGAGAGCGTACTGCCCTGAAGTATGTTTTTGGATAGATCACGACCTGGATCTGACTCCAGACGACGAATCAGCATACCTGCTACACAAACCGCATGAGTTTCAGGTTCAAGCTCTTGCCCATGTGGAACCAATACTGGTGGAATTTTATAGTGGCTACCGTAATCAGCAACATGGTTCATTGCATCGGTCAAGAATCCACCAGTCCCGCAGGTAGGATCGTACAAGGTTCTGATAAGACCAGGATTCTCTTCAAACAACGCATCATCGGGATCAAGCAATAACGCAGTAGCTAAATGTACGATGTCGCGGGGCGTCATGAAGTCCTCAGCGCCTTCATTAACCTCAGCACCAAAGCGACGGATCAGATGCTCGTAGATATTACTCATCACCCGATCAGGCACTGTGTCAGGGTGCAAATCAATGCCGGCGAAGTTCTTACAGATAGTGTATAGCAGACCAGCTTTCTCAAGTCGGATTATCGTATTTCCAAATTCAAACTCTTCAAAAATGGCTCTAGCATTATCGGAAAATTGGGCAATGTAATCTTCTAAATTGCGGCGCGTTTTAGTGCTGCCAAGCGTCGAAAGCGAATACTCCGAGGTATTGTAAAATGGGTAGCCAGCGGTTTGGCGTAAAATCGGATCAAGCTCAATTTCAGCATCCTTGAAGTTGTCGTAAGCTTCTCTTACAGCGTCTCTCGTAGATTCAAGAGCGCATTCCAAACGACGTAACAAAGTGAATGGTAGGATAATCTTACCGAAATCAGTATGCTTAAAGTCGCCCCAAAGATCTTCTGCGTTCTTCCAAATAAAATCAGCCTGCGATGCAGCCGAACCTGCGAATTCTGTCATATTTTCCTCCAACCAACTTTTGCACAAACAATACATTATATATGTGATAGTTGTCAACTAAGTTTTGCAAAAGAAAGATTGTGCTATGTTAAATGAATTTTGACGATCCAACCTCAGATTGCAAATAGCCTTATAATAATGCCATCAGCTACAAGAACAAGAAACTTACCATCTCTGACTACCGATTTGTACAAGATTTCGTTCTCCTTCACCAACTGCTTCAAACAATCTTACCATAAAACGAACCCATCAATTAATTCGAATTTGTCGACTTCGCCTTCGAGACGTTGATCGTGTAGCCGAACAGGTGGCTGATGCTGTCGATGTTGTCTTTCTATCCATACTTGCTTTTTCGCATTATTTATTGGTTTCTGAATTAAGGATTGATCGGCAAAACCAATCTCTAAATTAAATCTACCATAAAACAAAAATATCAATATTTAATATATATTATCCTAAGTCACTCTGCTTCTCGTCTTCTTCAATCTCAATCAGTAGTTCTTCTAATCTATGCACTAAGTTCTTTTTGAGTTGTGATTCACTAATCCACACGAACTCAAACATTTCCTTAATAATCCATTTCGATATTGTTATAGATATCATAATAACAATAAGTAACAGCGTGATACTAACGGCTAATGGGAAAGCCCGTTCGCTTATACTTGTCTCTTTAAAAAGTATTGTCAGAAACTGAACCCAAATAGGAACAAACAGTGAAATAAAGATTGTTGGTGCAATTAGAGAAGGGAGTTTTTTCCTCTCTATTTCTTTATAACAAAGATCAATTAGCTGCTTTAACTTTTCTTCCTTATAGAGCTTCTTCTCTCGTAAGTGGTCTATTAAAATTCGTGATTGCATTTTTTCAAACTCATCAGTTCTCCAAGAGAATCCCTTGTTTCGAAATCTGAACTTCTTCCTTACTATTTTTTTGGCTTTTGAATTCACATGGAAAAATAATCCTACACAAAGTACAAGTGAAATTAAGAATGAATTAAATGTATTTAGCAGTGTTCCAGCAAAATAAAAATAAAGACCTACTTTCACAACTAATTGCAAAGTAGTTAGATACAAACTTAACGCGAAAACAATGAATAGATGATATCTGATCTTTATCTCCTTAAATACCAAACTATAAGCAATCACGTTATTTTTGTAGAATTTTGTAAGTTTGTCAATCAAAAAGTTCAACCATCCCTTGTTTACATGTACTGTGGTTTTAAGTGCACTTTCAACTTATTATTGTTTTTTTGAAATTTCACCCTAAATCTTCCCTTTGTTTAAAACTATGAAACATCAAAACAAGAGACAATATAACTATAAACATCTATCGTTATGATAGTGGTTTATTGGTAATGTCTCTTATATGATGCATTAATTAATAACTTATTACAGGCCCTGAGCTATTATAATCAATATATCTTAATTGCTGTGTATTTAGAAACCTTAATTTCTTATTTAGTAATCGATATATCTTCTCGTCATGGGTACTTAATATCATTTGCTTATTAAAAGAGCCACTAAAAGAATGATCACTACTCATACTTCTAAGGATATCGATAAACGAAAGAATATTTATATCATCCATACTTTGAATAGGATCATCCAGAAGAATAGTTCTCAAATTTGTACACTGTTGCCTTAACGCTAGAGCTAAAAAAATACTAATCGCAACTACGTTCATTTGAGCTGTACTGAATGTAAAAGTTGGATTAACTTCTAACTGACTGTTATCATCCTTAAAGCACTTTATTTGTAGGGTGTTATTTCCTTGATTGTTAGTCGTTAACTCAAGCTTAATATTTGTGAAAAACGGATGAGGGTATATTCTTTTATAAATGTTATTAATTAATTCTTCATTATCATGTAGAATTTGATTGTTCATTTCTTCAACAAGTTTGTCAACTGCATCCATGATATTATCTACTTGTATTAGTATCTTTTTCTCTTCTTGATACTTTGAATTATGCTCATTTAATGTTTGTTTTAGATTTTGGAGTTCAAGATAGTCCTTGTTATTATTTAATGTTTCTTGCTGCTTTGTAAATTTATCTGATAAAAGTTCTAAATTACTTATAACGTCTACCAACAATTTTACTTCTTCCGTTTGTCTAGCGATATACATTTTCAATTCAGGATCAAAGTTACCGAATCCCGAATTAGACAACTTTTGTTCAAGGTTATTAATTAAAATTTTGCATTTATCTAATGTCTCTTGAGATACTTCAATATCAAGATCTTTGTAGCTATTTGTAATATTTTTTATTTCCTTCAGTCTTTGGTTTACATATTGCAATAATTCATTTGAATTATCTGGTAAACGTAATAAATCTATAATTTTTCTTATTTCATCTTGCTGTTCCTGAAGATTTTTCAATTTATTTCTAAGTTCATCTTTTTGATTTCGAAGTGAAAACAATTCTTTTTCAAACTTATTTACTAATTCAGAAGTAATTGTATACTTCTCTCTATAAAATTCGTTATAGTTTATTAATTGTTCGTTAAAAGAATTTATTAATTTAGTAAATTTATCCTCTATTACTTTTACCTTTTGTTCTAAGTTTTCTTGTATTTTTATATTCTCAATGATTTGAGGATTATTAGATGAAATTTTCTCATTGAGAATATTTAATAATAGATCTTTTTGAAATGTACTATTACATACAGGACAATCCGTTTCAGTCTTATCATTATGTAAATGTTGCTTGAGTATATAGTCACGTGTAAGATTTAATACATTTTTATAATCTTCTTCAGTATCTAACATTGAATTAATAAGTAATTTTATATTCGATAATTCATTACTTACTTCTTGTTTTTGTTTATTTATAGATTCGATTTCGGAAGTAAACTTCTCAATTGATTCTTCAATATTATTATTCTGTAGTGACAAAAGTAAGTCATGAAAGTTAATTATTTTTGGCGAAATGTTATATATACCTATACTGTTTTGTAATTTTATTAAAGAAGATTCAATCTTTTGTATTGAGTTTTGGAAGTTTATATTGTTGACTTTCAAAGGACTCGCCATAAATTCACTTATCAAATTACTGATCCCTTTTAATTTATCAATATCAGATGAATATTGTTCGATTTGTGATGTATAGGTACTTATTCTTGTGTTTATTTCAGTTTCTTGATTAGAATAATCGGCATATGAATTCCAATTTCTTATTATTGATTCAAGGTTTCTTTCTTCAATTTGTAGTGGAATTAATATCTCTAAAATTTCGACTTTCTTCTGGTTCAAATAGAATAAATCTTTATTTGAATAAACTTCTTCTGCATTTCTTATTTCATTGCTGATTTTGTTTTTTCTAATATTAAGATCGTTTATTGATGTTAATACTCTACTACTAATTTGTTTGCTTAATTCATTTAATGTCGATACATCGTTAGCATTAATGTTCCAATTTATTTTATCAAGATTAACTTGGTTTATATTATAATTGTAATTCTCGATACTACTTTGAAGAAACAGTTCAAATTTACTATGTCCATCAAAGTTCGTTAATTGGTCAGTATTTATCCGATTATTTAAGAAATTGATTTTTGTTGTTGTATCGGATATCACCTTCTCAATTTTCTCCATTTTCTGCGAAATATCATTCTTAATCTGTTTATAGGTCAATCCATACTCTTTAAATCTAGAAGTTCCAAGAAGGTTTGATATTTGGTTATAGCGTGCTGGCCCTTTTAATCCTTGTATAAAGTGTTTTAATTTATCTTGAGTTAGTAAGTGAAACTGTGTAAATACACTGGGAAAATCTAATTTGTCTCTCCATTCTTCACTAATTAATAAATCATTTAATTTATCAACTGCTTCTTGTTCATAATATCTTTTACCATCCGAACTTGTTAATGAAAGAAATGACTTGTTTGGCCCGTAATCACTAGCTCCATCAAAGTTTACTGCTTGTCGTGTGAGGATAAAGGTAGCAGACCGTGTTTGCAGCTCTACTTTTACTTCAGCCGGCTTTTCAAATGGCTGGTAGTTTATAAAATGACTTTTTGATTTTTCTTCGTTTGGTTCTTCATATCTGAATAATTTCCCTGTAAAGACCCATTCGATAGCATCAAAAAAAGATGTTTTACCATAACCGTTAGATCCCGAAAGGACAGTGAAATTGGAACCTTTAGTTAAATCAAATATTTGTTTGTTTCTATATCCTCTAAAATGATCAATACTCATTCGAGAAATAATAACTTCTCTCATAACTTCACCCTTAACTTTTCAATTATTTCTATTTTGTTCTTTCCTACATCGGCCAATAAATTGTCTGGAAAATCTTCTTTATCTAAACTGGCTCTTTTACGAAGATTCTCCAAAAAAGACTCATTCGTTATATAATTCTCCATTTTGTTTAATTTGTAATAATTATTTGTTACAGGCAGTTTAAAATTTAATGCTTCTTCAACTTTTGTGTTTTCAGAAACAGATAAAACCACTTTTTTGCAACAAAAACGATCTCTTTCAATATTATGAAATTCTTCTAAAGTTAGATTGTCTTGTCCAACGTAGATTAGTAAAAAGTATATGTCCCATCTAATATCGTTTTTTGAAAAACAATCATTTTGTAAATAGAGAGCAATATCAGTGTCTTGATCAGATTCCCAATTCTCAAACAAACTTTGCTTGTCATGATATACCTTACAAGCGAATATATATTTTTTTTCTTCAGAATCTATATAGTAGCAATCAATATTTTTTAATTTTTCATCAGATTTCTTATGAATCATAAATTTTTCGAAAAATCCATCTAATTTTTCATAAATTTTACTTTTCTCCATACGATCACCTACACAAGATTAATTTTAGAGATTGTATTAATTGGTCTTCAGACTCAAGCGTGTTGTAATTAAATGCATGTGCACAATGGTAAATGAAATTAAATTTCTCTCTTAGATTAGAGAACTCTTCTTTTCCCTGTGGAGTTTCTATATCTACATTTGATATTTCTGGGATAATATAATCAAAATTAACTTGGGCAGATCCTTGGCCCAACAAACAATTTGCAGCAGCTACATTATCAACTATAACTGTCTCAATAGAAGTTAAATTAGTATTTTCCTTATTAAAATGTTTTAATAGCTGTAATACAACTGAGTTGTACTCACGATTATCACTGGAATGTATATATGAAATGATTTTTCCATTTGGTAAGTTAATGGCTTGACCAACTGCAGAATTTAACTTGATATCAGGAATTATTAAAGAAATTAAACTCATATTAACCACTAAGTGTTTGATAAAATCTAAATTGTCTGCAAATTTAAATTTGCGAGGATTCTCAAATTTTCGGATAAATTTAAAGGGAAGCTTTATAGCACATAAGATTTTCTTAAATTCCTCCTCCCCGATATCACCGATCATAGCTAACACGTCTTCGACTTGTCTCATGATAATATCCTTAATTTTCGAGCATCTAACATCATTTATATTCTCAATCTCTGAATAAATTACCCCAAGCAATTCATCTAATGCCATATCTGGAACATCGGTAATATATACAATCTTAACTTCGAAGAATAATGGTACTACATCTGTTTGATGTCGATGTACAAGAAGATCAAGATCGACAGAATTTATTTTCTTATATTTGAGTTTTTCTAGAATCGCCAATAAAGCATCTTTCACTTCATCAGCTTTTAAGCTATTGAACGCAGTATAACTCTCAATAACAGAAGCAATCCATGAATCTAAATCAGGATCATGTCTCAGTTTATTCTTAACATCTGTTATTAGTTCAAGTGCAGGCCCAGAAAAATCATTAGATACAGAAAAGAAATACGTGAATTGTGTCAGGTCAGAAATTATTTTTACATTACTTAACAGAATATGAAGTCCAAATTTAATTATTTCTTTGGCTACTGATGGTCTATCAATTTTATTAGCATATCTTTTACATTGGATGGCACCGTTGCATTCACCAGACGAGTTTTGTAGTAACACATCAATTCCTCTTTCACCAACACCTTGCATTAATGTTGCTACCGCATACTCTCTTCTGAATTCAGCATTCTTTTCAATTTCCAACTTATGTAGTAAATAATTTAGAATTTCAAAAGGACGATCCTCTAGTCTCGAATAAGGATATCCTTCGACATTTAGTGCAACCGGTTTGCTTATAAGGGAAATTTCTTCTTCAAGTTGAAAATTTGTGGTTTTCACAAACATTAATAACAGCCCCATTGTATGATTTAAAATACAATATTCTACAAATACCACTATTTCCCTCTAAATTCAATTCTAAAAATCGACTTTTATTAGCATTCCAAGTTAAGACATGGTACTAATCGTAGAATTATCATTCTACTTAGAATAAACAAGAACCCCCTACACATTAGCTGCATAAAATGCAATTGTTACACAAAAGGCAAAGGAGCTTCTCTACATTTTACAGTAGAAAAGCTCCTTTGCTTTTTGTGGATTTATCTTATGGAGACGAGGGAAGTCGAACCCCTGTCCAAACCAATCCAATACGAGCTATTAATTTCGTCAACAATCAGTCAACTCTACTACTTTCTAGCCTCTGTTTCACACTTCCACTTCATCTGTACTACTCCCCAAATCCGCTGTACAACTGCACTCTCAGCCCTCTGTATCATTCCTCACCAACAAAGCTACTGATTCTACGTGCACCGTATGCGGAAACATATCCACCGGCTGAACCTCCACCGTCCGGTACCCGCCATCCTCCAGCACCTTCAAATCTCGCGCCAGCGTCGACGGATTACACGACACATACACCACCCGCTCCGGCTGCATCGCCAGGATCGTCTCCAGCAGCGCTGGGTCGCAGCCCTTGCGCGGCGGGTCGACCACGATCACGTCGGGGGCGATGTCCTGGTCGCGCCAGGCCGGGATGACCACCTCCGCGGGGCCGGCTTCGAACTGCACGTTGCGGATGCCGTTCAGCGCCGCATTGGCGCGGGCATCGTCGATCGCTTCGCGGACGATTTCGACGCCGTAGACCTGGCGCGCGCGCTGCGCCAGGAAGAGCGAGATCGTGCCGATGCCGCAATAGGCATCGATCACCACTTCTTCGCCGGCCAGCCCGGCGAAGTCAAGGGCCTTGCGGTACAGCACCTCGGTCTGTACCGGGTTCACTTGATAGAACGATCGTGCCGAGATCGCGAAACGGATGTCGCCGATCGTGTCGTAGATCACGTCGCGGCCCCACAGCACGAGCGTCCGGTCGCCGAAGATGACGTTCGTCTGCTGCGTGTTTATATTGTGGCAAATGCTTGTCACGCCCGGCACGGCTTCACGGATCAGGCCGACGAGCTCGTCCCGGTGCGGGATGGATTCGCCGTTGGTGACCAGCACGACCATGATTTCGCCCGTATGAAAGCCATAGCGGGCGACGACGTGGCGCAGCAGACCGCGGCCGGTTTCCTCATGATAAGCGCGGATACCGAGCGATTCGGCGGCCTGCTTGACGGCGCGGACGACGTCGTCGTTCTGCTCGTGCTGGATCAGACAGGCGTCCATGTCGATAATCCGGTGGCTGCCCTGGGCGTAAAAGCCTGCGACAAGGCCTCCTTCACGCTCGGCACCACCGTTGCCGACCGGCACTTGGGCCTTGTTGCGGTAGCGCCACGGCTCGCTCATGCCGAGCGTCGGATGAACGAGGATGCCGGTGGCGTCAGGCGCATCGGCCACGGCCAGCTTTCCGATCCGCTCGAGATTGTCGACGACGAGCTGCCGTTTCCAGCGCAGCTGGGCCTCGTAGCTCAGATGCTGGAGCTGGCAGCCGCCGCATTGGCTGTAGACCGGACAGGGCGCGGACACGCGGTCCGGGCTCGCCTCGACGATGCTCAGCAGCTTGGCGTAGCCGTACTGCTTCTTGAGCTTCAGTGCCTTGACCCGCACCTTCTCCCCCGGCAGCGCCCCGGGAATAAAAAGGGTATAGCCGTTCACCCGGCCTACCCCTTCGCCTTCATGTCCGAGGCCGACGATATCGGCGACGTATTCTTCGTTTTTAGCAACCGGCAGATCGCGAGGCTCAGCGGACGCTGCCAACGTACGGTTGGTGCCCGGGCCCCCGGAACGACGCTCTGCAGCGGATCTGCGGCGGGAGCCGTCTACAGACTTTGCACCGCCGCTGCGGCGCTTCGTTTTATTCGTCTTCATTTTCGCTATCGTCTCCGGTCTTCGGTTTCCACAGATTCATCAGATTCAGCGGATTCGTGTTCTTGTAAGTGGTCTGCCCGCTTTCATCGACGAAGATTTGCAGATGCTGCGGCAGGTTGGTGAAAATACATGGCAGCGTACCGCCGAATTCGCCGTCCAGATTAAGCTGGACGTAGTCCGGTGAAGTCACCTGGATATGCTTCGTTTGCAGATAAATGACATGCGGGTCGTTCAAATGCTCGCCGCGCAGCGCCAGCGAGACGATGCGGATGAATTCCGCAAGGTTGCACTTGCGCAGGATCAGCACATCGAACAGCCCGTCGCTGAGCGACGCATCCGGCGCCAGACGCTCGAAGCCGCCAACGGAATTGCTGTTGGAGATGAGGAACAGCATGACCTCTTCATGCAGCTCAACCTCCGGCGTGCGGATATATACTTCGATCGGGCGCAGCCGCGGCAGCTTCTCGAGGCCTTTCATATAGTAGGCCATCTGGCCGAGCAGTGTTTTCAGCTTGCTGGGCACCTCGTAGGTCAGCTCGGTCATCGAGCCTCCCCCCGCGATGTTGATGAAGTAGCGCTGGTTCACCTTGCCCACATCGATGGGACGGGCATGCTGACGCAGGATGACGTCGACCGCCCCCTCCCAGTTGCGGGGGATGTTCAGCGCTCTGGCGAAGTCATTGGTCGTACCCAGCGGCAAAATGCCCAGCGGCGGCCTGTTTTCTTTCTCGGCCATGCCGTTGATAACTTCGTAGAGCGTTCCGTCTCCGCCTGCGGCGATGATGATGTCGAAGCCCCGTTCTACCGCATCGGCGGCAGCCAGCGTTGCATCGCCCTCGCCTATGGTCGCATGTGTGCTCGTCTCCAAGCCTCCGCGCTCCAGGCGCTGCAAAATCTCCGGAAGACGCTTTTTCATCTCTTCGCGTCCCGAAGACGGATTATAGATCAACCTTGCCCGTTTGGCCCGTTCTGCCATCTCTTCTCACCCGTTCACATCAGTGTGACGCCCGCGGCGCCCCGACCTAGACCCCTTGTTACATTTGAAAATGACTGCCGTCTTGGAAATGAGCAACGGATGACCGCAAAAGGAGCCAGATTGCGCTCCAGCCGCATATCTTGTAACGCTTAAGCGCTTCCCGATTCCGTAGTCCCGTTGGCCAGCAGCACCGACTTGCTCCAACATCTTAATCTTCTCTTAACCGTTCCCACGCCGCTTGCCACTTTTGATCGCTAATAGATCGTTTTTGGGGCAAGCACCTTGCCGGACTTGTAGGACGAACAAGAATGGTGCATTCCTGCAAAATTCTTCACATGCCTCAGCTAGCGGCTCTTTGCTCCTAAGCATCGTACCCGCACCGCTCCAGCTCGCCGGCAATCTGACGTTCTATCCAGCGCGAGATGCCGGGATGCGGCAGCAGCGAACGTCCATTGTACCGGTAGGCTTGGCCGGCG
Source organism: Paenibacillus sp. cl123 (assembly GCF_900101595.1). GTDB lineage: Bacteria > Bacillota > Bacilli > Paenibacillales > NBRC-103111 > Paenibacillus_G. The sequence goes on from NZ_FMYY01000018.1 coordinate 51,548, forward strand.
AACCTCTCGGGTATCACATGCCCGGTGAAATATCCCTCGCTCAGAAAAAGGGGAGCAACCAGCAGCATACATCCGGGCATCCGCCGATTCCATGTCTGCAGCTTCCCAGGCACCTGGTCAGGCAGCAGCATGACGCCGTCCGCTCCGGCGAAGCCGCCGAGCTTCTGTATCCTAGCGGCCAGCTTCTTCAGCCCCCGCCGCCAGGCAAGGTGAAAGCCCTGCTCCACGCTGCCATGTCCGACGAGCAGCACGAGCTCCTGCTCCGGATTGTCGGAGAGCGGGCGCAGCTTCTCATACAGAATCTCCGCGATGACAGGATCGTCGTCGATCGGGCCCGCGAGATGAATGTTCGCCCTGATCCGAAACGGCTCCAGATCGGTCGGAAGCTGCGGGGACGGCTTGACGCCCAGCGCGTAGGCAATCTCATCGAGATGCGTGCTGCCGGAGGAAATGAACAGCGGGATGACTACGATATCCGTCACGCCAAGCGCTTCGAGCTCGTCGATGCCATCCTGAATCAGCCGCCCCTCTACCAGCTCCAGATAAGCGGAGACAATCGGCAATCCGGCCGGTACGCGCACCTCCCGGACCGCTTCATCCACGAGCTTGATCCACGCTTCGCTTCGGGAGCCATGACTTATGGCTAATACCCCGTATTTTACCACACGACTGCCCCCTCTCCAAAAAAGAATCAGGCTTCCCATCCCTGAACATGAAAAATCCCGCTCAGCTGCGACCGAGTAGGATACGGTTCTTGCTATGGATATAGCTGGCCTGCGGCTATCCGCAGCGCCAAATTACTGCGCTTGCCCGGCAAGGCAAGGTCCGAGGCACGTTGAGGCCGTCCTCTGCGGGCAGCAAGCATAGCGACCCGAACGAGCTCGCCGCGGCAGAGCTCCATTTAGGCAAGGCTACGGCCTTGGACGGTCGCCTATTCGGTTGAGGCTGGCAGCGGCGGGGCCGACTAGCCGTCCTTACAGACTATCGAGTCTCCGCCGCTACGTACAGGCAGCCTGTGCCTGCCCCGTCCATCCTCACAGCCGCGCGCAAGCCAAGCCGCCTGCAACCTGGAAGGCTAGCGGCCGAGCCGCTCCAGCGTCATTTTATATCCGTCATTGCCATAGTTCAAGCAGCGCTTAACCCGGGAGATCGTCGCCGTGCTTGCGCCTGTCTCCGCCTCAATCTGGTTATACGTGTTGCCCTTGCGCAGCATACGTGCCACCTCCAGCCGCTGGGAAAGCGACTGAATCTCGTTGACCGTGCACAGGTCGTCGAAGAACACGTAGCATTCTTCCATATCCTTAAGCGTCAATATCGCTTCAAAAAGCTGGTCTATCGCTTTATCATTCAACTTCTTCAATTGCATGAACTGTTCAACCCCTCGATAATCTATCAAACCCTATCTTACTCCGAAACGGGTTCGGTTTACAATGGATTCACACACTAGACAATCAAAGTATTCGACATGGACGTGTGAAATCCTCCCTTTACGTTTGTGAAACGTTGCAATTTTTATGCGGCAGTGCGCTAAATCACATATAGGCCAAAATCTAAATAACCGTGACAGGAGTCCATACCATCCATTTGCCCAGCACATACATTATACAAGGAAACGGATGATGGATGAAAGTCCGACCGCAGCAGGACTGCGGAATTACATGAGATAAAGGGATGAATTAGCCATGACGATGACGAAACAAACGATCGGCAACCGGGGCGTGCACCCGCATGCTTCGATGGCGCCGCCGGCCGGAGCCAGGCGGCCGACGTACGGGCACGCCGGCAGACCGCCGCTGCAGACGCGCAGCTTCACGCAAGCCGGCTATGCCGAGCCCGGAGCCTTCGGCGGCTACCCCGGATTAGGAGGGGCGGAGCTGCCTGTGCAGCAGACGGCTCTCATGCCTCAAGCCGCTGCTCCATCAACGGGAGGAGGAGCACTGTCCTCTCTAGCCTCCTTGTTCGGAGGCGGGAGCGGAGCTGCGGGAGGCTCCGGGAGCAGCTTCAATTTGCAGCAGGTCAAACAGCTTGTTGATCGTATGGGAGGCATTGAAGGAATCGTGGATACCTTCGGCAAGATGCAGAAGATGGTCCAAAGCGTTCAACAAATGGCTCCTATGGTGAAGCTGCTGATGGGATCCTTCGGCAAAGGCAAAAAAGCCGCCGCTGATAACGACGACATCGACGAAACGCGGCCCCGCCGCAGACGCCGCCGCAAGCGCAAAGGCAACGGACGCTTACGCAGGACGAGAGCACGGCGCTGATTCGGCCGCCGCCGCTATCCCTTCACTCTCACAAATGGCTGCATTCGGCAATCAAGCCGATTGCGGCCATTTGCTCGTATCTGCCGCTTGTCCGCCTGCCGCTGCTCGGCACTTGCTAACTTTCGATGCCACACCACGGCATGCTCCCCCGCCTGGACTCCCCATGCCCCGCCCAGAGAACCACTGCCTCCCCCAGCAGGACGAAAAGCCACGTGACAAGCTGCATAGCAATGACAAAAACCGGGCATGCTCGGAAAAGCGTCCACCACACTTCGCCTTCGGCTGATCTTGTGGTACACCTTCAGCTGATCTCGCAACGCCTCTGCGGCGCTCCGCCCTCAGCTGAACTTGCGCTGCCTTTCCAGCGCTCCGTCTTCCGCTGCTCTTGCGATACATTGCAGCGTCTCGCCTTCAGCCAAGCCTGCGATAGCCTTTGCTTGCCTTTGCCTTTGCCCTTGCCTTTGCCTTCGCCTTCGCCTTTGTCTAATCCCCATCAATATGCTATGATTAAATAATCACAGAACAAATTATTAACAACTTACATTTTTAAAGATAATAACGGTTAAGGATGTGGAATCTTCATGCTGTTTACTTCTTACTCCATTAAAAATCTTACGCTGAAAAACCGGATCGTCATGTCGCCGATGTGCATGTACGCATGTGACGACGAGAGCGGCCGGGTGCATGACTGGCACCGCGTCCACTACCCTTCGCGCGCTGTCGGCCAGGCGGGACTCATCGTCGTCGAAGCGACGGCCGTCACGGCCCAAGGCCGGATCTCCGCACGCGATCTGGGGATCTGGAGCGATGAGCACATCGCTGGGCTGAGTGAGCTGACCGGTCTGGTCCACAGCCACGGCTCGCATATCGGCATCCAGCTGGCCCACGCCGGACGCAAGGCGCTCGTCGAAGGGCCGATCGTCGCCCCTTCGGCCATCGCCTTCGACGAGAAGAGCCGCACGCCGGAGGCGCTAACGGAGGAACAGATCGGCGAAGAGATCGCCGCTTTCGCCGCTGGCGCCAGACGTGCCAAGGAAGCCGGCTTCGACGTGATTGAGATCCATGCCGCGCATGGCTATCTGATCAATGAGTTTCTGTCCCCGCTCTCCAATAAGCGCGACGACGCCTACGGCGGCGATAAGGACCGCCGCTACCGGTTCCTGCACGATGTGGTAGACGCGGTGAAGCGCGAATGGGACGGGCCGCTGCTTGTTCGCATTTCCGCTCACGACTACCATCCGGAGGGCTTGACGCCGGACGACTACGTCGATTATGCCCGCCGTCTGAAGGCGCAGGGGGTCGATCTGATCGACGTCAGCTCCGGGGCCGTCGTGCCGGCGATACCGCCGAATATCGGGCCGGGCTACCAGGTGCGTTTCGCCCGGCAGCTTCGCAGCGAAGCCGGCATCGCGACAGGCGCCGTCGGCTTGATCACCGAAGGAGCGCAGGCCGAAGAGATTCTTCAGGCCGGCAGCGCCGACCTGATTTTCATCGGCCGCGAGCTGCTGCGCGATCCTTATTGGCCGCGGACCGCGGCCGCACAGCTGGGCGTCAAGCTCGACGCCCCTCCATCTTACACGCGGGCTTGGTAAGCTCCAACCAGCCCCGTACAAATTCGCCGCTCCCAAGCATCCCGCGCGCGGCGCGCACCGGCAAGCCGCAGAGCCTCTCATAAGAGGACTCTGCGGCTTTTTCAGCTGGATTCAGCAGGCCGGAAGCTTGAGCTCGAACCTGGTTCCTTCTCCCTTCCGGCTCGTCACCTCGATCCGGCCGTTCATCGCCCGGACGATGCTGAAGGCGACCATCGTACCGAGACCGGTGCCTTTCGTTTTCGTCGTATAATACGGCGTACCGAGTCTTCGGACCTCCTCCGGCGTCATGCCGCCGCCATTGTCCTGGATGACAATGTGCACCTGCTGCTGGCTGCAGACGGCGCTCACTTCCAGAAGGCCGCCCTGCGGCATCGCTTCTATGCCGTTTTTCATCAGATTGATGAGGCATTGACGAAGCTTCTGGCGGTCTCCGAGCACTTCCCCTCCTCCTTCCTGCAGCAGCCGGATCTCTACCTTGCCGATCAGCGCGTAAGATTCCAGTACGCCGGTGACGTAGCGCAGCTCCTCCTGGATCGCGAGCCGGACGACACGCTCCGCCTCTGGCTTGGCATAGGACAAGTAATCCGTAATGATATGCTCGGCCCGCTGCATCTCCTCCAAGGCCAGCTTCACATATCTCGACTCCGGCTCCCGGCCGGCGCTGCGCTCCAGCAGCAGCTGGAGGAATCCCCGGGATACGGTCAGCGGATTGCGCACCTCATGGGACACGCTGGCCGCCAGATCGCTGATCACCTGAAGCTTCTCCAGCTGGGTCAGCTCCTCGCGCATCTCGATCTGACGCCTCATGGCTTCTATGAAAGCCGCGGTAAAGCCCGCGCTCACCGCCTGAATGGCAAGGCCGAGCAGCAGATGTCCCCCAATCCCGGCACAGGCAGCCTCTTCCGCGGCATGAATATGCCGGACGTAGGTGAATAGGGGTACGAGAACCGACAGTGTGGAGAAGCCGGATACCAGCAGAACTCTCGTGCGAGGGCCATATTTCCAGAAGCGGGGGATGCAAAGCTGAAGCAGCAGGAAGAGCAGCAGGTCGGAAAGCCATGAATCGCCGATCATATTTTGCCCAACCGTAAGATGCAGCACGATCAGCACCGCTGTAAGCACAGCGGAGACGAAATGACCTCCGTAAAGGGAAGCTATGATCAGAATGCTGAATTGGAGCTTTATCCCATACCCGTCCGTCAGCGGGATCGGAATAAGCTCGCACAGCAGAAGAGACACGGAGCAAAGAAGTGCATGGACCGTCTGATTGGCCGTCCCCTTGCGAGGGTCTATCCCGAAGACGTAGATTACGAACACGGGAAAGATGAGGAACAACAAATTGCTCAGCAAGGTCGTCAGCATAGGTGACATGCACTCCTTCGGATAGACAGTTGACGGACAGTTTTCTTTACTTTAAGACACTGTTTCGACATGTAATAGAACAGTTCCTGCTGTCTGTACCCAAACGAAAGCCGTCCTGCGAAAAAAAATCCGGCAAGCGCCCAAAGTCGCGCAAGCCGGATAAAAATGAGGAGGCACGCCCCCTCTCAAATTACAGTTAGCCTCTGCCCTTGATGGTCTCAAGCGGCTTGTGGTTGCCGTACTTCGGATACTCCCGCGTCGTAGGCTTCGCCCAGTGCGCCGCATTGCGGATGACGCGGCGGATCTGCTCGTTGTAATAGGTCGGGTAAGCCTCGTGACCGGGACGGAAGTAGAAGATCTTGCCTTGCCCCCGGCTGAACGTGCAGCCGCTGCGGAATACTTCTCCGCCTTCGAACCAGCTGACCATGATCAGCTCGTCCGGAGCCGGGATGTCGAAATGCTCGCCGTACATTTCTTCCTCCGGAAGGTCGATATATTCCCCGATGCCTTCCACGATCGGATGGTTCGGAGCGACGACCCAGATGCGTTCCTTCTCGTCGGCCTCGCGCCACTTGAGGTCGCAGCCGGTGCCCATAAGCTTCTTGAACACCTTGGAGAAGTGGCCGGAGTGAAGCACGATCAGTCCCATGCCGTGCAATACCCGCTGGTGAACGCGTTCCACGATCGCGTCCTGTACATCGCCATGCGCTTTGTGACCCCACCAGATCAGCACGTCGGTGTTGTTCAGCACGTCCTCAGTCAGCCCGTGCTCAGGATCGTCGAGCGTCGCATAGGTAACCTGCACGCCTTCCCCGAGGCCTTCGCCGATCGCGGTGTGGATGCCCTGAGGATAGACGGAGCGGATGTGTTCGCTTTCTTTTTCATGACGGAATTCGTTCCATACGGTAACGCGTACTTGCTGACTCATCTTGTATCCCTCCATAGTTCGAAATTCATACTTTCAGTATAGTGATTCAAAATGGGAAAAGATATGCTGAATTGTGCCCGTTCTGTATGCAAAACTGCTATCCGGCCGCGGGCCGTGATATACTGGAGAACGAGTGCGGCAGTCTGTAGTCTAGGGAATGCCGCTGTTGCAAAGAGCTAGAGAGCGAGGTACCTCCGCCGTGAAAACAGTGTTCACCGGGCAGCCGGATGTCATGATTGAAGATGTCGTTTACCAGAACCCGTTGTTGTTCTTGAAAATATGGGAGATCCGCTCCGACCCGGCATCCGGCCCGGCCGCTGCGTCTGAGCGGCAGGAAGCCCCTGCCGGGCCGGACCTGGAAGCTGAGCCTTGGCTGTGGCATTTCCATAAGGAAGTTGAATTTCTCGTCATTAAGGACGGCCGGCTCGGCGTGCAGACCAAGCATGATTACACCGTACTTGGTCCCGGCGATGTGATCGTGCTCGGCTCCTCTCAGCTGCACCGCACCCATCGTCTATCTCCAAATGAGCCGCTGAGCTATATTGTGTTCCAGGTCGATCTGACGCAGCATTTCGACCAAAGCACGCTGCCTTACCTGAGCTCGTTCTCCGAGCATACCCAGCCTCTGAGCAAGCTGAATTACATATTCGCCGAGCAGCCGCTCGTCCGGCAGGCGGCGGGCTCTCTCGTCTTGACGATATACCGCGAGGCCCAGGAACTCGCCCGGGGTTATGAGCTGGCCGTCAGCGCCGCGATCAGGCAGCTGCTGCTGACCCTGCTGCGGGCCGATACGCGCGGCGTGCTCGGCGGCGCACTGGATGCGGATCTGGTCCGGCTGCGCCCGGCGCTTGACTATGTGGACCAGCATCTGAGCGAGAAGATTACCGTCGAGGACGTGTGCGGGCTGCTTCATCTGAGTTATCATTACTTCATTAAGCTGTTCCGCCGGGTCATCGGCCTCTCGTTCATCGACTATGTGAACTATAAGCGAGTCAAGGCGGCCGAGAGGCTGCTGCTGACGCAGAGCGTAAGCATATCCGAAGTCGGCGACCTCGTCGGCATTCCGAATATGGCGCAGTTCTACAAGCTGTTCAAGCGCCATAACCACTGCTCGCCCAAGGTGTTCAGGCAGCGCATGCAGGGCGGACATGCTCTACTGGAGGCAGCCGTCGCCCGAAGCTAGGGCGAACGCATATCCGGGTGTGCTGTCTTTTCTCCGCACATGCTGTCTGCGCCAAGCAAATATAACACCGCAAAGGAGTGAGGCATGACAGATGAATCGTCATCTGAGCATTCTGCAATTCAAGCAAGCCTGCGCAGATTACCACTATAGCCAGGCGCAAGCGGCCCTCAAAAATCTGGCTGCCGGTCAAGCGCATATCCTGATCGCCGAGTTCAGCGCCATGCTGGAAGTGCTCCATACCGGCATCCATTTGGCTCGGGTCTCTGCCTACAAGCAAAGCACCGTCGATGTCAAAGCTTACATGAATTCGCTCGACGCCGCGACGCTCGAAGAGCTGCGCTATCTGGAGCAGCTCGTCCAGGCCAACCGGATAGATCATCTGTTTGATATCTCCGATGCTCTGGACATCACGATCCAACCTATTCAGAAGCGTAATGAACGAGGGAGCTACGAAGCCAGAAGCTTGATCCCTTATATGAGCGAAGTGAAGCAGTTTGCGGACGGCCTCATCCAAGCCATGGTAAACATCTATACGAGCAGCTCCGCTCACTACGATCAATCCTGGAGAACGGTCGATCTGCACCGCGCTTCGTACTACTGCCGGGTCTGCGGAGCGCCGGTCACGAAGATCATGAGCCACCTGGGTAATCTGAGCGGTATTTCGCTCAAGGAGAAAGAAAGCTATCTCCCGCGTGCGACCTACGTTTACGGGCATGAGGTCATCAAAGCCGAGCTGCTCCCGTGGAACGGGTCCAACGAAATTACGGAGGATGAGCTTGTCATCTCCATAGATAGCTTGGGCAGAGATGTCCGCAAAGACCCCGCGCCCGGCTGCTGCGGACCGGATTCATCCGTGCTGAATGTGTTTTGCCGGGAAGGCCACCCTATCGGGAGGGAGGCGGCGGATTGTTATATGCCTCATTGTATCCGCTTGCCGCTAACACATGTACAAAGACTTGAGACCCTGGACTTTATCTGACATCAGTCTCGCCAGACGTCCGGACAGCTGTCTTCCCGGGGCGGCCAGCTATATCGCATACCGGGCAAGCCCGCTGATCCGCTTACCTGCTCCGGCCGAGAGTCCGGAGCACGCAGCTACTACATAGTTACCCAAATCGAGAAGGCCCATGCATAATCGCATGGGCCTCTCGGCGCTCCAACGGAGTTCACTCTCTTTGAGCATTCATTCCGCATTCATTCCGCATTCATTGAGCATTCATTCCGCGTTCATCCTGCTTTCATCCTGCTTTCATTCTGCTTTCTTTCACTGAGCTTTCATTCATGCTTCTCGCGAAGGTTTGCGGTACGCAGCTCGTCGATTGTGACGCGGCGCTGTCCCTTCTCCCTAGCTGCAGCCGGCACGATCTCCGGCGCCTCTTCGCCGGCGGCGACCATCCGCCGGATCAGCCGCTCGCGCAGATCCGCGGCAACCTCAGCGTATGATTCGAGGCCGGCCAGGTTGTCCAGCTCGTACGGGTCGGCGGTCAGGTCGTACAGGAATTCTTCGGTATACGATTCCGCCCCGCCGTCTGCGACCGCATCCTTGTGCGGAGCGGAGACGCTGTACTTGAAGCGCTTCGTGCGGATCGCGCGTCCGACCTGGGACTCGCTGATCTGCAGGAACACCTCCTCAGGCCAGTCGGTCCGCTCCCGGCGCACGAGCGGCATGAGCGATCGGCCCTGCATCTGCTCCGGCACCCCGATGCCTGCGGCGTCGAGCAGGGTCGGCGGCACATCGACCAGACTGGCCAGCTCGCGGATCTGCCCGCCGGCCATAAAGCCCGGACCGTAGGCCGCAAGAGGCGTGCGTATCGAGCTGTCGTGGCAGGAGCGCTTGTACTCGCTGTTTCGCGTCTTGAAATGGCAGCCATGGTCCGACGTGAACAAAATAATCGTGTTCTCCTGCAGCCTGAGGCTCTTGAGCGCATCCATCAGCCGTCCGAGCGCTTCGTCCAGCCGCTTGACCATGCCGTAGTAGCCGGGCAGATGCCGGGCCGACGTGCCCCCGAGCTCGGCCAGATCCGGCGGCACATACCGGCTTGTGTAGCGTTCGGCGTAGCCGTCGGGTGCGGGATAATCGTCCCGGTGGTTCTGGTGATGCGGCTCGATGTAGGACAAGAACAAGAAAAACGGATCGTCCTTGCGCTCGGCCACATATCGTATAGCTGCATCCGTCATCGCATCGACCCGGTATCCGGGCAGATGGACGGCTTCCTCGTCATTGTTGTACATCACCGTATCGTAGGCGTCGGAGCTGAACTCCAGCACATTGGACGCCAGCCAGTGCTCATACCCGCCGCGCTGCTCGGCCGGCACCGGCTCCTTATTCGCCAGATGCCACTTGCCGATATAGCCAGTCGTATAACCCGCATCGCGAAAATAATGCGCGATCGTCTTCGTATCCTGAGGCAGCGGGATGCCGTTGCGGTAGCAGCCGGAAGCCGTTGCATATAGTCCCGTCTGCATGGAGGAACGCGCCGGTCCGCAGACCGGCTGGCACGTAAACGAATGATAGAAATGCGTGCCCTCGGTCGCAATCCGGTCGAAATTAGGCGTAAGCCCCATTGGATTGCCGTGTACGCCGGTCGTATCCCAGCGCTGCTGATCGGTAAAAAACACAATCACGTTCGGTCCGGCAGATCTTGGCTGTGAAATGGGCATGTCACACACTTCGCTTTCGGTAAAATTAGTGCCTTAAGGTCATTGGAATTATTCCTTGACCCCTCCTGCTGTTAATCCTTCAACCATGTACCTCTGCAAAAACATGAAAGCAATCAGCAAAGGAAACGTTGCCGCGGCGGCAGCAGCCGTCGCGCCGGACCAGTTGGCCGAATATTCCCCCAGGTAAGTCAAGGAAAGACCGGGGCTAAGCGTTCTTTTGTCGATATCGCTCACCAGGGTAAGCCCGAACAAGAAGTCGTCCCACGCGATCAGGAACGTATAAATCGCGATCGCCATAATGCCCGGCTTGGACAACGGCACGATGATGGTAAATAAGGTTTTGAACCTCGTAGCTCCGTCGATTTCAGCTGCCTCCTCCAGCTCCTTGGAGATTCCGTTAAAAAACGTTCTCATCAGCATGATGCTGAACGGCAGCGCCGTCATGGTGGAGGCCAAAACCAGCACAGTCAGCGTATTGAGCAGGTGCAGCGCTTGATACTGCGAGTAAAGCCCGATGACCAGCGTGACGGTCGGAAACATTTGAGCGGATAAAAATAACAGGGTCAGCAGGTTGCTGCCTTTGAAGCGAAAGCGGGATAACGCATAACCAGCAAATATTGAAACGAAAATGCATAGCGCGGTTGCCCCTGAAGCGACGATGATCGTATTGCGGTAGAAGGTCAGAAAGACGGACGACCGGATGACCTCCATATAGCTTCCCAGGTAGATGTTGACCGGAAACCATTTGGGCGGCAGCTGCATAAGCTCGCTATTCGTATTCAACGATGTAATGATAATCCAATAAACGGGAAACAAGAGGAAAAGAAGCATCACGCCCAGGAGCGCATAAGTAAACCCTTCCCCTCCGCGCCGCGGCCGTTTTCGTTCCCGTGCGCCGGCCTTCGGATCAGCCAGGACCATATTGCTCATGCTTGAAGCCTCCTATCTCTCATCCCGATTCATGATGCGTGTAAAAAATACGGAGAAGGTAAATAACAGTACAAGCCAGATTACGCCGATCGCAGAGCCTATCCCCATCTCATACTTGGAAAACGCCGTTTCATAGGTGAGAATAGCAAGCGAAGTCGTAGAGCCAGCCGGGCCTCCGTTCGTCAGTGTAAAAAACAGCGTAAACATCTGGAAATTATTGACGATCATAATGAGCGTAACGCTTGAAATGACCGGCTTCAGCAGCGGAAGCGTAATGTTGGTAAACAGCCTCCAGCCGCTCGCTCCGTCGATTTTGGCCGCTTCGTATAAGCTTGCGGATATATTTTGCAGGCCGGCGAGCAGCATGACCGATACGAGCGGCGTCTGTCGAAATACCGCCACGACGATAATGGAGGCAAGCGCAAAATCCGTGCTTTGCAGCCAGTTGATATTCGAGTCCATCACGCCGGTGGAAACGAGCACGTAATTCAATACGCCGTAATCGCTTTGATAAATCCACAGAAAGATAAGCGCCGTCACAATCGTCGGAATCGCCCATGGGATCATCACTATACTTCGGAAGAAAGACCGGAACCGGATGTTCCGGTTCAGCAGGAAAGCGAGCGTTAAGCCGAGCAGCAAATCTGCCGATACGGCGGCAACGACATAAATCAAAGTGATTTTTAAGGAATGATAAAAATCCGCCGAGACCATCAGCTTTTTATAATTTTCGAAATTATTCCAGTTGACGTCCGGAGCAAGCAGGGAATAGTCCGTAAAACTCATCACAACTGATTTCACCAGCGGGCTGACAATCGTCAGCCCGAGCAGCAGTACGGCAGGAAGCAGCAGGATCGCCGCGAACGATACATCTCTCTGATGCCTGGATAACCGCAAATTCATATGTGTTCTCTCCATTCCTGGCAAGCTGTACCCTAGCGCGCTTTATTTATACAGCTCTTTTATTTTCGGCATCACGGTCGAGATGGCTTCCTCCGCGCTTTTTCCCCCTTCGGTGACAAGCACGATCATATCCGTCGACGTTTTCATCGCGTTATCGAACTTGGGATTTGCCGCCGGGAGCGGTGACGCCGATTTCATTTGAGCGTTAAATACTTTCGCATAGTCGTCCTCGTTCATTTCAGGAAGAGAGGCTATCGATTTTCTGGAGGACATAATGCCGTTAAGCTTGTGATAGATCAGCATCGCATCCTTCGATACGAGGTATTTGACAAACTCCGCCGCTTCCGCTTTATTTTTGCTTCCCGCCGGGATAACGAGCTGATGCTCGGTGAACACCGTTTCGCTCTTGCCCGACTTGCCTACAGGCACGGTAGCGACTCCCCACTCCTTATCGTAGGCTTCGCCCTTCCCGCTCATCGTACGGAAGTTGGTGCGCCCGAAATCTCCGTCTATCAGCATGCCGAGCGCTCCGTTAGCGAACATCGGCCGCAGGTCCTTCATCATGGCTCCCTTGGGTGAAACCTTATTCGTAATCATATCTTTGACATACATCAGCGATTCCTTCAAAGCGCTGCCCTGATCGTAAACAATAGCTCCCTTGTCATCTACGAATTTGCCGCCGTAGGAATAAGCGATTCTCATCAGCATATTGCCGGTGTAGGAATCCGAAGCCCCGTTCTCTCCGATGCCATAGATCGGGTTGCCTTTGTCGTCCTTGCCCAGAGCCGCTATTTTCTTGGCCATCTCGATCATTTCATCCCAGGTTTTAGGCGGCTTCTCCGGATCAAGGCCGGCTTTCTTAAACAGCGCCTTATTCCAGAATAAAGCGTTCGGATGCGGAGCCCAAGGCATCGCCACCACTTTGCCGTCAAAGGTGACGCCGGCCTTGCTGCCGTCGACAATATCGTTAATCAGCTCTGCGCCGAGATGAGACTCCATCGGCTCGGCAATCTTGGCCCCGAAAAACGCCGGTGTGAAATTTTGGTTCGACATGGTCACATCCGGAGAGTTCCCTCCCGTAGAGCTTACCAGCACCTGATCCTTGAATTGGGCAAAAGGAATGCCGATGGACTTCACTTTAATGTTCGGATGCTTTTTCTCGAAATCGGCAATGAGCTGATTAAAAGCCTCTTTCGTCCCTTCCTCCACCGAAATCCAGTTGGCAAACGTAATCTCGACCTGCTTCGCTCCTGCTCCGGCATCCTTCCCGCCGTCCTTCGGCTGCGCGGAAGGCGCGGACGAGCTCCCGTCTGAACCGCACGCTGCGAGTGTCGCGGCCAAGCTCAACGAAGCTGTGCCGGCAATCCATGTTTTCCAAGTTTTCATTTCAGGCGCCCACCTTTTTGTATGAGTAATGTCGGCTTCATCCGCCGGTTATCTTTATTTTAGAAAAATCGCGCACTCTTATTTGGTGTAATCTTCGGTTCATTTAGTCGAATATTCGGTAACGCTGCCCGCGAAAACAAGGAAATCCTCCCTGCTTGCGCGCAGAAGAGGACTTGCCCTTAGTGTTTTATGAGGCTTGCTTGCCTGTATTCCAGCGGCGTCATTCCCGTCAGCTTCTTGAATACTTTAGTCAGATAGCTGCCGTCCGGGTAGCCGACCCGCTCCGCCAGCATACTGACGGTATCTTCGCCGGACCGAAGCAGCTCCTTCGCTTTTTCAATCCGGATTTGCGTTAAATAATCGTTAAAGCTGATGCCCGTCTCTTTCTTGAACAGCTCGCTCAAATACGTTTTGTTCAAGTGGGCGACATCCGCCGCCTGCTGGAGCGAGATGCCTTCCATATACGCAGCTTCCATGAAGGCAATCACTTTCTGTATCGTTGTGGTGTAAGGCTGTTTCCTGGCTTCGGTCTCCCGGATCAGCTGCTCCATACGATCGAACAGCCATGTCTTGACCTGCTCGAAGGTGGAAAGCTCGCCTAGCTCCCGGTGAACCGCCACATCGGGCTCATAGGCGGCCGCCCGCTTCGGAGAAGCCTCCTTGCGGCGCAAAGCCTGCTGCAGCATAAGGACGATCTCCAGGCTTAACGCCTTGACCTCCTGCTCCGTGCGGTGCTTGTCCGTTTCGATTTTGTCCATTAACGCTCTGACCTTCCCCATCGCTTCCGGATAGTGACTCTGATTCATGAGCTGCGAGGCGGCGTCCATCAGCTCGGAAGCCGCTTTATCGGGCAGCCCGCCTCCTGCGAAGGTATCCTCGTTGTGCCAGGCGATGCTTCTTTTCCCATAGAACCGTTTACGGTTCAGCGCTTCGCAGGCTTCTTGGAATTGAACCCCCAGCCGGTCGAGACCGCCGTAGGGCAGGCTGATCCCGACAGAGGCCGACACGTGAAGGAAGTTAGTCAAGTTGGCGACAATCCGGGTGGCGTCGTACAGCGTCGATTCGCGAGCGGATCTGCTTCCCGCCCCATGCGAATTGACGAGCGCGACGAACAGGTTCGGTCCGTAGACGAGGCTGCAGCCGCTTTTTCCTTCCGTCAGCAAAGTCTCGTCTATAATGTTGATCATGGCAGACTCAAGCAGTCCTTGATCGCGAATTTTCGCCGAGCGGATGGCGTTGCGGTAATCGTCAAGGCTGATGGCCATCACTATCAGGTTCCGGTCGTCGAGCCGAAGCCGGAACGTGTCCATTTTACTTCGAAATTCGCGAAGGGCAGCGGGCTTGCCGTGAATTAATTCAGTCAAATATAAGGAACGGAGCGCGTAATAATGATTGTTAATCGTGCTCTTGAGCGAATAAACCTCTTCCTCGCGGTCTTTCTTGAGGGCGAGCTCGGCTTGCACCTTCCGGAGCGTTTCCCGAAACTCATCGGCCGTAACCTCGGCTTTCAAGATATAGTCGCTCGCTCCGGACTTAAGCGCCTCGGATGCATATTGAAATTCGCTGTAGGAGCTCATAATGATGGATTGCACGGAAGGAAACTCTTCCTTTAACCGGCGAATCAATTCGATGCCGTCCATCACAGGCATCTTGATATCGGTAATAACAACGTCCACAGGCTCCACGGCGCATACCGCCAGCGCCTCTTTCCCGTTGCTGCACATGCCGCGAATCTCCAATTCGTCCAGGCCCGTTTTACGGACGAGCTGCTCGATCCACTTCCGGATCTGCGGCTCGTCATCGACGATAAGTAAGTTCATTGCCGTTTCAACTCCTCCACTCTCATAAACATGGGCCAGCGCACCATAACCATCGTCCCGCCGTCCGGAGGAATAACGATCTCGATGCCGCATTCCGTCCCGAAGTGCAGCTGCATGCGATGCTTGACGTTAGCGAGTCCCAGACCGCCGGATGCAGGCAGCGCGTTCTCCGCCGGATCGGCCGAAACCAAGCCCGCATCGAAGCCTACCCCATTATCCGCAACCGTGAAGCAGATGCAATCATGCTCGGCCCACCCCCGTATCCGGATGAAGCCGGCTTCGCCCTTGGGCTCGATGCCATGGAAAATAGCGTTTTCCACCAGCGGCTGCAGCAGCAGCTTTAAGGTCTTATAGTGCAGGATTCGCTCGTCGACGTCGAATTCCACGCTCAGCTTTCCGTCCTGCCTGGCGGACTGAATGTTTACGTAATGCTTAAGATTATCCAGCTCCTCGGCTATCGTAATATATTCGCTTTCCGCCGACAGCGATTTCTTAAGCAATTTCACTAACGAAACGACCACGGAATCGATCATCTCCGGCGGATGCGTGACGAGCATAGAGCGTATGGAGGCAAGGGTATTGTATAAGAAATGCGTATTAATCTGCGATTGGAGATTTTGCAGCTCGACTTTGCGCTTCATTTCCTGCTCTTCGATGACGAGCCCATGGAGCTCCTCGATCCGGGTGATCATCTGGTTAAACCGCTTGGCCAGCTCTCCGATTTCGTCGTTGCCGCTGACGTCCGAGCGTTCCCGCAAATCTCCCATCTCGACCTTCTTCATGCTGGCGAACAGCTTCCTGATCGGAACGGAAAGCCTTCTGGCGATGATGTAGGAAACTATGAACGATAAAATTAGCACAGCCCCGAGCAAAAAGATGTTTAACCACTTCATTTTATCGACATTTTTCAGCAGCATATCCATCGGCGTATAACATACGATTGTCCAGCCCGTGCTTCCCATGACGCGGTGCGTCACCAGCATGTCCGTCCCGTCGATTTTAATTTTGAAATGCTCGCCTTGGTCCGAAAACCGCTCGTAATACGGATAAGTCCCGATATTTCCGCCGACCTTCGCTTTATCCGTAGCCGAAACGATTTTCCCTTGATTATCGAAAATAAGCATGGACTCCTGCTCCTGCAGCACATCCTCGTATTGCTTATATAAAAAGCTCTCCCCAATGTTGATCAGCATCAGGCCGATCGTCGTATTGTTCTCGAAATCCTTAATCAGGCGCATGGCCGATATATAATGGTCCTCGTTAACGGTTGCCCGCATCTTGACCGAAGGATCGGAATACCAGAGAACGCCGCCGTCCAGACGGAGAACCTCCGGGTACCACGGCTCTTTCTTCAGCGCATCCACGCCGATCTTAGGCCCATCGTAGAAGGTATGAAGCTCAATCCCGTTAAACCCTATGATGGATGTATAATAATCCAGCCACGTATAGGCGTACCGGTAAGAAACGATCATTTTGGTCAGAAATTGCTTTTTCACTCTCTCCTGATAAGCCTGGTCTCCCGGGTTGCTGAGCAATAAGACCCGTAAATCCTCGTTGGAAAAGTAAATATTGGAGATCGCCGTCAAATCGGACGCCATAATCTCAAGCTTCTGGGAGATGGAGCGAAGCGACTTCGACTTCTCCGCGACCACCTGCTCCTCGATCGTCTGCTTCGTGATGGCCAGCGAGATATAGCTGAATAAGCCGAGCGGAAACAGAACAAGGCAAGCGAAGGCAATGAGCATTTTTTGCTGTACGCTGCTTTTTTGGATAAACATTTTATTCCACATCTATCTCTGCCACCCCGCCTGTCATGCTGCATAACCTAGGTCCTATCATACCACAGAAAAAGAGAGCCTCAGCGCTGGAGACTCTCAACCCGCTTCATTTATTGCACGAGCCACTTTGTTTTGTTATCGGTATTCGTTGTGTCGACCAGCCCCAGGCCCGCGCCATAAGGGAAAGCTCTTAACCACAGGCCCGAGCTTTTGTGAACAAGTCTGGAATAACCGCCCCCGGCGTCAACCAGCTTCCACTGTACATTGTCTCCTTGCCACTGCGGATCGATCAGGTTCACCTTGTTGCCCGCAGCCGTATTATTATGAAGATACTTGCCGGTACGTTTATGCTTCAGGCGGAAGTAGGTGCCGTCCACATCTTCCTTGATCCAGGTCGACTCCGCGCTGATGACGGTGCTCATATAAGGAAATTCCTCATTGTTGCTCATGCTCAAGTAGGTGGTGTCGGGGCCGAAGTCTTTTTTGAGCACGGTCCCCGTGTCCGTATTCTGATTGACCTTGTGAATATCGCCGGTCTGCGCGTCAATCGACAGCTTCGGATACCAGCTCATCGTTACATCCGTGTTGCTGTTGAACTGAAGCTCGTGCCACACGTACTTCCCATAATTAAAATGCTCGCCGAATGCCCCCGCATGCCTGTCGGTCATATACAAATAACTCGTTTCGCCGGTTCCGGCAACAGGGAGAATATAATTGCCCTGGCTTTCATAGGTGGATGGACTGCCGATGTTGAACAGGCTGGACCAGCCGCTGGAAATATTGGTCGAGTAGGCGTATTTGGCCTGATTGTAGCTCCAGCCCGTGGCGCCCGAGGTCAATAAGTAATAATAACCGTTTCGTTTGACCATCGCCGGCGCTTCCCGGTAATTTCCCGGCCATAACGTTGCCGTCAACGAATCAATGCTGAGATAATCCGCAGACAGCCGGTATATGTTCAGGTCTGCGTTCCCTCTAGCCGCCGAAATAAAATAACCTGTGCCATCGTCATCCTTGAACAATGTAGCGTCGCGCGACATATGCGTATTAAGCGGCCTTCCACGAGAAATGAACGTGTAATCTCCGTCGATCGTCGAGCTTACGGCAACCGCCGCTTGCGCCAAATTGTAATTGTCCCCCTCTTCGTAATGCATCCACATGACATATTGGCCGGTAGTATCGTTATAAATAATTTTCGGCCTTTCGATCTTGCACCAGTTCAAATCCGGATGGGAATTTTCCGTTAGAATGGCATTGACGTATTCCCAGTTTTTCAGATCGGCGGACCGGTACATATTAAGCTGCTTGAAAGTCATCCCCACATCCGCGTTTCGCTCCACGCCAAACCAATAATAATAGCTGCCTTCTTTAATAACCCCTCCCGCATGAGCTTGAATGGGATTGCCTGCTGTGTCGTTCCACTGATTGGCATTCACGATGACTTGCTCCGCCGCGAATGCCGAGCTTCCGCCAAACAACAGCATCAGACAAACCATGAACGGAATGCTCCGCCTCCAGGACAGCAGCCCTGTGTTTTGCATACTGACACCTCCTGATCTGGATTTAACGTGAAGGCATTTGCCCCACGACTTAAATGTAAGCGTTTTATAAAGAGTTCGGCTGTCTTTTCTTCGGCTATATTGGTCAAATGTTCATGTTTATTTGGCGATAATAGCCACGGATCATGGTCATGATCCTCTTAGGCAAAACAAAAAACACCCTCGTTTGAGGGTGCTCCGGGTGGTATAATGACTAGGACAAGTTCGGTGGAGTGGCCGCGGCTGAGCCTTCTGTGAAGGAGGTGATACGTCACGGTCGCGCTCGGAACGCTTTATCTAACGATGGATTCGTAAACGCGCAAAGAGAAAACCACCGGCTAAAGGTTAGCAGCCCCCGGTGGTTTTCGTAGGGAAATATTGTCCTGCACGCCGCGGTTGTTCCCCGCTTGTCAGACAAGAGAGTCGGACGGCCATCCGGCTCTTTTGTTAGGCTATACAAAAAAGGTATTAACAATACACCTGTAATATATTCATAATACAACAACTTCGTAGCCTTTAAAAGTCTTTCGAAACCTTTAAAAAGCACAGCATTAGCTTTCCAAGCTAGCTGTCCTCCTCTTTCGGAAGTCAGGTCATTGAAAAAATGCAAGGAGCAAGTACTCATTTAAGAGGAGCTTGCTCCTTTTTTCTGCATGCCGCTTGGGTAAGCTCGGCTTAGAAGATCCGCGTCTTCCAGCCTTTCAGCTTGGCGAGCGCTTCTACATAATAGTAATCGCCATAGATCAGCGATACGTTGATATTTTGCCCCGCGGGCTTGTTGCCTGTGCCTTCCAGCAGAATCGCTTCATGCTCCGGCTGATCCCATGTGGCGTAGCTGCGCGTAAGCGACAGCAGGATGCGGTTGGCCGCCTGGGCATACAGCTCGCCCTCGATGCCCGGCAGCGCCTCCGCCAGCTCGAGCAGGCCGGAGGCGGCGCAGGATGCCGCCGATGTATCGCGAGGCTCGCCGTCCAGCTGATCGGCGGCGCGGAAATCCCAATGCGCCACCATATCCTCCGGCAGGCAGGCCAGGAAATAATGCGCTGCCCGCTGGGCTGCGCGTAAATATTTCACGTCGCCCGTGTAACGGTACGTGTTGGCCATGCCATGAAGCGCCCAAGCGGCGCCCCGGCTCCAGGAGGAATGCGGGCCTGCGCCCTGCCCGCCCAGCGACTCGATCAGCTCGCCCGTCTGCGGGTCGAAGCTCAGAATATGGTTGACCGAGCCGTCCTCGCGGATGAACTTGTCAACGACCGTATCCGCATGCGCCCGGGCGATATGGTCGAAGCGGGGATCGCCAATCTCCTGCGCCGCCCAGAACAGGATCGACAGGTTCATGGAGGAATCGACGATCGCCCAGCCGGTTTTGTCCTGATTCCATGCCCGCAGGAACGAGCCCTTCAGGTTGAAGCGTCCTGCCAGGAAGTTCGCCGCCTGCAGCCCGCGGCGTTTGCCGTCCTTGTCATGAGTCAGCTTATATTTGATGACGGCGGTCGGCAGAAACTGAAACCCGACATCATGATGGAAATTATTATCCGTCCCCATCTTCTGCTCGAACTTCTCATCCCAGCCCCAAGCCGCTTCCTTGTATCGCTCTTCGCCGGTCATCTCATACATGATCCACAAAATGCCCGGCCAGAAGCCTGCCGTCCACCAATCCAGCCTCATGTCGTCATAGATGCCGTCCTCCTTGGCTACATGCGGAGACTTGTCGCCGAGCTGGGCGATCATCCGGTCTACCTTCTCTCCAAGCGCCTCCCACACCTCCGGCAATATATCCTCTAACCGTTCGGCTTGCTTCCACTTCTCCGTATACGTGCTTGCCTTCATATCTCCCGCGCCTCCCTTAAGTTCGAATGTGTTAATTGGACGATACCGTGATCCATGCCGTAGCCATACCCTCGCAAGCCGCGCTGACGACCGATACCCGCGCAGGGCCGGCCGGTCCCTCTGGTGCGCTCTCGCTAGGGCGCCCGGAGGTTAGCGAAGCTGCCGGTCCCCCGGCCGTGACGAAGTCGCGGACCGTGATCCCTGCAGGCAGGCCGCCGTGCGGGTCCACATAGATCCCGGCGCGGCCGCTGGCGAGCTGCACCAGGCGTGAGCCGCGGATCGTGCCGAGGTTGTCCAGCAGACGGCCGTCGCCGGCAAGTCCGAAGCGCACGAACTGCGCCGCATCCGGGCAAAATACGCCCTGCGCGTCTACCGCCTGCACTTCCACGTACACCCGGCCGTCCGCCTGCGGCTCCGCCTTGATCCGCAGCTCCGCCGGCTCGCCCCAGCTCTCCGTCTGATACACGAAGCTCAGCTCGTCGCTGACCGTGACGCCGTCTTTCACCGCTACGGCGCGTACCTGATTCTCGCCTGCAGGAAGAACGGTCTCCCAACGCAGACCCGCTGCGGGGAAGTTTTGGGAATCGCGCCTCCGGACCCCCAAGCTCTCGCCGTTCAGGAACAATTCGACCTCGTCCGCGTTCGAATATACCCTGATCTGTTTCCGCTCGTCGGGCGCCCCCCAGCGTACAGGCATCGAGTGTCCGTAGATGCGGACCATCGGCTTGCTCGTCCAGTAAGATTGGAAGACATAAAACGCTTCCTTGGGCGTCAAATCCCGTTCGACGATGCCCTTCATATTCAGATAAGGAATCGGCGAATCCGGCCGTACCGGCGTCGCAAAGTCCTTGAACGCCCACTGTGCCGCACCGGTCAGCCAGTCCATCCGCTCCTGACTCTTCAAGTACCAGTCGATCATCTCGCAGAAGTAGGTCTCCGACCAGTCGCCATCGCGCGATACGCGCGGCTCCCCGCCCGTCAGCAGATAGTCGCCGTCCCGCTCGTCCGTATCCGCCCCGCTGCTGCGGATAAATTCGAAGCCTGTGAACGTCTTCTCCACATGCCGGGTAGCCAGATTGTCCGCTCCCCACTCCATATGGAAGAACGAATCGACATTCTCGAACGCCGTCCGGCAGCTCGACTCATAGTCCGTGTAGATGCCGCGGTACCAGCCAGCCCAGATGGACGGCGAATACACATCGATGATGTCCTTGCAGAACTCGCAGCGGCGAATCGCCGTCAGCCGGCTCGGGTCCAGCTTGTGCGACAGATCGTGCAGCTCCTTCATGAAGACGCGGATCTCCTCCTGATCGAAGTGATCGAAGTCGCATTCCCAGTCGTTCTCGTTCCCCAGTCCCCACAAAATAACGGACGGATGATTATAATGCTGCTCGATCATGGCGGTCAGCATGTCGACGCACTGCTGCCGGTATTCCGGCCCGCCAAGCCCGCCCCGGCACCAGGGAATTTCCTCCCACACCAGAATGCCGAGCTCGTCGCACAGGTCCAGCACGATCCTGGACTGTTGGTAGTGTCCCAGCCGGATAAAGTTCGCGCCCATATCCTTGATCAGCTGCATCTCCTCACGGATCTGCTCCTCCGTCATCGCCGCGCCGACGGCGGCATAATCCTCATGCCGGTGCGTGCCGCGAAGCAGCAGCCGCTCGCCGTTCAGCTTGAACGGTCCTTGCTTGACGAATTCGAAGGTCCGCACGCCAAAGCGCTCCACCGTTTCCATCTCGCTATCCTCTGCCTGGAGCGTTACCGCGCAGGTATACAGGTACGGAACATCCGTCGACCAGAGCCGAGGCTGCTCGATGACCAATGCGGCGATTTCCTGCTGGTCATCCCAGATCTCGCAGGTTTTCTCCGCACTGCCGATCCGGCGGCCTTCGCTATCCTTCAGCTGGATCGTCAGCTTCACCTGGCCGCGGACAGCGTCGGGATTGTACAGCGAAGCCTTCACCCGGACGAGGCAGCGTCTGCTCCCCGCTCCGGACTCGCCGTTCACAGCCTCCGCATCAGCCGCATCTCCAGCTTCCGGCCCGGTCCGCTCAACCGCTTGCTTCTCCAGATTGCTTCCGGCAGCAGCCGTTTGCCCCAGCCCATCAGCCGCCGCTCCTCCGCTCCCTTGCGACAAGCCATGTACGTCGGTTTCCACATGCACCCGGGCCAATGACACTTGAGGCACATACTTCAGATTCAAATACCGGTAAATTCCTCCGTACAGATTAAAGTCGCTGGCATCGGAAGGGATCGTCTCCAGCTCCCGGCTGTTGTCGCAAGCGACGGCGACCGGCACCCGGCCCGCATAACGCTCAATCTGTCTGGCACGCTCTGCGGCCTCCGTAATATCCACGGTGAATTCGTCGTAGCCGCCAAGATGAGAGCCGACCTTCTCCGTGTAGACATACACATCGGTGCGCTGGCCGGCGCCCTCGAAGTGCAGCAGCGTTCTGCCCTTCGGATAAGGGTTATGGATATCGAGACGTGTCCGATACCAGCCCTGACCCTGATAATATTTGCCGTCGGGGTCCATCACATCAAGCCCGTTGTACGTATGCGGCAGCGTTACCGGCTCCCAGGGCACGTTATAGTGGTTCTGCAATTTATCCGCACGCCACACCTCCCAAGGACCGCCCAGACTTCCCTTGTAATGCTCCCAGCCTTCATTCAATCTCTGTTGCGTCACGCTGTCTTCCTCCTTCTCGTGCTGAATATCCTGTCTTTATCCTAGCAAAAAAAACGCTCTCAAAGTTTAGTCCGCTTATGATAAAATGTTGCTATATTACGATGGAGGCATTCGTCATGAAGACGCTGAATTATATGAATTTGAATGTGCATCCGGTCCAGCTTTCTTTCTTCAAAGACCGGACACATGAATTTCAGGAAATCTATCATGCCCATCAAGGCATGGAGCTGCTCATCGTCCATGAGGGGCATGGAGCGGTCGTAATTGAACAACAGCTGATCGAGGTAGTCCCGGGCACCATTCTCTGCTTCCGCCCGTTTCAGCTGCACCGGATTCGAATCCATAATTTGCCGCAGCAGCGTTATGTACGGTCGATGTTCGTCTTCGAGCCGGCCGTGCTGGAGCGGACGCTGGCGCCGTTTCCAGGGCTGAACGACTTTTTCCGCGCGCTCTGGAAGGCCCCCCAGGCTTGGCAGTCGTTCCAGGTTCAGGAGCTCGCCCCCTGGGAGATTTTGTTCAGGGAATATGCAGCCCGCGTTAAGTCCGCTTCAGCCCAGCATGCCGAGAGGCTGCTGGAGGAGCAGCTGCTGTTTTTGACCGCCTTCCTGCATCGCTTGAAAGCCGAATCCGCCGCTCTGCCCGCTGCTGCCGGCGGCCCCGTCCGACAGCTTCCTTCCAGCGCTCCTGGACACAAGGGCCAATCTACGGCGGAGCAGATCATGACCTGGGTGGAGGCCCATTATACAGAGCCGTTCGAGCTGGAGCGGCTGGCGCAAGCGATCCATCTCTCCCCGAACCATGTATCCGCCCTGTTTCGCCAGAACGTCGGAAGCACGATCACCGAATATGTAACCGCCCGGCGCATCCGTCAGGCGTGCTGGCTCCTGCGAACGACGGATATCAGCGTGCAGGAGATCGGGAGCCAGATCGGACTCGGCAACTTCTCGTACTTCTGCCAGCTGTTCAAGAAAAATGTCGGACTAACGCCTCACAAGTTCAGACAGTCGGCGGGCTCCCGGGTTTAATGAAGCAGCTCGCGCTTTCCGGAGCGGGTGCCGCATTCAAGCGTCCGCATCCTGCCTGTTCCTTTCCTTGCGGCAGCCATCCTGATCCCGCCTCGAACGCCTCACCGGATACACCGGTTGGTCGCTCATCGGGTAGAAGAACGTAACGCAGCGCGAAGAAAAGCCGTACCGAAGAACTCCCTTCGATACGGCTTTTTTCCGCTCCCTGCAGTAGTCTTCATGCGTACAGGCCCCCGCCTATGCTCGGCAACCGCCCGCCGCTGCCTGGCCTGCCAAACCCGAGCAGCAGAACCGGATGCGCGCGATCGCGGCAGCATCGGGCGGCCGCCCCGCTGCCCTGCCGCTCGGCCGCCTCGCCTCCTTCCGCGGCCGTCTACGGCTGTCCCTGCGCCTTCGTCCGCTGCTCCAGCAGCGCTTGCGCTTCGCTTTGCAGCTCGGGCAGCGCCTGATCGAGCGTTCGCTGCCCGGCCAAAATTTCAGCCGACTTCCGCCACAGCAGCCGCGAGAAATCCGCGTGTACAAAGTCGCTGTACGTCTGCCCCCCGCCGCTGGCAAATAACGCGGACGGAGGACGCAGCTCGAGGAGCGCCTCCATCCCCTTGCCGGGTATTCCCCCGACAGGCATCGCCGGGCTGTAGTCCGAGCCGGCCGCGGCCGGGAGCTCTCCTTCCCGCTCCTGAATAAATCTTACAAGCTCCCACGCGGCGCGCTGGCTTGACGAGCTGGCGCTGACGGCATAAATGCGGCCGATGGAGAAGGAGCTCGATTCGCCTGGCCGATCAAGACCGCCCGGCTCGCGGACAAGATCCCAGTCCAGTCTGCTGCTCAATACTGACAGCTTCATCGCATAACTGTAGGTCTGCAATGTCATGGCCGCTTTGCCCGCCGCGAACAGATCGCCCTCTGCCGAGCTTGCTCCTGCAGGTTTGCCCTTTCCCTCGGACTCTTGAGCCGGCGCCTGCAGATGCCCCTGTCTGACCGCTTCCAGCACAGCGCCCCAGGCTTCCTTCCAGCGGGGAACGTCCAGATTGACGCGGCCCGCGGAAGGGTCGACGACGGTCAGGCCCATGGCCGCAGCGGCCTGGATCGTCCATTCCGCGGCGGCTGCCGGCGTAGAAGCGGCGAGTCCGAAGACGCCCTCCCGCTTCCCTCCCTGCTCTCCGACCCGCACGGCCAACTGCAGCAGCTCCGGCCATGTTAAGCCTTCCTTGGGGTATTCGACCCCATATCGGTCGAACAACGATTTATTGTAATAGATCGCCGTCTGGCGGAAGCCGGGCGTCAAGCCATACAGCCGTCCTTCCCCTTGGCTGCGCAGCGCATCCACTAACCCGGCATGCATCCGCTCAATGGGAAACCCGTCCTGGCGGATCGCCGCATCCAGCGCGTACAGCCGTCCCTGACCGGCCAATTGCGCAAATTCGTCCGCTCTCAGAGCCATCACATCGGGCAGCTCTTCCCCCCGGGGCCAACGGCCTACCTCAGACCGCATCACGCTGCCGGTTAACGGCACGTCGCCCACCCGAATCAGCTCCAGCTGCACATTGGGAAATTTCTGCTGAAAGGCCGTCCCGTATCTGGCCATAAACCCGGTTTCGTCGTCAACCGATACTCGCAGCTTGTAGGCACGACCGGCATCCAGCGGAGGGGGCGCCTCCTGCAGAGGCTTCGACAGCCAGGGGATGCCTGCGGTCATCCGGTCGCTCTGAAGGATGCCGAACACGGCCGTTGTCCCCAGCAGCAGCGCCGCCGCCGATACTCCGAACAACTTGCTGCGGCGGGTGCGTACGGTCGGCCTTCTTAAGCGGGCTTCGATCCGGGTGATCGTCTGCTCCGAAAAGCCTTGCCGGCCTAGCGGCAATCGGGCGAGCCGGCTTTCCCACTCGGGTGCCTTTTCCTCATCGGCCGGCCTGACTGGGCCCTCGTCCGTCCGCCGGAATGCTTGAGCTTCCTCCTTCCGATCGGTTCGTCTCATACCGGCTCCCTCCCTTCTGCAGCAAGCTGCTGCGATACTTTGGCTCGCGCTCTGGACAGCCTTGACTTCACAGTGCCCTCCGAGATGCCGAGCATGCCGGCGATGTCCCGATAAGACAGCTGATGATGAGCATGCAGCAGCAGCACCTCTCTCAGCTTGGCAGGCAGCTGCAGGACGGTCGTCCAGATCGCTTCCTCCTCCAGAAATTCGATGGCCTGCGCTTCCGCAGACGCCGCCGCTCCCTCATGCCGGGGAGCCGAGAAGGGGATGACCCTTCTAAACCAGGCCGATCGCCATTGATCGCGCACCGTATTGCGCGTAATGGTCAACAGCCATGTGCGGACGCTGGCCTCCCCGCGGAAGGTAAACATCCGTTCGTAAACTTTAACAAATACATCCTGTGCGATATCGTCGGCCATGGTCGCCTTGCGCGTCAGGAAATACGCGTAATTCCATACGTCATCGCCGTAAGCTTGCATCAGCTCGGACAATATCTCATTTTTATCCATACCGCTTGCCAGCGATTTCAAGTATTCAAAGGCCACCCGGGTTCACCTCACATCCAATTGGACGATCCTGATCCTCAAAGGTTCCCTTCCCGTTAAAATTTGTCTGAACGTCCCGATATTGCTTTGATCCCAAGCCCGAGCCGCCTCTCTGCCGTCCGTCCCCGGCGCTTGACCTTTGTTTCACCCCGGATGGGGTCGGGTAAAAGTAGACAAGCAAGTTAATACCTAACGCAAGGAGCGTGAAGGACATGATAGGCGTACTGGTTACACTGATAATGGCAGTTGTGATTGGAGCTATCGGGTCAGCTCTTGCACCAGGCGCTATGCCCGGAGGGATCATCGGAGCGATGATTGCCGGCTTCGTCGGCGCTTGGATCGGAGCTTGGCTGTTCCGTCAGTTAGGAATCGGCGACCTCGGTCTTGTGATCGGCGGATTCGCCGTAATACCCGCGATTATCGGTGCTGCCCTGTTCGTTTTCCTGCTCGGCCTGGTCGCTCGCGGCATGAGCCGCAATGCAGCCTAATTGCAGCTTTGGTTGAATCACCTATTTCTATATGAAAATGAAAGAGGAGCTGAGGAGATATGAGTACAGTAGAAAGCAAACGCAGTGGTATGCTGATGGGAACCGTAGTAGCAGGCCTGGCGGGTGCGGCCATTGCCCTGCTGACAGCGCCCAAGACGGGCCGGGAGCTGAGAAGCGATCTGAAGGACCGCTTCCAGACCCTGCAGTCCAAAGGTGCCGATCTGGTTGACTCCTGCAAAACCAAAGCAGCCGAGACGATTCAGATCGTGAAGGAGCACAGCAGCACGATTGCCGACAAAGCTCAGGATATGAGCGGCAAGCTGGCCGATCAGGCGCAGAACGCGGCTGATAAGGCCAAGGATATGACGGAGCGTGCGGCCGACAAAGCTCATGAGCTGACGAGCAAAGCATCGGATAAAGCCCATGAGATGGCTAACAAAGCGGAGTCTTCCGCCAACGATGCCGTAGATCGCGCTTCGAGCAATGTAAACCGCATGGCTGAGCAAGCCGCTCGTTCTTAAGCCAAGCCGGACGCAGGCCAAGTCTTCGGCCTTCCGCAGCCGCTTAATCTTCCTCCGGGAAGGTTGAGCGGCTGTTTGCTGCTGGCTCGAGAGGCACTACAGAACAGCTCCGCCGGTTAACGCGCACTCGCGCCCAAGCACGCCGCACTTGTCAATTTCAGCCAAACGGACAAATAAAGTATATTCATCTGCCATACGACTCGACTCGATTCCGCCTGTCTATTAGGCTGACTATAACCAAAATAAAGGTACTCGTTAGGTCACCCTTTCAATTTTTCAGCCCCAGGCTCATTTACACGCTTTTTCGTATAAACGTTATCCCTTGGACCGCCAATAGAACGTATTTATACGATTTTCCTCACAAGTCCCCTATTTTTGCTCGCCAGCAGAGCGCATTTATGCGATTTTCCATATATGTCTTATACGTCGACCGCCAAAGGCGCGTATTTTATACGATTTTTCGTCTCCCCCTTTTGAGAGCGACCTAAAAATTCGGTGAATAAGAGGATAGAGCTCCGCTTGGGAATGAAAGAACGAAAGCAGCCGCCTTTGTAGGCAGGCGGATTTTCTCCGAAATGGGGTCTAAAACCAAAAAAATCTGGCTGCGACAGCGAGTGGAAACTCCGATCGGCGCAGGCCATGCGTTATTTACCGGAACTTTTAGAACAGCTTAAAGACAGAGCTAGTCCAACTAAACGCTCACTCGTCTCCCCCAAAGCAGCTGGATCGGACATACCTCTGCTCTCATGACGATTTCAAGCATACGAGTGCTGCCTTGGGGAATATCACTCACGAAATTATCTCAGAGTCCACAAACAGCAAGCACAGCTACTCCGGACGTAGC
This sequence comes from Paenibacillus sp. cl123, assembly GCF_900101595.1. GTDB lineage: Bacteria > Bacillota > Bacilli > Paenibacillales > NBRC-103111 > Paenibacillus_G. The sequence goes on from NZ_FMYY01000018.1 coordinate 79,807, forward strand.
TGCGGCTAACCCGATCAGTATGCTGAGCCGGATAAGCGTCCTTCCCGTAAAGGACGCCGATTATACTATAAAACCTCCGGCGAAAGCTCCGCTCGCCCGCTTGCTTGCAGCCAAGCGCGATGTCCCCTGTTGAGGAGCCTGCCTACCTCTCCCCGCCAGCAGACACAAAGGCAAAAAACGGAACGCCTCCCGAGGAGGGCTCCGTTATTAGCTTCCATTCCTATTAGCTGCTGTGCCGAGCTGCTTGTCTACACCGTCTCCAATTCAGAGATCCAGCCGTTCTCATCCAGTTCCTTCTTCAGACATTGCTTGACGGAGAGCTTCTCCTTGTCCGGCTTGGCGAAATAGCCGTTCTCCAGATAATAACCGCGCTCCTTGGCCGCCGACAACAGGGTACAGAACTTTTCCGCTGCCTGGATGGCCTCTTCTTTGTCTGAGAACGTTTCCAAGGTGCTGCCGAATCCCAGCGGATTAGTTGAAGATTGAATTGACAGAATATATGAGCCATCCGCTTCTCGGACCAACACTTCGCTTCCGTGACATTTAATCAGATGTTTAACTGTCATGATATCCACCGCCTTAATGAATTAGGGATTGGCTTGCTAGGTGCTTGTCTATCATTACCCGTCCGGGAATTCGCTGAAACCCGTCCGGCCCGGCAGCGGCTTCAATTTTTTTCCACCAAAAAACGCATCCCATGAAAGGAACGCGTTTTATGAGCCGACACCAGGATGGCCGTTAGGTTCTTGAAAATACGCTTTCAACTTGTCCAGCGCCCGCTTCTGGATGCGGGATACGCTCATCTGGGACACGCCTAAAGCCTGCGCGATCGTTCGCTGCGATTGGCCTTCTACATAAGCGAGCTCCAGCACCTTCTGCTCCTCAGGCTTCAGGTGAACGAGCGCTTCCTGAAGCGCCAGCCGGTTGTCTACGAGCTGATAGGCATCGCTGGGGCTTCCTATGACATCCCCGATCGTAGAGCCGTTATCATCGGTGGAGAGCGGCGTATCCAGCGAGACATAGTGATAATAGTCGCGTCCGGCCAAAATTTCGATCGTTTCTTCCACGGAAAGCTCCATCTCTGCGGCGATTTCATCCACATTGGGGGAACGTTCCAACTTGACGGTCAACATATCGACGACATGCTGGATTTGGTTTCCCTTTTCCTTGATCCGCCTTGGCACCTGCACATACCACGACTTGTCGCGCAAATAATTTTTCATATGTCCGATGACGCTTTTCATCATATAGGCCTCGAACTGAACGCCGACTGACAAGTCAAATTGCTTCAGCAGCTTTAGTACTGACATCTGACCGACTTGGTACAAATCTTCGAACAGATCGGGACGGTTCCGGGACATTTTGCCAGCCGCCATCTTTACCATAGGCTCATACTCTTTCAGCAAAATAGTAGCGGTATCATTACAGCCGGTTTCCTGATATTTAATGATTAGCTCATCCGTATTTATCCCTGGATTCGATCGTTCCGAATTGGTTCTCATACCATTTCCTCGCTTCGAAGAACGCGTTTGGTCAGGCTCACTTCTGTACCGATGCCGGTTCTCACCTCGACATCATCCATCAGTGCCTGCATCAAATAAATGCCCAGGCCTCCCACATTGATTTCGTTAAGCGTCTTGTCATGTAGGGATTCGGCCCGCTCGGCTTTGGCTTCATAGTCGAAGCTTGGACCTTCGTCCTTGACCGTGATGCGCAGCCCGTCCTGGATTCTCTCGAAGCGGACCTCCATCACGCCGGGCCTGCCGGGCTCATAGGCATGAACCACGGCATTGTTGCAGGCTTCGGCGACGGCTACTTTCATATCTTCAATCTCTTCATAGGAAAATCCGAGCTTGGAGCTGATGCCATACAGCGTCAGACGAACCAAATCGATGTACTCCGGCTCAGCAGGGACAGAGAGACAAACCACGCGAGATTCCGAATTCATACGTATGCTCCGATCCTTTCTTATCCGTTTATGATCCGCGCTCCGGACGAATCCGCAGGGGGGCTCTGCTGTAAAAATGGGGTAATCCCCGTCAGGTCAAAAATTCGCTTTATTTTTGGAGGAATGTCTTCCACCAGAAAGTGGGCCTTGAGCACATCTCTGGCCTTTAATACTGATACAATCACACCGATCCCTGTGCTGTCAATGTATTGCAGATCCTTCAAATTTAAGACAAGATCACGACTCGTGTCCGCTATGTACGGATCAAGCGCCGAACGGAGCTCCGATACTTTGGAAAGATCAAGCTCGCCTTGCAGAAAAACAGTCGTAGCGTGGGGCGATTTGGCAGTGCGTACTTGAAAGACATTGGACTTTTCCATCATATTACCGATCCTTCCTCCCTGAATGCCGGCTTGTCTCGGGCAACCCAAGAAGCGGCATCCTGCAATCATTCCCTAGCTTATTACCCGGCAAGGGAAGGATTGAAACAGGATGCCGATTTATATTCCCGCACTTTCCGAACCGGATGAGCCGGATGGATGGATCAGTTAGTGCGGGCTACAGCGGATTTTTTAGTACCTTTCCAGGTATGCCAGATCTCCAGCAGCATAGGAACGGCTTGGATGATGCGGCCGATCGCTTCGCCGGTTTTCGGAGTTTCGGCCGGGACATTTTTGCGGATAGAGCCGGCGACAGCGGCGGTAGCTTCCTTCACTGTATCGGTCACTTCCTGAACGGCGTCTCCGATATTTTTCACCGAGTAGACGACCGGATCGATCGATTGGAGCTTGTTGCGCACATCGACTGTCACTTCATTAGTATGCCGCAGCAGCTCGGTCGCCTCCACGCTGATTCCGCCAATCTGCCCTTGAATTTCCTTCATCGTGACATTCGTTTGCGACAGCAGTTCAGTGACCGACTTGAGTGTTCTGATGAGATAGACCACGAGCGCCGCGAATGCGATCGCGACCACGGCTACGCTAATTTCAATTATCATGGATAATCCCTCCGTCATCATTTGTAATTATGGAATTGTGTAATTCTTACCCGCCTCTCCGTGGGGTGAAACGAGCCTCAGCCCGAATGATTCTTGATTCGTCAGGCCATCCTAAGGGTAAAGAAAATACAAGCAGGTAGGCGGTTTCCGCCCCCCTGCTCTGCCTCGGACAGACCCGCGGGAAGTCGGGACGCTGGGCTGTCCGATTGTCTTGAAAGGCTATCAGGCAGCGGCCGTGCCATGCGATTGCTTGCTACATATTACAAGTACTGGAGGTAGGGAATAATGGCAAAGGTTCTCGAAAAGGAAACCAAAACAACAGCAAAAACAACGGCTGCGGACAGCAAGCTGCTCAAGCTGCTTAATCAGCAGGTGGCCAACTGGTCCGTACTGCATATGAAGCTTCATCAGCATCATTGGTTCGTGAAAGGTTCAAGCTTCTTCGATCTGCATAAGAAATTCGAGGAATTATATAATGAAGCAAGCCTGACCATGGATGAAATCGCCGAGCGCATCCTGGCTCTCAACGGCTCGCCGGTGTCCACTTCCAAGGAGATTGGCGCGGCCACGACACTCAAGGAGCATGCGCCGCTGGATTCAGCCGAGGCTATGGTCAAGAGCTTGCGTGATGATTACAATCAGATCATCGATGAATTCAAGGAAGCGATGGATGTCGCTGAGGAGCAAGAGGACGAAGGCACTCATGATATGCTGAACACGATGCGTACCGATCTGCAGAAGCATGTGTGGATGCTGGACGCTTACCTGAAATAATAGCCGCCGCTAACAAAAGCCCGTCCAGACCAGTCGCAATTGCGCTGGCAGGGACGGGCTTTTACGTGTTATTGAGAGAGGCCTAACAAAAAAATCGCCGCCCTCTTCCTCACGGAAGCCGAACGGCGAATGGCGCATGGTCTCTCAGCCTCTTCTTATTTAAACAAAGCCTTAAGCTTGTCCGCTGGGTCAGGAAAGCCGCTTCAGCAGTTCAATGCTCTGAGCCGCCTGCGCGTCTTCTCCTGCAGGGATGACCCTCACTTCATCGACCAGCGCCTGCATCATATACAGACCGAGATGATCCATCTCGAACAGCTGCCTGTCTTCCTCCTGTGCTTGCTGGACCATGTCAACCGGGCTTCTGCCGACTTCTCCGAAGCTAAGCTTGCAGTTCTGGCCTTCCACACGCATCGTCAGCTCCCCCGGACGCATCGAAAACACGAAGCGGAGGGCCATAGCCGGTTCCACCGCCGCAAGTTGCAGCAAGGCATGATTACAGGCTTCTGTCAACGCTACCTTCATATCCTCGATAGCCTCATACGTAAAGCCCATCCGCACGGCAACGCCGTACAAAGTCAGGCGAATCGTATCGAGCTCTCCCATATCCGCTGGAACCGTCAGCACGACCTCCCGAGCTACAGTTTCCTGGCCGCTCATACCTTGTCCTCCTTAGATGGAGGGGACGAGGAGGCGCCTCCTGACTCGGCTGCAGATCCGCTCGCCGCGAAGGTAAGAAAACGCGTCAGGCCAGTCATATCGAACAGACGCTTAATCTTGGGGGGCACATGCTGAACTTGAATGCCGAGCCCGGAAGCCTGCCGCATCTTAAGCAGTGCTACAATCACACCGATTCCTGTGCTGTCGATATAAGCCAGCTCCCGCATATCCAGAGTGAGCGGAGTAGTCACATCTGATGCAAGCGCTTCGGTCTGGTGGCGAAGCATATCAGCCGAGCCCAAGTCAAGTTCGCCCGACAAGGACACCACATAACCGCCTGGTGTTGTTTGAACAGTTACCTGAAACTTCATCGCATCCATCTCGCTAGCCTCCTCCGTTCAGACATTTTCGTATACTTCCTAGAATACCAGATTATAAAGGCAATTTCACGGTTCTGGACAAATCTTTTAGGAAATGTAACCGCTCTTACCGTTCGATTCACAGCCCTTCTATCCGGGTAATAACAACCAAGCATAACTTGTCTCAAGTTTAAAAAAAAGTCCAAGGAGTGAGCATACATGAATCAATCTAAAAATGTTGATGTGGAGACAAAAACGGTAGAGAAAAAAATGGATTCGGGCATGGTAGCTTCCACCTTCATCAAATATGCCGCCTACGTCTTGATTTTCTTCGGATTTTTGTACTTCATCGTCCGCTATGTATTTCCGAAGTTCTAACGGAGCAAGCTGCCCCTGCGGAACCACGGAACGAGCACATCCACATAACTTCAAAAACCCTAATGGTCATAAAGCCATCAGGGTTTTTGTCCTTCCTCTCCTCCTCCTCAGACAAGCCAGGCGGCTCAGCAGACAGGCAATAAAGGAGCAGGCTTGACGCCCAGATAGCCGCGCCCACGGGAACCGCCCTGATAAGCTCTCATTAGGCAACAAAAGCTCTTAGCCTAAGCGGCCAGCTTGCGGCCGCTTGGACTAAAAGCCGTGATGAAACAAATGAACCGAAAGCAGGCTGCCATCCTCCGCATCAAGAAATACCTTCAGCGCATGCCTCTCCCGCTTGTATACGATTCCGTCCTCCGCCACCCAATCGGGCTCGCCCAAAACGGCTCTCAGCTTGTCCGCGTTCAGAGGCAGTCTTTCTTCATCAATCACGATTTCGCCTGCGCTTGCCGGGACGATGACAGCTTGAACCGATTGCTTATACAAGCCGACCTTGCAATCCTCGAACACGAGCACCCGCTCGTCCGGGAATAGTTGATCATCCTCCTCGCCGAGCGGCTCGCCCTTCAGCTCATAGATCGTCTTCAAGTCATCCGTAAGCGCCAATCCGTTAATCCGTTCCAAAGGGAGACGCCCCGCTGCCGCATCGGTCGCAGCGAAGCTTACCGGTTCCGCCAACGCGAGAATGGGTCCCTCTTCGGCATGTAAGCGAGATGCGGCCAGAGCGGGTGCCGGCTCGCGCCAGGCGTCCCCGGTTATTCCCCAGGAAGCGCCGGAAACTCCGACAACAAGAACGCCTGCTATCCATCCCATGCTCCATATTCTCATGCTGTCCCTCTCCCTCCGGGTACGGATTGCGATTCTAGCGGCTTGAAACGACCGGATTGTGCGGCACCCCCGCATCCGTTTGATGTAAAGCTTGATCGTCTACAGCGATCACGATATGTCCTTTGGCCATTTCCTTGGCATAATACTCGACAGCGGATTCCGAGAGTCCCAGGGACAGCAGCTTGTCCTTAAGCTCTGATCCCTTGCACTTGTACAGAGGAGTGGCGGTATGCGCCATCTTCTCTCCGACAAATCCTATCCGGCTCATGTATTGAGGGCGATTGAGGCCTGCTTCCTGAACGCCCTCATGAGCCAGAATTTGAATCTGATCGACTTCCCGGCCGGCCTGACGCAAATCGCTAACAGCTTTGCGCACTTCTTGCTCGCCGTTGGCTACAATAATCGAATGGAACATGCTGTTACGCCTCCTTATATACTGCCGGCCGGAATTCAGCCGAGGTTGATGTTTATCGTACAGGTTCCAATTGAAATTGTCCGATAGGCATATAAATTTTCGGGATTTTATCCCCACGCTTGGCTACCATCTCTCCATCGCCAACCACCGCTATCGTATTGCCTGACAAGGTGCCTACGGACGCCCCGTCCTCGATGACCGCGCCTTCGCCGATAATGGCGTTGCGGATGAAGACATTGGAGCCGATCCGCGCCTTCGGCATCACGACGCAATTCCGCAGCACGCTTCCTTGTCCTACCACGGCGCCTGCAGATACGACCGAACGCTCCACTTGCCCGTATACCGTCGCCTCTCCCGCGACAAGAGCTTGATGCAGACGAGCCGTTCCCTGGATACGCGGCTGCTTGTCCTGCGTCTGGGCGGAAGAATGCATCGGCCATGCTCCGCTATGGCAACGGAACTTGGGCTGGTCGCCGACAAGGTCCATGTGAGCTTCCCATAAGCTCTCCACGGTGCCGACGTCGCGCCAATAACCTTCGTACGAATAGGTTTGCACCCGGTCGCCCGCACGCAGCATAGCCGGGATCACATCCTTGCCAAAGTCATGGCTGGAGTCGGCTTGTCCGGCATCCTGCTCCAGCATCCGCTTCAAGTAAGACCACTTGAACACGTAAATGCCCATCGAAGCCAGGTTGCTTTGGGGATCTGCCGGTTTCTCGGCAAACTCTACCACTTGCCCGTCCGCATTGGTTTTCATAATGCCGAACCGGTGGGCTTCCTCCCAAGCGACGGGCGTCACCGCTATCGTCGCATCCGCCCCGGATTGCCGATGCCGTTCCAGAAGCTTGCGATAATCCATTTGATAAATATGGTCACCCGACAATACAAGAATATCTTCAGCATCCTGCTCCTGGAGATAAGCAAAGTTTTTATATACGGCATCCGCCGTTCCTGAATATACTCCGTCCTTGGGGGGGAGCAAGGTGATCCGGTTTGTCCAATTTTTGCCCGTTCCGATATGTTTATGCAAGGAAGAGGCCTGATATTGCGTCACGACCCCAATGGTCGATATTCCTGAGTTAGCACAATTGCTTAAGGCGAAATCAATGATTCGGTATTCTCCGCCAAAATGAACAGCAGGCTTCGCTTTGCTTTGCGTCAGCACGCCCAGCCTGCGTCCCTCGCCCCCAGCCAGCAAGATGGCCACACATGATTGGGACTGCATACTATCACCTTTGCCTCTCTATCGATATAATGAGGTAATTCACCCTTAGCGCTCGATAGTTATTTTTAACCATTACCCCCATAATTGAATCAAATAAAACGAAAGATATGACTCAGCGGCAAAAAATGTTTGCGTTTTCATCTCCTTAACCGCACAAAAAAGCCCCGCCTGCCAAACGCAGCGTCGGGACCTTCTTCCGTGCTTATGTTATTTGGCTATGCCCAGGTATTCCAGCTCCTCCAGCTCCTTGACCTGGATCGTAAACACGAACTCCGCTCCCTGCCTTTCGTTAACAGCCAGCTCTATCGTACCGCCCATCAACTGCACCAGATTTTTGCAGATAGCCAGTCCAAGACCGGTACCGCCATACTTGCGGGTCAGCGAAGAATCCACTTGGGAAAACGGCTGAAACAGCAAGTCCCGCTTCTCCGGAGGAATCCCGATGCCCGTATCGGCGACATGGAACTCCAGCGACAGCCGGTCTGCATGGCGGCCCGCTTCATGAACGGAGACATGAACGCCGCCGCGCTCCGTAAACTTGACCGCGTTGCCGATCAGATTGATCAATACTTGCCTCAGCCTGGACTCGTCGGCCACCAGCACCTCCGGAATTTGCCGGTCGATGTCATAGGACAGCTCGAGCGATTTGCTGCGGCATTCCGCATGAAAGATCTCGAAGGTTTCGATCAGGCAATTTTGCAGATGCACGGAATTTTCTTTCAGCTCCATCTTGCCCGATTCGATCTTCGTCAGATCCAGAATATCGTTAATAATATAAAGCAGCGCTGCGCCGCTGCGCCGGATCGTGTCCGTATACTCCTGCTGCTCCCCGCTCAGCTCGGTTTCATTCAATAAATCGGCCATCGCGATGACGCCGTTCAGCGGAGTCCGGATTTCATGGCTCATCATCGCCAGGAAGTTGGACTTGGCCAGCGCCGCCTGCTCCGCCTCTTCCTTGGCCCGCTCCAGCTCGCGCGTCCGCTCGTTCAGAAGCTCTGTCTGCTGCTGCAGCCTTTTCTGCGCCAGATACATGCTCGCAAAGCCTTCGATCTTGGACTTCAGCGTGCGCGGGACGAAAGGCTTCACGATATAGTCGATCGCCCCCACCGAATAAGCCGTGAACGCCATGTCCTGTTCATCGGGAGCGGCAGTTACGAATATAATCGGAACCGTCTTGGTTCTCTCTCTGGATTTGATCCATTGCGCCGTCTCAAATCCGTCCATGCCCGGCATCTGAACGTCGAGTACAATCACGGCGAATTCATGCTTGAGCAGGCACCGGAGCGCCTCTTCGCCGGAGGTCGCCTTGACCAGATCATAATGATGATCCTCCAGCACGGCCTCAAGCGCCAGCAAGTTCTCGGGTTGATCGTCTACAAGCAGTATGCGGATCGTCTCGTCCATTCCACCCACCTCATCTATGCTTCCGATAAATTTTTTCCTGGGGATCGATCGCCTCATAACTTTCCGCATGTCCCGTGAAAGCGATGGATTCCTTATGTCCGAGCACCAGTACGCCCGAACTGCTCAAGCTATCATAGAAAAGATTATGCACTTGATTCTGCAGCATGTTGTCGAAGTAGATCAGCACATTCCGGCAGAAAATAACGTGGAACTCATTAAATGATCGGTCTGTTACAAGATTATGCTGAGCGAACACGATTTTTTCCCGCAAAAAGGGATGGAATGTTGCCATCTCTCCCGAAGCCAGATAATAACGGGAGAAAGCGTCCTTTCCTCCGGCATGCATATAATTTTTCGTGTATTCCTGCATCTTCTTCAGCGGATAGGCCCCGCGCTCGGCCACCTGAAGCACTTCTTCGTTGATGTCGGTGGCGTAGACGCGCGCTTTGTCATACAAACCTTCTTCATACATCAGGATAGCCATCGAATATACTTCTTCTCCCGTCGAGCAGCCGGCATGCCAGATGCGGATGGCGGGCAGCTGCCGAAGCAGCGGCACCACCCGCTCGCGGAAGGCGGCGAACAGCGAAGGGTCTCTGAACATCTCCGTCACGTGAATGACCAGATCGCCGAGCAGGCGCTCCATGCAGGCCCGGTCATGCAGGACTCTTTCCTGCAGAGCGGAGACGGTCGGCAGCTTCTCCGCATGCACCCGATGCCAGATTCGGCGCCGGACGGACGGGAACGCATAATTGCGGAAGTCGTAGCCATACATCCGGTACAGCCCCTCCAGGAGCAAAATAATCTCGATTCGCTCCCGCTCCTCCTCTTCCTTGCTGAGGCTCTCTTCCTTGCTCTGAATATATACGTCGCTCATTCGGCGCAGCGAGTCCAGCTCGGGCAGCTTTCCCAGCGAGTCCCTGTCACTCATTTGCATAACCACACCCTCATGAGCGAAAGCAGTTGCTCCGTATGGATCGGCTTGGTGATATAGTCGGAAGCTCCTGCCTGTATACACTTCTCGCGGTCATCCTTCATCGCCTTCGCCGTCAAGGCGATGATCGGCAGACGGTCGAATCGTTCGTCCGCCCGGATCGTCCGCATCGCCTCGTACCCGTCCATTTCGGGCATCATAATATCCATCAGCACGAGATCGAAGTCCGGCTCGCGCTCCAGCTGCGCCAGCGCCTGCTTGCCCGTCTCGGCAAAAGCGACCTCCATGTCCAGTCCCTCGAGCAGGTTGGACAGAGCGAATACATTGCGGATATCGTCGTCGACCAGCAGCACCTTTCTGCCGGAGAACACCGCTTCGATGCTGTGCAGCTTCTGCAGCACCCGCTGCTTTTCTTCCGGCAGCTTCGTTTCGATCCGGTGCAGGAACAGCGACGTTTCGTCCAGCAGCCGCTCCGGAGATTTGACATCCTTGATAATGATCGACTCGGCGTATTTCTTGAGCCGCATCTGATCGCGTTTATCCAGCGTCTTGCCCGTGTACAATATGATCGGGATGCGGCGCAGCGCCTCGTCGGCCTTGATCCGGTCGAGGACTTCATACAGCGCCAGATCCGAATGCCCGTAATCGATCACCATACAATCGTAAGGCTGCGCCTTAAGCTGCCTGAGCGCTTCGCTTTCGTCCGACAGGGCGGTGATGCTGACATCGTCATGAGAGATCAGCTCGACCAGCCCGCTGTTACCCGTCTCTTCGGATTGAAGAATCAGCAGGGTGCGAAGATCGCGGTTTAGGAACGACTGGATATGCGCGAACGCCTGCTCCAGCTGCTCCTTGCCCGAAGGTTTCCTCAGCCAAGCGATCGCTCCCATCGACAGCCCCTGCTGAATCTCGTCCACGACCGAGATGACATGCACCGGAATATGCCGGGTAGCCGAGTCGCCCTTCAACTGAACAAGCACCGACCAGCCGTCGATCACCGGCAGCTGAATATCCAGCAGGATCGCGTCCGGCACATGTCTTCTTGCCAGCTGGAGGCCCGTATCGCCCTGCAGCGCCACGATCGACTTGAAGCCGCGGTTGCGGGCCATATCGAGCAGAATCGCAGCGAACTGCACATCATCCTCGATGATCAGCAGGACACGGTCCCCCGGCTCGATGCGGTCCCGATCATCTATCAAGGTTCCCAGCAGCGGGCTGTCAACGATTTTCCCCGCGCTCGGATAAGCCTGGACTTCGACTGCTTCCTTCACCTTTGAGACGGGGTAGGCTGAAGCTTTGAGCTTGATATCCGCTGCTGGAGCCGCTTCACGCACGGCATTCTCCAGCTCCAGCTCCTGCGGGATATACAGCGTGAAGCAGCTGCCCTTCCCCTCTTCGCTGCGAAGCCCAATCTCACCATGAATCAGCGCGGCAAATTGTTTGCTGATCGACAGGCCCAGACCCGTGCCGCCGTACTTGCGGCTGGTTGTGCCGTCGGCTTGCTGGAACGCTTCGAAGATCAGCTCCTGCTTATCCGGCGATATGCCGATTCCCGTATCCTCCACATCGAAGGCTATCATGGAGCCGCGCCCTTTGTCTCCGCCCGCGTGCGGGCGGATCGTTACCGTGACGCTTCCTTTTGAAGTAAACTTCAAGGCGTTGGACAGCAGGTTCTTGAGAATTTGCTGAAGCCGCCCGTAATCCGTTTCGATCCGGTCCGGCACGCTTTCCTGTACACGAATATCGAAGTCGAGCCCCTTCGTCCGGGCAAGCGGCTTGAAGGTTTTGTCGATCGAATCGACGATATCGTGGATCATCACCGTCTCGGGATGAACATCCATCCGTCCGGATTCGACCTTGGCCAGATCCAGTACATCATCGATCAGCTTGAGCAGATCGCAGCCGGACGAATAGATCGTCTCCGCATATTCGACCTGCTTGTCGCTCAGGTTGCGGTCCTTGTTCTCCTTAAGCAGCTGGGACAAGATCAACAAGCTGTTCAGCGGAGTCCGCAGCTCATGCGACATATTCGCCAGAAACTCCGTTTTGTAGCGGGAAGCCAGCGCAAGCTCAAGCGCCTGCTCCTCGAGCGACTGGTTGACAAGCTCGACCTGACGGTTAACCTCCTCCGTCGCCGTCACCTGCTCCTCCAGCTCAGCCGATTTGCGCATCAGCGCGTCATTGGTCTGCTCCAGCTCCTCCTGCTGACGCTGCAGCAGCTCCTCAGACGCCTGCAGCGCCTTCGTCTGCTCCTCGAGTCTCTCGTTGGACGCCTTAAGTTCATCCTGTTGCGACAGCAGCTCCTCCGACTGGGTTTGCAGCTCATCAGTCAACGCCTGATGGATGCGCAGCAGCTCCTCGATCTTAAGTCTGCTCTGCAGCATATTGAGCAGCACGCCTACGCGCTCCGACACTTCAGCGATCAGCTTCAGCTCCAGCTCCGAATTTTCCCTGAAGCCTACCAGCTCAAACACGGCGATAACCTCGTCTTCATACACGACAGGCTGGACGATCACGTTCATCGGCTCCATGCCGCCGTAGGAAGAACGAATCTCCCCATATTCGCCTGCATGGCCGGTGATCCGGATCTGTCTGCCGTCCTTGGCCGCCTGTCCGACAAGCCCTTGGCCAATACTCACCTCCCGGACAGCTTCGCTGTCTCCGGCCGCATATGAGCCGGCAAGCTGCAGCGACTTCTCCCTCATCGCGTCAGTATTCACCACATAGAAGGCTCCGCTGTAGGCCTGAAGCACGCGGGCCAGCTGACTGATGAAGCCTTCGGCAAGCTTCTCGACCCGAGTGCTCTCCTGAAGATTGCCATACAAATTGACAGCTTCCGTCTGCAGCCACAGCATATCTTCATTCAGCTTGTTCAGCTCCCGCTCCTTAAGCGCAGACTGCTCCAGATCATCGGCCAGCTGATTGAACATCCGGGCGACCTGGCCGAACTCGTCAGTCGATACGACGGGGATCCGGAACGAGCTTTCTCCCCACTTGGCATTGCTGAAGCTCGTAATCATCGTGGTCAGCACGCCAATCCCTCTGCTCATGCTGTGCACGATCCAATACATGATGCCAGCACCGATAAGAAGACCGAACAAGGTCAATATCCCCGTCATGTTGAACGTTTGCTTGTTCACGTTCAGCGTCGAGCTGACTTCCGCGTCCATGAACTGCTCCTGGAGCTGATTGAATTCGGCCATGGACTGCATCAGGTCATCCCTCAGCCTGGAGCCTTCACCGTTGCGCAGATCGATCGCCTGCTGCTTTTTTCCTTCCTGATACATCTGGATCGTCTGTTCCGTATAGACCACATAAGCATCCGTCCGCGCCTGGAGAGTATCGACCATGGAACGCTCGGTCGCATCCAGCGGAAGGGAGTCGATCTCCTGCAGCTTCTTCTTGACCGAAGCACCCAGCGCCCTCATCCGCTCCATCGTAATGCGGCTCGCCGCTTCGTCCGTGACCAGCAGCAAATTCCCCAGCGCCTGGGCCAGCTCATACGTATCCTTGCGCATCTGCATGCTCAGTTTGACCTTCTCGTAACGATTCCCGTAAATTTCCTTAATGCTATTATCCGTACTGGTGAGACGGTTGATTCCAATGCCAGCAAGTGTAAATAAAATGACGAGCAGAATCCCGAAGCCCAGCAGAAGTTTCGCTTTCATTTTCATTCTTCGTTACCCATCCTCATCCCCAGCCCCGTGGCCTTTTTATCCTGCATGTTGACACTCTTCAGAACGCTGTGACCAATACCAGGCAGATATCGTCCTTGCGCGCCTCCAGAATGTCCGCCGGCAGCACCTGCTGCACCAGATGCTCCGGGCACTGCCCTTCAATCACGTGAGCATGCAAGCAGTCGCGGAGCACGTCCGCCTCCGAGCTTTCATCCGGATAATCGGGCGGAAGCGGGAGCTCCTCCAGCAGTCCGTCCGTATATAACACGATGCGAATCGGCTGCTCGTAAGCGTAAACGCATTTGACGATATCCATCTGATCAAAAAAACCGACCGCGCAGCTGCCCTGGTCCAGCGCTACCGGCTCCTTCCCCTCCTCAAACAGAAAACCGGGAGGATGGCCGGCATTGACATATTCGATCGTCCGCTTGTGCGTATCGATCAGCAAATAAATGGCCGTAAAATAATAACTGACGCTCTCGCTCTTCTGGTTCAATTGATTCATATAACGGTTAAGCTCGGTTATAACGAACTCCGGCGATACAAATCTCGTAATCGTGTCCTGCATTACTGAGGAGATAAACATGCAGACAAGCGAAGAGGAGATGCCGTGTCCCATAATATCCAGGATGATGGCGCCGTAGCGATGCTCGTCGATCCGGTACCAGGCGTAGAAGTCGCCTGCCAGCTCGGAAGAGGGATAATAAGCCGCCCCGATCGACAGATTCTCCTGGACCAGCGGCAAGCTGAGAACACTTCCCTGAACTTGTCTGGCGAGCTCCAGCTCGCTGTTGATCCGCGCCTCATTCTCCTTGTGCCAGTCCTTCTCGAATTTGAGGCGGAGAGCCACTCGGATGCGCGCGATCAGCTCCACCTTATTGACCGGCTTCATGACATAATCGATCGCCCCGGCATCCAGCGCTTCCGCAAGCTTGTTGGAATCCCCGAGAGCCGTCACGATAATGACGGGAATATCCTTCATACGCTCATCCCCCTGGATGATGCGGCATGCTTCTATCCCGTCCATCTCCGGCATCATCATATCCATGAGGATCAGATCGACGGGGATTTTCCCCTCTTCGGCATGACCGTTCAGCCGCTTAAGCAGGTCGATCGCCGAAGATTCCTTCCAGAAGGAGCTGTATCCGGCGCTTTTTAATATTTTCTCGATGACGATAATATTGACCGGATTGTCATCCACAATCGCGATGTTCATGTCCTGTCGCTCCTTAGCCTGATTCAATGCCGATCTATGTCTTGGCTGCGTTCGAAGTTTCCTAAGACCCCATAATATTGTCCCGATCTTTTCATTATAGCGAAGTTTCTACTATTATGTAACCGTAAAGCCGTGATTTTGAAACACCAAAATGCTGATTCAACGCAGATTGCAGCGGGTAAGAATGGACAAGCAGGCCGGTTCCAGCGGCCGCACCGCTTCATGCCGCTTTAGGGCCCCCATTCACCCCTGACGCCTGGCCTTGGCATGAAGCGGCCATTTATATTAACGGGAGGGAATGTGCCATGAATACAAAAATTAAGCTCGTTGACCATACGGATCAAGTAGTTCGCGCCATCCGCGAATTTCGTGACGAAGGGCATCCGCTGAGTGAGATCTATGTGCTGGCTCATGAAACCGACCGTACGGATGAACTCAGCAAGCTGACCGACGCCAATACGATCGGCATGCTGGAAGAAGGAGTAGGCACGGCCTTCGCCAACCTGTTTCGCTCCAGAGGCGATCAGCTGCGAGCCAAGATCGAATCGATGGGCATCTCCGCGGCGGAAGCAGACCGCCTGGAAGCGGAACTCGATAAAGGCAAAGTGCTGGTGCTCGTCTGGCACGACGACGACAATCATGTACGGGACGAACAGGAAGCGGCTCTGCGCCGCGACCGCCGTGAGGAAACTTTCGTCCCTCCTATAGGCGGCGTTTATTAACCCGCATGTATGATCACGAGAGGCGGAAGCCTCCAGCCCATACAAACTGACGCATCCGGCAACGGACAAGCGTCGGTTTGTTTTGTGCGCATGCTGATTTTGCGAGAGACCCATCCTTGTCGCCAGTCATACCTATAATTGTATACGCTTTCCACCAACGGTACGCGTCCGGTTTCCTTCCGAAAATATTTCTAGCTTCAGCCTGTCAGATCGTGAACCGATATTCGATCCGTTTCGTCAAAATAGGTAATCATCCGCTGTGCTTCGACCCCATCCGAGCGCAGCCGATGTAGCCGATGAAAGAGGAAACGGAAATGGCAACACGATTAGAACTGGACCGCAAATGGATGTGGGCCGGAGCTTCCTTCCTGGGAGCCTCCGCCGTCCTGCTGACCACCCTCGTCTGGACCGAGGGGATGAGCGCACCGCTCCCCTCTCCCGACCCCCTAGTCTGGAACAGCGCAGGCGACAGCAGCCCGGCGATCCAGACGGCAGACGCTGCGCTGCCGCGCATAATGCCTGCAGCAACCTCCGCTGTCCTGGCGGAACAACCGTCCGCACCGCCGCAACGAACAGAGATCAAGACTCAGCCGGCCGCTTCGGAAGCAGCCCCTCCTCTCGCAGGCAAGCGAGTCGCCTTGACCTTTGACGATGGCCCCGATGCCAAGTATACGCCGGCCGTGCTCGACATTCTGAAGGAGCACGGGGTGAAGGCCACCTTTTTCGTCGTGGGCGACCAGGTGGACAAGCATCCGGATATCCTGAAGCGCATCCTGGACGAAGGCCATGCGATCGGCAATCATTCCCTCTCCCATGCCAATTTCTCCAAACTCACGGATGAGCAGATGGACCGGGAAATTGAAGAAGCGGACCGCCGTCTTCTTCGGATCGCGGGAGATGTCCCCCGCTTGTTCCGTGCGCCTTATGGCGCTGCGCCAGATCGGTTGAAGGAACGTCTGAAGGCGGCGGATCGCACGCTCGTAGGCTGGACCGTCGATACCCGGGACTGGGCGGGGACCTCGCCCTCTGAGATCATGGCGCTTGTCCGCAAACAGACCAAGCCCGGAGGCATCATACTGATGCACAGCTTCGGCGGCAGAAAGGGCGACTTGAGCAACACGCTCGAGGCGCTGCCCAAGGTGATCGATTACCTGAAGACAGAAGGCTATGCGCTTGTGTCGGTGCCTGAGACTGCCGGCCCCTGACCGGGCGCTGACGGAACGCTGACGTATGTACCGTTATCCGGACGAAACCTCTTTATTAATACCCGCGATCCAAGTACACTGGTAAGAGACTGAACTTTTGCCAGTACCTGATCGTCCAAAGATTAGAGGTGTCCGTTTTGGATTCGGAAGTTAACTTCGATTATTTAAAATACTTGTCCGACTGCACGGACAAAAAAGAAATTTTGCATGAGCTTATGACCGCCTACGGCAAGGACGTATGGAACTATGCCTATAGCATCACACGCAAGTGGGATCAGGCTGACGATATTACGCAAGAGGTTTTCATCAAGGTGTTTCGGAATTTGTATACGTTTCGCAGCGAATCATCGGTGAAAACGTGGCTGCTCGCCATCACCCGGAATATGACGCTGGATTACCGCAAATCCGCCTTCCTGCGGAAGGTTACCTTAGTGGATGCCTTCTCCGCCAAAGAAGAACAGGCTGCGGCTTCCTCGGCCGAGCAGGAGGTGATGGGCCGGCTTAGGATGAACGAGATGTGGGATCTCGTCCTGAAGCTGCCCGTCAAATATCGGGAGGTGCTCATTCTGTTCGCTCACCATCAGCTCTCGATGAAGGAGATAGCGGATGTGCTTGGGGTCAGCGAAGGGACAGTCAAGTCCAGGTTATTTCATGCGCGGGGCAAAATATCAAGGTTGAAGGAGAGTCTTGACCATGGAACCGATCGACAATAAGTGGAAACAGCAGCTAAGCAACGGCCCGTTCGATCAAGATGGCTTCACCCATGCCTTGCGCCAGCGCATCGAAGCCCGCCTGGAGCATGCAGACCCTCCGCGGGCCGCCCCGGTATGGAAACGGCCCTGGATAGCCGCGGCAGGTATGGCCGCCGTCCTTGGGCTGTTCATATTCACGCTGGGCGGGAATGAGCAGCTGCTCCCCTCCCCGTCGAAGACCGGGCTCGAGCACGAGCAAGCCCCTCAGACGGCTTCCGTCGTCATGAGGGATTACGAATCCTCCGTGCGGTCCGCCCTGCTTGTCGGGCTGCGGACCGACCGGAAACTGGCCTCCGGCCCGGGTGAAACCAGCGAATACCGCACCTTGCTCATCGCCCCCGATGGAGGCAGGCTGCGCGTAGCCGCCGAAGGCTCCGGCATTTTGATGCCGTACAAGATGGATTTCTGGCATCTGAGCGAGCAGTCAAGCCAGGACGTCCGGAACGGAGACTCTGCGCTCCGGTGGACCGCGACGCTTGCCAGAGCGGGCCGTTCCGCGCCCAAGTCCGGAGGCAGCCCGGCTCAGCCGCTTCGTCCATCGTCTGCGCTATCCGAGAGGCTGCTGTTCGTCGGCAATCGCTACGTCGCTATCGAGCAGCAGCTCACAGACCGGGATGAAGCGGGCGCCGCTAGAAATTCGCGGTCTGTGTGGGTCAAGGAAGTCCCTCAGCTCGCCGAACGAACGGCGGCTGTGGAAGCTTCATCCCTGCAGCAGCCCCATGTCAAGCTGAAGGATATATTCGGCAGCAGCGTCGAGCCTGTGCTGCGTCAGATCACGCCCGTTTTGCCGCCTGCAGCAGGACAGAGCCCGACGAAGGAAGCTTCTCTGGCCGATACGGCTGGCGAGAGCTGGACGGTCAGCCGTCAGCAGGGCCGCTGGATCGGCCAGGTCGCTTCGTACGAGACGGCCGGTTCCGGCGAGGGCGTCAGCTATCAGTTGAAGGACTTGCCGCTTGCGCTGCCCGTCGAGGTGGTCTCGTACGACAAGCTGACTCCGGATTGGACCCAGATCAAGCGAATGCAGCCGGCCGCTGTGGACGCTTATTCATCACCGAATCTGGATATCGTCCTTGTCGTTACCTCCACTCATCTCATTTTGTACCCGTACCAGGGAGCCTTGATCCCTTCGCCGCTGCTCACCATCGAGCTGACTCCGAGCGAATCGGTGATCATGGCCCATTGGGCGGTCGATCCGTACGTCGATCTTTGGAAAAAAAATGTTCCATCCTTGCTCGCTCAATAAACGACATGTTCCTCAAAAGTCGGCGTTTTCGGTACGATCATGACATGCGTCTGCCCCGGAACCAATGCGACCTCACGGCCCTGTTCATACCAACGGACAGGGCTATTTTCCTGCTCCCGCCTCCACTCGATCGTGATCGCCTTGCCCTGCTGAAACAACAAGGCCGGTCCCGAGCCGGTCAGCTTGACGTCCCGTCTCCCCTCGCGATCGAGCACCCGGTGCTCCGCTCCCATCACAATGACATTGGCCGCTTGCAGCGCCTCTCCATTATTCAGATCGATATGAGGAGCTTTATCGATAAACCGTTTATAAGAGCTTGTCGTCTGATCGTATTCATACGATACAAGATACGATTTGAGCAGGAACGTAATGTCTATCCTGGACGCGTCGACGCCGCCAAGGCCAACCGCCGCCCCGGTAGTCGTCGTGCCGGCAGTCGTCGTACCAGCTGACGTAGAGGCTGCCGCCGCCTCCGGCGTTTGGAGGAAGGAATAGACCGGCTCGGCATTTCCCTGCCCCGGGAAGCCGCGCTTGTCGGCCCCTTGCCTGGCGCTGTCTATACTCGTGTACAGATTATGCGGAGCCTTGCGGGACTTTTCTCGCCAGAAATAGGTGCCCGCATTCGTAATTTCATCCAGATTCTCGATTTTTTGCCTGCGAATCGTCTCATAGCCGTCAGGGCTCCCGCCTGCATGCACCTGCACGGCCCCATAGCCTTTGCCCAAGCTGATGAAATAAGGCCGAATACTCCGCACCGGTCCCACCGGGTCCGTCGTAGACCGGCTCTGATAGAAGGCGATCAGGCGGGTGATTTCGCCTTCGGCCAGCACCTCGAACAGAAGATCGGCCTGGGACAAGCCGCTCTGAGGTCTGGCCTGCGGGGCATTATTGACAACGACCATGACCGGTCTGACTTCATTGGGACTTGGAATCTTCATACCGGTAAGCGGGGCCGCATAGGCTGGCTCCGGCTTGGGAGCCGGAATGACCGGAGTGACCGGCTGGACTGTTCCTCCCCCCGGCTCTTGCTCCGGCACAGTTGCCGCCGGCGCGCCGTCCGGGCTGCAGCCGGCCGCTGCCCAGGCCAGCAGGCATGCGAGCAGAACAACCATCGTTCTGGAGCCGCTACGCTTGTCTTCTTTCATTCCATCACCTCTTCTGCAAATATACGCTTACCCTTATTATCCGAACATCCAACAGCTTAGTGACAACGAGCCGTACTGGTATTGGCGATGGAGCAGCTTGGCCTTCTTCCCGGAATGGGCCGATCCCATAGCGATCAAGAGCGGCGCGAGATGCCCGGCCCCTGCGACGGCATCTCCGGCATAGGGAGCCTCAAGGTCGTAGCGGAACAGCCGGCGTATATCCCAGGTCTCCAGACATTCGGCCAGCCACTCATCGAACGCAATGGCCCAGTCATCCGCCGCTGACTCCTGCCAGGATAGTTTTCCAAGATTATGTACCGTGCCTCCGCTGCCCAAAATGAGGATCTGCCGCTCTCGAAGCAAGGACAGCGCCCGTCCTATCCGGTAATGCTCCTCCGGGACGAGCGCCGGGTTGACGGACATGGAGACCACCGGAACATCTGCGAGCGGATACATCAGCTTCAATACGATCCAGGCCCCGTGATCAAGCCCCCTCTGATCGTCGAGCTCGCAGGAGATTCCCTCCTTCTCCAGCTGCAAACGAATCTGCAGCGCCAAGGCGATCTCTCCCTGAGCGCGGTATTGAATGGCATATAGCTCCTCGGGGTAGCCGAAGAAGTCGTGAATCGTCTCATAACGGACAGCGGACCCTATCCGCTGCGGCGCTGCCTCCCAGTGGGAGCTGAATATAACGATGGCGCGCGGCTTAGGAAGCTTGGAGGCAAGCAGGCTCAGGAAACGCCCGTACCGATGCGGCTCCGAAGCGAGCGTGGGCAGGCCGTGCGCCACAAATAGTGATGGAAATATGGATCATCATCCCCTTATCCGAAGCACGCAGCAGCCGCTCCTTCAGTATCCCTATCCTTTTCTCCCTGTCTGTGATTATACAACATTCGTCGCAGCCCGCTCCACTAACATTTGCTAATTCAGGAAAAATACAAAGAGACCGGAGCGCAACTGCTTGCGCTTCCGGTCTCGCTCCGACGGCCGCGGACGCCTCGTCCGCTTCAGCCTGCCTCATCTTTTCGGCCGGCTTACAGCTGGCCTTGTACCCAGTCTTCCAGCTGCTGCGCAGGCTTGAAGCCAACCTGAGTCCCTACCTCCACGCCGTCCTTGAACAGCTTCAGAGTCGGGATGCTCATGACGCCATACTGCCCGGCCGTCTCCGGATTATCATCCACATTCACCTTGGCGATCGTCACAGCATCGCCCATCTTGGCGCTCAGCTCCTCCAGCACCGGAGCGATCATCTTGCACGGACCGCACCAAGGTGCCCAGAAATCGACCAGCACCACACCTTCTTTAATCGTTTGGGCAAACTCGCTGTCTTTCACGCTAACAATAGCCATAATGGATCTCTCCTTTATATTTAGTCATGACTCCTATACTTACTGTCACCATTTTGGTAACAGATGAAACATGAAAATAACGCACCTCATACCAGCCGAACATCCGCTGCATGACCGTCCAGTCGGCCCAGGGAGAGAGCCTTCGCGCTTCGCGTACTGCGGCTCCCTGCTACGGCTTGGCCGCATGCGCCGCCCGCAACCGTTCCAGCACATCCGTGATCTTCATCTGTTCCAGAAACGTCAGCATACGGCTCTCCGCCTCCGAAAATATCCCGTCCATCACATCCGCCATATTGCAGGCGACCAGACAATCCTCTTCCACATCTCCCGAGCACCAGGATGGCTTGATGGACCCGATCGAGGTGACCCGGTAGATCTCGGCCAGCGTTACTTCCCCAGGCTCGCAGGCCAGCGTATAGCCGCCGCCGCTGCCTTCTCTTGTGGCGACATAACCGGTTTTCTTCAGACAGCTCAGTACCTTGCGCACACGTGCGGGATGCGTGCACACATTGGCCGCGATCATCTCGCTGGTAGCCATGCGGTCCGGACGATAGGCGAGCAGCACCAGGCTATGTACTGCAATTGTGAATTCGCTGTTCACACTGACCATCCTTTCCCTTCGAGCGTCTTACTGTTATTATAAATGTTACAGATTAACCTGTCAATAAGACAACATCTAAAAAACCGCCTATCCCCTTGTTTCGGGATAAGCGGTCTCGCAGCCTGCATAGGCCGGTAAGCCTTTAGGCTTGAATGCCGTAAATTTTGTACAGCTCATCCAGCATCAGATTCGCGGCTTTTACGCCGCCGGCCGTATTCCAGATGGCGTCATTTACCCGGTATACCTTGTTGTTCTTCACAGCGTTCAGGTTTTTCCAGAGCGGGTCCTGCAGCCACTCCTGCTCCTGCTTGCTGCCCTTGCCGTCTCCCGTTTCATAAGTGAAATAGAAGATCATGTCGCCGTCCGCCTCAGGCAGCCGTTCTTTCGGAATCTCCTCCGCGAAGTTGTCCTTCGATTTCACTACCGGACGCGCGATGCCGATCTGCTTGAATATAATTCCCGTAAACGTATCGGCCAAATAAATTCTCGTCTTGCCGGCCATAAACCGGACGACCGATACTTTCTGCTGTAGTTTGTCGCCGGCTTTGCTTTTGAAATCCTCTATCCGGTTGTCGAAGGCGGCGATGACCTTATCGCCCTCTTCCTTCTTGCCGAGCGCTTCCGCGTACAGGCGGAAATTGTTCTTCCACTCGCCGCGCAGCGTTTCCGAGAACACGGTCGGCGCGATCGCCTTAAGCTGCTCGTATACTTTCTCTTGGCGCATCTTGTTGCCGATGATCAGATCCGGCTGCAGCGAGGCGATCAGCTCCAGATTCGGCTGGCTTTCCTCCCCGAGCACGGTCACGCCTTCCATATCCGCTTGGATATGCTCATACCACGGATTTCCGGTAAAAGACTTCACCGCTCCCACCGGCTTCACGCCGAGCGCCAGCAGCGCTTCGGTACCTTCGTTTGTCAAAATAACGACACGCTTCGGAACGGCCGGGATTTCCGTTTCGCCCATCGCGTGCGTTACCTTATAAGGCTTTCCCGCCGCTGCCGGAGATTCCGGCTTGCCTCCCGCTGCTCCAGCCGCACCGGACGATCCGCTATCCTTCGTGCCGCAGGCGCTTATAACAAGCGCGAAAATAAGAATGATGGAAATTACAGCCGTCTGTTTTACATGGCGAATAAATAACATGATGCACATGCTCCCCCTATATCATTGCTTGAGTGACTTTAGTTGATCCATTCCAAATGATAATGATAACTTTTCTCAACAAAAGCCATCTCTTATCTTAGTCCCTGTTCAAGCTGATGTCAACCCTCGCTTGTCTTGAAATGTTAACCTTCTTCCTGTTATAGGAATTGCAATCTTTTTCCTGAGAGGCTGGCAGCATGCTTCCGTTCTGCAACCGATTAAGACGTTCGGCTGCGCAAAAAAAAAGCCGTACCGGTATACGGAATGATCCGTACCGGTACAGCTCTGTCAGCCCGGCGAATGCTGTTAGACCAGCGCCCGCTTTGCAATATCCGTGCGCATATGCTTGCCTTCGAAATAAATGCGGTCCGCCGCCGCATAGGCTTTCTGACGCGCCTCTGCGATATCGGCTCCGAGGCCCGTCACGCCGATGACACGGCCGCCGCTTGTCACAAGCTGACCGTTCTCGTTGACAGCCGTACCGGCATGGAACACCAGAGCGTCCAGCTCTTGATCGGCGCCCTCGATAGGCAGCCCCTTCGGATAGGAAGCAGGATAACCTGGAGAAGCGAGAATGACGCAAACCGCCGCTTCATCGCTCCACTCGATGTCCATCTGATCCAGTCGGTCGTTCAGGCTGGCCAAGAAGATATCGAGCAAATCCGTCTTCAGCCGCGGCAGCACGACCTGAGTCTCCGGATCGCCGAAACGCGCGTTGAACTCGATCGTTTTCGGGCCGTCAGGCGTGAGCATCAGCCCGGCGAACAGCACGCCGCGAAACGGGCGGCCTTCGGCAACCATCGCTCTGGCCGTCGGCTTCACGATCGTCTCGATCGCCTCGTCGATGACCGATTGCGGAATATGCGGCAGCGGCGAATAAGTGCCCATGCCGCCGGTATTCGGGCCTTGGTCGCCGTCGTACACGGCCTTGTGATCCTGCGCCGGAGACATCGGACGAACCGTCTCGCCGTCGACGAAGGCCAGGATGGACATCTCCTGACCGGTCAGAAATTCCTCGATGACCACCTGATTGCCTGACTCTCCAAACACCTTGTTCACCATAATATCCTGCAGCGCCTTGTCCGCTTCCTCCAGCGTCTGGGCGATGATGACGCCCTTGCCTGCAGCCAAACCGTCCGCCTTGATCACATACGGAGCGCGCAGCTGGTCCAGATAAGCGCGCGCCGGCTCGTAAGCTTCGAAAGACTCGTAAGCGGCTGTCGGGATGTTGTATTTTTTGAGCAGCTGCTTCGTGAATACTTTGCTGCCTTCGATGATCGCCGCATTTTGCCGCGGTCCGTATACCATCAGCCCTTTGCTCTCCAGGTGATCCACGATGCCCGCAGCCAGCGGATCATCAGGCCCGATCACGACCAGATCGATCGATTGGTCAAGCGCAAATTGGGCAATTTCCGCGAATTTATCTACCGCGATCGGCACGCACTCAGCTACCGCAGCGATCCCGCCGTTGCCCGGCGCGCAGTACAGCTCGCTGATCTTCGGGCTTTTCTTCAGCGCCCA
This sequence comes from Paenibacillus sp. cl123, assembly GCF_900101595.1. Classification (GTDB taxonomy): domain Bacteria; phylum Bacillota; class Bacilli; order Paenibacillales; family NBRC-103111; genus Paenibacillus_G. The sequence continues at coordinate 104,298 of NZ_FMYY01000018.1, forward strand.
GCATATTGCATGCTCGCGGCCGCCGCCGCCTACTACCAATACTCGCACCTGTCCCACGCTCCCCTTCGTCACTCCTGCATATTTATTCCTCAGGTCTATATCTATAGTCAGCTTCAGCTCTTCAGCCGCTCTGTACCGGATGAACGGACAATCGTCCTCCATATAAGGGATAACGCCCGTTCATCCGCACATTCAGCAGCCGCCGAAACCCGTTCTATTCCTTATTGCGGACAAGCAGCTCGCTTGCGCCGTCTTCGATCCGGATCGTTTTGACCAGCAGAGAGATCTTGTTTTCTTCGTTCAATGCGCTCCAGTACAGGTTCGCAATTTCCTCTGCGTCGTTCGCCAGCGGCACCAAAGCCGGTTCGCCTTGGAACGAAGGCAGCGGATTGCCGTCGCCTGCATACGTATGGATGCAGTGGCCGAAGCCCGGGAGCGCCTTCTCGTACGCATACGTATGACGCAGCGTCTGATCCTCCGTGTTGCCGGCCGACTTCAGAATCGACAGCTTGTACGCAAATTGCTTGTCGTTCAGGTCCACAATACCGCTGATGCGCGGCGTAAAGTTGGGAGCATCCGGCTCATAGGTCCGGGTAGCCAGCGCAGACTCGAACGAACCGCCGGCCTGCAGCGCTTCGTGGATCGTATCCGTCTGATCGCCGTTGGTCACGATATGGGCGCCGCCGGCATGCTTCACCGGATAATAAATGATCAGCGAAGGATCGGTCAGCTTCGCAGGGTCCTTCGCCTCCGTGCGGAGGAAGCCGTTCGGCTCCTCGATAAATACGCGGTTGCGGCTGTTCTCGCTGCGTCCCATGATCCAGTACACCTGGATCAGACGCGTACCGTCGGGCGTCAGGCCGATGATGATGCCCCGTCCCGGATAAACATTCTCTTGCAAGCCAGCCAGATAGGCTTCAGCTTGTGCGGCTCTTGTATGTGTCACGGCTTTTCCATGCCTCCGGTCATTTTTTAGTGATGGAATAAACGAACGCCCGAGTAGGACATAACCATGCCGTAGTCGTTGGCGGCTTGAACCACTTCTTCGTCACGCATAGAGCTTCCGGCCTGGACGACGTACTTCACTCCGCTGCGGCTGGCGCGGTCCAGGTTGTCACGGAACGGCAGGAATGCGTCCGAGCCATACGATACGCCTTGAAGCTTGGAGAGCCATTCGCGCTTCTCCTCGCGCGTCAGACGGGCCGGCACTTCCTCGAAGGCCGCTTCCCATGCCTGCTGCTCGACCGTCGTCAGCTCTTCCTCCAGCCACAGGTCGATGGCATTGTTCTGCTCCGCGCGGGAGAGCCCTTGGCGGAACTTCATATTCAGCGCCGTCGGATGCTGGCGAAGGAACCAGCGGTCCGCCTTGTCGCCGGCCAGACGCGTACAGTGGATACGGGACTGCTGTCCGGCGCCGATGCCGATCGTTTGCCCGTCCAGCGTGTAGCAGATCGAGTTGGACTGCGTATACTTGAGCGTGACGAGCGCGATCAGCATATCCCGCTTCGCATTCTCCGGCAGCTCCTTGTTTTCGGTAACGATATGCTCCAGCGCGCTTGCGTCGATAGCCGCGCCATTGCGCTCCTGCTGCAGCTTCAGGCCGAACAGTGTGCGCAGCTCGACAGGGTCCGGCACATAATCCGGGTCGATCTCGATGATCAGGTATTTGCCGCCCTTCTTCGCCTTCAAAATCTCCAGCGCTTCCTCCGTATAACCCGGAGCCACGACCAGATCGGACACCTCGCGCTTCAGCAGCTGCGCCGTGGAAGCGTCCACGATATCGCTGAGCGCCGCCGCATCGCCGAAGGAGGACATACGGTCCGCGCCGCGGGCGCGCGCATAGGCGGTGGCCAGCGGAGACAGCTCCAGCCCCTCGACGAAGTAAGCCTTCGCCAGCTCAGGCGTGAGCGGAGCGGCTACGGCCGCCCCGGCCGGGCTGACATGCTTGAACGAAGCCGCCGCCGGCAAGCCGGTAGCGCTGCGCAGCTCGCGGGCGAGCTGGAAGCCGTTGAGCGCGTCCAGCAGGTTGATAAAGCCCGGGTCGCCGCTGAGAATACGGATCGGCAGAGGACCGTCGGAGAACAGCTTGGCTTGCTTCTGATGCGGGTTCATGCCGTAACGCAGCTCAAGCGCGTTGCTTGTATTGACAGACTGGCTCATTGGTTACTCATCCCATCTTTTGTAGAATTATTTGCCTTGGCCTTGACGATTTTGTCCAGATCGATAATTCCTTGCGCGATATCTCCGATCACCTGCGGATACAGAACATGCTCGATCGGATGGATGCGCTTCTCCAGCGACTCCTCGGTATCTCCGTCCAGGATGGGGAGCGCGCGCTGCGCCAGGATGGGACCGCTGTCCAATCCCCCGTCCACCAGATGCACCGTCACTCCGGTCACCTTCACGCCGTGCGCCAGCGCTTGACGAACCGCGTGAAGCCCCGGAAACGACGGCAGCAGCGAAGGATGGATATTGATCATCCGGCCCCAATAGGCGTCCACCAGCACCTCCGTCAGGATGCGCATATAACCGGCCAATACGACAAGCTCAACCTGCCGCTCCCGCAGCTCTCGAAGAATCTCACGCTCATAGTCCTGGCGCGAGGCATATTCCTTGGGGCTGAACGTATAGACGGGCACGCCCGCCTCCTTCGCCCGCTCCACGACCTTGGCCTTCGGCCGGTCGCAGACCAAAAGCTCGATGGTGACATCGAGCCGGCCTTCCTTCACCGCATCCGCGATCGCTTGAAAATTGCTTCCGCTCCCCGATGCGAATACGGCGATGCGAAATGGAGCTTCACTCATACCTCGGCACCGTTGAACGTCACGATTCTGGTGCCTTCCGTTACGCGGCCCAGCGTGTACGGCCTCTCGCCGCTGTCGGCGAACAGCTCGGCAGCCTTGTCCGCATGCTCCTCGGCTACGATCACGACCATGCCGATGCCCATGTTGAATGTGCGGAACATATCGTTGTTGCTAATGCCGCCCTCGCGCTGCATAAGCTCGAAGATCGGCAGAATCGGCCAGGAGCCGTAGTCGATTTCCACGTTCACGCCTTCCGGCAGCACACGCGGAATATTTTCCAGGAAGCCGCCGCCCGTGATATGGGCCATGCCCTTGATCGGCACTTCCTGCAGCGCTGCCAGCACCGGCTTAACGTAAATCTTGGTCGGCGCGAGCAGCGCGTCGCCCAGCTTGCCGCCCAGCTCATCGATCGTATCGTGCAGGCTGTAGCCCTTACGCTCAAGCAGCAGCTTGCGCACAAGCGAGAAGCCGTTGCTGTGCACGCCGCTGGAAGCCAGACCGAGCACAACGTCGCCCGGCTTGATCGTGCTGCCGTCGATGATCTTCTTCTTGTCTACGACGCCGACTGTGAAACCGGCGATATCGTATTCGCCCTCGCTGTACATGCCCGGCATCTCTGCCGTCTCGCCGCCGATCAAGGCAGCGCCCGCTTGTACGCAGCCGTCGCTGATGCCTTTGACGATCGCTTCGATTTTCTCAGGGATTACTTTGTCGCAAGCGAGGTAATCGAGGAAAAACAGCGGCTCCGCGCCTTGAACGATAATATCGTTGACGCACATGGCAACCGCGTCGATGCCGATCGTGTCATGCTTGTCCATCGCGAAGGCGATCTTCAGCTTCGTGCCGACTCCGTCCGTACCGGATACGAGCACCGGTTCGTCGTATTTGTCCTTGTTCAAGCCGAACAATCCGCCGAAGCCGCCAAGCTCCGTCAATACTTCCGGACGCATGGTCGTCTTGACATGCTTCTTCATGCGTTCTACCGCTTCGTTGCCGGCGGCAATGTCTACTCCGGCTTGTTTATATGCATCGGACACGTGAGAGTTCCTCCTCAAATTCGGAATGGGCGCCCAGACTGTAGGCTGCAGGAGATTCCTAAGTTCCTAAGCCCTGCAAGGCCTGAGCCTGAGCTTGGTCAGTTCCGGTACCCATCTATTTATATCTGACTGTGCGGCAGCTCAGTGTTCGTCTAATCGCAGCCGCAGCCAAGCGCTTCTTCGTCTGGCACCGGCGTCGGATACTTGTTGTCGAAACAGGCCGTGCACAGTCCGCGGTTGTACTCGCTGGCCGGACGTCCGATCGCGGCCGACAGCCCGTCCTTGCTCAGGAAGTGCAGCGAATCGGCATTGATCGCCTGACGGATCTCCTCGATCGACTTCACCGCGGCGATCAGCTCCTTCCGGCTTGGCGTATCAATGCCGTAGAAGCACGGATTCGCGAACGGCGGCGAGCTGATCCGCACATGCACCTCGGACGCTCCGGCCTCGCGGAGCAGGTTGACGATGCGCAGGCTGGTCGTGCCGCGCACGATCGAGTCGTCGATCATGACGACTCGCTTGCCCTCCACGATGCTGCGCACTGCTGACAGCTTCATCTTCACGCCCTGCTCGCGCAGCTCCTGGCTCGGCTGGATAAAGGTCCGGCCGGTGTAGCGGTTTTTGATCAGACCCAGCTCGTAAGGAATGCCGGTCTGCTCCGCGTAGCCGATTGCGGCCGAGATGGACGAGTCCGGCACGCCCGTCACGATATCCGCGTCCACGAACGCCTCCATCGCGAGCTGGCGGCCCATCCGCTTGCGCGCCGAGTGAATATTCGTCGAGTCGATGTCGCTGTCCGGCCGTGCGAAGTAAATGTATTCCATCGCGCAGATCGCGCGCTGCTTGATCGGCGCGAACCGATCATGCGTGACGCCGCCCGTCTTCAGGTCAAGCACCAGCAGCTCGCCCGGCTCCACGTCGCGCTCATACTTGGCTCCGACGGCGTCGAACGCACAGGACTCCGACGCGAACAGCCGCGCCGTGCCCAGCCTGCCTGCGACGAACGGGCGCAGCCCGTGCGGATCGCGCGCTACGATCAGCTTGTCGCGCGTCAGGAACATGAAGGCGAAGGCGCCTTCCACCTGCAGCAGCGCGTCCTTCACAGCCAGCACGATATCGTCGTGCTTGGAGCGGGCGATCAGATGCGCCACGACTTCGGTATCGCTTGTCGTCTGGAAGATTGAGCCTTCGCGTTCCAGACGTTTCTTGATATCCGGGGCATTGGTCAGGTTGCCGTTGGTCGCGATCGCGAGATCTCCCTCGCGGTACTTGAACACGAGCGGCTGGGCGTTGGCCAGCTTGCTCTCCCCTGCCGTCGAGTAACGGACGTGCGAGATCGAGCAGTTGCCGACCAGCGTACCCAAGGTATCGTTGTCAAACACTTCCTTGACAAGCCCCATCCCCCGGTGATAGTTGAACGTCTCACCGTTGGTCGCACAGATGCCTGCGCTCTCCTGCCCCCGGTGCTGCAGCGCATGCAGCCCGTAGTAGGAAAGCGAAGCGGCTTCGCTATGGCCGAATACGCCGAATACTCCGCATTCCTCGCCCGGCTTGTCGAAGAAGCCGTCATGCTCATAAACGCCTTCATTGTAGTACTCGCCCGACCAGAGGCGCGGCGCGGCCGCATCCTCCGCGTTCGGTGATTTATCTAATCCGGTTTCCCGCTCAAGTCCTTGTCCGCCGACGATCAGTTCATCAGACATGGAATCGCATCCTTCCAAACCTTTTCTAGTTGAGTGACAGATGCATCAATCGCAGACACAGCGTTAACCGACACTTGCAGCTTCTCACCGCCGACCGTACCGAGCGCTTGCACCGGCACGCCGCGGGAGGACAGGAATTGCTCCAGCTCCGACGCCTTCTCCGGCGACGCGCTGAGCAGAATACGCGACTGGCTCTCGCTGAACAGCGCCAGATCCGCACGCAGTCCCGTCTCGAAGTTCACCTTTGCGCCGATTCCGCCGCTGATGCAGCTCTCGGCCAATGCTACGGCCAGACCGCCGTCCGACAGGTCATGCGCCGAAGCGACCAGACCGCTTTGAATCGCCGCCAGCACGGAATCCAGCAAGACTTTCTCCACATCGAGGTCGATAGCCGGAGGACGGCCTTCCGTCACGCCGTGGATGACATACTGGAATTCGCTTCCGCCCAGCTCCGCCTTGGTATCGCCCAGCAGCAGGACGATATCGCCCTCGCGCTTGAAGCCTTGGGTCGTGATATGGTCGAGGTCATGCACCAGGCCGACCATGCCGACGACCGGCGTCGGGTAGATCGCGCCCTTGGCGTTCTCGTTGTACAGGCTGACGTTGCCGCCGATAACCGGAGCGTTCAGCTTGCGGCAAGCTTCCGCCATTCCGTCGGTCGCCTTCTCCAGCTGCCAGAAAATTTCCGGCTTCTCCGGGCTGCCGAAGTTCAGGTTGTCCGTAATCGCCAGCGGCTCGGCACCCGTACATACATTGTTGCGCGCCGCCTCCGCGACCGCGATGCGTCCGCCCACTTCAGGGTCGAGGTAGACGAAGCGCCCGTTGCAGTCCGTCGACATCGACAGCGCCTTGCGCGAGCCGCGGATCGTTACGACCGCCGCATCCGAGCCCGGCTGAACGGCTGTGCTCGTCCGCACCATGTAATCATATTGGTTATATACCCATTCCTTGCTCGCTACCGTAGGGGAAGCCAGCACCTTGGACAGGGCATCGTTCAAGTCCGTTACTTCCGGGTAAGCCGACGTATCGACCGAAGCGTTCGCTTCGTAATAGGCCGGAACCGCGGATGGCTTATGGTACATCGGGCACTCGTCGACGAGCGCCGTTACCGGCATGTCGGCGACCAGCTCGCCCTTGTGAAAAAGCTTCAGGTTGCCGTCGTCGGTCACCTTGCCGACCTTCGGACAATCCAGCCCCCAGCGCGCGAAGATCGCGCGGGCTTGCTCTTCATGCTCCGGCTTGACGACGAACAGCATGCGCTCCTGCGACTCCGACAGCATCATCTCGTAAGGCGTCATGCCTTCCTCGCGCTGCGGCACCTCGTCGAGATACAGCTCCATGCCGTTACCGGCCTTGCTCGCCATCTCGGAGCTGGAGCATGTAAGACCCGCTGCGCCCATATCCTGGATGCCGACGACGATACCGGAGTTGATCAGATCGAGGCAAGCCTCCAGCACGAGCTTCTCCATGAACGGATCGCCGACTTGAACCGCCGAGCGCTTGGACTCGGACTCCGCCGTCAAATCCTCGGAAGCGAATGTCGCGCCGTGGATGCCGTCGCGGCCGGTAGCCGGGCCGACGTAAAACACCGGGTTGCCGACGCCCTTGGCGACGCCCTTCTGAATTTTGTCGTGATCGATCAGACCGACGCACATCGCATTGACGAGCGGATTGCCCTCATAGCTCTCGTCGAACATGATCTCGCCGCCGACCGTCGGAATCCCGATACAGTTGCCGTAGCCAGCGATCCCGGAGACGACATGCTCGAACAAATATTTTACCCGGTCATTCGTCAGACGTCCGAAGCGCAGCGAGTTCAATACCGCAACAGGGCGCGCGCCCATCGAGAAAATATCGCGGATAATGCCGCCTACGCCTGTGGCTGCGCCTTGATAAGGCTCAACCGCCGAAGGGTGGTTATGGCTTTCGATCTTGAATACGACGGCCTGATTGTCGCCGATATCGACGATGCCCGCGCCTTCGCCCGGACCCATCAGGACACGCGGTCCTGTCACAGGGAACTTCTTCAGCACGACCTTGGAGTTTTTATAAGAGCAGTGCTCGGACCACATGACGCTGAATACGCCGATCTCGACATAATTCGGCTTGCGGCCGAGGAACCCGCAAATTTTCTCATATTCGGAATCGGATACGCCGAACTGCTTGTAGATCTTCTGTTCTTCGATTTGCTGAGCCGTGGGCTCCTTAGCCGATAGCTGCTGCGCCATGCTTTTCCCTCCAAGTGCTCAAAATCGATGTAAACATCCGTTTGCCGTCCGCCGAGCCGAGAATCTCGTCAATCGCCCGTTCCGGATGCGGCATCATGCCGACCACGTTGCCCGCCTTGTTGCTGATGCCCGCGATGTCGTCCACGGAGCCGTTCGGATTGTTGCCTGCCTGATAACGGAACATGATCTGGTTGTTCGCCTTCAGCTCGGCCAATGTCTCGTCGTCGCAGTAATAGTTGCCTTCGCCATGCGCGATCGGAATGTTGATCAGCTCGCCCTGCGCGTACTCGCGCGTGAACGGGTTGTCATTGTTCTCCACCGACAGCAGCGCCTGATGACAGCGGAACTTCATCGAGTTGTTGCGCAGCAGCGCGCCCGGGAGCAGGCCCGCCTCCGTCAGGATCTGGAAGCCGTTGCAGATGCCCAGCACGTATTTGCCTTGAGCGGCCGCTTCCACCAGCGCATTCATGACCGGCGCAAAACGCGCGATCGCTCCGCAGCGCAAGTAGTCGCCGTATGAAAATCCTCCGGGAACGAGGATACAGTCGTATTTGGACAAATCGCTTTCCGTATGCCATACATATTCAACAGGCTGTCCGATCGTGTCCTCGACGGCCTTGAAGCAGTCGATATCACAGTTGGAGCCGGGAAATACCAATACCGCGAAATTCATCGCTTTCGCTCCTCCTTTGTCTTAAGCCTGAACCAATTCGAACCGGTAGTCTTCAATGACGGTGTTCGCCAGCAGCTTCTCGCACATGGCCTTCACGCGTTCTTCAGCCGCCGCGCGGTCCGCTGTATTCAGATCCACTTCCAGGTACTTGCCGATCCGCACCTTGCCGACCTCATCGAACCCCATCGAATGGAGCGCGCCTTGCACGGCCGTTCCTTGTACATCCAGTACGCTTTGCTTAATCGTTACATATACGGTCGCTTTGAACATTAGGAATGATTCCTCCCGGAAAATGGTTAGTTGGATGTCAAACGTTTGTAAATATCGCGGTACCGGCGGCTCGTCTCCACAACCACTGCGGCAGGCAGCGGCGCCGGCTCGCTGTTTTTGTCCCAATCGGTCGAAGAGAGGTATGTGCGGACCGGCTCCTTATCCATGCCGTCGATCTCGATATCGAGCTCATACTTGCTCTTGTCCCAGAAACGGGAGGAGTCCGGCGTGAAAATTTCATCGATCAGGATGATCTCGCCATCAATAAGTCCGAATTCGAACTTCGTATCGGCCAAGATGATGCCCCGCTCTTCGCAAAGCGCGCGCGCGAACTCGTACAGCCGGATGCTTTTCTCCTGCAGCTGAAGGGTCAGCTCCGCGCCGATCAGCTCCTTCATCCGCTCGATGGAGATATCCTCATCGTGGCCGACGTCGTTTTTCGCCGCAGGCGTGAAGATCGGCTCAGGGAAACGCTCGTTTTTGCGCAGACCTGCGGGCAGCTTGTGTCCGTTCACCTCGCCGGTCGCCTGATACTGTCTCCAGCCGCCGCCCGTAATATAGCCGCGGACGACGCATTCGATATCGATACGCTCAGCCTTCTTCGTGACCATGAAGCGGTCCTTCATCACATCCGCATCGGTGATCACATCCGCGATCCGCTCGATGTCGGCATGCACGACATGGTTCGGCTGAATCGCCGCCGTCTGCTCGAACCAGAACTTGCTGAGCGAGTTCAGCACGTCGCCCTTGTAAGGAACCGCCGGGCTGAGCACCCAGTCGAAGGCGGAGATGCGGTCGGTGACCGCGATCAGATAATGCTCGCCGAGGTCGTATAGCTCCCGGACCTTGCCTTTATACAGCAGCGGCGCTTTGACATACTCCTGCGCGCTGGAAATCGCCTGTTTCTCTCCCATGACCTGATTGGCCTCCTATTCGAACCTGTCTAGCCGGCTGCCGCAGCGTATGCCCCGCCTTGGCATCCGGCCTCATAACTCGCGTCCTAACTCGCGTCCTAGCTCAAGCCCAGGCGCTTGAAGATCGTATCGACATGCTTCAGATGCCAGCTCGGGTTAAACGCATCCTCGATCTCCTCGGCGCTCAGCACATCGGTAATCGCCGGCGTTTCCAGCACGATGGAGCGGAACGAGCGCTGCTCCTCCCATGCCTGCATCGCGCGCGGCTGCACGGTGTCGTAGGCCTGCTCGCGGCTGAAGCCCTTGTCGATCAGCTTTGTCATCACGCGGCCGGAGAACGGCACGCCGTACGTGCTTTGCATGTTGCGCTTCATATTCTCAGGGAACACGGTCAAGTTCTTTACGATGTTGCCCAGACGGTTCAGCATATAGTTCAGCAGGATCGTCGCATCCGGCAAAATGATCCGCTCAACGGAAGAATGCGAGATATCGCGCTCATGCCACAGCGTTACATTCTCATAAGCGGAGACCATATGGCCGCGGATAACGCGTGCAAGACCTGAGATGCTTTCGCAGCCGATCGGGTTGCGCTTATGCGGCATGGCCGAGGAGCCCTTCTGGCCCTTCGCGAACGGCTCCTCCACCTCGCGGAATTCGCTCTTCTGCAGCGCGCGGATTTCCGTTGCGAACTTGTCGAGCGAAGTCGCGATCAGCGCCAGCGTAGCCATGTACTCGGCGTGGCGGTCGCGCTGCAGCGTCTGTGTCGAGATCGGCGCAGGCTTGGTGCCGAGCTTGCCGCACACATACTCTTCGACGAACGGGTCGATGTTGGCGTAAGTGCCGACCGCGCCGGAGATTTTGCCATACTGCACACCATCCGCGGCAAACCGGAACCGCTCCAGGTTGCGTTTCATTTCCTCATACCAGAGCGCCATCTTCAGCCCGAACGTCGTCGGCTCCGCATGCACGCCGTGCGTACGGCCCATCATCGGGGTATCCTTGTAAGCAATCGCCTGATTGCGGACGATCTCCACGAAATTGATCAGATCGCGCTCGAGAATTTCATTGGCCTGCTTCAGCAGGTAACCGAGCGCCGTATCCACGACATCGGTCGAGGTCAGGCCATAGTGTACCCATTTCCGCTCCGGACCGACCTTCTCGGATACGGCACGGGTGAACGCGATCACGTCATGGCGCGTCTCCTGCTCGATCTCATAGATGCGGTCGATGTCGAAGGCCGCGTTCTTACGAAGCTCCGCCACATCCTCCTTCGGAATGACACCGAGCTCCGCCCATGCTTCACAGGACAAAATTTCAACTTCCAGCCATGCCTTGAACTTATTTTCTTCCGTCCAAATCGCGCCCATCTCAGGTCTTGTATAACGATCGATCATAGTCGTTCTCCCGCCTCCGTCTGCTTTACTTTTCTATTCTGCTTTTCCGACTTTTCCGGCCGTGTATCCTCACGCTATTACGCTATCCGCGCATTACGCTTAAACGCCGCTTAGTTCTTGCTTGTCCATACGCCTGAAGCTTCTATCCAGCGGAACGCCGCTTCCGGCGTATCCGCCAGCACGTTCACGTGGCCCATCTTCCGTCCGTTTTTGGCTTCCGCTTTGCCGTATAAATGAAGCTTCGCCGTCACGCCGGGCGCTACGGTCTCCGACTCCGGCCGCACGATCCAGTCGAGCAGCGGCTGAACGTGCTCGCCGAGCACATTCACCATCACGACCGGCTGCATCAGCCCCGGATCGCCCAACGGCAGGTTGCAAATGGCGCGCACATGCTGCTCGAATTGCGAGGTCCGGCACGCCTCCATCGTATAATGGCCGGAGTTATGAGGCCGCGGCGCCAGCTCGTTGACGAACAGCTCGCCATCCGCCGTCAGGAACAGCTCGACTGCGATCAGGCCGATCACGTCCAGCCCTTCGGCTATCGCCGCTGCCATCTTCTCCGCTCGCTCCACCACATCGGCAGCCACCCGCGCCGGCACGATGGACAGATGCAGGATATTGTTTACATGCTCGTTCTCCGCAGCCGGGAACGTCTTCACTTCGCCGCGCGGGCTGCGCGCCGCGATAACCGACAGCTCCTTCTCGAAGCGGATAAACTGCTCCAGTACCAGCTCCGTACCCGACTGGGCCAGCGTTTCATAAGCTTCGTCAATCTCCGCCTCGGAGCGGATGACCCATTGTCCCTTGCCGTCATAGCCGCCCATGGCGGTCTTCAGCACGCAGGGGAGCCCGAAGCGCCCTGCCGCTTCACGAAGGTCATCCGCGCTGCGGATCTCCGCATAAGGCGCTACCTTAACCCCCGCAGCTTCGATCGCCCGTTTCTCCCGCAGCCGGTGCTGTGTCGTGTAGAGCAGGCTGCTGCCCTGCGGCACGTACGATTCCTTCATAAGAAGGTCTGTTACGTTCGCGTCGACATTCTCGAACTCGTAGGTGATCACATCCGACAGCTTGGCAAGCTCTCTTGCCGCTGCAGCATCATGATAGGGCGCGATAATCTGCTCGTCCGCCACTTGACCGCAAGGCGAATCCGGCGTCGGGTCCAGGGTAGCGAAGCGGTAGCCCATCGCCCGTCCGGCGAGCGCCAGCATCCGTCCGAGCTGTCCGCCGCCGAGTACACCGATCGTGCCGCCCGGCGCGATCACCTTGGACGGATCATACGCACGCGCTTCCGTTTTCGTATTCGCCGTCATTCCAGCACACTCTTCTCTATGACCGTCTGCGCAATCCGCTCGCGCCGCTGCATGATCCGCTGCTGCAGCTGCGGATCGAAGGCCGCCAGCACCTGCGCCGCGTAGAGACCGGCGTTGGTAGCGCCCGCCTGGCCGATCGACATCGTGCCCACAGGCACGCCGCCCGGCATCTGCACGATCGAATAAAGCGAATCGAGCCCGCTCATCGTCGACGACTTCACAGGCACGCCAATGACCGGCAGCACCGTCTTCGCCGCCACCATCCCAGGCAAATGTGCGGCGCCGCCGGCGCCGGCGATAATCAGCTTGAGTCCGCGCTCGATAGCAGACTCCGCATATTGGAACATCAGGTCCGGAGTGCGGTGGGCCGATACGACCCGCTTCTCATAAGCAATCCCCAGCTCATCCAGAATCTCGCACGCATGCTTCATCGTTTCCCAGTCGGACTGGCTCCCCATAATAACGCCAACCTGCACAGACATGTTAAACCTCCGTTTACTGTCCGTTTCCGTTTCCCGGAAGCGGTCATATTGAGCCTTCCCTTACAATAAAAAACGCCCTTGGGACAACATGGAGCATAGCGCTCTTCAGTTATCGGCAGGACGACAAGAAACACCCCTAAGCGCAACTTAAGGCCAAGCACAACTTGTGCCGACCTCTTATTGACGCTTACTCGTAGTCCAAAAATTTAAGGTTTTCGGGTAGAGACTTTCGGGCCATATCCCCGACGTTATACGAGATTATTCAACTCCCAAGATGGCCGCGTTCCTGCCATTCTTTCACTCTCCCAGTTTAGCAGGGATTGACACATCATGTCAACTCTAAAACCCGAACATTCGATAATTATATAACTTCAATAGTTCGTATTTAAGCCTGTTCCAATCGGTTAATTCCGGCTATTCGCCAGACTGATTTTTCAAATCGATAAGTTCTTGGCGCGTTTGTCCAATTTCAGCCGCCGAGAGACCGCCCCGGATCAGCTCCGCTTCATCCAGCTGCGTCCATCTGTCCATCATTTTCAGGCCCCGTTCGACGATATCCCGTTTCATGACAGGCGAAGCCGCGGCTTCAGCCAATCCCAGCAAGTGAAACAAAGCATCCTCCGCCTTGGCCAAGCGGCCTGTTTCTTCATAATAAGGCATCAACAGCTCCAGCAGATCCTGGCCCTGCGGATACCGGCCCGCCGCTTCCAGCGCTTGTTCGATCCGCTGTTCAATTTCTTTTCTCAGCTCCTCATCCTCTTCGCTTTCTCGCACCAAGAGCAGCAGCTCGGCCCATCTGGCCCCTTCCCTGGAAGCCTGCTCCTGCTGGCCCTCCTCCATTAATATGACGCCGCGGGCCAGCATCATATCGCCCATCGCGAGCGCTTTGCCGGTATCCGGCCGGCCTCCCTGAGAGATCAGCTCCAGCAGATCCCGCACGGCCAATGCCTGAACCAGCTTGGAGTCGAGACCAACGAGCCGCTTCATCGCCTGATTCAATATTTGCATCCGCTCCTGCATAGCTTGTCCGCCTTTATGCATCATTTGTCCGATCACTTGCGCCGTCTGTTCGATGAGACGCATAATATAGTCCCTCTGATACATGCCTCCAGCTCCTCTCGATTCCTTTACTCTTTATTGTACCATTTGTTTCCCGTATGAGCTGTATTCTCTACTTGTTTCAATTGGATGCCGGATCTAAATGAGCCATTATAAGGAAGCCGCTGGATGAATTTATGCATTGAACGGCTTAGGACGTATATGATAAAGTCTTAAAAGCCGAATCGCACAGTTTTTGATGTACGTACGGGGGACGCAACACATGGGGTGAATAGACGATCTGCAGCCGGACTTCCAGCGGATCGCGCTTAGGGAAATCCTCTTCCCGAACCCGACAACTAACCTCGGAGGCTTGACAGGAGGGAAACGAATTGAATAAACACGTCAAAAGCATTCTGCTGGCATGCCTGTTCATGCTGCCCGCGGCAGTGACTTCTTCCGTGCCTGCCCATGCGGAGCTTCTTCATAAGGAAACCGATATCAAGGTGCAGATCAACGATCAGCTGATGCAGTTCACGGAAACCCAGCCTATCGTAGACAGCAGCTCCAAGCTTCAGGTGCCGGTCCGCGACCTTGCTGATAAGCTTGGCTATGAGCTGGATTGGCAGCCCGTGGGCTCTCAGATCCATATCACGATCGCCAAAGCTCAGCAGAAGCTTTCATTAACTACGGGAGAGCGTCAGGCAGCTTTAAATGAACAGCCTGCTTCGCTGGATACGCCTGCCCGAATCGTCGACGGCAGGGTCTATGTGCCTTTCCGGCTGATCGCCGATGCCTTCGGCTCCAGGACGCAATGGGATTCGCAGAATCGGATCGCGATCTTGTCGACGGACGGCCAATACTACGCTCCTGCCTGGTATCGCCCGCAAACGTTGACCAAAAACTATTCCAAGGCCATTGAAAATTACTCCAAGGTCATAGATGCGAAAGCGTCCGCCTACACCGCTTCGCCGAGTGAAAACGGCGGCTACGGCTCGCTTGACTATATGGGCAACCCGCTGCAGCTTGGCACCATCGCTGTCGATCCTGCGGTCATTCCGCTCGGGTCCAAGGTTTATATAGAAGGCTACGATCATGACGGTCTGCCGGTTGGAGGCATGTATGCGACGGCTACGGATACCGGCGGCGCCATCAAAGGGAATAAGATTGATATTTTCGTTCCGCAAAGCCGCGATCAGGTGATGAAATTTGGCATCCAGCAAGTTAAAGTTTATATTCTCGGCTCCTAGCAGCAGTCTTCCTGACTGCTGTTTTGCTTTGTTCGGCGATATACTGGCAGCCCAGTCGGTGAAAGCGGCCTTTCTCCTGTTTTATACGAAAAAGCAGTTAACAGGTTTTAGCGCTCATGCCTCCCTTCATTCTGACCAATACTAACAAGCAACATAACACTTGGGAGGTGGCGACGAAAGTGGAAACGGGAAAAAAAATCTGGCTGCTGGCGCTTTGCTTGCTGCTCGTCCCGTGCGGCCCCGTGCTGGCTGCCCCCGGCGGAGATGAAGTGGTCTGGAATGTAGAGACCGATCAGAAGCTGATTGCCCTTACCTTCGATGACGGCCCGAATCCCGTCTATACACCGCAGATTCTGGACCTGCTGCAGGCGTATGGGGCCAAGGGCACTTTTTTCGTGCTCGGCAAACGGGTTCAGATGTATCCTGCGATCGCCATCCGTGAGGTGAATGAAGGCCATGAGATCGCCAACCATACCTTTGACCATCATTACTTGAAAAATTATTCGCCCGACAGGCTTGTCAATGAGATCAGACAAACGCAGGACGTGATCTTCGATATTACCGAGCAGATGCCGCATGTGTTCCGTCCTCCAGGCGGGTTTTACAACGATCAGCTTCTGCAATCCATGAAGGAAGACAAACTGACAGTCGTCATGTGGTCCTGGTACCAAGACACGAAGGATTGGCGCAAGCCCGGCGCCAATAAGATCATCCAGCAAGTGCTCAGCAACGTGCACAATGGGGATATCGTGCTGTTTCACGATCTCGAAGGGGATTGCAGCCAGACGGTTGAGGCCCTGAAAGTGATTCTGCCTGAGCTGAAGGCAAGAGGGTATCAGTTCGTTACCGTATCCGACCTCATCTCCCGGACGCGTTAACGGAAAAGCCGGCGGGGGTGGCGGATTCAGCCCCCGTCTGCTTTTGCTCTACTGGCCAAGCTGTCGTCTCCTTCTGGCTGCCGCCATCTAATGTCCTGCTTTCTACAGCTCAAACTCCGATCTCCTCCTGGTGCCCGACATCTGCTGTCGTGCTCTCTACGGATCAAACTCCCGTCTGCTCCTACTCTCTTCCGGTCATACAAAATGAGCATCATTCCGGGGTTTTCAGCGAGTTTGCGCCCGCGCTATAATTTCTTTTTAACTTCTTTTATTTGTGATTTTTTTCACATACATACTTACTGAGGGGAGTTATACTTAAGCCATAAAGAACAAAGGAGCTGGTTCAAATGATGACATGGCTTAGAGAAAACCGATACGCTGCCGTATTGTTAACCTTCATTCGACTGTACCTCGGATTTAACTGGATGATTCATGGATGGGAGAAGCTGACTGCAGCCACCCCGTTCAACGCCGGCGGATTCCTGAAGAATGCGGTAGCCAATCCCGTTGTCGACAAAGCGACTAAAGAGCTGATCTACCCGAACTTTACAGCTTTTATCGAACATTTCGCCCTGCCGAATGCCAAGATCTTTAACTTCCTTATCCCGCTCGGCGAATTCCTGGTCGGTCTCGGACTTATCCTTGGCGCTCTGACAACGGCCGCCATGTTCTTCGGCCTTCTGATGAACTTCATGTTCATGTTCGCCGGAACAGTAAGCACCAACCCTTGGATGATTATGGTCGGCTTCATCATCTTCGCAGCCGGTGCCAACGCCGGTAGATTCGGACTTGATCACTACATTTTGCCTCTAATTAAAAAATGGACGCATCATCTGTTCCACAAAAATGACGCTGGCACCAAAGGAAAACCGATCGGCGGCAACCCGCTCGAACGCGCCGCCCACTAACCGCCGCTAGCTGCCCATCCTATTCCTGAACCGGGGATAGGAGTTTTTTTGCATTTGGATTCGAACGTAGGTTCGTGTTATAGTGTAGGAGATTGTAATTTTATGTTTGAGCGGTCTGCAGCAGACCTATTATTGCGCGAAAGGATTGTTGTCCAGTGCCTCCGACCCCACGCGACCCTTTTATCCGAAGTGTTGAGCTTGTGCGTGACCGTATTCCTTCTTTCTCGACATATCCGTTTCATTTGGACGCCGTGCGCAGCTTCTCCAGCTTGCCCCTGCATCCGAAGGTAACCTATCTGATCGGCGAGAATGGAACAGGCAAGTCCACCCTGCTGGAGGCGATAGCTATCGCCTGGGGCTTTAACCCGGAGGGCGGCACGATGAACTTTACGTTCTCGACGCATGCCTCGCATTCGGAGCTGCATCGCTATATCCGCCTGGTGCGCGGCATCAACCGTCCGCGTGACGGCTTCTTTTTCCGTGCGGAAACTTATTATAATTTGGCGACGAATATCGATGAGATGGACAGCGAGCCCGGAACCGGCAGGCGGATCATTGATTCTTACGGAGGAAAGTCACTGCATGCCCAATCTCATGGGGAATCGTTTTTTGCCGCTTTCGTTCACCGCTTCAGCGGTCATGGTCTATACATTCTCGATGAGCCGGAAGCAGCCCTGTCTCCGTTCAAGCAAATGTCCATGCTGGCCCGGATCCATTCCCTTGTGGGCAAAAACTCCCAGTTCATCATTTCCACACACTCCCCTATTCTGATGAGTTATCCCGATGCCGCGCATTATCAGCTTTCGGCAAGCGGCTTGCACAAGACGACGCTGGAGGATACCGATCATTATATAGTGACCAAGCAATTTATGACTAATCGCGAGCGTATGCTCAAGCATTTGCTGGAGGATGCTGCGAACGAGGAATAGAACAGGGCCAGCCGTTAGTTGACAAACTAATGGGCTGACACCTATGATAGTATACATAGATTTACGATACATAGTTATTCTATGTAAAGTGGAGAGGTGTATATAACTTATGAAGATTAGCAAAGAGCTGCTCAAAGGAACGACGGCCACGATGATTTTGACTCTGCTTTCCCGGCAAGCCCTGTACGGCTATGAGCTGGTCAAAGAACTGGAGGCCCGCTCGGGCGGCGTATTCAGTCTGAAGGAAGGCACCCTGTATCCGCTGCTTCATACCATGGAGGCTGAAGGACTGGTGGATGCCTCTTGGCTTGAGGTCGATGGACGCAAACGCAAGTATTATCACATTACAGATACCGGGAAAGCTCGTCTCCTTGAAAAAAAAGAGGAATGGACCTATTTCCGTCAAGCACTGGATCAGGTGTTGGGGAGGGAAAAGCGTGATTCGCTTCCATGATAACGTGCGCCGCTTTCTTGATGACGTATGCGCTGAAATCCGCTCGCGTGAGGCGCACCTGCCTATTCGCCAGGAGCTTGAGAGCCACTTGGAAAGCTTGGCGGAAGAACGGGAACTCAGCGGCTGCAGCCGCGAAGAGGCGCTGGCTTGGGCTATCGCCCAGATGGGCGACCCCCGCCTTATCGGGAAGGACCTGCATCGTATTCATCGTCCGAAGCCCGAATGGGGACTCATCACCATCATATTGGCATTCGCAGCCTTTGGCCTTATGGTTATATATGCGCTGGACCGCAGCAAGTCCTCAAACCCCGGAGTTTATCCGGATGCTATGCTATTCCTGATGCCTAAGCTAGCAGCAGTCGGTCTAGGATTAGCGATTATGGTTGGCTTGTACTTCTTCTCATACCGGAAGCTGCAGTCTATGAACTGGATTATATACGGAATTCTTGTGGCAGGTCTATTGCTTGTATCAACATTTAGCGGAGGCTCTGTTAACGGTTCCCTACGCTACTTATCTCTGGGTTCCTTCAACATCGATTGGATGGGAATCGCACCATTTCTGTTTGTCTTAACAGCGGCCGGATGTCTGCCAGAATGGTATGCAAAGCGAAAGCGTTTTGTTATCCACAATCTGGCCTTCTTGACCCCTGTTGTCGGCCTGCTGGTCTTATGTAAATCTACTCCCAATCTAGTTCTGCTCATCGTCGGTTATATGGCTGTTCTGGGCTCCGTCACTAAACGTTGGAAGACAACCTTAGCATTAGGTATAGGCAGCCTAGTCGGCTTCAGTGGGATTCGACTGGCCACGCGTCCATGGGAGATGGACAGGTGGCATGGGTACCTTTCTCCCGAGCAGGACCCCCATGGAAGCGGATATGTATACCGTAAAATTGCCGAAACCATCCAATCCGCCGGCTGGCTCGGACAAGGAGTAGACTCACCGCTTCCGCAATTTCCAGATATCCATAGCGGCCTTATCTTTACCTATAGCTTGTATAGCTTTGGATGGCTGGTTGGAATCGGATTTGCCGTAGGCGTTCTCTATATGCTGTCACGCTTATGGCACTCCTTTAAACAGGTGCGCGATCCGTTCGGCAAACATCTTGTTTTGGGGTTAGCCTCCATCATTGCCTTCCAGCTGGTATATAATCTGCTGATGGCGATCGGACTGTTTCCTTATTTGGACGTCCCGTTGCCTTTCGTCAGCTATGGCCTTTATCATGTGCTATATGAAATGGCTGCAGCAGGCATTATCCTCGGCATCTATCGTCGCAAAGATATGGGCTCCTCCTCTTTTAGAGCTACCTAGCTTAAAAGCTCTCCCGAGCCGCAAATGCTTACCAAATTCCTTAGGTCTTACGGTTCGGGAGAGCTTCATTCCTAGCCAATAAATTGGTTTTCCTGCCTCGTGCAAACATAAAAGAAGTCCGTACGGCTTAGGCCATACGGACTTCTTTTATGTTTGCTTGGCGACGTTCTACTCTCCCAGGACCCTGCGGTCCAAGTACCATCGACGCTGGAAGGCTTAACGGTCGTGTTCGGGATGGGTACGCGTGGTTCCCTTCCGCCATCATCACCAAACCGGATTTTTCGAGGATCGCTCCTCTGAAATCTCTGCGAGAAAATATCCCACAGTTCAAGGCGGCTTGCGCCTTGAAAACTGGATACGAAACATTGCTCTGCTGAATTTGTCGTTTTAGCTTTTGGGGCCCCCGCAAAGTACCAGGAATACGCTTCGTCAGCCTACTCTTCACTTTGTGGGGTATAGCCCATGCTTACGAAGTGGTTTACTCCGTAAACCTGTAGGATAAGCCCTCGACCGATTAGTATTCGTCAGCTCCACACGTTGCCGCGCTTCCACCCCGAACCTATCTACCTCGTCGTCTACAAGGGGTCTTACTTACTGGGAAATCTCATCTTGAGGGGGGCTTCACGCTTAGATGCTTTCAGCGCTTATCCCTGCCGTACTTGGCTATCCAGCCGTGCCTCTGGCGAGACAACTGGTACACCAGCGGTACGTCCATCCCGGTCCTCTCGTACTAAGGACAGCTCCTCTCAAATTTCCTGCGCCCGCGACAGATAGGGACCGAACTGTCTCACGACGTTCTGAACCCAGCTCGCGTACCGCTTTAATGGGCGAACAGCCCAACCCTTGGGACCTACTTCAGCCCCAGGATGCGATGAGCCGACATCGAGGTGCCAAACCTCCCCGTCGATGTG
>NZ_FMYY01000036.1 GCF_900101595.1 Paenibacillus sp. cl123
TTCTCTCCTCACCACCATAGCAAGGTCAGGCTATGGGCGGAAGAAAATAATGTGGAATTGGTCTTTACGCCGACATATGCTTCCTGGCTTAACCGTATTGAATGCCATTTTGGACCATTACGTAAATTTGTACTGGAAGGCAGTGACTTCCGACAGCACAAAGACCTGGCCTCAGCGATCCAGGCTTATCTTCGCTGGCGAAACAAGAACAAGCGTCATGCCGACATACTACGAGAACAGAACAAGATCAAGGTTGTCTGATGGGGCACTAGTTTTACCATACTTTCATAATTTCATAGAGAAAAGCTGCCCAATATTCTGGCAGCTCAGCGGATTTGACGTGTTTCTTCTTTTATAATTGACGTTTGAGTAACAAATGCTTTGTTCGCGTTTTCGTACTCTCGGTCTTCCAAGGACTGATGTTCTAAGCATGCTGGCCATAGTGAACTAAATCAATCAGGTAGATACGCACAAGTACGTTTGATGAAGCGCTACTTGAGAGCTTCTTCTAGTTCTATTTAAGAAATTCCTGTTGATTTCATCGGGGATTTTCTATCCATCGAAATTTCCAATTAAATTAGTGAAAAATATACTATTTTCTACGAGCTCTATTCATATTAGTCCTGAATAACCAGTCATTAGCGGCAACTCTCGGGGATGTAACAGATGTAATATTCTCTATTAAAGCCATAAGAACCCTAACTTCTTTCTCAACTAACAAGTCAATTTTATTTATCATTTTAGAAAACGAAGCACCGTCATTTTGCATGCCAGCTTTTATATATTGATTTCTAATAATTGTAAAATCCCTCTGAATGTAAAAATAATCATTGTATATTTCTTCAGATTTTTTGATAATTCCCAATTCACCCATAAATTTAATTCTGTGTAGCATCATTGTTTTATGGTCAACTAGAAAATGAAACGGTTTGTAATTAACTTTCGCTTTCCCTTCGATCAATAAAATTAAATGTTTTCTTAAAGACTCGTACGCACTAATTCCGTAGTTAGCATCCCGTGGGTTTTCTTTGTTTGCGTGAAGTCGTGCTGTGTTGTTTGAATTTATATAGTCCTTTAATGTGTCGATTACTAACTCTGTGTCAAAAGAATATGTTATGTCATGAAAAAAGCTTATGAGATGAATCCCTCCACGACCCCTATTTAAATAATCATCAGATATAGATATAGCTCGGTATGCTGCTTCAATCTCCTTAAAGCTCGCTCTTCCATGTGAATACCTTGAATTCGCTCCCTTAAGTGTAAAATCTGCTATCTCGAATGCTTGTAAATTTCTGTCATACCCGAAAATAAAAAGTTCATGGGGATGCTTTCTCTTATTAAACGATTCACATGTACTTATATAATACTCATCAAAAATTCCAAAAATATAATTATTCATATCGATACATTTTGTAAGAAAATCAATAATTGAAGTATTAAAAAATTCTGCAGTCTCTCTCTTTAATATTTGGTTATAGACAAAGGGACATTGGAAAAAGATGTCCGAACTTGGCCAAAAGTCAAAGAAAAGCTCTTGATTCAATTGAGTAGTACTCGAAATCTGTATGTAATTACTTAGTATCCAAGGTTTTGATTCAGGATAATTCTCTAATATTGATAGTAAATTAGCGTGCCATGTCCATGTTGTAATAAGGGGAGGAGATAAACTTAATATTTTTTTCATTGAGTAGTTCCTCTCATTATAGCCAGTGAACCTAATCCGATTTCAATTAGATTTGCTTGTCCTTGAATTTCATCTACTTCGATATCAATTTCATTAACTTTTGTAGTAATATCCCTATCCCTAGTAATCTTTCTGTTGATGATTGCCATCTTGTTCTCCCCCAGATTGCACAATAATATATTTTATATGGAAAATAATTACTTATTTATTCCATAAACAAATGTCTGGCTATAAAAATACACTTTTTAGGATACAACTAAATAAATTCCTATCTGGGATTTCAAGCTTCACTACTCCTGCTCTCCTTAAGGTACGATTCACCCCCCCCCCCTCTCAATAGTTCAATCCCCCGTCCCTTTCTCCCTATTTCCAACTGCATGCATATGACGGAAAATATGTCCAGCTTAACTCCTTCAAAATTGATGCTGCTATCGAGGTAAAACCCAATACCAGTATAATTACGAGAATCAAAATAGCATAAAGATTGTGTACAATAGAGTGGGATTTATCTTGAAAAATGAATTATACTTGAATCAATTTCATAAATCACAAGCCTTGATCTAGCTGACTTTTTGGACCATAGAAAAAGGAGAACCTCCTCTAATCTCGAAAGTGTTAACTACCACGAAAACACCGAGATGAAAGGATGGGCTCCCTATGCCATATATTCGACATAAGAGCCTGTTCTCCCTTCAAGAGCTATACGAGATGGAGCTTAAGGATCGTTTCAGAGCTATTTTTTCAGCGGGGAACATCGCCCTTGTCTTACGTGTGGTGTGGTTTGTAAAAAGTCGCGCTATGGTGCTCCGATTGAAGTCAATTACCAAGCCATGGTTTATTCATTAATCGCCAAGATCGTGGAACGAATTCCAACGATCAAAAGACTTATTGAAACGACTGCGTGAAGATATTCTGTACCATCATTAAGAATTACTTTAAAATAAGCACCGATACAACCTGGCGAACAAGATTCATTCCAGCCGTCTCACATCCTGGTGATTATTAAGCTAAGTTTCCTGCGATATTTTTTGTACAGATAGGCGCAAGCCACTTAAATTATGATTGTCCATGCTGATATCCTTTAATATTGATTAATGGACAGGTCTAAATTGCTCCTTCATAGGTAACATAGTAGTATACCGATATAATCTAAATGACATAGGCTCGTTCATCTGGAAGTTAAGTTTCCCATCTTCATCTGTTTGATCCCTTTTTTTCGAACCTGACAACAATAATTCCTTTTTTACTCCATTCCAAGCCGCTACTTCCGTTAACTCCAGCTTATTTTCACATTTTAATCCCCAAAGTGCTATTTTCTTATTTTCCGCAGCTGTCATTTCCCTGAACAATAAAATGTAGCCCCCGTTCTCTGAAACAGATTGAAAACCAGTCCAGGAAACGCCGGACGGTTCTTCGCCAATAGGAAGAATGATTGGACTCGACAGTTCGCTCCGCATTTCTTTGTAGAGAGTAATCATAGCTTTGAGATCTTTTAAATCCCCTGATAACTCGGAAAGCTCCATCCATGCCAATGGATTGGCGAATAACGTCACGGCAAAGGCATACACCATTCCGACATTAGCCGGGTCCAAAGGCGAACCGCGGTAGCTGGAGAGATTTCGATCGACATTAAGAAATTCTACTACTACCCGGCTCGAAGGATAATACCTGCAACTTTTCCATAGGTTTCTAAGCGTCCAATGCGTGTAGTATGTACCAAACTCTGTAAAGCGGTTTTCCATGAAAATCGTGCCTTGTTGAAACCCTCCGAAAAAACCGAGTCTGCGCTGGTCGGTAATGTCGAACTGAAATACAATTTCGCCATCCGAACGTTCGGACACTTCCGCCAGAAAGTTTTGCAGGCGTAGTTCCCCTCTCCTGGAGCGGAGATGAATGCCATCCAACTTGAAATGGCGGACACCGGACATTCGGAATAAATGGATCACCGTATCTGCGTCCCTCAGCCAATGCTTGAAATCGTCGTGCGAATCAGGAGAAAACCACAGCCCCAATGATACTCCACATCGATTAGCTTTTTGAACGAGTGGCTGAAACCCGTGAGGGAACCGGCTTTCATCGGGTTGCCAGAAGTTTGTTTCTCCCTCATAATAGTTAGACCATTTTCCATAACCTTTACTCGAGTTTTTAGTTTTCCCTTGTTGCCAGCCATCATCGATTTGGACAATTTCGATGCCCAGATAAGCGGCCTGCTCTATTTCCTTCGCAATAAACGTTTCATTAATCTTGCTGTCAAAAGAACGGTCGCCCCATGTATTACTCATCGTAAAAAACGCATTTCCTTGTTTGATCGGATAAACAATCTCAAAGTAACGATGAAGGGCTTTCAACCTGGAAAACGTTTCTCCCTTCCATATACCGATTACTGTGGCATAACTGCAAATTCCATCCGCCCATTCGTTCTCCATCCAACCGGAACCCGTCAAATAGATTTTGTTTCCTTGAAACTTGAAGTCTCCGCCGGGATAGTTGACTTGTGAATATCCGCAAGGAGCTTCCTTCAGCATATACAACCCCTGCTCAGTTAACAGATCGCGGCAGAACAGCACGTTCCCCTCATACGCGCTCTTCTCGTGTGGGAACAAAATTCCATGACGTTCCGTCACAAAGTTATTGCAATAATCGGTGCCGTCCGCCAATTGTACGATCTGCCATTTCACATGAACGGGGGATATCGGCATAACCTCTGTATAATCCCCGGATAACGAAAGCAAGGCAAAACGATCCATTGTTTTTATTGCTAATGGATTGGCAGCTTCTCTCACGATGCTCCGATCGTCGTTTTCTGACACTCTCATTTCCCAATATTGTCTCAAAAGTCCCTCATATGGAAAAATACATATATGATAAGCTACGTTCCACTCGGCGCCGAACCATTCCAGCGTGACTTGGAGATACCGTGTATTCAACCTATCCATGACTTTCGCTGTGATAGTCGGTTTAGAAAACCATTGCTTCTTCCCCATACCAGGTAGCCGACATGATGGCACTATATTATCTCTGGTAAACCACTCATACCCATTCTCCACATCCCGCAGAGAAAGACCGACAAGCCCTTTATCCGTCACCAGCCATGATCGTTCGCATTTGGTGTTCCCGACAATGATCACGTCATCTTGCAGCAGCCAGTAACAATCTTCGAATGGTTCACGAGGAAGGCTCATTGTTCCTTTCCGTTCCCGTTGTTATAATGAAAAACAAATAGAAAATACGATATCGATTCGGATGCGAGAGACCGGCTAATATCGGATACTATCGACAGCTCTTTAATCTGCTGTTCATACAACACGTAAATATCTTTTTTGTAGGCGCCATAGCTATCATCCAGCCGATAGACTTGATAATGCGGATTTACCCCTGTTCTACTCCATTCTTTCATTAATTGATATTGGGTTTT
Organism: Paenibacillus sp. cl123; assembly: GCF_900101595.1. Taxonomy (GTDB): domain Bacteria; phylum Bacillota; class Bacilli; order Paenibacillales; family NBRC-103111; genus Paenibacillus_G. Next base: position 5,100 of record NZ_FMYY01000036.1, read on the forward strand.
CGTAATCGGGAACCATTGCATCTCCGAATGATTGGATCTATCGAGATAATGGCCGCACATCCTGGCCAGCTCCGCATCGTCGCTTCCTGACCAATTCTCTATATATTCTGATATTGTAAGATCCGTCATCTTCAGATAGTTATTATTGGAAAACGGAAATGACAACTTCCCGAGATGAATGGCTCGTTTAACAAGCATTTGGAATAAAACATCTTTGCCAAGTACTTCCGGATGCGCAAAAGTATCCTTAAAAAGACGCCGTTTCACGATTAATAAATGCTCCAGTAAAGCTATAATCTCCATATCCCGTATAACAGGTCTGTTGTCCACTATCGTTATAGCGTTAATAATTTTATTGTAATGAATTGGAGGCATGCCGATTCCCGAATAATAGAGATCCCGATTCAAATAATCCAACTTATCCGCCCCGATTTGGGAAAACAATAATGATTCAATCACCGGATATTTCCCTGTTCTGCCGATTACCGCAGCAACATCGTCCAATATCCCTTTGCGAGAAAGCAGGGAGCCAATCTCTTCCTCCGATCGAATGATCGATACAGATCGGTTCTCATGATGTTCCTCCGTAATGCCCTCGAAACAATGCGACAACGCTCCGTGGCCTACATCGTGAAGAAGGGCGGAGGCCAAGGCAATCCCTCTCTCGCGTTCGGGCAACTGTTGTTCCGAAGCATCCAAGTTTTTAATCATTTCACCCATTATATGATATACCCCTAAAATGTGGGAAAACCTGGTGTGGGTAGCTGACGGAATTCGATAGTGAGTGTTGCCTTGCTGTTTGATACACTTTAACCTTTGAATGGCTTGACAATTGCTCAATTCAATTAGCCATTCCTCTTGCAATTCAATAACACCGTAAATAGGATCGCTCGTTCTCATTGATTTCCCTGCCTCGCACCTCGTTTTTGTTCCACCAGCCAGCTAACTTTTTCAATCGAAGAAAAACTTTCTAAATTCAGTTCCTCAAGCTCGAAAAGAATCTCAAATCGTTCTTCAAGTGCGACAATCAGTCGAATAAGTCCCAAAGAATCGATGATTCCGTTTTCAATAAGGGCTTGGGAGCTATCTATAATCTTGTTGCCGGTTATGTCGAATACCAGAATTGTAACAAGATCCCGTGTTATCTGCATGGTATGATCTGTCATTCCCACATCCTTCCTTTCTATAGGAATAAGGCGTCTCCTTATAATGGCGTTTGAACAAGGTGATAAATTGCGAGGAAGAAACATACCCTATATCCTTGGCAATATCGCTAATCTTTTTTTTGGAATACAACAACATTTCCGCCGCTTTCTCCATACGAATGCGTTGCAAATCCTTCATCAGCGGAATATTGAATATTTTGTTATATGTATTCGTAAGGTAAACGGGATTACATTCAAACAACTCCGCCAACAGACTTAATGACAGCGGCTTATTATAGTTTTGTCGAATAAATCTTCTTATCCAAATAATTTTAGATTTTCGAAGAAAATCGGGATCTTGAATAGGTTTGGATTTCTCCTCCTTCACTTGCAAGCGATGGACGAGACTCGCCGCTTGTTCATCCAACTCTCTCAGCTCAACTCCGCTGATTCTCCGGCCGTTAAGCTTCGTCACCCTGTCAAGCAATGGGACACTGAACGGCCGATTGACTTGCATCCTGTCAAATTCCGCTTCCGTATTAATAGACAGCGTCTGGATATACACGTATGCCGCAAGTTCGCCCTTATTACGGACCGTCCCCGCCTTAAAAAAATAGATGGATTGTTCGGCAACCTGTTCCCATTCGCCATTCAAGACTTGCAACCAAAGATCGCCTTCAAGCTTTACCGCCACATACATCAGGTCCGTTCTTCTCGGATATTCAATCCATCTATCAGCCCCGATAAGTGTCTCCGAGACCGATTGCGTCATCTGTTGCGACCTGTCAACCAAAGAAGATCCTTCTTCACCCGAAAACTTCATCCTACAAACGATCCCTTTCCATTTGCTCCAGATAATTTGTTTCCAGTCCGCATGCTTCCTCTAAAGCTTCTTCCAGTCTGCCCAATTGTTTAGTGTCTTGCTCCAGCAGAATCATGGTCTTAAGCACTTGGTTCCATGAATTTAGAATGATCGATCCGTTCGACTTATTAGCGGAGAAATGGGCGTGACGGTTTTGCGATATGCTTCTAAAACAACTGAAATATCGTTTTATTTTTGACGCTTGAGCCTCCTTGCTCAAGCATAAAGAGGCACCGGCCTCCTTCATAAAAAGATTGTTGGTTTCCTTATACTTTTTTTTGTAATCCACGCTCAGCATATAAGGCGGAACGTCTATGGGATCCTGCCATTCAATAGCACCGTTACGCTCTAATGCCAAACATCGCTTTTTATGATAACTCCATAAGGATTCCGCTTCATTCTTCGATAATATAAACTTCTTATTGTAGTAACTATCCACAATATGGACACTATTGTCAATTACCCGGGCGAATACATAATGCATTTGATGAACGGTCTGATATTGATCGGCCAGATAACTCAGCTCATACGCATCCAGTGAAATGATCGCGTCCTCGCCATTGTCAACCTCATGCAGGTCCAACAATCGAAACTTCATTGGCAGCCGGTTTTCCATGAATAAAAGAAGATCATCAAGATCCACGCTGCCGCTTAATACGTCGTGTTCTCGATCAAAATGGTAATAAAAATTGTATTGCAACACGTCTTGAAAAGACACTTGATGAATGCGGCAGCCATATTCCAAAGCGTTTAACAAACAATCATATCCCCCGTAAACGGGTTTTCCGTCTCGCAATGGCAGAGAACATTCCACTTCTTAGCTCACATCCTGTATTGATTTATGAAACAATCCCCGGTATACAGCATGATCCCGCAATAATTCCACGTGACTCCCATCTCCTACGATTGTCCCGTTATCCATGACGATAATACGGTCTGCGTTCTTAATAGTAGATAATCGATGGGCAATAATAATCGTAGTCGTTTCAACGGAAAGTTCGCCAATACTGCATAACAGACGCTCCTCGGATTCGAAATCCAGTTGAGAGGTGGCTTCGTCGAAAATAACCAAACTCGGGTTTTGTACAAACAATCTTGCGATTAATAATCGTTGTTTCTGACCGCCCGACAATTTGACTCCGCGCTCTCCGACCAGGGTTTCGTACCCATTGGGCAAACTTGAAATAAATTCATGAATAGCCGCTTTTTTGCACGCATTCTCTATTTCCTCAAATGCGGCATTCGGCGACACGAGCTTCAAATTGTCGAGAATCGATAAGTTAAACAGGAAGCTGTCCTGCAGAACGACTCCAATTTCTTTGCATTCTCCGGTAGACATGATGTCGCGAACCGGGGTTTGATCGAACAAAACTTCGCCGGAAGTCGGAACAATGATACCGGACAGAAGCTTGACCAACGACGACTTCCCCGCCCCGCTTTTCCCGACAATGGCTATACGTTCACCTTTATCGATGGTAAAGGAAAGATTGCTCAGCACCTCATGCTCCCCATCTGTAAAACTTGCATCTATCACACGAATCTGGTTAATGCGTGCCCAACCCCCGGGATTTTCACTATTCGTCGACTCGCCAACCAGCGAAGTTAAACGTTTCAGGGCGGGATAGTCATCGCTGATTTGCAAGTCCAATTGATTGATTAAGCCGATCTTCGAAAAAAACAGCTCATAGAAACTCATGAAGACGAGTAGACCTCCAATGGTTAGTTCCTGGTTGTAAATCAGGAGACCCCCAAGAAAGTATAGGTTCATTCGGGTGACAAAAAAATCTTTAAACGATATAAAGCTTTTATTGCCGCACCAATACAATTGCTTGATGAAAAAGGAGCGGCTCAGCCCCTGCCAATGTCTTGTAAATACGCGGGTTTCCGAGCGGGAAGACCCCAAAATTTTAATGGCCTTCCATGACTCCAGCGACCGTTGCAGCCAATTTTCATAGGAGGACCACCGCACTCGATATTCCTCGGAAGTTTTTTTCACACCGTTTCCCAGCCAGGATGTCATCCAGAAGGAAAGAGGCACCATCAACATACCGAACAAAAACAATTTATAGTTAACGTTAAAAAGTATAACTCCATACACAATAATAAAGACGCCGTTCAATATATAGCTGATGATATGTTTTGAAAGAAAAGGTTCAATGGTTTGAATGTCTTTGTCCAACCGACTTCTCATCTCCCCGACAGGGAGAGGATTATAAAAAAAATCAGGACTAAAGTGAAAACGTCTCCACATCCGCATTCTCAAATCATTCGAAAATTTGTAGGTAACTTGGGCGTTGAGACGCACTGAAAGAAATTGAAGCAAAGTTTCGCATGCATATATGGCTATGTATCCCGCAATTAACCACTTTAACAGCTCGATTTGTTGCAGGATTAGAACATTATCAATAAAGAGTTTATAGAGAAAAGGAGTCAGCAGTCCGAGCGAAAGAAGCATTGTTTGGACTGTCGCAACTCCAATCATGGACATTCTACGTTTAAGAATATACAATTTCAAATCTTGTATTGCGTTAAGCCGAATCCTTAGCTGGGTTTCTTTCATTCTGCTCACCTCCTGGGTTTATTTGAGCATCCATTAACTGCCTGAAATATGCATTCTCACGATACAAGTTCTCTTGGGTGTCAAATGCCGCAATCGTTCCTTCTTGCAGTATAGCTACTTTATCGGCTCCGAGAATCGAGGTTAGACGATGAGCGATCGTAATAACCGTCTTCTCCCGAAACGACGTTTCCCACAACGCAAGCAAGGTCGCTTCCGTTTCGTTATCCAATGAGGATGTGGCTTCGTCCATAATAATGACTTCAGGATTTCTGAGCAGAACACGCGCGATAGCGAGACGTTGTTTTTGCCCGCCCGACAGCTGCAACCCCTCGGAGTTAATGACTGTGTCGAGTCCATTCTTCAAGGCAAGTGCCATGTCTCCCAGACATGCCTCGTCCAAGACTCTCCAAAGATCCTCATCCGTTTTGCGGGCACTCCCGATCATTAAGTTAGAACGAATAGTGCCATCAACTACGTAAGGATCCTGGGAAATGTAACCGATCTTCCCTCTTAGCTCGGCCAAAGAAAGGTCCTCGTGACTCGTGCCGTTAATAGAGATTTTACCAGATTGCGGCTCGTAGAGTCCGATGATCAAGCTTGCTATCGTGCTTTTCCCCGCTCCGCTGGGTCCGATAACAGCGATCTTCTCACCTTTATTAATATTAAGATGAACATCGCGAAGCACCTTCTTCTCATCGCCGTAAGAGAAACCTACTCCGTCCATCCGGATGTTTTGTATGTCTCCTTTAATCTTCCTTGTGCCGCGCCGATCCGTGTCTGCCGATAACAATTCATTAATTCGGGCGATAGACACCTTGTTCTGTTGAAGACGGACGTTCGCCTGGCTTAAGCTTCCTAGGATCTGCTTGGATCTGGAGAAATATTCGATTGCCGCAATCAACCCGCCCATCTTCAGATCGCCGCTTACAATGAGATAGGCTGCGAGCGCATATAAGGACAAGTCCGATAGAAGAGTAACGAACGCAATGGATTGCCGCGCAGCGGTTTCGGTATAATCTTGTTTCGTTCGTAACGCCGTAAGGCCCCGAATATCTTGTTCATACTGTTCGGTTATTTGACTGTTGCTTCCTAACAGACGGAGCTCCCGAATGCCGTTCAGCATTTCCGTAACCCAGCTAATCGTGATTCCAAATTTATTTCGGTAAGCATCCGTAATTGTTTTTATCCTTTTGCTGTACAAGTTCGATATAACGACGCTCAAAGGCACTGCTACAATCATCAGAAGTCCGATATATCGGTTGATGGAGAAGACAAAAAAAATAGCGATCCCCAATCGCATCACATTGGCTGTCAAATAAAAAACATTCCAATGAATAAAATTCATAATTTCATCGATGTCCCGGTTCAGCGTTGTCATTAAATCGCCTACTCTGCCAGAGCTCAGACGGGAGGAGGATACTGATTGTACGGTTCTGAACAGTATCAGCCGGAAATCAAACAAAAACCTTGTCATAAGATAGGCCCAAGTCGAATTCAAAATAACGTGCAAACCCATCTCTCCGGTAAAAATCAGTCCGTAGACGACAACTATGTAGAGGAACAGATCCCAGTTACGATGGTAAAAAACTTCATCGATTAATAAACCAAAAATATACGGATAACACATGTTGACAAGCGAGGTCACAATAACGCATAAAAAAAGATTCAAGAGACTGAATTTATATTTTTTCAAAACGACCCAAAAATTCCTGCTGAAGAAGAACGTAACCATATCGCTACCCGCCATTCGCAATTAATGTTTGAATCAGGCTTCTAGAGCCGGTAACGACCTCCAATTGTATTGTATCTCCGTCGCCAAGCTGCTGCTTGTTCGGGTTTTCCACTTCTATTGAAAGCAGAATTAAATCCTGCAGGCTCGTTTGATCCGCGATTACCGCTTCGTTTTTCATTTCGTCTTTAGTCGACCAATAAACAGTAGTTCCTGCAGTGAGTCGATTTTCAATCCTCGCTATATCTCCGGCCGGCACTTCGATGGAAATCCGAGTGGAGCTTGCATCGCCCGACACCTTACCCTCAATTGTTGCAAAGGTATTAACGCTAACAGAATGTACGGTAATGTACAAACAAACGCTGGCCATTCCAATAATCGCAATCGAACCGATTGGGGTCTTCACGAAGATCCAGCCTGCCATTTCTTTGAACCTCATGCTAATCGCCGCCGTTCAAATATTTGTTGATAACAGCGGCGATTTGCCGCAGGCTGCCGAAGTTCTCGATCTCGATGTCTTCATAATTCAAAGAAATATCAAACTCGTTTTCAATTTGCACTACAATCTTTAGAATACCCAGCGAGTCTAATTGAACAGCATTAATTAAAGAGGTATCGGGCAACAAAGTTGCGGCATCGCAATCGGGAAAACCATTATTAATGATTGCAAGAAGCTTACTTTCCGTGGTATTCACGATAGATTTCCCTCACTTTCCGTTTATTAATTTTCCCATTTAACAGGGGCATCTCTTCAAGGATATGAATCTCTTGCGGAATCAGAAAGAACGGGAGATTTTTTCTGCACAGAGATAATAATTCGGATTTACCAACCGTTATATCCGCCATTTCAACAAACGCGATCAACTTGTTTCCATTCAAATCCTCTTTTTCGGCAAAAACCATACTTTCATTCACACAAGGAAAAGTGGCGATCACATCCTCGATTTCTGAAGGATATATATTTTCCCCGCCGCGCACAATCAGGTCATCCTTTCTTCCCAATACAAATAGATAACCGTCATCGTCAATCCAGCCGATGTCTCCTGTATGTAACCAGCCGTCCACCATCTTTTCCCGGGACAGCTCCGGGTTGTTGTAATATTTCCGCATCATGGAAGGCGTCCGAACAACAATTTCTCCCCTCTTGCTATCGGACATGCTTGCGGCTTCATCCTCTATTATACGAATTTCTATACCTTGTAACGGTCTGCCCACGCTCCCTCGCTTCCTCTTACTGTCTAGAGCCGAGATATAGGTAACACGGGGACCCGCTTCTGATAATCCGTATGAGTAATAAAATAACGTTTCGGGAAATGCAAGCTGCAGCTTATCCAATTCCTCGCCGGATAGATGTTCGCCATTGACGGAAATATATTTTAAGGAACTTGAACGATTCGAATGACGGAAGAGGGAAACATATCTTAACATCGTTGCTACCATATCGACATAGGTTATGTTTTCTTCGTCAATTAAGGAAGCGATTTTTTTGATATTCGCTTTTTGCGGGAGAACAACTATTGAACAACCCGTCATCAAGGAAGGAATAATGATAGAGGTGAATGCGGCGACATGGTTCAACGACTTGGTCAACAGCGCTCTGTCATCGCTGCCGACAGGAATATAACCCGCTATCATTGTGGCATTTGCGACAAGAGATTCGTGCGTGTGCAGAATGGCTTTGGGTTCGCCGCTAGTACCAGACGTGAAAGTAATCAGACAGTCACTGCCCCTTTTGATCCCGTCATCAATAACGGCGTCGGAGTCTGTCAGTATCTCGTAATAATCATCCCGATATACAACGTCTGCCCCAATGTAGTTCATCATTCTGCGCAACGTACCCGGAAGCAGGCGATGATCTAGCACCGCCACGGTTAATCCCCTGGACCAGGCCGCGAATGCGCATTCCAATACCCTAACAGGATTCTCGCAGACAATAGCGACGATCTTGTACGTTTCTCCGCCGGGTAATTCCAAATCCGCTACGCGTCTCACACGATTGACAAAATCCTGAAAAGTAATTTCGCTTTTGTCGCCATTTCGAAGAAAAGCTAGGTTGGGGTATAACCGCGCAGCCTCGACCATAATATGATACATCGTCATTGGACGTCCCCTTTACTTCAGCATAAACAACTGTAGAACATCGATTTCCCATTTGCCGAGGAAGGAAGTGACTCCACAATCGTTAAATTCACTTCAACTTCCCTTCCCAGTCCTTGCGCGATAAAGTCTTTAAGCGCCAATCCCGCTGGCTCTGAATAATTCGCTTTGGGAATGAAGTTGATTTGAAAGAGATCAATCGCTCTCTGTTCGACCCGAAGAGCTTCTATACAATCGAAGCCAGCTTGCTGCCACTTATAAACAGTCCGCTTGAAGAACATGTCTCCGAGCATCTCGACAGGCCCTTTGATAATACCGGCCGTACGTCCTCCAGCTAACTTCACAATTTGACCCGACCTGCCGCACGAGCAAGTCTCCGCTTCAACTACTCCCAAATCCCCGGTTTTGTATCGAATAATAGGCATTAATTTATTGACGTAGCTGGTCACCAATAATTCGGATTGATTATGGGCAGAATCATGCAACTGCTCGATATAAAACAAATCGTCCAACACGTGTAGCTTCCTGGCTTTGCACTCGTAAGCAACCAGCCAAGTCTCCCTTAATCCGTAATGTAGAATGGTCCGACAGCCAAACACTTTCTCAATGTAGACCCTGTCGCTTTCTTCCACAAATTCGCCCACTAGCTCTATAAACTTGATTTGCCCTTGTTCGTATTCCAATTCTCTGTTCTCAATCCGCTTGGCATACTTCTTCAAAGCGGTAATCGGAGCGGCCAACCAACGCGGTTCGGCCTTCATTAGCTTTTCAAAACAAATTTTCATATTTTCAGGTTCAAAATTAAAAAAGTCGCCGTAACGTTTTACGTACTCCGCTCCGAACGTTCCAAAAAAGTTATTTATATTGACATGTTTGTCATGGCGTTTGCGTTCCCGCCAGATCGCCATACTCATCCGCAATCTTTCTTCGTTGGTTTTTAAACATTTTAAAGGTTGACCGGTTGAACCCGTCGTCAACTCCTCGACAATGGAATCGGAGGTGGACGAAATGTAACAGTCAAAATGATCCTTTATTGTTTGTTTGGTGAGAAGGGGGAAATCCTCAAGAGTTAATTGAGAGACCGGCCTTTCCTTGGCAACAATATGGCGATAATAGTGATTGAATGTTTCAAGATACAGGAGCAGTTCTAAAAACTTTTCACGTTTCAAATAGCTAGAAGGCAATTGGATTCCCCTTTTTTATTAATGTTTTGTAAATTTAAACCAGGGATATTTTAACATGGCCAATTGTCCTGTTCAATACAATATTTATTATTATATATTTTCCTTTGATCCACTCGTTTTTAGAAAGAAAATAACCAATTCTACATCTATTATTGTTTCTTACAATAGGCCATGCTACGATCTTCTTGTTATTGGAATTTTTATAAATGAAAGGGGATTTGGAATGAGTATTATTACAGTAAATAAATTTGATTTACATGGAGTCCAGAAGTGGCTTGATTCTAATATGTCGTCTTCGAAGCCGGTGCTTACCTCTTCACGTGATTCGCTTGAACCGATTAGTACGAACGAGGTCGTCAAAGAAATGCTTGAATCGATTTTGAATAATGACTCGGCTTTGGCGGAAATTGCCCTTCGTTCTTATACGCATATCAACGGGTTTGATAAATTTGTTCTAATTGTTTCAAATAACTATAAGCTACGCCTACATATATGGTGGCCCGAACATGCGGTGAAACATATGGAGCACGTTCATGATCATCCATGGGATTTTAGCTCCAGAATATTGTTAGGATCGCTTCGTTTCCAAACCGTATCAATTCAAGAAAACGGCGCGATGAGATTGAATCATTATAAAATATCTGCGAGCGAACATTTGGAACATTCGCTCGATTATCTTGGAGAAGTAGCTGCCGACTGGGATCTTGATGCTGTGCTTTCCAAAGATTCCTATTATACACTTTCAAGAAAGATTAAACATAGGGTAATCAAAGACAATACCGTTTTGACGGCTACTTTGATGCTGCAAGGACCAGCAGGCAACGGGCAATCCAACATGTTTACAGAAGAAATGTATACTTCAGGAGAGAAAGTTGAAATCCCAAGTTTCTCAATACATGAAGTGAAAGACAAATTGGGCCGTTTCTTAAACGAATTAATACATAAATAAGGGATGGTTGGGATGATGAGGCAACAAAATACCAGCAACGAAACAGTTCGGAAAGTAACGAGTCTTATAGCTGCAACGCTTCCGAATGTATCAACTATCGAAGGAGTTTACCAAGCAGAGTTAAGTGAATTTGGATTGGACTCATTTGAACTAATGAAATTGATCATTCTAATTGAATCAGAATTTGACATTCAGTTTGATACTAGTGATCTCTTGTTTGAAAACTTCTCAACTATTGAAAAAATAACTTTGAGAATAATAGCTACACAACAAGCAAGCTAAGAAAAAAAGGAATGAGAGATTACTAGCGTTGCAAAAAAAACTCGGCCCCTAAGGCATTCAATTTTCAGAAAGTTAGTTTTTAACGCTAAATGAAAAAGATCAAACTGCCCTTTATTGTGGGCGTGAATCTGTAATTTGTTTTCCAAACCCCAGCAGACCATAGCTATTCACGCCCCATGCCCAGACGTTTCCACTGTTGGCCACATCGAACGACGAAATCATTACCGGCTGCTACACCGACATCCCGGAGAGGTTAGTGTGGTAGTAGTGTGTAGTCGCAGGCCAATTAGCACTGTCGTTACCGATACCGCCTATCCCCTGATGTCCATCCCGTGCCATCACTTTTCACAAATAAAGCAAAAGTCAATCCGCAATTACGCAAGCAATATCCTTGACACCACTTAATGATTGCAGACGTTTGGGATAGGATTGTGCTGAGCCTGTATAGCCAAGTAGCCCTTCATTGTTCTTCCCCAAGTCCATACTGTTCCATCCGACTTGAGCACCGAAAGCTCGCTACCACCACAAGCCTTGGTGTAAACAGGGCTAGGCGCAAAAGCGGTATATGGCTGCAGAGCGAGAACAAGCGCGAGAAGCCCACATCGAACGCTTGATAACTTCACAATATTGTGGCTTGAAGGTGCTAATAATTTATAGAAATTTGCTAGCACACCCCCTCTGTCAGAATAGTTGTCGTGCCCTTTAAATGAAAGTATAGTGGGGATAACGAGGACGAGGTGAGAGACAATGAACCAGGTGAATGAGAAGTTGAAGCAGAGCATTGTAGAGCGCATGTTGCCTCCGAACAATGAATTGGTTAGTCGGATTGCCAAGGAGAGCGGTCTATCTGAGACGACGTTATACAAATGGAAGAAGGCGGCGAAGGCTCAGGGGTTAACGTCGAACGGTGACGTGTCACCTGAGCGTTGGAATACACGCGAGAAGTTCGCCATCGTCATCGAAACGGCAAGCTTAAACGAAATCGAGTTGGCAGAATATTGTCGGACAAAAGGGTTGTTCGTCGAGCAGGTAGAAGCATGGCGAGATGCCTGTATACAAGCCAATGGCGGAGTCCCCGCACAAGCGAGCAAGCTGCAAAAGGAGCTTCGTACGAAAGAACAAGAGAACAAAGCTCTAAGCCGTGAGCTTAAATGTAAAGAAGCCGCGCTCGCCGAAACAGCCGCCTTATTGGTACCGAGAAAAAAGGCCCAAGCGATTTGGGGGGACCAAGAGGACGAATGATCCGTGCCTCAGATCGCGACCAAGCCATCACCCTGATTGGAGAAGCCGTAGTTGCCGGTGCAAGAGAAGCCCTGGCTTGCAAGGAACTCGGGCTGACACAGCGAACGCTGCAACGCTGGCGCAAGCAAGGCGGCGTGGAGGACAGACGTCCTAACGCTATGCGTCCAGCGCCTGCCAACAAGCTGAGCGAGGCTGAAGAGCAGCAGGTGCTGGAGGTTCTTCAGCAGCCGCACAACAGGAGTCTGCCGCCAAGCCAGATCGTGCCTGCTTTAGCTGACGAAGGCATCTATATCGCCTCCGAATCAAGCTTCTTTCGAGTCATGCATAAGCATAATCAACAGCACCATCGCGGGCGTAGCAAGGAGCGCACAACGAGACCGCATACCAGCCATGCTGCGACCGGACCGAATGAAGTATGGATGTGGGTTATTACCTGGTTGCCGGGGCCTGTAAAGGGGCTGTTTCTCTACCTGTATCTCATTTTGGATTTGTACAGCCATAAAATCGTAGGCTGGGAGATTTGGGAGGAAGAGTCGGCCGAACACGCTAGTCAGTTGATTCGTCGCACCGTCATTCGCGAGCAATGCGTGATCCGTCAGCATCCACTCGTGCTTCACTCGGATAACGAGAGCCCCATGAAGGAATCCACGTTGCTAGAGACGCTGTACAGCCTAGGCATCACACCCTCCCGAAGCCGACCGCGCGTCAGTAACGACAACCCTTATGCAGAATCCATTTTCCGTACATGCAAGTACCGTCCTAATTATCCGACGAAAGGTTTCATAGACCTAACAGAGGCACGTGTCTGGGTTCAGCAATTTTCTAGCTGGTATAAGAGACGATGTCCTTTTTTCATTTACCTATTCGACGAACGTTCTAACATATCTGCTTTTGTAGCGTTAAATCGACAACACCGTTTTTGCAACACTCAAGTTATTCTATATTCACTCTTACTCCCCCCAATAAATTAATTAATATTCATTGTTATTACTTCTAATTCGTTGAACTAAATAACAAACCTTTCATTTACTATATAATGTAAATCGTGTAAATAAACACACATTTATAACTGTATCCAAAACCGTCTTACAACGTTCCCATTTTCCTCTACATACTCTGACTCAAATTTACCGCCATTTTTTACAATGGTTTTTTCAGATGCGAGATTTGCTTTATCACATACTAGAAGAACCCTGTTTAAACCCATGTCTTTTGTTATTTCAAGTGTAAGTGCTAATAGTATGGAAACATAACCTTTTCGTCTCTCTGATGGACGTATTCCGTAACCAATGTGTCCACCGCAATTAAGGAGCTTGGCATGGAGTCTGTGTCTAATATTCACAGCACCAATAACTTTTTTTGAACATATGTCTATAAGCCAGAACGTAGAATGGGGGACAAAGTTCCCGTTCGTTATTTCATCCTCCGTATCCTTCGAATACAAAAAATCAATCATTGCATCAAAATCTGAAGGATCTTTCCCTACAACCCACGGGGTAATATCCTGCTCGCTTGACTTCCAGTCTTTATAAAATGATATGTACTCATCCTTGTATTCAGTTGATGGTTTCACCAATTCAACCGAGGTCGAATTCTATCACCCCTTCTGTAAATTTTATCCACATTAACATTCAAGCCTGAGATTGACAATATTTATTTGAGCATTTACTGAATTAAACTGCCCAATAGCTTAACGGGGCCCCGATCTTGACGTGTTGTTAAAGAAACTAAGGTATTAATAGGAGCCTGTAATTTAATTTAGGAACGGAGCTCAAGGGGAAATTGGTTGTAGCATAATTCATGACTATTGTTTTTTTGGTTTAATGGCACGATTCATTTCTATACGCTATTTTGCGCGTTCCTAAGTAAAAAATGAAGTAAACAATGCTGCCCGCTGGCCTAACGACCGAACCTCGATCACTTCATTCGAAAAACGAAAGGATCTCCATATTAGGTATCACTACCATGGAGATCCTTATATTTTAGCAAGCCTCTCTCAAACAGATGTTTTTATAATGTTCAGTCTATATCTTTATTCCCCTGGCCCAGTCCAATAGCCCCTCCGCTTCATCCCCGCTCAGTTGATAGCTGCACACCTTCGCCTTTCCGCAGCGCTTGCTCGCGATAATAGGCGGCAATCGCTATGTCGAATATCCCAAGCCCCATGGGGCTAAAGAAGACGGGTTCATCCTCGGGCCATGCCGCGAGCGCATGACGGAGCACAGCATCGGCCAGCGTGCAAACGCCGGATTCGGTCAGTCCGTACTGGAGATGAAGCTGCTCGATGTCGGTATTCTCCCGGCATACCTCCTGCCAGTCATCGACGATGATCGCTTTCATATCCGCCACGCTTGCCGGCTTGTAGTCGCGCAGTGAAACATGGAGCAGCAGCGCTCCGCGCGGGGGTGGCTCGTCGATGTAGCGATCGGCGGCGACCGTGCAGGTCGCTATAATATCCGAAGCGCGATACAGCGGCCGCCAGTCGTCTGCAAGCTCGGTAATCCCGCGCAGCTCTGTCGGTACGGTATGCGGATCAATCCCCTTAAGATCGTACAGCGTTACCTTTTGCAGGCGATCGCCGAGCAGTTCCGCGCACATCCGCAGATGCATACGGCCTATCGGCCCCCAGCCGATCACGCCGAGCTTCACCTCCCCGGGCTGCCGGGCCGCGAGATAAGTCCGCAGCATGGCCCCGCTGACAGCCGCCGTACGTATCGCGTTCAGCAGTCCGCTGTTCAGGAAGGCGAGCGGCTCGCCCGTATCGGGATCGTTCAGCACTAGCGTATTATGGGCGCGGGGCAGTCCCCTGCTTCCATTGCCCGGGAAGCTGGCGATCCACTTGATGCCGGCCACGCCGATCCCTCCCCCGACATAAGCCGGCATGGCGATGATCCGATTCGACGGATCACGGAATCGCAGATACGGCTTCAGCGGATGAGCGCACTCTCCTTGTTCTTTGAGCCGCAGCACCTCTTCGATGACTCCGGTCAACCGACACCAATCCAATCCTAGCCGGCGGATATGACCATCATGCAAATAAATCATAGGCTGGCCTGCTCCCGGTCCAGCGACTCGGGATCGAGCCGCAGCTCCCGCCGGACCCATTCATCATCATAGATCGTGTCCAGGTAACGCTCCCCCCGGTCCGGCAGCACGACCACGCACACCGCATCCGCCGGTATGACTCCGGCCAGCTTGCCCACAGCCGACACGACGCCTCCGGAAGAGGCTCCCGCCAGGATCGCCTCGCATCTGACCAGCTCCCGGCAGCCTCGCACGCAGTCGATATCCGACACGCGCACGACAAGATCCGCCGCCTCCGCGCGATGAAGGGCCGGCGTTATCCCCGCGCCGAGTCCCGGGAGCTTCCTTGGGCCCCGCCAGCCGCCGAAGAGAACGCTGCCCTCGGCGTCCACGGCTACGATCCGCGTCTCCATTTGCCTGTCGCGTACGTATTCCTTGCATCCGCGAATGGTTCCGCATGAGCTGACGCCGCAGAACAAATAATCCACGCGGCCAAGCCGCTCCGCAATTTCCGCCATCGTCGTCTCCATATGGGCTCTGTAGTTATCCGGATTGCCGTACTGATTGGTCCAATAGGCATGCGGCACCGTGCTGAGCAGCTCCTGCACCCGCCGAATCCGCGCCGGGAGAAACTCGCCCGTCTGCGGGTCCGGCTCCGTAACCAGATCGATCTCTCCCCGGAGACTGCGAATAATCCGCTTGTGCTGCTCCGTCGTGCGAGGATCGACGACACAGATGAAACGAAGCCCCAGACGGCAGCAGAGCTGGGCCAGGCTGATCGCCAGATTGCCCGAGCTGGACTCGATGACGACGCTATCACGGGTCAGCTCCCCCCGCCGGATCGCCTCCTTCAGCATATACAAGGCCGGTCTGTCCTTTGCGCTGCCACCCGGGTTCATTCCTTCCAGCTTGGCATACACCGAAAACGGACTTGCTGCAAACAGCCGCTCCAGCTTAACCAGCGGCGTTCTGCCGATCGTGTCCGTCAGTCCCCCCTCCAGCTTCATACGTTTTCCCCCTCGTAGACGATCTTCTTGCCCTTCACCTGACCGCGATGCCGGGAGTCGTCGTAGGCATCCTCCGTCACTTCAATGCTCTGAAGCAAGCCTGCGCGTATCATCATGCCGATCTCCGGGATGCGGTTCTCCAGATCGCTCCGAATGTCTGCCAGCCGAGCTCCGGCGCCTGTCGGGCTGTACACCTGCAGCTTCAGCCGGTTGCCGGCCAACCTGATCCGGACACTCGCATCGCGCAGATGACGGTAGACTACCTCCTCGATATCGTACAAGCTGATCTTCTCCCCGTGCTTCAGATCGGGTCCGATTCGCTTCACGATGCTGTGGAAGCTGGGCCGCAGAACGCCATCCACCTCAATGGGATGCAGATCGCGGACTACATCGTAAGTGACATACCGCAGCGCCGGAAACGCCTCCCTCACTCCGGATGTGAGCACAAGCACCTGCTCTCCGTCCTCCAGCGGCATAAGCCCCTCTCCCAATTGCCCGCTGTCCACCCCTTCCGCAATAAGCCCTTCGGCAAATAAATATCTGCCATGCCTATGCGAGTAATAGGCGATCGTCCCGATCTCGATGGAGCCGTACGTATCCGTCACATATTCCGGAAGCAGTCCCATCCGCTCCGCCACGCGCGCCCTCCACTCGGGAGATGCAATCTCCCCGACCAATACGACATGGCGTATGCCGCAAGCATCCGGTGCGGGGGACGCAAGCAGGATGCGGTCCAGGATCGACGGCATCGTGTACAGCACCTCCGGCCGGAAGCTTTTCAGCCGCTCGATATGCCGCTCAACCGGCAGCTGGAAGGACAGCGATTCCGCCTCCATCCCAAGCTGGCGGAACACCTCTACAGCGGTGGCCGCCGCATGTCCGGTTCCCATATCGGCCATGGCGGAGCGGTAGAGGCCCGTGCCCAATATCGTGCGGAATACATCCAGCTTGATTCGCATATAATGCGCTTCATCCGACGGCGAATAAAAGATCGTTTTCCGCCTGCCCGAGCTGGTCCCCGAGGTGCGGTACTGATGCATGGACTTCTGCTCCCCTAACGGATTGTCCTCCGTATAATAATGCGCTTCGAGAACCGGTGCGGTCACCAAGGGCAGCTGTTCCCAGTCTTTCGTCTCCGGCCGAACAAGACCGGTCCCGGTCCCGCCTTCGCGATCCAAAGCGCTCCATGACCTGTACCAAGGGAAATTCCGCCCAATAAGCTCTACAGCCCTCCTGACGATTGCCAGCTCCGACTTCTCTTGCTCCTCTTGCTCCTCTTGCTCCTCTTGCTTCTCTTGCTTCTCTTGCTTCCCTTGCTCTTCCTGCTCTCCTTGCCCGCTCATCCTCTTGCGTTCCTCCGCCCCGCTGCTTCCCATCACCTGACTCATGCTTATCTGCCTCCCTTCCTGTCCCTGCACAGCCATACGCCCGCGTCCGCCCTTCCGTATCGCCTATTCCTAACAGCCTATGCATGCCGCGCGCACAAAGTTCACATCTCCAGGAGCGTTTTCGTATGATGGGATAACAGCGGAACAAACCGGCGTCCACTTGAACGGAAAGCGAGGAAATTCCTATGGCAAGCAAGCTCAAATATATAACCAGCAAGCTGAGGAAAACCCGGCTCGTCATGAGAAATCGGGTGCTTGCCCGGCATGTGCCGGCGACCCTCCCCTTCACGGCGGGCGGGCTGGCATCCGCGCTGGCGCGCGAAGGCATCGTGTACGTGAAGCCGGACCGCGGCTCCCTCGGAATCGGCGTGATGAAGGTGGAGCGGATCGAAGCCGGCTACCGGCTGCAAAGCGGCGTCTCCACCGCCATCTTCCGGACGCTCCAATCGCTCCGGCAGGCGCTGCGGCGACGAATTGGGACGGAGCCCTACTTGATCCAGAAAGGCATTCGCGTGCTTCGCTATGAAGGCCGGCCCTTCGATTTCCGGGTCATGATCCAGAAAAACCCCGCCGGACGCTGGGTATGCACAGGCATCGCGGCCCGTGTCGCCCATCCGGGCAAAGCGGTCACAAACGGCAGCCAGGGGGGAACGATCTTCTCCCCGGCCGCGCTGCTTCAGCCGATCGCCGGCTGCGCCAGGACAGACCGGCTCCTGAAGCGGATGAAAAGGCTGGCGGCTCTGACAGCCGCCGCATTCGGCCGCTCCTATCCCGCCATGCATGAGCTCGGCCTCGATATCGCCGTCGACCGCCGTCTGAAGCCGTGGATACTGGAAGTCAACACCCGGCCCGATCCATGTCCATTTACGAAGCTCGACGATCCCGCAATCATTAAGAGGATGGTTGAGTACGGCCAGGCGTACGGACGAAAATATTGCCTGAACTGCACGAAGGCCCGGAAAGCGCCCCAATGAATCGCAGCCGGCCGACTCCCCGGTCGACCTTGGCTATGTCCCGCAACCGCGTTCCCCAACCACAGTTAAATAAACAGCCCGGATTCGTTAACCTCGGTAAAATGCCTGTCCCTGAAGCATGGTACACTGGTAGAGAGAAACACCAGACTAAAGGGAAAAGGTGATCGGGATGAAGCAAGCGAATATTGCAGCCCAGCTCTATACATTGCGGGAATTTCTCAAAACGCCGGAGGATATCGAAGCGACGCTGCGCCGGGTCAAGGCTATCGGCTATGACGCGATTCAGGTTTCGGGGATGGGACCGATTGAGCCGGAAAAGCTCAAGCAGCTTGTCGATGATATCGGCTTGACGATCTGCGCGACGCATATTTCCTATGACCGTCTGACAAAGGATCTGCCTGCAGTTATCCGCGAGCATCAGCTGTGGGGCTGCAAATACGTCGGACTAGGCGCGATGCCTGCCGACTACCGCGGCAGCGAGGAAGGCTACGTCCGGCTGGCCGAGGAATTTTCCGCCATCGGCGCGGAGCTGGCGAAGCATGGCTTGCAGTTCGTATATCACAATCACAAATTCGAATTCGAAAAATTCGGCGACCGCACCGGCATGGATGTGCTGCTGCAGCAGTCCGTCAGCCCCGACTTCGGCTTCGAGCTCGATATGTACTGGGTACAGGCCGGCGGAGCCAGCCCAGTGGACTGGGTCAATAAGGTAAAGGGCCGTATGCAGGTCATCCATTTGAAAGATATGGAAATCGTAGACGATCAGCAGGTGTATGCGGAGATCGGCCGGGGCAACCTGAACTGGCCGGCGATCATCGAAGCCTGCCGCGCTACCGGCGTCGAGTGGTATGTGGTGGAGCAGGATCAATGCCGCCGCGATCCGTTCGAGAGCTTGACGATCAGCTACAACTATTTGCAGCAGCTGGTGTAAGAGCAGACGCCTTAGCCATCGCGCGGACAGCAAAGCCTTATCCCGGCCAGCGAAGGCTCGGTCGAGCGGCGGGCTTCGGGCTATGGCTTCGGCATGGCTCTGCCGGAAACATGAAGACCCCCTGGCCGCATGCACCATGTGGTCAGGGGGTCTTCATCATGCTCAACTTCCATCAGCCTTCCACGCTCAGCGGATTGCCTTCGAAGGATTTGTACACCAGCTGGCGCAGCTGCTTGATCAGCTCATGAGGCACCGCCTCCAGCCGGTTGCGGCTTACGTCCAGACACTTCAGCCGCTGAAGCCGGACCAGCTCGGACGGCAGCCTTCTGAGGCCCGTAGCGTTGATGTTCAAGCTCTCCAGCCTGGTCAGCTGGCCGATCTCGGGCGGCAGCTCCTGCAGAGCCACATCCCGGATGGCGATCATCGGCTTCCCCGGCTCCGGGCGGTCATAGCTGCAGCAGCCGATCGTAAGCCTGACCAATCGGGACAAGCGCCCGATTTCCGGCGGGATAGCTTCCAGATCGGCCGTGTACACGGTCAGCTCTTCCAGTTGATGCAGATCGAAGAGACTGGCGGGCAGCCGGCGAATGTCCTGCTCGAAAATTTCCAGCGACTTCAGCGTAGAGATGCTGCCCAGTGCCTCGGGCACCTCTTGCAGCCTGTAGCCGCTTAAGCAAAGCCGGTCGGCGCCATGATGGCGGGCGTCGGCCAAGTACGCGTCCAGCCCGGCGTTAAATGTCCCGCGCAGAAAAACGCCCTGCAGCTCATCGCGCAGCCGCAGCGCCTCCTCCTCGCTGATGCGAAGAGAGGCCATCCGCTCATGGGCGATGTTGACCAGCAAGTCGCGTTCCGCTTCATCCCAGAACCCGAGATCCTCGGGAAGCTTCGGATGCTGCCAGTCGAAAAGGCTTTCGGCGGCGGACTTCAGCAGCTCTCCAGCCTCAGGACAGCACCTGTACACGTAGATCGTATCTTCGTAGGTATAGCCGATCGCATTTTGCCCCATGACGACGCCGCTTTCATAGGTGCGGAGCAGGTAAGGCTTCAGCTTATGCAGCAGCCTGCCCGCCTCCGTCCCTCTCAGGAGCTGCTGCCGCTCCGCCAGCACAAACATCGAGGCCCGGGCCATCGCATAGTCGATCAGCCGATGATAGGCTTCCCCGCTCGGATTATTGTCGATTCGCAGCATCGTTTCGTTCATTTCATTCCTCCCAGCCACCTGATATGCCCGATCTGTGTGCGAAGCCGGTCCCACAGCTTCCTTGCCCCGCTCCTGTTATCCGGAGTCAGCATGATGCCCAACTCCGCGGCTATTGCCTCCGCGGTCTGCCGCACCGACCAATGCTCCGTGTCCAGCCTGCGCTCGAACGCTTCATCGGCAAGTCCCGTCAGACAGCGGTCGATCTGCTGCGCCGCCCATGATCCCGAGCCTTCTCCCCGGCTTCGCAGCCTGCGCAGCAGCGCCGCCCGCGAGGCGCACAGCGCAAAGTGGCGCACCTCCATCCCGTCCCGGCGCAGGCGGCCGACGATCTCGTCGAAGATGGCCGGATCGACGACGGTCATCGGAACGATCACGGCTCCCGGATATTCCCGGTTCAGGTAAGCGAGCATCGCATAGTTGATCTCCCGCCACATCGGATACAGCTGGAAGTCATCCTTGGCGATCTGGCGCGGAATTTGCCGGCGGATGAAGTATCCCGCCTCTTCCGGATCATAGACGACCGAACCGGGCATTCTCCGGTGCAGCTCATAGGCGGTCTGCGTTTTCCCCGCTCCGAAGGCTCCATTTATCCAGATGATCATAAGGCTCCTCCCCCGATCCCTAGAAAACTCGCAGCGGACATCCTTATCTAGCCCTGCCCGCTTGATCTTTAGCTCAAGTATAACCAACATCCCGGCCGCTTCGCCAGTGTTCTCTTCTAGAGCACCAGGAAAGCATAGATCACAGCCGCCAGTGTCAGGCGGTATATCGCGAACGGAACAAGCTTGATCCGATGGACCAGCTTCAGGAAGAAGCGGATCGAGAACAGCGCCACGACGAAAGCACTGATAAATCCGATAGCCATAAACGGAATAACATCCGCCGTAATAAAGCTCCAATGCTTCAGCAGAGAGAAGCAGCTGACGCCCGCCATGATCGGCACCGCCATAATAAAGGTGAAGTCGGCGGCGGCGCGATGTCCCATGCCGAGCAGCACCCCTCCCGAGATCGTCGACCCGGAACGGGAGAAGCCCGGCCACATCGCCAGGCATTGGAAGGCGCCTACCAGAATGGCCTGCTTATGCGTGATCTGGTCGACGGTCTCTACCTTGGGCTGGCGCGGACGAAACCGGTCCGCGGCAAGCATCAGCACGGCTCCGAGCGCAAGTCCGACGACAACCGTTTCGGCGGAGAACAGGTAGCGATCGACCCAGTCGTTCAGCAGCAAATACATCACGCCCGCCGGCAGCAGCCCGACCGCGATATGGGTCAGCTTTAACCGCCGTTCGCCCGCCTTCCCGGCTTCCCTCCCCTTCAGCCCCAGCAGGCTCAGAAATCTGTCCCGCATCAGCACGACGACCGCCAGCACCGAGCCGAGCTGAATGACGATCTTGAACGTCACGGCCACCTCGGGTGAAAACATATCGGAGGTCCGCAGCCAAAAATCATCGACTATAATCATATGTCCGGTTGAGGACACAGGCACAAATTCCGTAAGTCCTTCTACAATCCCCAGTATAAGAGCTGCCAGCCATTCCATCATATTCAACACCCGTCACTCTCCCTTAATGTCTAGACGCGTCCTACCGCCCGCCGCCCGGTCTCTATTGAATATCCATCCTTCTGAAATAAACGACCGTCGCCGCCAGTCCCGCCGCCGAAGCCGCCAGCACCGCCAGGACGGAATAAAGCAGCGGGTACTCCGGCACCGCGCTCCCGCTCGCGATCACATGAACCGCCGACCAGGGAAACAGCGCCTTGTATTCCCTGTTGACAAGGGCTACATTGGCCATCGTCAGCACAGCCGTGAAAATAATCGTCGGCACATAGCTTCTGAACAGGAAGGTGACCAGCATCGTCGGGGTGGACAGCAGAAACAGCAGGAAGCCCCCCAATACGTACTGCCGCAGCGCCTCTCCGAGCACTGCCGCTTGCAGCCCCTTCACCTGCAGGATCAGGCCGAAGACGAGCGTAAGCAGCCATGCGGTCAGCGTCAGCGCCATAATCCACAGCAGCAGCAGCACGAGCTTGCTCACGATCATACCGGTTCGGGACACCGGGATCGTCAGCAGATGCTTCAGCGTGTCCTCCGCGAACTCCCGGTTAAACAAATAGGCCGTAATGACCCCGTAGAGCAGCGTGCCGATCAGCAGCAGCACATACAGGTTGGTCTCGGAGAACAGCTCGCTGAACAAAACTAACTCATCCGGCCGCTTGGCCTTCAAGTCCAGATAGCCGATAAAGACCATCGCGGGAGCCGCCGCAGCGCCGGCCAGACTGACCGTGAACATTTTCGCCCGTTTCAGCTTCAGCAGCTCCGTATACAAGAGATCAACCAATCGTCCCACCGCCTATCAATCTGACAAAATAATCCTCCAGCTTATCTTCGCTGAGCGCGATTCCCGTGACCTCGACGCCGTGCTCGACCAGCTGCCTGTTCAGCTCGCCCCGCATGCCGAGATGCGAGTAGATCCGAATCCTGCCTTCGCTGTACACCTCATAGTCCCGGATACCGAAATGCTTCTCCAGCAGCATGGCGGCCCGGCTGTCCGAGGAGACGTGGAACTCCGCATATTTGCGGTTGCGGCTCCTCAGCTCCTCCAGCGAAATTTCCTCCAGCAGCTTGCCCTGATGAATAATGCCGATCTGATCGGCCAGCTGCTCGACCTCGGAGAGAATATGGGTGGAGATCAGAATCGTCATCCGCCGTTCCTCGGCCAAGGATCTGATCATCCGCCGGATTTCTTTAATCCCGATCGGGTCCAGCCCGTTCGTCGGCTCGTCCAGCAGCAGCAGCTCAGGCTGATGCACGATCGCACGGGCGATTCCCAGCCGCTGCTTCATGCCGAGCGAATATTGGCCTACCTGCTTCGTCGTCTCCCCGTGAAGACCTACGGTCTCCAGCGCCTCCTCGATGGCCGTCCGCTTGGGCAGACCCATCAGCCGGGCATGAATCGTCAGATTTTCCCTCGCCGTCAGGTTCTCGTAGAACCCCGAATATTCGACGATCGAGCCTATTCGGCTCAAAATGTCCCGCTGTTTCGCATAGAGGCTTTCGCCAAATATCTCGATCTGTCCCGTAGTAGGACGGATCAGACCGAGCAGCATGCGGATCGTCGTTGTTTTGCCTGCGCCGTTCTGTCCGAGAAACCCGTAAATCTGTCCCGGCTGCACCGTCATATGCAGATTGTCTACCGCTTTCTGGTCCCCATACCGCTTGGTCAGCCCGGTTGTCCTGATGACCGCGCTCATCGTATCGCCTCCCGTTCCTGCATGAACGAAATCGGACCCTCTTCGCTCTTATTGACAGTATAAACACCCGGGGTTACACCGCTCTTAACGAAATCTTACATGTTTCTTAACTTCGTTCTCAGGCGCTGAAGCCGGCAGGCTGAAGCCGAAAGCCGTCCTCACCCCCGGCTCGCTCTCCGCCCATACGCGCCCTCCTTGCTTTTCTACCAGAGCCTTGACGATCGCCAGTCCCAGTCCGCTGCCTCCGTACGGAGAGCCGCCGGGCCGCCCCACGCGGTACATCCGCTGGAATACATGGGGCAGCTCGTCCTCTCCTATGCCCGCCCCGCGGTCCCATACCGTCACCTCGTAGGCGCGTCCCTCGTCCGCCGGCTTCAGCTCGATGCCGAGCAAATGTCCTTCATGGCCATACTGCACCGCGTTCTTGAGCAAATTGGACAAGATCCGCTGCACCGCGATCCGGTCCGCGACAGCCTCGCATACCTGCTCCGGTATGCTGGCCTGCAGCTCGATCTGCCGGGCCTGCAGCTCCGGCAGCCAGGCGATGGCCGCTTCTCTGGCCGCCTCGGCGAGATCCAGCGTCTCGGGACGGAGAGTCAGCTCGTCGGCGTCCAGCTTGGCCAGCTGGAACAAGTCCTCAATCAAATCCTTCAGCGAAGCGGCCTTGCGCGTAATAATGTCCAGATACTCCCGCCTCTCTTCAGGCGAAGCGGCCAGGTCATCCTTCAATGCATCCACATAGCCGATCATCGACGTAAGCGGCGTCCGGATGTCGTGAGAGATGGCCGACAACAGCTGTCTGCGGGCAGCCTCCGACCGTATGCTCCTTGCCTGGACCTCCGCCAGTTGTTCGATCAGCGCATTGACCGCGAAGGCCGCCTCCCGGACCGCGGGCTCGTCCTTCACCAGAACACGCGCATTCAGATTGCCTGCCCCGGCGCGGCGCAGCTGGGCCGTCATCTGCTCCAGCCTCCGGATCAGGCGCAGCCTCTCCGCCAGCAGCAGACCGGTGCCCAGCAGGAGCATCGCCCAGAGCGTCCCACGGACCACGCCCGGAGGCTGATGGTACAGCTCCAGCACGATCAGCGCTCCCGCCACAAGAGCCTGCATCGTCAGGAGCAAAGCCGTCCGGTCACGCTTCATCCCGCTCACCTGCGAACCGGTACCCGATCCCCCATACCGTCTGAATCAGCTTGGGCTCCGAGGGATTATCCTCGATCTTGGTCCGCAGTCTGCGGATATGGACCATAACCGTGTTGTCGTCATCGAGATAATCGTTGCTCCATACTTGGCGGAACAGTTGCGTCTTCGTAAATACCTGCTGCGGATGCGAGGCGAACAGCTTCAACAGCTCAAATTCCTTGGCCGTCAAGTCTATCGGCGCCCCCTGCTTCCGCACCCTCATCTGCTTCAGATCGATCTCCAGCTCCTTGAATACGATCAGCTCCCGCTGCCGGTCTGCCGTCCCGCCCGTGCCCTCCGTGCCGCTGCCCAGCACCAGAAACCGTCTCAGCTGCGCCTTGATCCGCGCGACAAGCTCGTGAACGCTGAACGGCTTGGTTATATAATCATCCGCTCCTACGCCGAGGCCGACGATTTTGTCAATCTCCTGGTCTTTGGCGGTAAGCATCAAAATCGGAAGATTGCTGGTCATGCGCATCCGGCGGCATACCTCCATACCGTCCACCTTGGGCATCATCAGGTCCAGGAGAACGAGGTTGTACGTATTTTGCCCGAACAGCCTGAGGGCTTCTTCCCCGTCCGCCGCCGTGTCGACCCGGTATGCTTCCCGTTCCAGATACAGCTTGAGCAGCTCTCTTATTTCCTTCTCATCATCGGCAACCAGCACCCGTATCCCGTCCATAAGCTCCCCCGCTTCTTCGTTCTGCTCCGTACGCCGTTCTCAGGCTATGCAAATCAATGTCAGTCTTCCCAGTAGCTAAAGTACCCCAGAAGCAGCCTGTCTGTAAAGCCGCGGGGCCTCTTCAGTCTCCTATGTCTGCGCTCGCCCATTGCTTTTCTTGCGTTCTTCCTTGTGTTTCTTTCTCTCCAACGCAAAAAAGGACATCGCTGCCGCGACATCCCGATTCGCCGTTATAGCTTAATAACCTCTCTCGTACTTGCGTTCGCTCCCCGACGAGCTTTTCGTGCGTTCCTTATGTTTCTCGTCCTGCTGACTGATCTTCTGATCCTCCAGCGGGATAGGGTCCACGGTCCGCTCGCTTTCATACAGATCGAACAGACTTGGCTGATCGGTCGGAATTTGCTCGGGATTTTCCCTGCGTCCGACATTGTCCACTTGTTTAGGCTTTTCCACTGAGCATGCACCTCCAGGTAAGGTTCCTACTCTCTTCTTACCTGTTTCGGCAGCTTGTCAAACAAAGACTACGGCCAGCGGTTCCGCAGACGCCTGATTCATCCCCGCTTCAAACGCTCTGCCGCCGCCTTGAGATTTTTGTTGCGATGCACCAGAAAAGCCCTCATATAGCTGCGCAGCACCAGCCTCTCGGCCAGCCAGCCAACGACTCCGAACGGGGCCGACAGCTCCAGCGTATCGGTCATGATCGTCTTATTCCCGTCCGCCTCGAAGACGTGGGTATGCGTCAAGCTTCGGAACGCTCCGCTCACCATCTCATCGACAAACCGGTACGGAGCCTCGTATTCCGTAATCCGGGCCGTCAGCCTTTGGCGGATCAGGAAATGGGTCGCTTCGAACGTTACCACCCCGCCGCTTTGGACTAGTCCGTTCGCAGGACTCTCGACGATCCGCTCCCGCGTATGAGGCCATACCGTCTCGGTATGAAGACGCAGGTCGCAAGCCAGCTCGAAGCATAACCCGACCGGAGCTTCGATCTCGGTGACCGTTTGAATGACAAGGATGGCGTGCTCCCCCTTTCCTGCTTCCTTCTGTTATGTCGCCGTACTAGAGACCCGAGCCGGTCGCCTGCCGGAAGGATGACCTTCAGCTTCAGCAGATCTCTTAGGCGCTAAAAAAACAGCTTCTGCAGCCTAACGTGCTCTGCAAAAGCTGTCTTCTGAGCGAGATCTAGCTTACGGTGACGTAAGTGACCGTCCGTTCGCCGTTCGGCAGCACGGCGCTTAATTCAAAGGAAGTGACGGTTCCTGACAAGGTGACTGCTCCGTCCTGCCCGACATTCACGCTGCCGCCGCCTTGAATGGCGGACACGGTGAACAGCGAAGCCAAGGCAAAGCTGTATTTCTTAGCATCTTCCTTCTCATACTTGATGCCATAATTATCCGTAATCGTCAGACCCATTGCCTCATAAGCGTCGAATTGGCTGGAATCCGACAGCTGATGCTTGTATGTCGTATTCTCCGCTTTGATAGTCTTGCCCGCTACGCTATCGGATTTTACTTGAACGTTCGCAGTCAGCAGCTTGCTTTCGCCATCCATTGTCCGGAACATAATGTTCAGCGTAGCCGTCCCGGCTTTATTGCCGATCACATAGCCGCGGTTGTCCTCAGAAACTCCCACCCGCACAACGCTTGGATCGGAGGATGTGATGGCCTGAACGATACCCGGTACAGCTACCGCATCGCCGTTCGAAGTCACGTTGATTTTAATTTCCTTTGCCAGCTTGCTGACAACAGGATTCTCTGCGTTAGCCCGCGTCTCCAGACCGTTGGTGCCCGTAGCCGCCTCAGTCAGGCCGCTGTCGATCACATTGGCAAGCTCATAGGTTTGCTGCGTGCTGTAGGTATAGCTGCCGGACGATACCGAGCTGGATGCCGCCGGTGTCGACGGAGTTGACGGCGCCGAGACTTTGAAGGCGGCAGTTGCCTGCTTGATCGCCGAAGCGTCCAGGCCGCTCAAGGTCACGGTGTAATCGCCCGCTGCGAGTGCCGAGTCAGCTGTCAGCGTAGCGGATTTCTTGTCGCTGGACCATGTGGTAATAGTAGGAACAGCGGCAGTGCCTTTATTCAAGGTCAGCTTCGCTTTGTCCGTATCGACTTCTCTGTCCAGGGCAACCGTCACCTTCAAGCTGTCGCTGGAGACCTTAGCCGAAACGACTGAGACGGTCGCAGCTGCCGGAGGAGTCACCGGCTTGTCCGTAATCTGCTTGACGGCGAACGAGCTGGTGACCAGATCGGCACGGTCGGCTGCGGCATCGCCGGTTTTGCCCATCGGATGGATGCCCAGTTCAACGGCCTGCTTTACCGCGTCGGCGAACCACACCGCACCCGTCGTATCGACCTTCTTGCCGAGTCCCCTCAGCAGAATCGCATCCAGCTGCCCTGCCGTCACCTGATCCCCGGGCGCAAAGGTTGTGTCCGTGATCCCATCGATCAATCCGGCCTGCTTGGCCGCTTCAATATACGGGATAGCCCAGCCGTTCGCGGGATCGTCCGCCCGTACATCGGAGAAGCTCGAAGTCTTCAATGCCGAATCCACCTTAATGTCGAAAAGGAGAACAGCGACCTTGGCGAATTGAGCCCGGGTCATGTTGTCACGAATGCCGAACGTATCGGCGGATACGCCTTCGAAGAGGCCTGCTGCGATCATAGCGTCTATTTTGGCCTTCAGGCTGGCGTCTATGTTGTTCAAGTCTTTAAAGCTGTCCGTCGTTACAGAAGCGGCAAGCGCCGTCGCCCCTGGCTGTACCAGAGCTGCGGATGTGTAGAAGGAAAGTGCCATCGTGCCGGTTGCGATCATCGTTACTATTTTTTTCATGATACCTCCGGAAAGTAGAATAGAATTATAGTGCTAACTATACATTGCTACATAAAGGCTGTCATTGTCAAATTGTTGGTCATTCCGAAGGGGGGAGTTAACACCTCTCCCGCCGGAGGAATTTTCGGAGTATAATGAGCTGACAAATACATTACACGCTAGGAGGAAAGCAGGCATGGATATCAAAGTGACACAAGCTCTGAACAAGGCTCTAAGCCATTGGCAGAGGATGGCCGGAGCATCTGGAGATGAAGCCGAGGAATCGGCGAATGAGTTCGAGGCGTCCTTCTACCGATTCATCGATGCCTTCCGGGAATGGACTTACGGGTTGGAGCCAAGTCCGCAAAGCCTGGAGGCGCTGCTGGAGCTGCCGGAGGTCGAACGTATCATAGACCTGCTGCCCGCTCCCCTGTATTTGAACTTTGAAACCGAAGCAGAGCTTATTATTGAGCGCATTCTCCGAGTAGACGATGAAAAATACGACTAGACCAGCTTCATCCCTGCTTCGGGCACAGGGGCATTCTATTTCGGTTCTCTTACAAAAATGCCATGATCAACTATAAGACTGCGCTGCTCACCATCATTAGAATCTTCCTCATGTATTCCTCCTTGGAAAACATATTTAACGCTTATTGCAAATTCCCATTTCCCTTATAAAACTTAAACGACATATTCAAGTTATTTGTTGCAAATCGTTTGCATTTTCTTTGAATAGCGGCGGGTAGAGATAACTTTACTAAACGCTAGCGAGCCCGTTCCCAGCTTCAAAATACATAAAATCGCTTTGGCACGTATCTCGCCGAACAACACCTGCCTATCATCCAACAGCTCAGCTAAACCAAGCTAGGCTTTATTCAGGGAGGCTTCCGTTTTCTATGCGCAAATTCGTCTCGGGTCTGTTATGCGGCATTCTTTTGTCCACGGCAACGGCAATCTATGCCTCGGATTCGGTTCCGAGCAGGATATGGCCCATCCAACTGGAAATCAACGATCATGTCCTCGAACCTTCCGCGGAACATCCGGTATTGAACTATGACGGCCAAG
This sequence comes from Paenibacillus sp. cl123, assembly GCF_900101595.1. Taxonomy (GTDB): domain Bacteria; phylum Bacillota; class Bacilli; order Paenibacillales; family NBRC-103111; genus Paenibacillus_G. The sequence goes on from NZ_FMYY01000036.1 coordinate 34,664, forward strand.
CCTATGTTCCTCTGCGCTTGATCGCTAACATGCTTGGACTCGGGATCAAGTATCAGGATAAAGAAAATATCCTGTCGGTTCAATCCGAGCCGACCGATCTGAGCGAGGCAAGCCGCAAAGTCTGGCAAGCCCAATACAGGCTGAGCATCGGACAAAGCCCGACAGAGGTAAAGCAAGTGCTCGGCGATCCGGAGGCGATCCTGCGAGAGGACAACCAGCCGGAAATCTGGCGCTATGATATCGGAGCTGCCCCCGGCTATCGCACCGGCGGGAAGGAAGTGGATCAAGCCGCGCTCGCCAGCGGCGCCCTGCAAGCCCAGCTGTTCATACGTTGGTCTGCCGACACCGCAGCCCTGGATGGACTTCACCTCGGCTATACGGAAAGGGACGCTGCCCATATGCGTGAATATGTGTTCATTCTATTCCCGGACGGCACGACTCTGCATGCGCTGGTGGAGTAATGTGCCAAAAAGGCAGCGGGCTGCTCGTCTTAAAGCTGCGGGTCGTACACGCAGCGTGTATTGGATTACCCGGCCGCATCGCGCTGCAACTTCCTCGGGCTTATCGCGTATAATAAAAAGGTATCCGGCACATTCTCTTGGCTGCTGCCGGTTAGTCGCAGTCATTTGTCGCTAGTATTTCATGAAGTTACTTCGCAGAGAGACAGGTGAAGAAAGCTGGAGCAAGACATCTTTCGCAAGATCGTCGACAAGGTGCTGGATCGTTCGGGAAGCCGGATCGAAGTGAAGGTTGAAAACAAATTTCCCGGCGGCAGGCTGATCGGCGGCAAATATCATATGGCTACAGGTCAAGTTTATATTTATCAGGAGCAGATCAAGCAGCAATGCTTCCAGCTCTTCGGTTCTCTGGACCGGCTGGAGGATTATATAGCAGTGGTTTGCGCCCATGAGCTGGGGCATGCCGAGGATCGGGAACTGCCTCGCTTGGCAAGCTTGCTCGATGAGGAGCTTACCGAACGGGAGCATCGGCTTATCGCGCTGGAGATTGAGGAGAACGCCTGGCATTACGCCGCGTCGGTATTGTCCGACATAGAGCCGGCGTTCCTCGCGCGGATCATCGACGCCTCGCTGGACGCGTACCGCCGAGGGCTGCAAACCGATATCGCTTAGCCTAAGCGCGCCAAAAGGTCAGGACGACCCGGATCACCGGATTATCCTGACCTTTGTGCTGCCGCTGCATGCTGCAGCCGGCCGCCTTTAAGAGTTGTCGCGCTGGCGCGCGCGGGCTTCGCCGCCCTTGCGGCCCGCCTCTTCGCGGCTCATCTTGCCGTCATTGTCGCTTCTATTATCGTCACGGTTTTGATTCCCGCTATTGCCTCGGGATTCTCCGCCCTTTTCACCGATCTCCTGATAGAACTCCCGGCCATGAGAATCCGAGGTAGCTTCGCCGCCCTTACGGCCAATCTCCTGGTAGAAATCGCGGTCATGGGTTCTTGCGGTTTCCTCGCCACCCATACGTCCTGCTTCTTCACGGCTCATCTTGCCATTGCGGTTGTTCTGTGCCACTGTCGAATCACTCCTTATTGGGTATTGGTTGTTCCTCCAATAATTACCCTTGTCCCAGGAGTTGAAACACTCAAGCTGGCTGCTCAGTTCGCAAGCTCCGCGGAAGCCTTGTATCCGGCCGGAATAAAGGTGGATACTTGGGCCGGCGTGATGACCTGCGGATACATCTTATCCGGATCCGGCGCATGCAGCTTGTAGAGCACTACCGCACGGTTCCCTTCCTCAAACCGGATGCCGGTAATTTCCATGCCGTAGCCGGGGTTCGGTCTCAGCTCCCAGGTCAAGGTGATCTTGTTCACTTCTTCGTTGACCTTCTCTGTGCTGATCGCGATATCCGCCTGCGGCACAGGCGCTGGTTCCGGCGCCGGGGCCGGCTTGGAGACATGGGTTTCCAGCACGCGCACGGCGTTGTGTACCCAGACCGCCGCTTCGCCGCGGGTCAGCTCGCTCTTCGGATGGAAGCGTCCTGCCTGGTCAAGCTCGACAATTTTATACAGCAGCGCCCGCTGGATAGTGCCCTGAAGCTCGGGAGTCAACTGGTCCTCGTCTTGAATCTGGATAAACATTTTAATCAGCGGAAAGTCGCCCTTCTTCTCCAGCGCCCGTACCAGCAGATCGCCGAATTGCTCCCGGGTGATCGACGCGTTCGGATTGATATCCTTCGGAAGCTCCAGCCCATGATAGTGAGCGATGACAAAGGCATCGGCATACCAGGCTTCATCGGGCACATTGGCGTAATGGTCCGAAGCAAGCGGCGGCTTGGCAAACTTCATCAGATCCAGGTTGAGATCCATGGCCTTAACGATCATCTGCACGCTCTGGGCATAGCTGATCCGGCCCTTCGGCGCAAAGTGCTCCTGATCGATCCCGCTCACCACCCCGCGTTCCTTCAAAGCTGTCACCGCTTCACGTTGTCCATCCTCCACATCGGTAAAAGCAAACGCAGAACCAACGGTCATGCTGCTCAAAAGCAGCGCGATCAAGGCTAAAGCTGTTCTTTTTCTCATCATCCTGATGCTCCTTTACTCCAGTAGTTGTACACAACCTCGCGAGTTATTGTCATTGACGGAGCGGCGATGAGAAAGGTTGCAGCAGCCTCCGATCCGGCTTCTGCCGCCGCGAGGCCCGACACCGGGCCGGTATGGAGTGGAGCTGTCCGGTTTAGGCGGAATGCTTGGCCAATGCTTCATCTTCGATGTAGCGATCCCGCGAAGCGCCGATGCCGAATACCAGTACAAGCAGGCTGTCGGCCAGCATGATGATCAGCGGCACCGTCCAGCTGCCCGTAGCATCATGCAGATAGCCGAGCAGCGCCGGTCCGATAGCGGCCAGCAAATAGCCGACAGCCTGGGACATCCCCGACAGCTCGGCCGCCGTATGGGCGCTGCGGGAACGCAATCCGTAGAACATCATCGCCAAGCTGAAGGAGCTGCCGGCCCCCAGGCCGACGAGCAGCGTCCAAAGCAGAGTAAGACGGCCGCCCCCCAGAAGCAGACCCAAGATGCCTATAAGGAAAAAGGCAACGATAACCACCAGCAGCTTGATCTGGCTTCTCATCCGTCCGGCCAGCACCGGCACCAGGAAGGAAACGGGGAGCACGACGAGCTGCATGGCCGACAGCGTCCAGCCCGCGGCCTCCGGCGTCATCCCGAATGTTTCCAGCATATCGGGGATCCAGGTGATGATCACGTAAAACAGCATGGATTGGCAGCCCATATACAACGCGATCTGCCACGCCAGCTTGGATTTCCAGACGTTCACCCGCGGGGTGTCGGATACCTTCCGGTCTCCGGACGATTGTACGGGTTTGCTCCCGGCTTGAACTTGAGGAAGCCAGCAGGCGATAGCCAACACAGCGAGCAGCGCCCATATCCCAAGCGCTCCCTTCCACCCCAGCCCTGCCCCGGCAGCGAGAGGAACGCTCACGCCGGAGGCGACTGCTCCGCTCAGATTCATCGCTACCGTGTATATGCCGATCATCATACCGATCCGCTCGGGGTATCCGGCTTTGATCAGACTGGGCATCAGAACATTGCATACGGCTATCGCCATACCCAGTATGACGGTGCCGAGAAGCAGCAGCTCCGTGCCTGCCGCGGAGCGGATGACCACCCCCGCAAGCAGCAGGATGACGGAGAGCAGCAGGACGCGCGCGGTCCCGAACCGGCGGGCCAATCCGGCCGCCGTCGGCGACAGGAAAGCAAAGGCCAGCAAGGGCAATGTTGTAATCATGCCCGCTACTGCCCCAGATATACCCAGGCTTTCCCGTATGTCGCCGATAAGCGGTCCTACGGAAGTGATCGGCGCGCGCAGGTTGGCCGCTATCAGGATAATGCCAAGCGCGAGCAGCCAGCCTCCCGCCGAAGAATGCTCCCCTACCCCGGCCTGCCCAGCCAGTTTCACGGATTTTGCAGATTTCATGATGATTCCTCCTCTTCCCAAGCTTGCTTAAGCTCTGCGATATCCTGCAGCACGGCTTGCCCGGCCTTTTCTTCATCGCCCTCGATAATCGCCTCAATCAGAAGCTGATGCTTGTCCGCATGCAAGAAGCTGGATGTCTTCCTGTGCGGCGACAGCATGATCGACTCCCGGACAGCATCGGTCATGTGACTGTACAGCTCCACCAGCATCGCATTGCCGGTGGCTTCCACGATGGATTGATGCAGGCAAAGATCAGTCTCCACGTACCGCTCGATATCGCCGCTTCGCGCATATTCTCTGCACAGCTGCTGGTAATGCCGGATGCGGGCAATATCTTCATCCGTGCGCCTGACGGCGGACAGTCTGGCCGCTTCCCGCTCCAGCGCCTGACGAACCTCCAAGGTCTCCAGCAGACCGGATTGCTGCGCCCGGCGCTGAAGCGCGGCTCCCAGCGCGCTGCGGGAGGATACATAAGTACCGTCGCCTTGTCTGGTAACCAGTACGCCCGCATGGCATAAGGCTTTAATGCCTTCTCGCAGCGTATTGCGGCTTACCTGCAGCTTGGCGATAAGCTCGGGCTCGGGCGGTATTTTCTCTCCAACCGTCCAGTCACCGGATTCGATCATTGCCTCAAGCTGCACGATCACCTGATCGACAAGCGTCAGCCTGGTCGTTTTCTTCAGCATTTCCAAAACCTCCAAACATCCTACCTTTATAGAAGCAAGTTCCCCTAATATAACACGGGTTCCCTTGCTTGTACAGTTTTTATTCTTCCGCTTGTTGTTGTTCCGTGATAATGTCACCCTATAACTGTTCTGAGATAATGTCACTATGGGACAGGAGACATTAACATTGACGAGAGCAGAGCTGAAGAAGGTATTAGTGGTGGAAAAGATCTTCGAGGGACATATGACAAACAAGGAAGGGGCAGCAGCGCTGGGGCTGACGGAGAGGCAGGTCATTCGATTGAAGCAGAAGTATCAGAACAAAGGAGGAGCTCGTGCACTTATCCACGGGAATCGTGGCAGAAAACCGGCACACGCCCTGCCGGACGAAGTGAGGGCGAAAGCGGCGACCCTGTATACAACGAAGTACCAAGGCAGCAACAACTGCCACTTTGCCGAATTGCTTGAGGAGCATGAATCATTGAAAATCAGCCC
>NZ_FMYY01000017.1 GCF_900101595.1 Paenibacillus sp. cl123
TCTTCACCGGATGTGAGGACGCATACCACAATGGTCTCTTGATGGACGTCCATTCCGGCGCACCGCGAATACAATACTTCCATGTCACCATCTCCAACCTAAATTCCATGGTGAGGATGAACTCGAGCTTAACCATTTTTCTGTTCGCAGTTCTCCAAACGGGCATTCGGAGCTAGCAAGGAGTTGTACACAGAGTTCGATCCTTACAGTTTTCGCACAGGGGTAAACCACCATTAACCGTAGCGTAGTGTTCACCATGGTATTAAAAGTATGGGATGGCATAACCTGCGATAAACGCACGCTGCTCATTTTCATGCTGGAGTTGTGCCTTGAAAGACATGTTTGTTTTCGTATAAACCGTGTAGTTCGATCGCATGTTCGGAGCGGTTGTACGGTTTTTCGTACAACGCTAGCATTTGACCAATAGCCGATTAAGCCACAAGCTTGTCTTGGGAGCTTCAACTCCCGTACCGCTGATCCTTCAATTGCTGAACAACGAATTGCCCTGGTATCACCCGCAGCCTCGCGGTCTGCAGCCGACGCCGTAGTCCGGATCGTTCACAGTCGAAGAAAAAAGCCTGCACGCTCATGCAGGCTTTCCCCTCGCAGCTTTATTTCCGCAGCTCCTCTTCAGACGGGAGAAGTTAAGCGGACGAACCGTTAAGCCGGTATAAGATTTACAGCGTTTATGGTTAATCTGGCCCATGATTCATGCGGTTACAGATTACGCGCCTGCTGTGTATGCGTTAATACTCGACCTTTTGAGCCGAGGCGGCCCATGCTTCGAAGGGTTGCGGGCTCTCCGGCGGGTACATCTGCTTCATAACGACGGAGCGCTGCTCCATGGGCAAGGCGATTTGCTCATAAATAAATCGGTCGTCGAAGCCGATTGCGGCCGCTTCATTTTGAGTGCAGGCATAGAAGACGGCTTTCGGTCTGGCCCAATAAATAGCTCCTATGCACATCGGGCAAGGCTCACAGCTGGTGTAGATGACGCAGTCCTCCAACTGAAAACTGTTCAAATGCCTGCAAGCCTCACGAATGGCCTGAACCTCCGCATGAGCGGTCGGATCGCAAGCAGCTGTAACCTCATTGCAGCCTCTGCCGATAATTTGACCATCCTTCACAACAACAGCTCCGAAAGGACCCCCATGTCCGGAAATGACATTATCATAGGCCAACTGAATGGCCGCCTTCATGAATTGTTCGTCCTGCATTCGGTTTCCTCCGTTCGCTGCTTATTTGGTCGATATTGCATATCGGGGTATATTCGTATATATCGCGCACTTCGTTCGGTGGTTCACAGGAGAGGCATAACGAAGGCCAAATCAGCTCTTGCCCCGCACGTTACGTAAGATAGTCCATATGCGGAGCCCATGCCGTTCTCCGGTTCCGTCAACTGTCTAATGCTTCTCGTGACGGTGTTCGTCTTCATGGCTGTGAAGCCGATGATTATGCTTGTGGCCCAATCCCAGCAACGGATCGTCGTCGTCCGCATCTTGTTCATGAGAGTGAGGGTGATCATGCCGGGATGCCTGTTTGCCGCTGCGGCCAAGGCGCTGATCCTCTTCATGCTGCTTATCGTCATGGCAATGGTCGTGGTTGTGAACGTGTCCAAGCGTATGAACGGGTTCGTGATCACGCCCATGCTCATGTTCGTGATCATGCCCATGATGGCGGTGTTCGTGATGAGCATCATGAGGATGCTCATCATGGTGATGCTGGTGATCATCGTCATGATGATGCCGGTGCTCATTTTGAATATGATGATGCTCGCCGTGATGATGGTGGTGATCATCGTCATGATGATGCCCGCCATGAGGGTGGTGATGGTCATGATGATGATGCTCGCCATGGTGATGATGGTGGCCCTCATGGTGATGATGTTCCTCATGATGATGGTGATGCCCATGCTCGTGCTTCAGTTCGTCATGATGCACCGCCCATTTATACAGCAATGGATCGGCTTTGCCGACGATGACCCGCAGAACATTGGGCTGGTTGGGCAAATCTCTTGTACCTGCCCCATAACCGATAGCCTCCACGATCATCGGAGGAAGCCCCCGTGCGAACTCCTCGACCAGTCCGGAAATAATGCCTGCTCCCGTCGGAGTCGTCATCTCCAGCGCATAAGCGGTTGTAGCGATCGGCAGCCCGCGCATCATCTCGAGCGTAGCCGGCGCCGGCACCGGATAGATGCCATGGTCGCAGCGCACGGTGCCCGATCCTAGCGGAACAGCCGAGGAGATAATCTTCTCGATGTTCAACGAGTCGATGGCCAGCGCCACGCCGATAACGTCCACGATGGAATCGATTGCGCCCACTTCGTGAAAATGAACGTTCTCCACCGGGATGCCGTGAATTTTGGCTTCGGCGACCGCTATTTTCTCGAACATGCATAAGCTTAGCTTCACGACCCGTTCGTTAAAGCCTGCGCTTTCAATAATGCCGATAATTTCGGAATAATGCCGGTGATATTGAGGCGGGGTGTGCGGGTCAGTCAGCACATCCGCTTTCAGGGAAGAGATGCCCTTCTTGTTGACGCGCTTCCACTCGATCGAGAAAGGCTCGACCTGAATTTTGCGCAATTCTTCCTCGATATATTCGCGGTCAGCGCCCGCATCGACCAGCGCGGCCAGCGTCATATCTCCGCTGATGCCGGAGAAGCAGTCCAAATACAAGATTTTCATCGCTCATCCCTCTTTATTCGATTCTTGACGATCAATGCCGCATTGTAGCCTGCCCCGAAGCCGTTGTCGATATTGACGACAGAGATGCCGGGCGCGCAAGCGTTCAGCATGGCGAGCAGGGCGGCCACGCCCTGGAAGCTGGCGCCGTAGCCGATGCTGGTCGGAACCGCGATGATCGGCGCGGATACGAGGCCGCCGATTACGCTGACCAATGCGCCTTCCATGCCCGCGGCCACTACGATCGCATCGGCTTCGCGAATCAGAGGCAGCCGCCGGAACAGACGGTGTATGCCCGCCACTCCCACGTCGTAAATCCGCTCCACCCGGCTGCCGAGATATTCGGCGGTTACGGCGGCTTCCTCGGCTACGGGCACGTCCGACGTGCCGGCACAGACAACGGCGATGAAACCGCCGGAGGTCGTTCCAGCCGCGGATGCCTCCGAGACGAGGTCATCCCCGTTCTGCCAGGTTACTGCCCTCGCTTCACGGTGGTAGACGGCATCCGGCAGCAGCTCGAGCAGAGCGGCGGCTTTCTCCTCGCTGACCCGGGTCGCAAGCACGCGGCCGGTATGGCCCGCCAGCCGCTGCATGATGGCGGCGATCTGCTCGGCCGACTTTCCTTCGCCAAATACAACCTCGGGAAATCCGGTCCGCTCCGACCTCCGCACATCGAGCTGGGCGTAGCTTAACGAGTCGTCAACGCCGGTATCCGCCGCAGCGGCAAACTTGTCCTGCGAGGCGGCAGTACGGCAAGGCTGCCGTTGTTCTTGAGGCTGGCTGGCGGCCGCTTGGGCCGTCTCCGGCTCCCGGGTGACGGGGGGCAAGTATGCGCGGGAGGAAGCCTGCTCTTCCTCAAGCAGCCGCTTCGCTTCGGCGACATCCAAATCTCCGGACTGCACCAGCTTGAGTATATGATCCACGTTCATCATCCGTACTTGTCCTCCTAGTCCTTCCTTAAGTTCAGGCGCTTCTTTCGCTAGTGTAGCATATTTCCATATCGAGTGAAATTCGCCGTTGTGGATTGTTCTCGCATTCATGATATAATAACGGGTAACGAAAGCAGCTGTATACACAGTCCCGATCTTAGCAGGAAAGCAGGGAGACCATGGCGACACCATCGATAGAACGCAAGCCGGAGTGGCTGAAAACCAAGCTGACGAGCGGCGAGTCCTATAAAGAATTAAAAAATATGATGCGAAATAAAACGCTGCACACGGTGTGTGAGGAGGCCAAATGCCCCAATATTCACGAGTGCTGGGCGAATCGGACAGCGACCTTTATGATTTTGGGCGATATTTGTACCCGTGCATGCAGATTTTGCGCGGTCAAGACGGGGCTGCCGACGGAGCTGGATCTGCAGGAGCCTGAACGCGTCGCGGAGGCGGCCGAGCAGATGGGGCTGCGCCACGTCGTAGTCACATCCGTAGCCCGCGACGATCTGAAGGATGGCGGAGCGTCGATCTTCGCCGCCACGATTACCGCTATTCGCGGCCGGATGCCTTTATCTGGCGTAGAGGTGCTGATCCCGGATTTCCAGGGGGACGAAGAGGCGCTGCGCATCGTGCTTGAGGCGAAGCCCCATATATTGAATCACAATGTGGAGACGGTCGAGCGTTTATCGGATCGCGTAAGGGCCAGGGCCAAATACCGCCGCTCAATCGAGCTGCTGGAGCGCTCCAAGAAGCTTGCTCCTTCTATCCCGACCAAGTCCAGTATCATGCTTGGCGTCGGCGAGGAATGGGATGAAATTTTGCAGACGATGGACGACTTGCGGGCTGTCGATTGCAATATTATGACGATCGGGCAATATTTGCAGCCGAGTCCCCAGCATCTGCCCGTCAGCCGGTATTACACGCCGGAGCAATTCGCCGAATTGAAGGCGGAGGGCATGAAGCGCGGCTTTAAGCACGTGGAATCCGGTCCGCTTGTCCGCAGCTCCTATCACGCCCATGATCAGGTCAAATCGGCGCAGCAATCGTAAACAGAGGAGGCACGAATCGTGATCCATATTGCCAACAAAACGTATGAGGTTCTTGTCGACCACAAGAATGGCTGGCGCCCGGAGGCGTTTCGCGACCGCTACAGCGAGGTGCTGGACCGCTACGATTATGTCGTGGGGGATTGGGGCTACAGCCAGCTGCGCTTGAGAGGTTTTTTCAAGGATGCCCATCCCAAGGGAACGAAGGATACGGTTATTTCAACGATACAGGACTATTTGAACGAATATTGCAATTTCGGCTGCGCTTATTTCATTATCGAGAAGGTAGCGACGAAGGAGCCGTCGCCTTCAGACCCGGCAGTGGAGCCTGCGCTGAGGGAAGAGGAATATGAGCAGGCGCTCGGAGCCAGACAGCACCGGGCGCAGGAGCGCAAGGATCAGCTTGCCGCGCGTCAGGCAGCGGCTGTGCAAACTTCCTCGGTAAGCGGCGATGCTAAGCCGCATGAGCGCCAATCCGGCAAGGGAGCCCAGCATGGCGACAAGCGGTACGGGCAGCAGGGCGGCAACCGAGGCCAGCAGGACAAAAACCAGCAGCATGACGGTTCCGGCAGACAGGGAGGGGGCTACAAGCAGGGCGGCTTCCGCCAGAAGGACGGCAAACCGAACGCCCAGCAGCGCCAAGGCGGACAGCCGGCCGGCTCGCCCCGGCAGGATCGTGGTGAGCGGTCAGAACGCGGCGAACGGCAGGACCGGGGCGAACGGCCAGATCGCGGTGAACGCAAGGAGCGGCAAGAGCAGGGTTCGCGTCCGAATGGCGGAACGACTCCGTCCAACGGGCGTTCGCAGAAGCCTCATAAGGGCGGCGGTCATCCTAGTTCCGGCTCTAACCCTAACTCCGGCTCCAACAACCCTAACTCCAATCCGAACTCTAACGGACCGAAGCCGAAGCCCGAGTCTTCACGCGTTTAGACAGTGCCGGCTAGAAGCTAAGAAAAGCTCCTGACCGAAGCCATCCCGTGATCGGAGCCCCTCAATCACCGGCATCAAACCTTCAAGTTACGGTCGGACGATCGCGTGGAAATCCTATTAAAGAGTAACCTAAGAGCAGCAAGACATTCTAACTGCGCCTTCTTTCCTCCAAAAGCAACAAAAAACCTTTGCGCTTCCCGGTACAGCAGGATAACGCAAAGGTTTTTTGTTTGCCATTTTTTCTTACTTTGTCTACATCATATCGTAGCCGATAAAGGCTTCGCGCACCCGGCTCCAGAACGGAAACGGACGGAAGCGGGCGAATTTCACCTTCTTGCCGGCGGCCACCATGCTGCGGATGGACAGAATGTCGTTTCTCTGCATGTAGACATGGTCCAGGGACAAGATGATATTTTGGCTGGCGCGCGGGTATATATCACAGTGATGATGCTTCGGCAGCAGGATCGGCGATCCGAGCGTCCGGAAGACCCGGTTGTTGATCGAGGCAATCTCCGCAATCTGAATCGCATCCAGCGAAGGATGCACGATAGCTCCACCCAGACTCTTGTTGTAGGCCGTGCTGCCGGATGGAGTGGATATACAGATGCCGTCTCCCCTGAACGTCTCCAGCAGCTCATCGTTAATGTGCAGCTCGGCCACGAGCGTCGCGTCCACGCCCTTTAGCGTGAATTCGTTCAAGGCCAGCTCCGTCTCGATGCCATGCTGGGTCATGATCTGGATCTCGACGAGCGGATATTTCACGACACGCAGATCGTCCTGCTGGGCGCTTTCTCCCATCAGCTGGGCCAATTGTTCGACCTCATCCGGCTTCCAATCGGCGAAAAATCCAAGACGGCCCGTATGTATACCGACGAAAGCGATATGGTCGAGCTGGTCTTTGTACCGGTGGAACGCATGCAGCAGCGTTCCGTCGCCGCCAATTGACAGCACGATATCCGGATTCGTTTCTTCGAGTGTGAGTCCGTATGGCTGGATCAAGGTGTGGAACGTATTCATCAATTGAATCGAAATTTCATCACCGCGGTTGACGACATTGTATTTCAACGGGATTCCTCCTCCAGGCTTCGTAAGACAAGCAGCCGCTTCGTAACGACGGGTTTTTGGCTTCCGCTTGAGCAGGAGCGCCACTTCCCATCCATCATAAACAATCTTGTCCCATAACACAACGTGAACGGTCTTTTCCCCGAACATGCCGGCAATCATGCTCGAGCGGCGAAGCAGCCGCCGCAGACTGCGCCGCGGCCCTTTCCAGCCCGGCTATCGCTGCAGCGTCTTGCCGCAGCCGGGGCAATAGAGGAAGTCCGACTCCAGCTTTTGGCCGCAGTAGGGACAAAAGCTTTTCGTCCCGTGAGCGTTGTCCGCATCATCCCGGACGGGAGCCGACTCGCGCCTGACCGGGGTCGCTTCGCTTCGTCCAGAGAAGCGCGCTTCCAGCGGATCGGGTTCATCTCTGGCATCGACGATATCAAAGGTCGACATCCGGTTTCGTCCGGTCGCATTCTTGTAGTGATAGACGGTCTGAGCAATACCGAAGCCGATGAATACAAGGCCGAACAGCGGGAACACGATGCCGACTACCGGAATCGGAGCGTTTCGCGTCATGCTGAAGGCGATGATCGTCCAGAAGATGCCGAAGATGACGGCGAATAAGCTGCCCGCAGCCCCCATAGCGGAAGGCCCGCGTCCTGGCTTTATACTTTTCATGAGAAGCTCCCCTTTCGGCAGCAAAATGAATGCTTATATCTCATACGCGCCCGGGCCTGATCAAGTTGCGAAAGGCATGCCCGCGTAATGCCCCAAACGGCAAAACGCCGCTTCCGGTAGCGAAGCGGCGTTCGGGCCAGACACAGCGGTCTAATAGGTTTTGACAAGCGGCAGCTCGAAACGTGTGGCGAAGCTGGCGCTGACCGGATGGACGCGCAGGCTGAAGTGAGCGCCATGCCGCAAATGGGCGGGGATCGCGGCTCGGTACATATAGATGCCCTCTCCAAGCTGGCGGGCGGGCTCCATCTCAACAACGACCTGCTCCCACCCGGAACCGGTATCCTCGTAATAAATCAGCTCGACGGCCGTATCCCGGTACCAGATAGGGCCGAAGTGGACGGTAGCGGAAACATCCTTAAGAGCTGAGGCGGCTCCCGGGGCAGCCATGCCTCCTGCCGGACTGTCGCTTACTTCGATCACGCGAACATGATGCCAGTTGTCACGCATGAATCTTTTATAATCGGCGACCTTCCTCGCTTCCTCATATCCGTTCGATACGAACTGCCTGGTGCGGACCAGCGCCGGCACATAGGCGCCGGACGTGTAGTCTGCAACCATCCGGTCCGTATTGTACACAGGGGCGAGGGTGCGGATCGACCGCTTCATCCGCTCGATCCATTGAGCGGGCAGCGGATTTTGGTTGTAATACAGCGGAATGATCTCTTGCTCCAGCACCCGGTAGAGCGATTCCGTATTTTGCCGCTCCTGGGTAGCCATGTCGGCTTGAATATCCGAGTCGATGCTCCAGCCGTTGCTGCCGTCGTAGCCCTCTTCCCACCAACCGTCGAGTACGCTGAAATTAATAACGCCGTTCATCGCGGCCTTCTGCCCGCTCGTCCCGCTAGCCTCATACGGACGCCGGGGGTTGTTCAGCCAAATATCCACGCCTTGAACGAGGGCGCGCGCCAGATCGATATCGTAATTCTCCAAGAGAATAACTTTGCCTTTGAACGGTTCCAGCTGGGAGACCTTGTAGATCTCGCGGATCAGTTCCTGCCCGGGGCCGTCCGCCGGATGAGCTTTGCCGGCAAATACGAACTGAACGGGACGTTCGGGATCGTTGACCAGCTTGGCGAGCCGCTTCAAGTCGCTGAAAATAAGATTGGACCGCTTGTAGGTGGCGAACCGTCTGGCGAAGCCGATCGTCAGAGCGTGCTTGGACAAATATCCGCGGGTTTCGTCGATTTCTTTCTCCGGCAGGCCGTTGCGGCGCCTTTGCTCCGCGAGGTTGGCTCTGGTCAGGCGGATCATCGTTTCCTTCAGCTCTTCATGGACTTTCCACAAGGACTCGTTCGGCACAAGCTCAATGGCCTGCCACACGTCCCGATTGGCCTGATGACGAATCCAGCTGCCCGGCAGAAACCGATCCAGCAGCTGCTTCAGCTGTGGGGCGAGCCAGGTTTCCAGATGGACCCCGTTCGTAATATGTCCGATCGGCACCTCACGGGTATCGATCTGGCCGTGGAAGGCGCGGAACATCTCGCGGGAGACATGGCCGTGCAGCTTGCTGACGCCATTGCGGAGAGCGGAGGTGCTGAGCGCCAGATGAGTCATATTGAACAACCTGCTCGGCTCGTCGAACCCGAGGCTGGTCAGCTCATGACGCAGGGACGGATAGTCGTTGAACAGCTTGGTGAAATAATAGTCGAACATGGTCAAAGGAAAAGCATCATGACCGGCCGCTACCGGCGTATGGGTGGTGAATATCGTGCTGGCGCGCACCACCTCGAGCGCTACGTGGAAAGGCAGTCCCTGCTCCAGCTGCTCCCTGAGGCGTTCGAAGGTCAGGAAGGCCGCATGGCCTTCATTGATATGATAAACCCCGGTGGGGATGCGCAGGGCGCGGAGTGCGCGCACGCCGCCCATCCCGAGCAATATTTCCTGGGCGATGCGCACATCCTGGGAGCCGCCGTACAGCTGCGCAGTCAGCTCGCGGTCCCACGGGCTGTTTTCCTCCAGATCGGCGTCCAGCAGCAGAACCCGGATACGTCCGACCTGGGCCTGCCACACCTTCAGCCGGACGATGCGATCGGCTACCGGCACGGAGACATAAAGTTCTCCCCCGCTCGGCGAGCCCATCTCCCCCGCGGCTGCCGGCGCCCCGTCCCCAGCGTCATCCCTCTCAGAAGCCGGTAGTTCAACAGGCCGGATCGGCAGCTCTGTGAACTCATACGGCATGTTTTCCGCGAACTGGCTTCCTCTGAGGTCCAGTCGTTGGTTGAAATAGCCTTTCTTGTACAGCAGGCCGACTCCGATCAAAGGAAGTCCGAGGTCGCTGGCGGATTTGCAGTGATCTCCGGCCAGCACGCCAAGCCCGCCCGAGTAAATAGGAAGCGATTCGTGGAAGCCGAATTCGGCGGAGAAATATGCGATCGCCTGGCCCGCGTGCTGTGGGTATTGCTGCCTGAACCAGGTCGGAGCCTGCATATAATCGTCAAACTGTCTGACGACGTACTCGTATTGCCTCAGAAACGGCTCATCGGAAGACAGCCTCTCCAGCGTATCCGCGGACACCTCGGAGAGGAGCCGGACGGGATTGTGATGGGAGCGATGCCATAGCTCGGGATCGATGTCGGCGAACAGCGCTTTCGCGCCGTCGTTCCAGCTGAACCACAAGTTATAGGCGAGATCGGACAGTCTGGCTAGGGCGGCGGGGAGCTGAACGGATTGAGCCGGGAACAACGTGGACATGGAGTCACCTCAAGTTAAAAATTTGGCAAATCGATGATTATCCGGGGTAAATGTCTGTTTAGTATCTTATGTTCGGATGCGGTTCATGCATAAGCGAAAGAAGTAAAAGCAAGCGGAAAGCAGCAGCAGTGCGACAAGCGTGCCTGTCAGCAGCCAAAGCGCCTGCGGCATCGTATGATGGACCCAAGCGGCGACCGGCCGGGACATATCGATGACGGGGGCGGTTGCCGGGATGACGCCCAGACGGCTTGCCAGCGGCTCCCACAGCAGCAGAACGAGCGAAGCGGCCAGCAGGCCGTGGATCAGTCTGGCTGCGGCGAAAGGAACGTAGCGGAGCGGCGTCCGGTGCAGCACGCTGACGATCTGGGCATGCACGGACAGGCCGCCCCATGACAACACCCAGGCGGCGATCGCCGCCTGGTAGACGAGCGGGATGCCTGCAGCGCTGCCGGCCGCTTTCGCCCCGAGAGTCACCTCGAAGAAGCCGTTAACGACGGCGGGGGCCAGCGCCGCCGGAAGACCGGCGCCATGCAGCACCGCCTGTATGCCGGCATAAATATAGGCCATTACGCCGGCGGAAGACATGATCTCCATCACCACCGAGAAGAAGACGACTAATCCGCCGATAACGAAGGACATCTGCAGCCCGGAGGATAGAGACTGGGCCGCCATGACCCCGAGCGGTCTGCCGTCCTTCAGACGTGCCTGGTGCATCGCTTCGAACGCCTGCTTCCATATACCGTGTCTGCGCGGAGCTGTGCCCTCGTTTTGGAGCTGATGCCAGTCATTACCCGCAGAACGCCTGCCGTGAAACCGCATCAGGAAGCCGACAAGAATAGCCGAGCCGTAGTGGGCAACGGCCAGGATGCCGGCGAGCGCGGCGTTATGGAAAAACCCTACCGCGACGGCGCCGATCAGGAATATCGGATCGGAGGAGGTGGTGAAGGCGACGAGCCGTTCGCCTTCCTCCCGGTTCACGAGCCGCTGCTCATACAGCTGAGCTGTCATCCTGGCTCCCACCGGATAACCCGAAGCGAAGCCGAGCGCCATCACGAAACCGCCGATCCCGGGAATGCGGAACAGCGGACGCATCATCGGATCGAGCAGCATCCCGAAAAAATGGACAATGCCGATGCCTAGCATCAGCTCCGAAATCACGAAGAATGGAAAAAGCGCGGGAAACAGCACATCCCACCAGATGGAGATTCCCTTCAGCGAAGCTTGGAGCGACGGCTCAGGGTATACGAGAATCATGCAGGCCAGCGCTGCCGCCGTCAGCGAGGCGAGCAGCAGTGAGAGACTCACGGCGCGCATCGGTTCACTTCCTTTCCACAAGGATAAACGCCTAACGGCGTCTTTTGAGCGCCGTGCGTTTGTCAAGAAATCGAGCCACTTCTCCGTTTATACTTTCTGAGATTTTGAAAAAAGCCTGTCTCTCTGGTATATGACGGGCGACTCGAAGACATGCTTGTACAGAGCGACAAGCATGCGGCCAAAAAGTTTGGGAGGGCTTACAAAATTGCTGAATGTTTAGACTTTTTATGGTACAATGGGACTAATATGAGAATGGGAGTGATCCTTATGATGGGTGTTGTTGCTGGAATTCTCGTATGCGCATTCGTTTATGTCATAAGGGAAACCTTAATGACCTCAGGTGAAGAAGATGTATAGCTGCCGCGGAGCGAGTCCGGATTAACGCCCGCATAGGATGGATGATCGATCACGATGCTAAGGCGTATGCATTAGCATCTTTTTTCGTTAAGGAGCTGATTGAAGATGGCGGATCATAGCCAGGAGCAAGAGAAGACATTCTATGAATTGCTTGGGGGTGCGGAGGGCATCCGGCGCATCGTGGAGAGCTTCTACCCCAAGGTGCAGGCTCACCCGCTGCTCGGACCGCTGTTCCCCGAAGACATCACGCCTGTGATGGAGAAGCAGTACATGTTTTTGAGCCAGTTTTTCGGCGGTCCGCCGCTGTTTTCGGAGCAGCATGGGCATCCGATGATGCGTGCGCGGCATCTTCCTTTTCCGATCACGGAGGAGAGGGCCAAGGCATGGCTCGGATGCATGGCTCAGGCGCTTGAGGAGGTCGGTCTGGACCGCCGTCTGCAGCAGGCTGCGCTGGAGCGGTTGAAGGGTCCGGCTTATCATTTTATTAACAGCTAAATGGGATAGCAGAAGGAAGGCTATGCGTGGTAGAACCGTTATTTCAAGCCAAGGTACAATGTCCGCAATGCGAGGCAGAGTTCAAATCTTCCCGTGTCCGGCCCAGCTTCAAGAAATCGGTGAAGTCGGACACGGATTTTTGTCTGCATTACAAGGATGTCAACCCTGATTATTATGTAGTTCGCATCTGTCCGCACTGCGGCTTCGCCGGGACCGAAAACTCCAAGAACAAGCTTACCCCGATCCAGAAAAAGCTGTTCCAACAAAAAATAGGCGCACAATGGACGTACAAGGATTTCGGAGGCGAACGGCGGTGGGAGGATGCGCTGTATGCCTACAAGCTGGCCTTGATCTGCGCGCAGACGGTCAATGAGAAGGCGAGGCTGACGGCCAGTCTGTTGCATCAGATCGCCTGGCTGTACAGGAGCAAGGGAGACGCGGAGCAGGAGAGCCGCTTCCTGCAGTATGCGCTGGAAGAATACATACGGGCTTTCGAGACGGAAGCCGGCGAGATGAACAACGCCCGGCTGATGTATCTGATCGGCGAGCTTCACCGCAGGCTGGATCAGTTTAACGAGGCGGTCAAATGGTTCTCGCGCGTAGTCAATGACAAGCGCATCATGGACGCCGGAATGATCCGGGCATGCCGCGAGCAGTGGCAAGCGGTGCGGGAAGAGATGGAGGAGCGGAAGCTTCAGCTGAGCGAGGACATTCAGGAGATGTGACGGACGGTCGGATCACGTCTTAGATGCAGGTAAGCGAGGATAGGCTGCGTTAAGCAAGCAGCCCAAACAGGCATAAAGCGACTTGTCCGGCAGACAGGGCGCTTTATGCCTGTTTGAGGTTTGGCTCGGCGCCCATGGAGCGCATAGGAAGAGCCGAGCCATTATATACTAGGGTACGGCGCCCATGGAGCGCAGCGAAGCGGAACAAGCTCGGCCCGGCAGGCGGCCTCGGCAGCATTTGGAAAGCTTTATTCGCCAAGGCCGCGCAGCGGACGGTTGGCCAGCAGATAGTCCGAATCGGCATTCACCAGCGTCAGCCGGTTGCGGCAGCAAGGAAGCACAAGCAGCTTCTTGATGCCTTCCTTCAGCTCGTCCAGCTCCTTCGGAGTTAGCGGCAGCAGGATGTGCTCTCGGGAGCAGAACGGGCAGCCGGGAATAAACACATCTTGGCCATGGCGGTCGTAAGGCCATGTATGCTCAAAGGGAATCATCGTCAGTTACTCGGGCTCTGCCGCAGGGCGGGCCGTATCGCCCGAACCGGCAGGGCCGTCTTCCGCCGGTTTATTCTGAGCGAGCTCGGCGAGCTTCTGCAGCAAAATATGCTGCGGCATATGCATCAAGTGCTCCAAGGGCACATTTAATTGTTTGGCCAGCTTTTGCGCGGTTTCCGCCGATATTGGCAAGGGCTTCATCGTCGATCCTCTCCCCTTCAGGTATAGTACTCATTTAAGCATATCCGGTCCATGAATTTCAACCGGAATCAGGGAGAGGCGCAGCCTGGGATTCATCGCCCGGCTGTGGTTTAATGGAGATGTACCCATTTCAGAATACAATTCAATTCAATTCAGAAAGGTTCGGTGCTGCTATGCCAAGTCCATTACCGCAAACATGGGATCTGGAAACCTTCTTCCCGGGAGGGAGCCAGTCGGAAGCGTTCCGTCAGTTTCTGGTCAAGCTCGAGGAGGATGTCCGGAAGCTGCGCGACCAGCTCGCAGCCCTGGAAGCGCCTCAGACGTCTGCGGACGCAGACAAGCTGCTGCCGGTGATCGGCCTGCTGCAGCAGGCCGTCCTGGCCTTGCGCGAGGCCGGCTCCTTCACCGGCTGCCTGGCGGCGGAGAACCAGAACGATAAGGCTGCCGTTATGCTCGGAGGCAGAGTGAAATCGATCGAAGCGGATTACGCGACGGCTCTGACGATGTTCGACGACCTGCTGACGCGCGTGGGCGGCGAATGCTGGACTTCCCTGCTCTCGAGGCCGGAAGTCGCCGAGATCGTCTACCCGCTGCAGGAGCGCAAGGCTCTGGCGGCCGAAAAGCTTCCTCCGGAGCAGGAGGCGCTGATCAACGATCTGGCGGTTGACGGCTATCACGGCTGGGGTGAGCTGTACAATACGACGGTGAGCAAGCTGCGCATCCCTTTCGAAGAGGACGGCAAGATGATTCAGCTGTCGGCAGGCCAGGCGGCCAACCGGATGCACAGTCCGGACCGCGAAGTCCGCCAGAAGCTGTTCCGCCTGTGGGAGGAGAAGTGGGCGGAGCACGCCGATTATTGCGCGGACGCGCTGAACCATCTGGCCGGGTTCCGGCTGAAGCTGTATGAGCGCCGGGGCTGGGCATCCATCCATAAGGAACCGCTGGAGATCAACCGGATGTCCAAGGAAACGCTGGATGCGATGTGGAGCGTGATCGAGGGCGGCAAGGACGTGTTTCTGCGCTACCTGGAGCGCAAGGCGATGCTGCTGGGAGTTCCCAAGCTAAGCTGGTATGACGTTGAGGCTCCGGTGGGCGAGGGCAGCCAGACCTTCACCTACGATCAAGGGGCTGACCTGATCATCGAGCAGTTCCGCCGGTTCAGTCCGAAAATGGCCGACTTCGCGGTCATGGCGTTCGAGAACCGGTGGATTGAAGCGGAGGATCGCGACGGGAAGCGGCCGGGAGGCTTCTGCACGTCTTTTCCGGTCAGCGAACAGACGCGCATTTTCATGACTTATGCGGGAACGGCCTCCAACGTAGCAACGCTGGCCCATGAGCTGGGCCATGGCTATCACCAGCATGTGATGAACGATCTGCCGGCGCTCGCCCAGGACTATGCGATGAATGTGGCGGAGACGGCCTCTACCTTTGCAGAGATGGTGGTGGCCGATGCGGCGGTAAAGGCGGCCTCGTCGGAAGCCGAGCGGCTGACGCTGCTGGAGGATAAGATTCAGCGTTCGGTAGCCTTCTACATGAACATCCATGCCCGGTTTTTGTTTGAAACCGAGTTTTACGAGGAGCGCCGTCACGGACTGGTCGGCACCGAGCGCCTGAATGAATTGATGACAAGCGCTCAGCGACGCGCCTTTCGCGACGCGCTGGACGAATATCATCCGCATTTCTGGGCGTCCAAGCTGCATTTCTATATTACGGAAGTGCCGTTCTACAACTTCCCGTATACCTTCGGCTATATGTTCAGCACGGGCTTGTATGCCGAAGCTTTGCAGCGCGGCGAAGCGTTCGAAGAGCAGTACATAGCGCTGCTTCGGGATACCGGGCGAATGACCGTCGAGGAGCTCGCCCAGAAGCATCTGGGTATTGATCTGCGCAAGCCGGATTTCTGGCAGCGGGCGTTCGATTTGACGGCGGCCGATGTGGAGGAGTTCCTGCGTTTGACCTGACGAGCGGGCTGTCCCGGCAAGTCCGGGGAACTTTAAGGTAATAAATAAACAGCATCTCCGGCGTTAGTTAACACTTAAACTAGCGCTCGGGATGCTGTTTGTTTTGCGTTGCTGAGCAACTATTGCGAACGAGACCTTCGTGCAGTGGCTTACAGCTTGAAGATGCTCATCGTCTGCTGGAGCTGCGTGACGAGACGCGTCATATTCTCCGACTGAGCCACGATGTCCTGAACCGCGGCGATCTGTTCGCCCATAGAAGCGGAAACCTGCTCCGTGCCAGCCGCGGACTGCTGGGTGATAGCCGAGATGTTCTCCATCGTGGCGGAGATTTGCTGGGCGCTGGCGAGCATCTGCTCGCTTTCACGGGCGAACGTGGAAATCTGCTCGGAAATAAAAGATACGCTGCTGACGATTTCGGCAAACACCGTCTCGGTTTCGGTGATCAGCCGGGTTTGCTCTTGAACGACCTGCTCATTTTGTGTCATCGAAGCAAGTGCCTGCTTGATGCCCTGTTCGATGCTGCGGACCAGACCGAATACTTCCTTGGTCGAAGTCGTAGATTCTTCGGCCAGCTTGCGCACTTCTTGGGCGACGACGGCGAAGCCCTTGCCATGTTCGCCGGCGCGAGCCGCTTCGATAGAAGCGTTCAGCGACAGCAGGTTGGTCTGCTCGGCGATCTCGGAGATAGAGCGGGTGATCGTCGAGATCCCGTTGGTCAGCTCGGCGAGCGAATGAATGGTATGGGATACGTTGGCGGTCGCTTCGACATTTTTCCGCACGCCGTCGCTTTGGGTTTCGACCGACTGCAGTCCTTTGTTGACCAGCGCCAGCATGTGGCCCGATCGGGAGTTCATCTCCCGGGTGGAATCCGTATAGGACGCGACCTTATGCTCGATGTCCTTGGTGGCAGCCGAAACGCCGCTGATTTCCTCCGAGATCTGATGGGCGCCTGCTGCCAGCTCGTTGGCGGCTGTCGCGGCATCCTCAAGCACGGCCTTCATCCTCTCATTTTTGTGGAAAATATCGCGGCTGGAATCGGAAACGTGGCGCGAGGCATTGCCGGTGTCCTTTAAAATCTCGCGAAGCTTCTCGGTCATCCGGTTAAAGGACGTGCCAAGCTCGCCGAGGGCATCATTGGAGCTGATGGAAATTTTGGCTGTGAAGTCGCCCTTGGATATGCTAAGCGCGGCCCGGGAAATATCGCTGATAGGTTCTGTAAGCGTTCTCTCCAGGAAACTTACAAAAGGGAAGCTCAAGCCGATCATCGCTATTAAGAACACGAGTCCAAGCACGACACCGGATTCTGCGCGCAATATGAAGATCAGCGTGACAAGGGAGTAGAGAGCGATAATCGAGTAGCAGCCGACCTGAAGCTTGGATTTGAACGATAATCCGGAAAACCAGTTCATACCTAACGACCCCTTCAAAGGTAATGTAGGATTCATGTCTATACGGGACATTACTTTTCCTGTGGGTAATTATACCACCTGGCGGAAGTTTTGGTCTACTAATATTAGGAAAATGGTTGTGGTTTTAGGGGTAAAATTTTTTAGCGAAAAAAGTTAATTTTTGTTGATCATTTGATCGTCTTGTCCTATAATGGGTCTACAGACCTGTTATACATAATATTCCATATTAATTAAATGAAAGGAGTTATGCTATGATTTTGGAACATCTCCCGTTAGCCAGGCAATTGGATCTAGTTTTTCGCGAGCTGAAGGAGGAGCTCACCTCTCTGACGGCGGGAACCGTGTTTGTTCAGATCCGCAACAACATGGTAGGCAAGTTTGGCATCCGCGCATTTCCGCTGGAAAGCAAGGGGCTGGAGGTTAAAAAGACGGACCGGGGCTTGTCGGAGAGCCATCAGCTCTCTTTCAGGCAGACGGCGCTTGAATCGCTGAAGCTGAAGAAATGGTCGCATGGGGAGATACAGTTCGAATTCGCCATGCGCAAGGATTTGTTGTGTACGTCGGTAACGTTTGAATCGAATTATAATATGGCCAACCTGATCGGCTCGAGAAGCAAAGGCCCGGACTGGTAGAAGAATCTGCTCTTATACCCTTATTTGTATCGAAAACAGGCTCTGCGCTCGCAGAGCTATTTGTGTTTTTCCAATTATCGCTTGACTCTGACACTAATGTGAGGGTTTACAATGGATGCAAAGGCAGAAAGGAGAGATGACGGTTGAAAATCGGAGAGCTGGCGGAGCGGACGGGAGCCAGCATTCGTTCGCTTCGTTACTATGAAGAGCAGGGCTTGCTGGCGCCGCTGCGGCTGAATAACGGATACCGGGAATATTCCGCGCTGGCGGAGGAGCAGGTGCGCACGATCCAGCTTTATCTGAACCTTGGGCTGTCGACGGAGGAAATCCGCGGTATCCTGCAATGTGTGCTGAAAAGCAAGGAAGCCTTCTGCGAGGAAGTGCTGCCGATCTACCGGCAAAAGCTTGCGGAGATTGACAGGCAGATTCATCTGCTCACCGGCATCCGGCAAAATCTGATTGACCGCATCGATTCTATTCTGCTTGAAAGAAACCATGCCGATCAGGAGGAATGATCATGAGCGTACAAGCGGTTAACGATGAGAATTTTGCGGAGCAGATCCGAAAATCAGGCAAAACTTTGGTGGAATTCGGAGCGGTATGGTGTCCGCCCTGCAAAGCTTTGCTGCCTGTTCTGGACGAACTGTCCAAGCAGTATGGGGACGGCCTCAGCGTCCTCAAGGTGAATTGCGATGAGTCTCCCGGAGCGGCAAGCCGGTTCGGCGTGATGTCGATGCCAACCGTGATCCTGTTTCAGGACGGAGAACCGGTCGAGCGGCTGGTCGGGCTGCGATCCAAAAACGTGTATGAAAACGTGCTGGCGAGGTATGCTTAAGAAAGAGCTTCGGGAAAAATAATTCCGAACTCGAGCTGCCTCCGTAGAAGGACCTCGATTTCCACCTGATGTGGAAGTGGAGGTTTTTTTGGTGTGGAGCCGGGATTGACCGGACCAAGCCGGCAGGCATATAATGAGACTAACATATGAACGTATATTCATGTATTTGCCGGATGGAGGAGGAGCTGCCTTGGAAGCTGGGAAGGAAACCGTAACGCGCAATCTGCTGCTGAAGGGTCTGGATTGCACCAATTGCGCCGCGAAGATCGAAAGAGGAGTCGGGAAAATACAAGGCGTTGCGTCATGCGGAGTAAACTTCATGACACAAACCTTGACGGTTCAGGCTGAGCAAGTCCGGGCTGACGCAGTCATGGCTGAAGTGCGGCAAACGGTCAACCGGCTGGAGCCGCATATAAGGGTCCAGGAGAAAGGCCGTCCTCCGGCTGCCGGCTTAACCCGATCCTATGCGCCCGGCCCCCGGGACAATAAGCGGAGCGAGGACCGGCGCGGACATTCGGCTCATGGGCATGGCGGGCCATTTCACGAGCACGAGCATGAGCATGGACATGAGGACGGTCACGACCGCAAGCATGAGCATGGGCTTGAGTATAAGTATGCTCATGAGCACGACAGCGAGCATGCCCACAGGAATGAGCATAAACATGAGCATGACAACCATGAGCATGCCGGTGAATCTGTCTCGGCGAAGGAGCTTCGATCCGCTCACAGCAGTGTGCCGCATGTCCAGGACAGCCAGGCCAACGGGCAGGAGCACGGAGAGGAGCATGATCATTCGCATGACCATAGCGGGCACACCCATGATCATGGCAGCGGAGCGATGCGCAAGCTGCTGATGCGGCTGGGCGCCGGCGCTGTCATCTGCGGCATTGCGCTGGCGGCGCCGCTGGGCCCGTGGGCGGAGCTGGCTCTTTTTCTGGCAGCTTATCTGATCATCGGCGGGGACATCGTGCTGCAGGCGCTGAGGAATATAGGCCGCGGGCAGGTGTTTGACGAATATTTTCTGATGACGGTCGCGACCGTCGGAGCTTTCGCCATCCAGGAGTATCCGGAGGGCGTGGCCGTTATGTTCTTCTACCAGGTCGGAGAGCTGTTTCAAAGCATGGCGGTCAACCGCTCCCGGCGATCGATCAGCTCACTGATGGATATTCGGCCCGATTATGCAAATTTGCAGGACGGGACCGGCAGCCGCCGCGTATCGCCGGAGGAGGTTCGCGTGGGCGACCGGATTATCGTCAGGCCGGGTGAGAAGATTCCGCTGGACGGCAAGGTGGTCGAAGGCCGGTCGGCCGTCGATACCTCGGCATTGACGGGGGAGTCGGCGCCAAGAGATGTAGAGCCGGGCAGCGATGTGCTGAGCGGGTTCATGAATCAGAACGGCGTACTCACTGTCGAGGTGGGGAAGGCGTTCGAGGAGTCGACTGTCTCGAAAATTTTGGAGCTGGTCGAGCATGCCAGCAGCAAGAAGGCGCCGACCGAGAAATTTGTGACGAAGTTCGCCCGCTTTTACACGCCGGTAGTCGTCATCGTGGCGCTGCTGCTCGCCGTTGTGCCTCCGCTTGCGGTCAGCGGGGCGACATTTTCGGAATGGGTGTACCGGGCGCTTGTGTTTCTGGTTATCTCCTGCCCGTGCGCGCTGGTCATCTCCATTCCGCTCGGATTTTTCGGAGGGATCGGGGCAGCCTCAAGATCAGGCATCCTGGTCAAGGGCAGCAATTACCTGGAAGCTTTGAATGACGTGAAGATCGTCGTATTCGACAAAACGGGGACGCTGACGAAAGGGACATTTGCCGTCACAGGCGTATACCCGGATCCTGAAGGAAGCCTGTCGCAGGAAGAGCTGCTTCGTTACGCCGCCTATGCGGAGCTTCACTCTGGACATCCGATCGCCGAATCGATCCGAAAAGCCTACGGGAAGCCGATTCCGGAGGAACAGCTGCAGGATTATAATGAAATTTCCGGTCACGGCATTCAGGTGAATATAGAGGGGAAAGACGTGCTGGCGGGCAACGGCAGGCTGATGGAGCGTGAGGGCATCAGCTTCGCACCGCCTGAGCAAGCGGGCACCCTTGTCCATGTCGCCGTCGCAGGGCGTTACGCCGGATATCTGGTCATATCCGATGAAGTCAAGGACGATGCGGACGAGGCGATTCGTTTATTGAAGCAGCTCGGGATAAAGAAGACCGTGATGCTGACCGGCGATACCGGAGCTGTGGCCGAATCCGTGCGGCAGCGGCTTGGGATTGACGAAGCTCACGCCGAGCTGCTGCCCCAGCATAAGGTCGAGCAGCTTGAGAGGCTGGAGCGGCTTAAGACGGGCAAGGAAAAGATGATTTTTGTCGGAGACGGCATTAACGATACGCCGGTGCTGGCGAGAGCCGATGTCGGAGTTGCTATGGGAGGGCTGGGCTCGGATGCGGCGATTGAAGCGGCGGATATCGTGATCATGACCGACGAGCCGTCCAAGATTCCGGCGGCCATCTCCATCGCCAAGCGGACCAGACGCATCGTCTGGCAAAACATCGGGTTCGCGCTCGGAGTCAAAGCGCTGTTTCTGCTGCTGGGAGCGATGGGCATAGCAACGATGTGGGAGGCCGTATTCTCGGATGTGGGCGTGACGCTGCTGGCTGTGCTGAATGCGATGCGCGTGCTCCGGCTTCGTCCGATGCCATGACAGGCCGCGCCAGGCCGAAACAACCGGCCGCAAACATCGGCCATACCGCTTATCGGCCATATCGTTTATAATAAAAACAATCGTTCACAGAAAAAAGCGGCTCCGGTCAGGAGCCGCTTGTAAGTATTCGAGGTCTTGCATTATCGGGAAAATTTGCCGGCCAGCTGCTGCTCGGCGATTTGAACGAGACGGCGAGTAATGTGGCCCCCGATAGCACCCGTGTCACGGGTAGCCATGAAGCCGTAGTAGCCGTCTTGAGGAATTTGAATACCCAACTCTTGTGCAACTTCATACTTCAGCTGATCCAGAGCTTGGGAAGCTTGTGGAACGACCAATGCGTTGCTGCTGCGGGATTGTCCTGCGCCCATCGATATCACCTCCGTTCTGATAGGTAGTATGTTCCAAAGAAAGGCTTCTAATCAAAAACCAAATTGGTAAATATGGCCATTGCTTGAAAAGGGGTTGAAGCGAATGTCGCTTACGTTAAGTTACCGCAATTGGTCCTTCGATGCCGATCTGCAAATTGTCCATGCCGATGTGCTGCTTGAAATCGGTGGCGAGGCCGTCGTCGATGAGCCGTTATGCGTTGACGTCGGCCTGCCGGCCCTGCTGCTGAGCGCTGCCGAGGATGTCCGGCCGGACCGCTGGGCAGGGGTTGACGCTTGGGAGAAGGTTCCTTTTTTTATATGCGGCTGCGGCGACCCGGAATGCCGGGGATTCTCATTCATCGCCACCCATCGGAAGGACATGTCTTTGATTGAGCTGCAGGAGGTCGAAGAGCGCCAGGATGCGCCTCCCCGGCCGCTTGCCGAATATGAGGTGGACCGGGAAGAATACGCCCGCCAGGTCAAGGAAATCGGCGAGACGTTCCTGTCCTTCGTGGAGCCGCTGGATTACAGACCGCTGTACGGAGACACCGTAGCGACTGTCCGGAGGCTGCTGGCGAAGCTGGCGGATATGTATCCGGGTCTCGGCGAAGCAGCAGAGCGCTCCAGACGAGTCTGACATGGCGGCCTCCGGTAAGTCGGCGCGGTCACACTTCCTGTCGATGCGCAGCCCGTCTAGTCGGCCAGTCCATGTTCATCCGTAATCCGCAGCTCCGGCATCCAGCGCCGCAGATGGCGTGCCAGCTCTTCTCTGACACTTGCCGCATGAGGCAGCTCATCGTCCCGCGCGGCGGCAAGCGGAATGACCCGATACCTTTTCCAGGCTGCGAAGCGGATATAAGTGGGGAGAAAGCTTACCTTATCGACGATTATGTCTTGAGAGGCCGCCGACCGGGCGGTCTTGTTCATTTGAGCCTCTCCATACAAAGTTTCGTTGATGCTGCCGGAAGCCGGGGCTGGGCTTGGAGCAGGCGGCTTGCGCAGCTCGAACTGAACAATGCCGCCGATCCGCGTGTACGGCCCCGGCTGCTTCTGCGCGGCAATAAAGTTCCCGAGCGAATAAACGGCCAAACTGCGGCCTCCCCGGCCGTTGTCCAGCCATTCCATCGGCTGCAGCACATGGGGATGATGACCGATAACGACGGCCGCGCCTGAGATGGCTGCCAGCCGGGCGAGCCGCTTCTGCTCAACGCTTGGCATCCGTTGATACTCGCTGCCGAAGTGCAGGCTGACGATAACGGCATCGGACCGCTCTTTGGCTGCGGCAATGTCGCGTGCCAGCGCGGCGGGCTCGAGCCGATGGACGAGATAGTCCTTGCCTTGCGGAGAAGGAATGCCGTTCGTGCCATAGGTGTAAGCGAGAAACGCCAGCTTCATTCCGTTCCTCTCCACGGTCCGGAGGCGCATCCGGTCTGACCGGTCAGCACTGGCCCCGGCATATTCCACGCCCAGCTCACGCCAATGGCCGATGGCCCGAAGCAGCGCCCTCTCGCCTCGGTCCAGTGCATGGTTATTGGCAAGCGTTACGACATCGATACCGGCATCCTGAAGGGCGTCCGCCGTTTCGAAGGGGCTGTTGAAGGATGGGTAATCCGAAAGGCCGATCTCGCTTCCGCCGGTGACGCTTTCCTGATTGGCGATGGCGATGTCGGCCTGCTGCAGGATGTCGCGAACAGGCTCCAGCATGGGCCGGAAGTCGAAGCGATCTCCGATCCGAGCATCTTCATAAATCGTCCGGTGAATAAGCACATCCCCGATAGCCGCGAGAGTGATCCCGGGATGCGGCAGAGGCGGCCCGTACGGCTCGGAGAGCGTGTCAATGCCTGAAGCTTTCGTGTTCAGCCTCTTTTCAGAGATCGTGTCAGAGCCCGGAGCGTCCGGATTCGGCCGAGCCTCGGATTCGGCGTTAAGGCCGGGCTGCGAATGGTCGGGAGGCAGAGCCGCCCTGGATTCATCCGCTGCCGGGTGCTTCGGCGCGTCGCTGGATGAGCAGGAGCCGGTAAGCAAGGCCAAGGCCAATAAACCGCACCGGGCGGCTGATCGCAGAGTGCGGCGGCGTAGTCGTATCATAGGTTGAATTCTCCTCCCGTGGAGTGCTGGATAGGGGATGCTTCATATTGTTCCCGGCGGTTCGGATGCCAGTGCTTGAAACTATTCCCTGTCTCCGAACGTTTAAGAAGTAAACAATCCATAGGGGAGGGGTAGACATGGAAGCGCGTGCCGTTTATTTCAAGGATAATTTCTGGTCAAGCGGTGAAACCGAGATTTGGGATGAGCAGGAGCGGAAGGTCGGCAGCCTGGATCTGCACAGTATGTTTCAGTCGGGAGTTACCGTGCGCAATATGAGAGGATTAACCTCCTACAGCGGCAAGTTTCGCCATTTTTCCAACAAATGGCTTGTATTCAGCGGCGGCGAGCAAGAGATCGGTGTACTGAGAATGAGATTTTCCTTCATGACCAAGCGCTACGAGTATGAAAGCGCAAGGCATGGCCTGTTCCGGATCGAATCTCCTGCGTTCTCGCGCGAGTACACCGTAAGCGACGAAGGCGGTGCGATTGCGGCGCAGTTCCGCAGAGTGAGCGGCGCATTCTCAGCCGGAGCCTTCGAGCTGACCAATCATTCCTCGCTGCCGACGGAGGAGATTATCGTCGTGGTCATGGGCGTTCATGCGATCCAGAAGCGGCAGCAGGCGGCCGCATCCACATGAACGGATAGGAAGGGGCGAACGGCTGCGGCTAGGGAACGAATAGGCGGCGGGCGTTGCCGTCCGGATAGAAATTGCAGGTATGTTCCCTCTAATAGCAAAAACAAGTATATCAAAAACAAGGACCTCGATCCCGCTGTCAGGCAGGGGCGAGGTCCTTGCTCGATAACGGCCGACGGAACCATGGCGTGAGCGGGCGCCGACGGGCGAAGCGAAGCCGGTCTTCTGCCGGCCAGCCCTTCTTCTTGTCGTGCCGCAATTGCAGCCGCGTTCGGTCTCTCTACATGCCGAAGTTCATGTTCGGGTACACATAAGGCGTTTTGGCCGGTTCGGCCTTGGCGACCTTCTCCACCTGAAGCACCATGATTTCGGCGTCATTGAAGGAGGTCTTTTTGATAGTGCCTGTTACGGTGACCCATTCGTCGGTTTCGAGCGTCTTGGCACGGTCGTATTCGGCCAGCACTCCGAATGGCGCCGCATCTGCCGAGCAGCATTGGATGGAGAAACGTCCGATGACGAATTGCCGATCGGTCATCTCCTCCTGACGGTATACGAAGCCGGTCAGCTCCAGCTTTTTGCCGACGAAGCGGTCCAGATACAGATCGACGGAGGTCAGCGTCTCCATGAAAAATTCTTCCGACACTTTGATTGTCTCACTTGGGTATAACTTCTTCGCATAGTCGGCGTACTGCTTGGTGAATTTGTCGGACGGGAACAGCTCGTCAAGCGATCCCGCCGCCGCGGCTGCAGGCGGAGCAGCTTGCTCGCCCTTGCCTGTCGGGGCCTCTTCGCCCGTCTGCGTTTCGGATGCCGCGGCTCCGCCGCTTTCCGGAGCCGGCGCAGGGCTGGAGTCCGCGGAGCCGCCGGCAGCCGCGAGATCTTTTTTGACCGAGCTGGCGCTGCTCAGATTCATTCCCTTCTTGGCGGCCAGACTGCTCCCGAGCGTCGAATCCGGCAGCATGAAGCCCAGCAGCAGAGGGAGAATAAACAGCCCGTAGACGACCGTATGCTTGAAGACAGAGCGGGACGGCGTATGATCATGTCCGCAGCCGCAGTCCGGTTCATGCCGGGTACGCAGCGTCTTGACGGCCAGATAAGCCTGGTAGGCGGCCGTGGCGTACAGGCCGAGCGCCGACCATTTCACATAATCGGTCATACGCGGAGCGATGTACAGGATGATGCGGCCGGTTTGCACCAGGTAAGCGATATACCCGGCGAAGCCGAACAGAATGAGTGCTTTGATGGCATGATGAAGGCTGATCGTGCGCGGATTCATAAGGTTTCACCTCACAAGAAGACGATACGTTCAAAGAGCAGCGAGCCAAGCAATGTGACGATAAGGACCAGCGATGCGAGCAGCAGGACGAACTTCACCCGGAACGCGGACAGCAGCATCAGGGTGCTCTTCATGTCCAGCATGGGGCCGAACACCAGGAATGTCAGCAGGGAACCCGCTGAGAAGGTGGTGGCGAACGATGAGGCGACGAAGGCGTCCGAGGTTGAGCAAAGTGACAGCACATAAGCGAAGCCCATCATAAACAGATGTGAGCTGACTGTGCCTTCGCCGATGGCGACCAGACTGTCGCGGGCCATGAAGGTTTGAATCAAGGCCGTCAGCAGAGCGCCGAATATCAAATATTTCCCCATGTCGAAAAATTCGTCGGAAGCATGGCTCAGCACGGCAAACGAACGTCCGCGCCATCCTCCCTCCGCATGCGAATGGCTGCTGTGGGAGTGCTCCTGGGCAGCCATGTGGCCGTGGGCTTTTGGCCGGGAGCCGCCTGTCGCATTTATAGGCTCAAGTCCATGCTTGTGCCCATGTCCGTGCCCATGGGAGTGCGCATGCGTATGGTCATGCACGTGCGCGTGCGCATGAGTATGGTTGTGCGCGTGCGCTGTTTCCGCCCGGCTGCGCAGCGGGTTGGTTCGTACCAGCTTGTAGATGATCAGACCCACCGCCGCAGCTACCACGAACGCCAGCGCCATACGCGAATAGGCGATCTCGGGCCGGGTGCGGAAAGCCATGAAGGTCGAAGCGTAGACGACCGGGTTGATAATAGGACCGGCCAGGATAAAAACGACAGCGACGTAGATGGGCATGCCTTTCAGAATGAGCCGGCGTATGACAGGAATCATCCCGCATTCACAGAGAGGGAAGATGATCCCCAGGACGCAGGCGAACAATACGCCGAGCACGGGGTTTTTCGGAATCCAGCGTCTGACGGCCTGCTCGGAGACGAACATCTGCAGCAGGGCGGAGACGACCACGCCGAGCAGCACGAAAGGCAAAGCCTCCAGAACGATGCTGATGAACATCGTTTTGAAGTTTTGCATCGCATCGCTGCTGATCCACGACAGGTCGGGCTGCTGCTTCTGCGTGAAGATGAGGAAAAGCATCAGAATACACAGGACGGCCAAAATATTGGTGAGCCAGCGTTGGACGGTCATGGACACGATACCGTTTCTCCTTTTCGTAAAACGTAATCATTATTATATATTATGCGGGACGAGTTGCATATAGGACAAGTTTTTTGGAAAAAGGGGATAATGGTTAGAGCAACGATGCATTGACATCCGGAATACTGTCCGGTACAATTCTTCTAAATAAGCGATGACGGGAACAAGTAAGCGGCAGCGCGCTTTGTCAGAGAGCCGGTGGGTGGTGCGAACCGGCAGGCGGCGCCAGACTGAATGGACCCCTGAGCTGAAGGTGGAACGGCCGCGCATCCCGGGCCCGGGATGGATGACATCCGTCGTACGCGCGTGGACCAGTATGCCTCTCCGGCTGACTCCCCGTTATAGGAGACAATAAGGCTTGCCGAACAGGCTTCCTTCCGTTATGGCGGATGGGGCGGTTGGCAGGCGAATTAGGGTGGCACCACGGTCTCTCGTCCCTTGCGGGGAGAGGCCTTTTTTGTGTTCTGCAGACACATGGGCGGGATATAGACCATATAGGAGGTATTTCACGATGACGAAATTAAGAGTATTATCCGGCATGCAGCCCAGCGGTCAGCTGACCTTGGGCAATTATATCGGCGCGCTGCGCAATTATGTCAAGCTTCAGCACACGCATGATTGTTACTTCATGGTCGTCGACCTTCATGCCGTGACCGTTCCACAGGACCCTGCTGCGCTCAAGGAGCAGACGGAGTCGGTGGCGGCCTTGTATTTGGCGGCGGGGATCGATCCTGCGCAGGCTACGGTTTTCCTGCAGTCGAGCGTGAGCGCCCATGCGGAGCTCGGATGGCTGCTTACGACGATGACGTATATGGGCGAGCTGGAGCGGATGACCCAGTTCAAGGACAAGTCGGAGGGAAAAGAGTCGGTGGGAGCAGGCTTGTTCACCTATCCTTCGCTGATGGCGGCCGATATTCTGCTGTACAACGCCGATCAGGTGCCTGTAGGGGACGATCAGAAGCAGCATCTGGAGCTGACGAGGGATCTGGCTCACCGCTTCAACGGCCGGTACGGCGATACCTTCAAAATTCCTCAAGGGTATATTCCGGAGGTGGGAGCGCGCATCATGTCGCTGGACGATGCATCCAAGAAGATGAGCAAAAGCAGCCCGAATGCGGGCAGCTATATCGCTATGCTGGATGCGCCGGACGTGATCCGCAAAAAAATCAGCAGAGCGGTGACCGACTCGGGCCGCGAGGTCCGATTCGATCCGGCGGGCAAGCCGGAGGTCAGCAACCTGCTCAGCATTTATTCGGCCGTCACGGATCAGCCGGTGGCCGAGATCGAGAAGCTGTATGACGGACAGGGCTATGGCCCGTTCAAGAAAGGACTTGCCGAAGCGGTGGTCGCTCTGCTGGAGCCGCTACAGCAGACGTACAAAGATATCCGCGAATCGGGCGAGCTGCACCGCATCCTCCGTGACGGACGCGAGCGGGCCGGCGAGCAGGCCGAGCGCACCTTGAAGGAAGTCAAATCGAAGATGGGCTATATCGTCCTCTGAAGGAGGAGGAGCCCTGCTGTAAAACCCAAGAGCTCATCCCTGGCATACGTCATGTAAGCCATGGGATGAGCTCTTGTTTTTTGCCGCCATACACTCAGTTCGGCAAGGCGCGGCAGGTGTTACTTGTCGTCCGGCCCTGCGGTTTGCTCGCGTTTTCTCCGCTGTCTGGCTTTGACAATAAAACCGGAGCCGATGAACAAGAGCGAGACGATAGAGGCCAGTACGGCCATCCATGGCCGGCCCGCTGCCATGAAGTAGCTGATGGCGGCGAGAAGCGCTGTGCCGAGGACGGCATACAGGAGTGCGAGTGGTTTGTTCATAGTCGCTTAATTACCCCTTGTCCTTGTAAAGTTTGAAACTCAAAAAAATTTTTCAAAAGTTGCGTATAGTTTGTCCCAGCAGGCACATAATAAGTTCGCAAGCTTGCAAATACATCAAAGACATTATCCAATCGAAAGGAGTGCTGAACATGGGTGCAGGACAATCCCGCAGCAGCAACGCTTTGGTAGTACCACAAGCTTCTCAGGCATTGGATCAATTGAAGTATGAGGTAGCTCAAGAACTGGGCATTCAAATCCCTCAAGACGGTTATTACGGGTACATGGCTACTCGTGATACCGGCGCTATCGGCGGTCACATTACTCGTCGCCTGGTGCAAATCGCCGAGCAAGCAATCGCAGGACAAACCCGCTAATTGCTTGACTGCGTGCAAGAACTATGAGCTCAAGGAGTCCGCTCCTTGAGCTTTTTATGTTCCCTGCCGGGGAACATAAAGCTAGAGGACAACGGAGCAGACGAGGACGCAGCAAGAAGCGGAGCTGCGCAGCCCGTCGTGCCTGGCGCATCTCCGCCTTATGCCCCTCCGGTCCCTGCATCATGGGGGCTCCGGTGTCGCCCGTTTGCCGGCGGTCCGTTCACTACGTTCAGTTCATATCGACGCGAAGCTTCTTCTCCAGCTTGGTATCGTTCATCCATCCTACATAGGAGTCCAACGTCTCGTAAGATTTGTCCATCCTCAGCACGGCGACAAACGGATATTGCTTCCGGTGGCGGTAGCGTACATCCGCCCAGCGAACCTCATAGCCCCACGGATGCTCCTTAAGCTCGGCGCAGGCGAAGGAGGTGAAATACAAGAAGGAAGCAACGTTCGGATGAGACTTGGACGCCTCTACAGCGGGATGAGCGGCGCACCGCACCTGATCGACCCACTGAATCCGGTTGTTTCTGAATTCCCCCAGCCGGTACGATCCGTCCTTCCGGCGCTTCACGATCTGCCAGTTGTACAGATGGACCGTCGGGATCAAGGTGTACCGTTCGCCCGCCTCATACTCGGGGTCCTGCAGGTGCAGACGGGACTCGAGCCGGTAATGCACCCAGGACCGCCATACATAATAGACGGCAATCATCCCATACAGAATCGGGAAAATAGTCTGCGGAGGAAGCACGTGAACCGCCCACAAAAAAACGGCGAGCACATGAGCCAGGAACATGAACGGGTCGAAAATGTGGATGATGTTCCATGACACCCACCTCTCTGAGAAGGGGCGGAGCGCTTGAGTCCCATAGGTGTTGAACAAGTCGGTAAAGACATGAAAAGCTACGGCGATAAGTACCCACATCGTGACGTGCAGCATCGGCAAGCCGTCGAATACGAGCCAAAGAAAGCCGGAGATGAGCGCCGTCCAGAGGAGCAGCGCGGGCAACGAATGGGACTTGCCTCGGTGATTTTTGATATAGACGGCATTGTTCTTCAGACGGAGCAGCGTATCCGCATCGGGCGCCTGAGAGCCGGCGACGGTCCCGATCAGGACGGCCGTGGCGACTGCAGGGTCTGCGGCGACGACAGGATCAATATAAGCGAGCCCTGCCAAGCCCAGCCCGATGACGAGATGGGTTCCGGTATCCATGGACTTACCTCCTGGTCAAGCATATTTCTGCCAATTGTCACTTGCAGTCCATTACTAGTAGTGTATCATTTTCTTGAGCAAAATAAAGCTTCGCCGGAAACAAAAAAACGTCTAGGGAGTGAAACTTATGGGTATAGTGTTCGCCGAATATCGAATTGATGCTGCAAGTCGTACTGATTATTTGACATGGGCGGCTGTTTTGAAACAGGAGCATGCCCGATTGGAAGTATATGAAGGGACCGAGCAGCCGAATTTGTTTGTTGAGATCTGGAGCGGGCTGAGCGATGAAGAGTACGCGGCGCTGAAGACGGCAAGGATCGGCGGAGGGGGAGGCGAAGCGAGCGACGGACCTGCGGATGGCCGGCTGGACGGCTGGCGGACGATGGAGCGTTGGGTGGTCGGAGGCCGCGGCAAAATCCATATGTGGCAGTTCAAGCCGATAGAAGCGGAAAAGGCATAGAATGTCCTGTTGAAGTATCGTATTCAGAAAGCGTGCGGAAGTGCAAAAACATCAAATTTATCACTCTTTCATCTTTTTTTGAGTTTTCGCAAAAATGGTGCAGCAGTATAAAAACCTACGGTATCCAGCAACCCCTGGAATCCACTAAGGTAATGGTACCTCAGGGGTCTTTTTTTGTTCATCCTCATGGCTGGGAAAACCAAAGGGAACAAGTATGGACAATCAGAGAAGTGGGAGTGAAATGATGAAAAAAAATGCCCGCAAGCTATTTCTTATTCCTTTGATGGTTACGCTAATATTGTCCTTGACCGGATTAGGCGGCTCAGACAAGGTACAAGCAGCAGACGTATTGTCAACAGACCAGATCTTCGAGGCCGAAGCCGGTACAGTTGCAGCCCCCATGCAGGTATATTCGGATAAGCCGGATGCATCCGGAAGTTATATCATGGTGCCTGCAACAAAACCTAGAGTGGACGGCCCTATTAAGGCGATTGTCGCACCCGAGGCGAAATACTCCATTACGGTAAACACGGCCAGAGCGTATCAGGTTTGGGCTAGAGTGTTTACTTCAAATGGTTCAGCCGCTAATGCTTTTTTGACTTTTGACAGCGCAGGGACTTACACGCAATACAGCATTCCTGCTGGCGCGGGTTGGAAGTGGGTCAAGCTAGGTTCCGTTTCTTTGACTCAAGGCGTTCACGAGATGAGAATCAAATATCGGGATCCGGGAGTGGGTTTCGACCGTTTTGTTGTCACAAGCAACGCGGCTTATACGCCAACTGGTCTCGGGACAGATCCTGCAGTCATGCCTGAAAATATATATCCAAATCCATACATCCAACCGACAATAACGCCTCCGTCCGAGCACCCGAGATTATTTGTTCGAAGCAGCGATATTCCCCGGATCAAGGAAAACTTGACGAAAGGCGAGTTAGTACAAGTTTGGGACAGGGTGCTGTTAACCAGTGCGCAAAATGTGACCGGCATGCTTAGTCCACCTCCGCCCGGAGACGTAACGACGAATTATAACGCCACAATCACATCCGTCGTTAGAGCCAATGCGCTCTTATATTTGTTGAATGGCGACACGGCTGCCGGTCATAAAGCGGTCGATGTGATGTACAACTTTTTTAATACGGTCGTTTTCCCCTCGCATACGGCAGGTGGTTCTCCCAGGGACATGGGAGAAGTGATCGTGACTGCCGCCATTGTCTATGATTGGTGCTACGACCTGATGAACGATGCACAAAGACTTAATTTCAGACAGAACATGGAAAGAGTTGCGATCAATATGGAAATGGGCTATCCGTCGACCAAGTTAGGGGCTGTTGTGGGCCACGGGGCTGAGAGCGAATTGATGCGGAACATTCTTTCCTTCGGTGTAGCCGCTTACAATGAAAGCCCCGACATCTATGAAATCGCGGCGGGTAGATTCTTCCAGCAATATATAGATTCGCGCAATTATATGTATGCCGCGGAGTGGAACAGCCAAGGGGAGTCGTATGGAATGTCCCGATTCCAGTGGGATATGTTTGCAACCTTTCTCTTTGACAGGATGGGCGAAGGAAATGTATTCAGCCCGCAGCAGGCCAAAATGCCTTATCAAGATATTTATACCCAACGTCCGGACGGTCAAAGGTTAAGATACGGAGATGGTTTTTCCACTTATTTCAAACTAGGGCAATATTGGACGAATGATACCATGGCCATGATGCTTACCTCCAGCTACTATAAAGACCATATTCTCAGAGGTGAATTTCTCAAGAGATATAACTATGGCACCTCGAACAGTCTGATTGACGATATCTGGATGGTGCTTTTCGATGATCCCGGTTTGCCGTCCGCAAGCGAGAAGTCTTTGCCTTTATCCAAGTATTTCGGAGACCCTATGGGGATTATGGTGGCAAGAACAGGATGGGAGGGCGGGCTTAATTCCTCTACAGCCGTTGCGCAGATGAATATCGGCGAGATGTATTTTGCGAATCACCAGCATTTGGATGCCGGAAGCTTTCAGTTTTATTACAAGGGAGGACTCGCCATTGACTCCGGCGTATACCAAGGGATCAAAGATGGTTACGGCTCCGACTCTGACATTAATTACAACAAAAGAACAATAGCGAGTAATTCCATGCTGGTTTACGATTCTTCCGAGAAGTTTCATTATTGGGGAAAAGAAATCGTGAATGACGGGGGACAGCGCACACCTAACGGATTGGCTGAACCGAATACGTTAGATGCTCTTCTGGATCCGGCTAACGGTTACAAAACGGCAGAGGTCTTGCACCAAAGCTTCGGCCCCGACGCGAATACACCGGACTATACCTTTATCAAGGGAGATCTGACGAAGGCCTACAGTTCCAAAGTAGGGGACTACAAACGTTCCATGGTATTTCTCAATCTGAAGGATCATACGCATCCCGCGGCTTTGCTTGTATATGACAAACTGACTTCGACAAACCGCGAGTTTAAGAAGACATGGCTGCTGCATAGTGAGAAAGAACCTAAGATCGATGGAAATACGGTGAACATTGCAAGGGATGATAGCGGTTACAATGGAAAGCTGGTCAATACGTCACTGCTGCCTACAAGTGACAATGCATCCATCCTTCCGATAGGGGGGCCTGGAAAAGAGTTTTTTGTTGCCGGCAAAAATTATCCTAACCCGACTAACGATTCGGCCAATAATCCCGAATTCGGGGCATGGCGGGTAGAAATATCTCCGAAAACGCTTACTGAAACAGACGAGTTCCTGAATGTTATGCAGGTCATGGACAATGTGAACGGTCCTGCGCCACTCGCTGTTGAGCAGGTGAACGGCGACAAATTTGTCGGAGCCAAAATTTCCAACAGAGTTGTCCTATTCGGCAAAGAAAGTCAGCCTATCAGCGATACAGCAACGTTCACGGTCAGCGGGAGTGAACGTAATTTGTACTACCTGGTGACGGATTTGACACCGGGGTACTGGACTGTAACGAAAGCTGGGGAGACTGCGGCTACGCAGATTGAGGTCACACAGGAAAAAGGAGAATTGTACTTCCAAGGAAGTCCAGGCGCATACACCCTAACTCACTATAACGTAAGGACATTGCCTGAACCACTCCCGGTTCCCAATATCCCTGCGCCACCTGCGCAAAATACAATTGTCATCAAGCTGGATGGTACCCAGCTGCCCAATGATGAGCGGGCTCAGATCGTTGATGGTGCCATCATGTTACCCGCTGAGCATGTGCTTGGTGCTTTGGGCGCAAGGGTTCAAGAACAGGCGACTTCCGGCACACTGGTTGCAAAGAAGCTGGCTAGAACCGTTGAAATAACGGTCGGAAGCAAGCAGATCAAAGTAAACGGCGTAACAACTGAGATGGATAAAGAGGCATTGCTCATAGGTGGCAAGCTGTTTATTCCGCTCGCCGCTCTACCTGCTACGACATGGGGCAAAGCGACATGGGACGCGGAGTTCCAGGTTGTAACGATAACCTCGATTACGCCCCAAGCGAATTACGGACTTATCGGCATTACGGTAAGCGATGGGGTTTATTCAGGAGAAAATACCATCGACGGCGATACGGCGACCAGATGGTCATCCGATGGCGACAATGCCTGGATCAGGTATGATTTGGGAAGCGTCAAGCCGATCAATCGAATCGGCATTGCATGGTATAAGGGCGATGAGAGAAATGCCGTCTATGATATTCAGATATCGGAAAACGGATCGGACTGGACAACGGTCTATAGCGGACAGAGCAGCGGCGCCTCTTCGGCGATAGAGGAAACCGTATTCTCCACTGTAATAGGAAGATACGTCCGAATTGTCGGACACGGATATATTTCGAAATATGGGCTGATTCAAAATAACTCGATTTCGGAAGTTACTCTTTATTCGGGACTGCTTCCTGTTGCTTCAGTGAGTGCAATCAGCGAAACACCGGGGAATGAAGGGAATAAAGCGCTGGATGGAGATCTGGCAACCTACTGGACTGCAGAAGGAGATAATAAGTGGATCAAGTTTGATCTAGGTTCTGTACAATCGGTAAGTGGCGTTGGTACGGCATGGAACAAAGGGAGTGAACGCCAGCAAATCTTTGACCTGCTTGTTTCTGTCGACGGGTCTGCTTGGACGACGGTTTTTAGCGGCCGGAACAATGGGAACACGGGGAAGATGGAAAACATTTATTTTCAGGATATAAAAGCAAGGTATGTTCAAGTAATAGGTCATGGCAACACGGTTAGCCGTTGGAATTCTTTGGCTGAAATCTCCATTTACGGTACAAGTGTCGGAAGCGGAACATCCGCATTATCGGCAGGCAACATAAGCTTTACCGATTCCAATGGGGCTCCAATTAGCAGTCTGGCTCCAAACAGTGAAGCATTTGCCAAAGTATCTGTTACGAACAATGGCAACGCTGCAGCAGAAGTCACGCTGGCAGCTCCACTGTTTAGAGATGATACCCAGTTGGATTTGCAAGTTGTCAAAGCCGCGTTGCAGCCGGGCGAGACGAAGCTTCTGAGTGTTGCTGTGAGCGTGCCGTCTGATGCAAGCGATTGTTTCTTGAATGTATTTGTGTGGGATGAGCTGCAACGTCCGGTCATTCCTTCGGTTGCTTTCCCGCAACAGGACGTAGCATTGAAAAGTATTTTGATTGGCGGAGTGCCGCTCGCAGGATTCGATCCGAACATTTTGGCTTATACGATTGATCCTACGACCGTATCCGCTACCGGCGTTCCTCAGGTAGCAGCTGAGGCGAACTCCCCATCGGCGACTGTTGCAATCGTGCAGCCGACTGATTTAGAGGGGAAGGCCATCATTACGGTAACGGATCGAACGGGCGTCACGGAGAAGGTGTATCAAATCCAATATCATGTCATCTCTCATGATGCCACACTTCAAGAGCTGAAGGTAAACGGAACGGATTTAGCAGGTTTTTCAGGCGATATTACCGACTATACCTTTACCCAAGGATCAAATCGTATTCCTGTCCTTACCGCAACACCCAGTCATCCAAAGGCAACGATGCTGATTTCGCAGCCAACCTTGGTACCTGGTGTGGCGACGATTACGGTAACCGCCGAGGACGGGATCACTACAAAGCAATATACCGTGAATGTTCTTTTTCAGTTAGGAACGAACGCCACCTTGAAGGATTTGAAGATCAACGGCACGACGGTTCCCGGCTTTTCAAGCGGCATTACGTCTTATACAGCGGGTCTGACCGGCAAGGATTTGGTTAGTTACCCTGTTACAACAATAACTGCTTCATCAACCGACCCTAATGCGACTGTCCAGATTACACAACCGACAGGCGTTCCTGGTGCGGCGACAGTTCGAGTGACAGCGGAAGATGGAGTTACGGTCTTGAACTACACCGTCAACCTTCAGTACATCAAAGGAACAGACGCCACCTTGAGCGATCTGAAGGTAGGGAATACAACCATTCCCGGCTTTACAAGCAATACTTTTAACTACACTCATAATTATGTGCCAAGCGGGCATCCGGAATTGACTTCCCTACCGAAAATTTCAGGAGTTGCTGCAGACGCTCTTGCATCCGTCGTAGTAACCCAAGCCCAATCACTGCCTGGCTATGCAGTTGTAGTAGTGACAGCAGAAGATGGAGTGACTGTTAAGCAATATAAGGTGAAGATCAATAGCGTTAATGTTGGGGGAACGAGCGTCATTACAACTTTTAATAACGCTTATGTATCTTCAACAGCGCCGAATACGAACTATCACAGTACTCCGGCGAATCCCTATTTGCTTGCAGCGGCCAATAAGTACGAAACCTATCTGAAGTTCGATATTTCAGAGGTAAAAGGGAATGTATCGGCGGCAACCTTGAATTTCAGAGCTCAGACGTGGTCTGCAGGGACTGTTACCATATCCGTTTATGGAGCTGAGAACGATTCGTGGAACGAAACCGGTGTAACCTGGAATAACAAACCTGCAGCTGAAGCTCTTCTGGGGAGTGTTTCCGTCGACAAGGCTTGGAAGGAAAGCAGCATCGATATTACCGGTATGATTCAATCCATCCTTTCGGCCAATCAAAGCAATCCGGCGGCTGCGGACCCGTATGTGACGATTGTTGTCCGTAATGATTCCGCTTCAAATGTCGCTCAGTTCGTGTCCAGGCATAGGGAATACTATCCGCCTTACCTGAGAATAAAAACAAATTGATGAAAAGGAGGTAATACGAAGTGAAAAGATTTCTGACGTTGTTCTTTTTCATCGTGCTGGCTTACGTATGCAGTCCGTCAATCACCTTGGCCGCTGCATTTCAAAATTTACAAGTCGTGTATGAACCGGCTGAACACACAGTAAACATATCCGGCAGCATCTCTTCCGGCGGCGGCAAGACCATCGGCCTATCCGTGACGGATCCATCCGGAAACATGGTATATATCCAAGAAGTTGCCAGCCAAACGGATGGAAGCTTTACGGCAGCCCACAAGCTGCAGCCCGGTTCGGCTGATGGCGTCTATCTGGTAAAGGCCGGGGCGGACGGACTAAGCATCCTGCAGACCAGAGCTTTTGTGGTCGGAAATTTACAAAACCAAATCGCCGACCTTC
This sequence comes from Paenibacillus sp. cl123, assembly GCF_900101595.1. Classification (GTDB taxonomy): domain Bacteria; phylum Bacillota; class Bacilli; order Paenibacillales; family NBRC-103111; genus Paenibacillus_G. The sequence goes on from NZ_FMYY01000017.1 coordinate 37,165, forward strand.
GATCGATCTATGTTGGCGATGAGAAGCTGGAGGGATTTGATCCGGACGATACCGCCTACAGCACCAATACAGGAGCAAATATACGAGAAATACGCGTAACAGCTGTAACGGAGCAGAACGGAGCAACGCTGAAAATCAACGGAAAGATGGCTTCAAGCCATAGTCCGTTCGGACCCATCGCCCTTGTTAATGGCGCCAACAACATTGTGATTGAAGTCGCCTCACAGGATGGATTGCATAAGAAAAGCTACCACCTAACAGTTAACGCCACGATATCGCCAAGCACCGGCGTCCCAGGCACTCCGGTATTGTCCGATGATAACGGACATGATACGGGGCTGCAGGACGGCTCCTATCGGATCACCATGAACATGTGGTGGGGGAACAACGGCACGCAGTATAAGCTTTACGAAAACGACACATTGATCGATACGCAAATCCTCACAGACCATGCGCCGCAAGCGCAAACGGCCGTCACCGACATCGCCGGTAAAGCGAATGGCACTTACACCTATTATGCCGAGCTTATTAATGCATACGGTACGACCCGAAGCGCTGCGCATACGGTCAAAGTGGCGCAAGCCGCACCGTCCAAACCCGTGCTCTCCCATAACAATTGGGACGGCGACGGCAATTATAGCGTGACCATGAACTTATGGTGGGGAACGAACGGCACCCAGTATAAGCTTTACGAAAACGGAGTACTGGTGGATACGCAGACGCTGACGGCAGCCACGCCGAAAGCTCAGAGCGCTTCAACGACCATACAGGGTAAGCCCGCGGGCACCTACGAATATGTTGTCGAGCTGAGCAATGGCTCAGGCGCGACAAGAAGCCAGCCCATCCTTATTCAGGTTACGCGCGCGAATTGATTCTTGTAGGTCCGTCCGGCGGGATCGCCGGACGGGAAGGGAGGTGATGCAGCGGTTAAAAACCGGTCGGTAAGATAGCAGCAGCTAAGATTTTCAAAATTTCACAATTCGAAAGGGGAATGAAGATGGAACATGGGCGAGAGAAGAAGTCGGTTAGCCGAAGAAAATTCGTAGCCACCATGGGGGCAGCAGGACTTGGAGCCGTACTTGCGGCAGGATTAGGCAGCCGAGGAACCGCTTATGCGAGTGTAACGGATGATACGGTAACCTCTTACGACACGATGGCGCTGCTGCAGGCGGCTAGCAATTTGCAACCGGGAACGTTCGTTTACACGAAGGGCTTCTATAAGGCTGGAGACGGAGGAGGCGCATACTGGAACGTACTCGATTCCGGAACGGCGGATGATATGTTCGTGTATGCATGCGCCGACGGGAAGCGCGTATCTCTTATACATGACAAGACCATCAACATCAAGCAGATTGGTATTCGAGCTGACGGTAAGAAAGAGCCGAATCAATATCCGACAGGGCTTGAGAATTTTCCTACGTCATTAGCTGGAACGACCCGTGACTTCTGGGTCAGCGAGAGCGGCAGCGAAACGAGCAATTTTAACAAGCTGAAAGCGATTGTGTCGGCTGGTTATAACGTATATGTTCCGAAGGGGATCTATGTATTTGCCGGTAAAAGCACCATACATGTCAAGAACGGGTTGTGCTTCATAGGCGAGAGCATGGGAGAATCCATTCTCATCGGATTAGGGTTCACGAATTACGGGAAGCTGGAAGAATGCAATGATATACTTTTCGAAAACTTTACTATGGACAATTATACGAGCATCCTTCCTCCCGTTCAGAACACCATTCCTCCCGTTGACCGCAAGCTTAAATATCCTGGTGAGGTGGGTTTCGCTGATGCCAAGAATTGGAACCCCAATGATTATAAATCCTTCTCTTACCGTGGCGGAGATTACCGTTCGAACATTGCGAATGCCATGCATTTTGCTAATGCCAGCCAAGAAATTAAAAATATTACCGTAAGGAGGGTCAAAGTCAAGAACTATTGGTGCGGGTTCGGCTTCGGAACGAAAACGCCTACCGGACCCATGGTCCCGGCGAGAGACATCACGGTAGAGGAATGTGTGTTCGAGAATATTATGTTCCAGCCCCTAGGAACGAATAACGTCCAAAACGTCCGATTCTTATGCAATTCGTTCGATAATATCGGCCTGCAAGCCTGCGATTTTTCCAGAGGCAGTATCGGATGCGAATTTACCGGCAATTACGTGACACGCGCCAGCAGCATGTTGAAGGTGGAAGGGCATATTAACGATGATTTCACCCGTGTGCTGTCGGATCAGTTCATCATTAGAGACAACATCTACAAACAGCCTCCTGCCTTAACGGATTGGCAATATGAAAGTAAATTCGTCATCGATAATTTGACCGGAGATGGTCTCGTCAGCGGTAATTTCCTCGAGATGGGATTCGTCCATCAAATCGCGATCTTTACATACATCCGCAGACAGTCGATTGACGATACGGTTCTCATTACGAATAACCACTTTGTGACACCGACGAGTTCGAAGCATGGTTGGGCGTGCATGTTTTCTGTTCAACGTCAAGTTGTTAACAAAAGCACCTCTTATCCCTCTGCCGGCAAAAATATTATATTCGAGAATAACCATGTTACCATGCGAACGTCAACAGTTGGCTGTTTTCTGCCGTTAGTTACCAATGCCACCCAAATCGCATTGCGCAATAATCTTTTCGTTAGCGACGGAGCCGGGTATGTGTTAAATCTCGTTCGAGGATGTTCAGAGCATCTAGAAATATCAGGAAATTCTGTCGATCGTGTACAAGTCGTGCTGGAAACGGATCTCGGTGGATTAAGGGAATTGGATACCAAGACGATTTTGGTGACCGACAACCGGCTGTTCAGCGACTACACAAATAATTCCGCTGCTCTCGGAGAGCCTCTTATCCACGTGACAGGGCACGCAAACAATAAGACGGAACGCATCGAGATCCGCGGCAATTACACAAACCGGTCAAGGCTGCTGAAGGCGGAGAAGATGAAGTTCATTCGAATCGACGTGACGGATAACGTGATGCAGGAGAACGACGGAAATACCGCACAGTTCGGATGTCAGCCGCTCGCAGTGGACGCGCTGGTCGACGACCTTAACTTCGAGGGGAATACCGTATGGTTTCCGAATCAGACGACATACGGCGGCATCCTTGCCTTCCTCACAACGAACAATCGAAACGTCAAACGTCTGGTCATGGAAAACAATACTTTGTCGTTGTCCGGCCCGCTTGCTACCGGCGCTCCGAGCGGCAGCCTGAAGCCGGAAGTATTTCTGTTCCGCAATAACAAGGTGTATAAGGTTCAATCCAATCCAAGCATAGCCATTGCCGCCGTTAAAGGTTCGGTGTCTTTCAATTTGTTCGATAGCCCGGACGTTGAGATCGGGGGGTACATGTTTAAAGAAAATAACCAGAACATAGGCGGAACGATTAACGGCGTATAAGAGGTCTTTATTGTAAAACGTATCCCAAAATTGTTTCTTGAAGTGGACCGCCTGGAAAGATTGCCGGGCGGTCCTTCGTTCATGTAAGCCCAGCATGGGCATCTCTCTAGGGTGAGAGTCTGGAACGGGAGCTGGCAGCCAATCCTGCTCGATTTGTAAGGCATAGCTATTTTATTGAAGTTCACCTTATTTTTTAGTTTATGCACAGTTTGTGAACTATCTAAAAATATGGTGATACCATTAGCCGTCAATACGGTATTAGAATAACTGTACATCACGAGCATACCTGCACAGGAATCACATCGACCGGAGGTGAACCCTTACAACCGTTCTACTACTGGAACAAAAAAACGGGAGGCGAATCTATTGTTTCATCGTCATTGGAAACGAAAAATTTCTGCTGCAGTTGTTTACGTAATGGGTTTAAGCATAATTTTGAATTTATTTACCTTCCAATTCGTAAGCGCTGCCATCGACAACTCCAGCCTGGGACCCGAGCTGTTCACAAATCCCGGGTTTGAGCAGGTGACCGGCAGTATGCCGACAGGCTGGACCAAGTATGCGGAGGGCAGTCCGGCTGGCGTTTCCGTCGAGTCGGTCACAGACCCGGTTGCGGAAGGGACGCGCAGCGTCAAGTTTACGGATAACAACAGCGCTGCCGGGGCCGCCGCCGGCCTGTATAGCAAAATGATCCCTTATTCGCCCGGCACGTCTATCACCACCAGCGTAAAGGCCAGAGTAGAAGAAGGCGGAATATCCATGATCGTGCGGTATTACAGGGCTGACGGTCCCATGACGCAGCAAGGCGTAAATTCCTCCGGAACCGGGACACATTGGCAAACGCTTCAGGTTAGCGATTCTCCGCCGTCTGATGTCGTGAATATCCAAGTAGTCCTGGTCGTTCCGAGTGGTTTTGGTACGGGCACGGCCTACCTGGACGATGCCTCGTTTAAGACGACCGAATTGCTGCTCAACCCAAGCTTTGAAGCGGAGACAGGCTCCAGTCCGAACAACTGGACCGCTATCGATCGTGGGATCCCTTCCAGTATTACTACCGTAACGAACGCCGCGTATTCGGTTCATGGCGCGAAGGCGCTGCACATCTTGGATAACTCCACTTCGGATGCCTACAGCGTGAAGAGTGTGACAACACCTATCGTCTCCGGCCGCTCCTACAAGGCTTCGGTTAAAGCCAAGGCGCTTTCAGGCAGCGGAAACTTGGTTATGCATTTCATGGGATCCTTCGGCCAGCAATCCTTGGAAGCGCCAACAACCGGAACCGGCAGCTGGGAGACATTGACGCTAACAGCTGAGCCCCCGGCCGGGACAACCGCTATCCAGATCGAATTGTCTTCAACTGGCGCAGGGACATCCGATGTCTATTTCGATCAGGCAAGTCTTACGGTCGGCGGAAAGATTCCCGGCTCTAATCCGACCCCGACAACCCCATCTGACGGTTCACTGGTGTGGCCGACAAAGCAGGATAGCTATTCACGTCGTTTTCAACCCGGCAATCATCTTGTATCCACCCAAAACCCGCCGGATTTCGGGTGGCCATTCATAGACGGCGCTGATGCTTATGAACTGCAAGTAGCAACCGACAGCTCATTCCAATCCATTGTCTATGAGAAAAATGACATAGCTCCCAATTATCATAGTGTTCCGCAGACCTTTGCCGGCGCGCAGTCTTACTTCTGGAGGGTCAGGTATCATAAACCTGAAGGCTGGTCGGTATGGAGCGAAGCCTTGAAGTTCCGGATCGACGCGGATAATGTTCCCTTTGTGGTACCGCCTGTTTCGGAACTGCTGAGCGCCGTACCTACCGAGCACCCGCGTATGCTGACTACGCCGGACAATCTGGAAGCATTCCGCGCCAGAAAAGACAGTGACGGCAAAAAAACATTCGATGCCATTAAAACGCGTATCGAGAAACGAGTGAAGGACGAAGCGGACCCAACAAAAGGACCGGAGGCGCTTCCAGCCGAACCGACGGATCCCGATACAGCCGCAGCTGTCAGGGATGCGGTAAGGCATCCGATGATGGACGCAGCCTTCATTTATTTAATCACCCAAGATCCCGATTATGCGAACTTCGCCAAACGGAGGCTGCTGCATCTTGCTTCGTGGAACACGAAAACAGGTGAGACGAGCTATGAGGCCAATGACGCGATTCATCGGGATATCGCTTTAACAGGCGCAACTGCTTATGACTGGTTGTACGATACCCTCAGCCAGTCAGAGCGGGAAACCGTATTAAGGATGGTGCATGACCGGGCGACAACCATTGCGAACGATGTCTTGTACGATCAGGATCCGATCAGCAAGAAACCTCATAATTCGCACGGCTGGACCGTGTTCGGATTCCTGGGGACAATTGCCATCGCACTGCTTCATGACGATATCGAGGTCAATGGTTCCAATGTTTCGGAGGATGCGCAAGAGTGGTTCAATATGATCGTCCCGACCTACATTAATCTGGCGCCTACTTGGGGCGGCGAGGACGGAGGCTGGGGCAACGGCATCGGCTACTGGCAATTCTCCACCAATAGTAACAAGAGGTTCGTAGATTCCCTCTATGCCGCAACGGGATTCAGCATTTATGATAAGGCGTTCAACCGCCATGAATATTTGTACCCGTTCTATTCTTTGCCTTTCGGTCAACAAACCGGACAATTCGGGGACAGTATTGAGGGCAGATTCGCCTACGGCATCGAACGGGTCTATGTCCATGGCAGCTCGACACGCAATGCGCAGATGACGCAAAATGAGGTAGCGCAGTGGTATGCCCAGCTATACCCTTACGAATATGTCAACGAACTGACTTATTTATATGAAGATACCAATTTACCGGCACGGCCTCCGGTGGAAATGCCAACTGCCAAATATTTCGATCAAATCGGCGAAGTTATGATGCATTCCAGCTTGTTCGATCCGAAGCGGATATCGCTTTTCTTCAAATCCAGCCCTTACGGCAGCTTCAATCACAGACACCCGGATCAGAATGCCATCATTATCAGAGCCTTCGGTGAGGACCTCACCGTTGACGGAGGGTTCTATGACAGCTTCACAAGCGCTCATAATATCCTGTACGACAAGCAGACATTCGCCAAAAACGCCATTACGTATGACAACAAGAAAGGTCAATTACCAGATGATAGGAACGCTTCCGGACAAATTACCGGCTTCGCAACGAATAAAGACTTCGACGCGGCAGTCGGAGACGCTACTACGGCGTACAATGCGTATAACGATCCAACCAAGCCTGGCCTGGATCTGGCCCAGCGGAGCGTCATCTATGTGAAACCGGGCGCCTTTGTGATCGTCGATAATTTGGACGCGCGCGAGCAAGGCGGCTCCACCTTTGAATATTGGCTGCATGCCGATAAGAGCTTAACCCTGGACGAAGCGAATAGCCGTGCAACGATTGTCAAAAATCAGGCGGCCTTGGACGTGAAGCTCTATTATCCCGGATTAACCGCTATCCCGGTAACCGATAAATATCTGGATGCAGACGGCATTGAACGGCCGCCCGGAAAACCTGATGGACACGAGCAATTCAACGGTGTGAAAAGGCAGCATGGCGGATTTGTAACGCCAAAAACGGAAGCTGCTACGATTGTCTCTACCTATGTGCCTTATCAGGTGGGCACTACACCTCAGGAAATTGTCACCGAGGATCATGGCACTTACCGGAAGCTGCACTTTACGGATGGAACGGATGTTTATGTACGGACAGCGCAAAGCGGTGTTGTCGATACCGGAACCATTCAATTTGATGGTATTGCCGCGACGGTGAAAGGCGATTCCATCCTTTTGGTCGGCGGTACGCAGCTGGTGATGAATGGCGTAACGAAAATTGCCAGCGCGGAGCCGGCCACGGTCGCGCTTTCGGGCGACGAGCTGTCGATCACCGGCATGAAGGACAATCAAGTCAGCTTGCATAAAGCGGGTGTTACAACCGTTCTCGATGAAAAGTACCGCAGCTTGCCAAAGGGCGGCAACGTAACGGAAGCCGTTTATTCACGCGGCGTTCATTGGGATACGGCCGGCAGCACCTTAACGCTGAATGTGGAGCCTGGTCAGCACCAGCTGCTGTTAAGCAACATTCCGGCTCCTGCTCCTATGGCGCCCGTCTCCTATCCGGTTGTGATTAACGGTGCAGCTTCCACAGTAACGTTATCTACATACGGTGACGGCCACGGAGGAACGGCTGCTTGGGGAACCTTGCCGAACGCCGCCGGCTTGTACGAAGTGCTCGAAGCGCCGCCGGGCTTGTTCTTCGATAAAGTGAGCATGGCAAAGCCGGTCATCTATTTGGGCGAGAAAGCCAAGATCGTTTTGCCTAATGTGACCGGTACCTTGAAGCTGCGGAGCGCCGAAGCAGGCGGATTAACACCGGCAGAAGCTTCGGCGAACTACGATACGATCAAGAACGGATTGACTGTATTTGCGGAAGCAGAAAGCTTCTTCAGCACCGAGGACGGTTCGTTCAACGTATACAACACTCGGGAATGGTTGTCAGGAGGCTTGGGAGTCAGCAATTGGGCCGCAGCCGGTCAAAATATTACGTGGAAATTAAACGTTCCTGAAGCCGGTAAATACGATATTGTCTTGAAATACGTAGCGGGCTGGGATCTGCCGGCCGGGACTCTTTCAACGCGGTTGATTCAACTGGGTTCCCAGTTCTACGCGGCGGAAGCGCCTACGACCTATAATGCCAAACCGGTGCCGGAACCCGATTGGGGAACGGCCCCGGCGTTCTGGAGAGCATTGACCGTCCACTCCGGCACAACGCTGCCTGCAGGCCAGGTTGAGCTTAAGATGTGGAACGTCAGGGGGCCGATGAACTTGGACTGGATCGGCTTGGTCAAAACCGGAGAAGCCGATGAGGGTACCGTCAAGCTGATTCCAAGCGCAAGCTCGGTTAGTCCGGGACAACCTCTGGATGTTAAGCTGGCTTTGGATAAGATTGCAAATGTTGAAGGTGTTGAGCTTACACTGTCCTATGATCCGGCCAAATTTGCCTATACCGGCTACTCGAATGATTATGAGCAGCAAGCGGCGATTGTAAACAACAATGAAACAAGCGGTACGCTTCGTATCCTGTCGGGACAGATCGGAGAAGGCGTTTTTCCTTCGGACGCCCCCTTACTGACGCTCAAGTTTCAGGCCAAAACGGATGCTGCCGCAGGGGCAGCCAGCTTCACAGCATCGGCCGCATCGGCCTTGACGGGGGCTGATGAATTCATCCCTCTGACCGGAAGTACGGTGCAAGTCAGCATCTCGAATAAGGAAGCGCTCGGCGCATTGATCGCCCAAGCAGAATTGACCCGCGATCAGGCTGCAGCCGGGACGGCAACCGGCACCTTCTTCAGTTCCGTGCTTGCAGGCTTGAAGTTGGCATTAACCTCAGCTATTGATGCTGCAAAGGCCGTATTCAATCAGCCTGATGCGACTCGTACACAGGTGGAAACGGCGCAGACGAACCTGGCTGCAGCTATTGCGGAGTTCGAGTCTCACCGGATTACGGCTGCGACGGGGGATATGGACAATAACCAAACGTTCAATTTAAAAGATTTCAGAGAAATAACCAAGTATTACGGTAAAACTGCCTCCAGCTCCGACTGGCATGCTGCCCAAAAAGCGGACATTACTGGAGACGGCGCCGTAGATATCGAAGACCTGGCGTTCGTAGCCAGCCGTATTTTCGAACTGTAAGGAACAAATAAGGCGCTCCCTTATCTGCTTGTAGGGAGCGCTTTACCATCCTGCCATTTCATCATTTTGAGGAGGGCTACATGATAAATAAAGCGGTAATATGGAGAGCGGCCCTAATGCTTGTTTTGGTTCTCACGTATTCGTTCCAAGGAATGCCGGTTTATGCCGCTGAGGGGCAGACAGCGTTCCATATGAAGTCATCGTCAACTTCCGTGGAAGAAGGCGGCAGCTTTGTTGTGACCATTGAAGGGGTGAACCTCCATCAATTGTACGCGTATGATTTGACATTCGAGCTTTCATCCGGCGTAACCTATCTTAGAGGAGAAGGCAACCTGCCTGGCGGATCACCGGCTTCCTACCTGGAAGACCATACGCTGCTCTACGGATCAACGAAATTTGGGAAAGTCGCCGGGGAAAACGGATCGAGGACTCTCGCCAAATTGACCTTTAAAGCAAATGCTGAGGGAACGGCGAGCATCAAGCTGGTTCGTGTCAAGACGCTTGATCCTGCGTTACATGCAACGGTACATGAGGTGAACCAAGCGATCGGCGTTCAAATAACACCGGACGACGATAATGGAAATGGCACCGGTAATGGTAACGGCAACGGGAACGGAAATGGCAACGGTAATGGGAACGGGAATGGGAATGGCAATGGCAATGGCAATGGCAACGGCAACGCTAATGGTAACGGTAATGGTACCGGCACCGGGAATAACCCAGGCACGCCCCGGAAAATTACCGATGAGGACGGAAAGAGTCAAGTCGCATCCGGCCGCCTCGTGATTCCTGCGGACGGTCCTGTGCAAGCGCCTCTGGCGTTGCTTCAATCCTGGGCCAAGCAAAATCCGGCCGCTGTCATTGAGCTTCAAGCAGGCCATGTGACTTACTCGCTGCCGCTTAGCGAGCTATCCTCACCGGAGCTGCTCGCGCAATTGGGAGCCGATGCCGCTAAAGCGGAAGTAAAAATCACCGTAGCTGAGGCAGCCCCCGGGCAAAAGGATCAGGCAGAGCGCAGCGCCGCCAAGATCGGTTCTGAGCTTTTGATGGCTCCGGTGGAGTTCGAAGTGTCGGCAATCATGCCCGACGGACGATCCATCCCGTTAACTAAGTTTGCCGCATATGTCCCTCGCTCCTTCAAGCTTGGCTTCGACGTCGATCCCGGTCAAACGACTGGTGTCTATGTCGATTCGGTAACCGGCGAGCTGCTGCCGGTGCCTACGGTATTTCGCAACGTGGACGGAAAGGTGTTCGCCGACTTGTACCGGAAAGGAAACAGCGCTTATTCCTTGGTGAAAACGGAGAGGCGCTTTGCCGATCTCGAAGGCCACTGGAGCCGGGCGGCTGTAGAAACCATGGCTAACAAGCTGCTGGTTCAGGGAACAACCGAGCTGAGCTTCGAACCTGACAAGCTTGTCACGCGCGCTGAGTTTGCAGCCTTACTGATGCGGGCGCTAGCCCTGAACTCAACTGCCGGCCAAGCATCGTTCATGGATATCGAGGGACAATGGTACGAGTCAGCCGTTAAAGCGGCCGCGGCTGCAGGTCTGGTGAACGGCTATCCCGACGGAAGCTTCCGGCCCGATGCCCGGATCACCAGACAGGAATTGGCTGTCATCCTCAAGCGGGCGGCCGGTTATGCCAATAAGCCGATTCCAATCGTAGATCCAAGCCAATCGTCCCGCTTGTTCACGGACTTGACGCAGGCAGCGGACTGGGCATTGGCGGATATAACCGGTATTACATCCGCCGCCATTATGGAAGGCGACGAGCAGGGCGCCTTCAACCCGGAAGACAGGGCAACAAGAGCACAGGCGGCTGTCGTTTTGAAACGGTTGTTGATACACCTAGGTATGTTCAGTGAATAGCGATAACGAAACCTTCACCTCAAATGAATGTCGCCGGAAGCCCGGCATCGATTCGTGAAGCAAAGCTCCGCAGCGCGGAGCTTTCTTTGTTTTTTCGCCAGCCATTGGGCTGTTCTCGTGATTTTTAAGTTTTTTTTCATTTATTCAAAAAAAAGTACAAGATTCTGCATTTCCGTTGATTTACGTATTGTCATCTACACTCTACTATTGGAGAAAAATGAAAGCGTTTCCCGAAATCCTGCCGCGTGGGATGAGCTATACATGACCGCCAAGAAGCTGAAAAGTTCGATTCCATCTGGAACTTATGAAGGAGGTGGTCCGATTCAAGACGGGAATGAAGCAAAGCAAATAAGAAGAAAGGATATGAATCGATGTAAGAGGTTTTCCAATTGCAAGAGTGTTCCTTGAGGAAATGAGATGTGCGAGGATGCAACAAATTTATAAGCTGGAGGCGAAACAATTGATTACATACAAAAGGCGACGCATACTAGCGATGACTCTTGTGTTCACCATGGGATTGAGCCTGTTTCTGAACTTATTTTCATATCAAACGGCATCCGGCGCAGGCAGCAATCCGGTTATGGGGCCGGAGCTGCTTGTGAATTCCGGCTTCGAGGAAGTGTCGGGCAGTATGCCGGCAGGCTGGATTTTATTTGAAAACAAGCCCGATTTGGCAGTCGAGTCGGTTACGAACGAAGCGGCGGACGGGACTCGCAGCGTCAAGCTTACGGACAACAACACAGCTGCTACGGCAGGGGTCAGGAGCGAGCGGATTGCTTATTCTCCAGGGACTTCTTATACAGCCACCGTTAAGGTTAAGGTGGTTTCCGGAGCAGCTACCCTGCTGATCCGCTACTATGACGTCAACAATAAATCTACGCAAAAGCCTGCGTCTGTGAACGCCAAACCAGATTGGCAGACGATTACGATCACCGATACGCCTCCGGCAAGCACGGTTGGCATGGAAATGCTGATCGTCATTCCAAGCTCGGTAAACAGCGGCGTCGTTTATGCGGATGCCGCCTCACTGAAAACGACGGAGCTGCTGCCAAATCCGAGCTTTGAAGCGGTGACGGGAACTAGGCCAACCGGCTGGACAGCTGTTGACCATGGAATGGCATCCAGCATCGCAGCGGTGACGGACACCGTGTATATCCACGGAAAAAAAGCAGTGCATATTATCGACGGATCTGCTACGGACGCCTACAGTGTGAAAAGTCCGGCCATACCTGTCGTATCCGGCAAATCGTACACGGCGGCTGTCCATGCGAATGCCATATCCGGCGGCGGCAGCCTGATCCTGCGCTTCCTGGGCTCGTCAGGCCAGCAATTTGTGGAAACGCAAACAACCGGGACGAGCGGATGGGAAGCCTTAACGTTAACAGCCGAGCCTCCGGCCGGGACAACTGACGTGCAGGTGGAATTAGCCACATTCGGCATAGGCACAGCCGAGCTTTATTTTGATCAAGCTACATTAACAGCGGCGGACAAAGCGCCTCCTACGGGCGGCTCGCAGGCGTGGCCAAGCGATCTGGATCCGGCACGTTCACGGCATTTTCAGCCTATCGACCATCTTGTTACGACACAGAACCCTCCTGATTTCGGATGGCCGGTGATGGATGGCGCGGGCGTCTACGAATTGCAGGTGGCGACCGACAGCAGCTTCCAGAACATCCTTTACCAGAAAAACGATATACCGATAAACTACTATAATTTCCCGGATCCATTTGTGGGAGGCCAGTCCTACTTCTGGAGAGTCAGGTTCCACAAAACAGCCGGATGGTCCGATTGGAGCGATACCCGCAAGTTCCGGATTGACGCGGATTATAAGGAATTTCCGGTTCCGCCCGTATCCGAGCTTATCGCTAACGTACCCACCTCACATCCACGCATACTGACTACGCCGGATACGTTAAGCGATTTCCGTGCCAGAAAAGACGGAGCCGGCAAGAAAACATTTGATTTTATTAAACGCCAGATTAATGTAAGCGATCATACGTTGCCAGGCGAGCCGTCACTTGATAAACCCGGCAGAATCCTGGATCAAACAACAGCAGTTACGACTCCTATGGTCAACGCAGCTTTCATTTATTTGGTTACGGGTGATCCCGAATACGGAAACTTTGCCAAAGAGCGGCTCCTACATGTCTCTGCTTGGAGAACGAAAGAAGGTCCCACTCACTATAACAACCGTAACGGCGGAAACGACCAGGTTCATCGGGATATCGTGTTGAAGGGTTCAATTGCCTACGACTGGATTTACGATCTCCTCAGCCCGGAGGAAAAAGAAACGGCATTAACCATGTTACTGGACCGGGGGCAGACGATTGCTGACGATGTCCTGTACGATGAAAGGCCAATAACAAGCAGTCCCTACGATTCGCACGGCTGGACGGTAAACGGCTATCTGGGCATTATCGCAATCTCCTTGCTTCACGAGAACGTTGACATCAACGGTACGAACGTTTCGAAGGAAGCGCAGAAATGGTTCAAGACGATTGTGCCTGCTTACATCAATCTGGCGCCGGTATGGGGCGGCGAGGACGGCGGCTGGGGCAATGGGGAAGGCTACTGGCAGTGGTCTTCCATATTCGGAAAGCATTTTATAGATACGCTCTATGCAGCGACGGGCTTTAATCTTTATCAGAAAGCTTACTTCCGTAATGAGTCCTGGTATCCTTTGTATATGATTCCTGTAGGCCAGCAAAACGGTGCGTTCGGCAACGGTAACGACGGCATCCACATAGGGCAAGTTACGACCAATGTATTAATCAACGCGAAAATGCAGCAGGATGAGGTCATGCAGTGGTACTCGCAGCGTTATAATTACGATTACGGCGATTACAAAACTTATTTGTATGAAGATGAAAACTTATCGGCGCGTCCTCCGGTAGAAATGCCGACAGCCAAATACTTTGAGCAAATCGGAACGGTCGCCATGCACTCCAGTTTACTTGATCCGAAACGGATTTCGTTCTATTTCAAATCCAGTCCATTCGGCAGCTGGAATCACAGCCAAGCGGATCAGAACAGCTTGATCATCAAAGCCTTCGGTGAGGATCTAACCGTTGAGGGCGGGTTCTATGACGATTACAATACCCCTCATTACAATCAATATGCCAAGCAAACGTTTGCCCATAATGCGATTACTTATGACGGTAAAAAAGGCCAAAACTTGGATGATATGAGGGCATCGGGTAAAATTACCGGATTCGCCACGACCAAAGATTTCGACGCGGCGGTTGGCGACGCCACAACAGCTTACAATACCAACCCGGGCAAAGCTGGCCTCGATCTGGCTCAGCGCAGTGTCATCTACGTGAAGCCGGGCGCCTTCGTAGTCGTCGATAATTTGAACGCCCGGGAGCCGGGCGGCTCCAGCTTCGAATATTGGCTGCATGCCGATAAAAGCTTAACGCTGGATGGAGCGAATAGCAGTGCGACCATTATCAAAAATCAGGCTGCGCTGAAAGTCAATCTTTACTATCCGGGATTAATAGAAGTGCCGGTAACGAACAAGTACATCGAAGAAGATGAAGAAGAGCATCTGCCCGGTGGCACCTATACAGGAATAAGAAGACAGCACGGCGGATTTAAGACTCCAAAAACGGAAGAAGCGACTATCGTTTCCACCTACGTCCCTTACGAGGTCGGTTCCACGCCGCAGAACATCGTTTCCGAGGATCACGGCACGTACCGGAAGCTCCATTTCACCGATGGAACGGATGTTTATGTACGTACAGCCCTTAGCGGCGTCGTAGACACCGGCAGCATGCAGTTCGAAGGCATCGCGGCTACTGTCAAAGGAGATTCCGTTCTTCTGGTAGGCGGCACCCAATTGGTCATGGGCGGAGTGACACGGATTAGCAGCGCACAGCCGGCTACGATCGCGCTTTCCGGCGATGAGCTGTCCATCACAGGGATGCAGGATACACAAGTCAGCTTGCATAAATCCGGTGTTACGACGGTGCTTGACGAGAAGTATCGCAGCCTGCCGAAGGGCGGCAGCGTAACGGATGCCGTATATACGCGCGGCGTTCATTGGGATACGACTGGAAGCGTGTTAACGCTGAATGTGGAGCCCGGCCAGCATAAGCTTCTGTTAAGTAATGTTCCAGCTCCAGCTCCGCAAGCTCCGTTGTCCTATCCCGTTGAGATCAACGGCGTTCCGTCGACGGCAACGCTGTCCACTTACAGCGACGGACACGGCGGCACAAGCGCCTGGGGAAGATTATCCAACGCAGCCGGGCTTTACGAAGTGCTCGAAGCGCCTCCCGGATTCATCTTCGAGGGAAGCGGAGGAGCCAAGCCGGTGATGTTTATAACCGCAAACAGCAAGATTATTGTGCCTGCTGCGACGGGAGTTCTCAAGCTGCGCAGCGCCGGCTCGGGTGCGGCAACTCCGGTAGAGCAATCGGCGGATCATGACGCTGTCAAGGCGGATTTGGACGTATTTGCAGAAGCCGAAAGCTTCAGCAGTGCGGACTCCGGGATATCTACGTATAACACGCGCGATTTTCTCTCGGGCGGTGTAGGCGTCACCGGCTGGAACAATCCGGGTCAAACGATTACTTGGCAGTTGAATGTCCCTGAAGCCGGGTATTATGATGTGGCCATGAAATATGTGGCGGGCTGGGAGCTGGAGGATGGTAATCCGAAGCGCTTGATTCAGCTGGGCTCCGAGATTCATTCGGCGGAAATCCCAAAGACGCCGAAATGGGGGCAATTCCCGGAGGAGTGGAGAGCGGCCACCGTTCATACGGCGACTTATCTGCCTGCGGGAACGAATACGCTCAAAATGTGGAACGTGATCGGGGCGTCGAATATCGACTGGGTTGGACTCAAACAAGTAGAACCGGCTTCGAAGCCGTCCGTCAAGCTGACGCCAAGCGCAAGCTCGGTTAGCGGAGGGCAAAACCTCGACCTTCAATTGAAACTGGAGCAAGTGGAAGCGGCAGCCGGTGTGGACCTTACACTCTCTTATGATCCGTCCAAATTTAGTTACGCCGAATATGCGAAAGACTATGCGCAGCAAGCAGTTATCGTTACGGATGATGCGGCGGCCGGCAAGCTGCGTGTATTGGCAGGACGAATCGGCAGCGGAACGCTGCCGGCGGATGCCCCCTTCCTGACCTTGAAATTCCAGGCTAAGACGGGTGCGCCTACAGGTACTGCCAGCTTCACGAGCTCAGCCGTGTCGATTTCCTCCGAAGCCGGTGTTGTCACCGCCCTCGCGGCAAGCTCGGCACAAGTGAGCATATCGGATAAGGCAGCGCTTGGCGCCTTGATCGCGCAAGCGGAAGCGACCCGCGACCAGGCGGAAGCGGGAACGGCAACCGGTACCTTCTTCAGCTCGGTGCTCGCAGGCTTGAAGGCGACTCTGACTTCGGCCATAGATGCCGCGAAAGCCGTATTTAATCAAGCTGATGCAACGGAGTCGCAGGTGCAGACGGCACAGTCGGGCCTGGCAGCAGCAATGGCGGAGTTTGAGTCGCACCGGATTACGGCAAGCACAGGCAATATGGACGCCGACCCGCTATTTAATATCGCCGATTTTGCGGAAATAACCAAATTTTACGGAGTAGACATGACAAGCCCCGACTGGCCGAGTGCCCGCAAGGCAGACATCAATCGCGACGGTATCGTCGATATTCAAGACTTGGCGTTCGTCGCTAGCCGGATTTTCGGGTAGCGTATGCGCAAGATGAAGGCCCCTTTGCTGAGGCAAGGGGCTTTCGCCATCTTAATCGTGTTGGAAGATTAGTCATGAAAAAGGACCGTCCGGCGATAATAACGCCGGACGGTCCTCTTTTTGCCCGGACTTTACCTCCGACAGCCACAACAGTTTTTTCACTTATTCATTATTTTTATGCTTATCGCAAAAAGAATGCAGCACAACGAATAGTGACGATGGTCAACGGCTAAGCCATCCGGTAAGGTAAAGCTCAGGATGAAGCAAGGAGGAGAAGAGGAAGTATGAAGCAGCCAGAAGCAATGTCAACCCTAAAGGTCCATACTCAAGGCCATACGAGACAGAATAGAAGCTTGAGGGAACGGTTATGGAGGGAAAGGTATTTAATCCTGCTTGTTATGCCGGGACTTCTCTATTTTTTCGTATACCGGTACGTTCCCATGCTCGGCAATGTGATTGCGTTCCAGGACTATAGTCCGTTCAGGGGATTTCTGCATAGCGAATGGGTCGGGCTCCGGCATTTCAGGACGATCTTCAGCGATCAGGAGGTGATCCGGGTGATGTGGAACACCCTGCTGTTGTCGTTCCTGCAGATCGCCTTCGCCTTCCCGGTTCCGATCGTGCTGGCGGTTATGCTGAATGAGCTGAGAAGCGAGCGCTTCAAACGACTCTTGCAATCGATTCTGTATTTGCCGCATTTCTTGTCCTGGGTCGTCGTCATCGGCATCGTTACGATCTTCCTCAAGACGGAGGGGATTGTCAACCGCGGACTCGGGCTAATGTTCGGCATGGAGGCGGTGCCTTTTCTTCAAGAGCCGGGCTGGTTCATGCCGCTCCTTGTCCTTGAGGTCATCTGGAAGGAAGCGGGTTGGGGGACGATCATCTTCCTGGCCGCCCTTGCCGGCATCAGCCCAAGCTTGTACGAAGCGGCCCTCGTGGACGGGGCCAACCGGTGGCGGCAAATCTGGCATATTACACTGCCGGCTTTGCGCAGCACGATCATTATCCTGTTCATTCTCCGGCTTGGCTCCGTGCTGGATTCGGGCTTTGAGCAAGTATTTCTGATGCTGAACCCGTTTACGATGGATGTCGGCAACGTCCTCGATACTTATGTATACTTCAAAGGCATTCAACAAGCGGACTTCAGCTTCGGGGCGGCAGTCGGATTGTTCAAGAGCGTGGTCGGACTTATTCTGATCCTCGCGGCGAATCAGCTCGCCAAACGATTCGGAGATGAAGGACTATTTTAGCGGATTATTCTAGCTCCACAACTGCAAGCAACGACAATATAATGGCAGGTGACCCGATATGAATCATCATCGAACCAGGCTCGATCGTCTGGCGGACATTCTGAATGCAAGCCTGCTCGGCTTGCTCGCGCTGGCGATGTTATTCCCTTTTTACTACATTTTCGCAGTCTCCTTCACGTCCTATGAGGAGTATGTGGTGAGCGAGCTTATTCTATGGCCGAAGAGATGGGTGACGGATTCGTACGCCTACATCCTCCAAGCCGATTCGTTCCTCAGGTCCATCGGCGTCACCATCTATGTAACGGTGGCAGGCAGCCTGGTCAATTTAATTTTGACCGCCACGATGGCCTATGGTATAACACGGAATATATGGGGACAGAAGGTTATTGTATTTCTTGTCCTGTTTACCTTCGTTTTCAACGCCGGCTTGATCCCGACGTATTTGATGGTGAAAGAGACCGGCCTCATCGACAGCTTTTGGGCGCTCATTATTCCCGGAGCTATCAACTCCTTCAATCTGATTGTCATCCGGCAGTTTTTCCTTGCCATCCCGGAGGAACTGAAGGAAGCCGCCGTCATCGACGGGGCGAACGATCTGCAAATTTTTTCGCGCATTATCGTACCGTTGTCCAAGCCGGCGTTCGCCGCTTTTGGCCTGTTTTACGCCGTAGGGCATTGGAACGCCTATTTTAACGCGATTCTGTACTTGAACAGCCCGTCCAAGTGGACCGTGCAGGTCATTTTGCGGCAGATCGTTATTCTGGACGACGCGTCGAACTCGCTCGCTTCAGCCGCTCGCGACGCGGCCCGGGCAGCCGATCTGCCTCCCGGGGAAACGATCGGCATGGCGGCGATCCTGCTCGCGACGCTCCCGATTCTTATTGTATATCCCTTTCTGCAAAAGCACTTCGCGAAAGGGGTGATGCTTGGCTCCGTAAAAGGGTAACGAAATCCGCAAGATTACATTGGGGTATTCCGGGCGTTTGTTTATAACAGGGAGGGTTACCGATGAAAAAATGGATGGCGGCAGGACTTGCCGCGACAATGGCCGTAACCGTGGCCGCATGCTCCTCAGATGAAAAGAAACCGGCGGCAGGCGAAGCTGCCGGCACAACGCCGGCAGCAGCCGGCTCGACTGCGCCGCAAGGCCAGGCGGCGAAGACATTTACGATCTCCTCGATAGAGGGGACCTGGACCTCGATCCCGGGTGAAAACGGCTCAGGGCTGAAAAAAATAAATGAAAAATTTAATGTGACTTACAAGCCTCAATTCGTGCCGTATGACCAGTACGGGAGCAAATTGCCCGTCGTGATGGCCGGAGGCGACCTGCCGGATATCATCGGGATGGAGAGCGTGGACGCCAACTTCGTAAAGTGGGCGAAGCAAGGGGCGTTCCTTCCGCTGAATGATTACATCGACAAGCATCCGGAGCTGAAGCTTGTACCCAAGAGTGTATGGGATGCCGTGACGATAGACGGCAAAATTTACGCGATACCGCAATATTTCCCCGCCAAATACGGTAAGAAGCCGGTAATTCGCAAGGATTGGCTCGATAATCTCGGCCTCAAGATGCCAACGACGTATGAGGAGCTGAAGAAGGTGGCCATCGCCTTCACCAAGGACGATCCCGACAAAAACGGCAAAAACG
This sequence comes from Paenibacillus sp. cl123, assembly GCF_900101595.1. GTDB lineage: Bacteria > Bacillota > Bacilli > Paenibacillales > NBRC-103111 > Paenibacillus_G. The sequence goes on from NZ_FMYY01000017.1 coordinate 56,744, forward strand.
ACACCTACGGCTTCGGACTCTCCAAGCAAGTCGTATACGGCGCGGCCATGGGGGCGGCTTGGGATGCGTCGTGGTATCACAAGAACGAGCAGGGTCAGCTGATTCCGGGGACGATCTCGGAAGGGTACAAGGAGCAGATTCAATTCCTCGCGGACTTGTACAAGGAAGGGGCGCTGCATAAGGATTGGGCCGTATCCAAATCGACCGACGTCCGGAAGGATTTCTATGCCGGCAAATACGGAATCTGGTACGAGCAGCCGACCGGCATGGACATCAATCTGCTCAAATCGTTCCGGGAGCTGTTCCCGAACGCTAAGATCGAAGTGATCCCGGCGTTCAAGCAAGTGGACGGACAGCAGGGCTTCACGGCAGGCTCAGGGTATTACACGATCAAGGCGCTGAACGCCAAGCTGAAGAGCGAGCCTGATAAGGTCGATCGCATTTTGCAGATGGAAAGCTACTTCCGTAAGTTCATTCCGATCGAGAACCGGAATCCGCAGAATAAGGATTTCGATTGGCAGTACGGCGGCGAGAACGTGAGCTACAAGATGGTGAACGGTGCCATGGTTCTGGAGCCTCAGGAGACTTGGGACCACCGGCCGAACCGCTACTACCGGTCCGTTTACTGGGCGCCGACCGACGAAGCGACCGACCCGGCTGCCGTTATCTCGGACCCGCTCGGCAAAAGCTTCGCAGCCGCAACGGTGGATCTGCTGAAGAATACCAAGTTTTATATCAACCCCGTCTTCCGAATCTACTCCGACGCATTGATGGCGAAAAACTCAGATCTGGATCTGATTACGCAAGAATGGCAAACCAAGATGATCGTTGGCCAGGAACCGATATCCAACTGGAACAAGATGGTGGATGAATACATGAAGAAAGGCGGCAAGGAAGTGATCGACGACGTGAACAAGTTGCTGCAGTCTTCGGGGATTAAAGGGGAATGGAAATAAACGGCATTCTGTAAGTAACGGCTTCATGTAAAAACAAAACCATCGCCTACAACCGTATGCGATGGTTTTATTCACGTTATAGAAGCTCATTTCGGCGAAATTCACTGGGCGTGGAGCCGGTAAACTTCTTAAACATCCGGTTAAAGGAGTTGGCGTTCTGATAACCGACGAGCTGGGCCGCGTCCAGGATGCGGATATCCGGCTGCAGAAGCAGCTTCTTGGCTTTCTCGATGCGGACGGAATTGACATAGTCGACGAAATTCTCACCGGTCTTTTCCTTGAAGTAGCGGGACAAATAGCTGCGGGAGATGTTCAGCTTGTCGGCCAAAGCATCAAGCGATATGTCCGCCGCATAGTTCTTCTCCAAATAATCGTAAACAAAATGGATGATATAATCCCGCTTGTCCTTCATCTCCCTGACCAGATGGGCAGAGCTGCGGATCATGACGGACAAAATCTCGTCAAGCCGCTCGTACGTATGGCAGGATGGAAGCTCCTCAAGCGCATCGCGCACTGGTAGGGGGTCAATGTGACGCTGCTGCAGGTTCTTCTGTGTTCGGTGGGCGATGGATTCGGCGAACCGGAGGACGGCGTCGGCGCGTTGTCCGCGCTTCCTCATTCTGACCAGGGTTCGCCGAACAAGCTGGAGCACGACCTCGTCATTCCCGCCGTACAAGTTGGCATCCAGCTCCTCCTCCTGTGCCGGAGACAACCCGGCTTCTTCGGCTTCTTCCCGGGCATTTTCGATAATTTGAGTATCGTCGCCAAAGGTTCTCCTTCTCAACAGCTCGAGCCCGATGCTGTAAGCCTCGTTCCAATCGTCCGTACCACCTGAGGCGGCGATCGTGAGGAAGCAGTAGTCCTTCTCCGCCTCCAGCATATGACGAATATGCTCGAGCGTGAGGCCGATATTCGGGTCGGATTGCTCCGTGAATACGATGGTCAGAATCTGATCCTTCTCCATCTGAAAAGTTACGGCATCGGTGAAGGTCTGACCGATGATCCGGTGAATGTACTCGCGGATGAAGGAGGTGGCGCGCTCCGCCTCCACGTCCAGACGCTGCAAGGTCGGTTTATAGTTGACTTGGAACAGAAGCAGCACGAAAGGGCGGTCGGACGGAATCCATGCCGACTGGTTTCCTTCCAGATGGCGGATTTTTTTCAACACATTGGAATAAGCGTAGTAGCGGAGCAGAGACTCTTTCTCGGACATGTCCTGATGGATGTCCCGGTTTGTTTTGAGAATATCGTTCATCTTGTCATGGATGATATTAAACTCCTTGATTCCGCTTTCCCACGGGAGGGGAGCGTTCCACCGGTGCATGGCTTCAATAATCCGTTTGACCGGCTTATTAAGCCGCGCGCTAAGCAGGAGCGAGACGATGACGCTGATGGCGATGGTCAGCACGAGCAGCAGGACGAATGAAAAGTTCCAGCGTACCTGACTCGAGATCGTATTATCCGGAACGACGTGCATATACGTTAATCCGCTAGCGCCGGTGCGATAGAAATAATAGACGCCATCCTCAATGATATGCCCGGCCTTATCAGCGAGCTTGGGGATGTAGGGCGGCAGGGATTTGTCCGAGGCGTACAGCATGTGACCCTGTTCATTCAGAATATAAAAGCGGTCGTTTACGGTCTGCCCGAGTGCGGAAAAGATACGGTCGCCTCTCGCCATGGCAATCGTATAGAAGTCAGGCTGCCGCTCGTACTTGACCACAATCGGCAGCAGCCTGCGCTCCTCCGTTCGGCCGATGGCGCTGACCTCGGCGAACGACGATTCGGGAAGAACCCGGAATTTGTAAGGCTCCCGGTACTGCTCTTTCCAGAAGGCGGCGTCGTAGTCCGGGCTGTTGTAATAGCTCTGGAACATAACGTCCGTGTCGGCCCCCCGGCCGCTCTCGAGCGTAAAGCCGGCGTTTTTATTCATGAGCAGCAGATTCTCCAAATACAAATACGGGTTGGACAGCAAAAGCTGAGTTTTTTGCATGGTCTTAAACGCATTCCAATAATCGAAATCCTGCCCCTGTGCATCAGGCAGTTCCAACGAAAGAGTCAGAATTGAGCTGTGGATATTATTGATCAGGTTCTCATAATTCTCGGTCGTCTTCTCCAGGCCGAGCGTGTTGTAGTTAATGACCTGCTCCTTAATATTGCCTCGGTAGAATACCACCGAGTACAAAATAAACGCGACCAACAATGAAATGATGATCAAAAAACTGATCAGCAACCGAATAAAAAGCGAAGATGTAAATTCCTTGAGCTTGAATCCGAAGTGCAATGTCCCTCACCCGCTTATGCTATAAAGATAGCTTTTTTCCATTAAACCATAGGAGGGCAGCATTCGGATACCATCATATTTTTAACTTCATAACGTTTTGTTACGTTTGCCGCCGGCTACTCCAGCTCCAGGTACGGATACAAGACAGCGTGCTTGTTGGACGCGATGCTGATATATGGACTAACCGCATCTCCCGGGCCGGTCAGGACGAAGGAGGTAAGCTTGTCGGAGACGGAGAGCTGCTGGTTCAAGTAGGACGTCACATCCAGACTGTACCAGCCTGCGTCTGACAGGGTAACCGTGCCGACAAGGGACCATTGCGGGAGAGGGGGCTGATTATTCCAGGTGAGCCCGGTTTCCGTCCAATTGTCGTCGGCCACGCCATAGACGGACAGCGTCACGCTGTCTGTGGCCGAATTTTTGTAGAAACGAAGCAGAGCCGACTGCGCCTCCGTCTCGGCAAAATCGGTGACATCGATCTGCAGGTAGCCTCTTCGCTCATAGCTCTTGTTGCCGGGATCGGACTTGACTATGACGTTTGCCGCCGAGCCGAAGTTTTCGTTCGCCGAGCTGCCGCCGGTCACATACGTATTGCGCGTCACGATGAACCGGCCGTTGTCCTCGGAGGTCGACAGCGTGGCGACGAGAGCTCCCGAACGATTGCCTGCCGCGTCATAAGCCTTCACCGTGAACGCATAGGCCGTGGATGGCGCAAGTCCCGTAACGGGATAAGAGGATGCTCCGGCACCGGTCGTGCCGATCAGCACCTGATCCCGGTAAACCTCATATCCTGCGACGGCAATATCGTCCTTGGCCGCAGGCCAATTCAGCATGAGCTTGTTGTGCATCGCCTGCGAGCCTGTCAGCTGTGCTCGCGCCGGCCAGATCGGAGGCCCGGAATCATCGGGGATGAAGGCGACATAGGGCTGATTCGTCGCCTGCTCGCGGGAATGGATACGGATATAAGCGGCTGTTTTCACTGGAACGTCGAGCAGGAAGGTTGCCGTCTTGTCGCCGACCTCAGCGTTGATATAATCGGTGACATCGATGCTGTACCAGCCTGCGGCGGACACCGGCACCGTCCCGATCACTGCTTGTCCGGTTGCGGTCGGCTGATTGTTCCAGGTAATCCCGGTTTCGCTCCAGCTGTCGTCGGCCAAGCCTAATACGCGCACATACGTAGCGTCCACCACGGTGCTGCTGTAAAAATAAAGCCTCGCTTGATCGGCCGGCGCACCGTCCCAAGCTTGCATATCGACCTTCATGTAGGCTTTGCGGATGTAAGCGGCGCTCGTGTCGCCCTTCACGGCCAGATTCTCCGCCGTCGCGTAGTTGCTGGCAGGGGAACCGCCGTACACATAGGCATCCTCGGACACCGGGAAGCGGGTTGCCGGCTCTTCTGGCGGAGCGGGCGGCGTCATCGGAGCGAGCCCTGCGCGCTTGTAGAGCTGGTCGGCGTACAACGATTGAGGGGCCAGCGTCTGCCCCAGCCCGATGCCTTCCTTCCAATCCTCCGGAGCCGTTTCCACCTCGCGCATAATCGTCGGCGTTGTTCTCACCGAAGGCGACTTGCCCCACGTGCCGATGATGTAGCCGTAGCCGTACTGACGCGAGTCGATCGCTATATGCTGGTTGCTGCCGGGAAGACCTCCGTTGCCATGCGTGTTCCAGAACGTATTTTGCGTTCCCGTCTGCCCGTGAATAAGCTGACTGCCGTGATGGCGGAACACCGATTCGAGCGTGTCGTTGTTCAGCGTCATATTATCGTACAGATTGGACATGCTCAGGAAGTTATGAAAATCGCTGACCTTGGCCGGGTTGCTGGATGTATTGCGGTACAGCACGTTGCCGCTCGCCGCCATATGCTGGAACGAGAAGTTGTGCCTTCCGTAAGCAGCCCGGCTGAACTGAATCAAACCTTCGTTGCCGCCGACGGTATACATATAGCCGTTGCCGCCTCCCGTGATCGATTGCGGTGAGGACATGAAGCAGTCGCTGATCGTGACGTTGCGGGTACGCAGAAACTTGATGCCGTTCGACAGCAGATGGTGGTCGGCGATATTGCCGTCCGGACGGTAGGAATGGACGCGCTGCATCCAGCCGTCGACCACATGCGTCAATAAAATCGCGTTGCTGTTATGGGCATCATAAGCGCCTGTTCCGGGCACATTGTAGTCGGTTTCCGTCCATCCGCTTTTGGGATTTTCCTTATTGCCGATGGCCAGATCCTCTACGCCTACTTCGCTGATATGAGGCGCGACCTTGTACACTCTCGCCTGATCCCGTATTTTTAGTTCATACCGGGTTGGAATATCTATCGTTATCTTGCTGTTCAGGGCGTCTATGTCCGTGATCTGCCGGTAGAAGGCGGGGCCCCGGAGCGACGTATCCCAATAACCGGTCATGCCGTGATCTTCCATAAAGTCTTCCGTCACCGATCCGGTTATGACGATCCAGTCGCCTGTGGCCAATCCGGAGACGTTGTCAAGCGATAGCTCCGTCGATTGATTCGGAATATCGGCGGCGGCATACACGGCGCTGCTTACCGGCTCGTACCAGTCGCCGGCGGCCGGCCGGATGAGCACAATGTTTTTTTGCCGCATATTGATTTCATCGTTGAACAGAAACGTCTTGTCCGCACCGGCTCCGCGCAGCACGACGCCGCTGTGGGCGATCGTGAGCGAGTAGGCATTCCCTGCCTGCGGCTTGATGCGATAGACGCCCTCGGGCACGTACACCACGCCTCCTCCTTGCAGGCCGACATCGTCGATGGCTTGCTGGATGGCGGCGGTCGAGTCCTGCAAGCCTGTTGGATCGGCGTTGTAAGGCGCATCCGTCACCTGCACGGCAACGCCCGGAACGACAGTCGGCAGCGGCTGCTCGCCCTTGCGGTACCCGGCGTAGGAGAAGTCGTGCAGGAAGCGCCCTTCGCTGTCGGCGTAGCCGGGCGTCCAGGTGCTTGGATACAGGGCGCTGCGCCACGTCTCATCCTCCAAGGCGTCAGCCCGGGCGAGCGGCAGGCACATGCACAGCAGCGATATCAGCAGCAGGCCCAGCAGCGTTTTGTCGCGGCATGCGGCTGGAAGGGCGCTTGCGCTTATGCGGCGGCGGTGCTCCGTATTTTCTTTCCTTGCGCTAATTTCCTTATTCCTTGGGTTCATCAGTTTATCCCTCCATTATCCTAGCGGTTTTATAGTAAACGCTTACAAATTACCCTGTAAAAGAAACCCCGCTTTCTCCAGATCGCATCCTAATTATAGTAATCTGATTGTCACCATCTGATTGTCGTAATCGGCCATTGGAGTCCGGTCGTCGCACATTTTGCGCTCATCGGCCGGACAGACAAGGGCGGCGCTCTCCCTTGCCCCTGCCTGCCCCGCCGTTCCCGGATACTGCGGAAAGGCGGGGCAGGCGGGGAGGAGGAGCCGGTCTTTAGCGCTTCACGGTTTGATACCATGCGCGAGCCCGCTTGGTCACCTCGGCGCCGCCGCTTTTGTTCCACTTGTCGACGAACTCGTCGAATTTGCTGACCGGCCACTCGCCGATAATGATCTTGCTCATATACTCCTGATACATCGTATGATTTTTCAGATCGGAGAACCCGTCGTAGATGGCGGAAGGAATGCCGTCTCCGGCAATCGTCCGGCCGTAAGGCTGCATATCCTGCACAATCCGGTCTCTCATTTCGAAGATCCGCTTCTGATCGGGCGTAGAGGAGGCGATCTGAATTTCTGCCTGCTTGTTGATTTCCTCCATGCCGGTGATGAAGCTGGCGAGCATCTTCGACTCCTGCTTGGCCGGATCGCTAGGCAGCAGAATCCGCTTGCCGTCCTTCACCTCGTAGTGCATGCCCTCCACGCCCAGCTGCGTTTTATCCGCATTGGCCGGGTTGGCCGACCAGTCGAGCAGCTTCAGCGCGTTGATCGTCGTTTGCTCATTTTTGTTGGCGATGACCCACTGAGGACGGTTGATCTGCGTGTTGGTGATGAAGCCGTCGTACCCCTCGACCTTCGGCACTCCGAGCGCGACCAGGTTCACGTCCTTGTTCACCTTGGCGATATTTTCGATCCGCACGTTCATGCCCATATTGATATGGAACCAGCTGCCTGCCTTATCGTTGTAAATTTTGGCCGTCCACTCGTCTCCCTTGTTTAGGAACGTATTCGGATCGAGCAGCTTCTCCTTGTACAGCATCTGCACGAACTCCAGCGCCGCCTTCATGTTCGGGGTAACGGCCGAATATGTCAGCTCCCCGTTATGCAGATCCCACACCGGAAGACCCTCCCACATCGCCACGCCATACATGGCAAACAAATGGTCCATCCAGCGTCCCTGCTCGCGTCCCGTCACCGGAATCTCGTCATTCGGGTCGCCGTTGCCGTTGGCATCCTTATCGCGGAAAGCTTTGAGCACCTCGACATATTCATCCTTCGTCTTCGGCACCTGCATGCCGACGCGGTCCAGCCAATCCTTGCGGATGTATGAGCCGTAATGCGTGTAGGTTTGCACCAGCGGCACGTAATAGATGCGTCCATTGCCCGAAGGATCGGCCGATCGTACGACATCCCACACCTCCACAGGAATACGGTTCCATACATGCGGAGCATGCTTCGGGAGCAGATCGGTCAAATCGGCCAGCGCGCCTTGCTTGATCAAGGCCGCTTCGTTGCCCTGCCACGGCATAAACATGTCCGGCAGCTCGCCGCTGGCGATTCGCGTGTTCAGCTTCTGCACGTAAGCGCTGCCGCTGTTCCAGGCTACAAAGGGCATGTACAAGCCGATGCCCGTATCCTGCTGCACCATCTTCGAATACGGCCCGTCTTTCTCTATCGCGAACGTGCTGTCCAGATTCCGCCACACCTCAATGTAAGGGATCTCCTTAGATTGCTCCCCAGCCGTTTCCCCCGGTCCCGGGCTGCCGGTCGATCCGGCTCCGCTGCAGCCGGCCAGCAAGGCCGCTGCAAGCCCGGAGCTGACGAGCGGGTAGATCAACTTTCGCTTCGTCTTATCCTTAATCATAGCCATATGTCTAACATCCCCTTTGTTTTGTTCAATTATATTGAACGGGCCGGTTTGCTCAGGTCGCAGACAAACCGAAGCGTGTCAATACAGCGTTATTTGACCGAGCCAAGTGTAGCACCTTTAACGAAATGTTTCTGCAGGAACGGGTACACGGCCAGAATGGGAGCCGTAGCGAAAATGACGGTCGCCGCCTTCAGCGTGGCGCTGCTGTAAGGAATTTGCCCCTCGAAGCCGCTGGTGAGCGTAGACTCCGTGCTGACCATATATTCCCGCAGCCGCAGCTGGAGCGGGTACAGATTCTGATTATCGATGAACATCAGCGGGTGCATGAACTGGTTCCAGAGCATCACCGCGTAGAAAATGCCCAGCGTAGCCAGCACGGCCTTGGATATCGGCAGCACAAGCAGGAACAGCATCCGGAAATACCCGCATCCTTCCATTTGCGCCGCCTCCTCCAGCTCCTGGGGCAGTTCGCGGAAGAAGGTCCGCATAATAATCAGATTATAGGCCGTAATCAGATGCGGAATAATGAGCACCCAGAAGTTGTCGTAGAGCCCGAATTCCCGGACTGCCAGGAAATACGGAATGATCGGATAGCGGAACACCATCGTAATGACGACCATCACGGCCAGAAAGCGCGCCGGAGCGAATTCCCGCTTGGACATCGGATAGGCCATCAACGCCGTCATCAGCAGGCACATCGCCGTTCCCATGACGGTTACGAGCACATTTAGCCCGAAGGAGCGCCACAGCGCCTCGCGTTCGACAATTTTGACCCAGGAAGCCAAGGTGAAATCGACCGGCCAGAGGAACACTTGTCCCGAATCCACCGCAAACGGGGAGCTGAGCGAGGTGGAGACCACCTTCAGCAGCGGCACCAGCATCAGGAAGCCGAAGATGCCCAGAATCGCTATATTCGACAGCCGGAATATTTTCTCCCCTATCGTTTCCTTCATCGCTGCCATTAGAACAGCCCTCCGTCCTGCTGATATCGTTTCGCCAATTGATTGAAGGTCAGCACCATGACCAGACCGATGACCGATTGGAAAAGGCCGACCGCGGTAGTCGAGCTGTACTGCGCCTCCACGATCCCTACGCGGTACACATACGTATCGATGACGTCCCCGACGGCAAAGGTCATGGGCGTGAGCAGATTATAAATCTGGTCGAAGCTCAGATCGAGGAAGTTGCCGATCTGCAGCAGGAACAGCACGATGACCGTCGGCATAATGAGCGGAAGCGTAATGCTGAATATTTGCCGGATGCGGCCGGCCCCATCGACCAGCGCCGACTCGTACACCTCGGGGTTGATGCCGGCGATGGCTGCGAGCAGGACGATCGTTCCCCAGCCCGCATCCCGCCAGATGCTCGTAAGCACGACGATAAAGCGGAAATATTTCTCCTCCTGCATGAACAGGATCGGCTCCAGTCCGAACAAGGCCCGCAGCGAATTGACGATGCCGGTGTTCGACAGCACATCGAACGTAATGCCAGCGATAATGACCCAGGAGAAGAAATGGGGCACATAATAAATGGTCTGGAGCGAGCGCTTGTACACCACATTGCGCAATTCATTGAACAGCAGTCCGAGCGCAATAGGGAACGGGAAGACGAAAAACAGATTGTACGCGCCGATAAGGAGCGTGTTTTTGAATACCCGCCAGAAATCGGGGTACTCGAAGAAGGCTTGAAAATGCTTGAGGCCGACCCAAGGGCTGTCGAGGAATCCCTTGAAAATCATATAATCCTTGAAGGCGATCACGGAGCCGGCGAGGGGAACGTATTTGAACATCATGAAAAAGACGAACCCCGGCAGCGCCATGACATACAGCGCCCAATACCTCCTTACATTGCGGAGGACTCCGCTTCTCGCCCGTAGCCTGACATGCGCCTGCTGCTCCAACGAAGCGGCCTTTGACATAGGAATCCCTGCTTTCTGCCATCGATTTATGTTTGCGCTTTCAGTATACTAGTCGAGGGTATAGGATTCGATAAGACATCTGTAACATTATAGGTAGACATCTTTAAGATGATCGCCTCTGGAGGGCGATGCGCCTTGCGGGTACACAACCGCTCCCTTATAATAAGGGAAACTTTTGAATGTAAGCGTTCTCGCAATGTTTGCGAAATACGGAGGGGAGGGGGGCGAATGCCGATGCGCTCGCAGAAACGGACCGGACCGAGGCGCTACCGGTTTTTTACCATGCTGTTTATCAGCTACCTGCTTATGTGTATGGTTCCTGTGTTTCTCCTTACTCATGTGTTTTATGCAAAAGCGAGAGAGCAGGTGATCGGCACCTCAACCCAGCTTATTGAGCTGCTTGCCGTTCAGCTTGCCACATCCCTGGAAACGTATATTGCGCAAGTGAGCAATTCGTCGCTTACGATATACAGCGACTATGCGCTGATCGATTATTTGGGCAGGGAGACCTCGTATTCGTCTTATGAACGAATCCGTCTTAATCTGCTGCTCCATCGCCAGCTCTCCACCTTCATGACCCAGCTGCCCAATCTGCAGGGGGTGGCGATTCTCTCCGAATCGGGCCTTGTGTACAATAACGGTTTTATGCCGGATATGGCGCATGATGCGGCCTTCTGGGACAAGTGGAAACGGCAAATCCGCGCGGCCAACGGCCAGCTGGTGATCGTGCCGACGCATTCCCAGATCTACCTCCCTTCGGGAACGGTTGTCGGCGTGTTTTCGGCGGGGCGCCTGATTCAGGATATTGAAGGCCGTCATGCCGGGATTCTGCTGTTTGAACTATCTCCGGACAAGCTTGTCGCGCACAGCGGACAGGGGGGCGGCGCCTCGATTCCATACCGCAAGCGGATGATGATCGAGACGCCGGAGCGGGCCCTTATCTACGATTCTTCCCTGGAGGCGGCGGCCTTCGTTCCCGAGATCCCGGCGCCCGAACTGCCCGGCGGGGAATGGATGCTCGGAACCGACCGTTCCGGCAAGCTGGGCGTTACAGTCGCCGTGCCGATGGAAGACCTGGAGAAGCAAATCGTCTCTTACCGGAATCTGGCGCTCATTATTGCCGCCAGTATGGCGTGCGCGATAGCCGGCATCTCCATGCTGCTGAGCTATCAGATCAGCAGGCCGATCAACCGGCTCATTCGCCATATGCGGAGGGTCGAGGACGGCCGCTATACCCCTATCCCCGAAGAGGGGCTGAACGTGGAGCTCGGCGCACTGACCCGCACCTATAATCTGATGGTGCTGAAAATCAAAAATTTGATCGAGGATGTGTACTTGGCCCAAATCAAGCAAAACCAGGCCAAATTTATGGCGCTGCAAAATCAGATCAATCCGCACTGGTTGTACAATACGCTGGAGTCGATCCGTATGCAGGCTTATCTCTCCCAAGCGCCGGATGTCGCCGCCATGATCAAAACGCTCGGCCGCATGTTCCAATTGACGCTTTCGCAGCGGGACCGGACAAACCTGGTCGCCGATGAGCTGGAGTATATTCAGGTCTATGTGCATTTGCAAAATATCCGCTTCGAGAACCGGTTCCATCTCTCCGTTCAGCTTCCGGAGGCGCTTAAGCAAACACCGATCATGAAGCTGACCTTTCAGCCTATAGTAGAAAATTGCATCACGCACGGCTTCATCGACCCGGACCGCGAATACATTATCCGTATTGAAGGAGAGCTGCTGCAGGAGGCGGGGATCATCCGGATCGCGGATAATGGGGGAGGGATGGACGGCGAGCAGCTGGAGCGCGTGCGCAGACAGCTTGGTTATGCGGATAGAATGAGCGCGGGCGAGGAAGACTCTCTCGGACTGCGCAATATTCAGGAGCGGCTGCAGCTGCACTACGGATACGAATACGGCTTGAGCGTGGCGTCAGTCCTTTATGAGGGGACCGAGGTAACGATCCGGTTCCCGATTCCGAAAGGAGACAACGATGTATAAAGTGATGCTGGTCGACGACGAGAAATGGATTCTCGACGGCTTGTCCGTCATGATCGACTGGGCGCGATTCGGCTTCGACGTCTGCGCCCGCGCCCGCAACGGCCGCGAAGCGCTGGAGGCTGCAGCCCGGTGGCAGCCGGAATTGATCGTCACCGATATCCGTATGCCCAACATGGACGGGCTGGAGATGATCCGCCAGTGGAGCGCCCTTCAACCGTCCACCCGCTTCATTATATTAAGCGGCTATTCGGAGTTCAGCTATGCGAGACAGGCGATGCAGCTGGGGGTTCGTCACTATGTGCTGAAGCCGATCGAGGAAACGAGCCTGGAGGCAAGTCTTGCCGAGGTCGCTCAGGAGATCGGCGCCTTGCGCGAGGAGGCGTCGGAGCTCAGCCTGCTTCGCAGGCAGGCGCAGATTTACTTGCGTCTGCAGCGGGAGAACATGCTGCGCGACTGGGCTCATGCCGGCGCATCGGATGAGGAGCTGATGGCAAGTCTTGCCGAACTGGAGATCATTTTTCCCTATGACAGCTGCTGCGCGCTGGCGCTGGAGAAGGAGGACCGCAGCTCCTGGAGCGATGCGGAGGTGGAAGCGGTATGCGCTTTATGGGGTGAAATTGTTGCGCCGCCTTCCGCTGCGTACGCGTTCCGGTTCATGGAGGCCGAGCTTGGAGTCATGTCCAGCTTTGCCCGGCAAGCGCTCGAGAGCGGGGAGAGCCTTGAGGGAACGGGGAAGCCGGATCGCCCAGGGGCGACGGCCGCGGCGTCCAGGCGGGAGAAGGCCAAGAGCGGCGCGGAACGCGCGGCCGAGCTGCAAGAATGGACCTCCATGCTGCGGGTACAGCTTCTTTCCCGGCATGGCGTGGCTTGCCGCATCGGCACAGGTAGGGCGGTTGCCCGGATGCAGGAGATGCCCGACTCCTTCGCCGCCGCCCGGACGGCTCTCGGCCGTCCGGCGTTGAACGAAGGCCCGGCCTCGGGGCAGCAGGACGTCCACCGGCGCACCCTTGTGGACGAAATTACCGCTTATATCGATCAGCATTACGAGCAGGAGCTGACGCTGGCGAACATCGCCGAGCGCTTCTTCATACACGCCCATTATTTAAGCCCGTTGTTCCGCAAGAAGACGGGCGTGACGTTCCTTCATTATTTGACCGCCGTACGGATGGAGCATGCCAAGCGCCATCTGCTGGCCACCGACTTGAAAGTGTACGAGATCAGCCGTCTGGTCGGATATGAGGATTCCAAATATTTCAGTAAAATCTTCGAACGAACCGTCGGCCTGAAGCCCAGCGAATACAAGCAGCGGTACGGCAAGCCGTGAAGCCCTGTGACGCAAGCAGCTTGTAAAGCCGCCGCTCACTCCCTAATACGAATAAGCCTTGACATCTCCGAGGGGAGTCGTCAAGGCTGCGTGCGCCGTCTTTACCGGCCGGTCGGACCCGGAGAGGCGTACGGATAAGTATATTGAAGCTCCTCGTCGAATGTAGCATAGTCGAGGTTGACCATAAGCAGCAGGTAGCGCATGCCGGTAGCCGGGTCGCTGATGATGATATGGTCGCGGCCCGCGGCTTCCAGGCGGCCTTTGAAGATTTTCGCATTCCACTCCGAGTTGTTTTCGTAGGTCATGTAGAGTGTCGCGATTTTGCCCAGGTTCAGGCGCAGGATATTCTCGATAAAGGATTGCTCAATCGGCAGCTGTCCTGGCATCGTCGGCGCGGCCGGGGAGGGTGAGGGGGGCGCGGCCATTCCGTATGGCGTGATGGTCGATCCGCTGGGCACCATCGGGGGGAACTGGCCGCCCGCCTGCATACCCGCTGTACCTTGCGGATAGCCCGGATACCCGTAGGGCGCGGCGTTTGGCTTGTAAGGCTGGTTGTACATTCGGAAAACCTCCTTGTTAATGGTCGGAGCCTGCTTGAAGGATAGAAGACAGCTCATGATCGTCAGGCGTTTGCACACACTCTTCATTGTATGAGGAGGATTCGGGATTATGGCTGCAAGCGCCCATTTTTTTTGAAAGTTGAGCCCGGGAGCCTTCTATAGCCATGGTAGAAGGCGGAGCTAGCATGTAGGGCTGCTTGGAGTGATATTTTCCCGCTCGATCGACCATCCGCCCATGATCTAAGCCCGCCGGCGGTCTTAGAAAGCCGAAACGGAGCCGGAAAACCTGCTTCAAGCCCGCGGGAGGTCTTGGAGTTAACGTACCGTTTAACGGGATGAACAATCAACGTTTAAAACCATCGTCAAACCGCATGGAGTGGTACATGATGTTGATTGGAAGGGCCGATGAAGCTCCGGAGCTGCCGCCGCAGTTTTCGTGTGAAGCATAGGGAGAGACAGGCATCCAAAAGGGTGAGCAGATGGTTCATGGATAACAACCATCGGCTGGTAGACCGGATGGGTCCTAGAAGTCTGGTGAAAAAGAGGCAGCTGGCCGCGCGTTATTCACCGGACTTCTAGAAAAGTTGAAGGAAGCACGAAGTAAACGAAAGAGAATGGATGTGGGGTGGAAAAGCGGTAGCGGCCGCCTTTGAAATCGAGTCCTTACCGCTAAATCCATTCCAATTGGACACGATTTCAAGAGCGTTTGGAACCCCACATCCATTCCTCCCAACGCACCAAAAGCATGGAAACGTACGCAAAGATTTTCAGGTGGCCAGGTTTCTTCTCCGGAGCGTCTCATAAGAAAAACCGCAGAGCCGTCGGGCCTGCGGTTTGGAAATGACCTTCGTTTTGGAGGGAAAGTTTGGAAATGGGCATCAATACAATTAAAAGCTAAAAATTAAAGTTGTCCGGATCGGCGCCGAAGCGCTTGTTCTCGTTCAGCTGATCCAGGCGCGCCAAATCGTCATCCGACAGTTGGAAGTCGAAGATATCGGCGTTCTCCCGGATGCGGGAGGTCGTGACGGATTTCGGTATGACAACGACGCCTTGCTGCAGGTCCCAGCGGAGGATGATCTGGGCCGGAGACTTGCCGTACTTCGCAGCAAGCTCCTGCAGCAGCGGCAGATCGAGATTGCCCTGCATAAGCGGGCTCCACGCTTCCAGCCGGATCTGATGCTCCGCGCAATATTGGCGCAGCTCGCGCTGCTGCAGCAGCGGGTGAAGCTCGACCTGATCGACGGTCGGTACGACGCCGCTGTCCTCGATGATGTCGCGCAGGTGATGAGGGTGGAAGTTGCTTACGCCGATAGCGCGCACATAACCTTCCTGATGCAGCTTGATCAAAGCCTTCCACGTGTCCTTGTATTTCTCCTTGACCGGCCAGTGAATCAGATACAGATCGACAGTGTCGACCAGCAGTTTCTTGCGGCTTTCCTCGAACGCGCGGAGCGTCTGCTCGAAGCCTTGATCGGCGTTCCACACCTTGGTTGTAATAAATATGTCATCGCGGGGGATGCCGCTCTGCCGGATAGCTTGTCCGACCCCGGCTTCGTTGCCGTAAACGGCGGCCGTGTCGACGGAGCGGTAGCCGGCCTCGAGGGCGTCAGTTACGGCCCGGATGACTTCATCCCCGTCCTTTGTTTTCCATACGCCGAGCCCGAGCCATGGCATATCGACGCCATTGTGAAGCTTTACCGTATCCTGGATTTTTGCTGCGGATGTCATGGGTAGATTGCTCCCTTCTCAATATCGGTTTGGTTATGAACTTCCTTATTCATGATAGCACAACGGAGATGCGCCTACAAAAGCAGCGACGGAAGTACGGGAATGGCCGCGGCGTATGAGTTTGG
This sequence comes from Paenibacillus sp. cl123, assembly GCF_900101595.1. GTDB lineage: Bacteria > Bacillota > Bacilli > Paenibacillales > NBRC-103111 > Paenibacillus_G. Next base: position 72,665 of record NZ_FMYY01000017.1, read on the forward strand.
TCATGAGGAGGAGGGATACGGGCAGCTCCAGAGGGTTTCGACAATATTTTGAACAGTCCCCCCCGTTTATTGTCAAACGTCCTGAGGGTTGTTATGATAAAGGGGCACAGCATGCAAGTGAAGAACATCACAAGCGTTTCGCCGGATGATGTTCACACAAGGAGGTTCATAAGTTGAAGGAACAAGCTAGCCTGGAACTGCGTGCGGAAGCGGCCGCGACAGCGGAGTCGGAAGAGACCGCGGTAAGCTCGACGGCGACTTTTAAAGATTTCGTTCAATTGACCAAGCCCGGTATTATATTTTCCAATTCCTTGACCGCTCTGGGCGGGTTCTGGGTGGCGTCCGGCTGGGATATCAGCTGGCTGAAGCTGATCTGGACATTGCTCGGTACCGCGCTCGTGATGGCTTCGGGCACGGTGTTAAATAATTATTTGGACCGCGATATGGACGCGAAGATGGAGCGCACGCAGAAGCGCGCGCTTGTCAGCGGCATCATCTCGCCTGCGACGGTGCTTTGGTACGGGATCGCGCTTGGCATAGCCGGACTTGCGGTGCTTTGGTTCTTGGTCCAGAGTCCTCTGGCTACTTTGCTTGGACTGATCGGATTGTTTGCTTATGTCTGGATTTATACGGCCTGGTTTAAGCGCACCTCCGTCTGGAGCACGTTTGTCGGCAGCTTCTCGGGAGCGACTCCTCCCGTGATCGGCTATTGTGCGGTAACCCAAACTTTCGACATGGGCGCGGTCATTCTATTTCTGATTCTGTTCTTGTGGCAGCCGCCTCATTTCTGGGCGCTTGGCATCCGCCGCATGGAGGAATACCGGGCCGCCGGTTTCCCTTTATTGCCCGTCGTACGGGGCACTTATGTCACGAAGATGGCGATGATCCGCTATATCGTGCTGCTCGTGCCGGTTTCTTTGCTGCTTTACGTCTATGATTATGTAGGCGAGCTTTACTTCTTCGCTGCGGTCGTGATGGGCTTGTACTGGGCATTTGTCAGCCTCAAGGGCTTCAAGGCGGAGGATGAGATAAAATGGGCGAAGCGGATGTTTATTATATCCGTGAATTATTTGACGCTGCTATTCATTATAATGATGATCAGCACGAACTGATCGCCAGCTTATAAGCCGTCACCTTCAATCCCGCGGTGCGCCCTGAGCGCCCCGGGATTTATTTGCGGGGGAAAGAATAAACTCAAGGGGGATCGTTATGCCTAACAAAACGTTCAAGCTCATCATTACCATTTTGCTCGTCGGCCTGATCGGCACATTCGGCTATATGCTGTGGCAGGGGCAAAATCAGGGAGAGAAGATGGGAGTGCTGCAGAAGGCGCCTGACTTCAAGCTGCAAAATCTGGACGGCCGGGAAGTTACGCTGGCGGATACCGCAGGCAAGGCCAAACTGATCTACTTCTATTTCTCGACATGTCCGGATGTATGTCCGCCATCGACCTTCACCTTGTCGAAAATTCAGAATGAGCTGATCAAGCAAGGGGCGTTCGGCACGAAAACGGCGCTGCTGTCGATCACCTTCGATCCGACCAAGGATACGCCGGAGAGGCTGAAGGAGTTCTCAGGCCGTTATAACCCGGATTATAAAGGCTGGTATTTCCTGCGCGGCGACGAAAAGGAAACGGTCGAGCTGGCGCGCAAGTTCGGCGTGCTTGTCGAGAAGGATACGAAAAACGATTCATGGACTCATACGAATCTGTTCCTGCTGGTGGACGGCAAGGGAGATTTGCGCACCTATTACAGCGCCCACGACGAGAATCTGGACGTGCAGAAGGTAGCCGCCGATTTGATCAAGATCAGCAAGGAAAAATAATAGGCGCGGCGGGTCTCCTCAGGATGACCGCCGCGCTCCGGAGACGGAGGCTTAACCCGTCATGGGCGTGTTTACGCATATTTTGCTCAACAATGTCATTCCGCTGACGGTCATGATCGCCCTCGGCGTCGTGCTTTATCGTGCCTTTCAACTGGACATCCGCACGCTGTCGAAGCTGAATTTTTATTTGTTTTCCCCGGCGGTTGTGTTCAAGATGCTGTATGAATCCACGCTTTCGCTCGCGATCCTGGGACAGACGCTGTTGTTTTTCTTCGTCTACTTCGCGGCGATGTTCATCCTGATGGAGATTGTCATCCGGGTGCGCGGGTATAAGGGCGGCATGATTCCGGCTGTGCGCAACAGCGTTATTTTCTACAACAGCGCCAACTATGCGATTCCGCTCAATCAGCTTGTATTTGTCGGGGACGCCTTCACGCTGTCGATTCAGATCATCATCATGATGATGCAGAGCCTGATTCCCAACACATACGGCATCTACTCCGTCAATGCAACGAAAAAAAACGAGTTCAAGAAAACGATGCGCACCATCCTGTCGATGCCTGTCATCTATGTCATCCCAACGGCTTTCCTGATGCGCTGGCTGGCTGTGCCGATTCCGGACCCGATCTATACGCCGATCAATTATATATCGAATGCGTTTATCGCAACGGCGCTGCTCACCTTGGGCGTCCAGCTCGGAAGCATGAAGTGGAGACTGATGTTCTCCGATGTGATGCTGTCGAATGTGCTGCGGTTATGCGTCGGTCCGGCCGTAGGTTTTGCGGTCGTCCTGCTGCTCGGCATTGAAGGAGTGATGGCTCAGGCGCTCGTTCTCTCCTGCGCAGTGCCTACTTCGCTTAGCAGCGTGCTGCTTGCCGTCGAGTATGACAATGAGCCGGAGTTTTCGTCGCAAGTTGTGTTCTCATCCACCATCTTCAGTATATTTACGGTGACGTTCGTTATTTATTTGATGCAATTTATCGGGTAAGAGCCGGGAAATGGCGCTCAAGGCTCAAAGGGTCGGGATGATAGGGGGATAAATGATATATTCCTCCAGCCCGGCCTTTTCCAGCTGTTGAATCAAATATTCGTCCGGCGTTCCCTCCACGCCGGCATAACCGCGGCGCGTATAAATTTGCTCGGCATCGGGGAAGGTATCGCGTAGAATGGCGCGGATTTTCTTGCCTGATGAGTCATTATCGGTGAACAAATAAATCTCGCGGTCGTCTACCGCTTTCTTAAGGGCTTCCAATCTGGCCGTATTCAAGGAGCCGTACGTACATGCCAGCAGCACATCATCCGTCAGCAGCCGCTTCAGCCGGCTTTTGTCGTTTTTTCCTTCGACAATGATGGCGATTCCCATACCTGATCCCTCGCATTTCCCGTCCGATTTTGGCTTCACAACCAGCTGTATAGCTTGTAGTATATCCCCTTTTGCTGTCTAAACCAATCCGGAAGTGCTTGTATTTCCCAGGAAATTGTCGAAGCTGCCTCATCCGGGCATGAACCGGGCTTGTCGAACGCTAACACCCCCTACATCCTGAGGATGTGGGGGTGTCAGCCAATCTTTCCTTGCTTGTCCTATCGCTGTGGCAGCTTGTCCGGCCGCTTAGTTGATGAAGTTGGCCCGCTGCAGCAGCCGCTTCAGCATCGTGGCGGATTGGGCGCGGGTCGCGTCATTGCGCGCGCCCAGCGTGTCATCTGTCATGCCGTCGATGATACCCGCTTCAATCGCTACCGCCAATTCGTTTTGCGCCCAGACGATCGTACCGGCATCCTTGAATGGAGCAAGCAATTCCTGCTCGCGGCCGGGATTCACGCTTGGCTTTGCCTTGGCGTAATCGAGCGCGCGTACGACCATGGCGGCGAGCTCTTCCCGGTTGATCGTGGCATTCGGACGGAAGGTGCCGTCCTCGTAGCCGTCAACCAGATTGGCTCTTGCCGCGGCGCCGACAACGCCTGTGTACCATTGTCCGGCCGCTACGTCCGTAAAGGATGCGCTGCCTGTCGTATCCAGACCGAGAGCACGCACGACTAGGGCGGCGAATTCCGCGCGGGTAATGCTGCGTTCCGGCTGGAACGAGGTGTCGGTTACCCCGTCGACAACAAGCTTATTGGCCAGCAATTCAATATTTGTTTGAGCCCAGTGGCCGGTGATGTCGGAGAAGCTCTTCTTCATCTTCACCACAGCGTACCAGCTGTTGCCGTTGCGCTTCAAAACCGCTTCTTTGCCGGAGAATACAGTCGGTACAAAGCTAAGCTTCTTCGTGGACGGATCATACATCACGCCTGTCGTCTCGAAGGCTTGTACCTCCTCCGTCAGGGGGAGCATCCGGCTCACATAAGTGCTGCCGAAATCATGGGCTGCCGTCGCATTGTCCTTGCCGACGCCAACCAGGCTGAAATCGACAGGCTGCGCCACGATGGAACCGCCGAGCGCGCCGGCTGCCTGGCTGACGGCGTCAGCCGTAGCTGTATCGGCCGGAGCTATCGTCACCTTCAGGTTCAGGTCGGTGACAGTTGTCGACAGCTTGGAGGCCAGATCGCTCAGGCGCAGAGCGGTGAGCGGCAGCACATAGGTTCCGCTGCTGTTCGTGATCCGCAGCACCTTCTTGTCGTTAGTCAGGAACGACTCCAAGCCTTTGGCGGGAATTGTCGCTGTCGTACCGCTCAGGTTCAGCACGACGGTATCGTATTGATCAAATGAGTTGTCGAGCTGCTCGGCGTTAACTACGCCATCGGTGCCGACACTGATCGTCTCCGAGCCAGTTGTGGACGAGCCTCCGCCGCCTCCCCAGCCTCCGCCTCCGCCGTTGTTGTTGCCGGGGCTATAGGTTTGGTAGACAGTTTGATACACAGCATCGTTGACATTAAATTCGCCGCCGACCGGCCCCTTTAACCGGATCTGATCATACACGCCGAGGCCTGTCACCGTGAAGTTGTACCTATAAACGCCGTCATACACGCTGTATGTGGCGGTGGTTACGCCAATCTGATTCCCGGCTTTGTCATACATATACACAGAGGGAGCCACGCTGCTGTACGTACTGGCATATACGCTCCCCGACACCGTTCCGTTTTGAAAGGTCACACTGAAACCGTTCGCGGCAAAGGCGATAACCGGCAGCAAAACGGACAGCATCATCATCAGAACGGTGGTTTGAGCCGTCTTCTGCAGAACAGAAAACTTCATCTGCGGTTCACTCCTATCTACAAGTGCGGTTAATGAAGCATGGCTTGCTTCCAGCAAATCCGGCGATCTGACAACGTCACCTCCCGCTGCGCCAATATAGGGCCACCGGACTACGGCAGTCTGTTGAACAATTACCCAAGCTTACCCGGAACGAAACACAATCAAAACACAATTGAAACCCGATCCAGATACAATCTGAAACACGGCGGCCGTCCTCCTAAACGAACGGGGCAGGCGCAGGGTTGCCGTTTTTTGCCTAAAAACGACTATAGTCCTGCTAATTTGGGGCGGTTGCCTTAGCAAAAGCTAGCTCTCCAGGCAAGAGCTGCACGCTTATTTCCCGGTTCCGTGACCGGTTGGACCATCCGAGGCTGTGAGAGGTATTTGCGTAATGCGAAGTATGGGCATGCGGGAAGCGGGGCGTTTATTTGCGGGTGCCGCCCTCATCCGAATGCCCGCGGACGCCAAAAATCCGGACCCCTCGGCACAAGCGAGGTCCGGATGTATAAAGGCTGTCGCCGGAGGGACAATCCTCAGGCTTGCCGACCGGAGGGGAGCTGTCCGTCCATGACGTCAATTACGAGACCCGTGCCGGGGTCAGGATAGTACGGATCGGAAGCATAACCAAGGCGATCATGAGAAACAGGAATGCGATAAAAAAAGGAGACATCTGATCCCTCACATGCCCGGCGACGATAGGGCCGATGAAGGCGCCGATGGAGTAGGAGATCGACAGGATGGAAAACGTCCGGCCATATCGGTTGGAGCTGGTGCCTGCCGCCAGATAGGAAGCGATGGCCGGGAAGATGATGCCCTTGGTCATGCCGATCAGCAGCAGAGAGCCATACAGCGGGAGCGCCCAGCGCACGGACATGCCGAAGAAGATGAACGCCAGAGCCAGGCTTCCCAGCGATATGCGCCAGGCCGGCGATACCCGGTTCAGGAACAGCATGCTGAGCGTAACGAGCGAGCCCAGACTGACCAGGGAGAAGAATATGCCGGAGGTCATGATCGAGCTGTTCGTCTCCTGCATGAGCGGCAGCTCGAAGAAGAGAATGCCCTGGGAGCAGGAGAGCGCAAGCGGCACGCAGTAGAACAGCCACGGGATTGGAGGGAGGTCCGCAGGCTCTGACAATGGTCCCGCGGAACCAGCGTGAGAGTCCCCGGCCTCCCCGGGCAGTCCTCTCGCCGCTATCCTGTTCGGCTCCTTGACGAAAAGCCAAGCCAGCACGCCGGTCGCAATCAGCCCCCAGCCCAGATAAACAAACGATTGCTCGAAGCCGAACCGCGCCACCAAATAAGCGCCGGCCGCCGGGCTCAGGACGGAGGCCAGCGTATGGACCATGCCGTTGCCCGACATCAGCTTGCCTTGATGCACGCGGTCTCTGGCGATCTTCGCGAGCATGGACAGGCAGGCAGGCGACAGGAAGGCCAGTACGAATCCGCTGATCGAGCGGATGATAAGCAGCTGCCATGGGTCCGTTACCCTGGATTGAAGGAGAAGCAGGGCGCCTGCTACAATCAGGCTGAAGAGGATGAACCGTTTGCTGCCGTACCGGTCCACGCCATAGCCTGCTATCAGATTGCCGGGCAGATGAGTGATGGAATAGACGCCCAGTATAAGTCCGATGAAGGACGGAGCGGCGCCGAGCGACACGGCGAATGGAGTCAAAATCGGATACTGCGCATGCAGGTCGAAAATAGCTACGAACATAAACAAATAAAGCCAAACAGCGGTCTTCAATCTCATCACCCCAGTTTTTCTTGGTCGGGCGGTTGTCCGCACTCTTGATCTCTATACGTTACGCTGGGTTTTCCGGAGTTAGTACTAAGATTCGGCAAAGGAAGCGCGCGGTATGCTGCAACTCTGGCCGATCTTGGACGTACAACAACGTAAGACAAGCACACAGGGAGCTGAAAGTTATGGAGCCGCTGCTGCTCGTTGTCCTGGTGGTAATCCTGGCTTTGTCCGTGTTCCGGCTGCTGCGGATGGGAAGAAGGCTGCGTCGGCAGGATCGGTCTGCCGATATCCAGGAGAAGCTGGCCAGACTGCGGAAAAAAAGAGATGAAGAATAATCGCTGCGTGTTGTATGATGAACAAGGCGGCTATTGCCGCTTGACAAGGCTTTGGGCAGAGGGGGATTTTTCAGTTGGACTTTTTGATGGAATTTATTCAGGACCGCTGGTTTGTTATCGCAGGGGCGATCATCGTCCTTTTTATCGTGGTCAAGCTGGTGAAGACGGTTATGAAGTGGGTGCTGATCATCGCTCTGCTGGCCGGCCTTTATTATTACGGAGCCAGCTATAAGGATCAGCTGCTGGAGCTAGGCGGAGCTGTCGGAGCCCAGGCTGCGGCGGAAGTCAAAACCCAGGTCGTCAAGGCTTTCGGAGATGAGGTCAAGGAGGCGTCGTACAAGCAAAATGCGGACGGCTCATTTACCGTGACGACGAAAAGCGTCAGACTGGACGGTAAGCCGGGGGAAAGCGAAGTCAAGGTGACGTTTATGAACCGCAGCTTTACGGTCAAGATGGATGATGTGATGAAAGCGCTGATCGATCAAGCGAAGAAGAACGCAGGATTGCAGTAACGGACAGCAGGGACTCTTTCATTGACGGACGCGCTGGCGGGCGAAGAGGGGAGAGAGAGAATGAACGTTGCGGATTTCTGGAGCCATGCAGGAGTATGGAATGTGGTGACGATCGTGTTGGCGGGAGCGTTCGCATTGTCTGTTGCGCAGGGCTTGCGGCGCGGCGCTTCCTCGTCGGCCAAGCATCTGGCGCTTATGATGACGGAAGGCGCCGTGACGCTGGCCAGCCTATTGCTGGCCTGGCAGCTCTCCAGCTGGCTGTCGCCGCAGGTGCAGTCCTGGCTGATCGAGCGCAATCTGAAGATACCGCCCGAGGAGCTCGGGATGTGGGAGCAGTTTTATTATACCGGGATAACGGCTATGCGGGATTTTTCGCTGCTTCGCTACAGCGTGCTGTTCGTGCTCGGCTATGGTCTCATCAAGCAGCTGGTCTACCGGCTGCTGGACCCGGCCGTCGACAGATGGCTTGGCCGCCATGCCGATACGGCCTCGGCTGCGGGAACGGCAAGCCGGGACGCTCGCGGCAGGTCGGGTCCTTCGATCTGGAGCAGCCTGCTGGGCGGCGTGATCGGCGCCTTGACGGGACTCGGACGCGGGCTGGTCATGGTTGCGCTGCTGTTCATCTTCACGACGCTCTTTCCCCAGACGCCCTTATCCGGCTATATCCAAGCTTCAACGCTGTACCAGACAGGGGCCAAAAGCGTGATCAAGCCGGTCACCGGAGGATTTCTCGAAAGCCAGCTGCCGGTGTTCACACGTGCGGTGGAGCAGGAGTTCAGCAATATTTTGCAGCGCAAATACGAGGTGCTCGACTCCAAGATTCCTGACGATATCGCTCAAGCGGCCAAGCAGGTGACGGCCAAGGCGAAAAACGACGAGGAGAAGGCGCGCATGCTGTACCGATGGGTCGGCACGCGCATCCAATATGATTGGGACAAGGTGGAGCAGTACGAGAAGCGGCGCATCTGGAAGGAGCAGACGCCGGAGGACACGTTTGCGACCAAGCAGGGCGTCTGCATCGATTTCTCCCGGCTGTATGCGGTTATGGCCCGCTCGGTCGGGCTAGACGTGAAGGTCGTGACCGGTCTTGGCTATGACGGCCAAGGCGGCTACGGTCCGCATGCCTGGAACGAGGTTTATTTGGCCGATCAGGCTCTATGGGTCCCGCTCGATTCGACCTGGGTAGCCAGCGGGGGCAATTGGTTCAACCCTCCGGGCTTCAACGAGACTCATATCAAGGACGCATAGGCGAACATAGCCGGAAACCCGACTCAGTCGGATTTCCGGCTGGCTGCGTTGCGCTGCGCGCCGCCGTTTCGCTTTGGCACGAAGCAAGGATTTGATGAGCTCTCTGTCTGTGGTACACTAGAAGAAAGCATAAGAAATAAAATACGAGCATTCGGGAGCGTCCGCATGAGGGCGATGGTCCCGCATGATGTGATGGAAAGCAGGTTTGCCGGAGTGAGAAAACCATGGTCGTCTTATAAAGCCGTTTATTTCGATGTGGGAGATACGCTGCTGACCATCCCGGCGGCGCGGGTCATCCTGCAGCAGCATTTGGCCGCCCGGTCGTTTCACCGGGGAGAGGAGCAGATCGGTGAACTTTTCACCGAGGCGTTTCGTCTATTGTATTACGGAAAGCAGCTTGGAGACTTCGAAGCATGCTCGCCGGAATCCGACCGTATATTCTGGATGAAGGTGTATCATTATATTTTGCAGCAGCTGGGTGTGGAAAGCGAGCGATGGACGGAAGAGCAGATTCACGCCTGCTGCCACGAGCTCTACGATCTCTTCACGTCGCCTGAGCATTATTCGCTCTTCGAAGATGTCGAAGAGACGTTGGCCGAGCTGCAGCAGCGCGGCTACCGGCTTGGCGTTATATCCAATTTTGCCCCTACGCTCAAGTCGATTCTGGAGCATAAGGGGATTTTGCACTACTTCGAGGCGGTCCATGTCTCGACGGAGGTCGGTCTGGAGAAGCCCGATCCCGCCATATTCCGGCTGGCGCTGGAGCATGGAGAGCTGGCGCCTGAAGAAGTGCTGTATATCGGGGACCACGACCGCAACGATATATGGGCGCCTGCCCAGGTCGGGATCCGCGCGGTGAAAATCAAGCGCTACGACTATCATGAGGGAGAGGGCATCCACTCGCTGAGAGAGCTGCTCTGATCCTTGGCATTGTTTTAACAACAACACGAAAGGAGCCGCTTAAACGCACAATGAAGAAGCCGATCGGTATGGAAGACCGCTCCAAGCAGGAGTCGGGCAAGGGCCGCAATTTTACGTTCCGTATTAATATTTTTTTCTTCTTCACATTTTTTCTGTTTTCGGTGCTTATCGTGCAGCTGGCTGACCTTCAGTTCGTGAAGGGCAAGGAGCTGCTGGAGGAGAAAAGCCGCATCGAGAGCGCCGCGACGCCGATCCCTCCGATCCGGGGCAATATCTTCGACCGGGAGAGCGCTCCGCTGGCCTATACGGTACCCGTGCAGTCGCTGTACTTCCGCATCGAGCAGCAGCAGCCCAAAGAGGAGGTTATCGCGCTGGCCAAACGGCTGGAGCAGATTTTCGCCGACAATGTTCGCGAAGGCGAGACGCCTCTGACTGCGGAGGAGATTATCAAGGAAATGGACGTGGGCTACGACCTGAACGGAGACGAGACGGAGAAAAAGCCGAGCTACAACTCCGTGCCGCGGCGGGTCAAGACCGATCTGTCCAATGCCGAGATGGCATATATTCTGGAGCATCGCGATGAGCTGAAGTGGATCGAGATCACGGAGGAAAGCATCCGGACCTATGATCCGGTCAAGCCTGTCGCCGTCCAGCTTGTCGGCTATATGCGTCCGTATTCCCAGGCCCGCGAGCCGAAAAACGGCTTGTCCTTCTATCAGGACAAAACGACGACAAAGGGCTATATGGATACGGAATACGTAGGTTATGACGGCATCGAGTTCATGTACCAGAAGGAGCTCAGAGGGACGAACGGAACGAAGACGTACCCGGTCAATGCGCTTAACAAAATTATCGGGCAGGCCGAGGTGACTCCGCCGACGAAGGGCAATAATTTGTACCTGACGATCAATAAGGATATTCAGAGCATTACCGAGAAGGCGATTATGGATCATCTGGCCTATCTGAAAAGTCCGGCAGCCCGCAGCAATCCGCTGATAGCCAAAGGGAGAAATGCCGTGGCCGGCTATGCGGTCGCGATGGAGGTTGAGACGGGCAAGGTGGTCACGATGGCCAGTATGCCGGATTACGATCCGAAGGTATGGGCCGGGGGCATTAAGACCAACGCACAGTATTTGCAGATTCAGCCTTTTATCAACAATGGCACAATTACGACGGCCTATCCCGACTATCCGACGGCAGAGGAGCGCAACCGGCATCCGACCTCGATCGTTTACGTCGGTTCGGTCATCAAGCCGTTGTCGGTGCTGATCGGACTGAAGGAAGGACTGTTCGGCCTGAACACCGTGTACAACGATACGGGAATCTTCCATTACGGCAAGGATAACAGCGCCAAGGTGTCGAACTCCGACGGCAAGGCCTGGGGACCGATCAATGCGACGAAGGCGATCCAATATTCGTCCAACACTTTCATGTCCGCCAAGATCGGCTATGAGCTTCACCGGCTCAAAGGCGAGAAGGCCGTCGAGATATGGGATTCTTATTTGGCCAAGTTTGGTCTCGGCGTATCGACGGAAACAGGGCTGCGCACCGAATCTCCGGGACTCAGCGAATATTTGACCAACACGAAGGAGTCCCATCAGCAGCGGATGGTGTTCGCCTCTTGGGGACAGAACGAGAAGTATACGACGATGCAGCTTGCCCAGTATGTCACCACATTGGCAACGCGCGGAGAGCGGCTGAAGCCGCTGCTCGTCGATAAGATCGAGTCTTACAACGGTGACCCTGTACAAAGCTTCGAGAGGGTTGTGCTGGACAAAATCGAGTTCCCGAAGGAATACTGGGATGCGGTATTCAAAGGAATGGCCGCGGTCGGCATCAGCGGCTTCGACGACTTCAAGTACCCGCTGGCCCGCAAGACGGGAACCTCGACGCAGCGGGTGGCCGGCAATAAGGAAGTCGACAACGCGGTATTCATCGCCTTCGCTCCGATCGAGAATCCCAAGCTGGCTGTTGCGGTCGTCGTGCCCGAGGGGGGCTTCGGCTCTTACGGAGCGGCGCCGATTGCGCGCAAAATTTTTGACGCTTACGATTATTATTACGGACTCGACGGCGTGCCCAAGAAGGCCGCTGCCGACGCAGCAGCCGGGGCGGGGGGCGCTGCGGCGAATAAACAGCCGTAAGCCGGCCGGTAGGCAGGCGTTAACCAGGTTCCGCAGAAGGAGCTCCCGATAGACGGGGGTTCCTTTTCGTGCTTCTTGCTCCGGGCTGTGTAAAATAATGAATAGGCGATCAAGGAAACAGGACAAGCTCATTCTGTGCTTGCAGCAGGTATGAGCACAGAAAAGCCGAAGGAGTGACCACCATGAGCGGCCAAGATGAAGCAGGGTTCGAAGCGAAGTTCGGAACAAACCTCCTGGCAGACCTCGCAGCAAGCCCCGGAGTAAGTCTTATGGCAGGCGCCTATATTAACGGAGCTCTCTTTATGCCGGACGCGTCCCCCGACACACCGGCAGATAACGTCATCGTGAATCCTTATAACAACGAGGTCATCGCGCGCATCCGTTTCGGAGGATTGGCCGAGCTGGAGCGGGCGATCGCGTCTGCGCACGGCGCCTTTCACGCTGCGATGAAGCGGCTTCCGGCGCACGAGCGCGCCTCCCTTCTGCGTAAAGCTGCGGATCTGCTGGAGGATGAGCTGAAGCAGTTCGCCCGGGTTATTATGCTGGAAGCGGGCAAGCCGATCCGGGATTCGCGGGCCGAGGTCAGGAGATCGGTCCAGATTCTGCGGCTAGCGGAGGCGGAGGCGCTGAAGCTGGACGGCCAGCTGGTTCCGATGGATGCGGCGGCGGGGGGCGAAGGACGGATCGGCATGGTCAGGCTGTCTCCGCTTGGAGTCGTCGCCGCCATAGCTCCATTCAATTTCCCATTGAATTTGGTGCTGCATAAAGTTGCCCCTGCCATAGCGGCGGGCAATACAGTCGTGCTGAAGCCGTCGGAGAAAACGCCGCTCTCGTCCCTGCTGCTTGCGCGTCTGCTGACGCGGGCCGGGCTGCCGGACGGCGCTTTGAATGTTGTGGCCGGCGAGGGCTCCTTGCTGGGAGAGGCGTTGGTATCCGATCCGCGGATAAGCAAAATTACCTTCACCGGAAGCGTACCCGTCGGCCAGCGGATTCAGCGGCTCGCCGGATTCAGAAAGCTTACGCTGGAGCTGGGTTCGAATTCGCCGAACATTGTATTCGACGACGCGGATCTGGAGCAGACGGCGGCAGGGCTTGTTCGAGGGGCGTTCATTTTCGCCGGGCAAGTATGCATTTCGGTCCAGCGCATCTATGTGCAGAGCGGTATTTATAACGAATTCCAGCAGCTATTTGTGTCCAGGACCAAAGCGTTGAAGCTCGGTAATCCTGCGGATGAGAATACCGATATAGGCCCGATGATCAGTGAGGAGGAAGCGGTCCGGACGGAACGGTGGATTCGGGAGGCCGAAGCGCTGGGAGCAGTTGTGCTGACGGGAGGGACGCGGGAGGGAGCCTTGTTTTCTCCCACGGTGATGACCCGGGTTAAGCCGGATATGAAGATTATGTGCCGGGAGACTTTCGCTCCCGTGGTCTCGCTTATTCCTTTTGATACGGAAGAGGAGGTCTTGCGCATGGCCAATGCGTCCGACTTCGGAATTCAAGCGGGGGTCTTCACGACGAATATTAACCGGGCGCTTCGGGTAGCGGACGGTTTGGAGACGGGCGGAGTATGGATCAATGAAATTTCGACCTACCGTCAGGATAATTACCCTTATGGAGGGATCAAGCAGAGCGGAGTCGGCCGAGAAGGCGTCGGATATGCGGTAAGGGACATGTGCGAGAGTAAATTTATTGGAATTAAATATTGACGGTCTTAGGGAACCTGAGCCCTCCGCGCGCTTCTGCAGCGCCGGAGGGCTTGCTTGTGTTCAGGGCTGCCGATGAAGGGGCTATGGGCAGGCAGGACGAACGTCTAAAATTAATGTTGCACTGGGGAAACATTATTGTATATAATAAAAACATAGTCATCAGGGAAAGAAAAGTTGTCTCGGCCAACAAAAGAGGTCTAAGACAACTTTTAGGCACCATATAGTCATAACCACATACAATTGGCTAGAAGAGGAGAGAGGATAGTGAGAGCGAATCCAAGCAAAGCTTTGCCATCATCGCCGTTGATGAAACGTCTTTTATTGTCGCTTGTTTGTCTGGCGGTGGCCGCCATGCTGACGGCCTGCGGCGGAGGAGCGGAGCCGGCGGGCGCCGAAGCGGGCGGCAAGATCAAGATTACGACGACGATCGGCATGATCGCGGATATTGCGGAGCAGGTGGGCGGGGAGCATGTGCAGGTAACGGCGCTGATGAAGCCGGGCGTCGATCCCCATCTGTACAAAGCTTCGCAAGGAGATGTGCGCAAGCTGGAGCAGGCGGACATGATTTTCTACGGAGGCCTTCATCTCGAAGGCAAGATGATTGAGCTGTTCGAAAACATGGCGAAGGAGAAAACGACAGTCGCCGTCACCCGGAACATTCCGGAGTCCAGGCTGATGCTGACGGACGACGGCTCGGGCACCCACGATCCGCATGTCTGGTTCGACGTATCGCTGTGGATGCTGGCGACGGAGACGGTCCGGGATACGCTGGCTGAGCAGGATGCGACCCATGCCGAGGATTATAAGAAGAATGCGGCGGCCTATATCGCTCAGCTGAAGGAGCTGGACCGTTACGCGGCCGAGCAGATCGCTTCGATTCCGGAAGGGCAGCGGGTGCTGGTTACGGCGCATGACGCCTTCGGCTATTTCGGCAAGGCTTACGGGATCAAGGTGATGGGGCTGCAAGGAATCAGCACGGCTTCCGAATACGGGTCCAAGGATGTAAGCAAGCTGCGCGATTATCTGGTCGCCAACCGGATCAAAGCCGTATTCGTCGAATCCAGTGTCCCCAAGAAGTCCATAGAAGCGGTCATCCAAGGCGCAGCCAAGCAGGGGCATGATGTGAAGATCGGCGGGGAGCTGTTTTCGGACGCGATGGGCGAGGCTGGAACGCCGGAGGGCACGTATATCGGGATGGTCAGACATAATGTCGATACGATTGTGAAGGCATTAAAATAAAAAATAAACGGAGCAAAACAAAGGGAGTGAGGAAGATGACAGATCGGCATGCGCCCCTGCGTATAGAAGGTTTGACTGTCGCCTATCAGAAGAAGCCGGTGCTGCGGGATATTTCGCTGACGGTTCCCGAGGGCAAGCTCATCGGGATTATCGGTCCCAACGGCGCGGGCAAGTCGACGTTGATCAAGGCTACACTGGGCCTTATCCCCAAAGTGACCGGCAGCGTAACGATATTCGGCCGCCCGTATCAAGAGCAGCGGAAGCTGATCGGTTATGTGCCGCAGCGGGAGTCGGTGGACTGGGACTTCCCGACCAGCGCGCTGGACGTCGTGATGATGGGCCGGTATGGCCATCTCGGCTGGTTCAAGCGGCCGGGAGCGCGGGAGAGGGAATATGCGATGGATTGCCTGGAGAAAGTCGGGATGGCCGACTTCGCCGGCCGCCAGATCAGCCAGCTGTCCGGGGGGCAGCAGCAGCGTATTTTTCTGGCGCGGGCGCTTGCCCAGGATGCGCGGCTGTACTTCATGGATGAGCCGTTCGTAGGTGTGGACGCCGCGACCGAGAAGGCGATCATCACGCTGCTGAACGAGCTGAAGAAGCAGGGCAAGACCGTGCTCGTCGTTCATCACGATCTGGCTACGGTGAAGGAATATTTCGACTGGATTATCCTGCTTAACGTGGAGCTGTTGGGGGCGGGTCCGACGGCGGAATGGTTTACGAAAGAGCATCTACAGAAGACGTACGGCGGGCGGCTTACGCTGCTGCAGCAGGATGATGACGCCGTTATCGTCAGTTCGAGGTGATCGGGATGCTGGATTATATCATTGCTTTGCTGAGCGATCCGAACGCGCAATGGATTTTGCTGGGCAGTATGCTGCTCGGGTTAAGCAGCGGCGTGCTGGGAAGCTTTGCTTATCTGCGCAAGCAGAGCCTGATGGGCGACGCGCTGGCCCATGCCGCCCTGCCGGGCGTATGCATCGCCTTCATGCTGACCGGCTCGAAGTCGATTTTCTTCTTCCTGCTCGGTGCGGCGGCGGCCGGCTTGATCGCAACCTTCGGCATCGGTTATGTGACGCGGAATTCGCGGATCAAGCAGGACACTGCGCTGGGGATCGTGTTGTCCGTATTTTTCGGGATCGGAATTGTCCTGCTGACCAAAATTCAGCATAGCGGCAGCGGCAACCAGAGCGGGCTGGACAAATTTTTGTTCGGTCAGGCCGCGTCCATGGTACAGACGGACGTCATCACGATGGCTGTCGTAGCTCTCGTGCTCGTGCTGATCTGCTGGGCGCTCTTCAAGGAATTCAAGCTGCTCAGCTTCGATGCCGGCTTCGCCAAGGGAATCGGCCTCCCGGTCGCGGCGCTGGAGCAGTTCATGATGTTTCTGATCGTAGTGGCGGTCGTTGTCGGCATTCAGGCGGTCGGCGTCGTGCTCATGTCGGCCTTGCTGATCACGCCGGCCGTCTCGGCCAGATACTGGACGGAGAGGCTTGGCGTGATGGTCGTGCTGTCAGGCATATTCGGAGCCATCAGCGGATTGGTCGGCACGTTCGTCAGCGGGCTCGGCAGCAACCTCCCGACAGGACCGCTCAGTGTGCTGGCCGCTACGGCGCTGTTCGTCATCTCCGTCCTGTTCGCTCCCCGCCGCGGACTTGCCGCCAAGCTTCTGGAGCGTTTGGCGGTCAAGAGAAGCGTGCTGGGCGAGCTCAGAAGTCGCGCCGAGAGAGTGACGGTACATTCGAGCGGCGGAGCGAGGGAGGAGGGACGGCTATGAACGACTTCTGGATTATATTGACGGCTTCGCTGGTCGCCTGCTCCTGCGCTCTGCTCGGCTGCTTCCTGATTTTGCGCAAAATGGCCATGATCGGCGACGCCATCAGCCATTCGGTGCTGCCGGGCATCGTCATCGCTTTCCTGCTCAGCGGCTCGCGGGATTCCTTGTTTATGATGCTGGGCGCTTCGATCGTCGGTCTGGTGACGGTGTTTCTGATCCAGTGGTTCCACCAAAGCGGCGTGCAGTCGGACGCCTCCATCGGCGTCGTATTCACAGCACTGTTCGCCGTCGGCGTCGTGCTCGTCAGCCTGTACACCCGGCAGGTGGATCTGGACCTCGACTGCGTGCTGTACGGGGAGATCATCCAGGTGCCTTGGGATACGATCCAGGCCTTCGGGATGGACATCGGTCCGAAGGCGGTATGGGGCCTCGGACTGGTGCTCGGTCTCAGCCTGCTCGTGCTCGGCTTGTTCTACAAGCAGTTCAAGCTGTGCGCCTTCGACCCCGCGATGGCCGCCGCGATCGGCATCCCGGTGGCGTTGTTCCACTACGTGCTGATGGGTCTGGTGTCTGTGACAACTGTCGCCTCCTTCGAGAGCGTCGGCGCGATTCTTGTCGTCGGCATGCTGGTTGTCCCGGCGGCAACCGCCTACCTGCTGACGGAGCGGCTGGGCGTCATGATCGTCTGCAGCATGGTTGTCGGCGTGTTGAGCGCCGTGCTGGGCTACTGGATGGCCGTCGTGCTGGACGCCTCCATCGCCGGCTGCATGATTACCGTCGCCGGCATACTGTTTGTGGCGGCGTTCCTCTTCTCTCCTACGCACGGGATCGTCTGGCGCAAGCTGAAGCTGCGCAAGCAGGCGAGAGAAGCCACGGCCGGGTAACCAAAGTCCGGCAAGCTCCTGTTGCTCCGATGATACGGAGTAACGGGGGCTTTTTCGCGTTCAGGCGCAAGCGGGTTAGGCCAAGTCATGAGAAGTTACTAGCGGCGTAACCATAGGTTACAGAAACCGCGGAAATTATGGTATACTGGTTTATCTACGATTTATTCGATAGCAGCTATGCGCTATGAGGAGGATACACAGGAATGTGCGGGATTACCGGAGTCATGTATTTTGAAGACCGAGAACCGTCACGGGAGCTGCTGACGAGCATGACCGATGTCATCGTGCACCGCGGACCGGACGACATCGGATTTTGGAGCGATAACCGGATAGGGCTCGGCTTCCGGCGGCTTTCCATCATTGATATCAAGGAAGGCCACCAGCCGCTGGCTAACGAGGACGATACGGTATGGATCGTATTCAATGGAGAAATTTATAATTATAAGTATTTGCGCGATATGCTGCAGAGCAAAGGACATGTGTTCAAGACGCATACCGATACCGAGGTTATCGTCCATCTGTACGAGGAATTCGGGGAAGCCTGTGTGGAGAAGCTGCGCGGGATGTTCGGCTTTGTCATCTGGGACAAGCGGCAGCGCAAGCTGTTCGGCGCCCGCGACCAGTTCGGGATCAAGCCGTTTTATTACTATAAGGACGCATCGCGCTTTCTCTTCGGCTCCGAGATCAAGAGCCTGCTGGCGGCGGGACTGCCGAGAGCCGTCCGGAGCGAAAGCTTGTTCAATTATTTGACCTTCCAGTATGTGCCTGAGCCGGACACGATGTTCCGCGATGTGCGCAAGCTGCCCCCGGGCCATACGATAACGCTCGGCTACGACGGCGAGATGTCGGTCAAGCGCTACTGGGACCCGATGCTGCAGCCGGACGAGAGCCTGACGTTCGACGATGCGGTGGAACAGATCCGCTCCACGCTGCGCGACTCGGTGATCCATCACATGCAGAGCGATGTGGAGCGCGGATGCTTCCTGTCCAGCGGCATCGATTCCACGGCGATTGCGACCATGATGCGCTCGATCGAGCCGATCCGGACGTTCTCCGTCGGCTTCGAGGGAGCGAACAACGAGACGGTGATCGCCCGGCAGACGGCGCAAGCGCTGGATACGGAGCATTACGACCGCGTGATCACGGAGCAGGATTACTTCGCTTCGCTTTCGCGGGCCGTCTGGCATCAGGACGAGCCGGTCGCCGATCCGTCGGCGATCGCGCTGTACCATGTCGCACAGCTGGCCCGCGAGCATGTGACGGTCGTGCTGTCCGGCGAAGGAGCCGACGAGCTGTTCGGAGGCTACCGCATCTACTGCGAGCCGCAGTCGCTTGCGCCGATCGAGCGTCTGCCGCATGGCGTCAAGCGCATGATGCATGCGCTGGCGCGTTTGCTGCCGGCCGGCTTCAAGGGACGCAATTATGTGCTGCGCGGCACGACTCCGCTGGAGGAGCGGTTCCTGGGCAACGCCAAAATTTTCACCGAGGACATGAAGGCCGACATCGTGAACGCCGATCGCGAGCTGCTGCGCTCCTATCGCAACCCGGTTCAAGTGGCCAAAGCCTTCTATGATCGCAGCAAACATCTGGACCCGGTATCCCGGATGCAGTATATCGATATGAATCTGTGGATGCCCGGAGATATTCTGATGAAGGCGGACAAAATGACGATGGCTCATTCCCTTGAGCTGCGCGTGCCTTTTCTCGACGTCGAGCTGTACGAGGTATCCAAACGCATTCCCGCCAAGTACCGGATTGCGGAAGGCACGACCAAGTACGTGCTGCGCAAGGCGATGGAGGGGGTTGTGCCCGACTTTATTCTGAATCGCCCGAAGCTGGGCTTCCCGGTGCCGATGCGCGATTGGATGAAGGGGCCGAGAGGGTCCGCGATCTTGGAGCAGATCGAAGCCGGCGGCATCGAGGACTATATTCGGATGGATGCGGTACGGGGGATGCTGGACGGCCACCGCAGCGGCAAGGGCGACTATGCCCGCCGACTCTGGACGATCTATATGTTTGCCCTCTGGCATTCGACGTATTTGAAGGAAGAAATTCGTCCCTCTCTCGCATATGCTTGAGAAGAGCGGTCCGCTACTCAAGGCATAAGGGGACGCTGAGCAATAAAACCGAAAGTCCGGCGGCGGCATCGCGATCAGGCGTTTGCCGCAGCGCTGTGTGATTCGCCGGACCTCCAAACGGTTGAACAATTGGTAGAAAGAGAGCTGAGAACACGATGGGACGTTACCGGTTAATCGCGCTCGACATGGATGGGACGCTGCTGACGGAGGAGAAGACGATCTCGGAGGAAAACCGCGCGGCTATTCGGGCTGCGGAGGATGCCGGGATCAAGGTTGTGTTCGCTACAGGACGGGGTCTGCAGAAGGCTCTGCCCTATGCGGTTGAACTTGGCCTGCAGTCGCCTCTGGTCACGGTGAACGGAGGCGAGGTCTGGAAGACGCCGGACGAGCTGCTGGAGCGGCATACGCTGAAGGTGGAGCAGGTAGAGCGGATGTATGAGCTGGCCGTCCAGTATGACCCGTGGTTTTGGGCTTATTCGGTAACTGGGATTTTCAACAAGGAATCTTGGAATGAGGTCGGCAAGCTGCATGACCGGGAATGGCTGAAGTTCGGCTATTACACGGAAAATCTGGAGTCGCTGCTCATCATCCGGGAGCAGCTGGAGAAGACGCAGCTGTACGAAATTACGAACTCGCATCCGTGCAATATCGAATTGAACCCGAAGGGCGTCACCAAGGCGACCGGCCTGCGCAGGCTGTGCGAGCTGTATGGCTTCGATATGTCCCAGGTGATCGCAATGGGCGACAGCCAAAACGATATTGCCATGATCCGGGAAGCGGGGCTTGGGGTGGCTATGGGCAACGCTCAAGAGGAGGTCAAGGGGCTGGCGGATACGGTCACCCTGTCCAATGACGAGCATGGCGTAGCCAAAATCATCAGGGAGCATGCGCTTGTCTGATCGTCTTTGCAGCGCAAGAAATGAATGAAGGACGGAATAGACGGGGAAAGGAGTGATCGATATGGTCATTACGGCATGGATTATCATCATCATCCTGTTTGTCGTCGGCATGGCCGGAGCGGTGTACCCGGTGCTTCCGGGGGCGCTGGCGATATACGGGGCTTACTTTGTGTATGGATTTATGATCGGCTTCGAGCCGTTCGGCCTCTGGTTTTGGCTTATTCAGACGACGATCGTGGCTGTGCTGATGGTCGCCGATTACCTGGTCAACGCGATCGGGGTCAAACGATTCGGGGGCAATCGCGCCTCCGTCGTCGGAAGCACGATCGGCCTGATCGTCGGACCGTTCGTGATCCCGGTCGTCGGTCTGATTGCCGGTCCTTTTCTCGGGGCGGTGATCGGCGAGCTGATCGTGGGCACGCCGTTCCGTCAATCGCTGCGCGCGGGTCTCGGAGCGCTGGTCGGATTTTTCTCCGGCTTGTTCGTCAAGTTTACGCTGCAGCTGCTGATGATCATTTTGTTTATCGTCTGGGTGGTTCGTTATACGTAACGGATACCGGGTTAGATCTACGAACTAGGTTGGATGAGAAGACCGACTGGCCGGCGCCGGGCGGTCTTTCGCGTGAATGATCGGACGCGAATATCGGATGGGAAGAAGGGATTCCACGTTGTCGAAGGATTCAAAGGACGCTAAGGACTCGAAGGACTCGAAGGACTCGTTAGTAAAAGGGACGCTGATTCTGACGCTGGCTGCGCTCGTGGCGCGGGCGCTTGGCGTTGTGCAGCGCATTCCGCTCGTCTACCTGCTCGGAGATATCGGGATGGCCGCATACGGGATTGCCTTCAATTTGTATTCCCTGCTGCTCGTTGTCGCCACAGCGGGTATCCCGAGCGCGCTCAGTAAAATGATCTCGGAGCGGACCTCGCTCGGACGGCATGAAGAGGCCGACCGCATCTACCGCGCGGCGTTATGGTTTGCGGCGATCGCCGGCGTCGTGATGACGGCGATCATGTACGCGGGAGCGCCATACTTCGCCCGCAGCATCATCAACCCGCAGGCGACGCTGCCGATTCAGGCCATCGCCCCGGCGCTGCTGCTGTTCCCGCTTATCGCCATCATGCGGGGGTATTTCCAGGGACGCCGGATGATGATGCCGGGCGGCATCTCGCAGATTATCGAGCAAATATTCCGAGTCGCGACTTCCGTCGTGCTGGCTTACCTGCTGCTTAGCCACAGTCTGGACGCCGCGGTGGCGGGCGCTTCGTTCGGCGGGGTGATGGGCAGCGTGGCGGCCGCGGCCGTGATGCTGTATTATGCGCTGCGCTTAAGACGCCGAGACCGGGGCGAGCGCGCCGCCGGGCAAGAAGCCTCCGGCGCAGCCGGAGCCAAGGCATCTGCCGCAGAAGCTTCGGCTTCCGGCGCCAGAGCGGCCATCGCGGGGGCGCCGGCCTCCGGTGCAGCTTCGGCCGGTCCGCCGCTGAGCTTCCGCGCGATTTATGCGCAGCTGTTCAAGCTGTCCGTGCCGATCGTCATTTTCTCCATGACCGTCACCCTGATCTATACGATCGATTCCTCGATCGTGACGCTGCTGCTGAAGGATCAGACAGGCGAGCATACGGCGCGCGAACTGCTGGGGATATTGACGGGACGCGCCCAATCGCTGGCCGGCATCCCGATAATATTGGCGGTCGCCTTGAGCCAGTCGATCGTGCCGATCATATCGGGGGCCTACTCGCAGAACGATCTGAAGCAGGTATCCGCCCAAACGTCCAAGGTGCTGCAGCTGGCACTGCTGTCCGGACTGCCGATGGTGCTGCTGATCGCTCTGGGCGCCAGGCCGCTCAACGGATTTATATTCGGCAACTCCACCGGTTCGGCTGTGGTGGAGGCATATGCCGGTCCGATCATCGCCGCGCTCACGGTATCGGCGATCTTTCAGATCGTCATGCAAACCTCCGGCGCCGTGCTGATGGGGATGGGACGGATGAAGCCGCTGGTGCTCGGCGTTGCGGCCGGCATCGCGGTCAAGCTGCTGCTCAGCTTCGCGCTGGCTCCGCTATGGGGCATCTACGGGATCATTGCCGCCACGGCAGCCTGCTTCATCCTGATGACCGCGATCAATGTGCGGGTGCTGCATCAGGCCGTGCCCTTCCAAGTTTTCACCTTACGCCGCTGGGGAGCGCTGGCCGTATCGACAGCGCTTGTCGTGCTGGCGGGGCTGCTGGCAGACTGGACCGCAGGCGCATATATAAGGCCGTTCGCGTCGCTGCGCGCCAATGATCTCGTGCAAGCCGTCGTAGTATGCGGCATCGTCGGCGTGCTGTATACGCTGCTGCTGTTCGCAACGCGCGTCATGACCTTGCAGGAGCTGAACAGCCTGCCGGGTCCGCTGCGCAAGCTGCTAAAGCCGCTGCTGTCCCGGCTTCCCGGGGCCAGGAAGGCATCGGATGAGGGCCAGGCGTAGCGTCTGCGCCTGCTGGGCATAGCCACTCCATGGAAGCTGAAGCCGCTTGACGAAAATAAGCCGGTCCGGATCGAGATATCCAATCTCGTCCGGACCGGCTTATTAGCCGTGCGGCCGCACGTTTCTCCGCAGCACAGCCGAATCCTCCCGCCAAACAGTTCTCTCGTTTGCGGTCAGCCCAACCGGTGCAAGCGCCATATCCCGTCTCAGCCGGGCTGCAGGCTTACACGAACAGCTCGCCGGCGAGCACGGCCAGCTCAAGCTTTTTCAAGCCGCTGCCGAAGGCTTGCGTCATATCGCAGCTGTCCGGCGTACGGATATCGCGCCAATAATCCAATGCGGCCAGCTCCCTGAACCAGTCGCCCCGCTCGGGTGCGGCCACCGGCCGGTCGGGCCACGCCTCCTGCAGGGACGGGCTGTACAGCTTCCCGGCGCCCGGCATCAGGCGATGGCCTTCAAGGCGCTCACGGAGCTGATTGCGCCGCGGCGGAACGCCTGACCGGACCGGGCTGAAGAGATGCGGCCAGTAGTCCGCGCGGGAGGCGGTATGACGCTTGGCGAAGGCGAAACGACGGACGCCCTCCTTGACTTCGGGGATGCAGAACAATATCGCGTACAGCTGTTTGCCGACCTCGATCCGCTCATGCAAGCTGCTGAAGCTCTCCAGCGTCAGCCCGGCCAGCCGGCATTCCCCGTCCCGGTCGTAGGGAAATACGACTTGGTTCAATTGCAGCAAGGACTGCATCTGAAAAAACAGCGTATCGACCACATGCTTCCGGTATGCGGGATTGCGCACGACGCGCTCCTCGATATAATGCTGCTCGTTCACGATAAGCCCGATCGTGAGCAAGGCGGGGTCGGGCTGCTCCCAGAACATCTCCCACAACGGACGCATCACGGCGGATACGCCCAGCTCCGGCAGCAGATGAAAGAGCGGTCTCCGCGCCTGCAGGCTGGCCTCGTACAGGAGCAGCTGGGGATAAGCGTCCCGGAAAATAAGCGCGTTCGCCCGCTCCAGGAAGCCGAACACCCAGGCCCGCTGCTGCTCGGCGAGCAGATGGGGGAGGAACTCTCCCCTGAGATCGGTCATCGTCCAGCCTCCGTTGCGCGACACCATATGGGCGAGCAGCGCCCAGTGCAGCTCCGGGCGGTCTCGGTAGACGCGCAAATAGGCGGCCGTGCGCGTCAGGTTGTTGCGGCCGCAGGCATCCCGCTCCGCTCGGATGCGGGCCAGCAGCCGCTGCTCCGGGACGGTCAGGCTCCCTCCCGGCTTGCCGGAGCCGGGAAGGCTCAGCTTCCAGCGGCATCGCTCGGTCAGCGCGCGGACGGCCGCCGGATTCACGCGAATGATCCCAGGGGCCTCCGCGTCCGGTCTCCGGCGGCCATTCGCTGCCGCAGCGAGCATCTGCAGCAGATGGCGTGCAGTCATGCGCACGGTCCGGGCCAGAGGGGCCAACCTGTCCAAGCCAGCCCGGATCGCCGATTTTCGTGCTGAATAGCGATTCATCTCATCTCCACCTGTGTAAATAAATGAGGGTGCATGCTTAAACAAGGTTTGTTTGTTGCATAGAACGAAACATTTGCCCATAAAGCCGCGTATATAACTAATGGTATACATATTAGTAGAATGTAGGAGGTAGAAGATGAAGAAAAGAAGTTGGAACTTCAAAGCGGGCCTGATGGCTTCTGCCCTGGCGCTTGGCCTGGCGGGTTGCGCCCCGGTGGGAACGGTGGATGTCAATAAAGCCATCTCGAACACCTACTCCGTCAAATCGGCGCAAGGGACGTCAAACTTGACCTTAGAGCTCGTTCAGACCCCGTCCGCGTCCTTGACCTCCGAACAGAAGCGCATCCTGGACCTGTTCAAGAACGTCAAGATCGATATTACCGACTCCAAGCAGGAGAGCTTGACCAAAGCGTCTATTAAGGGGACGCTTTCCTATGGCAGTTCGAAAATCCCATTCCATTTCACCATGACGGATATGGACTACACGATCGATATTGAAGGAGCCAAGAAGCCGATCGTTATCCGCAACAGCGCAGCGTTCAGCTCCCAGGCCGAAGGGATAACGCTGACAGCCGAGCTGCAAAAGCAGCTGCAGGAGCTTACGCTGAAGGCCGTCGATTCGATGCCGAAGCTGGTAGGCTTCTTCACGAATAACTTCCCGAATCCGAAGAAAATATCGGCTGAAGAAGCTTCGATCACGGTGAATGGAGAATCGCTGCAGACGCAGAAGCTGTCTCTTGAGATCAAAGGCGGCGAAGTCATCGGTCTGGTCAAAGGCTTCCTCCAGAATGTGCTGAAGGACGAGGAAGGGCTTAAGGAATTCATCGCCGTTATCTATGATCTGTATATGCCGATTGTCAAGGAATCGATGAAGGCTGCCGCAGCGGACGAAGCGGGCAGCATGCAGATGGAGCAGGTCGCCCCGTTCCTGGAGAACAAGACGCTCGCTGTAGAATTCATCTTTACCTTCCTGAAAAGCACGCTGGAGAAAGCCGTAGCGGAATTCGACCAAACGGTCGACAATCTGCCAGGCTCTGAGGGCGGTAGCCTGAAGGAAGTTTTGAACGATAATCAGTCGCTGAAGATGGACCTGTATCTGGATAAGGACCACTTTACGCGCAAGTCGGAGATGGAAATGAATCTGGCTGTGCCGGCATGGGCTGAGCAAGGTATCGAAGCGGTCAAAATTACTTCGACCAGCGAAGTGTGGGACATCAATAAGCCGGTTACGATCGACAAAGTTGACGTATCCGGCGGCGTCACCGACTTGGTGAGCGATTCGGGACGAATGACTGCAAGCAAGTTCGTAAGCCTGCTTGAGCCGCAATCCGATCTGTATAAGCTGCTGAAAAATGATCTGAAGATCACCAAAAAGCAAATCAGCATGCAGGTGCCTGCCCCTGGCGACGACAGCTTGAGCTTCCTGCCGCAGCCTTACAACGAACAGGGAACGGTTATGGTGCCTGTCCGCTTCGTGACGGAGCAGCTGGACGCCGAGATCGAATGGGACGCAGCTGCCAAGCAGGTGAAAATTACCGATCCGCTTACGGGCAGCGTGGCCGTTCTGACGATTGACAGCAAAGAGGCGACGGTGAACGGCAAGGCGTTTGCTTTGGAGCAGCCTGCCGTACTGGTGGAAGGCAGCACCTATGTGCCGGTCCGCTTCGTGGCCGAAAGCATGAGCGCGAAGGTCGGCTGGACGCAAGAGACACAAACCGTGGAGATTACACGCGACTAAGCGACGATCCGAAGGTCCGGGATGCGAGAAGCATCCCGGGCCTTTTTGTTGTAAGCCCAGCAAGTACATCCATCCCCCCGGCTGGGAGCACAAAGCCGTTCTGCAGCGATCCTGTTCTCTGTTAGATTATCCCAAGCGCCGGCATGTTATGCCTGCGTGCTGCCCGATATGCGTGGTAAGGCCCGCTCATGATGAAAACATGAAAACGGCCGGCTCCCGGACAATCCCTTCGCAACAAAGGATTATCGGGAGCCGGCCGAAGGAGGCCCGTTATTCGGTTTCCTTGGTGTCTTGGCCGGCTGAGCCGGACGCCGGCGAATCGGCAGGCGGGGCGGCGGAAGGGCGCTGCGGTCCGAGTCTTCCAGCCCGCGCGGCCGCCTCCCGCAGCAAATACTCGATATGGCTGTTTACGCTGCGAAAATCATCGGCCGCCCATCGCTCAAGCGCCTCGTAAAGCTTGGGGTCCAGCCGGAGCGCAAAATTTTTCTTAGCGGCCATGGCGGACGCCTTAGTACAGGCTTCCCGTGTTGATCACCGGGCTTGCCGAGCGATCGGACACGATGGCCACCAGCAGATTGTTAATCATCGCCGCCTTGCGTTCCTCATCCAGCTCGATGACGCCCTCTTCCTGAAGCTGGGAGATTGCCAGCTGGACCATTCCTACAGCCCCCTCGACGATTTTGGAGCGCGCCGCGATGATAGCGGCCGCCTGCTGACGCTGCAGCATGGCGCTGGCGATCTCGGTGGAGTAAGCGAGATGGGTGAGGCGCGCCTCCATCACTTCTACCCCTGCGACGGACAGCCTCTCCTGCAGCTCACGGGCAAGCTCTCTGGCGACCTCATCCGAATTGCCGCGCAGAGAGTAGCCGGCTTCATCGAACATATCGTACGGATATTTGCCGGCTACATGCCGCAGCGCCGTTTCACTTTGAATCTCGACGAACTGCTCGTAATTGTCCACATCGAACGTAGCTTTGGCCGAATCGATGACCCGAAATACGACGACAGCCGCGATCTCGATCGGATTGCCTTCGATATCGTTGACCTTCAGCTTCGTGCTGTTGAAGTTGCGGACTCTCAGCGATACCTTTTTGCGGACGGAGAACGGGGTGGTCATCCAGATGCCGCTCTGGCGGATCGTTCCGGCGTAGCTGCCGAAGAACGTTACAACCATAGCCTGATTGGGCTGCACGATCGTCAGACCCGACAGCAAGGTGACGGATACGATAGCCAGAATGACGCCAAGCACCGGCGATTCCGTCTGAACCATCAGCCAGGCTCCGGCGATACCGACGACAGCGAGGATAAGCAGGCCGATAAAGCCGTTTAAAACCCAAGGTTTCTTTTCATTCATTTCACATTCATCTCCTTATAAAGTGAAGTGGGGGTGGATATTGTTTGTATATCGATTTGATATTTTTATGATATCACTTTTAGGAATTATTGTAAATATGCAATTCGTGGAAATGGACATCAGGGACGAGATTGACAGACGATCCCCCGAGTGCTATAAGTGGGTAGAGGTGATCCGTATGGAACAGGTAAAAAGCGAAGAGCGCTTCAAGGAAATCGTAGCGGACGATAAGCCCACCGTGGCCGTCTTCAAGACGACCTGGTGCAAGGACTGCCACTTCATCGATCCGTTTATGCCGGAGGTTGAAGCGGCTTACGAGGACCGTCTCCGGTTCGTTCACGTGGACCGCGACGACCTTCCCGACCTGTGCAGCGAGCTCAATATTCTGGGCATTCCCAGCTTTATTGTGTTCCGGAACGGTCAGGAGCTGGTCCGTTTCGTCAGCAAGCTGCGCAAGACGAGAGATGAAATCGAGCAATTCCTTGACCGTGCGGTCGAGGTTGCCGGAGCCGTCAACTCCTAAGCGGCCGTATGATGCGCGCAAGCAGGCGCCTTATTTACCGAAGAAGTCCGGAGTGCGATTGTACCGTCGCGCACCGGACTTCTTCTTTCATGGCTTTGTAACATTTCCGCGTGGAATTG
The DNA here is from genome assembly GCF_900101595.1 of Paenibacillus sp. cl123. Classification (GTDB taxonomy): domain Bacteria; phylum Bacillota; class Bacilli; order Paenibacillales; family NBRC-103111; genus Paenibacillus_G. The sequence continues at coordinate 100,866 of NZ_FMYY01000017.1, forward strand.
CCCCCTATTAATCGTTATAATGTTAATGAATGTTCGTACTGACAGAACATCGTTGCATGTGCTCGACAAGGAAGTAACGAACGAAAGAAACGGGTGAAAGCGGATGAAAATGGAGCGAAGAATGAAAGCTTGGTCACTCGCCAGCATGCTGGGCATGTTTCTGATTCTGGTAATGGGCGCGCTCGTTACCAAAACGGAATCGGGCCGGGGCTGCGGGGATGACTGGCCGCTTTGCAATGGAAAGTTTATTCCTGCGTACACGATTGAATCGCTTATCGAATACAGCCACCGCTTTGTGGTCGGCGTTGTCGGATTGATCCTGCTCGTCACTACCATTCTTGTGTTTTTGTACAGCAGACGCCGGGATGCCAAGTGGTATGTCGGCGGCGCCATGTTCTTCACCGTACTGCAGGCGATTCTGGGCGCCATGGCGGTCGTATGGCCGCAGTCGTCGGCGGTGCTCGCGCTGCACTTCGGCTTCTCGCTGATGTCCTTCGCCTTTACGCTGCTGCTGTATCTGGTTTTTACGAAGTATGGCGACGCTATGTACAATGGCGATGGCACCCGGCTGACCCGGGGAGTGCGCTTCTCCGTCTGGGCGGTATTGGTCTACAGTTATGTTGTGGTTTATCTGGGCGCGTTCGTCCGTCACACCGAGGCGATGGGAGGCTGTATCGGCTGGCCGCTTTGCAATGGGCAGGTTATCCCTGAGCTGTCCGGTCCTACGGCCATCGCCTTCATCCATCGGGTGGGAGCTGCGGTCCTCGGGCTTGCGCTGATCGCGCTGTTTCTGTTTATTCGCGGACAAGCTGGCCGCGATAGCGGGATGTACCAATCGGTGCAGCTGTCGGTCGTGCTGGTCGTTCTGCAGATTCTCAGCGGCGGATTTGTCACGCTGTCGATCGGCTATGATATTTATTTGCTGGCCAGCTTGCTGCACGCGGTGCTGATCTCTTGTTTATTCGGCGTCTTGTGCTACGCAGCGATCGCTTCGCTTCACACGGCCGGCTCGCATGGGCAGGCTTACGGGGCGCGCAGGCTGCGGTAGGTTTAGCAAGGAGCCGGAAGAGGGTAGTAAACAGTAGAAGAGAGGAGGAGTTCGTATGCTGTATGGAAACATTCTGGTTGCTTATGACGGATCGGACATCTCGGAGCGCGCGCTTGACACGGGAGCCCGTCTGGCGGCCCTGTCGCCGGAAGCGAAGCTGAAGGTGATTCATGTGTTCTATTGGCCGTCGCTCGTCATCGGCGATGCGTTCGTAGCCGCTCCCCCGGCTATGGCCAAGGAGGAGTACGAGTACACGCAAGCGCTCGAGCAGAAGGCGCAAGCCCGGGCGCTCGAGCTTGGCGTAGAGCAGGTGGAGGTTACGACTTTGCAAGGATCGCCGGCCAAAGCGATTTTGAACTTTGCCGAGGAGTCCGCCGCCGATGTCATCGTCATCGGCAGCAGGGGGCTCAGCGGGATCGGCGAGCTTGTGCTGGGCAGCGTCAGCCATAATGTCGTGCAGCACGCCCGGATTCCTGTTCTTGTCGTCAAATAATCGACTGTTTTGTACTCAGCCGGGCTCCCGATCAGGAGGCCCGGCTTTTTCCATGTAGTTCCCATCAGTCTGCAGACTGATGGGCTGTCAGGGAGAGCGCAACCAGCCGTAGTGTTCCAACCTTCCATAGGGTATACTAGCAGAAGAGATACGGCATTCCGCGAGAAATGGGGAGCATACGACATGTTGAGAGCATTATTCGATGAACCGCCGCGCAAGGAAGAAGGGCTATTGAGAGAAGCAAACGAAGCCATCCGCCAATACATGCATACGCTGACGCTGATTCCCCAGGAGCGGCAAACTCCGCAGGAGCAGCGGTTTGCGATATGGAGCCAGAGCTTCCTGCGGTCAATTGACGAACTGGAGCAAAGCCAGTATGCGGCAAGCCGCTACGGCCGTCTTGTGGATACGACGCTGGTCGATCAGATGCCGCCTGACGAGCGCGAGCAGTACAACCGGCATTTGTATTATTATAAAAACGCGCTGATCCGGCTGTTTGCTATTCTGGACAAGCTGGGGCAATTCCTCAATGAACGGTTTGCGCTGCAGACGGAGCGGATCAAGTCGCGATTTTCTTATTTTACCGTTCTCCGGAATATGCATCAGAACGGCTTGTATACAGACTTGGAGCAGATGCTGTATGAACTGAAAATGAGCTACAAGGAACCGGTGGCCCGGCTCCGCAATCAACGGAACATGGAGATTCACACGATCGATGCGGATCTGCTGGACGACCTGATCAAGGCCAGGGAGAGCAAGCCCGGCGAGCGCATCCGTCCCGAGGCGGAGGAGATTGACGGCAATCTGGCCGATCTGGAGGCCGGCTGCGAGATGACGTTCCGGATTGTTGCGATCGCTTTCCGGTACATAGCCAAGCATCCCCCTTCCAAGGCTCCCGTGCGCAGCCGGCAGAAAGCCCGGGAGGGCGGCGATGCGGGCAGGCGTCGTTGAATCGGACATCCGCATCGACTATACTGAAAGGTAGACTAAGCCTGCGGGAGGGATGGGCATGGAGCCATCACGAAAGGTCGCGCTCATTACCGGGAGCGCCAAAGGACTCGGCAGGATGACGGCCCTTCAGCTGGCCGAACGGGGTTTCGATATCGTTGTCAATTATGTACATAGCGAAGCCGAAGCGGATACGTTATGCCAGCGTATCCGGCAGCTCGGCGCGAATTGTCACGCGGTGCAGGCCGACGTCTCGAAGACGGCTGACCGGGAAAGGCTTGTGAGGGAGGCGGAAGCTCGCTTCGGCCGAGTCGATGTGCTCGTCAACAACGCAGGCCCCTTTATCCGGGAACGGCGTTTTTTCCGGGAATATGAGGCGGCGGAGATCGAAGGGCTTATGCAGGGCAATCTCATCGGAGTCATGCATTTGGATCATCTGGTGATTCCCGGCATGCGGGAGAATGGGTGGGGACGCATCATCCACTTCGGCTTCGGTCACGCGTCCGAGGCGAGGGGCTGGCCGCATAGGGCCGTTTACGCGGCTGCGAAGGTAGGACTCGTCTCCTTCACCAAAACGCTGGCGGTCGAAGAGGCCGGAGGCGGCATCACGGTCAATATGATCTGTCCGGGCGATATACGGGGGGCCAATAAGGAGCGTCTGATCGAAGAGGCCGAGCATCTTCATGACGATGAATCCCCGCGGGGGCGTCCGGGTACAGGGGAAGATATTTCCCGCGTGATTGCGTTCCTGTGCGAGAGCCGTTCCGACTTCCTGACGGGCAATATAATCGATGTGTCAGGCGGTCTGGACCCGATCCGCGCGATGGTAAGCGGGGGAACGGTGCGGGATGGGACGAGCGCCGGCTCGGCTGCCGGGACGTGAGGACTGCGCCTTGCGGCGCGTGGTCCTTATGTACCGTACGGGAAGCCTGCCGTTTCCAGTTCCCGTTCAAGGTTGCCTGATGCAGGAGAACGGGGGAAGCTGAGCTTAAGGCATAAGGAAAAGGGCCGACCGTCTCCGATCGACCCTCTCGCCTGAAATCCCTTCCGCAGCTTGCGAAAACGGGGCTTAGAATACTTGCATAACTTCCTGAACGCCTTCCACCTCTTCGAGCAGCGCGCGCTCGATACCGGCCTTCAGCGTAATCGTGGAGCTCGGGCAGCTGCCGCAAGCGCCCATCAGTCTCAACTTGACGATACCATCCTCTACGTCCACCAGCTCGACGTCGCCGCCATCGCGCTGCAGGAATGGACGAAGTTTATCTAGAACTTCAAGCACTTCATCATACATGGTGCTTTGCTGCGTATTTTCGCTCATGTGCTTCATCTCCCTTCTATCCTTTATTATAGTACAATCGTCAGAAAATTAAAATGGCTGTAAAGGAGTAATGCGTCCGTGAGACCTATCATCGAATTTTGCGCCAGCAATATGCATCACGGAACGGATAAGCTGATGCAAGAGCTGGAAGCCAATCCGGAGTATGATGTGCTGGAGTACGGGTGCTTGGGGAATTGCGGCGAATGCTACCTGTTTCCTTTTGCGCTCGTGAACGGCGAGATCGTCGCAGCCGAGACGGCGGAAGGACTTGGGCAGGCTGTGCGAGCCAAAATCAAAGAGATCGAGGACATGCTCGATCTCTTAAGCGATTCGGATTAGCTTAAGCCGCTCAGCCGAAGTGGTGCTTCGACATCCAGAGCACGCCGCTCTTGAGCGCGCGCGGCATCATGCCGGTCATGACCGTCCGCTTGCCCATCAGGCCGAAGCCGGACTTTTTGCCGAGCGAACCCAGAACTCCCTTGAGCTTGATTTTGCCGAGCCGGGGAGTTTCGTTTTTCCAGACAGCCAACAGGACATCGGCGACCTGCTCCCCCTGCGCCTCTGCAGCCTGGCCGCTCGGCGAGAAGGGGAGCGACGCACAGTCGCCTACGACATAGACGTTCGTGTAGTCGGGCAACTGGTGGTAGTCGTTGATGATCAGCCGACCCTGGGCGTCTTTGGGCAAATTCAGGTTCTGTACGATCGGGCTCGGCTGGATGCCGGCCGTCCAGATCGTGACGTCGGTATAGATGATTTCCGCCCCGTTATACAGCACGCCCGGCTCAAGCTTGTTCAAGGAGACATGGGTGCGCAGCTCGATATCATGCTCCAGCATCCACTCGCGGACGAACTTGCGCACCTTCTCAGGGAAGGGCGACAGTACGCTGGCGCCTCGGTCGATAATACGAATGTTGAGATCCGGACGGCTCTCCCGAAGCTCGGCTGCCATCTCGACCCCGCTGAGACCGCCGCCTACGATGGAAATTTGTCCGTAAGGCTTGGCGTCATTGGTGGCCTGGTACGTTTTGCGCGTCGAGGACAGCGACTGGATGCTTTGCGAAAACTGCTGAGCCCCTTCGATGCCGTGATATTTATCCACACAGCCCAGCGCGATGACGAGCCAATCATAAGAGAGCGGCTCATCGTTCTCGAAGTGAATGAGTTTGGCATCCAGATCTACGCTTGCCACTTCGCCGTACTTCAGAATAAGCCGGGGATCGACCGGGAAGTGAACCCGGATATCCTGATCCGAGACCGTTCCGGCAGCGAGCGCGTAATACTCCGTTTTCAAGCCCTGATAAGGCATCCGGTCGACCATTATCATCGCCGTGTCTCCCGGAATATCCGCGTCAAGCAGCTGCTGCGCTACCGTCAAGCCCCCATACCCTCCGCCTAGAATAACGAGTTTTTTCATAAGAACGGCAAACCCTTTCTCACATGCTTATTCGTAAACCTTGATCTCGTTGTAGAAAGTATCCCGCTCCACCGGGATGCGACCGGCTCCCTTGATCAAGTGTACAAGCTCGTCCCGGGTCAAACCTTCGGGGGACGTGGCCCCGGCTGCATGGCTGATGCGTTCTTGAATAATCGTGCCATGAGCGTCCGAAGCGCCGAAAGCAAACGCGATCTGGGTCAGTTGGGTGCCCAAGTTGATGAAATACGCCTTCACATGCTGAATGTTGTCCAGCATAAGGCGGCTGATGGCAATCGTCCGCAGATTGTCATAAGCGGATACCCGCCGCTTCAGACCGGCATCTACGCTGGCCGGCTGGACGGCATTGGGGATGAAAACCATAAAGCCGCCGGTCTCATCCTGCAGCTCGCGCAAATACATCAAATGACGAATCCGCTCCTCGTACGTCTCGATGGAACCGAAGAGCATCGTCGCATGGGTTTTCATGCCGAGCTGATGCGCGGTCCGGTGAACGTCCAGCCATTCGTCGGCGGATGCTTTATCCACAAGACGCATTTTCTTGCGGTAGCGCTCCGACAAAATCTCCGCGCCTCCGCCGGGCATCGTGCCGAGTCCGGCGTCGATCAGCTCTTGCAGCACTTCCTTGTAGCTTTTGCCGCTTAACCTGGAGAAAAATTCGATCTCGGCCGCCGTATGCGCCTTGATGGTCACATTCGGGTAACGCTGCTTCAAACCGCGAATGCAGTCTACATAGTATTGGAAAGGCACGCCCGCGTTATGCCCGCCTGTGATATGAAATTCCCGCATGCCCGGGTGGTAATGTTTGTCGATATAATCGAACATTTGCTCCGGAGTCAGCGTATAAGCGCCCTCCTCGCCTTCATCGCGGCGGAAGTGGCAGAAAGCGCAATGCTCTTCGCACACATTGGTGAAATACAAGCTCATGTTGTCGACAAAGTACACCTTCTTGCCGTTTTTGCGCAGGTTCACTTTATTGGCCAACTGACCGATTGTCAGCAGGTCATCGGATTCGTAGAGAAATACGCCGTCCTCCAAGGAGAGGCGCTCGCCATGCTCTACCTTTTCGGCGATAGCCGCCATACGCAGCTGTTCGTTGCTGATTGCGGTGCTCACTTCGGTCCACCTCCGTAAACTGGATACGCGCCCATGGGCGGTTGGCTCATGGGCGCATTCGTCAAAATCTTGCTTACCAATCTAGTTAAAACGGTCTACCTATAAATCCTGTCTATGCCGTGCATACGTACGAGCAATACATCTTATTATAAACCTCATGTCCCAACGGGGCAATATTTCAGATTATCTATTTTCTTCGCAGCCGAAATCTAGTATACTTCTTTTTTGTTGGCAAGGAGAGACGGTATTTGTTGGATAGGCGGTGTAAGGTGGCTTGACGGACAATTTGGCTGACCTGCATATTACGTTGACGCTTGAAATAGAACATACCCGCGAACGGATGGTTCGTTTGGGGGTGGAGCTCGGACTGATGCATCCTGAGGTTCATCGCTGCAGCGAGCAGCTGGACTTGCTGCTGCTTCGCTTTTACTACATCGACAAGCAGAGAAAAAGCAGATCATGCCAATTCCCTTGAGGTGTCGGTCGTAAAGGAGTATACTTTTATATAGAACGGCTTGGATTGACTTTAACTTGGACGCAAGGGAGGCTGAGTTTCTATGATTACGATCAGCGAGACGGCTAGCGATAAAATCAAACAAATGCTTCAGGCGGAGGAAGCGGAAAATCTGTTTCTTCGCATCGGCGTGAAGTCCGGCGGCTGCAGCGGCTTTTCCTATGGCATGGGTTTTGACGACAACGAGCAGGAAGGCGACAAGGTTATGGAGATCCATGGACTGAAGGTCGTTGTGGACGAGGAAAGCTCCAAGTATTTGTACGGCGTCGAGATTGATTTCCAGGACACGGGAATTGGCGGAGGCTTCACGATCCAGAATCCGAACGCAGTGGCATCCTGCGGCTGCGGTCAATCGTTCCGGACGAAGGAAGAGGATGCGGTGCTGGCGCAGCCTTGCGAGGATTAATCGAATCATCGTTGTACGAATCACGAATACGGCCCTTCATTCGGGTGTGCCGCTAACGCATGCCGGGATGAAGGGCTTTTTGGCATGCGCCGCTTTCGCCGCGAGCGTGAAAGAGCATGGAGGGCGGTCAGGGTTCCATCGCGTCTCCTGCGGACAGGCGAAACAGCCCGCGCCGGATGGACGGGGGCTGCAGCTCTGGGAACGATGATGGTTTATGGCGACGGAGTTGACCGATTCATCGAGGCGTAGTTGAGGAGCACGGTTGCATAGCCGCCGGCGATATACAGGATTGCCACAGGCCAAGCCAGATGGAAGGCAAACGGGAAAATCAGGAAGGCTACGCCGCAAAGCAGGGATACCCAATGCGGCGCCGATGACCAGCCCGACTGTCCGCGTGCGCTTAAGGAAGCGAAAAGCTGAAGAAAGCCGAGCGTTATTCCGGTCCATACGGCCGGCTCATGGCCGCTTGTGCCCGTCCACCAGGGGGCGGATGCAAGCAGCAGGCCGAGGCAAGCGGTTAAGCCATTGTATAAGGACATCCGATCTCACACCATCCTTTCTGCACGAGCAGTAGGGGCGGCAGCGGTTGGAGTCCGAGCCCTTGAAGCATTATATGCAAGCGGTTGCAGGGTGGTTCGGACGAATCGGCGCCAGTCAGGGTACTATTTATTCAATAGTACCCTGATGCCTTGGATGACGTTGTAGATGATGACGGCGAAGTAGAGCGTTGCGCAAAGTGCCATGGTGAACGAAAGCTCGCGATAAAAGGGGATGTGAAAATAAAAAGATGAGAAAAATGACTCCACTCGGATGAAAAGGAAGGGCTAATGGTGATTAAATTTTTTTATTGAAATGCCCGCCCGCCAGCATGTGTATAACTTTGTCCACATATCCTACCGTATAAAGCCCCGTCTTACCCTTCTTATCAACATCATACCCACAGCTTGTACACAGTTGGATGTGGATAACAGAACGCTTGTTCTAGATTTCCATACATGGTAATATAACTTTACTTTAAAGAGAAGCAAGGTGATGGCCATGAAGCTAATCAGCAATGAGATTTTGGTGGAATCCTACTTTAAAGCCCTGGACTTGAAGCTTGAAGAAGAATTTGTCGAATTACTGCTGGAAGAGATCCATCGGCGTCAGCTTGACTTGAACTATTTTAGACAGGATGATGCGCAGGTCAGTTGACTTGCGCTTTTTTTTATCTCCGAAAGTAAAGCGAGCTTAAGTCTAGGCGCATGAAAACGACCGAATTCAATGGGTAACCCCCCGGTCGGCCGCCGGCCTATGCCGATCATTGACGTTCCTGCAGGAACTGGGTGACGATAATCGTGGTGCTGAAGCCGTTTTGGAGAAAAAGCAGCCATTGAAAAAAGACATCTGTCTTGGTAAGCTCCAAGCGGATGTCTTTTTTTACTGAAGCAAGAAGTAGCGGAAATGGGAGGGATGTCGGGTGAAAAGCGAAAGCTGCGCCTTTAAAGTCGTGTCCTAACCACAAATAAATCCCCGTTGGACACGACTTCAAGAGCGGCTGAAACCGCATATCCATTCCTCCCACGCACCAAAAGCATGGGAGCCCGACGGAGGTTTTTTCTTCGGAAGCCTTCCGCAACAGAGGAGGGCCGCACGGATGGCGCGGTGTTCGGAACCTACAGCTTCATGTTCGAGCTATGGCCCGGGGACAGCTTCGCCGAAGGGTCAATGTAAACCTTCGCATTGTTTATGGCGGTCGGAGCTTCGCCGAAGCCTACGGCGATCAGCTTGAGCTTGCCGGGATAGGTCGTAATGTCGCCGGCGGCGAAAATACCGGGGATGTTCGTCTCCATGCGCGAGTCAACGACGATAGAGCCGTTCTCGATCTGCAAGCCCCACTCGCCGATCGGACCGAGGGAGGATACGAAGCCGAAGTTGACGATGACGGCGTCCACGTCGACGATCGTTTGCTCGCCCGACTTGATGTCGCTCAGCACGACGGAGGAGATGTTGTCCGTTCCGTGCAGCGAGACGATTTCTTTGGGGGTCAGCACGTTTACTTTGGACTTCATCAAGTTCTCGACGCTATGCTCATGCGCACGGAACTTGTCCCGGCGGTGGATCAGCGTAACCTGCTCGGCGATCGGCTCCAGCATCAACGCCCAATCGACTGCGGAATCGCCGCCGCCGCTGATCAGCACCTTCTGGTTTTTGAATTTATGCAGGTCGCTAACGAAGTAGTGCAGGTTCTTTTTCTCATACTTGGCGGCTTCCGGCAGCTCCAGCCTTCTTGGCTCGAATGCTCCTACGCCCCCGGTGATGATGACGGCTCTGGACTGATGCACGCCTTTATCCGTCGTAATTTCAAATAGCCGCTCGTCCTTCTTCTCTACACGCAGCACCTTTTCTTCCAGGCAAATGTTGATCCCTGTAAAATGCTTCATCTGGGCATCCAGATTGTTGACGAGCTCTTGAGCGGTAACTTTGGGGAAGCCGGCGACATCATAGATGTATTTCTCCGGATAGAGCGCGGCCAGCTGCCCGCCGAGCTGCGGCATGCTTTCGATCAGCTTGACAGAAGCCTGGCGCATCCCGCCGTAGAACGACGCGAACATCCCGGCAGGCCCTCCGCCAATGACAATAATGTCTACAATTTCGTTACTCATGAAAATGAAGCACCTCCGGTACTGGTATGAATCCACTCTATTATAAACGTAGGCCCTTCTCATGGAAATATGGAAGAGAATAATTATCAATTAAAATTATTAATGGCGTTCATAATTTTTTCAAATAACCCGTTACTTGGCCAAGCTTTGTAACATTCCCGTTATCCATTGTAATCAAAATAACACTTGCTATTTCACACGTAACATTATATCATTTCATAAGACTTGGTTAGTTCTGTACACACATATTTTCCGTGTAGATTGCCCATAATAAGCAGAAATATTCATAAGCCGATCATTGGCTCGCCAATCGGCTCGGCGGACTGTTCTTGTTAAGATCCAGCTCAATTCATCTGAAATCTATGTGTACGGGTAGCTTTGGGGCAAACACTTATTTTGATATAGATTGTGTAAAATTTCACAAAGAATTTTGGAACAACCTACAAAAAATATATAGAAAAACTACCTACGGATGGAAGGGATAGAGCATGAGTCGAATACCGAGAATTGTCATTTTGGGTGCTGGCTACGGCGGTATTGTAACGGCAATCCGATTGCAGAAAGAGCTTAACTATAACGAAGCGGATGTCACGCTGGTTAATAAACATGATTATCATTACATCACTACGCATCTGCATATGCCTGCGGCGGGGACGGACAATCCGGAGAACGCGCGCGTCAACATTCTGAAGCTGATCGATGAATTCAAGATCGATTTCGTCAAATCGACGGTCGTCCAGATTCGTCCCCAGGAGAAGAAGGTTATTCTGGAGGAAGGCACGCTGTCCTATGATTACCTGGTGATCGGGCTCGGGGGAGAGCCGGAGACATTCGGCATTCCGGGTTTGAAGGAGCATGCGATGAATATTCGCTCCATCAACAGCGTCCGGTTTATCCGCGAGCATATCGAATACCAGTTCGCCAAGTTCAAGCGCGAGCCTTCGCGTTCGGATTATTTGACCTTCGTAGTCGGCGGAGCCGGCTTCACCGGGATCGAATTCGTCGGCGAGCTGGCCGATCGTATTCCGGAGCTGTGCAAGGAATTTGACGTGGACGCGTCCCAAGTGCAGATTTACAATATCGAGGCGGCTCCGACCGCGCTGCCGGGCTTTGATCCGGAGCTGGTCGAATACGCGATGAATGTGCTGAAAAACAAGGGAGTCACGTTCAAGATCGCTACGGCGATCAAGGAATGCACCCCGGATGGGGTCGTGCTCGCTACTGGCGAAGAGATCAAGTCTGCTACCGTCATCTGGACGGGCGGCATTCGCGGCAATCATATGCTTGATGAAGCGGGCTTCGAGACGATGCGCGGCCGCATCAAGGTTGACGATACGCTACGCATCCCGGGTCATGAGAATATCTATGTGCTCGGCGATTGCTCCATCGTGATGAATCCGGAAGGCCGTCCTTATCCGCCGACCGCTCAAATTTCGATGCAGCAGGCCGATGTCTGTGCGCATAACCTCGTTGCCCAGATCCGCAATTCGGATCTGAAGAAGTTTGAATACAAGCCGAAGGGCACGGTTGCCTCGCTTGGTCGCGGGGAAGCGATCGGGATCGTCGGCTCGCGGAAGATCAAGGGCGGTGTGGCAGCGGTGATGAAGAAAATTATCGATGTCCGGTATTTGTACACCATCGGCGGCATTCCGCTCGTGCTGAAGAAAGGCCGCTTCTAGCCTATGCGTCATTGCAGCGTTCAGGTTCGTGGGCTGCTGACCCGCGAAGAGCTCGACAGGTATAACGCCTTGATCGAGGTCGGCCACTTCCTGGAGGAGCAGAAGCGCTACGATCTGGTTGCGCCGGTGCAGAAGGAGATCGATATTCTAATCCTGCCGGCCATCGAGCGTTTGAAGGAGAAGTCGCGCCAGCGCGACCGCGATACGGAGGAGTATTTGCGGCGCAAAGCGCTGGAGCAGGAGCTGGCTAAGCTGGCTGAGGAAGATGAGGATTGAACCGACAGGAATCGATAGAAATTAGGAAGCCTTGCGGATCGGCGTCAGAGCCGGTCAGCAGGGCTTTTTTCTTAGAATTCTCATGAACCTTAAATGGATGTTTGCTGATGGCTCAGTTCGGCTCAACGAATGAAAAAATCGCAGTTATCTTAACGTATTCCGCCCGGTAAAATGCAAAATAACCCGCGCATTTTCCTGCCTGCCGGACAGAAAAATACGCGGGTTATGGAGAGCCGGCCGCTTCAGGGGTTACAGCTTGAGCAGACTGGCCGTCTTGTCCGCGTCTAGCAGATTGCCGACGTAGAAGTCGCCGAAATCGCCGAAGCGCGCGCTTGTTTCGTCGAACCGCATCTCGGTGACGATTTTCTTGAATTGCAGCGGATCGTCAGCGAACAGCGTGACGCCCCATTCCCAATCGTCGAGGCCGATGGAGCCGCCGATAATTTGCTTGACTTTGCCTGCATAGGTGCGTCCGATCGTTCCGTGTCCGCGCATGAAGCTGCGGCGCTCGTCGACGCTGAGCATGTACCAGTTGTCATTGCCCTCGCGGCGCTTGTTCATCGGGTAGAAGCAGATATGCTTTGCCTTCGGCAGAATCGGCTTCAGACGGGCGACGATATCAGGGTCCTGCATAGGGTCGGTACCCGGCTTGGCCATATATCCTCCGAGCTCGACGACCGATACGTAAGAATACGTAGGAATGGTTACTTGGGCAAGCAAGGTTTTGTTGAAGGCAGTTTCGAGCTCACTCAGCTCCTCCAGCGTTTCGCGCAGGTGCATGAACACGAAGTCGGCCTTCTGGCCGACTACGGAGTAGAAGGCGGTGCTGCCCTGCTTCTGGTCTTCGGTCGACTGATACTGCTTGAGCAAGGTCAGCAGCTCGTCCTCAGCGCGGCCCCGTTCCTGAGCGCTCAAACTTCTCCAGGCATTCCAATCGATCGCGCGGAAATCATGCAGGCTGTACCAGCCCTCCAGCGTATGTACGGCTTCACTCATGGACTTAACTCTCCTTTGGCTATCTGTTTTTTTAACTTGTTTCATTGTAGCTAAAGAAGCCCATCAGGGCAAATATGTGGCGAATCCGTGAGAAACGGTGACAAAGTGTTCACAACCTGAAGGAGGGGCTGACTTTACGGGTTGCAGGAATTGATTATAATAGGAAGAGAGAGAATGCCAAAAGGAGTTGCTTGCGTTGCTGCAATTGATCATCGTAACCGTGCTGCTGTTCGTGCTGTTCTTCGGACTCGGATTTATCCTGAACATGCTGATGAAGACAACCTGGTTCCCTATATACGGATATATTGCGCTTGTGATCGGCCTGGTCATTTATTGGGGATGGGGCACCGGGTCGCTAGGGCAAAACATCGCCGAATATTCGATCTTCGACTATGTGCCTGCGATCGGCGGGCTGATCGGCGCCGTGCTTAGCGGATCGACTATCAAGTCGCTGCGCTCGAAAGGCTACAAGATGTTCTAGAGAGCAGCCGCAAGCTTCGAAGCTTGCCCGGCGATACGGCAACATGAAGAGGGCTCGCCAGCTACGGCGCAGCCTTCTTTGCGGTGCACGGGAAGTCCGCCGGCTCGGGCTGGCCGCATGCGCCTGACCCTCCTTGAGGATAAGCTTTGCACACATCTCAGATTGTTCGATTTCTTCGCAAACGCACAGCTAAAGACGCTGTAAGCCGCTTATCCTCGCTTGGGGTTATTTTGCTTCTACTCCGCTGTCGATTGCTGTGGTAAAATGGAGATTAACACTTGGTAATACGGATGGGGTTGGGACTGCTTTGAGAATTACCAATATGCTTCACTTTTCGGAGTATCACCGTTTTGTTGTCGTGCGGGATTTTGCCCTCAGCAGTCTGGATTACAAGATGCTGACGGCGATGTACCAGCCGATGGTCGGCGCTTATGCGATCAGTTTGTACTATACGCTGTACCACCAGCTGCCGAGCGACAAGACCGGCTGCTCGGAAATCGAGCAGCAGCGGCTGCTGTTTCTGGCCATGGAGCTGGAGTCCGGCGAACGGGGCCGCAAATGGCTTATCGAGCAGACATCCAAGCTGGAAGCGGTCGGCTTGCTGCGCACTTCGCGGCGGTTCGCCGCGGCGTCCGAGGACTACGTCTACGAATACGAATTATTTGAGCCGCTTACGCCGGGAGAGTTTTTCAAAAATCATCATCTGACCTTGCTGCTGCGGGATAAGGTCGGCAAATACGCTTTATTTGCGCTGAGAGACGAGCTGATTGTGCCGGTAGCGGATGAACTGAAGCATGCCAATACGGAAAATTTGTCGATGCCCTTCTATGAGCTGTTCCGGCTGAGCGCAGAGGTCGATCCGGAGCTGGAGCAGGCCTTTTTCGAATCGGCGGCTGCCGTGGTGAACGAGCGCAAGCCGGAAGTGGTGAACAAAGGCTTCTCCTACGCGGAAATTATCATGCGCTTCCCTCATGACTCGGTAAACCGCGAGTATGTGGAGAGCTTGAAGTACGAGCCCGAGCAGCTGGCTACGATCAATTATGTGGCCAAAAAGTACGGGCTTTATCTGACGGATGTGTGCAAGCTGCTTGATGAGGACGGTGTCTTCGAGGAAGGCGGACAGCTCGTGCTTGAGCTGCTCCAGCACCGCGCCAACCAGGTGTTTCGCCAGGACAAGAAGCGCAGCGAGGACCGCGTAAGATGGATGGCGAAGCTGCCTGGCAAGCTTGAGCCGGAAGCGGGCGTCAGAAAGCCGGAGGACGAGGACGGCCAGAGCAAGGACAAGCCTGTGGAGATGGCATACTACCTGGATGTGCCGGATTTGTTCCAGGGAGAGTGCAACCAGCATCAGTATAATTATATTTTGCGCAATGAGCCGTACACGTTCCTGCTGGAGAAAATTTTCTCGCGCGGCACGGTGCCTGACGGACTGCTCGATACCTTGTCCCGGGTAGAGCTCAATTACGGGTTACGTGAAGAAGTCATTAACGTCCTTATCCATTTTATTTATATAACGAAGCGCTCCTGGTCCAAAAAGTACATGGAGGCGATCGTCACCGATATGCTGGGCAAGCAGGTCGGCTCCTTCGAGCAGGCCGTCCATTATGTGCGCGAGCAGATGGCGTACAGCGAGAAGAAAGCGCGCGAGACCAAGCCTGCCTTCAGTGGCAAGGGAAGCTCGTCCGCAGCCGGCAGGGGACGGAGCGGAGCACGCCAGAAGCCGCTGATCCCCGTAGTGCAGGGCGGGGCAAAGCCTGCCAGGACGCTGACGGATGCGGAGCGGGAAGAGCTGCGCCGCAAGGCGCTGCTGCTGGACGGCAAGGCCTGAGGTTCGTCAAGCTCAGCTCATGAGTACTTGCCGGACGGACGCGCTGCGCATGACAACATAGACAGGCAGACAAGCGCTGAGCGAAGCTGGCGCAGAGCAATGAGTGCTTCATGGGGAGGTGCTGCCAGAGATGGCGATGGAATCGTTAGGAGAGCTGCTGCGCGGCGGGATACCCGGCCGCAAGCTGCTGCAGCAGGCGGAGGAGAAGGCGCGGGAGATTGCGGCCGATCCGCTGATCGTAAGACTGCGGCAGAAGCATCCGGAGCTGGATGGGCATACCATCAAGCTGAATTTGAACAAGCTCCACCAATACGTAAGAGAACACCGCAACTGCTCGAACTGTCCGGGCCTGGACCAGTGCCCCAACGACATGGAGGGCCACTACACGCTGCTGAGGGTCGAGCCGGGGGATGATTGGACAAGGGTGTACGATCATAAGGTCGCCTGCAAGAAATTCATCGCCCAATCGACCCAGGACGCGGTCCGCAGCCGCATCCGCAGCTTCTATGTGGACGAGCGGGCGCTGTCGCAAGGTTATTCCTCGCTCGAGATTCTGGACAAGGACCAGGAGCGGGAGGAAGCCGTCATGCAGGTGATGGATTTCATCCTGAAGGTGCGCGAGGAGGGCTTGCCGACGGATGGCATGTATTTGAGCGGGCATCTGGGTACGGGCAAGACGTTCCTGATGTGCTACCTGCTCTATGAGCTGGCCAAGGACGGGTATACCGGGGCGATCGTATATATGCCGGACTTCGCGGAGGACTTGAAGTCGATGTTCCAGGACCCGATGAAGCTGAAGGAAACGATCGACGTGCTGAAGGAAACCGATCTGCTCATTTTCGACGATATCGGCGCGGAGAATTTGAATCCGTGGCTCCGGGATCACGTGATGGGCGCCATCTTGAACTACCGGATGAACCGCAAGCCGACGTTTTTTACGTCGAATCATGATCTTGATGCGCTGGAGAAGCACTTCAGCTTCACCAGCAAGGACGGAGACGAGGAATTCAAGGGCCGGCGCATTATGGACCGCATTCGCCCGTTCGTGCAGGTGGTGGAAGTCAACGGCTTCAACAAACGGGGCTCGGGGCGGGAGCGGCGCGCGTAAAATCTCTGAAGCGGGGCATATGGGCGCTTAGCGAGTAAGCTTTGTAAGGAACAGCCCGGCTCCGCCCGGAGGCGGTAAACGCAAAAAGAAAGACCACCCGGCTTCGGCTAATCCGGGTGGTCTTTCTGGTTAAAGCGGCTCGCAGGCTGGTCTACTTCACGACCAGTGAGATAACCGTTGCGGCAACTGCGATGACGAGCAAGACGACGAAGAAAACGCCGAAGCCCAGGGCCACATCGATAAAGTCATTGCGTTGTTCCTCGTACACATGCAGTTCCGGGTGTCTCGGATCGTTGCTCATTTCAGTTCCTCCTTATCGCTTCGTGCAGCGGCAGCTTGCTCTTGCGTTAGCCGAGCAGACCGTGCTGGCCGCACACGTCAGGCAGCTTATCGTAAGCGTATAGGGCTAGTATACCCAACTTCGCGGATTGTTGTAAAGGATCGGAAGTGACAATTGTGCAAACTTTGCCTCGGTTGAAAACTCGGTTCATTGTGGTATACTTTACATGTTGCAATTATCCCGCTTGAGAGGAGTGCTGCAGTATGGCTATCGTTAATGTGAATGATCAATCTTTTACCGGTGAAGTGGAAGGTTCCGGTACGGTTCTTGTAGATTTCTGGGCTCCTTGGTGCGGCCCTTGCAAAATGATCGCTCCTGTCCTCGAGGAGCTGGACAAGGAGATTGGCGACAATGTCAAAATCGCCAAGGTAAATGTGGATGACAATCCGGAATCCGCGTCCCGCTTCGGCGTGATGAGCATCCCGACGCTGATCGTTTTCAAGGACGGCCAGCCGGTGGACAAGATTGTCGGCTTCCAATCGAAGGATGCGCTGAAGAACGTCATCAGCCGCCATCAATAACAGCTCTGCCGGACGGCAGACAGGTGAGAAAAAGCTCTTTTTCTGCTATGCTGAGAAAGAGCTTTTTTTGTTTGCATCGAGAGCTGATCATGGCTGCTGCAATTTTGGATGATCGATGAGGTGAAAGCTGATGGTTGATGGCATGATGAGCGCCGCGGATTTGTTTGGGTCGATAACTGTAAACCCGTTGCCCGTTCCTCCCAAATATTTGAAGTGGCAGGATGAAGTTGTTGCAGATGTCAAATCGGATTACACGGTAGTTTTCCGTGATATAAGCAAGCTGGATGTCCCTGCCGGGCTGCATATAATGGTGCCTGAGGGAGGGACGTGGAACTCGGAGCAATTCAAAATGTTTTTATCGGAACGTATCCCAAGCGCCAATAGAAGAGATATAGATAAAATATTGCTCCGAGCAGGGATGACAACCTATAACGTATTCCGGCTGGCTCTGCAAACCCGGGCTTTTAATTCTAAAGATCTGTTGTGGTTGTCCAATGAGGATGAAACTTTTCTATCCGTGCTGCCTGAAATATTCAAGTCGGTATTTATGTTAAAGCATGATCTGGAGGGCAATTCCAATCTGAATTCTCCCGAAGGGGTAAATATCAAGCGATATGCGGTAGTTAACGGCGATTATGGCGTACTGAAGCAAAGACTCCATACATCAAGTACGGACGTGGAATCTGAAGTAGCGGTTTACCGATTGTCTAACGTACTGGGTGTGGATTGCTGCCCGGCACAGTTTGTGGAGGATGGCAGTCACTTAAAAAGCTTTTCGAAATTTGAATACAATTTTGCTGAAGAGTTTATCGTTCATGTTCGATCCGCGGTTTCCGAGAAAGATCTGACAGGGGACTTATATCAGGACCTGATCAAGAAATTCCCGCAATTTCGAAAAAATATAGAAAAGATGATTTTGCTGGATTTCGTGACCAGACAAACAGACCGTCATTTAAGCAACATGGCTTTGAAGGTTTTCGGGGATACCGTTACTTTTTATCCGCTGTATGATAATGGGAGAAGTTTGTTTCATGAAGATTCTGCGGAGTTATCATCTGCGGCAGTAAACAACATCGAACTTTACAGCTCCGAGTTTGGGCCCATAGGGACTTATTTTGACGTGGTTGGCGATATAGCTAAAGAGACTAAGCCATCAGAGCTTATACGCTTAAATATCGATCTTGCGGAGATCAAAGAGATTTATTCGAGTTCGGGGCTCAAAGGGGATAGATGCAGGGATGCAAGCTTGTGGACCTTCCGCTGTCTGGAACATTTGAAGAGTCTGAGTAAATAAGTTAGACCCGGGGGAGGTACCTTTTGGGGAAGAGGGGAAGAGAAGGATGACTGTCTCGAAGGAAGAATGGAATCTGGAGGAACGCAGAAAGATTCGGGAAGCGATCAAGACGAAGCTGTCGCTGGTCCCGGAGCTGCCCGGCTGTTATCTGATGAAGAATAAAGAGGGCACGATCATCTATGTGGGCAAGGCGAAGGTGCTGCGCAACCGGCTGAGGACCTACTTTACCGGCAGCCATACGATCAAGACGCAGCTGCTGGTCAACGAAATCGTGGACTTCGAATATATCGTGACGGCAAGCAATATGGAAGCGCTCATTCTGGAGTGCAATCTGATCAAGAAGTATGTGCCCCGCTATAACGTGCTGCTGAAGGACGACAAATCCTTTCCATATATCAAAATTACGCATGAAGTGCACCCGAAGCTTGAGGTGACGAGGCGTGTGCTGAAGGATAAAGGCAAGTACTTCGGACCGTATCCGAACGCTTATGCGGCCCAGGAGACCAAGAAGCTGCTGGATCGGCTGTATCCGCTGCGCAAATGCAATACATTGCCGGACAAAGTATGCCTGTACTACCATCTCGGGCAGTGCATAGCGCCCTGTGAATACGAGATTGAGCAGGAAACCTATGACAAGATGGTCGGTGAGATCGCCCGGTTTCTGAACGGCGGTCATGACGAGATCAAGGACGACCTGAAGCGGAAGATGGAAGAGGCGGCGGCGGAGCTGAACTTCGAGCGAGCCAAGGAAATGCGCGATCAGATCATGCATATCGACGCCGTGATGGAGAAGCAGAAGATTACGACGACGGATAAAATGGACCGCGACGTGTTCGGCTTCGCCGTCGACAAAGGCTGGATGTGCGTGCAGATCTTGTATATGCGCCAAGGCAAGCTGATCGAACGCCACGCCACGATGTTTCCTTATTACGGGCAGGCGTATGACGATTTTATCTCGTTTGTCACCCAGTATTACAGCGACAATCCGGCGCTGCCGAAGGAGATTTTCCTGCCGGTGAGCGCCGGCGGGGCAGCCGATCCGGAAGCAGGAGCGGAGACGGGGACGGGGGAGTCCGCCGTGAACCGTCCGAATGACGGGGCGGTTTTTTCCGAGCGGGAGGCCGCCGGAGAAGAAGCGTCAGACGCGATGCTGCTCGCGGAAGCGGAAGCTGCCGGGGAAACCGGCGGCAGCGAGCTGCTTGTTGCCGCGGGTGAGGCCGCTTCGGCTGCGGCTGAGCGCACCGACGAGTTGGAGGCCGCCGATGACGGTGGATTAACCGAAGCGAAGTCGGATGTGAAGGAAGCGCTCGAAAGCTGGCTGAAGGTGCGCGTCCATATGCCGCGCCGGGGTCTTAAGAAAAATATGGTGGAGATGGCCGGAGACAACGCCCGGGTTGCGCTGGAGGAGAAGTTCAAGCTGATCGAGCGGGATGCGGAGCGGACGATCAAGGCGGTCGAGAATCTCGGAAGTTATCTGGGAACCGGCACGATCCACCGGATCGAAGCGTTCGACAACTCCAATATTCAAGGCTCGGACCCGGTGTCCGCAATGGTCGTCTTCACGGACGGCAAGCCGGACCGCAAGGAATACCGCAAGTATAAAATCAAGACCGTGCAGGGGCCGGACGATTACGAGACGATGCGCGAGGTTGTTCGCAGACGGTACGAGCGCGTGTTGAAGGAAGGTCTGCAGCTGCCGGATCTCATCGTCATCGACGGCGGGAGGGGCCATCTGGCAGCGGCTATCGACGTGCTGGAGAACGAGCTGGGCCTTCATCTCCCCGTCTGCGGACTCGTCAAGGACGCCAAGCATAAGACGGCTCAGCTGCTGATCGGCGACCCGGCCGAGCCGGTCCCTCTGCCGCGGGACAGCCAGGAATTTTACCTGCTGCAGCGCATCCAGGATGAGGTCCACCGCTTCGCGATCACGTTCCACCGCGAGACGCGGGCCAAGTCGATGACCGTTTCGACGCTTGATTCCATCACGGGGATCGGGGAGAAGCGGCGGAAGGCGCTGCTCAAGCATTTCGGCTCGCTGAAGAAAATCAAAGAAGCCCAGATCGCGGATTTCAAGGCGCTGGGCATCGGTGAGAAGCTGGCACTTCATATTTTGAACTCGCTGAACGGCACAGGGGAAGCGGAGGCCGGAGAGGCGGAGGCGGAAGTCGATCCCGATCCGGGGTTCTCCGGGCACGAGCTGTCCGGGGACGGGCCTGCGGCCGCCCCGGAGATATCGCCCGCGGAATAGGAAGCCGGGGAGAACGGGATGAGATGAAAGGCAAGCCGCAGCAGCTCATTTCGGGAAGGGCGGAGGCGCAAGCGCCGGCGGACGGCGCCTGAACTTGCCATGAGCGGCATAGAGAAGCCAGCCGGCTGCGGCAGGGACCAGAAAGTAGGCGACGCCTGCGACGGCCTGCATATTGTTGCCGTCGTAGAGCAAGGAAAGTCCCATCAGGATGCTGTCCATCGCCGCATGGGCGAAGACGGCGGTCAGGAAGCCGTATCGCAGGAAGGCATAACCGAAGATGATGCCGATGACGGTTACCTCGATTAACCGCGTATAAACGGGATAGATCGGATACTGCGTATGGCTCATGGCCCAGATGATGCTGGGAACCAGCACGGAAATAAACGGGCTGCGCGTCAGCCGCAGCATCAGTGACACGCCCAGCAGCCGGTAGATGGCTTCCTCCGAGATGGCTGCCGACCAGGCGAGCAGAGGGAACCATTCCGGATGCAGCATGTTGTGGATCGAGTCAGTCGGATCATTGACGGCCCAGACGTCGAACAGCGCGGAGGCGCCCAGGAACAGCAGCTGCTGGATGCCTAGAATGAACAGGCCGATGATGTAGCCGTCCTTCATGGACTGCTTCGCCTGACTGCCGAAGTCTTCGTCCCGCCATAGCGGCCACGGACGAACGCCGTGGCTTTGCATCAGTCTGCCGCCCGCCAACAAAGCGAAATAGGTGCAGATCGCCATCAGCGTCACGTACACATTGTTGATCCACAAATAAACGATGGCTCCGGGCTCCGAGGGGCCGCTGCCGTGCATCGTACGGAAGGCTGGCAGCATGTTGTAGTTGTTCAGCACATACACGGCCAGGAAAACGAGAGACAGCAGAGCCCCGCGGGCAAAGTCGATCTGGCGGCGGTTTCGCAGCACGATCACGAGTGCGGAGAACGCCATCGCCAGCGACGCCAGCATGCTGATGCGGGTCATCAGCCCGGAGCGCTCGTCCTGGGCCTCCCGCCAGCGGATAAAGCTGTCCGGAGGCGGAAAGGTCGGCCGGAAGGCCGTCACCTGTCCGCCGGCTGTCCGCAGCCGCAGCTCCAGCACAGCTTCGCCGATCCTCTCGGTTTTGCTGACGTAGACAAGCTCGGCGGCGCCTTCGGCGCTGACGCCGCTGCGGACGGTAAATGCCGCCGGGTCAAAGCCCATCTCCCGCAGCGTCCGCTCGGCCGCTGCTTCGGGGGCCATGTCTTGGGCAGGCAAAACGTCCGTCTTGGCGGCCGGCGATTTGTGGGACGAGAAGCTCAGCACGCTGCGGTTCGTATAATTGATGCCGACGTAGTACGTCGACGCGCCGTCGCGGATCTCGACCTCGTAGTAATCGATCGGGAAGCGGGCCGCATACGTTTGGCGGTACTGCTCATCCAGCCCGGCCTGCTGCAAATAGCCGCTGCGGGCGGTGGCGGACTGGAGCAGCGTATCGGCGGTCTGCCCGCCGGACAGGCCGAAGCGGCTGCGGATGAACGCTTCTGCGGTATCGGCGGCTTCGCGCTTGGTGATCGCGGGAGAGGCCAGCTTGTGCTCCTCTTCGGATACCGGCTTGTTAAACAGCGGAGCGGCGTAAGACAGCCCGAAGTAAAGCAGGAGGCCGATGATAGCGAGCAGCAGAGGGGGGCGGTGCTTGAAAGTGGTCATAGCGCACTCCTTGTCCGATTAGAATACATTGGCCGTACGTCGTTCATGGGTTTCCTATTGCCTTTTTTGCCTAGTTGTCCTGCTCTTGTAGTGTATTCGCCCGGTTTCATATCCATGCTTCCGGTTAATAACATGATAACATGCGTAAGAGACGGAAAAAACAAGCGAGCGCGAGCGCCGGGTCTATGGGTCCGCTTACATTTGCCCGGATGTTCGTTTACTCGCACAAAACCGCCAAAAACAGCTTTGTACTTCCGTCCAAACCAGTCTATAATTCATATCAATTGAATAAAAAGCCGAATTTCGAATGTTGGATCGAAAGCGGGGGAACCATGAAACATAGGGGTGAATTCCATGTCCGGCTGCGGCCGCATGGATAGGGTGCCTGTACATCCGAATCCGTCAGCTAACCTCGTAGGCTTATTGCAGGAACCTTGTACGCATGGCACTGGGTTTCCCGTGCTTTTTTTGTTGTTCACAAATGGTGATCGGGGTGGCCGTCCAAGATGAAACAGCGTGGTTCAGTCCTTAAAAAATTCGAGCTGACGCCGCCGCGTATTCTCGTGCTCGGTTTTGCAGCGATTATTATGCTCGGAACCGTACTGCTCATGCTGCCCTTCTCGTCGGCGGATGGTCTTCCGACACCGTTTATCGATGCGCTGTTCACGGCAACTTCAGCCACTTGCGTAACGGGGCTTGTCGTCGTCGATACGGGCATTCATTGGTCGCTGTTAGGCAAGATCGTCATTGCGCTGATGATCCAGGTCGGCGGGCTTGGCTTCATGACGATGTCCACTTTGTTCGCGCTGGTGCTGAAGAAGCGGATTTCCCTGAAGGAACGGCTTATTTTGCAGGAGGCGATGAATCAAGGGAGCATGGAAGGCATCGTGCGTCTGATCCGCAAGGTCCTCTTCTATTCCTTGACGATCGAGCTGACAGCCGCTGTCCTGTTTGCGATCCGCTGGTCGTTCGATCTGGGATGGGCCAGAGGAATCGGCTACGGCCTGTTTCATGCGGTATCGTTTTTCAACAATGCGGGCTTCGATCTGTTCGGCCCGATCACCGGCCCCTTCTCCGGCTTGACGGCTTATGCGGATGACGCTCTTATCAGCATAGTATCGATGGCGCTTATCGTGCTGGGGGGAATCGGCTTCGTTGTCTTGTCCGATCTGCTCGAGTACAGGGAGAGGAAACGGTTGTCCCTTCACTCCAAGGTCGTGCTGTCGGCCAGCGGCCTCCTGATTGTGATCGGGGCTGTCGTCATCTATAGCTTCGAGTACTCCAACGCGAGAACGCTGGGGCCGCTCGGATGGGACGGCAAGCTGCTCGCCGCCTTCTTCCAGTCCGTATCGCCGCGCACCGCCGGAGCGAACAGCGTCGATATCGCGGGCTTGCGGCAGGCGACCCAATTTTTCATCATTATCCTGATGTTTATCGGAGCGTCTCCCGGCTCGACGGGGGGCGGGGTGAAGACGACCACCTTCACCGTGCTGGCAGGCGCGATGGCAGCTATGATCCGCGGCAAGGAAGATATCGTCTTGTTCCGCAACCGGCTGGGTAAAGACCGTATCCTGAAGGCGATCACCCTGACGATGCTGGCTCTGTTCCTCGTCATTGCCGTCACGATGCTGCTATCGACGACAGAAGACCACAGCTTCCTGATGATTCTCTTCGAGGTTACATCCGCATTCGGCACAGTCGGTCTCAGTATGGGGCTCACGCCCGACCTGTCCGTGTTCGGGAAGATTATGATCATGTTCACCATGTTTGCCGGCCGTCTCGGACTGCTGACGCTTGCTTACGCGCTCGGTCCCAAAGCGGAGAAAGAGCTGTACAGATACCCGGAAGGAAAAATCACCATCGGATAGGGGAAGAGAAACAGGATGAAACGCAGTCAATACGCAGTGATCGGACTGGGCCGGTTCGGCTCAAGTCTCGCCAAGGAACTGATCAAGCTGGGCTATGAGGTTATGGGCATCGATAAGGACGAAGAGGCCGTGGAAGCGATGAGCGAGGAGCTGACGCATGTCGTCGTCGCGGATTCGACGGATGAAGAGGTGATTCGGTCGCTCGGTCTGCGCAACTTCGACTGTGTGATTGTGGCGATCGGCGACGATATCCAGTCCAGTATTTTGACGACTATCCTGCTCAAGGATATCGGCGTCAAAATGGTCGTAGCCAAGGCGTTGTCCGAGCTGCATGGCAAGGTGCTGAACAAGATCGGCGTCGATCGCATCATTTTCCCCGAACGAGATATGGGCATCCGGGTGGCGCATCAGCTCGTATCTCCGAATTTGCTCGACTATATCGAGCTGTCGAGCGAATACACGATTGCCGAGTTGACCGTTCCGAGATGCCTGGACGGACGTACGCTCAAGGATCTCGATACGCGAGCCAAGTACGGCTGCAGCATCGTCGCTATTAATAAGAAGGAAGGCGTCATCATCGCCCCGACGGCGACCGATTCCGTCGAGGAGAAGGACGTGATGGTCGTTATCGGGACGAACGATCAGATCGACCACTTCGAGAAGGCGGTTATCCGCTAGCATAGTCCTGAAGAATCGGCTGCAGCTGCCCGAGCGGCGCCGCCGCACCCTATTGAACGGCGCCTACCGCTGCCGGCAGTGTTTGACCGCCAGATCGATGAACAGCCGGATCGGCGGCTCCAGAGCGGCTTCCTCCGTATACAGGAGCGAGGTCGTTCTTTTTGTTTGCTCGAGCTCGGGGATGAAGCGCATGATCAGGCCGTTGTTCTCGACGAGCGTATGACGCAGATAAGACTCGGGCAGCAGCGTTGCCGTCTGGCAGGTCGCGGCCAGACGGATGATCGCCTCGAAGGAGTCGATCTCCATCTTCACATCGGGATGGACGCTGCAGCGCTGGAACATCTCATCCATCAGGACGCGATACCACGTCCCGCGGGAGAACAAGATCATCGGCAGCTCGTGCAGATCGGCGGCGGTCAGGTCGGAGCGGTCCGCATACGGATGATTGCCCGGCAATACAAGGCAGAGCGGATCGTCGAACAGCGGCAGGCAGACAAGCCCGGGATCGTCGATTCTGGAGGCGACCAGCCCGATATCGACCTTTTTCTCCTTGACCAGCGGGACGATCTCATGGGTTTTGCCGGTCAGCGCCTTGATGTCCGTCAGCGGATGCTCGCGGATATAGATGGTGATCAGATCCGGCAGCGTGGACTGAAGCGTCGTCAGACTGGCGCCGATGATGAGGCTCGCGGGCTTCGTATCGGTTTGGAAAATGCGGAGCGCCTGCTGCAGCTTGCGCTCCTGCTTCTGCTGATCGAGCGCATATTCGTAGCAGATCTCGCCGGCCCGCGTCAGCTCCAGCCGCTTGCCCTTGCGCCGGAACAGCTCCACGCCGAGCTCCTCCTCCAGCTTCATGATTTTGCGCGACAGCGCGGGCTGCGAGATATTAAGCACCTGGGAAGCTTTGTTGAGGCTTTGCTGCTGGACAACCGTAATTAGAATATCGAACAGCTCCATTGTGATCCGTCTCCTTGACAAACTCATGATATGCATAAAGGTTATAAGCGATTATAAGAAATCAGCACTTCCATTATAAGCGAAACAGGAGTAGTATGGTAGTGTCACGGATCGTTCACAAAGATCAGCGCGAATGGTATAAAAGACTGTCGAATCATGGAAAATAGACGTAGCGTTTTTGGTTGACGCTCTCAGGCGTCGGGAGTACAATGAGTAGTGGTTTTTACCAAGGCCGTGGCTAGCCTAATCATAGGGGGGAACGAAAGGTAATGTTCAAAAACTCGTACTTTTCACGAAAGCTTCATTCCTTGCTCGGTGTCATCCCGGTCGGGTTTTTCCTGATCGAGCACCTGCTGACGAACTATTCGGCGGCGAAGGGCGGACCAGGAAGCTTTCTTGAGCACGTCGAATGGCTGCATAGCTTGCCGCTCGTCTTAGCGCTCGAAATTTTCGGTATCTGGATTCCGCTTGCGTACCACGCGATCTATGGCTTGTACGTCGCTTATACGGCGCGCAACAATGTGAGCAATTACGGCTATTTCCGCAATCAGATGTTTTTCCTGCAGCGCGTAACCGGTGTCGTTACGTTTATTTTTGTGGCATGGCATTTCTTCCAAACCCGGTTCCAGATCGCAATCGGCAGCGTAGAGCAGATGGAAATCGGCTCGCATATGCATCAGATCGCATCCAATCCGGTTTATTTCGTCTTTTATGTGATCGGTGTCGTCGCCGCTACGTTCCACTTCAGCAACGGCATGTGGTCCTTTCTCGTCAGCTGGGGCATTACGATCGGCCCGCGCGCGCAGCGCGTATCGACCTTCGTATGGATCGGCGTGTTCGTCGTAATGACCGTTATGTTCATTATGTCGCTTACGGCATTCCTCGACCCGGCATTCCAGCAAGTAACGTCAGTAACGAAAGGTTAAGGGGGGCACCATCATGGCGAATTCGAAGGTTATTGTAGTCGGTGGAGGTCTCGCCGGCTTGATGGCTACCATCAAGGCAGCAGAAGCCGGAGTACAGGTCGACTTGTTCTCTCTGGTTCCTGTTAAACGTTCTCACTCTGTCTGTGCTCAAGGGGGCATCAACGGCGCCGTTAATACGAAAGGCGAAGGCGATTCTCCCTGGGAGCACTTTGACGATACCGTATACGGCGGCGACTTTCTCGCGAACCAGCCGCCGGTCAAGGCGATGTGCGAAGCCGCGCCCGGCATCATCCATCTGATGGACCGGATGGGCGTTATGTTCAACCGTACGCCGGAAGGTTTGCTGGACTTCCGCCGCTTCGGCGGCACGAAGCATTCCCGTACGGCGTTCGCCGGAGCAACGACCGGCCAGCAGCTGCTGTATGCGCTGGACGAGCAAGTACGCCGCTGGGAGACAGCGGGCCTGGTCAAAAAGTATGAGCACTGGGAGTTCCTGGGCGCGATTCTGGACGACGACGGCGTATGCCGCGGGATTGCCGGACAAGATTTGCGCAGCATGGAAGTGAATACGTTCGGCGCGGATGCCGTTATTTTGGCAACAGGCGGCCCCGGCATCATTTTCGGCAAAACGACGAACTCCGTCATCAACACCGGAACGGCGGCAAGCGCCGTGTACCAGCAGGGCGTTCATTATGCAAACGGCGAGTTCATCCAGATTCACCCGACAGCCATTCCCGGCGACGACAAGCTGCGTCTGATGAGCGAATCGGCGCGCGGCGAAGGCGGACGGGTATGGACGTACAAGGACGGCAAGCCTTGGTATTTCCTCGAAGAAAAATATCCGGCTTACGGAAACCTCGTGCCTCGGGATATTGCGACGCGGGAAATTTTCAGCGTATGCGTGGACCAGAAGCTCGGCATCAACGGCGAGAACATGGTGTACCTCGACCTGTCGCATAAAGATCCGAAGGAGCTGGACGTCAAGCTCGGCGGCATCATCGAGATTTATGAGAAGTTCATGGGCGACGACCCGCGGAAAATTCCGATGAAGATTTTCCCTGCGGTTCACTACTCGATGGGCGGCATGTGGGTCGATTACAACCAGATGACGAATATTCCCGGCCTTTTCGCAGCGGGCGAGTGCGAGTACCAATATCATGGAGCGAACCGTCTCGGAGCGAACTCCCTGCTGTCCGCGATCTATGGCGGTATGGTAGCCGGTCCGAAAGCGATCGAATATATCAAAGGTCTGGATAAGCATGTCGACGACATCTCGTCCTCCGTATTCGAGCGTTATGCCAAGCAGCATACCGAGAAGTACAACAGCATTCTTTCCATGAACGGCACGGAGAACGCTTATGTGCTCGGCAAGGAGCTCGGCGAGTGGATGACCAACCAGATGACGGTCGTCCGCTACAACAAAGGGCTGCAGGAGACGATCGACAAGATCAATGAGCTCAAGCAGCGCTACAAAAACATCAACATCAACGACTCGGCGCGTTACAACAACCCGGGCGTAGCTTATACGCGCCAGCTGTGGAACATGCTTGAGCTGTCGCACGCGATGACGCTGGGCGCTTTGCTCCGCAACGAAAGCCGCGGCGCGCACTACAAGCCGGAGTTCCCGGACCGCAATGACGATGAATTCATGAAGACAACGAAGGCGACCTGGACGGCCGAAGGCCCGAAAATCTCCTATGAGGATGTTGACGTATCCTTGATCGCGCCTCGTAAACGCGACTATACAACCGACAAGCAGAAGAAGGGAGGAAATTAATCATGGCCGAAGCAACCGCAACAACAGCTAACAAAAAGGTTAAGTTTATCGTCACCCGCCAAGATACGGCAGACAGCAAGCCGTATACCGAGGAGTTCGAGATTCCGTACCGTCCGAATATGAACGTCATCAGCGCTCTGATGGAGGTTCAGCGTAATCCGGTGAACGCCAAGGGCGACAAGACGACCCCGGTATGCTGGGAATCGAACTGTCTGGAGGAAGTGTGCGGCGCATGCTCCATGGTTATCAACGGCAAGCCTCGGCAGGCGTGCAGCGCGCTGATCGATCAGCTTGAGCAGCCGGTTCGCATCGCGCCGATGAGTACGTTCCCCGTCGTTCGCGACCTTGTCATCAACCGAGAGCGCATGTTCTCGGCGCTGAAGAAGGTCAAGGCATGGATTCCGATCGACGGCACGTATGATCTCGGTCCCGGACCGCGTATGGCCGAGTCGAAGCGCCAATGGGCTTACGAGCTGTCCAAGTGCATGACCTGCGGCGTATGCCTCGAATCCTGTCCGAATGTCAACGACAAGACGACATTTATCGGACCGGCGGCCGTATCCCAGGTGCGCTTGTTCAACGCTCATCCGACAGGCGAGATGAACGCTCACGAGCGTCTGGAAGCCTTGATGGAAGACGGCGGCATCGAAGGCTGCGGCAATTCGCAGAACTGCGTGCGCTCGTGTCCGAAGGGCATCCCGCTGACAACGTCCATCGCGGCGATGAACCTCGATACGACGAAGCATTTGTTCAAGAAATGGCTGGGCATGTAATATATTGCATCAAGCAGGCAGACTCTTTGCCCGTCTTCGGACGGGTGGGGGTCTTTTTTGCGCGTATGGCAGCGAATATGGTCGGGTCTCTAAGCCCGCGGGCGGTCTTGGCTTTTGGCTTGAAAGGCGGAAAAGCAGAGCTGCCGTTAGCTGCAAGCCCGCGGGGGGTCTTAGACAGCTTTGGAAAGCAAACATCCGCGGCCTCCTCATTAACTGGGTCATGGAAAAATGAGGAGAGCTCCTGGGGGATAAACGGGCGCGATCGGTGGGAAAACAAGTAGGCAAGCCGCCATTTATCCTACTTCAGAGCGGAGGAACCGACATGGGCAAAAACAAAAACCGCACGCTGCAACAGCAACAGCAGTCGCTTGCCGATCATGCCGAGCAAACGAGTAAGGCGAATACAATGCCGACCTACCACAAGGACAAGCACGAGCCGAATCGTCCGTCTGTGTAAGCCGATGCCGGGCGTTTTCAGCAAGCTCTTAGCCGCCAATCCGTTAAAGGACGGCGGCTATTGGCGTATGATCTGCCTGGCGCCGACGATGCCGGCTGGCCTGAGAGCAAGCGCAGGATGACGGAATAAGGGATGTATTTCCGGCGGGGCTAGCCAGGTATAGCTTGACACTATCGTTCACCGTATGCTTATTTAGGTAGGAGAGACGGCGCGGCGGCAGAGAACTTCGCTGCGTATAACGAAGCGGCTGCTGTTGCACGATTGCCGTTGCACGATCAAGCAGGTGAACGAGAGGGAGAGAGAGTGGAATGGCTGAGCCTTTAAAAACGATATACAACGAAAAGTTTTTACACGAATTCGGAGAAAAAGTCCAGGCTGCGTACCCGGACTTTGACAACCAGTCATTTGTCTCGGCGACGATGGACCGGGGGTGGGAGGAACTGGAGCTGAAGGGGCGGATTAGACGCATCTCCCTAACGCTTGGCGAGCATCTTCCTCCCCGTTACGAGGAAGCATTGAATATTTTGTATGCGATAGACAAAACCTGTGTCGGATTTCCGTATCTTTTTTTCCCCGATTTTGTGGAAGTACACGGTCAGGAGACGGAGCACTGGGAGCTGTCAATGCAGGCGCTGGAGCGATTTACAGGCAAGTCCAGCGCGGAGTTTGCGGTAAGGCCGTTTCTGTTGGCTGATCCGGAGCGTATGATGGCTCAGATGGCGGCTTGGGCGGAGCATCCGGACGAGCATGTGCGGCGGCTGGCCAGCGAAGGCTGCCGGCCGCGGCTGCCCTGGGGACAATCGCTGCCGCTGTTCAAGCGCGACCCGTCTCCGGTGCTGCCCGTGCTCGAGCGGTTGAAGGCAGACCCGTCCTTGTATGTGCGCAAGAGCGTAGCCAATAACCTGAACGATATCGCCAAAGACCATCCGGGCCTCGTGATCGAGACGGCCCGCCGCTGGCTTGGCACGGACACGCACACGGACTGGATCGTCAGGCATGGCTGCCGTACACTGATCCGCCGGGCCGTTCCGGAGGTGCTTGAGTTGTTCGGCTATGCGCAGGCAGGGGAAGAAGAGCAGCTGGCTGCGAGCGCTTCTATAACGGCGGAGCCGGCTGTCCTGACGATCGGCGAAAGCTGCGAGCTGCAGTATGAGCTTGGCATTCGGGACGGCGCTCCGCTGCGCGTCCGCATCGAGTATGGGATTGAATTCGTCAAAGCAAGGGGGCAAACATCCCGCAAGCTGTTTCTGCTCTCGGATAAGACAGTTCCCGGAGGGACGAGCCTGCAGGGCAGCCGCCGGCACCGCTGGGCGGATCTGACAACCAGACGCCATTATCCGGGGGAGCATCGGATCGGCTTGTTCGTGAATGGGGCGGAGGTCGCCCATTGTCACTTGAGGCTGGAGGCGCTGGAATAAACGCTGGAAAGATGCTGAATGTTGACTGGAAGCACCGAAATGAAGCGGAATTTAGGCGGAATGAGATTGAGAGGCGGAATGAGAGTGAAAGCTGGAAATAACAGAGGAAGACGACTGCATTGACGTGTTTGCGTTTTCACCGGTAGAATATAGGGATTGAAACGTTTAAGCTAACGCTAGCTTCAAAGCAGTAGAAAGGGTGTACGAGCGATGAGCAAGAAGCGGCAAGTGACGATCGTCGATCTGGCCGAAGCCGCGGGTGTATCTATCGCCACGGTATCCAATGTATTAAACCGGCGCAAGGTGCCGATGTCCAGCGAGACGATCCGCAAGGTGGAGCAGGCGGCCGAGGAGCTCGGGTATCGGCGCAATGTGATGGCGGCCAGCCTGAGCCGGAAAAAGTCGTACGAGCTCGGCATGCTGGTGCCGAGCTTCGCCGGCTATCATGGACGGTTCGCTGAGGAGATGCAGCGGACGGCTCATGCTTACGGGTATCACTTGTCGGTATTCTCCGCAGCGGGCTTCGACCCGGAGATCGAGAAGCGGCATCTGGACGTGCTGCTGCAGCGCCGTGTGGATGGCTTGATCTGCCACGGCTTGGCGATGTCTCAAGAGGCGACGCGGCAGTTGGTCGGCGTAGGGACGCCCCTTGTGTTGTTCAACGCTTGGGGCTGGCCGACGGATATTGCCGTCGGGGCCGTGAACCTCGACTTTGTCGTCGGCTGCGACGAGGTCGTGCGCCATCTGTATGAGCGCGGCTGCCGGACGATCTGCTACCTGGGCAAGTCCAGTCTGTATGCGACGGACCGCCAGCGGCGGATAGGCGTCCGCAACGGCGTGCAAGAGCTGCCCGAGCCGGTCGCCAGCGAAAGCTTCGATGCCGATTCCTTTGCATCTATTGAAGCGGTTCTGGAGCAGGTGGAGGCTGTAAAAGCCCGTTCCGGACCGGGACCGGTAGGCGTTATCGGCTTCGACGACATAGTGACGCTGTCCTTCATGTCCGCCGCCTTGCGCCAGGGCTACCGGGTGCCCGGAGATTTCCTGATCGCGGGCATCAACAATGATCCGGTGACCTCGATCTGCTACCCGGACATGACCTCTCTGGCTTTGCCTACGGCGATGCAGGCAGAGTTCGTAATGCTGCTGATGCTGCAGGCGCTGGACGATACGGCGGCGTTAAGCCGCTTTCCGGAAGATTACTTAAGCAAGGCCGCGCGTGAAGGGCATGAAATTCAAATTCCGCTCCGGCTTGTTCAGCGCCGTTCGACCGAGCGCGCGTACTGAACCTCAAAAAAACTTCAGTTTCCTGTGCGGAACTGAAGTTTTTTGCCGTGGGGGCTAGTGGACGATGGCCGAATGCGCGTCTCTGGGCATATTTGCCGGCACAGAGCCGGCTTCCTTGCTCTGTAAAAACTGCTTGCCGTATTCGCCGTGAGGATGGATATGTGCATCCTCCATCTGAATGGTCGTATGCACGATGCCATATTTTGCTTTTAATGTCTCATTGATCGCCAGAATGATACAGTGAGGCTGGACGCTGTTCGTAACGAACACATGGGCCGTGAGCGAGTAATGCTCCGTCGAGATAGCCCACAGATGCAGCTCATGCACATCCTCGACGCCCTCGACTTGGGCGATGGAGGCCCGGATAGCGTCGAGATTGTAACGCTCAGGGACGGATTCCATCAGAATGAGATACGATTCCTTGATAATTTTCGCCCCGCCTGTGAAGATGATGACGCCGATGACCATGCTGATCAGCGGATCGAACCAGAGCAGACCCGAATAATAAATGATTACGGCGGAGACGATAACCCCGATTGAGCTGAGCAGGTCTCCAATAAAATGCCAGAGCGCGCTCTTCACATTCAGATTGTCTTCTTCCTTCATGCTGCGGCTGAGCACCAGAGTCAGCACGATATTCACGATCAGACCGATGGAGGCGATGAGCAGCATAAGCTTGAAGTCGATCGGCTCCGGATTCAGGAAGCGGCGTACCCCCTCGACGCAGATGCCGGCTGCGATAAGCGCCAGCGCCAGTCCGTTGAGGAACGAAGCGATAATCTCGAAGCGCAAATAACCGTACGTGAACCGGTTGTTCGGCTGCCGGGTTGCCAGATAGATCGCGACCATGCTGAGGCCGAGGGCGAGCACGTCGGAGATCATATGGGCAGAGTCGGACAGCAGCGCAAGCGAATTGGAGAGCAGCCCGCCGACAATTTCAACGATGGTGAAGAACAGCGTCAAGGTTAATGTAACCCAGAGCGTCCGCTTGGAACGCGATTGCTTCTTGGCATGAGGAAGATGGTGATAGTCATACATGAAGGGTCACCCTTTCCGAAAATCTAAGTTGATTAACTATAAACAGTATACGTCAATCCCCATATTCCGGCAAATAGTTTAATTGAGATCGATTTTCGCCCATTTGATGATAATTATCACTATCAAGAACGTTTTTTCGTTGATTATGATAATATTTCTCGATATTATGATAGTGATTATCACTTTCTTAGTACAGCGCTTTCAAATTTGTTACATAATTGCAATATTGCTGTTACGTGTTTAACATCTTTCTGCTGTAATATAGCTAGCAAGACCCCCTTTTTAATATAAACACTTTTAAGGCTCGCCCCCGTTGGGCGGGCCGATTTTTTTTTTGTCCTACGGCTCCAGTACCGCAACTTCGAAGAGTACGGGCGACACTTTGTAGAGCTGGTCGAGCCGTTGAGCGGGTCGGGGGGAAGGGACTAGCTTTTCGGGAAACCTGAATTGCCCGTATATACGGGGCTAACAGAAGAAGTTAGCCTCGGCCAAGCACACAAAGGACCTGAGGGCGAGCCTCAGGTCCTTCGCTTTGTATGCGCCTTGAAATTCGGCGATGCTACTGCAACCAGAATGTGTAGGAGCTGCTGGAGAACGAACCGTAGCCGTGAACGACGAAGTAGGCTTTACTTCCCGGTCCAACCGACAAACTTACGGAATCCGTTCCCCCGGTGCCGAGGTCGGTCGGATTGTAGTAGGTAATACTCCCTCCCGGCTGATGAACTTCAACCCAGAAATCGTAATTCGCATCGCTCGGCGACTGCAGGTTTGCCGTCAAACTGGTGCTGGTGCCAGAAAGATTGGTATAGACAGTAATATCCGAATCATTGAATTGCAGAGTAGTGCTGTAGCCTCCTCCAATTCCAAGCGGAACCGCTGTAGCGTATGTATCCCCAAATCCAACCTGGGCAAAAACGGAAGGTACCCCAAATAACAACATGCTCGATGCGAGCAAAGCGGCGATCTTCTTTTTCAATACAACCACCTCCCAATTCTATTATTAAAACTGGCCAGTTTTACATCCTATTATAATCCAAATATACCAATAAATTAATGTGACAATAGGATCAATTTATAGGTTAATTTATTTCGTATCCCATAGCTGCAGCATCCCACAAGATAGAGGCTTCGTGAACGGAGGAGACGCCTAGAGGCTGGGCTAGATTAATGAAGCTTAGGAAATTCTGACTTCATCGTATCGTTAAGCCGGGTCACAAAAAAACCTTCGTTCGGGTCGGGCCAGGGTTATTTCGAATTTTCGCTTCTTCGACCAGAACATCGTCAAAAGCCCGGTTATATGATAATAATGGGGACATTAACATAAAGAAAACCATATGGTTGCCGCCAGAAGATCCGTCCCAAGCGGTTCGTAATAGTAGCTTTCATGGTTTAAAGGCAAGGATTGAAGACATTTTGATCTGCAGCTGTCTTCTCTGAAGTATACGGCAGGATAGTTGAATCATTTTGTAGAATCTGTAAATTGTTATAAGCTCTAGGGAGGTTGTCGAAGTGGTCGAAATTATTGAAAAGCAGCGGTTTTCTGTAATTGGTAAATTGGGGGAAGGACTTTCATCTGAAAGTTCAGATTGGATACCACCTCTATGGAAAGAGGCGAACGATAATTTCATAGAAATCAGTGCTCTCGCAAAAAAAGATGCAGATGGAAACCTTGCTGGCGTTTGGGGTGCGATGAGTGATGTTAGCGGTAATTTTGAAAGGTGGAAGGAAGGAGGCAAATATTTAGCGGGGTGCGAAGTTACTGACGATGCGATACCTCCAGGGGGATGGCGGAAGTGGACTCTCCCTGCATTCAAATATATGGTGTCAAAGTGTACGCAAGAGACATATCAAGATACTTTGAAAAACATGCTTTCGGATTACATACCCACAAACAATTATCAAATCGTCGGAGCAATTCAAGAATTCTATGATCCAAAGGACAATAGCGGGGAATTATACTTATACATCCCGATAGAAAAAATCTAAAAATGCCTCGAAAATCCACTAGCGGCGAACGTTAGCGGAATAACCAGGGAGCAGACCGACGCAGCAATTCCCTGGTGTCGTGGAAGTAACGGGCAGGATAACGAAACATTTAAAGGCTACTAACGTCTATAAGTAAACCGCGGCAACGAATGGGAGTGGGTTTCTAATATGAGGGAAATCGAAACAGCAAGACTTCGTATAAGGGAGTATACAACAGAGGACCTTTCGGCATTGCATCAAATTCTCTCGGATGGCCTAACTATGAGCTTCTGGCCGAGGCCCTTTGATTATTCGCAATGTAAAGAATGGATCCAAAAAAGAGGAATCGAAAATTATCAATCAGGATATGGCAGACTTGCGGTTGAACTCAAGGAAACAGGTGAAGTAATTGGGGATGCGGGGCTGTTAAAGCTTGAGACGGATGGACAAATCGAGAACGACTTAGGTTACATTATTAAATCTACTTACTGGGGCCAAGGTATTGGATACGAGGCTGCAAAAGCATTAATGATGTATGGGCTCGAAGATTTACAGCTAAAGCGAATATGCGCAAATATGCCGGAAACTCACCTGGCTTCTAGCAGAGTAGCTGAAAAGCTTGGAATGATGCTTGAAAAAAAGTTTATGAATAAGAGAAATCGCAACATACTTACTTGCTTATATGTTAAAACAATGAATTAACGAGGAACTTTAGATGAGGATGACGCGCTGTAGCTCACGGAGAGTTTAGCTGGGAAATATAAATTTGTAAATGAGGGATGAGATCAATGACGCAGCTTTACCTAATAAGACATGGTGAGGCTTGTATTATAAAGGATGGAATCTGGATCGGCTACACTTAGTTGGACAATAAAAATAAGGGCTTGTAGAATAAAGCTATCATCCTAAGGAGCGGATCTCTACATGCTAAAACAACGCA
>NZ_FMYY01000019.1 GCF_900101595.1 Paenibacillus sp. cl123
CGTCGAAGTCCGTGTGACGCTAGACGAAGAAGTCATTTTGTGGTTTCAGGGCAAGGCAGTTGCGCTTAAGCCAACGGAACGGCCGAAACGGATTTCTGCGCCAAAAGAAAAAGCGGGCTCTGCGCAGCCACGCAAACCCGCCAGCAGTCATCCGTGGAGAACCGCGGAGACTCAAAACCAATCCAAGCGTACCACATCCAAGAGCTCATTCCAAGATGCCATCTATTCACAGCACAACCGCTATTCGGAGGCCTCCTGGTAGGCGGCTTCCATTTATTCTAAAAGTGACATTTTCTCGGAAAAGTTAAGGTGACATTTTCTCAGACGATTGACAGTTTTTATTCTTCCGCTACTTCCCAGTCGATACGGATCAGTTTATCCGCCCACGCGCGAATCTTGATTTCGATCGCCTGCTCGATCTCCTCGTCGGTCAGTTCTCCCAGCTTGCTCTCCGCGATCGTCAGCTCCTCTTCCCTGACAGCTTGATCCCCGACGGACAGTTGAACTTTAATGCGCATCCGAACCCATCCTCTCCTCATGGCATATACCGGCTATGCCGAACCGTTATGATTGGAATGGCCTTATTGTAGCACAGATTGGGGCAGGACATTCGCTGAACTTGTCATATACCCTCTTGCTCCGCGCCTGCCTTCGGCGGCGGACCGCCGCTCCCCGTCCTTCCGGCATGCTGCCCGGCCGTTCAGCAATCCAAAAGAAACCCGGGTAGCGCGTATATGCTACGCTAAAGCTACAAGCAGCAACTACATAGAGAAGGGAATGGATGGTTATGGCGAAGCTTACCACCTATATCAAGTCGGAGGATGCAAGAACGCAAGCCGAATTCTATACGCAGGCGCTCGGAGGGGAAATTCTCTCCATCGTCACGCACGGACAGATGCAGGGCGCGCAGGAGGGCTGGGAGGATAAAGTGGTGCACTTGAGCCTTTTGGCGGGAGGGATTACATTTCTGATGTCCGACTCTATGTTCGAACCGCTTGTCCGCGGCAACACGGTCACGATAAATCTGGAATTCGGGACGAATCAGGAGGCGCAAGAAGCGTTCGAACGGCTCTCGGAGGGCGGCAGGATCAGACATCCGCTTACTCCTGCTTTCTGGGGAGCCCTATTCGGGGAGCTCGAAGACAAGTTCGGCACTTTGTGGATGATTACAACCGAGGCTCAGGCGGCCGGAGCTTAAGCAGGAGCAGCGGTGATGTACGTGCCCAAAAACGGCGGAAGCCCGCTCATGGCCTCACGGCGATGAGCAGGCAGCGTTGAGCAAGTCGAGCAAGTCTGCAACATAAGCATAGTCCTGCCCCTGTCTACTTGACAGAGCGGAGCCATTTGCTTCCCTTTATTCTTCAGCCCGCTTCAGCCGGACTGCTTGTCTTCTTCCACATACCGGTTGGCCAGCGTGCCAATCCCTTGGACAAATGCGGCCGTCTCATCGCCATGCTATTCTTCAGCCCGCTTCAGCCGGACTGCTTGTCTTCTTCCACATACCGGTTGGCCAGCGTGCCAATCCCTTGGACAAATGCGGCCGTCTCATCGCCATGCTTCAGCCAGACGGGAGGCTTGCGTCCCATGCCGACGCCCGGCGGCGTGCCGGTGCTGATGATGTCCCCCGGCGACAAGGTGATCGTTCTCGACAAGAAGGACACCAGATAAGGGATATCGAAGATCAGTTCCTTCGTGTTAGAGTCCTGCATGGTCTGGCCGTTGAGCATCAGCGAAAGCTGCAGCCGATGCGGGTCCGGGATTATGTCGCAGGTCGCGACGCACGGCCCCATCGGCGCGAAGGTATCGATCGCTTTGCCTCGCGTCCACTGCCCTTCGTTCAACTGAATGTCCCGCGCGCTGACATCATTGATGATCGTATAACCGAACACATAGTCCATCGCGTCTTCGATCGGGACATTCCTGGCCGTCCGCCCGATAACGACGGCCAGTTCCACTTCATAATCGCACTGGCGTACTTCAGCGGGGATGATCACATCCTCGTCCGGCCCTACGATAGAATTTGCGTATTTGGCGAATAGCACCGGCACCTGCGGCACCGCCATCTTGGATTCCTCCGCATGGTCCCGGTAATTCAAGCCGACGAAGATCAGCTTATCCGGATTATGCAGCGGGGCCTTCAGCCGGACCTCCTCCAGCGGCAGCGCCTCCCCTGCCCATGGCATGATTTCTTCCGGCCTGGCCAGGCCGGGCGTCTGCGCACACCGGGCGATCCAGGACTTCAGATCAAGCCCTTCCTGCAGCGGACGCACCATCCCATCTTCGGTCCATATCCCAAGCCGCAAGCGGTTTTCCCGATCCGAACGATTGACGAACTGTACCCATCTCATATATGGCTTCCTGCCTCCCCGTTAGTTGGTCTCTGCTCCCTATCAGGCAAGTCCGACAACTTCGCCGCGGGCCGCAGACTGTACGATCGCCTGGGCGACTTCGATACCATGCAGCGCATCCTCGAACGACACCTCATCCGGCCATTGGTCGCGCAAAGCGCACTGGCTCAAATAGCTCAGCTGCTCCTTCAGCGCTCCGATTACCCGGCCGCCCTGACGATGGTGAACGGACAGATCGGTCGTCGTCCTGCCGGCCGCCCCGAGCAGCTGAACGCCCGCCGCATGGGTATCGAACTGCACGATTCCTTTGGCGCCGACTACCTCCGTATAGTCGTGAATCGCGAGCCCGGCGGCATCGGGAGTCAGCCAGTTGCTGTGCAGCATGGCGACAACCCCGTTGTCGAACAGCAGCTGCGCCCAAAGCAGCTCCGGCGCCTCGGCCCCGGACAGGAAGCGCCCGGAAGCGTACACCTGCTTCACCCGGCTGCCTGCATACCAGATTGCCTGGTCGATATCATGGACCGTCAGCTCATACACCGTATGCGTCCGCTTATAAGTCGCATACAGCGAGCTTTGCCGGGAACGCTTCAGATACAGCGAGGCGATCTCACCGAGCTGGCCGCCTTCGATCAGACGGCGAACCTCTGCGTACTTCGGCTCGAATCGAAGCAGATGGCCCGGCGCGATCCAGCGGCCGGCTTCAGCGGCGGCGGACAGCATGCGCTTCGCCTCCTCCACGTCGGTCGTAACCGGCTTCTCGACCAGCACATGCTTGCCTGCCTGCAGAGCGAGCAGCGTCGGCTGCAGATGATTGCGCTCGAACGTCACGATGCTGACCAGTCGAATTCCTTTCTGGGCCAGCAGCTCCTCGGGACGCTCTACGACGAGCGGAACCCCGTACTGCTCCGAAGCGATCCGCCTTCTGACAGGATCGGCATCGCATACGGCGGCGACTTCCACGAAGGGAAGGGCCCGATAAGCTTCCAAGTGACATTCTCCCCAGCTTCCAAAGCCGATGATTCCTACTTGCAGCCGCTCCATCCCTTCTCAGCCCCCGTTCACGGACAGAAAAATTTTGCCCTGCTTGACTTTGCCTCGGACGAGATCCCGGAAGGCTTCTCCTCCTTCGGAGAGCGGGCGCACCTCGGTCCAGCCCTGCTCGGTGATCCGTCCGGCGGCGAGCAGTCCGACCGCATCATGAAAATCCTGCGCCGTGTAGCAGAAGGAGCCGAGTACCTCGATCTCGCTGCGGATCAGATGATTGACCCGGATCGTCGTGTCGTCGATGCCAAGTCCGATATTCATCACCGTCCCTCCAGGATTGACGATAGACAGCGCCGATGCCCGCGTAGGCTGGAAGCCTGCGGCATCCAGCACGACGTCGACTCCTTTGTCTCCCAGGCGCTCAGCCAAAAAGGAAGACACGTCAGTCGCCGCCGGATTCACCACCTCATCCGCCCCATGACGCCGGGCGATCTGCAGCCGCTCTTCCTGCGTATCCGCTATCGTGACGCGCTCCGCCCCGAGCAGCTTCGCCACCTGGGCGCACAGCAGGCCAATGCCTCCTGCGCCGAAGACGAGCACGTTCGGGCTGAAATGCCTGGCCATCGCGCGGCGAGTGGCCCGCAGGGAGCAGGCCAGCGGCTCCGCGAGCGCGGCCCGGTAAGCATCCAGCGGCTCCGGTACAGGCACGACCCCGGAAGCCGGTACGGCAACCCGCTCGCCGAACGCGCCGGGCCGGTGAATGCCGACGATCCGGCGCGAGGCGCACAGCTGGGTATGCCCTTTGCGGCAGGAGATGCAAGTGCCGCAGGAGGTCAGCGGATTGACCACCACCTTCTGTCCTTCCGCCAGATGCTCCGGGGCGCCCGGCCCCAGCTTCACAATGCGGCCGCAAAACTCGTGGCCCATCACCAGCGGCGGCACGCGCAGGCTGTTATGCCCCAGATATCCTTCGATCTCGGAGCCGCATATGCCGACGGCCTCCACTTGAATCAGCACTTCCCCGGCGGAAGGCGCCGCCTCCGGCGTCTCCCGGTATTCCATCGTCTCAGGCGCGGTCCATACCAAAGCTTTCATTGTCGTCCTCCCTCTCTCCTCTTATCCTGCCCCGAGTCTTATTTACAGGCAATCCGGGAGATGCTGCATCAGCTGCCCGATATCGCCCGAATCGTTGAAAGCATGCACGGAAATCCGCACTCTGCCGTCCCCGCCCATGACATAAATGCTCCGCTCCTGCAGCCTTGCCGCTACGGCTTCGGCATCGTCATGTCTGAAGCTGATGTTGCCGGCTCGCCTGCCGGCTTCCGAAGGCGTAGTGACCTCAAGTCCAAGCCCGGACAAGAAAGGAATCAGGACATCGCCAAGCGCAGCCACATGCCGTTCGATGCTGTCGATGCCCACCTCCAGCAGCAGCCGGGTCGAGCTTTCCAGCGCATACACCGTCGAATATGCCGGGTAGCCCAGCTCGAAGCGGCGGGCATCGGGCTGAAATTCGAAGGCTTGGAATTTGGCTTCTCCCGAAGCGGCTGCCTTAACGCTTCTCCAGCCCACGTACCGGGGCGCAAGATGAGCCGTGCGCTGCGGATTGACGGCGAGCACCGCCCCGCCGTGGATGGAAAGCAGCCATTTGTAGGAGCTGCTGACAACCAGATCGGCCATCATCATGTCCACCGGCACCACGCCCAGCGATTGTGTCGCATCAAGCAGCAGCAGCGCATCCGTCTGCCGGACATGCTCATACAGCCGGCGGTAATCGAAGCGGATGCCTGTCAGATAGCTGACATGACTCGTGACGACCAGCCTCGTCCGGCTGTCGATGCGGCCGAGCAGATCCGCTTCATCGATCTGCCAGTCCCGATGCGGGACGACCCGCACCTCGACGCCTTGCGACTGCAGTGCCAGCCACGGAAGCACGCCCGACGGAAATTCCAGCACATGCAGGACAACATTGTCCCCAGGGCGGAAAGGCAGCGCTTGCGCGATCATCGAGATCGCCTCCGATGCATTGGACATCAGAGCAATATGCTCCGGCTGCCCTCCGAGCAGAAGAGCGAGATTCCGCTTGCAGCGCTCCTCGGTCGCCGCATTGCGCTCCCGTCCGACAGGTCCCAGACTGCGCGCGTGCAAATAGTCGGTTACGGCCTGAAGCACCCCCCGGTGAGTCGGCGTCTCCGCGCCGCTATAGAACCAGGAGCAGCGCTCCAAGCCGATAAAATCCTTTTTGTCGATTAATGCGTTCATCCGGCTGTCCCTCCATTACTGCATGTATTTCCGGTCACGAAGGCCGGACTCCGACTGACCGGAGTTTATGCTTATGCTTTGTGCGGCTTGCCTCTCCCATACCCGCCGCCGATGACAGCCCGCCCGATCCGCCCTCCGAGAGCAAGGACAGCCCGATCCTTGCCACGGGCTCCCGCTCTCACAAGTTCGGCGGAACCTCCAGCCGCTCGAAGCAGGCATGCGCCCGTTCGATATGCGCATGAGCTCTGGCGAGCAGGAACGGGCCATGTCCGGGAAACAGGCGGTCGGCGCCAAGCGCATGAAGCTTGGCCAGCGTGGCCGCATATTCGTCGATCCGGCAGTCCCATATATACTGGATGACAACCTTCCCGCCGGCAAATACGGTATCTCCCGCAAACAAACTGCGCTGTCCGCCTTCTTCCCACAGCAGGCAAATATGTCCGCGGGCATGTCCCGGGCTGTCGATGACGCGAAGCGTCAGATCGCCGATCGCGATCTCATCCCCTTCCCGTACCGTGCGTGCGACAGGGCAAGGCGGGAAGACGAACCCGGGCGGATAGACGCCTCCCCGCTGGGCGTGACGCAAGCTTGTTTTGTCCATGTCCCCGCCCTCCAGCCACGGCGCGGCTTCGGCGGCAGCGATGACCTTCATGCCATACGTCTTCTGAAAGTAGGCCGCCCCCGCCGCATGATCGGCATGCGCATGCGTCAGCACAAGCGTCCTGACCCGCTCCATGCGGAAGCCGCTTGCTTCGATGTGAGCTTCGATACGCTCAGGCTCCAGCCCTCCGCCGGCGTCGATCAACGCGCATTCTTCCCCTCCGTCGAGCAGATACACATTGCAATCGGTCGGCTCGCTCAGCTCCATGCCAAACTTGCCGCTGCCGACCAGGTATACCCGTTCCGCGATTCTCATCGCCGCTCTCCCCTCTCCCCGTCATTCCGGGATATACGCCGTGCATTCGATCTCCACCCGCATGCCAGGAGGAAACTTGCCGATCTCCACCGTGCTGCGCGCCGGAGGGTCGATCGGGAAAAATTCCGCATAAGCCTTGTTGTACTCGCCGAATGCATCAAGATCGTCCAGGAAAGCCGTCACCTTAAGCACATGCTTAAGAGAGCTTCCGGCCTCCTGCAGGACTGCCGACATATAGGTAAGCACCAGCTTGGTCTGCTCCTCCATCCGGCCCGGGTACATCACCTTATTCGACCCGAGCTCGAATGGGCACGTTCCGGCCACATACACCATATTGCCGAACTTGACCGCTTGCGAATAGCTGCCCGCAGGCTGAGGAGCCTTGTCGGTGCGAATGATTTCCATGTTCATAACTCGCCTTCCTTCCGGTATAGGTTCAATGCGGCCGGCCGGAAGCCGGACCGCTACCTGAAACTACTTGTTTGATGCTCGCCCGGTGCCTTTGTCTGCCCTAGGCGATTCTCTGGTCTCCCGATTGTTCTCAGCGCCGGCCGTGTCCTGCCGTTTTCCGTCATGTTCTTCCACCGCTCACTGATTTCCGCTCCGGCTGCCTGCCGCATGCTGCTCGCATGGGGTCCTTCCCGAGATGGAACCGTGGCGGCAGCCTATGCCTAAGCCTCCTAAGATCGCCTGTAGCTCCGTGCCAGCTGCTCATAGAACCGGGCCGCCTGCTCCACATCGCGGACGCCGACCCATTCCTCGCGGGAATGGGCCTGCGCGATCG
The DNA here is from genome assembly GCF_900101595.1 of Paenibacillus sp. cl123. Lineage (GTDB taxonomy): Bacteria > Bacillota > Bacilli > Paenibacillales > NBRC-103111 > Paenibacillus_G. The sequence continues at coordinate 7,292 of NZ_FMYY01000019.1, forward strand.
AGCCCGGACCGTAGACGATGCTCGGGATTCCCCGGATGCCTTGCAGCTTGCTCGCATTGCTGCCATAGGTTTCCCCGTATAGTCCGTCCGCCAGACCAAGCGAGGCTGCGGCCTTCTGCGCGCTGAGGACCAACGGATCGCCCTGCGGGGTATTCAGCGCCCAGTCGAGCAGCAGCGGTTCGATCGTACAGTCGATCCCCTCCTCCGCGCACCATCGCAGCAGCTCCTCGCGAATCTCGGAGAGCACTTGCTCGGGCTGCTCGCCGGGAATGATCCGCCGGTCCACTTCGATAACGCAGCTCTCCGGCACGATGTTGATCTGCTTGCCTCCCCGGATCGTCCCGATGGATATCGTCGCCGGTCCGCATAGCGGATCAAGCAGACGCGTAAGCGTCGGGGCAAGCCGATCGTTCACATATCCGATGACCTTGGCCATGCCCACAATTGCATTAACTCCCTCGTGAGGGACGGAGCTGTGCGCCGCCCTGCCCCCCGTCCGTACGGCGAAGCGGGCGCAGCCCTTGTGCGAGACGACGATTTTCAGCTCCGTCGGCTCGCCTACGACCGCAGCCGTTACCGGCAGCTCGAGCTCCAAAAACTTCAGCAGGCCGGTAAACGCATGCTCCTCATCGACCGAGGCGCAGAGCACCAAGTCGGACTGCAGCCCTTCGGGGCGACGGGCACATTGCTCGAACGCGTACATCATGGCCGCCAGCGAGCCCTTCGTGTCGCAGGCCCCCCTGCCGTACAGCCGCCCGTCGCGGATTACCGGCACCAGCGGCTGCTCCATGCTGCCGAGGGATACCGTGTCCATATGAGCCTCGAACAGCAGCAGCGAATCGGGATGCCCCGTCTTCAGCTCCACGATCACATTGTCCCGGCCCTCGGCCACCTGCTGCCGCCGGACAGAGAGTCCCAGCCGCGCAAAGTAAGCCTCGACATACCGCGACAGCTCCTGCTCGCCCCTTGCGCCTTCTCCATAATGGGGATTTACGCTTTGAATCCGGACAAGCTCCTCCAGGATGCCGACAGCCGGATGCTTCATCGCGCCGCCTCCTTCTGCGGCCGGACAGCGGCAAGCGGCTTGGCTGCGGCTATGCGCGGTCCCCACTCCAGCAGCCATTCCCATGGCAGGCTTTCGCCGCCGACGATGTAGGGCACATGGTCGTCAGGGGCGAACTCGGGGTCCCGGAGCACCTCATGGAACGTCTTTTTATATTCATTGATAACCATCGGAATGTAATATTCGCCGATCGGCACCCCGGTCCAGCTATGTTCTCTCGTATCGAAGTAATGCTCCTTGATCAGCCGGTAATTCTCCTCCGCATGCCGCAGCGCTTGCCGGGCATAGCTGTACAGCCTGCCGGTATCGGGCTGATCCGCATCCCGCTCCTGCAGGAAGCGGTTAAAGCCGATGCCGGCGGCGATCACTTCCTTCATCCGCAAGGTCATCACCTGCGTCGCTTCGGCGTTCTCCCGCTGGACCTGCGTCAGCTCTCCGGAGCCGAGGATTGCGTCCAGCTCCTTGAGAGCCTCGGCGGCCGCAATGGCGCTCGACTCGAGGTAAGCGAGCCCCTCCTCGCCTACATATTTGTTCGGCATGAACGGAAAGGATGGCAGGGAAGGACATATCTGCGTCTCATGAATGCAGGGCAGGATGCGGATCAGCCGCTCGTAACGCTCGCCGTTCGTCCGGCCGTGCAGATGAATGGCCGCATGCGCAAGAAATTCGTTGCGCTCCAGCCGCCAGCAGTCCCAGCCATATTGGGCCGTCGCCATAAAAAACAGCTCATGACCGTACCATTCGAAGCCGTAGCCGTTAATGGCGGCGCAACCGGTATTGACGGCGCCCTGAAATTGGGCGATGTCGTTCCACAGATGCTGAAACGCATAGCTCTGCAACGATTCCGGGAATGTGTCCGGGATGAGGTATGGAATCCGTCCCAAGCTTGCCGCAAACCCGCTGCCCTCGCAGTTGCGCGACCAGATTCTATCCGGTCCGAACACCCGCACCCACTTCAAAAACTCGCCGTCGTCATCCTCCAGGCCCGGCGCCCAGAACAGCTTCACCCGCTCCGGCAGCCGGTCCCGCCAGGCGGCAAGACAGGCTTCGTCCTTCACAATGGGCGGCTCCCGCAGCCAGCGGATGCCGACCAGCGTCTCCGGCTTCAGCACTTGGATATATGCCGCAAGCAGCTCGGCCGTTACGCTGTGCTTGGCGTCGTTGGGAGACAGGTGGCCGTATTTCCGCCGGCATTCCTCACATTGGCAGAACCACTGCACCTCCTCGCTTTCCTCGAAGACGAGACCGTTGAACCCCAGCTCCTCGATCCGCTTGACGCTGGCGATCAGGTAGCGGCGCACATCCTCCCGCGAGGTGCAGAGCGAGTCGTAATTGTTGACATGGCCGGCGGCGGCCAGCTCCGGCGAAAGCACGCTGCGCCTGTCCGGATGAGCGACGGGATAACCTCCGCTGTAGGAATTCATCCCGATGTAAGCATAGACGGCGATCCCCCGCTCGTTCGCATAACGGATCAGCTCCTCCAGAAACGGCTTGCGCAAGTTCGGATGCGTATACGAAACGCCGACCCAGTCGCCGATCTCCGCGGACCAGGTGTCTACCGGCAGGTCCCTCAGCACCGTCTCGGGATACTCGGAGAATTCGAATGGCCAAAAGCCGTACATGACGATATTGAGCGCATTGATCTTGCGTCTGAAGCACCAGTCCACGAACGACTTCCAGCGCTCCCCGTCCCACAACTGGGTGCCGAAGCCGGCCCGGGCAAAGCCCGCATACCAGGTCAGCGTCGGCGAAATAATCCGGCGGGCGATGTCCGGCCCGTCCGTGATCTCTACGGCCGGGATACCGGCATCCCCGGCTTCTTCGAGCAATTGCAGAAGCGTCGCGATGCCATGCAGCGCTCCCTCGCGCTCCAGCGCGCAGACGGTCGCCCCGTCCGGCGCGATCTCCAGCCGGTAAGCCTGAGCCGGGTGAGCCTGCCTGCCTAGCAGCTCCCTCGTCTCCGCAGACATCGTCTCCCTGCCCCGCAGGGTGATCATGCTCTCATGCGCACCCTCCTCTGCCGGCGCTGTCGCCAGCCCCATCTTCTCCAGCTCCAGGCGGATGAGGGGGGCTGCCCCTTCGAGAGATGCGTCCGCTTTGAGTCTGACGGACCGTTTGCCGAGCTTTAACGCACCATGCCGCTCTACGGCCGATTTGGGGGTAGGCAGCAATACGGGACGCCGCCGATCCTGACTTGCCTGCATCGATATCCGCTCCTTTGACTGAATATTGCGACTCTTATTTGTAGTAATTGCCTACGTTATCCTTATTGACCGGCACATAGTCGACCAGCTCTTTCTTCTGGAACTTCTCGCCCTTGATCAAGCCTACGGCGACCTCTACGGCCCGCTTGCCCTCGGCCGTCACGTTGTCGAGCACGGTAGCGGCCATCCGGCCTTCCTTCACTGCCTTGAGCGCATCGTTGATTCCGTCGATTCCGACGATGATGATATCCTTGCGGCCGGATGCCTCCACGGCTTGCAGAGCGCCCATCGCCATCTCATCGTTCTGGGCGGCGATCGCCTGGATCTGAGGGAAGCGCTGCAGCCAGTCCTCCGTGATCCTCATCGCTTCGTCCCGGTTCCAGTTGGCGGTCTGCTGGGTCACAAGCTTTACATCCGGATACTTGTCGAACAAAGCCTTCTTCAATCCCGCCCCCCGGGTAATTTCCGCCGAGTGGCCGATCTGTCCCTGGAGCAGAGCGACGTTGCCTTTGCCGTTCAGCTGCTTGGCCAAAATTTCGCCCATCATGATGCCCGACTGCTCGGGGTCGGTGCCTACGAATACGTCATAGTTTTCGTTTTTCGTAAAAGTAATCGCTTCGACAAGCGGGATGCCGGCTTGCTTCACCTTATCGACCGCCGGGCTTGAGCCGACCATATCGACTGCGTTCAAAATAATCGCATCGACCTTCTGCGAGATCAGATTATCGACCTGATTGAGCTGCTCCTCGATTTTATCCTGGCTGTCCATCACCAGCAGCTCGACGTTCAGCTCGCCCGCCTTCTGCTTCATGGACTCCACCAGCGACTTGATGAACTCATGAGAAAGCCCCTGCGCCGCAACGCCTATCCGGTACTTGCCGGCGTTCCCTCCTGCAGCGCCTCCCGAGCCGCCTGCAGCCTCCGGCCCAGACTGGCCTGCTCCTCCTCCGGTTCCACAACCCGCCAGCAGCACCATCGTCAACGCCAATGAACCCAACCATCTCCAGCTCTTTCTTGTTCCCATCTCTCTTTCTCCCTTCGTCCGCTTAGTATTGTATAGCATCAGAGCCGGCCGTGCCTGCGCAGGCTCGACTCTGGGCTTGCAGGAGATTACTTGCCCTTGGCCCGCTGATCGAGGATAACCGCCCCGGCGATAATGACGCCTTTGATGATCTGCTGCCAGTAGGAAGACACGTCAAGCAGGTTCAAGCCGTTGTTGATGACGCCGATAATAAGGACGCCTACGATCGTGCCCAGCATGGAGCCTCGGCCGCCGAACAGACTCGTGCCTCCGATGACGACGGCCGCGATCGCATCCAGCTCGTAGCCCATGCCGCTGTTGGGCTGCCCGGAGCTGATGCGCGAAGCCAGCATCGCGCCGGCCAGACCGGCCAGCAGACCGTTAATGATATACACCCAAATTTTGACCCGGCTGACCCGGATGCCGGATATATGAGCCGCATTCTCATTGCCTCCGACCGCATAGATATAACGGCCAAATTTCGTTTTGTACAGAACAATGCTCATCAGCACGGCAACCGCTACAAACAGAACAACCGGGAAGGGAACCGGTCCTATGTATCCCTGCCCCAGAAATTTAAAGGAAGGAGAGTCGATGACGATGGGGCGGCCGTTCGTATAGATCAGGGCGATCCCCCGGCCTATCGTCATCATGGCCAGCGTAGCGACGAAAGGCGCTACATTCAGCTTGGCGCTCATCGTACCGCTGACGCCGCCCAGCACCCCGCTGGCCAGCATGCCCGCGAGCAGAGCGACGACGGCAAGATCGGGATTGACATTGACGATGCTGGCTGCGATTACGGCCGATACGGCCATCATGGAGCCGATGGAGAGATCGATGCCTGCTGTCAGAATGATGAAGGTCATGCCGATCGCCAAAATGCCGTTAATCGATACCTGACGGAGCACATTCATAATATTCGTGACGGTGAGGAAGGCATCGGAGACTATACTGAGGGCAATGACGGCGAGCAGCAGGATGACAATCAGCCCGTACTTGCGCATCATCCCGGCGGATAAGCCTGCGCCGTCACGCGAGCCCGCCTTGCGGCCCAAAAGCAGCTCATTAAGCAATCCGCCCACCTCCGATCGCGCAGGTCAGAATCTGCTCCTGCGTCGCTTCATCCCGCTGGAACTCTCCCTTGATTCGTCCTTGCCACATGACCAGTATCCGATCGCTCATCCCGAGCACCTCGGGCAATTCGGATGAAACCATGATAATCGCCAACCCCTCTTTCGCCAGACTGGACATTAATTTGTAAATCTCCGCCTTCGCGCCTACGTCGATCCCCCTTGTCGGTTCATCGAGGATAAGCAGCTTCGGCTTCGTCATCAGCCATTTCGCGATTACGACCTTCTGCTGATTGCCTCCGCTGAGGTTCTGCACCGTCTGCTCCATATCTCTCATCTTGATCCGGATCTTGCCCGTCATCTCATCCACGCTGCCCGCCTCACCGCTCCCGGAGATGAAAGGACTGCCACCGGAGAACGGCATTCGGGCCAGGGTCATATTCTCGCGGATAGACCGGCATAGCACAAGCCCCTGCTCCTTGCGGTCCTCCGTCACCATCGCGATGCCGGATCGGATCGCATCGGCCGGATGCCGGATCTTAACCGGACGGCCCGCCAGCTTTACTTCGCCGGAATCCAGCCGGTCGATGCCGAATATGGCCCGCATCACCTCGCTGCGTCCTGCGCCCATCAGACCGGCGATACCGACGATCTCGCCGGCTCGCACCTGGAAGGAAACATCCTCGAATACGGAGGAGCGCGTCAACCGGTCCGCTTCGAACACGACTGCCCCCGGTGCAACCGCTTCCTTCGGAAAGATCGCATCCAGCGGACGACCGACCATCATTGAGATAAGACGGCCGGCATCCAGATCGGCGGTTGGCTCAGACCCGACGTATTGGCCGTCGCGCAGCACGGTTACCCGGTCGGTCATCGCGAAGATTTCCTCCATCCGGTGCGAGATGTAGATGATCGGCACCCCTCTCGACTTCAGACGTTCGATAGTCCGAAAAAGCGTTTTCACTTCATTATCCGACAATGCCGAGGTAGGCTCATCCATAATAATAAGCTTAGCCTCGTACGACACCGCCTTGATAATCTCCAGCATCTGCTTCTGCGCCACACTCAGGCTTCCGACGAGCTCCCCCGGCTCCGCCCGGAGGTCGAACTGCTCCAGCAGCTCCCGGGTCTGCCGATGCAGCCGCCTCCGGTCCAAAAATAGTCCTGCGCGCATCGGCTCCCGGCCCAGGAAGATATTTTCGGCTATCGTCATATCGGGAATCGGACTCAGCTCCTGATGGATCATCGCGATGCCCAGAGCCAGCGCCTGCTGAGGGGTATCGATCCGCACCCGCTCTCCCTGGAAGCGGATCTCCCCCTCGTCCGGCTTGACCAGGCCGGTCAATATTTTCATCAGCGTTGATTTGCCTGCTCCATTTTCGCCCATCAGCGCATGCACCTCGCCCCGCCGAACCCGAAGCGAGACCTCACTTAAAGCTTTCACTCCATGAAAGGTTTTACTAATTCCCGTCATCTCCAATACCGTGTCCGTCATTCGCACCACCCCTTAGTCCGAATTGTTCAACCTCGGCAGCCCCTTAGAACCAGAGCGCTTCCCCATCCTCCCAATGCTTATCCTCGTCCAGCTCGATGAACTCCCGATATGAGCGGTAAATATGCTTGCGCATCACCTTCTCCGCGTGATCGGGATTACGCTGCTTCAGCGCCTCGATCAGTTCCAGATGCTGCTCCACCTCCTTCTCCTTGGTCGACTCCGAGCCGAGTATCCGGTTGACCAGCGAGATCTGGAAGGAAATCGACTCATACGTATGGATCAAACGCGCATGGGCGGACAAGCGGATAATCGACTGATGGATGAACAAGGAGTCTTTCAATAGCGACGCGATCGAATCGTCCTTCAGCTTCTCTTTCATCTGCAGATAGAACCGCTCCAGCTCCTCTATCGCCTCCTGCGGAGCGATCTGGGTTGCGATTCGGATCGCCAACCCTTCGATAGCGGCTCTCAGTGAGTAAATTTCGTACACATCGCTGCGCTGCAGCTCGTTGACGACAGGGCCTTTGTTGGGCACGATCGTGACCACGCCCTCGCCCGACAGGATATGCATCGCTTCGCGCACGGGCGTCTGGCTGATGCCGAGCTCACGGGCGAATTTCGTCTCGACGATGCGATCCCCCGGATTCAGCTCTCCACTCAGAATCAACCCCTTGAAATATTCCACCAGATCGTGACTGATATTTTGTTTATCCATAAAGGATAGCTTGGTCGTTATGTCCTTCATTGTTCAAATCCCTCTTTTCTTCCGATTGCTTCTCATTTTATACAGTGATCGCTGGCAGGTCTCGGCGCTGTTCGCAGGAACCGGCCGCCTCTTGACCTTCGCGACTCTCCCGTTAAGTTCCAAGTCCAGGTCCAAGTCCAAGGACCTCCTGCAGCTTATACAAGGCCGGTTAGGTCTGCATTTAGGGCATGCATTGATGTCAACTTATATGACGTGTTGTCTTTATATAATATATATTATATATAATATATAATTTTGGCAAGAGGATTTTTATTGTTTTGGGGAGGTCCTTGTATCCGGCGTCTCGCGTTATGCCATAGGGGGTCGTAACCGGTAAGCAGCAGAAAAAACCAGCCCACCGCCAAAGCGGGACTGGTTCTGTTCGTCCTAACCTCGAAATCATCCGGCCGCGGCCTGGAGTGGCTTGCGGCTGATAAACTCAGGCAATAGGTGCAGGAAAGAAAACAAGTATACAACTGCCGAAATTCATGATAAGCTCTCTACTAAAAATTCTGAAGGAGTGGATGGAAATGGATCATTTTCTATTTAGACAACTGGACTTTGTGCGCAGTCAGACGTTGAAATGGATGGACGGCCTAACGGAGGAGGCCGCGGATAAAATTCCGGAGGGGTTCCGCAATAATATCCGCTGGCACTTCGGCCATGTTTATGTGGTGCTAGAAAGGTATTGCTTCCAATATTCGGGGCTGCCGCTGCATCTGCCCCCCGGGTTCAAGGAGCGGTTCGAGTTCGGAACCTCGCCTTTGACCTTGCCCGCTTCCATAACGGCTCCCGTTCCTACTCTGGAAGAACTGAGGGTTCTGCTGCAGGGACAGCCCGGGCGAATCCGCGAGGCTTTGTCGCACCGCATGCCGGAGAAAGCCGCCCAGCCTTATACGACCTCGGCCGGGATGCTGCTGGAGACGCCTGAACAATTTGTCAGCTTCAATTTATTCCATGAAGGCATGCATCTGAGCGTCATTAAGCTCTATACCTCGCTGCTGCGTGCTCCCGGCGCAGGACATTAGCTGCTGGCCGCGGCGTCCGTTACGGGCGTGCAGCGCCGGGAACGGACGTCAGTCCAAGCAGAAATTAGCGGTGGGCCAGTATATTGACCAGCTTGCCGAGCGGGTCGCGGACATAAAACCGCCGCACGCCCCATGGCTCGTCAACCGGCCCGTATTCGACGGGGAATCCGGCTGCCCGCATGCGTGCGTAGGCAGCCTCCACATCATCGACTTCGATCGACAGATCGGGCACCGGCGTGCCTGACCCTCCTTCCGAAGCGACGCTGAGCTGTACGCTCATCTTCGCCTCCGAGCCATACGTGGCAATCCAGCCGTGATCCATCAGCAGGTCGAGACCAAGCGCATCCCGATAAAATCTCTCGGCCTCCGCTATATTCGCCGAAGCGATATTGGCGACGATCCTTTTAACCTTCATATGAAATACTCCTCCCCGGCTTCCGCCCCTAGTCTGAGCTTCCGACCTACGCCCGGCTCGCCCACGCTTCTGCCAGCAGCTCGCTGTTGATGGCCGCCCCAGCCAGCGATCCCATCGAAGCGGCCGCGATAGCCTGATACATCTCCGTCGCCGCATCTCCGGCACTGTAGACGCCGGGCACATTCGTTTTGCCGAGAACGTCGGCAGCGACTGTTCCCGTCTCCGTCATCCGGCAGCCAAGCGCCTGCGGCAGCATGGACCCTGCGGCAAGATTCGGCGAGAAAAAGATGCCCCGGCATGAGAGATGCGTCCCGTCCTCCAGCACAACCCGCTCCACAATGCCTTCCTTCGATTCAATGCGCCGGATAGGCGCCCGATAGACCGGAACCTGATGCCGCTCCAAGTCTTCGCGCTGTTCATCCGTCAACTCGTCTGGGCCGTTCGTGCAAAGCTGATACCGGCTGCTCCAGCCGGCAATGGTTTGAGCCAGATGGAACGCCCGCGCGCCCTTGGCGATCAGCACGAGCGGCTGGTCCCGCAGCTCCCAGCCGTCGCAATAGGGGCAGACGAAGGCGCTGCTGCCATAGACGTCGGCCAAGCCTTCGATCTCGACAGGAAGGTCCTTTTTCCCTACAGCAAAAAGCAGCTTGCGACAAGTCACGATGTTCCCCTGGGCTGTCGTGATCTGAAATCGCCCGTCTGCCCCCTCTACCGAAACAGCCGCCTCGTCGATGAATTGAACAGAAGGATACGACCGGATCTGCTCTCTTGCAACACGCCGGAATTCATCCGGACGGATGCCGTCTCTGGTCAGAAATCCGTGAGTTTCGTGTGTAACTCTGTTGCGCGGCCGGCCTTCGTCTATGACGACGACGCTTTTCCGGGCCCGCCCCAGTACAAGAGCGGCGTTTAAGCCTGCCGGTCCGCCTCCGATAATGCCTACATCGATGAGCTGCTCCATTTGAATCCCCATTTCAATTACCTCCCGGATCTATAATATCCATAATTGGCGTGCAAAAAAGCTCAGTGCGGCTTTTCCGGCTTCGAGCCGCAGTCGAAGGAAGCCGCTTCCAGCACGGATTGTATCGTATGCCGCTGCAAATACTGAAGCATCTGCCTCTCGGCTCCGGCCATTACCTGCCTGACCAGACATTCCTTGCCGCCCAAGCCCTGCGAAGGAGCAAGCTCTGCCGTCTTCGCCTCATAGAATAACTGATGGCGCTGCTCGCTCATCTCGAAGCATTCGTACAGTGGCTGACGGCCTTCGACAACCTGGATGACCTCGAGAAATGTAATCTCATCGGCTGGCTTCGCCAGCTCGTAACCGCCGCTTGCGCCGGTCACCGCTCGCACGATGCCGTCCTGCCGCAGCTTGGACATGACCTTGGACAAGTAGCTCACGGATACTCCAAGGAGGCCCGAAAGCTCTTTGATCCCCACATAAGAACCGCGTTCCGCACGCGCCAAGTGAATCAAGGCATGCAGCGCATACCCGGTGCTTTTGGAAAACTGCATAATTTGCGCCTCTCTTTGGTGAAAGATTGCGTCCGTATTATGGACTCATTGTATCCATTATAGACAATTGGTATCCATTATTCAAGCGCGGCTGCATATTAAATTGCCGGAAGCTCTCAGGCAGCTTCCGGCATTAAGGATCAAGCAGCCCATATTTGTGCTTGATCCTCTCCAGCTTCTCTATCATCGGTCCCCCGATCAGGAACAGGAAAAACACGGTCGCGCCTGCATGCACCAGATCAAACCAGAAGCCCGACGCATACGCGGCCAGCAGCGCCTCCCTGGACAGCCCGGAGGCAACCATCAATACGGAGCTCAGATTAATCAGCCCTCCGTACAGAATCCATGTCGCCAAGCCGCCGAAAAAGCATAGGGAGAGCCGGCTTTTCCGCAGCCAGCCCTTCTTGAACAGGATACCGGCCGCAAAGCCGATGATGCCGAAGCCGAACATCTGCCACGGCGTCCATGGTCCTTGTCCGAAGAAAAAATTGGACACGAAGGCGGCGGCGGCCCCTACGAGAAAGCCCGCTTCCGCGCCGAAGCACACGCCTGCGATAATCACGATCGCTGCCACGGGCTTGAACTGCGGCAGCATGAAGAAGGCTCCACGGCCGGCCACGGCGATGGCGGCCAGCACGGCGATCACGATCAGCTCTCTGGCCTGCGGCTTGCGGGCTTCGAACGTCAGGGCGAAAGGAATCATCGTGTACCCGATGATCAGCAGGCTGATAAAATAATATTTCCGGTCATCGAGCACGAAGATGCCCAGCCCTATCGTCGCCGGGATGACGAGCAGGATAAGCAGGGCCGACCAGATCGTCCGCCGGCTTAGACTCCGGCCTCCGTCATGCTGCTTCGGCATAACTCGATCACCTCCTCCGCCGTCACGGCATCGCTCCATATATGGCGAGCCATCCGGTTAGCCGCAGTCGTGTAGAAGCTGTTGCCTGCGAAGAAAGACTTCGCCGGCTTCGAGGTCATAACGCTGCCGTCGAAGAACATCGCGCATTCCTCTCCGTATTTGGCGCAAAATTCAATATCATGGGATACCAGGACGATGGTCATCCCTTCCTCATGCAGCCGCCTCAGCAATGAGCCCAGCTTGGCCTTGAAGCTGCTGTCCAGCCCCTTGGTCGGCTCGTCCAGCAGTAAAATCTTCGGCTCCAGCAGCAGCACCTTGGCCAGCGCGGCCCGCTGCTGCTCGCCTCCGCTCAGGTCATAAGGATGCCGAAGCAGCAAGCGCTCCAGCTCAGCGAGACGGATGACCGCGTCTACCTTCCTGCGCTTTTCCTGCGGACTGAGAGGCGTGCCGGACAGCATCTCATACAGATCCAGCTCCACGGTCTTCTTGACGAACAGCGCGGCGGGATTTTGCGGCAGCGCCCCCAGCCCGCCCTGCACGGCAACAGGCCCGCTCCCTCTTCTGGCCGGATTGACGCCTTGTACCAGCACCTTGCCCCGGTAAGGCCGGAGGATACCGCTGATGAGCGACAGGGCCGTCGTCTTGCCGGCGCCATTGCCGCCGACGATGCAATAAAACTGACCCTCCCGGATGTCCAAGGACAAGTCCTTGATCGTATCGTCGCCAACCTTGTCGTACCGGAACCAGACATCCCTGAACTGAATGACGGCTGGCCGTTTGGCCATGGCTGCGGTGGCGGCAGAGACATTGGCTGCTGCCTTGGCTTCGGCTGCGGCTTCAGCTCCGGCTCCAGCCGCGGCGGTCCGGCCTTCGGCAGACATGCTCCACTCCGCCGGCGCTTGGTCCGCGAGGCATTCCCGGCCGCTCACGGATCGCGTGCCTTCGACCCAGCCGCTGAGCCATTGTCTGCCCGCCTTGACCGTAAGCGGGCCCTCCCCCTCCCCGGCGACACCGGCATGAATCTGCATCGGCGCCGGCATGGACGCGAACATCGGATGCCGCAAGGAGCGCAGCAGCCCGCCTGCCTGGGCCGGAGGCCCGTCCGCATGCACGGCTCCGCCGTCCAGCACGATGAGCCGGTCCGCGATCGGCAGCACCTCCTCCAGCCGGTGCTCGCTCATGATCACAGTCGTTCCCAATTCCCGGTTCAGCTTGCTCACCGTCTCCAGAAAATCCGCTGCCGCGATCGGGTCCAGCTGGGAGGTCGGCTCATCGAGAATGAGCACGGAAGGCTGCATAACCATGATCGAAGCCAGATTGAGCAGCTGCTTCTGGCCTCCCGACAGCTCCGTTACACGCTTGTGGAACCAGCTCTGAATGCCGAAAAAGCTGGCCATCTCCGCAACCCGCAGCCGGATGGTCCGCTGGTCGCAGCCCAGGCTCTCCAATCCGAAGGCCAGCTCATGCCATACCTTATCCGTCACCAGCTGGTTATCGGGGCTTTGGAACACAAAGCCGATGTCAGCGGCCTGGGTGCGCTGATCCGCCTCCTGCAGCGGACGTCCGCGGAAGAGAACTTCTCCGCTGCGGCTGCCGTGCGGCGTAAGCACGGTCTTCAGATGCCGGAGCAGCGTGCTCTTGCCGCAGCCGGATTGGCCGCACAAGGCGATGAACTCCCCTCCGCGGATCGAAAGGTCGATAGCGGACAGAGCGGCCGTCTCCTGCTGCGGGAAAGCAAAGCTTAGCTCCCGGATGCGGTAAATCTCCATTTGATCTCCTCCAGCAATTGTATGAGCACAGGAAGCGGGCACAGCAGGCCATAAGCGGCATATACCGCCAAACTCGGCAAGGACAGCTCCGGCAGACGGATCGACGGGAAAAAGCGCATCGTATTGTACCCTGCACAAGCGCCCGCGCCCACGATCAGCATCAGACCGAACAAAACCGCGGATACGGCTTGATCCCTCCGGTCGAACCGGAAAAGGGCGAAGCTTGTCCGGCCAGGCAGGCCGTACCCCCGGGATTTCATCGAATCGGCGGTCTCGATCGCGTTCTCCAGCGCCCACGTCGTCATCATCGAGAGAATGCGGACTCCGTTGCGCGCCCGCTCCAGGACACCGCCCTGCCCTGCGCTCCTGCCTATACTGGCCTGGGCGTTCGCTATGATCCGGATCTGCTCCCCGTACCGGGGGACAAAGCGAAGCGTCATGGAGAAAACCAAGGAAAGGGCGGGCCAAAGCCTCCCGAACAAATAAATGAATTTATCCGAGGTCATCACGACGTTATAGCAGGAAAACCATATAATAACAGTCACATACATGCATGCCGCCGCCAGTCCGTATGCCAGGGATTCGAGCGTTATCGGATTGCCGCTGGGCAAATAGGCCAGAATCGTGATCCCCGCATGGTTAAACAACGGGTTGACGACCGCCATCAGCAGAAGCAGCGGCGCCATATACAGCAGATTGAATCTGGCCGCCCTCTTTCCTCTCAGCAGCAAGGCGTAGGCGCTCGCGCTCAGAAGCGCTATAGCTTGCAGCACCGGATGCATAAAGATCATGCTGCCTACGATAACGGTTGTAAAATAAACAAAATTGACAGCGGGATGGAAGCTTGAGAAAGCGTCGCGCATCATCCCCCGCCTCCCGCCGCCGCAGGATCTCCGCCGATGTCGCGCCCCAGATCGCAGGTATAAAGCCATTCCACGGTATCGCCGTCCTTGAGCGGATACCGGCTGCTTCCATAATTGGGGAACCAGCCGTTTACCCTGTACATCCAGCCGCTCAGCTCTCCGCAGTCAAATTCATAAATATTATGGATGCCTTCGATATAATGGCTGTTATAGACAGGCGTCATGGCAAACTCCATATGAATCTTATGCTTCTTCATCTCTCTCAGCAGCACATCGAACACCGACTCTCCTTCGTAGAAAACGACCTGCTGAGGCTTGTAGATCAAGCAATCTTCCGGCAAAATATCCTTCTTATCCGGATCAAGCCGATCCAGATTATTCAAGATGGCCTTGCAGCTGACGGACAGGGTGACCGTCCCCTCCTTCGTCTTGTCGATCTTGGCATCCTGCCACTCGACCGGCTGCGGCTTCCCCTTGGGAACCGTCTCCGTGAGGGAATTGCCCTTGGGAGATTCAGTCCCCCGGGCCGCCCTATCCTCTTCGCCGGACGAGGCTATGGTTCCGGCTGTGCCTGCGCCGCCGCCAGGCGCAAGCTCGGATCGCGGCTCAGCCTGGCTTTCCTTCCCGCCTATACCGGGCAGAGCCGCATCAGCCGAAACGCCGCCGGACTTCCCGGCCGGTGCAGCCTCCGGCCGGGAAGTCTCCGCATTGCCGCCCTTCGCTCCGCGACCCGCAGCCTCTGCGGTCGGCCCCGGCTGCTGCGCAAGCGAGTCCCCGACCGGGCTGTTCTTCGGCGAAGCAGCCGCTTCACCGGACTCGCCGGCCGGCAGCTTATCCGGCGGTGTTGCTTCCAGCTGACCGCTCCCGCCCTCAGCCGCTGCTCCGGTTTCACTCCCGGCTCGCTCCCCGAACCGGGCTCCGGTCTCGTCTCCCAATCCGGCGCCGGTTCCCGCCGCGTTCCCGTTCTCCGATTCTGCCCCAGCAGCTCTGCTCCCGGCTTGACTCGAAGCTTCGGGCGAAGCCATCCTGCCCGGTCCATACGCCTCGGGACCTCCGGCAGCCTGTCTGCCCGTATGACTCGGGTTGTCTCCGCCCCAGAAGAAGGCGATGACCAGAAGCCCGATCACCGCCAGAGCAGCCAGCCATTTTTTCCTCGACATGGCTTATCACACCTTATACTCAGTTAGCTCCGCAGCCCGGCATCACCCTGCTCAAACCTTCCTTCGGCCTGAGCCCTCCGGCAAGCTTCATCGGACCAGCTCCATAAGCCTATCCGTTATTGTTTGCCGAGTTGGCCGTCACAGCTTCCTACTTCACATCGGTCATATCGTACAAGCGGTTTTTGCCTTGCAGCATACGGTCGAAAGCGACAAGGGCGTACAGCGCCTGATCGGTTGCCAGCGGATCGACTGTGCCCGGCTTGGCGCCGCCGTTGTCTACCCCATCCGGCTTCACATGGTAGAAGCCGCCACCGGGCGCGGCGAAGCCCAGCAGAGCGTCCACGGCCGAGCTGCCGTTCTTGATAAATCTGGCATCCGTATGCGGATTGATGCCGAGGCCGGACAAGGCGGTCACCACTTGGGCGACGCTTTCGGAATTGGCCGACTCCCCGCTCGCATACCCGCCGTCCGCCGTCTGAGCCTTGGACAGCCAACCAATCGCGCGATCTATCGCAGCCTTCGCGTCCTTATTCGATTCGTAATAAGGAGTCAGCGCCTGGACAACCATCGCCGTAATGTCCGCATCGGCCACAGTCGCTTGCTCGCCAAGCGCCCAGCCTCCCCCGGACAGCTCCCGGTCCAATATAAACTTGATCAGCAGCTCTCTTGTCGTCTGTGTCTTCACGCCTTCCGGCTTAGGGATCTCGTAACCTTTGCTGTCCAGGGCGATCAGGGCAAAGATAGGGCCGTTGATCCCTTGCTTGATTAACGCATCATAGTCCGCAAGCCGTTCCCTCAAGTTGTAGCCGGCTGCCTCATCCACGTTCTTGCCGATCGAGGTCAGAGCAAGGATAACCCGGTTATACTCGGTGTATTTGACCGCATGCAGCTTGCCTTCCTGCTCCTTCAAACGCTTCTCGACATTGGCATAATACTTGGCATAGTAAGCATCGGGGACGGGGATGCCGGAGCGGGCCAGAGCCAGCACCGTCCAATCCCCGCCGATCGTGCCGATAGTCGGATCGGTTACCGTCTGCTGCAGATAAGCCGCCGTAGCGCCGATCTGCTTGGAGGCAGCCTCATGCTGCAGCCGCTCGGGCTGCTCAGACGGGGCAGGAGGGAGGGGCTCCTGCGGAGCCGCCTCCTTGTAGCGATAAGCTCTCATGGCGACGACGGCCGCCATCTCCCGGGTGACTTCGCCGCCCGGCTGGAATCGGTTGTCCCATCCCGACATCAGCTCGTGCGCGATGACGGACTGTACTTCCGCCTTGGCCCAGTCCGCCACCTCGTCGATATCCGCCGGCGCAGCCGTCTGCGCTCCAGCGGCGGGAAGAGCAAGCCCTCTGGCCACGATAACCGCCAGCTCTTCACGGCTGAGCAGGTCATTCGGATAGAACCGGTCATTATAGCCCGTCACGATTCCCGCTTGAGCAGCAGCCCCTACATAAGGATAGAACCAATCTTCAGCTGTAACGTCATGGAAGCCTGCGGCTGGAGCCGCATCCGTATCCAGTCCCAGCACACCGGACAGCATCTTGGCGAATTCCGCTCGCGTCACGGCCGACTTCGGATTAAACCGGCCGTAGCTGCCGCCGCTGACGAAGCCTTGCTGCGTAGCTTCTCCGATCGCATCTACCGCCCAATCGGCGATCGAAGAGGCATCCGCGTACAGCGCCTCCAGACCGGCAGGCTGCTCCTTCACCGGCTGTTCAGCCACCCTCGTATAAGTCACCAGCGCTGCCAGATGATTTGTTTTGATCACCAGGTCCTGGCCTTGGACAAAAGCGTAAGCGGCCTTTTCCCGGCCTTTCACAGCTTTGGCGCCTTCCGCTTCCGAATCATACAAGACGATCGGTGTAAACGTATCGCCCTCGATCAGGCCGGCGAGCTGGTCCTTGGCCTTGCGGATCACGATCGATACCGGCTTATCGAACACCGGCGGCTGACCGGCGCTGCCCAGCGCATAAGCATGGCTTAGCTTGACCGGCTTGGCATCGCTGCCCTCTTGCCCGTTGCGAACCAACTCCAGCAGCTTGGCATCGCTCGCGTTCAGGGCGGTCAGCAGCTCGACTTGACGCTCGCCGGACTTCAGCGCCGTCCCCTTGTCCACCGTAACCGTCACATCGCCGCGGACGGCGGTCAGAGCAGGGAGACTGTCCTTGACCTCATCCAGGTTCAGGATCACCTTCGCCTTGACATTCGGGATGTTGACGGTGACCAGTTCCTTGTCCTTATGCTCCTTCGTGATCTTCACGACATAGTCGCTCGTAATATCGGACGGAATATCGATGACCGTCTTGTTAGCGGCAGGAGCGGCTCCTCCGCCTCCTCCTGCGCCTGTAGCGGGCTGGCCCGTTGTCGGCGACTTGAGGTCTTCTCCCATATCTTTGGAATAACGCCATCTGACAATGTCTCCATCTTTAAGCTGGAATTCACTTGCGCCCTTATTCGGCATATCGTCATTCACATAGTACAGCCAGCCGCTGACTGGACCATGGTCGAACTCCCTGTCACCGTCAATCGATTCGACATAAATGCTGTTACGAACAGAGTCCCACCTAGCTTCATAACGAATTCCGCGGCTGTCGAGCTCCCGCTTCAGCAGACTCCAGGCCGTATCCCCGCTTCTTAGCGCCACGCGGGTCGGAGGAATCACGTCATCCTTCTGAATCGCGCGCTTCTCGACAGACAGTGTAACCGTACCTGTCGGCGGAGGGTCCGTTTCCCCTCCTCCTCCGCCGCCTGGATTCCCCGAAGCCGACGAAGTAAATGCAATAAAGTCCGTGAAGTGCTTTGTCTTGACGATCAGATTTTCTCCGCTGTCATACGCATACTCTTGCTTGCCGCCGGCAAGCCCGGCTTGGTCGTCCGCTACCTTCTGAATAAGGCTCGGCACCCCGTTCTGAATAAACGCGGCTTCCTTGCCCTTCATACCGGCTAGCGTCAGCGTAACGAATTCATTGAACTGTACAGCCCCGCTGCCGCCGAGCGTGATCGCCTGATGGACCGCGTCCAGCTTCCGTCCGCCGGCAAGCAAGCTGCCTACTTGCTGGCTCAGCCCGGAATCGGCCTTATCTCTGGAGGTGATCAGCTCGAGCGAGGAAGCATCGCCGGATTCGATCCTGGCTCCCTTGGGAATAAGCATCGACACCGGCCCCTTGACCGCCGCAAGCTGAGGCAAGGGACTATTCGCAGGCAAGCTGACACGGATAACGGCTCCGCTCGCCTCTGGAATGTTCACCGTAATCTCTTTATTTGCATCCGCACTCGTGATCGGGATCGTATACGGCTTGTTGTCCGCCGGAATATCGATCCGCGGCTGATCGCCGCCCGGCAAAGGAAGCTCCTCGCTGCCCGGCTCGACCACAGCAACGTCCGTCATATCATAAAGACGGTTCTTCTTGTTCGCCAGCCGGTCGTAGGCTATGAGGGCGTGCGTGCCTTGATCGGTAGCTATCGCGTCGATCCGCCCCGACTTGACATGCCGGAAGCCGCCGTCCGGCGAGCCAAACGTCAGCAAGGCATCCATTACCGACCGGCCATTTTTAACAAATCGCTCATCGCCGCTTGCATCTATACCTATAGCGGATAAAGCGGCGATCACCTGCGACAGGCTTTCGCTGCTTGTGCTTCCGAAGCTGGAATAGCTGCCGTCGCCGTTCTGGGACTTGGCGAGCCACACGACTGCCCGATTAACGGCTTCCGTGACATTTTCCTTCTTCTCGTAATCCGGCGCAAGCGCCTGGATCGCCATGGCGGTTATATCGACATCCGCCTTCTTGCCGCCGGTCAACGACCACCCGCCTGCATCGCTTGTTCCCTTGCCGGCTTCATAGCTAAGGATGGTTTCCACCAGATTATCCCTGGTCGCCTGCTTCTTGCCCTCGGCTGCGGCGGGAATCGCATAATTTCGGCTATCGAGCGCGAGCAGGGCGTATATAGGTCCGTTGAGTCCTTGCTTGAGAATATAATCATAGTCCGACAGCGCCTTCGTAAGGTCATAGCCGTCGACATCGCGGGGATCTTTCCCGATCGCCGTCAATGCGAGAATCGCTCTCGCATGCTCCGTGCTTTTGTTTTTGTCCAGCACGCCATTATTTGAGTCTGTTAATCGCTTCACTTCGCTGACTACGTTGCTGTAGTAAAGCTCATAGTAGCCGTCCGGCACCGGGTGATTGGCACGTGCCATAGCCAGCACCGACCAATCTCCGCTCACTGTCCCGAACTTCGGCTTGTCAACGGTCTTCAGCAAATATGCCAGATTGGCTGAAAGCTGCTCTTGAGGCGTAGCGGTGTGCGGAACCGAATAATTGACGCTTAAGGTTAACTCAGCCGTATTGCCGCTCGAGTCTGCCGCCGTGATCCGGATCGTATTGGTCCCCGGAACCAGCGTCGCCCGATAACCCCCGTGATCTCCGGAGAGGACCTTGCCATTCAGCGTTACTGCCGGCGTAATCGGCTCGGCTGAGTTATCCGTCACCTTTACCTGAAAGTTCAGCTCAGGCTGGGATACTTCCTGACCGTTTAAGACCCCGGTTACCTGAATATCCGGCTTGACTGTATCCGGCTCTTCAGGAAACTCCTGTCTGTAATCATCCGTATATCGCAGTATGATCGAAGCATCTCGTGTGAGGGTATAATCTCCCATGCCTACGTTGGGATAGCTTCCATCTACCCTATAAAGCCAGCCGCTGTTAGGGCCGCCGTCAAATGCCCCCAACCCGCCGACACTTGAGATATATACGCCGCCGTTGTCATCAAAGGACACGCCCGCTTCGTCCAGCGCTCGGGCGATAACAGCCGCGGCCGTCTGGCCCTTCGCCACGGTCAGCGTCCTTGCCGGCAGGCTGACGTCCTTGCCCGCAGCCGCACTGTAGCCTTCCACGGCGAACGATACCGCAATCGTCTCCGCTTGAACCAGACCCTGGTAGGCGGCGTTCAATGCCGCCAGCGCGCTGCTTGCATGATACGCGATCGCGCCGCTGTCAGCCGCTACCTGCTTGGCCAGCTTCAGCTTCTGCTGCAGCGTCTGCCAGCTCGCGTCTGTGTAAATGCCTTGCTTTAGAACCTCGATCTCGGCGATTGCGGCGTTCAGCGCCGTCTTGTCGGCTATCGCCGTGATGTCCTGCTCGTAGTCGTCCGTATAGACAAACGTGATCGCATCGGCGTTTTTGAGCACATAATCCCCGATGCCTTCCATGGCAAATTGTCCGTTGACCAGATACATCCAGCCGCTCTTGATGCCGCCGTCTCCTACTGCCAATCCGCCGATACTGGTAATATAATTGCCGCTTTCATTCACGAACGAAACGCCGCGCTCGTTCAGCAGCTTCCCGATGGCGTAAGCGGCGGACTTGCCGTTTTCCACCACCATATCCGACAGAGCCAGCGTAACGCTTTTGCCGGCTGTGGCGCTATACCCGCTTATAGTCAGGGAAGCGGAGATCGTTTGCGGCTCCGCAGTCTTGTTTTCCAGTCCGCGGATAGCGGATGTCAGCGCCGATAGCGCAAGATCCACCTCTTGCTGGGTGGCCGCGTCGTTCCCGGCGGCGATCCTGGCTGCCGCCAAGCTGCCGGTCAGCGTCTGCCAGCTGGCTTCGGTATACGGCCCCGGAGCCAGCTTCTCCGCGTCGCTTATGGCTGCATACAGCGCTGTTTTATCCGCCGTTGCGGACTCCGAGCCTTTCGTAATGCTCAGCACATATATTTTGGGAGCATGAATGCCGTCCTGGGCGATTACCCGGACCAGCTTGGGCTTGCTTTCGCTCAGCGTAATCTCTTTATCGACTTCCGTCCCGGCTTCGCCCCTCTGATTGTTGACGAATACAGTCGAAGCGCTGCCCTTGGCCGTAAGCTTGATCTTATCGGCGTTGATGCGAATATGCTCATAGGCGTAAACGCCCGCTGTAACGTAAACCTCCTTCGTTACCGGTACGTCCGTGCCTACCCCTCGCAGAACGATGCCGGTCAGATCGGCTGTCTCCTGGACATCCTCGTTCGGAGATACCTTATGCAGCGCCGAGATTTCGGGGCCGATCTCTCCGAGTGCGCCGCCGTCCATCTGTACGACGTTATATACCTTGACATAGCTGACGCTGCTCAGGCTTACAGGCTTGCCCTCGTTGTCTACCGCCCAGCTGATATCGATCGGATCGCCATTGACCGGCGACGCCAGATAGGGATTCGCCGGCACATCGTAAGGCGCGCTGCCGTTTCCATGCGTATCGGGATAGCCGAATGCATTTTTTCTTACATTGATTTTGACGCCGGCATAGGTATAGGACTGATTGTTGAAATCAGCCGGGGCCAGCGGATAATGGGATGGAATCGGGTAATAAGCATGCTTATGATAGCTGTTCGTTTTAACAAACCCGCTGCCGCCCTGATTGTCCGCCCAAGGGATGTTGACTCCGTTCGGGCTTGTGAATTCGGGCTCGGGGTTTGTATAGGTGACCCGGTAATCCCAGATCGTGTCGTCCTCGTAATGCTCCGATCCGGCAATAGAATACCATGGTCCCGGGTTGCCGGTCCCGTCATCCTGGGCGACCGCCACGCCTGCAGGCTCTTCATTGCCAGCGAAAGCATTGCCGAATACGGTAAAATCAACGCCGTACGGATGTTTGGGGTCATTCTTAATGGGCTCATCAAACTTGAACACAATGCTGCCGCCAAAGGAACCGAGCGACACGCCCGGAGAGCCTGGATTATTGGTCCATCCGTCGCCGAGAACGTCTTTGCCTCCCCAGCCTGCTTCATTGACGAATTGTCCGGGCGCCGGCAGCCAGTCCCGAATCGAGCTTGGCCCCGTTCCGGCTGCCGCCTGAGCCGCTGGAACCGGCCCGGTCAGTACGCCCAGCGACGAGAACAGCACCATCAGCGACATCCATAGCGCAATCAGTGGTTTTGGTATAAATCGATACATCATCTGCACTCCTCTTTCCTGCTTCATCATTCATTTCGGCCACGCAAAAAAACCATCCCCGAACACAAGGATGGCTTTCATTTCAATAGCGATTTCCCATACAAACCGGCGTAGCGGCCGTTATCAGGCCACGCCAAAACTACTCGCTTGTTTCTCATTCCCACCCCCAAAGAATTAGAAACATCCTAGATAAAGGCAGGTCTCCTGGCTCATGCGTCATCGCTTCTCTTCGCCTTCCCAATCCCGCGAGCGGGACAGTGGCTTCTGTGAAGAGTCGCTCTTCATTTACAGTGGTGGGACCGCGTCGGCTTTCAACCGCACTTCCCTATTAAGCAGACAGCCCCAATGGACTGCATGCACCCTTATCTGGCAATCTATGAAATTATCAAAGCTTATGTTATCTCTTTTGCCTGGTTTTGTCCATCTAATATTGGTTTAGACGTAACTCCTGTCGGTCACCCCAGTCCGTAGGCCTGCTCATAAAACATGCCCCTGACCCGAAGGATCAAGCCTGCCGCTCCCTGCGCTTCCATAGGAAGATTTGTCGTTAGCGCCGTCGCCGGACCGCTGCCGTTCCGCAATTCGATTTTCAGTACGGTATTGTACGTCGCCATTTTATAAGGAACCGTAGGAGCCGAATAGGCCGCAGCTCTTGCCCACAAGCCTGTATCCGCCGCCCGCGACTGAACGACGACAAGCTCCGCCTCCTGATAATCGGCATGATTATCGAACGTCACGCTGGTGACAAGACTATACTTGGCTTGAAATGCTTTTTCACCGAGAAACAGGCCCTTGCTGTAGTCGTCATCCATGGCGCTCCCCGGAACGGGCGTTGGCGTCCATGCCTGGTAATCCCAGCCCGCTTCCTTAATCGCATAACGGAACAAGGCTTCGACATCTTTGCTTTTGGCACCGGCGTTTACAGCAAAAGGTAATTGCGAAGCTCGAATATCGCGTTCATTTCGCTATATGCGCTTTTGGTTGCCGCATAGGGAGTAAGATTCGGGTTGGAAGCAATATGATAGGCGATATTGCCGAACTCGTTCATTTTGACATCGATCGTATCCTTTACCTGGGCCAACAGGTTCAAGTTTCCGCGGATGACTTCTTCCCGCAGCAATTGTATGAAATAGCTGTACACCGTAAGGCCGATAATAATGATTGGAACCAGTAAGACAACGATGTAAGGGTCCATATATTGGTAAAATAGTTTGTAGTTTAGCTTGAAACCGAACATCGCAGCGTTCCCCTTTGTTTGTTTATTGACGGCAATCCGTTATGTATGTAATCGTTTTCACTTTTCTTGCTATAACATAATTTAAAGATGCAACGTATATCCTATGTCAGATCTATGCAAACAGGAAAAAACGCCAGACTTGGTCTTACGGTCAGAGTTCTATAGCATTCCGGTCCAGCTTCCCGGCACATCGGTAGGCGGCAGGCATACGGAAGGCCCCCTTGCCTTCTGTGGCATAGAGGGGCTTTCAAATAGAAATGAGCTAACGCGCACATCCCTATCAATTTGATGCAGCTATGAGTCGTCCCGTTTCGGCCGGGCCGCGATGATTACTCAGATGAAGATTCGCCTGAACGCGACGAATGACATCCATACTTTCCACCACCTCTTTCAACCTGCCCTATCTTAAGGCGCTGCCAACTTCAATTCCCCGAATGCGGATGTATTCGTCCAGTTCGTGGACTCGCCGACCCATACCGTCTGGCTGTGCCGGCCGTTGCCGTCATGCGAGGGCGTTTAGACGGTTTTTCGTACAACTCCTCTGCTTGAAGTCACCATGCGAGAGCGTTTAGATGGTTTTTCGTACAACTCCCATACCTTTGCTCACCAGTCGGGTGCGTTTAGACGATTTTCCGGTTACTGCTTACGGTCCCTTTCGACGCGGCGGCGGCTTGCCAGCGTATGTCCGCGCATGCTAATATATGGCTTAACCCTGAGACAAGGGGCAGCTGATTCCTAACCTTATGATGCCGGGCAGAGCGGTATAGCTGCTCTTTTTTGGCATGCTGCAAGGAGTGTGAACCATGAACCGACGCGGACGTTTTGCACCGACTCCGTCCGGCTTTCTTCATATCGGCAATGCCTTTACCGCCTTGGCCGCTTGGCTGCAGATGCGCCAGCTCGGCGGCGAGTTTGTGCTTCGCATCGAGGATATCGACAAGTCCCGGTGCCGCTCCGTCTACACGGAACAGCTTCAGGACGACCTACTCTGGCTGGGGCTCGATTGGGATGAAGGCCCTCGAAAGGGCGGCCCTTATGCGCCCTATGAGCAAAGCCGGCGCGAGCGGCTGTACGAGCAGGCGCTGGAGCGGCTGCACCATTCCGGCCTCGTGTACCCTTGCTACTGCAGCCGCAGCGAGCTCTCGATGGTAGGCAATGCTCCGCATGGCGTAGCGTCCGAAGGCGCCGTCTATACGGGGGCGTGCCGCTTCCTCTCGCCCGCTGAACGCGCAGTCCGGGCGGCCCGGAAGGCGCCTTCCCTGAGATTTATTATGCCGGAGCGGGAGTTTTCCTTCCCCGACGGGCTGGCCGGCCCGCAATGCTTCTCCAGCAAAGGACTGGGCGACTTTATTATCAAGCGCGCCGACGGTATGTTCAGCTATCAGCTCGCCGTCACCGTCGATGACGCGGCCATGGGCATAACGGATGTCCTGCGCGGAGCGGATCTGCTTGACTCGACGCCGAGGCAGCTTGCTCTGTACGAAGCGCTGGGGACTCGCCCGCCAAGCTTCGCCCATGTGCCGCTGCTGGCGGATGCCGGCGGGCGGCGGCTGTCCAAGCGGGACCGGGATCTTACTCTGACCACGCTGCGGAAGACGGGAGTTCGGCCCGAGCGCCTGCTCGGCGCCCTCGCTCATACCGCCGGCTGGCTGGACCGGCCCGAGCCCGTAACCGCGCGTGATTTGGTCAAGCATTTCAAGCCGATCCGGTCGTTCCGCAGCCTGCTTCCTTTTTCCTTCTCGTAGCCGGGCGAGGCTACTCGCAGCTGGCAAGCCTGCCCTTTCCGGCTTGGGCCTGCTGATGAGCCTCAGCGCTCAACGCCGGCGTCTCCGCACCCATAACCGAATCGCTATAAACATGTCATACCTGCAAAGGGGGCCTCGACATGATGGGGTTGTTAAATCTCGGCAGTCTGTTGCTTGGACTGCTTGCCTGGATCCTGCCAGTGTTTAATCTATGGCTCTATACGACGAGTGATAAGCGCCGGGATGGCGCTGTACTTGCCGTGCTAAGCCTGAGCTGCTGCGCCGTCTCGCTCTGCCTCCAGATGCTTTACACCGCTCATCTGATCAAGCATGAGGATTGGTCCGCTCTTTTGGACATCACGGACGCCGTAGTGTCCGCCGCCGCCGCTCTTCTCATCGTTACACTTGTCTTGAATGCCGTTACGCTGATCGTTTACCGTCGCCGATCGGCCAAGCAAGGCGTCGCATCGCCCGGTTCATAAGCCGAGGAAAAACGGCTTCACCAAGAGGTAACCGGCCGGCCGACGCTTCCTTGCATCGTTCATTCATGGCGAAGGCGACTATCCGCCGCAGGCATACTGAAACCCCTTGGCCTTCTGCGGCCAGGGGGTACGACTATATGAATAAGCGGACGCGGCCGGCGGCTTTACCCGGGTACGCTAAGTGCGCTGGGAATCGCCCGACTGCCGCCCGGCCTTTACATATTTAAGCTGAGCGACGATGATCACGCTGATGATAACCAGCAGAAACCACGAGCTGATCTTGCTGAAGCTGACCAGTTGCCAGGTTTGGTGCTGGTCAGGATATTTCCAAGCGCCAAAAAAAGTGGCGATATTTTCGGCCAGCCAGATGAAAAAGCCTACGAGGACAAAAGCGAGCGTCAAGGGCATGCGATACGTGACCGCGCGCACCCGGTAAATAATCCACGTTTTCCAGAAGACGATACATACGAGCGCCGTCAGCCACCAGCGGAAATCGGGAATAAAATGATGGGTGAAAAAGTTCAAATAAATGGCTCCTCCGAGCAAGCCCGCCGAAGCCAGCCCCGGCCAGCCGGTCATATCCATCCTCAGCCTGCGCCATACCTGGCACATAAAGCTGGCTACGCTGGCGTACATGAACCCGCTATAGAGCGGCACGCCCAGCAGCTTCGTAAATCCCGGCTCCGGGTATGACCATGAGCCCATCCTCACTTTGTACAGCTCCAGCAGCAGCCCTATCACGTGGAAAACGCAAATCACTTTAATTTCATCCAGGGTCTCGAGCCCGCTTCGATACATCACGTATTGCACGATAAGCAGGACAAGCAGAATAGCGTCATAGCGGTAAAGAAAAGGCATCTCTATGACATTGGAAATAGCCAGCGTGCCAAAGATTGCGACGGGAAATAGGCAGCTCATCGCCTGATGATAGCCAAAATGCAGCAGTTGACGTATAGCATTCATGATGTTTATTCCCTCCCCGGCCCTGTTCGTTCAAGCGGTTGATCTTATTTTCAGGAAATCGCCTAACTTGAAGCACCCTTACTCATCATAAAGGCGGTCCCGGCTCGGAAAAAGCGAAAAATAATGCGGGCGTTTTGCTTATTTTCGGATAAAACCGGCCTCTGCGCCCCAGCCATCCGAAGCTATGTACTGCGCTGGCGAAGATGCTCCGAGATTGAACGAACATCATCCCGGGTATAACTTCTGTATACACAGCATGAATACGACGGCGGCATGCCGTCAGCCTATACAGAAGGAGGAAGCGCTATGCAATGGAAAGGAAGAAGGGCAAGCTCGAATGTGGAAGACCGGCGGGGTATGGGGGGCATGGGAGGCGGCAAGCTTATTGGCGGCGGAGTGGGCGGAATCATCCTTGTGATCATCGTTATGCTTATGGGCGGCAACCCAGGGGACATGCTCCAGCGTATGGGTACTGCAGGCACCAGCACGTCCGCTCCTTATACGCAAACCGCCCAGGAGCAGGAGCTGGCCGAATTCGTCTCCGTCGTTCTTGCCGATACGGAGGATGTATGGACCCGATTATTTCAAGAGCGCGGCTTGACTTACACAAAGCCTACCTTGGTTTTGTTTACGGATAGCGTTCAATCCGCCTGCGGGGCCGCGGCTTCCTCTATGGGGCCTTTTTATTGCCCGGGCGACCACAAGCTGTATATCGACCTCAGCTTCTACGATCAGCTCCAGAGGGAGTTCAAGGCGCCCGGCGATTTTGCCATGGCCTATGTCATCGCCCATGAGGTGGGCCATCATGTGCAAACCTTGCTCGGGACAACCGGGAAGCTTGACCCTCTGCGCAAGAGCTTGAGCCAGACGGAATACAATAAAATACAAGTTCGCTTCGAGCTTCAGGCGGACTACTTGGCCGGAGTATGGGCACATTTTGCCGAGAGCATGAATTTGCTGGATGAGGGCGACCTGGAAGAGGCGTTAACCGCAGCCAGCGCCGTCGGCGACGATACGATCCAGAGACGGGCCCAGGGCCGTGTCGTTCCCGAAAGCTTCACGCACGGGACGGCCGAGCAGCGGATGCGGTGGTTCCGGCAAGGCTACCAAAGCGGCGATATGAACGGCGGCGACACGTTTAGTGCAGGCAATCTTTAACGCCGGCCCGGCCTTACCGTTACTCCATAGAGGAATTCCGATAAGCGGTCAGCCGCGAACGGAGTTCCTTTTTTTCTATTCATGACAACATCTGTCACTATTGGCCTGTATATTTATAACCAAGCCCGATGCCTCAGCGCGGACAGGCAACCTCATTTTTGGAAGGAGCATGCTACGATGGCTTTGCAATTAACCCCCTCTATCTCTTTGGATGGCTATGCCAAGGAGGCTATCTCATTTTATGAACAAACGCTGGAGGCTCAAGTTGTTTTCCAACAAACCTATGGAGAAGGCCCCGACCCTGTTTCCGAAAAAGCCAAGGAGCGCATCGCCCATTCGATCTTGTTAATCGGCGCGACCGAACTGTATGTCAACGATACTTTCCCGGGGCAAGCCAGCCAGATGGGAGACGGCATCCAAATCTGCATCACAACGCCCGATACGGACAAGTCGCAACAGCTGTACGACGCCTTGCAGCAGGGAGGCCACGTCGTTATGCCTTTACAGTCCATCTATTTCAGCCCGGCCTTCGGTGTGGTAACAGATAAGTTCGGCGTGACCTTTCAGATCTACACCCAGCGTCCTTCCGCTTAAATGAAAGAAAAGTAAAAAGGCTCCTGCTTTTGGCGGGAGCCTTTTACTTGCCTGCCCTGAGAAATGCCGACTTCACGAATAGCGCGCCAACAGCTCCGAGAGCCGCTGCCGGATCGCTTCCTTCAGCTCCGCCGGCTGCTCCAGCATGACCTCATCGCCCAATCCGATAAAAAATTCGGCATAGAAAGACAACTCTGTCCGCGGCATATTGGCAGCAATCGTCCCGCTTCCGTCTTCCCCCACCTGCAGCATAGGCGCAAGCCACAGTTCGGCCTCGCAGCGCTGGACACCGGCCCGGCTCAGCTTCGCCCGCAGGCGAAGCGATTCCATAGGCGAAGCCGCTTCATGGCTTGTCACACTTATGCCGCTCAGGTTCAGCGGCTCGGTCCCGGACGTATCGTACGCCGCATCCCGCATTCGATCCCCCCGGAACACGCGGAGTCCCTGGCGTTCGAAGCAATACGCCGTGCAGTACCAGTAACCGTTGTTCGCATACAGAAATACAGGCTGAATCCGGCGGCTGCTCGCCCCCTCATCCCTGGATTCGTAGTTAACGGCAAGCACCTTCTGGTGTACGGCCGCATCGAGCAGCATGGGCAAAAAAGGCGAAGCATCGCGCCTCGCCGGCGTGATAAAGTCAACCCGGTTCTTCATGCTGTCGATCCGGTCGCGGGTATCCCCGGGCATATGAAGATAAAACTTGCTTAATGCCGAGGCGGATTC
This sequence comes from Paenibacillus sp. cl123, assembly GCF_900101595.1. Classification (GTDB taxonomy): domain Bacteria; phylum Bacillota; class Bacilli; order Paenibacillales; family NBRC-103111; genus Paenibacillus_G. Next base: position 36,326 of record NZ_FMYY01000019.1, read on the forward strand.
CGCTTCAAACGGCAGCGAAGCATAGTGACGCAAGGCGTGCACCGCAAAAAACATCGCCACCGCCTCTTCCTCCGTGAAGGCGATGGGAGGCAGCACCCGCTCCCTGATTACCTGGTATCCTCCATGCGGGCCTACTTCCGAGTACAAAGGCACTCCAAGCTCGCTCAGCTCCTGCAAATCTCGAAGAATCGTCCGCTTGGATACGCCAAATTCATCGGCCAGCTCCTGGACTTTGAACCGGCGCTTCCGGTTGACGGTCATCATAAGCTCTATCAGTCTTTGGGATTTGAGCATGCGAATACTCCTTAATCAGCTCTTTTTCATAGCCTCCTCTAAGCCTCTTCAAACAATTTCTCGCCGCGATGGAGCCGCCATGCAATTTTCGCCGTATGGGGCCGCTCGCGGGAAGTCGGAGCATGCGCCGCCAAATAACGGGTAACCGCCAAAATCAGCGTTTCGCAGGCTTTCTCTGCGAACGGTCCCGACTCGGAAGCCCAGCGGTCATATTCCGCCACGGCCGCCTCGTACATCTGGAAGGAGTGAAATTCCGCATCCTCCCGAAGCAGCGCGTGACCCAAGATGTTGAATAATGGCTCCGGTTTGCCGCCGCTGCGCAAGTAGCGGATCACCCAGGCCGCCGCCGGCGCCACCTGCTGCTGCTTGTCGAGAATCTCAAGCAGCTCCGCGGGCTGCGGCGCTTCCTCAGCCGCGCCGCTCGCTGCCGGTCTCGGGGCAGCCGGGATGTTCAGGAACCGGTCGAGGTAGATCGCCGCCGCCGTATGGAAAATGCCGCGGACCAGCCACGGATTGGAGGAACGGATCAACCCTTCGTGAACGGCATGAGCGTGCGTGAACGTATGCAATACCGCAATCCAATCCCCGAAATCGTTCTGCGTATGGAAGCGGACGACGCGTTCCGCCGCCGCCAATGCCGCAATTTGCGCGAGGCGCACCGGAGAAGCGCCGCCGAGCAAAGCTTCCTTCAGCACGCGAACCGTCCGCAGCGGATCATCTCCGAGCAGCGTTTGGAGCAGCTCCCCATCGTCGATACAGGAGCCCACGTCACCGGATGAAACGCCTTTGACGGACAGCTCCTCGAACGCTTCCGTCAACGGCTGTACCAGATTGACCGGAGACTGCCAGCTGTGCAGCTCCTCGCTGCGCGAGGCGTCTCCCAGCATCGGGACGAGCGACGCGAGGACATACTTGCGCTGCTCCTCTCCGACATACTTTAGGCTCTCGAATGCTTTATTATGAAAATCCAACGTATGGCCGCCGTTGATATAGAAATGATCCGTCACCGCCATGCTCATCATGGTGAATAATCGCATCTCATCGGCCCCCGCCTGCATGGCGGTCAACAGCAGCCGCTCCGCTCCGCGCGTATCCCGGACCTCGATGCACTCGCGGTACCATTGCGTCAGCCGTTCCTCGGAGACGGTCGTATCGGGAAGCGGATCAAGCAGGAAACGCGTTCCGCTTCCGGCCGAATCGCGCGCCGTATGCAGCAATCCCTGAAACAACGCCAGAATCCGTCCTTGTTTATCCAGTTTGGGCAGGATATTGGCCATGGCGGTCAAAATCGTTAGGCCGGAGCCCCAGCCTTGCCTGCGCTGCTTGACCCCGAATTCGATCCCGATCGCTGCGATTTCCGTCTCAGGCACGCCCGCCTCCATCAGCCCGACGATGGCCTTGGCTATGACAAGACCGATATTTTGCTCGATGCCGTTCCGAAGCCGGTCCTTATACAGCTGTACTTGATTGCCGTTGCGGGAAAGCGGATTGACCCAAATCACGCCGTCTTGAACGGTTAACTCATGTACCGGCACATCGTCCGCCCAAGGATCGAGCGTTCCGCCGCTGCATACGTCAAACCGCGCATGATGCCAATGACAGGTCAAAATTCCGTTGCACAAGCTTCCCATATGGAGAGGAAAACCGAGATGGGGGCACCGATTGTCCAGCGCATGCACTTCATCCTCGTGATAAAACACCACGATGCCTCCCTTGATCAGCTTGGGTCCTTGATCTCGAAGTTCGTCTACCGTACCCGCCTGAATCCAATCGTTCATGAAACCGCCTCCATTTTTCAATATTAGGTGCTCTCTCCTTTTATATCATAGCTTATTTTAAATACATTTTAAATATGAATGTTTATTAAGTTGATGATTTCCCGCCTGTTTAGTCCGTTTTTTAACTAAAGAGGCACACCGGCGTAGGCGTGCCTCTTTATTCGGAACTAATCATTTACTCCTTCTCTATCGTGCCGACGTCGATGACGAACCGGTACGACAGGCCAATTTTATCTCAATGAGGACATCATCTGGGGCTTTGTTTAGAGATAGAGAGAAACCTGTAGCCGATGTCAATCAAGAGCGTCCTGCTGATCAGGCCGGGCGCTCGGCAGCAAAACAAACGCGCGCCGACATTCCGTCGGTGCGCGTTTTGGCATCGATCAAATGACCATGCCGTCCCACGCCACCGTAATCGGGCATGGGAACGACTGCTCCTGAATCCAGCTGACCAGATCGGCATGGGTAGAGGTAAAGTGATTGATATGCGTAAGATAAATGCGGGAGTTTGCATGCAAAGTGCCTTGCGCCAGCAATTGGCGGAACAGCTCCATACAGCTGAAGGCATCCAGATGACCGCCCGGATGGAGGCCGCGGCCTTCCGTCAATCCGAAGGTGCATTCACTGATCAATACGTCCAGGGCGGCGTTCTCAAGCAGCTTGAACGTCTCCGGCAAATACCAGCCCGTATCCACGCCGTAATACAGCTTCCGGCCATCCTCGTTCTGAATCAGATAGTTGGCGCAATCCTCCCCCATATTGCCCCGGTGGTTCCCGCGCAGCGGCGTTACTTGCATACCGGAGACCGTAACCGGCCGGTTAAACTCTAGCTTATGGAAGGCCACGACGCCGCGCGCCTCCAGATCGGCCGTCATCCCTTTCATGATCGGCCGGCTTTGACGATAGAAATCGACGATATCATAAGCTCGATCGGTAAAGTAGAAATGCAGCGGCTCCTCCAAGCGATCGATCGACATATTTCTAACATTCATCATCATATAGCTGAAATGGTCTTCATGGGTATGACTTACCAATACATGCCGAAGCTTCGTAAAGTCGCCATACTCGATCGCTTGCTGAAATGAATCCGCGCCCAGATCGATACACATCTGCTCATCGATCCGGAACATCGAACGGCGGCGAATCTCGGTTCCCCCCATCTTGCGCGCATGATTGCAAACCGGGCAGAAGCAAAAGGGGTTCGGTATCCCTTCGGCTGCGCTTGTGCCGTAAAACCTCATAGGTTGTCTCTCCTCCAAATACGAATTACTTCTGATTCCAGCGATCATAGGCTGCTTGATAGATCGCCAAGTATTTATCAAGCTGCATTTTATTCAGCGTGCTTACATATTTATCCCAATCGCTGAGCGGCTTGGCGCCTGTTATAAATTTGACGATGTTTTCATCGGCATAAGCTTCGATATCCGTTGCATACGTGCTCAATTCGATATTCTCTTTTTCCGTAAACGTAGGAATCATCAACTTCTCATCCGGCACCAGGAAAGGACGAATGACATCTTTATTCGCAATCATTTCCGGCAGCACAGCCGCGCTTTGGTCAACCTTTTGCGTGACGCGCTGCGGGATGCCGCCGCCTTGGAAAATGGTATAGTCCGAAAGCGCCTCATCCACCGTAAGTCCGTTAGGATTTTTCGCGAACTCGTCCTTCAGCTTATAAAATCCATCGCTGCCGACGGTATACGTAACGCCTTCGATCCCAAGCCGAGCCAGCGCAGTCCCTTCCTCGCTCAGGAAGTAATCTCCCCAGCGCAGCGTTGCTTCGGGATTCGGGTTTTTGCTTGTAATCACGAATGAGCCTAGATCCCGGACTTTCGGGCTGATCCCCGCCCAGTACACTTTGCCGTCGATCCCTTTCAAGACAGGATTCTGGACGTAATGACTCCGGTTCTTACCCATCCACAAATTGTTGTTGCCTTTCGCCACATAGCCGATTCGCTCATCATCAATCTTCGCGATCTCCTGCTTCATATCCTGCGATAAAAATTCCTTATCGATCAAGCCCTCCTGCCAGAGCTTATTGAAGAAGGTAATCATGTCTTTAAACGTATTGTCCGTTGCCATATACCGCACTTTGCCTTGGCTGTCGACATCCATAAAAGGAGCGATGATCCCGGAATTTCCTCCGAATCCCCAGCTGCCGTAGAACGATTTCAGAAATTGATCTGCGTAATTTTTGTTGCCTTCTTTGTATCCCGAGATGGGAATTTCATCCGCTTTTCCGTTGCCGTTGGGGTCCTGTTCCTTGAATGCCTTGAGCACCTGGTAAAACTCCTCCGTCGTTGTCGGCATTTGCATCCCCAGCTTGTCCAGCCACTTCTTATTGATCCAGGAGGAGGAGATGCGCCCATCCGCTTCGCTAATATTCGGAAGGGAATAAATATGGCCGTCAGCCGAAGTAATCGATTTGCGAATTCCGTCATTTTCTTTCATAAGCGCTGCCAGGTTGGGGGCATAACCAGCCTCAATCAGAGGGTCCAACGGGATAATCTGACCTGCTGCCGCATAAGAAGTAATCAATTGCGGCGACAAATTGGCCCGCATCACGAAGTCAGGCAGATCATTGGACGCAAACATCAGATTTCTGCGCTCGTCAAAGGCGTTTTGCGGGACCGTATCCCATTGGATGATGACATTGGATTTCGCTTCATAGCTTTTCAAGCCTTTATGCTCGTTCCAGTCCTTGACCAGCTCATATTTGGAGACAAGCCCTTTCAGATGAACAGGCTCGCTTGCGATCGGCATCCCCGTCTTGGTAATATTGGCGCTTGTTTTCTTGTCGCCGGCTGCGGCGGGCTCTGTTCCCTTATCGTTGTCGCTGCAAGCGCTCAGTACCGGGATGGAGGTGATCAGCATGGCAGCTGACAGCAAGGCTAATTTTCTTTTCATATTCGTAGTCATCTCCTCAATTAGTAATCCGCTTAACCTTTAAGCGCACCGATCATCATCCCTTTGACGAAATACTTCTGTAGGAATGGATACAGCATCAGAATCGGTCCGCTGGATACGATAATAACGGCATATTTGACCCCTTCGGCAACGAGAAATTTGCTTGTATCCATCTCGATCGAATCCATCATCACATTATCGGATTGATTCATGACGAGAATTTCCCGCAGGAAAAGCTGCAGCGGATACAGCGAACGATCCTTCAAATAAATCATCGCCTCAAAGTAGGAATTCCAATGATACACCGCATAAAACAACACAAGAACAGCCATAATCGGCGCGCTCAGGGGCAGGACAATGGAGAAAAAGGATCGGATATTGCCGCTGCCATCCATGTAGGCGGATTCATACAGCTGCTCATCGATATTCGTTTCCAAAAACGTTCGAGCGACAATCATATTATATACACTGATCGCCGTAGGCAATATTAAAGCCCACATTGAATTGTAAAGCCCCAAACCCTTCACAAGCAGATACATAGGGATAATTCCGCTGCTGAAAAACATCGTGATCGTGAAAAATACCATAAGCCCGCGACGCCAGGGGAAGTTTCTGCGAGCCAGCGGATAGGCGCCCATCATGGTCATCGAAATATTGATTAATGTTCCTACGGCCGTATAGAGCAGCGTATTGCGGTAGCCGATCCATATTTCCGTATTCGTAAATACCCGCCGGTACGCTTCCAGGTTAAATCCGCTCGGGATCAGCCCGATCTTGCCGGCTATTACCAGCTTGGGATCACTGAACGAGGCGCTCACGACATAAAGCAGCGGGTAAAGCACAATGACCACAAGAATCGCGATAAGCGTATAAGTAATGGCCAGAAAAATCCGATCCCCGTTAGACTCCCGAATTTTGTGGGTAACGGCCTCCATGCTCACCTCTCCTTTTTAGAACAGACTGCTGCTGCTGTATCGTTTGGCCAGCTTGTTGGCTGCAAGCAGCAAAGCGATGTTGATGACATTGTTAAAGAGACCGACAGCGGTAGAAAATCCATAGTCCATATTGATCAGACCCGTCTTGTAAGCGTAAGTGGAGATGACCTCTGACGCTTCCATATTCAAGCTGTTCTGCATAAGCAGAATTCGCTCATAGCTGAGCGTCATCATTTTCCCCATGAGCAAAATGAACTGGATCACAATGACCGGCATAATGCACGGCAGATTCACATGAATCATCCGCTTCCACCGGCTGGCCCCATCGATTTGGGCAGATTCATGCAGCTGCGGATCTACGGCCGCCAGCGCCGCGATAAAGATAATGGAATTCCAGCCGCTATTGCGCCAAATGTCGGAACCGATATACACACCGGCGAAATAGTCGGGACTCGTTAGAAAGGGAATGGCATCGAGGCCGATCATTCCGAGCAGATGATTCAAATAGCCGTTTTCCCCGCCGAGAAATAAATGAATGATGCCCACAAAGACGACCGTCGAGATGAAGTACGGTGCATAGGTGATCGTCTGCAGCGTTTTCTTCAGTCTCTCCTTTCTCATCTCATTGAACATAAGGGCAAGCAGGATCGGAATGGGAAAACTGATCAGTGTTTTGAACAAATTAATGACCAGCGTATTTTTAACAATGCGATAAAATTGAAAGGAATTGAAAAGCCTTTCAAAGTTATCGAAACCGATCCATGGACTATCCATAATGCCGAGAATAGGGTTGAATCGTTTGAATGCCAGCTGCACACCATACATAGGTCCATAGCAAAAAATAAGAAAATAAAGGACAACCGGGATAACGAAAATCAGATAGTCCCAATTATTTCCCAATCTGAATCTTTTGAGGGCAGACCTGGGTATCGGTTCATTTGCAGCCTTGGTCTTCGTGGTCATCTAGCTGCCTCCTTCGTCGAACTATACAAAAGTTGACACTTGGAAAACGATTTGGCGCCTGAACCGCTTTCCTATGGCTCTGAGTATAAAATAGAGTTGGATGCCCCGACAACGATTGATAATCGGCTTTTCTCAGCAAAATATGGCTTTAGCTCCCCAATAACACCCTGCATTTTTCTCAATACCTAGTCAATTTTCAGCTTTTCGGCCTCTATGAATTGATAACATAACGCAAAATTTATATACTCGTAAAGAAATCAAGACCGAACAGGTCAGAGGAAGTGGTTACTATGCGGAAAGCGATTCAGTCCAAGCTCTATCGAAAATTTCTTCTCAGACATCTGCTGATCCTGGCCGTAACAGGTCTGTTACTGCTGTTGACCAATATTATTTCGCTATCCAATACCTATAATCGGCTTATGGACAATACTCATCGCTCTACGGCGCATATGACCGGCTTGCTGGACACGCGCATCGTAGATCTGCAGAAATTGACCTTGACCTTGTCCCGGGACACCAAATTGCTTCCCTACCAATTACAAGAGCAATTACAATATCCGTATTTGATCGCCGATGAGCTGGAGAAATTAAAAGCGCTTTCCGCCGATCTCGATTCCATCGGGTTGTTCTATCGAAACACACCCTACAGCTCGCTTAAAAACAGCATTTTTACCGATACCGGCATTTATACGCCCGAAAGCTATAGCCGGCTCGTGAGCGATGGCCGAATCTCGCCGGAACTGCTGCAGAGCAAGCTGGAGCAGCTAAGATCCCCTATTCTGCTGTCCTCGCTGGCGGGCGATGCCAACCCTGAAGGCAAGGAACAAGTGCTGCTGCTTCTGGTTCCGCTGGATAGCACGCCCTTTTCGAGCGGCATTATGATCTACAAGCTGAACTATCCGGCTCTGCTCGGCAATTTCCAACAAACCATCGACAGGGGCAGCAGCCTGATTGTCTTTGATCAGCACAATATGCCTTTTCTATATCTAAACGGATCTTCCGGTCTAACATGGAGCGAACTTGCCGCCGCGGCGCAAAATCCGGAATCACGCATCTCCGGCTACCTCTTCATGCAGGAAACGTCGGCGAAACAGAAGTTTCGTGTGGTGAATGCCATTCGCAGTACGGACTATTTTCACGAATATTACGTGGCGCTCGCGATTTCACTCACCATATTTCTTGTATCTCTTGCTCTGGGAATCGTGCTCTGCTTCAGGTCCGCCCACAAAAGCTATCAACCGATCCAGGAGTTATCCAATCGTTTTCCGGTCTTGCCGCAGGACAAGTCTACGACAGGCAATGATGAACTAAGCCAGCTAACCCGCTACATCGAGCAGATGAGAGATGAGAGCATCCACTTGTCTACTATGATGCATAATCAGGAGGTTTTGACGAGGAACCAGTTGTTGCTGGCCGTCTTAATGGGGAAGTTGAACGTAGACAATACGACGCAGGATAACCGGGAGGCCTTGCACAAACTATTCGGTACGCGAAACACCAGCAACGTCGTTGTCATCATTTTCGATGATTATAATGCCAAGTTAAGCAAAGAACCGCTGAGCGAGCAATGGTTGATGAAACATACCATTTGCAATATTTTGGAAAATTTATCCGGTGTGCATGGCGTGAACTATGCGCTTGATCTGGCCATCGACAATGGGATCGTCGGTATTATTTCGTGGAATAACGAATTTGCCGATCAGTGGGAAGCCCGCAGCCGCGCTCTTTCCGAGCAGATCATCGCGTTTATGCAGAGGCATTTTTCCCTGTCGTTGTCCTGCATGATTGGAGAGCCTCAGCCAACGAATGAATTGCATCAATCGTTCAGCTCGGCCACATCGCTTGCGGAGTATCGGATTTTTGCCGGCAAACAGTCTATTATCACTCCATCGGAATGGTCTCAGCAAAAAATGGAGCACGCGACGGTCGATGAGCGGCAAATTGCCGATTCGGCCGAAGCGCTCCATGCGGCGGTCTGCTCCAAGGACGCGGAGCATCTGCAGCTGTTGATCCAGGAGATGGAGGAAAAATTTACCCGGCTGGAGGATGCCGCCGCCTTCCGCCGCACTTTTCAACAAATCATTTTCACCTTGAACCAGCTCGTCAACAATATCCCGCTGTCCCATCGCGAAGCGATCAAGTATAAATTGGAGTCGCTATCCGAATTCCAATCTGACACCGTCGCAGAGGCATGTGCCAATCTGCTTGATGCGACTCGCAGCATACAAGACAGCCTCGGGGAAGACGCCAATAATAATCGGCTGTACACGTCCATATTAGAGTACGTTTCCCACAATTATATGGACTGCAACCTCAGCCTCTCCACAGTCGCTGAGGAGCTGTCGCTTACGCCTTCTTATATCACGCGCTATTTTAAAACCAAGAACGGCCTTCCCTTGATGCAGTATGTCTCCAAAATTCGCATTGAGAAGGCCAAAGAACTGCTCGAAACGACCCATCTGTCCATTAAAGAAATTGTTGAGCAGGTAGGGTTCGTAGACGAGAACAATTTTTCCCGGGCTTTCCGCAAGCGGGAAGGCGTGTCCCCGAGCCAGTATCGCTCCAACCGTTTTAGTTAGCGGGGTAAGGGCGGCGGAGCCGCTTGGCAGGCGGTTAAAAAAAATGGGAGGGAGCTTAGGTCCGCTCCATCCCATTAGGCGTTATTTTGTTTGTATTGTGTGGGCGTCGATCCTGTATAGCTCTTGAACAATTTGCAAAAATACCGGTAATCCGAGATGCCGACCGCGCCGGATACCTCATAAATTTTCATCGTCGTCTGCTCCAGCAGCTCTCCCGCCTTCTCCATCCGCACGCGGTTCAAGTAATCCGACACATTCTCGCCGACCTCCTGCTTGAACAGCTGACCGGCATAAGAGGGATGCAGATGGACGAGCTCCGCCAGCTCGGCAACCTGTACGTCTTCCTTGTAATGCTCGCGGATATGGCGGCACATGAGCTGCACCTCGCGGCGGACCGCCGACGGCGGGAGGGAACGCCCGTTCAGCCACTCGCTGACGAGGCGAATCGTCTCCTTCCACCAGCCGCAATAAGCGGGCCAGGACTCGAGCTGGTCGACCTCGTCCAGCCGGCCGGTCACGGAAGCGGGCAAATGCACAATGCCCGGATGGAACAGCTGCCGCGTCATGCGAAGCAGATCATCCGGATGCAGCGGCGGCTCGGTTAGCGCCGTCATCGCCGCGGCCGCCTCTTGAAACGCTGCGGCGTCTGCCCGTTGAAGCGCTCTTATAAGAGGAGCCATCCGTTCCGCCGCAGACTCTTCGTCAAGCCTCCGCATGGCCGGGATCTGCCTGATGACGGCATGCGTATGCGGCTTGTAGAAGCAGCTGGCAAGTCCGTCCATCCCTTGTCGCAATCCTTCGGCAATCCGGCCGGCCTCGAGCGGATGCTCGCCGGCTCTGCGGATGGCTCCGGCGTAGACCATGCCGTTCGTCCCGGCGGCTGCCTCCGCGATGTCCAGTGCGGCCTCGGCCAGCCGATTCAGGCCGAAGCCGTCAGGCGGCTGCTTCCAGCCGGCCAGGATATGTATCCGGTTCAGCCGGACGGGCAGCAGCACGACCCAGCCGGCTCCTGCCGGAGCCGTACGGAGCCGCTCCTCCAGCGACTCGGCGATCTGCATTTGCAGCTGCAGGCCATCCTCCGTGGCGCTCCATACGCTTCCTCCGGAGTCGGAACCGGGGCCGGGACCTTGCGGCTGGCTCCAGCCCAGCGTCAGCGCAGCGATATGGCCGTCTTGGGGCATGCTCCCGAACCAAGCTCCGTCCCTCTGACCGATCCCCGCCCGTTCGCGATCCTTGAGTAGCCGCTCCGTCCACTGGCGCTTTTTCTCCCATTCCCGTTCCCACTCCAGCTTGCGGCGCATTTCCAGCTTCTGCTCGATGTCCAACTCCTGCTCGATGGCCTCCGCCGCTTTGCGGCAAACCTCCAATATTTGCTCCGGTGTCTGCGCCAGCTTGATCAAGTAGTTATCCACCCCAAGCTCAATGGCTTGCCGGGCATATTCGAATTCGCCGTATGCGGTCAAAATAACGACCCGGACGCGCGGCCACCGTTTACGCACATAGGTTGCCAGCTCCAGCCCGCTCATGTTCGGCATCGTAATATCCGTCATCAGCAGATGCGGCTCATCCCGCTCCATCATGCGGATAGCCTCCTCCGCTCCCGCGGCAGCTCCTATAAGCCGAAATCCCGCATCCGCCCATGGAATACGGTCGGAGAACCGCTCGCGCACCCATTGCTCATCATCCACGATCAGTACTTTCAACATCGCTGCCGCCTCCTCCGTTTACGCCAACTGACCCTGCACCCTATTTCTTGGGAGATGTATGCTGACAGTAAGTCCCTCATCCGGCTCGTTCTCAAATTGCAGGCCGTACGGATGCCCGAAAGTCAGACGCAGCCGTTCATGCACATTGCGCAGGCCGAGATTGTTCAGACCTTTGTACGGATTCGGAGCCGCTTCCCCTTCCATAAGCGCAGCCAGCTTCATCGGATCGATACCCGTACCGGTATCGGACACCTCCAGCACCAAGCCTTCGCCGGCCTCGGGCCGCGACGATACGATAATATGGTTAGTCCTGCTTGCGCCGAGCCCGTAGAAGATACTGTTTTCGACCAGCGTAATCAAGGTCAGCTTGGGGATCATGGCAGAGAGGTCCTCCTCGGGCACAGCAACGTCAAGCTCGAACACGGCCCCGTACCGTAAGCTCATGATCTGCACATAGTTATCCAACTGCCGCAGCTCTTCCTCCACCGTCACGATGTCGCCGACCTTATCGGTGGAATATTGCAGCAGGCCCATTAACGAACCGATCATCTGGCTCATCGTCCCGGCTTGCCCCGTTTCCCCCAGACAGTAGATCGCGTTCAGCGTGTTGTAGAGAAAGTGGGGGTGGATCTGCGACTGCAGCACCTTCAGCTCGTGATGCCTCTTCTTCTCCTCGGCTACCCTCAAGTCCTCGAACAAGGATTGCAGGTTGCCCATCATCCGGTTGAAGCCGTCCGCGATAAGCGTAAATTCGTCGCTGCGCTTCAGCGCAATTCTCACATCCAGCTCGCCTCTGGCGGCCGCCTTGAACTGCCGCGTAATCGCGCTCACCGGTCTGCGGATATAATTCGTAATCCACGCCGACACGATGAAGGCCAGGATGACTGCCAAAAGCAGCACCATCAGCATCTGGCGCTTCAATGAATTCAGCAGCGGGAACGCATGCGATTCCTCGATGACCGAGAAGACGAACCAGTCCCACCGGTTCTGGTTGCTGCTCAGCACCGTATAATCGCCATATGTCGTATGAACGGTATTATAGGCCGTCCCGCTTTGCCGGGTTAGCGCCCGAAGCGCTTCCATCATCTCGAGATGATCCTTGTACATCTCCGGATAAGCCAGGTAGGTATTGGTGGACAAATAATCCCCCTGGCCGGTGAACAGGTAGATTCGCTGCTGCCCACCCTGGACGATCCGGGAACCGGTCAAGGCATTCAAATTCACATCCAGAGCCACAGCCCGGTTGCTGTCAATCTGCTTGGCGACCGTAATCACAGAGCGCGCATTCAGCGTATAGGGAGGACTCCACCAGAAGCCTGATTTGCTGGCCTTGCTTTTGATTTCCTCAATCCGTTCGGGGAGAATGGAAAACCGGTAGCCATAAGGATAACTGAATTTAACCTTGTCGTATTCGATCAAATAAATGCTGTGAATTTCATCTTGATGGAACGTCATAATATCCTCGACCAGCGAATCGTAATCGGCGGCGTCCATTTTATTGTAGAGCACGGGATTCGAGAGGAAGATCAGCTGCGTCTGAATCGAATTCATTAACGTCTTGATATAGTTCTCGACCTGAACAACCGAGCTTTGCAGCGCCTTTTCGTTATTTTGCCGGATAGGACCGAAGAGCCTCTGGTAGCCAAACAAAGCAAGGATCACAAACAGCACGATGACGGACAAAAAGGTAAGGACGAACAGCTTGGTACTGACGCTGGACGCAAAGCGGGTTCCTGTCATCCTTCGGATCATGAGAGACTTCTCCCTTCGGCCTGATCCTATTATTATAGAAGAAATTTCTAGCGAAGTCTTCCCAAGCTGAGCCGCTGCGCTTCAGCGGAGATTCTTCTTGCCGGTTCGAAAGCTATTCCGTGCGCTTGACGCTTTACTGAATTTGAATGCCCCCCGTTACCCCTTTACGGACCCGAGCAGCGCTCCTTTGATGAAATACTTTTGCAGGAACGGGTAGATGACCATCAGCGGCAGCGTCGCAACGACGACGACAGCCATCTTGACCGTTTCCGGAGGAAGCGTGTCCATCTCCAGGAAGTTCAAGGACAGCTCCGTGCTGACGTTCGGCGATTGGATCATGCTTCTCAAGACTACCTGCATCGGCATCAGCGTTTTATCGGACAGGTAGAAGATGCCCTTGAAATACTCATTCCAATGCGTGACGCCATAGAACAACCCAATCGTCGCCATAATCGGCGCGGATAACGGTAGAACGATGCGGTACAGGGTCGTCACATCGCCGCAGCCGTCCACTTTGGCCGCTTCCTCGACCTCTGACGGCAAATTCTCGAAATACGTCTTCACGATCAGCAGATTGAACGTCGACACCATTCCCGGAATGATCAGAGCCCAGACCGAGTCGTACAACCCAAGGCTGCGCACGACAATGTAGAGCGGGATGATTCCGCCGCTGAAGATCATCGTGAACACAAGCGCCATCAGGATAAAGTTGCGTCCCGGGATGTGTTTCTTGGAAAGCGGATAAGCGAGCAGCGTGGTGACCGCCAGATTGAGCGCCGTGCCCACGACCGTGATGAATACGGTGATCTTGAGAGCTTGAGGAATGCGCGGACTTCCGAATATTTCCTCATACGCTTTAAACGTAAACTGCTCGGGCCAAATGACAAACCCGCCGTTGCGCATCACTTCCACATAAGGGGTCACCGATACGATCACCACATAGTACAGCGGAAACAACGTAGCGAGTGCGAACAAAGCCAATACCGTATAAATCGCCGCATCGGCCGCTTTATCCCCTTTGGTCCTATGCCTCTGTATGACGAAGGACATGTCGGATCCCCTCCTTTAGTCGATCTTAATTAACCGTTTTTACCATATGCCGGAGCCGCCGACCTTTTTAGCCAGCTTGTTCGCCCCCAGCACCAGAATAAGTCCCACGATAGACTTGAAAACGCCCATCGCCGCCGCTACGCCAAACTCCAAGCGCTCAAAGCCGTAACGGTACACCCACGTATCCACAATATCCCCTACGTCATACACCCGGGCATTCAAGAAGATAAATACCTGGTCAAAGCCCGCGTCCAGAATGCCGCCGATCCGGATAATGAGCAGGAGGACGAACACATCGCGGATGCCCGGCAGGGTTATATGCCAGAGCTGCTGCCAACGCCCGGAGCCGTCCACCACGGCAGCCTCATAAAGTTCCTGGTTAATGGATGCGAGAGCCGCCAAATAAATAATGGCCCCGAATCCCGTGTTTTTCCAGATTTCCGTAAGAACCAGCATCGGCCGGAAGAAATCCTTGTTCGTCAGCAGATCAATATGCCCCCCTCCCCCATCGCGCACCAGCGTGGTAATTAAGCCGGAGCCCGGAGCGAGGAAGGAAAATACCAGACCGTACACGATAACCCAGGAAAGAAAATACGGGCCGTACGTAATCGTTTGAACTGCTTTTTTGAACCAGCGCACCCTAACCTCATTCAGCATCAAGGCAAGGATCACATCAGGCACCATGCCGCCCACAATTTTGTAAACACTGATAAGCAGGGTATTGCGAATAATTTGCGGAAACTCGGGCGTCTCGAATATCACACGGAAATTATCGAAGCCTACCCAGGGACTTCCCCAAACGCCCTTCATTAAGTTGTAATTCTGAAAAGCAATCAACGTCCCCGCCATCGGGGCGTAATGAAACAATATATAATAGATGAGTCCGGGTACCATCATGAGGTAAAACCATTTGTTGCGGACAATACTCCGCCACTTGCCCTGCTTTACTTTTCTTGCCGTTGCCGGCTTATCTGCTTTAACAGCTATGGTTTCCGCCATTGCCATCTCCTCCTGGCTGTATCTGCCGTAGAAGGCAGAAGGAAACCCGTGAATGATCCAGGGTTCCCCTCGATGCCTTGACGCGTTTATTTAAACTCTGCCAGCTGCTTGTCTTTGAGAACGGAATTCAACTGCTTGGTATATTCGTTGAAGATATCTCTGCCCTTGAACTTGGTCATCAGCTCTTCCCGGTATTGCGGCCAGTTTTTGCCGCTCTTATCGTCAAGCACAGCCTTGGCGTGGTACTTGCTCATTTCCTTGCGGAAGTCTCCGATGTTGATGCCGGCAGGCGGAACCAGACTTACCGGGGGCAGCGCGTTGTGCTTCGGGTAGCCCTCCACCGTCTTCAGAATAGCGCGGTCATGCTCCGATACACGGGAGTCAATCAGCTCAAGGCCAAGCACCTCCGGCTCATCCGGCGTAAATACGCCATATACATTGATCCAGTTGCCTGCTTTGGCAATGTCCGCTTCGAACGCTGCGGCATTCAGGGTAATTTTATTGCCGGATCTGGTGTAATGCTTCCCTTCTTGCCCGTAGTGAGTCAAGAGGAACCCTTCCTCGCTGGTCAGCCAATCGAGAATTTCAACCGAACGCTTCACCTTCTCCGGGTTTTTGTCAGCCGTTGTCTTGCTGATCAGGATCGTCATTTCCGGAACGTTATATTTCCAGATCACCGGTTGATCCAATGGGAAGATCGGCTGCCAGTCGGCTTTCGGATCCAGAGCTTTGGTCCGGTTCTGGACGCTCGTAGCTACACTATCAAGCGCAAAATTTTTGGTTGCTCCGAAAAGAAATCCGACCTTTCCTTGCGCGGCCTTATCAAGAGGGGCAGTTCCTTTATTCAGGAACCAGTCAGGGTCTACGATGCCCAGGTTGATCCACTCCACCACCTGATCAATGACCTGTTGGACCTTCAGATCCGTACGGTTATCCACATACCTATCACCCTGGATCATGAAGTCGGCGACAAGGCCGTTATTCAGCCATTGCGGGAATTCGAGCGGCAGGTTGACCCCGTTGCCCGCAGTCGTAAAGCCGTACGTATCCGGTTTGCCGTTGCCGTCCGGATCGTTCTTGGTGAATTGGATCAGAACCTCGGTGAGCTCCTCATAATTTTTGGGCGCTTTCAGCCCGAGCTTATCCAGCCAGTCCTTGCGGATATACCAGGCTGCATACGTATTGCGCTGGAACGGCTGGATGCCGCGCACGAACTCCCCTTGCTTAAGCTGGAACGCGTCCACTTCCTCCTTGGACACCCATTTGTAGTAGTTGGGCAAAGCTTCTTTCGTAAAAAACGGAGTCAGGTTCGCGGTTATGCCGTCGTTAATGTATTTCTGGGACTCGGCTCCGCCGGCGATGAACAGATCGGGTGCGCTGCCCCCGGCCAGCGTAGCATTCAGCTTATCGTGATATTCCTTACCGACCCCCATATAATCGATTTTAAGGTCTACGTTGAACTTCTCTTCAATGGTTTTCTTGACAAAATCTTTGTCGGCGGACGGCAGCGTTACATTAGCCAGAAGCCCCCCGGTTACCGACCAGTTTAAACTCAGCTTAGCCGGTTTCGACGCTCCCGACTCTCCAGACGATCCGCCTGCAGGCGCCTCGGACGTTTGATTATTCGAGCACGCTGTAAGCGTGAACGCTGCGGCTAGCCCCAGGGCTACCATTTTTTTCATTGTATGTGTACCCTCCCTTTATTTATAGGCTGTTGGACCATGACCCCTAAGCTGTACAACAAGATGTTAGCGTTTTCTTACATTTATTATAGGCCTCCGGTATGTAACGAAACTAGCAGACGGTTTCAAGAAATGGTGGTCCAAATAAAGAAATGTGCTTGCATCCGTTCCGGCAGGAACAGATTATTCGCTGTCCCTTGGATCAATCCAAGCCTTCTGGCCGTTCTGTTCCTGCTCGCCTGCAGCGGACAGCTCCGCTTCGCCGGCATGCTCAATCGTTTTCCGCTCCAGGCGTGAATCCAATAGCACTACTCGATCCAGCGTTAGCCTGGTCATTCCGCTCTGGCGAACCTTGAACGTCAAGCGTCCGATCACTCGCTCGCCGCTTATCCCTTCCCCGCTGCCTATCCGGGTAGAAGCCATGCGGATAACTCCCGGCTCTTCCTTTGTAATGTCGTAACCGCCCGGCAGCCCGCTTTGTGCTTCGCCTGGAACCAGCTTATCCGGATCGAAGCCTATGGCCGCCTCATAAGCGTACAGATCGACCAAGCCGCTGCCCTTGATCTCTATGGCAAACGTATCTCCGGCCTGCAGACCGGAAGGGGACCTGCCGAAGAATACCGTCCCGGCAAGTCCCTCTCCCGTTTCCGCATTTGCATCGTTACTATAACCGGAGACTGCCGTCAGCAGCATGAGCCCTGCCGCCCAACCGCGCAGTCTGTTTTTCATTTCATTGCCCAGCTCCCTCCGGTTCATCGCTCCAAACCATTACTCTACCCTCAGCGCAATAAAAGTAAGGTCAAAAATATCAATAGTGCCGTCCTTGTTTATATCCGCGGCTTTCGCCGCTGCCCACTCGGAGCTCGCCTCCGTCAGCCACATGCGGAGTGCTACAAAACCTAAATCGCCGACCGTAATGCCCGTGTTTTGCGGATCGGCCACATTCCCGGTTGCGGGTACTATCCGTCCGCTTTCGAATACGCCGACCGCCGCTTGCAGGTCGGAGGCAGCCTGGTTAATCGCTGCCTGAGTTGCCGACGTTTGGTTAGCCACCGCTTGAGCTCCTGTAATCGCCGACGTCAACGCCGTTTTCAGCGAGGTCAGTGTGCCGGGCACAAACTGGCCGTTCGACGTGCCTTCGACGGCGGTATCCCGGAGGGATACCGCACCCGCAATAGCTTCAAGAAGCTCGGCCTTGGTCACTTGGTTCACGACCTGGATGGTCCGTGAGACTAAGCCTAACGACGACTCCGCACCTTGACCATCGGATTGTACCGCTTGCGTAACGGCAATCACTCCGCTTCCGCCGGCCGCTTCGGCTTTGGCTCTAAGCTGCAGCCGCAGAGCCGGGGAATCCCCGTTCATGACGCCCGTTGTCCCTGCATTAGCGACCAGGAAACGAAGCGTTCCGTTTACGTCATCATGCTGGGTGCGCGCGATAGACGTTCCCGTACGATCGCTCTCCGCGCCTACATATTCAAACACGGCTTTATCATAGCTCAGCTTGATATCCAGGGCAGATATATTCACCGCTTGCGCGATGCCAAGCTGAAGCGTAAATACTTCACCGGGACGCACGGTCTGCGGATCGGACAGCGTCACGGATGAGCCTGCGACGGCCTGAATCGCAAATTTTACAGTCGATGTCGTCTTGTTCCCCGCCAGATCCGTTGCCACAGCCTCCAGGATGTGGTTGCCCAACGCCGAGATAGCTCCTCCGGCTGTCCAAGGCGCTCCGTTCAGCTTATACGTCACACTTGCGATGCCGCTCAATTCATCAGTTGCCGCTGCCGTTGGGGTTACAGGGCTGCTGTATACGCCACCTTCGGCGATTCCGCTCCACACAACGGTCGGCTGGATCGTATCTACTCCAACAACGGCCTGCTTCGCAGCCTCGACATGCCCCGCGTTATCCTCGGAGCGGTATTCGAGCGTGTAGATGCCGCTGCCGCTTAAGGAAACGGAATCTGCAAACGTCGTCCAAGCGCCGCCATTCAAGCGGTATTCCGTTTTCTTAACGCCGGAAAGCTTGTCGTTCGCCTCGAATTTTACCGTTACCGCATGATTATTAAATGTACCCGCTCCCGTATCGCCGTAGATGATCGCTCTCGTAGAAGGCGCAACATCGTCGATCATCCCGAGCGGAGTTAGCGTATAGCTGCCTGCCGGCGCATGGAAGGCCAGTACGCCGCCTTCATCGCTCACTTCGCCGAATTGATCGGGCTTCCCGGCCATCGAAATCCGCCATTTGCCTTGCTGCAGATCCGCTACCGTCAACATCATCTCCGGTTGCGAGCCGTAAGCGGACAGAGTCACCGTTTGATTTAATCGTTTGCCGCTTTTGCTGAACCAGACCGCGCGGTCGTCAATCTGCGCGCCGGTCATGAGGTCCGCATCCAGGCGCCGGGTTGGCAGCGTCACTGTCTGTCCGCTGTCCATTACCTGCATAACATTGAGGAAATAGTCCGTTTCCGCCTTAATGGTCGGTTTAACCTCGACCCGGTACGCCCCTTGCTCAATCGTATACTGTCCTGGCGGCAGATTCGGCGGCTCGAGGGGCCACTGATCATAGCTCGTGTCAAATACCTGAAAGTTGTAATCGTGATCACCAACAATGTCAACCGAAGCATTCAAAGGCAGCAGCGTTTCATTGACCAGCTTGCCTGAATAGTCGCTATTGTTCCTTGTTATGGTTGCAGCCGAACCATTCACTTCGGGCTTCTCCATGCTGTGAAGCAGCCAATATTTCTCGAAGCTGCTGTCCTTCGATACGACTTTATCGAAGACAACCATAGCAGCCGGATGCGTGCTGTCTTTCAAATTGAAAAACATCATCGAGCGTTCGAATTGCTTCACTTTATCCGAGTACGCCTGCGTCAGATCCCCCTTGATGTAGCTGTACTCAGGCGCGTACGGATCGGTTCCGTATTCGTGTCCTGTTACTTTGGCTCTGCTGTAATCTTTCCCCACCAGCTGTTCCAGGGAATGAGCCTCGGCATAGGTGGAGTTTGCCCAACGCTGCCCGCCGTCATTATCCAGTTGCCACCCCCTGTACCGGAAAACTTCGGAAGGATCGTACACCAGCATGGAATTGTGAGCAATGGTTCTTTTAAAATAATTACGGTCATGATCGCTCCCATAATCTTGAGTCGTTGTCTGGCCTGGCGCTAAAACACCTGAATACATACCGCTGTCCACCGCAAGCGAGCCTTGGTAGTACAACTGGAAGCTGCCCATATCCAAATGCTGATGATTCCCGAACCAATATCCGCCGATTTTCATCTCTGCGACGACGGATGGAGAATTTTTGTTAATGCCGACCGGGTCATCCCAGCCGGTACGCGCCACCATCGAACCCATCGGCGATCCGAAATATTGGGTAAGCGGCAGATCATCGACTGGGCGGCTCACCATATTGGACGGTACAAGCAGCATCTCCATGACTGCATCTACCGACCCCGGCACGTATTCCTTGAGGAACATATCCCGCACATAAGGATTTTCGTATTGAGAGGCTGCCAGCATTGATACCGTCTCATATTTCCAAGTTACATTCGGGATCGTATAGACGTCCTGATAGGAATCCCCGTCACGCAGCAATTGGCCATCCGGCCTGCGGGTATAAATAGCCCGCATCAAGACGTCCCCTTGCTTTTCGGTAAAGAGGTCTTCATGCCCCATACGGCGCGTAATGATCTGCGACCATAGCTCCGGCTCATATCGCCCTTGCATGCCGTAAGAGTCGCCTTGATGATGCATGCCCGATTCATACCAGAAATTGCGCACAGGTACATATTTATTGAAGACAGCCCCCGCGGCCTTTTCGTAAATTTCGGTATCACGTTCGTACACCGCAACACCGGCCGCAAACAGATCTTTCATCACCATACTTTCGCTGGGATGGCCTTCCACGGCATTCGTCACTAAATTGTCATATCCGATTTCCGAATAATTCGCAAGCGCCTTCATCTTAATGACAACTGCATCCCGTTCTGTGTCAAACATCAGAGGGTAACACCAATCGTATACAATGGCGGCCATATTGATCGTATCGCCGATTTGATGGTATTGGTTAGGGTTTGAGAAATCAACCGAATTCAGAAAGTTTTTCATCATAAGAACAGCTTGATTTCCTTGATCCACGTCATTCAGTAATACATATCTCAAAGCTGCAGCCTCAATGGACTCACGGACAGCCTTGCTGAAATTCGTTTTATTAGCCCCACGTGGCGGCAGTTGACCCGGATTAGAAGGCCCCATCCCCATATCGATGCGCGACCATTGCTCTCCGTCTGCCGATACATCGATGTCAAAGAACGCAGTACGTTGATTTCCTTTAAACCAAGCCAAGGCGATAGCGTGAATGTCTTGTAGTGAACCCAGATCATACGCTATCCATTGAACGGAACCCTCCGCTGTCCAATACGTTGTCAGATTGCCGTCGATCGATTTCCACCCGTCATTGGCACTGCTAGGAGCTGTGCTCCACTTTACATCTTGTATGGGCAGGCTCGTGAATTGTCCAGCCTGTGGCTGACCGTATATCTTGGTTTCCAATATGGAGTTCCAAATGCCTTGGGTGTTGCCCTTGGCTAGGATCCGCACATATCGGGCCTGCTGCACACTCGGAAGCGTATAGGTTTCAAGCGCCTCGGTCGTGCCACTGCTCTTCGCCGTATAAGAGCCTGCTTCACTCTTCAAAAGCACCTGCTCCCAGACCTTCTTGAGTAAAGGATCCTTCATTTTCTCTTTGATCGGTCCGATATCCGACCGTCTCAAGTACAATCTAGGATGCTCGGCCGGCGGCTTGGGCATTGCTTCCACCGTTACCAATTCTTTTACCGGCATGGCGATCACTTCATCCGTCATGTCCGACTTCCACACGGCAACCGGAGAAGTCGTCGAATAGTAGCCGTTCAGCTCCGCCTTTAGCCGGTATCGGCCGTCAAACATGTTTGGACTGATCGTAAAGGACCCATCCGCTGATGTCGTTCCCGTACCCAGCACGGACGTGAAGTTAATATCCGCATCGCCGTACAATTTCACTACCGCGCCCGCAATCGGAGCCTTGGAACTTGCCTCAAACACTTTACCGCCGATCGTATACTGCTTAGCCTCAGGATCTTCAGACATCGTCAGATCGGCGTTTCCAACTCCGGACGATGTGACCGTAAGCGGCTTCGTCGCCGTGATGTATCCTGCTTTTACCACCCTTATCACATAACTGCCGCTCGTAATATCGTTCAGCGTGTAGCCGCCCTCCATTCCAGTAACAGCGCTGGCGATTGGGTTAAGAAAGGCTGCATCGCTTGCTTCGTACAATTTCACATCCGCATCGGAAATCGGGGACCCGGTACCGCTCTCGGTCACACTGCCGCTTACTGGGTACACCACATATCCGGGATCCGCCACCAACGTCAAATCCGTATTTCCTGGTCCGGACGTTGAAACCGTAACCGGTTTGGTCAGCGCTAGATATCCCGCTTTTGTTGCCCTAAGCACGTAATTTCCAATTTCAATCGAGGGATCAAACAGGTATTCGCCTTCCGTTCCCGTTATGGCGCTGGCAATCGGGTTCGCGAATCCGGTATCGGCTGCCTCGTACAATTTCACGTTCGCGCCTGTGATAAAGGCCCCTTGGTCATCTTTTACAACTCCGCCGAGCTTGCGGATCATCTTTACATAATCGATATATAACGTTCCCGAATTATCCGCCGTCTCGAGCGTGATATTATTCAAGCTGACGATGGAATCCGTCTGGAACTCACGATCTTCAATAACTACCGTATTCGCCATCCCTTCGACGACTTTAGCCGGAGCTTTGACATAGGAACCCGGCTGAATAACATCGCTCGTCATGTAGATGTCGAATTTTTTTGTGTTCAAATTTATAACGAACCTGATCATATACCAATGTGCAGTGCTCGTTCCGTTCCCGTTCGGGATATCATTGAAGCCTGCTTTGCTGGCCACTTTGGCAAGCCCATCCCTCAATATTCGGAACTGCGCCGCCGGCTGAGCCTGACCTGCCGCGGTTTTTCCCATGACCTTCAGGTTAACCGCCAGCCGCTGGTTCGCCTGCGTAGAGTCGGGAGCATAAAGAAACTTCGTCTCGAATTCAACAGTGCCGCTTGTAACCGCTTGAATAGGACGAATAGCTGCAACACCCGAATTAGACACTTGCTGGTCATGAAGCGTTAAACTGCGGTTTCCACCTCCTGGCGTATCCGATACCGTCACAGTCCCTGCTCCATAAGCCGCGTAAGCATCCGGCGTTGATCCAAGAGACTCGCTGTCAAACGTATCTTGAAACGGCAGAACCGCGGTAGCGCTTTCAAAAGCTCTAATATCGTCATAATAACTCGTTCCCGTATTGGAGTTGCCCGTGCTGATATAAATACTCCACTTCACTGCATTCGCAGGCGCCTCCGCCGCTATATTAAAACCTGTCCATGCGCCAAGGGAAGCCATATAAGCAGAAGAAGGAGTACCGATCACTGCGTTAGAGCTGTCATAGAATCGAAGACTAACTGCCGTCGCTCCGGATTGCAGATAGACCTGACCCGTCACCGTATAATGATTTCCCGGTAATGCGTTAAACTTCGCACTTTCCACGGCTACCGTTGTACTGCCGCTTGCATCCACAATCTTCAGACTGCTTGCTCCAGAAGCCTTTTGTTCATCTGTCACCGAAACCCCGCCCGAGCCGGCGGTCTGCGTCCAGCCGGTTAAGCCGTCTTCAAACCCTCCGTTAAGCTCCAGCGCTGCAGCCGATACCGGTCCCCAAAATGCAGGGATATAACCCAGACACAGCAGCAGAACTAACCACATACTTACTAGCCTTTTCATCCATTCACACCTTCCTAAAATGATTTTATGGATAAAGCGGTACAACCGGATGAAAGAATTTTTCGAACGTGGTCTTGGAAGTCATATCCGGCAGAAACCGCTTACACCAATACTCGCTATTGCTCCGTCCACTTGTGCTCATTATAGAGTTACACCCAATCCGAAACTAGCAGACGGTTTCAAGAAATGGTGGTCCAAATAAAGAAAAAAGAAAAAAGCCCCACCCGGAGATGGAGCTTGCCGCCGTATTACGATAGAGTCTTCCAATCAAACATCACACCCATAGCCGAGCTGCGGTTCTGCATCAAGGCTTCATAGACCTGTGCGGCGTCCAACGGAGAATGCCGGTGGCTGATTAAGGAACCTACATCCATGCGCCCTTGAATGACGTAAGTGAAAAACAACTCGGACATAGCCGGGTGATCCCATTCCTTGTAGCTCATCAGCGAATGAATGCCCTGTATAGCAACGGAACCGGACACGACATTAGGTCCCAGCACCTGCTTGGAAGGCGTCGACGTATCGCCCAATAAAATAACGCGTCCTAACGGCCTCACCAGCTGCGTAGCCTGAGCCAGCACGGCCGGATGACCCGTGATATCGAAGACGACGTCCAGCATTTTGCCGCCGGTCCTTTCCTTGATCACGTCCATCGCCGTAACCGCGTCCATCGCCAACCGGATCATGCCCGGCTTCTCCGGAACCAGCTCCAGCCGGCCGGCGGAAGGATCGATCGCGAAAATTTCTTTGGCCCCGGAGAGCGATACATATCGCGCTACAAGCTGCCCGAGCTGTCCGAGCCCGATAATTCCGACTGACTCGCCGAGGCTCAATTCTGCTCTTCTCACGCCCAACTGCGTCGTCTTGGCCAAACTAAGCCACGTTCCTTGCTCGGCGCTGATCTCTGCCGGAAGCACATACGCATGCTTCGCGTCGACTTTAAAAAATTGGGTATGCGGATGTGCTGCAAAGACCCGGTCCCCTTTTCGGATACCCTTGACACGCGCTCCGACCTCCAGCACTTCCGCTGCCATCGAATACCCCGGCTGGAAAGGATACTTCACCCACTCCGCCCAATTGGTACCGGGATCAAATACACCTCTCAGGCATTGCAGCTCCGTGCCCGTACTAATCAGCGAGCAAATAGCCGCGCATAATATCTCGGTTTCTCCAAGCGCCGGATCGAACGTTTCCTTCTGCACCTCTACCTTCTCTTTGTCCGTAAATACGATACGCCATGTGTCCATGTTCACTTACCTCCTGGCAGGGATATGTAACCCTTGCCCCAAGTGTAACGGTAACCCATGCCGGACAACAGAGCAGAAGTTTGTCGATGTTTAACACTTATACAGGCGGTCTTTTAAACAGCCCTTTGTATTGCCCGGGTGAGATTCCCGTATATTTTTTGAACTGCCTGGCGAAGGTTTGAACATCGTTAAAGCCGAGGTAACCGCTGATTTCCATAATGTTCATCTCCTGCATTTCCAGGAGCGACTTGGCTTTGGCGATCTTGATTTCCCGGTGCAGAAGAATCGGGGGCTTGCCGAACAGCTCCTTGAAATGATTGCTGACATAAGTCGGGCTCATATGCAAATCCGCGGCCAACTCCTGCAACGAGAAGGTCGCCTCGGGCTGGCTGACAATCTTCAGCAATACCGATAAAAAGCTGCTCGGCGGCTGTCCCGCACCTATGGCCCCTTCGTTCCCGAACGCATTGTCCAGCAGCACATACAGCAGCTCCAGCGACTTGGCCTTCTGCAGGATAACATTCGGAATATAGCCGCCCCTTGTTGTGGAAAGCATAAATTCATCGAACACGGCTTCGAATTTTTTGTAGTTTTTTAGCGGATAAATGTAAGGAATGTGGAAAAACGGCAGCACATCGATCACACCATGAATCTTGTATGTAAAATGCCACCAGAGAAACTCCGTCTCTTCATCGGTGTCCATATACTGGTCATGCTCCAGGCCAATCGGGATAAAAATAACCGTCCCCGGACGAATCGGGTAAATCCGGTCCTGCACTCTAAGCTTGGCTGTCCCCTTGCGCACATAAGTCATCATGTAGTATTCCTGAAAGGTGCGGTTCCTGTAGTTCATAGCATGCAGCCGGTGAACATCGAATTTCAAAAGCTTCAGCTCCGCCATCCCCAGCAAGGCCGAGACAATCTCTTCGTTCATGGGCATCCACCTTTTGTGGTTTACTTGAATAGCGGTCTTGGTTATGTGAAGCCTTTCTGTAAAGAGTATAGGTGTTCTGACGGCTTCATATCAATGGGGAAAATAAACCGAACCTTTTTCCGCTAGAGAGACAATATAGAGTGTAAGTGCTTACTCAGGAGGGCCCTCTGAATGAAAAGTGACTATATGTACCAGCTGCTAGAAAAAATGAAAGATGGTGATCAACAAGCATTTCACACGATATATGATGCCACTTATCAGAACATCTACAAGACAGTCTCCTTTCTGGTGGATCATCAGCAGGATCGGGAGGATGTCATGAATGAGATCTATATGCAAATGTGGACCTCACTCGCTAACTACGATACGAACCGCCCTTTCCACTTCTGGCTACACGGCTTGGTAATCCGTCAAGTGCAGAGGTTTCGGGTCAAAAGCTGGCGGAGATTCCGAATTTTCGAACGCATCCGTGCCTTCTCTAGGGAGGAGGCTCATTGGGATCAACCTACGGTGTTGAAGGATGAGACAAACCAAATGATATCGCAGGCAATCCAAAAACTGACCGACAAACAGAGGACAGTCATTATCTTCCGCTTTTTTCACGACTATACCCTGGAGGAAATTGCGACGTTACTCGATATTCCTCTGGGTACAGTCAAGTCCAGATATCATGCGGCTCTTCAGTCGCTTCGAAAAAAATCATGGAATCTCCCCTCGGAAAGGATGGAAGAGCTCAATGACTATTGAACGCAAAATCCGTGAACAGCTGCACAAAGAAGCAGAATTTATGGAGTGCCCCCCGGCTATATCCAAACGAATAGAACAATCCTATTCTCAATATTTGCTACGAAAAAGGAGCGAACTAACCATGAAAAAACGATTAATTGGTGGAATAATTGCCGCCGCGATTTTGATTCCAACCGCAGCATTTGCTGCCCCCCCTCTGATTGAAATGCTTACTAGAACACCAATGACTGCGGAGCAAGTCAAGGTGGATGAGGTTGGCAAAGCAGCACTTGAGAAGCTGTATAATGCATTTCCCGAAACAAAATCGTTTGAGATTATCGATGCAAGCAGCGTTCATGGCGTTCAAACAAGCATCATCCTGCAGGAAAAAGGAGGAACCGGCAAAAAGCTTACCCTTCATACAAACGGTGTTACGGGTGTGATCGAACACGTGAATCAAGAGAATTGGGAGCCCAAGGAGAAGCCGCTCACTGCTTTAACCGAACAGCAAATCAAGTCGAAGGCAGATCATCTCATTGCTAAGCTGTATGGCAGCATCGAAGAGTATGAGATTACTATGGAGCCAATGGAAAATCCGGATCATAAAACGTTTATGTTGAATTACAGCAAAAAGGGATCAAAAACACCGTTGTACCAGGTATTTGTTCAGGGCAATGCAATCAACGTGTCTCTGGTAGGAGGCGAGACTGCACCTTCAAACATTAAAGTAGAAGGCTTCTTCTCTACAAATGATAAGCCTGATTATTCCGCCGACGCCTTTTTAAATGATGAAAAGCTGTTTTCTTTGCTGAAAATTAGCCCAACCGAGTTAAAACAAGAATTGGCAACAGGTAAATCTGTTGTGGAGATTGCAGCGTCTAAAAACGTCTCTAAGCAACAAGTGATTGATGTCATTGCAAAAACACAAATTGATTTGCAAATTCAAGGTGAAAATAAGGGCGATGTTCCTAAAAACAATCGTTCAAATGAACAAATGTTAAAAGCTATCGAACCGAAAGTATTACAAGTAATTGAACGCAAAACTGAAACACCCTCGCAGAAATAACGGGTCCAGATGCATGAAGCACCGAACAGGAGGGG
The DNA here is from genome assembly GCF_900101595.1 of Paenibacillus sp. cl123. Classification (GTDB taxonomy): domain Bacteria; phylum Bacillota; class Bacilli; order Paenibacillales; family NBRC-103111; genus Paenibacillus_G. The sequence goes on from NZ_FMYY01000019.1 coordinate 63,828, forward strand.
GGCGGCTAGCCCCCCTCCTGTTCGGTACTCCTCCCTCGGGACGATACTCCTATTTGGCTCAAGGGCAACAAGCCGGATTCCTTAAAGCAGGGACATCCGCTTCCTTGTCCTGCAGTTCCTTTCTTTCACGCGCAGTGAATCCGTTACGCCCACCCGAAACAAACCATTTTCTTTTTGATTCCACATAAAAAGGTTGCCTTGACGAATAAATGTCAAGGCAGCCTTAAAAGAACGGGATATGGTATGTATAGCTTCCGCAACAGATAGTCCAAGCGACCACAGATACCCTCGATAGGCAAGTGTTTTCTCCCAATCAATTTGAGCGCCCCACAGCGGCTCTGCATCTGCAAACGGAACGCAGACGACATGCGCTGCAGAATAGGCTATTCTGCTCTTAAACTGTTTATTTTTCGGCACCTCGAACGATGCGGCACTTTCCGGAAACTATGAAAATAAGAAACCGCCCGCAAGGAAACGGAGTGTCCCAGCATACATGCTTCAGAAACATTTCCCATTGAACTTTAAACCCGTTGTCGAACAGTTGATTATCCGTTACCTCTTCCCACTGCTCCCGGAAATTGAATGGATTCGGAATATCCGGATTCCAAACCGGTCTTCATCAGCTCCGACATCACAAACTCACTGAGCTTGCTATACTTATATTCAGGCCATATTAACTACCTTTTCACGTGTAATCCCCCAATGAAGTTCTTCTCCATTTAAATATCGTAGCAATTCATCCAACATATATTTCCCCATTCGTTGGCATTCCCGATTCATCGCTCCAGCAATATGCGGTGTCAGAATCACATTATCTAAATGATATAGTGGCGACCCCTCCACAGGAGGTTCCGGATAAGTCACATCCAACAACGCAAAGATATCTTGCCTTTGTTGTAAGACCTCGATCATTTCATGTTCTCGTACAACATGTCCTCTGGCTGTATTGATGAACGTTGCATTATGTTTCATAGAAGCGAAGTGGGAGCCTGTTATTAACCCTTCTGTTTCTTTCAGATTCGGTGCATGTAGAGATACAACATCTCCTAGTTGGAAAATCTGTTCCAATGAACACAACTCGACTTGAAGTTTACTTGCGTCCTCCTGTGAGACATAGGGGTCATATGCGATGACCCTGACATCGAAATGTTTAAGAAACTCACATACCATCCTGCCAATCATCCCCAAGGAGATAATTCCGATTGTCGAACCATAAACGCCATGCGCGTCTCTCTTTCGTAAATGTTTATGATTCCTTTTAACATAGTTAACAAAGGACCAACCCCGTTTTAGCGAAAATAATATCTGAGAAAGCGTGTATTCAGCTACAGATAAGCCATTCGCAGCATATGCGCTCGATAATGTAATATTTTTCTCCCAGAATGCATCCGTGACAAAGCCCTTGACTGATCCACTGCCATAGAAAACCGCCTGCAACTTGGGTGCATACTGTAAAAGCTTCTCATCCAAAAGGGGGCAGCCCCACCCTGAAAAAATGACCTCTGCCTCAGAAAGGATGGAAGGTGTCTGCAGAATCGATTGCTTGGTTTGCGGTTCTGTGTAGAAATCAATGTATTTGCCAATCTCCTCATGTACACTTCCATAAATCAAATTGAAGTCATTGAGTATATACAATCCCTTCAACATATTTAACACCCCCTATCCCTATTGCACCCTCGAGTAAATACCAACGAAACCATTCAATATTTATTAGATGATACTCACGTTAAATGTCTTGCTGGCGATAAACGCTAGGTGTTTTGCCCGTGTTTTTTTTGAAAATACGGGTGAAAGTCAATGGGTTAAGGTAACCCACATGCTTGGAAACTTCTTTAATCGATCCAGGGGTTTTCAGGAGTAACATTTTAGCTGTTTCGATCCGAACGCGTGTGACGTAGCTGATGAAGGTTTCACCGAACTCTTCTTTGAACAGCCGGCTTAGATAACTTGAATTCAAGCCAAAGTGGTCACTTACATACGTCAAGGAGAAATTTTGATCATTGAAGCGCTCTTCAATAAAGCCTTTCAAATTCTGAATAAGTACGCGGTTACAGGTACCGTCGCGGATGGTCTTCATCCTTTCAAAGCAATGCATGAGCGTATCATAGAAACAGACCTCGATTTGAACCAGGGTGTCCTTCTCCTGCAGAATCTCTTGTAGCAAGGGTAACGTATCCCGCTTCCAAATCTCACGGTACTTTTCCAACAATTCGCTCATTTCAAGGTGAAGATGATAGATAAAATAAGTAAACATGTTCAAAAGTTCATCTCTGGTAAACAGGTGATGTCTCAGTTCTTCAAAAAGAACTCGATACCGTTCGACCCAAACCACATTTCCCATCCGATACGCCTGCCCGATCATATGCATCAGCTGAAGCTGGCGGATCATATCACATTCCTGTCTGGAGCTAATATCCTCGGTAACAATAAGTCGATTGCTCCCCAACGCAGCTTTGAAATCAAGTGCCGAGCAGGCTATTTTATAAGAAGCAGCCATATCACTCCAATCCTTCGCTGTGACTCCGATTCCCACTGTTACGGTAGTTTTCAGTTGGGTCGCAATCCTCTCTCGCAAACGATCGCATAAATGGATCATAGAAATAGGCTGGTTGGCTTCGAGGGTTTGGGTCAATATGCCTAACCGATGTGGCTCTATCCATTCCGCCCAAACGAGTACCCTATACATGTCGGCTATTTCCAGAATCGCCCTTTGAGCCTCCAGCTTGAGCAAGCCGCAGTCATCGGAGGTATAGGAACGGAACCATAGCGGATACCCATCGATCTCCACTATCGCCAAATTGGTTGGGACAGACTCCTGCATCCTTCCAAGCTGGAGCATCTCCCACTTGCTATGTTTCGCGGTTATTGTTCCTTTCAACAGATCCTTGAACAATGCTTGTTTTCTGAAGCTAAGATTGGGTTTATTGGGTTTCTCCAACAGGTTAGAGTATGACCCAATTCTTCGAATTGGAATTGTCGGACAACTGCCTAGCAATATGGGCGCTTTCTTCATCGTTCCACTACGACCCCCCATTAATTCCTCAGCCGGATCCTTATCCTTTGATGGCTCCTAGCAACATGCCCTTCATGAAATATTTTTGCAAGAACGGATACACAACCAAAATCGGAATAATAGCTACGGTTACCGTTGCCATCTTCACCGTTTCCGGCGGCAGGGGCGCCATATCCGACGAACCGTATAGCGCAAGCTCCTGGGTTACGTTCGGAGATTGGATCATATTCCGCAGCACGACCTGCATCGGGGCAAGTTCTCTGTCCGTTACGTACATAATCCCTTTGAAATATTCATTCCAGTGTCCAACCCCATAAAAGAGTCCCAATGTCGCTACAATAGGCATGGATAAGGGCAAGACGATGCTGAACAACGTCCGTACATCTCCACACCCGTCTACCTTAGCCGCATCTTCTATTTCTTCCGGCAAATTCTCGAAATAAGTTTTGATAATGAGGAGATTGAACGTCGACACAAGTCCTGGGATCAGCAACGCCCAAACCGTGTTGTAGATCCCAATTCCACGGACTACCAAATAAGTAGGGATGAGCCCTCCGCTGAACAGCATCGTGAATACAATCGCAACCAATATCGGATTTCGTCCACCCATACTTTTTTTGGATAACGGATAGGCAAGCAAGATCGTAACGACCAAGTTTAACAACGTACCTACAACGGTGATGAACAACGTTAATCTTAGCGCATGGGGCACTCGAACGCTGGAGAAGATTTCCTTATACGCATCAAAGGTGATTTGACTCGGGACAATGATGAAGCCACCGTTTCGAAGCACTTCCGCATAGGGCGTAATCGACACGATGAAGACATAATAGAGCGGAAATAAAGTAGAAAGGGCAAACAATGTAAGACTAGAATAAATCACAATGTCTACGAATCGATCCGTGCTTGATTTATGCTTAACGATCGACATAATTTCACTCACTTTCTGTGATAGGGACGGAGTCCGTCCTCTCCCGAATTCGGCAAGTCCCCGCCCCTACTTACATGCGTACATGCTAGCTGCCCTCTAGCATTCCAATCCGTTATCTGGTAGTTTTACTTACTCCACAAACACTTCACATCGTTTTTGCAAGGAGGAATAAGCAGCTTCGGAAACCGCGATCACTTTCAGACCGTCACTCAGAGAGATAAGCGGTTGCCGATCATATCGAATGCAATCGATGAAATGCTGGTTCAGGCGAACCCACATATCATTCTCGCTATACGTGAGTCGTTGTTCCACTTCGTTGTCGGCCTTCAACCGGATCTCTCCGTTATTGTTAACGATGGTCAATTTCTCCGTTGCCACACCTGTGATGTCGTATTCGACTCGGGTAATCCATGGCGTGCTGACATGCCCGATCCCGCCGTTTCTGAATTTCAGAACCACTGTGAAAGCATCGGCTACGCTCCCTGGAGGCAGTAAGTAAGTCCCTCCATAGGCGAAGACACTTTCCACTTCTCCGCACATCCACATGAGGATATCGTAATCATGGGAACCATGGGAGAAGATTGGGCCTTTCCCATGCTGATCGTCGAAGTACCAGCTAGGCGTGTCATAATAATGGTCGCGATATTTATCATAGACTTGTTGGTTCGGGTCCAGGAAGTGCGTTCGCATCGACCACGCCTGTAGAGGCTTGCCAGCATCAGATCGGGATACGGTCTCCTTCATGGCGCGGTACCTGGGGTCGAAGCGCAACGGATAGCCGACCATGGCTTTGAGCTCTGGATGCCGGTCGCCTGCTGCTACGATTTTGGCTCCATCCGCTACAGAGGTTGCTAGTGCCTTCTCCAGGAATAGATGCTTGCCCGAATGCAAAACCGCTTCAGCTATTTCCACATGGAGATGATCCGGCGTAGCCACCCATACCGCATCCAAGTCTTGTTGAAGTAGTTCCTCATAAGTATCGTATACGGTTGCTCCTACTTCTAGAGCCAATGCCTCAGCCTTGCTTCTAGTCCGGTTATGGACGGCCGTAACCGAAACGCCGGGCAACCCTTTTAGCGTTCTAGCGTGCAGGCTGCCCATCAGCCCGCAGCCGATCAGGCCCACTTTAATCGTTCTCATCTAAATATCGAACTCCAATCTGTAAGTTATTCGCAGCTAACGCCAATATCAGTGAAGATCCGTATTAAATTTCGACGACCGATGCCTATTCGTTCATCCAGCTCATCAGCCGAAAAGCTTATCCCTCGATCATCCAAACGTTCTACGATGACAGGACCCTTGAATCCAACTGCCTTCAAGGTGGTAAAAATGGACGAAAAATCAACATCTCCTTCACCAGGAATCGGAAAATCGGATTCCGCACGAGCTCCCCGGTGGTCTTTGGCAATAACGGAGATCACTTCATGGGAAATGGCCGGCAAATCCGTGCACGGTTCAATCCCTTCGTAGAATCGCACATTCCCTGGGTCGTAACAAACCTTAACCGAGGAAGAGCCAATGCGACCAAGCGTTTCGGCCAGTTGCCTGGACGTTGCGGTATTACCGGTGTGAGGCTTGATTGAAATCTTCAAGCCTCTCTTTTCCGCTTCCTCCCCGACCAGTCGAAACTTCGCTGCAAAGGCTTCGTCCATCTCCTTCATGTCCTCTTCGCTGCGAGGTTCATCGGGAAACTTGATGTAGCTCCAAGTTCCCAATGAGACTAATTCCTCTACGCCCAACGCCTTGGCAAAATCCAACCGTTGAATGGCCCTTGCCAGGGGCTGCGAAGGACTAAATGCATCCGTGCTGACCAACGTTACAGGCTTCAAGCCGTAGGTATCGAGGGTTTGGAGCACTCGTTCCGCTTCTCCCGGCCGACTGTCGTCGAATGCAGGCTTGCCTTCATGCGGCAATCCGAACGATATGTAGTGGTATCCGGCCTTGGCAATTCCTTGTAGAGCGCGCTCGAACGAAACTTTGTTATACACCCAAGTCATACAAGCAAGTTTGATCATCCCACCGGAACCCCCTCGCTTTTATACATGGCCCAGATGGTTCTATGCGAGAGCAGCGCGTCCCTGCCGTCGGTTTCCGGGGTCGTGTCATTCGCGATGGCATCCAGAAAATGATTAATTTCATATCTGACACCGCCACCCGGAATTGGTTTATCGTCTTTCGGACCTCCGTACAGCAATTCCCGAACCCAATCTTTGCCGTCTTTTTTAATCACCTCCAGCTTCCACATGTCGTTGCTCAGCTCAAGAAGCGCATCCGTGGTATGAATGTGATACTTACCCGGACTTTGTGACACTTTAGTTCCCCAACTGCACACGAGATGTCCGAGCACACCGCTCTTGAATTGAATCGTGCTATGTGCCGTGCCTTCTCCTTCCAGCCAATCCGTTCCCAATCGGGTGCCCATGGATTGAACGCGATCCGGTTCGCCGAATAACCAGAGCAGGATATCGATATAATGGCAGCCGTGGCTAAATAAAACGCCGCCGCCGAGTGTCTCCTTGCGCGAGAACCAAGATTGTGGCGGCATGGGTGGCAACAGCCCCAATTGGTACCCTTGAGCATGGATCGGTTGGCCGTACACCCCGCTGTCCAAGACCTCCTTCAATTTACGCACAGCCGGCAGGTATCGAACTACGTAGGCGAGCATCAGCTTCACATGATGCTCATCTGCGGCCTTAATTAACTGCAAGCATTCCTCTTCGCTGTTCGCGAGCGGCTTCTCGATCAACACATGCTTGCCAGCCTGAATCGCTTGAAGTGCTTGAGAGGCATGCAGATGATGGGGTGTACAGAAGCTCACCGCGTCAATCTCATCCATGATCTTCGTCCAATCCGTTGTATACTTACAACCTAACTCTTCTGCGAGCTTAGCCGCCTTCTCTTCATCCAAGTCGACCACATAGGTCAGCTCGGCACGCTCCGCTTTACTAAATGCATGTGCGTGATACAACCCCATATTCAAGCCCACAACCGCTGTTCTAATTGGTTTCATTCTCCACGCCTCCTATAGTTAGACTACTCTTTACCAGATTCCGGAACCGCCTACTTTTTTGGCCAACTTGTTGGCCGCGATTACTAATGCGAACCCAATGACCGACTTAAATAAACCTACCGTGGTGCCGATACTGAACTCCATGCTTTCCAACCCGCGGCGGAAGACCCACGTATCGATAATATCCCCGACCCCATAAACCCTTGCATTAAGGAAGATATACACTTGATCGAACCCGGCGTCCAGAATATGCCCTAGTCGAAGGATCAGCATGAGGATGAACACCTCTCGGATCCCGGGCAACGTAATGTGCCACAGCTTCCTCCATCTGCCGGCCCCATCGACAACGGCCGCTTCATACAATTCTTGATTAATGGAAGCCAAAGCTGCCAAATAAATAATGGCGCCGAATCCGGTATTCTTCCATAAATCGGTAACAATCAATAGGGGGCGGAACAAGGCTTCGCTCGTCAAGATTTCAAGCTGGCCCCACCCCATGTCGCGAACCCAGTTCGTCACAAGACCGGAACCCGGAGCAAGGAACGAAAAGACTAATCCGTAGACGATCACCCAAGATAAAAAGTATGGGCCATATGTGATCGTCTGTATGGCTTTCTTGAACCATCGGGAATGGATTTCATTAAATGCTAAAGCAAGCATCACGTCCGGAAGCATATTAAATAACAGCCTGTACACACTGATCAACACCGTGTTTTTCAATACGATAAAGAAATCTGGGGATTGGAATACGATTCGGAAGTTGTCGAGTCCGACCCATGGACTTCCCCAGACTCCCTTTAACAGGTTGTAATCCTTGAAGGCGATGATTAATCCGCCCATGGGTAGATAGCAAAATATGGCATAGTAGAGTAACCCAGGCACCATCATGAGATACAACCAACGTTTGGTTGACAGCGATTTCAATATCCGGCGAACGGCTCCGGGGGCGATGTGGGGAGCCGCAGATGAAACCTGACTCATCCCTGTATTTGGCAATTAATTCCCCTCCATAGATCTGTATAGATGACCCGTATGCACGCGATTTGGCAGAATGAAGAAGTGCCACCGAGTGCCGCCTCTTGATTGTTTTTATTACTTGATGACACCCGCATCCCTCAGATTCTGGTTGTAAGCATCGAATAATTCCTTGCCTTTATATTTGGTCAGTAATTCCTCGCGATATTGCGGCCAGTTTTTGCCCGACTTGTCCTCGAAGATCGCCTTTGCGAACAACTCGTTTTGTCGTTTCCGGAAGGCAGGTAGATCGAACCCTAATGGTGCAACTAGTGGTGCACCAATGTAGTCATTTAACGGAATAGCATTCAGAACTTTGGCTATGTTACGATCACGGTCTGTTTCTCGCCCATCGATTAACTCCATGTTGTATACTTCGGGCTGGGACACATCCGAGGTGAAGAAATTCCAGATACTCAGGAAGTCCCCCTTCTTGGTCACATCATTTGTATAAGCCTCCACATTGAGTTTAATGATGTTTCCATCTCTAGTGTAATGCTTGCCTTCCACTCCATAATGGGTCAGCAGGTAGCCTTCTTCGCTGGCCAGCCAGTCTAGAATGGCGGTTGTCCGTTCAATACGCTCCGGATTTTTATCCGCCACCGTCTTCGGGAATAAGATCGGGCTGCCCGGAGCGGACTTGCTTCCGATCGCTTTATTCGCGAAGATAGGCATGGGCTGCCATTCGGCTTGGGAATTGATTTGCTTCGTGCGATATTGAATGCCTTGCGTATTGTTGTCGTAGGCGAAATTTTTGGCCCCGCTCAAGACTACGCCGACCTTTCCCTGAATGGCTTTCTCAATGTGTTGAGGGGCTTTATTCAGAAACCAATCCGGATCAATGACTTTGTCATTCATCAGCTTGACTACGTCATTGAGCACTTGTTCCATTTTGGGGTGCATGCTGCTATCCGCGTATTGATTATTCTCAATAAACGAGGGAAACGGCAAGTCATTTTTCACGAATTCTGGCCAATCATACCCCAAGTTTGCCCCGTTCCCGGAAGTAGTGAACCCGTATGTGTCCTGTTTGCCATTGCCATCGGGATCATTAAAGGTGAATTGTTTCAGCATGTTGACGTATTCGTCGTAATTGTTAGGCATTTTCAAACCGAGCTTATCCAGCCAATCCTTGCGAACATACCAGCTCCGGTACGTTCTCTTCGGTCTTGGAAGCGGGGCCCGCACATATTGATTATTGGTGCGGTATCGTTTCACTTCCTCTTCGCTCGTCCAATATTTGAAATAATTAGGCATTGTTACTGGCGTTACAAACCTAGTCAAATCGGCTAACAATCCATCGATCGCATATTTCTGCCCGCCATCTGGGGTGTTGTCCCTCCACATGTCCGGTGGAGTAGACGCAAGAAGTACGTTAATCTTCGAATTGTAGTCATTACCTGCTACCATGTACGTAACCTTAAGATCGACGTTAAATTTCTCTTCGATTCTCTTCCTGACGAAGTCCGTGTCATCGGTAGGCAAGCTGGAATTCGAAGGCGCCGGGACAAACCAATTCAAGGTTAATTTGTCTTTGAATTGGTTTGTCTGGGTTGTCCCTGTTGTAGCCGTTGGTTTGGCAGAATTGCTTGGTTCCTGGACTGTTTCCTCATTTTCGCATGCACTCAATACGATGCTAGACGTCAAAAGAACTGCCATGCTTCTTTTTGTCCATTGAAGCGTTTTCAATTTCATTTTACCCCTCCAACTATTTTGGATCATCTTGCAAACTAACAACCTGATCATCACACAGATCAAGTGACCGAACAATTGTCAGTTGTTCATTTATCATTAATTCATCTCTTCCGAGAGGCGGCAACAAATGATAACGGGCCTACTAGAACGTCAAACACCTCCTAGAATAGTTAAGTTGAACCCTGAACCTGAGGGTCTCATTCCCTGACTATCATACGAGGTGCACTTGCCGACTGTTATCCTTGCTGTCTATCCTTGTTCTTTGTACCGATTTCGAAAGTGTCCCGGCGGCAATCCAGTTATTTGTTTGAAGCTTCGGGTAAAGTTCTGCACGGAAGTATAACGCAACCGGTCCGCTACCTCCTTGATCGTAATGTCGCTGGACAGCAGCCATTCCTTCGCCTTGTCCATCCTGTATCGAATCAAGTATTCTCCGAAATTTTCCCCGAGCTCCATCTTGAACCATTTGCTCAAATTCGGCGGTGAAGTCTGAACATATTCCGCAAGCTGCTGCAGCGACAAATCACTATCGAAGTTGTTGTGGATGATAGCAATAACTTGTTCTATCGCTTTTTTTCGCCTTGGAATCTGTTGGGTTTCCAAGCTTATTTGAACACAGGGGAGCAACGTTTGGATCAACCAAGTGTGCAATTCCTCCAGGGAAGTGGTTTCGAATAACCGTGCTTGTACATCTTCTTGCAATACGTCATACAGCTCGCTCCCCGACTCTTGCAGCAATTGATCGATTTCCGCTATTAAATGCGCGATCAGACCAAGAATAATATCGGAGTGGCGCAACGTTTTCATCGCTTCGCGAATTAATTCCGATACATGCACCGCCGCCTTCTCGAATTCTCCACGCTCCAGTGAGAGGAGTACCGCACGTTCCGCTTTTACAACATGCCTGCTAGCCTTACTAAGCACGGGTTGAATTTCTTTAGGGGTAATCACTACATTCGTACCTAATGTCCAGCGGTAGACTATAAAGGAGAGAGCTTCCTCATAGCCGTGATGAATGTTCTCATAGCCCTTACAAGCTTCCCCAATCAATACGGACATGGTAAAGGGAATGTGTTCGCCCATATTGGCTTGTATTTCACTCCCTACCTTTCGAACGATAGACTCAGTTTCCCCTGTTATTTCCTCAAACCCGATGATGAAGACAACCCGCCCTAACTGAGGGGAAAAGGTTAAGTGAGTGAAATGGGCTTCCAAGGTCTCCGTAACTAGGTTTCGCAGTACATACATGATCGTAGAGCGATCTTGATCCTTATACATGCGTTTGAACCCGATCAGTTGGTCGATCTCTACTACGCCTACATAAAACCAATCGCCCCGGAGAGGTTCCAAATATGCTCTTGTCCCTTCATCCCCTAGACTGTGGGTAATTTCCCCTCGTATCAGCCGTAAAAGATAGGATTCCCTCATTAGAGGCATTTGCTCATCCAAGCGTCGTAACAAGCTGGTGTTCGCGAACTGTAAATCCTCCATATGACGATCCAACGCTTTTACAATGTCCAATTTTGAGCTTTTATCCTGATTTTCTTTGGTCGAGAATTTATAAAACAACTCTTGGAGCGGCAACAACAGCCGGCTGGTGCCCATCATGGCGACCAATGCCCAGAAAAGTGCGGTTAGGGCTATGATTAGAAATGAAACATGTTGAATTTGATCGGTCTTTTGCGTGATTTCCTTCATCGGAGAAATAGCCAAGTAGGTCCATCCGTTTACATTGGACTTGACCGAGGATAAGGCAAACTGCGTATCAAGGATCTTCATCTGTTCGGGAATCAGCTGCGAGCCTGTCATATATGGCAGCAGAGCACTTGTCGCTACCGACAAAGGAATACCATATACGTCTGAATTGCCAGTTGTAATCATCTTGCCTTGTTCGTCGAATAGAAATATTGTCCGGTTCCCACTTAGCGTAAATTGCTCGAACAACCCTTGCAATCGGTTCGTATCCAACTGTAGCACTAGCACCCCTTTCGGAGAAACTGTATTCAGCGGTACCGATCGTACAATAAGCAATTCATTCTGGTTCGTATACGTATGAGGCGGCACTACAAAATAGGCGTTGTTCGGCAATTGCATGAGTTTCACTAGCTCATTGTGTGGGAAATTGATTTCACGGATGATGCCCATCTTATGAGAGTACGTTGTATTAAAGTTTGTGAGGATCAAGGAAACATCGAAGGGTATGTCTGAGTTAACGATCACTTGCTGAATCACGTTCGTGGCTTGGGACCAATCGTTGAACTGGTCCATCGAAATCCCGCTGTTTACAATCTTAATCAAGGAATCGTTCGAGGCCAATGTCAACGAAATTTGGTCCATCCGGCTTACGTAATTATCGACCTGCGCCTGGATTTGCTTCAAAATGATCTGATAATTCCGATCTACTTCATCCTGGAGACTGCGGGTAGAGAGAAGGGATGAAACAAAGCCAAGTATAAGTAGCGGAACTAGACTTAGGACAAGCGAGAATAACAATAGTTGTTGTTTAAGTGTCCAATGTTTGATTGTGAACATGCATTTCCCCTCTCCCTTACTTGTATCGTTCAGCTATAGGTAAATTATAGCACGAACCATAACGGGAAATGGCAGTCAAAACTACTCGAACGCCCCAATCTCATAAAATGTAGGGTAGTAAAAAATGAACGGTACATCCCTCTGAATAGTGGTTGTTATACTGAAACCAAATAAACTGGAGGAGGCGAATGATAAAAGAGAGGATTTCTTTGAACCAGGATTGAATCCAATACCATTTTAGAAAAGGACGTGTGAATGTATGACTAATACCCCTATTCGAACCCGTCTGATGCGATCGACTATCTTTGTGCTGCTCGTAAGTCTGTCGGTAGGCTTGCTTTGTCCGAACTTCGCCCAAGCTTTGGAAATAAAAGATAGCGCTTTCTTCAAATACGATCTGGAAAACACATCCTTAGGAGCTATTCAAGGTCAGGACAGCTGGTCTGGCAGCGCCAATGCCAAAGCAGTCAATAATTTGAAGTACGCCGGCATCCGGGCACTTGAATTAAAGGATACTTCCAGCAGCGGTTATGAGTTCGCTTCGCGGCCCGTTCCGCCATCGGGGGCAGGCATTCTCGAATTCTACGCGAGAGCCAGTCAGACGAATGCCTTGGTCACATTCAACATCCTGTCCGGCGCCAATACGGCCATCTCGGTAGGCTTCGGCAGTAACGGGAAGTTTGTCAGGCAATCTTCAGCAGGTACATTTACAGATGTCTCTGCCGGAAGCTACGTGACGGGTCGCTGGTACTGCTTCACCCTGGCCTATGATCTCGTCAGAGGAAAATACAATGTTTATATCTACGATATGACAGCGGATAAGAACAAATTGAGTTATTTGACCTTCCCGGATGATTATTCTCCCTTGACTACGGATTCCTATATGGACAACATTCAGATGAAAACCGCTTCGGCGCAAACGGGTACGGTTTATTTCGACAATATCGCGGTATACCCGATGGAATCAAGAATTGCAGATGAGGGCTTCGAAGGCTATACGGCAGGAAATCTCAACAATCAAGGGGCTTGGGCGGTCTCGGGTAGCGCTGTAACCGTGGAGAGCGGCACAGGAATCAGCGGGGCCAAATATGCCAAGATTAGTGGAAATGTCACTACGGACGTATACGCACGAAAGAAACTATATCGAGCGGCCAACACGACTTCGGAAGTTTGGGTGAACGCCTCCCAATCCAACCGCCAATTGCAAATCATAGGTTATTCCGATATCGGTTCCCTGGTCGAGTCGGTCAAGATCGGCTTCGGAGCCAACGGGAACTTCTTCTACTACGAGGATACGCTCTCCGTCGATACCGGAATCGCCTATAGCCCGAATACATGGTATCGGCTACGGGTCAATACCTACGGAGCCAAGAATAGCCGATATTATGTATTCGAAGTCTCTAATGCCGCTGGAGCTTCCGTTTTTCGAAGTCCCCTGTTGGCTATGAGGAACACCAGTTCGAGCGAGTCCAGTTACCTGGATGTCATAGAAGTCCGAACACCTGCTGGGGGAAGCTCTACCTTCAAATTCGACGAATGGAATGTGATGGCTAACGACATCTTATTGAACCAGAGCTTCGAAGGAATGGTCGCTGGCAATGCGGTCAATGGGCAAGAAGGATGGTCGGGGACATCAAACAGCACAGTAACGGATAATACTGGCTCCGTCATTTCTTCAGGGGGGAACAAAACCTTGAAGATTGAGGATACCAGTACCACTCTATTTCAGTCTGCCGGTATTTCTTTCCCGGGGGTGACCTCTCTGCTCTATGAATTCTGGGTTAAAGCTTCCAGTACAACCAATATCCTCTATATGGATGTTAAGCAAGGATCGACTCAAGCGGTCAGACTAGGCCTTGCTTCCAATGGTAAATTCGGCTACTATGATGGCTCCCAGTATATCTCAACTCCTACCGACTATTCAGCAAACACTTGGTATAAAATAGCTATTACCGTAGACGCCACGGATAAAACCTATGATTATTACGTATACGATCGGGCGGGGACTCAACTGGTAAAGGTTAACGATATTGATTTTATCGACGCTTCGACCTCATCTGTCAATTATATAGGCTTCGCTACCAATTCCACCAAGTTGGGCACGTATTATGTGGATGATATCAGGCTGAAGAACACCGGCTCCTTCCAAAACCGGAGTACATTCGACTATATCGACCAATTGGGGACCAACGGTGACTGGTTTAAGAACAGCAACGATGAGTCCGGTACGTTGGCTTGGGGAGAAACCAGCGTCATGATGGCCTACTTGGATATGTATGAGACGACCTGGGATACCGCTTATCTGGACCAATTTATCTCTCATGCAGACGCGGTCCTGAATCAACGTGACTCGGTAAGAGGCGTAACCGATTACAAGGGGGATTCCCTTGCTGCATGGCGAAGTGGTTCAAGATACACCCTGGCAGAGAAATTACTCCAGGATGCCGGGGGAAGTCCTGTATTACGTGTCAAATCCGTTCGGAACGGGGACTCGACTGGGGGGACCGGAACGGCCAACGACAACAACTCCATCCATGTCCAGGTCACGCAAGGAACGAACCCGGGAAGCTTCAAATTAAATGTCTTCAGCCAAACCCTCGGCGTTGATACAACCTATGACAATCTAAACATGGATAATGCGAGTCCGGATTATGCCTTGACTCGTGTTAAGGATCGTCTTGTGGTGTTGGAGGACATGGGGGGGTCTGGAACTAACAATCCGGTCATCATGTCGCAAGCTGAGCCCTTAGAATCGAAATACATGTATTTGTTGGTGGACAATGCCTATGTGACGGTACCCTATGCCAGATATGTAGATCTGGTGTACAATGACTCTTCTTTTCCGATAGGTGGAACGTACAGGAGCAAAGCGGACACCTATAAGACTGCCGTAAAAACTGTCTTGTCCTACTTCGATTCCTATTGGACGGATAACCCGGCAGACAATACGGAAGGATATTTCACATTTGCTTATGGATCCCCGATTTGGGCGGATGGAGTCGATGAGCCGCTTAATCGTTTGGCCGCCATTGGAATGGCCTACCTCTATATCAATCACGCAGAGGCCGATGCGGTGTATGAAGCGAGGGCTTCCAAGATGGCTAATCTCTTCAAGCAAGATTTAGAGCTCCGTACGGTTACGGTTAACGGCGCCACCTATGATTATTATTTTTGGACCTATTGGGATCAAGATTTATACGGCTATAAGGGTTGGACTACTTCTGCAGGCATTTCATCCAATACGAAATCCTTTGGGGGGTACAAAGCAACGGAGGATGTTTCCCATGCTTTACTCGACATTTACTTTGCTTACTTGGCATACAAACATCAACTCAAGGTTGTGAATACTACTACTCCGGTCTTCAATCTTACCGATATGCAGAGATTTGCCAATAACTATACCAAAAAAATAATACAAAGTGACGGTAGAATGTCATCCGATGTTGCAGGTAACGGAATCAGTGCCAACTATGTTGCCGAATGGCTTCTATTAACCGAATTTGATCCTGAGGTTTATAACAAAACTAAAGATTTGGTAGACCAAAAGGATTATTTGGGAACCACTCGCGCAATCGGAATGAGTGCCTTAATGAACTGGGCCAAGCCGGCCCTGATCCTGCAAGCCGAAAGCCTGCCAGTCACCCCTTCAGCAGGCCGCACTCAAACCAATTATACCGATACGCCGACTGGAAAAATATTCAACAACTTGAACTCTACTGCAATCAACGATTACGTGGAGTATACCGTCAACATTCCTGCTCCAGGCACCTATTCGATCTATATTGGAAACCGAACGGCTTCCAATAAAGGCATCTACCAACTAGCCATTGCCGGGACGAACCAGGGCACCCCCGTAGATGAGTACAGCAGCACGACGGGATTTACCGAAGCGAATCTAGGCCATACTACTTTCAGCACAAGCGGGAACAAGACGTTCCGTTTTACGGTGACAGACCAAAACACCAGCAGCAGCGGGTATCAGCTCGCTTATGATTATATTAAGCTGGTTAAGCATTAACAGGGAACGGACTTTACGAATTGATGAGGTCAATCAGCGTCTAGGCTGTTATGGAAAACGATCTCGATTAACGCTTAGCCGTATCGGTAAGAAGATACAACAATTAGCACTGCTAGAACTCTAATAGGGTAAAGGCCGAGATCGAAAAATACACCATATGATACTTTGACCTTTCTGGATTCACGGCAAAAAGCTCATCGGTAAATGACCCGATGAGCTTTTTGTTCTATCCTTTATGTGTGGTTACATAATTTTTTACTAGTTCCACTGTTCTTTACTGGTTCCAGACATTTTTATCATCTGACACAAACCAACCAGCTCCTACTTCCTCTACTCCACCGTCACACTCTTCGCCAAATTCCGCGGTTTATCCACATCATGACCCAGCGCCAGCGAAGCATAGTAGCTCAGCAGCTGCAGCGGCACGACCGACAAAGCCGGGGCAAGCAAAGGATGCGTCTGCGGAATGGCGAACGTTTCGTCAACGGCCTTGGCCAGCTCGTCGTTGCCTTCCATGTGGATGCCGTATACTTGAGCGCCGCGCGCCTTTACTTCCTTTATATTGCTGACTGTCTTCTCGAACAGCACTTCCTGGGTCGCCAGCGCGATGACCGGGATGCCGTCTTCGATCAGAGCCAGCGTGCCATGCTTCAGCTCTCCGGCTGCATAAGCCTCGGAATGAATGTAAGAAATTTCCTTTAGCTTGAGCGAGCCTTCCAGCGCTGTCGCATAATCCAGGCCGCGGCCGATGAAGAACAGGTTGCTGTGCTTGGCAATCTGTTCGGCTACTTCGCGGATTGCTTCCGATTGAGCCAGTATTTGCTCCACCTGCTTGGGCAGCTCTTGCATAGCTGAGAGAACCTCGGTCACATAGCCCGCATCGACCGTCTCCAGCGTCTGAGCCAGGTACAGCCCCAGCAGATAGAAGGCGATCAGCTGCGACGTATAAGCCTTGGTCGAAGCTACGGCAATCTCCGGACCGGCCCAGGTGACGATCACATCGTCCGCTTCGCGGGCCACCGAGCTGCCGACGACGTTCGTGATCGCGAGCACACGAGCGCCATTGCGCTTGGCTTCACGCAGCGCAGCCAGCGTATCGGCGGTTTCGCCGGATTGGCTGACCACGATAACCAACGTCTGAGGCGTAATAATCGGCGAACGGTAGCGGTATTCGGAAGCGACATCCGCCTCCACCGGAATACGCGCCAGCGTTTCAATAACCGACTTGCCGACCAGACCCGCATGATAAGCCGTGCCGCAGGCCACGATATGCACATTGCGGATGTCCGCGATCTGCTCGCGCGTCATCCCTACTTCCGGCAGCAGCACTTTCGAGCCGGACGCGTCGATTCGAGCGCCCATCGTATCCCGGTAAGCCTTCGGCTGCTCGTAGACTTCTTTCAGCATAAAGTGATCAAATCCGGCTTTTTCCGCCGTCATAATATCCCAATCGACATGAAATAATTCCCGGGAAATAAAATTGCCCTCAAGCGTCATCAAGGTGACGTCATCTTTTGTCAATAAAGCCATTTCGCCGTCGTTTAGAATATACACATTGCGCGTATGCTCCAAGATCGCCGGGATATCCGAGCCGATAAAGTTCTCTCCGTCGCCTACGCCAATGATCAATGGGCTCGACAGACGCACGGCAACCAGTTTCTCCGGCTCATACTCCGTCAGCACGCCCAGCGCGAAGGCTCCTCTCATCCGTGTCACGGCCTGCTGCACGGCTTTGACGATGTCGCCTTCATACAGACTGGCGATCAGGTGCGAGATTACTTCCGTGTCCGTTTCCGATACGAACACATGTCCTTGCTCGGTCAACTCTTCCTTTAATGCGATATAATTTTCGATAATGCCGTTATGAACAACCGAAAACTTGGATGAATTATCCGTATGCGGATGCGAATTAACGTCAGACGGCTTGCCATGCGTCGCCCACCGGGTATGACCAATCCCGATGTTTCCGGACAGCGGCGCTTCTTCCAGCTTCGACTCCAGGACGGCCAGACGGCCCTTGGACTTCTTGATCTGCAGCCCTTCTGTCGTATACACGGCTACTCCAGCCGAGTCGTACCCGCGATATTCCAGCTTCCTTAGTCCGTCAATCAATATATTCTGGGAATTCCGTTTACCTACATATCCAACAATACCGCACATATGCTCATATCCTCCAATTGTCGAAAAAGCCCTGCCGGCTCTTCAACGGAGAAGCGCATATATGCTTCCGGGAAGCTCGCTTCATGCTTCGTGCGCAAAGAAAGCTTCGGTGCGGCCTGCTGCCAGGCCCGAACTATTCACTTGTCATCACGAAGCGGAAAAGCTTCCGGAGCTTGCGCCCTCACGAAGAAGCGTTTGCCCATGGCAAAGAAGCTTTTCATTCGTTTTAGTTTAGCGTAAAGCTATTCCATCCTGCCGAGCCTTTGTCCGTCCGGTCGCCCGGACGTTTTGACGCTCGACTTACGGTCTAGATGATGACCGGAAGGTCCCCGCCGAATGTTTCGAACACCTTCACCTCGTCAACTGGACGAGCGTGTCCATGCATTAAGCGACTGATGCGTTGTCTGTGAGTGGTAATGCGAAGCCCTCTGTCGATGGCTTGAGACCGATTCACATCAGCGAATAATGTCTGTAACGCGCGTGCCAGTTCTGGCGCTTGTCTTGCTAAGATAACCTCTGCCCACCTTTCCATATTTGAATCAGACATAATCACATCTTATGCATTTTGCTTGCAAAGCGCAACCCCTAATTTTCATACGATTTTCATTTCATTCGTTTGTCCCATTCCCGCCGCGCTTCCCAGCCGATTTCGACAAAAAAATCTCTGAGCCCGGCCTTGGCCGGTCCCAGAGATTGTTCGTTCAAGTTCGCTGAAGCCCTACCGGACAAATAGACGCCCGCGGGACCTTCAGCTTCCTTCGGCCAGAGCAGCTTGCTCTCCCCCGCCTCATGCCGGATAAAACGCAGCTCGGCTGAGCAAGCCCAGAGCTTCCGTCGAGCCGACCGGCCGCGTATCGCTATACGAGCTCCCGCTCAATTACTGAGGCGATCTGCTGGACATAAGCTTCGACCAGTTCCTTGTCGGGACCTTCAGCCATGACGCGAATGAGCGATTCGGTACCCGACGGACGGACCAGTACACGGCCATTGTCGCCGAGCTGCTCTTCCACCTTCGTAATTTCAGCAGCCACAGCTGCGTTATCCTTCAGCTTGCTCTTGTCGCCTACACGGACATTGACCAGCTTTTGCGGGTATTTGCGCATGATGGTTTTGAGCTCGCTGAGCGGCTTGCCGGCTTGCACCAGCGTATCCATAAGCTGAAGAGCCGAGAGAATCCCGTCACCCGTCGTATTATGATCCAGGAAAATGACATGCCCCGACTGCTCGCCGCCCAGATTAAAGCCGCCCTTGCGCATCTCTTCCATCACATAGCGATCCCCGACCGCCGTCTTGGCCGCCTTCATCCCGACCGCTTCGATGCCCTTGAAGAAGCCGATATTGCTCATGACCGTCGTGACGATCGTCTGACCGTTCAGCTTGCCCTGCTGATTCAGCGCATGCCCGATGATGCTGAGAATAAAGTCGCCGTCAACCTCATGACCCTGCTCATCCACAGCGATCAGACGGTCGGCATCCCCGTCGAAAGCAAGCCCGATATGCGCCTTATGCTCCACGACCAGCCGCTGCAGCTCCTCAGGATGAGTCGATCCGCAGCAGTCGTTAATATTGCGTCCGGTCGGCTCTGCCCCGATCGTGATTACCTCGGCGCCAAGCGCCTCGAATACTTTCGGAGCCAGCTCGTAAGCGGCGCCGTGCGCGCAATCGAGCACTACCCGGTAGCCGGCGAAAGAGGATTTGACCGTAGACTGTATATAGGACAGGTATGCAAACTTTCCTTCCGGATTGTCCGTTACCGAGCCGATATCTCCTCCGGTCGGACGAGGCAGCTCATCCACTTCCGCATCCATCAGCCGCTCGATTTCCAGCTCCGTCTCATCGGACAGCTTGAAGCCGTCTGCTCCGAAAAATTTGATCCCGTTATCCTCCACCGGATTGTGGCTAGCCGAGATCATCACACCTGCGTCCGCTTTCAGCGCCCGCGTCAAATAAGCGACCCCGGGCGTCGACAAGACGCCAAGCCGGATAACGCTTGCCCCGATGGACAGCAGTCCCGCAACTAGAGCAGCCTCCAGCATCGGGCCTGAGATGCGTGTATCCTGCCCAATGACAACGACCGGCTTCTCAACTTGGCCTGCGAGCACATACCCTCCGCAGCGGCCGATCTTATAGGCCAGCTCGGGCGTCAATTCCTGGTTGGCTACCCCCCGTACCCCATCCGTTCCAAAGTATTTCCCCATTTATCTTCTCTCCCCTATCGGTTCCCTTTTGTGCTTCTTGCTGCTCCCCATGATCCGGGCACAAACTACACTCATTATCTCTGATTCGGTTCAGACGGTCAATCCTCCTTGCCTGAGACCTTATAAACAAAGGGATACGGCGCCCTGCTCCCGTATCCCTCATCCTATTCATTCACCGCTCAATTAGCGCTTATGGAGTCGCCGGAGCATTGGCTGGCGGAGCCGCCGCGCCGGCTCCCTCCCCAGTGTCGGCCTTGGCGCTGATCTCTACCGTGGCCTTGAAATCCTGCGGCATGCCCTTCTTCACGAAGGTCGGCAGGTTCCAGGTCACGGACACCTCATGTTTGCCCGGAGGCAGATTGCTCACATCCAGGATCGCCTGCACGTCCTGAGGCTTCAGCTTCTCGATGATCGCCGGCGCGCCCTCAACCGTCAGGTTCAGCTGTCCCGATTCCGGCAGTACGACTTTTGTATTAAAGCCGTCATTTTGACCTACGAAGGATAGCGGGATAGCCTCCAGCGTCTTCGTTACAGATGGGACTATCGACACATTGACCGTCACTTTATCCGGGTCCAGCTGCTTCACATTATTGCGCAGCGGGATCGGCAGCGAGAACTCCGTGTCCTCTTTCAGCTCCGCCAGATCAACTTGAGGTCCCTCATAGAATTCCATCCGGTCCAGCACGTTTTGCGGGCCGTATACCGTTACCTTATCCGTGCTTTGCCGCACGGCCGATACGGCAAATCCCCGCGGCGGCTCGCCGACAAGCTTGACCTGCAGCGGCACCAGGGTGAACGGGCTCGTAATCGGCACCTCCACATCGACCACGGCCGGCGAGATAACGGCCGTTTCGATCAGCTTGCCGTCCTTGTCAAAGGCCTGCAGAGTTGCTTTCTTCGTCACCGCGGCCGTAGCTTTCTCCACGTTCACATCCGCGCGTACGGAATCGACCGCTTCATAGATACGGCTGGGGACGGATACCGTCACCTGCTTCGGCTTTACGACAGGCTGTCCGGCCTTCAGGCCGACTCCGGGAATGCCGGTTACATTGATCGTCACCTGCATCGACTTGTTCATCTTCTCATCGACCACGACTTTGACGTTCGAAGGCGCTACCTTGGCGGTTACATTGCTCGGGATGCCTGCCGGAGTCACGGGAAGCACGAATTCCCCCTTGCCGACCTTGGTCAGATCCAGCTCGACGGACAGCGTGCCGGTGCTCATCGCCCGCTTCAGCGCCGCATCGCGGCCGCTCAGCGTGAGCGATACTTGGGGCGGGTCTATCGACTCGATAAAATATTTATCGGTATCGATCTTCGGAGTGATCGAGACGTTGCCGATCTGCTGCTCCATCGTCTCCAGCCCGTTCGTGCCTGACACCGTGCCGCCGTCCGAACGGACGACAGCCCATAGCATAATGCCGATGATAAGCGATATGATCTTGACGACGTTCGTATTGCGCAGCCACTGATCCATCTAACGCCGCCTCCATTTCCACATGGAGCTGAGCTTGCTCTTTTCCTTGGGCTTGGCCTTCGGCTTCAGCTCCTCGAACATCTTCGAGAGCAGCGCCTCTTCCTTCATATCCCGCAGGATATGGCCGTTCATCGTAACCGATACTTGACCGGTCTCCTCCGAGACGATGATGCACATCGCATCGGATACCTCGCTCATCCCGATAGCCGCCCGGTGACGCGTGCCGAGCTCCTTGCTGATGAAGGGATTCTCGGACAGCGGCAGGTAGCAGCCGGCAGCCATAATCTGATGCCCCCGGATGATAACGGCTCCGTCATGCAGCGGCGTGTTCGGGACGAATATATTAATCAGCAGCTCCGAGCTGATATGCGACTCCAGCGCGATGCCAGACTCTATGTAGTCGTTAAGTCCCGTTTCCCGCTCGAAGACGATCAGCGCTCCGATCTTGCGCCGGGCCATATAATGGGCCGCCTTCTGCACCTCATTGATCTTGCGGTTGATATCCTGATCGTCTTCCGTCGTGGAGCGGCTGAACAGCTTGCCTCGTCCGATCTGCTCCAGCGCGCGGCGCAGCTCCGGCTGGAAGATGATGATCACCCCGACCAGTCCGAACGTAAACATCTGATTCATCACCCATTGCAGCGTATTGAGCTTGAACCAGGAGCTTAACGCCCATGTCACCACAACGACCAGAATTCCCTTCAGCAGCTGGATGGCCCGCGTCCCCCGGACGACGAGAATGAGCTTATATATCACGTAGCTGACAATACATATATCCACGATATCCAATATGCGAATGTTCGTAATCCAATCCATTACGCAAGCCCCCAACCATTACCCCGGATGTTTGTCTCTCTTTAGTTTCCTTCCCTTCATCATACCATATTTGCAGCAAAAAACCCTCCTCTTTCTCTGAAGGGAGGGGAGAAGTTGCGCAGAAGCGGACTTCCCGACTTAGCGGGCTTCCGAAACTTGAGCAAACCAAGTATTCATCTTGTACCACATCCAGCTGAACGCTTCGTCAATCTGTGTAATCTGGCCGGATATATGCGCCGTGGACGCGTAGTTGACGGTGCCGTCGATGATGGTAACATTGCCTTCGACCTCGCCGTCTACCTGAAGCTTGCCATTCTCTACAGTCAAGTCTCCGGCCACCTTGCGCCCCGCCGGGACGATGACCGTATCCCCTTTGATGACAACCGATTGCAAGTCCGTTCCTTTCACCAGCAGCTCCCGATCGTTGCTCCATGTCGAGACGAACGAGGACAGCATCACCAGGGCGAAAATAGCGGCAACCGAAGCCGCCGGGTGCTTGCGGACAAAACGGTAAAAGGCGTTCCGGCGTTTGGCCGGAGGCAGAGCCTGCATCACTCGTTCGGTCAAACCTTCGGGCACTGCGGGCGTAGACCACGCATGCACCAGCGCTTCAACCTTCTCGAACTGCTGCAGCCGGCTTCGGCAACCCGCGCAGACGAGCAAATGCTCCTTCAGCCGGACGGAATCCTTGCCTTCTAAACCGCCGTCCAAATACTCGTGTAACAAAGGGAGGGCTTCCTTGCATTCCATCTGTGAGCCACTCCTTTCTCCTGTCTCCATAAACTATCGTGATATACCATACGCAGAAGCGTTCCCGGCGTTTCAAAATAACTAGAGGAGCTGCTCTAATTTTTTGCGCAAATATTCACGGCCGCGATGAAGCCTTGTTTTGATCGTCGTAACCGGCATCGACAGCGCATCGCTGATCTCCTGCAGGGACAAATCCTGCAGATACCGCAAAATGACAACCGCCTTATACTTCTCCGGCAGCGCATCAATCGATTCGCGGATCTGGGCCTGCGTCTCCGACAGGGCGACCTGCTGGTCCGGGGTGCGGTCCTGGCTCGCCAGCGTGGCATACCAGTCGCTTCCGCCTTCCCCGTCGCTCATCTCCGCATCCAGCGAATAGCTGATCTTGCGTTTGCGCAGACGGTCGATACACAGATTCGTACCGATCCGGTAGATCCAGGTCGAGAATTTCTGCTGGTCGTCGTACCGCTCCAAATTCGTATAAACGCGCAAAAACGTCTCCTGCACGATCTCCTCCGCCTCATGACGGTTGTGCAGCATCCGGTATGCTAGATGAAAAATCTTATCCTTATACAGCTCCACCAATTCGGCAAATGCCGCCCGATCTCCTCCGCGAGCGAGCTTGGCGAGCCGGGTATCCATGTGATTCACCAACCTACCTCCACTCCGAACGTTCCGCCTCAGCAAGCTAAAAACCGTTCAGATTCTACAGACGCGATAGCGATGCGGGCTTCCGTCCCCGCTCCTCCCGCCTGTTCATAGGAAAAGCATACCAAACCATAGCCCATCCTGTACAGTCTTGTTGCAAAGAAAAGGACCGGCCTTGCGATTAGGATGCGCACCCGGAGGCTCCCGTAATCACCCGAGCGGCAGCCAGCGGCCTTGACGCCGCCGCTGCCGGCTTCGCACGACAAACAGCCGGGCTGGCCCTAAGACCAGACCCCGGCTGTACAAGCGGCTTGCGTCGATGATGGCCGCGGGCTATCAGCCCGTGTTCCGAAGTCCGGCCGCGATGCCGTTAATGGTGAGCAGCACCTCGCGGAGCAGCAGCGGATCATCCTCGCCGCCGTCGTCGCGGGACGCGCGAAGCTCGGCGAGCAGATCGACCTGCATATAGGACAGCGGGTCCACGTAAGGATTGCGCAGCCGGATCGATTCCTGAATGACCGGAACATTGTCGAGAATTTCCTGTTGTCCGGTGATCTGCAGGATCAGCTCGCTCGTCTTGCGGTATTCGTCCTCGATCAGCTGATAGATCCGGTTCGCGATCTTCTGATCCTTGATCATGCTGCCGTATTCCTTGGCGATCAGCAGATCGGCCTTCGCCAGCGCCATCTGCAGGTTGTCGATCAGCCCGCGGAAGAACGACCAGTTGTTGTACATCTCCTTCATAACGGCCAGATTCTCGGGGTTATCCTGATAATAGCTTCCCAGCCCCGTTCCTGCGGCGTACCAGGCAGGCAGCAGGTAGCGGCACTGCGTCCAGGCGAACACCCAAGGGATAGCGCGCAGGTCCTCGAACCGGTCGCTGTTTTTACGCTTGGACGGACGGGAACCGATATTCAGCTCGCCGATCTCCGGCAGCGGCGTCGACTCCTTGAAGAAGGTCATGAAGTCCTCATCGCGGAAGATCAGATCCTGATACTTCTGCTGCGCTCTCTCCGAGATGCCGCGCATGATCGCATCATATTGCTCTTCGGCAGGATCGACTTCCGGGTTACGGGCCCACAAAGCGCTTTTGATCAGCGCGGACGTCGCCTGCTCCAGGCTGCGGTAGGCGATACCCTTGATCGAGTAACGCGAGGAGAGCACCTCGCCCTGCTCGGTGATCTTGATGCCGCCTCCGACCGTATCGGCCGGCTGTGCCAGAATACTCCGGTTGAGCGGCATACCGCCGCGGCCGAGCGCACCGCCGCGGCCATGGAAAAACTTCAGTTTGACGTCATACTGCTTGGCCGCCGCCGTGATGCTGCGCAGCGCCATGCGAAGCTCCCAGTTCGCCGTAATGACGCCCCCGTCCTTGTTGCTGTCCGAATAACCCAGCATGATCTCCTGAAGGCCGTTCGTGCTGTCCAGGCTTCTGCGGTACGCCGGAATCCGGTACAGCGTCGTCATAATGTCCGGAGCCGCGTGCAGGTCGTCGATCGTTTCGAACAGCGGCACCGATTGCAGCGTGCAGGTGACCGAGCCGTCCGGGCTTTGCAGATAAAGCCCCGCTTCCTTGGCGAATACAAGCACCTCAAGCAGGTCGCTGGCCCCCTGGGTCATACTGATCAGGTAGCTCGATATACAGCCGCGGCCGAATTCCGCCTGTGCCTTCTGGATGACGCGATATACGTTCAGGCACTCCTGGGTCGACTCGCTGTACGCCGTATAAGGCGATGTAATCGGACGCGGATCGTTCAGCAGCGAAGTGAGCAGCTCGATTTTCTCCTGCTCGCCTAGCGACGCGTAATCCGGCGTGATGCTCATGCCGGCCAGCACTTCGGCCATCGCCGCCTCATGCTCCTTGCTGTGCTGCCGCACATCCAGGGATGCGAGATGGAAGCCGAACAGCTCGACCTGACGGATCAGCTTTTGCACATAAGCATCCGCGATGAAGTCGGCGAAATGATTGCGCAGGCTGCGCTCGATGATCTGCAGATCGGCCTTGAACTGCTCCGGCGAAGCATACTTCTTCTTGTCCGGCGAGGACGGATTGGCCGTATGGCGAATTTTCTCCAGCATAAAACGAACCTTGATCCGGTAAGGCTCTTTTTCATTGCGCCAGCCTTCCTCCAGATTCAGCTCGACATTCGCCCGGTCCTGCTCGATCGAATCCAGCAGCTCTCCCGTCACTTCCACGATATTTTTGCTGAAGCTCATATGGCCCATCAGTGCCTGCAGCTCTTCCTCGTATTTTGTAAGCGCGAGCTTGCGGTGCATAGTCAGCGTCTGCCACGTAATATCCGAGGTGACGGACGGGTTGCCGTCGCGGTCGCCGCCGATCCACGAGCCGAATTTCAGGAAGGTCGGCACATGCCAGGACTCCTCCGGATAATATTTCAGCAGACAGCGTTCCAGCTCCTGATAAACTTGCGGCAGCACATCGAACAGCGTTTCATCGAAATAATACAGGCCGTTGTTGACTTCGTCGATAACCGTAGGCTTCCTGTCTCTGAGCTCGTCCGTCTGCCAGAGCGTAATCACTTCGCCCAGCAGCTTCTCCCGCAGCTGCTCCCGCTCCCGGTATGTCAGCGTCGGGTTGTCCAGCTCGGCCACATCCTGAGCGATGCGCTGGTGAATGTCCAGCACCGCGCGGCGGGTCGCCTCCGTCGGATGCGCAGTCATCACAAGCTCCAGCGAAATGCCGGAAATCATCTCCTGTACCTCGGTGGCCGAGATATTCAGGCTTTTCAGCTTGCGGATAACATCCTCGATCGAACCGGGCTGCACATTTTCGCCGGTCGAGCGTTCGTAGTCGCGCTTGCGGCGGATACGGTGGTTTTGTTCGGCGATATTTACGAGCTGGAAGTAAATAGCGAACGCCCGCACCACCTGATGGCGGATCTCCGGCGCCAGCCCGCTTATCGTTTCCTTCAGCTCCGCATACATCTCAGGCGAGTATTGGGCCCGCAGCGTTTTACTCATCTCTCTGATTTTCTCTACGATGGTAAACAGCGAGTTCCCGCCCTGATGAATAAGAACTTCGCCCAGAATATGTCCGAGAAACCGGACATCCCGGCGCAGCAAATTGTTCGACGTGTTTTTGTTACTGTTCGTACTTGAGTCCGTCATGGTTCTCCTCCATCCATCTACATGCAAGGTCATAGGCTCTATTTTACCACATCCTCTATCCCGGGGTGTACCCCATTTATGCGGTAAAGGGAAAAAAACATCTATTCCGATTCGAATTGCCGCTGCCGCTGGAACACGCTACAATTAAAGAAAGTCTGTTCGGGTACGGGGAGGAAGCGCGCATGGAAAGACGCGGTCGATTCGGAATTCGGGCAAAAATAGCCCTTGGTTACATCGCGCTTTTGGTTTGTTTGGCTGTTTCGGCCTTTTTACTTATTAATCGGATGTCCTCCCTTCAGCAGGAGCTTAAGTTTATTACCGATCATGATCTGGAAGTCCACACCCTGTCCAACCGGCTGGAGAAGCACATGCTCGATATGGAGACAGGTCAGCGGGGGTACGTCCTCACGGGCAAAACGAGCTACCTCGAGCCCTTCAACAACGGCAAGCAGCAATGGCGGCTCGAATACAATTCGCTTCATGAGCTTGTCAGAGACAATCCTTCCCAGCAGCAGAAGCTGGAGGGCATCCGCGATTCGATCCAGAGCTGGGTCGAAGTCGCCGGAGACGCCGCCATCACACTCAAAGAAGCGGGCAATACCGCAGCGCTGGACCAATTTTTCGCGGACGACCCCGGCAAGAAGAACATGGACCGTCTCCGGCTGCAGCTGGAGGAGTTTCGATCGACGGAAAAGCTGCTGACCCAGAACCGCGTAGTAGAGCTGGAAGCTCATAACCGTTGGATTCGAATTGAAATCTACAGCATCATCGCGGCTGCCGTGGCGCTTTCCTGCATCGTTACCTTCGTCGTTTCCGGCTCCATCGTCGGCACGATCAACCGGGTAGTTGCCAGCATTCGCACTCTGACGTTGTCGGACGGGGATGCCGGCTCGCGAATTACGGTGCGAACGAAGGATGAAATCCGCGAGCTGGCCGATGCGACCAACGGACTGCTCGACCGCATCGAGCAGCGCAACTGGATCAAGACGCAGATCGCAGACTTTGCCGCCTCCCTCCAGGGAATAACGGATGTTCGCCAGCTGACGCAAGCGCTCCTGGACAAGCTTCTGCCGCTACTCGTCATGCCGTACGGCGTGGTGTACACCCGGCGGTACGTTTCGGGCGGATGGCAGCTTGAGCCGACCGCTTCCTATGCGGCGGAGCAAGCGCTTGATAACCTTCCTGTCTACCGGGAAGGGGAGGGACTGATCGGGCAAGCGGCCAAAAGCCGGACTATGTTTGCGATTCACGAAGTCCCTAATCGGCATATCTCGATCGCTTCGGGGCTTGGCGCAAGTGAGCCCCTTCACCTGCTGCTCATTCCCATCCTGTACGAGAACGAAGTACAGGCTGTCGTCGAGCTGGCCTCCTATCAGCCTGCCGGCGAGACGGAGCTTGAGCTGCTGGAGCAGCTCCGCAGCCATGCAGGGGCGGCTATCCATTCCTCCTTGAGCGCTATGGAGCTGAATCGGCTGTATCAGGAGTCGCAGACTATGGCGGAGGAGCTCCAGCTTCAGACCGAGGAGTTGCAGTCGCAGGCCGAAGAGCTGCAGTCGCAGCAGGAAGAGCTGATCGCCGCCAATGACTCTCTGCGCTTGTCGGAGGAGCGCCTGCTATGGCAGAAGCAGGTCCTCGAGCAGCAGCAGGAAGAGATGAAAACCATATCCCGATACAAATCCGAGTTTATGGCCAATATGTCGCATGAGCTGCGCACGCCTCTGAACAGCATGCTCGTCCTGTCCCAGCTGCTCGCGGAGAACAAGGACGGCCAGCTGTCCGCCAAGCAGGTCGAGTTCGCCCAGACGATCAACGGCTCTGGTCATGATCTGCTGCGGCTGATCAATGAAATATTGGACTTATCCAAGGTAGAAGCCGGCAAGATGGACCTGCAGTATGAGCTTTATGCAATCGGGGACTTGATTGAAACGGTAGAACGCAGCTTTTTGCCTATCGCCGAGAAAAAGGGACTTCAGCTCCATGTTCAAGCAAGTGCGAATTTGCCCGATGCAATTTATACGGACGGGCATCGGCTGCAGCAAATTTTGCGCAATCTGCTGTCCAACGCCATCAAGTTTACCCCCATGGGCAGCGTCACGCTTAGTCTTGAGCCGACTAACCTGATTTCCCGGACGTCGGGCGGTGCTGCGGTACCCGGGATACGCTTCTCCGTCATCGATACAGGCATCGGCATTCCATCCGACAAGCTGGAGGTGATCTTTGAGGCCTTCCAGCAGCTCGACGGCACGACGAGCCGCAAATATGGCGGAACCGGACTGGGGCTGACGATCAGCCGGGAGCTGGCGCGCCTGCTCGGCGGAAGTCTGGAGGTCGTCAGCACGCCTGGCTCGGGCAGCTGCTTCAGCCTCTACTTGCCCGTGCAGGCTGAGGATGCCGTCTCGTCTGCCGGCGCTCTCGAGAGAGAAGCTGCGCCGGCGCTCGGAAGCAAGCCTGCTTCCGTAACATCGCTTCCCGCTGCCCCAGGAGCCGGCCAGCCCTCCGCTGCGGCTGCAGTGGCGGCTGCGGACGAAGCGGACGGGCGCGAATTAACTTTTATAGGTAAAACCATTCTGCTCGTCGAAGACGATATCCGCACGGTGTTCGCCATCTCTACTTACCTGGAAGGGCTGGGGCTGCAGCTCCTTTATGCGGAAAACGGATTGGACGCGCTCGAACAGCTGGACAAGCGGCCTGAGATCAATCTGGTCATCATGGATATTATGATGCCCTTGTTGGACGGCTTCGAGACCATGCGCCGCATCCGCAGTCAGGCGCGCTTCAGCCGGCTGCCGATCATAGCTCTCTCTGCCAAAGCGATGAGGGAGGACCATCGCAAGTCTATGGAAGCGGGCGCTTCCGCGTATATGAACAAGCCGGTTGATCTGAATATGCTATCCCAGCAATTGAAATTATGGCTGAGCCGCGCTTAACCTTACTTGCCGGCTTGCCGGCGTCTCTCCCGCTGCCCCTGGCACATAAGCTGCCGGGGGTTCTTGCGTTTACTGCTGTTTGGAGACAGCCGCGAGCGGTTAATACAACGAAAAGCGGCGTATACGCTGTAGCCCTGACCATGGGCGCATGTAAGCCGCCGTTTCATCAAACACTACAAAAGCAGAAGCGAGAATTTAGTTCACTAACCGGAATAAGGGAGGATTAGAGAATGACACAGCCCAAAGATCAGGCCGAAACGGTCTGGGAGCGGCGGTTAAGCGGCAAGGTGGCTTTCATCACCGGCGGAGGCTCGGGGATCGGTAAGGCATCCGCTATTCTAATGGCGCGGCACGGCGCGAAGGTAGGCATTGTCGGACGGACGATGGACGAGCTGAAGGAAGTGCAGGCCGAGATCGAGAGCAGCGGCGGACAAGCTCTCCCGCTTGTTGCGGATATTTCGGTGCCGGAGGAGATCGAGAAAGCCATTGTCCAAACTGCGGAGAAATGGGGAAGACTCGACATCGTCTTCGCCAATGCCGGGATCAACGGCGTGCTGACCCCTATCGAGGACATGCAGGTCAGCGACTGGGAGACGGTCATCAATATCAACCTGAAGGGGACGTTCCTGACTGTCAAATACGCGGTGCCCTACCTGAAGAAAAACGGCGGCAGCGTCATCATCACAAGCTCCATTAACGGCAACCGGGTGTTCTCCAACTTCGGCTTCAGCGCGTACAGTACCTCCAAAGCGGGTCAGGTGGCATTCATGAAGATGGCCGCCATCGAGCTGGCCCAGTTCAAGATCCGCGTCAACGCCATCTGCCCGGGCGCTATCGAGACGAACATCGGGGAGAATACGAAGCAAACGCCGGAGCTTGAGGAAATCCGCATACCGGTCGAATTTCCCGAAGGCAGCCAGCCGCTGGAGGACGGCCCGGGATCGGCGATGCAGGTCGCTCAATTGGCCCTGTTCCTCGGCTCGGACGAATCCTCCCACATTACCGGCACAGACATTTATATCGACGGCGCCGAATCGCTGCTTCGCGGCTGACCGGCTCCTTTTCAGAGGCTGTCCCCTGCTGTATGGCGGACAGCCTCGTTTATTGGATAACACAATATTTGTGACTAATTGAGGTTTCCCGTTGGCTGGAAGCCGAAGTGGTGACGGATGTTCCATGCAAAATCCCCTGGTTGGGTCGCCAGTCGCAAGTCGCCAGTCGGGAGTGTGTTGTACGGTTTTCCGCACACGTCTCCTATTTCGACCACCATACAGGAGCTTTTGTACGGTTTTCCGCATATCTCCCCTATTTCGACCACCAGACGGGAGTATTTGTACGGTTTTCCGCACATCTCCCCCTATTTCAACGCCGGACAGTAGCTTTTTGTACGGTTTTCCGCACAACTCTCCCTATTTCGACCACCAGACTGGACTATTTGTACGGTTTTCCGCACTTCTCCCCTATTGGCCGCCTGACACATCTTTACATCTTTACAATAAAAACATACAAGAACGGCACGGCGTTAACATTCCCTTCTTACACTGGAACAGGATACCTTACCTTAAGAAGAGGGAGTGACTTCGGATTTGAATAAAAAAGGAAAGACTATACTATCTCTGCTATTGGCCGGAGAGCTGATCGCAGGCTCTCTGCTGGCTGGCCAAGCGCCCGCGCGCGCCTCTGAGCCGCTGCCGCCGCCCGTCGCAGGAACGCCTTATACGGCCGAGGGCGGCTATGATGTGACGGTCCCTCATGTATTTATCCAACAGGTGTATGGCGGCGGCTTGTCAGCGGCAGCCGATGCGCCTGTTTCCCACGGCTTCATCGAATTGTACAATCCTACCGATCAGGATATCCCGCTGAACCAGTGGTCGCTTCATTACGCTTACAATGACAAGAAGCTGGCGGCCAATCCCGAAGGGACGACTAGCCCGTGGCAGCAGCTGAACCTTACCGGGACGATCAAGGCCCGTTCTTCCTACCTCATAACCGGCAAGCCAACGGGAGCGGCCGGCGCGGGCCTCAAGGTCGATCTCTCGTCCAAAAGCGATCAGAGCATCGACACCTTTATATACAATAAAGCCATGAAAGTCGCGCTGATGAGCAATCAGGCGCCGCTGACCGTGCCGCAGCCCTTCTCCCCCAACTTGAAGCCGGCCGGTTACGTGGATCTGGTCGGCGCAGCCGATAATGATGCCGAGAGCGCCATCGACGGCTATGAGATCGCCTATCCTACGGGAAGCGCGGAAGGCAAGTCCAAGAAAAAAGGCATTGTCCGCAAAGCATTAACCGACACGGACAATAACCAGGCCGATTTCCGGCAGATCGATTACAGCAGCGCCGATGCGGCCGAGCTGCTCAGGAGCGGCCCGCGGGGCGGAGTGGACGGCGCCTGGCCTTCCGCAGCCGTCGGCGTCTCGACGGACAAGCTGGCCGAAGCCTACGTCGGCTCCCCGTACTCCGTGACGCTGTCCGCTTACGGAGGCAAGCCTCCTTACAGCTTCCATGCGGAAGGGCTGCCGCCAGGGTTGTCGCTCGACAGCGCCGGCGGCCATATCCAAGGTCAGCCTATGGCAGGTACGGAGGGCACGGCAGCCGTTACCGTGACGGTGTATGATAGTGCCGAGCCGCGGGCGCGCGGCACTCGTCTGCTGCCCTTGACCGTGCAGCCGGCCAAGCCTGCGCTTACTCCGGACAGCTTAAAGCTGGAGAAGATCGCCCACTACCAGGTCGGCGCTTCGAATAAAGACGGCGGCGTGGCCGAAATCGTCAAGTACAACAGCGACAACCGCAAGCTGTACATCGTAAGCGGGTCCGCCAATCCGCCCAGCCTGGACATCGTGCCTTTGACCGCCGGAGGAACGCTTGCGAAGGAGAAATCCGTGATGGTCAAGGAGCTTGCCGAGCAGAACGGCTTCCTCTTCGGCGACCTGACCAGCGTTGATGTGAATACGGCAACCAAGCGGATCGCCGTGGCCGTTCAGCATGCCGACCCGATGCAAGGCGGCAAGATTCTGCTGCTTGATTATGACGGAAATCCGGTTCAAGCCTATGATGCCGGCGTCCAGCCCGATATGGTGAAATTTACGGCTGACGGCAGGTACGTGCTGACGGCGAACGAAGCGGAACCCCGATCCGGACTGGAGGACCCTGAGGGAAGCGTCACGATCCTCGATACGCAGGAAGGCTCCGTGGTGCATGTAAAGTTCGATGATCCTGCGGTCATCGACGAAACGGTTCACATACGCGGAGCCGCAGACCCGGCCACAGGGATCATCACGGGAAGCGGAAGCAAGGCCGATGCCATTCGGGATCTGGAGCCGGAGTACATCGCCCTGTCTGCCGATGAAAGTCAAGCCTATGTATCCCTGCAGGAAAATAATGCGATCGCCGTGATCAATATAGCCAAGAAGAAGGTAACGGCCGTGCACGGACTCGGCTATAAAAATTTCAACGAGGCTCGCCATGCTCTGGATCTCGTGAAGGACGGAGCCATCAAGCTGGAGAACGCTCCTTTCTACGGCATGTACATGCCTGACGGCCTTGCCGCTCATCAGATCGGCGGCAAAACTTATCTGTTCACCGCCAATGAAGGAGATGCCACGGAATGGCCCGGGAAGACCAATGCTATCAAGCTGGGCAAGCTGAAGACCTCTCTGAACCCGGATTCGGAGGCCGCCCTTTTCCTCGCCGGGAAAACAGCGTATGACAATCTGGAAGTTGTCAGCGATATGGACAAGGATGGCGTATACCTGTACGGGGGCCGTTCCTTCTCCATCTGGCATGCCGACACCCTGGAGCAGGTTTATGACAGCGGCAGCGATTTCGAACGGATTACCGGGGAACGCCTGCCGGATTATTTCAATGCCAGCAACAGCAAGACGGAAATGGACGACCGCAGCACGAAAAAAGGACCGGAGCCGGAATATATCGCTGTCGGCGAGGTTGGCGGCAGGGTGCTGGCCTTCACGGGACTCGAGCGGATCGGCGGCGTGATGACCTATGATGTCACGGACCTGGCCCAGTCCCGGTTCGTGAACTATATCAATACGCGGGATTTCCAAGCCGGCCTGCATACCGACACCGGTCCGGAAGGCTTGGAATTCATCCCGGCGGCGGACAGCCCTACAGGGTTGCCCCTGCTGCTCGTCGCCAATGAAGTGGGCGGTACGATCGCCGTGCTCGAGCTGAAGACGCCGCGGATCAACCTGGATCAGACAGCGCTGAGCCTTCGGACCGGAGAGGCTGCTGTTAAGCTGAACGCCTCTGTGCTGGGCGGGTCCGACTCCGGTCTTGTCTGGCAATCATCCAGCCCGGCGGTAGCCCGTGTCGACCAAACCGGACATGTGACGCCGCTGTCCGGCGGCAAGGCCGTGATTACTGTCCGTACGGCCGACGGCTACGCCGAGGCTCAGGCGGTCGTAACGGTTGCCGGCCCATGGAAGCTGACGGTCATGCATACGAATGATACACATGCTCATCTGGCTGATGCGGCCCGGCGCGCCACCCTGGTGAACCAGATCCGCGAGGAAGGCGGCCGCAGCCTGCTGGTGGATGCCGGCGACGTATTTTCAGGAGACTTGTATTTCACCAAGTGGATGGGGCTGGCCGACCTGGAGTTCATGAATCTGATGGGCTATGACGCCATGACCTTCGGCAATCATGAATTCGACCAAGGCACGCAGACACTCGCCGACTTCATCCGCGGAGCGAGATTTCCGCTGCTCAGCTCGAATATCGATTTTCAGGAGGATCCTGCGATCCGTCCTCTGCTGCGCGCGCCACGGGTGCTGGATACGCTGACTGCTCCTTCGGCCGATCACGCCGGCGTATATCCCTACATCGTGCTTGATGTAAACGGTCAGAAGGTCGGGGTGTTCGGGCTGACGACCGAGGATACGAAGGAAACCTCGAGTCCGGGCAAGCTGGTCGCGTTCCGCCCGGCCAACGACGCTGCGGCGAAAACCGTGCAGGCCCTTCAGGCTGAAGGCATTCAGGTCATCATCGCCTTGTCCCATCTCGGCTACAACCGGGATCGGGAGCTGGCTGCCGCCGTACCGGGCATTGACGTGATCGTCGGCGGGCATACGCACACCAAGCTGGAGGCGCCTGTCGTGCTGACAAGCGAGGGGGCTGATCCTACCGTCATCGTGCAAGCCAACGAGTGGGGAAAATTTCTCGGTCGTCTGGACGTAACATTCGACGAGCAGGGCGTCGTCATGACCGGACCGGAGCAGCTGCAGGGACGGCTTATCCCGGTGGACGCTTCCGTCGCCGAAGAGCCGGTCGCCAAGAGCAAGCTGAAGCCTTATAACGACGAGTTGGAGCTGCTCAAGCGGCAGAAGATCGGACAAGCCGGCGTGCTGCTCGACGGCAAGCGCGAGCATGTCCGCTCCCGCGAAACGAACCTGGGCAACTTCATCGCCGACGGCATGCTGGCCAAAGGCAAGGCGCTGAAGCAGGCGAACGTCGCGCTCATGAACGGGGGAGGCATCCGCGACTCCATCCAGCAGGGCGATATTACGATGGGGGCCTTGCGCACCGTTATGCCATTCGGCAATACGCTGTATGTGCTGGAGGTAACCGGACAGCAACTCAAGGCCGGATTGGAAAATGGCGTCAGCGGCGCCAAGCTGGCCGATCTCCCGGGCAAATTCCCGCAGGTCGCCGGCATGACCTTCAAGTGGGACCCGGCTCAGCCGGCTGGGCAGAAGGTATATGATATCCGTATCCAAGAGGGAGACGGCTATGCGCCGTTGCGGCCGGACGGCACTTACCGGATCGCCACCAACAGCTTTGTCGCGAGCGGCGGGGACGGTTATGCTTCGTTCGCCGAGGCGATCGCTCAAGGCCGGTATCATGAGGATCTCGGTTACCCGGATTATGAGAACTTTATCGATCACATGAACTCGCTCGGCGGAATCATCGCCCCGTCCGTCGAAGGCCGGATTGTCGAGCAGGCCAAGCCTGCTACAAACACAGACACAGATTCCGATGAAGAAGACACCGATACGACCTCCGGCAATGGCAGCAGCAGCGGCTCCGGCACGTCAGGCACGGGGACGGGGACGGGCGCGGGCACTGGCACGCCAACGTCTCCTGAGCCAAAACCGAACGCCGAAGGCAGCGTCCATAAGGCCGAATTGCCGGCCGGAGCGGCCGTTATCACACAGCAGCGGGATGCCTCAGGGCAAATGATTACATCGGCAGTCATCGGCTCCGAGGAGCTGAAGACGGCCTTAGCGCAAACGGCGGCCGGAGCCGGCAGCGGCCAGCAAGCGGAACTGCATGTTCGCGTTCCGACCTCCGGGCAAGCCGAGGTCTCCCTGCCTGCCGAAGCGCTGGCAGCGGCCAGAGGCCAAGCAGACCGCACGGTTATCGCGATTCATACGGAAACGGCCAGCTATCAGCTTCCGCTGCATATCCTGAAGCTGGACCAGCCGGAATGGCAGGGCTCCTTGAATCAAATGTCCGTTCATGTATCCATCAGCCCCGTTCGCGGAGAGCAGTTGCAGCAGCTCGAGCAAGCTGCAGGGGCGCTCCATGGCGACGCTGCGCTGGTAAACGGCACGGCCATCCATTTCGAGCTGACGCTCCGGGAGGGCGGTCAGTCGAGGAGCCTGAATGACTTTGGCCAAACGTATGTCACACGCTCCATTCGTCTGCCTTCCCTGAGCGGGATGTCTTCGGCCACAGGAGTGATGTACGATCCGGCTTTGGGCTATCAATTCGTGCCGGGGGCAGCCAAAACCGTCGACGGCCGGCCCGTCTTCGAGCTCAAGCGTACCGGCAATAGTATCTACACCGTGTTGAACTACAAAAAGTCCTTCGCCGATCTGCAAGGACATTGGTCCCGAAGCGAGGTGGAATCTCTGGCCTCCAAGCTTATCGTACAGGGGGCAAACGACACGGATTACGCGCCCGACCGTACGATTACGAGAGCCGAGTTCACAGCTCTGGTCGTGCGCAGCCTCGGTCTCGCCGCGAACGGAGACGCGTCCTCTTTCACCGACATACCGGCCGATTCCTGGTTTGCCGGAGCTGTCGGAGCAGCCGTTAACCTGGGGCTGGTCGAGGGGCAGACGCCGACTCTCTTTGCGCCGGATGCACAGATTACGCGCGCGGAGATGGCCGTTCTGATGATGCGCGCCATGCAGTTCGCAGACCGCACCTTGTCAGCCCCCCGTACGCAGGCTGAGGCCGCCTTCACGGATGCCTCCAGCATTCCGGACTGGGCGCAAGCATCCGCTGCATGGCTGGCAGACCAAGCGATTTTGCAAGGAGATGCAGCCGCAAAGCTGGCGCCTGCCGAACCGGCCACCCGCGCCGAAGCTGCCGCTGTTCTGCTTCGCGCCTTGAAGAAGCTCGGCTTCGTCAGCTGAGGTTCCATCACGCGATCTGAACCGGCAATTATATATAGGTATGGCCATCCCTCGCGGGATGGCCATATTTTCTATTCGTTTTGCCGGTCATATGCCCGGACGTCTCTGCTCCCTCCATCCTAGATTCCAGGAAATCATCCCCTCTCCCCTAGTAATTCCACTTCTTGATATAGCGGTCATCCTGCGGACTGCCGTCCAACCAAGAAAATTTCTTTACTGGTCCTAGAACATTGGCATATAATGACTTTATTCGACATATTTCTCGATTAATTTGACATTTTTCGAGCTTTCCTAAAAAGGGGTGGATAACGAATATTGGCGATAACGATTTGCGTTTTGCTAGGTTAACTACAACTTTTGGAGGGTACATATGAAAATCTCGACATTATTGAAGTGCATCGGCATCTCGTTTATCCTGCTGTCGGCTCTGCTCCTCGTGTCCGCGTTTTTGCTGCGGGCAGACTACCTGAATTTCAAAGAGGCCGTAAACAAACAGGCGGAATTCAAGCAACTCGGATTTGATTTATCCAATTCATCCGATTATTTGACTAACGAGGCCAGGCAATATGTCCTATTCAGGGATAAGGTCCACTACAACAATTATTGGCGAGAAGTTAACGAAACCAAATCGCGAGACCGAGTTATCGCAAGGCTAGAAGAATTAAACGCTCCCAAAGAAGAGCTCGACTTCCTCCAAGAAGCAAAAAATAAGTCCGAAATTTTGGTCCAGACGGAGAACGCAGCGTTCAAAGCCGTTGAGCAAGGCGACCTTGATAAAGCGCGTAACCTGATGTTTGACGAACAATACGCCACAAGCAAACAAAGTATTTCCGGGCAAATTCAAAAGTTTCAGGATAAAATGAATGCGCGTGCGCACAAAGAAACGCTTTCCGCTGAAAGCTCTTTCTACAGATACCTGTATGTGGTGATCGTTATCATTTGTATCGTTGCCGTCTGCATGCCGGCTTCCGTATTCCTGCTTATCCGAAAGCTGCGTCCGCTGAATCTTGTTCTGGATAAACTTCGTGAATTGTCAGAAAATAAAGGCGATTTGACCGTGAGGCTGCCGGATTTGGGGCGGGATGAAATTGGCCAGCTATCCAAATCCTTTAATATCATGCTGGAGAATTACCGATCTTTCATGAGCCATATTCGGGAATCTGCTCATCATTTAGGTGCGGCTTCCCAGCAAATTTCCGCTTCAACGGAAGAAATTGCCGCAGGTAGTGTGAGTCAGGCTACAGAAGCCCAAAGCATCAACGAATTGTTAAAAGAGCTTTCCACCAGTATGGAGTCTATTGCGAAACATTCGGAAGAAGTTGCCGGTCTTTCCGATAGCACAGCGCAAAAAGCCACGGAAGGCAATACGATTATCGGCAATTCGCTGGAGGCGATGGAGCAGCTGGAGAAACAGGTGACGAAACTTACTGAATATTCCGACAAAATCGGACAAATCACGGAAGTGATCGATGAGATTGCCGACCAAACCAATCTTCTCGCCCTTAACGCCGCGATAGAAGCGGCCCGGGCCGGCGAGCAGGGACGAGGCTTTGCGGTCGTCGCCGATGAAGTACGAAAACTTGCCGAACGCAGCACCCAAGCTACGAAAGAGATTACTCATATTATTAAAGTGATGCAGGATCACATTACGAAAAGCTCGCATTCGGCTGCTGAAAGCATGTCGAATTCCCGGAAAAGCGGGCAAGCGTTCGATCATATTCTGAAGATGGTCAACGACGTCGCGGCCAAAGTGGCGGAAATCGCCGCCGCTACGGAAGAGCAGACTGCGCAATCGGTTGTTATCCTCACTTCCGTGGAGACCATTGCGGCAGGCAGCGAGGAATCCGCTGCCGCTTCCCAGGAAACGGCGGCCGCCACGCAAACCTTGGCCAAGCTGTCCGAGCAGTTGAATACATCGGTTTCCGCATTCACTTTGTAAATCCTATCCTAAGCATAAAGCTGCTGCCAATCAGCTTGTTTTCACCCTGATGACCTCTTACTCTCTGGGGATCACTTCCGGGAAAGCTTTCAGGGCACCCTCAGCAGGTGCCCTGAAAGCAAGGAAGGAGGTTCATTTTTTCGCGGGCTGCGGCAAGGCAAGCCCATGATTTTCCGACTTACTATTCCGTACTTCCGTTCGGGCGCTTTCACTATTCCTCGTAAACAATAACGGATGTCGTCTCGCTTTCCCACTCCACAACAGCTTTCAACGATTCACTAATGAAACGAACCGGCACAACCGTATTCCCTTCCGTTATGGAAGCAGCTACTTCCAATGTCACTTCTTTACCGTTTACATAAGCGGTTGTACTATCAATGAACAGCTTCACGGTGATCCCGTCACGTGTGACAGTTACAGAACGCTCCTCCGCATTCCAGCTAACTTCTGCTTTCAGAGCCTCGGCGATTGCCCGGAAAGGTACCAAGGTGCTGCCTTCGCGGATGAAAGGATGAACTTCCATAACAGGCTCCTCGCCATTCACATATAAAAGCACGCCTTTTTTTCCCAATTTTTTATACAACTTACCGAGCTTCTTGTAGGAATCGATGTTCTTCAGGTTAGCTTTCACTGCATCCTTTTGAGCGTAAACAGCATCCGTTACGTTGCCCTGCTTGTCCAATACATCGGCAGCAGCCGAAAGTGCGGCATCCTTCTCTACGATGGCTTCCAATTCAGCTTTCTTCTCGGCGCTAAGCGCTGCCCCATATTTGACCAAAAGCTGTTCAGCAATAACAGCTCCAGCCGGCTTGTCTTTTACATTTTCAATGGCATGCAGCAGCCCTTTATAACCATTTTTCCCTTCTTTTCCATACGTGCTGTCGGTAACAGAGTTTACGCCTTCTTGCTCAGCCGTGCTTTTGCTCTCTTTTTCTTTCGCTGCATCCTTTTCAGGTGCTTTAGACGTTACGGAAGCCTCCTCTTTTTTAACGTTATTTGCATTATCGGACTTCGCAAACACAGAACCAGTCATCAAACTCGTTGCAAGGACACATGATGCGGCGATCACCCATGACTTGTTCACTTTCATTTTTAACAGCTCCTTAGGTTTTCTAATAGAATACTGCCATAAAATTCTCTTTTCTTTGACCGTTTAAGGGGGTGTATTGATAATATTGGCAAAAAAGCACGGACCGGATGGTCGTGCTTCTTGTTTGGAGGAGTTAGGAAGCCTGGTGGAACAAGTCCCTAGTCGGTCTCTGCGTTGGGATAAGGTTGTGCGGAAAATAGTCGGGTCAGTCTCCGCCCTTCGCCTTCTCTACCATTCGTACCGCTGCGGCCCGATCTGCGGCGTGCAGTTTATTCAAGATGAGCGTTACATAGTTCGACACCGTCTTCGAGGATACATCCATTCGCTCCCCGATTTGCACGTTGGTGAGGCCTT
The DNA here is from genome assembly GCF_900101595.1 of Paenibacillus sp. cl123. Taxonomy (GTDB): domain Bacteria; phylum Bacillota; class Bacilli; order Paenibacillales; family NBRC-103111; genus Paenibacillus_G. The sequence goes on from NZ_FMYY01000019.1 coordinate 104,911, forward strand.
TCGTGAGATAATTGAGCACTTCTTTCTCACGAGCGGTTAATTGCGAGAAGCTGTCCAGATGCGATAAAGGCCGGGTGGCAAAGCTTATCAGCCTGGTCGCTACCTCCCCGCCGAAAATGGCTTCACCCGCCGCAACTGCGCGGATGGCCCGCAGTATTTCATCTTTATCGGCGTCCTTCAATATGTAGCCTCTCGCCCCGGTTTTCATAGCGGCCATCACAGAGGCGTCATCCTGGTACATGGATAAAAAAAGAATCTGCACGCCGGGATACGCTTCCTTCATGCGACCCGCGGCTTCGACGCCGTTCATATCCGGCATGCGAATATCCAGCAGCACGACATCCGGCATCGTCTCTCCGCATAGCGCGAGCGCCTCGAGTCCGTTCGTCGCTTCTCCGACAACCTCCATGTCATCCACCGTCTCCAGAATCGTCCGGACGCCTTTGCGATACATCGGATGATCGTCGGCGATCAAAATTTTCAGCATGCTCATTCCGCTGCCCTCCAATCCGCACTCAGGCTGAGCGGCAGCCAGGCCGATATCCGGGTGCCTCCGCCCTCCGCCGGCTCGATGCTGCTTCGGCCGCCGAGCTCTGCAGCCCGTTCCCGAAGCGAGATCAAGCCGACTCCGCTTTCCTGCCCGCTCGCCTTCCGTTTATTCGACGCAGCTATTCCCACGCCGTCGTCCATGATCTCCACATACAGCTCCTCGCTATGCGAACCCGCCCTTATATCCAACGTCACCCGGCACAAGCCGGCCTGCGAATGCTTAAAGGCATTGACCATCGCTTCGGACACGATGCGGTAGGCGGCAACTTCGACGGCTGCCGGCAAAACCGGAAGCGAGCCCGGAGCCGTCACTTCCATCTTGATGCGCTTAGGGTCGCCTCCCCCTTGCGTTTTCCCCAGACGCATAAACCGCCCCGCGAGCTGGCGGATGGCCTCGACCAGCCCGTACTGATCCAGCGCCGGAGGGCGAAGATTATGGACGAATTCGCGAATGTCGGCTACGATGGCGCGAATGTCGGTTTCCAGCTCGGACACAATAGCCGCAGCCCGCTGCGGGGACTTGCTCATAAACGCGCCGGCCGCGGACGCACTGAGCGCAAGCGATGCGAGCCGGGGGGCGAGGTCATCATGCAAATTGTTCCGGATCGAACGCCGCTCCTCCTCGCGCGCGAAAATCAGCTTCTCCCTCGACGCCTGCAGCTCCTGCATTAACCGGCCAATATCCAGCGATTGCTTCAAGCCCTGAACGATTCTCGACGATTCTCTGACCAGCAGACGAAGCTGCTTGAGATCGGCCGAGGTCAGCGGCTCGTCAGGCGATCGCGGAGAGACGTACAGACTGCCCAGCTCCTCTCCTCCCATCACAAGCGGGAAGCGCACCGGCCGCATGTCATTGGGCATCCCCGCTGCGGCGGCCTCCCTCTCGCTCCCGTTCACCAGAATCGTAACGGAGGCGTACGGAAGCTGCAGCATCTCCTTGATTGTCGCAACCACGGAGCCAAGCACCTTCTCCGGCATGTACGGCTCCGCCAGCCGGTCTCCCAGACCGATCAGGAACTCAACCGGATTGCCCCGTTTGCCGTATACAATCCGATTGATGAACGTTTCCATCACAGCTTTGAGCGGAGCAAACAATACCGCAACAACGCCTGTCGCAATTAAAGAAAATATACGGCTTTCCGTTCGAAACACCAGTGCGAGATACCAAACCGTTGCCATATAGATGCCGAATAAAACAACGAGCAGCGCCGCATAAACGAAGGTTCTGCGTACAACCGGCGGAACGCCCCACAGACGATGCTTCAGCAAAGCAGCGCCGAGCGAGATGGGAATGGGCAGCATAACCAGCCTGATCGTCAGATCCAGCCAATATATATCGCTCTTATAAAGCTGCGGCCAGATCAGGAGCAGCAGATTCACGCTGATTAGCCCCAGAAAAGCTCCGACAAACCCGTATGCTACCTTGCGGATCGCTTGCCTGGCTTTTTGCGCGGCATTCTCACGATATTGCGTGATCTGGCTGTAGGCAAGAGCGCCATAAAACACGACAAGCCAGCATAATGACAACCCGAGCGGCCAATTGTCGATATGTACAACCGGATAGGGCACATAATCGGGCAGGTTCCGGGCGGCAAGCGCAAGTCCTGCGGTCCAAGCCAGCCACTTGCGGGTCACCCTGCCGCTTGGAAACAACAACGCGAAGCCCGTCAAGCCGACCATCGACGCGACTTGCGCGATGTGAACGAGAATTTCCGATCCTTCCCACAGCTTGACGACCAAATCACCGAATGCAAAGGCAACAAGTGTAAAAGCGGCGATGGAGCCGACTTTATCCAGCGGCTTCAGCAGCAAAATGAACGCGGCTACGAGCGCATAGCAGGAGAACAGGAACATATTGATTCCGACATGGAGTGCCGCGGCGCCGCTCCACTCGACCGGCATTACGCTTATGCCCGCCTCCATGCATTTGCCCGCCTGGCCGCTGTAGCATGTATGACTCAGGTATTCATAGAAAAAAGGCAGCGATGCCAGATAAAAAACGATCAAGAACAGCACGAGTGCAACGCTTCCCGAATACAACACGAACAGCCACCGCGGATGGTGGCTGCTGGACATATCGGATGGCTGCAGGTTTGGCAGCGGCTGGACTCCCTTCATAAAAAGCTCACCTCGACCGTTTGCTATAGATGGCAACTCCGGCATAAACTGCTCCGAATACAAAAGAGGCTATGCCTCCCGCAACGCCCCAGCTTCCCGGATGGTCCGGGACTGCCAGAGCGGAAGCGCCGAGATACACATAGACTAGGCTCACGATAAGGGCAAGCGCAAGCGCGCCCGGACGCCGAGACGATGCAAGAACGCCGCCGAACAGCAGCGTTATGAGCATGGCTGCGTGCTCCCCCCAACGGAACTGCTCCTCCGTCTCCGCGACCTGCTGTATGGCCGCTTGCACCACTACCGGCAGCAGGACGAGCGCAGCGGCCGCCGTAAGCCCAAGCAGAGGCCGATTGTAACCGCCCGATGGCCCTAGCCTGATAGCGGAAGCCCGATTGTGAAAAAACGTATATAATATCGTAAGTATAAGTAAAAACATGACAAATATAAAGACCTTTTCAAGCGCCATCTTCGGTGCGGTCACCGCAAATACGACCAGAAACGCCAGATGACCCGCGGCGTAGAAATAAAGCAGCATCGGCTTCTCGAACGGCCGACGGAGCAGCGCGATCAGACTCCCTCCGAACAGGATGGCGAGCAGCGCTCCATGCGAAGCCGCAAGCCAGCGATAGGCATCGGGAAGAAACGTTTCGCCGCTGCAGCCGCCGCAATCCGACGGCACCCACGGCTCAATGGCCTCCGTCGCTCCCTGCAGGATAAAGAAATCCGCCAAAATAAATACCAGAGCCACGAAAACGAACCCGATACGCTTCCAGCGCTTCGGCTCTGCCCCCCGATTCGAAGCCAGTTCCATCATGCTCAACTTATTCATCCCCCTATACCGCGATAGAGCCAGTTTACCTTCCGGCATTCCATCCCGGATAGAGGATTGTTCCCGACTATTCGGGAAATGGCTTCGGGAAATGCTATTCCTTTCTGTTCTACTCCTTGCTTGGCTCGATTTCCTCTACACGATCATAACCCATTTCCTAATCTAATTATTTCATTATAATTAATAAAAGGGCGCAAGATCGAGAAGGTTCCTTGCGTTTCGATACAAATCCGATCGCAGTGGGTGGCAGCGCTGGATTCCGCCACCTTGGACTTCTGGATGCAAGGCCGCTGCTGGCCCGTATTGAAAATGAAGAAACGGAGTGTAAAAAATAATGATCAACATAAGGAAATGGCAGGATCACCCGGAAAACTCGTATCGTTTCATTGCTTTTGGCTCCAGCAACACCGAACTGACGTGGTCAAGCGCAGGACGGCATAATTGGGTGGATTGGCTCGGCATCAATCTGCGCGAACAAATCGGAAGGCATGTTTGCATCGTCAATCAAGGCATTGGAGGGGAAACAAGCGACGATCTTGTACGACGGCTCGAGAGAGACGTGCTGTCTTTACAGCCTGCGGCCGTCATTATCACAATCGGGGGCAATGACGCCGTACGAGGCATGCCGATCGAACAGTACGCGGAAAATATACGCCGAATTTGCGTGGCCCTAAGGGGTATTGAAGCCGAGCCTGTGCTGCAGACTTACTACTGCCCGCTGTTTCATTTGTTTGAGGCAGGTTTCCGGCATTCGTTCGAAAACATAGTGCAAACGAACCGTGCGTTGGCCGCCGAGATGCAGCTTTCGCTGTTCGATACATATAGCCGGTTCGAACCATTCTATCGAAACGAACCCGAAACGTACGAGAAACTGATGATGGACAGACTGCATGTCAACTATCTTGGAAATCTATTGATGGGCATGTCCATATCAGCCGAACTTGGTCTTCCCAATCTGCAAATTCCAGAAGACATTAAGGCAGAAGCTGATTGGTTGTGGGGGCGGATGAACAGGTGGTGCGGAAAGTAGGTGGCTCCCTCCCTATCCTACATGCTGACAGATGAAGACCCGCGGACCCGCGGGTCTCTTTCTTGTATACGAAATCCCCTTCGGCAGCCTACTTTTTTGCTGCCAAAAGCATGATTTGCAGTTTAATGCGAGCTTCCATTCGTCGAAACATCTCATGACTCTCAACTACTTCTCCTGCTCCTTGATCACCTGCTCAATCCCTAACAGAATCAGCTTCAAGCCGAATTCAAACGCCCCATCGGACCCCATCAACTCGAAAACCCCGCTCTTGTACATGCTCCGAAACAGCCCCGCCTCAGCCTCGCTCATGGAGTCCAATAGACGGTTCATCTCGCCGCTCGGAAGCCCTCCCTGCTCCTTAACGATAGCGGACACATTGCGCTGATGCTGGTAATCGTCCAGAACAAAATAGAAGACATAATTCAAAAGCGTAAGAAGCACTTGAAACTTCTGCTCTTGCTTAAGCGATGTCGAATCCACGCAGAGCAGCGTACGGTTGGTGAACCGGATATAGTCGGGCTCGTGGGGCAGTGTCAGCATCATGAGCTGCGTGGAGCAAGGATACCGCCCGAGCACACGGCGTACAGTTACCGCAAGCTCTGACAGCTGCTCCTTCCAGTCCCCATCGGAGTGGAACTCCTCCAGAATAATTTTCGACACCTGATTGGCGAGACGCTGATAGAGGTCTTGCTTGCTCTTGAAATACCAGTACAGAGAAGGGGCCTGAATTCCCAGCCGATCGGCCAATCGTCTCATGCTGAATTTCTCGATGCCCTCTTCTCCAAGAAGCTCCCACGAGGCTTCCAGTATCTTATCCTCCGAAATCTGAGGCTGCTGCTTTTTCATTGGTATCCGCCCTTTTGTCTAACAGTGTAAGTTTCTTCTTTACAGGTTCATAAGTTCATGATATCATCTAACACTGTAAGATTCAAACTAACACCGTAAGATAAAATCTAACATTGTTAGACAAATTTTAAAGAAAGAAGTGATCCGCATGGATGCCGAAAACCTCCATTACTTTGAAAAGGCGCCGATCGCAAAAGCCGTCGCCCACTTTGCCGTACCTATGATGCTAGGCGCGTCAATGAGTGTCATATATGCCATCTTAAACGCCTACTTCCTTGGCACACTTGGCAATACGTCCATGTTAACCGCACTCGCATTAACTTTGCCGTTATTCGCGGGCATTATGGCGCTGGGCAACTTGATCGGCATTGGCAGCGGTACGTTCATCTCCCGTTTGCTGGGAGAGAAGAAATTTGATGAGGTGAGACATGTATCTTCATTCGCCTTCTACAGCAGTTTAGTTCTCGGCCTTATCGTGATGGCCGTCGGCCTTCCGTCGATCGATCCGATCGTCCATGGTCTGGGGGCTACTCCTGACTCCTTTGGATTCACGAAGGATTATGTCACGATTATGCTTATCGGTTCGCCGTTCGTCGTTTTATTTTTCACCCTGGAAAATATCGTGCGCGCGGAGGGTGCGGCCGTCACGTCGATGATCGGCATGATTCTTAGTGTTGTCGTGAATATTATGCTTGATGCGCTTGTCATCTTCGTGTTCCATTGGGGCGTGCTCGGCGTTGCGTCCGCAACGGTTATTTCTAACTTGGTTGCGAGTGTCTTCTACGCCTTCCATATGGGATACAAAAGCCAATTTTTAACCGTCTCCGTCAAATGGTTCAAGGCTACCACAGACATCCTCGTCAATGTATGTAAAATCGGAGTTCCCGTCTTTGTGATGAGTATTTTTTTAGGGGCTATGTCACTCGTCTTGAACCACTTTCTTGTCGACTATGGGGATCAAGCTGCAGCCGCTTACGGAATTTCATCGCGCTTATTGCAATTTCCTGAGTTTATTTTGATGGGCTTATGCGAGGGAGTCGTGCCGTTAATCGCTTTCTCATTTACAGCGAATAAATTACGCATGAAGCAAACTATCGGCTTCACGATTAAAACGATTGTGGCGTTAGCCGTCATGTTCGGAGTCATTGTCTATCTGGTCGCTGATCACTTAATCGGTCTATTCACCAATGACCCGCAATTGATCGAAATGGGCAGTTATATTTTGCACGTGACTTTTTTATCCCTGTTCATTACAGGAATGACTACGTTGTTTACAGGGATCTTCCAAGCAACGGCCCAAGGAACCGCCGCATTTATTATGTCAGTCATTCAAGGACTTACTTTGATTCCTGTGTTGTATATCGCCAATCGAATGCATGGCTTTCACGGGGTCGTCTGGTCGCTCGTCATTGCGGATGCCGTCGCTTTCCTTGTCGGAGCCGTTATGCTGTATGTCCTGCGTAACAAATTGCAGCCGGACTTGGATCATCTGGTGCATTAAAAACAGATGCCACACAAATAAGCAGGGTAGAAGACATTCCTCAATCCTGCTTTTTGTGTGTTCATGGACGGGATTACTCTGTCCTTGAGCTGCTAAAGCCAACAATTTTATCCTATTAAGCGTCTAGTCCTCTTTTTCAATATTTGTTATGATGTTTTTTTGAGAAGATTAAATGATAAGAGGAGGACGCCTTAATTGAAGATAAATGTACTTGATAAAGGGTATGTTAGACTTGTAGATCATATGGGTGGAGATTTATCAGTTGTAAATAGTGCAAGGGTTTCCTACGCCAAGGAATCAAAGGAACTTACACCAAATGATATTAAGCTTATAAAGTTCCTGGCAAGGGAAGATCATATGTCTCCATTCCGACATGCTACTATTCAATTTGAAGTTTATGCTCCCCTTATGGTAGCAAGGCAACATTGGAAGTACGTAGTTGGAAGTGATCACACGATGGATGCTTGGAACGAAGCTTCTAGAAGATACATAACGATTGATGTAGAAAATTATGTTCCCAACCCTACTGATTGGCGAAGTAGGCCAGAAAACTCTAAGCAAGGAAGCGGAGAGCCTGTAGCTGAAACAATCGGTCTTGAAGCTACGCAAAGATTACTTCGACAGATTGAACAAGGACTGCAGGACTACGAATGGGCATTAGAGAATAATATCGCTCCTGAGCAGGCACGTCTACTTATACCTTCAGCTTACGGAATGTACACGGCGTATTATTGGACAGCTTCACTTCAATCCGTTTGCCATTTCCTCAATCAACGGCTTGCTCATGATTCACAATACGAAATTCAACAATATGCAAAGGCAGTTTATGAGTTGGCGAAACCATTATTCCCAGTCTCACTTGAAGAATTACTCAAGTAATCATCCCTAATGATCGCTATGTGCTTGCATACAGTTCACCTTACACGCTGTCTCGGCTAAATACGAAAAGAACTGCCGCACAGCCCCGTAATGGTATGCTAAAATCAGAGACCATCTCCTCAGCGGAAATGGTCTCTGTGTGATGCTTTTAAGCTATATGCCTAGCGCGCCCAGCAATTTGTAAATCATAGCGGCGGCTTCGCCTCTCGTCGTGGTTTGGCCCGCGCGGAAAGCGCCATCCTCGTACCCATTCAGGATGCCCGCGGCTAAAGCCTTATCGATCGACGGCTTCGCCCAGGACGGAATGTCCGAAGCGTCCTTCAGGCTCGGTGCGTCGCTCGTCATGCCGGATGTACCGTTTCCGTAGCTCTGCAAAGCTCTTGCCGTCATCACGGCTGCTTCCGCCCGCGTCACGAGGAGGTCGCCCTTGAAGCTGGTCGCGCCCGATTCCTCGTAGCCTTGAATCAAGCCCGCTTCCATGGCGGCCGCGATATGCGGCTTCGCCCAGAACGGGATATCCGCTTCATCCGCGAAGCTCGTGCCGCGGGAAGCTGCTTCAAGACCTAAGGCTGAAGCCAGCATCTTCGCGAATTCGGCCCTCGTAACGGTTGCGTCCGGCCGGAAGCTTCCGTCCGGATATCCGGCTGCGACATTCATCCCGGCGAGGCGACTAACGTACTTGGTTGCCCAATGATTCGCCATATCCTTCATCTGTGCCGGTTCGTAGGAGAAGACGGCAAACTTCGTGAAGTGATCGACATTCACCCGGATCGTTCCTTCTTTATCCGCGGAACCGCCGATGAATATCCATCGCTTCTGGCTTTCATGGTAATAGTACACGGCCGGTTGGGTCCCCGGCTTCAATTGCTTGGCGTCATAGACGAAGGAAAGCTCCAGCGGCCTGGAAAACCGGTCGCCCGCCGTACTGGACAGTTCGAAAATCCGGCTGACCGCTTGCAGATCGCCATTCGAGAGTGTCTGATCCGGCTCGACGACCGAGATACGAATCGTCCCTTGCGAAGATACGGCGCCCGCAGGAATGTAGAGCTTTATTCCGCCTTCCAGCTCCAGTTGCTTGCTTTCGCCTGGGTTCACATCCGTTTTCTGCTCCTTGGCTCCAGAGGCCGGTTCTCCGCTTCCACCGCCCATGCTCCCTCCGCCAGGCCTTTCCTCGGATTGACTGCCTTCGCCGACAGGCTCCTCGGTTTCGGACGAATCCTCTTCCTTCTTGACCGTCACCTTGCGTACCGCTTCCGCCGCAGCGTTCCCCGCTTGGTCGGAAACCTGGTAGCGCAGTGTATAGACGCCTGCCGCGCCGGTATTTACTTCACCCAGGACAGCAATCTCGCCTACGGGCCCGATATTATCGGCTGCCGTTGCCCCTTGCTCGCTATAAGTGCCGCCGAATGGCACGGTCACGTTGGCGGGGCCACTTAACGTGATGACCGGCGCTGTCTTATCGATGCTGATGGTTAACGTTGCGGTTTCCGTTGTATGCCCGGCTTCATCGTCGGCGTAATAACGGAGCTCGTTTCGTCCCTCAGCGGAAATTGCGATCGGTTCGCTGTACGCATGCCAGATGTCTCCCGCATCCAGGCTGTAGAACAGGTTGGCCTGATCCGAGCCTGCGCCTTCCGGACGCAAAGTGACCTGTACATCCGAGACGTACCATCCGTTGCTGCCGGCTTGGCCGGCCGCCTCCGCTTTCACGGCCAGAGAAGCGCCGCCGTCATTGCTTGCGGGAAGCTGTCCCGATACGTCAAAGCCGGTAAAGGCATTATAAGTCGCCTGAATGCCATCCGAATAAAGACCTGTCTGAGCGGGTTTGTTTTCGAAAGGATCTTCGGCGTCAAAGATCAGCCGGTTGTTCACCCATACATAGATTTTCCCTTTCGACCGAACGACCTTATAGAAATTTTGCGCACTGATCTCTTCGCGAAGGGCGAAAGAGAACGGACGATTCAATTCCGAAGGGACGCTCAGTCGAAGCTGGCTGGTCTTCACTTGATCCTTGAAGTCTGCGATATGATAATCGCCTCTTCCCTTGTCCTGGTACGTAAACGGTACTGCGCTCCAGCCGTCCTTCCAGCTGTCGAGCCTGAAATCCGCCGATGTCGGATCAGGCAGCGCAAAGTTTTTGCTCACGTATTGGAACGGACCGTGGGTCCACAGTATTTTAGCCGCCGAAACCTTCGCTTCACCCCGCAGATCGTAAACATACTCGCGTTGTCCGTCCGCCGCGTAGTTGCTGTGTCCGTAAATCGTATCTCTCGCTGTAGGAGCGACAGCCATGATCTCCTCCCGGCCATCCACGACCTTGCGAAGCTCGAATTCATTCGTGGCATAATTCGTGCTTGCCGTCACATAATTCCGGTCGTCGATATACGCGAGAACAACGCCCGCTTTGCCCGCCTCCGGCAAAGCTCCCGTATTCACATTGGCGGAAAATTCATGCTCGAGCATCCGATCGCCCTTGACCGTGAGCGCTTCCCCGGCTGCAGGAGACTGTAAGCCTCGCTCGGAAACCGACCATGCTTCGTCCCAGCCGCTGATGTACCCGCCGTATTCGCTCCAACCGGTCGTCACGGTCACGTTATCCATCCGAACGTTCGCTTTGTTGCTGATCAAGCCGATTTTCCCTGGAGACGCTATCGCCTCATGCTCGAATACCGGCCGATCGTCGTTAAGGGTGTAGTGATCCAGCTCCGCGAACAATCGCGGCCCGTTTTTGTATACCTTGAACGTATGATACGACTCCGCGAAGTCTGCAGCGCGCGGGTCCTCATGCTTGAACGCAAACGTCGACGGCAAGTCCGCTGCCGAGCTTTCCGAAACACCGTCGATGCGGGAGTAAATCACGAGCTGGCGGTTATCGCGGTCGATCAGCAGATTCACATAGTTGTTCTCATCCCGATGCCAGACGACAAGACCGGCCTGACCCTCTTCGCCGAAATTGTTATCGTCGAATCGCAGATTCGCCTCCATAAAAAGATTCTCCGCTTCGTATCGGTTCAGCAGCACCCGTTTCGAATCGCCTGGCGCGTTAAAGTACAACGCCTCGTCGTCAATCGTTACCCCCGTTTCCGGGATATCGTAATGCTTCAGACTGGCTTCCGTATCGAACCGGTCCTGGAAATTCGGTGCCCAGGCATCCGGATGGAGGCCCTCGGAATCATACGAGGTCGGCCCGTCGGCGACCATCTCCTGATCCCAGAAGAAGAGGCGATCCTTCCCTTGCCCTTCATTGCTGTTCCAAAATGCCTTATACGTGACCCAGGTTTCAAATCCGTTCGGCCCCTTAATGACATTCGGCTGAGACGGCCCGACGATATCCGATTCGACCGGATGACCGTTCGTATCGTACAGACCGAAATCCAGATGGTAAAAATTCAAGGCAGGGCCGCCGTCTTTGCTGAGTTCCACGGCGATCACGTTCTCCCCGGCTTTCAGCAGATTGGCGGGGATCTCGACCATCTTGTACGCTCGCTGCTGACCGTTTAAGGCGAGAAGCTCTACTCCGTTCACGTACAGCTTTCCGTAGCCTTGCAGACGGTAGCGCAGGGCCGTCGTCTCCGGCACCGTATCCAGATGGAAGGAACGTTTGGCCCACATAGTGGCCGGACCGTTCGGATTCGCCCAAATTTCGGATGCCGCCTTTTTCCCATCGTTATAAATGCTTGGAATTTTCGTCCGGTTCTCTTCCGGCCAGCCGAAGCCGCCTTCTCCGGTCACCCAGCCTTCCCTATCAGAGCCAAGGTTGTTCCATCCCTCCTGGGGCGCTTTAAAGGTGTATTGATACGGCTGACTTCCATGCTCCGCGGTCGGAAGGATCACCCGGTATTTCAGGATGAACTCCTCGATATTGCGGGCGAGCAGCTTGCCCGGATATTTGGTATCGTTCGTAAATTCATCGTAGCGGCCGGCTTGTGCCACCCCTGTTTCGTAGAGCCCCGTTTCCGGGAACATCTGATTTCCCACATACAGCATGTAATACTGGCCGTTGTGGTAATACAGCTCCGCTCCCTCGAAATTGAAGAAGTTGAGATTGGCCCAGTGGCCCATCTGTGTCGTAATCGTCTCGAGCGCCGCGCTGCGGCCCGGATTGCCCATTTCGTCGAAGAATGAGGATACCTTCCAAATCCACGCGCCTGCACGCCCCGGCTTTGCCGCCCCGGTATTCGGGTCTGCTTCGTCCGGATTTACCTTGCGCTGGAAGACCAAATCCCCGTTATGCGCGACGAACAGCTGCGGATCGATTCCCAGGTCAAACTTCTTATCCCAGAGGCTGTTGCGGAAGTCGGGCAGCCTGTTCATCTTGTTCGGGTCCCCGTAGAGCAGCGTCGTGCCGTTGAAGGTATAGAACATCACGCCGTTATGATAGAGCAGATCGGATGCTCCTAATTCCTTGTAATCCGCCGGATTCACAACCGGTGGAGCATTGCTCGGATCATTCGAAATCAACATATAAGGACTTTCCCAATGAATCATGTCCTTCGAACGATACACATATCCTCCTGTCCCCGTGCCCAGCGCATAATAGTAGCCGTTGTACTTCTCGATCGTTCCGTCGTAAAGGGTTGCCTTCTTCCCTTGCTCCGGACCCGAATCGACTCGGAACATATTATCGATGGGCTCGAGAGCGGATGTAACGACAGTGACTTCGCTGCTCGCCGTCAAGCCTCCGTCCTCGGTCTTGGCTGTAATGGTCGCGCTGCCAGATCCCATCGCCGTCACCCTGCCGCTTGCATCAACCGTTGCCACGGACGGCTCGGAGGACGACCAGATGATCCGCTGGTTGGTTGCGTTCCTAGGCAAAACCGCCGTAGACAACAGATGCGTCCTGCCCACCGCCAGCGTGACTTTGAGATGATTCAAAGAAATCTCACTGACCGGTATGCCCTTGACTGTAACAACGGCAGATGCCGTCCGGCCTCCGTCCTCTGTCGTAACGGTGATCATTGCTGTTCCCGGCTGAAGCGCCGTAACCACACCCGAGTCGTTAACTGCCGCCACAGAAGGCTTGTCGGAAGTCCAGCTTACCTTCTGATTGGACGCATTCGCCGGGGTAAATGTGGGTGTTAGCGTTTGCGTCGTTCCTACCACCAGCTCCAATTCTGCAGGCATAAGGCTTACCTCCTCAACCTGAATTTGCTCGACGGTCACGATACTTGCTGCCGTATATTCCCCGTCGACCGTCTTCACAGTGATTATCGCCGTTCCTACCGCTCTTCCTTGCACCATTGCCTTCAGGCCCCCGCTCGGCATAACCGTCACGACGGATTCATCGCTGGAGGTCCAGCTGACATGCTGATTCGTCGCATGCTTCGGGAGAACGGTTGCAACAAGCTCCTGCGAAAGTCCTTTCCCAACTGTGACCGCATTGCGATCCAGCATGACGCTTTGCGCCTTGACCGCGCCTACGATGGGTTCGACAGCAGCCTTGTATAACCGGACATCATCGATGATTCCTTTGAAATAGGCTCCTGTTGCGCCTCCCTCGAAAGCGTCAACGGCGAATCTTGCTCCGAGCGCTCCCTCGTTGGCTGCTGCGGAAACTTTGTCAAAAGGCGTTCCCGTCTCTTTGGCCAATTGTCCGTCAAGGAACAGCTTGAAAGCGCTGTTGCCGAAAGAAACGGCGACATGATGCCATACGTCCGCGCCAGTCAGTTCTGTGGAAAGAATGACCCGCTTGACCTCAGGCTTGTTATTCACAACAGCCGCTTCGAGCTTCCCTCCGTTAATTTGGATCGCAAGCCCGGCCCCATTGCCTCCGCGCTCAAACAATACCTGTCTCGTGTTCAGATCTTGCGGCTTAAACCACATAGCGGCGGTGAATTCAGAAAATTCATCCCTCAAGAAGGTCACATTCGTCGTATTAAGTTGAACGATGCTCGTCGATCCGTTAAAAGAGAAAGCGCCTCCCTCTACCCCTCCATCAGGCAGCCATTCCCCGATAGCGCTGAAGGAATGATGACCATTGCCGGAAGAGTCCTCTGCCACATACTTGCCGCCTTGGCTGAAGGGGCCATCCAGCTTGTACCAAGCCTCTAAGGGCGCCAGATCGTCCAAGGGCATAGAAATTCGCGTCGGAAGAACGATTATCTCGCTTTCAGACGTGTAATTTCCATCCTCCGTTGTCACCGTAACAGTCGCCTTGCCCGCTTTTTTTCCTTCGACAACCGCTTGCGCCGGACCGTAAACGGCAACCGTCACGACGGATTCATCGCTGGAGGCCCAGGTGATCTTGCGATTCGTCGCAATCGTCGGCTGGAGAGAAGCGGTAAGATACACCGATTCGCCGACCGTCGTAGTCAACCGCCCCTTGTTCAAGCTTACCCCGGCCACCTCAATCGAAGGAGTAACCGCTTTATCGTACAATCGCACATTATCGATCATCCCGTTAAACCAGGCCCCGGTCTTGTCATCTCCACCGAAGGCATAGACGGCGAATTTTGCCCCGATAGCCGCTTCGTTAAGCGCGCTATTCACCTTTTTATACGAGGTAGCCGTCGTGTCAGCGACCTTGCCGTCCAGGTACAGCGTGAACGCTCCGTTGTCGAAAGTAACCATCACATGATGCCAGGAAGTTGTATCCGTAAAATCCACGGACAAGGTTTTTCGGTCACCGCCGCTCACAACCGCAGCTTCCAGCTTGTTCGCGTTCAATTGGATCGCCATACCGGACGCATTGCCTCCACGTTCGTACAGCACCTGCAGCTTTTGCGTATCGTTTGCTTTAAACCATAAAGAAGCCGAATGCTCCGTAAAAGCTTCTTTCAGATACGAGCCCGCCGGATCGGACCCTACATTCAGCTGAATCAGATCGCTGACCCCGTTAAACGCTAGGGCTCCTCCGTACACACCGCCATCTGCGACCCACGTGCCGGTCGAACTGACGGAATGATGACCATTGCCGGAGGAATCCTCAGCCACACTTTTGCCGTTTTTTTCGTAGGGAGCATCCAGCTTGTACCATGCCATCAATCCCGGTTCCTCGCTTTTTTCCAAAGCATAAGCTTGCCCCCCTGGCATAGTGCCGCCTACGAGCGCTATGACGAGTATGAATGCGAATAACCTTTTAAAACTGTTGCTCAATTTGCCTCTCCCCCTCAACTATTCACTTTTTAAAAGAAAGCGCTTTCCAATAAGACTTTTTTATTATAATTTATGACCTCTCCTGACGGGCTCCAATAATATGACATTCCGCTCTACATTTTTGACTTTTTCTCATCCTTAGCTGATGCGGGGTGACCCACCAAAGATTTTGGAATGGATCAACAAAACCATCAATTCTGTCTGTTAACTTTCCTGCGTCCCCTGAATCGCAATTTCTATCTGTAGAGGTATCCGCAAAATAAAAGGCGTTGTTTCTTAAATGCATGGATCATGCACTTGCTGAGCAAGTCCGGGGTATCGCTTCTTTGCAAAATCTTTTGGAGGTGATACGCTCAAAATGATTGAATAGGATATAATTATGAAAACGGTCCATCAAACTTTGGAGAAGGAGGAGAGGTCATGATTGAAATTACGGCGGAATGGGTGCGGCAATTTGTTCATAGCCAATTCCCCCAATGGAGAGACTTGGAAGTCGCTCCTGTAGAGAAGAGCGGACATGATAACCGCACTTATCGGCTTGGAAACGAACTTACCGTTCGTCTGCCCAGTCATGAACGCTATGCGTCGGCTATTAAAAAAGAATCGATATGGCTCCCTGTGTTCCAGCCGCTGTTATCTTGGCCCATTCCAATTCCCGTCGCGCTAGGCGCACCTACGGAGGAATATCCTCTTCCATGGTCCGTCAACCGGTGGATTGAAGGCGATACGGTCACGCATGCCAATATCCTTGATTCTCATAGATTTGCCGAAGACCTCGCCGGGTTCCTGAACGAATTACAAGCAATTGATGCGAATGGCGGCATACCGGCAGGTGAACAAAATTTTCATCGTGGAGGGAATTTGGCGGTGTACGATCCGGAAACAAGAGCCGTTATTGAAAGACTGCCCTCCTCCTACGACCAAAAGCTCCTGACCGAAATATGGGAGCTTGCTCTGGCGACAAGCTACCACGATGCTCCGGTATGGTTGCATGGCGATGTTGCAGTCGGCAATTTGCTTGTCAAGGACGGCCGATTGTGTGGCGTTATCGATTTCGGTACGATGGGCGTTGGTGATCCGTCGAGCGATCTTGTGATGGCGTGGAACTTTTTCGATGACGCAAGCCGTCAACTATTTTTGAACCTCATGAGTGCGGACCAGGACACGGTCAATCGCGCGCGTGGTTGGGCCTTGTGGAAAGCGCTTATCACTTATGCTTGGAATGAACCAGCCTCGGAAGCCTCTAACTGGGGGAAACATGTGATCGATGTCATTATGCGAGAGTATAACTCGCTATAAGCTAAGCCGTGTGAGAGCCAGAGCCCTGAGCTGAAGTTTGAGCAGCTTTTGATTGCATAATTTCCAAACAACAAAAAAACCTTGATATCTCAAGGTTTGTCATTAATTAAGTTATGGAGCGGGTGATGGGAATCGAACCCACGCTATTAGCTTGGAAGGCTAAAGTTCTACCATTGAACTACACCCGCATATGATGGTCGGGACGACACGATTTGAACATGCGACCCCCTGGTCCCAAACCAGGTGCTCTACCAAGCTGAGCTACGTCCCGACGATATTTAATTGCTGCCCTGAGATGCGGCCTACGGCCGACTGCGAAGTATTCCTTACGAAGCGCAGCTCCGACGAACTCCTTCGTTCGAATCCAATTCTCAGTTCACTTTGTAATTCAATGATGCTTAAATGGCGTGCCCTGAGAGATTCGAACTCCCGACCTTTTGATTCGTAGTCAAACGCTCTATCCAGCTGAGCTAAGGGCACATCATATAATGGAGCGGAAGACGGGAATCGAACCCGCGACCCTCGCCTTGGCAAGGCGATGCTCTACCGCTGAGCCACTTCCGCATAATATTTCGCTATAATCTGCTGCAAAACTTATGCCTATCCATCGAAGTTAAAACTTCTACGAGCAAGTTAATTTGTCAGTTCGTTTTAGCGACAAGTGTTATATTATCATTTCCCTCGGATAAATGCAAGCTTTTTTATAAATTATTTTTGTTATCGGCTATACACCGGAACTTTTGATGTCATTCGACTACTACGTTATCTTATAGTCAACCTAACTTATCCTCCTCTTTCTCATCAGTTCTCTCCTTCAGACTACGAATCATACGGTCCTGGCGTCATTATGGCGCAGTGGCAAGCCTTATTGCATTTCTCAGCCTTATGGGAGAGTTGATAAGGTATCACGCAGCCTAAAAGAGCCCTCTAACTACTTCCGTCTTCTCCAAGCTCCATATACTTATACTCGCCTGTATAGTCTTACAGCAAGACCACTTTAAGGGGAGCAGTCGCTTAAGCCAATTTAACGGTAAAACGATTGGAGGAATTTTGATCTAACCCCCGTTCGCTTCCACTTTCTTCAGCAGCTCACCATGCTCGCTACGAAGCTGCTCATTAGCAACTGGATAATAACCCGTTATCGCTGCCGTTTGCATTCTCGTTAGCAACCCAGCTCATCCTAAAATATTCGAAAGTGTCTAAAAAGAAAAAACCCTTGGATATCAAGGGTTTTCGATGTCTTATGCGCGTAGAGGGACTTGAACCCCCACGGTCTCCCGCCAGATCCTAAGTCTGGTGCGTCTGCCAATTCCGCCATACGCGCGTGAACGTGAGCCATGTAGGACTCGAACCTACGACACCCTGATTAAAAGTCAGGTGCTCTACCAACTGAGCTAATGGCTCGCAATGGCTGGGGATCTAGGATTCGAACCTAGGGGTGACGGAGTCAAAGTCCGTTGCCTTACCGCTTGGCTAATCCCCAATACAACTGGTGCCGTCGAGAGGACTTGAACCCCCAACCTACTGATTACAAGTCAGTTGCTCTACCAATTGAGCTACAACGGCAAATTATAAATGGTGGAGGCTGACGGGATCGAACCGCCGACCCTCTGCTTGTAAGGCAGATGCTCTCCCAGCTGAGCTAAGCCTCCAAAATGGTGACCCGTAGGGGATTCGAACCCCTGTTACCTCCGTGAAAGGGAGGTGTCTTAACCCCTTGACCAACGGGCCTTGCAAAAAGCTTCCAACCGGGATCGAACCGGTGACCTCATCCTTACCATGGATGCACTCTACCTACTGAGCTATGGAAGCAAGTGGCTCCCCGAACAGGACTCGAACCTGTGACAACTCGATTAACAGTCGAGTGCTCTACCAACTGAGCTATCAGGGAATGTTAGTTTGAGGAGTCAAGCCATGACATCCGCTTGGCGACGTTCTACTCTCCCAGGACCCTGCGGTCCAAGTACCATCGACGCTGGAAGGCTTAACGGTCGTGTTCGGGATGGGTACGCGTGGTTCCCTTCCGCCATCATCACCAAACCGGATTTTTCGAGGATCGCTCCTCTGAAATCTCTGCGAGAAAATATCCCGCAGTTCAAGACGGCTTGCGCCTTGAAAACTGGATACGAAACATTGCTCTGCTGAATTTGTCGTTTTAGCTTTTGGGGCCCCCGCAAAGTACCAGGAATACGCTTCGTCAGCCTACTCTTCACTTTGTGGGGTATAGCCCATGCTTACGAAGTGGTTTACTCCGTAAACCTGTAGGATAAGCCCTCGACCGATTAGTATTCGTCAGCTCCACACGTTGCCGCGCTTCCACCCCGAACCTATCTACCTCGTCGTCTACAAGGGGTCTTACATACTGGGAAATCTCATCTTGAGGGGGGCTTCACGCTTAGATGCTTTCAGCGCTTATCCCTGCCGTACTTGGCTATCCAGCCGTGCCTCTGGCGAGACAACTGGTACACCAGCGGTACGTCCATCCCGGTCCTCTCGTACTAAGGACAGCTCCTCTCAAATTTCCTGCGCCCGCGACAGATAGGGACCGAACTGTCTCACGACGTTCTGAACCCAGCTCGCGTACCGCTTTAATGGGCGAACAGCCCAACCCTTGGGACCTACTTCAGCCCCAGGATGCGATGAGCCGACATCGAGGTGCCAAACCTCCCCGTCGATGTG
>NZ_FMYY01000015.1 GCF_900101595.1 Paenibacillus sp. cl123
TGCGGAAGTGGCTCAGCGGTAGAGCATCGCCTTGCCAAGGCGAGGGTCGCGGGTTCGATTCCCGTCTTCCGCTCCAAATTTCCACTTGATTTACGAGAAATTTCATGGTTAAATTGTAGTGTTCTATGCGGAAGTGGCTCAGCGGTAGAGCATCGCCTTGCCAAGGCGAGGGTCGCGGGTTCGATTCCCGTCTTCCGCTCCATGATTGGGGTAAGCCGGTATGGCGGAACTGGCAGACGCGCGCGACTCAAAATCGTGAGGGAAACCGTGGGGGTTCGAGTCCCTCTACCGGCACTTATTATTATCGGGACGTAGCTCAGCTTGGTAGAGCACCTGGTTTGGGACCAGGGGGTCGCATGTTCAAATCGTGTCGTCCCGATACTTACACGCGGGTGTAGTTCAATGGTAGAACTTTAGCCTTCCAAGCTAATAGCGTGGGTTCGATTCCCATCACCCGCTCCATATTCAAGTTCCAGTAGCTCAGCTGGATAGAGCAACGGCCTTCTAAGCCGTCGGTCGGGGGTTCGAATCCCTCCTGGGACGCCATTCTAATAAATAACGGTTATGATATAAACCGCTGAAAGCCTTGATGTATAAGGGCTTTAGCGGTTTTTTAATTGTATTTCATATTGCCGTATTCTCTGTAGGAGCTAGGGGTTCAGAGGGCTTTGAGCGGACAACGGCATGATCCGCCAGTAGAAGAAAGACAAGACCAGTCTGGCAATCATTCGCGAATTCACGTATAATGAAAGAAAAGCGCAGGCTCCGGTAGAGCTCTGCATTTAATTTAAACGTTTCAATTATGAATGAGAGGCGGCGTTGGCATGTTTGATTTGACTGGAAAAGTGGCTTTAGTAACGGGAGGAGCTGTTGGCTTAGGAGGAGGAATTTCTCTCGGACTCGCGAAGGCTGGAGCGGATATAGTCATCATCACCAGCAATGACCGGTCCCGTGAGGTTCAGGATCAGATCGAAGCTATGGGCCGCAAGGTGCATACAATCGTTGCCAATCTGATGGACGAAAGTGTGCTGGAGGGCGTCGTTCAAGAGGCTTCGTCGGTTTTTGGTAAAATCGACATCTTGGTTAACAACGCCGGTATTATTCGCCGTACGCCTGCTGCAGATCATGCGGCCAATGACTGGCATGATGTATTAAGCCTTAATCTGAACTCGGCGTTTTTCCTATGCCAGCTCGTAGGACGCGAGATGATTAAGCAAGGATCAGGCAAAATTATTAACATCGCATCGATGCTGAGCTTCCAAGGCGGCATTAACGTGCCTGGCTACACGGCTTCTAAGCATGCTATCGCCGGGGTAACCAAGGCTCTTGCCAATGAGTGGGCTGGGAAGGGCGTACAAGTCAACGCGATCGCCCCAGGTTATATGTCAACGGACAACACAGCGGCTATCCGGGCGGATGAAGACAGGAACGCCCAGATTCTGGCTCGTATTCCTGCCGGACGTTGGGGAACGCCCGAAGATCTTCAAGGCCCGGTTGTATTCCTTGCCTCGGCAGCTTCGGATTATATGAGCGGTCACGTGCTGTGCGTAGACGGCGGATGGATGAGCAGATAATGAGCCAACCAGGGAACAGCATTCAGGAGCAGATGTTTCAGCCGGAAATTATTACGTTTGGCGAATCGATGGCATTGATGATGCCTGAGAATACGAAGGGGATCGAGTACTCCTCTCAGTTCCAATCCTTGTTTGGCGGTGCTGAAAGCAACGTCGCCATCGGCGTTTCCCGCTTGGGACGCCGGGTCGGCTGGTTCGGACGACTCGGGAAGGACCCGTTTGGCCGGATGATCCTCAAGAAGATCCGCGGCGAAGGGGTCGAGGTATCTCGTGCCGAGCTTACGGCTGAAGCTCCAACAGGGCTGATGCTGCGGGAAGTCGTATCGGGGAAAACCTCCGTTTACTACTATCGTAAAGGTTCTGCAGCCAGCCTGATGAGACCGGAGCATCTGGATGAAGCCTATATCAAGCAGGCGAAGTACCTGCACGTAACGGGGATTACCATGGCTCTAAGCCAGTCGGCGAGGGAAACGGTGAAGGAAGCGGTACGTCTTGCCAAGAAGCATGGCGTACGTGTATGCTTTGACCCCAATCTGCGCCTTAAGCTATGGACAATCGAGGAGGCGCGCGGCGAGCTTTTGGAAATGGCCAAGGAAGCCGATTTCTTCCTGCCGGGACTCGATGAACTGAAGCTGCTATACCAGACGGAGAACTTCGACGAGATTACGGCCAAGCTGCGTGAGCTGCCCGGCGTGTCCATCGTGAAGGGCGGCGATGAGGTTACTTACATTGTAGAGAAGACTTCGCTCACGGAAGTGCCCTATTTCAAGGCAGAGCGCGTCGTAGATACGGTAGGGGCTGGAGACGGCTTCTGTGCCGGGTTCTTTGTCGGTCTGCTGAAGGACTACGGGCTGCCGGAAGCGGTGCGCCTGGGCAACTTGATCGGCTGCATGGTCGTGCAGACGGAGGGAGACTGGGAAGGAATCCCGACGTGGGAACAGGTTGAGGCCTACTTGAACAATGAGAAGCATGTAGAACGCTAAAGCGGTGGAATTGAAAAGCTATTTGAAGCATGCGACGGAGAAATCCGGCAAGGTCAAGCCTCTTTGCCTTTGCCAGAGATAACGAACGTGTCTGTAGTCGTACAGGGAAGCCCCTGCAGGCTACTCCACATCCGGAAACATGGCAGGATAGAATCGGCAACCAAAGAAGGGAAGAGAATCAGGCAATGAAAAAATTGAAGCTGGTGCAGCAAATTGTAGAGGAAGGCGTAGTAGCGGTTCTGCGTGGAGATACGCCGGACGAAGTGGTGGAGATGGCCGAGCAGGCGATTGCCGGCGGGATCAAGGTCATTGAAGTGACTATGACGGTTCCCTTCGCCCTTCAGGCTATTGAAAGGCTTGCCAAAACGTACTCCAGTACGTCGGCCGATCCGTCCAAATATGCGATTATCGGCGTTGGCACTGTACTTGATCCGGAGACGGCGCGGGCAGCCATCCTCAGCGGGTCGGAGTTCGTTGTCGGCCCATCCCTCAATCCGGACACGGTCACCTTATGCAACCGGTACCGCGTACCCGTGATGCCGGGCGTCATGACGATTCAGGAAATTCAGAAGGCGCTGGAGCTGGGCGTGGACGTCGTGAAGCTGTTCCCGGGCAATCTGTATTCCCCGGCTATGATCAAGGCGATCAAGGGGCCGCTGCCGCAGGCTAACATCATGCCGACAGGCGGCGTTTCTCTGGGCAATCTGGGGGAATGGATCAAGGCCGGAGCGGTAGCGGTCGGGATCGGCTCGGATCTGACGAGCGAAGCCGTGAAGACGGGCGATTACAGCCTCGTGGCGAAGAGAGCGGCGCAATATATCGAAGCTTATCGGACAGCCAAGGCATAAGAAAATTGTCCGTCAAATAAATTAAGGAACGTTATACCCGAGAAGGGGTAACGTTCCTTTTTTGCGTTTACGCGTGGCATTTACGGAATTCCCCGGGCGTCTCGCCCGTCAACTTTTTGAACATGCGGATAAACGAGGTTACATTACGGTAACCGATATGCTCGCCGATCGATTGAATACTCAGCTCGGAAGTAACAAGAAGCTCTTTGGCCTTTCGGATGCGGATGCGATTCAGGTGATCGATGAAATTGCGGCCCGTTTTCTCCTTGACATAGACGGATAAATAGGCGCTGGACAGCTGCAGCCGTTCTGCGATCTGATCCAGGGAAATATCGTCGCCATACCCGCGTTCGATCGTTTGGAGGACGTAATCGATAACATCGTCCTTCGGCTTCTTATGACTTTGCCGAATAAGGCCGAATGTCGTAACCAGGGAATCAAGCGCAGCCCGGAATTCGTCCATCGTCAGGCAGCTGTGCAGGTCTTCGGAACAATCCGTCAATCGGCGCAGGTTATCCGGAGCCACCTGCTGCTGCTCCAGGGTTACGGCGAGACGGGAAGCTACATGCTCCGCAAACAGTCTGACCTGCAGCAGGGTAGCGTGCCGGCGCTCCATGGCATTCAGCATCCGGTGGATCGTCTCCAAGCACAGCCGTTCATGACCGGATTGTATATGCTCAAGTAATTGCTGCTCCTGCTCGCCCGAGAAGACAAATAAAGCGGGTATTTGATCCAGAGAGGTCATGATCTGTGTCTCATCCCGGGGCAGCGCCTGCCGCAGCATGGCCGACACTTGACTGTAGGCGGCGCTAAGCGCCGAGCCTGTCTCGAATAAGGCGCTGACAGCGACGGAGACCAGATACAGCTGACGATCCTGATCGAGCTCGTCCTTCAGGGCCGCCAAGCGCAGCTGAATATCCGCCCGGTCCTCGGGCCTCCGGGTGAATACGATGGAGATCAGCTGGTTATTTTCAATCTGAAACGTATGCAGCTGCCGGCCGCAGCCTGACAGCGCCGACTCCGCCCGATCCTTGATGCGGCGCTTGATGGCTTTGCTCAACGCTTCTTTATGCCTGCTCTGCATCTGGTAGAGCACCACTAGAAAAGGGCCCTCCGCATCCACAAAATCCCGCCAATCGGTGATGCCGGTATGCAGACTTTTGAGCTTCGCCAAATAGCTGTACTGAGTGAGCAGCGCTTCATGGCTGCGCAGCTCCCCTGTCATCTGTTCGCGCTCCTCCGTCAGCCTTCCTATATGCCGGCTGATCGTATCGAACTCCCGGATGGTTGTCCGTACCCGGTGAGAAGGGCTGACCGATTGCTGCAGCGAGGCGAGAATTTGTTGGACGGGCAAGTGGAGTCTGCGGCTGAACCAATAAGATAAGCCAAGCGCAAGAATGAAGGACAAGAGCAGAACGCTCGTCTGCACGGTCCGGAGCTTGCTAACCTGGGCGGCGATAGCGGCATACGGCACGGCTGTCGCATAACGCAAGCCATCATTCGGATCGGTATAGGTGAAGAAATACCAATCGCCAGCAAGACGGGCAGATTCTCCTTGCTCCAGTGTAGGCCAATCGCTTATTCCTAACGAGGATGAGGAACGATACAGCGGTTGACCGTCCGCAGACTCGATGAGAAACGGAGCATCGCCTAGCAGGGAAGCAGTCAGCCGCTCCATATCGATCATCGCGATTATCATATAATTGCTGCCGGGCAGCTGGAACGTAAACGGCAGAAGCGGTCTGGTCCTCGATTCAAAGGAATCGAGCGGATAGTTCTGAGCCGGATGAAGCCGGTAGCTGCCGCCGGTCACGGCAAATTGCTCCTGCCAGTAGGCGGATGTATAGGGCGGATGAAAGGCAGGCAGAGCATCAAGCGTAACCGAGCTGGCGCTTCCCTGTTTATCCGCCATGAATGAATTGGAGCGGTACAGTACCATAAGGTTGTCCAAATAATAGATCGGATTAGCTGCGGACTCCCGCAGACGCTTGACGATATCGACAACAAGCCAATAGTTTGCATCGGCCTTTTCTTCCGGCAGCAGCTGCTTGTTGAAGGCGACCAGGGAAGGCTCATAATAAGCCTGAAATAAGACAGTTCTCAGCCGTTCCCAATGTGCCTGGTAGCCGGCGGAGGCATGACGGAGTGCGTTATGGCTCGTGCTGATGAGCTCCTGCTGAATGATGCGTTGGAAGTAAGAAAATACAACCAGATTAAATCCGGACAACAGCACAATAATGGTCAGGAAGCTCATGAACAAGCGGACAAGCAAGGTTCTGCGCTTCATTAAGCTTGATTCCATAGAAGTCCCTCCCGAATTCATCCATGCTTATTGAGTAGAGGATGCTATCTTGATGCTAACAGGTTGTAATTCCATCAGGCAACCCATTTACAAAACCTTAAAGCAAAGCCGTTGATGGACGGACAATCCAGCAATGGCGCAGCATTAGGCGGATTGCCGAAAGAGAGGAAGGAAGAAACGGTATGCCGGATAAAAAAGGGTCAATTTATTTTTGGCTGGCGAAGAGCTAGTATCGAGAACGTAAACGGCGCCGAGGGAGGTGAATGCTTGTGAACGAAGCGACGCTGAAGACGAAGGATTATCGCACAGAGAAGGCACGAGGCGGAAGACGAACGAACCGCTGGAGGAAAATTTGGAGCAATTGGCAGCTATATGCGCTCCTGGCTCCGGTCATGCTGTACTTTATTGTCTTCGACTATGTACCGATGTACGGCGTGCAAATTGCATTCAAGGATTATTTGGCCACCAAAGGAATTTGGGG
The DNA here is from genome assembly GCF_900101595.1 of Paenibacillus sp. cl123. Classification (GTDB taxonomy): domain Bacteria; phylum Bacillota; class Bacilli; order Paenibacillales; family NBRC-103111; genus Paenibacillus_G. The sequence continues at coordinate 6,189 of NZ_FMYY01000015.1, forward strand.
AAGTCCATGGGTCGGCTTTCGCCACTTCGAACGTTTTTTCGAAAGCTTTTATTTCTGGAGACTGCTGAGAAATACGCTGCTGATCGGGATTTACCAGATCGCAGCCGGGTTCCCGGTACCGGTTCTGCTGGCGCTGATGATTCATGAGGTCCGGCAAAAAAAGCTGCAGCAGTGGGTGCAAACGATTTTGTACGCGCCGCATTTTTTGTCCACGGTCGTGGTGGTAGGGCTGCTGTTTATTTTTCTGTCGCCCGAGACGGGGCTTGCCAATCATCTGCTTGGCGCATTGGGGCTGGAGCCCATCGCCTTTCTGACCGACCCGGCCTGGTTCAAGCATGTCTATGTGCTATCCGGCGTCTGGCAGCAGATGGGCTGGAACTCCATTATTTACTTGGCCGCGCTGGCGGCGATCGATCCGCATCTGCATGAAGCGGCCCAGATGGACGGAGCGGGCAGACTGCGCCGCATCTGGCATATTCAGCTGCCGGGACTGCGGCCGACGATGATCATTTTGCTTATATTGAACATGGGCAGCGTGCTTGGAGTAGGCTTCGAGAAAATATATTTGCTGCAAAATGCGCTGAATATGCAGGCTTCGGACGTCATCGCGACTCATGTGTACCGAAGCGGTATTCTTGGAGCGGAATACGGCTTCTCCGCCGCGATCGGTCTGTTCAACTCCGTGATCAATTTCGCCATACTGGTGACGGTCAATGCGATCGCAAGACGGGTGAGTGAAACGAGCCTGTGGTAAGGACAGCGCTGAGAATGGAAGCCGTCAAACAACAAGTGAGGGAGAGGAGGGCCGAGATGAAAGCAAGCCCGTCGGATCGCATGTTTTCAGCCGTTATTTACCTGGTGCTGGCGCTTATTGTGCTGGTGGTCGTCTATCCGCTTTATTTCGTCTTAATCGCTTCAATCAGCAGCCCGGATTTGGTACTCAGCGGTCACATCACGCTCCTCCCGCAGGAGCTGACGGTCCGCGGCTATACGAAGCTGCTCGACAATGCGGAGATTTTGCGCGGCTACGGCAATACGATTCTGTACACAACGCTCGGCACCGCGATCAATGTGGCGTTAACGGTAGCGGCCGCTTACCCGCTGTCGCGGCGGGACTTGGCCGGCCGACATTGGATTATGGGCATGATGGTATTTACGATGTTTTTCAGCGGAGGTCTTATTCCGACCTATCTGCTGGTCAAGCAGCTCGGCCTGTTGAACTCGATGTGGGCGATGCTGCTGCCAAGCGCCGTATCCGTGTGGAATATCGTGCTGATGCGGACGTTTTTTCAGAACGGCGTGCCGTTCGAGTTGCAGGAGGCGGCCACGATCGACGGCAGCTCCCCTATGCGGACGCTGTGGAGCATCGTGCTCCCGCTGTCGGCTCCCATTTTGGCGGTCATGGTGCTTTTCTATAGCGTGGGGCATTGGAATGCGTATTTTCACGCCCTGATCTTTTTGTCCGACCGGGAGCTGTATCCGCTGCAGCTGATCTTAAGGGAGATACTCGTGCAGGGGGAAATGAAGGACATGGTCGATGTCGCGGACGGCTCGCTTACCGATACGCTGCTGGATGCCGAATCGATCAAATATGCGATTGTGATCGTAGCGAATTTGCCGGTACTGCTCTTATATCCGCTATTGCAAAAATATTTTGCCAAAGGCGTGCTCGTTGGCGCCCTTAAAGGATAAATCAAACAAATACAGGAGGAATGAATAGGATGAAAGCTCAGAAAACGACGGCAGCTCTTCTGACGGCGGTCATGACAGCAGGTCTGCTCACTGCATGCGGGGGCACGGGAGCGGGGACAGGCGCAAGCCGGGAGGCGAACAAGTCGGATGGTCCAGCGGTGAATCCGTCCGGCATGCCGATCGTGAATGAACCGCTGAAGCTGAAGTTTTTCACCGGCAAGTCGCCGCAAACCGGCAATAAATTCGAGGATACGCTGGTCTGGAAGGAATATGCCAAGCAGTCGAATATTGAGGTAGAGTTCCAGCTCGTGCCGTTCGAGAGCTTGACGGAGAAGCGCAACCTGGCGCTGGCCAGCGGCGATTATCCGGATGCGTTCTATTCGGCCCGCGTACCGGCGGCGGACATGATGAAGTATGGCAAGCAGGGCGTATTTATCCCGTTGAATAATCTGATCGAGCAGCATGCTCCGAACCTCAAGAAGCTGATGGAGAAATACCCGGATCTGAAGAAGGCGCTGACGATGCCCGACGGCAATATTTATTCCTTCCCGACGTTCTACAGTCCGGAATTTCTGCCGATGCTGATCGGTACGCCGATGTGGATCAACAAAAATTGGCTGGACAAGTTCGGGATGAAGGAGCCCGAGACGACGGAGGAGTTCTATCAATACCTCAAGGCGGTGAAGGAGAAGGACCCGAACGGCAATGGAGAAAAGGATGAAGTGCCGCTTAGCGGGATGTTCGGCGTAATCACGATTCAGCGTTATATCGCCGGAGCGTGGGGTCTGGGCAACCGCGGAGGCGTGGTGCATCCGTATGTGGATGTGAATCCGGACGCTCCGGACAAGCTGAGATTCTACCGGACCGACGCTAAATACAAGGAAGTGCTGCAGTATATGCATAAGCTGTATGCGGAGGGGCTGCTGGACAAGGAGGTCTTCACGATCAAGGACGCGGCCCTGTATGCCAAAGGCGCTAAAGGTCTGCTCGGCGCAACCTTCGTGCCGCATCCGCAGGCGGTCATGAACCAGACGGGCTATGTGGGCCTTGGAGCTCTCAAGGGGCCTCATGGCGACCAGATGTTTGTTTCGGTTAAAAATCCGGTAGCCTGGCCGGGCGCATTCGTCCTGACCGACAAAAACAAAAGTCCGGAAGCGACCGTCCGTTGGATGGATCATTTCTACGGCGATGAGGGGGCAACGTTCTATTTCATGGGACAGAAGGATGTCACCTATACGCAGAAGCCGGACGGTTCGCTCGAATACGTGGACGACATTAAGAAGAACCCGAATGGTCTGACCTTGGACCAGGCGGCGGCAAGACATTTCACCTGGCCGGGCGGCAGTTATCCGGGTTATGTGCAGGAGAAATATTTCAAGGGCTCGGAGAGCTTGCCCGAATCGTTGGAGGCCGGAGAGAAGGCTTCCAAGCATCTCATCAAGGAAATGTGGTACGGCTTCAACTTCACGGAGGAAGAAACGGCCTTCATGACCTCTAAGGGAGCCGACATTCACAAGTATATTACCGAGATGGAGGCCAATCTGATCAACGGCACCGCTTCGTTCGACGACTGGGACAAATATGTGGCTGCCGTGCAGAAGATGGGGCTTGATGAATACTTGACTATCTACAAAGCGGCGTACGATCGGTATTCGGGCAAGAAATAGGAGCTCTGTTTCGGAGAGGAAAAAAGGGACCGCATGGCGCAAATTGCGCTTGTGCGGTCCCTTTACTTAATTTTGTATTCGGAATCCTTGCATGATTGGGGAAAGGATGCAAAAAAAGATAGGGCGTTTATATGTAGCGGCAAATCAAATTCCAAAAAAACAGAGACCTTCCGAAGTGAATCGGAAAGGTCTCTTTATTTAATGGGCCGACTTCCATTATACCGTTTTTACTTGCCTGCGCCCGATGAACTACTCCGTAGCGACGGATTGATCGGCTTGCAGACCGACAGGCGCAATCCGTACGAAGCTGGTCTGCAGATTGTTCAGCAGATGCTGAATGCCCGCGGCGGCGTTTTCTTGTCCGGAGTTCACTAGCTCTGCATGATAAGCGCTGAGCAGCTCGGTCAAGTCTTTGGCGCTCTGTAAGCCGATCGGCTCGACTTTAACTTTGGCGCCTTTGGCAATCCGGCGCTGCAGAGCAGCTTCGTCCAGTCCCATCTCAGGGACGAGACGCTGGTAGATCACGCCGCCGGTCATCCCTGCGCAGATCCATGGACCCGGGTCGCCGAGCACGACAGCGCGGCCGTTGGTCATGTACTCGAAGGCAAAGCCCTTCAGGTTGGCGCGGGCAGCCAGACCGCCCAGCTCATCCTGCAGCGGGGAAGTGATTTCCCCGCCGAATACGACGTCTGCGCCGGAGAAACGGATGCAGGCGCGCGTATCGGCATTGCCTTGGATCAGGAAGAGCCCCTTCTGAGCGCCATAGCCGAACGACTTGCCGACCGAACCGTTGATAAACTGCTTGTGCTTGCCTGGCGCCTTCAGGATGGCTACTTTACCGCCGAGCGACATTTTGCCTACGCCGTCCTCAGCGCCGCCATGTACGGTAATATCGACGCCGCGTGCGTTGAAGGCAGCCAGACCGTTGCCCGGTACGGAGCCTTCCGTGATGTTGATGCTGACCTTCGGCAACTGGTCGTAGCTGCCGTCGAAGCGGTCTCTGACCCGGTGGCTGGAGTAACGGCTGCCGAGAATACGCGATTCGGCGTCGATGTTCGTCCAGTTGCGTTCTACCGGAGCATCGAAGGAGACCGATTCAGGGAACAGGTCGAGCCCTTCAGCGCCGGCTGCGATCCGGATATCGGACGATACTACGGTCGCCGCGGCTACTTGCTCCTCGGCTTCTCTCGCCATTTGCTGGGCAGCGGCGAAGGAAAGCGGTGCAGGACGGAGCAGGTCGGACAGATCGATGCGCTCCAGATGGCTGACTTGCTTCAGCAGATCCGAGCGGCCGACGAGCTCCTGGGCATCCTTGAAGCCCAGCTCGGCGACAATTTCACGGATTTCCTGGCCGATACCGCCGAACAGACGAACGAGCGAATCGACGGCGGTGTCATATACCCGAGGCACGAAGCGGCGAAGGCCCTTCTCCTCGGCTTCCTCCAACGAATCGATCTGGGTGGCGATCCCGACATGGCAAGTATCCAGATGACAGCCGCGGCAGGTTGTACAGCCTACCGATTGCATGGCGATCGATCCGAAGCCGACGCGGTTGGCGCCGAGCATGAACATCTTGACAACGTCTGCGCCGGATTTCATACCGCCATCCGACCAAAGCTCAACTTGATGACGCAGACCTGCTTCGATCAACGCCAGGTGAGCCAGCTTGGTGCCGATCTCGGTAGGCAGACCGACATGCGTGATCGAGTGAATGCGCGCCGCGCCGGTGCCGCCGTCGAAGCCGGACAGGGTGATGACATCCGCGCCTGCTTTGGCCACGCCGACCGCAATCGTACCTACGCCCGGAACGACTGGAATCTTCACGATGATCTTCGCTTGACGGCCGCTTGCTTCCTTCAACTCGGAGATGATCTGAGCCAAGTCTTCAATCGAGTAAATATCATGGTTGTTCGACGGCGAAATCAGGTCGGAGCCGATCGTGGCATTACGCGCCAGCGCGATCTTGGCCGTAACCTTGGAGCCCGGCAGGTGACCGCCTTCGCCCGGCTTGGCGCCCTGGCCGATCTTGATCTCCAGGAATGCGACGGCCGTAGCCAGCTCCACGTTGACGCCGAAGCGGCCGGAAGCGACTTGGGCGCCGCGGGTACGCTTGTAGCGGCCAAGCATATCCTTGATCTCGCCGCCCTCGCCGTTCATCGTGACCATGTTCAGGCGCTCGCCGGCTTCGGCATAAGCGCGGAACGCCGTTTCATTCTGCGAGCCGAACGACATGGACGAGATCAGCATCGGCAGATCATGGCCCCCGATACCGATATGCACGTCAGCCGGATCAAGCGGCTTGCGGCCTTCGGCACGCGCCTTCTCTATATCGAAGTCCGCTACGTGGCGGATCGAGATGCCGTTTTTCTTCTCTTCCTCGCGCAGCTTATCCCGGTAATCGGCATACGGCGCCACGCCGGAGGCAGCATCGCCGAGAGCCTTCCACATGCGCTGGAAGAAACGGAAGTTTTTCGCCGCTTTGGCCTTCGGGTTGGAGAAGTCGTTGTAACGGGCTTCCGCTTGAGCTTCGAGCTCGGCAAAGCCGGTCCCGGCCTTCTCGCTGCCCAGGTAATTGACGATATCGAGCACCTCCGCCACCTCCGGCTTCAAGCCGATGGAGGAGAAGAAGCGGGTATAGCCGCGCAGTTCATGCGTTCCGATCGTGGAGATGACCTTCTCCAGACCTTTCATCAGCGCTATAAATACTTTGCGGGCGGCAGGCGCGCCGTCTTTGGCGGCAGCTGTCGCGAACATCAGGTAAGGAGACAGCACATCGGCGCCCAAGCCGCAGGCTACCGCGATATCATGCAGGCTGCGGATAGCTGCGCTGCGAAGGACGAGCGTCGTCTGACGGCGCAGGTTGTCCCCATAACCGAGCTTTTCGCCGCGGAGAGCGATGTCTACCTTGGACACGGCCAGATGCGGCTCGATCCACAGACGGTCGTTCTGATGTGAGCCGGCGTCATCCAGAATCAGGAGGGCCGCGCCTTGGCGGACGGCTTCGATCGCGTCCGTCGCCAGCTGATCCAGCGCCGCCTGCAGGGAAGTACCGCGGGCAAAGGTTGTAGACAAGGTAGCGACAGAATCGCCGAACATAGCTTTCAGCTGCTCATAGCTTGGCTGCTTCAGCTCGGACAAGGAATCTGCGCCGTTGCTGCCCTCGAGAACGACCGGGTAAAGCAGCTCAAGACGCAGACGGTGATCCGGCTGGCCGTATACTTTAGGACGCGGGCCAACGACGACGCGGGTTGAGAAATGCTCCATCTCGCGGTCGCGGTCGATCGCAGGGTTGGTGACGACGGCTACGCTTTCCTTGATGTAGTCCGGTATATTCACGCGCTCCCAGGCAAGCGCCGCATGCGGGCTGTCATGTCCGAGCGAGCGGATCGGCTCTGCTCCGGTCTCGGCGGTCGTCTCGATCATCTGAATGCCGTCGCGGTCCCAGCCGTACGCGCTGTAAAGCGAATCGGAAGGCACGATGTCAGCGGATGCCTCAACTTCAGTTGCCGGCACTTCGTTATACAGATGCTTGCGCAGTCCTTCAAATCCGATGCGAGCCTTAGCGCGCTCCAGCACGAGGCTTTGGACCTCATAATAAGGGATAACCTGCACATGCTCGCCCGGCGTCAGGATGACGCCGATCTTCTCGCCCGGTGCGATCGGCTTCGGCTCGGCCACCATGTCGCCTACCGTAATAACGCCTTGCTCGGAGGAGAAGTACAGGGACGATTCGCTTTCGACCATCCAGACGGGACGCAGTCCAAGCGCATCGACGCTGAAGATGCATTCGTTGCCGTAACGGGACACGATACCTGCCGGACCTTGAGCATAATGGCCCCAGGCTTGGCGGTAATACACATACAAGTCTTGCATTTCGGGACGGAACAGCTTCATTTCATTGTGAATGGGAGGAAACACGATCTCCATAGCCTCGAACAAGCTGACGCCTGAACGGTGAATGAAAGTTTCGATCGTACGGTTCATATCCTGGGAGTCGGAGCCGCCGTCTACGAGCGGAACGCCGACCATATCGGCTTCGATGCGCAGCTTCTTGACCGTATTGATTTCTCCGTTGTGGCCGAGCAGGGAGAACGGCTGTACACGGAAGAAGCTGGATTGCGTATTGGTGGAATAACGGTTATGACCAATCGTTACCTGAGCGGCGAACAGAGGGTCGCGCGTATCATTGTAATACTTGGGGAGAATGCTCGCGGCGCCCATCACTTTATAGGCGGCCGTCACATTGCTGAGCGTAGCGACATGCACGGCATATTTCGCTTCGATCGCAACATGCAGCTCGAACAGATGGTCGGCGGTCTTCACACCCTGCTTGTCGCAAAGGCCGGCGATCTGCCAGAACGTAGGCTCGTCATTCAGACCGTTCGGTCCGAGCACGCTGCTGTCAACCTGGTTCTCCTGCTCAAGCAAAACGCTCACTTCGAATTGACCGAACAGCCCGCGAATGCCGTTTTGCATCTCGGCAACCGAGATATCCAGCTTGCGCGGCACGAAAATATGGGCGACGGAGAAGCGCTCGTCATAAGCCAGCTTGCCGTCCAAACCGGCTTCCGTCAGCTTTTTCTCCCACAAAGCGCGCGGAATGTCGGTCAAGATGCCGCAGCCGTCCCCTTCGCCGTTGATAAAGCCGGAGCGATGCTCCATTTTTACCAGGGCGTCGATCGTTTTCTGGATATTCTGGCGGGACGGGAACCCGTCTTTCTCAACGATACAAATGATGCCGCAGCTGTCATGCTCTGTGGCAAGTAAATTTTGAAAGCGACCTTCATCACGCATTACTTGATTCATTCTCTTGGTCAGCAGGCTGACCTTCACCTCCCGGTAAATTTAATGTCGGATTCATGGTAAATCCAGGACCTTGCATGCTGGAAAGAAAGCGGACAAACCGAACGTACAGTGTTATGAATAAAAATACATTTATTCTGTATAACCGTAATTGGCTTCGCTCCAACCGTCTTCTGAAAGCTATGCGTATAAGTGCGGAAAAGCTAAAATTAATGATGGCTTCTGCCTCAAAAAACCTGCATATCTTCAAGGTGAAACCTAACAAAAACCTTACATAGAGCCGTTTTTTTCATTTTCAGAGTAGTACTAGAATAACATGAAATTTAACGATAGACAATAGAACATTCCACCTTTCAATGATATGTAAGCGCTATCCAAGCTGTATAACTGGTGAATAAAGGCAATTTTAAGTCAAAAATAAAGACTGTGTAAAAAACGAACGAACTATCATCAAATACTGATAATAGTTCGTGATTTGGGTGATAAATGGTTTTTATTACCGTTTCGCTTCGGCCGACCCTCTGGACATCCTCTCAAAAGCAAACTGCGCCGCTTCCAAAGTGAAATGAACGTCTTCCTCGGTATGAGCCGTTGTGAGGAACCAGGCCTCGTATTTGGAAGGGGCGAGGCAGATGCCTTGATCCAGCATCAACCGGAAGAAGTCGGCGAACTGATCGCCGTCCGTAGCCTGCGCTTCCTCATAGTTCGTTACCGGATGATCGCAGAAATGCGTGGAGAGCGCGCCGCAGATGCGGTTGACCGTCAGCGGGATGCCATGCGTCCGCGCGGCTTTGGCCAACCCGTCGCCGAGCAGGCCCCCAAGCCGGTCCAGATGCTCGTAGGTGCCCGGCTGACGAAGAGCTTCCAGGCATGCGATGCCTGCCGAGATCGAGGCCGGATTCCCCGCCATCGTCCCTGCCTGGTAGGCGGGCCCGAGCGGGGCGACCTGCGACATAATGTCGGCCCGGCCGCCGTATGCGCCGATAGGCAGTCCGCCGCCGATAATTTTGCCGAGCGCCGTGAGATCCGGTTCGATCGCCGCCAAGTCGGTGCCTGCAGGCAATCCCTGGAACGTCTGCGTTGTACCGTAATGGAAGCGGAAGGCTGTAATAACCTCGTCGTAGATGACGAGCGAGCCGTTGCGCCTCGCCGCGGCGCATAAGGCTTCCAGGTAGCCGGGAGCCGGCATGACCATCCCGAAGTTGCCCACGATCGGCTCGACCATTACCGCGGCTATTTCATTGCTCCAGCGATCCAGCGCCTGCTCGAGCGCGGGCATATCGTTGTAAGGCACGGTGATGACCTCATGGGCGATGGAGGTCGGGATGCCGGCGCTATCCGGAATACCGAGCGTAGAAGGCCCTGAGCCCGCCGCCACAAGCACAAGATCGGAGTGGCCGTGGTAGCAGCCGGCGAACTTGATGATTTTCGTGCGTCCGGTATAAGCGCGGGCGACGCGGATCGTCGTCATGACCGCCTCCGTCCCGGAGTTGACGAAGCGGACCTTATCGAGCGACGGGATAGCTTCCTTCAGCATCCGGGCAAACTGAATCTCCAGCTCGGTCGGCGTTCCGTACAAGGTGCCGTTCTCCGCGGCGCGGCAGATCGCCGCGGTGACATGAGGATGGGCATGCCCCAGGATGATAGGGCCGTAAGCGGCGAGATAATCGATGTACCGATACTCGTCCGCATCCCAGAAGTAAGCGCCCGATCCCCGCTTCATGAAAACCGGAGCGCCGCCGCCGACAGCCTTGAAGGACCGCGACGGGCTATTGACGCCTCCTACGATATGCTCGAGCGCTTCTCCATACAGCAGCTCCGAGCGGGTTTTATGCTTGCTTGCAGGTTTAGATTGAAAAGCCATAACGAATCCGATCCTTTCTTTGTTGCGATCATCCGGGGTTGGAATCATCCGGGCAGCCTGAGGGGCGGCTCGATCATTTTTATTTGGTTCATTATATAGCAAGATGAGCTGTTCGCCAACAATTGGCTGTAGGTACGGCAAAAAGCGTCCGCCGGAGGGGCCGACGGACGCTTGCGGGATGGTGCGCGGTAATGCTTGCAGTTATTTCTTGCCTGTATTCGCATTGGCCGCCGGCTTGGCCGTTTCCGAGCCGGCTTTCTTCGCAGGCTCGGCGAAGGGGTCGCGTCCGGCGAGCAAGTCTTGCACATACTTGTGCAGCTTATCCTTGTTCACGCTGATCACTGCGGCACCGCCGATCCGCTTCTCGACGAGCAGCTCTGCGGGTGGAATCTGGGAGCTGGCCATGCCTTCCGTTTTCGCCTCCAAAGCGAGAGTGCCGAGCTTCAACATGTCGCCGGTGGCCAGATTCGTCTCGATATACGGATCGATGCTGTTCAAAATCATCGGCATCCGGATGAGCGAGCTGGTCGTCTGCATCTTCTGGGCGACGGCGGCCATAAATTTGCGCTGGCGCTCCGTCCGGGAGAAGTCGCTGAGCGCGTCATGACGGAAGCGGACATACTGAAGGGCCGTCTTGCCGTTTAATTGCTGAAGCCCCTTCTTAAGATTGATGTCGAATTCGGGTTCCTCCGAATCACGGTATTTCATATCCTTCTCCACATCAAGCTCTATGCCGCCGATCGCATCCACCAGTGCCATAAACCCTTGGAAGTCCGTGTATACATAATATTGAATAGGAATGCCAAGCAGATCGCTTGCCGTCTTCATCGCCAGATGAGGTCCGCCGAGGGCTACAGCCGTATTGATCCGGTCATCGCCATGGCCGGGCACCTTGACATAAGTGTCGCGCAGAATGGACAGCAGCACGGCTTGCTTAGTAACAGGATCGATTGAGGCGACCATCATCGAATCGGAACGCGGGACTTCATTTTTTTTCAGGCCGCGGGAGTCTCCTCCAAGAATCAGCACATTGACCCGTTCCTTGCCCTCCCACTTGGGCGGAATCAAGGATTCGGCGCTGACGCCTCCCGTTTTTTTAGTCGTAAGCGCGGGGAATTTGGTAGATTCGGGTTTGCTTTGGATATTATTGGCGAACTTCATAAATCCATATGTATAATAACCTACGCCCGCAAGTATCAGAATAAGGACGACGACAAACAAACGCTTGATTGTACGTGCCATCTGTGGAATCCCTTCTTTCGCTTTTGGATGCTTTTCCTGCTGCCCGGGTTCGTGTATCATAACGTAGTGACGGTTTATAGGTTCCCGAAAATTTCATTTCATTATACCGGGTAACGCAGTAAAACCGCAAGCTTCGGCAAATTATGACAGGAGGCTACCACCTATGTCGCTAGCCATCGACGTGCACAACCTGCGCAAGGAATTTCAGGTTCAGAAAAACCGCGAAGGGCTCAAGGGCGCTTTCCGCGATCTGTTTAGAAGAGAGTATAACCATGTAAGAGCCGTCAAAGACATCAGCTTTCAAATCCCGAAAGGCGAAATTTGCGGATATATCGGGGAAAATGGTGCAGGCAAATCGACCACGATCAAGATGCTGACCGGCATCCTCGTCCCGACTGCGGGGGATATCCGGGTCAACGGATTTATTCCGCATAAAGAGCGGGAGGCCTTCGTGCGCGGGATCGGCGTGGTGTTCGGTCAGCGCAGCCAGCTCTGGTGGGACCTCGGAGTGGTGGAGTCGTTCCGGCTGCTGAAGAAGGTATACCGGGTGCCGGACGGTGATTACAAGCTGCGGATGGACGAGCTGATCGACCGTCTGCAGCTGGGCGAGCTGCTGAACCGCCCGGTACGCAAGCTGAGTCTCGGACAGCGGATGAGGTGCGAGCTGGCCGCATCGCTGATCCATAACCCGTCGATTTTGTTTCTGGACGAGCCCACGATCGGTCTGGACATCGTGGTAAAGACGGAAATCCGCGAGTTTCTAAAGTCGCTGAACAGCCGCTACGAAACGACGATCCTGCTGACGACCCATGACCTGCAGGATATCGAAGCCCTCTGCTCCCGGGTGATCATGCTCGATGACGGGAACATCATCTATGACGGCGGGCTGGAGGAGCTGAAGGAGCGTTGGGGCAAGGGCAAGGAAGTGCATCTGCGCTTCGCGCAAAGCGTCCGGCTGGAGCAGCTGCGCGGGCTGACTCAGGGGCTTGATGTCGAGTGGTCGCTTGAGAATGAGCTTACGGCCAAAGTCTGGATCCCGCAGAAGAGCGCGGGCGTATCCGAAGTGCTGGCCCGGGTCGTTCATGTCGTCGGCATCGAGGATATTAAAATTGTGGAGACCGGCACGGACGACATCGTGCGGGAAATCTACAAGTCCGGCTCGGCCGAGACCAGGTCGGAGACGGACGAGGCTAAGGCGGATAGCGAACGGGAAGTGGCTTCGCATGTCTAACGCTTATCTGGAAATCATCCGCATCCGCTTCCTGATGATGCTGGCCTACCGTGTGAATTATTACAGCGGCATTATTATTTATGCGCTCAATATCGGCGCTTATTACTTTCTATGGAAGGCGATCTACGGCACTAAGGAAGTGCTGGGGGGACTTACCTTGGAACAGATGACCACCTATGTGGCGGTAGGGTGGATGGCCCGCGCCTTCTACTTCAACAACCTGGACCGGGAGATTGCGAATGAAATCAAGGACGGCAGCGTAGCGGTCCAGTTTATCCGTCCCTACAATTATATATTGGTCAAGCTGATGCAGGGGCTGGGAGAGGGGCTGTTCCGGCTGCTGCTGTTCTCAACGCCGGGTATGGTCATCGTGTCGCTGCTATTCTCCGTGAAGCTGCCGACCGACCCGAAGCTGTGGGTGATCTTTCTCATCATGCTGTTCTTCAGCTTCCTGATCAATACGCAGCTGAATATTATCACCGGCCTGAGCGCATTTTTCCTGGAAAACAATGAAGGCTTGATGCGGATGAAGCGGGTCGCCGTCGATCTGTTCTCCGGTCTGGTCGTGCCGATGTCGTTTTTCCCGGGCTGGGCGGAAGGCATCTTGAAGCTGCTGCCGTTCCAGGCGATTACGTATTTGCCCGGCAAGGTATTCACCGGGGCGGTCTCCGGCGGCGCAGCCTATCACGGTCTGCTGGTGCAGATCCTGTGGGTCGTGCTGCTGCTGGCGCCGCTGTACATCCTGTGGCGAAGCGCCCGGACGCGATTGTTCGTACAGGGAGGGTAGAGCTGTGTTCTTTTATACGGGACTTGTCGTCGATTACTTGAAAAACTATATGAAAACGCGCCTGACCTACCGCTCCGACTTCTGGATCGAGGTGCTGTCGGATTTATTGTTTAACGGTCTGAACTTATTTTTCATTCTTGTTGTATTCGGACATACGGCTTCCATCGATCAGTGGAACGAGCAGCAAGTATTGTTTATATACGGCTATTTTATGGTGCCGTACGGGATTTTCATCAGCTTCTTCAACTTATGGAACTTTAGCGAAAAGTATATTGTGAAGGGCGAGATGGACCGGATACTGACCCGGCCCGCTCATAATCTGGTGCAGCTGATGCTGGAGAACATGGACCCGTCCTCGCTGTTCAGCGCGCTCGTCGGTTTGCTGATCATGTGCTTTACGTGGCCGCAGCTTGGTCTGGATTTCACCTGGTCCGATCCGTTTCTGTTCCTGCTGCTGGTATTCGGCTCTATTCTAATCTATGCGGGCGTGTACGTTTTCTTCACCGCTCTGTCGTTTTTCTCCGACGCGCCTACCGGCATTACAGCGCTGCTGTGGAATTTGCAGAACTACGGGCGTTACCCGATGACCATCTACAACGGAGTCATGAAGTTCGCTTTGACCTGGGTGCTGCCGTTCGGCTTCGTCGGCTTCTATCCGGCAGCTTACTTCCTGGACCGGGAGAACTGGGGAGATTTTGCTTTGCTTACGCCGATCGTGGGCGTTGTGTTTTTCTCCATCGGTCTGGCCGTCTGGAATTACGGGGTCAAGCGGTACCGCGGCGCGGGATCTTGAGGGCGACCCAGGGAGACTGCACGGCCGCAAGGCGCGCGCATCATTTTTGCGACGGGTTGCAATCTCCGAATTCAAGTCCGCTAAACAGCGGTACAACCAGGCCGTCCGCTTGCCAAATCGGACGGCCTGGTTGTATAATGCGGCGAATTGGATTGTCAGGAAGGAGAAACAGACAATGCAAGCATTGACCATAGGACAGTCTGTCCCCGACTTTACGCTCCCTGCCTCGAGCGGGGAGGATGTTTCGCTCAGCCAGTTTCGAGGGCGGCATATCGTGCTGTACTTTTATCCGAAGAACATGACGCCCGCATGTACGGAGGAGGCATGTCAGTTCCGTGACTACTCGGGCCAGTTCTCCCGGCTGAATACGTCAGTCATAGGCATCAGTCCGGACCCGGTTCGCTCGCACCAGAGGTTTGCGGCCAAATACGAGCTGCCGTTCCCGCTGCTCTCGGACCCCGAGCATGAGGTCGCGGAGCTGTTCGGAGTTTGGGCGCTCAAGAAGCTGTATGGGCGGGAGTATATGGGCATCGTTCGCTCCACCTTCCTGATCGATAAGGAAGGCAGGCTGGCGAAGGAATGGCGCGGCATTCGGGTGAAGGGGCATCTGGAGCAGGTGCTTCAGGCCGTGAAGGAGCTTGAATCTTAGCAGAATGGTTTGACGCAACCGGTTTCCGGCGGCAATTGCCGCGGAGCCGGTTTTTTTAATATCGGCCTACCGGACATAATTTGCATACGGGTATTCGCCGGCTCTCCCGGTGATCCGGCATCCGCCGCGAGGCTTGGGGCTTGCATAATGGGTGGCGGGACATTTTTTTCCGGCGCTTGCCGGTCAAAAGATGTCTCTACCGCGCTGCCCGCAGCAGTTCTACACTGAGACCAGAACGAAAGACAAGGGAGGCTGAAGAGGTGAATTGGTGGTCATCGAACAAGCTTCGTCTGATTCAAAACAATCTGAGAGAAGCCGATGCGGATATGGATGTAGACAAGCTGATCTCGGAAGTCAAACAGTATGAAGCCAATGTGCTGATGATGAATGCTGGCGGTATGTTTGCTTTCTACCCTACAAAGCTTGATTGCCAGTATGTGACGCCTTACTTGAAAAAGGATTTGCTCGGCGAGGCGGTGGCCAAGGCGCATGCTAACGGGCTTCGCTTCATTGCCCGGTTTGATTTCAGCAAGGCGCATGAAAGCCTGTTCAAGCGCAGGCCGGAATGGTTTTACCGGACAAGGACGAACCGGGAGGTCAACTATGACGGAATCGTGCATACCTGCCTGAACAGCGAGTACCAGCAGCAGCATTCGCTTCGGATGATTCACGAGGTGATTACGAACTATCCGGTGGACGGCATTTTCTTCAACATGTTCGGGTACCAGCACTGGGATTACAGCGGCAACCACTACGGTCCCTGCTACTGCGGCAACTGCCAGCGGCGATTCCAGGAGATGTACGGGCTTGATCTTATGCAGTACGAAGGACCCGAGCATGAGCTGCATAGCAAGTATAAGACCTTCCAGGAGATAACGGTTCGCGAGATTCTGCAGAGGATTCAGACGGAAGTGAAGGCTGCGAGACCGGATGTGGCGATTTGCACTTATTTTCCCGATTATGTCGATATCATCCGCAAGGAATCGAATACGGCGCTGCACCGCAGCCTGCCGCTCTGGCTATACTCTGCTTCCGAGAATGTGGCGTCGGTTCAGAACAACTGGGACGACAAGCTGGTCAGCAACTGCTGCATCAATGCAATCGACTTGACGTACCGCTTCACAGGAATATCCAGGCATGAAGTGGAGATACGGCTTTATGAAAATATAGCGAACGGGTCGGGGCTTGACTTCTGTATCATCGGAGCGTTTGACGGCTATCCGGATAAAGCTAATCTGGATGCGGCGAAGGCGGTCTTCCGATTCCATGCCAGGCATGAAGGCCGGTACGGCGAGCTGCAATCGATGGCGGACGTGGCGCTGATCAAGCCGAAGTCGGCGGGGGACGGGCAGGCGCAGAAGGAATACGAGGGATTGTTCAAGATGCTGAAGGAGTCGCGCATCCTGTTCGACGTCGTTCTGCAGGAGCGTCTGACCGAACGCCGGGAGGCTCTTCAGAGGGTTAAGGCGATCATACTGCCTGCTATAGCGGAATTGAACGATGCGCAGAGGGAGACATTGGCCGGTCTGCAGCGCGAAGGGATTCATCTGATCGCCACCGGCCGGGCTTTGCAGCAGGACCAGGCTTCGCTGGAGCAGCTGTTCGGAGCAGCCTACAGCGGCAGTTCGAACGTCAAGCCGGGCTCCTATCTGGATGTCTCGGATACACAGTGGTTTCCGAGCCTGGCCCGGCGGGACTGGATCATCGCCGAGCAGGCCTTCGCTTATATGACGTTCGAGCCGGGAGCGCAGTGCCTGATGCCTTATATATCACCGGCTTCATTCGGTCCGCCGGAGCGGGCTTACGGACATGCCTTAAGCGAATGGCGGGGGCTGGGCATCGCGAATCGCGGCGGGAGCGGCGCTTATTATCCGTGGAACCCGGGAGCGCTGTATGCGCGCCATGGGTTCGAGGATCACAAGCTGGTTGTGACTGATGTGCTGAGCCGGCTGCTGTCCGGCAAGCTGCGGCTGTCCGTCGAAGCGCCCCCCTGCACCGAGTGGTTTCTGCACCGGCAGCCGGATGGCAGCCACATGCTGCAGGCGCTGAATTTGTCCGGCTTCAACGGCACCACCTACAGCCGGCCGCTGCCGCTGGACGGTATGCGGGCCGAGCTGCGCGGACTGCCTGTTCCGCAGCGGGTATACTCCCTCCGTACCGGACAGCCGGTGCCTTGGCAGACGACGGAGGCGGGGATCGCGGTCACGGTCGAGCTGCCTGAGGTATACGAGGCCCTCATTATCGAATACACAAGAGAAACCTTAACTTGAAACGAGGTGCTTGGACATGAAAGCTGATGCTGCCGCACATCCGCGAGGAGCGGGTCTGGCCCGCTCCGGCGGGCTGCTTGCCCGTATTTTGCAGCATAGGGCCATCTATCTGCTGGTGCTGCCCGGTCTGCTTTATTTTCTGCTGTTTAAATTTGTTCCGTTGTGGGGGCTGCTGCTGGCCTTCAAGGATTATAACCCGTTTCTCGGCTTCGCCGGGAGTCCGTGGGTCGGCCTGAAGCATTTTTCCTCGCTGTTTGCGGATCCTAACTTCTATCTCATGCTGCGCAATACGTTTGCGATTAATCTGATCGCGCTGATCTTTCATTTCCCGTTGCCTATTCTGCTGGCGTTGATGCTCAACGAGATACGGCATGAGACGTTCAAGCGCTTCAACCAGTCGATCGTATACATGCCTCACTTCCTTTCCTGGGTCGTTGTGGCGAGCCTTACCTTCTTTATGCTGTCGGTTGACGTCGGTGTCGTAAACAAGGTCATATCCGCGGCCGGTCAGGAGACGATTTCCTTTCTGTCCGATCCTAATTATTTCTGGGGCATACTGACCGCCCAGAACATGTGGAAGGAAGCCGGCTGGGGGACGATCATCTTCCTGGCGGCGATGGCCGGCGTCGACCCGCAGCGCTACGAAGCGGCCGTGGTCGACGGGGCGAGCCGGATGAGGCAGATCTGGCATATCACGCTGCCGGCCATCCGTCCGACGGTCATCATCCTGCTCATCCTGCGCCTTGGCAGCATGGCCGATATCGGCTTCGAGCAGGTGCTGCTGATGATGAATCCGCTTATCCTGTCTGTGGGCGAGGTGTTCGATACGTATGCGTATACCCACGGCATCCTGCGCGGGCAGATCAGCGTAGGAGTGACGGTCGGCATGTTCAAAGGAGTGGTCGGCCTCGTATTTATCGTGACCTCGAATTATATCGTCAAAAAACTGGGTCACGAGGGAATTTACTAGACCGGCAAAATGCTGGCAAACCGTTGAACCGAATAGGAGGCAGCCCCATGAGCTTTGTACAGAAAAAACGGATGACCTTGTTCGACTGGGTCAATTACAGCGGGATCACGCTCATTTCTGCGGCCTGCATATTCCCGTTCCTGTATGTATTCAGCGTGTCATTTACGGACCCGCAGGTCTATGTGCCGCTCAAGTTTTACTTATTTCCCGACAAATGGTCGCTGGAGTCGTACCGATATATCCTATCGACCAACAGCTTTCTGAATGCGCTGAAAAGCACGACCTTCATTACGGTGGTCGGTACGATTCTGAATATTATCGTTTCCTTTACGATGGCTTACGGCTTGACGAAGCGGACGTTGCCGGGCCATAAATGGATTATGGGCTGCGTGGTGTTTACACTTGTATTCAGTGCGGGTATCGTACCCAATTATTTGCTGGTGAAGGAGCTGGGCCTGCTGAATTCCTACTGGTCTCTGATCTGGCCGAGTCTGACGAATGCCTGGAGTCTGATTGTAATCAAAAGCTTTATGGATTCGCTCCCGTCCGAGCTGGAGGACGCCGCCCGTATCGACGGATGCTCCGACATCGGCGTGTTTACCCGAATCATTTTGCCGCTTTCGCTTCCGGCTATAGCAGCGTTCACGCTCTTTTTCGCCGTAGCCCATTGGAATACGTATTTCAATGCACTCGTCTATATTGCCGATTCCAAGAAATGGACGCTGCAGATTCTGGTCAAAACGCTGGTCATCGATTCCAACTCCGTGGCCGTGGCCCAGGCGGGCGCAAGCGATGAAGCCGTCGTGCCGCAGGAGACGATCCGGATGGCGTCCATCGTACTCGCCATGGCGCCGATTCTGATCGTTTATCCATTCCTGCAGAAGCATTTTGCCAAAGGAGTTATGCTGGGCTCTGTCAAAGGGTAGGCAGTGGATTATCGGAGTGCGGCGGACATCTTTTTCCGGCCAGCCGGGAGCTTCTATGTTCCTGCTGGAGCAGGTAGTTGCAGAAGCGGACATTTTTTGTATCGAGACCTCTTGGTCAAGTTTTGTCTGTAGGCTGCCTGCTGGCAGCCGATTACGATAAGGGAGAAGGACGGCAAGCCAAGCTTCAGGATTTAATGAAATCGCTTTACTTCACACAAGAAAAGGGAGGACTCACATGAGAAACAGAACTAAAACTTGGACAGCCGGCGTAGCTGCTCTGCTCGCCGTTTCGATGGCGGCGGGATGCAATTCCGGCGCGGGGAGCGAAGGAGCTGCAGGCGCACCGCCTGCGGGAGACGCGGGGAACAAGCCGCTTACGATTAAAATGTTCGCGGGGTTATATAATGAAGTACCGGATATGAACAACGCTTATTGGAAAGAGTGGGAGAAGCTGACGAACGCCAAGCTGGATGTGGAATGGGTGCCCTCCGGCGATCTGAACAATAAGCTGGATCTGCTGCTGGCGTCCGGCGATTTGCCCGAGGTGGTCGCGTATCAGGACAATAACCGGCCGACGCTGGTCAATGCGATCAAGAACGGGGCCTTCTGGGATCTGACGCCGTTCCTGGGGGACTTAAGCCAGTATCCGAACCTGAAGAACAATTTGGCCAAGGACGCATTGAAGTATTTGACCGTCGACGGCAAGATTTATGCGGTTCCGCGTTCCCGCTCCCGGGTGGACGGCGGCATCAAGATTCGCAAGGACTGGCTGGATAAGCTGAACATCCCGGTCCCGAAAACGCTGGACGAATACGAAGCGGCTCTGAAGAAAATCGTGGACAGCGACATGGACGGCAACGGCAAGAAGGATACCGTCGGCCTGTTGTATATCAATGATCCCGTCGCTTCCTTTCAGGCGGCCTTCGGCGTGCTTGATCCGAAGTACAACGAGGAGGGCGGCTTCATCAATCCGCGTCTGACGCCTCAATATACCGAGCTGGTCGCCTGGTTCCGCAAGCTGTATGCGGAGGGCTTGATGTCCAAGGAGTATGCGGTTATGAAGGAGTCGCAGGCGGAGGAGCTGTTCAAGACGAACCGCGCCGCCTCATACGGGCGTCCGATCTGGTGGGATCACGAGTGGGAGAACGCGATGAAGAAGTCTGGTCAGCCGGACGCCAAAATTTTAAACCTGCATCTGAAGGGACCGGGCGGCGACGCCGTAGCGTTGGAGACGGGAGTCGCGGGAGGCTATTACATCTCCAAGAAGGTGCCGGAAGCAAAGGTTAAGCAGCTGCTGGACTACTTCGAGAAAACAGCTTCCCAGGAAATTACGGACTTCGCTTATTACGGACTGCCGGATATTCATCATACCGTGGTGAACGGTCAGAAGGTATTGACGGAGCAGGGCGTGAAGGAGGTCAACACGACGAGCAAGGGCGCGGGCGTGCTCGCTTATGCCAAATGGGGCAAGGTCATCAGCGCATCGGGCGACAAGGCCTACAACGACGCGAAGATCAAGGAAGTCGAAATCTTCGACGAAGTCGGTAAAATCGACCCGTACCGGATCATCTCCAGCGATGCATGGATCAGCACTTGGCCGAAGTATGAGACAGAATTCAAGTCGATGGTCACCAAGGCGATCGTCGGGCAAATATCGATGGAGGAGTACAAGGCGTATGTCGATAAGCTGAATAACCTTCCGGATATGAAGAAGGCGTATCTGGACATGGCCGCCGCCTATAAACAGTTTGCCCAATAACAAGAGTGCCCGAACGGATTAAGGAGAAAGCGGCACGGTTCGCAGGCCGAAGGGAGTGCCCGGACCGTGCCGTCTTCCACGAAGGAGGAGAAGGAGTGCAGCCGACGCAGAAGCTTTGGTGGCAGAAGCCGCTGCGGATCATTCAGCCTAATCTGCAGGTCCGGGATACGGACCGGATTCAGCCCCGCAGGTTGGCCGCCCAGATGAAGGACATGGGCGCGAACGCGATTGTGTTTAATGTAGGAGGCATCTATGCCTGGTATCCGTCCAAGGTGCCGTTTCATACGGTCAACGGGCATCTGCCGCCTCATACGGATCTGCTGGATAATGTAATCAAGGCTTGTCATGAAGAGGGAATCCGCTTTATCGCCCGGTTTGACTTCAGCAAGGCGGAGGATTCGGTTTATCTGCGCCGTCCGGAGTGGTTCGTCCGCAAGGAGGGAGGGGAGCCCGAGATTGTCGGTGCGGGTCGGCCCGGACCCTGGCCACTGCTGATGAATACGTGCATCAACAGCGGTTACCGGAATGACGGCGTGGCGGCGCCTGTGCTGCGCGAGGTGTTGAGCCGTTACGAGATTGACGGCGTTTTCTTCAACGCGCCCGGGTATATGTTCTGCCGCTGCGCGCGGTGCGGCCGCAAGTACAGGGAGCTGTACGGCAAGGAGCTTCCGCCCTACAGCGCAGAGCTGGAGCCGGGTTTCGCCTCCCGGTGCATGCGCGATAATATGGAGCTGCTGCATGGGCTGATCAAGCAAACCCGTCCCGAAGTGGCGATGATTCTGTACTATAATTTGTACCGGGACAACTTGTACGAGCGGGCGGAGACTACGGATCTGCTGTGCACGGAGCCGCAGGATATCCTGTCGCTCGGCCAGGCCCATATCCCGGAATTCTGGAAGCCGGCGCTCAGCATCAAGCTGGGACGTTCGCTGCCGGAGCGTCCCGCCCCTTTCGGCATTGTCCACTCTTGTCCGGGCATGGACTGGCGGCATACGGGTCTGCCGGTGGCCGAATACCGGTTCTGGCTGGCGCAGATTCCAGCCGGCGGCGGTCAGATCTGGCATTCGCTGACCGGCGTGCCGGATACAATAACCGATAAGCGAATCTTGAGCACTGTGGCGGAGCTGAACGCGCATGTCGCCCGGGTCGAATCGCATATGGACGGGGCCGAGCCGCTGGCCCAGGTCGCCTTGCTGTGGAATGCCGACCGTTCGGCGGAGGGCTGGGCGGATGCGCTGATCAACAAGCAAGTCCCCTTCGACGTGCTGCTGACCGAGCAGGCGGTGCCCGAGCGGCTGGTCCGATACAGGGCGCTGCTTATCCCGGAAGGCTTCGTTTATCCGGAAGGCTTCGTTCGGACGCTGGAGGACTACGTCAATCAGGGCGGCTATGTGATCACGGAGGGCTTGCTGCCTGAAGGAACGGAGGGGCTGCCGGAGCTGCTTGGAATCAGCGGCGATATTTGCGTCAGTGAGCCGCTGACGGCGTCTTACCTGAGATTTGAAGGAAAACACAATCCGCTGCAGGCCGGTCTGGAAGAGACGGAGCTGATCGCCCACCGGGGCCGGGTCGTGTATTGCCGTCCGGAAAGCGCCTCCTGCCGCGTACTGGCCACGCTTGTCCCGCCCTTCTCTCCGCTGGAGAGTGTAGGAGCTCCGCCGGAGCGCGCGTCTCTGCCGGTCAGCCATACCGATCTGCCGCTCGCGCTGCTGAACCGTACGGGCACGGGAGGAGTGCTTTACTTTCCGTTCTCGGTCAGCCATCTGATTAACGAATATAAGCTCGAGGAGCATTACAAGCTGGTGGAGAACGGCATCCATCTGGCGCTTGGCGAGGAGCGTCTTCTTCGTATCACGTCTTATCAGGGGCTTCAGGTCACCCTGTTCCGCAAGGACGGCGATCTGCTGCTGCATCTGGTTAATGGAGCCGGGCGCCGCCCTCTTCGGACGACGCTCCCGCTGCATGACCTGGAGGTTGAGCTTCTCGTGGAGCATCCGTCCGGGACTTACCGGGTGCAGCCTTTGATCGAAGGGCAGGAGCTGGCAAGCCGGATAGAAGAAGGTAGGCTGCGCTTCACAGTCCCAAGGCTTGACGTCTGGGAATGCATCCGCATTTCGCTCGACACCTGACATCAGCTATAATGAGGGAAAGCTTTCCGGCAAAGGGGTGAGCCTAATGAAGTCAACGCTTCTTGCGGTCCAAGCTTTGTTCCGTTGGCTGCTGCCAACCCATAATTATTTGAAACGTCTGATTTGGTTAGGATGCATCTCGGTAGCCATCCCCATCGTACTGGCGGGAAGCGCTTATTATCATTTTTCGATGAAGAAGCTGACCGTGCAGTTTCAGGAGGATAACAGGGCCTCGCTCAGACAGCTGAAGGATCGGGTAGAAAGCGCATTGACGGGCATCGAGCATGAGTCGCTGCAGCTTGCCAGCCATCCGCTTCTTAAGGGCTCGCTCGGCCGGCCGGACTATGGCTCCGACATCATAAGCCAGGTGGAGCTGCTCGACTTTTTCCAGCTGCACAAAAATACGAACAGTCTCATTCAGGAAATTATTTTTTATGATGACCGCTCGGCCACGGCGCTTTCCAGCTATTACGGACTAGCCCGACTGGACGATTTTCCGCAAGCGGAGGATATCCGGGGTCTGCTGAGCGGCCAGGAGCCGGCCGGCTGGCTGTATCTGCCTGAATCCGGTAGCCATGGCTATATCTCGTATATACGCCGTTTGCCGATAATGGACAGAGGCAATCCGCAAGGCCTGCTTATTATTCAAGTGCCGGAGGAGGCGCTTCGGGAGCTGCTGAGAAGCTATTCGATCAGCTTGATGAATCAGCAGGTGAAGGTCGTGGATTCCCACAACCGGATTATATTGGACACCTCGGGGAGAGAAGAGCTGGGACGCGACGCCGCCGAAGACCCGGACTTGAACCGGGCGCTGGTCGGCGAACAGCGGACCGGGCAGTACGTGCTGGAGCGGGAAGAAGGCCGCGAGCTGATCGCGTACGACAAGAACGCTTACGGGCGGACTTATGTGTCGCTGCTGCCGGAGCGGGAGATGATTGAGCAGCTCGGCTGGATCCGGGCCTTGATCGTGTTCTCCGTGTCGATATTTTTGCTGATCGGCATGCTGCTCACCTTCTTCTCCTCCAAGCTTGCCTATAATCCGATCCAGAAGCTGCTGCAATACGGTGAGCATCTGCGCCGAAGCGGGCCGGATGAGCGGCCGAAGGGCAACGAAATCGAATATATCCGTTCCTGCCTCAGCTATCTGAACGAGCAGGCGGAGTCGCTGGATCAGTATGTGAAAAATGTACAGCCCGATCTGCGGGAACGGTTTCTGCAAAAGCAGCTTCAAGGCGGGGGGTCGAAAAACCGGAAGGAGCTGGAGCAGGCCTGCCGGAAATTTCATATCGAGGCGGACGGCCAGTTCGTCGTGCTGATTACGAAGGTGGAGAATCTGCTGAAGGAGAAGCGGTTCCTCCCTCACGAGGGGGCCGTGATCGTATTCGCAGTCAAAAATGTCATGTCGGAGCTGCTGGCCCGCTTTCCCGACATGACCGGCTACGTCGTGGACAAGGATGAGCGGGAGGCGGTAGCGGTGATTCGTTTCGGAGAGGAAACGTCCGCCTCTGCCATCCGGCATATGCTGCTAGCTTACAGCGAGCAGGTGCGCGACGCATTGGCGGACTACTTGTCGTTCACCGTGTCGACGGGGATCGGCCGGCCTGCCGGGCTGGAGGAGCTGAACGCTTCCTACAAGGCGGCCCGTCATGCGCTGCAGTTCCGGCTGCTTCACGATGCGGATACGATCTTATTCTACGAGGATATGATCGGAATCGAACGTCATCCGATGTTCATCTACCCGAGGGAAATCGAAGAAAGCATCCTGGAGCTGCTCTGGACCGGAGACCTGGAACCCGCCGAGCTGGCGCTTCAGCAGTTTGCCCAGCGGATGCGTGCGGCAGAGTCGTACAATATTGTGTTCCAATGCTATCAGGTGCTGCTGTCCTCGATCATTCAGCATTTGGAGGAGAAGGGGCCTGGCGTACTGGAGCTGCTAGGAGACAACCTGTTCGACCAGCTAAAGGGCAATCATTCGTCTCAGGAGATGCATGACTGGTTCATCGAGGTGCTGTTCCCGCTGTATCAGCAGATTAGTCACGAGCTCCGTACGAAATCAACCCGGCTTCTGATCCAGCGCGTACGCAGCCATATTGCCAATCATCCGGACGGAACGCATTCGCTGTCCGAATGCGCGGAGCTAGTAGGGGTAAGCCCTTCTTACCTGAGCCGCTTGTTTAAAAAGGAAACGGGTGTCTCGTTCATCGAATATGTGATGGAGCACAAGGTGGAGAAGGCGAAGCAGCTGCTTCGCGAGACCGACCGCAGCGTGGTGGAGATCGCCGAAATCGTCGGCTATTCCGAGCGCAATCTGAACAGGGCGTTTCAGCGTTTCGTGCAGATGTCTCCGAAGCAGTATAGGCTGTCCAAACGGTAAGACCTTTCGGGTTGAGCAGCCTGGCGTTCATCTTTAATCGGAGTCCGCAGGCTGCTATGGATGCCCGGGCGGCGGATTCGGGCGGAATGCTACCGGCTAACAGCATCCCTTGGTTAAGCGAGGCTTCGCCGACGAAAGTACAACATGGATATAAGCATGAGTGTTATATAGTTATGTGCAGAGCGCAATTATAAAGGAGGACTTGGTTATGGCTTTGCAGCCTGGAAGCGCAGTCGGATTTATCGGAATTGGAGTTATGGGCAAAAGCATGGCCGGGAATCTATTGGAGGCCGGATATAAGCTGCATGTATACACTCGGACGCCGGAAAAAGCGGAGGAGCTTGTCAGCCGGGGAGCGGTCTGGCATGATTCTCCCGCGGCGCTGGCGGAAGTTTGCGATGCCGTCCTCACGATGGTGGGTTATCCGAAGGATGTGGAGGAGATCTACCTCGGCGAGCGTGGACTGATCGCTCATGCGAAGCAAGGCGCCTATCTGATCGACATGACGACCTCAAGTCCTCTGCTGGCCGGTCGGATTTATGAAGCGGCGGCCGAGCGCGGACTGCATGCGCTCGACGCTCCGGTGTCGGGAGGAGACGTGGGCGCAAGAGAGCGGAGGCTGTCCATCATGGTCGGAGGCGGCGAGGAGGCCTTCGCAGCGGTTCGGCCTTTGCTGGAGACGATGGGGACTAATATCGTGCTGCAGGGAGAAGCCGGAGCCGGCCAGCATACGAAAATGTGCAATCAGATCGCGATCGCGTCGAATATGCTGGGCGTCTGCGAAGCGTTGGCTTATGCACAGGCTTCCGGCCTGGAGCCGCAGAAGGTGCTGAAAAGCATCGAGACAGGCGCCGCAGGCAGCTGGTCGTTAAGCAATCTGGCGCCTCGGATTATCGACGGCAATTATGAGCCGGGCTTCTATATCAAGCATTTTATCAAGGATATGGGCATCGCGCTGGAAGCGGCCAAGGAGATGAAGCTGGAGCTGCCCGGGCTGGCTCTGGCTGAATCGATCTATCGTCGGCTTGCCGATCAGGGCTATGCGGAGAAAGGCACCCAGGCGCTGTATAAAGCTTACCGGGAGTAAGGTTACCGCGAGGTTCGACAAAATTCGTTCCATGTGGAACAATTTTCTCGCAGGGCCCCCGATAATTCGACAGCCGCAAACGACGTTCTTCATCCTTTCGGTAGCCGCTGGAGATTATGCGGCATTCGAAAGCAGGTAATCGCAGAATCGGGGCAGCGCTCCGAGGACGAAAAACATGCATGGGCGAGTCAGGTGCCGACTCGCCTGTGCATGTTTTTTTGCGCGCTTCTTGAGCAATGAGCGATATCCCCTTCCGTGACGGCTTGGCTATCTCGCCGCCTTCAGCAGACGAAGCAGCTGCCCGGCCGTCGTCCGCAGACGCTCCCGGGTATACTCGGGGTTCATCGCCTGGTCCAGCGGCAGCGGGCCGCCGACGATGGGGAAATAGGCCGTGATGCCATGCTCGTTCAAGGCTTCGGCTGCGGGATCTACGGCACCGGCCAAAGCTACGACGGGTACCCCCAGCTTGGCGGCAAGCCGTGCCACTCCGAAGGGAACCTTGCCCCGGACGGTCTGTCCGTCCAGCCTGCCTTCTCCCGTGATCACGAGCTGCGCCCCCTCCAGGCGGGCCGGCAAGCCGATCATCTCCAGCATCAGGCCGATGCCGGATTCCAGCGTGCCGCCGAGGCAGCCGACGAAGGCTGCGCCCAAGCCTCCGGCGGCTCCGGCTCCCGGTACGTCGGCGATGTCTGCTCCGGACCAGATGCGGACAGCATCGGCCCATTGTCTGAGACCCTGGTCCAGCAGCTGTATGTCGGCTGGGCCGGCGCCCTTCTGCGAAGCGAATATATGCGCGGCGCCTTCCGGTCCATACAGCGGGTTGTCCACGTCACAGGCGACACGGAAGCGGCAGTCCTGCAGCTCAGGCAGAGCCCCGGACGAATCCACGGAGCAAATATCGAGCAGGGCCGCTCCCCCGCGTCCGATCTCCGTCCCGCAGGCATCGAGAAAACGGTACCCGAGCGCTTGCAGCATACCGACGCCCGCATCGTTGGTGGCGCTGCCGCCCAGGCCGATAATAAACTCTCTGACGCCTTGGCGGACGGCGGTCCGTATCATCTCGCCGACGCCGAAGGTCGTCGTGCGCAGCGGATTGCGCTCGGCCTCCGGCACCAGAGTAAGCCCGCAGGCGGCCGCCGTCTCGATGACGGCGGTGCGCCCATCGTCCAGCACGCCGTATGCGGCGGTCACGGTTTGTCCGATCGGGCCGGTGACGTCCAGTTGTACAAGCCGTCCCCCGCTTGCGGCTACAAGCGCCTCTACCGTCCCCTCGCCGCCGTCAGCTACCGGCAGGGACACGATGTCGGCCTCCGGATATACGCCGCGGACGCCCTCTGCAATGGCGGCGCTAGCCTCCTGAGAGGTCACGCTGCCCTTGAACGAATCGATTGCAATGACAACCTTCATCTTCCTGTCCTCCTGTCCTGATCTAATTAAGCTACTTCGAATTATACAATCCGGACAAGGAACCAGGCTATGTTCGGAAGGCTGAAAGGGAGGGAGCGATTTTGGCAGACATACCAAAACGGCGGACAATGGGCAAGCTGAGGCTGGATCGGGAGCGATCCGGCCTGCTTTGCTGCCGGGTTGGACGGCCCGGCAGGCCGAAGCCGCGGAAACGGAAGCCAATCGGCCGGATTCAGCCTGCCCCGGGCTCTTGGTCAGGCGAAGTTTTATCCAGCAGCAGACCGACGTACAGCTCAATGGACTGGCGGTATTCGCGCGGGTCCAGACCGGTTTTGGCCGTAATTTTGTCGAGCCTGTATTGCAAAGTATTTTTATGCAGGAAGAGCGCCTTGGCCGTTTCCTTCAAGGATAAGTTATGACGATAATAAGATCGCAGCATCGTACGGTCCTCCTCCGTCAAGGCGCCAAGCCGAAGCTCGGTGAAGTCGCGCTTCACCGAATCGGGGAGCTGGTGAAGCAGCATGTCCAGACGCATGCTGCCATAAGCCTGGCAAGTCAAGCCGCGGGCGGCCGCATAGCTGAGAGCGGTATGAGCGTGGCGGTAGGATAGCTGTGCCTCGCGCCAGCTGCGGCAATCGCCGATGCCTGCCCGCACCGCGGAGCCCTCCCGGCCGAGGTCCTCCAGCAGCCGGACGACGGCCGGATAGCGGCTTTGCCCGGCGATCACGGCGTACCGGTTCGGAAACAGATAAGCGTAAAGCCTCGATTCCGAGCTTCGAAGCAGCTCGGGCAGCGGCGGGTCAAAGGCACCGCTGCTTCCTGACCATCCCGTGCATTCCAGCAAGATTACGAACAAGGGTTCATGCAAAGAAACCTCCAACTGCTCAAGAGCCGGCTGCAGGGAGGAAAATTCCAGCCCTGGAGCCTCTCCGAACAGAAGCAGCCGGGCAGCGGCCGAGCGGATTTCATCCAGCGACTGCCTGGCATGCGTCTGCAGCTGCTCGCGAATCAGCACCTCCGTAATCTTGGTCAGCAGAAATCCCGAGGAGCGGCAGACCTCCGGATCACCCGAGATGCCTATCGCTCCAAAGCGGTACCCGTCCACGACGATCGGATAATTAATGCCTTGCCGCGAGCCCTGCCAAGGCTCCGTATCCCGGACTTCAACCGGATGCTCCTGACCGGAGGCATAACGCCCCGCCTGATGGAAGGTCCCGATGCGCTCCGAAGCTGTGCTGGCGATGATGACTCCGTCCGAGTCTATCAAGTTGATATCGTAGCCGATGACTTCCTTGGCCGAATCGACGATCGTCTGCGCGAGCTCGGCGCTAATGCGGTAATGATGCATGGCGGCGTATGTCCTCCTTGGCCCAGGCGGCGGCAGCCCCGGCTGGGGCGGAGCTGCCGCTTGGGCTTTTTCTTGCGCGCTTGCGGTAAGCGGCCGGCGTGCAGCCGAAGTGCTGCTTGAACATGACATTGAAATAGCTGAGGCTGTTGAAGCCGGTGTTCAGGGCGATCTCCATCACCTTCTTGTCAGAGCGCTGAAGCAGCAGAGAGGCCTGCCTTACCCGGTACAGGTTCATGTATTTCACCGGTGTCATGGAAGTCATTCTCCTGAAAAACCGGCAGAAATAGGACTCGTTCATCGCGGCCGCTTCGGCCAGTGACTTGAGCGTGATAGGCTCGGAATAATGCTGTTCGATATAAATAATCGCCGCCTTCAACCGCTCGTCGCTGCCGCCTCCGGAGGGGCCTTCGTCTTCGGCGGCGTCCTTCATGCCGATTAGGCCGGACACCGCCAGACATAGCAATCCCTTGACGGTCAACTCCAGCGCGGGCTCCCGGGAGCTGCCCGCCTGAAACAGCCTCCTCAGCATCGCCAGCAGCTCGCGTTCCGGCTCCGACTGCAGCGTAATATGAACCGGAACTCGGTAGGCCTTGCGGATGAGAGGGAGCAAGTATTGCTCATGAATGACATCAAGCGGACCGCTGCCCAGCAGACTGGCATGGAAGACGACAGCCAGAAACGAGCATGGATTCCCGCCAGCCACCTGACCGGAATGAAGCTCGCCCGCATTCACAAAGACGGCTTCCCCCGTCTTCAGGAAATAGTCGCGTGCGCCGATCCGCAGCTTGGCTTCGCCTTCCGTGATCATCAGAAACTCCAGTTCTTCATGCCAATGCAGATCGAGCAGCCGCTCCTCGGGCGGACAACGGACCGCATATACGCTGGCCGGATAATTGGGATCGCCATGGATGCGATTTTCTTTTAATGCCCAATCCTTGTTCACGAAATCGCTCCTTTCAGCGATTATATACGTGTTATAAGCAAAAAGGTCAATATTATATAAATATTGGTCAATATTCCGTTGGAACACGATTAAAAAAGTCAATATCATTATAATCAAATCGAAGGAGGGATCGCAATTGAAGTTTACGGACGGGTATTGGGGAATTCGCGAAGGAGTAGACGTGCAGTATCCGACAGCTGTGAGAGATGTGCAGACAGATGGGGAACGAGTAACCGTTTATGCCGCAACGCGGATGGTTGAGCGCAAAGGTCACACCCTGAACGGCGCTCTGCTGACGGCAGAGCTAAGCTCGCCGATGCCGGACGTGATCCGTGTCCGCTGGACGCATCATGCGGGGAAGCTTCGCAGGGGACCGGCATTTGCGATCAACGAAGAGGCTTCGGCTGTCACTGTAGACGCGTCCGGGGAAGAGCGGATCGTCATGCAAGCCGGAAGGCTGCAGGCAGTCATCCGCCGCTCGCCCTCATGGGGACTGGAATTTTTCTATAACGGCAGACGGCTGACAGGGACGGCGAATAAAGGAGCCGCATACGTCCGAGCTGCGGACGGCAGCCCTTATTTTCGGGAAATGCTCGATCTAGGCATCGGCGAGCAAATCTACGGCTTGGGGGAGCGATTTACTCCCTTCGTCAAAAACGGCCAGACGGTCGACATCTGGAACGAGGATGGAGGAACGAGCAGCGAGCAGGCTTATAAAAATGTGCCCTTCTATTTGTCCAGCGCCGGCTATGGCGTATTCGTGAACCATCCCGGGCGGGTATCCTATGAAATCGCCTCCGAGGTTGTTTCCAAGGTCGGGTTCAGCGTGCCGGGCGAGACACTGGAGTATATGATAGTCGGCGGAGAGACGCTGAAGGATGTATTGAACAACTATACGAAACTGACCGGCCGCCCTGCCCTGCCCCCCGCTTGGTCGTTCGGCTTGTGGCTGACGACCTCCTTCACGACCGATTACGATGAGGCGACGGTGACCGGCTTCATCGAAGGGATGGCGGAGCGCCGCATCCCGCTGCATGTATTCCACTTCGACTGCTTCTGGATGAAGGAATACCAGTGGTGCGACTTCGAATGGGATGCCGACATGTTTCCGGACCCGGAGGGGATGCTGCGCCGGCTAAAGGAACGGGGCTTGCGGATATGCGTCTGGATTAACTCGTATATCGCCCAGAAGTCGCCGTTGTTCGAAGAGGGAGCGAGAAATGGATATTTGGTCCGAACGAAGGAGGGCGACGTCTGGCAATGGGACCGCTGGCAGGCGGGAATGGGCCTGGTCGACTTTACGAACCCGGAAGCGGTCAAGTGGTACCAGAGCAAGCTGAAGCGTCTGCTGGAGATGGGCGTCGACTGCTTCAAGACGGACTTCGGCGAACGGATTCCGACCGATGTGGTCTACTATGACGGCTCCGACCCCATAAACATGCACAATTACTATACTCATCTCTATAACAAGGCTGTATTCGAGGTGCTGGAGGAGCATCGCGGCAAGCATGAGGCGATGCTGTTCGCCCGGTCCGCTACGGCGGGAGGCCAGCAGTATCCCGTGCACTGGGGCGGCGACTGCTCGGCCACTTATGATTCGATGGCCGAGACGCTGCGCGGAGGACTGTCGCTGGGGCTGTCGGGCTTCGGCTTCTGGAGCCACGACATCAGCGGGTTCGAGCGGACGGCGCCGCCGGATATTTACAAGCGCTGGGTCGCATTCGGCATGCTGTCCTCGCACAGCCGGCTGCACGGCAACGAATCGTACCGGGTGCCATGGCTGTTTGATGAGGAAGCGGTGGATGTCCTGCGCCTTTTCACGGAGCTGAAATGCCGGCTAATGCCGTATTTGTTCGGTTATGCCGTGGAAGCGACGCAGAAGGGACTGCCGGTGATGCGCGCGATGGTGCTGGAGTTTCCCCAGGATATGACCTGCCATTATCTGGACCGTCAGTATATGCTCGGAGAGAGGCTGCTCGTCGCGCCGATCTTCAATACGGAGGGCAGTGTTGCCTATTATGTGCCTGAGGGCCGGTGGACGAATCTGCTGACCGGTGAAACGGTGACGGGCGGCCGATGGCACCGCGAGCGACATGGCTATATGACGCTGCCGCTGCTTGTCCGGCCGAACTCGCTGATCGCGCTGGGCGCGAACCGGGAACGCCCCGACTACGACTACGTCAGCGGAACGGAGCTGCATCTGTTCGAGCTGGAGAGCGGGGCGACGGCTGCCGCTGCGCTGCACGACCTGTCGGGGGAACGTCAGCTGGACGTGGAGATTTCGCGCGCGGGAGACATGCTGGATATCGTCGCGACGGGAGGCGCCGGCAAGCCGTGGCAGATCGTGCTGCGCGGCCTGAAGAGCGTTGATTCCGTTGAAGGCGGAGAAGCCGAAGGTGTACCTGAAGGCATCCGGATCACACCGAATGCGCCCGCTATAAGGGTGAAGATCGGGCAAGAATCAAGCGCCGAATGAAGGGACAGGAAGTCAGCCGCCGGTTTTGCTTTTTGCAAGGAAAGGGATAAAATGGATGAAGGGCTTCGTTTTAATCCTAATCCTAAATTAAGCGGAGGTTATGGTCATATGCCAATGGAACGGAGCAAGGAGCTTCCTGTCTACGTGGGCACCTATCAGGAGAAGGGGGCGAATTCCATATTCAGGTTGCAGCTGAATACGGAGACGGGCGCGCTGGAGCGGATATCCGCGAATGCGCAGACTGACAATCCGTCCTTTCTGATCCGCAATGAGGCGGGGGATCGCCTTTACGGGGTAGTCGAGCATGTGGACGAGTCCGGGGTGCTGGGAGGTTCGGTGACGGCATTTGCCGTGGATCGGGACTCGGGCGAGCTGAGCCTGCTGGGCACACGGACTGCTCATGGAGGCGCTACTTGCCATCTGGCGCTAGCCGGCGGCGGAAGGGCATTGATCGCGGCCAATTATATGAACGGCAGCGTAGCCGTTTTCCCGGTGCTGGAGGACGGCAGCCTGGGGGAGGCCAGCGATGTTCAGCAGCATGAAGGCAGCAGCATGACGGACAGGCAGCAAGGACCGCACGCGCATTGCGTCGCCTTGAAGGGAGATTTTGTATATGTGACCGATCTCGGAACGGATGAGATCGTGCGCTACCGCTTCGACGCTTCCGGCCCGCGGCTGAAGAGGCTGGGGGCTGTGAAGGTGGCAGCCGGTCAAGGTCCGAGACACTTGACGTTTCACGAGACGGAGCCGTTCGCTTACTTGATCAATGAGCTGGGCAATACGATCATCGCCTACCGCTATGAGGCCGAGGCCGGAGAGCTGACGGCCATCGAGACCGTTCCGACGCTGCCGAAAGATTACGCGGGCACGAGCTACTGCGCGGATATCCATATTCATCCGTCGGGGAAGGTGCTGTACGGCTCCAATCGCGGGCATAACAGCATCGTCGTATTCGCAATCGACCGGGCTACCGGCAGGCTGACGCTGCTGCAGCACGAGCCGACGCAAGGAGACTTTCCCCGCAACTTCGGTCTGACGCCGGACGGAGCATATTTGGTGGCGGCCAATCAAAACTCGGATTCTCTTGTTACCTATAAGGTCGATCCCGAACAAGGAACGCTTACCCCGACAGGCTTTTCCCTGACGATTCCGCGTCCGGCATGCGTGTTATTTTCCAAATAACGCGTGCAGCCATGCAAGGCTAAAGGAGTCTAAAATCTCTTTTTTCGGTCAACAATGAGGAGGTAATCATATCGAATTCCGGGAGAGTGAGAGTATGCTGCCTTTTCATCTGCGCATGGCCGAAATTTGGACGCATCACCAAAACAGGGAGCTGACGGTAGAGGAGCAAAATGAACTGTCCATTTGCCTGCAGGCGAATGCGAATTATGCAAGAAAGCTGGCTGAGCTGCACAATTATATCGACGCCGCTTCTATAACCGGAGACAAGGAGTGGCTCCAGGTGCTGACCCGTAAGCTTGTGCTGATCGAGCAGGAGTTCCGGCTTCAGCTGGCTCAGATGAAGAAAAGCAAGTTTGAGAAAGGCCAGATGTAGGCGGTAGGCGTCGGTGGATGCCTGGCTGACGAACGGCTGGCGGCAAGGAGCAGGGAACAAATAAGGCTCGAGTGTTGCCGGGCAAGGAGCAAGTAACGGACAAGCAGCAAGGTGCGAGTCGTGAGCAAGGAATAAGCGGGAAAAAGGCTGAGGCCGCGCGGAGGCGTGGCCTTTTTGGCGTAGCAGCAGATTAAAGTTATTTATTGAGCTTTTAAATTCGGATTGCATCTAAAACCTTTCAACAAGGAGATGATACGGGAAGCAGGGGAGCGGAGCTGTAACGGAAGTCCGGGACCGTAAGCGCACGAAATCGGTTGCATGTAAGTTGTAACGGAACCTGGAGTCCCTTGGAAAGCCAAGCGGTCCATTTTTCGCTCACTTTGCCTGTCTAAGACTCGCAGAGTTCCGTAAGAATGGCAAGGTTGTGAGAAAAGCGGTGCTAAAGGCTGCTGATTTCCGTTTAGCGTTCTGCGAACGCCCTCCACCTTCCGTCAGTGGGTAAGGATGCCGTTAGCTTAATGACGGCCGGAAATGGCCTGGCTATTAGGCAGAGCCCGAAAAGGGCTCATTTTGCACGCACACGGAAGGAGGCTGCAGCTCAGAAAAGAGAAAGCCGCCAGATGAAATAAGCTTGTTTTCACCCTATTCTCGCCCACTTTTCATATCCGGGTCTAAAAGACCGCGCCGCTCCATATAATCTAGCAAATGGAATCATTCATAGACTAGACGGAGGGATTTATTATGAAGCTGGGATGGCTGGCTCGGGATGGATGGACAAAACAAGGGTGGATGACGGCATTGCTCGCCCTCATAATCTGGCTGGGTGCGGCCGCGCAAGGGCTGGCTGCCGCCGACCTGTCTGCGCTTAGGCAGCCGGCGGCGGAAGGGTCAGAGGCCGGAGAGGTCTTCAGCCTGTTGTCCCAGGGAAATCGGCTGACCCCGGAGAAGCCGTACATGGCCCCGGAACAGCCGACCGTCTATTTGACCTTCGACGATGGGCCCAGCGGGTTGACCCCTCAAGTATTGAATTTGCTGCGTGAGGAAGGGATTCAGGCGACGTTTTTTGTTCTCGGTGAACATGTGGAGGCACGAGCGGACGTAGTCAAGCGCATCGTAGACGAAGGCCACGCTATCGGCAACCATTCGTATAATCATGTATATAAAGAAATTTACTCCGATTTCAACGGGTATTGGGAGCAGCTCCAGAAGACGGAGGCCGCCATTATGAAGCTGACGGGGGTTCGTACTCCTTTGGTACGCGCTCCGGGCGGGACGGCGGGGAATTACGATGAATTCTATCACTATTATATGCAGCAAGGCGGATATACGGTATTTGACTGGTCGATAGACAGCGGGGATGCGCGGAGGGCTGGGGTCAAGGCCGAAGAAATTGTCCGCATGGTGGAGAAAGGGCCGTTCCGGCACGAAGTGAACGTATTGCTGCATGATGGGGCCGGGCATGAGGAAACTTTGAAAGCGCTGCCGCAAATTATTCGCAGCTTTCAGGAACGCGGCTATCGGTTCGCCCCTTTATCAGCTGAAGTTAAGCCAGCGCAATTCGGGGTCACGGCCTGCAAATGGGCCCGTACAGCATCGCTGTTTTCCTTCCAAGAGCAGTTGGCGGCCGTAAGGCAGCATACGGCCGTATGGGCGGGAAGCGCCGGAACAGGTCCGTTCGTGTCGGAGGTTGCCGCGGCTGGGGAGCAGGCTCTTGCAGCAGAAGGAATGATGGAGGAGAGTCGCTGGGCGTATGGGGATGGAGAGGCGGCAGGAGCGGGAACGGGAGGAGAAGGAGAGGCGGGGGCGGGGACAGGAACAGTAACAGGGATAGGGACAGAAGCAGGCGCGGAGAATGAGGCAAGTGCTCAGGGGGGACCGGGTACAGGAGCCGGGACAGGTATAGAAAGATCCGGCATAAAGAAATCAGTTGCGGGCCTGCTGTTTTATGTGAATACGCGCTGGAGGACAGGCGTGCAGGTTATGGAACGAGCAGTCCAGGAGCCGAGCTCCTTAGTGCGGGCTGCCGGAACGGAGACGAAGCTGCAGCTCCAGGCCGACAAACCGGCTGCGGAGTTCGGGCTGTCATCCATTCGGCTGAAGGATGGCCGGTTCATCGTGCCGCTTCGAGAGTTGGCAGAGGCGATGAAAGCGGATGTGGCGTGGAACCCGGATGAGCGGACAGCGGTTGTCAAACTGGGGACCAGGGAGCTGGCCTATGATCTGGCCCGGTTGGAGCTGCGATCCGGTTGGGTTGGGGGAGCGGATTTGCAGTCGCAGGCCGCTCACTCACGGAAGGTTTCGCTGCCGGAGATGGAGCTGCGGGATGGGAAGCTGTATGTGCCGCTGCGCGCGGCGGTTGAGGGGCTGGGAGGACGGATTGCTGACTACGAAGCGGCTGGCGGCCATGGGCCGGCACGGGTACAGGCTGCTTTGCCTCCGGGACTGATGCCGGATATAAGAGATTTATTTCAGCAGGGCGGGGCAGGAGCTGAACATGACCGAAGCAAAGTCTAAAATCTCGCAAAGCGGGCGATACTAGCCATCATAGAATACAAGTCTATGAAGGCTGCTCGCCTTCTATCAGGAGGTTATTCGTATGGCTTCGTCCTCATCCCTAACCGATCCCCCTCAAGTCATTCTGGAAAAAATTGTATATCAAGCGGAGAAAGCAATCGTCGGCAAACGGGACGTCATCGAGAAGCTGCTCGTGGCACTGCTCGCAGGCGGTCATGTGCTGCTGGAGGATGTGCCCGGCGTCGGCAAAACGATGCTGGTCCGCGCTATCGCCCGCACGCTGGAATGCGATTTTAAACGAATTCAATGTACGCCGGATTTGCTTCCGTCCGACCTGACCGGCATCTCGATCTATAATCAACGGACGGGCGAGTTCGAGTTTCGCCCGGGTCCTTTGCTGGCGCCGATTGTACTCGCCGACGAGCTGAACCGGACATCTCCGCGCACGCAGGCCGCCTTGCTCGAGGCGATGGAGGAGAAGCGGGTAACGGTAGACGGCCATACGTATCCGCTGCCTGAGCCTTTCTTCCTGCTGGCTACGCAAAATCCGATTGATTTCGAAGGGACGTATCCGCTGCCTGAGGCCCAGTTGGACCGGTTTCTGCTGAAGCTTCGCATCGGCTACCCCGAGCCGCAGGACGAGGTGGAGATGCTGAGCCGGATGGAGGAGTCCTCCCCTCTGACCCAGATCCGTGCGGTGCTGCTGAGGGAGGAATTTACCCGCCTCCAGCAGGAAGCGCGAACGGTGCATGTCGACGATACGATCCGGCAGTATGTCGTGCAGCTCGTCACCGCAACCCGGCAGCATCCGGAGCTGTCGCTTGGAGCCAGTCCGCGCGCCTCACTTGCGCTGATGCGGGCCGCTCAGGCCGAGGCTTACCGATGCGGGCGGAGATATGTGATTCCCGACGATATCAAAGGGCTTTGCCTGCCGGTGCTGGCTCATCGGCTGATCCCGAGCTCTTCCGCATGTCTGAATGGAAGAGAGGCCGAAGCGGTGCTCGCTTCCATCCTGGCGGCGACCCCGGTTCCCGTACGCCGCCATGCGGCAGTTTAAAGAGGAGGGCCGCTATGTGGAGCTTGCTCGGACAAACGGGACTGCTGGCGCTCACCGCCTGGTGGGCCTTCACCTGGGGAGGCAGGACATCTTGGTTGATACTGGGCGTCATGCTGCTGATAATCGGCTACGAATGGTGGCTTTACGTCACGCTGCGCCCTGCTCTGCGAGCGGAACGGCAATGGCTGCCGTCCGGCCATTCCGATCAGGCAGGAGGCGCTGAGAACGGCTTGCTGACAGCGGGTCAGCCGTTCGCCTGCGCCTTCCGGCTGAAGCTCGGGCCGTTCCTGGCGCCAGGCGCCTGGGTGAGGCTGGAGGAAACATGGGTCCATGAGGGGACCGGGCAGCCCCTGTCCCTGTGCGCGTATGCGCCGGCAGGGCTGCGCACGGAAACAAGGCTGACGGTAACGGTGGATGGCTTGCCCCGGGGCAAATATATCCCCGAGCAGCGCCTTGTCACCGTCAGCGACGCATTCGGGCTGCTGCGCGTGCGGCGCCGCCAGCGGGCAGAGGGGCAGCTGCTGGTGCTGCCCCGCCTCGCTCCGGCTGCGGCATGGGCCGCAGCCGGGGAAGAGCCGGCCGGCCGCGCGCGGCGGCAGGCCCTGGAGCCCAGCGTGCCGCAGGTCGTCGGCACGCGGCCTTACGCGCCAGGGGACCCGCTCAGCCGGGTCCACTGGCGCAGCAGCGCTCGCACGGGCGAGCTGCGCGCGAAGGAGACGGAGCCGCCTGCCGGTACGCGGCGGCTCATCGTGCTTGACGCGGCCGGAGCCGGCAGCAGCGCGGGGGCCGCCCTGTGGGCGGACCCTGCGCTGACAGCGGCGGTGGAGGCCGCGGCTGGCGCAGCCGCAGGCGCCCTCGCCAGAGGCATGGCCGTGCGCCTGGCCGTAAGCGACGGCCGCGGCAGCGCCGCGCTGGTCCAAGGCCAAGGCAGGCAGCGGGAGCTGCTGGCGCTGCTGGCGGCCGTGCCGCAGGGCAGTCCGCGGCCGGGGGCTTGGGCCGAGACGGCGCTTCGCGAAGCGGCCAGGTCCGGCGCCGGGAGCGTACTGCTCGTCACAGCCCGGATCGATCCGCGGCTGACGGCTGCAGTCAAACGCATGCCCAAGGGAGCCGTTCAGCTGCTGTTTGTCCAAGGGCCGTGGTCGGCGGGCAACGAAGCGGCTGTCGGCAGATGGCTGAGAGAGCTGCTGGCTCTCGGCTGCCGCACCTCCACGATAACGGCCGATAAGCCTGAAGCGGCCGGAGCCGGTCGCATGCAAGGGGGTGAAGGCGTTGCCGGGACAGGAAAATAACAGGCAGCGGCTCAACGGGAGACCGGGACGTTTCGAGAATGGAGCCGAACGGGCCCGTGCAACCGGGGTGAGCGATATCTCTCTTGCCGGGAATCCGGCTTTGGCGCATCCGGCCGCTCCGGCGGTCTTGACAGCATCAGCATCGCCGACACCGTCGACATCGCCAATACCATCGACATCATTAGCACCACCGGCTGCATCGCAAGCATCGTCTGAACGGACAGCATCGACCAGACGGACGGGACAGATCACGCCTGAAGCGTTCGCTCCGCCGTTCGCTCCGCCAGCTTCAACCGACGACTCTGCTCCGTCTGCCCGCACGGCGATGGCGGAGCCTGGGGCGCGCCGTTCTCTCTCCTCCGGCAGGCTGCCTTCCGGCCGCTCAGGCTCTCAGTGGGCGGAGGATGCGCTGCTCAGCACGCTCCTGCTGCTGCTGGTCCTGGAGTGGCTGTACCCGCTGGGCAAGCTGGCCAGCATCACGGAGCTCTATGCGATTGGGCCGTTCGTCTGGACCTTCGCTTTGTTTGTGGGGATCGATACGTTTCGGCTGGGCTGGCAGCCGTCCTGGCTGCTCAAGGCGGGCTGGATGGTCGGCCAGACGGTATGGCTGCATCACGGCGGAGCATTCCCCGATCTGAACGGTTGGATGCTTTGGGGGCAGGAGCTGGCGATGGATGTACGGGAAGGCGCTCAGGGGAGACTTGCCGATTGGGAGCCATCTACGCGAACCCTGCTTTTTGTAGGCGGATGGGCTTTCTTCATCTCTGTCCTGCAGTCGCTGGTGCTGGAGCGCAAGCAAATGCACGCGCTTGTTCTGCTGACGCTGGCGCTGCCTATATGGCTACAGACGGCCTTCGGGATGGACGCGTTTGCGTCGGCCTGCCGAACGCTGATCTTCGGCCTGCTGCTCCAGTGGCTGCTTCAGCCGGGCTTCCTTCGCAGATGGCAGGACGACAGGCCGTCCCGGGCCTCGGCTTCGGCCGTCGGAAGCCGGGAAAGAGGGGCGGCAGTCCACTCTGCCGGCGTCCGGGCTCAAGGAGCCGGTCTGCTGCTTATAGCCGCAGCGCTGGGCATCGGATGGCTGGGCGCTTATTTGCAGCCCCAGCAGACGGCTGCGCCCGACTGGAAGCAATACGTCGAAGCCTGGGAACAACGCTTTATCGGCGGAAGCGCGTCCGGGAGCCGGCTGCAGAGCGGACAAGCCCGCACCGGGTATGGGGCCGATGATCGCTTTCTCGGAGCCCCCTTGGTCCCGGATCATCGGTTAGCCTTCACGGCGGTGACGGACAAGCCGACCTATTGGCGGGGGGAATCCAAATCCGCCTACACAGGCCGCGGCTGGGAGACCTACGACTCTTCGCTGCAGCCGGGCCGGTTCGAGGCTCCGCCGATCCAAGAATCGGCAAACGAAAGAGAGACAGTACGGCAGGCGATTACGCTGGCCGACCGGTCGCTGGACCGGCTGCTGTTCGCCGGCGGCGTCATCACTCGGGTGGATGAGCTGCGGACGACGCAAGGGGATACCATTCCTTCGGAATGGGTATGGAGGCAGGCCGAAACCGACCGTTACACCGTGCCTGCATTAACCGAGCCGCTGGCATCTTACCGGGTGGAGGCGAAAGTCGCCCCGGACCGGGCCGCATTGGCCGCGCTGCCTAGCGCCGAATATCCGGCGGATATCGCCGCACGCTTCCTGCAGCTGCCCGGCAGCCTGCCGGAGCGCGTACGCTCACTTGCCCGTGATCTTGTGGGCGATGCATCGACGCCTTATGCCAAAGCGGAGGCGATAGAAGCGTACTTGCGCGAGAGCTATACGTACAGCCTTGATCCAGGCGCTCCTCCGGCGGATGGCGAGGATTTGGTTGACCGCTTTTTGTTCGAGACGCGTAAGGGCTATTGCGATCACTTTTCTACGGCCATGACCGTGCTGCTGCGTGCATCCGGTGTTCCTGCCCGGTGGGTCAAGGGTTTCGCGCCAGGCGAAGTGACCGGGACAACAGCTGGTGACGCCGGCATACTGTATAACGTGCAGGTGCGCCAGAGCGATGCGCACTCCTGGGTGGAGGTGTACGTCCCTGCCGCAGGCTGGGTGCCGTTCGAGCCGACGCCTGGGTTTGGAGCAGCTGCGAAAGACGGCGCTCATCCGCTTCAACGGACGGAGGATGCGGCTGCCGCCGTCAGCGCTCCGGCCTCTTCCCTCTTGAGCGGCGAATGGATGCGAGCGGCGCAGCGCCGCCTCGCCGCCTTCAGCCGCTTGCTGTCGGAGCTGCCCGCTATGGCACAAGCATGGATGTCTGCCGCCGCCGGCCAATGGCCGGAAATATGGGCTAAGGCGACCGCCGCCGGATGGCGGTGGCTCCTCGCCGGAGGGATGTTGGCTTTGCCGGTTCTGCTGCGCTTGCTCGATCTGCGCCGGGCTGGGCTTCGCCGCCTGCGGACTGGGGGCAAGGGGCCTTCCCTGCCGCCTGCTCTGCCGCCTGCCGGGCTGCTGCCCAGTCTGCGCCGTCTGTCCGCCTACCGGCTCGGCCAGCGCTTATGGCGCAAGCTTCAGCGCGCTTACGGCAAGGCCGGACCGGCGCAGACGCTGCGTGAATATGCCGCCTCGCGCAGCTGCCGCAGCGTACGGCAGCGCGAAGCGC
Organism: Paenibacillus sp. cl123; assembly: GCF_900101595.1. GTDB lineage: Bacteria > Bacillota > Bacilli > Paenibacillales > NBRC-103111 > Paenibacillus_G. Next base: position 47,660 of record NZ_FMYY01000015.1, read on the forward strand.
TGATGCATCTGACCCGGCTGCTGGAGGCACAGCGCTACGGGGATGGCTACGCGGCTGAGCCGGACGGAGTTACGCGCGAAGCGCTGCGCAAGGCGTGGACGCAGCTTAGACGAAGCCGGCGGTTCTGAGCAAGGCAAACTTACCGGGCGGAGTTTTGAGTACGCTTGCCGCAGTTCCCATAAGTAGAGAACGCGGGACCTGCCGGAGCTCCACATTTGGCGCCGGAGAAGCATCATTTCGGTCCCACGGCGCAGCCGTTTTCGCAGTAAGTCGGCGAGGACAGCAACCAAACTCAAAGACAAGCATTGCCCTTTACCCGGCATAGCCTTATAATAGGTGTCATTGAAAAAATGAACGCCTATAAAGCAGGAGGAACGTTAAATCCATGGACAAGCCGAATGAAATTATTGTGGTGCTCGATTTTGGCGGGCAGTACAACCAGTTGATCGCACGCCGTATCCGCGACTTGGGCGTATACAGCGAACTGCTGCCGTATAATACTCCAGCCGACAAAATCAAAGCGCTGCAGCCGCGAGGCATCGTCTTCTCGGGCGGTCCCGCCAGCGTGTACGGGGAAGCTTCGCCGCTGGTCGACCCGGCCGTGTACGATCTCGGGGTGCCGATCTTCGGCATTTGCTACGGAATGCAAATGATGGCTCACCAGTTGAACGGCAAGGTAGAAGGAGCCTCGAAGCGGGAGTACGGCAAGGCGGAAGTTGATTTTACCGATGCATGCGGACTGGTGCACGGTCTGGAGAAACGCCAAACCGTCTGGATGAGCCATAGCGATCTGGTCGTGCAGACGCCGGAGGGCTTTATTGTGGACGCCAGCACGGAGCATGCGCCGATCGCAGCGATGAGCCACCCGGAGAAACGGTTTTTCGCCGTGCAGTTCCATCCCGAGGTGCGCCATTCCGTATATGGCAATGATATGATCCGCAACTTCCTCTACCATGTATGCGGCTGCGAAGGCACATGGAGCATGACGACCTTCATCGAGGATACGGTAAACGAAATTCGCGAGAAGGTCGGCGATCAGAAGGTGCTGTGCGCGCTGTCCGGCGGCGTGGATTCCTCGGTCGTGGCGATGCTGGTTCACAAGGCGATCGGCGATCAGCTGACCTGCATGTTTATCGACCACGGCCTGCTGCGCAAAGATGAGGCTGAAGGCGTTATGGAGACATTCGTCGGCAAATTCGACATGAAGGTCGTCAAGATCGACGCTCGCGAGCGGTTCCTCGGCAAGCTGGCCGGAGTTGACGATCCGGAGCAGAAGCGCAAGATCATCGGCAACGAGTTCATCCGGGTATTCGAGGAGGAATCCTCCAAGTTCGACGACTTCGCCTTCCTGGCGCAAGGCACGTTGTACACGGATATCGTGGAAAGCGGCACGGCAACAGCGCAGACGATCAAATCTCACCACAACGTCGGCGGTCTGCCTGAGGATATGAAGTTCAAACTGGTCGAGCCGCTGTCGGCTCTGTTCAAGGACGAGGTGCGCAAGGTCGGCGAGGAGTGCGGCCTGCCGTCCGCCATCGTCTGGCGTCAGCCGTTCCCGGGTCCGGGTCTTGCGATCCGCGTGCTGGGAGAAGTAACGGAGGAGAAGCTGACGATCGTGCGCGAATCCGACGCGATCCTTCGCGACGAGATTGCCAAAGCGGGGCTTGACCGCGAGATCTGGCAGTACTTCACGGCGCTGCCGAACATGAAGAGCGTTGGGGTTATGGGCGACGCCCGTACGTACTCCTACACCGTCGGCATCCGCGCCGTGACCTCCATCGACGGCATGACCGCCGACTGGGCGCGTATTCCGTGGGACGTGCTGGAGAAAATCTCCGTGCGCATCGTGAATGAAGTAGACAACGTCAACCGGGTCGTGTACGACATTACGTCGAAGCCGCCGGCTACGATCGAGTGGGAATAAAGGCGAAGGGGAGAATGCTGTCCATGTATTGGAAGCCTATCTTGGCATAGGTCTCGGACATTGATAGCTGAGTCTCCAGCTAGCTATATTTGCCACAATAGTTTATAAAAAGAACTCTCTTTTATCTGCGTTGTTTAGCAGGTGGAAGGGAGTATTTTTATGGCCGAAAATCCAACAACTTGACGGGGGCAAAATAAAAATCAAGAAAGGATGTGCAGGAATTGGCATGCGCTCCACAGACGCTATTAGTTTCCGCTATCAGCGCGGTTGGAGAGCTGACTCAAAGGGGGGAAATGTTAATCAGGCATGAAACTAAAATAGGAAATAGATTCCCATGACTTTTCTCTTTTTAGCATTCCTATTTTTTATTTAATATGAGATTGTGAGCTGTTCAAAACGAACTTAAAAAGGGAGGAATCCACATACACTATTCTAAGCGGTACAATAAATCCAATCCAAAAGGAGATAGGACATGCTGCAATCCATCTTTGGCATATCCATGCTTTCTTTCTTTGTAGTAGCGCTTCTGTGTCCTATTCTCATTTGGGGATTACGGGTATTAAAACTTACCCAGCCAATCCGAACGGAATTGCCTCCCGACCATCATGCCAAACGCGGAACTCCATTAATGGCCGGACTTGTACTTCTAACAGGTATTTTAGTAATCGCTCTAAACAGACCGGATCCGCTAGCCTCTTTCCTTAACACAACTTTCATTTTATTTTGCCTCATAGGTTTTGGCGATGACTGGAAAAAAGCTTACTTCCAGGACCCTTCCGGCGTTTCAGGAAAAACAAAGCTCATCTTTCAATTTGCATTCACCGGATTGCTTCTTTGGTACCTGAACAGTGTGCATTCTCTTAGTCCAAGCATCACGATCTTTGGCGATAACTCTGTAGAGCTTCCTTTCGTACTCTACTTATTCTTGATGATGCTTTTTATTGTCGGTTCGGCCAATGCGATTAATTTTACCGACGGCTTAGACGGCTTGCTGATTTCCGTAGCGATTCCAACTTATCTTTTCTTCTTTATGATCTCTGACAAAATAGGTGTTCAAACCTTTTCATTAGTCATGATTGGCTGCTTGTTAGGCTTGTTTTTATATAATAGTTATCCTGCCCGAGCCTTTATGGGGGATACAGGGTCGCTCGCGATTGGCGGTTCTTTGGCCTTTATGGCGATCATTGAAAAGGTTGAACTCTTAGTTCCCATCCTGTTTTTTGTATATTTTGCCGAACAACTGTCGGTTATTTTACAGGTTTGGTACTACAAAAAAACCAAGCTTCGTATTTTTCGCATGACACCTATCCATTACCATTTCGGCTTGAAATACGGCTGGAGCGAAAACAAAATTGTTATGATATTCGGCTGCATTTCATGGATATGCGCTTTGATCTGTCTATGGATAGGGAGAAGCTGAAGGCGTGCAAGCGTATGGCTTCTGAAAAATGAAAAAGCTGCATGGCTGCGGGTACATAAGCGCCGTGCGCTCAGCCGTCCTGTCGTATAAAAACCTCCGCCTCACACCTCCAGCAATACGGAGACACGGGCGGAGGCAGAATGCGTCAAACGGTCTTCTCCTACTAATCAAACTTCAGCAGCACGCAAGCTTGTCGTCGGGCCTGCGTCCGGCTTCCTGATCCGAGCGAGGCAGGAGCAGTCCATCGGTGAGCAGCATGACATAGCGGAGAGAGGCGAGGTCGATGGACCCTGACTGCACATATTCGCGCATTTCCTCCATCCCGTTGGCCACGCTGTAACCTTACGGGGTATTGGCCATCCATCGGCAATACTCCTCTTTCTTAGTAGGAACGGAAAAATACGTTTCCGAGCATGCGGTAATTCGCGGTTACTCCTCGCATTTCCTCCATTGACTGCTTCTGCAGGGGCTTTTACAATGACATCTATCGAGACCTCCTCCACCCGCATCATTTCTATCAAATTCAGTGCAGCGAACCAGCGAATCCGATCCGTTTGTATGGCTGTATGTTCGATATAAGCATGTCTTCGGCCCGCAGATCGATGCCGAGATCGGCCATCTGCCGCTCAAAACGGGTGACGGTCTGCCTTCCTGCGAAAACGGTCCCGCCCTCATCCGATTATCGAGCTCTAGCCGAACGAAATCGGCAAAAAGTTTGAGAATGTTCGGGAAATCCATTGACAACCGCCGTGCCCGCTTTTAGAATGGAGGGAGTTAAAGCAAGGAATAACCGTTTCGTATAATTCCGGGAATTGGCCTGGAAGTCTCTACGAGATCACCGTAAATGATCTGGCTACGAACAAGAAAGCACGCTTCGCAGGAATTCCGGCGGAGCGCGGTTTCTCGTGAGCCCGGACCGTGAGGTAATCGGGCTCTTCGTCGTTGTTCCCAAAACACTCTTACTGAGGGGGATTTTGGAAAGATGGATCGTTTTTTTAAGCTGAAGGAGAACGGCACGACGGTACGTACCGAGGTGATGGCCGGCCTGACCACGTTTATGACGATGGCTTATATTTTGGCCGTCAATCCGAACATTCTCAGCGCATTCGGCTCGGGAGCTACCGGTATGGACTGGACGGCTGTATTTTTGGCTACGGCCATCGCAGCTGGCGTTGTAACCATCTGCATGGGGTTGTTCGTCAATTTCCCTGTTGCGCTCGCGCCGGGGATGGGACTTAATGCTTATTTTGCCACAGTCATTTTGGCATCAAACGGTACATTTACGTACCAGATGGCGCTCACCGCGGTATTTATTTCCGGTATTATCTTTATTCTGCTGACGGTAACCAAGGTTCGCCAAATGCTGCTCGTCGCGGTTCCGGACAGCCTGAAGCATGCGATTACAGTCGGTATCGGGTTGTTTATTACGATTATCGGGTTGAAGAACAGCGGTCTGCTGACGGTTGCCGTCGAGCTGGCCGGTGATGTCCCCAAGGGCAAATATACGGATCTGCTTTCGTTCGAAACGGTGTTCCACATCGGCAGCATGCATAATGTGAATGTGCTGCTCACGGTCATCGGTCTGTTCTTAATCTCGATTCTGATGGTGCTGCGTGTGCGCGGCGCGATTCTGTTCGGCATTCTGCTGACGACAGTAGTCGGAATTTTCATGAATAACCCGGACGGCTCTCCCGTGGTGAATCTGGCGAATCTGACCAGCAACCAGACGACATGGGTACCGGATCTGACCAAGCTGGCTTTCGCGGATTTTGACTTCGCGGGCGTGATGAACGCGGGGATTATCTCGGTCGTGCTTACCTTCACATTCGTGGAATTGTTCGATACGTTCGGTACGCTTGTCGGTACGGCGAACCGTGCGGGGATTATGAAGAACGAAACAGAAGGCCGCAAGAAGGTCGGCAAAGCGATGATGGTTGACGCAATCGGCGTCAGCGGCGGCGCCTTGGTCGGGACAAGCACCGTGACGGCATTCGTCGAGAGCTCGGCGGGTATCGCCGAGGGTGGCCGTACCGGCTTGACGGCGGTTACGACAGGCGTCTGCTTCCTGCTCGCGATCTTCCTGGCTCCTCTTGCTGCGCTAGTCCCTGGCTCGGCTACGGCGGCGGCCCTGGTCGTTGTCGGCGTGCTGATGATGCAATCCGTGAAGGAAATTGATTTCTCCGATCTTGTGTACGGGATTCCGGCATTTTTCATCGTAGCGTTTATGCCGTTTACGTATAATATCGCCAACGGTATTTCATTTGGTATCGTCAGCTATGTCGTCTTGGCGACGTCTGCCCGTCTCGGCGGCAAGGGCAATTACAAGGTTCACTGGCTGATGTGGGTGCTTGCGGTGCTGATTGTGCTGCGGTACATGTTTATTACGGAGTAAGATCGGGGCGTTTATCCTCACTGTGTTCCCAAGGCTTCGGTATCCGATTTGGTCGGGCATCGAAGCCTTTTTTGCATGGCTCCCAGCAAAATCCCCCTTATTCGGCCGCTGTCTCGGAAGGGAATTCCAGCGTGACAGCGGTGCCGCGCCCGGCCGTGCTCACTACGCGCAGCTCGTAGCCGGCGCCGTATTTGAGCTTCAGCCGCTGGTTCACGTTCGCGATGCCCACGCTGCGCCCCTCCGTTGGAGACGAGGGAGAAGGGGCAGCCAGAACAGCGCGCAGCTGCGCCAGCTTCTCCTTGGCCATGCCGCCGCCGTTGTCGATAATGCGGATGCGCACAAGAGCGGCTCGCAGTTCGACGGCGAGCTTGATTCGGCCGCCGCTCACGCGCTCCGCCATGCCATGCTGCACGCTGTTTTCGACAAGCGGCTGGATAAGCAGCTTCAAGACCGGCCGGTTAAGAGCAGCCTGATCTACCCGGTAAATGACGGAAAACCGGTGTTGGTGAAGCATCTCCTGCATGTAGATATAGTCGCGCACATGCCGCAAATCTTCTTCCAGCGAAACGACGGACCGGCGGCTGTCGGTAACATAGCGGAGATTGGACGAAAGCCGCAGCATCAAGGCCGAGATCAGATTGTCCCGGCCGAGCAGATTCATCGCCTCCCAATTGATCGTCTCCAGGATGTTGTACAAAAAATGCGGGTTAATTTGCGATTGCAGCGCATGCAGCTCGGCTTCCCGCTGCAGCAGCATGCTTTCGGTCAGCTGCCGCATCGCATCGTTTTTGGCGAGAAAGCTGCGGATAATGTTAAGCGTGATAAAGCCGTATTCGTCGTTTTCGTTGACGCGGAACGAACCGATTTCTTTCCCTTCGTTGTGATGGCGGATAATTCGGACCATCATCTGGATCGGCCGATACGTTTTTACGGTATACCGAAGCGCAAGCAGCAGCCCGATCACGAGAGAAAGCGCCAGGATGAGCAGGTTCATTTTCTTCATAAATTCGAGCTTGCCGAGCAGCGTGACGGTCGGAAGGATCGACACGTACTTCCAGTCGTAAACCTTCGATTCCACATAGGACACCAGGAACGTATCCTTGCCGTTCTTTTTGATCAGATGCTGCCGCTGCTCAAGCTGCAAAAGATCCGCTTCCGTCAGTACCTCGCCGATCGGTTCCGGGGTGTTTCCGTATAAGATTTTATGATTGCCGTCCATCATGTATATTTTTTTGTCGCGAATGTTCGGGATATTCTGGAACAGCGAATCGAAATAAGTACGGTTCAGATTGAGCACGATCACGCCATTGCCGTAGTCGGAAAAAATCGGCACCTTGCGGAACAGGGACAGCATGTCGACATGCCCTTGGGCCGCGCTCGGGGACGGAAAAGGGCGAAGCTCGGCCCAATACTTCGCCTCCTCGTCCGTATTTTGGTAGGAGTCCAGCCAGCTTTTATCGGCGATTTCGCTTAGATTGCGGATGCCTTCCGTCGTAAAAATAAACTTGTCGTTTTTCTCGTGATAAAAATAGGCGGAGTGGATGTAGGGCTTGCCGATAAAGGTGCGGAACGTGTTTTCGAGCACATTGTTCAAATAAATGTATTTGGCGGGCGAAATCTGTCCTCTGGCGTCAAACAGCCCTTCGATCGCATCGTTCAGCGTATCGTCGAATTCGAGCAAAGAAATCAGCTGGGTGATATCGTTGAGAATCGTATCGAGGCTTTGTCCGGCCAGCGTTAGAAATTTCGTATCGTTGTCCATTTCCTGCTGCTTGATGTCATGACTCCAATAAAAGAAATAGTACGTATTCAGCAGCATGATCGGGGTCAGCACCAGCAAAATCAGCCAGATGAAGTTGCGCCAAAACGTCGTTTTTTTGATGGCATGCATCAATGGCCGGACTCCTTGCTCCAGTGAATTTTGTCGCGGTATTCCGTTGGCGTCATCCCAGTGTTTCCCTTAAACACCTGGGAAAAGTGTTTTGTGCTTTGATACCCAACATTGGAAGCGATTTCATACACTTTGTTGTTGACGTTACCCAGCATCGCCTTGGCCATCTCCATGCGCACCGAGGTCAAGTAATCGATAAAATTGCGGCCGGTCGCCTTTTTAAAAATTTTGCTGACATAGGTCGGGCTCAGGTGGACGGCGGCGGACACGGAATGCAGCGAAATGTCCTCCATGTAATGCTTCTCGATATAGCTTTTGATATGCTCGACGAATTTCTGCGTGTATGAAAGCGAATGCGAGGTCAAATATTCGGTACACTCGGCGCACGCGCGCTGCAGCCATTCGAGCATAGGACCGGCTTGCCTGAATTCTTGCGCCTTCTGTGTCGGGTAGATGCGCTCGCCCAGGATGCGGTGAATATCGGACTTTAATTCGGCGACGGCCCGTTCCATCGCGAAAAACAGCTTGACGAAATACTCCCGGTATTTTTCCGGATGAGCCTGCTGAGCGTGCAATTCGGCAAAAATCCGTTCGAGGCAGAGCGCGGCCCGCTCAGTATCGCCCGAGGACATCGCAAGCACGAGCCGCTTCTCCTCGGCTGCCGGATAGACCGGCTCAGGGCGCTCGTTCTCATGCTCCGCATAATCGGCGAACCCGCCAACCTGCATCGGTCCGGCTGCTCCTGGCCAATGCCGCAGCTGATTGAAACAGAGCGAGATGTCCGAGAGCTGGGCAACCGGACCGCTGATCGCCAGGTCCGCCCGCTCTCGCTGAGGCTGCTCGGACCTCTCCCGCAGCTGCCGTAGAGCTTGCAGCGCGGTCTCCCGGTCATCATAGTTGAGCAGCAAATAAATGCGCTCCTCTTCCTGGTGGACGAACGGATAACAAGACAGGTCCGATGTCTCGCGCCACAGCGCGCATCGCCGGCGAATCCGGCGCATCTGCTGCGCCAGGGCCGCATGGTCCGCGGACGCTAGCGAGGCCAAGGCATACGAGGAGTACGGCAGCGTTAGCCGGTATTCGCGTACGGAAGCATGAACCGCCTCGGGCGAGTCGGCCAGTCCGTGAGCGAGCCGCAGCAAAAATTGCTCGGCGAACAGATCGATCGCCTCCCGATAGCGCTCCTCCATCGCTTTAAGCGATTCGGTCTGGCGAAGCCGGGAATCAAGCTCGCTGGCCGTTTCCTCCAGAACAGAGGTTAATTGCGTCAAATCGGTAGGCTTCGTCAAATAATGGCGGATGCCGAACTTCATCGCCGTCTTCGCATATTCGAAATCGCCGAATCCGCTTAAGATGATCATGATCGTTTGCTTGCGAAACCTCATCATGCGCTCCGCAAAGTCGAGCCCGGACATGCCGGCCATTTTAATATCGGTGATAATGACATCCACGGGCGTGCGCTGGCACAGCTCGAGCGCTTCGAACCCCCCGGAAGCGTGCAGCGGCTCGTAGAAGCCGATCCTTTCCCATTCGATATGGCGGGTCAGCCCGTCACGGATTCGTTTGTCGTCATCTACGATGAGTATCGTATAGGGCAACGTCGCCCCCTCCTTTTTCACTCATTATGCCGCATAGCCCAAATAACTGTCCACACCGGAGCGGTGAAAAACAAGAAAACGAACCGAAAGGCGATTTTTCGAACGCCTGCGCCGCATAAAGAGACTGCGGAGGCGTTTGACGCCGCGAAAACCGGATATAATCCGAACCCTTTTTGCAAGAAGCCGCCGTTTCGCGCCGATTGAAAACGTTTTATCATGAAAGCAGGACCGGTCCCGGCAATCCTACACAAAGATGGGGTGACAAACGACATGGCTTTGACCGACAAGGCGCCTCGCGCTCGTATGGTTGCGATGCGTCCGCGATTGCCTTCGGGCGTATGGACGCATATGCGGACGAACGTATCGCTTTATTTGATTTTACTCCCGGGGCTGCTTTATTACGCCGTGTTTCATTACATCCCGATGTACGGCATTACGATTGCATTCAAGGAGTACGACGTGTTCGGGGGCATTAACGGCAGCGAGTGGATAGGCCTGCAGCATTTCCGCGAGCTGTTCGCATCCGAGGCGTTTGGCGTTGTTCTCCGCAACTCGATGCTGATCAGCCTGTACAAAATTGCATTTAATTTCCCTGTACCGATCGTCTTGGCTGTCCTGCTGAACGAGGTTCGCAAAATGGCGTTCAAGCGGACGATCCAGACGATCGTATACATGCCTTACTTTTTATCGTGGGTCGTGATCGCCGGTCTCGTCATCAACTTTTTGTCGCCGTCGAGCGGGGTCGTCAACATGCTGCTGAAGTCGGCGGGCTTCGAGACGATCAACTTCCTGGCGGACAAAGCGTATTTCCGGTCCATCATCGTACTGTCTGATTTGTGGCATGGGATGGGCTGGAACACGATCATCTTCCTGGCGGCGCTGACCGGCGTCGATCCGCAGCTGTATGAAGCGGCCAAGATGGATGGAGCGGGCCGTCTGCGGCAAATGTTCCATATTACGCTGCCCGGCATCCGCAGCACCATCGTCGTTTTATTGCTGATGAAGATCGGGCATATGATGGACAACGGCTTCGAGCAAATGTTTCTGCTGTCGAATCCGCTGGTGTACGAGGTGGGCGACGTCTTCGAAACATACGTCTACCGGATGGGGCTGATTGAGGCGCGGTACGATTATTCGACGGCGGTCGGCTTGTTCAAGTCCTGCGTCGGGCTCGTTTTGCTGCTGCTGGCCAACACCATGGCCCGCCGGTTCGGCGAAAGGGGGATTTTCTAAAATGCAAATCCGCATCGCGTCCGCCGAGAGGCTGTTTGACTGGACCAACTACACGCTGCTGTCGCTGCTCGGTATCGTAACGCTGTATCCGATTCTGAATGTGCTGGCTATCTCGATGAGCAGCTACGCCGCTTATGTGAACAGCCCGCTGATGGTGCTGCCGTCGGAGCTAAACTGGGATGCGTATAAGCAAATTTTCGCCAACAAGCTGCTGCTGACCAGCTACCGCAATACGCTGCTCGTCTGTCTGGGCGGAACACTGCTGAATGTGACCGTCACGGTGCTGACGGCGTACCCGCTGGCCAAGGCCAAAGTTCGCGGCGATCGGGCGATCATGTTTTTCATCGTGTTCACGATGCTGTTCAGCGGGGGCATGATCCCGACGTTTCTCGTCGTCAAAGGACTGCATCTGTACAACTCGCTGTGGGCCGTTGTTTTACCGACCTTGATCAGCACGTACAATTTTATTATCGTCCGGACGTTTTTCGAAACGATTCCCGACAGTCTCGAGGAGTCGGCCAAAATCGACGGAGCGGGGCATATGTACGTGCTGTTCAAAATCGTCGTACCGCTTTCCTTGCCGCTTATGGCTACGATATGCCTGTTTTACGGCGTCGCCAACTGGAACCGGTTTTTCGAGGCGATGTTATACTTGAACGATCGGGACAAGTGGACGCTGACGATTTTATTGCGGGAAATCATTACGGAGAACACGGACTTGTTCAGCTCGACCGACCCGGCCGCCGACAGCGGACGTATTTATCCGAAGACGCTGCAGTGCGCCACGATTATCGTGACGATTCTTCCGATCTTGTTCAGCTATCCTTTCCTGCAGAAGTATTTCATCAAGGGCATTATGCTCGGAGCGGTGAAGCAATGACGCTTGGCCACAGCGCATATATAAGGGGGATTCAGACGTATGAAACGGATTCGTAAAACAAGTATGGCGATCACGCTTTCCCTGCTGGCCGCGACTTTTACCGGCTGCAGTCAAGGAAGCGGTCCGGCTCCGGCCGGCAAGGAAGCTCCTGCCGCCGCCGGCAGCAAGGAGCCGGTTAAGTTCACGGTGCTGCTGCGCGCCGGGTCGGAGTTCGATCCGCAGAACAACCCGTGGGTGCAGGAAATCAACAAGCGGGCGAACGCCGACATTACATGGATGGTCGTGCCGATCGCCAATGTGTGGGAGAAGCGCAACGTGCTGATGGCGTCGGGCGATTATCCCGAGGTCATCATCATGAATACGCCCAACGATAATCTGTACGCGCAGATGGTCAAAAACAAGGTATTGCTGCCTGTCGACAATCTGTTGAAGGACGCTCCGAACATCATGAAATATTCGAATAAAGCTTCGCTGGATGCGGTTCGCGATCCGGACGGCCATATGTATCAAGTGCCGCGTTCGACGATTGTGCGGGAAGATTTCATGGGCATCCGCAAAGATTGGCGCGAGAAGCTGGGGCTGCCGGTGCCGAAAACGACTGACGACTGGCGGGCGTTCTACAAGGCCGTCGCGACGCAGGATCCTGACGGCAACGGCAAAGCCGACACGTACGGCGTTACCGAATCCAGCGAGCTGATGGCGTTGTCCGGGACGATTAATCTGGAGTATTTCGCCCGGGCGTGGCATGCGGATAAGCAATGGTACGACAACGGCAGCGGGGAAGTGTTCTTCGGCGTGTTCGCCAAGGACGGACGGTTCAAGCAGGCGCTGGAATTTTACAGGCAGCTTGCCCAGGACAAGTCGCTCGACCCCGATCTGATTACGAATAAAGGAATTGCGGCCAAGGAAGACAAGTTCAACAAAGGCGTGACGGGCTCCATGCGGATGTTCGCCGGCAAAATCGATTCGTATTTGAACGTGATGCGCAAAATTCATCCGACTGCCCAGGTGGAGCTTGTCGATTTCCCGACCGCTCCGAATGCGGCTTCCTACAGCAAGGAGAAGCTCGTATCGACCAACTCCGGGCTGTACAACACATGGGCGCTGACGACAAAGGCGAAGGGCAAGGAGAAAGAAATTATCCGCGTATTCGACTGGATGTTGAGCGATGAGGGCTGGAATATTTTGAAAAACGGCGTAGAAGGGGTCCATTACAAAAAAGAAGGCGACAAGCTGACGTACCTCGAGCCGGAATACGGCAACTTCTCCAAATGGATCGGCCATGCAATGATGTTCCGCAGACCGAACGACGAGGATCTGTGGCTGAAGAAGCTGGTTCCCGATGTGTACTCATACCAGAAGGAATGGCTCGACAAGAGCATTAAGTACGTTCCTGAGAACTACCAGGAAAAAGGGCTGCTGGGGCTTGTCTCCGACAAGGAAGCGGATTTCTACAAAAAAGATGTGTACACGAAAAAGTTTATCGAAGTAACCGCCCAAATCATCTACGGCGATCTGCCGCTGACCGCTTGGGACGACTTCCTGAAGGAAGTATATGCCGCTGGCTGGGAAGAGGTCACCCGCGAATACAACGCCTATTACGCATCGCATAAGTAAAGAGAAACGGATAGATTGAGAGGCCGTCCCATAACAAGGAGGTATCATCCATGTTCAAACGTTTGACAGTAAGTTGTTTGGCGGCAGTTTGCCTGCTGCCTCTGCTGATGAGCGGGAGCGCCGAAGCGGCCCCGAATCCGGGGCTGCCGGTGACGGTGACGCCGGAAGGCGTTCAGCTGCAGACGTTATTCGACGCCGATCCGACGGGTGTCGATAAATATCTGGCTTTCCCCACCCTGCTCCAGCAAAGCGATACGAAGGTGATCATCTCGTACAAGCGCGGCGATGCGCATTACATGGAGAGCGAGGCCAGCCTCGAGACGATGATCTACAATCCGTCCACGGGCACGGTGACGAGCCGGACGGCAACGGATCAGACGGCCGGCGTGATCAATCAAAATCCCGAGCTGATGCGCATGCCAAACGGCGATGTGTATAACTTCGTCGATCAGCAGCAAGGAGGAACGAAAACCCGGTTGGGCGCCCGCATGTTTAAATCGACCGACGGGGGCGATACGTTCGCCGATCAAGGAGCTTTCCCGCAGGTCGGGTCTTACCGGTACGGCTATATGTTTGACGATTACGACGATGGCGGGACAGTGTATATGCTCGCGATGTCGTTTCCCGAGCTGACCGGCGGCGCGCGGGCCGTCCATGTGCTGAAGACGACGGACAACGGAAGCAACTGGACGTATGTCAAAAACTTGACGTCGACCTTCGGGTTTGCCTTCAACGAAAGCTCGCTGGAGAAATACGGGTCCGGCTATCTGGTGATCGCCCGGGGAGATGATCACTCGACCCGGCTGTTCAAGACGGATGCGAGCTTTAATCTGGTCGCTTCCAAGACATTGTCGTCTTCTTATTCCGAGATCAACTATATCGGCCGACCCAAGCTGTTTGTCGATGGAGGAAACTATTACTTGCTGTGCCGGGACATTCAAGGGACGACCAACTATTTGAAGCTGTACCGGATCAACCCAGACACGCTCGAGCTGGAATCGGTCGCCACGCTGAACAGCAACTCGTATTCCGCCGCCGATTCGTATTATGCCGAGCCTTATTTTATAACCAAAAGCGGCAAAACGTACATCGGCATCGTCACCTATCAAAAAGGCTCGTCCTCCGATCAGCCCAATATTGTCCGGTACGAGGCGTTGTGGGATGAGCTCAAATGGCGGCTGCACGAGCGTTTCGACGGCATGACGACGGGAAGCGCTCCTACAGGATGGACAACGGGAACATCCGGAGGGACGGTCACTGTTGAGAACTTGCCGGCGGCAGGCGATAAGGCGCTCAAGCTGCAGGATACGAGCGCAAGCCAGCTGGTCGAAGCGACCAAAGGGTTCGCGTCCACCTCGGGTACGGTGGAGCTCCAGCTTAACGTGCAGCCGCAGCAGACGAATCAAGTACTCGGTGTCAGCTTGACGGATGCGGCAGGAACGAACGGGTTTACGGTGGCCTTTGACAATAACGGCAAGATGTACACGTACAACGGCTCCGTCAAAACGACGCTTCCGTCGTACACGGCGGGAACATGGTATCAGATCAAAATCGTAGCCCGGACGGCGACGCAAAAGTTTGACGTGTATATAAACGGCGTGCTGGCGGCATCGAACTATACGTACCGCAATCCGGTATCGGCTTTGACGACGCTGCGTATCAATACGACGGGAGCCGGCACGGGAACGTTTTTGGCGGATGATATTGTCGTTTATTAAAGGTTTGGCCGGGCATGCCTAGGGGATTCGCTGCCCTGAGAGCATGTCCGGCTCTTATAGAGGAGGAGCTTAGGAAATGAACGAACGATCCAGGGATAAGTCAGCCCCGTTTTCCGGCGTGATCGTCGCCATGAATTCCTGCTATGACAGCAAGGGCCGGGTGAACCCGGAAGCGGTGCGTGAGCTGACCCGCTGGCTGATCGGCAGCGGTATCGGCGGGCTGTATATCGGCGGCGGAACGGGCGAAGGCATGCTGCAAACGGCCGAAGAGCGCGAGCTTGTGCTGGAGGCGGTCGTCGCCGAAACCGGCGGCGCAATTCCCGTGATCGCCCATGTCGGGGCAATCACGACTGAGGACAGCGTGCGGCTTGCCGCCCATGCGGAGGAAGCGGGGGCGGATGCGATTTCCGCCGTGCCGCCGTTTTATTATGCCTATTCGGAGGAAGCGGTGAAGCGGCACTGGTTCGCGATGATGGAGGCGGCGAAGCTTCCGTTTCTCATCTACAATGTGCCGGCGGCGACCGGTTTCACGATGACGACGGCGTTTTTGAAGGAACTGTGCGCCCATCCCCAGCTTGCCGGCATCAAAACGACGAGCTTCAGCACCTATGAGCTGCAGCAGTTCAAAGCGGCTGGCGGCCCTTCGTTTATGGTGTTTAACGGTCCTGATCAGCAATACCTGGCTGGACGCGTCATGGGCGCGAGCGGAGGCATCGGGGGAACGTACGGCGCGATGCCGGAGTTGTTTCTCCGCATCGAGCAGGCTTACCTGAGCAGCGACATCGCAGAGGCGCAGCGGTGGCAGTTCGTCGTGAACGAATTTATTACCGAGATTCGCGCTTACGGCTTGTTCGGTACTATCAAGGAGCTTGTGCGGCTGCGCGGCATCGACTGCGGCGAGCCTCGCGCGCCGCTTGCTCCGCTGTCTGAGCAAGGCAAGTCGCAGGTGCGGAGACTATACGAGCGAATGATAGCGGAAATAGAACGAGGCTAGGGGGCGGAGACGATGAGAGAAGAGACGGTGCGCAAGGAGATCGTCGTCATCGGCGGCGGCCTTGCCGGGGTTTGTGCGGCGATCTCGGCCGCGCGTCTGGGCCGGCAGGTGGCGCTCGTGCACAACCGGCCTGTTCTGGGCGGCAATTCGAGCAGCGAGGTGCGGGTTTGGGTGAGCGGGGCTTGCGCCACAGGGGTCAACCGGTATGCGCGTGAGACAGGCATTATGGGAGAGCTGTTTCTGGAGAATCAGTTCCGCAACCCGGACGGCAACCCGTATTATTGGGATATGGTCGTGCTGGAAGCGGTACGGGCCGAAAGCAACATCGAGTTGTTCCTGAACACGGATGTTAGGCAGGTCGATGCGGAGGGCGGCTCTGACTCGCGTCGCATCCGCGCCGTACACGGCTGGATGATGGGCTCCGAGCGGAGCATCCGCTTCGAGGGCGAGCTGTTTCTCGACTGCTCGGGAGACGGGCTGGTCGGCTTTCTTGCGGGAGCGCGGTATCGTCTGGGCCGGGAGGCCCGGCATGAATTCGGCGAAAGCCTCGCTCCGGAGAAGGCGGACGAGGTGACGCTCGGCAGCACGATTCTGTTCTATACGAAGGATGTCGGTTATCCGGTGAAATATGTGCCGCCGTCCTTCGCCAAAAATATCGAGCAGACGTCCATTCCGATGAGGCGCATCATCCGCAGCGGCGATTCCGGCTGTCATTATTGGTGGATTGAATGGGGCGGCGAGCTGGACACTGTGCACGACAACGAGCGAATTCGCGACGAGCTGTGGGCGGCTATTTACGGCATATGGGACTATATTAAAAATTCCGGGAAATTCGACGCTGACACGCTGACGCTCGAATGGGTCGGCTCGCTTCCGGGGAAACGGGAATACCGCAGATTTATAGGCGATTACATGCTGCATCAGAACGATATTACCGGGCAAACGCCGTTCGCCGACCGGATCGGGTTCGGAGGCTGGTCGATCGATCTGCATCCGCCCGAAGGGATGTATTCGGCCAAGGGCGGGTCCAAGCACCTCCACCCGGACGGCATCTACCATATCCCGTTCCGCTCGCTGTATTCGGTCAACGTCGATAACCTGTTGTTCGCGGGACGCAACATCAGCGCCACGCATATCGCGTTCGGCACGACGCGGGTAATGGCGACTTGCGCCGTCATGGGCGAAGCCGCCGGGACAGGCGCGGCCTTGTGCGCGGAACTCAGACTGACGCCCAGAGAGCTGGCTCAAGGCCATATGGAGCGGCTGCAGCAGACGCTGCTGCGTCAGGATGCGGCCGTCATCGGCATCCGCCATATCGACCCGGCCGATTGGGCCCGAGGGGCGGCGGTTGCAGCCTCCAGCACGTTGCGACGTCTTCGTGTCGAGCGCTCCTGCCGGCTGTTCCCGCTTCATACCGATGCGGCTCTGCTGCTGCCGATCGATCCCCATATCGACGGTATCGAGCTGCTGGTCGACGCCGCGGCCGCGACCGTCGTCGAAGCCGAGCTTTGGGATACGGGGCTGGCGGAAAATTATATTCCCCATACGCTGGTTGCTGCGGCGCGCGCCGGAGTGTCTGCCGGTGAGCGCCAGTGGATCACGTTGCCGATCGCCTGGAGGCCGGAGCGGCCGCAAAACGGCTTCCTGATTATCAAAGCGAACCCGGATGCGGCGCTGCACGTGTCGGATGAGCCGTTAACGGGGGTACTGTCCTTCGCCCGTTCGGCGCATGCCGAAGTCGATTCCGGGCTCGAAGACCGGCGGCTCGACCAGCCGGTGATCCAATGGAGCATGAAATCGCTCGTCCGGCAGCCATTTTGCTTCCGCTTGGCCGAAGAGACGGAGGCTTACGCGCCGCACCGAGCAACGGATGGGTACAGCCGGCCGTACGGCTCGCCCCACATGTGGGCATCCGAGCCGCTCCGGTCCGGGGAGGAAGCCTGGCTCGAGCTGGACTGGGAGCAGCCGGTGCAAGTCCGGGAGATACACGTCACCTTTAACGACGACGTCAACGAATATTTGATCAATCTTCACTTTATCAAAACCCCGTTTGAGGTCATTCCGGAGCTTATTCGCGATTACCGGATCGAGCTGTGGCGGGAGGACTCCGGCTGGACGACGGTGGTCGCCGTGAAGGGCAACCGCAAGCGCAAGCGGGTACACCATCTGCCTGAAGACATGCTTGCAGGGAAAATCCGGCTTGTCGCGGAGCTGACGAACGGATGCGCCCGGGCTGAGGTAGCGGAAATTCGGGTATACGGACAGGAAAAGTAAGCGAGGGCTGAAATCATGCTTCGTAAATGCGTCCATTCGTCCTGTTGACATTTCCGCCGGGCCGGCATATAATGACTAACAAATCAAAACGCAACGAACGGGAACAGTAACCGGCAACCTATCTCAGAGAGCTGCGGCATGGTGCAACGCAGTATAGGTACAAGGTGAAGCTCACCCGGGAGCGGCCAGACTGATCGTCCTGCGCGCAGCGCTGCACGCTTTATTTCAGGGGACAGCAGGTTTGGACGGTTCGCCACCGTGATCAGGCTTTGAGCGGACATTGTTATCGCCTCCGGCGATTTTAAGCAATGTCAACAAGAGTGGTACCGCGATAGGAACAGCCTGTCGTCTCTTATTTACAGAGACGGCGGGCTTTTTTGGTTTCAGCGGGCGCCCCGCTCGGACAACTGAATAATATACACGCTAAGAACGGGAACAGTAAGCGATATTCGCCTGAACAGAGAGCTGCGGGGTGGTGCGACGCAGCAGGGGAATCGACTGAAGCTCGCCCGGGAGCGGCGGAATTGACGGAGCATAACGATGACGCGTAGAGCTCGAAGGCCCACGAGGCTGACGGCTGCCAACGGCTCAGTTTATGACCCAGATTCCGACGGAGCAGTCTCCGTGATCAACGTTTCAAGCGGGATCGGCCTTATGACGGTAGTGCACGACTGTCAGGAGAGCAGATCCAACAAGAGTGGTACCGCGGCATTGGCCTATAAGCCTGTCGTCTCTTATTTCCAAAGAGACGCGGGCTTTTTTTGTTAGCCTAAACAGTAAACGACATGCTGTCCCCATAGAAAGAAAACCCAAACCCAAGGAGGACTGTTCACTATGGAACATGTACAAAATCAAGTTCAAGCTCAAACCCAAATCTACAGACCGATCACAATATTCGATACGACGCTGCGCGACGGGGAGCAGGCGCCGGGTGCGACTTTGACGCCCGCCCAGAAAATCGTCATTGCCCGCCAGCTGGCGAAGCTGGGAGTCGATGTGATCGAGCCGGGCTTTCCGATCTCCAGCCCCGGCGACTTCGCGGCAGTTCAGCAGATTTCGCGCGAGCTGCAGAACGTCGAGATTTGCGGCTTCGCCCGCGCGGTGAAGATCGATATCGACGCAGCGGTCAAGGCGACCCAGGACGCCGGGAAGCGCAGGCTTCACATGTTCTTGTCCTCGTCCAATATCCACCTGGATTTCCAACTGAAAAAATCGCGTGAGCAGGTGGTGGCGCTGGCCAGAGAGATGGTCGCGTACGGCAGACAATTTGTCGATGAATTCGAATTTTCGCCGATGGACGCTACAAGGACCGGGGATGAATTTCTGTTCGAGGTGATCGAAGCGGTTATCGAAGAAGGCGCAACGATTATCAATATTCCCGATACGGTAGGCTATGCGCTGCCTGAAGAATATGGGGCCATGTTTACCCGGGTCATGAAGAATGTCCGCGGTTCGGACCGGGTTCGCTTCAGCGCCCATTGCCACAATGATCTGGGGCTTGCGGTGGCGAACAGCTTGGCTGCGATCAAGGCCGGAGTCAGCCAAGTGGAGGTGACCGTGAACGGAGTCGGGGAACGCGCCGGCAACTGTTCCTTGGAGGAGCTGGTAATGGCGCTTGACACAAGGAAAAATGCCATGGGCGCGGAAACCGCCATTCAGCCCGAGCATATTTTCGCTACGAGCCAGATGGTCAGCCGGGCGATGAGCTTCCCGATCGCGTTCAACAAGCCGGTTGTCGGACGCAACGCCTTCCAGCACGAAGCGGGCATCCATCAAGACGGCTTGCTGAAGAACCGCAACACGTACGAGATCATGGACCCGGAGGCGCTCGGGATTCCGCGCAGCATGATTATTCTGGGCAAGCATTCCGGCCGTCATGCGATCAAGCATCGGGTCAGCGAACTGGGCGTACAGCTGGACGGAGAGCAGATGGAAAGCTTCTATGCGGCGTTCAAGGAGATGGCCGACCGGCAAAAGGTTGTGCATGATCATCAGCTGCTGGAGCTTGTGGGAGCTGCGGTGAATCGGGTGATGGAGCCGTACTCCTTGACCTCGGTCCAGGTGGTTACGGGCAATGCCGGGCACCGCGTCGCTTCGTGTACGATCCGGGATGAAGCTGCGGGTGAAGAGAAGGTGTACATCGGTACGGGCGAAGGTCCGGTAGAAGCCGTCGTATCGGGCATCAAGCAGGCTTTGCCGTTTGAGGCCGAGTTCGCCGATTTGGAACTGTACTCGCTCTCCTCGGGTGAGGAAGCCAGCGGAGAAGCGATCGTAACCGTGCTGGCTCACGGGCAGTCGTACCGGGGAGTATCCGCCCAGCGCGATATTATATTGGCGGCTGCGCATGCATTTATGGCGGCCTGCAACCAGGCGGCCAGGGAGTGGGAGAAGCAGCAGAGCTCTCCAGCGAACAATGAGGCGAGACTAGCCGAGGCGGCGGCAGAAGTTGGAATTTCGACCCCATAAGCGACAGAGAAGAAGCTACCAAGCCCTGTGGAAAAAGTTATCCACAGGGCTTGTGTATAACAGGGGATAACTTCAAAAAAGCCTATGAAATAAGGCGGGATGCATAGCGGATTTTTCCCGGGATGCTGAATAACTTTTTTAACATGAAGCTGTGGATAATGTGAATAACTTTGTGGATGAAGAAAAAAACGCCGAATTTTCTAGGGAAAGTGACATTTTTTTCTGGGGATAATCCTGTGGATATATGAACTGCCTTCCTTGGTTATACACATGCTGGATAATGTCCTTCGATTTGGGAAAAGTACGGAGAATAGGGCGTTATTTCATCGTACATGTCAAAAGGCCGAGACCTGAATCGAGGATAGTTATGCACAGTGGATATCTTACAATTACCCAGGCAGGACGGAAGGTGAAGCACGTTGTTCGTGTTGTTCTGCTGCTAATCATGTCGGGAGGGCTGCTGGCTTCGACAGCCAGCGCCAGCGTGTGGCAGGCGGAGACGGCGAGAGCCGTCGAACAAGCGCAGAGTGCGGACGAACAAGCGGAGAGGACAGACGAACAAGCCCAAAGAGTGGACGAACAAGCAGAGAAGGCGGACGACAAAGCGGAGAGAGGCATTGAAGAAGCGGAAAGAAACAGTCTGGCAGCGGAGGAGCCGAATCGGGGTAGCGTCATGACGCATGTCACGATCCTGTCGCTGCCCGGGTTGTCGTTTCTGGAGCTTGCGCCCGGAATGCTGGATCGCTATCCGGCATTGCGAAGCCTCAGCATGGAAAGCGATGTTGCGGCTATGAACGTCAGGCTTTCGGACAAAGGCACTGCATCCGTATACGCCACCTGGGGAGCAGGAGCTCCCGTTCGGGCCAAGGGCGCAGGGGCAAGCGGCTGGCGGCGTCCCGCACGCTTCGAATTTTTAAGTCGCGGCGGACCCTGGTTTCATGCTAATCAGACTAACGCGGCAGGGATGGAAGGACGTGTACGTGCCATGCCAGGGGCCTTTCCGGCGATCGGGGAAGTTAACGGTTGGAAAGCCGAAGATCGGGGCTGGAGGGTGCCGGGCATAGAGCGCTTGCAGGCGAGGAATCAGACGGGCGGATTCCGCTCGGCGCCAGGGACGCTGGGGGGAGCGCTGAGGGATGAGGGAGTGAGGGCTGCGGCTTGGAGCTTGGGGCGAGCTGGCTTCACAGACCGGAGCCGCGAGGAGAACCGTTCGCTGCAGGCCGCCTTGATGGTGACGGATGAGCTGGGCCATGTGCCGGGCGGGGGTTACGCGACGGTTGCGGATGCTTCCCGGCTGCTGAGGCAAAGCTGGCTGCAGGCTGGAGGTACGAGACGGCCGGTCGGGGCAGGCGATGCTCCATCGTTCGCTAAGGGCAGCTTGAATGTGCTTGAGTACGACGGCCTTGCTCGTGCATATGCAGGCACAGGACAGAGCGGGGCGGCCGGGAACGAGGAAGTGGTTAAACCCGGGGATCAGCAGCGCCTGGCGTTGTCAGAAGTCGAGCGGTTGGTGGCGCTTGTCCGTTCGGCTGTCGTTATCCGAAGCCGCCAAAGACCGGCCGAGCGTCATATGCTGTGGCTCGTCAGTCCGGCCGTCCATCCGGAGGCGGTGCGGGAGAAAAAGCTGCTGACCCCTGTATTTCGCTGGAGTCCGAGCCGATCCAGAGAGGATGACTCTGTAGGAATATGGACCGGGCCGAGGATTATGACCTCTGCTACAACCTATCGGGAAGGGATTGTTGCAGCGTCCGATCTGGCTCCAACTCTGCTGGCCGAATTTGGCTTGTCCGCAACCCGACACATGATCGGGCAGCCGATTCGCAGCCTGGCCCGGAATCCGGGCGGCACACCGACTTCCTCTATGAATCAGAGTGCTGCAGAGGGAGAGGGGCGCGCATTGTCTTGGCTGCTCGGCGAAATGGATTCGTTAAGCGGCATTTACCGGCTGAGGCCCCCGCTTCTGTACGGGCTTGCCGTGTATGAAATTGCGGTTATGCTGCTGGGGCTAGCGGCTGCCTGGATGCTGTTCGGCGGAAGCCGCGGCTTGTTCAGAGGCTTGCAGCTGTTGCTGCTCTCCATTCTTTGGATGCCGGCGCTGCTTATCGCGCTGGGCTGGGCGAATGGCAGCGGGGCGAGGGGATTCGGGCTTGTGTTGCTTGTGCTCGCTGCAAGCGCGGCAAGCTGGAGGGCAAGCGCTGCAGCCGGGCGCCGGTCAGCTCTGATCCGGATATTGGCGCTGTGCGGAATCGGCGTCTCGCTGTTGATCGTGGCCGACGGTTTGCTCGGGGCTCCGCTGATGAAGCGCTCGGTACTGGGTTACGATGCGATGATCGGAGCGCGTTATTATGGCATCGGCAACGAATGCATGGGGGTGCTGCTCGGGGCTTCGCTGCTTGGCCTGAGCGCAGCTCTGGAGCTTGTGCATGGCGGCAGGCGGAAAAAGGATGCCCGGCGGCGGGGCTTGCTGCGCGGCATCCAGGTGAGCGCAAGGACGGCATGGATTCGTTTGGCGGCGAAAAGGGGAGCGGCGCCCGCAGCGCGTCGGGCCGCTGCGCCGGGGCAGCCCGGCTGGCTTGCCGCCTGGCCGGCCGCCGCGGTCGGCAGCCTGACGACCGCGGCGCTCGCTGCGCCGGCGGTCGGCGCCAACGCCGGCGGCGCCCTGGCCGCAGGCGCCGGCTTCGGCGTGCTCGCCGCGCGGCTTGCCTCCGGCGGGCCGCTGCGCTGGCGCCGCCTCAGCCTGGCGCTGGCGCTGCCCGTGGCCGCCGCGCTGGCAGGGCTGTGGCTGCTGAACGCCGCCGCTCTCCCCGCCCCGGCGGGGGAGAGCGGCTCTGCCGCAGCCGCAGTGGCTGCCGCAGCCGCCGAGCCCGGCAGCGCCCTGCTGCCGTCCGATGCGGGGCGCAGCACCCACATCGGACGGGCCTTTGCGTCCTTGCGGCAAGGCCGCTGGGACGACATCGCGGCTATCGTCAGACGCAAGCTGACGATGAATCTTCATTTGCTCCAGGTATCGGCCTGGAGCAAGGTGCTGCTGACCGGCCTGCTCGTCATGGCCGCGCTCGTATTGCGCCCGAAGGGCCGGCTTCGGGCGTGGGAGAAGCGCTACCCGTTTCTGATGCACGGGTGCTGCGCCAATGTGCTCGGCTCGCTTGCCGCGCTCGTGCTCAACGATTCCGGCATCGTGGCCGCAGCGGCCATGATCGTATACGGCAGCGTGCCTCTGCTGCTGCTCTGCCTGCAGGAAAAAGGCGCTGAAGCGGAGGTGTAGACGATTATCCCGGGCGTCATAACGCAGCAGGGGGAGCGGCCCTCCACCCCAACCAAACAAAAACGCCTGCTGGCTCGAATTGCCCGCCAACTGTTAGATAAGGTCTAACAATGCCGGGCATTTCAGCTGCAGGCGTTTTTATTTCCTTTCTGCGATCCCAACCGGCTACTCTGCGAGCTGTTCCCACTGCTCGTAGCAGGAAGCGAGCTCGCTGCGCTTGGCTTCGATCTGCTCGTTTTTCTCCTGGACCAGCACATAATCGTTAAATACCTCGGGAAGCGCCAGCGCCTCCTCCAGCTCCGTGATGTCGGCCTCCAGCTGCGCGATCTGGGCTTCGAGCTGCTCCAGCTTGCGCTGGCGGCTCCGTTCCTCGCGCTTGGCCAGCTTGCCCGATTCATAGGAATTCGCAGGCCCGTTATCTGCGGCGTGTCCGGGGCTTCCGCTTTTCTCGGCGCCCTTGGCGGAACTGCTGCCAGCCGCTGCTCGCTTCGCTGTTTCCTGGGCGAGCCGCTGCTGTTCGATCTCGGCCAGCTCCAGCTTTTTCTCCACGTAATCATCGTAATTGCCCAGGTATGCCGTGATGCCATCAGGCGACAGCTCCAGCATATTCTCGGCCATCTTGTTCAGGAAGTAACGGTCATGGGAGATAAAGAGCAGCGTGCCTTCGTAATCGATCAGCGCCGATTCCAGCACTTCCTTCGAAAATAAGTCCAGATGGTTGGTAGGCTCATCTAGAATGAGCACGTTCGCTTTAAGCAGCATCAGCTTGGCCAGCGAGACCCGGGCCTTCTCGCCGCCGCTTAGCGAGCCGATTTTCTTGAACACATCCTCGCCGCTGAACAGGAAGCTGCCCAGCACGGTGCGAACCCTTCCTTCCTCCAGATGAGGAAAGGCATTCCAAACTTCCTCCAGCACGGTCTGGTTCGGATTCAGCCCGGTCTGCTCCTGATCGTAGTAGGCGATCTTCACGTTGGCTCCCCATTGATACGTTCCGCGGTCCTGCTGATGCTGACCGATGAGGGTGCGCAGCAGGGTCGTTTTGCCGATGCCGTTCGGTCCGATCAAGGCCGCCGTGTCCCCGCGGCGCAACTGGAACGTGATGTTCCGGGCCAGCGGCTTGGCTCTATCATAGGAGAGTGACAGCCCGCGCACGTCGAGCACCTCGCGGCCGGTGGGCACCTCGACCTCGAAGGAGAAGCTGGCGCGCTTCAGGTCGCCGAGCGGCTTGTCCAGCCGATCCATTTTCTCCAGCGCCTTGCGGCGGCTTTGGGCCCGCTTGGTCGTCGAGGCGCGCGTAATATTTTTCTGTACGAATTCCTCCATCTTCGCAATTTCTTCCTGCTGCCTCTCGAACTGCTTCAGCTCTATCTCGTAATTGGCCTGCTTCAGCTCGATGTAACGGGAGTAATTGCCTGTGTACCGCTTGGAGGAGGTTCGCTCGATTTCATAGATCGCATCCACCAGCGCGTCGAGGAAATACCTGTCATGCGATACGACCAGAATAGCGCCCGGATAAGAGCGCAAATATTGCTCCAGCCAGGTCAGGGTCGGAATATCCAGGTGGTTGGTCGGCTCGTCGAGCAGCAGCAGATCCGGGGCTTCCAGCAGCATCTTGGCGAGCGCCAGCCTTGTTTTTTGCCCGCCGCTAAGCGCCTGTACCGGGGTGGCATGGTCCATATGGCCGAAGCCCATGCCGTTCAGCACGCCGCGTACCTTGGCCTCAACCTCGTAGCCGCCGGACGCGCGGAACTTGTCGGACAGCTCGGCGTAGCGGCGCATCGTGTCCTCGGTTTTTTTCTCGTCAGCCAGGACATCGGGATCGGACATGCGCGCCTCAAGCCGTCTGAGCTCGGACTCGGTCTCCAGCACGCCTGCGAATACGCTGATCAGCTCGTCCCACATCGAACGGTCGGAGTGAAGGCCCGAGTTTTGCTTCAGATACCCGATTTTCGTTTCCTTGGCTTTAAAAATGTTTCCTTGATCATAGGACAGCTCGCCGGCGATAATCTGCAGCAGCGTCGATTTGCCGGCTCCGTTGACGCCGACCAGTCCGATCCGCTCCCTGGCTTCGATCTGGAGCGTTATATGAGAGAGCACGCTTGTGACGCCGTAGCTCTTGGCGATATTGCTGACTTGCAAAAGCATAATGGTTAAAGCCTCCCTGATGCGACAAGGTTACACGTGCGGCCGGTAGCTGCACATAGATGCTATAAGTGTAGCACAATCGGCGGTATTTTTCGATTTCCAGCGGTTCCCCGGTTACAGAAGCGGTTATGTCGCGTTATGCTGAGATTTTCCTCCCTTGCACAATTCCACTTTGAGAGGCAGGCGCTGCGCTCATGCACCCTATTCCTGACCGGACAAAAGACATCCTTCGCCAGCCCGCCGGCTGGGGATTAATTCGGCGGGCGCTGCTGCTCCTGGCGCTGCTGCCGGCTTGGGCCGCCGCTGCCGCCTTGCTTCACCCGCCGGGCGACAAACCTCTATACATGCCTTATGGGGGCGGCCCCGGCGCGGCGGGCACGCCGGCCGCATCCGCTGTCTATGCCGCTGACGACGATGCCGCGACCGTACGCATCGCTACCTATAATATTCATCATGCGGAGAACCTTGATGGCCGGGTTCGTCCTGCCTCTATAGCCGCCGAGCTCGCCGGAGAGAAGGCGGATCTTATCGCGCTGCAGGAGGTGGACAGGTTCCGCCTGCGCAGCGGACTGCAGGATCAGGCGGCCCTGCTGGCCAGGACGCTGCGGATGCATGTATTGTTTGCGCCGGCGGTTCGCTCCGGACTCTCCCAGTACGGCATCGCTTTGCTGAGCCGTTATCCGGTGAAGGACAGCGAGCTCTACAGGCTCAGCGGAGGCAAGGAGCCGCGCTGCTTGCTGCTGGCCACCGTGCTTCTGCCCCAAGGCGAGCTGACCGTGGCCTCCGTGCACCTAGACACGTCCGCATCGGCCAGGGAAAAGCAGCTGGCGGAGCTGGAGCTCAGGCTGAGCCGGGTGCAGGGGCCGCTTGTGCTGCTCGGCGATTTCAATACCGGGCGCCAGGATCCGCTGCTTCAGGGACTGGCCAACAGCCTGCGGCTGGAGCCCTTGCAGTCCGTAGGCCCGACGCTGGTCGGCGGGGCCTCGGCTGACCAGCTGCTGGCCAGCGCTCACCTGAGCTGGACCGGGCCGGGCCGGACAGGCTCCTTCGGTCCATCCGATCATGCTTGGCTGGCAGGGGGACTGCGGTTTCGGGCCGATGCTTTTTTTTATTGAACATTTATTGTAAACTGATGAAAATGGCGTTTTGATTTGCAAAACGGAACTTGTCCCAACTGCCAAGTTTTTATCGCTTCGTGAAAAGAGGCCGTTTCTTATGAATATTAAAGAGAAAAAAATTGAACTGAGGCGGCAAGCCGAGGCGGTCCGATCCGATATCGGCGAGGAGGAACGCCGCCGGAAGTCCGAGGAGATCAGCCGCAAGCTAATCGCGAGGCTGGAGGAGCTTATGGTTCCCGATCCTGCGGTCCGGCGCAAGCCTACCTTGTTCGCTTATATGCCCGTCAAGTCCGAGGTGGACGTCACCTCCGTGCTGGAGGCCTGCTGGAAGCGGCCTTGGCGCGTCGTCGTGCCGAAGGTCATCCCGGCTCAAAAGCAGCTTAAGCTCTATGAGATCAAATCCTATGCCGATCTGGAGCGCGGCACCTGGGGAATCCGGGAGCCTGTAGCCAAAGCTCCGCAGCTGTTCGATATCCGCCAGATTGATGTGGCGCTCGTGCCGGGTTTATCCTTCGATCTGAAGATGGGCCGGCTCGGCTACGGCGGAGGCTTCTACGACCGCTTCATGCAGCAGTATGTGCGGACAGGCTTGCCGAAGCCTTATATTTTAGCGGCTGCCTTCGATGCCCAGATTATCGACGAGGTGCCTATGGGACTGTTCGATTTCCGCATTAACGAGCTGGTTACCGAGTCCAGGCGCATCCTGGAGGGAGGCGTAGAGATCAGATGACGGAGGAACGACGCAAAGCGGATGAGCAGCCGCAGCCCGGGCCGGGCGAGCCGCGGCTGACTCATTTCAACGAACAAGGTCGGGCCCGTATGGTCGATATCAGCGACAAAGGAGAGACGGTCCGGACGGCGACGGCCCGCACGACGATTTCAATGCAGCCGTCCACGCTTGCGCGGATTCGTCAAGGGCGCATAGAGAAGGGCGATGTGCTGGCGGTTGCTCAGGTGGCAGCCGTCATGGCGGCCAAGAAGACGTCGGATTGGATCCCGATGTGCCATCCGCTTTCCTTAACCGGTGTAGATATTGCATTTACCGATAACGGCGAGGGAGAGCTGTACATAGAAGCGACCGTTCGGACGAAGGGGCAGACGGGCGTCGAGATGGAGGCCCTGACAGCCGTGTCCGCCGCTGCGCTTACGGTGTACGACATGTGCAAGGCGGCGGAGAAATCGATGCGGATCGGACCGACGCTGCTGCTGGCCAAGACAGGCGGCAAGAGCGGCGATTACCGGCACGATGCGTAGAGCTAGAGGTCCGGTGGACAGGAGGCCGGAGAGCCGATAGGGAGTGGAAAACAGCGGGTGGAAACCCGATCGGCTGCAGGCCGCGCGTTGTTCACCGGACTTCCGGCTTCGGGAGAAGATGAATGCCAAATGGGGAGGAGTAGGCTACATGCGCTGGAAAGTGGCGATATTGACCGCAAGCGACCGCGGATCGCGCGGAGAACGGGAAGACACTAGTGCACAGGTTATTCGGGAATTGATCGAAGAAGAAATGCATGGCGAAATTATCGAGTATCGAATCGTGCCCGATGAGAAGGACGAGATTATGGCAGCCTTGATCGAGATGACCGATTACTTCAAAGCCGATCTCATCCTTACGACGGGCGGTACAGGACTGGCGGTGCGCGATGTCACGCCGGAGGCAACGCTTGAGGTCATCGAGAGGCAGGTGCCCGGGCTCGCTGAGGCGATGCGGATGTATTCGATGCAGAAGACGCGTCGTGCGATGCTTTCGCGCGCCATATGCGGCATTCGCGGCCGTTCGTTGATCGTGAATCTGCCTGGCAGCCCCAAGGGCGTATCGGAGAACTTGTCCGCCATCATGGATCAGCTGCCGCACGCGCTGGCCATTTTGTCCGGGCGCGAAGGGGAGCATGGGGATGAAGAAGCTTGACGGCATACTGGAGGAAGTAGCGGTCGAGCAGGCGGTCGGATTGGTGCTGGCCCATGATCTGACGCAAATTCTCCCCGGGCAGTTCAAGGGAAGGCTCTTCAAGAAAGGCCATGTCATCCGCGAGGAGGACATTCCGGCGCTGCTTAGCATTGGCAAGGAGCATATCTACACGCTGCGGCTTCAATCCGGCTTCCTGCACGAGGATGAAGCGGCTCTCCGCTTGGCACAGGCTGCTGCAGGGCCCCATATTGAGCTTACCCCTCCTCACGAAGGCAAAATTACCCTGAAGTCGACGATACATGGCTTGGCCAAGCTCGACAAGAAGCGGATTGACCGGGTTAATAGCTTGGATCAGATCATCATGTCGACGATCCGCTCGAACGCTGTCGTCTTGCCCGGGCGGCCCCTGATGGGGACTCGCGTGATCCCGCTTGTGATCGAAGAGGAGCGCGTCGCCGCAGCGGAAGCGATCATAGCCGCTTCGACAGCCCCCTTGATCGAGGTGAAGCCCTTCCGCCGCATGCGGGTCGGATTGATCACGACGGGCAGCGAGGTGTTCAAGGGACGTATCGCCGACAAATTCGGCCCGGTCGTCAGGAGTAAGGTCGAGGCGCTGGGCTCGGAGATCATCGAGCAGCGGCTCGCTCCGGATGACAGCGACGTCATCGCACGGGAAATACGCCGCTTTCTGGAGGAGGACCGGGCGGATCTTATCCTGCTTACGGGCGGGATGTCGGTCGATCCCGATGACAGGACGCCCGGCGCGATCAAGCAGGCGGGCGCGGATATCGTCAGCTACGGAACCCCGATGCTGCCGGGCTCGATGCTGCTCATCGGCTATCTGGACGGCGTGCCCGTGATGGGGCTGCCCGGCTGTGTGATGCACGATCCGTATACGTCATTCGATGTGCTGCTTCCCCGCGTTTGCGCCGGTGAAGTCATCGTCCGCGAGGATATTTCGGAGCTTGGATACGGGGGACTGCAGGGCTGTTAGAGCTGTTTGGTCAGAACTTTTGTTAGAACTGTTAAAGCTGAGAGTGCTGAGAGAACTGTTAAAGCTGTAAGAGCCGTAAGAGCTGTAAGAGCTATGAGAGCTGTTAGAACTTCCGGAACTGTTAGAGACTGGCGCAGCAGACCGCAAGACAACTGGCGGCAGCGGGAGAGACGCATGCTTGCTCGCGGTTTGGTATGTGCAGTAGCTTGAAGCCGCGCCCCACTTGGTGGGGGAAGTTAGTGAAGAAGGGTCGGGGAGGCTGCATGTTAGGCAATATTGGAACGAGCGAATTTATATTGATAGCGGTTGTCGCCCTCATCATATTCGGACCGGCCAAGCTGCCGGAGCTTGGCCGCTCGCTGGGCAAAACGATCCGCGAGTTCAAACAGGGAGCCCGCGATCTGCTCAGCGACGAGCCTGTCAAAGCGGAACGCAAGGACGTGACTCCGCCTGCATCGTCTTCAGCGCAAACTCCTGAGGCTGCAGAGGGCGAGCGGCAGGCTGCCGCCGCCTCCGCTCAGCAGGCGGTCGAAACGGCTGCCGAGCAGGCGGTCCAGGAAGGAACGCTTGCTCAGTCCGCACAGACGCCGCCGGCGTCTGCCGCCAATAGCGCGCCTGAGACTGTTGCCGGCTCAGACGCGGGAGACAGGCTACCGGAGGCCGCAGTGCCGCCGGTCCCGGATCCTGTGGGAGGGATGACCCCGCTGCAGGACGCGCCGTCTTCCTCCGGTGGAGGAGAAGCGGGGCGAGCGGCCCGGAGCAACCCCAGGAGACTGCCGGACTAAGTCCTGATACGGAAAGGGCAGGTGAGCAATTTTGCAGGACGAGGGCATGACTTTAGTCGAGCATTTAACGGAGCTGCGCAAGCGGATTATATGGACCGTCGTCGTCTTGATCGTCGGGATGGCCATAGGGTTGTTCGCGGCCAATCCACTGATTACGTTCCTCAAGTCGGTACCTCCGGCGAGCGGCATCAACTGGAATGCATTTTCCCCTTGGGATCCGCTCAAAATGTACATGAATTTTGCGCTTGTCATGGGGCTGCTGATTACGCTTCCGTTTACGTTGTACCAGCTGTGGGCGTTTCTGAAGCCGGGGCTGCGCGAGGTGGAACAGAAGGCGTCGCTGCTCTACGTGCCGTTCGCGTTTCTGATGTTTTTGCTTGGTTTGGCCTTCGGCTATTTTATCGTTTTTCAGATGGCCTTTATTTTTACTACCTCCATCGCCAAAAGCCTGCAGCTTAGCGAAACGTACGGGATTGCGCAATATTTCGGATTTATGTTTAATATTATTTTGCCGATCGCGCTTGTCTTCGAGCTGCCGATCGTCGTGATGTTTCTAACGAAAATCCGGCTGCTGAATCCGAAGCTGCTCCGCAAGGTGCGCCGCTTCGCCTACCTGATTCTAGTCATCATTTCCACCATGATTACGCCGCCCGACGCGATATCCGCCATCGTCGTGGCCGTACCGATGATTATCCTGTATGAATTCAGCGTTTACCTGTCGGCGAGAATTTACCATAAGCAGCAGCTCCAAGATGAGAGCTGGAGAGAAGAAGCCGTGCCGAAGCCTGTCGATTGACAGGCTTTTTTGCTGTGCAGACGGGAGCTTCGTCGTGTCCATGGAACCCTGTGGCCGCTCCGGGAAGTATGTGCCATGATTGGGGATGCCCTGTATTATGGCAAGATACTGTGATACACGGCGAATTATGGCGAGTAAGGCCCGAGTAAGGCCCGAGTAAGGCGTAAAGCCTGCTTAGACATGGATAAGCCGGTTAAACCCTTCTTTTCCGGCTGAAGGAGCCTGCGGGTATATTCGGTAAGGGGCGGGGAGACAATGGATAGGGCGCCTAAAAAATTGTAAAACCACTTGCAAAATGAATGCGAAGTGGTTATCATAAATAGTGTTGTTAGCACTTGAGACAACCGAGTGCTAATCGAAACTCGTACCACATTTTAAAGGAGGCATTTTCTCATGATCAAACCATTGGGTGATCGCGTAGTTATCGAAGCCATCGCTAAGGAGGAAACGACCGCATCCGGAATCGTACTGCCTGACACGGCGAAGGAAAAGCCGCAAGAAGGTAAAGTTGTAGCAGTCGGCAGCGGTGCACTCAAGGATGGCGAACGCGTAGCGCTCGAGCTCAAGGAAGGCGACCGTGTCATTTTCTCCAAATATGCCGGTACCGAAGTGAAATTCGAAGGCCGCGACTTGTTGATCATGCGCGAAAGCGACGTATTGGCCGTATTGGCTTAAGGCTGCAAAACTGCGCCTCATACTTAAGCTTGGCAACCTTACTTAGAAATATTCGAACCTGTTCAATATAGGTGCAAGTTCCATAAGCTCCAGGCAAATGGAGGCTTATCGAACCGCGCCGCACCATACATTTTCCATTCGGGAGGGTTTATTCATGGCTAAAGACATTAAATTCAGTGAAGAAGCTCGCCGTTCGATGCTTCGCGGCGTCGACGCTCTGGCGAACGCTGTTAAGGTAACGCTTGGTCCTAAAGGCCGCAACGTCGTTCTGGAGAAAAAATTCGGCAGCCCGCTGATCACGAACGACGGCGTAACGATCGCCAAGGAAATTGAGCTCGAAGACGCATTCGAAAACATGGGCGCTCAACTGGTTAAAGAAGTAGCAACCAAAACGAATGACGTTGCCGGTGACGGCACGACGACCGCTACCGTTCTGGCTCAAGCGATGATTCGCGAAGGCTTGAAGAACGTAACGGCTGGCGCTAACCCGATGGTTATCCGCAAGGGCATCGAGAAAGCTGTCAAAGCGGCTGTGAACGAGCTGGCTAGCATCGCCAAGCCAATCGAAGGCAAACAATCCATCGCTCAAGTTGCCGCAATCTCGGCTGCTGACGACGAAGTAGGCGAACTGATCGCCGAAGCTATGGAGAAGGTTGGCAAGGACGGCGTTATCACGGTTGAAGAGTCCAAGGGCTTCGCAACTGAGCTTGAAGTGGTTGAAGGCATGCAGTTCGACCGCGGCTACATCTCCCCGTACATGATCACGGATACGGACAAGATGGAAGCTGTTCTGGATAACCCGCACATCCTGATCACAGACAAGAAGATCGGCAACATCCAAGAGATTCTGCCAATCCTTGAAAAAGTCGTTCAATCCGGCAAGCAATTGCTGATCATCGCAGAAGATGTGGAAGGCGAAGCGCTTGCGACTCTGCTCGTGAACCGTCTGCGCGGCACATTCACTTGCGTTGCTGTCAAGGCGCCAGGCTTCGGCGACCGCCGCAAAGCTATGCTGGGCGACATCGCTGCTCTTACCGGCGGCCAAGTTATTACGGAAGAGCTCGGTCTTGAGCTTAAGGCTACTCGTCCGGAGCAGCTCGGTTCCGCTCGTCAAGTCCGCATCACAAAAGAAAACACAATCATCGTGGACGGCGCAGGCGACAAGAAGGATATCGGCACTCGCGTCTCGCAAATCCGCGCTCAACTGGAAGAAACAACTTCCGAGTTCGATAAAGAAAAACTGCAAGAGCGTCTGGCCAAATTGGCTGGCGGCGTAGCAGTCGTGAAGGTCGGCGCAGCTACCGAAACTGAGCTGAAAGAGCGCAAGCTTCGCATCGAAGATGCTCTGAACGCTACGCGCGCGGCAGTTGAAGAAGGCATCGTAGCAGGCGGCGGTACGGCGCTTGTGAACGTATATGGCGCAGTTGCAGCCGTTCAAGCGTCCGGCGACGAGCAAACTGGCGTTAACATCGTGCTGCGCGCTCTGGAAGAGCCTGTGCGCACGATCGCAGCTAACGCTGGTCAAGAAGGCTCCGTCATCGTTGAGCGTCTGAAGAAAGAAACGACAGGCGTCGGCTACAACGCCGCTTCCGGCGAGTGGGTGAACATGATCGAAGCGGGTATCGTTGACCCGGCGAAAGTAACGCGTTCCGCGCTGCAAAACGCCGCTTCCGTCGCTTCCATGTTCCTGACGACCGAAGCTGTGATCGCAGACAAACCAGAGAAGGACAAACCGGCTATGCCTGATATGGGCGGCATGGGTGGTATGGGCGGCATGGGCGGATTCTAATCCATCCGGCCACGGCAAGGCTAGAGAGCGGCATCCCCTGCGGATGCCGCTTTTTGGCGTTGGTGCGGCAGGGATTCGCGGTGAAACGAGATTATGTTATGATAATTTTCATAAGAAGCAAAGGAAAGATGCAGCATCGATCAAGCAAGATCAGCGAGCATTAAGGAGTGGGACAAACCATGCAGGAATGCGGCTTAAAGGATTGGACACGGCTTTTTTACAGCTACTTTACGCTTCCGGCGATGCAGACGGGCTGGCAGTTGTATCAGACGGGATGCGTCCTTGAATATGTTTTGGATCCGGATGAGGGATTTGTAGATGGTAATGTATCCAAACCCGAAGGAAGCCTGGGGTTTTACGAGCAGCCCAGCTTCGGATTCGAAAGCTTCACGGACAGCGAATGTACTTGCCATAAAAGGAGCGCTTGCGAGCATATTGCTGCTCTTGCCTTTATTTATCTTGAAGAGGAGCTAGGTCTTGATTCGCAGCAAATTTTCAGACCGGGAGGGAATGCATGGGGCGGCTCAGGGGGCATTTTTACGGGAGCGCAGTCAGCCGTTTTGAGACAGGGGGAGAGACCCGCATCGAAAGCAGTCTCTATGAAGAAGGCCAAGGCACAGACTCCCGGCCCCTCCTCAAGCGTGGAGGACTGGCATCGCTATTTTCGGCACCGGTTTCCTCCCGAAAAATTGTCAGGCTCGCGGGCTATCGAAACGCTGTACAATACGGTGTACGGAGGACTGGCTCCCTCGGGCTCGGCTTGGCCTCCTGCGCTGAAAGAGCTTTATGAGCTGCATACGCTGCTGTTTGCCATGAGACTGCTTGACGAGCTGTCAGGGGCCGGTTACCGGTACGCTTACGGATATGATTACTATACGATGCAGGAAGCGTTGTCCCTCACGTTCGATCAGATTTATAACCGGCTGGTGCATGTCATCCGTTCGATGGAGCCTGCCGAGGCATGGCGTTTATACCCCGAGCGTCTTCAGGAGACAATCGCTTATTTGGCCGTGCACGCTTTCCCGGCTTCGAGCAGTTTTGTTCCCTGGATGCCTGTGTACATCTCCTTATGGAGAGGCTTGCTTGAAACCGAAGCTGCCGCCGAGCGCGAGATTGCCCGTCTCAGCCGTGCGGTTCGGCAGGAAGGCGTGAGCTCGGGCCAGCACGATCAGCTGCTGACCGCTCGGATTATGTTCGATATCGACGCGGGGGAAGATGAGGCGGGGCTGAGTAGGCTGCAGCAGTTCAAGCTGCGCGGGCACGGACGTATATATCCGTTTCTGTATGCCTTTCAGCATGCGGCCCAATGGGCCCGGTTGCAGCTATGGCTGGAGCGGATGGCGCCGATCTTTGTGAGCCAGTGGGGGCAGCCCGATAGGACGTACTATGAATTTTGGAAGACGCTGCTGGACAAGCATCCTGACATGGGCAAGCTCAGAGAGGCATGGGAGAAAACCATGCTTGAACTGCTGCCGAACAGCTTTCCATATTATCTCGATCAGCTCATGGCTCAGGAAAGGTTCCGGGAATGGGTGGACCTGCATATGGCATTCGGCTACACGCCGCTGGAGCTCCGCGTCAGTGATTACAAGCCGATCGAGCAGAAGCAGAAGCATCTGCTGCTCCCCTGGTTCCATCACAGCGTCGAGAAGCTGATCGCGGAGAAGAACCGGGTTGCTTACAAGCAGGCCGTCAAGCTGATGAAAAAGCTGAGAACCATGTACGGCAAGCTGAAGCGGATAGACCGGTGGGAGCTGTATCTGGAGCATGTCAGCGTGAAGTATTCGAGGCTCCGCGCTTTGCAGGAAGAGCTCAAGGTGCTGCGGAAGGAGGGAGCCTAGATGCTGAACACGAGAAGTTATCTTATACAAGGCAAGCCTCTGGCGGAGGGCGGCTGGGCTTTATGGTCTGACGCCGATGACCGGGGCGGGCAGCTTGCGGCCGACAGCCTGCGCTCCAGGCTGTTTCCCTGGCATGAGCGCTCCATGTACGGCGTGCTGCTGGATCAGGGGATTCCCGAACGCAGCGAAGCGTTAAGGCTGTCTGCTTATGATGCGCTGGACTATTTGGCCGAGCCTGGCGCGTCGCTGTACCTGCCTGTCGAATGGAGCGAGACGCTGCAAAGCGCACAAGCGGCGGCGAGATTGCTGCGGCAGGCTTTGGACAAGGGCTGGTATCGCCCTGATCCGGTCGCTTGGCAGCGCGGGGAGCTGGAGTGGAAGCTGCTGCTTCCTGAGGATCGGGAGGAGGCGCTGGTTTGGCTGGAGCGGCGGCTAGCTCCTGAAGGCGTTGATCTGCGCAGCTGGTTCTCCGCTGCTGTCGAGCAGCTGCTGGCGGAGGAGCCGGCCCTGGCGGAAGCCTGGAGCGGGCTGCTGGAGCAGGAGCCCTTGCTGGCGCGCTACCGCGAGGACGCGGAAGCGTTGAAGATTGAGCGGACGAAGACGGACCGCCGCAAGGGCCGGGCAGGCGGGGAGAACGCCGCGGATGGACAGGGTGGATTAGTTGGAGCTGGTGAAGCTGCTGGGCCTGCCGGAACAGCTGGAATTAAGGCTGCAACTGCTGCCGTGGGTAAGGGTGGCGATGCCGCTCTTGGCAACGCACTTATTCTTGCTGACCCAGCAGCGGCAGTCGCATCGGTAACAGGCGCTGCTGTCGGATTCGACGAGGAAGCCTGGCTCGTTTCGATCGGCTGGAAGAAGGACGACATTCCGTTTCGTGTGGCGCTGCAGCTGGTCGAGCCGCAATTCGCTGAGCCAGAGAGCAGCGAGGATGAGACCGGGCAGCAATTGATGCTGGAAGAAGAAGCGTGGACGCTGAGCTTGGTGCTGCAGGACAAGCAGAACCCGGCGATCGTATTCGAGCAGGAGCTGGAGGACGAATCCGTGCAGGAGCTGTGTGAAGCCGTGTCCAGCCGCAAAGGGATTCCGGCAGAATGGACTGCTGCCTTGAAACGCAAGCTGGCTGCAGATCTGGAGCGTATTGCGCTCATGGTTCCAGAGCTGGTGGAAGGCGCATCCGCGTCTTCTGAAAGCACCTTCAAGGGCCGGCTGACAGACGATGAGGCTTGGCGGTTTTTGGAGCAAGACAGCCTTATGCTGCTGCAGGCCGGTTTCCAGGTATTTTTGCCTTCCTGGTGGGAGGAGCTGCGGAGAACACAGCCTCGCTTGAGAGCGCAGCTGCAATCCTCTTCAGCCGGTTCAGGCTCGGGATCCTTGTTTGGGATCGATCAGCTGATCCGGTTTAATTGGAAGATTGCGATAGGCGACACCGATTTGTCGGATATTGAATTTAGCCGTCTTGCTGCGGAGAACAAACGCCTCATGCGTATACGCGGCAAATGGATTCAGCTGGACCCCGTGTTCATTGAGGCCGTACGGAAAGCTATGAAGCGGGTAGGCAAGGGCGGCGGATTGTCTTTCCGCGAGATTATGGAGCTTCATCTGCTGGAGAGCGAGCTTGCCGGGCAGACTGCCCAATCGGAATTCCTGACTGAAACGACGGCTGAGGAAGCGGAGAAGCGGCTGCGCATTGAAGTGGAGTTAAACAGCCATATGGCAGGGCTGATCGGACAGCTTCAGCATACGGACCGTATCCCTCTTGTGAAGGCTCCAGCGGGGCTTCAGGCAAGTCTTAGGAAATACCAGTCGGAGGGTATGTCTTGGTTGCTGTTCTTGCGCAGATTCGGTCTGGGCGCTTGTCTGGCCGACGATATGGGACTTGGGAAAACGATCCAATTTATCGGGTACTTGCTTCATGCGAGACAGGAGGGGCAACG
This sequence comes from Paenibacillus sp. cl123, assembly GCF_900101595.1. GTDB lineage: Bacteria > Bacillota > Bacilli > Paenibacillales > NBRC-103111 > Paenibacillus_G. The sequence goes on from NZ_FMYY01000015.1 coordinate 85,315, forward strand.
GGTACGGGAAGGTCAAGCAGGTCAAGCAGGTCAAGCAGGTCAAGCAAGCCAAGCAGGTCAAGCAGGTCAAGCAAGCCAAGAAGACCAGTTAGGTCAGACAGATCAAGCGGATCAAGCAGGACAAGCGACTCAGGCAGGACAAGCAGGACAGGCAGATCAAGCGGCTCAGGCAGATCAGGCAAACCAAGCAGGAAAAGGCCGGAGACGGCCGGGAAGGCCCCGTAAGGCAGAAACGGTATTGGCGGAGGCTGGAGCTCCCGATAGTCAGACGACTGTTTCGGCGAATCTGGCTCCTAGCAAGGACAGAGAGGCGGTCTTGAGAGCGGGGGTAGACAGCTCCGTCGCCTCAACTCCAAGCCAAGCAGCGCCGATAGCCGCGGCAGTATCGCCGGCAAGCTTGACCCCGGCCAGCGCACAGGGCCGTCCCCCCGGCCTGCTTATCTGCCCGACCTCGGTGCTGGGCAACTGGCAGAAGGAGTTAGCGAGGTTTGCACCGACGCTGCGTGTGCATTTGCATTACGGTCCGCAGCGGGCGAAGGGAGATGCGTTTGCCCAGTCGGTTCAAGGTTATGATCTCGTTCTCACCTCCTATACATTGGCTCAAATGGACGAGGAAGAGCTTTCCGGCGTAACTTGGGACGTGATCGGGTTAGATGAAGCGCAAAATATCAAAAATGTCCATACCAAGCAATCGGCCGCGGTAAGGCAGCTGGATGCACACCACCGCATTGCGCTGACCGGGACGCCGATTGAGAACCGGCTCACCGAGCTTTGGTCGATCTTTGATTTTATAAATCCCGGCTATCTGGGCACATTAGGAAGCTTCACTCATAAGTATGTGAATCCGATCGAGAAGGGGGGTGCGGATGAGCTGGTGGGTCAGGTGCAGAAGCTGATTAAGCCCTTCTTGCTGCGTCGGGTGAAAAAGGACCCGGCCATCCAGCTCGACCTTCCGGATAAGACAGAGACGAAGGTATACGTGCCTCTCAGTCTGGAACAGGCGGCGCTGTACGAAAACACCGTGCAGGATATGCTCGAGCGGATTGATACGATGGCCGGCATCGAGAAAAAAGGCCTTATTCTGGCCACACTGACCAAGCTGAAGCAAATTTGCGATCATCCGGCTCTGTTCCTTAAAGAGCCGTCCTCGGCGGCCTGGCAGGACCGTTCCAGCAAGCTGGAGAGGCTGCTTGAGCTGGTCGACGAGCTGAGGGAGGAGGGCGACAGCTGCCTGATTTTCACTCAATTTGTTGAGATGGGACATCTGCTCAAGGAGACTCTGGAGCGCGAGCGGGGAGAGCGAGTGTTGTTTCTTCATGGCGGAGTGCCGAAAAAACAACGTGACGAGATGATCGAGAGCTTTCAAGCGGAACTCGCTGCGCCCAAAGAGAACTCCTCGGAGCGGATACAATCTGCAAGCGAAGAGGCTGGGGTGAAGACCGTGTCCAAGCAGAAAAAGGCAGGGGCTGCAGCAGCCTCCGCAGCAGCGAAAGCGGACACGCCCTCCAGCGGGATGATTTTCATCCTCTCCCTGAAAGCGGGAGGCACGGGACTTAATCTCACCGCAGCGAATCATGTCTTTCACTTTGACCGCTGGTGGAATCCCGCTGTGGAGAACCAGGCGACGGACCGCGCCTTCCGCATCGGACAGAAACGCAATGTGCAGGTGCATAAATTCGTCACTCTCGGCACCCTGGAAGAGCGTATCGATGAAATGATCGAGCGCAAGCTCGGACTCAGCGAGCAGATCGTTGGCGCAGGCGAGAACTGGGTGACCGAAATGTCCACAGACGAGCTGCGTGAAATGTTCGCGCTGCGCCGAGAGTGGATCGCGAAGACGTGAGAGCTGTAGAGGAGAAGCTCGTCACTTTTGTAAAAGACCAGGATGTGTGTCGGGTTGTATCGTTTTTTTAGTGGATGAGGACTTCACACTTTATAGGCAGAAAAGCCGTTATTTACAAATGTTGTCCGCGAGGGACATCCGGCAAATGGGGTTATACGAAGCGCAACGTAGCTTTGGAGGTGGATAGAATGTCCAAACGAAAGCGGGATAAAATGAAAGCCAAAGAGCGCCGCCATAACCGCAGCAACGACGTCGACGGGGCAAAACTGACAGTGATCCAAGGCGGCGCTGCCGTATCTGGCAACAAGTCGGCGAACAACAGTCAAGCGGGCGGCACTAAGTCAGCTCGCGTAACGGGATCAACCGCTGCAACCGATGCGGCTTCGCAGACTCGGGAATCCGCGGCTCCTGGATCGGACGCTCCCAAGCGCCGGGGGAGGCCTCCTAAGAATGTCGGTACCGAGGCCCCATCTCAGAACGAGGCGACCAAAGGCTTGCGTATGTCTAGAGGCTCCACGTTAGCGGCGACGTCTCAAAACAAGGCAAGCAAAGGTTCGCGTACGTCCAGCGACTTTGCCCCCGCGGCGGCTGACTCTTCGAAGTCCCAGTCTAATGGTGAATCCACTGCTGAAACCAAGAAAAAACGCGGTTCCGCGAAGAAAAAGACGGCCGTCGATTGGTCGGGCGAGCTCGATTTCGAAGCGGCGCCTCATTTGCGCGATATGTCGCCGGGCTGGCAGCAGCTGTATACTTTGGTGGGCCGGGTGGCCCGTCGCGAGGAAGGTTAAGCCGCAGTACGGCGAGACGCACGAAACAGCCCCTGCTTCTCCGATTGGAGGGCAGGGGCTGTTGGTTTTTCCTGAGTATACACCTGTATCCAGCCAAGTTTCTGACCATACGAGGCATAGTAGAACGCACTATCGGTAAGCTGCATTCTCGTATTCAGGACGGGTTATTTATGGTTTTACGTTCAACAACTGCTGAATCTCATTCTTTTCATTGGCATCGGATGCAATCAGCTTATCATAGAGCGATTGATCGTTTTTGCCCTGCTTTTGCAGAGCGGCCAAATACCAACGGGTTAACTGACGGGTGAAGGCATCACCCAGGTTATCATTCAATCCAAATCTCAGCATAGCCTCCGCCTGATCGTATTTACCTTGGAGGAAATGAATTTGTCCCAAGGACATGCTCATTTGCGGCGTAACCGCGAAGGCGTTGCCCTGAGCTTGTTCTTTAGGAAGATTGGCGAGCGTCTGCTGACGGGCATCAAATTTTGAGTACAGTTGGATCGCCTGCGTCCAGTATTTGTCCTGAGTCGCCTGGTCCTTCTTATCGAAGGCTTGCAGACCCAGGCGCGTATTCAGATCAATGGCCGTTTGATAAAGCTCCACTTTCCAGGGGAAATTGTTAATTTCCGCCGTTGTCAGATCCAAGGCTCCTTGCGTGTCCTCCTTCATCAAATAGCTTTGGATACGCTGAGAGATCAAGCCGAAATCATAGGGATTTTTAGCCCGTGCTTTATCGAGCAAGCTAACGGCTTCGTTATAAAAATTTTCATCCTTGGTCTGGTTGTACACTTGGAACAAAATGGCCGTTTTCTGCTGCACATACTCGGGCTGAGTTGGCCTCGTCTCCAACGCTTGGTTCAGGGGCGCGATAATTTGGTTATAGTCAGTCACCCCGTTGGTCAGTAGGCGCGTCGTTTCTTTAAAGCTGCGATTAGCGTTGACGAGTTGAACCGATGTGAAGAACATCACCAGCGCGATCAAGGCCATGGCCGAAGGGAATGCCCATTTATAGGTCGCTACCTTTTGAAACCAGTTTGTTTTAATTTCAATGGCGTCACCGGACACCATGGCTCCCAAGCATAAGAAGACCAGCAATCCCAGGTACACATAGCTCAGATTGAAGTCCAAGGAGCTGTGGACGAGCAGAGCGATCGCTACGATGTAGAATATAAACCGTTGCTCGCGCTGTTCTTCGGTTTGTCGCAAATAATTGCGGATATAGATATAAAAGATAGCAATAAGAATACAAGCGAGAATGAGCGATCCAACGAGACCCGTTTCCCCGAGATACTGCAGATAGAAGCTATGAGCCTGTCTGCTCGTATAAGGGTTGTTCTGGTACTTCTCGTAGAGTGCTGACCAAGCGCCGCCGCCGGCCCCGATAACAGGGTGGTCGATAAATACTTTGATGGCATCCTTGTAGAAAGTACCTCGTTCCAAGACACTGTGCTGCTGGAAGTTGATATTTTCAATTCTTGTACGGATGTTTTCTGGTAAAGCTTTGGTTAAGCCGGTATCGGTCAGGAGCAGAACGGCACCGATGGATCCGACGATAACAACGGCGACCGGAAACATGACCTGGGACAAACGCTTTTGTTGAAGCTTAGTAAGAGCTTTCTCAAGCCGAGGCTGAACGAATAGCTGTAGAGGCACGGCTAAAATAATATTAATTGTAATGATGGTAAGTAAGCTTGTCCAACTGCCGAGCACAAGTGAAGCATCATATCCGTTTACTAATTGCAACCCTGCGTTTGTTATCTTATTCAATATGACGATGGTTAGAGCAAAAGAGATAATAAGATGGAGCAAGTAGGTTGCTTGTTTATAGATGTTCAAAAAGGGAATAACGAGTATGACTATAACGGGTAGAACAACTAATGCTCCCCGCGATAGGGTCAGTAAAAGTGATATAATAATAGGAACCATGATTGCTGTATGAATGGCAATTGCGTACCATTTTTTAGAAGTGACGATAGAATAAACAGCAACCAATAGTACAGCAATTAAAAATCCGGCATACGTATTGGCGTATTGAAATACTGAAGTGAGTCGAGAGCCATTTTCATCAGAATAAACCGCATGATTGTAATAGTTTAAAGCTCCAGGGTTGTAGATAAACCATTTAACTATACTGTACGCGATCTCTTTCAGCCCCAACCAGTTCATGAGGCCGAAGATGACAATGAAGTATGCTGAGGAAATGATAACATTTTTAAGAAGTATAAGACCTGATTTGTTATTGGATATATAGTATGCTAATAAAAAGAAGGTAACGTATACAATCTGAATGCAAAGCATACTAAAAGCAAATGTGGAAGAGGCTGCAGAAATCATAGAGATCAAATATGATAACGGCATAAGCCATATTGCTACTACGAGAAGATCGGATTGATGTTCTATCCTCCATTGGGAAAATAAATAAATTGAAAACAAAAATAGAAGTATACACGTCCATAACAATGAAGAAAAAATCGGGCCCTCAAAATCAGCTTGATTTCCGTTAAATAATCCTCTTTGAAAAGGTGCCCAAAAGAGAAATATGGATGTAAGAATCATCAAAGTCCAAAAAATAAGAGAATTGGAACTGCTCGGAGAAGTGGTCTTATCTTTAGTTCCATAATATCCTTTACGGGGATTTTTATAACCCATGTCTATTACTCCTTATCCGTCTCATACTTTCTATAATGTACTACAAGATTTTATCATATTTTGTTTGTCACGCCAAATGATGTTAGGTGGTGGATTATTCTACGGATAACCGCAGGAAAATGCTCAAATGGGCTAACTCTATTTAGAGATCAACTTCAAGTTAATATATATCTCTAACACCCAATGGGAACAACAAGAGGGGTAACAAATGGAGGTAGAAATTTTGTATTCAAAGTGCTACACTCGGTTGGAGTAATATAAAATAATTGTCGGTTTTTTGAATATGTTTTTTTAGGGGAAAGTACAATGCCTACAGTTTCTGTTATTATGAGTGTGTATAATACGAACGATGCGCAAGTGCTTCAGCTTTCTATTCAGTCCATATTGGTGCAAACTTTTGCTGATTTTGAGCTTATCATTTGTGACGACGGTTCGACCGATGATACCTATGATATTTTGGCAAACATTTGCAAATGCGACAGTCGAATTAGGCTTTATAAAAACGATACAAATTTAAAGGCAGCTGCCTCACGTAACCGATGTATTTCTCTGAGCCAAGGGAAATATGTAGCAATCATGGATGCCGATGACTGTTCCGCTGAAAATAGACTTGAAAAGCAAGTTGCTTTTCTTGAACAATACGAGGACTATGACTTTGTTGGAAGCAGTGCAGATTTGTTCGATGAGAGAGGTATTTGGGGACGAAGGACGTATGAAAATTTCCCCAAGAATAAAGATTTTTTATTTGTGTTGCCGTTTGTTCATGCTTCAGTCTTGTTCCGCAAGAATGCTCTAGTAGCGATAGGTGGCTATCGTGTAGCTAGGGAGACGGCACGAACCGAGGATTATGATTTGTTTATGCGTTTGTACGCTAACGGCAGTAAAGGGGCAAATCTTGCGCTAGTGTTGTACTTGGTCCGGGAAGATAAGGCCGCGTATAAACGAAGAAAGTACCGTTTTAGAATTGATGAGGTACTTGTGAGATATAAAGGATTTAAAGCCCTTGGTCTATTGCCGGCAGGCTATATATATGTTGTTAAGCCGCTTATTGTTGGAATTATTCCGCAAGGTTTGCTTAAACGGGCTAAAGACATTTATTACAATCGGAAAAAAGCAGGTGGGTTATGATAGATGCGGCTTCATTCCCGAAAGTATCCATAATTATTCCGGTTTACAACGGCTCAAATTTCTTAAGAGAGGCGATAGATAGTGCATTATCACAAACATATCCCAATATCGAGGTTCTCGTCATTAATGATGGTTCGAACGACGATGGCGCAACTGAATCAATAGCCTTATCTTATGACAATAGAATACGTTATTACGCAAAAACAAATGGGGGAGTTTCCTCGGCGCTTAATTTTGGAATTGAGCAAATGAGAGGCGATTATTTCGCGTGGCTTAGTCATGATGATGTGTATAAGCCAGAAAAGGTGCAGCGGCAAGTTGAATTTCTTCAAAAAAGCCATAACATTGATACCATTATATATGGTGGTTATGAATTAATAGATGCTAAATCTAAAAAAATCGGAGACGTGGATTTTGGTAAGTTATATCCGACAAGCAAGCTAAATGTCCCTCTTTTCTCCGTATTTAGGGGCCTTGCAAATGGCTGTACAATGTTAATTCACAAAAGCCATTTCGAACGATCGGGTAGGTTCAATGAAGGTTTACGCACCACTCAGGATTATGATCTTTGGTTCAGAATGTTCAGGATTGCTGAAGTAAGATTTTGTCCGGGACTTTATGTCCAATCCCGTGTTCATTCGATGCAAAACGGAAGGACAAATGTTCAGCATGATGAAGAATGCGATAAGCTGTGGATTCAAATGCTGGATCAGGTAAAGGAAGAAGAAATGTCGGAGATGGAAGGGGATTCTTATCTCTTCTATTATCGAACAGCCCAATATCTAAAGAGACATTCCAATTACCGCAATGCGGAGCAACATGCAAGGAAGCTGGCAAATGAGATAGCGTTAAAGTTGGGCAAAAACCACTTACAAATTGGTCAAAAAGAGCCGCCTTTATTCATGTTGAGTGGGAATAAAATACAATTAATCCGAAGACTTATTCAAAATGTCAACCAGGAAGGTTTGTCGACAACAATTCTTAAAATCAAACGAAAGCTTGGTAAATAGGGACGCTTAGCAATGGCAAAGCATGTATCAATTGTTTCTTAATTCCTTAAATCTTTAGCTGGGATCAATTTTACGAATTTAGGAGTGAGTATATGTTTAAAGATAAAACGCTACTTATTACTGGTGGTACAGGCTCTTTTGGCAATGCTGTCTTAAGACGGTTTTTGAACAGTGATATTAAAGAAATTCGAATTTTTTCCCGCGATGAGAAAAAACAAGATGATCTTCGGAATGAATATAAAAATCCCAAAATTAAATTTTATGTTGGGGATGTTCGAGAATATTCAAGTATAGAAACAGCTATGGGAGGCGTTGACTACGTTTTTCACGCTGCGGCCTTAAAACAAGTGCCTTCCTGCGAGTTTTTTCCCTTAGAAGCAGTTCGCACTAACGTATTAGGAACGGAAAATGTTCTAAATGCTGCAATAGCCAATCAAGTAGAACGAGTAATATGTCTGTCCACAGACAAAGCCGTATATCCAATTAATGCTATGGGAATGTCCAAAGCTATGATGGAAAAAATTGCTGTCTCTAAGGCGAGAATGGGAGTGAATCACAATACCGTTATTTGCGTCACGCGGTACGGTAATGTAATGGCATCTCGAGGGTCCGTTATTCCGTTGTTTACCAAACAACTCAAGACAGGACAGCCAATAACAATCACTGACCCTAAAATGACCAGATTTATGATGTCTTTAGATGATGCTGTTGATTTGGTTTTGTTCGCCTTTGAACACGCTAAGGGTGGGGAACTCTTTATACAAAAAGCTCCAGCTGCTACCATAGAGGTATTGGCCGAGGCGATGCGAGAAGTTTTTGATACAAACACTGACATCACTTGTATTGGAACTCGTCATGGCGAGAAATTGTATGAGACACTTTTAACGCGTGAGGAAAATGTGAAAGCAATTGATTTAGGGAGATACTATAAAGTTCCTATGGATGACCGGGACTTAAATTACGGGAAGTTTTTCGTGGATGGTGAAAAAGTAATAACAGAAGCAGAAGATTATAACTCTCACAATACGGAGAGATTAAGTAAAGATCAAATGGTCGAAATGCTGAAAAATCTTGATTATATACAGAACGAACTGAAAACTAAGACATATAGTGAGGGTTATTAAAATGAAGGTTATGACTATTGTTGGGACTCGTCCAGAAATCATTAAACTAAGTTGTGTCATCGAAGAGTTAGATAAATATACACAGCACGTTTTAGTCCACACTGGACAAAATTACGATTATGAACTAAATGAAATATTTTTTACAGGAATGGGGATTCGTAAACCTGATATTTTTCTTGAAGCTGTCGGTAACACAGCAGCAGAAACCATTGGTAATGTTATTATTAAAACGGATGAACTGTTTAAAGAAATGAAGCCCGATGCCGTTCTATTGTATGGGGATACCAACTCTTGCTTGGCAGTGATCTCAGCTAAAAGAAACAAAATACCTATATTTCATATGGAAGCCGGTAATCGTTGCTTTGATCAAAGGGTACCCGAAGAAATCAATCGTAAAATTGTTGATCAGCTAAGCGACATTAATATGACATTAACTGAACATGCGCGTCGATATTTAATTGATGAAGGAATTAGACCTGAAACCATTATTAAAACTGGATCATCTATGAAAGAAGTACTAGAAAGACAAAGGGAGAATATAAAAAACAGTAATGTGATGACAAGATTAAAGCTCGATAATGGAGACTATTTTGTTGTTAGCGCTCACCGTGAAGAAAATATAGATTCTCCTAAGAATGTCAGCGATTTGGTTGAATCCCTTAATGCGATTGCAGAAACTTATTCAAAAAGAATCATCGTATCCACTCATCCTAGGACGCAAAAATTGATTGAGCGTGATAATTTTAAATTTCATAAACTGATTGAATTAATGAAGCCATTAGGGTTTGCTGATTATATAAAGCTTCAGCAAAATGCTTTTTGTGTAATTTCGGATAGTGGTACAATTACAGAAGAATCTTCCATATTGCACTTCCCAGCCATTACGATTAGACAAGCGCATGAGCGGCCGGAGGGAATGGATGAAGGAACTCTCGTTATGTCCGGGTTGAAGAAAACCAATGTTTTAGATGCAATCAATCTTGTGGTTTCTCAATATGCCGAGAGTAAACAGCCGTTAAAAACCGTTCAAGATTATGATACAGACAACGTTTCTAAAAAAGTCGTAAGAATTATTCTAAGTTACACAGATTATATTAATCGAACAGTTTGGAAAAAAGAACAGTAGAGGGATAGATTACTATGAAAAATGTTGCTGTACTCGGTGCTACAGGAATGGCTGGTCATGTCATTGCCTTATTCCTTGAGGAGCAAGGTTATAATGTTTATCGGATGTCTAGAAGTATTGCACCGTCTGATAAAAATGTTCAGATTGATGCAACTGATTTCAATAGTTTAATTGCATGGCTTGAAGAAATAAAACCTGACGTGATTGTAAATTCAATCGGGATCTTGCAAAAAGAAGCCGATGCTCGCCCGGATTTGGCCATTCAGTTGAACGCTTACCTTCCCCGTAAATTAGAACAGCATTTCAAAGATTGTCCAACCAAGTTAATACATTTGAGTACGGACTGCGTATTCTCAGGAGCAACGGGAGGATATACAGAAGATTCATTTGCGGATGGTATGACTATGTATGACCGTTCTAAAGCTTTAGGTGAGGTTGTAAATGAAAAAGATCTAACCTTCCGTATGTCCATCATTGGACCAGATACTGATGTAAATGGAACTGGTTTATTTAACTGGTTTATGAAGCAGCAAGGAGTCACGAAGGGATATTCTGAAGCCATTTGGAATGGGGTAACAACAATAGAGCTTTCCAAGGCCATTGATGCGGCTATCAAGCAAAACATATCTGGGTTGTATCATTTAACACCAAATGGGAAAATCAACAAGTACGATTTATTGTGTTTATTTCAGAAAGAGTTTGAGAAGAAAAACGTAGAAATTGTACCTTTCGATAATTATGTAGTTGATAAAACACTTATTAATACACGTACCGACTTTGATCATGTAATACCAACTTACCCTGATATGATCAAAGAAATGGCTGTATGGGTGAAAGAGCATAAGGGGTTATATCACTATGAATAAATTATTGATAATGTTTAGTGGTTTTTTTAAGTATAACAACTTGTTGTTAGAATTAGTGGTAAGGGATATAAAAATCCGTTACAGAAAATCCGTACTAGGACTTCTTTGGACATTGCTAAACCCATTATTAATGATGTTAGTAATGACAATGATATTTTCTTCACTTTTTAAAACAAATATTCCATATTTTCCGGTTTATTTTCTTACAGGTAGCATCTTATTCAGTTTTCATTCTGAGGCTACAACGCAAGCACTTATGTCAATTATTTCAAATGCCAGTCTTATAAAAAAGGTGTATATTCCCAAATATTTATTTCCCTTGTCTAGAGTACTATCAAGTATGGTGAATTTAGGGTTTGCTTTTGTTGCATTACTATTGGTAATGGTTATAGAGGGGGCACCATTCCAAGCAACATGTATTCTATTCTTTATACCTATTTTTTACTTAACCTTATTTACAACCGGTTTAAGCTTAATTTTATCTGCGATGACGGTATTTTTTAGAGATATTAACCATTTATATGGAGTTTTCACTCTTTTGTGGACTTATATGACACCAATCTTCTACCCAGCATCTATTATTCCTAATCAATTCAAATGGATACTCGAATATAATCCAATGTATTATTATATTAGTTTTTTTCGCAACGTAATAATCGAGGGTAAATTTCCAGGGCTTGCTGATAATTTGGTTTGTTTCACAATAGGAATTTTGACGCTAATAGGAGGTTTGATTACCTTCTATAAATGTCAAAATAAATTTATATTGCATGTTTGATTAAGTTAGTTTATGGGGGAGATCATTTTGTCAGAGAATATTGTTGAAATTAATGATGTTTCCATGCTATTTAATCTAAGTCGAGAAAAAGTTGATAATATTAAGGAATATTTTGTTCGTTTTATTAAGGGAAAGTTAACCTTTGAGGAATTTTGGGCGCTGAGGAATGTATCTTTTAATATAAAGAGAGGAGAGTCGATGGGAATTGTTGGTTTAAATGGTAGTGGGAAAAGTACTCTCCTTAAAATTATTGCAGGTGTTTTAAAACCAACTACTGGGAACATTTCTGTCTATGGTTCGGTAGCTCCACTTATTGAGCTAGGAGCTGGTTTTGATTTTGAACTGACAGCTAAAGAGAATATTTTCTTGAATGGGGCTATTCTTGGCTATAGCAGAGCTGAAATGAAAGAAAAGTTCGAAGAAATTATGGATTTCGCTGAGTTGTGGGATTTTGTTGATGTGCCGATTAAAAATTTCTCTTCTGGTATGGTAGCAAGACTGGGCTTTTCGATTGCTACTGTAAATAGACCGGATATTTTAATTGCAGATGAAATTTTGGGAGTCGGTGATTACAAGTTCAAAAAAAAATGCGAGAAAAGAATGGAAGAAATAATGAACAGCGGCGCAACAGTAATATTGGTCTCACACTCAATTAAAGAAGTACAGGATATTTGCTCTCACGTTGCATGGTTAAATAAGGGGCACTTGATTAATGTTGGTCCAGCAGAAATAGTTTGCGATGAGTATATGGCTAGCATGGAATGAGACATGTCAAGATGAAAGTTCTACATGTAACAGAAACTATGGCTTCTGGGGTTTTAAAATATCTTCGAGAAGTAGTTGGTGCTGGAAACAGCGAGGAAGTGAAACATTTTATTATATATTCTCCTAACCGAGAATATACGCCGGTAGATTTGGACAAACTTTTTCCTTCTACAGTTACGTTGATTGAGGTAAACATTAAAATCAAATATGGTTTTATACAAAGTATGAAAGCTTTGTATGTACAAATTAGTAATATTAAACCTGATGTAATACACTTGCATTCCTCAATAGCAGGTTTCATAGGAAGATTAGTTTCACTTTGGTTTCCAAAAGTTAAAGTATTCTATACTCCACATGGATATAGTTTTTTAATGACAAATAAAATGAAATTAGTAAAAATGACATACTGGTTAGCGGAATTTATATTATCACAAATAAATGGTCAGATCATTGCTTGTTCCAAAAGCGAATATAAGTATGCACAAAAAATAAGTCCTCTTCATAAACATTATTTATTAGAGAATTGTATAAAACCATTTCAAAATGAAAACGACAGAAAATTTTCTTTTCGATATAAAAAGCAAATGATCGGTGTAGGGAGAATGGAACACCAAAAAGACCCTAAACTGTTTATCGAAATTATTGCTGAACTCAAAAAAATTGATGCCACAATTAAAGCAATTTGGGTTGGTGATGGTTCACTGAGACAAGAATGTGAGCAGCTGAATAGTGAACTGAAAACTAATGTATTCTTTACGGGATGGCTTTCAAATGATAAAACTGTTGAATATCTTAGAGACTCAACGGTTTTTCTCCAAACATCGCAATGGGAAGGGTTACCATATTCCGTATTGGAAGCATACGCGGCAGGATTACCTGTAGTAGCTAGCAATATTGAAAGTCATAGAGACTTAAATGAAAACAATTATGTATGTTTTATTGCGGAGAACAAAATGCAATTTGTTGAACACATAGTAAAATTGTTAAATGACGAACAATTTTACTATAGTTCATCAGAAAAAAATAGAAAAAACATAGAAGGAAAATATCAAAAATTCTCACGCGATATTTATTCAATCTATAAGGAAAAGTTTAACGAATAAGCGATCTCTTTTCTATTTGAAGAATAATTATTAAATAATATTAAGTTGGTGAGGTTGGATAACAAAATGCCTAAAGTTTCTGTTGTAGTTGCAGCATACGAATCCGAAAGGACAATAAAAAAATGTATAGATTCTATATTGAATCAAACATTGAGCGATATTGAGATTGTCGTTATTGATGACGGTTCAAAAGATAACACACTAAATATTTTAAATGATTATAAAAACAAATATAGTAAAATACAGGTGTTCTCAAACAATGTTAATCGGGGTGCTGGTTACACTAAAAATCTTGGTGTTTCAAAATGTACCGGTGAGTATATTGGGTTCGTTGACTCCGATGATTATCTCTCAGAAGATTACTATAAAAAAATGTATGACGTAATAAAGAAAAATAATGCTGATATAGCATGTGTGAATATTGCACTAGTGTATCCACAATTTACTCAGACATCATTTTTGTTAGAAAACAACACGTATGTAGACTTTAACCAAATAAAATTTAATCAAAAAGCGGAAGAAATAGTGCTTGATGGGCTTATAATTGCTGGTCATTGGTCCGCTGCATCAGCAAGTAACAAGCTTTTTAAAAGCGAATTAATAAAAAAATATTCTTTTTATGAAGGCGCTTGTGATGATGTGCCGGCTGTAATACCTGTTATAGCATGTGCAAACAAAATAGTCTATATTCCTGAATTGTTTTACAATTACGTACAATCCGAAAATTCTTTAGAACGCTCACTGGATTACAAAAATAGAATAGATGTTGCTAATTCATATGCACTGACTTTAAGTAAATTAGCTGAATTAAAAGTATCTGATGAATATGCTATGCTATTATTTGTTCAATTATGTAGTTATATAGAAACAATCCGTAATATCAAAGATCCTTCTTTTAGTTTTAAGATACTAATGTCTATTTGTGAAATTATAAAAGATTTGAGGTTTCTACAAACAGATAAAAATCCATACCTAAAACAACTTTTTATTACGCATACTGATTATAATAGCTTTTACTTAGTTAAATTTAGAAGATTTTTAGTTGATCATGATTATGCTAGTTTAGAAGAATTTATTCTGCGCGGAGAGGAAACAAAAACGATGTACAATCCGCTTGTTTCTATAATAATACCGGTTTATAATGGCTCGAATTATATGAGAGATGCTATTGACAGTGCGTTATACCAGACTTATAACAATATTGAAGTTATCGTAATTAACGACGGATCTAAAGATGATGGACAAACAGAGAAAATAGCATTGTCTTATGGTGATAAGATTAGATACTTTAGAAAAGAAAATGGTGGCGTGGCGAGTGCGCTAAATTTAGGTATTGAAAAAATGAAAGGTGAATATTTTTCTTGGCTAAGTCATGATGACTTATATACAAACAATAAAATTGAAAATCAAATTGAAATACTCTCTAAATTAGAGGATAAAAAAACTTTAGTAACGGGAGGATACGTAGTAGTAAATTCGAGTGGTGAATATTTATATGACGTAGATCCTTTGAATAATCACATGATAGAGGATTTGGAGAATACTGTATACCCATTATTGCGTGGAGCTATTCATGGGTGTGCAATATTAATTCATAAAAGCCACTTCGAACGTGTAGGGATTTTTAATACAAATTTACCTACAACACAGGATTATGATCTTTTCTTTCGGATGCTCAGGGGGCAAAAAATTCATTTTCATAAAGGCTTGCATGTGAAATCACGTGTACACGATCAACAAGATAGTAGAAAATTAGTCAATGTTCATGTTGAAGAATGTAATCAATTATGGATTAATATGATGAAGGAACTAACTTATGAAGAAAAATGTTTAATAGACGGTTCCGAATATTCTTTTTATAAAAATATATATAATTTCCTTAAGAATGTAACATTATATGAAAAAGCAATCATATATTCTCTCTCTAAATTTATAGAGACGGCAAGAGACGAAATGATTAATAATCCTAAAAATACAGAATTATTGCAAGATTTACTAAGTTGTGTGGGCGTTACAGAAAAAGAATATTATGTTTATCGCAGCGAAGTTACAAAAACAAATAATAAAAAAAGAATTGCATTTTTAAGCGGTGCGTTAACAGAACTTGGTGGACTGACAAAAGTATTGCTTAGTGTAGCAAGTATGTTAAGTGAGCATTTCGATGTATTTATAATTAATCTATTTGGCGAGCAATTAATTGGTGGTTACGAGTATTCTGATAATATAAAAATTTTGAATTATAATACCTATGTAACTACAAAAGATTCAGAGAATGAGCTAGCCAAGCGGTTAAAGTTATATAATATTGATTTAGCCGTGATTAGTCATAACTGTAATGAGGTATTTTTACGACTATACCCTGTTCTTCGTATGTATAATATTAAAACAATTGCATGGAATCATGAATTCTACTTTTTACCTCATATTAAAGAAGAATTATATAAAGATATTCCGTCAAGAACTAAATACTTAGAAGAAGCAGATGTAGCTATTTGGCTAAATAGTTTTAGCGCTAATATCTATGCATTGTTAAATTCTAATGCAGCTATATTACCAAATCCAGTTACAATTAGCCATCTTAACGAGAATGAAATGGTTGAAATAGAAAAAAGACCTAAAAATTTAGTGGCTATTGGTCGTTTTGATGATAGTCAAAAAGGACTAGAACAATTGCTTTATGCTTTCGCGGAAGTTTTGAAAGAAATCCCATCAACAAAATTATATATCGTAGGATCTTATGACTTATCACAGCCTACTTCCACAAATAGAAATTTGAGCTACAATAAATTAATTCGGAACTTAGATATTCCTGATACAAAAATTATTTTTACAGGATGGATAAAAGACATTACACCATATTTGAATAGCAGCTGTGTGCATCTAGCGCCTTCACATCACGAGGGTTTTGGTCTTGTAGTAACTGAAACTGCTTTTTATGGATTGCCTTCAATTATATTTGAAGGCTCGGGTATGGACGATATTGTTTCAGATGGGGAGTCTGGATTTATAGTCCCAATGGATGATTTCTCTGCAATGGCTGAAAAAGCAATTGAATTGCTAAAAGATGATGAGTTACTAAAAAATATGAGTGGCAATGCCAAGTCAATATGCTTATATTACGAACCCAATAAAATAATTGCCAAATGGAGAAAACTAATAAATGCCATTTTAGAGATGAGTGATTTCGAGCTGTCTCAACTTTTAAAAGATGAATTTATGTACCCCGTCAAGAATCAAGAATCCTTTATTAGACAAGCTATCCAGGAATATGATAAATTTACTTCAAAAATACATTTTTACAGCAATATAAAACCCCAAAATGACAACCAAAATAGGGATAATACTGAAATTGTTTATTTAGCCACCAATAATAATATAGAGTTATATGAGCTAGAGATTGCAAGGATGCAAAAATCTTTATCCTGGAAAGTAACAAAGCCATTGCGATTGTTTAGATTAACATTGAGATCGCTAAAAGAAAATGGATTAAAAAGTACCATCAAAAAAATAATTGTGAAAATCAAAAACAAGTTGTAAATGTAAAAAAATTGAGGTGAATCAAGTATAAGCCTTAATAAAAGTAGAGCTTCTTCGAATTTTATACATCAACGAATTTAATCATGAAATAGAGTTTTCCAAAAGCATAAATTCTATCTAATACAGTTTGCTTTCAGAAACGCATAATCTATGTCAATTAGCTAGGTAGGTTAAGTTACAGAAAATACTATGAATTGCGAAAGGAAACAATTAAATGAATGATATTAGAAATGTTATTTGGACAGAACCGGAAGAATTCCTTCAAAAAGGAATTGAACGGATTATTGAAGTAGATGTACTTTTGGATATCGGGTGTGGTATTGTGCCACATGACGATTATATATTGCCCAAAGTTTACATTTGCTGCGAGCCATATCAAGAGTATATAGAGATCCTGAATGAAAAAATCGATAAGAAAACAAATACTATTTTTGTAGTATTAAACTATGATTGGGAGGCAGTTGTCAATCATTTTGCTGATGAATCAGTTGACACCGTTTTTTTACTGGATGTTATCGAACATCTTGATAAAGAAACTGGAAAACAATTATTAGCAAGGACAGAACGAATTGCAAGAAAACAAATTGTGATCTTTACTCCACTTGGATTTGTTGAGAATGAAACTATGCAGGACGGAAAAGATGCTTGGGGCTTGAATGGTGCGGAGTGGCAAAAGCATAGATCAGGATGGGTTCCAGAAGAATTTGATGGTACTTGGGACATTGTTGCTTGCGAAAATTTTCATTCGCATAATAATATTGGTCAGAAACTTGAAGAGCCGTTTGGAGCTTTTTGGGCAATAAAAAATAAAAAGTTAAGTGACACAACTTGGCCGTCACTTATTAACAACAAAGAGAACCTAGTACCAAGCATTATGGGGAGAGTAGATCAAGTAATTCAGCTTTTAAAAGCAGAAAACGTCAGTTTATATAATCAGAAATTAAATTGTGAAAAAGAAAATTTTGATTTATCTCAGGAATTATTACTAGAAAAAAATCAGAGTTTGACGAAAGATCAAATGATTACTTCACTACAAGATACTCTCGCTGAATCAAAAGAAAATATTGCGGCATTAAAAGATGATATTACAACATTAAAAGATAATATTTCTGTACAAAGCGATAATGTTATTCGCCTTGGTTTAGAAAAAGATAAGTTGGAAAAAGAGAAGGTGAAAACACTCCAAGATTTAGAAGTGCTTAATATGGAGAAACAGAATTTAATGATAGAAAAGTTGAAATTAGAAGAAAGATGTTCAACTCTAGAACATGAAATTAATGCATTCAGACATAGATATCGGTTTTTAGAACGATTTAGGGGGAAACAATAACTTTCTTGAAAACCAAAGACGCTTACTCATAATTCAAGGCACTGTTCCCTTTGGAATGTAGCAGTTAGCTATGCGTAGCCGATCCTGAATGTACGTGCGTATCTTGGGATGATCGGTTTTCTGTCAAAACTATGCGCTGTTCGAACGTCTATGGCCTGCCATTGCCGTTGTATGGAGACGGTAGAATATGCTAGATGAGATGTATCTAGAATCACTGCAGCGCGATTGCTCTCGTTCTTCATAAAAGTAGATGGCGATGTTTATAACATCGGGAGCAACAACGAGCGAACGAATATGTAAATTGTGAAGACGATCCTTTATGAGCTTGGCAAGGATTTACTGAAGGACGTACATGGAAAGGTGGTATTTTCCAACCTAAGCTGTGGAATTAGCCAAATTCCTCTTAGCGCTGTTGTATCGCAAAGTAAATGATCACACAAAATCCAAGAATCATGCCACAAATAGCTTCAGCGTATACATTGTTTCTTAAATAATAGCAGAGACTGTATTATAGATGTGAATATAACATTTTTAACAGTTATACAGTAACCCTTTAATCGATGTGGTCGGGTCGAATTCGTTTCATACCGATATACCGAAAACAATGGCTTCGCAGGTGTTCACAATCAAGGGACTCGCAAGATATCGAGCGATTACTTCCTGATTTTTCCACGAATGTTGATCTGATGTCGGACTATAACTTTGTTCAGACGCAGGCGAACCCCATGAAGAAGGAGCCTTAACGCGACAGCGCGGCAGGGCTTCCCTTGTTCAAGGTGGCACACTTTATGGTTGACAGTGCTGGGCTCATGATTATGAAGACTCGGAGGCATTTAACCGAGGGCATACCAGTCTCATGATGATCAAAATGATGGTCAAAAATGAAATGCCGTCCTACTATGAAAGCTTATGATGCCGCTGATGGGTCTGTAATGGGTCTGTCAAGAATTTTGTGTAAACTCATTTAGGGTATCCCCCCCTAGGGGGGGAGTCAGCGAAGGTGCTGCCCGACGCGGTCCGGGAAAAAGACGGGGAGTTGGAGCAGCATCTGTCCCCAGTTCTGGACGCGGCCAGTCCACTTCCGGATCACGTCCATGGTCGAGAGATAGAGCATTTTGAGCAGTGCCTCATCGGAGGGAAAGATGCTCTTGCCCTTGGTCACCTTGCGTAGTTGCCGATGGTAGCTCTCGATGATGTTCGTGGTGTAGATGAACTTGCGGATTTCCGGCGGATACTTGAAGAAGGTGGAGAGCTCTGACCAGTTGCTGCGCCAGGAGCGCACAATGAGCGGATACTTCGTACCCCAGACCTCTTCAAAGCGATCGAGTTCCACGACTGCGGCTTCCTCCGTGGCGGCCTTGTAAATCGGTTTCAGATCGGCGGTGACCTTCTTGAGATCCTTGTAAGATACATAGCGCGTCGAATTCCGGATCTGGTGGATGATACACTTCTGGATTTCGGTTTGGGGATAACAAGCCGTGATCGCCTGGGTGAATCCGGTCAGGTTATCCACACACGTGATCAGGATGTCTTGAACGCCGCGATTCTTCAATTCGTTTAAGACGATCAGCCAGAACTTCGCCGACTCGTTCTCGCCAATCCACATGCCCAGTACGTCCTTGTTCCCGTCCAGATCAATGCCGATCACCATGTACGCCGCTTTGTTCACAATCGCGCCGTCCTGCTTGACTTTAAAGTGGATAGCGTCCAGAAATACGACGGCGTATACGCTCTGCAGCGGCCGATTCTGCCATTCTTTGATAAGCGGAACGATCTTGTTCGTGACATTGGAGATGAGGGTCGGCGACACCTCAATGCCGTACAGCTGTTGCAGATGATCCTGGATCTCCCGCGTGCTGACGCCTTTGGCGTAAAGGGCCACAATTTGGTCTTCAATGCCGGTGACATTCGATTGATGCTTCTTCACGACCAGCGGCTCGAAGGCGCCTTCCCGGTCACGAGGAACGGCAATCTCCTGCTCGCCGTATTCGCTGGTGACCGTTTTCCGGCTCTTGCCGTTGCGGCTGTTCGTCGTCTGTTTGCTTTTCGCGTCATGCTTCTCATAGCCCAGATGCGTATCTATTTCTGCTTCCAGCATCTCCTACAGCGTCTCGGCAAACAGATTTTTCAACGCATTTTGGGCATTCTGCGCCGTCACCAACTGGTTCTCTTTGGTAAACGCCCGCAGCTGCTCTTTTGTCCATACTCCCATGTGTGCTCCCCAACCTTTCCTCTTATTCCATTGTATTGGTTTTGGGAGTTTACGCAATTTATTTTACAGACTCTGTAATAGCTACTTTCGGTTATCCCCTAATAAGCCAACATTAGCTTTTTGGCACTTGGTTGGGGTTTATTGGAAACCTTCAGTCGATCAAAGCAAAGGGGTACGATCAAGCAACGAACGCCATTCCTGCTATCCTCTAAAAAACGGTAGATTGAATAACAGAAGCTGCCCATCAGCTGCTTTAGAAACCAGCTGTTAGTTAGTGTTTCAATTTCTCGTAAAATTTTCTCTTGAGCCTGACTTCTGCTCTCCTATCGTGGGATCGGTTCGAATCGCTTGGCTAGACATAGGTATGCATCTAATCCCTCATAACATCGCTAAACAGTTCTTTTGATTGTCATCGTAAGTACATTTATAGTCAAGAGCGTCATCTCTGGATTCGGCAAATAATTGTAAGTAATCGTTATCAAACGCACGATTCCATTCCACTCATCCTACCACCTCATACGCTATTGCCATAGTATATGATTCTAAATGCTCTTTGTAAAATGTCTACGATTCTCTCTTTTTTCATAGATTCATGGTATAATAATTGTCGAGATTACAAGGGAAGGGTGCTTGCGCTAGAACTCAACATGATTTTCGTAAACTACAATAATAAAAAACTCACGCAGCTAGCCCCTAATCCACTTGACACTTTTTAACCACTTCAGTAACACTTAAACTACTGGAGGGAAGTATCTATGAAAAGACGGTTTAGGTGCCCAGTTCAAGTAAAGAAGGAGTTTGTAGTGGAGGTACTGTCCGGTTACTGTACAGAGGTGTGAGCCCGCACGGTATGTCTCCTAAAACCTTAAGCAACTGGATCCGCCAGTATCAGGATGAGGTGAGTAATCTCATGACGAAAAATCGTGACGAAACAGAAAAACTCAAGCAGGATGCCCAAGCTTCAGGAGCTTCAAACGTAGTACAACAAATCTGTAAAATTGTTAGGCGAGAAAGAATTATAAAACACCATCCTTCGAAATTTAGTTAAAAATAATTACCCAGATGGAAATGGCTTACTATTGGATCGACCTAGGCTATCCGGTTCGTACGGTATTGCGTATCTGTGGAGTGTCTCGTTCAACTTATCACTATGCCTCAAGCACTCAGAACGTCAGCAGCCGGTGAGCAGCTGCTCACCCATCCCAGGGTATTCCCGCGACTAGTTAGATAACCGAATTAAGGGATATTTAAGACGCCTTATCCGCGGTCCTTATACAGCGTTTGGCTATCGGAAATTGACGATCTTGTTACGGCGAAAATACGGATTAATCAGAAGGTGTATCGGCTCTGCAAGGAGATAGGCATCCTTACCCAGTAGCGAGAAGCCACAAATCCTGTGCCCAAGAAGGTTGGCAAACAACCGGGTGGTTGTCGGCCCCAACCAACAAGACAGCTGGATATTAAATATGGCTATGCATGTAGAGTACCATCGAGGTAAGCTTGCAGCATTCATAACATTCTGCTGACCGTTCGAAAGGGGCTACTGAACGACAATTGCGCAAGAAGACAAACTGGTCATTCGAACCGATACCGGCCCTCAATTTATTAGTAAGGCCTTCTATGCCTTTTGTGAGAAGGCTGGCATCGGGCACGAACGGATTCCCAATCAGACGCCGAAGCGTAATTGTTTCGAGAACTATGAGGAAACCTTTAAAACGAAGTAGATCGGTTTAACCGCTATTTATAATAATGACCGCATTCATGGTAGTCTTAGAGACTGGCCACCTAGAGAATGCCTCCGGATGGTGTCCGCAGGAACGATAATACCATAACAAATTGCGCTACAATGCAATATCTCAAGACTGAACGTGGCTTGTGTCCAGACTAGGGGTTAACCCGTTTTCGTCGCATATAACGTACGAATATGGAGTGATTCCGGTCGATAACGTAGCGTACGGCTTTTCCAAGACAAAATTAAAGGGATAAAGGCATCGAGAGAAAGATATATATATTAACAATAAATTCTGAAACGGCCGTGCACCTGGGTACGCTTGATATGATGCTCTGTTCACGGACCAACACCCTGAGGTCGGAGCAATTGGCTGCAAATTGTTTTTCCGGATGGATCGCTGGACAACGCGTGTAAGCACGGGTTGCGTCGGCTTCAACTTATTATGCGTTCGGATTATTAAAACTTTTTCTTCGGTCCTTCGTTAGAATTAATATTAGATGAGTTACTTGGATCCGCTTAAGGCGTGCCCATTTTAGCTGCCTAGTCGGTGTGTTCATGCTGGTGAGAGGGGCGGTCATCGAGCTTGTTGGGATGCTGAATGAAGATTTCTTATGAAGAGCGAGGATATTGGGCCGGATCAAACAGGTCGGTTGGGTGAGTGATTACTATCCCCGAACGAGTATCTTTCAGTCATAGGGCGCGGCAGTACCCGCAAGCCTTCCTTAATCAATTATTAGTTCCGTGGGGCCATGATTCTGTTCCATTCTCGCAGCACAATCTTGGGTCGCTAATACTAATGTTTACCGGCGGGGTTGGCGTGAATTTCCTGTTTTGAAATTGCATCAAATTAAGATTCGCGAGGTGAATGAATTGGTTCGCCAAAGTCAAGGATTTCTGTCTCAGATGTATGTTTTGGTTGATTTTACGGTGATCCAAGCGATCTTCTTACTCTCCTGGTGGTTGAAGTTTAAGAGCGGGTGGATACCGTTCGATACTCCCATTTCAATAAAGAATTACCTGCTGTGGAGTTGCGTTTATGGAATTATTGCTGTGGGAATAAGCTATTATACAAACTTTTACACTTCCAAGCGTAAGAAGCAGTTCTCCTACGAAGTATTTAAGATCATTCAGATTCATGTGGCCAGTCTGTTAATACTGTTGGGTATCTTATTCGTGTTCAAGGAAGTTCATGTATCGCGATCGTACTTGCTGCTCTTTCTGATAAATAACATTCTTGCGACTAGCTTTTATCGCTATGTGGTAAAGTCATCGCTTAGACATTTGCGTCAGAGGGGCTATAACAAGCAGTTCATTCTGATCCTTGGAGCGGGAACCTTGGGGAGGCAATTTTATGAGAATCTGCAGCAGCATCCGGATCTCGGGTTTGAAGTCGCTGGATTTCTGGATGACCATCAACTCGAGCATGGGCTAGAGCATAAGCACTATAGTCCTATCGTGGGAACAATCGATGATTTAGAGGGCCTGATGGACTCGATGTTGATCGATGAGGTTGTGATAGCTCTTCCCCTTGAGGCGCATGCCAAGTTCGGCAAAATCATCAACACCTGCGAAAAAGCCGGCGTGAAGACGCTGATTATTCCCGACTACTTCGATTTCCTGCCATCAAGGCCGTACTTCGATAATTTTGCGGGCATGCCGCTCATCAACGTCCGGGATATTCCGCTCGACGAGATGCGCAACCGGTTCTTTAAACGGCTGTTCGATATAGCGTTCTCTTTGGCGGCCATTATTATGACTTCGCCGTTATTGATTCTGATTGCCCTAGGGATCAAGTTCACGTCGCCGGGACCGGTCATTTTCAAGCAGGAACGTGTCGGGTTGAACAGACGGCATTTTATGATGTACAAGTTTCGTTCGATGCGCGTCCAAAGTGAAGACAGCTCCGATACGAAATGGACGACGGAGAACGATCCGCGCAAGACCAAATTCGGCTCGTTTCTCCGGAAGACGAGTTTGGATGAGCTGCCGCAGTTTTTCAATGTGCTGTTCGGGCATATGAGTGTGGTGGGACCGCGGCCGGAGCGGCCGTATTTCGTGGATCAATTCAAGGAAGAGATTCCGAAGTATATGGTGAAGCATCATATTCGTCCGGGAATTACGGGCTGGGCTCAGTCCAACGGGCTTCGTGGCGATACGTCGATTGAGGACCGGATTAAGTACGATATTTTCTACATTGAAAATTGGACTTTTCTTTTCGATATCCGCATCATTTGGAAGACCATTGTCAATGGCTTTATCAATAAAAATGCTTACTGACTCCTATAGCCTATTGGTTATAGGAGTTTTTAGTTCCAGGTCCAACCTTGTCTGCATAATCGAACAACCCCCCACATAGACATGTTATCAGATGCAAATTGATAATGGCGTGGAGGGATGAAGGCTATGCGGCGGTTCAAATGGGCGGTGGCGGTCATGCTGTGTCTGAGCTTGGTGCTTACGGGATGCGGCTTGGTGGGTAAGAAGGATGCAGGCTCGATTGTGAAGGATCTGGATGGGGTGGTAGGCAAGCTGGACAGCTATCATGCGGAAGGGCGAATGACGCTGAATACCGGCACAGAGCCTCAAGAGTATGCGGTTGAGGTATGCTTTATGGCGGATTCGTACTATCGGATCTCGCTCACGAACGCGAAGAAGGATATTACGCAGATTGTCCTGCGCAACGATGATGGAGTATTCGTGCTCACACCTCATCTGAACAAAAGCTTCCGCTTCCAAAGCGATTGGCCGGAAAATCAAGGCCAGGTGTATTTGTATCAGTCGCTGGTCCAGTCGATTCTGATGGATAATGAACGTCAGTTCACGACGGATGAAAATTCTTACGTGTTCGATGTCGCGGCCAATTACCAGAACGGCTCGCTTGCCCGTCAGAAGGTATGGCTGGATAAGAAAAATTATGCTCCGCAGCATGTGGAAGTTGCCGACGCGAACAATAATGTGATGGTGATCGTGAAGTTTGACAAGTTTGAATTCGGCACAAAGTTCGAGAAGGATCAATTCGATATGCAGCGCAATATGACGGGCTCGAGCATGAAGACGCTGCCTACGGTCGGCCATGATCATGGGGCCGCAGATAAAGCAGGGGCGGCGGGCACCGGCGACAAGGGAACGGCAGCGGCTAATGGGCAAGCTGCGAGTAAGCAGGACAATGCAAGCAGCGATAAAGCAGCAGCAGGATCGAGCAAGGCGACAAGCGGAGCGAATCAAGGCGCCACGTCGCAAGCTACGGGCAAACAAGACAATGCAAGCGGCGATAAAGCAGCAACCGAGACGAGCAAAGCCACGACTGGAACTAACCAAGCGCCAGCGGGGCAGACGGGTACGACGCAAACGGGCGCAGGCAAATCGGCTTCTGGCGCAGGCGGAGCAAGCAACCAGCTTTCCTTCGGCATCATCGAGCCTAATTATATGCCTAGCGGCGTGAAGAAGCAGGATATGACGGAGATCAAGCTGGGCGAGGATAAAGCGGTGATGATTCGCTACGCCGGCACTTATAACTATACATTGATCGAGTCGCGTCCGAAGGAAAAGACAGTTTCAATTTTGCCGGGCGAAATTATGGACCTGGGCTTCACACTGGGAGTAGTAACGGGTGATGCGAAGAAGACGCTGACCTGGACATATGACGGAGTGGAGTTCAGACTCTCTACAGGCGATCTTCCGGATACGGAAATGATCAAGGTGGCGCAGGCGGTACAAGGCGAGATGGGGAAATAGCTCTGATAAGGAAAATCACGGCCTCGCGGTTCCCTCTGGGACTGCGGGGCTTGCTTATTCTTCCAATCTGCCGAGCCGGGTATTGGTTTGTTTGACTTCCTCCAATATCAAACGAAGCAGCTGCTCGCTCATGGCATGTCCTTCTTTCCTGAAGACTAATAAATGAGGGACTTGGAGAATAAGTATACATGGATGGGGCGGTTCAGGTAAATAGGTCTCGCTTGGACCGAACGGATAACCGATATATCAGTGATCCATCGGTTGACAGTCCCGGATAGGCGCATTAACATGGGGATATTGCATCAAATGAGGCAGAAGAAGGTGGAGGAAGTGGATTCATTTTACCGGTCGACGCGGGTGGAAATATCGCTCGACGCGCTGCGCCATAATCTGGAGGCGTTTCGCGGAGCGCTGCCGGAAGCGGTGCGGATGATGGCAGTAGTGAAGGCCGATGCTTACGGGCATGGGGCTGTAGAAGTATGCCGGGAGGCGCTCAGCTGCGGTGTGGAATATATTGCGGTAGCCTTCCTGGACGAGGGACTGGAGCTGCGCAGAGCCGATATTAAGGCTCCGATCCTGGTTCTGGGCTATACGCCGCCGGAAGGGCTGCTGACAGCCTGGGAGCAGGACATCGCGCTCAACGTCTACACGGAAGACATATTGGAGGCATGGGAGCGTGTGGCGCCGCCAGGAGCCGCGCAGCGTCCTCTCCGTATTCATATTAAGATGGACTCGGGCATGAATCGCCTGGGAATAGGGGACACGGAGGCGGCCGTCCGCTTCATTGAGCGTGCGCGCCATACGCCTGGCATTGAGGTGGAGGGGCTGTTCACCCACTATGCTTGTGCCGATGAAAGGGATAAGACCCATACGCGCGGGCAGTTTGACCGATTTGCTCAAGTTGTGCGCCATTTCGAGGACCGGGGCATCACCTTTCCCTTGATTCATGCGGGCAACAGCGCGGCGGCCATTGACCTGCCCGAGCTGACCTTTAATATGGTCCGGCTGGGGATTGCGATGTACGGCCTGTATCCTTCGGAAGAAGTAAACAAGACGCTGATCGGGCTGCGGCCTGTGCTGAGCATCAAGACCGGCGTCGTGATGGTGAAGCAGGTGCCGGTAGGAGAGGGAATCAGCTATGGAGCTGTCTACCGGACGAAGGGAGAAGAGACGATCGCGACGCTGCCGATCGGTTACGCGGACGGCTTTTCCCGGCTGCTGACAGGCAAGGCTCAGGTGCTGATAAGAGGGCAGCGCGTTCCGGTCGTTGGGAGAATTTGCATGGATCAATGTATGTTAAATGTGACCGGTCTTGCCGATATTCCTCTAGAAGAAGAAGTCGTTATTCTGGGGACGCAGGGAGGGGAGGCGATTACAGCCGAGGAGCATGCAAGCTGGCTGGGCACGGTTAACTATGAGATTGTCTGTATGATCTCTCACCGTGTTCCTCGCGTGTATGTGAAAAACGGCTCGGTGGTGCGGTCGGTGAACCCGCTGCTTCGCCATCTGTGGGAGCAGGAGGCTTGATTGGAGCGGCAGCCGGAAACGGGCGCTGCCCCTGTAGAAGGGGCGTATCGGGAACAAGCCGACGCAGGATCGGCAGGGCTCTCGCTTGGATGGAATTTCCACTCCATAATTTAAGGAGACCTGAGAGGATTTTCTTCCTTTGCCGCGAATATGTAGGAGTAGCATACTGGGAAGATCACGGACGGTATAGCATAATGGATATACCCGAAGCATATATTGATCTTGTATATTTTTACTGGAAGATTGCCATAATGGAAATAAGCTTTTTGTATGTCTCTTGGGGGTGCATGAACAGGTGGCCAATGCTCATAACACGAAGCGCATCATGATCAGTCTGCCGGACTATCTGCTTGAGGAAGTCGATCACTTGGTGGAAAAGGAAAATTCGAACCGCAGCGAGTTCATCCGTCAGGCGATGAAGCTGTACCTTGGCGAACGCAAGAAACGTCATCTCAGGGAGTCTATGCAGCGCGGGTACATGGAGATGGCGAAAATCAATCTCAACATGGCCTCGGAAGCCTTCCAGGCGGAAGAAGAAGCGGATCTTACGCTTGACCGTCTCGTTAGCGGGGTGTAGCCCGTGATTGTCAAACGTGGCGACGTTTTTTTCGCGGATCTTTCACCTGTTGTCGGTTCGGAGCAGGGAGGGATCCGGCCTGTGCTGATTATCCAGAACGATATTGGCAATCGCTTCAGTCCAACGGTTATTGTGGCAGCGATTACGGCACAGATCCAGAAGGCCAAGCTGCCGACGCATGTTGAAATTGATGCGGAAGCGCACGGGTTTGACAGAGATTCCGTTATTTTGCTGGAGCAGATCCGGACGATTGATAAGCAGCGTCTGACCGACAAGATCACACATCTCGACGATGAAACGATGCGCAAGGTCGACGATGCTTTGCAGATTAGCGTAGGGCTGATCGAGTTCTGAGGGTGCGGTTCATGAGCGGGGGTCTGATACCCTCGTTTTTTGCTGTAAGCGGGAAGAATAGCTTGTAAATGGCAGTTAATAGGGGGACCCTCCCGATAGTAATAGGCATTCGCTGCAAGACTTGACTTCACTTAAGGGAGTACTTATTCTCGGTCCCGGGAGGAGACGGACGGATGGCGAAAGAGCAAAGCGTGCAAGGGAAACAACTGACGGCGGAGGAAACAACGGCTGCGGCGTCCATAGAGCTGACCGACGAAAGAAAAGCGGCAATTCAGGAGCGGATCGTCAAGCAGATTGCAGCTGAGCTGCAGATCGGCGGAGGACGGGTCAAAACGACGGTGGACCTGCTGGATGAAGGGAATACGATCCCATTTATCGCGAGGTACCGCAAGGAGATGACCGGGGAGCTGGATGAAAACCAGCTGCGCGATATCGAGGAGCGTCTGACGTATCTGCGCAATCTGGAGAGCCGCAAGCTGGAGGTCATGCGTCTGATCGATGAGCAGGGCAAGCTGACGGGCGAACTTCGCACATCCATCGAGCAGGCGGGCAAGCTACAGGAGGTTGAGGATCTGTACCGTCCTTACCGGCAGAAGCGCAAGACGCGTGCGAGCGTAGCCAAGGAAAAGGGGCTGGAACCGCTCGCCGAGTGGCTGCTTTCCCAGCCCAGACAAGGCGATCTGACAGCCGAAGCCGCCCGGTATATCGATACGGATAAAGGCGTACAAAGCGCGGAGGAGGCGCTTCAAGGCGCGATGGATATTATAGCCGAGCAGGTAGCCGACGACGCCAAAATCCGAGCTTGGGTGCGGCGTTATACGTTCGAGCAGGGGATTGTGCGTACAGAGGAGCGCAAGGCGGGTCAGGAATCGGTGTACGAGATGTATTACAACTACCAGGAGCCTGTGCGCAAGCTGCCGCCTCACCGTATACTCGCCATCAACCGGGGAGAGCGGGAAGAGGTGCTGAAGGTGGCGCTTGACGTGCCGGCGGAGCGCATTCACGATTTCATCGGCAAGCAGCTTATCAAAGGACCGTCCGTCACGCGTGACGCGTTAACAGCCGTCATCGAGGATGCGTACAAGCGTCTGCTGGCACCTTCGATCGAACGCGAGGTGCGCGGCGAGCTGACGGATAAGGCCGAAGAGAAGGCCATCGAGGTGTTTGCGGAAAACCTGCGCAATCTGCTGCTTCAGCCGCCGGTGAAGGGCAAGGTCGTGCTGGGCGTCGATCCGGCCTACCGGACAGGCTGCAAGCTGGCTGTCATCGACGATACCGGTAAAATGCTGGAGATCGCCGTCACTTACCCGACCCCGCCCAACAACAAAGTAGCTGAAGCGAAGGCCGTGTTTAAGCGTCTGATTGACAGCTACGGCGTAGAGCTGATCGTGATCGGCAACGGAACGGCTTCCCGGGAGACGGAGCAGTTCGTAGCGGAGCTGATCGGCGAAGTGAAATCGCGCAAGCTGGCCTACCTGATCGTCAACGAAGCCGGAGCCAGCGTATACTCGGCATCGAAGCTGGCACAGGCGGAGTTCCCGGATCTGGATGTATCCGAGCGCAGCGCAATCTCCATCGCCAGGCGGCTCCAGGACCCGCTGGCGGAGCTCGTGAAGATCGAGCCCAAGGCGATCGGCGTCGGGCAATACCAGCATGATGTGACGCAGAAGCGGCTGGAGGAAAGCTTGACATTTGTCGTAGAATCGGCGGTTAACCATGTCGGCGTCGATGTGAACACGGCTTCGGCTTCCCTGCTTTCTTATGTATCGGGCATCAACGGGACGCTGGCTAAAAATATC
Source organism: Paenibacillus sp. cl123 (assembly GCF_900101595.1). Lineage (GTDB taxonomy): Bacteria > Bacillota > Bacilli > Paenibacillales > NBRC-103111 > Paenibacillus_G. The sequence goes on from NZ_FMYY01000015.1 coordinate 115,301, forward strand.
GTGAAGTTCCGGGACGAAAACGGCAAGTTTGTCAGCCGTCAGCAGCTGCAGAAGGTGCCTCGTCTGGGAGTCAAGGCGTTCGAGCAGTGCGTGGGCTTTCTGCGCATCCCGGGCGGCGGCAATCCGCTCGACAATACGCCGATTCATCCGGAGTCGTATGCGGTCGTGGACAAGCTGTTCCGCGATCAGAAGCTGGAGCTTGCCAAGCTGGGCAGCGAGGAGCTTAAGGCTGCTCTGCAGCGTTTGAAGCCGGAGGAGCTGGCCGACAAGCTTGGCGTCGGAGTGCCGACGCTGCGCGATATCGTGGATTCGCTGCTGCGGCCGGGGCGCGATCCCCGGGAAGAGCTGGAGGCCCCGTTGTTCCGGACGGACGTGCTGCAGCTGGAGGATCTGACCCCGGGGATGGAGCTGAAGGGGACCGTCAGGAACGTGATCGATTTCGGAGCTTTCGTGGATATCGGGATTAAAAATGACGGGCTCGTGCATATCTCGCAGCTCAGCAATTCGTTCGTCAAGCATCCGATGGATGTCGTGTCTGTCGGCGATGTGGTCACCGTCTGGGTACTGAGCGTGGATGCGAAGAAGGGCCGGGTCGGCCTGACGATGAAGAAGCCGTAAGCACTCGCGCAGACGGACATAAAAAAGCAACAGAGCACTGGAACGATAGCCTGAGGCTACGCTCTAGTGCTCTGTTGGCGCTGGCTTCCGAGCCTGACGCAGGACCTTAATTAAGGCTGTGAGTGGAGGCTGGTGGGAGTCTCGGTATCGGACCGGCGGGTTCGGTAGAAGTACCAGCAATCGTTAAGCAGGCGGATTTGCCGCCGGTTTTTGTTATAGAAGGCGTGCATTAACTGGTTGCAAAGCCATTGTGGCAAGACGATCAGCCCTTTCCCTCTAGCTGCTGTTTGTATAGCATATGGGCGGGAGGGCGTTTAGGTGCAAGTCCGCCGGGGTCAGGCGAGTTCTTCTTCTTCCTCGTACCATTGCTCGAGCTGAGCCTGGAGGGCGCGAATCTCGGTCAGCAGGGAGACGAGAGGATACTGCTTCTCCTGGGCTTGCAGTGCCGCAAATGCTTGCTCCAGCCGGTTGATATAAGCAAGTCCTTGCTGCAACTCGAACCCGGGATGTACAAGCTCAAGCGCTTCAAACTCGGCGATAAAATAAGGCAGCGCCGGCACGCCGGGCACGGTCAGCTTGTCCAGCTCCTTATGCAGGCGCTGATTGAGCGCAGCGAGCTGGTACATATGAGTGGCTGGCATTTCGACAAATTCCAGCTGATCCTGATGCTGGAGCAGCGCATATTTTTTGTTGGACATGGTTAACGTCTCTCCTGTCGTCAAAGCGAATAAAAAGTAAGGTGCGCGGGCAAGATTCCTACTTGACAGTGTAGCCTAACCTGCGGTTACAATTCAAGTGAGAAAACCTATAGAGAAGAGTGTTTAGGGGTGGGAGCATGAAAAATGAATGATCGGCAGCTGCAGCAGTGGGTGGAGCAAATATCGCTGTCGTCGTTTGGACGTCCATTCAAGCATCAGGCCAGATTCAACAAGCGGCTGCGGGCCACAGGCGGCCGATATTTCACGGGAAGCCATGACATTGAGATCAGCTGGCTGCAATTCGAGCAGTTCGGCAAGCAGGATGTGGAGAAGATCATCAAGCATGAGCTCTGCCATTATCATCTGCACATCCTGGGTCACGGGTATCAGCACCGGGACGATGATTTCAAGAAGCTGCTCGCGCTCGTAGGCGGGACCCGTTATTGCAAGTCGCTTCCGGACGCGCTGCAGCGCAAAGAGCCGTACCGGTACAAACTCATTTGCACCGCCTGCTCGGCTGAATATTTAAGAAAAAGAAAGACCGATCCGCGCCGTTTCGTATGCGGTCATTGCCGGGGAAAGCTTAAGCTTGTGGCGCTTGACTTGAATTCGGATTCATGATAAATTAAAAATTGTTCTTCCCTGATAGCTCAGTTGGTAGAGCACTCGACTGTTAATCGAGTTGTCACAGGTTCGAGTCCTGTTCGGGGAGCCATTATCTTTGGAGAGATACCCAAGTGGCTCAAGGGGACCCTCTGCTAAGGGGTTAGACTGCGCAAGTGGTGCGAGGGTTCGAATCCCTCTCTCTCCGTACAATTAGGAAGACCGCCTTCTGGCGGTCTTTTTTGTTGTGGGGCGATTTGTCCGTGGGCAAACCTCTGGAATCGCTCCTTTGCGAATACGCCGAAGAACGATGCGGGTTTGTGCGGAGTGCGAAGAGACTAACCCGGGAGTCGCGCCTTAGCGAAGAACGATGCGAGTTTGTACGAAATCACACAGAGAGAAGCCGCGGGTATATTCGGCTATAGGCAAAATGCCCGGGTTTATCCCCGGCTGTCTGCACTATAACATGGAGGCGGGCGAGACCCCCTATTGGAAAGCACCCGGTGCGTTTCGCAGCTACAGCCACTTTTTCCACTTAAATATCAACCACATCCCCACCGACGTCGCGATCAGCACCAGCCACACGTACAAATAACCCCAATCCCAATGAAGCTCGGGCATTCGATCGAAGTTCATTCCATACAAGCCGACGATAAAGGTCAGCGGCAGAAAAATACAGCTGATAATGGTCAGCGTCTTCATAATTTCGTTCATGCGGTCGGATTTCATGCCCATTTGCAGCTCAAGCAGGCCGAACAAGGACTCGCGGAACATATCGATCGAATCGACGACTCGCGAGATATGGTCGTATATATCGATGAAGTAAACGTCGGCCTCCACGCTCATATAAGGAAAGCTCTGATGGCTAATGGTGCCAAGGACCGTTTTTTCCTCGATAATGATGCGGCGCAAATGATGAAGGGTTCGCTTGAGCGTGAACACCTCGCGGGACACCTGAAGGTAGGGATTATGGAAGATAGCGCGCTCCAAGCGGTCGAGCCGATCCTCGACAAGATTAATAATCTGCGTATAGTCGTCCACGCATCGGTCCAGCAGCCGGTACAGAATAGCGCCCGGAGCAAATAAAGTGCCTTCGACTTGAAGAAAATGCTGCTTTAACTCGTCGATCATCGGCAGCGGTTCCTGACAGATGGAAATGACGTAGTTCTCGCCAATGACGATCGCGATCTCTGCAGTTTGCAGCTGCTGGTTGATGACGGCGAAGAACGTAAGGAAGATATGGTCCGAATACCGGTCCATCTTCGGACGTTGGTTCAGCTTGATGCAATCCTCAACGACGAGAGGATGGCAATGAAACAGCTCCCCTACTATATGCTCGACTTCAGAGGCTTGGGGATTCTCCAGATGAATCCATACGACTTCCTCGCCGCTCGGAGCCCGCAGCGGCTGCTCGGTTGTCAGACTTTCGGAAGCTTTATATACGAGCATGAGCGACACCTCTAACGATAAGTAGATCGGAATATATGCCCATCATATCATATTCCAACGAGGCGGCGCCTCCCGGGAGGGAACCGATTGTGCTGAGATGGAGGGGATATGCGTTTGGTGCCGCCTTGGTGAAGGATTTTGTTTCGAAACAAACGATCCAGGGGAATATAACAAACAAACCTGTAGTTCATGAAGGGAGATGTGCGTCATGTGGAAAACCAAGTCATTGGAAGAGCAGATTACGGCCGTGCTGGAGGATAACAAGTTTTGTTCGTTCGGGACGATAGATGGACAGAAGCCCAAGGTTCGATACATGGCCTTGTTCAATGAAGGGCTGACTTTGTATTTGGCGACGAACGCCAAGACGGATAAGGTGGACGAGATTCTCGGCAATCCGAATGTTTATGTGCTGGTAGGCTTTGACGGGAAAAAATCGAATGACATTCTCCAGATCGAAGCCAAGGCCGAGGTTTGCAAGGATGAGACTCTTCGGGAACGCCTCTGGAACAGCTCGTTCAAGGAATGGTTCGAAGGCCCGCATGACCCCGAATATGTGATCCTGAAGATTAATCCTGATCGCATCGAATATACGGGCGCCGACAAAGAGCCGCAAGTGTGGGAGAAATAAAGCGCAAGAAACGGCGGGAAAAGAAATTGGCTTTCCCGCTTTACTATTTCTATAAAAAGCAGTATAATGTCTTTCAGACGCGCGGTTGTGGTGGAATGGCAGACACGCTATCTTGAGGGGGTAGTGGGCGTACGCTCGTGGAGGTTCGAGTCCTCTCAACCGCATACTGAAGAAAGCCTTGTATATCAAGGCTTTTTTTGTTTTTAGAGCCTGCTTGAGGACCACCGTCGGAGGCAAGGCTTTGCAGGGCAGCGTTTAGTGAGCCTTAAGTTGCCTGATTTCCTGAGCGGTCAGACCAGAATATTCAATAATTTCGTCCATATCTTTGCCTTTAGCCAACATCTTTCGTGCCACTTCAATAGCTTTTAGATGAACGCCTTCTTCTCGACCTTCTTCCCGACCTTCTTCCCGCGCTCCTTCGATCATCGATATCTCGTCATGCAAAGCTTTTTGACGCATTTCATACAACCGCCTCGCCTCGGCATCCTGGCTTAAAAACTCCAAGGTATTCATCGCTTTACGCAAAACAGGTTCGTTCATCGTCAACACCTCCCAATTGGATGGATCGATTCCTTTTAAGAACAACAGCCAGTTTAGTAAGCCTCCCTCGATGCGCAGAGGCCGATGATCGAGCTTGGCCAGCTCCATAACATGAATTTCCAGGTCATTCGTTAGCGAAATAGCAGTGTGGTCTTCTCTCAAGCGAAATATATTATGATAACGATCATTAGGCAAAAAAGAGAAATTTACTATCGTAATGGTAACCGATTTCCTAAGTCTCCGATAACGCTGGCCTTCAATAAGCTGCGAAGCATACTGCTTACTCCAGTAGTATAGCGTCCGTTTCTCGATATCGTACTGATTGAAGAGCTGCATCTCAATATTTATCAACTCGCCCAAAGCGGTTTTGGCTCGAATGTCGAATATGGACTGCTTATCCGCAGGCGAATCCTTGTCCGTATAAGGATTCATTAATACAATCTCTGTGAGCGGCGGCTCCCCGGCTTCATGGAACGTATGATTCAGGAAAGCAAGGAGAATATCCTTGTTTTCTTCGCTTCCAAATATACGTTTGAATACGAAATCATTCTTGGGGTCAAGCAAGTCGCTCACATGAATCAGCTCCAATTATTAATGATTCCATTATATCATGGAACTTATCTACAATGAATGTCATGCTTTATATAATACGTTGCGGCATCTCCAGCCCAGCCTCGCACAGGTTTGTTTGGACATACGGCGCGGCCGAGACTCTATCCTGTCTTTATACCGGCTCGTTCTTGAAAGCGGCAGAACGAGCGCCGATAATAGGGGGAGAACCGCAGCTTGAGGCAGTTGATGTTAAGCCCATCTGCCATTGCCATCATACCTGTTAAGTACGAGGAGGAGCATATCCATGCCAGCTATGCCAGACAATTCGGGCAGCTCAATTGAACGTAAAATAAGACCGTTGATCATCGGCCACAGAGGGGCCGCTGGGGAAGCGCCGGAGAACACGCTGGCTTCTTTCCGGCTGGCGCTTGAACAGGGAGCGGATGCGCTCGAGCTCGATATCCACGAGACGGCGGACGGGCAGCTGATCGTCTGTCATGATCATACGGTTGACAGGACGACCGACCGAAGCGGCTCTATCCGGGAGCTGACGCTTGCGCAGCTTGGAGGGCTGGATGCGGGGAGCTGGTTCTCTGAGCAGTTTGCCGGAGAGCGGCTGCCGCTGCTTGCAGATGTATTTGCCGCGACGCCGCCCCGGATTATGGTGAACGTAGAGGTCAAATGCAGCTACAGCCCCCGCCTTTCCGAGGAGCTGCGGCGTCTGTTGAAGGAATTTGACCGGCAAGACACCGTGGTTGTCTCTGCCTTCTCCCATAAAACTCTGCAAAGGCTGAAGCAGGATATGCCTTCGCTGAAGGTGGGCTTGCTCTATGTCGGCGGCTTCGTCAATCACGCCAAGCTGGCTGAGCTGTCTGGGATGGAGGTATACTCCCTTCACCCGCATGTCCTGAGCATGGACGCGGAGGATGTGGCGCAGGCGGTCAGCCGGGGGCTGCAGGTATACCCCTATACGGTCAATGACCGGGAGCATCTGATCCAGGCGGTCGCCGCAGGCTTTACCGGGATTATCACCGACTATCCCGGCCGGCTGAAGGATGTTCTGGAACAATTCCCCATATGATTTCCCGCTATAGGTAACATTTGGTCCCGTTCCGTCCGATATAGGATAGAGACGGGAGGTAGAATCAATCATGAACAAGACGCCACCAAAGTGGCTCCGCCGAATCGCACTGGCCATGACTGTAACCGTAGGATTGTCCGGCCTTGCCAGTCAGCCGCTTCAAGCCGCAAGTCGGTACAGCGACGTTACCTCAAGCTATGTATGGGCCACCAGCTCGATCGACCTGATGACCGGCAAACAAATTATTACCGGATACCCTGACGGGCTCTTTCACCCGGATCAAGCCATCAGCAAGGCTGAATGGTCTGCGATGGTCTACCGGTTGTTCGATACATACCGGCCCAATGCGAAAGCGACGGAATTGAACAAAATCGCCTATTTCGCCGACGTTCCCGCCGACCACTGGGCTTACAAGCCTATTACCGATCTATACGACGCCACCTTCCGCATAGGCGGCTTCGGAGTAAATGAAGAAGGCCAGCTGGCGTTCAATCCGGACCGTCCGCTCACGAGGCTGCAGCTGGCGCAAATGCTGTATGCGATGTTCGGCGGCAAGCTGGCGGACGCCGACCGGCTGAGCGACAATGACGCTTGCGCCGTCATGCTGCAGTTCAAGGATATGCCTACCAGTCTGCTGGAGGACGAATCGGCTTACTGGTTCGCCAAGTCCGACGGACGCTATGACGCCAGCGGCTGGATGCGGGCTTCCGACGAGACGGTCTACAAGACGCTGCTGATCGGAAAGGGTCCGAACGACTGCCGGCTGGGGGATGATCCGCTCTCCAATGTGCAGGCCAAGGGGCTGGCCGGATTGAAAGCAAGCGGCATCATGTCGCCGACCGACAACGGACGGTTCCGTCCCAAGGATCCGGTTACCCGGGCGGAAGCTGTTGTCATCCTGGACCGGATGTATCATTATTTGAAGAACAAGAGCTGGCTGTCCTTCTACTCGACCGTGGAGCTGGACCCGAAGACGGGGACAGGCCAGTCCTCCGGTTCCGGCAAGACGGGGGGCTCGCCGGCGCCGGGCGGAACGCCTTCAACCCCGCTCCCTCCGGCGTCCGGGGGGAACCCATATCCTTACGGCGGGCAGCCGGGTTCCTCGGAATGGACGGACAAGTCGGTCGTGCATGCCAGGGACTACTTTGACGAAAACGGCGTACTGACCAAAAATGTGGCGACCGGCGGAGATATCGAGGCGGTGGTGCAGCCGCAAGGCAGCAGATACTTGACCGTGGATTTTGAGGCGAAGGAAGGCATCGATATGTATGTGGTCGTAGACGGCAAAATTTCCTTCGTGAAGAAGGAAGAATTTCCGCTCACGTTATCCGTCAGCGGCGTCTCGCTCGTCGGGTTCCGTTCGCAGCTGCGGGATACGAATCTGAAAAGCCACGGCAACTATAACGCGACGCTGTCCGTCAAGCTGACAAATCAAGCGCCGGAGACCAAGAAGAAAAGATGACGGTCTTCGTCAGCGGGCTTGCTGCAAGCAAAAAAGGCTTCCTTTCCCGGCTAGCGGGATAGGGAAGCCTTTCGTGTATGCGCCCGGCAGGGGCGATAGTTTGAGCGGTGAAAGTCCGCTCGCTGCAGGCAAGCTTGCTGCGATTGCCCCGAATGCCCGAGCTGCTAGCTCAGCAGATGCTTGTAGGGCGTATAGTCGATTTCCTTCTTGTCCAGATACGTGGTCAAACTTTTGTAATCCCGCTTGGGCGTCGCCAGGATGTATCCCTTGATGCAGAGATCTCGGGTGATGGCCGGCACCTTCTCCTCGAGGCCCAACTGGCCGATGCGCGCGGCGATGGAGTGTTTGGCGATATCGCGGAACGGGGTCGGGACGGGCTCCACAAGCACATCGAGGAAGGCTTTGGCTTCATCCGTCCACAGATGCCGCGACGCCTCCACGTAATGGTTCTGCCAGTCCAGCTTGCTCTTGCCGTCCGCCATCGGCAGCACCTTGAAAAATTTGCGGAACATAAAGTAGCCGCCGACCGACATGGCGAACAGCAGGACGAATACCCAGAATAAAATAAACCACATAAACCCCGGATGCGGGGCGTTGCTCATCATATATGGCATGGCGATTGTCACCTCAGGCTTCATTATGCCTTCATTATACCTTAATTTGCGTCTCAGGAAAATGCTTGGCGCTCATCCTGCAAGAGGGGGAGCAGGGAAATTCCTTTTCTAGATTTATTCGCCCATTCCTAGTAAAATGAATAGAAGCTATTTTGATAGGGAGTGAATCAGACCAATGGTTAGAATCGGCTCACACGTATCATTTTCGGACAAGGGGCTGCTGAATGCAGCCAATGAAGCGGTCAGCTACGGTTCAGGCACGTTTATGATTTATACAGGGGCGCCGCAGAACACACGCCGCAAGCCGATAGCCGACCAATATATCGAGGAAGGCCGGGCGGTAATGCAAGAGCACGGCATCGGAGAGATTATCGTTCACGCTCCGTATATCATCAACCTGGGCTCCTACAAGGAAGACACCTACGAGCTGGCCGTCCGCTTCCTGCAAGATGAGATCCGGCGCACGGATTATCTCGGCGTGAAGCAGATCGTGCTGCACCCGGGAGCCTACACGGATAAGGATGCCGAGTACGGCATCGCCCGCATCGCCGAAGGGCTGAACGAGGTGCTCGAAGGCGTGAAGGATACGAACGTGCACATCGCGCTGGAGACGATGGCAGGTAAAGGGACGGAGATCGGCCGCAGCTTCGAGGAGCTGGCCGCGATTATCGAGAAGGTCGCCCATAACGACAAGCTGACCGTTTGTCTGGACACCTGCCACGTGAACGACGCCGGCTATGATATCGTCAATGACCTGGACGGGGTGCTGGAGCAGTTTGACCGGACCGTCGGCTTGGACCGGCTGGCCGTCATACATTTGAACGACAGCAAAAATCCGCGGGGAGCTTCGAAGGACCGTCATGCGCCTGTCGGAGCGGGCTGGCTCGGCTTTAAGACCATGTACAACGTGGTTCATCATGAGAAGCTGCAGCATCTGCCGTTTATTCTCGAGACGCCTTGGATCGGCAAGGAGTCTACGGCGCAGCGTCCGATGTACGAAGCGGAGATTGCGCTGCTCGGCGATACCGTGCAGCAGCGTTTCGGCGACGGATTTTTGACGGATGTGGAGAAGCTCGCGCATTTCTTCAAGCAGCAGGAGCTGGACCCGAGACAGTATGTGCTGACAACCTGGGAGCTGCTGAAAAACGATCCGAAGGCCAAAAAAGCCGACGGGCGCGAGCCGATGGAGCGGCTGTACGATCTGATCGCCGAGGAGGCGCTTTTTCCTCATCTGAGCGAGGAGCAGGTCAATCACCGTCTGACCGCCTGGTTTGCGGGCGAGCATTTGTTTGCCGCCGTGTAATGTCCATAATCCCGCTTGCAACATCCGTTCAAAGCCGGGACGTATAAAGGAGAAGAGTAGCAGCATGGTTCCCAAAATGACTAAGTCCAAAAGTAATTCCCTCGCCAATCGGGCGCGTATGCTGGTGTCCTGTCCGGATCAGCCGGGCATCGTCGCCACCGTTTCGCGGTTTCTGTTCGACTACGGCGCCAACATCATCCAGTCGGATCAATATACGATGGAGCCTGCCGAAGGCGGCTTGTTTTTCATCCGCATCGAGTTCGATCTGGAGGATCTGGACAACCGCCGGAAGCAGCTGAAGGCGGACTTCGCGAAGATTGCCGAGCGGTTCTCGATGGAGTGGAGCATAACCCGGGCAAGCCGCAAGAAACGTCTGGCGATTTTTGTCTCCAAAGAAGACCACTGTCTGCTTGAGCTGCTGTGGCATTGGCAGTCCGGAGACCTGGATGCCGAGATCGCGATGGTGATCAGCAATCACAACGAGATGCGGGAGCTGGTGGAGCAGCTCGGCATTCCGTACCATCACATCCCGGTCACGGCCGATACGAAGGCCGATGCGGAGCGCCGCCAGCTGGAGCTGGTGGGCGAGCAGATCGACGCGATCATTCTGGCGCGTTATATGCAGATTATCTCGCCGAAATTTATCGAGCATTTCCCGAACCGGATCATCAATATCCATCATTCCTTCCTTCCCGCATTCGTGGGCGGCAAGCCGTACGCGCAGGCGCATAACCGCGGGGTGAAGATCATCGGAGCCACCGCGCATTACGTGACGGAGGAGCTGGATGGCGGGCCGATTATCGAGCAGGATGTTCAGCGGGTCAGCCACCGGGATAACGTCGATGATCTGAAGCGGATCGGCCGCCATATCGAGCGTACGGTGCTGGCCAAAGCCGTCAACTGGCATGTCGAGGACCGAGTCATCGTACACCAGAACAAGACGGTCGTGTTCAGCTAGTCCGGCAGACGTAGGATGCTGCTCAATGGGCAAGGCTTCAGCTGATCCCGTAAGCGCGGGCGGCCGCCCATGGAGCAAAGAAGTCAGCGATCCGGCAAACGCGGACAACAGCGCAAGTCAGCAAGGCCCCGGTCTCTTCCGCCATGTCGGAAGAGACCGGGGCCTTGTGCGTGCCATCAAGCGTCTCAATCGGCCGCACGATGCCCGGGCATACCTGCCTCACTCGGCGGAGCTTCGGACCAGGAAGCCGGGGGAGTAGGAGCCGGCAGGAGGTTCGGAGGCGGCGTGTACGACCGTTTTGTTTTTTCCGGTGCGCTTGGCTTCGTACAGCGAGGCGTCTGCGCCCTTGAACAGCGCTTCCTTGCCTTTTCCCTTCACATATTCCTGAAGCCCTATGCTGATGGTCGCCGACTTGGAGTCCAGCTCCGGGTGCATGGTCACATAGAGGCGCTGCCGGATGAGCTCCGCTATCCGGTAGGCTTCCTCGAGCGTTTTCTCCGTGAAAATAACGGCAAATTCCTCGCCCCCGTAGCGCGCCACGAAATCGTTGGGCGTCACCGTTTCCTTAATAATCGCGGCTACGCGCAGCAGCACGATGTCGCCGACCCAATGTCCGTAGGTGTCATTGATCCGCTTGAAGTTATCGATATCCAGTATGGCCAGCTGCAGGGAAAGCTCGTTAAGCTCATGCTGCTCGATCAGTTTCTCCAGGTATTCATGGAAGGTTTTGTGATTGTACAGCTCGGTCAGCGCATCAATTTTGGAGAGCGTATCCATAATGATATTTTTGACCAGCAGCTCCTGCTTGGCTTCAGTGGCGTGCTTGAGGTTATTCAGCAGCTCGATGCCGGTGCTTGCGATGGATAGCGCTATAACGGTCGTGCCCGTATACAAAAACAGGATGCCGATGATATGGATAGGCTGCATCGTGAGGCGGAGCGGAGGACTGAGGACATACAGCAGAGCGAAGCTGAGCAGCACGAGGGCAAAAACCCCGGCGATTCTTCGGGTGTCGAAAGTCAGAACAGATGTTATTATAGGAAAAATAAAGATGGCGGGCACGATGCCGACGGTCGGATTCATCATGACAATGGAAGAAGCGTAAAGTATCCCCATCGTGATAAGCAGCCAGTCGCTCTGCACATTGCGGTAGCGGTGCAGCAGGTCCACCAGTCCGGTAACCAACGACAGCAGCACGGCTTGCCAGGCGAGCGAAGGCAAAATATCGGCCGGATTTGCCTGGACATGCAGATGTTGAATAGCGTACTCCAGGACAGCTGTCAGCAGAATCGTGATCCAATATAAATTCAGCATTTTTCGATAGCTCTGGCGAGTGTTGGCCAGCTCCAGCAACATGTGGTTCATGGATCGACTCCCGACTATGATATAGTTCCAATGGCATCTGGTTATTTTGGAATTTATTCCAAACCTAGTACTATATCTCTAATTCGACAGGCGGTTCATAATTCCTTCGCCGCTGATGATTATTTTTGTGTGCAGGCATGGGATAGGATTGGATATGGCAAACTGTAGGAGAGAGTGGTACAATAAAGGATATTTTGGATGGCCTGGGAGGATACTTATGACTATTTCAAACAAGACGATCGATCAATTGTCGGTGGATACGATCCGTACACTATCCATCGATGCGGTAGAGAAAGCGAAGTCCGGACATCCGGGCATGCCGATGGGCGCCGCTCCGATGGGCTATGAATTATTCGCCAAGCTGATGAAGCATAACCCGGACGTTCCGACGTGGATCAACCGCGACCGTTTCGTGCTGTCGGCCGGTCACGGGTCGATGCTTCTATACAGCTTGCTGCATCTGTCCGGCTATGACTTGTCGATGGACGAGCTCAAGAACTTCCGCCAATGGGGCAGCAAGACGCCCGGACATCCCGAAGTCGGGCATACCCCGGGGGTTGACGCCACAACGGGCCCGCTTGGCCAAGGACTTGGCATGGCCGTAGGGATGGCGATGGCCGAAGCGCATCTCGGCGCAGTATACAACCGCGATAATTTCCCGGTAATCGATCATTATACGTACGCGATCTGCGGCGACGGGGACCTGATGGAAGGGTTGTCCTCCGAGGCGGCTTCGCTGGCCGGCCATCTGAAGCTGGGCAAGCTGATCGTGCTCTATGATTCCAACGACATCTCCCTGGACGGCGAACTGAACCTGTCCTTCTCCGAGAATGTGATGCAGCGCTTCGAAGGTTACGGCTGGCAGGTGCTGCGCGTGGAGGAGGGCAATGATCTGGAGGCGATCCACCAGGCGGTGCTGGAGGCGCAGACGGATTTCCGTCCGACGCTGATCGAAGTGAAGACGGTTATCGGCTTCGGCAGCCCGAACAAGGCGGGCAAAGGCGGCCATGTCGGACCGCACGGCTCTCCGCTCGGCGTGGACGAGATCGTCTTGACGAAGCGGGCATACGGCTGGGATGAGAACCAGCATTTCTATGTGCCGGAGCCGGTTCAAGCGCATTTCGCGGATATCAAGCGCCGCAACATCGATCGGTTCGAATCCTGGAACAAGCTGATGAAGGCGTACGGCGAAGCTCATCCGGAGCTGGCGAAGCAGCTGGAGACCGCGATCAGCGGCGAGCTGCCGGAAGGCTGGGATTCGTTGATTCCGGCTGACGTATCGTCGGACAAGGGTACCCGCACGGCGTCCGGCATCGTGCTCAACGCCATCGCCCAGCAGGTGCCTTCGCTGGTAGGCGGATCGGCTGACCTCGAATCGTCGACGATGACGCATATGAAGGGCCTTGGCGTGCTGACAGCCAAGGACTACAGCGGACGCAACATCTATTACGGCGTACGCGAGTTCGGAATGGGCGCAGCCGTGAACGGCATGCTGCTGCACGGCGGGCTGAAGGTGTTTGGCGGCACGTTCTTTGTTTTCTCCGACTACCTGCGTCCGGCCATCCGTCTGGCGTCCATCATGGATGTACCGGCGATCTACGTGTTTACGCATGACAGCATCGGCGTCGGGGAAGACGGTCCGACCCATGAGCCGATCGAGCAGCTCGCGGCGCTTCGCGTCATTCCGGGCGTAACGGTCATCCGCCCTGCCGACGGCACGGAGACGGTAGGCGCATGGCGTTATGCCGTCGCCAATCGCAAGGGGCCGGTTGCGCTGATCTTCTCCCGCCAGGCGGCAGCGGCGATCCCAGGCTCTGCGCAGGCCGAAGTGGAGCGCGGCGCCTATGTGGTCGCGGATGCGGCGGAAGGCAAGCCGCAGGCGCAGATCATCGCGACAGGCACCGAGGTCCAACTGGCGCTGGCCGCACACAAGCAGCTGGCAGAGGAAGGCATTGCGACTCGCGTCATCAGCATGCCGAGCTGGGAGCTGTTCGATCGTCAGGATCAGGCATATAAAGACTCGGTCCTGCTGCCTGAGGTGAAGGCGCGTCTGGCTGTCGAGATGGGTCATCCGTTCGGCTGGGAGCGTTATGTCGGCGAGCAGGGCAGCGTGCTGGGGATCGACAAGTTCGGAGCATCCGCACCGGGGCCGGTCGTTATCCGCGAGTATGGCTTTACTGCCGAGAATGTCGTAGCGCGCGTCAAACAATTGTTGAAGTAGAGGAGAACTGAGCAGGCCATGTCCCAATTCGAACAAGTTACCGTCCTGACGAAAGCAAATATTTATTTTGACGGCAAAGTGACAAGCCGTACGGTCCTGTTCGCCGACGGCACGAAAAAAACGCTCGGCATCATGCTGCCGGGCGAATATGAATTCGGTACGGACACGAAGGAAATCATGGAAATTCAGGCGGGCGAGCTGAAGGTGCTGCTGCCTGGAGCCGACGAGTGGCTGGAGATTAACGGCACTGGGGAATTTACCGTTCCGAAGGGCGAGAAGTTCAAGCTGGAAGTACGCCAGGCGACCGACTATATCTGCTCGTATATGAACGAATAACAGTCCGGCAACCGGTTGATAAGACAAAACCCCGTCCTGGTGCTCTCAGTAGGTTCAGAGAGAGCAGGTCGGGGTTTGTCGCTTCAAGGGTCATATCCGAGAGGGTCTTAAACCGACTTGATGCGGATATATTCCTCGATCTTCAGCCGGACATGCGGCGGCAGGCCGGACAGCATGCAGCCGTAGCGGAATTGCCCGCTGTCGGGATCGATCCGGATGATGCGCGCCGTTACCGGAGGCAGGCCCGCCTCCTGCGGAAAGTGAATGACGATGAACATATCCTTGGCCAGCGGAGCCGCGCTGAGGATGCGCATGCCGCTTTCCGACAAGTCGACCAGCGTTCCTTCGACAAGCTGTCCGGAGAAGGAGCCTTCCTGCTCCCATTGGTAGACCGACAGATGCAGCTTGATGTTCAGCTGAATCCGGGCGCCCCGGCGGCGCTCGGCGGCTCTGACCTCCATCCGCTGCGGTGTCTGCTCTTCGCCGATCTGCAGATGCATCCAGTCCTCATAGCATTGGACGACGGCGCTGAGATCCTGCTCGCCGAGCCCTCTGGCCTGAGCCATCAGAAATACATCCGTGGCGCTGTGCAGCATCGGGGCGGGCATCTGGAACTGCTCCACAGCCCGTCCGGCGAGCTGCAGATCCTTAAGCATCCATTGGACGGAGAACTGATTGCTGAAGTCGCGCTTCAAAATCTTCGGTCCCTTCAGCTCAGCCTGCTTGCTGGAGGCGGAGCCGGCTTTCACGACTTGGAGAAACTGCTCGGCGTCAAGTCCGGCTTTCGCTGCCAGCGACAGTCCTTCCATCAAAGCCAAGGCATTAATGCCAACCATCGTATTATGGGCCAGCTTCGTATAAGAGCCTGCGCCGGAGGGCCCCATATAGACGATCTTGCTGCCCATGGCCTCGAAGACGCTGCGCTGCTCGTCCAGCACCTCTTCCTGGCCGCCGACCATGAATACGAGCGTGCCGCTTTCGGCGGCAGGCTTGCTCCCGGTCACAGGGGCATCCAGGAAATCAACCAGATGCGAGGCAAGCTCATGATACAGCCGCCGGCTGGTATCCGGGGATACCGTGCTGCAGTCGATCACCGTCTGCCCGGGCCGCAAGCTGTGCACGATGCCTTGCTCGCCGAAGACCGCTTCGAGCACAACGTCGTCCTTGCTGAGCATTGTAATGATCACATCGGCGTCGCTGGCCGCCGCGGCGGGACTTGCCGCCGTTGCGGCGCCCAGCGCGGCGAGCTCGTCGACTTTGCCTTCCGTACGGTTGTAGACGATGACTTCAAAGCCTTTTTTCAACAGGTTGGCGGCCATGGGCTTCCCCATGGTGCCGAGTCCGATAAATCCGATCGTTTTCATGCCGATCCCTCCTGCTTCCATTCTAGCATCTCGATGGAAACCTGTGAATGTTCTCTTGCGTTTCGGAAGCAAGATCAAGTATGCTAAGCTTATGGAATGATGGAAATACGAAGATTTACCCTACATAGAGAACCTAAGGTTCGGAATTGGAGGAATGAATACGTATGACAGCCAAGCTACAATTCGATTACAGCAAGGCCCTTGATTTTGTAAGCAAGCATGAGGTTGACTATTTGTCCGCCGCTGTGGCGACCGCTCACGAGCAGCTCCATAACGGTACGGGCGCAGGCAGCGATTATCTGGGATGGATTGACCTTCCGGTCAATTATGATAAAGCGGAGTTCGCCCGGATACAGGAGGCGGCAACGCGCATTCAAGGAAATTCCGACGCGCTGATCGTCGTTGGCATCGGCGGCTCTTACCTGGGCGCACGCGCGGCTCTCGAGATGCTGACGCACGGCTTCTACAACCTGCTGCCGAAGGACAAGCGGAAGACGCCGGAGATTTACTTCGTCGGACAAAACATCAGCTCGACGTATGTAACTCATCTGCTGCAGCTGCTCGAAGGCAAGGATATTTCCGTCAACGTCATCTCCAAGTCCGGCACGACGACCGAGCCGGCTATCGCTTTCCGGATTTTCCGCGAGCTGCTGGAGAAGAAGTACGGCAAGGAAGAGGCCCGCAAGCGCATCTATGCGACGACGGACCAAGCGAAGGGCGCTTTGAAGAAGCTGTCCGACGAGGAAGGCTACGAAACATTCGTGATTCCGGATGATGTAGGCGGCCGCTACTCGGTGCTGACGGCGGTAGGTCTGCTGCCGATCGCGACGGCGGGCATTGATATCGAAGCGATGATGCGCGGAGCGGCGGATGCGCGGACAGCTTATTCGAATCCGAATCTGGCCGAGAACGAAGCTTACCAATATGCGGCTGTGCGCAATGCCTTATACCGCAAGGGCAAGACGACTGAGATTCTCGTCAACTACGAGCCGTCGCTGCACTATGTCTCCGAGTGGTGGAAGCAGCTGTTCGGCGAGAGCGAAGGCAAGGACAGCAAGGGAATTTTCCCGGCTTCCGTCGATTTCTCGACCGATCTTCACTCTATGGGACAATTCATTCAGGAGGGCAACCGCAATCTGTTTGAAACGGTCATCCAAGTAAGCGAAGTAGCGGAGCACATTACGATCGGACATGACGCGCAGGATCTGGACGGTCTGAACTTCCTGAGCGGGCAAACGATGGACTTCGTCAACAAGAAGGCGTTCCAGGGCACGATGCTGGCGCACACCGACGGCGGAGTTCCGAATCTGATCGTCACGCTGCCGGATACAAGCGCGTATACGTTCGGCTACATGGTCTATTTCTTTGAGAAAGCGTGCGGTATCAGCGGCTATCTGCTCGGTGTCAATCCGTTCGACCAGCCGGGCGTTGAAGCGTACAAGAAAAATATGTTCGCCCTGTTGGGCAAGCCAGGCTATGAGAAAGAAAAGGCCGAGCTGGAAGCCAGACTCGGCAAGTAACGCCTGCGGGCTGCTATAAGCAAAGAAGCGGTTTATCCGGAAGGATAATCGCTTTTTTTGCAAAGCAGCTCGGAACGGGAGCGGGGCAATCAGCCGGCAGCGGTATGAAAGGAGGGCAGCCGATGCTTCTGCATTACCGGACGGTCAAGCGATTCGGGTCAGCGGAAATCGTCATCAAGAAATCCCGGTTTATCGGATACGCCAGACCGGTGAACAGCGAAGAGGAAGCCGTCGCGTTCATCGAAAGCATCAAGAAGGAGCACTGGTCGGCTACCCACAACTGCTCGGCCTATATGATCGGAGAGCGGGATGAGATTCAGAAGGCTTCCGACGACGGGGAGCCGAGCGGTACGGCGGGCAAGCCTATCCTGGAGGTTATCCGCAACCAGGGACTGAAAAATGTGGCCGTCGTCGTTACGCGCTATTTCGGGGGCATCATGCTGGGAGCGGGCGGTCTGATCCGCGCGTATACGGACGGAGCGGTGGCCGGACTGGCGGCGGCTGAGCAGGTATACCGGGTGCTGCACCGGGAAGTCAGGGTCGGCATCGACTACACGTGGCTCGGCAAGGTGGAGAATGAGCTTAGAACCCGGGGCACGTTGATGGGCGAGACGGAATTTACCGATAAAGTCACCTTGCTCTGCCTGCCCGCGGAGTCCGAAGCCGATGCGTTTATCGCTTGGATGACCGACCTTACGCAAGGACAAGGGGCCGTCGCCAAGGGCGAGAGCCGTTATATCGAGCATGCCGAGCTCTCCGTCTAAGGGGGGCCGGCGCCTGCTCAGCCATTCAACACAACAGCTAAGAGGAGTTGAGATCAATTGGCAAGGAAGGCAGTCGAGCATGAGCTAAGCCGCGAGCGTATTTTGGGCGGAGCTCGTGAGTTATTCGTCGAACACGGCTATCACGCTTTAACGATGCGAAGCATCGCTAAAGCGATGGGGTACAGCCATGGCGCTTTGTACTATCACTTCAGCGAGAAAGCGGAGCTGTTCTACGCTCTGGTGACCGAGGACTTCAGAGATTTGCTGAACCGGCAGAGGGAGATGCTGAGGCGTACGCGTCTGGGGGATATGGCCCAATTGGAGAAGCTGATGCTGGAGTTCATCAAGTTCGGGCTGGAGAACCCGAATCATTACGAAATTATGTTTATGATCAAGGACCCGGAGCTGCAGCGCTACTCCAGAACCGAGCAGGCGCAGTGCCTGGATTTATTTGCTACCGTCGTCCGGTCTGTTGTGGCCAAGCAGGAGAATAACGATAGCAAGATGTACAACCTGCCATGGAGCTTGTTTATGTCCATGCACGGATTCATATCATATAATATTCATTACAGTCAAAGCTTCAAGGATGTGAAGAAGCTGGCCGAGCAACATGTCAAATATTTGTGCGAGGGGCTGCAGGGATAAGGAACCCGAACCTACAGCAGCCGAGATTTCTTTGCAGCCCCTCGCTTCATCCTATTAAAGCTTAAACGCTTACCCGCTTGTATGCTTTTGCGCTTATCCGCGTATAAACTTTACCAGGCAGGTGCGTTCACGCGGTCCGTCAAACTCGCACAAATAAATACCTTGCCAGCGTCCAAGCACCAGCCGTGAGCCTGCCACCAGAATGGTCTGCGAGGCGCCGACGGTCATCGTCTTCAGATGGGAGGCCGTATTGCCTTCCGCATGGCGGTACTTGGGATGCTCCCAGGGGAATACTTCGTCCAGGCGCATCAGCACGTCATGCTTCACATCGGGGTCGGCATTCTCCTGAATAGTAATGCCGGCGGTCGTATGGGGGGAATATACAACGGCGATCCCGTCCTCCAGCTTCTCCTGTTTCAGCAGATCATGCACTTGCCTTGTAATCTCGATCATCTCGCTGCGTTGATGGGTTTGAATGTGCAGCTTATGTATCATGTTCATCCGTCCTTTCAGCGGGGAATGGGTGTCTTCTTATATTACCACATGGAACTGCTTGCAATCGGATGGTACAATAGGAATTGGCGCAAACAAGCTTGGGAGGGCATACCTATGGATCTGACGCAAAATACGCTCGAGAATACGGCATACATGATCGAGGAAATCAAGAAAAAGCTGCGCATGGCTTCGGGAGCGGCGCTGAAGGCGACATCGCTCAGCGACGAGCTGTACGAGGATTTGCATGATATCTACAGCATGGTCGCCAGTAAAAATCGATTCAGCATCAGCGAGATCGAAGCGATTACCTCCGAGCTCGGCAGACTTCGCCGGGTATAAGGATGTCGTTCGGCTGGCGGATGGCGGCCCCCTAGAGGGGCGAACAGGAACAAGCAGGAGGGGCGGTGCGAAAGCGCGGTCCTTATTTGCGTTGCTTCTGTCAGGCGAAGGCATCGTCCCGAACTTGGCGGGCTACAGAGTGATAGCCTTGCTGAGAGGGATGAGACAGAAGAGGCATGAGGGGCATGAGAGGCACAAGGGGAATGAGATTCGGCTGACTTTGGCTGCATGGGACAACCGCACAACTTGAGCGCCAGGGGGACGTCCGTACAGGCAGGGGAGAGCGGGCCTCCGTAAAATATATCGTTAACGCCAGTTCGTCTACGAATATGGCCTGACGACGATCTCAACTGGAGGTGGGTGTGGATGCAAAAGGCAATCCGCAAGCAAGATGTCGCCAAGCTGGTCGGCAAATCGGTGTATGCCTTGAAGAAGGACGGCTCCGTCGTCCGCGGCAAGCTGGTCAAAGTCAGCGGCGGCAAGCTGTATGTGGCCGTTCGCAGCAGCAAAGGGAAAACGGTCCGGACATCGGCTATTATCCCCCTTGTTCTGTTCGATCTCCTTGCAATCGGTACGGCCCCTTATGCTTATGGGGGTTACCCCGGCTACGGCTTCGGGGGCGGTTACGGCTATGGCGGTTTCGGAGGCTACGGCGGGTTCGGGGGCTTCTGGTAAGACAGGTTGTTGCCGACTGGCCTGAGCCTGGACTTGCTCCGGGCTTCAAAGCGATCCATTTCTCCTTGCGAGAAATGGATTTTTTTTGTTCAGAGCTTACAACCGGGAGGAGAACGCTCATGCAAACCACCAGCCAAGAATTAGTGTATCTGCCTTCAGGGCATTCTCCCGCCCAGTAATACTCAGATATAGCAGCGTAGCTACGATTATGAACGGCTACCGTGCCGCGTACGGATAATGTTGGATACGTAGCTTTCCCCTCTTAGCTGTATGCGAACAAGGCTGTTCCAATCGTATCCTGGTCGCTGGTAAGGCGTACCCAATGTGCAGAATAACCGTCGGGAAATGTATGGCGATGCTCTTGTCCCGCAGGAACCGCGAATTTTGCATAAGTCACCCAATTGTCATCGCCTTGTACGTCCACCTCGACGAGGACATGGATGGTGTCGGCCCCTTCGTGGCTCAGCTTCAACGATTTGTTCATGTAGCCGAGCATCAGATACGGATCGGACGGCTGCCCGGCCCGAACGGCGCTTCCCTTCCATGGACCGCCAGTGCCGGCCGGAGCTCCGAATTTGCGAAGCTCGTCTACGCTGCCCAGCCATAGGCCGATTTCACCTTTCTCGTCATAAATCGTATGCTCATCCGGCACGCCGTCCGAACGGACGCCCGACAGAGCCAGCAAGCCTCTCCAGGAGCAAAAATCGTAGATCAGCTTGTTGTGAGTGCAAATGGGCTGAATCTTGCGTAACCCGCCGGATCGCTCGTCGGGCAGCTCATAAAAGGAGCCGTGCAGGTTCATCAAGCTGCGCTCGGTGATGATTTCCCGTATGCCGCGTCTAGGGCCCGACGCCGACGGCAGGTCGAAGTCGCTGTGGCCCTTCGGCAGCCGATACCGGCGGCCGTCTTGATCCGTCACGACGACAGAGGCTTCGTCGACCTCGAAGGCGGTCTCCGGCGCGTACGTCCCGCGCAAGGTACGCTCCAGATCCGGCTGCTCGATTGTCCGCAACGCCATGTCGGCATTCAGCTCGTAGAAGGAAGAGCCCGTAATCTGGCCGGAAGCGTCCAGCTTGTTCACGGCGAGATGGAGCGGAAGCGAGAGATCGTTCGTCGCGTACAGGATTGCTTCGCTTCTTCCCTCCAGCCGGCCGGCGTCGGCGAGCCCGGCGTTTACGGCTTCGAGGCGTTGATTGCTTTGAGCGGCATTGAAATGCAAGGCTGCCGATACGCCCTTCGCGTCCCGGGCCGGCGTCACTCGAAGCCATTCTGCCTGGAGGTCAGCGGGGAATATATGATAGTTATAGCCGCCGGCCGCCACCTCGATCTCAGCGTACGTCGTCCAGGTTCCGTTGCCCGTCACATCCAGCTCGATGCCGAACTGAACCGGCTCCGCCTCCTGATGGGACAGATGGAAAATGCGCCGCTCGTAGCCGGCGAATTGGAATGGCTCGGAATTTTCGCCAGCCGATATGTTCTCGTTGGCCCAGAGACTGCCCCAGCCTGCGGGTTGGCCAAACTCCGCGAGCTTGTCGAAGCTGGTGAATACCAGATTGGACTGGCATCTGCCCGTCATAGGATTCCCCTGCGTCGAGGCGTCGTTGCATCCGAGCACCAGTTGCCCGTTCCAGTGATCGAAGTCGACGATCATTTTGTGATGAACGGAAATCGGACGAATGCCTGCCGTATTGGCGTGCGAGAATGAAGACGGGAATTCGTAGAGCATGCCGAACATGTCCATCAGCCAATTTTCCATGCCGATATCCCGAATTCTCGGCCATTCCGTGAACCAACCGTCATCCGCGCTATGCGTATAGCTGCCCATCGGCAGACGGTAGCGGCGCCATATTCCCCCGTCGCAGACGTTCAGCAGGACGGACTTGGCGTCCCAGCCCAGCGCCCATAGCGGGGCTGCTTCGTCAGGCGCTCCGTACAGCCCACCCGGTCCCGTTACTTCCGTATACTTATTGGCATCGACTATCGTCCAGCTTGCCCGCCGGCCGGCATCGCCTTCCCCGTTCCATTCGGCTAGCACGCCGCCAAGCCCGTTGTTGGACACAACCAATCGTCCCTGACCCGTGTAGGCACCCTTGCCATGCGTGCCGGGCAGCAGGTACGGGCGCTCCCGGTCCGTGACATGGTTGGGGTCCCGGTACAGGGTCGTTACTTCCAGCGTGTGTACGTCTACCTCGTAGATGCCGGATTCCATCGTGTAGAAGTAAACCTTGTTCGCAGGGGCGGTCAGATGGCGCGCCACGCCTGTCAGCCGTCCTTCCATCCGGTCCGGAGGCACGACGCGGACTTCGTCGTCGGCACCCACGAAATATGGCCCAATGATCAACTGATTCGATTCCTTGTGAATCATCCGATTCGCATGCGTGCCCCCTACACTTAAAGGATGGGCGTAAACGGTCATATCATCACTCAGGATGTTCAGCTTATCGTTACTGCCGTAAGGGGAATGCGTGGGATACGTGATGAACCACAGTTTCCCGTTCCAAGGAACCAAGGCTCCGAGACCGCATTCCTTCTCTTGCTTCTCCACCGTACCGTTCGTCCAGGCCAGATGCGGATAAATTCCGCTAAAACTGTAATAGGTCTTTTCGTTTACAGTGACGCTCTTCATGAGTAATCATCCCTTTCTTTTTACTTACACGAGTAAGTATAATGAGGGAAGATATTCGCTGCAAGTGACGAATCGGACGATTTGGAGTCGCGATGACGCTTTTACATCCTTTATTTAGCCGAATACGCTTTTATTCGCAATATTACACGAGTAAGTTTTGCTTCTTGTATCCTTTCTGCACAATTGATACGATGGTTAAGAGCAAACAAGCAGTTGGGAGGAAGGATGTATGGCCAGCCGTAAGCAAGTGGCGGAAAAGGCAGGCGTTTCGGTCGCCACCGTCTCGTATGTGTTGAACGACAAGCCGGGCGTAAGCGACGCGGTGCGCGAGAAAGTACGCTCTGCCATAGATGAATTGGGCTACAAGCCGAGCTATGCGGCGCGCGCGCTTAAGACGAAGAAGACGAACTGCCTGTCTGTCTTCGTCAACTATATCGGCGATCCGTTCGAAGCAGGTTTGCTGAATACCATGGAACATAGAGCGCGGGAGCTGGGCTATTTTATTTATTTTCATACTTATCAGCAGGAGGAAGAAGAGGACTTTCGGCATTATTTCGCGGGGAGGATCGACGGACTGCTTCTCTTGGGTCAATCTTTGAAGGAGGAGACGCTGAGGTCGCTTGCCGCCGAAGGTATTCCTGTCATCTCGGTTATGGAGCCCGTGCGGGCGGAAGGTCTTACGGCTTACATCGATATCGACTGGGAAGCAGCCATGGCTGCGGGAATCTCCCATCTTAAGACCCAGGGACACCGCAACATCGGCTTTATGGCGAACGGCGGCCAAGAGCATCCGCACGAGCGGAGAACGCAAGCATTCCTCGCCGTGATGAAGCGAGAAGGGCTGCCGGTGAATGAAGGAACCTTGCTGTACGGCGAAGGAAGGCTGGAGCAGGCGCAAGAAGCCATGTTGAGGTATATCAAAGACGGAATGCCGGGCGGTCATTCTGCCTTTATGACCGCATCCGACTTGATGGCCGCGGGCATGCTGGCCGCTTGCCGGGAAGCGCGCGTGCCAGTGCCCGGCAAGTTGGCCATCGTCGGCTGCGAGGATATCATGATGACGCTCCATACGACGCCTGCAATCACCGTCCTGCATTACCCGCGCCCAGAGATCGCCGCGCTCGCTGTGGAGCGGATGGTCGGTCATCTGAACGGCAAGCCGGCGGCAAGTACCCGATTGGAGTCATCGTTGATCGTTCGCGATTCGAGCCGATTGCTATAATTTTTCCGTCCGCCGGAGTGAAGGCCGGAAGCAATCGCGGTGCAGCCTGCATCAGGATGTGCTGAAGGCATAAGCATCTTCAAGAGCAGGCGCCGTATGCTTGGCGACGAATTGCCGTACCGCCAGCTGATAGCCGGCCGTATCCGTCCGGTAGGCCATCCCGTGCCCGGCCCCCGGCACAATGAACAGCTCCTTCTCGCCGGGACAATGATCATATAAGCTCTGTGCCATAGCGAACGGCACAAATGTATCAGCCGTCCCGTGAATGAACAGGATGGGCGTCTTGGTCTGCCGCACTTGGTTCACAGCGGATGCTTCGCCGAAGGAGTAGCCGGCCAGCACCCTAGTTAGCAGGCTCGTGGAGGCCAGGAGCGGGAAGCTGGGCAAATGATAGATCCGTTTAAGCTGATAAGCCAGCTGATCGCGTACGGACGTATAGGCGCAATCGGAGACGATGGCTTTCACCTGGGGAGGCAGCTTCTCGCCGCTGGTCATCAAGACGGCGGCTCCGCCCATGGAGACGCCGTGCAGGACCAGTTCGGAAGCGGGGCCGCTGCGCGCCAGTACATATTCGATCCAGCGCAGCAGATCTTTGCGGTCCAGCCAGCCAAAGCCTATGACATTACCCTCGCTGGCTCCATGTCCCCGGTTGTCAGGCATTAATACATGGAAGCCGAGCTGTTCGTGATAAAACTTGGCGAATGCGGCATTCTGCAGGGCGTGGCCCGAGTAGCCGTGGACCAATATAACGGTTTTTCCGGAAGAGGGAGATGCGGCGAGATAATAACCGTTAAGCTGCAGGCCATCATCCGATCGTAGGCTTACCCGCTCCAGCGGCCGGGTGTCCAGCCACTCCCGCGCTTGGGAGGCAGGTGAAGGCCCGTCGGTGCGAAGATCGGGGTTGCCGGCCAGGAAGCTTTTGTCCGTACGGGCGATGGCAATGCGGTAGAAGTAGAAGCTGACAGCCACGATAGCGAGCAGGATTACGGCGAGTACGAGCAGCACGATGTAAATCAAGAGGCGTACGCCTCCTTCCGGATGTTGTATAAATTAGCATGCCCGCTCATGGAACGGTTATGAGATAAACGCTGGCCCGCTCAAAGGATGTGAGCTTAGAAGGCAAGCCCCAGCAGACGGACTGCATGGGGCTTCTTGGCTGTCTTGCTTCTGCTTCTTGATCTTCACATCTTGTTTTTTACTTCTTGCTCGTTGCTTCTTGCCCATCGTTGTGCTCAGGACCGTGCGGAGGCTCAGTCGAACCAGGATGCGTAACGGCCGTAGCCTTCCTTCTCCAGATCTTCCTTGGGGATAAAGCGAAGAGAGGCCGAGTTGATGCAGTAGCGCAAGCCGCCTAGCTCGGGAGGGCCGTCATTGAACACATGGCCGAGATGAGCGTCCGCCTTGCGGCTGCGGACCTCCGTACGAATCATAAAGTGGCTGTAGTCCTGTTTCTCTTCGATCAAGCCCGCAGACAAAGGCTTGGTGAAGCTGGGCCAGCCGCAGCCGGAGTCGAACTTGTCCCGCGAGCTGAACAACGGCTCGCCGGATACGATATCCACGTACAAGCCCTCCTGGTGGTTGTCCCAGTACTCGTTGTGGAAGGCCGGCTCGGTGCCGTTTTCCTGGGTTACCTTCCACTGCATGGGCGTCAATCTGTCCCTAAGCTCAGCCTTGTCCTGATCCGTATTCCAATGCTGCTTCAAGTAATCATCGCGCCCGGAGCCGCGCCGGTACATTTTGTAGCGCAGCGGATTTTTCTTGTGATAATCCTGATGATACTCCTCGGCGGGGTAGAAAACTTCGGCAGGCAGGATCGGAGTGACGATAGGCTGATCGAAACGGCCGCTATCCTGAAGCCGCTGTTTGGACGCTTCGGCAATCTCCCGCTGCTCCTCCGTATGGTAGAAAATAGCCGTGCGGTAGGAAGAGCCGCGGTCGCAGAACTGGCCGCCGGCATCGGTCGGATCGATCTGGCGCCAGTACAGCTCGACCAGTTCCTCATACGGAAACAATGCGGGATCAAAGGTGATCTGAACCGCCTCGGTATGGCCCGTCGTATCCGTACACACTTCCTGGTAAGTCGGATTTTCGGTATGGCCTCCTGTATAGCCCGAGACGATGCTGACGATCCCGGGCATCTCCTCGAACGGAGTCACCATGCACCAGAAGCAGCCTCCTGCGAACGTGGCAAGCTCATGTTTGGATGTGGACATAGTTATTCACCTCTTGGGAATGGAATGGATGCCTCTATAAGTAGTATACCCGAATGGGAAGCGGCTTGTCTTTGTCCGCTCTTTCGGGTCTCGGTTCTTGGCTCTCGGCCCGGAGGCTAACCGAAATGCTTTCCGCCGGCATAATAGCTGCTCTCCTGGTATACGGAGAACGCCACTTCGGATTCCTCTACGCCGGCTTCCCTCAGATGGCGGTCGATGCATTGGGCGAAGCGGTCGCGGATGTCCTGTCCCCGCTCGAACCACCAGACATGGACGAACGGAAACGACGGCACCTGCTCTCCGTCCATGATCCCGATCGAGGAGATGCATTCGATGGTGAAGTTATCTGTGCCGCAGGCGCAAATTTCGGCCAGCTCATCGGTCAGCGACCGGCTGAGGTATTGCACAGTCTCTGCAGGAACGCCTCGTACCAGCAGTTGGGGCATGTTGGTCCACACCTTTCTATAAGTCAGTTTGACTGCCGCGGCAGCCTGTCATGCCGTTCGCCTTTTGCATCAGAAGATCGGCGACAGCAGGCGGGCGCACGGCTCGCGGAATTTATGGAGCAAGGGGCGGTTGTGGTACGCAATGGGCGTCAGCCAGCGGCAGTGCTTCATATCCTCCTCGAAGACGTCCTTCAGTCTCTCCGCCGTTTCCGTATCGTAAATAAACGCATTGACCTCGAAATTCAGCTTGAAGCTGCGGATGTCCACATTGGCGGTGCCTACGGAGGCGACGCGGCCATCGGCCACGATCGTTTTGGCATGCAGGAAGCCTTTTTCATACAAGTAGCACTGCACCCCAAACGGCAGCAGCTCGCCGATATACGAGAACGAGGCCCAGTACACCAGCTTGTGATCGGGCTTGTTCGGGATCATAATCTTTACGTCCACGCCGGACAGCGCGGCCATCTTCAGCGCCGTGGTCAG
Source organism: Paenibacillus sp. cl123 (assembly GCF_900101595.1). Lineage (GTDB taxonomy): Bacteria > Bacillota > Bacilli > Paenibacillales > NBRC-103111 > Paenibacillus_G. Next base: position 142,521 of record NZ_FMYY01000015.1, read on the forward strand.
ACTTTCATCGGGGATAAAGTACGGCGTTTGGATATAGATGTAGTCCTTGGCGGTCACGATCATCTTGATATAGGCGTTCTTGATCTGCTGCCATTCCGAATCCGGACCGCTGGAGACGATCTGCATGCCCACTTGGCCGGACTGGCGGGCGAGCGGGAAGTACCGGGGCAGCAGGTCGATCTGCTGACGGCTGGCGAGCGCCCAATCGAGGAAGAAAAGCGCCTGCATATGCAGGACGGAGCCTCCGGACAGCTTAAGATGGGTGTCGCGCCAGTAGCCGAAGCGCTTGCTGAGCCCGAGGTATTCGTTGCCTACATTAAAGCCGCCGATATATCCGGTCGAGCCGTCGATGATGACAAGCTTGCGATGATTCCGGTAATTCACCCGCAGATTCAGATAGGGGATGCGCGACGGAAAGAAGGCGGCGACCTCGCCCCCGGCTTCCCGCAGCTTGCGGAAGAAACGGCGCGGCAGCGAAGAGCTTCCGATCGCATCGAACATCAGGCGGACGACGACGCCCTCGCTCGCCTTCCGCGTCAGCGTCTCCATCAGCCGGACGCCAAGCGAGTCGTTGCGTATGATGAAGTACATCAGATGCACATGATCGGTCGCATGCTCGATATCGTACAGCAGCGCTTCGAATTTTTCCCGTCCGTCCGTATAGACCCATACCTCGTTGTCCTGGGTGTACAAGGCGTAAGCGCTGGACAGATTCATGAAAATCATATCCTGGTAATTGCCGATGGACGAATCCCGAAACGGAATGCGGTCCTGGCGAAGGTCGTCCTTCTGCTGCTCGACAAGCGCGTCCACGATCCGGCGCTCATTTTCGTTTTTGAGCTTGTATATTTTGCGGCGGCTTAAGTTTTGACCGAGAATCAAATACAGCAGGAAACCGACGCCGGGCAGGAAGAAGAGGACCATCAGCCACGCCCAGGTCACGCCGACATTTCGCCGCTCCAGGAAAATAACCGTGATGGCAAGCAGAATATTCAGAATCGGGATCAGGGCGTAATAACCTTCATGGATAAACGTATACAAAGCAGCGGCACCTCGGCTTTCATACAACATCTCCTTGCAGCAGTTGCGTGATACACTACCACTATAATATAAGATGCGTTCGAGGGAAAGGAAGGGGCCGCGCGCTGCCTGCGAAAGGCAAGGAGATTATTCTGTGCGTGACGGGGAACTTCGCGTTGGCCGGGTGTTGGGGTTAACGGAACTTTGCGGCGCTTATTGCCTGAATCTGCGCGTTTCCAAAAAATAACGGAACAGAGACGCCGTTAAACAGTCAAATACGAGGTATCAGTCTGCTTCCATCACCAGCTAACGGCGTTTAAGTTCCGTTACACTGCCGCAAAAGCCCAATTAGCCAAATAAGGAACGCTGAGTTCCGCTATGGCCTTTTGACGAAGCGAATCATTCGATGCTCGAACGTCCGCTGCTCGCTGAAGGTTTCATACGGTCGCCGGAGCTGAGGTTCTCCCAGCCGGAGGCATCGCTTAAGGCGCGGCTGAAGCCATAGGGCGATCGGCTGACAGGAGCAGAAGGAGGCCCCAAGCCGCTGGCGGGCTGAATGGACCAAAGGACGCGGATTATCCGCGTCCTTTGTGCTGTGCTCCGACCGGAGCTTTATCTGCTACTTGAGGTCCGCCGGAAACACAAGCCCGATCTGCCGCCTTGCTTCGTCCATGATGCTGAGCGTCTGGATGGAGCGCCGGTGTGTATTTATCGACGATTCGCGTTCCCCGCGCTGCAAAACCCCGATAAACTCGCGAAGTTCGTAGATCATGGTGTCCTCATCCTGCTCACTCGATACATCTTCTTTTGTTCCGTCGCGGCTGTACAGCTCCACGCGGCCCGGCTGACTGATTTTGTCAATGATCAGGCTGCCGAGCTCTCCTTGAATTTCCGAAGGCGTGTGCGAGTTGGAAATTTTGGAGTGCATGATAACGGCCTCCATGTCCGGGTAAGACAGCAGCAGACAGCCTTCTCCGTCAACGCCCGACTCCAGCAGGAGGCCGTTCGCCTGGATGCGCTCGGGAGGACCGAACAAAGCAACCAGCGGATAGATGCAGTAGACGCCCAGGTCCATCAGCGAGCCGTTGGAGTAAGCCGGATTGAAGGCGTTCAGGATCGTGCCCTGCTTGTACGCATCGTAGCGGGAGGAATATTGCCCGTAATTGCCCACGTAACGGCGAACCTTGCCGATCCGGGGCAAATGCTCGGTAATCGCTTCGAAGTTAGGCATCGTCGGTGTCTTCAGCGCCTCCATCAGCAGCACCTGATGGTCCGCCGCAACCTTGGCCATGGCAGCGGCTTCCCGCGCATTGGAAGCGAGCGGCTTCTCGCACAGCACATGCTTGCCGTGACGCATGCACAAAATCGACTGATCCGCATGCAGAGACGTTGGGCTGGCGATATAGACGGCGTCGATATGCGGGCTGGCTGCGAATGCCTCCAGATCGGTATACTCGTGAGAAGCTCCCCACTTCGAGGCGAAGCTTCGTGCCCGGTCTTCGCTTCGGGAATAGACGGAGGTGAGGACGAAGTCGTCCGCCTTGCGGGCCGCCTGCAGGAAGGCATCCGTGATCCAGTTGGTGCCTATGATGCCGAATCTAATCATCGGGTTATTGCTCCTTTCATGGCTTTCATTGTATACAACTGCTTCGACCTTGGAGCCCCGATATCCTGCCGGAGCGATCAACGCCGCTGCTTTCGCCGGGAGTCGGACAGTTAGCAACCGGGCGGACGGAAGTGGTATACTTGCTAAAAGTAACCCGGCGGCGGGCGTGATGATTGCTTCGTCCAGAGGCGGTCACAGCCCGCTTCCTGCCGGGATGGAGATCAAGAGCAAAGGAGCTGGACGTATGTTGTCTGACAATGCGCCGGGGGTCCGGCAAGCGCCTGAGCCTGCGCAGGACAGGGCCGGGGGATGGGTGCTGATCGTAACGGCCGTCGAAGCCGAGAAAGAGGCGGTGCTGCGAGGCATGCAGACGGCAGATCAGTTCGACGTGCTGGCTGCGGGCGTAGGACCGGCAGCGGCTGCAGCGGGAACGGCTGCCGCTCTGGCGGCAGCCCCGGGCAAGTATGCGCTGGTCGTCAGCGCAGGCATCGGAGGCGGCTTCGTCGGCCGCACGGAAGTGGGGGGGCTGGCCGTTGCGAGCGAGCTCATCGCCGCGGATCTGGGCGCGGAGACGCCGGACGGCTTCCGCACGGTGGACGAGCTGGGCTTCGGCTCATGCCGCGTTCAGGCGGAAGGACGGCTGGCCGCGGCTTGGGCGGACGCTCTGCAGCAGGCCGGCCATTCGGCGGAGCTGGGCCCGGTGCTGACCGTTACGACGGTAACGGGAACAGCGGCTACGGCCGAGGAGCTGGCCAAGCGAGTGCCCGGCGCGCTGGCCGAGGCGATGGAAGGCTACGGCGTGGCGATTGCCGCGCAGCAGCAGGGATTGCCGGTATTGGAGATCCGGGCGATCTCCAATCCGGTCGGTCCGCGCGACCGCGACGCCTGGCGGATCGGCGACGCATTGAAGGCGCTGGCTGGAGCCAGCGCCGTACTTAAGGAGGTACTTTCATGCAAATAGCTTATTCACCGTGTCCGAACGACACGTTTGTGTTCCATGCGCTGGCGCATGGTTTAATTCCGGGCGCGCCGGAGCTGGAGGTCACATTCGCGGATATCGATGTGACCAACCGGCTGGCGACGAGCGATGCCGGGCTGGATGTGATGAAAATTTCGTATGCAGCCCTTCCGTGGGTGCTCTCCGATTATGCGCTGCTCCCTTGCGGCGGAGCGTTGGGGCGGGGCTGCGGCCCTCTGGTGCTACGGGCGGGCGGAGCGGCGGAAGAAGCCGGCGGCGCAGCGTCGCTGGCCGGACGCCGGGTGGCGGTGCCGAGCGACCGCTCGACCGCCTATCTGCTGTTTCGGCTGTGGGCGGCCCAGAACGTGCCAGGCGGCGTAGGGGAGATCGTCGTCATGCCGTTCCATGAGATCATGCCTGCGGTTCGCGACGGCTTGATCGACGCGGGGCTCGTTATCCACGAAGCGAGGTTTACATATCCGTCGTACGGCTTATCGCTGGTGACTGACCTTGGCAGCTGGTGGGAGAGCGATACGGGCCTGCCGATCCCTCTAGGCGCAATTATTGCCCGCCGGTCGCTGGACCGCGAGGCGATCGCCGGCTGGATTCGCCAATCGGTCGAGTACGCCTGGGCGCATCCCGAAGCTTCCCGCGAGTATGTCCGGGAGCATGCGCAGGAGATGTCGCCGGATGTGACACAGGCTCATATCGATCTTTATGTCAATGAGTTCACGGCCGATCTCGGGGAAGACGGGTATGCGGCGGTGACGGCGCTGCTCGGCAGAGCGGCGGAGGAAGGACTTGTTCCGCCGATCGATCCGGCCGCTTTGCGGTAGAAGTCCGGTAGAAGTCCGGTGAACAACACGCGGCCTGGGGCCTAGCGGGGCTTCCGAACCCTGTTTTTCACTTCCCATCGGCTCTCTCCGGCCTTTTGGTCACCGGACTTCCAGGAAGTGAACGATATACGAAAGCCCGCCAGGAGAACCGGTTCTCCTGGCGGGCTTTCGGCAATAAAGGGGTTACCGGGCGCATGCGGAGCTGGGAGCTTCTTGCGTCCCCCTCTGCATGACCGGACAGACGAGCGGCGGCTCAGCGGAAGTAGCCGAGCAATTGCTCATATTGCGGATGCCTTGTTTTCCATTCATCCTCTCGGGATTCGAGCGTTCTTCTGTCCAGAAGCGCTTCGATCACATCCAGGCATACATGCCATCCGGCAAGATCCTTGGAGGTATGGTCCGTGATCCGGTCGATCTGCTCGATCAGGAGCAGCCGGCATCCGGCGGCCTCGGCCTGAAGCTCGAAGCGCACCTGATCCTCGCCCCACGCATATTCGAGTACGGACAGCGGCTTGTAAGCCGTAATGGTCATGTCCTCAAAGGTTCCGTCCTGCATGTCAAACGTCATCCGTCCTCCTTCGCGGAGATCGGCGGCGCGCAATTCGGGAAACCATCGGGCCAGCTGTTCATTCTCTGTCAGCATGGACCAGACCGCTTCGGCAGGGTGGTTGAAGCGGCGTTCGAAACAAGCGACATATCCGGTATCGGTTCGGTTGACGACGGCCAGCATGAGTGCATCTCCTCCTAATCAGGTCCTACCTATAACTGTAGAAGATACGGAGGTTAAATGCAATGAAGCGCCGCCTTCTCGAACAGCGTCTGCCGCTACTCCGCCTGCGCTTTGTCTTCCCGCTGCTGGGCGACATAATGCGAGGGGGAGCAGCCCATGATCCGCGAGAATGCCTTGCTGAACGACTGAACCGTCTCATACTGCAGCCGGTCCGCGACCTGGGTGATGGACATGCCGCCGAATCTCAGCAGCTCCAGCGCCTTCTCGACCTTCTTGTGATTGATGTACCGCTGCAGCGTCATCCCGGTCTTGTCCTTGAACGTATGAGACAAATAAGTGTAGCTGTAGCCGAGCTGCTCGGCCATCGTCCGGATGCTCTTCAGCTCGAAGATGTGATTCTCGACGTAACGGATGACGGAGTAAACCGTATAGCCGACCGAATTGGACTTGGACTTCGCCGGGGCATACCGGGTGGCGGGGCCGCCCTTTTCCGTGAAGGTTCGGTAGGCCAGCACGATGATTTCCTCCAGATAGTTGCGGATCAGAATCCGGGAGTGAGGCTTCTGCGAGTAAAATTCGTCGATATTGCGGATGAAGGGCATCATCAGATTGTAGCTGTCCCGGGCGTGGTGATAGGGAGACGATTGGAAAAAGCGCTCCATCTCCGCAAACTCCGCCTCAGCCGAAGTATTGAACATAAAACCCATATACACAAAGCGCAGCGGCCCGGCCGCATCGGTGCGGATCGTGTGCATATGGCCGGTTGCGTTGAACAGCAAATCCCCCTCCCGCACGGCTACCTGCTCATCGTCGATGATGAAGTACCCGCTGCCGGACACGATACAGCTCAGCTCCAGGCAAAACTGGAGATGCGGACCGATCTCGTACCCGCTCTCGCAGCAGATTTCGCCGATCTGATACAGATCGATGCCGCCGAAAGTAGACTGCCCTTGGGCAAAGTTATTATCGAAGTGAAAGTGGCAGCCTGCCTTGCGTTTATCCTTCATCGTTTGTCCGAACCCCCGCCATATCGATCTCATTTCCCCGTCCCGCGATTCGATTGCTGACCGTTAAGGATTAAGGCAGCTCCACCCACTGAAACGGAGCCGACGCGGCCTTCAAGCCGTACTCGATAATCGTGATGACCGCGACGGTCTCCGCGGCATCGACGCTTGGCTGGCCGGTTTCGAAAAACCGCACCAGATCCTGCATAAATAATTGAAAGAAATTCGACTCCGGCTTCAAGACAGCGCTGCCGGCGGAGCCGTAATTGACGGCCAGCTGGAAGGGCGCGTCTCCGCTCAGATGGCGGATCGTCGCCTGGCGGCCGCCGGCGAACTCGATCAGCAGCGCCGGGGATGCCGGCGTGCCGATGAACATGACACGCTGCGCATCGCTGCCGAGCAAGGAGACGACCGGCTCGATCTGATGGATCGAGTAGGTGTCGAAGCTGCCGGGCCCGATGCTGGCGATCGCGTCGATCCCTTCGCGCGCCGCCGTCTTGTACTCCTCGGCAAAGCGCAGCGCCGAGGAGGAATACATCGGCGTGCCGTGCCGGCGCGCCAGGTCGAACAAGCGGAGCGCCGCCGCACGGTCAGGCGCGAACGTCTTGTCAACGTAGGTCGGCTTGCCGGACTCCAGCGGCAGCCGGGCCAGCTCCTCGTGCTGCTCCGGATGGTCGGGAGACAGCACGATCAGGTAGTCGCTGAGCCGGACAACCTCTTCGATGGAGCTGAGCAGCTCTACGCCATGAGCCTCGCACCAGGCCGCATTGCTGAGGCCGGTGTCGGAATCCTTTTTGCCGTAGGCGTAGGCGACCTTCATGCTCCCTTGGGAAGCTGCAGCGAGCCACTCCGGATATTTATTGGCATGCCATTCGTCCAGGAAATAGTCGATGAATCCGATTTTCTTCGTTTGCACAGAGGACCGCCTCCTTACTCGAACGAAACTTCCGCCCGCAGGTCGGACGAGTCATAGATCGCCTGGATGATCTGGGATGACAAGATGACCGTATCGATATGGGAGGGCAGCTTCTCGCCAGTCCGGATGCAGCGGAGGAAGCTGTCGATTTCACTCTGAAACATCTCTTTGGAATTGAACTTCGGCGTCGTCTCCAGCAGGGCGCCGTGCTGCGCGCTGTAGAGCTTGAAGTCTTGACCGTATTGCAGCCGGATACCGGCTTTGTCGCCGAGGAAGTCGATATACATCTCGTCTACGCCGATATTTTGCGCCCAAGCTCCGTTTAAGGTAATGCTAGGACCCTCCGTACGGATCATCGCCGTAACGAAATCGTCCACATCGTACGTGCCGTTATAGTTCGGGGGACCGGCCCACATGTTGATGTACGAGTAATTTTCCATCTCGCGTCCCAGCTTGCTGTACGCTTGACCTGTTACGGTCAGCGGCTTCGGATCGCCGGAGCAGTACATGACGATGTCGAGGAAATGAACGCCCCAGTCGATCAGCGCGCCGCCGCCGGCGATGGCCTTGGTCGTGAACGCTCCGCCGAGGCCCGGGATCGAGCGCTGCGAGCGGAAGCTGACGTATACATGATAAATTTCGCCGAGCTCGCCACCCGCGATCATATTCTTGATAATATTGACACCCGTATTGAACCGGTTCACGACGCCGATATTCAGCACTTTGCCGGTTTCATGCTGCACCTTCTGCATCTCCAGCGCCTCCGCATAGGTTCTGGCGGCCGGCTTCTCGCACAGCACATGCTTGCCCGCGCGCAGGCAGTCGATGGAGATGGCGGCATGCACGTCGTTCGGCGTGCAGATGGACACTGCTTCTACCTCGGGATCCTCCAGGATCACGCGATAGTCCTCGATCGCTTGGCCGCAGCCGTAATCGCTTACAGCCTTCTCGGCTCTCTCCTTTATTTTATCACAGAAATAAACGATTTCCGCATCCGGGTTGGCCATATAAGCCTTGATATGCGCGTTGTTGGCTATCGAGCCGCAGCCGATAATGGCGACCTTAATAGTACTCATGACAAATCCCTCCGAAATTGAGTGATAGATGAAATTGAGTGATACAAACGGTTTCCGGGCAGCCGGCCGAACCAGTCGGACAAGTTGACCAATTTGGCTGCTGCCGACAAGTTCATTGTAGACCGATACCGCAAATCTGAACACATACAAGTTCGAGGTTGAACTTATCCCGATTTGTCTTTTTTGGCTTGCGAAGGATATCCTGATACAATGAAAACAAATACGCAAGAAGACAGGGAGCGATACAGATGACCACGGTATCAGCCGAGCAAGTGGCCCATTGGATGCTGGAGGAGGTGCGAAACAGGGGCATCCTGCATCAGACGCAGGCGGTTGCCCATATTCGCGAGCATTTCGGAGAATCCTTTATTTATATCAATGACAACGGGCATGAATCGATCGACAAGGAAGTAAAGAAGCTGTTCAAAAAAATGCACCGGGGACGTGTCGCCTGGGACCGGGACGGTTTTTTCTGGGGTTGGACGTAGGAGGAGAGGCTGTGCGTTTCATTTCGTACGGCACGACCACCAAGCGATGAACGCGCGAAGGAGTGGCTAGGAGGATAGTGGCAGCCGCTTCAGCCGGAAGTAAGCCGCAGAAACTTGCGGGGTTGCGTTGAGCCGAACTTCGTTTCGGGTTGCAGAAGGATGATCTTTGGCCGCTTCATGCGCAAAAAGCGACCGACTCGGGCCGCTTTCCATGTCATCCGTTCTTACGATTCATCCTGCTCGTCATCCACCTCTCCGCGCTGCATGTTCGTTCCGTAGAAAATTTCGTCCATCTCGGTTTGCAGGCGCTCGGTAATTTCCTGCTGCTCGCGGGGGGAGAGCTTGTCCTTCGTATAGCCGAACAGGTAGTTGTTCAAATCGAAGGCTCTCAGCTTGCATTTTGTATGAAAGATATGCTCCTGGTACACATTAACATCGATCATGTCGTATTGGCGCTTGATTTTGTCCGGAATGTAGTTCTGGATAGAGCTGATATCGTGATCGATAAACAGCTTGTAGCCATGGATGTCCCGGGTGAAGCCGCGGACGCGGTAGTCGATCGTCATAATATCGGTGTCAAAGGAATGAATCAAGTAATTCAGCGCCTTCAGCGGCGAAATTTCCCCGCAGGTGGAGACGTCGATATCCGCCCGGAACGTGCTGATCCCTTCATCGGGATGATATTCGGGGTACGTATGTACCGTAATATGGCTTTTATCGAGCTGCATGACGACGGATTCGGGCAGCGGCCCCGGCGATTCGTCGAACGACTCGTTCGGCACCTCGACCACAGGTCCTTCGGAGACGAGGATCGTCACGCTGGCCCCCTGAGGCACATAGTCCTGCTGGGCGATATTCAGCACATGCGCGCCTATGATATCCGTTACCGTCTGCAGAATCCGCTTCAGCCGCTCCGAGCTGTACTGCTCGTCGATATAGGCGATATAGGCTTCCCGCTCCTCCTTGGTCCGGGTGTAGCAAATATCGTACATATTGAAGCTGAGCGATTTGGTCAAATTATTGAAGCCGTGCAGCGTAATGCGTTGTTCGTGCGTCAATGTCATGATAAGCTTCCCTCATTTCTCTTGTATTCCTATATATTACCCAAGAAAGCGAGGGAAGAATTCACTAACCCGCACTCACGGCGAATCGCCGCGCATACAAGAAATCTTGCCGGAACGCTATAGAAAAAAGGAGCCGTTTCCGGCCCCATCCCCTCGTACTCGCCCTATCATTACTTTGTCTTCAAATCCTCGATCGAATCGATGTCCATATAGGAGGGAACGACAAGGCCCAGCTTGGTGCCGTTCAGATTCGGACCGAGATCCTCGAACTTGCCCGTATATTTGTCAAAATAGTCCTTATGCGTCGTCGGCAGCCAGGCGGCGACCATCGCGTCGGCACTGCCGTCGGCAATGCCTGCCCACATCGGACCCGCTTCGACCTGCAGCATCTCTACCTTATAGCCAAGCCTTTCTTCCAATACGATCTTGACCACGTTCGTGCTGGCAATCTCCGAATCCCAGGCCACATAGGCCAGCTTAAGCTTTTTGCCCGCATCCTGGGGCAGATCCTTCACCCAGCCGTCCACCTTGTCCGCGTTATCCTTCACCCACTGGGCGGCGGCTTCCTCCGGCTTCTTCCCATCCGTTACGGCGGACATCACAACCGCCATATCGTCCGGCGTCCATTCGAACCGGTCCAGCATCGTGTGAGCGGAGCCGGCATCCTGCTTGAGCCCGCTGCGGACGACCGTATGGATCTGCTCATCCTGGCCGAACGTTCCCTTCGGGTCTTCCAGATACTTCAGCTCATATTTGGCAAACATCCAATGGGGAGTCCAGCCTGTCACGATAATAGGCTTCTTATCCTTGTAGGCTTTGTCCAGAGCGGCGGCCATGGCTGCGCCTGAGCCCTCGACAAGCTTCCAGTCCGTCAGCTCGTAATCCTTCAGTGCCTGAGCGCTTTGCTTCATCAGGCCGGCTCCGGGGTCGATCCCGATAACCTCATGCTTGACCTGAGCGCCCACGGAGGCTGCGCCTCCGGAAGCTCCTCCCGCAGAGGCATCCCCGGGAGCCCCTTCCTTGGTGCCGCAGCCGGCAAGAACGAGCAGACTGGTCAAGCTTACGAGCATGAATGATTTCATCGCATGTTTCATCATCGATTAAACGCTCCTTTTCTTCTTCATGATATGTTGGGTGATGCGGTCAAGCAGAATAGCCAGGACGACGATCGCAAGTCCGGCCTCAAAGCCTTGCCCGGTCTTGATCTGGGTCACGGCCCGGTATACATCCGCACCGATTCCTTGGGCGCCGATCATCGAAGCGATGACGACCATCGACAGCGCCAGCATGATCGTCTGGTTGACGCCGGCCATAATCGACGGCATAGCCAGCGGGAATTGCAGCTTGAACAGCTTCTGTCCCGGCGTCGAGCCGAACGCGTCCGCCGCTTCCACAAGATCCTCGGCTACTTGTCGGATGCCCAGATTGGTCAGCCGGATCGTCGGCGGCACGGCGAAAATGACCGATGCGATCACGCCCGGCACGACGCCGAGGCCGAAGAAGGTAACGGCGGGAATCAGGTACACGAAGGCCGGCATCGTTTGCATGAAGTCCAGCATGGGCGTGAATATATTGCGCATCCTGTCGCTCTGGGCGCACCAGACGCCGACCGGGATGCCGATCAGAATCGAGATCAGCGCCGAAGTTAGCACGAGGGCCAAGGTGTCCATCGTGTGGCTCCAGAAGCCGAGATTATCGATCAGCAGCAAGCCCGCGGCAGCGAACAACGCAAACGGCCATTTGCCGAGATAATAGGCCAAGGCGGCGATCAGCAAGATCAGAACGAGCGAAGGGGGGAAATGAAAGGCGGCCGACAAGCCGTTGACGATCCCCTCAATCGCCGATGAGACGAGCTCAAAGAAGAACGACAGGTTGGAGCCGAGCCAGTCTACGCCCGTTTCCACCCATTCATCCAAGGGCAGCTTCGGCATCATGCGGCTTCACCTCTTCTTCCTGATTGGCGACCGGATGTCCGGCAAGCGCCCCGAGTACGGCTCCGCGGACGATAACCCCGAGTATGCGGCGGTTGGCATCCACTACGCCTACGGGATATTTGGACGTCCCGCATATTTCAAATAATTCATACAGCATCCGCTCTGGGGACACCACAGGAACATCGGCGATTACGATGTCCTCCAGCCCCCGGCCGTCACGGACTGCCGCAGAGGCGTCTTCGGCTGTAATGACGCCGAGCAGCTTCTTGCCGCGGTCGACGACGAACAGGTTGGAAATTCCGCTTTCGCGCATCAATTGCAGCGCGACCCGCGGCCCGCGGTCGATCCCGATCGTCTCGGGGCGGCGCATGACCGAAGAAGCGGTCAGCACCTTCGACAGGTCCACATCTTCCACAAACCGCTCGACGTAGGCATTGGCCGGATTCATCATAATTTCCTCCGGCTTGCCGATCTGCACGACGCTGCCGTCCTTCATCAAGGCGATCCGGTCGCCGATTCTCAGCGCTTCGTCCAGATCATGCGTAATGAAGATGATCGTCTTCTTCATCTTCTCCTGAAGCTCGAGCAGCTCATCCTGCATATCCTTGCGGATCAGCGGATCGAGCGCGCTGAAGGCTTCGTCCATCAGCAGAACGTCCGGGTCGTTGGCCAGCGCTCTGGCGAGCCCCACCCGCTGCTGCATCCCTCCGCTTAATTGGGAGGGCAGGCTGTCCGCCCAATCCTGCAAGCCGACCAGTTGAAGCGATTCCAGCGCTTTGGCCCGCCGCTTTTTCTTCTCCACGCCCTGAACCTCAAGCCCGTACTCCACGTTCTGTGCGACAGTACGATGCGGGAACAGCGCGAACTTCTGGAATACCATGCTGATGCTCTGCCGGCGTACCTGGCGCAGCTCTTCGGCGTTCATGCCGACGATATCTTGCCCGTGAATTTCGATCTTGCCGTGCGTGGGGTCGATCAGCCGGTTCAGCAGCCGGACCAGCGTCGACTTGCCGCTGCCGGACAGTCCCATAATGACAAAAATTTCGCCCGGTTCTACGGAAAAGCTAACCTCATTGACGCCCACGGTATGCTTGGTTTCTCTGTAAATCCGCTCCTTCGTCCACTTTTGCTTCAGCAAAGGGAGAACGGAGTCGGGATCGGGACCAAATACTTTGGTCACCTGATGCACATTTATAATGGCCACAAGCTCACCCCTTTTTCGTTCGAGTTTCTCTCTCGTGCCTTATTAAGTGTAAAGAAAAGGAACCTCATATGTCAACAATAAATTCCGTTTATTCAGTATGTACAGAAAAAACTGTACAAAATTTACGATGTAGATTATACTCGTATCTGTCCGCTTGCCGCACCATCTTTACATTATAGAAAATAGGCGAGAAAGACCGTGGCTTCAGCCGCGGGATGAATTGGCTTAGGACAAGGGATAGCCTTTAGGCTGGCTTAATTGTCCTACATGGATACACGAATTTGTTGTCGTATATCCATCGAACTGATACCATGTTGTTGTGGGACAATCGTACAGAACTACTAAAACGACCGTTATCATTAATCAACTATCATGTTGTGTTTTGCCCGAGATACAGGCGTAAAGTGCTAGTCAATCAGGTAGAGATTCAGTTCAAAGAGCTCGCCTAGGAAATATGCGCTGAAAACGATTGGATACTTATCGCCATGGAAGTGATGCCCGATCATGTGCCTATTTTTCTGAATGTCCTGCCAACTGACTCTCCCGCTGACATCATGGCGAAATTGAAAGGAATAACTTCTTGTCTTCTCCGTGAAACGTTCCAGCACCTGAAGCATCTGCCTTCTCTTTGGACACGTTCCTACTTTGTCAGTACGGCAGGAAACGTTTCAAGCGAAACCATCAAAAGGTATGTGGAAGAACAAAAGAAGAGGGGGTGAAGACATGCAGACGGTCACTGTTCAAATCCGTATTTTTCCATCCAACCCTTCTGTATTGGTGAATATGGGCAATGAATACATTCGGACGGTTAATCTTTTGACTGAGCAAGCCGAAGCATCTGGAACGTTTCCGAAGCTAACCTCAAAGAACATCGATGCGAATTTGCCCTCTGCCGTTAAGAATCAACTCATTCGTGATGCAAGAAGCATCTTCCAGAAGTCCGTGAAGAATAAGAAGCGTTCCATTCTAAAAAAGCGAGTGTACTAC
>NZ_FMYY01000013.1:0-51354 GCF_900101595.1 Paenibacillus sp. cl123
GGAAAACCGTACAAATGCGCCTCGACTGGGGCCCAGCTATGAGTGTTGTGCGGAAAACCGTACAAATGCGCCTCGACTGGTAGTCAAACTATGAGCGTTGTGCGGAAAACCGTACTTCTTAGTTCGCCCCGGAATGAGAACCTCCCACGGTTACGGGAATTGTACGGCTGGCACACAGAGCAGCTGTACCAGGGGCAAAGTGCTTCGAGGAAATGGGAGGATTAAATGGCAGCGGCAGAGTGCTTCGATGAAACGCGAGGATCGGACGGCAGGAGCGGAATGCTTCGGTGAATGGAGAGGATCACACGCCAGGGGAGAAGGCTTCGATGAAACGGGAGGATCAGACGGCAAAGGAGGAGAGGACTCCGATGACACAAGGAGATCAAACGCTACTAAGACTGCTGCCGGTCCAGGGCCGCTGGTGCCTGCACAGCTACTACACGGTGTGTCCTTACGCGCCGGACGGCTCGGGACGTCTGCTGGCGGCAGGCGTCGACCCGGCCCACGGCGCAGGCGAGGTGCTGGTGCTTTCGCGGGAAGGGGAAGTGCTGGACCGCTTCGGCCGGCAGCCGGTGGAGAAGACAGCATTTTATCATACGGGCTTTTGGCAGACGTGGAGCCCGGACGCGCGTTATGTGTATTATCAAGCGGGTACTTGGGACGCTCCCCGGGTCGTTCGCCGCGAGTTGGCGACCGGGCATGAGCAGAGCATGGAAGGCGACGCGGAGGGAGCTCCGCCGAATGGAGAGCCGCTGATCTCCGGGCTGCTGGGCATGCTGTACGCCGCCGGCTACGGCAGCGGGCTGTTTCGGCCCGAGCTGTCTCCCGTTCTCTTCGGAGACCGCGAGCGGCATGGCTTGTTTCGCTACAGCTTCGGGCCGGAGCGGTCGGAGCTGGCGCTTAGCGTAGAGGAGATTTTACGCCGTCATCCGCAACGCGACCGCCTGCTTGCATCCGAGCAGGAGCTGAAGCGCAGACTGGGGGAAGACGAATCGCTAACGCTGATGGCGTATTGCGTGCGCTGGAATCCGCAAGGAGACCGGCTGCTGTTTTATTTCGGCAATCACCATGTTGTGCCTTCGCGTGGGGAGCCCCGGCTCGGCTATGTGTTTACCTCGGACCGCGAACTCCGGGAGCTGCATCTGGCCGTCGATCTCAGCTACGGGCGCTGGGGCGTTCACTGGTCCTGGCATCCGGACGGCGAGCATCTCATCGGCTATGGGCCGGAGCATGACGACGGGTCGGGCCATTGCCTCGCCATGGTGAAATACGACGGCACCGGTTACCGGAAGATCAGCTCGCATCAGAGCGGAGGACATCCGAGCGTTTGCCCGGCCGATTTCAATCTGGTCGTAACCGACACCTACGGCGACACCGGCGAATTGACTTTTATCGATATCCGCACGGATACGGTGCTGAAGCAAATTTCGCTGCCGCGCAAGTATGGGGAGCGGCCGGCCCGGGGGAAAAATCCGTACTGGGTGGATTTGCATCCGGTTTTCTCGCCGGACGGCCGCTATGTCCTGGTCAACTGCTTCCAAGAAAACGGTCTATCCGCGCTTGCCGAGCTGGATGTGCGGGAGGCATTGGGATGAGCATATGGAATTGGCTGGAGGGCGGTTATACGATGCCTGACCAGAGCACCTGGGGCCGAAGATTGGCCTGCTGGTGGGGCCGCAAGCTGGCTGTTCGCCGCCCGGGCGTATCGATTCATCCGACCTGCCGCATCAGCCCCGAGGCCCGGATCGCTCCGCGCAGCGGGCGCATCTCCATCGGAGCCGGCAGCACCGTTGGCCTGGGAGCCTTTGTCCAAGGCCATGTGACCATTGGCGAACGAAGCTCTGTGCAGGCGTATTCGATTCTCGTCGGCTACGGGACGGCGGAGAAGCCGGACGGCCTGATTCGGATCGGCAACGATGTGCGGATGGCTTCCCACTGCATGCTGATTGCAGGCAATCATAATTTTGCCGATCCGGCTGTCCCGATCCGTACGCAAGGGTTGACCCTGCAGCCGATCGTCGTCGAGGATGACGTCTGGATCGCCGGTCGCGTCAATATTATGGCCGGGGTGACTATAGGCCGAGGCTCGGTGATCGGGGCCGGGTCGGTCGTAACCAAGGATATTCCCCCTTACAGTATAGCCGCAGGCGTGCCTGCCAAAGTCATTAAGAAGCGAGGAGGAGCATGAGGATGAGTACGAGCAGCATAAAGAGCATGAACGTAAGGCCGTTAGAGGCGGCTGTCAAGCTGTACGATCATTTCGAAGCGCGGGAGCAGGTGAAGCATTATTACGGCTTGCTGGCCATATACGGGCTGGTGCAGGCGGCCGAGCTGGAGGCGGAACGTGGGGATACCGGTCTGCTGGAACGCTGCCGGGCGATTCTGGGCAAATTTCCCGATGAGATCGAGCATCCGCGGTATAATTTCCCCAGCTATACGATCGGAGGCATTCCCAAGGCATACGCCTTCTATAAAAGGCTAATGCCCGAATCTGGCGGGCAGGTAACCGAATATGCCGAGGAGATGATGACGGCTCCGCGCGACCCGGAAGGCATCATGAAGCATCGTTATGAACCGGATCGCAATCTGATCTGGATCGACGTGGCGATGGCGGTGACGCCGTATCTGCTGTTCGCGGGACTCGCGCTCGGCGAGGAGCGGTATATCGATGAGGCGGCCAGGCAAACGTTCCTGATGGTCGAACGGTTTATGGACCCGGACAACGGCTTGCTGCATCAATGCCTGAACTTTGTCGCTCCGGGTGTCTTCTCCGAGGATCACTGGAGCCGGGGGAACGGGTGGGGCTATATCGGCTTGACCGAGCTGGTCCGGCATCTGCCGGCAAATTCCCCGCATCGTCCGCAGGCGGAGCGGCTGTTCCGCGAGATGTCCGCTGCGTTGCTGCCTCATCAGTCGGAACGGGGGCTTTGGCGGCAGGAAATTCCGTTCGAATACTCCTATGAGGAATCGTCCGGCACAGCGCTGTTTTTATACGGCTATGGGACGGGTATCCGCCTCGGCCTGCTGGAGCGGTCTGTCTACGAGCCGGCATTCCGCCGTGGGATCGAAGGGTTGTGGCGTCACTGCATCAATGAAGATTTCTCCACGGAACGCAGCTGCCCCGGATGCCTATGCCCCGGCGAAGGGAAGGAGAAGGGAACGGTTAAAGCTTATGTCACGCTTAAGCTGCCGCATCGCGACGAGCCGCACAGCTTCGGACCGTTTATCCTTGCGTTGACGGAAGCTCATCTGAACGGCATCTCCGAGCTGAAGCGCTGATGAGCTGATGCGTGTTGCTTCTCCGGATAATGCGGAGAAGCAACACGCACCCTGTTAAGCATGCAGCCGCGCGGCGCATCCGCTGGCTACGGACGCCGGTATGGACGTGCTCGAATAATGCGGTAACGCGGCCGATGCGGCCATCGCTGTCGCCTTCGCGCTAGGCGTCGTGGAGCCGTGTGGCTCGGGCATCGGCGGCGGCGGCATTCATGGGTTGGCCCTGACTGAGCAGGGAACGCTCTATGGAATTGCCGATCCGCGCCGGAAAGGAAAGTGGGCGGCCGGCCTGAAGCATGTGCAGTGAAGGCAGCAGTTACGGTTACATGGACAGTGACGCATCCATGACGCAGAGCCGGCCGTATGATGGCCCTCCAGAGTCGCAAAACGCTCAAAAAACCGTGTTATTATGATAACGTGGAAAAGTTAGAAAAGAGCTGAACAAGAACGGCGGTTCCGAATCGGAGCCGTCGTTTTTGTTTGCCCGGCAGGCACGTGAAGGCGCGGGGATGGACCGGAGGGAAACGAGACGAGCCCGCCCGGACAGTGCCGAAGTCGGGCAGTCCCTGCCGCTGGCGGCGGGGCTGACTCTGGCCGGCTTTCCCTGGATAGAGCGTTCGGGCAGCAGGATGCCCGTCGCCTGCAAGAGTAAATTCAACGGAGAGAGGGAAGGGAGCAACGAAACGATGACCAAACGCAAGACGGCGGAGGCGGAGGGCCTGGCGGTCCGCGAACCGGAGGCAGCGGCGGCGCAGGAAGCGCCGGGCCGGGCGGAGGCGCGCTACTCCAAGGAGCAGCTGCTGGAATCGAGGCAGTACTCGCAGCTGGAGAAGGATGTGCTGACAGCTTTGCTGGAGGACGAAGGCTTGTACACGCAAGAGGACGCGAAAGCGTTGATCGAACAATTTATGAAAAGGGCGGTGCTGTAAATGGCAGGAGGAACATGGACAACGCAAAATAAAGTGCGTCCGGGTGTGTATATCAATTTCGTAGGGGAAGGCAAGGCGGCAGGCGCGGTGGGCGAGCGCGGCGTCGTAACGCTGGCTTTGCCGCTCAGCTGGGGCGAATCCCGCAAAATCAAGGCGATCACCGCCGGCGACAACGTACGCGAGCTGCTCGGCTACGATATCTCGGCTCCGGAGCTCGTGCTGGTGAAGGAGGCGCTCAAGCGGGCGAAAACGCTGCTGCTGTACCGCTTGAACGACGGCGTCAAGGCTTCCGCAGCCGCCGGAGCCTTGACCGTCACGGCCCGGTACAGCGGCGTGCGCGGCAATGACCTTTCGATGGTCATCCAGCCGAACGTGGACGATAACGCGAAATTCGATGTCCGCACGCTGCTGGCGGGGCAAGCGGTCGACAGCCAGACCGCAGCGGATATTGCCGGCCTTCAGCCGAACGGCTGGGTAACCTTCAGCGGTACGGGGGCGTTGACGGCAACGGCCGGCACTCCGCTGACCGGCGGTACCGACGGCGCGGTCGCCAATCAGGATCACTCCGATTATCTCGGCGCCGTCGAGGTGCAGGAGTTCCATACGCTGGCGCTCGTATCCGGCGATGCGTCGCTTAAATCCGTCTACGCCGCCTTCATCAAGCGGCTGCGCGATTCGGAGGGCCGCAAGGTGAAGGGCGTGCTGGAGAACTATCCGTCCGCCGACCACGAAGGCATCATCAGCGTCAAAAACGGCGTTGTGCTGAACGACGGCACCGTGCTGAACGCCCAGAAGGCTACCGTCTGGGTGGCCGCCGCTACGGCGGGCGCTCCGATGAATCAGTCGCTGACGTACCAGGCGTACGATGACGCCGCGGATGTCGATACCCGCTACACCAATTCGCAGCTCGAAGCTGCGCTGAAAAACGGCGAGTTCGTCTTCGTAGCAAGCAGCGGCCGGGCGATCGTCGAGCAGGATATTAACACGTTCAAGAGCTTCACGCCGACGAAGGGCCGAGCCTTCTCGAAAAATCGGGTGATGCGCGTGCTGGACGGCATTGCCGACGATTTCAAGCGGATTTTCGAATCGTACTACATCGGCAAAGTGGACAACCACGCGGACGGCCGCAATTTGTTCCGCAAGGAGTGTATCGCCTACCTGGACACGCTGCAAAGCATCGGGGCCATCCAGCAATTCGATGCGAAGACGGATATCGTGGTGGAGCAGGGGACGGAGGCGGACAGCGTCTATGTCGAGCTGAACGTGCAGCCGGTCGATTCCATCGAAAAAATCTACATGAAAGTGACGGTGAAGTAAGATGGCATTTCTGGAGGCGAGAAATACGATCAGCGGCACAGAGGGCCGCGCTTATGCGACGATTGGCGGCCAAGTGTTCGAGATGTTTTACGTGAAAAAGCTGGAGGCCAAGGTAGAGAAGGAGAAAGCGGAGATCAAGACGCTGGGCCGCCGGGTTACCCAGCATCGGGCCAGCGGCTGGAAGGGCACCGGCTCGATGACGATTTATTATGTCACTTCGAAGTTTCGCGAGCTGATGCTGGACTATATCAAGACCGGCGTCGATACGTACTTCGATATTATGGTCGTCAACGAGTCTCCGGCGTCCAACATCGGCAACCAGACCGTTGTCGTGAAGGGCGTCAACCTCGACAGCGTCATTATGGCATCTCTGGATACGGAGGCTGAGGCTCTGGAGGAGGAAATCGCCTTTACATTCGAGGATGTCGAGGTGCTGAACGCATTCACGACTCTGCAGCAGCAGGGCTGATTCAAGCAAAGCTGATTCCAGCGGGGAACGAGGCCCCCATTGCCGGGGGCTTCGCCCTGAATATTTAACCAATCGAAAGCGAGGGGTATACCGATGAGCGATTTGGCTGCATTTTTTGCCCAGAATGTGGTGGGCGAGGTAACGGAGGACGCGGTAGTCTCCGAACGGTTCAAGGACAAGGACGGACAGCCGGTGGCGTGGAAGCTGCGCAGCATGACCGAAGCCGAGAACGAAGAATGCCGCAAGGCGGCCACCCGCCGCATCAAAGGCAAAAACGGCTCGTACACGACAGAGACGAGTCCCGAGGAATATATGGCGAGGCTGGCTGTAGCGAGTGTGGTGTTCCCGAATCTGCGCGATGCCGAGCTGCAGAAGTCTTACGGCGTGATGGGCGCGGAGACACTGCTGCGCAAGATGCTGCTGCCGGGCGAGTACACGTCCCTGATTCAGCGCGTTCAGGAGCTGAACGGCTTCGATCAGGATATGAACGAGCTGGTGGATGAAGTAAAAAACTAATCAACGAGGGCGACGGTGCGGCGAATTATGCCTACTACGCTCTCCATGAGCTTCATATTTTGCCTCATCAGCTCGTGGCGATGTCCCCGCGCGAGAAGGCGGCCATCTATGCGATGATCGATATCCGTGTGGAAAGCGAGAAGCGGGAGCGGGCAAGACGAAAATGATCTCTGAACCGTCCGCTACAGAGCCAAGGGCGGCGGGAGAGCGCAGAAAGGAGGAAATGTGCACGATGTGCAATTGCGAAAGTTTGGAACAAAGCTTAAAGGTCTTCAGGCAGCTCGCGAATTCGATTCGGGTATATTCGAAAATCGGCGGCGCGGGTGCGGCGGCTAGGCCGACCACCTCGACAAGAAAGGGATCTTTCGGAAGGAACGGGGCAAGCGCCAGCCCCGGCATATCGCCTAAGATCATGGATCGGCTGGGGGCCCCAATGCCTGTCGGCAGGCCCATCGTGAACCCGCGAACCGCGACCTCGACATCGGGGGCGCTGAGGGAAGTTCAACGGTTTTCGCAGAAGAGCCGCGCAAATCTGGCTCAGTGGCGGACCTCCATGAATGGTCAGGTCGCGAGGATGACTTCGGCGACTGTAAGCAGCTTTGGGCGTTTGCGAAAAAGCGCAGTTGCGAGCTCGAGCGGATTGACGGCTTTGGCCAGAGGCAGAGCGGCCGGCCCTGCGCTTGTCGGCGCGGCTGTGATTTCTCCCCAGCTGCTTGCCAGAGTCAGGGGAGCGGGAGCCGCTCTAGCTCCGGCAGCTTTGAATCAAGCGGCGCAGGCAGGCAAGGGGGCAAACGCGCCGGCCGCTGCTCAGTCGAAAGCCGGCAGCATGCTGATGAACGGGCTTGGCCAGGCCAGGGACTTTTTGAATAATCTTCAGAAATCTGCTGAGGGCATCAAGAACAAGTTCCTGGATATGGCCAAGAGCGCCATAACAGGAGCGGCCGAGCAGGACGATTTGCGAAGCCTCTTTGTAGCGCGTACCGGCCGTGAAGATGTCGGCGGCGCGATGTACGACAAGTTCAAGGGCGATGCTCTCCAGAAGGGCATCAATGTGAAGGAGTTTTTATCGGGAACGATCGCGGCCTTCTCGACCACCCAGAATACCGATCATCTCGATAAAATCAACGAGCTGGCTTATCAATTGAAGGCCGCTTCCCCCAATGGAAGCTTCGAGAAGGCGCAAACAGCCATTGTGTCCGCCTTGAAGGGGGATACCAAGGGGTTGGAGGGCTTCATGGCCGGCAGCGATCTCGCGGCGCTGAAGCTGGGGGACAAAGGCAAGAAAAACGACTTCCAAGGCTTCTTTACCGCGCTGGAGCAAGCCATGAACGAAAACGGCATGGGAGCGAACGCCGGCGAGGTGATGCAGAAAACCGTATCGGCTCAATGGAACGAGCTGCAGGGCCGGTATCAGTCGGCGCTTGCGGGAGCAGGGCAGCAGGCGCTCGAAGCCAGCCGGCCTATTTTGGAAAGTTTGAATCAGGCCTTCGAGACGGGCAAGTTCACGCCATTTTTCCAGGCGCTGAGCATGGCGCTGTATGGACTCGCTTCAGTTGCCGGAGCGGCGGCAAGCTTCATTCAGACTCATTTGGACAAGATTAAGCTTGTATTGATAGGCGTCGGGGCCGTATTGGCGGTACTGGCGGCCATGTGGATTGCGAACTGGGCCGCTGCGCTGTGGCCGGTGCTGCTGGTGATCGCCGTTATTGCTCTGCTCATGGAAGTATTCCATCAGATGGGGTTTTCGACGCAGGAAGTCGTCGGCTTTGTCATTGGCATATTCATGGGTCTGTACGCTTTTTTGCAAAATATAGTTGCCGCGTTGTGGAATTTGCTCCTTTCGTTTGCCGAATTTCTCGGGAATCTGTGGTACGACCCTGTTTATGCGGGCAGAAAGCTTTTCTATGATCTGTCCGTGTTTGTATGGGAGATGGTCGCCAGTGTGATCAACGGCATTACAGAGATGGTGAATGCAGGCACTCAGCTGATTAACAAGTTGACCGGCAGCAAGATCGGCCTCATCCCCGAGCTCGACATGGACAATATTAAAGATATGATGATCGAGCCGGTGGCTGTCAACCAAAAGGTCGATTTGTCCGCGATGAAGATGAAGCAGGTGGATGTCGGCTCTTATTTCGTCAAAGGACAGGATTGGACCAATCAGATGTTCAAAGCCGGAGCAGAGTTCAAAAGTAGCATGGACAAGGACAAGCTGCTAGAGGACTGGAACCAGTCTGCCAAGATCAAACGCATCGACGAGGTCGGCAAAATCAAGGAAAATGTGTCGGTCGGCGGCGAAGTAGACATCGCGAACGAGGATCTCAAGCTGATGCGGGAATTGGCGGATATTCGCTCGATTCAAAATTTCGTAACGCTGACGCCGACGGTTCAGGTGGAAACCGGGGATATTCGGAGCAGCTCGGATGTCGATGAGCTGGTGCGCAAGATTACGAGCTCGCTGCAGCAGGAGTTTGTGAGAACGGCGGGAGGCGTATACGCGTGAATGTGCCGTATGGAATTTATGTCGGCTGGAACAATGCCGAGTCCTGGTTCCGGCTCCCGGTCAACCCGGAGACGCTGGAGGTCAAGCAGAGCGGGGCGGGACGATCCTATGACATGATCGGTCTGGGCGAGATTAATGCGATTCAGGCGCCGAGGCTAAGGGAGATCAGCTTCAGCAGCGTGCTGCCGTCGCGGGCCTATCCTTATGTGAGCGTCGCTTCGGCAGATTTACAGCCTGCGAGCTGGTATGTGGAGCGGCTGACGGAATGGATGCATACCAAGCGGCCGGTCCGCCTGGTGGTGACAGGCTCGCATACGGAGCTGGCAGATGGCCGGCTTGCCGGGATTCAGCTCAATCTGCCCGTTAGCATCGAGCGGTTCGACTGGAAGGAGGCCGCTAGGGGCGGGGGAGATATTGAGTATGAGCTTGCTTTGAAAGCCTATATGTTTTACGCCGCCAAGAAGGTTCATATCGTCACCGATGCCCAGTCGGGAGAGCCCGTGGCCGAGGAGGCCGTCTCCACGCGTGCGAACGAGCGTATTCCGCCCTCCTCCTACACGTTGAAAGAGGGCGACAATCTGTGGGCGATCGCCGCTCTTCTGCTCGGCGACGGCTCGCGTTACCGCGAGATTCAGCAGCTGAACGGCATCAGCGACGCCGAGCTGCGAAGGCTGCCTGCCGGTCGGGAGCTGCGCCTGCCGGAGGTGGGGGTCTGATGCTCGAGGTGCTGATCGATAACCGGGACGGACAGCTGTGGGATGTCTCGGAGCTGACGGCCGAGCTGTCCTGGAAAACAAGCCGCATTGCCAAGCCGTCCAGCGTCGAGCTTACGTTGATTCGCGGAGCCTTGTATCAAAGCGCGGCCTTCAAGCTGGAGCCGGGAGCCATCGTCCGTGTGCGCCAAGGGGAGACGCCGGTGTTCTTCGGCTATATCTTTACGGTGGAGCAAAGCTCCTCGGAGCAGGTGAAGCTGACAGCGTACGATCAGCTGCGGTATTGGCTGGCCAGCGATACCTACGTGTTCGCCAACCAGACGGCTGCCGAGATCATTCGGCGAATCGCCGGCGACCTTGGCGCGAAGATCGGAGAGCTGCCGGATACGAAATACGTGATTCCTTCCATGGTGGAGGACGGACAGAAGCTGCTGGACATCGCCTTGAAGGCGCTGGATCTGACGCTTATTGCCGGACAGGGCAACTACATGCTGTTCGATCATTTCGGAGCGTTGACGGTCCGGGATATCAATGTGCTGGAGCTGTTTTTCTCCATCGGGGACGACAGCCTTCTCTACGATTACAGCTTCAAGCGGTCGATTGACGAGGAAACGTACACCCGGGTTAAGCTGGTGCGCGACAACAAGGAGACGAAGGCACGTGACGTGTATGTGGCTCAGGACAGCGCCAATATCGCGAAATGGGGCAGGCTGCAGCTCTATCACAAGGCAAATGACAGCATGAATGAAGCCCAGCTCAAGGAGCTGCTGAACAATCTGATGAGCCGGCACAATCGGGAGCAGCGAACTTTAAGCCTGCAGGCGCTGGGAGATATCCGGGTGCGCGCGGGGCATTACGTCTTCATTTTTATGAAGGAATTGGGGTTGGAGAAGCCGTTTCTGGTGGAAGAATGCAGCCATTCTTTCACAGGCGGGGAGCATACGATGAATCTGGAATTGAAGGTGATAGCATGAGCATAAGCCAGATGCTGGATGTCATTAAAAAGGCAAGCCTCGGGGCTGTCGATGCGGGCCAGCCGGTAGCGCTTCTGTTCGGCGAGGTCGTCAGCGTGTCGCCGCTGGAAGTGCTTGTCGACGAGCGGTTTCGTCTGCCGGCGGAGTCGCTGCTTGTGCCGGAGAGCCTGCACAGGAAAGAGCTGACGGTGGCGGGCCAGACCGTCGCAATCCGGGACGGACTGGCTGCCGGAGAACGCCTGCTGCTGCTGCGGGTGCAGGGCGGGGGACAATTTGTCGCGCTGGATAGGGTTAGGGGGACGCTATGATTCCGCAGGGCAGTATCTTAGCCAACGTGACGCTTCGCCGGACCAAGCAGCCCGGCCGGACGTATGCTCTGGATATCCCCGGGCTTGGGATGGAAGGGCAGGGGATGATCGACGGACGTGAAGCTGTGCGACAAATGGTATTTAAAATACTCCACACGGAAAGGTACGACCATGCGATCTACAGCTTTAATTACGGCAGCGAGCTTAGGCTGCTGCTGGGCGGCGATCCTATGCTTGTCCGGTCGGAGCTGGCGAGACGCGTGAAGGAAGCGTTGCTTCAGGATGACCGTATCCGCGCGGTTGAAGATATCCGTATGGAGCTCGGCGAGCATCAGGCGGTCATCTCCTTCACCGTGGAGTCCGAATACGGGAGCATCGCTATATCGAAAGAGGTGAACAGATTTGTATGAGCAGCAAACCTATGAAGCTTTATTGCGCCGCATGCTGGACCGGGTGCCGGCGGATATAGACAAACGCGAGGGCAGTGTCATCTTCGACGCGCTGGCCCCGGCCTCCGCCGAGCTTGCTCAAGCATACGCGGACCTGGAGGGCGCATTACGGCTCGGCTTCGCGGGCACCTCCAGCGGAGAGTGGCTGGAGCGGCGTACGGAGGAAATGGGGGTGTATCGCCGCGCTGCGACCAAGGCGGTTCGCTCCGCCGCATTTAATGTGGAAGTGAGCGCTGGCTCGAGGTTTTACGCGGGCGGCCTGTATTTTCGAGCGTTGGAGGCCGGGCAGACGGTGCGGCTGGAGGCGGAGACGGCCGGTTCGGCGGGCAACATGCCGTTCGGGGCGCTGCAGCCGGTAGAGCTCATCCCGGGCTTGACCTCGGCCGTGCTGGGAGCTGTGCTGATCCCGGGCGAAGACGAGGAAAGCGACGCTTCCTTGCTGCAGCGTTACAGGCAGCAGACGATGCGGCCTGCGACCAGCGGCAACAAGTCCCACTATGTCCAGTGGGCCGGCGAGGTGCCGGGCGTTGGCGCTTCCAAAGTGTTTCCTCTGTGGGCGGGACCGGGAACGGTCAAGGTGGTGATCGTCGATGCGGAATATGCGCCGGCTTCAGCCGCTTTGGTCGAAGAGGTGCAGCGGCATATCGATCCGGAGCCATCGGGGACGGGCGAAGGCAAGGCCCCGATCGGAGCGCGCGTGAAGGTGGTCAGCGCCGCGGCGAAGCCCATCGGAGTGGCGGCGACGGTCGTATTGGCCCAAGGCTATACGGTTCAGCAGGTTACGACTGCCTTCGCGGCCGCGATGACCGCCTATTTGAAGGAAATTGCCTTTGCCGTTACCTACGTATCCATAGCCCGGGTCGGAATGCTTTTGCTGGATATTCCCGGCGTTCTGGATTACAGCGCGCTCAAGCTTAACGGCGCCTCCGGCAATGTGGCCGTGGCGGCCGAGGAAATTCCGGTGCTCGGCACTGTGGGACTGGGGGTGTAGCGGAGTATGGCATATCCGGCAGATATCGACCGCTTTCAGGACAAGCTGAACAAACGGAAGGACGGCGGCATTTATATCGTCGAGGAGGAGCTGCCGACTACGGAGGGCGTGTACGAGGGGCTTCTGGCCCACGACCATATCGTGAACAGCAGCATTCAGGTGTATACGGGTTCCAAATTCACCGGGGAGCCGGTGGTGAACTTCGTTGTGTCCGTCCCGGCGGAAACGCCTTGGCGGCGCACGCTGCGCGCCTTCAGCACAGCTCCGGTTATTTATGTCACCTATGAAACGCCCGGGGATACGGTAGAGGCGGATGATGTGAACCGGCTGCAGCGGGGCGTTACGGCGACCCAAGTCGAGGTTGACCGGTATAAAGCCTCCAACGACCAGCGAGTACGGTCCGCCGAGGACCGCTTGACGGCGGCTGAGAGCGCGAAGGCGAATAAGACCTACGTCGATACGCAGTTGTTGACCAAGGCCGACAAGGCGACAACGTATACGAAGACGGAAACCGATCAGCGGATTCAATCGGTGATCGGGGCTGCG
This sequence comes from Paenibacillus sp. cl123, assembly GCF_900101595.1. GTDB lineage: Bacteria > Bacillota > Bacilli > Paenibacillales > NBRC-103111 > Paenibacillus_G. The sequence goes on from NZ_FMYY01000013.1 coordinate 12,992, forward strand.
CCCGCCGCTCTGGACACACTTCAGGAGCTGGGGGCAGCGCTGAACAATGATCCCAACTTCGCAGCGACCGTGACGACCCAGTTGTCGACGAAGGTCGACAAGGCAGCGGGCAAACAGCTCAGTACGGAGGACTACACGACGGCAGAGAAAACCAAGCTGGCCGGCATTGCCGCCGGAGCCAACGCTTACGTTCACCCGTCCACGCACCCGCCCTCCATCATTGTCCAGGATGCAAGCAACCGGTTCGTGACGGATGCGGAGAAAGCGGCGTGGACGGCGAAGGCTTCTACCGCGGTAGCGACTTCTGGCGGAAACGGCCTTATGAGCGCGGCGGATAAAGTCAAGCTGGACGGGGTTGCGTCTGGGGCTAATGCTTACGTGCATCCGTCTGGCGACGGGAACCAGCATGTGCCTGCGACGGGCACGGGTAGCGGCGGCAAGGTGCTGAAGGCGGGAACGACTGCGGGCAGCGCCGCCTGGGGCGTCGTGGACTGGTCGGAGGTGACGGGCAAGCCGAGCGTATACGCGCCGGCGGCTCATACGCATCCGGCCGATGAGGTGACGGAGAGTGCGGCGAAGCGCTTCGTGACGGATGCGGAGAAAGCGGCGTGGACGGCGAAGGCTTCTACGGCGGTAGCGACTTCTGGCGGAAACGGCCTTATGAGCGCGGCGGATAAAGTCAAGCTGGACGGGGTTGCGTCTGGGGCTAATGCTTACGTGCATCCGTCTGGCGACGGGAACCAGCATGTGCCTGCGACGGGCACGGTTAGCGGGGGCAAGGTGCTGAAGGCGGGAACGACCGCAGGCAGCGCCGCTTGGGGCGTCGTGGACTGGTCGGAGGTGACGGGGAAGCCGAGTACGTATGCGCCAGCGGCTCATACGCACTCAGCCGATGAGGTGACGGAGAGCGCGGCGAAGCGCTTCGTCACGGATGCGGAGAAAGCGGCGTGGACGGCGAAGGCTTCTACGGCGGTAGCGACTTCTGGCGGAAACGGCCTTATGAGCGCGGCCGATAAGGTCAAGCTGGACGGTATTACATCCGGGGCGAATTCGTATGTGCATCCGACAGGAGACGGGAATCAGCACGTTCCTGCGACGGGCACGGTTAGCGGCGGCAAGGTGCTGAAGGCGGGAACGACTGCGGGCAGCGTCGCCTGGGGCGTCGTGGATTGGTCGGAGGTGTCCGGGAAGCCGAGTGCGTTTGCGGCAGCCGCACATGATCATGCCAGGCTGCAGCGGACCGATGATCGGGTGATTAAGCCTACGGGTACGCCGAAGGGCTTCCTGGGTCTTTATTTCACCTCGCTCGGGGGCTTAAATGCAGCAACCGGGGACAATCAGTACCAGGATATGATCGTCCTGAATACGTTCACCGACACGAGCGGAGGCAAGGTCAATGCCCTTGCCTTTCATAAAACCTCCATGAAAATTTTACATTTTCAAGCCGCTCAAGGGGATACCGTGTGGGGTACGCCCAAGGAGCTTGCCTATATGCCCGATGTGATGAGCAAAGGTCCGCTTACCTGGAATCAGCTTAAGGGGGTGTAGCGATTGGCATACGGTCAATTTATGTATGGCGCTGTGTCCCTTGGAGCAGACGAGCAGGATGGGGGAGAGGCCCCGGAGACGTCGCGCGATCTGATGGCCTACCTGCCGGCTTATTACCGGGAAAGCCGTCAGATGGTGGCTTTGCAGGAAAGCTTGGGGAGCGGGCTGAACGAGTACCGCTTTCGAAGCGACGAGCTGCTGGACCAGTTTTTTATCCGTTCGGCGACTTGGGGGCTTCAGCTGTGGGAGGCGGAGCTTGGTTTGAGCTCTGATCGTACCGAGGCTTATGCCTGGCGCCGGGAGATGTTGCTTGCCAAGCTGCGGGGAACCGGAACGACGACCAAGCGGATGATCCGCGAGGCGGCAGCGGCATTTTCGGGAGGCGAAGTGGCCGTCATTGACGTTCCGGAGGAGTCGCGATTCGAGATTCATTTTATCGGAGTGAAGGGCATTCCGGCCAATATGGCGGGGTTCATTCAGATGCTGGACGAGATTAAACCGGCTCATCTGGCCTATTCCTTCAAATATACCTACACCGTGTGGGATGCGCTGAAGCTGCTCGATTGGCAGCAGGCGGGGAGCCTGACATGGTCTGACTTGCGAATTTATACAGGAGTGTGAGTGACATGCAAACAACGCCCAACTTGGGTCTGAAAAAGCCGGAGGGCACCGATGTCGTGGACATCGCCGATCTCAACAGCAATGCCGATGTGCTTGACGCGGAGGTCGCCAAAAAAGCTTCCGCCACAGCAGACGGCCGGATGAGCAAGGAAGACTTCGCCAAGCTGGCCGGCATCGCCGCCGGAGCGAATAATTACGTACATCCGGCAACGCACCCGGCGTCGGTGATTGTGCAGGATGCGAGCAACCGCTTCGCGACAGACGCGGAGAAAGCGGCATGGAATGCGAAGGCATCGACGGCTGTAGCCACGACGAGTGTAAACGGTCTGATGTCGGCAGCGGATAAAGGGAAGCTGGACGGCGTGGCGGCCGGAGCGAACAATTATGTGCACCCGGCAACGCACCCGGCGTCGGTGATCGCGCAGGATGCGAGCAACCGGTTTGTGACGGATGCAGAGAAGGCGGCGTGGAACGCGAAGGCGTCGACGGCTGTCGCTACGACGAGTGCGAGCGGCTTGATGTCAGCGGCGGATAAGGGGAAGTTGGACGGGGTTGCGGCCGGAGCGAACAATTACGTGCACCCGGCAACGCACCCGGCGTCGGTGATCGCGCAGGATGCAAGCAACCGGTTTGTGACGGATACGGAGAAGGCGGCGTGGAACGGGAAGGCGTCGACGGCTGTAGCGACGACGAGTGCGAGCGGTCTGATGTCGGCGGCGGATAAGGGGAAATTGGACGGTGTGGCAGCCGGTGCCGGTACGGCTAACAGTGCGACTGATGCGGTGATCGGGAGCAGGACGGTTAATGATACTGCTGCGCCTACTTTTACCGGTACTTTGACGACGTTGTTATCGGGCGTGATGTCTTTGCTCAAACGTATTACGGGTGAGGCGGGGGCTTTAACTGCGCCGGTGAAGAGTTTGAGGCAATTAAATGATGAAAAGTTTGATAAGGCAGGCGGTCTAATCTCAGGAGGGGTTACTCTTCAGGGTGGTGTAGCGGTTCAATCGGCTGACATGCTTATTTTCGGTCCTAACTCTACCTACCCTAGTGGTGCGGCATCGCTTAAAGTTGGTGGGATTAGGGTGACAGACGATTATAATGAAGTGCGAGCAGAACCAGGTGTGCTATCAGCAAAATACGGCGTGCATACAGATGGTGGATATTGGATGGGTGGACAGCAATTAGCGTTAACTCGTGTCAATAACGGTGGACTTGAATATTGGAGCGGAAGCGGGTGGCAGGCTGTGAGTGGAGGAGTTAAAAATGTGCAACGCGGAACGGCGATAGTTCATGCAGGTAATTCTACGGACGTAACGATTACCGCAGTCAATCTTTCCAAAGCTTACTTAATTATCTCGTCAGGGGAAAAAATATTGAACTATGAAAATCCCTTTTTTGCACGTGGGGAGCTCACCTCTAGTACAAATATCCGTCTATATGGAATGGCTCACTCAATAGCCATCAATGTTCCTTGCCACTGGCAAGTAATAGAATATAACTGAATGCTTAAAGTATTGGATATCCTAGACGCAATTTATTAATGCAACGAAAATAGTATAAACTTTTTTAGATAACATGCCCGGCCGGGCCGAGCAGAAAGGACGAAGCGATGTCAATAGACGAGACCAAGCAGCTTACGGAGCAACTCACCGGAGTCCGGCTCGACCTGGCCCGGCTGGAGACGAAGCTCGACGCTATCAAGGATTTGACCAAGAAGGTCGAGGAGGTGGACGACCGGGCGAAGGAGGCGCTGCAGAGCACCCGGTCGGCTCACAAGAGGTTGGACAGCCTCAAGTCCGACGAGATCAAGGAGCTTGCCGAAAATCAGACGTGGCTGTGGCGTACGGTCATGGCTGCGCTGATCGCGGGGCTGCTTAACTTGCTGTGGAAAGGAGTCGGTTCGTAACATGGAGCCGTCGTTTTTTACTTGGGAGGCGTTGTCCACGATGGGCGGCGCCTCTTTGCTTACTTTTTTCATCGTGCAATATACGAAGAGGCTGCTCGACCGTTTCTACGCATGGCCGACGGATTATTATGCAGTGATCGTGGCTTTCAGTGTGCTTCTGTTGGCGCAGCTGGCAAGAGGGGCGGACGGGGGAGACTGGCGGCTGTACGCATTGACGTTCGCCAACTCCTTTCTCGTCTCCGCGGCAGCAGCTCAGATGCAGAACAAGTCCCTGCATCCGCCGGGCACCTCTGAGCAGGAGACCACGGTTATAAATAGATGAGGACTGACAAGCCTTGCTGTTCATCTATAAGCAGCAGACTCCAAGCCACGCAATCGCAGAGAATTGATATCCCATCATCCACTCATGAATTCCGCTTTCTACTCATAACATGAAAGGACCACCCCTCATGTCCCTAACCCCTCAGGCTTTCATCGCCACTCTGGCTCCGATTGCCGTCAAGCTGCGTGCCGAGGGCTCGCCGATCTTCCCCTCCGTCCGCATCGCGCAGGCGATGCTGGAGACGGGCTGCACGCTGCACAGCTGGAATAATCTCGTCGGACTGAAGGCGGGCAGCGGTCGGCCGAACGCGTATTGGAGCGGCCGTACCGTGTCCACGAAGACGTGGGAGGTGTACGACGGGGTGCGCTATGATGGCATAGCGGCCAATTGGCGCGCTTATGATACGATCACAGACGGCTTTCGAGATCAGGACCTGTTGTTTCAGGCTCCGCGATACGCGCGGGTCCGGCAGGCGGCCTCCCCGCATGAGCAAACGGCGATGCTGCTGGTCTGCGGTTACGCGACCGATCCGCGATATGCGGACAAGCTGAACAGTCTTATCGCGAACCACCTGCTTACCGCATACGACCGGATAAGCTCCGCATTAGGCGGAACAGACGCTATGATACCCCTAGAGCCGGACAAGGAGGAGGACGAGATGAGCCAACCGATGAAACTGGAGCCCTGGCAGTGGGAACTGCTTTATGAGGTGCTTGGCAAAGCGTACAATGAAGATCGGCTCGACTGGAGCTGGCTGCAGAAGATTAAAGACCGGACGATGACCGCCACGGAGCTGGTGTTTGTGAATACGGTGCTCGACGGTCGTCTGGACCGCAAGCTGGACGTATAGCCGATATAGAAAAAAGGGAATCCGTCCCCGGCGTAGAATACTATGTTCAACCCCAAGCAGGTATCGCAAACAGGAGGGAGAGCAGTTAGTCATGAAATCGGTTACGGTACAGGATCTGGTCCAGCGCTTCTCTTTGGAGGTGCTTGCCGGGAGTGAGCATCTGCATTCAGTGATTCCTAAGCCGCGGGCGAACCGTCCGGGGTTGGAATTTGTCGGATACTTCGATTTTTTCCCGGATGCGCATGTGCAGGTGCTCGGCAGCAAGGAGATTAATTACCTGCACAAGCTTAGTGAGGATGAGAGGAATCTGCATATCGGCAATATTGTAAAATACCATCCGCCTTGCTTTGTCGTGACCCGCAATCTGGACGGGCTCACGTATCTCAAGAAGCATTGCGAGGAAGAGGGCATCCCGCTGCTCCGCACGCCGATGCCGACGGCCCGCTGCGTCGAGCTGATCGACAGTTATCTGGCCAAGGCGCTCGCGCCGGAGATGGCGGTACATGGCGTCTGCGTCAATGTATCCGGCATCGGCATCCTGCTGCGCGGCAAGTCCGGCGTCGGCAAAAGCGAGACGGCGCATACCTTGATCCGCCGCGGACATCGCCTGGTAGCGGACGATATCGTCGTGCTGAAGAAGATCGGGCCGGAGACGATACTCGGCACGCACAGCGGTAAGACGAAGGAGTTTCTCGCCCTACGCAGCATCGGGCTGGTGAACGTCTCCCGGCTGTACGGCCGGAGCGCCTTCCAGGATGAGACGCGGATCGTGCTGGATATTGAGCTGTGCAAATGGCAGGAAAATGCGCTCAACAATGAGCTGGAACTGGAGCCGAAATTTACGGAATATATGGATATTAAGATCCCGCATATGCAAATTCAGCTGCAGCCGGGCCGCGATGTAGCCGGACTGGTGGAAGCGGCTGCGAACAACTGGTACCTGCGTCAGCAGGGCTACAGCGCTGCCGAGGACTTTATGAAGCGGCTGCAGAGTGACGACTAAGGCCGGGGCCACACATGCGGGTAACCGGTGGGGGGAACGAAGCCATTATGCGTACAACTGAAATCATGGTGGAAGGCGTATATATCGCAGACACGCCTTCCACATTTATCACCCGCCGGGTCGGGGAGATCGACATCAAGCTCGGCGGGATACCTGGAGACCGCCATTTCGGACTGCTCCGCAAGGCGGACAGCCGTCAGCGCATTTACCCGCGAGGAACGATGATCGCGAACCGCCGGCAGATCAGCATCGTATCTGTGGAAGAATGCACGCTGATCGCAGAAAAGTTGGGCATCCCCGAGGTATGTCCCGAATGGCTCGGGGCTAACGTGCTGGTATCCGGCCTCGAAGGATTCACCTTGCTCCCCCAGGGAGTCAGGCTAATCGTGCCTGGGCGGGTGGGCTTGATCTGCGAGGGAGAGAATCTACCCTGCAAAGGCCCGGGCGATGTGATCGAGCAGGAGAGCGGCATCGTGGGAACAGGGTCCCGGTTCGTTCGGGCGGCCAAGCAGTGCCGCGGCATTGTCTGCTCAGTAGAGCAAGAAGGGTTACTTTATGCCGGGGATAAGCTGACGGTTGTTTATCCTTAGCACAGGCTGCTCAGGAGCTCCCCAAGCTTCTCGCGGCCAGAAACGGGAGGCTTTACTGGTAAGAAGCCGTCCCGGTCTGTGTCTGATTTGTGATTTATTTCACTTGCCTATTGCTTTCAAAGACCAATTAGCTTATAGTGAACTCATCGGAAACATTGTGATTTATTTCACTAACAATGAGCTTGTCACTTGCTAATGGTTACTAATCTGTCGTTTACTACCGTGCCACATGCTAATCGGTCATTTACTAACTGGTCATATGCTAATCTCGCCCTTGCGAACTTACCACTAGCGAACTAGCGAACCTTTCACTTGCAAACCTGTACTAGCTACCCTGCAGGCTAATTAGTGAAAATTTTCACAAAAATTAATTTTGCTGCATTTCAGCAGGTCTGATCGCTAGGATTTGCTCCTGAAGTGATATGACTAGTTTCAATTTTAAAGGAGGTCATCGATTATGAAAGTCATCGTAATTGGCTGCACCCATGCAGGAACCGCCGCTACTATCCAAATTGCCAAGCGTCATCCGGACGCAGAAATTACAGTATACGAGCGCAACGATAATATATCCTTTTTGTCGTGCGGCATAGCGCTGCATGTCGGAGGCGTGGTCCGTAACGCGGAGGAGCTTTTCTACGCACATCCGGATAATCTGTCGGAGCTGGGCGTGAACACGCGGATGCGGCATGAGGTGCTGGCGGTCGACACGGAACGCCGAACCGTAACCGTCCGTAACCTGGAGACGGGCGAAACGCTGCAGGATACGTATGATAAGCTGGTCATGACGACCGGATCGTGGCCTGTCGTGCCGAAGCTGCCGGGTATGGAGCTGGACCATGTGATGCTGTGCAAAAATTATGCGCACGCCCAGGCTATTATCGAGAAAGCGGCGTTAGCCGAGCGGATCGCCGTTGTCGGCGCCGGCTATATCGGCGTTGAGCTGGCCGAAGCCTTCCGCCAGTTGAACAAGCGAGTGACGCTGTTCGATAACACGCCGCGCGTGATGTATAAGTATCTGGATCAAGCCTTCACGGATATCGTCGAAGCCGATATGGTGGAACACGGGATTGAGCTGGCGCTTGGTCAGACCGTGCAGGAGCTTCGGGGCAAGGATGGCAAGGTGACCGGGGTAGTAACGACAGCCGGTGAATATGACGCGGATCTTGTAATTATGTGCATCGGTTTCCGTCCCAATACCGGGCTGCTGCAGGATCAGGTGAAGATGCTGCCGAACGGAGCGATCATCGTGGACGAATACATGCGCACAAGCAGCCCGGATGTGTACGCAGCAGGCGACAGCTGCGCCGTCCGCTTTAACCCGACGGGCGAAGCTGCCTACATCCCGCTTGCAACCAATGCGGTGCGTATGGGAACGCTTGTCGCGATGAATCTGAAGGAGCCTCGGGTGACATACAAAGGCACGCAGGGAACCTCGGGCATCCGAATATTCGATCTGAATGTCGCGTCGACCGGACTGACGGAGCAAGCCGCCAAGGATGCGGGGCTAGCTGTCAGATCCACGGTGGTAACGGACAACGATCGTCCGGAGTTTATGCCGACTTATGAACAAGCGCTGCTCAAGCTCGTCTATGAAGCGGAAAGCGGCAGACTGGTGGGCGCCCAAGTCCTGTCGAAGGCCGATCTGACCCAGTCCGTCAATACGCTATCGGTATGTATCCAGAACCGGATGACTGTAGAGGAGCTGGGCTTCGTCGATTTCTTCTTCCAGCCTCACTACAATAAGCCTTGGAATCTGCTGAATCAGGCGGGACTGCAGGCCCAGGCAGATCTGGAGGCGTGGGCGGCGCGCGGCGGCTTGAACAAAATCGGATGGAGCGCAGCCGCTGATACAGCCTAAAACACAGCACCCTACTGGTTAGTACAAGCACCCGGACGGCCAAAAGCCGCGGACAGCCGTCCGCGGCTTTTGGCCGTCCGGGTCAGGCTCCGCTCGTATCCGGCCAGGCCCCATCCGCATCCGGAGAGCTCCGCCGCGCCAACTAACAGCTGCAATGTTCTATCACCCCACGGCCTCTACTTGCCGAACAGCGTCCTGTATTCGGACGGCCTCATGCCCTCCGTCTCCAGAAACCGCTTGTTGAAATAGCTGGTGTTCGGATAGCCGGCATCTGCGGCGATGTCGCGGATCGTAGACTCGGTGCGCTCGATCAGCCACTGCTTCGCTTTCTGCATGCGGCACAGGGTGACGAAGTCCATCGGCGTCATATGCATGATTTTACGGAAAAGCCTGCAGAAGTAGTGAGGGCTGATACCTGCCCGCTCGGCCCATTCCTCCAGAATGAAAGGAGCGCAGGCTTCATTCTGCAGCAAAGGAAGCAGCTCGGCGATGCGCTCGGCTGCATGATTCCTTTTGCCCGAGGAAAGCGGCTCGGCCTGCTGGATAAATTCCATGATGACGGCATAGGTCAGCATGGAGAGCGTGGTCGGATACAGCAGCCGGTGCTCCACGGCTTCATCCAGCAGCGCCATATGCGCCCTCTCCCATGCGGCAGGCTGGCGAAGCGTCCACAGCTTCGAGCGGTGAAGCCGGTGTACGGTCAGAAACTCCTGCAGCTGATGACCGTAGAAATGCACCCAACGAATATCCCACGGCTCCTCCCCGCTGGTATAGTAGGTCTGCTGCTGCAGAGGAAAGTACAGCACGGCATCGCCCCGCTGCAGCATATAGGACTGCCCGTCAATTTCGACGAATCCCTTGCCGGAGGCGACGTAGTGAATATTGAAATTGTTCAGTGTTCCAGCTGGCCGGTATACCCAGTGATCGGTCTCATCCTTGTAATGCCCCACAGATTCGGGAAAGCAGAAGAAGGGCTGGTGATCCATCATGGGAAACACAAACTGTCTGCGCATCAGAGACTCCTTTGAAATGTCAATATGGTGTTATCGCATTGCAACATGTTCATATTTTCATTTTAGTTGAACGCTTTTATACTGGCAATATGGTACTAGAACAATGAGGAGGATGAATGATGACGAAGGATACAGGCAAGCTGCGCTTTGGGATTTTGGGCTGCGCCGCAATCGCTTTCAGAGCGGTCATTCCCGGCATCCGGGAGTCGGAGCTTGGCGAGGTGGCGGCTATCGCAAGCCGCTCGCTGGATAAGGCGAAGGAGGCGGCCGCGAAATGGGACATCCCGCAGGCATACGGGAGCTATGAGGAGCTGCTGGCGGACGAGTCGATCGATGCCGTGTACATTCCGCTTCCGAACCATCTGCACCGTGAATGGACGATCAAGGCTGCACAAGCGGGCAAGCATGTGCTGTGCGAGAAGCCTGCCGCTCTGACCGCGGCAGAGACCGAAGAGATGGTTGCGGCTTGCGCCGAAGCCGGCGTTGTGTTCGCCGAGGCTTTCATGTACCGTCATCATCCCCGCTACCGGATGGTGCGCGAGATCATCGCCTCGGGCGAGATCGGGGAATTGAGAGCGATCCGCGGCTCCTTTACGTTCAACAGCTCGGGCAATGCCGGCAACGTAAGATTCAACCGCGACATGGGTGGCGGCTCCTTGTATGACATCGGATGCTATCCGATCAGCGCCGCCCGTTACGTGCTTGGGCAGGAGCCTGAGGCGGTTACGGTTCATGCTTTTTTCTCCCCGCAGCATGGCGATGTCGATATGATGGCCTCGGGACTGGTAGAATTCCCGGGGGCGGTCGGACTGACCTTCGACTGCGGCATGTGGGCGGCAGGCCGCAACACTCTGGAGATTCTCGGTACGGAGGGGCGGATCGAGTTTCCGTCCGCTTACGTCGGACCGACGGATGCGGGAGCTAATTTTTTTGTAACGGTAAAGGGAGAACGGCGCGAGGTAGAGGTGCCTCATGTCAATCATTATGCGCTGCAGGCCGATTCGCTCGCGCGCAGTGTACTGACCGGGGAACCGCCGGCGTTTGAACCGTCCGATGCCGTGATGAATATGCGGGTGCTGGACGCCTGCCTGGAGTCGGCCCGCGAGCGCCGGCGCGTCGTCCTATAAGAGAGGAGCGATCACGATGGAATATATTCAAATCGCAGGCGTAGCGAAGCCGGTCTCCCGGCTGATCAAGGGCTCGGACTATTTCCGGCCGGAAGTATACGAGAAGGTATGCGAGAATCTGGACGCCTACCTCGCTATCGGCGGCAATACGATCGATACGGCCTTTGGTTATTGCGGCGGCGAAAGCGAGAAGACGATAGGCCGGTATATGAAAGAGAGGAACAACCGCGACAAGCTGGTTATTCTGACCAAAGGCGCGCATCACGACGCGAACGGGCCGCGTGTGAACAAGGCGGCGATCGACTCCGATCTGGCGACAAGTCTGGAGCGGCTGCAGACGGATTCGGTCGAGCTGTATGCCCTGCACCGCGACGACGAGAATATGCCGGTCGGCGCGATTATCGAGGCGCTGAATGAGCATTTGGAGGCAGGCCGCGTACAGGCGATCGGAGCTTCCAACTGGACGTGGCAGCGGATCGCCGAGGCCAACGACTATGCGGCGGCCCATGGGCTTACCGGTTTTGCCTTCAGCAGCCCCAATCTGAGCTTGGCCAAGGTCAACGAGCCGTTTTGGAAAGACTGCGTGTCGGCTGACGAGGCTACTTGCGATTGGCATGAGCGGACGGGGCTCCCGCTGCTGTCCTGGTCGTCGCAGGCCAGGGGCTTCTTCACCGGGCGATTCTCCCCCGAGGTTCGGGACAATGCCGAGATGGTGCGCGTCTTCTACAATGACGGCAACTGGGAACGGCTGCGGCGGGCCGGGCAGCTGGCTGCGGCCAAAGGGGCAAGCGTGATCCAGATCGCGCTCGCTTATGTGCTTCAGCAGCCGTTTCCGACCTGCGCGCTGATCGGCGCGCAAAATTCGGCGGAGCTGCAGTCCTGCGACGAGGGCGCCCGCATCCAGCTCACCACAGCTGAGCGGGAGTGGCTGGATCTGCGCCGCGATGCATTGGCTTTGCAGGCTTAGGGAGGCCGCAGGTATAAATGATTTAGACAACTAACGGTCCGTCACTTGCGCTTGAGTGGCGGGCCTTGCCTGTTCTTAAAGTCGTGAAGGGCCGGGTTTCGCTGAACGCGCTTAGGGGAAGAGAGCGGCGTGTCTTCAAAACCGCATGGATAGGAACTTGAGTATGTGAGGTCGAGGCGGGTTGAACCTACCGTGGTCTTATACGCCCGGCCATCGGCCGGATGTATCTCAACATCTTCATTAGATAAGGAGCGATCATCCCATCATGATACGTGTCACCCCCTATTGGGAGAATCTGCAGGTGCTGCACGAAAACCGCGAGGCGCCCCGCGCTTCCTATATTCCTTATGCGGATGCGGCTTCGGCGGCAGCCGGCAAGCGGGGACGTTCCCCTTACTTCCAGACACTGAATGGAAGCTGGAAGTTTCAGTATCACAGCAGCGTGAAGGATGCGGCCGACGGCTTCTACGCCGAGGAGGCCGACGTGAGCGGCTGGGACGACCTGATCGTCCCGTCCTGCTGGCAGACGAACGGCTACGATCAGCTTCATTATACGAATGTGAATTATCCGATTCCGTGCGATCCTCCGTTTGTGCCGGATCATAATCCCGCAGGTCTGTACGTCCGCGAATTTCAGCTGCCTCCAGGCTGGGACGGCAAGGAGCAGTATCTGGTCTTCGAAGGGGTCAATTCCTGCTTCTACTTGTGGGTGAACGGGACATATGTCGGCTACAGCCAGGGAAGCCGGATTCCGGCGGAATTTAAGGTAACCGGCCAACTGCGCACCGGCCTTAACCGGGTGGCGGTGATGGTGTTGAAGTGGTGCGACGGCACGTATTTGGAGGACCAGGATCTGTGGAGATATTCCGGCATCTACCGGGATGTATATCTGCTGGCGCGGGATCGGGCGCATATCCGCGACGTGTTCAACCGGCAGGAGCTTGCCCCTGATTTCAGCGGGGCGGTGCTGCGCAGCGAGATCGAAACGATCGGCCGGCTGGAGGTGAAAGCGGAGCTGCTCGACCGGGACGGGCGTATTGTCGCTTCAGGCCAAGCCGCTATCGACGGACAGGGCCAGATCGAGCTGAACGTAACGAAGCCGGAGCTGTGGAATGCGGAGAATCCGTATTTGTACCAGTTGGTGCTGCAAGCCGGGGGAGAGACGCTTCGGTTCGGCGTCGGCTTTCGCGATATTCGGATTCAGGACGGCGTTTTCCTCGTTAACGGACAGGCGGTCAAGCTGAAGGGCGTGAACCGTCATGATTCTCATCCGACGCTGGGACAAACGATTCCTTTGAACCATATGGTCAAGGATTTGAAGCTGATGAAGCTGCATAACGTCAACACGGTCCGCACCTCGCATTACCCGAATGACCCGAGGTTTCTGGAGCTGTGCGATCAATACGGATTTTACGTCGTGGACGAAGCGGATCTGGAATGCCACGGGATCGGAAGCGCCGAAGGCTGGGCTGAGGGGGCTTTCCACAAGCTTTCGACCAATCCGGAGTGGGAAGGGGCGTTCGTGGACCGGGCGGTGCGCATGGTCGAGCGGGATAAAAACCATGCCTGCATCGTGATGTGGTCGCTGGGCAATGAATCCGGCTATGGGGGCAATCATAAGGCGATGGCCGAATGGGTTCGCGGGCGGGATGCTTCCCGGCCTGTCCATTATGAAGGAGCAGCGTTCGTCTATAAAGGCGATCCCGACACGGCTTGTCTGGATGTCGAGAGCCGCATGTATGCCTCTGTCGCCTATATGGAAGAGTATGGTCAGGACGAGACGAAGACGAAGCCCTTGTTTCAATGCGAATACAGCCACGCGATGGGCAACGGGCCCGGCGATCTGATGGATTACTGGAACGTCATCTACAAGTATCCGAAGCTGATGGGCGGCTGCGTCTGGGAGTGGTGCGATCACGGGATCAAGACGGAGCGGCCGGACGGCACTTCCTACTTCGCATACGGCGGAGACTTCGGCGACCAGCCGAATGACGGCAACTTCTGCATCGACGGACTCGTGTCTCCGGACCGCAATCCGCATAAGGGGCTGCTGGAGCTGAAAAAAGTGATCGCGCCGGTCAAAATCGAAGCGGAGGACGCCGCTGCCGGCAAGCTGCTGGTGACCAACCGCTATGACTTTAGCGATTTGTCCGCGCTGGCCTTCTCATGGAAACTGGAGCAGGATGGAGAAACGGTCGCGCAGGGAGCCATCGAAGGTTTGGAAGCGCTCGGTCCGCAGCAAACGCAGGCAGTTGCCATTCCCGGGCTGGCGGCAGCAAGTGCAGGAGGGCGCCGGTACGTGACGGTGACGGTGCGGACGAAGCGCGACACGGCATGGGCCGAAGCCGGCCACGAGATTACGTTCGAGCAGTTCGCGCTGCCGGAGGTTCAAGCTGCAGCCGGCGCGACCGGAGGAGAAGCCGCTTCGGGGCTGGGTTCCGTCGTACCTTCTATCGCCGCTTCGGCTTCATCGGGCTTCAAGCTTCAGGCTGCGCAGAACGGGCATCTGCTGGAGCTGAACGGCTTCGACTTCCGGTACGCCTTCGATCTGTATGACGGGGCGTTCGTCAAGCTGTCCAAGCATGGAGTGAATCTGCTGCAAGGGCCCGTTTCCTTTAATATATGGCGCGCGCCTACTGACAACGACCGGAATATTCGGCACAAATGGGAGGAGCAGGGCTTCCACCGCGCCGTGATGAAGGTGTACCGGGCAGACTGGTCGCAGGACGATGAGGGCGGGGTCGATATTACGGTCAGCTACTCGCTGGGAGGCTATATCCGGTACCCGATCCTGCACGGCGAAGCGGTGTGGCATGTGGACGGGACGGGGGCTATTACGCTGGGGACCCGGGTCAAGGTGCGGGACGACGCTCCGTTCCTGCCTCGCTTCGGCCTTCAGCTGACGATGCCGCCAGGCAATGAGGAAGTCGAATACTTCGGCTACGGGCCGCATGAAAGCTATATCGACAAGCGTCAGAGCGTGAAGCGGGGCAAATACCTGCTGACAGTCGACGAGATGTCGGAGGAGTATATCATGCCGCAGGAGACCGGCTCCCGCTACGATACGGAATGGGCAATCATCTCTACGGAGCTGGGCATGGGCCTGCGCTTCGACGCTCCGCAGCGCTTTTCGTTCAATGCGGCGCATTACACGCCGCTGGACCTGACGGAAGCCCGCCATCGCTATGAGCTGGTGAAGCGCAAGGAAACGATAGTCCATCTCGATTACAAGATGAGCGGTATCGGCTCGAACTCCTGCGGACCGGAGCTGCTGGAGCCTTATCGTCTGGATGAGAAGGAATTCGACTTCGAGCTTCGGATCCGGCCGGTCTTCAAGGAAGACGAGTAGACGAGAGGCTGATAGCGGCCATTGAAAGAATTTTAACTAGAGAGCTGCTGCAAGTGTGTTTAGAGGCACGGGCGGGGCAAGCCAACAGAGGCTTCATAGAACCCGCAGACTTCATAGAAATAGCAAACGAGCCGCAGAAGCGATTCTGCCGGCTCGTTTTTTTGTATGCGGTATGTTTGGTTGGTTATCCGTTCCGGCCCTCGGTCCCACTGAGCGGCAAAGCACAGGCTCTACTTAATCTGCCCAAGCCACGCCGCCATCATCTCCACGAGCTGCAGCTGCTGAGCATCAGGCGTCAGAGCGGCCGCCTGATCGCCCTTCTGCGGGCCGTAGCTGCCGAACTGGGCATGATTGCCGCCCTCTAGCTCCGCATATTGGGTCGAAGCAGGCAGCAGGCTTCGAGCCTGCTCATATTTCTCGCGGTTCAGCACACCGTCGAGTGAGCCGGTCACCGACAGCACGGGAAGCCCGGCACCGGTTAGCGCCCCTTGCGGATCGGGGTAGGAGCCGAGGAAGAAAACGCCCCGGACAAGCTGCGGATGCTTGGCGGCAAATCTGGATGCCATGACGCCGCCCAAGGAATGGCCGCCGATGACAAAGTCAGCGTCCGGCTCGCCCTCGATCAGCGGCAGCGCCCGCTCGCCGCCGAGCACGGCGAGGTGCAGTGGCATCTTGACGACGTACACGGCATGCCCCGTCCAGGCGAGCGCCCGGGCCATCGGCGCGTAGCTTTCGGGCTTCACCAGACCGCCCGGATACCAGATGACGCTAGGCTCCGTTCGTTTCTCCGGCACGAAGCTGATCCAGTCCGGCCCGTTTACAATCCGGATGTCACCTCCGCTGTTCAGGGCAGCGGCCGCTCTTGCATCCGGCTCGTAGGGCCGCAGGTAAATGAAGCCGATCGCGGCGAGCACGGCGAGGAGGATCGCCCCGGCATACAGCCAGCGGTGCTTGCGGCGGGTCGCAGCCTGCTTCACAGCGCTCTCGCCTCCTTCTCCCGCAGGGGCCGTCTGGCAAAGGAGACGAACACCAGCGCCGATACGGCGACCGATACCGCACATACCGTAAACAGCAGCTCATACCCGGAGTATTGGGAAACCCAGCCCAGCATAATCGCGCCAAGCCCGATGCCGAGATCGAAGGCGGTCAAATAAGTCGCGTTGGCGACTCCCCGCTTGTCCGGGGGAGCCAAACGCAGGTTGGCCGCTTGAAGGGCCGGCTGAGCCGAGCCGAAGCCGATTCCATACAGCACAGCAGCCAGGATGACTCCGCCAAGTCCGGTAGAGAAGCTCAGCACGAGCAGCGAGGCGATCGTGATGACCAGCGAAGGCAGGATGACGTAGGCTTCGCCGAACCGGTCGGACAGCTTGCCGGCGAGCGGTCTGATCAAGGTGAGCGCCAGAGCGTAGATGAGAAAAAACGTCCCGGAATTCACGCGGATCGACTCGGCGAACAGCGGCAGGAAGGTCGTGATGCCGCCGTAGGCGACGGCCAGGAAGAAGAGCGATGACGCGACGGGCAGAACGGATCTCTCGAAGATTTGAATCTTCCTGGCAGGCGACGCAGGCTGGAAGGGAACCCGGACTCTGAACACGAGCAGCAGGGCGGCCGCGGACAAGCCGGTTGCCAGCAGAAACAGCCCTTGGAACGAGGCGCTCTGCAGCATCCATAACCCCAGCATCGGCCCGATGGCCATGGCGACGGTCATCGCCATCCCGAACCAGCCCATGCCTTCTCCCCTGCGCGAGACAGGGATCATGTCCGTGACCGAGGTGCTGACGGCCGTCGTGGAGAACGCCCAGGTAGCGCCGTGCAGCGCGCGGAGTACGAGCAGGATCGCAATGCCGGCCACCCATTCGTATAGATACATGCATAGGATAAAGAATAAAAGTCCCCAGATCATGAAGGACCTGCGGCCGTAACGGTCCAGCAATCCCCCGACCAGGGGGCGGAACACGACCGCAGTCAGCGTAAAGGCTCCGGCGGCGAGTCCGATCTGTGACTCCGTGCCGCCCATTTCCTTGATAAACAGCGGCATTGTAGGCAGCAGCAGGTAAAAGCCCGTAAATAAGACCAGCATGCCGAGCGTCAATTGAATAAATGATTTTGTCCACAATTTTTCCACGTTGAACCTCCTGACGGCAAGCTGGAAGCTTGAGTGACGCTGGTTTTATTATGTTCCGATTCTGGTGGGTTTGCAAACATGCCATGGCAAAATTCCTGTAAACGCGTGTATGCGGTGCGAAAATTATCCGGGACGGCTCGATGCCGAAAAGAAAGAGCAGGCTGCGGTCCAAGCTTCCGCGCCTGCTCTGTTTGTGATCGGGCTTCCGCCGGCTTTTCTCCTTCGTCTGAGGGCAGCGCTAGCTCCGCTTGGCGATCTTGAAGTTGTCCTCCAGCAGCAGCCAGTTCTGCGGGAAGGGAAGGCCCAGCTTCCAATAGCTGATGCCCCACAGTCCGAGCTCCTTCAGCAGGTCGAACTTTGCCTGAATCGAGCGGGCGTCCTCGAACCAGACGATATGCTCCCGCCCGGCATTATCCCAGTAGGTAAAGTGCGGCGCCTGCGCCTTGTCGTCGTATTCGATCCGCGCATTATGGGTACGCGCGAGCCGGATCGCCTCCTGCGGACTGACGGCCCGTGCATATGCTCCTCCCGCGACGTAAGGCAGCGTCCAGTCGTAGCCGTACAGATTTTGCCCCATCATGATCTTGGCGCCGGGCATCTCGGTCAGCGCATACTCCAGCACTTGCCGCACCGGCCCGATCGGCGACACAGGCATGGGAGGCCCGCCGCTGTAGCCCCATTCATAGGTCATGATGACGACGAAGTCGGCGATCTCGCCATGAGCCTTGTAATCGTGGGCCGTGTACCAGGCGCCGGTCTGGGAGGCGCTTGTCTTCGGAGCTAGCGCCGTCGACATCAGGAAGCCTTCCCGGTGGATAGCCTGTGCGGCCTTGCGCAGGAAGCGGTTGTACGCTTCGCGGTCTTCGGGACGCAAATGCTCGATGTCGAAGTGAATATCCCGGAAGCCCAGCTCGCGGGCGGTGGCGATGATCGTGGCGAGCAGCTTATCCTGCACGGCCTGATCGTTCAGCACAACCTCTCCGAGCGCAGCGCTGAACTGGTCGTTCTCCAGATTGGTGACGACCATCATCAGGGTGACGCCCTGGGCCTGAGCAAGCTGAGGAAGCCCGCCAAGCGGGGGACGCTGAAGAGTCCCGTCCCGCTTAATCCGGAAGCTGAATGGGGCAAGATAAGTCAGATGCGGCGCAGCGGAACGGGCGGCCTCCGTCAGCGCCGGACTGACGGCATTGCCCCGCGGCTCGATATAAGCGTTGCTCTCGGCGCTTCGGCGGGGAGCCGGCGGGATGTACAGCCGGGTCCCTACTTGCAGCGTCTGAGTGGCGCTTATTCCGTTTACCTCCGCCAGACGCTGCGCCGTAAGGCCGTAAGCGCCGGCGATGCCGGCAAGCGTGTCCCCGGGGCGAACCCACACATACCGGCCGACGATCGGAATGACTAACGCCTGGCCGATGACCAGCGTATCCGCCGTACGCAGCTCGTTGGCTTCCGCGATGGCGGCGACGGTTACTCCGTAAGTACGGGAGAGCTGGTACAGAGATTGTCCGGGCTGCACGACATGGATTTGCATAACGGGTCTCCTCTCTTATTGGGAAGGGCTGTCAGGTTCATGCCGGCAGGGTCCTTGTCCTTCATCGCCTGCCGGCCTGACCCGCGCTGTGGGGTGAATCGGTCCATAGGCTTGTGGTACAGCATATTCCCTGAGGGGCCAATCCATGTCTGCTGCCGGAATGGAGAGAAAGCGTTAAGCGATTTTTTCCAAGCATCTGATGCAGTAGAGCGGTATGATGGATGGTGTACGTTAGTCCGTGCGGCTGCCTTTTGCCGCCACTCTCGCCCGTGCGATGGCGGGACACGAGCAGGCGCGGGGACAAAGTGGTGATTGGAGGAGTGTTCTGTGTCGGCAACTATAGAAAATTTTATGGCGCTGGATATCCGAATCGGTACGGTGCTGCGTGCGGAGCCGTTTCCCGAGGCGAGAAAACCGGCAATAAAGCTGGAGATCGACTTCGGTCCCCTTGGCGTGAAGAAGTCGTCGGCTCAAATTACGAGACGTTATGAGGCGGAAGCGATAGTCGGCAGGCAGGTGGCGGCTGTAGTGAACTTCCCGCCACGGCGAATTGCCGGCTACGTCTCCGAGGTGCTGGTGCTGGGCGGCGTGCCCGAGGAAGGGGACGTCATTCTGCTGCGGCCTGATGAATCCGTGCCCGACGGCACGCCGGTCGCTTAACTAAAGTGCGGGGGCAAGCCGCCAAGCCGATAGCTGCTGCGGATTGCCAGCCGGCAGCCTGCCGTAGGGGCAAGTGCGGCTTATAGGAGCGGCGCACGAAGGAGGGGGAGGACCGCCCAAGCTGTCCGCGCTAGAATTTTCCTCCTTCCCCCTTCGCACAGTTCGGGGTATAATTTTGGCACAGCATAGCGAATGGGCGTGATTATTTGAGAAAAGCACTGTCCCGACTGCCATTACTCCGGGGTAAAAGCGCATTGAAAACGATGATCGTCTCCAACTTGCTCATCCTGCTGATCCCGATTGCCATGGGTATATTCCTGTATGCCAAGGTAGAAGACAGCTTAATGAACAATGCGAACCGCTCGAATTCGGCGATGCTCGAGCAAATGAAGCTGTCGCTGGACGCGAAGCTGTCCGAGGTGGACAACCTGATGCGTCAGGTCGTGCTGGACCCGCAAGCCGAATATTTGCTGAAGGTGCCCGCCGGCGCGGATAGCATGGATGAATACCGGTTTGTGGAATTCATGCGCGACAAGATGAACCGCTATCGCAATATGACAAGCAGCTTTATTTTTGATTATTATGTGTATTTCCGCAACAGCGACAAAATCGTCAAGGCGAATCTGCTTACCGATTCCCATACGTTTTATACGACTCACTATGCGTTCGCCGACATGCCTTACGAGCAGTGGCGCCGCGAGCTTTTGTCGGGTGTGCATCAATCGTCCTACTGGGCCGCCCGCGCGCTGGTCCGCAGCGACGACCTGCCGGGCGTTAACGAATATATGCCGGACAATGTGGTTGTATATGCGCAGACGCTGCCGATCCGCACGCCGAATGAAGCGCTGGGCAATCTGGTTGTGCTGATCGATGTAAGCCCGATCCGGGAAGCGTTTGCACAATTGGAAGCCGCCAGCCGCAGCGAAATTTACATCATCGACCATACGGACAAGACGATCATGAGCACTAGCAACGAGCCGCTGGCTGCCGACCTGCTGGCCCGCGTCCGGGAAAATACGTCGCCTTTCTCCTACAGGGTGGGAGACTCGGATCAAATGGTATCGGTAACCTCCTCGGACAAAGCCGGCTGGAGCTATGTGTCGATTACGCCTCATGATGTGTTCATGAAGCAGGTCAACTATATTCAGAAGTGGGCGCTTGGCTTGCTTGCCTGCTGCCTGATCGCCGGTCTGCTGGCCGTGTACACAGGGGCATACCGCAGCTATAAGCCGCTTCGCAACATGGTGAACGCGATTTTGCGCGGCAAGCAGATGCCGTCCGGTCCGGCCGCCAACGAATACGATTTTATCCGCGAGACGATCGAAGGCTCGCTGTACGAGGAGAAAAACCTGCGGGCCAAGCTGGGGCAGCAAATTCCGCTGATCCGCGCCAACTATTTATCCAGGCTCGTGCAGGGTTATATGGACGCCGACGTGTCCGCGGACAGCGATGAGATGCAGAAATTTATGGGCGTATCGTTTGTCGGCGATCGATTCGCCGTGCTGCTTGTACACATCGAGGATTACAAGCGGCTGACGGAGAAGGAATCCGAGCAGCAGTCCGCGCTTGTGCGGTTTATGGTGGCCAATGTCGGCACGGACCTGATCTCGCCGGCGCAGCACGGCTATTCCGTGGAGCTGGATCGCGACCGCGTGGCGTTTCTCGTCAACTTCCGCCCGGAATCGGGCGAGACGGCAGCCGAGGGGCTGCGGCAGATCGCCGCTACGATCAACAGCGTGCTTACCGAGCAGTTCAAGATCGACCTGACGCTCGCGGCCGGCGAGATTCATCAAGGCGCCAAAGCGGTGCATGATTCGTATCAGGAGGCGCTGGCGGCGCTGGAGTACCGGCTTATTCGCGGCAAAAAAACGATTATTCACTTCAGCGATATTACCGATTCCAACCAGCATTATTACTATCCGCTGGAGACGGAAACTCAGCTGGTCAATTTTGTGCGCAGCGGGGACACCGACAATACGGACAAGCTGCTGGACAAAATTTATTCGATGAACTTCGATTCGGGCGAGATGACGCCGGAGCTTGGCAAATGTCTGTTCTTTAACGTCACGAGCACGTTCCTGAAAATCGTCAACTCCACGAACACGAATCAGGCCGAGCTGCTGGGCGATGATTTTGATCTGATCAAGGCGGTATTCAGCTACCAGACGGCCGAGGATATGCATTTGAAAATTAAGGCACTCTATAACAAGCTGGCCGATTCGTTCAAGGTGGAGCGGACGGGAGGCAGCCCGCAGCTGCTCCAGGACATTATCCGCTTTATTGAAGCTTCCATCGACAATCCCGATCTCGGCCTGGCGCTGATCGCCGATCACGTCCGGTTGACGCCGCCGTATATCTCGACGTTTTTCCGCAAGCACCAAGGTCAGACGCTGGTCGACTACATCACGCGCAAACGCATCGACAAGGCCAAGCAGCTGATGGAAGACAAGAGCCTGACCAATGCGCAAATCGCGTCGATGGTCGGTTATGTGAACGATATCGTATTTTTGCGGGCGTTCAAAAAAGTGGAGGGCATCCCTCCGGGCAAATACCGCGAGACGATGATGCAGGGCGACTCCGATTAACGGAGCGCGCACGCTGCTTATTTCCAAAAACGGCCTCCCCTTGCTTCCGGCAGGGCAGAGAAGCCGTTTTTGTTTAGTCTCAGACCGTTTAAGCTCCGGTGATTGTTCGATTTTTGGATTGCCGCACGGCTTAGGCTTCTAAAGGCGCCATAAGGCGTTATCCGTATCAAAGCCGCAGAAATGGCTCTACAGAGCGGTTTTGGCTGCACTGACGTTTTTTAATGACGACTGATTATTTTTTGGAACGGCCCGTTGACCTTACGAAAAATCAACCCGAAGCAAAAATCGAAAGTGTTCAGACGCGCTTCCGGCGCCTACACTGAGAACCAGAAGCGCGGCAACCACACCGCCGCAATTCGCAAAACCAAAACATTCATTGATAAATAAGGGAGGCGCTTTCATTTGAACAAAAAGATGAAACATGCCGGTACAGTCGCACTCACATCTCTGCTCGCCGTTTCGGTGGCAGCCTGCAGCAGCGACTCGGGCACCAAAACACCTACTCCCAGCGCAGGCGCTGAGACTCAGCCGCCCAAGCTCACCAACTTGACGTATTGGGTTAACAACCACGCGGCGGCCGCGGCACAGATGAAAACATATGCCGAGATGGAGATGTACAAAGAACTCGAGAAAATTACCGGCGTCAAAGTGGAATTCCAGCATCCTCCGCTTGACGCGCAGCAGCAAAAAGAACAATTAAATCTGATGTTCGCCTCCAGCCAGCTGCCTGATGTGATCGAGACGATCTGGACGAGCAACTATCCGGGCGGTCCGGAGAAAGCGATCCTGGACGGCAAAATCATCAAGCTGAACGATCTGATCGACAAGCATGCGCCTAACCTGAAGAAGCTGCTTGAAGAGCATCCGGACTGGAAGAAGCAGATCATGACCGACGAAGGCAGCATCTATTCGTTCCCGTTCCTGCGGGGCGGCGAGAAGGTGCGCGTATTCTTCGGCCCGGGTATCCGCCAGGACTGGCTCGACAAGCTTAACCTGAAAATGCCGACGACGATCGACGAGTGGTATCAAGTGCTGAAAGCCTTCAAAGAAAAAGATCCGAACGGCAACGGCAAGCAAGATGAAATTCCGTTCTACCTCGATAAAGCGATGATCGGCGTGGATGCACCGTTCCTCGGCGCTTGGGGCATCAACTACAGCTTCTATCAAGTCGGCGGCAAAGTCAGCTACGGCCCGGTCCAGCCGGAATACAAAGAGTTCCTGGCCACGATGAACAAATGGTACAAGGAAGGTCTGCTCGACAAAGACTTCGCTGCGCCTAACGACAAGCTGTACGACAACAAAATGACGACCGATCTGCTGGGAGCGTCCGTCTACTACAACGGCGGCGGCATCGGCAAATACGCCAACCTGATGAAGGACAAGGACCCGAAATTCAAACTGGTGGCGGCGCCCTATCCGGTGCTGAAGGCCGGTGACAAACCGATCTGGGGACAAAAGGACTTCGCGTCCAACGGCGTTGGCGCGGCGATTACGACGAGCAACAAAAACCCGATCGAAACGGTCAAATGGCTGGATTATGCTTACGGCAAGGAAGGCGACCTGCTGTTCAACTACGGCAAAGAAGGCGTCAGCTACAAAATGGAAAACGGCCGCGCCGTGTTCCTGGATTCCGTCATGAATCCACCGAGCGGTGTCAGCCTGCAGCAGTCGTTCGCCAAGCATAACCGTTCGACGTGGAGCGCTCCGTTTGTCATGAGCGACAACTTCCAGATTCAATATCTGGCTCTGCCGACCCAGCAGGAAGCGCTTGAAGTGTGGTCGAAGCCGACGGCTGAGCGCAAAATGCCGCTCGTTACGCCGACCAAGGAAGAGTCGAGCAAGTTTGCTTCGCTCATGACCGACATCGAGACATACCGCGACGAAATGATGCTGAAGTTCATCATGGGCGCAGAGCCGCTCGAGAACTTCGACAAATACGTGAAGAAGATCCAAAGCATGGGCATCGACGATGCCGTCAAGATTCAGCAAGCCGCACTGGAGCGCTATAACAAACGTTAAGCCGTCGAAGACTTCGGACAGGGAGATGGACCGGTTCATCTCCCTGTTCCTATATCCAGGCAGAGGCAAGGGAGTGATATTCAATGTCCAAAAACAGCTCTACAGCACTTGCTGACGCAACTCCAAAACGCGAATACAAGGATCCAACCGTCATGCAGACGATTCGGGTCGATCTGAAGCGGCATTGGGCCACGTATTTGATGGCGATTCCCGTTATCGCCTATTATCTGATCTTCCACTACGGCCCGATGTATGGGCTACAGATCGCATTCAAGGATTTCTCCACGGCCAAAGGCATTTGGGGAAGCGCATGGGTCGGTTTCGATCATTTCAATAGCTTTTTTAACGGCATTTATTTTTGGCGATTGCTGAAAAATACGATTTTGATCAACCTCTATGAGCTGATCTTCGGCTTCCCGGCGGCGATTATTTTGGCGCTGCTGCTCAACGAAATCCGTCAGGCGATGTTCAAGCGGCTCGTGCAGACGATCTCGTATTTGCCTCACTTCATCTCGATTGTGGTAGTGGCCGGCATGATGGTCGACTTCCTGAGCCGCACCGGTCTGATCAACCAGATTCTCGGCCAATTCGGCGTCGAGCCGATCGATTTCCTGAAGGAAGAAGGCTGGTTCCGGTTCCTGTTCGTCTCCTCCGGCATCTGGCAGGGCATCGGCTGGGGGTCGATCATTTACCTGGCGGCGATCGCCACCATTGATCCGACCTTGTACGAAGCCGCCCGCATGGATGGCGCGAACCGCTGGAAGCAGGTGCTGCATGTCACGATCCCGGGCATCATGCCGACGATTGTGATCCTGTTCATCCTGAATATGGGCAACATGCTGACTGTGGGCAGCGAAAAGGTGCTGCTGCTGTACAACCCGCTGACTTACGAGACGGCGGACGTGATCTCGACTTATGTATACCGCAAAGGGATTTTGGAATCCAGCTACAGCTTTACGGCCGCGGTCGGACTGTTTAATTCTATCGTCAGCTTTATCCTGATCGTTGCAGCCAACAGCTTCAGCAAGCGGATCAGCGAGAACAAGCTGTGGTAACGGCCAATACGCGAAGGGGGAACCGGAAATGAAGCCAACCTCGGGTGAGCGGGCATTTGGCCTGTTTAACGGCTTTCTGATGATCGGGTTATGTATCGTCACTTTATATCCGTTTATTTACGTGCTGTTTGCATCGCTGAGCGACGCGCCGTCGTTCTTGCAGCATCGCGGGATTATGCTGAAGCCGGTCGGCTTCGATCTGGGCGCATACAAAGCGGTATTCGACAATCCGATGATTACGCAAGGGTATAAAAATACGCTGCTGTACGTCACGCTCGGCACAACGATCAACCTGCTGATGACAGCGATCGGCGCCTACGTGCTGTCGCGCAATAAACTGTATTTCCGCAATGCGATGATGTTTTTTATCGTGGTGACGATGGTGTTCCACGGCGGTCTGATCCCGACGTTCCTGCTGGTGAACGATCTCGGCATGATGAATACGATCTGGGCGCTGCTGATTCCGGGCGCGATCAATACGTATAACCTGATCATCATGCGCACGTCGTTCCAGGGCGTTCCGGTCAGTCTTGAGGAATCGGCCCGCATGGACGGAGCCGGCGACTGGACGATTTTGTTCCGCATCATTATCCCGCTGTCGATGCCGGTGATCGCCGTTATGATTTTGTGGTATGCGGTCGCGCACTGGAATTCCTACTTCAGCGCGCTCGTGTATCTGCGCAACCGGGAGGCGTATCCGCTGCAGCTCGTGCTGCGCGAGATTTTGATCGCCAACAGCACGGATTCGATGATGACGGGGGCGGCCAGCGACGACAAGTTCGCCATCGGCGAGACGATCAAATATGCGACGATTATCGTATCTACGCTGCCGATTATTTGCCTGTATCCATTTTTGCAAAAGTACTTCGTCAAAGGCGTGCTGATCGGCGCGATCAAGGAATAATGGCGTAAGACGGCGGCAGCCGCCTGATACGGATGGGGGAGAGAACGCAGCATGAAGCAAGTAAGAGACGAAGGCCACCGGTTCGGCGGCAAATATGCGCAAGCGCCGGAGCTGTCCGCGCCGTGGCTCGAGGAAGCGGTGCAATTCGTGCTGAAGCAGATTGACCGCAACCTGCAGGCGTATGCGCACCGGTTTCCTTCGCCGTCGAGCAAGGGCAACGTCTACGAGAGCTGGGACAACGTCGAGTGGACGCCGGGCTTCTGGACCGGCATGCTCTGGCTGGCTTATGAACTGACGGGCGAAGCCAAATACCGGGAGACGGCGGAAGGCCAGCTGGAAAGCTATCAGACGCGTCTGCAGGAGAGGAAGCATACGGCTACCCATGATCTCGGTTTTCTGTATACGCTCTCTTGCGTGTCGGCGTACAAGCTGACCGGCAGCGAGACAGCCAAGCGGACGGCGCTGCTGGCGGCCGATCTGCTGATGGAACGGTATTTCGAGCAGGCGGGCATTATTCAGGCTTGGGGCAATCTGGACGATCCGAAGCAGCGCGGCCGCATGATTATCGACTGCTGCATGAATTTGCCGCTGCTGTACTGGGCTGGCGAGATGACAGGCGATCGCCGCTATGCGCGGGCGGCGGACAGCCATGTCCGCCAGGCGGCCGCTTATCTGGTCAGGGAGGACGCTTCGACGTACCATACGTTCTATATGGATGTGGAGACAGGCGAGCCGCGTTACGGCAAGACGCAGCAAGGCTACTCCGACGATTCGTGCTGGTCGCGCGGGCAGGCTTGGGCGATCTACGGGTTTGCGCTGGGCCACCGTTATACAGGGGATGACCGGCTGCTGGATATCGGGCAGAAGGTGACCCATTACTTCCTCAACCGGCTGCCGAAGGACGATGTCTGTTACTGGGACTTGATCTTCACCGAAGGCAGCGAAGAGCGGGACAGCTCGGCTGCGGCGATTGCGGCGAGCGGCATGCTGGAGCTGGCGGGGCGTCTGCCCGAGGGCGATGCGAACAAGCGGCTGTATGAGCATGCTGCGCTGCATATCCTGCGGTCGCTGGCCGAACGCTACACGGCCGCTGCCGATCCAAGCTCCAATGGGGTGCTGCTGCATGCGGTGTACGGCAAGCCGCTGGGGCATGGCGTCGACGAATGCTGCATCTGGGGCGATTACTATTACTTCGAGACGCTTGTCCGGTCGATCAAGGACTGGAAGACGTACTGGTGAGGCGGAAGCGGGAGGAGAGAGACAGATGAAGCAGCTAACTGCAATTATGATCGGCGCGGGAGCACGGGGTTCGGCCTATGCGCAGTATGCGCTCGATTATCCGCATGAGCTGAAGTTTGTAGCGGTAGCGGAGGCGAATCCCGAGCGGCTGGCGAAGTTTGCGGGGCGGCACGGGATTGCGGAGGAACGCTGCTACACGAGCTGGGAGCAGCTATTGGCCGCGGGACCCTTGGCGGATATCGCGGTGATCGCGACGCAGGACCGGATGCATACGGAGCCGACGGTGCGGGCGCTGCGGCAATCGTACCATGTGCTGCTGGAGAAGCCGATGTCGCCGGAGCCTCAGGAGTGTGTGCAGATGGAGCTGGCGGCCAAGGAGAACGACCGGCTGCTGACGATCTGCCACGTGCTGCGCTATACGCCGTTCTGGTCGGCGATCAAACGCCTGCTGTCCGAGGGGCGAATCGGCGAGGTGGCTTCGATTCAGTTAAACGAAAATGTCGGCTACTGGCATATGGCGCACAGCTTTGTCCGAGGCAACTGGAGCAATTCGGATCAGTCCAGCCCGATGATTTTGGCCAAATCCTGTCATGATATGGATGTGCTGAGCTGGCTGATGGATCAGCCGTGCCGGCGCATCAGCTCGTTTGGCTCGCTGATGCATTTTCACGAGGGGAACGCTCCGGCCGGTTCGGGGGACCGTTGTCTGAGCTGCGAGGTGGAGCCGACCTGTCCGTATTCGGCGCCGCGCTTCTATCTCGGCGAAGGCATGTCATGGGCGCGGCACTTTACAGAGGGACTGACGCGGGACAGCATTGTGCAAGGGCTGCAGGAGACAAACTACGGCCGCTGTGTTTACAGAAGCGACAATAATGTCGTGGATCATCAAGTCGTCAATATGGAATTCGCCAGCGGCGCTACGGCGATGTTCAGCATGTGCGGCTTTACCCGGGACCAGGAGCGCCGCATTCAGATTATGGGCACGCGGGGCGAGCTGCGCGGCGAAGGCAGCCGCATTACGGTGATGGATTTTCTAACCCATGAACATACGGTGATCGATATTCCCGAGCAGGCCTCCGGCCATGGCGGCGGAGACAGCGGCATCGTGCGCAGCTTCCTGCGGGAGGTGCGCGCATACGGCAGCGGCGCGGAGAGCTTAACCTCGGCGTCGGCGTCGGTGCGCAGTCATCTGATGGCGTTTGCCGCCGAGAGGTCGCGTCTGGCTCACGGGCAATCGATCGACCTGGACGAATATTACCGGGAATTGACCGGCAGATAGAGGGGGAGCGACATGCGGAAGATGCATACCGTCACCTACACCAACGCACAGAGCGGCTGGAACGAAGCGCTGCCGCTCGGCAACGGGCAGTTCGGCGGCATGGTTTACGGCGAGGACGGCCGGCTGACGATCGCGATGAATCACTACGAGGTGTATTATCGCAAGCTGCACCGTTACAGCCAGACGTACAGGGACGGGGACGGCTGCGACTTTACCCGCATGTACGGATATACGTTCGAGGAGCTGAAGCGCCGGGCTGCGGAGATGTACCGCGACCCGGCGCAAGGTCCGTTTTATCTGTACGGCGATGCGCTGAATCCGGACAATATGTACCGGCACTACGGCAAGCCGTCCGGGGGCGTCTCGCATTATCCGACGGGCGAGCTTCGGCTGGAAGTGGACGGAACTCTTATGGGCGAAGGCCCGCATATGGTGAAGACGGACGTTGAGGCGGGTGAAGGCCCGCATAAGGTGAAGCCGGGCATTGAGACGGGTGAAGGAACCTACTCACTGCAGCTGATTGTGGAGACGGCGACCGTCGCCTTGCGGGCCGAGCGGGACGGCCGACGTCTGGAAGCGGACACCCGCATCGATAACGAGGAAGATGTGCTGATCACGGAGGTGCGCCAGTCGCAGCCGGGTTTGCTGCCTGCCGTCTCGCTTGTTGTGCCGCAGGAGCGGTATGTCGGCATGGACGTGCGCTACGAGCGGCTGGACGACGCGACTTTTTATTATCGGGGTTCGTTTTATGCCGATGGCGAGGACAAATCGCGTTATGAGCCGTTTTCGTTTGTTGTGATGCTGCGGCTGTGCGGGGCTGCGGGGGATGTCGAGCCTGCCGATGCCGGCGGCGGATTGCGCATTCGGCTGCGTGATGCAGGACGGAGGCTGACGCTGCTTACGACGGTGGTGACCGAGGAGGAGACGACGGAGCTTGTCGAGCAGGCGCGGCTCCGGCTGGATGCTTATGCCGCGCAGGCCGATCAGCGCCGCGAGCGCCACCGGGAGAGCTGGCGGCAGTTCTGGAGCCGCTCGTCGGTGACGCTGCCGGACAAGCTGCTGGAGGATCTGTGGTATGTGAACTTGTACGCGATCGCTTGCAGCAGCGGCAAGGGCGGGCGCATGTATGCGCAGGCTTGCGGGCTGAACGGCTTGTGGGACATCAAGAAGCCTACCAAGTGGGGCAGCATGTGGTACTGGGATGTCAATATTCAGGCGGCGTTTTGGCCGCTGTATACGGCCAACAAGCTGGAGCTGGCCGAGGCGTTTAACGACGGCTTGCTGTCATACGCCGATGAGGCGGAGCGGATGGCCAGTCAATTTTACGGCTTGCCCGGCGTTGCCGCCGACTACCCGCATGCGTTGTATCTCAGCATCTGGCCGTGGTGCGCGCAGTTTTTGTGGGACTATTACCGCTACAGCATGGACCTGGACTTTTTACGGGAGCGGGCTTATCCGCTGTTCCGCCGGATCATTCGTTTTTTTGAGGGTTATCTGCAGGAAGATCCGAAGCAGCCGGGGCACCTGCATGTGTTTCCCGACATTTCGCCGGAGCAGGGACCGCTGACTCGCAATTCGGTATGCACGCTCGCTTCGGTGCGGTATTTGCTGCGGCTGTCGGTGGAAGCCAATATGGTGCTCGGCGAGTCGGAGGCCGACCGGGCCAAGTGGAGCGAGATGGCGGAGCGCCTGGCTCCTTATCCGGCGGCAGTGTCCGGCCGCTATGGCGACGTCTGGCTCGACTCCGAATGGGCGCCGCCGGACTTGCATCTGCGCCATCCGTCGCTGCTGATGCCGATTTATCCCGCCGGCGAGGTTGATCGGCACAGCGCCGCGGCTTTGCGGCAGCGGGCGGAGAACACGCTGCGTTATGCCGAGCATCAACTGGAGTACGGCGTATTCCAGTTTGGCTGGCTGTCCTGCGCCGCCTCCCGGCTGGGCCGGGGCAATCAGGCGCTGCGGCTGCTGTATGAGCAGGGAATCGACTTGTCGCTGCGCTGCAACGGGATGTTCTCGGAGGAGACGGAGCGCTGGATGAACTATTGCAACATCACCAACGAGCCGCTGTACCATCCGTTTATGATGGAAGGCTCTGGCGAACTCGTAGCCGCGGTCAACGAGATGCTGCTGCAGAGCTATAGCGGCATCATCGAGGTGTTCCCGGCTGTGCCTGGGGGAGAGAGCGAACCGGAGCGGCTGCACGGCATATACGAGCATGAATCAGGCCGGGCGGCTAGTACTTATGCGGCCTGGGACGACTGCCGCTTTGACGGTTTGCTGGCGGTCGGCGCGTTCGAGGTCAGCGCGGAACGGCGAGGCGGCAGTGCGAGCTGGGTGCGGATTCACAGCCGGGCCGGCGGGAAGATTGTTTTGCGCAATCCGTATGGGGACGGGCAGCGAATATGCGTATCGCGTCTGGACAACGGCGGGGAGTCGGCGGAGCAGCCGTATGAGGTGACGGACGACGGATTGATTACGTTCCGCACGGCAGTTGGCGGCAAGTATGAGGTATGTGCGGAGCCGGCGGCGCAGGCCGGGGAGCCGGCATACGTAGGGACGGCTGGGCATGCGGATGAGCTGGGGGTCGTGAATGCAGATGCATATGCGCTGGAAGTTGGGCTGACGGCTGCATGTGGAGATGGACTGACGGTTGAGCATGCGGATGGGTTGAGGGCTGAGCATGCGGATGGACTGACGGCTGGGCATGCGGATGAGCTGAGGGTCGTGAGTGCAGATGAACCGGCTGGGGCGATGAGCCGTGTGCAGACGGAACAACCCGGCGCGCCTCGCATCCACTATGCTCATACCGGGCGGCGCGTGTTCCTCGGCAAAGACAGCGACACGGACGGCAGCCGTCTGCTCGATCATTTTACATTTGATTATTATGCCGGCAATCATCGCGAATCTAGGCTGGCCGCTTATCGCCTGGACTTTGGCGTCGGTCGGGAGCTGCCGGGCAAGGAATATGCGCAGGCGCTGCCCCGGCAAATACATGCCAGCGGCGTACTCGGCCAGACGTTCCGCCAAATATCGCCGGACATGCGGTTTTCGGCACGGTCGGGGATCGGCTGGGAGAGCGTCTCCGGGTTATCGGCCGAGGACCGGGGGCGGCCCGATGAACTGCGGCGAGACTTCATTGGCGGCGTAGACGAAGCGACGTTCCGGCTGGAGCTGCCCAAGGGCCGCTATGATCTGCTGTTTGTTACGGGCGATGCCGCCGAGCCGTCCTATACGGAAATTGAAGTGGCCGGGCAGACGATTTGGAGGCCGGAGCGGATTTTGCGGGCGGGCGAATTTGCCACGGACATCCTGCCGGTCGCCCAGCGGCGGGACGGCTATGCGGATATTCGGCTGCGCACGCGCGAAGGCTCGCAGTGGCGGATCAACGTGATCGTTGTCAATAAAAACTATCCGTATTTATAGTAATCAATGGCTGCTCCGCGCGGCAAGTGTGCGAGGATGGAGACAGCTATAAAAGAAGAGCGGCGCACGAGCCGTCCGGATTCCCTGTGGGAAACGGGCGGCGTTTTTGCGTACACGTTCCTTGAATTTAGAAGAAGCGCGAGGAAGGAACAACGGGTATATGCCGAAGCGACACAAGTCCAAGCGGAAAAAGGGACGCCGCCCGACGTAGCGTCTGAGAAGCAGCTTCAGGGACTGGGCTTTGCATATCCAGCAACCAGACCATTTATACGACTTTTCGTATAAACCTCGTCTTTTGACCGCCAGCAAAACGTGTTTTATACGTTTTTTCGCACATATCTTCTTTTTTTGACCCCCAACCGGGCGCTTATATACGTTTTTTCGGATAAATCCTACAAGTTGACCGCCGACCTGGCTCATTTTATACGTTTTTTCGTCTACTGCTTGAAGCCCCTCCTTTTACGGAGCCCTAAGGAGTAACAGTAACTTCACTAAAAGCGACTAAGCCGGGTGGACTTTTTGCCCGCAAATCAAGCTTCTGCTCAACCGCCATGTAACTTTCTCGTAATCAGCTTCGTTCAGGAGCTGCTCTTTTCCAAAAATCACAAAATGAAGTAGACAAATACTCTCTTAATAATGGTATGATAGAATGAACCGAATACTAAAATTTGGACATAGAAAGACGGGAGAGATGAAACAAATGCGTTTTCGATGGATCAAAATCATGGCGCTGGCGCTGATCGTCGCTTTGGGGACGGGAACCTATGCGGGTCCACAGGCCTCGGCGGCGACGGAGACCATTTCCAGCCTGGTTTTGAACAAAAACGAGTTGGCTCTGGAGGTCGGTGCGACTGCCACGCTAACGGCAACGGCGGTGTATGTAAGCGGAGCGACGGAGAATGTGTCGGTGAAAACGGACTGGAATTCGGGAGAGCCCGGTACGGCTTCGGTCTATGCAGGGGTCGTAACGGCGAAGAAAGAAGGCAAGGCGGTCATTACCGCTACTTATATGGGCAAAACCGTGATCGTGAACGTAACGGTCACCAAGCGGGTTCGTTCGCTGATCAAGGACAAGCAGCTGATCGATCTCAGACAAGGGCAGTCCGAGCAGGTGACTCTGACCGCTTATTATGATGATGGCAGTCATGAGGATGTAACGAGCAAGGCGGACTGGAATATCGACAACGGCGCAGTAGCCACCGTCATCAACGGCAAGGTGACCGGGCAAAGCTCGGGCAGTACGGTCATCACGGCCAAGTACAACAGCCAGCAAGTCACCATTCCGGTGAATGTGGAGATCGTCAAGCGCGTAGACCCTGAGAAAACGGAGGTTTCCCTGCTGCAAGGGGAGACGGAGAGCGTTAAGCTGATGGCGACCTATCCGGACGGTACGGTCGAGGATGTGTCGGATAAAGCCGATTGGGTGTCCGATGACAGCGAGGTCGCCGATGTGATCAAGGGCAAGATTACCGGATACGGCCCCGGCCAGACGACGATCAAGGCTGCTTACGGCACGAAGACGACGTCCATCAAGGTGGATGTCGACCACGCAATCAAGATCGAGCTCGACAAGCAGAGCCTGTTTATGAAAAAGGGCGGCACGTCTCAGCTGAAGCTGACGGCTACTTATGCCGAGGGCAACACGGAGGACGTCACGTCCAAGGCGGAGTGGACCTCCGAGAATGAAGAGGTCGTTTATGTAATCAAAGGCAAGCTCAGCGCGAACAGCACGGGCGAGACGACCGTTACCGCCAAGTACGGAAATAAGACGGTGAAAGCGAAGATCGACGTCGATGTTCCGCGCCGGCTGGAGCTGGGCACCGAGGAGCTGTTCCTCAAGACGGGCGAGTCGGGCCAGTTGTCGCTGCAGGCGACCTACGCCGATGAGACCGAGGAGGATGTGACCCGTGAGGCCGAATGGACCGTAGCGGATTCGGCCATCGCTGCGGTGGTTAACGGCAAGATCACGGCGTACAAATCCGGCGTGACGAAAGTAACGGCGACCTATGGCGGCAAAACGGCGACAGCCGCTATCTCGGTCGATGTGCCGGTGAAGATTACGGCCAGCCATAAGAGCGTCCAGTTCCAGGTCGGTTCCTCGGAGCAGGTTACGCTGAAGGCTCTTTATGTGGACGGGCGCGAAGAGGATGTTACCTCCAAGGCGGTATGGAGCTCAGGAAACGGCGATATTGCCGAGGTGCGCAAGGGCTTGGTATCCGGCGTCGGGACAGGGGCTACGACGGTGAAGGCGGTATTTGGAACACGATCCGTAACGCTTCAAGTATCCGTCGGGGTGCTCAAGACGCTGACGGTTGACCAGACCAAGCTGGTGATGGCCAAAAACGAGAGCAAGTCGCTAAGTCTCAAGGCTACCTACACGGACGGAACGACCGCCGATGTAGCTGCAGATGCGGTATGGACCACCTCCGATGCGAAGATCGCTTTCGTCACGGAGGAAGGCAAGGTGACGGCCGTCAATACGGGCGAAGCGAAAATAACGGTCACCTACAGCGGCAAGACGGTCGAGATTACCGTCCAGGTCGATATGGCGGGCAAGCTGGTGGCAAGTCCTACACAGCTGTCCTTCGACCTTGGAGAAACAAGAACAATTGCCCTCACAGCCACAGACAGCAATGGCGTTACCAAGAGCGTGGCGCAGGAGGCGGAGTGGAAGTCCTCCGATGAGAAAATTGCCCAGGTGGCAGGCGGCGTAGTCACGGCGATCGCTCGCGGCAAAGCGACTGTTACGGCGACCTACGGGGGCAAAAGCGTATCGATCCCGGTCGAGATCGGCGTTGTCCAGAGCATCGAGGTCGATAAAAAATTCATCTCGACCAAGCGTGGAGATTCCGTGCAAATTCGTCTGACCGCGGTGCTGTCCGACGGGACGAAGAAGGATATGACGGCATCGGCCGCATGGCGCTCCAGCAATTACAAGGTGGCGGATGTGACCGAAGGTCTTGTGACGGCTGTCGATTCCGGTTCTGCCATTATCGTGGTTTCATTTGCAGGGAAAAGCGTGAATGTTCCGGTCGAGATCGACAAGCTGAAGTATCTGAAAACCAGCGAGGTTGCCATCGAGCTGAAGAAGGGCGCTACCTTCGACGTAAAGGCGATCGCGACCTACTTCGACGGCACGGATCAGGATGTAACCGTAGAAGGACTGTGGGCGTCCACCAACATCCGGGTAGCCGATGTGAAGGACGGCATCATCAAGGCGACGGGCAAGGGCAGAGCGACGGTGTCCGTAACGTATGCGAAGAAGAAAACGACCGTTGTCGTGACGGTCACCGGTTAACGGTTCAGGCTTGACCTGAAAGCAAGGCCGCCCGCGCATCGCTGCTGCGCAGGGCGGCTTTTGCTTTGCATGCCGGAGGAGATTGGGGTATCCGGGCGCTGCGTACGCGGCTAAGCTAAGGCTGATAAGGGAATGCTTGACGGAGTCCGGAGAGCCGCTGAGGAGTCGAACCAGGAAGTAAAAAAACGATCGGCCGCAGGCTGCGCGTTGTTCACCGGACTTTTAGACCGAATGGCTGGGCAAGGAATTGAGGAAACGCTTGATGAGGAACCCGACGAACACGCCGGCCAGGGCGAACAGCATCGGCAGCCAGACGGGACCGAGCAGGAGGCCGGCTATCTTCAGCCGGGACGAGAGAGCCACGCCGATTGTCGCGAAAAACGCGCAGAATATAAATGGAAACGCCGCATTCGGGGATTGGCCGCCGCCGGCATGCTTGAAAGCGTCCCAGATGCCGAACATGTACACGCAAGGGTAGAACATCAGCCACTGATAGTTGGTATGCTCCACGGCGGTTTGGATATCTCCCAAGAAGCTGTGCACGATCAGCGAATTAAGATGGGAACCCATGTTGATGACGATTTCCATGGCGATCAATACGATTCCCTTGATATAATGGCGGTTGAGCAGCTGGCCGAAGCCGGGAAAGGCGATGCACCAGAACAAGGCTTCAAGCGGGCTGTTGCGGGAGACGGAGTTTTCGTTCATGGGCGGCACGGCTCAGACTTCCCGGGAAGATCGGGAAGCGGTAACTGGCCTAGAGCTCCATGCTTTAATTCCTGCAGGCTGATCATGAAAAGGCTCCTTTTGCTGAGAGCTGTATTTTATTTCTATTTTACCCCATAAAAGTAAATGTTATGACTTGTGACACTGTTCGGATGATAAGCACAGGAGCGCGGAGAAGGCGGGCTCATATTGAGGAAGGTTCTGGAACATGATAAAATGGTTCCAGCCCGCTTGCGTGCAGAGCCGATCTAAACATCCGAGCAAGAGGCCGGAAAGCCGATGAGGTGTAAACCGAGAGTGGACATCCCGATCGGCCGCAGGCCGCGCGTTGTTCACCGGATATTTAACGGACAAGGGACAAGCGCCGGAGTCAACCGGGGCGGCGGATCCGGAGGCAGAGCCTCCAGCCTGATCCGGTTAGCACGGTACGGAACGAATAAATAGAATAAGGGGCGTGACCTGATGCTGAGTGAGAAGCTGCTTGCCAAGCTGAATGAGCAAATGAATTACGAGTTTTATTCGTCGCAGGTATATTTGGCGATGGCCGGTTACTGCTCGTCGGAGAGCTTTGACGGATTTGCGAACTTCTTTATCGTCCAGGCCGAGGAAGAGAAGTTCCATGCGATGAAAATTTTCCACTTTATCAACACGCTTGGCAAACGCGCCCACGTGAGCGGTATGGACAACCCGTTGAATGCTTATGAATCGCTGCTGGATGCCTTCGAGCATGCGTATGCCCATGAGCAGACGGTTACCAAGCGGATCTATGAGCTGTCGGATATCGCTTGGGATGAGCGGGAGCATGCGACGATTAATTTCCTGAAATGGTTTATCGATGAGCAGGTCGAGGAAGAAGCGACCTTCGACAGCATCATCCAGAAGCTGCGCCGCATCGATAAGGACAGCAATGCCTTCTATATGCTGGACGCCGAGCTGGCCCAGCGCACCTTCGTGCCTCCGGCAGCGGGCGAAGCCTGATTCCGAAACAGCCCCCGGGAGACCGGGGGCTGTTTGCTTGAGGCGGGAGAATGAGGCGTGCGGAAACGGATGATCCGGAGGAGGCGACCGGATCGGCGCAGGCGAGGTGAAAGCAACCGAATATTCGGCCCGTCGGGGAGAGGAGAGATCAGAGGATGAGGGAAGCGAATGAGGAGCGTCAGCAAGCCGGGGGCGCGGAGCGAGCGGGCAAAGTATGGGGATTTGGCTTGATCGGAACAGGAGCGATCGCCGAGCTTCATGCTCTCGCCATCGGCAACTTGCCTGGCGGCCGTCTGTTGGCGGCTGCGGGACGCAGCGCGGAGAAGACGAGGGCTTTCGCTGAAAAGGCAGGATGCGAAGCGGCGGACAGCGCCGAGGAGCTGCTGGCCAGGCCCGAGATCGAGATCGTCTGTGTGGCGACAAGCAGCGGCAGCCACGCCGCGATCGGGGAACAGGTGCTGCGGGCGGGCAAACATCTGATTGTGGAGAAGCCGATGGCGATGACGACTCCGGAGGCCGAGCGTCTGATGAAGCTGGCAAAGGACCGGGGACTGACGCTCAGCGTCATTTCCCAGCGGAGATTCGAGGCGCCGTACCAGCTCGCCAAGCGGATTATAGATGAAGGGAAGCTCGGGCGGCTGATTTTCATCGAAGCGCTGACGCCGTTCTACCGGGATCAGGCTTATTACGATTCCGCCGAATGGCGCGGCACGATCGCCGAGGACGGAGGCGCGCTGATGAATCAGGCGATCCATCAGATCGATCTGATGCTGTGGTTCGGGGGAGAAGCGGCGAGTGCGACGGGCATGATGGCGACGCAGACGCACCGGATGGAAGCCGAGGATCTGGCAGTCGGAGCAGTGAAGTTCAAGAACGGGGCGCTGGCCAGTATTGTGGCTTCCACCAGTCTTCAGCCGGCCCAGCCGCCCGCCGTCAAGCTGTACGGCGAGCTGGGCGCCATCTGGATCGAGGGCAACGCCGTGACCTTATGGTCGGTGCCGGGGGAAGAAAAACCGCAGGCGCCGTCCCGGCCATCCGCTGACGGAGCGGGCGACCCGCGTGTGGTTAAGGATGAAAACCATCGCAAGCAGTTCGCTGACGTGATCGAGGCTATCGAACAGGGACGGGAGCCGTTGATCGGCGGACGGGACGGGTACCGCGCCGTTCAATTGGTCAATGCGGTGTATGAGGCGTCCCGTTCGGGACGAGAGATAGCTTTATCGTAAGTCAGACAACGAAAAGAGCCGTTATTTGTCTCAGGGACAAAGGGCGGCTCTTTCCGCTGCGGCGATGATTCCGGCCGGTTGGAGAAGCAGCCGGACGTGCACGCTGCCGTTAGGCTGGCAGGCATTGAAAGGCATGAAAGGCATGAAAGGCATGAAAGGCA
>NZ_FMYY01000013.1:51364-187459 GCF_900101595.1 Paenibacillus sp. cl123
TGAAAGGCATGAAAGGCATGAAAGGCATGAAAGGCATGAAAGGCATGAAAGGCTGCATTCACCCGCGAGGGGAAGCCAATCCGCAGCCGGGGAGGCTGTCTCGGAGCAGCGGCTGCTTTCCCGACAGCCGGATTCCGACGGAGAGGCCGCTGGAGAGGGTGTACAGCCGTGACAGCTGCGGACAGCGTTCTTCAGCTGGGGCGGCGGCTATCGGCGGTGTACGGGCAGCAGCGCCAGTGCTGCAGGCGGTTGCTTTCCCGACAGCCGCCGCGGTTACTTCTCGTCGCCGACGACCACGGGCAGCTTTACCTTCACGGTCATCAGCCCCGCTTCGCAGACAAAGTCAAGCTGCCCATGATAGCGCCTGACGGTATCGGCGACGACGTAGGCGCCGATGCCATGCCGGTCGGCATCGCCGTCCGTTTTGCTTGTGGCGACAGGCCGCCGGAACAAGCTGTCCAGCAGCTCGCCTGGCAGGGGAGGCGTGGAGTTGCGCACTTCAAGCACGTACAGGCCGCTGCGCCGGACGGTCGAGATCTCGAGGACGGCCGGGCGTTGGCCGGGCCTGGGGGCCGCAGCAGCTTCAAGCGTGAAGCGCTTAGCCGCCTCCAGCGCATTGCCCAGCAGATTGCCGGCAAGCTTCGTCTGGTCGACGAAGCTGACAGGGATCGCCGACAGAGGCGCATCCAGCTCGAGCCGGACCTCGATGCCGCAGGCGGCTCCCTCGGCGGCGATATGGGCGAGCAGCGCGGCCATATGCCCCTTCTCTCCTTGAAGAGGCGCATGAATACGCCGCGTATCGGCCGTCAGTTCGCCGATGTAACGGCGGACATCGTCCAGCTCCCCGTCATGATCCTGTCCGGCCAACTGCTCGATAGCCCGCAGATGCTTCAGAAATTCATGCCGCTCGGACCGGACTTCCGTTAATATCCGCTCCATCTTGGCCTGCTGGGCGACCAGCAGGCTGTTGGCGTTGTCCAGCGCCCGCGCCCGCCGCCTCCAGCGCCATGCGGCGAGCAGAGCCAGCGCCAGCAGAAGCAAAGCGATGAGCGGCAGGGCTAGCAGCAAGGCCGGGAGCCACGGCGCCGTGAAGGCGGCCGAGCTTGCTTCAGCGGCGGTGTAGCTCGCCGCTGAAGCCGTGCCGTCCTGCCCTTCCATATTCGCGGGCGCGCCCGGAAGGACGCCCCGCATGGCTTGTCCGATCCAGATCATGGCGGAGCGCCTCCTTTTCGCAGGGATAGATTAGAAATATTTCGTCTGAAACTCGTCCATTTTTTCCTTCGTCATCATCGCGGTGCGTTTGGTGGGATAAAAGGAGATGGAGTAGGAATGCTTGGAATACAGGCTGAAGTTTTTCACATGATGAATATTGATCAGAAATGACCGGTGCGACCGGAAGAAATCGCGTTCCTTCAGCTTCTCCTCCAGCTCGGCCAGAGGCTGATAAGTTTCGTACAGCTCTCCCGTCGTCACGATCGTCGTCGTTCTGCCCGTCCGTTCGATGAATACGATATCCGGCTTGCGGATTATATGAATTTCCGACTTCTGCTTAATGATCAAATTGCCCTGGACCGCATCCTGCTCCTGATGCTTCTCCATGAACCGGCGCACCGACTGGAGCAGCCGCTCGCGGGTGTAAGGCTTCATGATGTAGTCATGAACCTGCAGCTCGAAGGCATGCACGGCATAACCGCTATGTCCGGTGACGAAAATGACCGCGGTCTTCAGCGCGTACGAATGCACGAAATGGGCGAGCTCGTAGCCCGACAGCCCCGGCATCTCGATATCGGCGATCAGCAGGTCGACCTTGTCCTTCTTGACCTGCCGGTAAGCTTCTTCCGGGTCCTGGGTGGCGAATACGATCTGCGCCTCGTCGAGCTGTCCGATGATGGCCGCCAGCTTCTCCAGATCGTAAGGCTGGTCGTCGACCAGGCCGACTCGAATCATGGGTCATCCGCTCCTGTGTAGTGGGGTATGCAAGGACTGGCATTCCCATCCATTATACAGGATGCGCCCTATTCGCGACAGGAAAAGGACGATTCGCGACATCTTCGTAGACATAGACCGCCGATCGGCTAAGATAAGGATAAGAAAGCCGCTCGTGGCAAAACGGCAGAAGAGCAGGACAGAGCAGGACAGAGCAGGACAGAGCAGGCTATGAAAGATCGAAGGCTCAGAGATGAAGGAGGCAGTCGGAATGATCCAGATAGAATCGGTAAGCAAAACCTTTCCGGCGAAAAAGGAAGCGGTCCAGGCGGCTCGCTCCATCACGCTGGAGGTGCGGCAGGGAGAGGTTGTCGGCCTGCTCGGCGAGAACGGCGCGGGCAAAACGACGCTGCTGCGCATGATCGCGACGCTGCTGGAGCCGACGGAGGGCCGCATCGCTGTGGCGGGCTACGATACGGTCAAGCAGGCGATGGAGGTCAAGAAGCGGATCGGCGTGCTGTTCGGCGGCGAGACCGGTTTGTACGACAGGCTGAGCGCCAGAGAAAATCTGGAGTATTTCGCGATGCTGTACGGGC
Source organism: Paenibacillus sp. cl123 (assembly GCF_900101595.1). Classification (GTDB taxonomy): domain Bacteria; phylum Bacillota; class Bacilli; order Paenibacillales; family NBRC-103111; genus Paenibacillus_G. The sequence goes on from NZ_FMYY01000013.1 coordinate 53,887, forward strand.
TGAGCGCTCATGAGACGAAGGCGCGTATCGATGCGTTGACCGTCAAATTCGGGATGAAGGATTATATCAACCGCAAGGTTGGAGGCTTCTCGAAGGGGATGAAGCAGAAGGTCGCTATCGCCCGCACGCTGATTCATGATCCTGAGGTTATCCTGTTCGACGAGCCGACGACGGGGCTGGATATCACCTCGGCGAACATGTTCCGTCAGCTGATTCATCAATTGCGCGGCGAGGGCAAGACAATTATTTTCTCCAGCCACATTATGGAGGAGATTCAGCTGCTTTGCGGCTCGGTGATTATGATTCATAAGGGACAGATGGTTTATAACGGAACGCTCGAACAGCTTTACGAAACGGAGCAGAGCAAGGATCTGAACTACATCATGATGTCGCGGCTCGTGAGGGGGAATGCGGGATGATATGGGGAATATACAAAAAGGAACTCAAGGACAGCTTCCGCGACCGTCGCACGCTGATGCTTAGCATCTTCCTGCCGGTGCTGCTTATCTCGGGCATGTCGCTGCTGTATGAAAATCTGTTCTTTCGCGAAAATGCGCCCGCGGCGGCCAAGGTTGGCGTAGCGCAGACGATAGATGAAGCGACCTGGCAATGGCTGTCCACGATGCCGGATGTAGAATTGACGAGGGTGGCCGATCCGCAGGGAGCTGCTTTGGAAGGCGAGGTGCAGATTGCGCTCGAGTTGACGCCGGACTTCGCTTCCAGGCTGGAGAGCGGGGCGGCCGCCGACGTTAAGATTTATGCCGATCAGTCGAGCATGAATGTCTCGCGTTCGGTCGATCTGCTGAAGGAACAGCTGGCGGACAAAGAGCGGACGCTGGTGGATGCGAGGCTCGCCGCGTCGGGCGTCGATCCGAAGCAGATCCAGCCTTTCGCTGTGGATGTCCGGCAGCTGCAGGGGGGCGGCGAGATGTCGACGATGATGATCTCCATGCTGTTCTCGCTGATCATCACGCTGTCCGTCATGCTGGGAGGCATGCCATCGGCTACCGACCTGTTCGCCGGAGAGAAGGAGCGCAAGACGATGGAGGCGTTGCTGATTACACCGGTCAGCCGGCTCCGGCTGATCGCAGCCAAGTGGCTGACGATTTCGACGCTCGGAACGGTCAGCGGCATCTTCTCCATTCTGGCGTTCGTAGTCGTGACCAAGCTGCTCACCGAGCGGATGGCTGCCGTGCTGGACTACGAGGAAGGGGCGGCCGCGCTGCTTTTCTCGGCCGTACTCGGCATCGTCCTTTTCTCGGCTTTGTTCGCCGCGCTGCAGATGATCATCAGTATCGTAGCCAAGAGCTACAAGGAGGCGCAAAGCTATATGTCTCCAATCATGTTTGTCGGCATGATCCCGTACTTTCTGCTGATCGGACTTGCCCCGAACGAGCTGACGCCGGCGCATTTTCTCATTCCTTTCATGAATATTTTCGCCCTGCTCAAGGAACTGATCTACGGCATCTTCTCGATCTCCAGTCTGCTGATGGTGCTCGGCAGCTCGCTGCTGCTGATCGGGCTTGGATTTGCCGCGGCGTATGCCATGTTCAAAAAGGACAAGTGGGTGCTGGGGCAGTAGAGCCTGCTCAGGAAGCTTAAGGGTATTCAGCACGCGAACCCGCTGCGGAGGGATGGTTCGGGACAGAGACGCTCCATGTCATAGCTGCCAGAAAAGGAGGACGGAACTATGGAAGAAAAAGAATATACCGTGCAGGCGACGCAGTCATCGATGATGGCGGTCATGGTGCCGTTTATAACATTTCCGGCGATATGGATACCGCTACTGAGCCGGAACTTGGACGGATGGCTGCAGGTGCTGTTTATAGTCTTGATGCTGTTGATGGTGGTAACCGGCGCTGCGATGATGGGCATGCTGCTGAAGCCCCGGCCCTTGCAGGCCGACGGCCGCCGAATCCGGTTCGGGAAGAGGGAGTATGCGTGGAGCGATATAGAGAAGCTGGCTGTTCACTCCAAGCGCCGGCAGGTCCATCTGCATATGCGGGGCAAATGGGGGTCCCACTATTTCGATATTCGGGGCGAGCAGGCGTTTGCCGAAGCGGAAGAGGCGCTAAGCCGGCTTGCGGCGGAGCAGGGCGTGACTGTGGAGCGGAAGTGAACGGGCTTCGACCCGTCATCCGTCACCCGGCGGCGGGCCCTGGCAGAGGCCGGCGGCTTCTGCCAGCTAAGCCGCCTGGCTTGGCGGGAAGCGGATGGGAACTATTGTGAGGAAGCGGGAGTGTTAACCTTTGCGGGCAGCACTCCTTTTTTGCGTGTACTAGAACGCGCAGTTTAAATTAATGCCGCTTAGCCAAGATTTTCTCAGGATCGTCCGAACGTCATTTGATGGCAAGTGATTCCGAACGGACAGTTTTTACTCGGAATGCATGGTTCTTCGCAAGAGTATTTTTCAAAATCGCACAGCATGTCAGGAGCTTTTCTCACTGTCAAACCAGCAGTCCTGCAGCGGAATAAGCCGGGTACGGTGCTTCAGCTTGTACGAGACGTACACGACGAAGAACAAAGGAAGCCCGATATAAGCGGCCGCAAGCCCGTACCAATCTGTCCCTTCTTCCTGGAAGGCGGTGAACCCCTGACCGATAATGACGACGCAGCAGATGGAGAAGGCGACGATCGGCCCAAAGGGAAACCATCTGGCCCGGTAGGGCAGCTCGTCAAGGCTATGGCCCTGTTGCAGAAAAGCTTGACGGAAGCGGTAATGGCTGACGGCTATGCCGAGCCAGGCCAGGAAGCCGCACATGCCGGAGGCATTCAGCAGCCAGGTGTAAACGATGCCGGCTCCGAACAGGGAGGCGAAGAAGGCAAACATTCCGATCGCGGCCGTGATCGCCAGAGAGGCGAGCGGAACGCCTCGCCGGTTCAGATACGCCAGCCACCGCGGGGCTTTGCCTTCCTGGGCGAGCGACCATAACATCCGGGTCGACGCGTACATGCCGGAGCTGCCGGCCGACAGCACCGAGGTCAGAATGATCGCATTCATCACCGAAGCGGCAAAGGCGAATCCGGCCTTCTCGAATACGATCGTAAAAGGGCTGACCGAGATATGCTGAAGATCCGAGCTCAGCAGGGCCGGGTCCCGGTACGAGATCAGCATGCCGATAATAAAGATCGCGAAGATGTAAAACAGCAGGATGCGCCAAAAAATTTGTTTGACCGCCTTGGGCACGCTCACCGCCGCATCTTCGCTCTCCCCCGCCGTTATACCGATCAGTTCGGTCCCCTGAAAGGAAAACCCTGCCGCCATAAATACGCCGAGCACTCCCATAAAGCCGCCGTGGATCGGCGATCCGCCCTCCAGAAAGTTGCCGAAGCCTTGAGGCGTTCCGCCAATAATGCCAACGATCATCAGGATGCCTGTCCCGATAAAAATAAGCACCGTCGCCACCTTAATCGACGAAAACCAAAATTCGGATTCGCCGTAAGCGCGGACCGACAAGTAATTGATGAACACCATGATCCCCAGGAACAGGGCGCTCCACAGTAGGGGAGAGGAGTCCGGCAGCCAGTAATTGACGATGATGCTGGCTGCAGAAATTTCGGCAGCGATCGTAATCGCCCAGTTAAACCAATAGTTCCATCCGAGCGCGAAGCCAAGGGCCGGGTCGACGAATCTGCCCGCGTAGGTGCTGAAGGAGCCGGCCACCGGCATATAGGCGGCCATCTCCCCGAGACTCGTCATCAGGAAATACACCATAAACCCGATGACTGTGTACGCCAGCAAAGCGCCGCCCGGACCAGCGGCATGGATCGCTCCGCCGCTGGCTAGAAACAGCCCGGTTCCGATCGATCCGCCCAAGGAAATCATCGTCATATGGCGGGCCTTCAAGCCTCGAACCAGGCTCGTTTGTTGTTTGGTCGTCATAGACAGTTAACCGTTCCTTTCAAAGCGATGCCCACCATAAAGGTTCTGCGCTTGCATTCCGAACGCAGCTCCTTTACGGTGATTTGGAATACAGTTAGCTTTCCAATTATTTCGGGGATTCATCCTTCGGGCGGGAAAAGCGCACCGTCGGTCGCCGTGCCGCTTGTTACGGCTGCCGCTGGCGTTGCACGGCAAACTCCATAATGGGATTTGACAAGACAAGCATTAACGTACTAATATAAGTTTACGTAAAAAATAATTTTTATGGTGATGTTCATGAGCAAATCAAAGCCTCACATCCAAGACCTGTACCGGCTGGAATATGCCGAGCAGGCGGTTGCGCTGCTGAATCCGCTGCGGGCGGAGGTGCTGCGTCTGCTTTGCGAGCCGGCTTCGGCTTCCGAGATAGGCAGGCAGGTCGGCGAGACGGCGCAGAAGGTCAATTATCATCTCAAGGCGCTTGAGAAGGTAGGCTTGATTCGGCGGAGCGGCACAAGGCAGGTTAAAAACCTGGTCGAGGTGCTTTACCAAGCGATCGCCCGGTCGTATCTGATCCCTGACGCCTTCGGCTGGCCGGATGCGATGATACAGCGGATGAAAGATCAAGGGGCGCTGAGCCACCTGATTATGGCCTCCGAGCGGCTGCGGGGGGATGCGATGCGGCTGATGGAGCTGGCGGATGAAGCTGAGGTGCCCAGCGCGGTGCTGGAAACAGAGGTTTATTTGCCGGATGAGGCGGCCCGTCAGGCATTTGTCCGCGATTATGCGGAGGCGGTGCGGGGATTGTCCGAGAAGTACGGAGCGGCGGGAAGCGGCGAAGGCACGGGCTTCCGGGTAATGACGGCCGTCTATCCGGAGCCGGAAGGCGAAGCGGCGGAACCCGGAAAAAGCTCCGGGAAGTAGGTCTGGGCGGCGGAACGGGTGCAGCGCTCAGCACAGCATTTTGAACCAATCGGAGGGAATGCGGATGAGGGAGCGAGTACTAAAAGCGGAGCAGCAGGTCGAACGAAGGGAGCGCGGCGGGCAGGGGCCGGCTCCGATCATTGTCTGGGAGTCGCGGCGCGCAGACGGCGGCAGCTCGCAGGAAGCAACGGTCCGCGAGCTGCATACGGGCAGCAGCGCCGGAGGAGCGGAAGGTCCGGTGATCCGGGTGACCTCCTCGGGCTTCGGACAGCAGGCCGCAGAGGCGCGGCTGATGGCGGGCCGCCCGCTTAGCTGCGCAGCATAGCCTATCATTTTGAAATCCGGGAGGCGGATCATACGATGAGTTATATTCCTATGGTAGTGGAGCAAAGCGGGCGCGGCGAGCGTTCTTACGATATTTATTCGCGACTGCTGAAGGACCGCATTATTTTCCTCGGCAGCGCGATCGATGATCAGACGGCCAATTCCGTTATTGCGCAGCTGCTGTTCCTGACGGCGAGCGATCCGGAGAAGGATATCCATCTGTACATCAATTGTCCGGGCGGTTCGACAACGTCGGGACTTGCCATTTACGACACGATGCAGTTCGTGAAGCCGGATATTTCGACGATCTGCGTCGGGCTGGCCGCTTCCTTCGGAGCGGTGCTGCTCGCAGCCGGAACGCCGGGCAAGCGGATCGCGCTGCCGAATGCCGAGGTCATGATTCATCAGCCGTGGGTCAGCGGCGGCGGCGTACGGGGCCAAGCCTCGGACATCGCGATTCAGGCGGAGCACATTCTGAAGACGCGGCGGACGCTGGACAACATTCTTGCCGAGCGGAGCGGCCAGCCGCTGGAGCGAATTCAGCGCGACACGGACCGCGATTACTTTATGTCTGCGGATGAGGCGCTGGCTTATGGCTTGATCGACAAGGTGTTGAGATAAGCAGCTTGCCCGGGTGCTCCGAAAGCTTCAGAGAAGCTGACGGTCCCCCGGCCATCCCTTCTATCAGCCGTCAAGACGCGGCTGGTAGAGGGGATTTTTGCGTTTTTTTCGGGTATATGGTCGAGACGGACGGACTTCGGCTCTATGAAGTCATTTCCTTCTTGCAATAGATTTCGGAATTATGATAGATTTTACTGGAGATGGAAATGAATGGCCTGCATGGGGGCTGACGAGGAGAACACCTGAAGATGAAGAACATCACAATATTGAGCCGTAAAGCGGCTCTGGCCGCAGCTTCGGCAGTCCTGCTGGCGACGCTCGCCGCGCCTATCGGCACCTACGCTTATACGGCGGCCGAATCGGCCATTCCCGCGGTCATCGAGCAGACGACCTCTTCGGTCGTCGCGATTATCGGCAAGCCGATGGACAGCAAGAAGGTGTGGGAGGCGAGCCGCTACAATCTCGCGCATGGGACGGGAGTGATCGTCCGCAGCAACGGATACATATTGACGAACGCGCATGTCGTCAAGGATATGCATAATATGACGGTTGTCCTGTCAGACGGCAAGTCGTATACGGGGAAGACAACTCATTATGACGAGGAGAGCGACCTGGCGCTGGTCAAGATCGAAGCGACGGGGCTGAAGGCCGCCCAATTCGCCAATCCTTCGGACATCCGGGTAGGCGAGCCGGTGATGGCGATCGGGACGCCGCTGTCGTTCGCCCTGCGCAACTCGGTGACCTACGGCATCGTCAGCGGGATGGAGCGGTCCGTCCAGTCGAAATACCAGCTGATCCAGACCGACGCGGCGATTAATCCGGGCAACAGCGGCGGAGCTCTGCTCAATATGAAGGGCGAGGTCATCGGCATCAACACCCTGAAGTATGTCGAGTACGGCGTAGACAGTCTTGGCTTCGCAATCCCGGTACATACGGTGCAGCATGTGCTCGATCATTTCTTCAAGTACGGCAAGGTCAAGCGGCCTTATCTGGGGATAGAGCTCGGAGAAAGCTGGGAGGCGGTCGTCGGCATTCCTTCCGGCAACGGGCTGGAGGTCACGTATGTGGAGCCGGATTCTCCGGCGGCCAAAGCGGGGATCAAGCAAGGAGACGTGCTCCTGGCGATCGAGTCTTCGCCTACCGGGACGCTGGTGCAGTACAATGAGGCGCTCAAAAACTATTTGCCGGATCAAAAGATCAAGCTGACGCTGAAATCGGGCAGCACGCAAAAGGTGACGGAGGTTGCGCTTGGCGAAGACGAATCCAGCGCGACGTCCCTCGTGCAGGATGCGGCCGGCTCTTATATCGACGCCGATCAAGGCAAGACGCATATCGGCGACAGCCATTACGGCTGGTCGATGAAATATCCGGCAGGCTTGATCAAGAGCGATCAGGACGCGGATGGCCGCAGCGTGTCGTTCATGGATGCGAAGGGCGAATTCTCCATCGACATCTCGATCGAAAGTGACCAGAGCGAGGACTTGTCGCCGCTCGGACTGCTCCGCAAGCTGGACGAGGATCGTTATGGCTATACGATTCTGGAGAAGCGCTATATTGACCAGAAACCGAATGCTTACGCCTTATTGGTCGGCAAGAGCAGCTACAGCGGCGAATTGATGCAGAGCCGCGTTTTTCTTCGGGGGGATACGCTTTTCCGCATCATGCTGACGGTTCACAGCGAAGAGCTGTACACCAGCAGCTTCAAGCGCAACAGCTACAACGATCTGCTGGACTCGTTCGTATTGAGCTATGACGAAAACAATGCGGGCCTGAAAGATATTTCTGTCTATCAGACGACGGATACGGTGGCCACCGAATACGGCATCGCCTTCGATGTGCCCGCGGATTGGGATGGCGGAGGCTGGGGCAGCAGCTTGAGCTATCACAGCGAAGATGAAGAGAAGGCATTGCTGATCTCCGTTACGTCCGCCGCATCGGGCGACACGCTTAAGGCATGGGCGGAGCGAGGCGAGAAGAAGTTCGAAGACCGCTATGCCGCCGACTACCGCAAGACGGAAGGCGCGCGGGATATCGTCATCGACGGCGTCCCGGCGGTAGAGAATGAATATGCCTATACGATGGGCGACAAGTGGCATCACGTCCGCGTCATCTATTTGATCAAGGACAAGTACAAGTATGAGCTTGCGGTGTATTACCCGGGGAATGCGGACATGAAGGAAATGGAAAGCGTTGCGGACACGCTGAAGAAGTCCATTCATTTCCCGAAGGAATGGGCGAACCGGTCGCTCGGATTTATCCAGGATGAAGACGATCTGCTTGATCCGGCCCGCACCGTTACGTATACGAGCAAGAAATACCGGTATGCGCTCAAAGCGCCGGAATCGTGGTACGGAGGTTATGACTCTGACAAAGACTCGCCGGTTCAGTCGTTCCTGTTCGAGGGCGGGGGATTGACGGTAGCGGCCGACGATTCGGGCGATCTGCAGAGCAGGCTGAACGCCTTGGAGAAGGAGCACAAGAAAAATGCGGAGGCCGATGCCGCCTATTCGTATACGGTCACGGATGAGGAGCTGTTCGGCGTTCCCGTGAAAAAATTTGCGACGCAATACAAGTCGCGCAACATTCCGTATACGCTGCATGAGTATGTGTTTACCCATGAAAACATCGTCTACTCGGTGCGTCTGCGTATCAACGACGCCGTGAAGACGGATGAGCAGTGGAAGCGGCTGAATGAAACGTTTCAGTCGATGACATTTACAGGGAAATAAAGATCGAAAACCCTTTGAAAGCCGCCGTACGGCTAACAAAGGGTTTTTCCTGTTTAGAAGTCCGGCGGGCAAGAGGCCGGAGGGGCCGATGGGGAGTTGAAGCAGCGAGATCTGCTGAAAGCCGCGCCGCAGACCGCAGACTGTAAACTGTAAACTGTAAACTGTAAACTGTAGACCGCGCTTTGTTCACCGGACTTTTAGGCGGATATCATGCTCATGCTTACAATAATTAGTTGACAGTGATATTGATAAGCATTATCATTGAAGAAGAGGCTAAAATGAGAATCATTATCATATTTATTACATTACATTAACTTTCGCATACTTTTATAACTATTTTCACATATAAGGAGAGAGCATCATGTCCCGGTTATTTGCAGAACGGCTTCAGATTGGCTATGGGGAAAGAATGATCGTCGATTCGCTGAATGTCAGCATTCCGAGCGGGAAGATTACGGCGCTGGTTGGGGCCAACGGTTCCGGCAAATCGACGATTCTGAAGACGATGGCTCGAATCATGAAGCCGCAGAAGGGCGGCGTATTTCTTGACGGCAAGTCGATCCATCAGATGCAGACCAAGGAAGTCGCCAAGCAGCTGGCAATGCTCCCGCAAAACCCGGTTTCTCCGGAGGGGCTGACGGTCAGCGAGCTGGTCTCGTTCGGCCGCTTCCCGCATCAGAAGGGCTTCGGCTCCTTGTCCAAGGAAGACAAGGAGATGATCGCCTGGTCGCTGGACGTGACGGGGATGAACGAGTTCGCCGACCGGCCGATCGATCAGATGTCCGGCGGACAGCGCCAGCGGGCATGGATCGCGATGGCTCTGGCGCAGGGGACCGATATTTTGTTTCTGGATGAGCCGACGACCTTTCTGGACATGGCCCATCAGCTGGAAGTGCTGAAGCTGCTGGAGCGGTTGAACCGGGAGGAAGGCCGGACGATCGTCATGGTGGTCCATGACCTGAACCATGCCGCGCTCTACGCCCAGCATATCGTGGCCATCAAGCACGGCGATCTGATCGTGGAAGGCAGTCCGGCAGAGGTTATCACCCGCGATATGCTGCACGAAGTGTTCGCTATCCGGGCGGATATCATCCATGACCCGCGTACCGGCGCACCGCTATGCTTTCCTTACGGGCTGGCCGGCGATATCGAGGCGGGCGACGCGGTTCATGCCAGCGCGCCGGCAGAGGCTGTCGCGAAGCCGGTTGCCCGGGAGAAGGAAGTTGCCGGCCACCGGCAGACGGTAGGGGCATTGTAAACCGCCCGGCACTTAAGAAGAAGAATGTTCTAGCCAGCGGCGGGAGGGAAACGTCCGAGGAAGCAGGCTGGCATCATCATAATGAAACGCGTGAAGACAAGGGCGGCCGCCGGGACAGGCCGCCTTTTTCTGCGTGCTAGAACATTCTGTGCAGAACGAAAGCATAAGGATAATTTTGCGGGCCTGTCCCCATCGCTGGGGACAGGCGGCTATAACAAATGTTATGGGGAGGAACAAGCATGTGAGCACATATAGGGTAAAGAAGACGGGTGAGGGGCGTTGGCTGGTTTGGAACGTGAAGACGCATCAAACGGCTGATATTGTTTCTTTTTCGGAGTATGGATTATTCCCCAAAAAGAACCGATATCGGGTCGATGTGGATGGGCGCACGGTGGCTTCTTTGTTGGACCATTTCTCTACGGCAAGGGCCAAAGCGGTGCAATGCGTCAAGGCTTAAGGAAAAAATGAGAATGCCGTGAAACAAAATGTTGGCGGCATTCTCACCTAAAAAAAACGAAACGGCATTCCCAATTCCTTTAACACCTACTTGCCGGCAACTGATGCGCTGCTGTTTGATGAAGATTAGTATTAGACTGAATTTGTTGATTTTACGCGGTCTTTGAAAATGAAGAATCATCAGTTGCCGCTATTGCAATTAACGTCTCCCGTTTGCTTAATGAGAATGAAGCAGAAATGCGCAAAGTATGAGCTTCCACATTTGTATCATCGAGAACTAACTAACCGCCCGCGCTAGTATAACGGCGAAGCCCTGCACTCCAACAGAGGAGCGCCGCCGTGAAGGCTCCAGCCCCTATCCCCACTGCCGCCAAAAGCGTCTTCGCTTGCGCACCTTCTGTAAGGATTGAGGCGGGCATCGTTCCGACAAGCGCGACCGGGACGACGAATGTAAGCAGCTTCCTCAAAGGCGCTTTATATACTGACAGCGGATAACGGCCGAGCTCCCATAATGCATCGTAGATGACGGAGGGTTCGGAGCCTGGCATCCAGAATGCAAGGCTCGCTAGTACGACCCGGTAGGCCCATGCAATCACGAAGCCAATGGCCAGTACAAAGAGGTAGGCGACCGAATCAGGAACTGAAGGCACCTCCTCCAGATGGACAAGACCAGTTGTAAGGATAACGATTCCGACTCCGGCATTCATGAGTGCCAACGGGTGGCAATGATTAAAACTCGCCGAGTACAGGCTTGGAACTGGACGCAGTAAGTAGTCATCCAGACTTCCACCAATGACCTTCTCGCGAAAGAACGACAGGTTAGGCGTCACGAGCGCGTTAAACAATCCACTAATGAGTTGGTACGTCCCTAATAGAATCAGTGTCTCGCCGAACGTCCAACCTGCCAACTCGGACACGTTCGCATATATCGCACTCAGTGCCATAATGCTCGCTACCGAACCCAATAATGTCATACACAGCTCAACCATCATATTAGTCCGATAGGTTAGGCTCCTCTGCATCGCAAGCCCAAAAAGCGCGAGCATCAGCTTGATCATAAACATCTTCCCTCACGCTCCCGCCGCCGTATATTTGCGAATGCCGAACCTCCACACAAGCCTTGCTGCCGTCAGCATGATACAGAGCCATATACCTTGCTGAATATATCCGTTCGCAATGCTCCTCGAATCGAGCATACCCGCACTCAATTCGGCTGGGAACGCCATCATCCCCTGAAACGGCAGAAGGGCTGCGATCTGTTTTATCAGTTCGGGCATTAGCCCGATCGGTGCGGCAATGCCGCCGAGCAAATAGATGAAAAGTCCTCCCGCCGATACGATCGAGTGAGCGCGCTCCGTCCAAAAAGCACTCATCGCCAGCAGGTACGTAAACACATACTGCAACGCGGCTGCCAGAACGACAGCTGGTAGTGCTAAGAGGAGCATGCCAATATTCAGTTCCATATCCAGCACGATTCCGAGAATGACGAAGAGTGGCAATCCGATTATGGTATGCCATATCCGGATTGCAATATTCTCGCCCAGCGACTGCAGCATGACCGGATGTGGACGAAGCAAGTCATCCATCAAATCACCGTTATAAATACGGGTGGAGAACGTGTGATTCTCATAAGAAACCGTCATCAGCCTGACGATGATCAGCACGAAGTAATAAGCCGAGATAGTTTCGTTGCCGGGAAGCGCCGTCTCCCAGACGGCTAATCCGATCAGCGGCGGAACAACCTGATTGACCGCAAGCGTGAAAGCGAAGCTTCTCCATGCGAACCATTGAAGAAAATATCGCTGCACATAAACAAACAGCAGACTCATCGCGGCACCGCCCCCTCCCGGTAGATCCGGTCGATCAACTGCTCAATCGGGGGCTCCTCTATGATAAAATCATTGAGGACATATTCACTCATTAGGCGCTGAACGACTCTGCCGGCCGACTCCTTCGGTACGGAAATCGCAGTCTGACCGTCCGGTTCGATCGTGATAACCGCCCCTTCTTCGGCAAAGGCGGTTGAGGGCAACGACGCCTCGGGAATTCGGATGATTTTGATCGGCGCGTGCGTTTTCTTCAGACCCTGTATGCTTCCGTCATAATGGATGCTGCCTCTGTGGATAAGGATAAGGCGTTTGCACAGTTGTTCAACATCTGCCATATAGTGGCTCGTCAGCAGAACGGCCGCCTTAAATTCGTTTGTATACGCGGCAATAAAACGTCTAACCGCCATCGCTGTCGACACGTCGAGCCCGATCGTCGGCTCATCCAGAAACAGCACCTTCGGCTTATATAATAGCGAGCTTGCTAGTCCTGCACGCATCCGCTCGCCGAGTGACAGTGCGCGCACCTGGCGTTCTAGTATGGCGTTCAACCCAAGCATATCGCTCAGAACGCTCAAATTTTGCTTGAATGCTCCATCAGATATCCTGTAGATCTGCTGCTGAAACCGAAGACCATCGAGCACGGTCAGTTCCCCGGGAACGGAGAGCGGCCTACTACCGCGGACAAACGCAATTTGCATTAAGTAGGCACGTTCACGCCGCCACGGCACGAAGCCTAGTACGTTCGCCGATCCTGAGGTCGGATGTAATATCCCACTCAGCATCTTCAGCGTCGTCGTTTTACCAGCTCCGTTGGGCCCAAGAAAGGCAACGATCTCTCCCGCACCAATCGATAAGCTGACGCGATTCACAGCGTTTACCTCCCGATATGTACGATGAACAAGCGACTTTAGTGAGTTGACCACTCCGCTCCCACGAACGGGCACACGGTAAGACATCCCAAGCTGTTCTGCTTCAATTTGAAGCATTAGAACCTCTTCCTTCCTCTGTTTTATTCGCGCGTAACCTTATCATATAACATGGAAGCAAGTGATAAAGTTTTGGGAATAAACGTCTTTAATTCACTAAGAGCAGTTTACAAAACCTTCCCATTGTTCTTTAATGTTGTTAGAGCTAAAGAAAGGAAAGGTTTAAAAGGTGCCAAAACGGATACGACCAATTGATATCGCTCGTGAGCTAAATATAAGTACGAGCACACTGCGCCATTATGAGGCTTGGGGAATCGTGCCTGCTGTTGGGAGAACGGACTGCGGGTACAGGGAGTACACAGAAACCCACATCGCCTTTTACCACTGTATTCGTGCCATGGAGCCGGGTTTTGGCATGAAACTGACAGGGAACGTCATGCGAAAGCTGATCAATGGTAAACTTGACGAAGCACTGTGGGCCATTGCCGAGGCTAAAGTCGCACTTGTGCAGGAACGTCATATTGCGCTTCAGACGATTCGGCTGCTGGAGCAAACCTCGAAGATAAGCATTGATGGGGGTCGAGCAATAAGCGGAGGTGATCCACTGACTATCGGGAGGTTGGCCAAGCAATCCGGCATCCCGGCTACAGCCATTCGGTATTGGGAGCAGGCCGGACTATTTACCGCTGACCGTGGGGCCTCTAGCAAGTACCGGATTTACAACGAAACCGTCTTACAGAAGGTGCTGCTGATCCGAACGCTTCGCACGTCCGGCTTTTCGTTGGAAGTGATCCGCTCGGTTCTCGATGAACTGAACAAGAATGGCCCGGATCATGCCATCGTAGCCGCGAACGATTCGCTTAAGAAGCTTGAGCTTCGCATCCGTGACCAGCTTCGGGGCGAGCACCAGCTATATGCACTTTGCCGGTTGCTCGGATTATTATCATGATTTTGACCGCCTCCCCCACAATCACGTAGTAAAAGCAAACAAAAAATCTGCTCCCTCAAAGATCCAACAGGCCAATTGGCGAGGCAGTATTCGGATACCATAGATCATCAATTGCCGTACAGGCGGGGGCTATTCTACAGCCTGATACACGTCTATCCCGAGCTCTTCATCCTAAAAATTCAACCGAAAAGTCAAGAATGATAGCATTCATAGAAAAATTCTTCTTAAGTTCATCAACCATGTTATCCTGCCCGTTACTTCAATAAAAACGGCAACCGGTCAAAATGGCCGGCTGCCAGGAGTTCATCAAGCTATCGTTCCCAGTTAATGCAACAAACTCTTCAATACAAACCAGGGAGTCTTAAAATGATGCTGATGTACTTATCTTTCAGGTCTTGGATAGTAGGAATATCCCGGATTTTCCACAATAAATTGTTTTTCCTTTTTCAATGCGTTCATTAATTCTGGTCCTACATTTAGGTTCTGTTGAATCAATGGATAAGGTGTAAGAGCCATCCATTGATTTAGTGAAACATCTTCAAAGCGGTCACTCCTAAACAACTCCATAGCCCAGACGCTTTGATTCCCTGTGTTTTGGATGTAGTGACCAAAGGCACGAGGTACATATCCTACATCCCCAGCACGGTAATTGAAAGTGCGGGCAGTACCATTGGGTCCCATAACCGTCATGCGTGCCGTACCTGAGATATAATATTGCCATTCATCTTGGTTTGGATGCCAGTGCATTTCTCTCATTGCGCCTGGTTTGATTTCCAGTAGCGATGCGGCAATTTGGGTCGAAATAGGAAAGTTGGTTGAGTCCACTATACGTACTGTACTCCCGCCTGGAGTTATAATCGGCTCTTGTGCAATTAGTCGATGTGTAAAGGTTTTTGGCACCGTTCCTTGCGGGTCTGCTACTTGTTGACTTTCAAGCGAACCGGGAACGTTTGCTTGAAAAATGTATAACTGATGGTTCGGGATATGTGCAAAAGCGCTTGTAGGAACACCAAAATTCGCCGATAGTACGTCCTTTGGCGTATGTGCGAACCAATCGGAGATAGTTAAAGTATTAAGGTCAGAGAAGTTTCCATCAGGGAAGGCAAGTAAAAACTCGCAGCCTTCCTCAAGTCCTTGAATAGAATGCGGAATTCCTGGAGGGAAATACCAAAGGTCGCCCACGCCTACGTCAGCAATGAAGTTCCTTCCGTTCTGGTCAACAGCTGTTATGCGCGCTCGCCCCACAAGCATGATTGCCCATTCCGCTTGTTGATGCCAATGCAACTCACGCACGCCACCTGGGGTTAAAGCCATATTCACACCAGCAATCGTGGTCGCAATAGGAAGTTCTCTAACTGTTACCTCCCGTGACCAACCACCGTGATTTAATTGCATATTAGTATCGGAGAAAGAAAACTTTAGGTTAGGAAGCGTTCCAGAATCAGTAACAGGCGAAACTAGCATGTCAGGGTTTTCTAGGTCCCGCATGACGTCTCGTGGTCCTAAATCCCACCAACCGGCACCATCATTCCTTATCGGTTGCGGTATACATCCATTCCGTGTTTCGTCTTTCATATAATCACCCTTTGTTCCATACATTTTGGCTCGTTACTGGTTAAATGCCTAATTTTATGTTATGCATGGAATCAGTGGTTAGAAATATGTCCACCTTTTGGGTCGTATGCTGCCCGTTAGTTCAACTCGAACAGCGGCCGATCGAGTAGCCGGCCGCCGCTGTGTCAAGATTGAATTAACGTTCCCAGTTAGCGTAACTTCGCGTTAATCCCATTGCTTATTCTGTATTCCGGCTAATATCCGTCCAACTGGAGCCCATCCTATAAACTTTGGCGGGGTCCACCCTGGCGCTGGTCTTAGACTTTCAATTTCTAAATAGTTATCTATTCTTACTTTGTCCCATGCGTGTATCGCATCTCCATCACCTAGTGACAAAGCTACGTGTCCCCAATTTTTAACTTCTCCATCCACTAAGCCTGAACAGGAGTAGAAAACAAAAGCTCCTTTTGGTGGAAATCCAATATTGTTTTGTACTTCGTACATTTCAGCGGACTCAAGAGCATCATCGCCCCCCCACATCTCAATTCCGTTACTTCTTTCATAAGCATCTTCAACGAAACCGAGACATCGAAGCTGGTACTCCTTTGAATCCATGTGTCTTTTTGCCCAGACAATAGCATTTTCTATTTCCTTGTCAAATTTCAATAAGCAACCCTCCCATTTTTTGTTATGTGCCTTCTAATCTTACTCAAAGTTGCAGAGAAGTTTCTGGTAAAAAACTATTATTACTGAAGTATACTGCCAGTTTGGATAGCTTTTTGAAAGCAGCTACACGTCATGCCCGTACGAAAGCAAAAGAAGCTCACAGCTCGTTGATTTATGAAGAAGATGGCAAGATGTTTAAGGAATATCCGTCCGGGCTTAAGATGGAACTTATTCAGGAAAACGGCCTTAAAGAGTCGGTAGAGCAGCTGGAGAAGCAAGTAGCGGACCTGGGAGAAAGTCTCAAGGCAGGTTAATGATTCGCTTCATACGGAGCAGCAGCGTCATGAGCTTAGGCAGCTCACTCATGAGCAAGACCGAAATACGCCTGACTTGGAAAGATGAGAGTAAGTAAGAAGCTGCCGGACAAATTGACCTGAAACCGCCTGGCAACTAGGGACCAATCCCCAGTGCGAAGGCGTTTTTTTAATGCCGGGTGGAAGGACTACGCAGGGGAGTAGGAACGTTCTTGGTAGTGCCAGAAAGGCGGCTCTTTACTGGCAACGCCTCGCCTGGATCCTGAAGCTGAAAGAACTGAACCAAAAATTCGATAAACTGGCCACGAAACCCCACCACCCACTAAAGATCCAAGCGAACAATGGGAAAGCACCGCTGTTCCATTGGGCCATTTGCCGGCGCCAAGGGCGAGCGCCAGCAGCCGTGGGTACCCGGTGGCGTGGAGGGGCAAAGGATGAAAGGCGTGGTAACGGAAGTAAGCGACGCTAAGGATCGCTGACTTCCGCAAGAATGGCCAGGTCGCCAGAAAGGCGGCTCTACGGAACGGTGAGTTCCGTTAGCATACCGAGCTATTCGCCCACTTGCCGTTTGTCCGCAGGAAGCATCGGGCCTTCAGGCGTTTTGCTTGCATTCCGATCGGCGAGCATCGGCCGCTTCTAGCCGGATCACCGTCACCGGGCGGACAAGACTCTTTCTCCTATCCACTCGGCAGTTTCGCCGGGATGGGAGACCGGGAAATAATGGCCATAGTCGCCGTAGTAGACGGTCGGGACACCGGAGGCAGCAGGACCTGCACCCCCTGCTGCGGATAGGCGTTCGGGCAGACGGTAGGCGCGGTCCTTCACGCCCCATAGCACGGACATGGGAGGGCCCACAGTCCCCCAAGCCACGGCATCTTCTCCCGAGGCCAGCAAAGCGAGCGCGTCGGCCGTCGTAGCTCGAACCCTCGTCGATCCGAGTTCGGCGAGCGCGTGAGCGATGAAGCTGTCCGGGACGGGATGCCCGGCAGGAAAGCTGGCTTCGGCCTCCAGCAGACGCCGAAGCCGGTCGGCCGTCATCCGGCGCAGTCCGAGCCGCAGCAGGCTGCGCGGCAGGCGATAGCGCGCCGGAGCGGGAGAAAGCGTCGGCTGCAGCAGCAAGGCGGCGGAGACCAGCTCCGGGGCGGCGTCGCGCAGCCGCAAGGCAATGAGCGCGCCGAAGGAATGGCCGACCAAGGTGACGGGCGTGCCGGCGGTCCGGACCGCTTCGGCGACGGCCCGGACGAAGCCGCCGAGGAAGCGGTCCCCGGCTTCGCCATGGAACGGAGAGCGGCCGAAGCCGGACAGGTCCGCAAGCCATAATGGCCTCTGACGGAGCGGCTCCGGCAGCCGTTCCGCTACAGGCAGCCATGTATCCGCGCTCCCGAGCAGGCCGTGAAGGAAGACGATGGGAGCGCCGTCGCCGCCGCGCTCCAGCGTAGCGAGCGGACCGCGCTTGCCGCGCGTGAAGCCGGAATCGGTTTCGACGGCAGAGCCGGCGGGATGATGCAGCCGATAGTCCAGATCCGCGACTACATGGGGGAAATGCTTCACCTCCAGGGGCGGAAGTCCCTGAGCACGCTGCAGCTTGAACAGGGAGTCCATCGGATATTCGCCGTCCGCGAGGAAGTCCAGGGATTCCGGAGGCACCCCGAGCCAATTGCCTGCGGGGCTATGCATCAGACGGCGGACCGGGCCGATAGGAATAGGGCTTACCGGTCCGGGGACGCGCAGCGTACGGGCGATATCGGCGACAAGCTCGCCCAGCGGACGCCGGTTGTTCAGCAGATAATAGGTATCCCCGGCCGGGATTTTCTGCAGCGCCAGCTCCCGGACGGCTTCAGCTATCTGATCTGCGTGAATGAGCGGCAGCCAGTGCGTAGCGCCGCCGGGAACGAGCGGCATCCGGCCCCGGGCGACGGCGGTGACGAGCAGCCCGAGCCCTGCCGTCTGCTCGGTGCTTCCTGTAGCGGTATCGCCGATGACAACGCCCGGATGGACGACGGACAAGGGATAGCCGTCCTGATGCGCGCTTTGCCGCAGCCGCCAGTCGGCCATAAATTTGGCGCGTTCATAAGGCGGCTGCCCCTTCATCAGCTGCTCCGGCAGAGGCTTGTGAGCGTCCTCGGCAGTGACGGGGCTTTTGAAGCCGACCAGATGAATGAGGTGCCGCAAGCCTCTCGCTTGATGGATGTGCCGGGCCAGCCGGGCCAGCTCGCCCGAAGCCTGATCGAAGACAGAGGCGGCCTCCGCTTCTCCCAGCGTGATATTCATGGGCCCGCCGGCATGAATGATCACATCCGTCTTGTCGCACAGGCGCTTATAGTCCTGTTCCGTCAGACCCAGCTTGGGCCGGCTGAGGTCGCCCAGGACGGGCTCGATTCCATCCGCCTGGGAGAGGCCGGTGTGGCGAAGCAGGCTCCGGAAGCTACCTTCCGTGCGGACCAGAAGCTGCAGCCGCCTCCCGGGTCCGGCGAGGGCGGAGGTGATCCGCTTGCCGATAAAGCCGGTACCTCCGGTCAAAAAGATAGTAAGGGTGTCAGGCATGGCATAGTCTCCTTGTCATATGAATTAGTACTGAACGGTACTACAAAAGGGAAAAGAAAACTTTAGCTGGACGCTAAAGTTTGGATCCGGCTTCGCTCAGCCGTTCGCGGCCCCGGCTGCTTCCCGAAGGAAGCTCAGGAAGAAGGGAGAGACGATGTGCCGGCAGGCTGCAGGAGCAGGCTCAGAGAATCGAGCAGATGGGCCTTGATCCCCTCGTCTGCTGTCGCGTGGGAGAGAAACAAGGCTCCTTCTACCGCGGATACGAGGACGGAGGCCAGCTGATCGGGAGGCAGCGCTGGCTTCAGCTCGCCCGCTGCCGCTCCTTCCTGCAGAAGTCCCTGTACAAGCTCCCGCTGGCTCCGGAAAAAACGCCCGATCCGGGCTTTGCCCTCCGGCCATTCCCCTGCCGTCTGTGTGTACAAGGTCAGAAACGGGCATCCGCCCAAGCTGCTCTTGACCTCATTCTGCTCGTACAAGGCCAGCACCAGCCTTTGCAGTCTGGCGGCGACCGGCAGTTCCGCAAGCCCTGCGATGTGCAGCGCCTGCGATTGGTAGTGATCGATCATCCGGTCGACGATCGCCCCGAGCAGCTCTTCTTTGCCTTTGAAATGATAATAAATGTTAGTTTTGGCGACTCCGCTGGCTTTCACCAGGTCATCCATAGAGGTTACCGCAAATCCCTTGGTCAAAAACATCTCGGAAGCAACATCCAAAATTCGGTCGCGATTGGAACGTTTTGTTTTCATAATTAGTACTATACAGTACTAAAAAATAGCTGTCAATTGCAAAATGGCCTACGTGACATGCACAATTCGTGGATTTTCGTAAGATTTCGCATAATTTCACTCGGCAATATCCGGATATTGCGTTGTCTTTTCACCGTGGAAAGCTATAATAAAAGTAAAGCCTTACGGTGCTGAACCTATTTCAAACGCGCTGATAACGAATACGTGAGACCCCTGCAAGCTTCTCGTTCGTCTCGGAACAGCGGTAGGAAACGAACATATCGGAGGAACAAGAATGGCTCCGCAAAACAGTATCCCTTTAACCAACAAGATCCAAGTGCAAAGCGGCTCGCATATTGTGTATTTTTTTAGCGATTACGATAAGTATATCGATAACGCCGTTTCCTTCATCAGATCGGGAATGGAGCTCGCCCAGCATGTCATCATCATCGACACTCGGGAGATGTACGAAGCGATGGAGCGCAAGCTTCTAGCGGAGTCGGATGCGGAACAATGGCGTGAGAGGCTGCATTATATGAATCAGGCCGATTTCTACGAAACCTACCGGGATTTTCATTTCCAGAGAATATTGTCGAATCTGGATGGGATTGTCCAGCCATTCGTGGCTAGCATGACCGACGTTCGGGTATGGGGGCAGGTGGGCTGGAAGCCCCAGGACCATATACCGGATAAGATCCTCCAATATGAGGCCGAGTGCGATGCGGTGCTGAGCAAGCATGGGTTTCTAACCGTATGCGCTTACGACGCCAATATAGTGGCTGCTGCGGTGCAGCTGAAAGCGCTGCAGTCCCATCCGTATCTGATGACTGACGAAGCGCTTGTATTATCCGGCCTGTATCAGCGTAAAGAAGGCGATGCGGCGGTTCTTCCCATACTTTCCGCTCAGCAGGAGCTGGAGTCGCAGATGGACCTGTACAAGCAGAAGCTCGACTTCGCCCATGTGGTATCGCATGAAGTCCGCAACCCGCTCACGGTTATTAAAGCGTATTCCACCCTGCTGATGAACAAGGTTCAGGAGCCGGAGGACCGGGATAAGTTGAAGGCGATCTGCGATTACGTCATGCTGATCGACAATGAAATCTCCCATATCATCAATACGGAGCAGATGCTTTCGACGGATGCGTTGTGGAGACGCAAGCTGACGATTCCGCGGGATTTGCTGCTGGAAGTGATGGAGATGATGGATGTGAAGGCTAGAACCCAGAATATCCTGTTTCATCCCGACATTCGTCTGGAGGGCGGTGAGCGGCTGCTCAGCAATGCGACGGGCTTCAAGCTCATTGTCTCCAATATTATCAGCAACGCGATCAAATATAGCGAGGAGGGCCGCCCCGTTAATTTCAGCGCCTATTGCCAGGATGGCTTCCTTGTCCTGGAAACGGAAGATTTTGGCGTCGGTATGACCGAGAGCCAACTGGGGCGGCTTTTTCAGAAATATGAAAAAACGAACGATCAGAAGGGCGGACAGGGCATTGGCCTGTTTATGGTCAAGCAGCTGGTCGAGCATCATCATGGACATATCGAGGTTCGCAGCCGCGTCGGGGAAGGCACGAAGATGACGGTAAGGCTCCCGATGAAGGAGACTGCCGCCGCCGAGACGGCAACCTTTTGAGAAATGCCTGCAAGCTCGTGCAAACGGTCGGGCAGGCCAAGGGACCTTGCGCTCTCTGGAGCGAAGGTCCCTTGTTGTCGTAAATCGGGATCGAGCGGCGCCGGGGCACGGACTGCCAGGCAGACGCTCAAGCGCTCTCGGTTCCTTGCGCCCTCCGAGAGGGCTTCGGATGCTCCCGGGGCCGGGTCAGAGCCTCACGTCCGGACCGGAGGGATCTTGCCCGCGTTGACCGCGGTAAGACTTCATACCGCTGTAAGGCAGCTCCAGCGGCATATACCGCCAGAGGAGAAGGAACAGCAGGATCGTGATACTGGCGCCGACCAGCAGGTCGGAGGCGTAATGCGCTCCGGCCACGAGCCGGCTGAAGGAAGTGGCGAGGCCCCAGAGCAGCGCCGCGATCCAGGCGGCTCTTAGGATAGCGGGCCTTGCCAGCGCGGCCGACGCATAGACCGGCAGCAGCAGCAGAGCCCAGCTGTTGGCCGCGTGGGACGATGGGAAGGACCGGTTGCCTGTCCTTCCCATCGGCGTATACCAGGCGGTATAGTCCGTATAGCCGGGCAGCAGATCGCGGAAGCGGACCCGGCCCCATACTGACTTGAGCGAGTGGACGAGCGCAAGCTCGCCGCCGACCAGCAGCAGCGTCAGCCAAGCGGCCCGGTGAAGGCGGGTCAGCCGCTCGGCCGGCATCCGCAGCAGCGCAAGCTGGGCGGCAATCGCTGCCGCGGCCAGCAGCAATACCGCCAGCGCCCACTGGAGCGCCGAGAGCTCCATGCCGAGCCCGCGCCCGGCCGTCATATGGACCAGCGCGAGGCCGGCGGTCAACTGGACGGCCAGCGCGAGCAGACGCTGGAGCAGCCGGGTCCTCGCGGGGAGCAGCCGGGCCGCGCTGAACAGCAGCTGTCCCGCCGTCCATACGAGCAGCATGGCGGGATGCTCGCCGTAGATCTCGAACCACCGCGCCCAGCTTGCGCCGGGAGAGGCCAGCGCCAGCGATATTTGCAGGTCACGCTGTCCGAACCAGAGAGCCAGCGCCGCCCAGAGGGCCAGGCAGCCGGCGGCTGCGGCGCATGTATAACGTCGGGAGTTCATAGGGGCTGCAGCTCCTTATCCGGAATAGGATGCCGGTGAATTGGAATAAGCATCATTATAAGCGATGGAGCGAGAGGTTGTCAGTAGAAGCGGCATCTGCCAAAGATGGCCATTGGCCAAGCTGTTCGCCCCATGGCCAATATTCAAATTCAATACGAGAGCCGTCCTCCGGGCGGCCGGAAAGTGTGGAATGGCAAGCATGACAGACAACGAGCGCTATCTGTACACTTACGCTTTCCATGAGGATGAAGCGGACTTGTGCGCATTGGAGCAGCGGACTTGGTTCGGAGCCTCCTGCGCCGAAGCCGGAGCGGCCACTTGGATCGAAAGCGGCTTGCGGCTGGACCCGAGCCGCAGTCCGTTCATGAAGCAGCGCCTTCGCATTCGCTGCGCAGGAGGCTCCGCCGAAGACATCGCGGATCAGGCGGGCGCTATGGAGCTGGACGGCGCTTCCTTCAAGGTCATCTTCGTCCCGGCCGACGGGGATGCGGACTACGGGCAAAAGCGCGAGCTGGAGCGCTTGGTCGGAAGCCGGGTGCGCGGACGGGCCGAGATGCGCGCGCCAGACCTGCGCTTCGGCCTGGCCAGGCTGCCGGACCGCTGGGTGTTCGGGGAGCTGCTGGACCAGGAGGCCGTCTGGCTCCGGCATAAGGACAAGCCGCGGCCGTACTCCACGGCTTTGAGCACCCGGGTCGCCCGGGCCATCGTCAATATTGCCATCCCGTACCCCGATGGAATCCGGGCCGTCGATCCGTGCTGCGGCATCGGCACTGTGCTTATCGAAGCGCTGTCGATGGGCATCGATATCGAAGGCTTCGACATCAATCCGCTGGCCGTGACGGGCGCCCGGGTGAATCTCCGTCATTTCGGCTACAGCCGTCCGGAACTTGTGCGCATCCGGGACATCCGCGACCATACGGGCCGTTATGATACGGCTATATTGGATCTGCCTTATAATCTGTGCTCCAGGCTGTCGGCGGACGAGCAGCTGGCGCTGCTGCAAAGCGCCGGCCGCCTGGCGGACCGCGTGATTGTCGTCGCGATGGAGCCGGTGGACGAGCAGGCCGGGAAGGCCGGGCTGCGTGTCAAGGACGGCTGCGCGGTACGGAAAGGCTCTTTCTCCCGCTATGTCGCGGTGTGCGAAGCGGAGTAGGGCCTTGGATTCCGCGAAGCCGGCAGAAGGAATGTCGGCGAACGACGATGAATAGGAATAGAGGATACTGCAGCTGCCAAGCAGGCTGCTTGCCGAACGCGCTTACGCCATGATCTCGGCAGCCGGGTGCAGGGGCAGATCACACTTTTTGCATGCGGAGGAATCTTGCGATGCGCCAAACCTTTGTGAACTCCCCGATAGCCTATGCGCTTGGGATGTTTGCCATGATGATCCCGAGCCAGGCCTTCAGCGCCTTCTACAGTTATTATTATGTAGAGAAGCTGGGTCTCGGCATAGGGCTGGCTACGTTGGCCCGGACGGTTTATTTGATCTGGGATGCGGCGAACCAGCCGCTGGCCGGCTATTGGTCTGACCGGACAAGAACGCGCTTCGGCCGGCGCAAGCCGTGGATATGGTTTTCTATTCCGTTTTTCATGCTGACCTTCTGCATGATCTTCTCTGTGCCCCAAGGCTTGTCCGGGCATGGCTTGTTTCTCTGGTTTCTCGTCGCGCTCGTGCTCTTCGAAGGGGTGGCGACGATCATCTGGGTCAATTACGGCGCGCTGTTCCCCGAGCTGTTCCGGGGTGAGCGGCTGCGGGCGAAGGCTTCCGCGATCCAGCAAGGCTTTCAAATCGCGGCTATCCTGATCGGCTCGGCGGTCACGCCTCTGCTTTTTGCCTGGATGGGCTTCGGATATATGTCGCTTGTATATGCTGTCCTGTTCGCCGTCTGCATGCTGCTCTGCATGGCCTCTGTCCGCGAGGATGAGCAGATCCGCCAGGAGCCCGCTCTGCCGCTGAAGGAAGCATTTCGGGCCACGCTGCAGAACCGGGAATTTTGGATTTTCAATATTGCCAATTCGTTCGCGCAAACCGTCAACGGGCTTGTCAGCTCGATGATTCCGTTTTATGCCAAATACGTGCTGCAAATCCCCGAATCCCAGGTGTCGATTCTGCTTGCCTCCGTCTTCGTCTCCGTCATTCCTCTGGTCACGGTCTGGTACTGGATTGTCCGGAAGCTGGGCGGGGTGCGCAGCTGGAGGCTGTCGCTGGCCGCCTACGGGCTGTCCGTCATTCCGCTCTGGTTCGGCAGCAGTCTGGCGAGCGGCATCGCGGCGGGCATCCTGGTCGGCTTCGGGCTTGCGGGCTTCTTGGTGACGCCACCCGTCCTCAGCAGCCGGATCATCGACCGCGACTATGAGCGGACGGGGCAGCGGAGAGAAGGCGTCTACACGGCGGTCGGCGGTTTTATTACGCGCTCCAGCGGGCTGATCTCGGCGCTGGCTTTCTGGATCGTCGGCATGACGTTCGGTTATGTCAGCGGGGATAACCCGGGCCCTGATCCGGCGGGCACCTTCCGGGTGCTGATCAGCGTGGTTCCGGCATGCCTGCTGGTCATTTCATTTCTGTTGTCGCTGACGATCATGAGGAACGGCGAGTCTGGGCGCGGCTCTGGCTCTGGCCGGCACAATCACCTGCAAGGAGGCGGGCCGGTACGATGAAAACCTTCCCGAGCAAGGCCGGATCTCCCGGCACCTGTCTTATCCTGAACTGTGACGATTTCGGGCAGAGCCGGGCGGCAAATGAGGCGATCATGCATCTGCTGGAGGAAAACAGGGTGTCCTCGGCTACGATTATGCCGCCCGCCCCGGCTTTCGGAGAAGCGGCGGCATGGTGCCGCCGGAGGGAGGAGCGCCGCATAGGTCTGCATCTGACGTTGACGAGCGAATTCGCGGGCTACCGCTGGGCAAGCTTGACCGGTGCCGCTTCTCTTCAGGACGGCGACGGCTATCTGCATCCGACCGTCGAAGCTTTCGAGCGAAATGCCGCGGCTCGCGAGGTGCGGCGCGAGCTGCAGGCTCAATATGACACCGCCGTGGGGGCGGGCATCCGGCTTTCGCATGTCGACAACCATATGGGCAGTTTGTACGGCCTTGCCACCGGCAGGAGCTATTTGCCGGATGTGCTGTGGCGCTGCTCCCGCTGGGGTCTGCCGTTCCGGCTGTTCCGATACATCGATCCGAGAGACAGCTTCCTGGCCTCCATCCCGGGGGCGCAGCAGGCGCTTCGCAAAGTTGTGGCGCTTGCCGATACGCTTGGCGTTCCGCTGCCCGACTATCTGCTTACGCATCCTTACCATGTCCAGGAGGGCGAGACGTACGCCAGCTTCAAGCAGATGCTGATCCGCAAGCTCTATGAGCTGCCGGAGGGCGTGGTGGAGACGTATATCCATCCGGCGGCTCAAGACGCCGAGATGAGCAGGCTGATTCCTTCATGGGAAAAGCGTGTCTGGGAATACCGGCTGATGCTTGACGAAGACTTTGCTTATGCGCTGCGCGACGCGAGGGTGACGCTTGCCGACTACTCCTACGTGCAAGCGCATCGCCGCCGCCCCAGGCTGAGGGGAACGGCTTCGCTGCTCGGGCTGCTGCTGCCCGGCGGGCGGGGAGAGAAGCCATGATTTGGAGGGCGGCTGCCTTCCGCTAGTGACGGAACAGGAGGTGTGAGCGTTGATCGGCTATTTGCGCGGCGTGTATCAGACCTGGGTCGATTATCCGCTGCCCGAAGGCTACCGTCTGAACGGACAATATGAGCTGAAGCGGCTGCTGGGCGCGGGGAGCTACGGGCTGGCCTATCTGGCCGAGGACGGGCATAACGGGCAGCCTGTCGTGCTCAAGCAGGCCAAGCCCAGCAAGCGGAATCTGGGCCGCAGCCTGCTGGTGCGGGAGCATGAGGCTCTGCGGACGCTGGCCCATCCTCATATTCCGGCCTGCGGCGAACTGATCGAAGACGGCCGCAGGCTGTGGCTTCCGATTGAATGGGTGGACGGGGCTACGGTGGAGGATCTGATCTTCGAGCAGGGGCGGGGGTTTACCGAGCTGGAGAGCTTGAACCTCTTGCGCAGGCTGCTGCCGGTCGTGCAATTCGTGCACGAGCGGGGCTGGGTGCATCTCGATCTCCGGATTCCCAATGTGATGGAACGTTCGGGGCGGCTGATGCTGATCGACTTCGGCCTCGCCCGCCGGATCGGCGACATGGACGGGCTGGAGAAGCCGCAGGATCAGGAAGAGGAGTGGCGGCGGCTGCCGGTGGTGGAGAGCGATCTGTATGCGCTCGGTCACCTGCTGCTGTTTCTGCTGTACTCGTCTTACGAAGAAAAGGAGGACGAGGCGGGCGATTGGCGGGAGGAGCTGGTCGTCTCCCCTGCCACCCGGCATCTGCTGGGCAAGCTGATGAAGCTGGAGCAAGGCTTCTCCGGCGCGGCCGAGCTGTCCGAAGCGGTCGACCTGGCAATAGCGGCGCTGAGCGCCGCAAAAAAATAAGAGCCCTTCGGGCATGAAGCGAAGGGCTGGAAGTTTTTCTCGTTATTGGTGATCGCCAGCAGTTAGGAGCTGGAATATCCTTTTTTCTTATAGTAGCCGGAGCCGTAGGAGCGATGCTGCTGGTAGCGGTGAGACGACGAATGCCGCATTGGACCTGGACGATGGCGGCGTCCGGAGCTGCTGCCGTAGTAGCGGCGGGGGCGTTTGGAATGAAGCGCGCTGTCCATAATCTTGCCTAGAAGACGTCTCAACATGCGAATTCCTCCTTTGCTTTGTTCGGATGGTTTACGCAGCACAGGCATGGAAAGTTTCACTATAACGGGGATTTCACTTGTTTCGGGCCGTTTTTTGGACTAAAATGGGCTGCATGAGGGTCTGTGGGACCCAACTTGAGAAAGGTGGTATTGGTTGCCGATGTGGACACTTCGCTTGGCTGTATAACCTCCAGATACCGGAATGGCTATGCAGACACGCGCTTGCCTGATGATGCACAGGTTCAGGCGAGCGGGCGTGACGAGAGGCTGACGTCTGTCGTCCGCGCCGTATTCGAACGATTGCAGCAGTCCTGCTGCCGGCATTCGTCGATACCGAGAAGTACCCGCGTCGCAACGGAATGAACCGCCTGATCGGAGCCTGCTTGTTTCCGTATAGGTTTGTTTGGCCGTGGGTGCGCACTGCATTCACGGTTTTTGGCGTTCTCGTCCAATCTAACGACATGCGGGGAGGCGGATTTATGCGAGTCATAGCATTCGAAGAAGTTGCGAAACTATACGGGGATCATTCTGTGCTCGATAAGGCGTCCTTTTACCTTACTAAAGGGGAAAGGGTGGCGCTCGTCGGGGAAAATGGCGCGGGCAAATCGACCTTGCTGAAGCTGGCGGCGGGGCTGGAGGAACCCGATGAAGGAACGGTAACTACGGCGCCGCATGTCCGGGTCGGTTATTTGCCTCAGACGGTGGAGGTAAGTGAGGAACAGACGGTAGACAAGTATCTGGAGGAGGCGCTGGGCGAGATTCGGCGGCTGCAGGCGGAGATGGTCAGGCAGACGGAGGCCATGTCAGGTATGGAGGGCAAAAGCGGGGAGGAAGGCCGGGCGGAAGCTGCGCTGAAGGCTTACGGGCAAGCTGCCGAACGCTTCGAAGCGCTTGGCGGTTATGAAGCGGAATACAGAACGTCCGTCGCGATGGAGGGACTGGGTCTGGGGCGGCTCTCGCGTGACCGGCGGGTAGGGACGCTGTCGGGCGGGGAGAAGCGGAGGCTGGCGCTGGCGGCGCTGCTCGCGTCCTCCCCGGAATGCATGCTGCTGGACGAGCCGACCAATCATCTCGACGAGCAGTCGCTGCACTGGCTGGAGCGGTATCTGAGCGGCTATAGGGGGACGGTGCTGTATGCCTCCCATGACCGGCTGTTCATCAATCGTACGGCTACGGGCATTCTGGAGATCGATGAGGCGACTAGGCGCTGCTCCTCTTATGCGGGCAATTATGAAGCGTACCGGGAGAAGAAACGGCAGGAAAGGCTGCGATGGCAGGAAGCTTACGAACGGGAGCAGCAGGAGATCCGGGAACTGCGCCGGCAGGTCAAGGAGACGGCCTATCTCGTGGGGCATAACCGGCCGGCGACCGATCCCGACAAGTTTGTCAAGCATTTCGCCGGGGAACGGGTGCAGCGGCGCATCTCGCAAAATATTCGAAGCGCTGAAAAAAAGCTGGAGCGCATAGAATCAAATCCGGTGGCCAAGCCTCCTGAGCCGTTAAGCTTCCGAGTCCGGCTGGAGCGCGAGGGCTCCGATCTGTCCCCGTGGATCCGTGCGGATGGGGTGGCCTATACGGCCGAGGAAAGCGGCGGGCTGCTGCTGGAAGGGCTGACCTTCTGCCTGGAGGGGGAAGAGCGGCTGCTGGTCGCCGGGCCGAATGGCTCCGGCAAAACGACGCTGCTGCGCCTGCTGACCGGCGAACTGCAGCCGTCCCGGGGGACGGTGGAGATATCGTCCGGGGCCCGCATCGGGTATTGGGAGCAGGAACCGGCGCTTACTCCGGAGGAGCGGGAGCGGACGGTGCTGGAGCTGTACCGGTATGGGCGGCCCGGCTTCCTGGAGGATCATACCCGCGAGCTGCTGGACACGGGACTGTTCGGCGCCGCCGAATTCAGCCGCCGGGTCTCGGAGCTGAGCCCGGGGCAGCTGCGGAAGCTGCTGCTGGCCAGACTGATAGCCGCGCGTCCGGACATTTTGCTGCTGGATGAGCCGACCAATCATCTGAGCCTGGAGCTGGTGGAGCAGCTCGAACAGGCGATCCGAGCCTTTCCCGGCCCGGTCCTGGTCGTCAGCCATGACCGCTGGCTGATCGACCGGTTCACCGGCGGCTTCCTTTACTTGACCCCGGGAAATCGTTTCTCGAGCGATTGAAGCAGCTCCAGGTAGCCGTCCCGCAGCTCTGCCATCGTGATCAGCTCGGGGACACTGGCCCGTTCCTCTTCCGAATGGGAGCCGAGAATGCTGCTCAGACCTTCATAGTTGAATTGCAGCTCCTTGTGAGTCTGAATAAGCTTCTCGATCACGACGCCGATCAGGTTGGCGTAAGTATCCGTTGACATAGGGCGCTCCTCCTTGCGACTGCTGACAGTCTGTTATGGTACTAATGAACGTAGCATACGAACCCCCGGTCCATCAACTGGGAGCAGGGGGCGCTTTTCCGTGAGCCGGGTCTTTGGACTCGGAAATTCGTTAGTGCTTAAGAATCACAGTTATTGTAGAATCAGACTATATGCCAAGGACTTAGAGAAGGAATGGGGAGCGAGATATGGGGCGGCCGAATCTGCGCAAGCGCCTGAGCGGTTCTTTGACCGCTTTTACAGCCGACCGGGAGGAGTATGGGAAGGTGCTCCTTCTGTTCGGCTATTTGTTCTGCGCGGTGTCTGCCTCGACGATCGGGCGCACCGCTGCGGACGCGATGTTTTTGAGCCGGTTCGATTCGGCATTGCTGTCAAAAATGTATTTGCCGCAAGCGCTGGCGCTTATGGCGGCAGGCGTGGCCTACCAGCGGCTTGGGGGCAGATGGCGGCAGGATAGGCTGGCGCTGGCCGTGATTGCGGGCGCCGGCGGCTTGTCCCTGCTGTCAAGGGCAGGTGTAGCCGCGGGGCAGAGCTGGGTATTCCCGGTCATCTATATCGGCTATGATGTGCTCAATTTCCTGATGGTCGTCAGCTTCTGGCAGCTCGCGGCTTCTGTCATGGATCAGCGCAAGGCCAAGCGGATGATCGGTCTCGTAGGCAGCGGGGGGATCGCAGGGGGCATCGTCAGCGGGTTCGCTCTGAAGGGGCTCTCCGGCGCCATCGGCACGGAGAATTTGATTTATTGCTATGCGCTGCTGCAGCTTCTCTGTCTGGTGTTTGTGATCGGTCTGGCGAGACGGGCCGGGGCCGGGAGTGATTTATTCGCGTCGCCGTCGCCCTCTGCGGGAAACGGCGGGAAAAAGGGAGGCGCCGGCGGGGGTTCGTTTCGGACCTTTATGGAGCATGTGCCCCATCTGAAATATGTGGCGATCATGTCGGGGGCGGTCGTGCTTTCGCTCGTCCTGATCGACTATCAGTTTAAAGTAATTCTGAAAGGAACGCTGCAGGATGACGCGCTGGCCGGCTTTATGGGCAGCTTCTACGGCTTCTCGGGCCTGCTGGCCCTGGCGGTGCAGCTCCTGGTATCCGGGCGGCTGATCTCCAGGTTCGGCGTGATGACGGCGCTGCTGCTGTTCCCGCTGGCGCTGCTCGCCGGAAGCTTCGGGGTGCTGCTCATACCGGTGCTGGCGATGGCCGTCTCCGTGAAGGGGACCGACAAGGTGCTGGGGGATACGGTGTATTCTTCGGTCAACCAGC
Source organism: Paenibacillus sp. cl123 (assembly GCF_900101595.1). GTDB lineage: Bacteria > Bacillota > Bacilli > Paenibacillales > NBRC-103111 > Paenibacillus_G. The sequence continues at coordinate 84,636 of NZ_FMYY01000013.1, forward strand.
TGATTATGTTCCCGGTCGCGCCGGAGTGGAGGGGGCGGGCGAAAGGCTTTCTGGACGGCGTGGCCCGCAACGGGGCCAAGGGCCTTGCTGCGCTGCTGCTGATCGCATTGTCGCCGCTGCTGTCGGCCGCCCAGTTCAGCTATCTGATTATGGCGGCGCTGCTGATCGCCGTCATCGCCGCCATCCGGCTGCGGGGCGCGTACATGCAGCTGCTGCTTCGCTCGCTCCGCACGCAGGATCTCGATTTGCAGGAAACGAGACTGGATCTGATGGACCCTGCGAGCCGGAAGCTGCTGACCGATGCCATCGCGAGCGAGGATGCGGCCCAGGCTTTGTACGCGCTGCGCGTTCTCGAGCGGCTGGAGGGCTTCGAGCTGGAGGCGCATCTGCCGTCATTACTTCGCCATTCATCGGCAGAGGTGAAGCGCTGGGCGCTGGACTGGATCCGCCGGCATACGCCGGCAGGCTTGGAGGAAGAAGCGCTGCGGCTGACCGGCGCGGAGGAGCCGGTCATTCGCGCCCGGGCTTGGCTGGCGGTGGCGGCCTATGCCCGGGAGGAGCATCTGGAGCCATTGACCGGGCTGCTGCAGGATCAAGCCATCGTCGTCCGGTCTGCGGGCATCGCCGGACTTATCCAGCACTACGGCATCGAGGGCATGTTCCGAGCGGTCGGCACCTTGAAGGAGCTGCTGGACAGTCCCGAAGAAGAGGAGCGGCAGGCGATGGCTGCGCTGTTTGGCGAGCTCGGGCTGCCTTCGTTCTACAAGCCTCTGCTTCGGCTATTGCAGGATGAATCGGCTCAGGTGCGGGTGCGCGCGCTTGAATCTGCCGCCGTGCTGCAGGTGCCGGAGCTGGTTCAGGCGATCGTGCCGCTGCTGTCATACGGCAGCACGAGGGCGCCGGCGCTGCATGCTTTGGCCAGCTATGAGGAAGCCGTGATTCTGCCGCTGCTCGGGCCTTATCTGCAGGAGGCGGGTCATCCGGCCGCTCCGTTTCTGCCGCAGGCGCTGGCCCTTATCGGCGGACAGCGGGCGTCTTCCCTGCTGCTCAGCGTCTACGGCAAGGCCGATGAGGAGCTGAGAGGCCGGCTGCTCGACGCGTTGGTGGCGATCCGGGCCGAAGCCGGCTTCAGCCCGGATGAAGGGGCCGGGACTACGGCAGAAGACTGCGCCGCCGCCGAGCTCGAGCGTTATTGGCTCTATGCGCATGCGAGCGAGGCGCTGGCTGCCGCCCCTGAGCTGGCCGAGATTGCCGCAGCTGCTGACGAGGCCAGGCTCCGGACGGCGGAGCGGATATTCGGGCTGCTGGCGCTCAGCTATGATCCGCAGACGATGAAAGCCGTTCACGTGAACTGGTCAGGCACGGACGCCAGACGTCAAGCCAGCGCTGCCGAGGTTGTCGACCAGCTGGTAAGCGGCCGGCTGCGCAGTTCCATCGCCCAGATGATGGCGCATGCCTCCCGCCCCCTTGCGGAGCAGCCGGATCAGGCGACCGTCCATACCCACATCGCGGGCCTGCTGGAGACAGGCGAGGTTTGGCTGCGCAGCGTGATTCTCGCTTCCGCTGCCGGTCTGTCTGCCGACGGGGCTGGAGGGCGGCTTGCCCGCTGGACAGCTGACGAGCATAAGCAGGCGGCCGCTGAGGTAGAGCGCGTGCGGCTGCTCCGCTCCGTCAGTCTGTTCCAGGGCTTGACGGGTCGTGAGCTGGCTGCGCTCGGTACCCGGCTGCGGGAGGTGCTGGCGGCGGAAGGTCAGCCGATCATAACCGAAGGCGAGACGGGAGACGCGCTGTACGTGATCCGGGAAGGCAGCGCGGAGGTGCTGCGGGGCGGCCAGCGCCTGGGACTGCTCGCTCCGGGCGACTGCTTCGGCGAGATGGCGGTGCTGACGAGCAGCGTTCGGGCGGCGACGGTCCGGGCTGCCGGAGGCTCCAGGCTGTGGCGTCTGGACTCCGAGGATGTCTACGACCTGCTCTTCGACCATAAGGAGATGGCATTGTCTCTGATGGCCATCTTATCGCGACGGCTTCGGACCGTGAACCGGGAGGCCGCCGCAGCCGTCGCCGGGCCGCTGGCGGATAGCGGACAGACGGAGGCGCAGTCGTCGGTCGCCGCGATAGCAGCCGGCGGCTTGGAGGCCGCGGCGGTCGAGCTTCGTACGGAACCGGGCCGGCGGCAGGAGGCGGCGACGAGCGGAGCCATTCTCCGCCGGATTCTGGTGCTCCAGCGCATCGATCTGTTCGCTCACGTATCGGCCGATGACTTCGTTCAGCTGGCGGGCATGGTCCAGGAGATCCGCTACGAGGCCGGGGAAGCCATCGTTCGCGAAGGCGAGCCGGGAGATTGCCTGTACGGCATTATCGAGGGAAGCGTCCGCGTACACAGCGGGGGCGGGCAGCAGCTGGCTCTGCTGAGCTCGGGCGACTGCTTCGGCGAGATGGCGCTCATCGACGGGGAGCCGCGCTCGGCCAGTTGTACGGCTGCCGGACCGGCGCTTCTGCTCAGACTGCCGCGGGAGCAGGCGCTTTCCTTCTGCTTCACGAGGCTGGACGTGCTGAAGAGCATGATGCGCGTGCTGGCAGTCAGGCTGCGGGACACGCAGAAGTAAGCGGAGAAGCCGCGGGGGATTCCAGCGAGCGGGCGGCCTTGTCTGGAGATAGGCTTGAATAGCGCCAATAACCGCCCGGCTTGAGGCGGCATGCACCTCCGACTGTTAAAGGACGTTTAACAGTCGGAAGGTGCATGCCAGTTGGCTATGCTTCAAGCCCGCCTGGGGCATGGCCCGCATTTCGCCGCCGCTGTGCCAGGAGCACGCTTGTCATCAGGGCGATGGAAAGCACGATAAGCGCGCTCGGGATAAAGAAAATGCGCGGCGTCACCCCTTCGACGACAAGCGGCAGCAAATAGCCGATCAGCGAAGCCGTCTGGGCGATGAAGACGTACAGGCTGGCTCCGAAGCCGGTGCGGTGCAGAAACATCCGCTGCACGTAGCCCATAGCGACTCCGTACAGCACGGAGACGAACAACGAGTACAGCGGCTGCATAAGGAAAAAGACCGGGAGCCGATCAGACAGCGCATAGCACAAATAGGCGGTCAGCGCAAAGAAGCTGCTTGCCAGAATGACCGTCTTGCTGCCGAAGCGGACCGCTCCATAGCCGGCCAAGGTCATGAACAGCAGCTCGAAGACGGCTTGAACGCTCCACAGATACGACATCAGCTCGGGGCTGCCGAACCGCTCATGCACGACGAGCGGCAGATAGAGGCCGCGGATGGCGTCCGCACAGGAAAGCAGCAGTAAAGCGATCAGCATAAGCAGGGAGAACGGCTCTCCGCCGGCTGTTTTGCGCAGCTCCCCTGCGGCCGCGGGCGTTTCCCGGAAGCATAGCAGCAGCAGAAGCAGGGCGGCGTACCCGCCCAGATTGCCCCATAGCACGCCTTGAAACGAAGCGATAAGATACAGATTGGCGCCGATCAGCAGCCCTGTAAAGAAGCCGGCGCTGTACGTAGACCGCAGCCACAGCTGGGACATCTCGACGATCAGCGGGGCGCGGGCGGTGAAGTGCTGCCTGGCCATGGCGAACAGCTGGCCCATAATCATCCCGGAGGGCGCGGTGGCCAGGGTCATGCCGATCAAGGCGGGGACGAAGGTTTCCGCCTGCATATAGATGGTCAGACCGGCGATGCAGAGCAGAGAAGCGGTCAGAGGAATCGTTTTCTTGCGGCGCATCCGGTCGCTGATGAAGCCGACCCCGACCGTAAGCAGCATGTTCAGCAGCAGAGAGACGGAGAATATCGAGGCGATCTGGCCTTTGGACAACCCGAGCTGGTCCTGCAAATAAATGGCGTTCATCGGCGCCAAAATGCCCACCCCGCCTCCATACAAAAACAACGTCAGCATGAGCAGCCAAGCTCGGGGCACTTGGCGGAATTGCCGGAATTCAGCGGTCAGCCGCATGTCAACTTCTCCTTCGCATGTATCCGTATGGTTGCCATTATATACGCTCCTCAGTATTTGGGATAGTACCATCGGACGGACGAATTATGATAAAATGAACCGTATATGATAAAATGAAACGTATGAAAAGAGAAGAAAACAAATCGCATTGTCCGATTAATTTTACGGTTGAAATTTTCGGAGACAACTTACGCCGATCTGGCGTGACGGGATTGCATTATCTCAGAGCATAATCCGGCCGTTAAAACCATCCATATCTTCTCCCCGAAAGGCTCCGATCAGGAGCTTTTCTTTTTTTGCGCCATTAGGCCGTTTGAACCAATTTCTTACTTTCAGGTTATTTTCATATTAAATTAATGTTTCGTGTTTACAATGTCTTAACATAGTCAATGAATAGTCTAGCTATAAATATGTCCGCCTCCCATAGCGGGCCGATAGGAGAGTGACCAGGGTGCGTACGACCTCTAGAAAGGGCCGGAGCAGACGGGGAAAACCCGTATATACCCGGGCGGTCCACACCATCGCCCTATGCACGGCGATCCTTGTTCTTCCGCTGCTTCTGGCAGCTGGCGCGGAGCTTCTTCATCGTGGATCTCTGTCCGAAACTTGGACGTGGATCTTCTCACATCCCCAGTTATTCGCGTTGAACGGGCTGCTTGCCATGCTCGTTTTTTTATTGCTTTATGCGATTTGCGGCGCCTATTCGGGCGCCGCAGCACTGAGTGCGGCGCTGCTCGCGCTCGTCGCTTTGGTGAGCTATTTCAAGCGCAAGCTGATCGGCGAGCCATTTTTCCCGTGGGATATTTTCCTTAATAAAGAAAGCATGAATATTCTTCCGCTGGTGACGAGCCGGGAAGCGGTCATCCGCCTCTGTCTGGCCGGACTGGCGGCTGTGCTGCTGTTCCTGTTCGGGACCAAGCTCCCGAGAAGCCGGATGCGGGTTCCGGTCCGTGTCGCCGTAGGGCTGCTGTGCGTAGTTGCGCTGTACGGCTTCGGGGTCCGCGCGGCGTGGAGCGAGACGCTGGTATACAAGGCCGGCGCCGGCGAGATCGTGTGGAATCAGTCCGAGAATTATGCGGAGAACGGGCTCGCTGTGGCTTTCACGATGAATGTGAAAAATACGATCGTCAAGCGCCCTCCGGGCTACACGGAGACGGCTATGCGCGGACTGGCCGAAAGTCTGAACGAGATGTTCGGCTACCGTCAGGCCAAGGCGGTCGTGGCAAGTGCAGGGGGCGGGGAGAGCGTCAAGCAGCCTAACGTCATCTTTATTATGAATGAGGCGTTCTGGGACCCGACGCTGCTTCCGGGCGTTACGTTCGACCAGGACCCGCTGCCTACGGTGCGCCGCCTGCAGAAGGAGAGCACCGGCGGCTATATGCTGTCTCCGCAGTTCGGCGGAGGCACGAGCAATGTCGAGTTCGAGGTGCTCAGCGGACAATCGATGAGCTTCCTGCCGGCCGGTTCGGTGCCTTATCAGCAATATATATCCAAGCCGCTGCCAAGTCTGGCTTCCTATTTCAAAGAAAAGGGCTATACCAGCACGGCGATTCATTCCTATGAGGGCTGGTTCTGGAACCGGGAGTCGGTATACCGGCATATGGGCTTCGACCAGTTCATCAGCAAGTCGGGCTTCGAGGCTCCGGAATACCGGGGCGCCTTTATCTCGGACGACGAAGTATCCCGCCGCATCATCAACGAGGTAGAGAGCAGCGAGGCGCCAAGCTTTATCTACGCGGTGACGATGCAAAATCACGGTCCGTACGATGACCGCCGGTATGGCGATCAGGAGATTACGGTAAAGGGCATGCAGACGGATACGGCCAGAGATACGCTGGCTACTTATGCGCAAGGGGTTCGGGATGCCGATAAAAGCCTGCAGATGCTGATCGACCATTTCGAGCAGTCTGCGGAGCCGACGATTATCGTATTCTACGGCGACCATCTGCCTATGCTGGGGTACGACTATGATGTGTACGCGCAGGCGGGTTTCATCTCTACCAATCGTTCGGAGCAATGGTCGCTCGAGGAATTGAAGAAGATGCAGAGCGTGCCGCTTGTCACCTGGTCCAACTTTTATATGCCGAAGGAAACAGTGCCTGTGATCAGCAGCTCCTTCCTTGGCGCTTATGTGCTGGACCGGATAGGGATGGAGCTGCCTCCGGCATGGGCGTATCAGCTGGAGCTGTCCAAGAAAGCGCCGGGCATCCTGCGCAATCTGGTCGTAGCCGCCGACGGACAGCTGTACAACGAGCTTCCGCCATCCATCAAGGATGATGCGGAGGTGTACCGTGAGCTGCAGTATGATGAAATGTTCGGTCAGCGGTACATCGCCCAATATTTCAATGATCTGCTGCCTGAAGCTCCATCGGGGATTGCTGCCGAAGCGGAGACGGAGGCAGACTCCGATCAAGAGCCGGCACAGCCGGTGCGATAAGCTCTGCTGAGCAATGCGCCCGCCGCGGCAATTGCGGCAGGACAGAGGGCGGCAGGGATGCTACGGAGCGGGCTGGTCCCGTACGGGCGCAGCGCGCGCCTTTGAACGGCCGTCGTGTCCGGCGGCGTCTAGCCCGATAAGCCTGGCGGCGATCTTGATGGTCGCTGCCAGGCTTTTTGGCAATCTCGGAGCGTGTGAACTCCGGTGATTGGAAACCGCCGGCGTGCTTAAAAGGCCGAAACGCGGCCGGGCAACCAGCTCCAAGCTCGCGGGCGGTCTAGGAGCGAAACGTGCCCGCTTCGCTCGATGAAGTGAAAAATCAACGTGCTGGGCAAGGCGAGGCTGGTGTAATTGAGCAGCCAGCGCACGACCTATGAGGATGCCTGAGGATGTCCATGTAACCTTTTCTCCCGTGAGGAGGCTTGCCGCTTTCTCTCGCCGCTCCAAGTGTGGTACAATTTGCAACAAAATCAATTCGGTCGTACCGGGATGGCTGCAGCTCTGGCAGCTGCGGGCAACGACGGGGATGTCTAGGAGGAAGCAAGATGGATTTGCGCCAATTTCGGTTGGACGAACCGACTCACGGCACTTTCAGCGAGGAACGGGATGAGTATGAGCGGGACTATGCGCGGCTGATCCAGTCGCCGGCTTTCAGACGGCTGCAGGGCAAGTCTCAGGTGTTCGGAGCCGGCACGGGCGATTATTACCGGACAAGGCTGACACACTCCATCGAGGTATCCCAGATCGCCAGAGAGTCGGCAAGGCGCATGAACAAGCAGTATCCGCTGCTGGAGCGCCGGGAGCACCCGGGTCTGATTCTGGATCAAGCCGTTGTCGAATGCGCGGCGCTGGCGCATGATTTGGGCCATCCGCCCTTCGGACACAAGGGCGAGGAGGTGCTCAACGATCTGCTGGCTGAACAATACGGGCTTGCTTATGAGGGCAATGCGCAGAATTTCCGCATTCTGATGTTTCTGGAGAAGCGGGCGGGCAGCGGAAGCGGTCTGGATCTGACGGCGGCCGTCCTGCTGGCGATTAATAAATATCCGTATTGCCTGGATGACCCTGATCGACTCAAGGGCGTGTACGGGATGGAGTGGACGGACGGCATCGGGTTGATCCGCGACCGGTGGAAGATGCCGGCGGGCTGCTCCACGCTGGAGGCTCAGCTGATGGATCTTTGCGACGATATTGCCTATTCGACCCATGATATCGAGGACGGCATCCGGGCGGGCAAAATTCAGATGAACCGGACATTTTTCGAAGACAGCCGGCTCATCGGCCACCTGGTTCAGGAGATTGTGAACGATCACGGCAACTCGGATATCGGCTGGGATCAAGTGGATATTCCTGTTATGGTCAAGGAAGTGCTTACCTCCTATCTGGAGCAATGGGAGGAAATATATGCGGCCTGCGACCGAGAAGCCTCCCGCACCCGCAGAGAGATGAAGGCGCGCTGGGTCAGCACTTTCGCCGGACGGGTCGGGATGATTGACGATCCGGCGAAGGGCTGGAAAAAAATTACGTTCGTGCGCGACGGCCAGCAGGATCTGGAACTGCACCGGACGATGGAAATTCTGAAGAAGCTCGCCTGGGTTACGCTGATCAAGGATTTCCGCGTTCAGCGGCTGCAGAAGCGCAGCGAGATTATGATACGCCGACTGTGGGAAAGCTTTATCGTCCCGGAACAGGGCAGGCTTATTCTTCCTCCCGATTGGGTCGAGAATTATGAGAACCATCTTGCCGGCTGGTCCTGGCCGAGACTGGTGGCCGACTATATTTCGGGGATGACGGACGCATACGCCGAGAAAGTGTATACTGAGCTGTTCGCCAGCAAGTCAGGGTCGATCTACGAGATGGATTAGGTTGACCATTTGCCGTCGACTGCCCGGTATTACACCGGCAGCCGGAAATTGGCCTGAATGCCGCTTTCTCCGCATAAGATGTAGCGAGGGGCGCATTATCCCGGCCCCTCTAGCGGAGGAGGGGCTGCAGATGATCTATATACAGGGAGCGGAAGCGCCGCCGTTCATCCCGGGCGTAACCGGCGTGGAGCTGGATATCTACGCCCGCAAGCGCAGCAGCAGGACGCCGTTTCATTATGCTTCAATGGAGGCGCTGCGCTTCGAGCTGCAGGCCAGGAGCGCCATTATAGCCAGCGCGAGAGCGCTCGGGGTGAGCGGAGCGGCGTTCGAGGTGTTCGAATTGTCGCGCTGCAATGAGCGGTACTGGTCGCTGACCTATAACGGCGGCTTCGAGCTGAGGCCCGGCGTGAGCCCGTCTGCTGCGGTCGAAGATATTTATGCGAACGGACCCTTGTATGCGTTTGAATGCGCGACGGCGATCATTATTATTTTGTATAAAGCTGTGCTGGATACGATCGGCCGGGAGGCGTTCGACCGCTCCTTCGGACGGCTGTATTTGTACTCCTGGAACCATGATGCGGACTTGCGGCTGATTACAGTCAAGGGCCAAGGGGAAGCGTTCCCCGGCGATGTGCAGTACTTCAAAAATCCGCAGGTAGACCCGCGGCAGATGCAGTATCAGGGGGAGAATGTCATCGTCATGCCGGAGGGCGGTTATTTCGGCCATGGCATAGGCGTTACTTCCGGTAGCAGCATCATCACCCGGCTGAACAGGCACAGGGTGCTCTTCGCTACGCAAAGCGCTTATCTGCTGAATGAAGCGACATATCCGGATTTCGACTACCTGCAAGTGCTGGCCGGCCTTCCGGCGGAGCAAGGGCAGCACCCGGGGTTGGCCGCAGGCTCCGCGGAAGCGGGCTGGGGAGCGCCGCCTGCCGGAGCGTACCCGGTGAGGGCTCGCATCGGGCCGCGGAGATTTTTATTGGGCTAGGCTAGACGACGGGCGCCGGAGAAGCCCGGGGCCGTTCGCCACGAGGCGGATGCTGCTCTAGCGGTAGGAACGCGGACGTTCCGCGTTGTGAAGCAAGAGGTGAAGCGTCGCGTAGACGGCAAGCAGGAGCAGGCCGAACAGCCCGCAGAACATTAGCGCTTGGGGCTCCAGGCTGTCCAGCAGGGAGCGCCACAGCTTCTCGGTGCCTGTCAGCACATCCCAGCTGTTCAGCCGGTATTCACGCCCAAGCAGGATGCCGTAGGCCGACAGCCAGGATACCGCTGCGACCATCGCCCAGCCTGGCAGGGCGCCGAGACGTTCGCGCAGCATGATATGCCAGTGATACGTCGAGACGAATCCGAGCAGCAGCCCGTTCCAGGCGATGAGGAGAATTGCGAGCATGTCGTACCAATACTGGAACGTATACCAGCCGTCCGCCGCGTAGTTGTTTTTGAGTATCGTGAGATGAATAAGGTCGGTCAGGATGTAAGGGGCGTTCGGAAGAAAGAGGAGCCACGCCGCGGCCAGAGGCGCCCACAGGATAGCCGGGAGCCGGTACATACGTCCGCGAAGCACCCATGCGGCCGATGAGAAGATATATGGAATCCAGGCAAGGAACAGATTCCAGAGAAGAAAGTCATAATAGCCGGAGCCGGACAGACGGGTCAACAGGCTGTACACCAGTACGCTGACGACGGTCAGAGCCGCGAGGCCCGCGGATGTTTTGAGCCAGTCAAGCTCTTTCATATTCATGCTCGTCCTTTCATTGTGAAATAGATAATGTATGCTTCTGCTGTATATAAAACCCAGCTTAGTCTATCATAGGCGATAGGGGCCAGGCTATCCCCAAAAGGCATAGCCGCCGCCAGATTCAGGAGAAGCTATATATTCGTCTGGTTAAATATGGTACTATAAATGAACAGAAAAATGTTAGATTTTATCCCAAGGCTTGTTTCAATGCGGGATTTATGGGTAATGAGATTAGATGAGGAAATGAAACGGACGAAAGCAGGAGGCGTAACGATGTCTACACCCAACAAACGGCGGCCGGGCATCCGCGCCCTGATCTTGACCGGGGACCTGGGCGACGGTCACCGTCAGGCGGCGCGGGCGCTGGCGGAGGCTCGCGGTGCTGTCGGCCGGCCGCAGGTAGAGACCGAGGTCGTCGATTACATGCAGGAGGTCTACACGCTCCTGCATCCTGTTATTAAGTACGGATTTTTGCATGGGGTGGAGAAGCTGCCGTTCCTCTACGGGTATTTTTACCGCAGGTCCCGGGAGAGCATGGAGTTGTCGGCGGCGGCTCGCTCCTTCCTCAGGCTGGGCCAGTCCAGGCTGGAGGAGCTGCTGAAGGCCAAACAGCCCGATCTGGTCATCTGCACCTTCCCCTTGGCCGCGGCAGCCGTCTCGCTGTTGAAGGAGAAGGGGCGCTGCTCTGCGGCGCTGGTCACCGTGATCACCGATTATGCGGATCATGCGCTGTGGGTGCAGCCTCATACCGATTTGTTCCTGGTCGGATCGGAGAAAGTGGCCCGCGCGCTGGAGAAGCGGGGCATCGCCGAGTCCCGTATCAGCGTCACGGGCATTCCGGTTCGGACAAGCTTCTTCGGAGGCGGAGACCGGGCCTCCTACCGCTCTGAGCTGGGGCTGGACCCCAAGCGGCAGGTCGTGCTGGTCATGGGCGGAGGCTGGGGCTTGATGACGGAGGAAACGAGGTCCTTAATCCGTTCGCCGCTTGTGCGGGAGCGGCTGCAGCTGGTGTTTTTATGCGGGAGCAATGAGAAAGCCAGGCGGCTGCTGGAGAAAGAGCTTGCTTCTATGCCGACTCCGCATGTGCGAATTCTCGGGTTTACCGAAGAGGTTCACCGCTGGATGGGCTCTGCGGACTTGCTGTTGACCAAGCCCGGAGGACTTACGACCTCCGAAGCGATCGCCTCCGGCCTCCCGATGCTGCTGTATAAGCCGATCCCCGGTCAGGAGGAAGAGAATGCCAAGGCGCTCGTTGAGGCGGGCGTTGCGATCAGGGCCTCGAAGGACCGCAGGCTGCTTGACCAACTGCTGGAGCTGGCGCAATCCAAGGCCAAGCTGGAGGAGATGCGGCTCAAAGCGGGCAGACTCAGACGGGAGCAGCCGGTTCGCCGGGCATGGGCCGTGATGCTGAAGCTGCCGGTGGGCAGCGAAGGGGCGGGGCTTGCTGTGAGACCTGCCGTGGCGGTACGTGAATCCATGCGTGAAGCTTGGTAACGGATATTTGGGTGAGCCTGTATCGGATGACAATACAACATAACACAAGCAAACGCCCCTTCCGGGGCGTTCGTTTGTGATGCGAGATTCCTGCCGATTTAAGCTTCGGGATTGTCGGGCGGTACGGAATGGATGGGACTGAGCGGATAAAAGGTGACGCCGCGGCATTTGGGACAGGTGGAGCTGTAGCAATCGGCCATCTCTTCAAGAGGCTCCTGACAGCTGGTACAGCATTTGGCGGGTAAATTCTCATAAAATTCGGACGTGCGCATGAACATGCTATCACTCCTTATCCAGACAGGATAATTTCATTTTACAGCAAATGGATAAGGAATGTAAGCGCTTTTCCTGGGAAGGGACGAATAATTTCGAGCCGGATTAATCGGGTTTTCCAGGGTGAGGCGGATGAAGACGAGCGTCAGGTACCGGACCGGAGGATACAAATGCAATTCTATCAAACCTTTTTTATTAACATCAGCCTGCTGATTACGCTTGCATTTTTGTTTAATCTGGTCTACAAATATGTGCTGCAGCGCGTCGGGCTCAGCCGAATCATACCGGAGCGGGGCCGGTCGGCTGCGCTCGCGCTGCTGTTCATTTTCGCCGGGTGGCTGACGATGCTGTTCGGATTGCGTCTGAATGAGAATGTCATATTCGACCTGAGAATAGTGCCGCTGATTATAGCCATATTCATTTTCCGTCAACCGGGGTGGCTAACGGTTATCGGCATCGGCATCGGCTTGAGCCGTCTGACGTTCGGCTACAGCGAAGCGGCGCTCGTAGGCTGCTTCAATATGACCTTGCTGGGGCTGGCCTGCATGGAGCTCAATATCCGGTTCCGGGCAAGCGGGAGGACGCTGTGGTGGAAGCTTAGCATAGGCATTTTGTCCATCAACTTGCTGAGTGCGGTTAATCTTGCGATTTTCGGCGTGCTGCCCGCCTCTACCTACATCATGTCCATTTTTCCATTTACGTTTCCGCTCGGCATCGTGCTTTGTTATTTCTTCGCCTTCATGCTGTATGACTTCTATATGGAGAGGGTGCGGACGGAGCAGCTGAGGCTTTCGCTCGACCAATTGCTGGTGCAAAAGGGAGAGCTGCAGGAAGCCAAGGCGGCTGTCGAGGAGAAGGCAAGGCAGGTTATTCTGGCTTCGCGCTATAAATCGGAATTTCTGGCCAATATGTCCCACGAGTTGAAAACTCCGCTGAACAGTGTCATTCTGCTGTCTCAGCTGCTTGCGGATCAGCATGAGGGGAGATGGACGGAGGAGGAATTGGACTATCTGACTATTATCCGGACTTCGGGAGAGGACCTGCTGCGCCAGATCAACGATATTCTGGATCTGTCCAAGGTGGAGGCCGGCAAGCTGGACATCGATTTGGGGGAAACTAATATTGCGGAGATCCCGCATATTTTGCATCATCAGTATCATGAGGAGGCGGAGCGCAAGAAAGTGGCCTTCGAAACGAGAATGGACCCCAATCTGCCTGATTTGCTGTGGACAGACGGTTTGCGGGTGCATCAGATTATGCGGAATCTTGTCTCCAACGCGGTGAAATTCACAAATGAAGGCACCATCGTGATCGATATCCGCTGGGCGGAGGACGATCGCCCGGACCAGATTGATCGGTGGATCGCTTTCTCGGTCCGCGACACCGGGATCGGGATCGCCGAGGGGCAGCAGCGGCTGATCTTCGAAGCTTTCCGTCAGGCGGACAGCTCGATCAGTCGCAAGTATGGCGGGATGGGACTCGGTCTGTCGATCAGCATGGAGCTGGCCAAGCTGCTGGGCGGACATTTGTCCTTATACAGCCAAGAGGGGCAGGGGAGCACCTTTACGCTATATTTGCCATATCGGGCATAATAGCGGAGTTCATGAAGTAAAATTATTTGCTTTACTAAAGTAAGTTCGTTATGATACGATAGGAGCAGAATGTTAGAGAGATAAAGGAGTGGATATGATGAGTCAACAAGTAGAAACGGTGTTTTCCGCCGAGCAGTTCCTGCTGTCCCGCCATTCGGTCAGACAATATGTGCCGGGTATCACGATGTCCGATGAGGAACTGAACGAGCTGCTGACCCTGGCCTCCAGCGCCCCGTCTTCCTGGAATTTGCAGCACTGGCGTTTTCTCGTTATCCGCGAACAGGCGGGCAAGGAGCGTCTGCTGCCGATTGCCTACGGCCAGCAGCAGGTGGTCGACGCTTCGGCTGTCATCGTCGTACTTGGCGATCTGGAAGCCAACAAGGTGGCAGAGCAGGTGTACGAGCAAGCAACTCCGGAAATTCGCAGCATGATGAAGCAGCAGGTTGACGGAGCCTACGCAAACAATCCCGTTCTTGCCCGCGATGAAGCGATTCGCAATGCCTCCTTTGCCGCCCAGCAGCTGATGCTGGCTGCCAAAGCCAAGGGCTACGATACCGTACCGATGGGCGGTTACGATGCCAAGGCGCTGATCCGCGAATTCTCCATTCCGGAGCGTTATGTGCCTGTTGTCATGATCCCGGTCGGCAAAGCCGCCAAGCCGGCAAGACCTACAGGCCGGCTGCCGCTTGAGCATCAGACGATTCATGAAAGCTTCTAAGATGATCGAATAGGCTTCGCTTTGAGCCCCTGCGGGCTGCCTTCTCGGCTTCACCGAGAATCGGGCAGTCTGCAGGGGTTTTATGCGCTTAGCAGGGGGCGCCGTTTGTCCGGAGAGGCTGCGAGGCGGAGAATTGCTTGGGGCTTGCCCACGTTATTTGCCATACCAGCGCGTATATTGCTCCTGCAGATTGTCCTTGCCGATCAGCTGGCGATGCAGGGTCCGGCTCGGGGCCAGCGCATTGAGCTCAATAATTTGTTTATTGATCTCAGTCAGGAGGTCATGAAGCTCCGGATGCTGGCGGGATTTCTCCATGAACTTCAGCGCTTGAGCCATACGATTGCCGATCTCGGTTCTCAGCATGATCCAAGGCGGCTTTACATTGGCATTGCGCAGCACGGAGTCGAGAATATCGCCGGTAGGCACCCGGAGCGGTTTGCCTAAGCCGGGAAGCCGCTCCAGCCCGCCTTGCTGCACAAATTGCTGGTAAGCGTCCTCCGCCCAGCCTTGTTTCTCACGCTCATGGGCCTCCAGCGCGTCCTGGTCTTCATATACCTCGCGCGGCAGCGGCGCAGGTCGTGTTTCGAATGAATCCTCGCTCATCGTTAGTTCCTCCGCATTATTTAGTCTATTTTTAGCTTAATGAGGTACGGCGGTCAGGTCAAGCCGTGAAGCAGCCGAGTCGTGTGGAAGATGTATCAAGCGAAGCAAGGCGCACGAAACGGCCTATTTGTGATACAATACAGGAAAGATAGTGGGGGATGGAGGGAGTAATCATGCAATCCGGTGCAATGGTCATGATGGTGTTTGTGGCCGGGCTTATCTTCTGGCGCAGAATGAAAGCCGCTTCCCGCCCTATCCGGGGAAAAGGGTACAGGCTTCTGCTGCCGCTGCTCTTCTTAAGTTTTGGCCTACTGGGCTTATTCAATCCGCAGCTGGTTCTTTCGACCAAGGAAGTCATTCTCTCTTTGCTATGCGGGGCCGTGTTGTCTGTGCCGATGATTATGACTACGAATTATGAACGCCGGGATGACGGGTTCATCTACGCCAAGCGCAGCAAGGCTTTCATGGTCGTTCTTGTGGCTCTGATCGCTCTTCGTCTCGCATTGCGCAGCTACTTGTCCGGGCTGGACCCGGCAGAGCTGGGGATGCTCTTTTATTTGATTGCGGTCGGGTATATCGTGCCATGGCGAGTGGCCAGCTATTTGAAATACCGCAAGCTGGCTTTGGCTAAGTAAGCCGCTGAGCTAATATTGTGCGAAGAAAGGGGGGATGAAGATGGAATGGCCGATCGATATGCCGCTGCTTGTGTTTATGCTGGGTTTCACCGTATGGGCCGTAGCGCCTTGGATGGGCACAGTCTCTCGCAGTTTAAGCTGCGATATGCCGTACAAAATTTCATGCTGGGCGCTGATCATGGGAAGTCACGACCTGCCCGGCCATACGAGGCGCATCGTCTTCATCCGCCGCAAGCGGCCGCCCCTTTCCTCGGATAATCCGGATGCGCCTTCTCTCTCTGCGGTTGCCAGTCGCTGACCCGCATATCGTCAACCTGAAGGGTGACGAACGAAAAGGAGAGAGCATCCTATGTATACCTGGTTTCAACCGATTATTTCCCTGCTTGCCGAAATGTTATCCGTCCTCGACCGTGTGTTTCAAGATTGGGGACTTGCCATTATCGTCCTGACCGTGCTCGTCAAGCTTGCTTTGTACCGGTTTCAGCTGACTGCCGCCAGGCAGCAGGTCCGGTCGGCGGTCATGAATCCGGAACTGAAAAAATTGCGAGATCTGCACGGACAAAATCCGGCTGAGCTCCTGCAAGAGACGAATAAATTGTATCAAAAGCATGGTTACCGACCGTTTGCGCCTTTCACCGGCGCGCTGCTTCAGCTGCCGATACTCAGCGCTATGTACGGCCTGTTCCTCACACATGGCAGCACAATGACATCCCTGCTGGTCCCATGGGTTCCGCATTTGGCCGCGGCTGATCCGTTCCATCTCATTCCGCTGATCACGGGGATGTTGTCCTTCGCCTTAAGTCTGATCCCGCTGACTGATATCGCGGCGGCTCCCTCGATGAGCATGGGGCAGAAGGTTATGATTGGGATATTGATGATGCTGATCCCCTTATTCGTGACTTGGCGGGCGCCGATTGCGCTCGGGCTGTACTGGATAAGCGGGACGCTGTTTGGCTTGCTGGAGCGCCTGTTTTACCGGACGACAGCGGGCAAGCGGCTTCTGGTCAAAGGGATGGAAGAACGCCTGCTTCAATAAATTCCTGCTCAATAACCTCTCCGTTGTACGGAGAGGTTATTTTTAATGGGAAATTAATGAGCGGTCCCCAGCTCTGTCCACTCCAAGGAGCATAGCCGGCAGCAGGACCGCTAATCCCCGCCATGGCTTCTGAACGAAAAGAAAGAGGCCCGCAGCCAACCGGCAGCGGACCTTAAGGAATATATATAATCAAAAAGGGGGTCGAGTTCTATTATAGGCGCTTAATCTTAAAGGGAGATGAAAATTACATTTCATTTAGGTAACAAATCATTTTTGATTATTACAAGCTTGATCGTGAAGAGAGGGAGGGAATTTCGCCGGACGGGCTACATCGGAGTATTTGACGAGTGGCCGGTTAAGCGGTAAGCTGTAGGGGAAAAGGAGGCGGAGCATCCATGGAATATCATCGCATCACCCATATCGAAGATCCTTATTTCTCACAAATGCACGCCTTGATGCAGGCCGTATTCCCGGCCGAGGAAGTGCTGGCTTACGAGCTTTGGGCCGAGCCGCTTCAAGACCCGGGCATACGCGTATTTGTAGCCATTGAAGAAGGAAAGGTCGTTGGCGCAACGGAATACCGGTATTACCGGGATATGCAGATCGCGATGACCGACTTCACGATCATCGGGAAAGACGGAAAGGGGATCGGCCCCTTTCTTGCCGGCAGACGTATGGCCGATCTGCGTCAGACCGCCGCGGAGGCCGGAGGCAAGCTAAACGGCATGTTCGCTGAGATCTATAATCCCGAGCTGTCGGAAGGGCTTGCGTTCGGCGGCGTAAAGGCGATGAATGCGGTTGTGCGCCGCGAAGTGCTGGCGCATCTCGGCTATCTGAAGCTGGATTTGGAGTACGTCCACCCGTCCTGGCAGATTGACGGCGAGGCGGTGCATGGCCTTGAATTCTGCTATATGCCCATAGACGATGCAGGCGTTCAAGCGGTCGATGCGCAGCTCGTCGCTACGTTTCTCGAAACGTACTATTCAGCGCTGAGCGAAAAGCCGGATTCCTGGTACCGGATGGTTCAAGAATTGCGGCAAAGGGATCAGGTGGCGCTGCTTCCGATCTAACAGCGGCCGAGGCAAAAAGCAAACAAACAGGCAGGAGCCGTCGAAGCTGGCTCCTGCCTGTTTGCCGTATGATTTGTCTATGCGGCTATTCGGTGATGCGGTTCTCGGCTTCCACGCGCTCCAGCTCGTCCAGAGCTTTCTCCAAGCCATAGTTCAGCAGCAGCGTTTTGAAGCCCTTGCTCCGGTTCATGCAAGCCTGATCCAGACGCTCCTTCAGATCCTTGCGGATGTGAACCCCGTCCTTCTCATGCGTCTGCTTGCGCTCTTTCTTCTTCAGCTCGCTGCCCAGCAGCTCCAGCAGCCGGCCGTCGGCAGCTTCGGAAGCTGACTCGGACAATCGGGAGGAGCCAGTTCCGGTTGCGGCGGGCGGCTCAATCGGAGGAGAGGCCGCTTCCGGCTGCTCAGCCGATGCCGACGTTTCCGGTTCGGAGAAAATCCGGCTGTCCGCCGATTCTACGATGGGGGCTGGCGCAGGTTTTCCGGCACTTTTGCGTCCGCGGGTGCGGACAGGCTTCACTACCTCGGCCTCAATAGCGCCGGAAGCCGGGTCGAAGTTCTCCGGCGCGGCCGACGTCATTTCCTTCGATGCGGCCGCAGCCCGACGCCCGCTTGAACGTTTGCGCGTTGAGGCAGTCTTGGCGTTGGCGTTCGCAGCTGAGTCCGAAGCCGAAGCATCCGCCTCAAGGGGCTGACGCCGTTTCCGCCCGCGCCGCGGACGGGACGTTTGGCTGTCGGACACGGCGGAAGGCATGTCTACAGCAGAGACCGCTTCCGCGTCGGTTACCGCGGGTTCTGCTTCTGCCGTGACGGCGACTTCCTCATGTGAAGGGACAGCCAGGTCTGCAGCGGGCACAAGCTCGGCCGTTTCTTGGGCGGCGGCATCCGAAGGTTCAGACTGATCAGCCGGAGCATTCACAGAAGCGTGCATGTCTGCAGCCGGCGATGCTGCATCTTCCCCGGCCGCCGGGGAGTCTACCCCGTCGTTTGCGCCCTCAGTATGGGCGGGGGCGTCTGCAGCGGCTGCCGTGTCTGTCGCAGCAGGCTGCACCGTGTCGTCAACGGCCGGTGGAGCTTCCACGGCATTGATGGCGACGGCACTTTCAGCGGATTGCCGGGAAGCGGAGCGGCGGCGGGCCGGCGATGCAGCTTGCTCGGATGCCGTCGCCGTCTCAGGAGCTGAGGCGGAGGCGACTGTGGCAGTATCTTTGTCCGCACCTGCGGATGCATCTGCGTTTGCGAGAGGAGCGGGTTGTTTTTTGGATCTAGGCGGCATGCTGAAAACCTCCTTAAGTTGATTGAATTTCCCGATAGGACCTCATTTGCGAGGAGAGTCTTTGTGGCCTGAGCATAGGATGTTCCTCCGATGGAGCACATGCTTTCATTAAGAGAAATAGCGGGATAATTGCCGGACGATCGTGGGTTGACGTTCCAATTTTATCATAGCATGGACCTGATTGGCGCTCCACATCCCAGGCAAAATCCTTCTGCATGGAAATGGGCTTCCGGTTAGTCTGGCAGTCCGGGCTCAGCCAGCTCGCGGCGCGCCAGTTGCAGCGCATCAATCATCGCATCCAGCTGCTCGGGCGACCAATGCAGCGTGACATACCGGGGCCGATAGCCGCCGCTGCTCGTCTCCATCATCACGAGCGATTTCTCCTGATCAACGACTAGGGTAACATGCTCTGTTTCGTAAACGGTTTTCCACGCCATGCATAAAACCTCCGTCCTTGTAAGCTATTTAGCGCTACTACTCAGGGCTCGGACAAATGAGTGAGCTAAACGGTAGCGGATAATCCCCACCAATTTCGCCTTGTATCCGCCATTGGGATGCATGATGTACGAAAAACCGTCCAACTCCCGTCTTTTACCCGCCATTGGGGCGCATGATATACGAAAAACCGTATAACTCCCGCCGTTTACCCGCCAGTGGGGCGCATGATGTACGAAAAACCGTATAACTCCCGCCGTTTACCCGCCATTGGGGTGCATGATATACGAAAAACCGTCCAACTCTCGCCTTTTACCCGTCATTGGGGCGCATGCTATACGTTTTTTCCCTTACCACATTAGGGCTGCCGATGAGAAAATAGACGTCGCGACGTACCCATGAAGGGAGAGGAACGAAAAGTCCGTGCTTTAACAGCATAGATACAGGGCTTAGCAAGCGAGTAAATTAACCTCCCCCGCTTCCGCCCCGCTCTCGCCCTGACTTCTGTCCCGACTTCGCCTCTGGCGTTTACTCAGGCATCGTCATCATTTTTCACGCATCTCTCGATCAACTGACCCTGTTTTTGATTCTAACTAATTCTACATGAGATAGCGAAATTCCCTACATGAGCCGAAAAATATTTTCCCTGCGGATAGAAACCTAGGTAGTCGCTGTAGCCCTTATATTTCCTTGCGGTCACTAGGTTCCTGGGCGGGTTTTCGAGAAATTTGCCGCAGATGCCATACATGCGGTTCGACGATAGGCATGGCGGCAAGAAGACAGCAGAAAGAGTGCGCTGCATGGGGCAGTCGCACTCTATGGCCGCAGGACATCAATCCGACGAAACGGACAATGAGAACGGTTTATGCGGGGGCATCCTTCCTCTGAAACCAACCGACGAAATCCAGGCCGTAAACGGTGCCTACTGCAAGAGCGATTGTCCATAAGGCGAGACTGACCGTCATCCACAGGAGCACCCAACGGGGCTTGGAGCCAAATGACAGCGCCAGCAGCGCGGCGATATCCGTCCCGACGATGGCCGGTGCGAGCAGGGCAAGGCCGGGGATGCCGTAGCGCTCCCAGATGCCGCGCGCCCGGCGCCGTTTTTTTGAAGCGGCCTGTTCCTCCGCAGCGGCGGCCTCCAATGCCACCTCATGAGGGTCGCGGCCTTCCTTGCGGGCTTTGCGCCGGATTCTCCAGGCCTTGAACTGATGGAAGAACAGGGCGATCAGCAGGACGGGAATCCAGTTGCCTGCAAACCCGATAACAGCGACGGACACGGGCTGCAAACCCCATGCGATGCCGAGAGGGACGACAAGGAATACTTCCAACCAAGGGGCGGCCGCCAGAAAAAACAATAAAATATATTGCCAGAAGACTCCCCATTCCGGTTGTTCGAGCAGCATACGTATGGCTCCTTTCTTCTTGCAAGCAATAAATGGTGTTTGTGACCGGGTGACGAATCAGACAAAGAGATGTAGTTGAGCATTTCTAACATATTTTGAACCTCCACACGCCTGAAGGCGTGGGATTCTTAGCTAGTTTACTGGTCGCATCCGTTTCCGCTGCTTCCGCTGCTAAGTTAAGGGCTAGTTCAATAGCCCGTCCTGAATCAGAGCCTATAGCTATTCAGGCTGACAGACTATTCCCCCACAGCTTTTCCAGAAAGCCTGGGACGAACGCCATCTGCCACAGGTTGACGCATGATGTTGATCGCACCGACACGATCTCGATGTGCTGCATATCCGCAAAAACACTGGTACATTCGATCTTTTGCCTGATTACGCTCACCGCAGGATGGGCATGTTTGTGACGTGTACGCTGGATTAACTTCTATGACTTGGATGCCAGCTAATGCCGATTTGTAGGCAATGAACTGTTGCAATTGATAGAACGACCAGCTATGCAGATTCTTGGCGTTTTTACGACTTGTTCTTGTCGTTTTGCGAATATCTGAGAGCTTCTCCAGTTTAATGACCGACACGTGCTCTCTCTGCGCCATAGTAACGATCTGGCGACTGATTTTGTGGTTTTGATCTTTGATATACCTGCTCTCTTTGCCACGTTGCTTTCGGATGGCAGAGAGCTTCTTTCGTTTTCCAAGTTTACGCCGCCTGGCATTGTACGTGCGGCGAATGAATTTATTTTTGCGTCCATTGCCGAAGAACTTCGTCTTTCCGTTTGATGTCACGACAACCGCTGGAACTTTCAAGCCAAGATCAACACCCATTTCTGCTGTTCCTGTCGCTTGCCCGGTCGGTTTTTCAACGGATACATGAACGAACCACTTGTTTGACTTCTGAACGACTCGAAGAAGTCCTTGCTTGCTGTTAGCAAGCATATTTCTCTCACGTTCGGCAATGTACGCAGGAACAACAAGACGTTGCACTTTGCCATCTATGCAGGCAGGAAAAGAAACGCTATCGTCGCCAATCGTATAGTTCTGATTGTTGACGTAGTACACTCGCTTTTTTAGAATGGGACGCTTCTTGTTCTTCCTGGACTTCTGGAAGATACTTCTTGCATCTCGAATAAGTTGATTCTTTACGACAGAGGGCAAATTCGCATCGATGTTCTTTGAGGTTAGCTTCGGAAACGTTCCAGATGCTTCGGCTTGCTCCGTTAAAAGATTAACCGTCCGAATGTATTCATTGCCCATATTCACCAATACAGAAGGATGGGATGGAAATAGGCGAATTTGAACAGTGACCGTCTGCATGTCTTCACCCCCTCGTCTTTTGTTCTTCCACATATCTTTTGATGGTTTCGCTTGAAACGTTTCCTGCCGTACTGACAAAGTAGGAACGTGTCCAAAGAGAAGGCAGATGCTTCAGGTGGTTGAACGTTTCACGGAGACGACGAGAAGTTATTCCTTTCAATTTCGCCATGACTTCAGCGGGAGAGTCAGTTGGCAGGACATTCAGAAGAATAGGCACATGATCGGGCATCACTTCCATTGCGATAAGTACCCAATCGTTTTAGCGCATATTCCCTGGGCAAGCTGCTTGAACTGAGTCTCTACCTGATTGACTAGCACTTTACGCCTGTATCTCGGGCAAAACACAACATGATAGTTGATTAATGATACGGTCGTTTTAGTAGTTCTGTACGATTGTCCCATACCAACATGGTATCAGTTTGATGGATATGCTACAACAAATTCGTGTATCCATGTAGGACAATTAAAACAGCCTAAAGGCTATCCCTTGTCCTAAGCCGATTCATCCCGCGGCTGAAGCCACGGGCTTTCTCTCCTATTTTCTGTAAGGATTCCTACCTCTTCTGGCAAGTTTGTGCCCTTATCGCCAAGGCTGAGCAGTTTTCCTTTTGAGCATATTCCGGTATAGTTGATATAGAGGCAATCAGAAAGGCGAGGGGAAGCGGGATGGATACACAGCCGCTCGTATCGGTTATCATACCGACTTACAATCGGCTTGAGGCGCTCGGGGAGCTGCTCGAATCGCTTAGCAGACAGACGTATCCGCATTTGCAGATTATTATTGTGAACGATGCGGGAGAGTCGGTGGAGCGTGTGACGGCATTATATCCCGAGCTGGATACGCTTGTGTTGACTATGGAAAGCAACGGAAAGCATGTGGCGGCGCGAAATTTGGGCTTAACGGCCGTCCGCGGGGAGTACATCCTGCTTTGCGATGATGACGATTTGCTGCTGCCTGCGCATGTGGAGCGTATGGTTCGCGAGCTGCAGGACAGCGATCTGGTATATTCGGATGTGGAAATATTTGATTATACGGTCGTCGAAGGGACGCGCCGTCCGACCGGCCGGTTTATTTTCGCCTATGAGCATGATCTGGAGGCGATGAGGAAGTTTTCCACCTTCGTAGCTTCCGGATGCCTGTACCGGAGGGAGCTGCATGAAAGGCTGGGACCGTTTGATACCGAGGTATATCACTATTGGGATTGGGACTTTTTTCTGCGGGCTTCGGAAAGCTTCCGCGTGAAGCGGGTGCCGGTAGCCAGCGCATTGTATGCCTTCGCATCGGCCGGCGGGAATTTATCGGGACCGGCCGATAGCATGCGGCCGTATCTGGACAAGCTGTCGGCCAAGCATGGACTGGGCGAGCTGCCGACGGCTAACTTTTTCCTGCTGCTGGAGGAGCCGGATGTGAAGAGCCGGAAGGCGGTCACAGAAGTAAGCTGGGACGGGGAACCTTTCGTGTCCAGACTTACCGGATTTGGGGGATCGGGATCAAGAGAGGAGGGAGAGAACGGCTGATGGAATGGGATTGGAACGGGTTGTTTGAAGTGGAGGCGCCTCCGGAAGATCCGGCGGAGATGCGGCAGGGCCCTCTTGAGATGGAGGACGCGCGCGAGCTGCTGCGCAAGTATTACGGATATTCGGATTTCCGCGAGGGGCAGAAGCCGGTGATCGCCAGCGTCCTGGAAGGCCGGGACACGCTGGGCATCATGCCGACGGGCGGAGGCAAATCGATCTGCTACCAGATCCCTGCGATGATGATGAGAGGAACGACGATCGTCGTATCGCCGCTGATTTCATTGATGAAGGATCAGGTGGACGGACTGGACAGCATCGGCGTATCCGCGACATATATCAATAGCTCGCTGTCGTACTCGCAGGTGGAGACGCGCATCCGCAAAGCGGCTCGCGGCGAGTATAAAATGCTGTATGTCGCGCCCGAGCGGCTGGAGTCGGAGCGCTTCCTCGGCCTGCTGGCCGAGCTGACCGTGCCGATGGTTGCGGTCGACGAGGCGCACTGCGTGTCGCAGTGGGGACATGACTTCCGCCCCAGCTATATGCGGATCAGCGAGCTGATCGCGAAGCTGCGGGAGCGTCCGCGGATCGCGGCCTTCACGGCGACGGCGACAGACCAGGTGCAGGCGGATATCGTGCGGCATCTCCAACTGCAGGAGCCGGGCGTATTTGTCACCGGCTTCGCTCGCGAGAACCTTAGCTTCACGGTCGTGAAGGGCGAGAACAAGCGCGACGTGCTGACGGGCTATATCCGCGAGCATGCGGGAGAGGCCGGCATCGTGTATGCGGCTACCCGCAAAGAGGTCGACCAGGTCTGCGAGTTTCTAAAGCGGCAGGGCGTGTCGGCGGGCCGGTACCATGCGGGGATGACGGATAAGGAGCGGGCGGAGGCGCAGGAGCAGTTTCTGTACGACGAGGTGCGCGTCATGGTGGCCAGCAATGCCTTCGGAATGGGGATCGACAAATCGAACGTGCGGTATGTCATCCACTACAATATGCCGAAAAATATGGAGTCGTATTACCAAGAAGCCGGACGGGCCGGCCGCGACGGCGAGCCGAGCGATTGCCTGCTGCTGTTCAGCCCTCAGGATATTTTGATCCAGAAGTTTCTGATTGAACAGTCGGTCGCCGCGCCGGAGCGCCAGCAGCAGGAATACCGGCGCGTGCAGCAGATGGCCGACTACTGCCATACGACACAGTGCCTGCAGCGCTACATCGTCCGGTATTTTGGCGGCGAACTGGAGCGGGACTGCGGACAGTGCAGCAACTGCGCCAGCCCGGATATGGAGCTCACCGATATTACGCTGGAGGCGCAGCAGATTTTCTCCTGCGTGAGGCGCATGCGCGAGCGGTTTGGCGTTACGCTGGTTGCGTCGGTGCTGAAGGGCTCACGCAACAAGAAGGTGCTCGACTTCCGCTTCAACGAGTTGAGCACCTACGGGTTGATGAAGCAGCGGACGGAGAAGGAGATTGTCGACCTGATCCAGCTGCTGGTCGCCGAGGGCTATCTGCAGCTGGCCGAGGGCAAATACCCGACTGTGAGCCTGACGCCGAAAGCGACGGAAGTGTTGATGCCGGATGGAGCGCGAGTCGTCCAGCGCATCCGCAGCAAGCCGGCTGCGCCGCTCGTGCAGGACGTTGAGGCCGAGCTGTTCGACGAGCTGCGCAAGCTGCGCTCTGAAATTGCAAAGCGCGAAGGCATCCCGCCGTATATCGTGTTCCCCGACAGCACGCTGCGGGAGATGTGCGGCGTGATGCCGACGAATCCGGCGGCGATGCTCAAGATCAAGGGCGTGGGGGAAGCGAAGTTTTTCAAGTATGGGACGTATTTTATCGAATTTTTCAAAGAACGTGCAGGCGCGCGGGACTAACGTCAGGCGCCGGCTCCTGAAGCAGGGCGCTCCGGAAATGCGGCGAACAGAGCCCATGCTGGCGAACGGTGAAGTCTGCGCCAGTTGGGCTTGCTAGCGGATGGAGGGGGCTGCAACGTCGAGCCTGCGCCAGGGGAAGTATTGGAGTTGCAACAGTCGAGCCCACGCCGCGGATGGATGTAGGAAGCCGCGAAAGCGGGCCCGCCAGGCGCGCCGGTCGCGGCTTTCGCCGCCGCCGCACACTAGCAATTTAACAAGGAGGGTATTCGTGGCAAAATCGAAATGGTATGTCGTGTGGGAAGGCCATAAGCCTGGCGTATATACGACATGGGTGGAGTGCCAGCTGCAGACGAACGGGTACCCGCAAGCGAAATTCAAGTCGTATGAGACGGAGGAGGAAGCGCGGCGCATGTTCGTCGCGGGCTGGAAGAAAGCTTTCAGCGCATCCTCCAAGGCTGCGGCAGGAACCGGCGCACGCGGGAGAAGCGGGGGGGCTGCGAAGAGCGCGACCTCTTCGGAGGAAGCCGATCTGGACAGCCTTTCGGTCGACGTAGGCTGCAGCGGCAACCCGGGCATAGTGGAATACAAGGGCGTGTATACGCGCACGGGCGAGGTTGTGTTTCAGCATCCGCCGATCTCGCGGGGGACTAACAATATGGGCGAATTTCTCGCCATCGTGCACGGGTTGGCCCATTTGAAGAAGATAGGCAGCAAGATGACGATCTACAGCGATTCGATGACCGCCATCAGTTGGGTGCGCAAGAAGGCCGCGGCTTCTACGCTGCCGCGCGACGCTTCGACGAAGGAGATTTGGGAGCTGGTCGACCGGGCGGAGGCGTGGCTGCGCCAAAATACGTACCCGAATAAAATTCTGAAGTGGGATACGAAGGCTTGGGGCGAGATCAAGGCCGATTACGGGCGGAAATAAGAAGACGAATCAAGGCAGGCGTCCGGTATCGACCGAATGCCTGCCTTGATTTACATAAGAGCCACATGCAAGCCCGGGCGCCGGCTCCCCGCCCAAGCAAGCTCCACACTCAAGCGCCGCTACGATCGGCGGAAGGGTCCTCCTCCGATCGGCCAAGCCCTCGGCCATCCCCCCGCAGCCGTTGCTTGCGGGTATGCTTCACACGGTACATCGCCTTATCCGCGCTGCTCAGGAGGGTGTCGGCATCCAGGCCGTCATCCGGATACAGGCTTGCTCCGATACTCATGCCGATAGGAAGCTGCTCTTTTCCGTAAGGCACAACCGTTTGCGAAATGGCCGTCTCCAGCTGACGGATCATCGCATGGACGGATGAGAGCGAGGCGACAGGGCTCAAATAGATGACGAATTCATCGCCGCCCAGGCGGGCCGACATTCCAGCCTTGGCCGCCATCTCGCCGATGATGCGGGCCGTCTGCCGCAGCACCTCGTCTCCCGCTTCATGACCGTAACGGTCGTTTGTCTCCTTGAACTGATCGAGATCGACGAGAATGACGGCTAATTGATGTTTCTCGGCGTGGGCCAGCCGTATCGCATCCGTCAGCTTCTCGTAGAAGTACCTGCGGTTCGGAAGCCGGGTCAGCGGATCATGATAGGCGAGAAAGGAAATCTGCCGCTGAGACTCCTTCTGCAGCGTAATATTGCGGATGATCAGAATCGCATGCGGCTCATTGTCTACGGTTACATAATCGCCATCGATCAGCACATCCTCCTAATGTTTTCCGTTGCGAATCGTGGTCTCCAGCTCCCGGATAGCCTGTTTCTCACGCAATCTCTCGATCAGCTCGGCGCTTGCGAGGCCTCCAAGCCCGGTGCGGGCAAGATCGATATGATGGAACAGCTGCCTGGCGCTCGGGTTCGCCTCTCTTATCACTCCGCCGGGTCCAATGAGCAGGATAGCCGCCGGATTCAAGTGAAACAGCTTCTCATACCGCTGGTTGTTGAAATGCAGAAATTCATACTTCTTCATAGCATGCCGAAGCAGGAAACACCAGACGATCCCCCCGAATATGTAGGGATAAGGAGGCAGTATCTCTCCGAATCGGAAATAGCCGAAAACAGCGATCCACCCATTCGTCACGATCGAGGCGATGATCAGCTGGTTGAAGATAGCCCGGTGCTCCGGCGAGCGGGCTTGGGTTCTGCCATGGAACAGAACAGCCAATGACAGGAGGCTGACCAGAACGCTGGCCGTCAACGCGATATAATAAGGCATGTTATACACCGGCCACTTCCAAAGGCCGATTACGCTGAATTCATGAGCGGAAATAAATCGCTGCCTGCTTAGAAAAGACAAGGGCACGACGAGAAGCGGCGTATAAAAGAGATAAGGGTACAGCCACCTCGGCATAAGCTTGTCCATCCCGGAGAATTTGACGAAGAGATGGAAGCCCAGTCCCGGGATCGCGATGCCTACATTTGAAAACCACAAGGCCGACAGAAGGGGGCTGTAAGAAACTGGCAGCAGCTGCCGGACATACTCCTCCAGAAAAAGCAGGAAATAGCAGGCGATGATAAGGCTGACAAGACGATGCTCGGTTTTCTTCGGATTGCGCAGCAGCACATCGGTCCCCATGTAGACGAAAAACAGCATGGGCAGCAAATAAACGAGCAGGGGCAGCGCCGCTTCTTTAAAGGTCAAGCCAAGCCCTCCTTCCTGTAAAGCAAGTCCTTCTCCTCATTTTATTCGTTATGTCGCTATTTGTCGATTTGAGTCTTGACCAAAAATGGCCCGGATACAGAAGTTTCGGGAAGGGGAGTGTCAGTCATGAACAAAACGGACCGGCTGCTGGCTATCGTCCTCGAGCTGCAGCGAAAAGGAACGCTGCGGGCTGAAGATCTGGCCGCCCGATTCGAAACCAGCGTGAGGACAATCTATCGGGATGTTCAAGCCTTGAGCGAAGCGGGGGTTCCGGTTATTGGCGCTCCGGGAGTCGGCTACTCCTTGATGGAGGGCTACTTCCTGCCCCCTGTAAGCTTGACCGGGGACGAAGCCGTAACGGTACTGATCGGCATGGAGTTTGTCGAGCAGTGGTTCGATGAAGGGTATGCAGGTTATGCGCGGAGCGCCAGAGAGAAGGTCGAAGCGGTGCTGCCCGCAGCCATTCTGAGCGAAGCCAAGCGGACCGGCGCTGCGATGAGGCTGCTGGAAGCCGATGCCCGCCGAATCGGCCGAACCGAGCGGGCGTATATTCATGCTTTGCGCCGCGCTGTTTTGGAGGAGCGGAAAGTGGATTTCGATTACGCGAAAGGGGGAACCGGCGACTTGGCCAGCAGGCAGAGTCACCGCACCGCCGACCCGTACGGACTTGTCCTCGTCCGGGGAGCCTGGATACTGCTCGCGCGCTGCGAGCTGCGGCGCGAGCTCCGCCACTTCCGGCTGTCCCGGATGAGCAGGCTGAATGTTCGGGACGACAAGTTCGTCCGGCCGCCCGATTTCGAGCTGCAAACCTATCAGCCCGAGAATGACCGGCATCTGAAGGTCGTCCTCCGGGTTCAGCCGGAAATAGCGGATCGGGTCAAAGAAGCAGGGAGCTTCTATCTGACTGCGATGGAAGATGACGAAGCCGGCCTTCTGGTCACGCTGCATGTCCGGCAGCCCGAAGACGTGCTGCAGTGGGTCCTCGGCTGGGGGGCGGACGCGGAGGTGCTTGAGCCCGAATCGCTGCGCTGCCGGGTGCGCGAAGAAGCCGTCAAGCTTCTTGAACGCTACTGACATAATGCTGTCAGTAGCAGTCAGGTATAGTGGAACCAGACAAAGAAAAGGAGCTGGTTTTCACTATGCCTACCACGATGGACACCTTGCAGCGTTTGGAAGAAACCACGAAATATTATATTCAGCGCTTGGAGACTTTCAGCATGGAGCAATTGCTATGCAAGCCTGATGAAGAGGAGTGGTCGATCGGACAGATGTATATGCATCTGATCGGGGCTTCTCGGCATATGCATATCCGAAATATCGAGCTGTGTCTTGATCCGGAGGGAAGTCCTCTCACAGGAGAGGGAGAGAAAAGCGAAGCGGGCCAGGCGGTATTTCAGCAGGGAAGTTTTCCTCCTATACGTATCCGGGTCCCTGCTTCGCCGGCGTATACGCCGGCCCAGCCTGAGCGCAAGGAACAACTGGCGCAGGGCCTGGAGCAAGTGCTGGAGCGGATGAGGGAGCTGCAGCCATTAGTCGGACCGTCGGCTGCGCGGTATACGGTGGACCATCCCCGATTCGGAGGATTAAATGCCGGCGAATGGTTCAGGCTGGTGGAGATGCATTATCGTCATCATCTGCTTCAACTGGATCGCTTGACCGCCAATATGGCTGCCGCGCAGGGATGACAGTTCCTCCCGCACGATCGGTTATAGGCGCGGCGCAGCAGCCGAACCCGAGCCGCCAACAGATGAAAGCCCTGCAGACTTCGCTGCAGGGCTTTCTCGTGGGAGTGCATGATTACTTGAAAACTTGTTATCTAAGCAATTTTCCAATTGCTAGGGTACTTTACCGGACAGGAAACGAAACCATTTTAAGCGTTTCTTCCTCAACGTGGTTTTCATGATTACCATCAACCTTTCGGATTGCCTCCGCCGTTTGATTTATATAATCAGCACTTCCCACTTGCCTATGATTACCCCTTCCTTGTCCGGGTGAAACAGACGAGCCCGTATTTTTTATGAAAATACGATCGGGACAGCCCTCTGCTCATGATGACCCTGCCCGGCTGTCATCACGCGAGGCCGACCGGCTTATATGGCCTCGCTCAACGGCTGGTCTTACGTCTGCGGCTCCTCCCGTTCCTTCATATAGAAGCTCGGGGGGTTGCCCGTCATGCGGCGAAAGATGCGGTGAAAATACGAGACATCGGCATAACCGACGTATTCCCCGATATCGCTCACGGTCAGGCGGGAGTGGCGCAGCATGGCGATAGCCGTTTTGATCCGGACGGCATGCACATAATCGCTGATAGTCTCTCCGGTTACCTGGCGGAACAGGGTGGCGCAGTAGTTTGGGCTTTTGCCGGTGACGGCGGCCAGCTCCTCCTTGGTTATCTTGCGCCGGTAATGCTGCTTGATATAAGCTCGCATATGCTCCGCAAGCTGATGACGGGCCGACGAATGAGGGCCGCGGTCCAGCTCGCGGTTCAGCAAAGTCAGCGTCTCCAGCAGCAAGGCTTGCGCCATGACCTCGTAATAAGGCAGGCGCTCGGTCCAGTTCCGATGCATCAGCTGCAGACGGCTGAGCAGCAGCTCCGAGGAGCCGGGGCGCAGATGCACGAAGCTTGCCAGCCGCAGCAGCGGCAGCGCCGGAGGCTGGTCCGGGCCGGACGCGGACGGTTCGGCGGGAGCTGGAGACGGTTCCGGGAGCCGGGGTTGAAAGGTGACGACGTACTTTTCATGCGACAGAGAAGGGATGCTCTTGCCGTAAAAGCGTACGCCGGCCGGGATCAACAGCGCATCTCCCTTTTCCAGCAGCGCCTTCTCTTCCTCCAGCCAGTAGACGCATTTCCCGTATCCGATCAGAATAAGGAACCAGCTGGCTTCGCGATTTGCGCCGCTTTCCTCGAACCAGGGCGTGGACCCTGCGTGATGGGTGACCGACTTCATCCGGAGCATATAGCACCGCCTTTGTTTCAAGTCTCATGTTCTTGATGATCATACTATAATACAGGATAAGGACTATAATTCATAGTCAATAAGGTCTCCCGGCAGTACAATGACATCGACAACCTGAGCGTGAAGCCTACTTATGGAGGGAAATGAAGATGTTTAAGCTGCCGAAAACTCGAATTGTATGTACGATGGGACCCGCCTGTGATCAAGTGCCGATGCTGAAGGAAATGATCCGGGCGGGCATGAATGTGGCCAGGCTCAATATGGCGCACGGGGATTTGGACGAGCAGCGCCAGCGGATCGTGAAGGTGCGCGAAGCGGAGCGGGAGACGGGCAGACCGATCGCCGTGCTGCTGGATATCAAGGGGCCGGAGATCCGGATCGGCAAGCTGAAGGATAGCTCATATATGCTGGAGACCGGCAATCGTCTGACGCTGACGACCGAACAGATCGAAGGCGACGGGGAGCGGATCGCGGTCAATTATGCCGAGCTGACCCGGGATGTGCGTCCGGGCTCGCGCATCTTGCTGGACGACGGGCTGATCGAGCTGGCGGTCGAGACGGTGGAAGGCACGGAGATTCATACCCGGATTCTGAACGGAGGCTTGATCAAGCCGCGCAAGGGTGTCAACTTGCCCGGCACGCATACGTCGCTGCCCGGCGTAACGGCGCGCGATGTGGAGCATATCCGCTTCGGCGTGGAGGAAGGGGTAGATATTGTCGCGGCTTCCTTCGTCCGGAAAGCGGAGGATGTGCTGGAAATCCGCCGCTTGCTGGAAGAGCTGGGCGCGGGGCATATTCAGATCATCTCCAAGATCGAGAATCAGGAGGGCGTCGACGAGCTGGATGCCATTCTTGAGGCGTCGGACGGGCTTATGGTCGCACGGGGCGATCTCGGCGTCGAAGTGCCGGTAGAGGATGTGCCGCATATTCAGAAAATGATGATTCACAAGTGCAATCTGGCCGGCAAGCCCGTCATTACCGCTACGCATATGCTCGATTCGATGCAGTCGAATCCTCGTCCGACCAGGGCGGAGGCCAGCGACGTGGCCAATGCGGTGCTCGATGGCTCGGATGCCATCATGCTGTCGGGCGAGACGGCGGCAGGGAAATATCCGCTGGAGTCGGTGCGCACGATGGCTTCGATCGCCAGCCGGATGGAAGATTCGCTCGACTACCGCGAGCTGTTCGTGAAGAAAGCGGCTTTGCAGCAGACGAACATCACCGAAGCGATCAGCCAAGCGGTCGTCAGCTCCTCGCTGGAGCTGGAAGCCAAGGCGATCGTGACGCCGACGGAGAGCGGATTTACGGCGCGGATGGTGTCCAAGTACCGCCCCAGCGCGCCGATCGTGGCGGTCGCTCCGGATGAGCATATAGCGCGGCGTCTTAGTCTGGTATGGGGCGTAACGCCGATTGTCGGAGGCGCTGTGCGGACGACGGACGAGATGTTCGAAGGCGCCATCGCCAGCGGCAAGGCCGCCGGCATCGTCGAATCCGGCGACCTTGTTATCGTGTCGGCGGGCGTGCCGATCGGCAAGTCCGGCTCCACGAACCTGATCAAGATCATGCATGCCGAGTAAACGGATAAGCCGGCATAAACAAGCGCCGCTCCCTGGATGGGGGGCGGCGCTTTGCGCACGTTGCACGAGTGCGGGCTAATCCTCCTGCTCCTGAGTGCCGATGTTCAGATGCATCCGTTTCTTGGTGTTGGGCTTGGTGTCCTTGTACATATCATCCTCCTGGCTTTCCAGGGCGAGGCTCGTCAGCTCCCATTCGGTCTGGCCCATGACAGGATCAAACGGGAATTCATCCCCGCGCTTCAACGTTTCCTCGCGGCCCCACTCGTTCTCATAGATGCCGTCGGTTTCAACTTCCTCGCCCGATACGGGCTGCATGTCTTTATGGTTGGCCATAAGTCGCCTGTCTCCTCCTTCTAGCTTGCGATACGCCCGTTAGTATACCCGTCCGGGTCTGCCCATTATCCATTCCTTTGCCAATCCGTCCGCCCCCGGAGGCGTGTCCGCCGGTTCGCGCTTCCTGACATGGGCGTGCTACAATATGGATATCCTTGTCAAAGAAGGTGAAACCAGATGGAAGTTGGAAATAAGCCTGTTTTGTCTCTGAGAGATCTGAGAATGAAATATGAGGACCGGTATGTGCTTAAAGGTATCGATCTGGATGTATACCCCGGGCAAATTATCGGGTACATAGGCCCGAACGGAGCAGGCAAGAGCACGACGGTCAAGATCATGCTTGGACTTGTTCAAGGCTATACGGGAGAAGTCCGGATATTCGGACGGGATATCGCAGGTGGCGATGTCGGTTATAAAGGAAGGATCGGCTACGTGCCCGAGGTGGTGGAGGTCTATGATAATTTGACGGCCCGCGAATATTTGACCTTTGTCGGGGAGCTGTACGGCCTGGATGGGGACAGCGCCGATAGGAAGGCGGAGCGGCTGATGGGGATGTTCGGGTTGGCGTCCAGCTATGACGACCGGATCGCCTCCTTCTCCAAGGGCATGCGCCAGAAGGTCCTGCTGATCTCGAGTCTGCTGCATAACCCGGATCTGCTGTTTTTCGACGAGCCGTTAAGCGGATTGGATGCCAACAGCGTGATGATCGTGAAGGAAATCCTGACCCAGCTCTCGGCCCGCGGAAAAACGATCTTCTATTCTTCTCACATTATGGAGGTCGTGGAGAAGATCAGCAGCCGCATCGTGCTGCTGCATGACGGTCAGGTGGCTGCGGACGGAAGCTTCGAGGAGCTGAAGGAGCAATCCAGAGAAGGGACGTTGGAGGATATATTCAATCAGCTGACCGGCTTCCACGAGCATAAGCAGATCGCCGAGCAGTTCGTCTCCATCGTACAGGAGGACTGACCGATGAGGGATTTCCGCACGCTGCGCCTATTGGACCGGCTGCGTCCGGTATTCGAGAGGCTGAACGTCGATTATGTCGTCATGAGAAAGATTTTGCAGGTGAAGCTGACCATGGACCGCCGCAGGGTGCCGACCTTGTATCAGGCGCAGAATAAGAAGGCGGGGAAGCGGGACGGCGAGGAAAATTACTTTCTGAAATCGCTCTGGATCTATATCATCATGGGGCTGCTTACCGTCCCCTTCGTTGTGATCGGCGACCATTTTATGTTCCAGATGCTCCTCGTGTTCAGTGTGCTGATGTTCATGCTGATGACCTCCATGATCAGCGACTTCTCCGCCGTGCTGCTCGATATCCGGGACAAGCCGATTTTGTTGACCCGACCGGTAAATGCCCGTACGGCCACCATGGCCAAGGCCGTTCATATCGCCATCTACCTGAGCTTCCTGACAGGGGCTCTGACGATCGGGCCGCTGATTGCGGGCGCCGTCAGACACGGCATCGGCTTCGCGGCGATATTCGCGCTGGAGATCATCCTGATGGATGTGCTGGTTCTTGTTCTGACGGCATTGGCATACCTATTTATCCTGCGCTTCTTCGACGGGGAGAAGCTCAAGGATATGATCAATTATGTGCAGATCGTGCTGACGGTCATGATGTCGGTCGGCTATCAGCTGGCCGTCCGGTCTTTCGAATTCTCCGACATGCTTCGTATCGAGTTTTCCCCGGCCTGGTGGCAGCTGCTTCTGCCGCCCGTCTGGTTTGGGGCGCCGTACGAGCTGCTGCTGCATGGCAGAGGAGAAGCATACACCGTGGCCTTCTCCGTATTGGCGCTGGTTGTCCCGCTGGCGGCGCTGGTGCTTTACGTCCGGCTTATGCCCGCGTTCGAGCGCGGACTGCAGAAGCTGTCCCATCAGGGCGGTACCCGCAGGCAGGGGAAGGGCGGCTTGATGGATCGGGCAGCGAAGCTGGTGTGCCGGAGCAAGGAGGAGCGCAGCTTCTTCCGGTTCGCCGCTTCGATGATGAGCCAGGAGCGGGAGTTCAAGCTGAAGGCATACCCTTCGCTGGGCTTCTCCATCGTGTTCCCGTTCCTGTTTCTGCTGAACGGGCTGCGGGGGAACGAATGGGCGGAGATTGCGGCGGGACGCTCGTATCTGATAATTTATTTTACGATGATCGTGATCCCGACGGTCGCCATGCTGCTTCGTTATTCCGGGACTTATAAGGGGGCATGGCTGTTCAAGGCCGTTCCTTTGGCCAACTTGGCTCCGGTATTCAAGGGAACGCTGAAGGCGTTTCTGATCCGGCTGTATTTCCCTGTCTATGTGATTGTCGGAGGCGTATTTGCCGTGCTGTTCGGCGCGCGGATCATCCCCGACCTGATCGCGGTTCTGCTGGGCTCGCTGCTGTATACGGTGCTGTGCTGGCTGATGCTTGGCAAGCGAATGCCGTTTACGGAGCCGTTCAGCTCGGGCTCCGGCGAAGGGCTGAAGGTGCTGCCGCTGCTGCTTCTGCTGGGCGCGTTTCTGGGTGCACACTTCGCCGCAACCTGGCTGGCTTACGGGGTGTATCTGTATATGGCGCTGCTGCTGGGGCTGAACGCGCTGGTGTGGAGCAAGGCGTTCAACCGGGTCCGGCTGTGACGGAGGGGCTTCGCTGGCGGGCGGCGGCCCTATCCAGGCCAGGGCCGGGAGCGGGGAGAATAATTGCGAATTAAAAATTCGCGTGGCAACTCACCCATATTATGGTATAGTACAGCTTATGGGAACAAATGATCCTATAAGGCCGCTTTGATTCGGAGCCGAAGGCGGCCGGAAGGGACAAGGGAAGGAGAATATCCCTGATGGTATTTATCAGACAATTAGCCTGGTTTTTCAGCATTCGCTGGAAATGGTACGTGCTGGCCATTGTCCTCATGTCCACGGTCAGTGTGCTGAACATTATTCCCCCCAAGATGATCGGCACCATTATTGACCAGATCCGAACGGGAACGCTGAGCGCGGGCGAGCTGCAGAGCAGCGTGCTGACGCTGATCGGCCTGGCCGTGCTGCTTTATGTGATGACTTACATATGGATCACGACATTGTTCGGCAATTCCTCGCTGCTGGAGCGGATGCTGCGCAGCAGACTGCTGTCGCATCTGATGCGCATGACGCCGTCCTTTTTCCATCGCAACAGCACGGGAGAGCTGATGGCGCTGGCCACCAACGATATTGTGGCGATCGGGCAGACGGCGGGGTATGGCGTCATGACCTTGGCCAATACGATAGTGGGCACGCTGGTGGTGATCATCACGATGGTGTCGACGATCAGCTGGAAGCTGATGCTGGTGTCGCTTATCCCTCTGCCGTTCGTATCCCTGCTGATCGGCGTGCTTGGCAAGCAGATGCGCAAGCGTTTTATTGCGGCCCAGGCGGCGTTCGGCAAGATGAATGACCAGGCGCTGGAATCGATCTCCGGCCTGCGGGTTATCCGCTCTTATGTGCAGGAATCGCACGACCTGGAAGCGTTTAAGCAGGTAACGGAAGACGTCATGGAGAAAAACCGCCGCGTAGCGATTATCAATGCGCTGTTCCATCCGGTCATCTCGTCGATTGTGGGCCTGAGCTTCGCGATCGGCAACGGGTACGGGGCTTATCTTGTGTTCTACAGCGAGCTGACGCTGGGACAGCTTGTCTCGTTCAATATTTATCTGGGCATGCTGATCTGGCCGATGATCGCTTTCGGGGAATTTGTCAACGTGCTGCAGCGCGGCACGGCTTCCGTCGACCGTCTGGAGAAAAGCTTCGCCCAGACAGCGGATGTCCGTGAGCCGGCGGAGCCGATTGAGGTCGCTGTTCCCGATTCCATCGAGCTGCGGTCGCTGACCTTCCGTTACCCCGGAGCCGCCTCCGACAGCTTGAAGAACGTATCGCTGTTTCTGGAGCGGGGACAGACGCTGGGCATCGTCGGACGGACGGGCAGCGGGAAGAGCACGCTGCTCAAGCAGCTGCTGCGTTATTACCCGGCGGAGCCGGGGACGGTGCTGCTGGCCGGGATACCGGTGGAGCGGCTATCGATCCAGCGCATCCGCAGCTGGATCGGGTATGTGTCGCAGGAGCATCTGCTGCTGTCCAAGACAGTGCGCGCCAATATTGCGCTCGGCAAGCCGGAGGCGACGGATGAAGAGATAGCCCGCGCGATCGCGATGGCCTCGTTCACGGAGGATGTCCGGCATCTTCCTGAAGGACTTGGCACCATCGTCGGGGAGAACGGAGTCATGCTGTCCGGCGGCCAGAAGCAGCGGGTGAGCATCGCACGGGCGCTGCTGACCGATCCGGAAATTTTGCTGCTCGATGATTCGTTGTCGGCTGTGGACGCCCGGACGGAAAGCGCCATTCTCCGCAGCATTCGCTCGGAGAGAGCGGGCAAAACGACCCTGATCGCGTCGCACCGGCTGTCTGCCGTTATGCATGCCGATTGGATCGTAGTGCTGGAAGATGGACGTATCGTGGAAGAGGGCACACATGAGCAGCTCATGCTGCTGGGGGGCTGGTATAAGGAGCAGTTCGAGCGGCAGCAGCTGGAGGCGAACTTGCTCGACTCGACAGGCTGAGCATGCAGGAATAAGAAAGGAGGAGCATGATTGATGGAGGAAAACCCGAAGGCCAAGACGCCGGTATTGCGCCGGCTGCTTCGGTATACACTGCTTTACAAGTACCGGATAACCGCCGCGCTTCTGGTGCTTTGCCTGGCCGTGGGCGCGGAGCTGGCCGGTCCTTATCTGATGAAGACGATGATCGACCGGCATATCGGCAGCATTGCGCTTCCGTGGAAGCATTTCGGCGCTGCTGCCGGAGCCGGACTGCCCGCCGAGGTGAAGCGGATCGAGTTCGAAGGCGATGTGTACGTCCGCTCGGACTGGATGAATGCTTACTTGGAAAGTAGGTCGTGGGAAAGCAATCCTTTCAGTGAAGGGGCCGATGCGCGAGTCGTACAGCTCGGACGGGGGATGTATGTGCTGCAGACGCCGCCTGGCGAGGAGCTCGTCTGGACGCTGGAGCGGGAGGCGGAGGCCGGGGGCCTGGCTGTGCTGAAGGGCACCGCACAAAATGGCAGCGTGCAGGAGCTCAGCGCCCGCAAGCTGACAACGGGCGAATCCGCCCGGTTTTACCAGCATGACATCATGCCTGCCTTCGGGCTGCTGGGCATTTATATCGCGCTGTTGTTCACCGGCAGTTTGCTCCACTTTGCGCAGAGTTACACGCTGCAATCGACCGCCCTGCGCATGATCCGGCGGATGCGGATCGATCTGATGACGCATATCCAGAAGATGCCTGTCCGGTATTTCGACAATACGCCGATCGGGCAAGTTGTGTCGCGGATAGCCAATGATACCGAGGCGGTGCGCGATCTGTTTATCAGCTTTATGGCCACATTCGTTGTCAGCTTGATCACGCTGCTCGGCATCTATATCGCATTATTTATCCTGGATGTGCGGCTGGCGCTGCTCACGCTGCTGTTCCTGCCGCTGTTCGCGGTCGTG
Source organism: Paenibacillus sp. cl123 (assembly GCF_900101595.1). GTDB lineage: Bacteria > Bacillota > Bacilli > Paenibacillales > NBRC-103111 > Paenibacillus_G. Next base: position 122,850 of record NZ_FMYY01000013.1, read on the forward strand.
ATGACCGTGCATCTGAAGTATACGAAGAAATACGTTTCCGTGATGCGCGCGCGGCTCAGCGACATGAATGCGATGATCAGCGAGTCGATTGCGGTGATGCCGATCATCCAAGCCTTCCGTCAGGAGAAGAACCGGATGGAGGAGTTCGACGCGCTCAATCAGGACCGCTATATCAACAATATTAGGAATATGCGCGTATTTTCGCTCTCTTCACGGAACTTCACGGGGCTGGTCGGCGCTTTGTTTACGGCCTGTATCGTCTGGTACTTCGGAGGGCAATCTCTGCAATCCGCCATTTCCTTCGGGGTATTCTATGCATTCATCGATTATTTGGGGCGATTTTTCCAGCCGATCATCGGCATATTCGATCAACTGATGAACGCCCAGCGTGCGATCGTATCTTCGGAGAAAGTATTCCAGCTGCTGGATGAGGACACGGCGGAAGCAGCCCATGCGCCGTCGGAGCCGGAGGAAGTGAAAAGGCCCGAAGGCCGGGTTGTATTCGACAAGGTAACCTTCGGCTATAAGCCGGGGGAGCCGGTGCTGCGCAATATTTCGTTCGAAGCCAGCAAAGGAGAAACCGTGGCCCTCGTCGGGCACACCGGATCGGGCAAAAGCTCGATTATGAATTTGCTTCTGGGCTTCTACGAGCCTACGGACGGACATATCCGGATCGATGATCGCGATATTCGCGAGATTTCGAAGCAATCGCTGCGCAAGCATATGGGCATCGTGCTGCAGGACCCCTTTCTGTTCGCCGGCGATATCAAGTTTAATGTCAGCCTGTACAATAAGAATATCACGGCGGAGCAGGTGCGCCAGGCGCTGGCCGATGTCGGAGCGGCAGGCTTTATCGAGCAGCTGCCGGGCGGATACGATGAGCCCGTCGTCGAGCGGGGCAGCACGTTGTCCGCAGGGCAGCGGCAGCTGATTTCGTTTGCCCGCGCGCTGGCCTTCGATCCGGCTATCCTCATTCTGGATGAAGCGACTGCGAGCATCGACAGCGAGACGGAGGGACTTATCCAAGAGGCGCTTCGCGTAGTCAGCCAAGGCAGGACGACCTTTATTATCGCTCATCGGCTGTCTACGATCCGGGAAGCCGACCTCATCCTGGTGCTGCACCGCGGAGAGATCGTCGAGCGGGGTACTCATGAAGAGCTGATGCAGCGCGGAGGAAGGTATTATCATATGTATCAGCTCCAGGCGGGAGGGGCGGACGGAACCGCCACATCCGCTGCGATACAGGCTCATGGATAGGTTTGAAGGGCGGTGATTCCGCGGCTGGCCGGGTCCGGCCGGCTCGCGGAGCTGCCGTGAACGCGAAGAGAGGGGACGGACGCGGCGCTTGATTCATCGCTCCGGCGGATGCGGTCTTCCGTGTACGACGACCCGGTTCCTGCCGGACTGCTTCGCTTGATACAGCGCGCGGTCGGCGAATTGAAACAGCTCTTGAATGTTCGAGCTGTCGGAAGGGAAGCCGGCTACGCCGATGGAGACGGTGACGGGCTTCCCCGTAGGGCTGACCGAAGCAGCCATTGAGCTGCGGATTTGCTCCGCGATCCGATACGCTTCTTCCCTGCTGGTATCCGGCAGCAGGATGACAAACTCCTCGCCGCCGTAGCGGCAGCAAATATCCGTCGGCTTCGTAGCCGCTCCCATCCTGGCGGCCAGCATGCGCAGCACCTCATCCCCTGCCTGATGCCCATAAGTGTCGTTAACTGCCTTGAACCGGTCGATATCGAGCGTCATCATGGCGAAGGGCCGCCGTTCCTTGACCCACAGGCCGGTATATTGGTCCATCGTCCGCCGGTTGGTAAGGCCGGTCAGCGGATCGATCTTCGCTTGGGCGGCGTAATGCTCGGCCTGATCCTGAAGACCTTGCATCGCCAGCATGGTCGTTTTGTTTAACTGGTTCGCTTCATAGTTCCAATGGCTGCGGAACGGAGGCTCGCTGACCCGCTTACCCTTGGAGATTTGCTCGGCTGCCTCCGAAAGCACGGTAAAAGGAACCGTCAGCAACCGCGCTATTAATATCACCACCAGCAAAAAAGTCAGCCAGAACGGCAGCGAATACATCGCTTGACGCTTGACGGTATTTACAGAAGCTTGATAAATGCCGTCATACGGGGATTGGACGATGATGCCCCAGCCGGTTCCCTTCACAGGCGAATAGCCGGCGAGAAAACGGTTTCCTTGCGTATTGATGACATCCTCGCTTCCGTACAAACCTTGTTTGACCTTCTGTACGACCTTGTTGCTGCTTACATTGTCGCCCAGCCGTTCGGTCTCAGGGTGATAGATGAGATGGCCGGCCTGATCGACCACATAGACATACGATCCCGATTGATGGGCGGCAGTGTTGCCGAGCACGCTATTCAACACATTCGACTCCTGCAAATAGATGCTTCCGCCGACCAGTCCGAGAAATTGGCCGGTGCCTTGATCGAAAATCGGATAAGTCATCAGCATGATCATACGATTGGTAAGCCCTCGGTAAGGCTTCGATATATAGGGTTGCTGCAGGAGCGACGGTTCGGGAATAGCTTCCGCACTCAGCCGCTGGCCGACGATGCCGACGGCTGAGGGGGATATCTGTTCGACGATTCCGTCGCTTCCAAGCACGAAGAGCGAATTGAAATGTCCCCCGGTATCCCTCAGCAGATCGAGCTGCTGCTGCAGCGCCTGTCCATGCTCCCGATGCTCCGCGAGGTAAGCGGCCGTTGTTTTCAGACTGACATTCATAGAGTTGATCATCGAATCCAGCGTTGCGCTCATCTTGGCCGCCGCCTCCACATTAAGGGTAAGCGTAGTCGAGGACAAGGATTGCAGATCCGAACGAAAGCCTACGAACGTTTGTATGCAAGTCGTGCCTAGCATCGAAGCAATGACCAGTCCGATGATGAGATACACGAGACGTATTCGTCCGCTACGCCAATTATGCAGTCGCCATCTCATTGGTGCATCGCTCCTTTGTGTCATAAATAGCAGAACTGCTTATGATAGTGGACAACTTCATCTAGTATACTATATTCCTATTTCGACATTTTGCTTGTGAAATATTAGCCAAAAGGCTGTCCCTCTTATCCAAAGAAGGACAGCCTCGGTGATTCAAAGCTTATGGCCGCGGAATCTCCTTGTTCATCAGCCGGTAAAGCACAACGAGTGCTTCAGCCCGGGTAGCGGTTTGTTTCGGATGGAAGGCGCCGCCCGCCGCTCCGTTCATCAATCCGACGGCGTCGGCCAGTCGAACGCTTCGCAAAGCCCAGTCTGCCGCGTCACTTTCATCGCTGAACCTGGAGCCGGGCGGGAGTAAAATATCCTGCTGCCGAATCTTGGTCTTCAAGCTGTAGGCACGCATCATCATCGCGGCCATCTGCTCGCGGGTAATGGTAGCCTGGGGGAGGAACGAGCCGTTGTCCAGTCCTTCGATCAGCCCTGCCGATACCGCCTTCGCTATGTCATACCGGTACCAGGCGTCCGCCGGAACGTCGGGGAACGGAACAGACGCCGTCTCCTGCAAATTCATCGTCCGGGAGAGCATCGAAGCGAACTCCGCCCGGGTGACTTGTTCATCCGGCGCAAATTTTCCTTCGCCTACTCCGCCTGCGATCTGTTTGGATGTCATGATGGAGATGTAGGACTCCGCCCAATGCCCCTGAATATCACTATAAGACCTATTCTCCTCGAAAACGGCAATCAACCCGAGCGTATCGGTCTGAAATTCGAACCGGTTGCCCTTCTTCAGCTCCCCGCCCAGGAAAACCCACGTATGAGCAGGCTCATCATACCGGTAAGCGCCCAGCTTTGAGGCTTGCGTGATGCTGAGAGGGTCCAGCTTCAGCGCGGTCGTCATCGGACGAGCCCAGCGCGCCGTATCTTCACCGACCGACTCCAGGCCCAGCTCGAATGCGCCGATCGTACGACCAGCAGACGAGGGCCTGCTGGTCCATTCCTTGCGGGCAGTCAGGTCGACGGGCTTTACTGTCAGCAGTACGGAAGCGTCCGCCGTGCTTTGCGGGAGCGCCAAAGGCTTCAGCGAGATATCGACCTCGTTGGTATGAACGAGCAGCGTTTTGTTGTTGGCGGCTGCCGCTCTCCACAGCTCGGACAGCAGCTTGACTTCCATATAGGGACGGAGCTGGCTGGCTGTGCCGTCTACGAGCACAGCTTCGTTATTGGCTGCGGCCAAGGCCGATTGATAGGGTGCCAGCGCGATGTCGAGCTGCACTTTCTTCACGCCGAACGGTTCGGTGAGCCGGTCGGTGCTTGTCTTGGCAATGGGCTGCACGTCGAAGGTGCCGCTGCTGCCGCTCGGCATCGGGTGGCTGGTTGGGCCACCCCGCTTGATTGTGATTGTGTAGGCCGTAGAATTGCCGTTCTGGGCGACCACTGTGATGACAAGGCTTGTTTCTCCGGTTGTCAGCGGCTTCTTGTTGCTGACTGTCGACCCGTCCGGGAAGGCTTGACCGTTGAATTGCAGTGTCGCCTTATCCTTATTGCGTACATAGGCGGTGACATAAGCGTATTCGATCGGATAGTCGATATACAGCGTGTACTCGGTTGTATTCGGGCTAAAGGACGGGTACATCCGTCCGGGACTGGCGGACAGGCTGCCCAGAGAGTCGTCGGTAGCGCCTGCCTGACGGTTGATCTTAATTTCGTATTGTCCCCGCTCGCCCAAAAGCGATACGTTGATGGTAATCGTATTGCTGCCGACCTCCAAGGAGGTCGTGAAGTTGTCGTTCCAGCCCACGAGCTTGCCGTTGATGGTGACAGAGGCCTGCGAATCCTCGGATCTCGCCCACAGGCTAATCTGCTTGACATCATAAGGGACGGAGATGGAGTAGTTTCTCTCGTCCGGATTGAATCCCAAGGCCAGCTCAGGGCTGGTGTAGAGCGCGGCCAGCTTCGGACCGTAGGCGGCGGCGCTGACGGTAACCGTGTCTTTATCCTTGGAGCCGGCGGCGGCCTCGGCGGGGCTGCTCCATCCAAGCGCAGCGAAGACGAGCAGCAGAAACGCCAGCCATGGGATAGGTTTGTAACTCATGCGGCCCCTCCTTATTGAGATTTCTCTTTTAGGTCCTGCAAATATTGGCTCAGCGTTTTATCGTCGCGGAACTCCCCTTGGTAGAAAGGCGTTTTGCCATCGGCGCCGAACAGCTTGCCGTAGCCGTGCTTCCAGTCGTTCTTGAATTGGCCTTCGTAGGTTAAGAGTCCGTTCTCGGAATACAGACGGCCGAAGCCGGTTTTCTTCCCTTTCTTGAATGTGCCTGCAAAGCGCAGCGTTTCGAAAGCATCAAACATCTCGCCTTCGCCCTCTTTGAGGTCGGCTGCAAACGGACCTTTATAAACCAGGCCGTCCTCGTAGGAAGTACCGGTGCCTTCACGCAAGCCCTTGCGGAACTCCCCGTCATACACCAGCTTATTGTCCTCGTACAGCTTGCCTTTGCCTTCACGCAAGCCCTTGCGGAACTCTCCTTCATAGATCAGCCAAGCGAGACCCTGCTCTTTGTCCAGCGACTTGGGTCCGGTGTCGTGTTTATAGTCATGCACCAGCATCACAGAACCGTATCCATCCGGGAGCCCGTCCACGAAATTGCCGTAGTGGCGGTAAACCGCAATCTGCTCGGTTTCTTTGTCAGCGGCAAACCGGCCTTCATACATGAGCAGAGAGGAGCTGCCCGTAAAATCGGAGCCTGTATACGACTTATCGTATGTGTAGCGGCGGCCCAGTCCGGAGCGCTGGTCTCCCGACCATTCTCCCTCGTAGGCGAGAATGCCGTTTTCATAACTCTTGCCGCGGCCGCTTCGCTTGCCGTCGACGATCTGCCCCTCGTAGACGAGCTTGCCCTTTTTGTCAAAGAGCTTGCCTTCGCCAGTCATCCGGCCTTGGACGAATACGCCTTCGTAATAGATGACCGTATCCAGCAGGGATCCGAGCGCTGAAGCTATATTGACGCCGGAATCGTAATAAAGAACGCCAGCTCCATGCGGTGTTCCATCAGCCAGCTTGGGACCCGTGTGGAGGTATTTGTCGCCTTCGGCGATCTTGATGCCCTTGCTGTAAGTAACCTGCCGGATCTCTGTCGTCTCCAACGCCTGAGCGATCAGCTCGCCGTTCTCGTTTTCTTTGGCCCAGTCCTTGTCCGATACCTTGTAAGCAAGGCCTTCGCCGTCCTTCTTGTCATTGCTCCAATTGCCCAAATACTCCAGCTTGCCTGAGCTGTCAAACGACTTTCCGGTGCCTGAACGGACATTGTCCGCCCACTGGCCTTCATAAATTTTGACCGGCTTATCGGTTTTGCCGGTTTGAGCGCCTGTCGCGCTGCCCGCCGCTTCACGGGTTGCTTTGGCGAAAGCGACGCCCATGCCATGCTGACGGTTCTGTCTCATCTCGCCGGAGTATACGAGCTCGCCCTGCTCATTGTAGACATGTCCGGCGCCTTCCATCAAACCGTTGACCCATTCGCCATCATAACGGGGCTGACCGCCTGCGCCGTACTAGGCGCCCTTGCCCGTCTGCTGCCCGCCGCGGAAATCTCCTTCATAGACGGAGCCGCTGGCCAAATACAGCTTGCCCTTGCCATCCGGCCGGTCGTCGGAAAAGCCGCCTTCGTACCGGAGCTGGCCATTGATGTACAGCTTGCCTCCGCCGTTGAGCTTGTTGTGGCGGAAGCTGCCCTCATACCACAGCTTGCCGTCCAGATACAGCTTGCCTTCGCCATGCCGGAGGCCATCCGAGGTTTCGCCCTCATAGCTGAGCCGGGTATAGCCGTAGCTCAGCGTTTCCTGCACCGAGGCGACGAAAGAGGGCTTGACATACAGGGTGGAAGTCAGAGAACTCCACTTCAGCTCTTGGCCGAGCGTCTCCATGACAGGCTGCACGGGCATCCATACTGTCCCGTCACGCATGACCGAAGCATCGCTTAGCACGAAGGAGTGACCGTTCACGGTCCAGGCAGCGCCTCCCGGCTTATGCTGGACGGTCGCATCCTGAAGCTGGGCGAATAATAACTGTTCCTCTTGTTTCCAAGTGACCGTATAGCCTAAAGCCTCGAGCACCAGCCTGGCCGGTGCAAACAAAGTAGCTCCGCTTGCTCCGCCGAGATAGAATGGGACATCTCCTTGTACCGCATTGCCGCTCACGACAAGCGACGGTGAGGCAGCGGCCGCTTGAACGGAAGACCCCAGGGAGACAGGGAGGGCCGGGGATAGGCATGGAACGGCAAGCGTGGCGGCCGTTAGTGACAGCAGGGCAATCGTTTTGCGCAAGAACATCTCTCTCCTTATGTAAAAGTCCGTGTGTGTCGAATCATGTAAAAAATCATACCAGCGGCATGAGTCTCTGGCCGCATCTCCTTTTCTATTATATCAGCATTCGAAATAATCGAATATGACAGTTTCATAAGAATTGGAACGAAAAAAACCGCAATATCCGGTCCGGATACTGCGGAGCGCAGGGGTCAAGCTTCGTTCCGGCGGGTCATCTGCTGCCAGACGGAACCTTCGGCCGCATGTCCCCCCTCGATTCGTTCCAAGGCTATGCGGGCCTGCATCCTCACTTCGAATTCGGGATCCTCCGCCGCTTGCTTCAAGGCGGGCACCGCTTGCTCATCCCCGGCTTCATACAGGAAGCGGGCCGCTCTCCAGCGCACCAGCTTGTTGGCGTCGCCGAGCGCACCGATCATCGCTGCCTGGGCGGCAGGGTCGCCAATATCCGACAACGTATCGCCGGCCGTACGGCGGACGGAAGCCGATTTGTCCTGAAGGGCGCGATACAGGTAGGGAAGCACGACCGGGTCCTTCAAATCGCCCAGATATACCGTCGCCAGCCGCCGGACCGCCGTCTGCGCATCGTCGAGCGCCAGAATCAGCAGAGGCATCGTCTCGGCGGAAGGCTTAATCTGCTCCAGCGCCGCGTATCGCAGCTTCCAGTCCTCCGAGCGAAGCTGGCGTTCGGTCTCCTCATAAGAAAGCGAGCGGCGCGCCGCAGCGGCTACCTCTTCCGCACCGGCAGCCAGTTTGCCGGAGGCGGCTTGAGCGGCCAGCTCCTCCAGGCGCTTATCGTCATAGGAGGCGTCAAGCTCCTGTACGATGGAGTCGAGCACTTCATCGAGCTCGCCGTACCTTGTATCCCACTCCTCAAGCGACCTTTCCTTGATCAGATTAGGCGAGGCTGACGCCGCCCGGATGGCGGCCTGCGTGAAGCGCTCCGGCATGGCGGCCCGCTTCTCCTCATCGCCTGCCGATACCCGCACCTGAAGCGGGATGCCGCGGAAATGCTGGAGCTTCACGCTGACTTCGCCGAATGCGCTTAGCGGCGGCTGGGAATCCGGCAGGCCGTCTGCGCCAGCCGCTTCGGAATTTGCGGCCTCGGCCGCGGGCTTGCCTCCTCCGGGCGTCGCCGCTTCCCCGAGAACACGTCTGGCTCCGGCCAAAATATGCTGCCAATCTCCCCTCGGCGTGCGGTCCAGCGCGATGAAGTCGCTGGCATGGTATAAGCTGCGGACGCCTTCTATGGCGAGCAGCCGGTTGTACGGCTCCGGCGCATCCGCGGCCTGATCCTTGGTATAGGTCAAACGTGTGGTGTCCGGGAGCTTGGCGTCGAGTGTAATTTTCATCGTGTTAGGGCTGGGGGTCGGTTCAATAAATAGGATCGCCATAGCGACGGTTAGCCTCCTTTGCTCATATCAATATGAATGTGTCTGCAAGCATCCCGTCGAACACCCTGAATGGGCAGGGAGTCGGTCGGGTTTTCGCTTCGCAAGTTGCTTGCTTCCTGTCTTTATTTAGAATTGGCAATTTGCCGGATAAGCAATCTTATCTAGGACAGAAAGCGCGAGACGGGATAGCCGCTCGAGATGAAAAAGACCGTCTGCGCCGGAAACGGGCTGACGGTCTTGCTTCCGCTTCCATTTGGTGCGCGAAGCGCATTCTAGTCCAAATCGAGCAGATTGCGGTGCAAATAGTTGTCGTCGAGCGCCTTCGTGAGATCGAATACCGTATGAGCGAGATCCAGATTCTCGAAGGCGTGCTCACAGGAATCCTTGTAAGCCATCTCTTCTTCATAATGGGACATGTATCGCTCGATCATATCCGGCGAGTCGCCGCGTTCCTGCTCGCGCCGCTGCACCGTATCGCGATCCGCGTAAATGAAAATGCGCACCGCACGGTCGCCGTATACCTTCTTCAGCGTCTCTGCGCCGTACCGGTTCAGAACCAAATATACCGCGCCATGCTTCTGCAACTGGTCGACCACATCGGCATCCTTGATTCCGTACCGGTTGCCGTCGATCTCGATAACCTCGATAAATTCGTTCCTGGCTTCCGCCTCCGCAAAGGTTGCAGCCGAAACAAAATGATAATCCTGCCCGTCTACCTCGGATGAGCGGGGAGGGCGGGTCGTGTACGAAATTACCTGCTTGATTCCCAGCGTACTGCCTGACATCTGAGCGACCGTTCTGCGTCCTGCCCCATTGGGGCCAGTGAATACAAATATGAGTTCTTGATTGTTCAGTTCGTACATAGAAACCCTCCCTCGATAGTGAAGTGCAGTTCCTTGCCGATTGCTTACCCTTCATATTACATGAGTTCTGTTTTCTGGTAAAGGTTTATGGCAAACTGTACGGGAACGATTCATCTTTTCGAGATGGCGTGCGGCAGCTGTCGGAGAAAAGGACGGAAAGTAAAGAGGGCGTCGTCGGAGCGGGACTGCTTATTGGAGGACAGTTCAGAGAACCCTGAGTAATAACGGAAAAATCGTGCAAAGCGGTCTCGTATAGCTGGCAAATGGAGGATTTATGGGGGAAACCGGATAATAGGCTCCGAACGTGCGATCGAGGTGGAGGATTTGTGTGGAAAACCGGACATAATGCTCCGGACGTGCGCTTGAGGTGGAGGATTTGTGTGGAAAACCGGACATAATGCTCCGGACGTGCGATCGAAGTGGAGGATTTGTGCGGAAAACCGGATAAAAGGCTCCGGACGTGCGATCGAAGTGGAGGATTTGTGTGGAAAACCGGACATAATGCTCCGGACGTGCGCTCGAGGTGGAGGATTTGTGCGGAAAACCGGACAGAATACTCTCGGTTTACGGTCGAAAGGGGATATGCGTGGAACATTCGTTACTACTTAGGTCTCCAGGGGCAGAGGAGTCCTAAGCAGTAACGAGTATCCTGTCATTTTTTAAACGAGGCTGACGTTGCGCAGAGAGCCAGCCACTTGGCATATGCGGCCAGTAGGTCAGAGGCTTCTACCGCCCGCGTCGTCCGCCGGGAGGCCGACTTTGCTGCCGCTTGCCGCCCGATGCGCCGCGCGGCTGCTGCCGGCCGCCCTTCGCTGCCGGCTTGCCAGGCGCGCCGCCGCGCCCGCGCGGTGCGGCGCTGGCTCCGCGGCCAGCGCTTGAGGCGCGTCCGTCCTGGCGGGGACGCGCTTCCTCGCGCTCGCCGCCGAAGCGTGCGCCAGCATTTTGCCCGCCCGGAACCGACGGGCGGCCCGAGCCTGCGCTGCCGCGGGCGCGCAGCTGGGTGAAGCTCTTCGTTTCGCGCTCCGCGTCGAAACGAGAGCTCGCTTCACCCAGCGCTGCGCGCCCGCTCGCACCGCGCCCGCTTGCGCCACGCTCACTCGCGCCGCGCCCGCTTGCGCTGCGCCCACTCGCGCCACGCCCGCTCGCACCGCGCCCGCTTGCGCCACGCCCACTCGCGCCGCGCCCGCTTGCGCCACGCCCGCTCTCGCTGCGCCCGCTTGCGCCACGCCCGCTCTCGCTGCGCCCGCTTGCGCCACGCCCGCTCGCGCCGCGCCCGCTCGCGCCACGCCCACTCGCGCCGCGCCCGCTTGCGCCACGCCCACTCGCGCTGCGCCCGCTCGCACCACGCCCGCTCGCGCCGCGCCCGCTCGCACCACGCCCGCTCGCGCCACGCTCACTCGCGCCGCGCCCGCTCGCGCCGCGCCCGCTTGCGCCACGCTCACTCGCGCTGCGCCCGCTCGCTCGCTCGCCGCCAGCGCTGTCCGGCGCCGGCTTGCCAGCCCGCTGCTTGGGCAGCGTCGCTTTGATGCCGCGCTCGATCAGCTCGATATACTCGGCGTCGCGCGGAGCGGCCAGCGTGATGGCTTTGCCGGTTTGACCGGCGCGACCGGTCCGGCCGATACGGTGAATATAGTTTTCCGCGTCGTGCGGGATATCGTAATTGAACACATGCGTGATGCCTTCGATATCCAGACCGCGGGCAGCCAGATCGGTAGCGATCAGCAGCTGGATCTTGGCATCGCGGAACCGCTTCATCACCTGCTCGCGCTTCGCCTGTGTCAGATCCCCATGCAGCTCGTCGCAGGAGTACCCGCGCTCGGCCAGCTCGGCTCTAAGCTTGCCGGCGCGGAGCTTCGTCCGGCAGAAGATCATCGCCAGGTAAGGGTTCTCGTCGTCGATCAGCTTGCAGAGCGTGTCCAGCTTGCCGCGGTCGGTCGTCTGAATCAGCAATTGCTCGATGCCGTCGAGCGTAACCCGCTTGGCTTTTACTTCGACTTCAAGCGGGTTGCGCATATAAATTTTGGCCAAGTCGCGGATGCGCTGCGGCATGGTGGCCGAGAACAGCAGCGTTTGGCGTCTGGACGGGGTAACCGAGATGATCTCCTCCACCTCGGGCAGGAAGCCCATATGAAGCATCTGATCGGCCTCGTCGAGCACGAGAATGGACAGCTTATGCAGAGCGACCGATTCGCGGCGGATATGATCCAGCAGTCGGCCCGGCGTTGCTACAATAATATGCACGCCGCCTTCCAGCTTGCGCAGCTGCCTCTCAACATCTTGTCCGCCGTAGGCAGACAGCACGTTCAGACCCATCAGCGGCGCCCAGCGCTGCACTTCCTCCGTAATCTGAATGGCCAGCTCGCGGGTCGGTGTGACGATCAGCGCCTGCACATGGGATTTGGAAGGGTCCGCCGTCTCCAGAATAGGGAGGACGAAGGCCAGCGTTTTGCCTGTTCCCGTCTGAGCCTGAGCGATCAGATCGCTGCCGGATAATATTGTGGGGATAGCTTCCTTCTGAATGGGCGTCGGCTCCTGATAGCCGAACTTCAGCAGAGCCTCAGACACTTGTTCGCTTACGCCTAGTGAGGCAAATTCGTTTTTCTTCATTATAATATCTCCTAAATCGCAAATTTTGCACGAGCGGGTGCGCTCAAGCCGCTTCGATATGATTTCTACTTATTAATAATGCATTCTACAGCATGCAGGCATAAAAAGAAACTGCCAGGCGCCGCTCAAGGCCGCGCATGTGCAGTTTCAGAGTTGGTTATTCCCGGCCGTTCGCCTCCGCCTGATTAGGGATGGTCGGCTCCGTTCCGAAGGTGCGCTCCATCAACTCAATGAATGAATTTTTGTACGGCTCCAGAGACCGACCCTGCCAGCTTTCTTGAGCCATACGGTTGAATTCATTCACCACGATGCGGTTGGCCGAGATATAGACATCGGTGACGCTTGGCTGCAGCAAACGAATTTTCTCCGCAATTTTCTGCTTGAACAGATGGGACAAATGCTCGTGATGCATCTCCGTTTCGGCACCGCTGCTGCCTGAAATCAGATCGTCCGGGTTGGCATTGTCGCTTTGCGGGGTGTAAGGATTATACAAACCTTTGACCAATCCGTAATTATTAGTCTCCGTGCCCTTGATATCTCCCCCGCGCGTCCCGCTGGCCGTGCTATCGATCGTAATGGCCGTGTAGGCGATATTGTCGCCCATCATTACGATGGCGCTGTTTACCCCGTCCATCGCCGCCACTTGATCGGATAAAAATTGATTCATCTCCAAATTGGCTATTCGATGGCTGACGGGAGCGTGCTGCTGAGCGGTCTGGTAAGCGCGCGAAGTGTCTTGTCTGGGCTGATCGCGTTTGCTGCCGTAATTGTTCGCGCTGTTGTAATCGTACTTGCTGAAGCATCCGGTCAAGAAAACGCAGCCGAGGAACACGGTTATGACGGGTATCGTACGAATCATTCGCATGGTGGCTCATGACCTCCCTTTCTCGGGCAAAATAGGATCTGGCGGCTGCATAGGCTAGAGGCTGAACGTTTGCAGCGAAAACTTCCCTAATGCCTTGAGCTTAGGATGAGTTTAGCCGGCGAATTTGATTCGGACGAAGGAAGGCCAAAACATGCATAAAGAAACCGCATAATGGAAATAAACAAATAGAGTCTGAATCAAGCGGGAAAGAACGCAATTGAACGCTTTCAAGAGGGGGGACAAGAGCTGTGCCAAGCCTGAAAAACCCGCATAAATCAAGAAAAAATCAGGAGTTATGACCGTTTTGTGAACTTCTCTAGATTCATTGACAAAAAACAGGGACGAATTTATAGTTAATATGGTGATTAGGTTCATTGACAAAAAATGACCTATTTTGTTCGAAAAATACTTGCTTTTTAAGGTGGGATTGAGAAGATGATTCGATGGCAAAATCTGTGGCGATCCATCCCTCTTTTTGGGTTGATGATGCTGCTGCTAACGGGGTGTGGAGACGATACGATTTCCGCCTTGAAGCCAAGGGGTCCGGTAGCCAGAGATCAGCTGTACTTGATGAAGCTAAGCTTTTTCATCATGATCGCGGTCGTCGTTGTTGTATTTGTACTCTATATTTACGTCTTGTTCCGCTTCAGAAAGAAAAAAGGCGAGAAGGACATCATTCCAAAACAAGTTGAAGGCAGCCATACGCTGGAGATTATCTGGACGACTATCCCGATTATCCTGCTGCTCGTATTGGCTGTGCCGACGGTACAATACACGTTCAAGCTTCTGGAAGACCACAGAGACAACAAGGATGCGCTGCATGTCAAAGTAACGGCGCACGCTTTCTGGTGGCAGTTCGACTATCCTTCGCTGGGCATTGCGACAGCACAGGATCTGGTTATTCCGACAGGCAAGAAAATTGCCTTCGAGCTGACGGCGTCCGACGTGAAGCACTCCTTCTGGGTTCCTTCGCTCGGCGGCAAGATGGATACGAACCCTGGATTGACCAACGTCTATTACCTGGAAGCGGATGAAGCGGATACGTTCCTCGGCAAGTGCGCGGAGCTGTGCGGAGCGTCCCACTCCTTGATGGATTTCAAGGTGAAATCTATGGATCAAGCCCAGTTCGACCAATGGGTGTCCAAGATGAAAACACCGGCTGCCATACCGGCCGATGCGAAAGCCGGCGAGCAGCTGTTTAAAGACAACTGTCTCTCCTGTCACGCGGTGAACGCGCAGGGCTTGGGCGCAGGCCCGAACCTGAACGGCTTTGCTTCCCGCGAAAGAGTAGCGGGCATTCTGCCTCATGATGATGCGAAGCTCAAAGAATGGATCAAGGACCCGCAATCGATCAAACCTGGCGCCAAAATGCCTGGTTTCTCGGAAGGCGCTCCTAATATGCAAAAAGCGCTCAAGGATCAAGAGCTTAATGATTTGGTTAAATATTTGAACTCGTTGAAGCTTCCTCAGTAACGAGCATCAAGGAAAAGGAGGTTAAACACGTGGCACATGCTCATACGGTAAAACGTCATACCGGGCTGATGGACTGGCTAACAACGGTTGACCATAAAAAAATCGGCATTCTGTATCTGCTTGCGGGCGGGATATTTTTCCTGCTGGGCGGACTTGAAGCGTTATTGATTCGTATTCAGCTGCTTTATCCGAACCAAAGTATTTTTATCGGCGACACCTTTAACCAATTGACGACGATGCATGGAACAACGATGATTTTCTTGGCTGCGATGCCGGTTATCTTCTGTTTTATGAACGCCATCGTGCCGCTGCAGATCGGCGCGCGCGACGTTGCGTTCCCCTTCGTCAATGCACTCGGTTTTTGGTTGTTCTTCTTCGGCGGCGTGCTGCTGAACACATCCTGGTTTTTGGGAGGCGCTCCTGCCGCAGGCTGGACGGCATACCCTCCATTATCGGGTATTGTCGACAGCACGGGCGTATTCAAGGGCGTTGATTTTTATGTGCTCGGTTTGCAGATCGCAGGTCTCGGTACGCTGATCGGGGGGATTAACTTCCTCGTCACGATTATCAATATGCGTGCGCCTGGCATGACGTATATGAGAATGCCTATGTTTACATGGGCATCGTTTATTACATCGCTTCTCATCTTGTTCGCTTTCCCTGCCATTACGGTAGGTCTTGTTGAGCTGATGTTCGACCGGATTTTCGGCGGCGCCTTCTTCGATGTATCGAAGGGCGGTAATCCGGTGCTTTGGGAGCATATTTTCTGGATCTTTGGTCACCCTGAGGTGTACATCCTGATCTTGCCGGCATTCGGTATTATTTCCGAGATCGTAGCGACCTTCGCCCGCAAGCGCCTGTTCGGCTACAGCTCGATGGTATTTGCTACAGCTTTGATCGGATTTTTGGGCTTCATGGTTTGGGCGCATCACATGTTTACAACGGGTATCGGACCTGTAGGGGATGCGATATTCGGGGTAGCGACGATGGCTATCGCCGTTCCTACGGGCGTCAAGATCTTTAACTGGCTGTTCACGCTGTGGGGCGGACAAATTCGCTTTACGACAGCCAACATGTTCGCAACATCCTTCATCCCGACGTTTACGATGGGTGGAGTTACCGGGGTCATGCTGGCCGTTCCGGCAGCCGACTTCCAATATCATGATACGTATTTCGTCGTTGCTCACTTCCACTACGTTATCGTCGGCGGTCTGGTGCTTGGCTTGTTCGCGGCTTCTTACTACTGGTGGCCTAAGATGTTCGGCCGTCTGCTGAACGAAACCTTAGGAAAAATTCACTTCTGGACTTTCTTTATCGGCTTCCATATGACGTTCTTCCCGCAGCACTTCCTGGGCCTTATGGGGATGCCGCGCCGGGTATTTACGTTCGAGCCGGGAGTCGGGCTTGAAGAAGGCAACTTTATCAGTACGATCGGCGCTTTCCTGATGGGTGTCGGTACGATCGTGTTCCTGATCAACATTATTTCAACGGCCCGCAAACCGATGACGGCTCCTGCCGATCCATGGGATGCGCGTACGCTGGAGTGGACGATTCCATCGCCAGCGCCGGAGTACAACTTCAAGCAGACTCCGCTCGTTCGCGGCTACGATGCTTTCTGGAAAGAGAAGATGGCAGGCAACAAAGAGATGACGCCGGCCGAACCGATCGGTTCGATCCATATGCCGTCTCCATCGATTCTTCCGTTCCTGATGTCCTTGGGTCTTTTCATCGCAGGTTACGGATTCATGTATCACGTGTACTTGGTAAGTATATTGGGTATCGGCTTCACCCTGGTTTGTATGTTCTTCCGTTCGGTTTATGACGATCACGGGTTCCATATCGAGCCTGAAGAGCTTAATGATAAGGGGGTTAAGGCATGAGTGCAGCACATCACGAAGTAGGCGGTGCCCTGCCACCCCACGCGGAGACAGCGACACTGGAAGGCAAGAACAAGGTTCTGGGCTTCTGGCTGTTCCTGGGCGGCGAGTGCGTACTGTTCGGTACGCTCTTCGCCTCCTTCATCGCCCTGCGCAATCAAGTTCCTGACGGACCTACCGCTGAGCATTTGTTCCAGCTTGATCTGGTTGCTATTTCGACCTTCATTCTGCTTACAAGCTCGCTCACCAGCGTTTTCGCGACTATGGCTCTGCATCGGGGCCAGTTCCAGAAGCTTCAAGGCTGGATGTTTGTTACTGTTTTGCTCGGTCTGGCATTCCTTGGCCTGGAAATCTATGAGTTCGTTCACTATGTGCATGAAGGCCATACGTTCTCGAAGAGCGCATTCGCTACATCCTTCTATACGCTTGTCGGGTTCCACGGAGCTCACGTGGCGTTCGGGGTGCTATGGATTTCACTGCTGATTATTTCGGGCTTTAAGAAAGGTCTGACAACTGTCACAGCTCCTAAGTATTATGTAGCCGGACTGTACTGGCACTTTATCGACGTTGTGTGGGTGTTCATCTTCACGGTAGTTTACCTGCTCGGAAAGGTGGGTCCATAAGCATGGCGAACCAACATTCTTCTTCATCGGCAGACAATCATCGTCACCGGTTGGAAGGGCCGCGGAACCACTATGTCTCGTACATCATCTCGATTGTACTGACGATGCTTTCCTTCGCTGTCGTCATGTACGGAGGTTTGGACAGAACGTTCATTATCTGGTTTCTGACGGGACTCGCGCTGATCCAGATCGTGTTCCAATTGGCATATTGGATGCATATGAAGGATCGCGGTCATTTCTTTCCGATCGTGGGATTATGCTTCGGATTTTTCATTGCTTTAACGGCTCTAGCAGCCGCTGTTTACTGGATGTGGTGGTAACATAGTTGAAAAAGAGGCGGCTTGTCACTTGTTGAACAGCCCCTCTTTTTTAAGTTATGCCGCGAAGCCTCCGGCTTCGGTGGATGCCCGCTTGCCTTGGGCAAGGCGGGCATGCCTTTGGGATGGCTTGCGAAATAATTCACGAATTAGACACAGCTCCGGAGAACAAGCCGGGAAGGAAGGAGTCATTCGATATGGATACAAGCACGGTTCTCACACATGCCGGACATACGGCTGCCGGGTCATTCGCCCAGATGTGGAATCCGGGGATTCTAGTCCTGCTTCTGGTCATAGGTCTGTTGTATACGTTCGCTGTCAACCGCTGGCGTCATCATTTCGCGGATAGCGAGCCTGTTGCTCCCAAGCTCCAGCTGTACTTTTGGCTGGGCATTGTATGCTGGTATATAGCTGAGGGTTCGCCGATGGCCTATTACGGGCATCACTACTTTTTCAGTCTCCACATGCTGCAGCAGTCGATTCTGTACTTAGTTATGCCGCCGCTGCTGCTGGTCGGTCTGCCCGGATGGCTTCTTCGTCCCGCGATCCAAAGCGAAGGCGCAAAGCGATTTGTGCGCTGGCTGACGAACCCGCTGCTGGCGCTGTTCCTGTTTAACTTCGTTTTCTCGGTCTATCACATCCCGTTTATTATGGATGCTTTGATGGCCAATACGACATTGCTGTTTGCATACAGGGTTGTTTTCCTGATATCTGCCTTCATGCTCTGGTTCCCGGTATTTTGCCCGCTGCCCGAATACAACCGGATGTCCGAGCTCAAGCGTATGGCGTATATTTTCCTGAACGGAGTTTTGCTTACGCCGGCATGCGCGCTGATTATTTTTGCGAAAGAGCCGATGTATGCGATGTATGCAGCCGTTCCGCAGAGCATGCTGCTGCTGCCGATGCTCGACGATCAGCAGCTTGGCGGCGTCATCATGAAGATCGTTCAGGAGATTGTGTACGGGATTGCTCTGGGCTACACCTTCTTCCGCTGGTACCGCAGAGAACGCAAACGGGATGAGGAAGAAGATTTGGGCAGTGACGGCTACCTGCAGGCCGCCAGCCATGCAAACCGAGCTTAACGACCTTGGCAGAAGCAAATAGTGGAGGAGTAACAATGAAGCTTTCCGTCTTATTGCCTACGATCAGCACAAGCTTTATTGTCATCAGTGCGATCTTTGTTGCGTTCGGATGGTTCCATATTGTGAAAGGAAACCGGCAGACGCATGAGAAGCTGATGCTGTGGGGAGCCGGCTTCGCCCTGGCATTTTTCCTGATCTATGCGAGCCGCACGATTTTTGTCGGCAACACCAGCTTCGGCGGTCCCGAGGAATTGAAGCTGGCATACCATCTGTTCCTGTTTTTCCATATTGCACTCGCTACGCTTGCAGGTGTTTTCGGGATCGTGACCTTGCTTCATGCCTTCAAGCAGCGCTGGTTCAAGCACAAACGGATCGGCCGCATAACGGCGGTCATGTGGCTGCTTACCGCGCCGACGGGCGTCGCCGTCTATGTGCTGCTGTACTTGCTTTACCCGGGCGGGGAGACGAAGCCGATGATCGATGCGATCTTCGGACTGTAAAGCGGCTTTTTTGCTTCTTGCGTCCCGCATAAAGTTCACCTGGTTTCAAGCATAGCGATGAGGACCTTCCTTCTGACGGGAAGGTCTTATTTGCGCTTCCACCAGATCCCGGCGCATTCGGGCACCACGCTCCAGTTGTTCCTCTTCACTGTATCCCCCAACTCGTCTCCGAAAAAGAAGCGTGTCAGCTCGGCGGCCTGCTCCACGCTGTCGAAGGTATAGTCGAGCCGCAGCCAGTCGTGTCTGAACCCGTACTCCTGCTCCAATGCCTGATAATAAGGCTTCAGGAATTCGGGGGGATGAGGCTCCGTATAGCCGGTTCCCATCGTTTCCAAGATGATCATGCTCCCTCCCGGCTTGAGGACCCGGTCGATCTCGTTCATCACCGCGGCCAGATTGTCGCTCCATTCGGGAAGATGAGATTGTGTCAGGTAACAGATGCTCCAGCCTGATACGACGAGATCAAAGGACTGATCGGCCAGCGGAAGCTGACGGTGGTCTGCCGCATACGTAAGCACGGGCGTCCTTGCGTCAAGACGTGCAAGCCGCTCCCGCAGTACGTCCAACATCGCCGGCGACAGATCGGTTGCCGTGACGGATGCCGCCTTATTTGCCAACTCGGCAGTCAAACGTCCGGAGCCGGCTCCCAGATCGAGAATATAGCGGCCGGAATAAGGAGCGATACGTGCGATGACATCCGAAAGCAAGGGCTGTTTGGATACCATCAGCTCATAGAGAGCCGCTTGATTTTCGTAAATATAAGTATGGTTGGGCATAAACATCATCTCCTTAACGTGATAGGGCCAGCATACACGTTAACGCTGCGTGAAGGTCAAGGCATGAAGATGATGGGTCTTGCCCAAATACAAACAGACCGCCTGCCGACAGCAGGCGGTCATACGCAAAGGTGATCAAGGAGTAGTCTAGTTAGACAAGAGCGGTCCCTGTCTGAGCCAGCCCTCCGCGCCGAGGATCGGCCGCAGCTGCTACAGCTCCTGTCAGCCGGCATTGGGTCAGGCCTTGGATACCGCCATAGAAAAACGGTTCAGGATGGTCGATGACCTCGTAACCCATAGCCTCCAACGTTTGCCTAGTGTCCGCGGGGAGCGGCTGCTCAACCTGAATCGTCTGCTGATCGGCGAAAAAACGGGGAGCTGCAACAGCATGAGCAAGATCCAGCCCATGCTTGACCATAGACGACAAGACTAGCGCCAGCACCAGCGGAATCCGTTTGCCGCCGGCAGAGCCGATGGCGATTAGCTGGCGTTCGCTTCTCAGGACAGTCGGGCACACATAGCTTTGGGGCCGCTTGCCCGGCTCCGGCTTGTTCGGGGACTGGACGTCCGTGTCGGAAGTGAAGTTGCGCAGCTGGTTGTTCAGGAAGAAGCCGCCGACCGACAAGCCGGGACCGAAAAATCCGCCGATGGTATTCGTCGTACTTACGCACAAGCCGGCGGAGTCCAAGATGGTGAAATGCGTCGTATTGGCCACATCATCCCAGCCTGCGGCGGTCTGCGCGAGCCCGTCCGACCGAACAGCGGCTGCCAATTGCGCGATACAGGCGTCCCCGGTCCACTTCTCCGTATCCGCTTGATAGAAGCCGGGGTCGCCCATCGTACTTTTACGCAGCTCATAGCATCCTGCGATTGCAGCCGCCCAGAGATGGATGGATTCGGCGGAGAGGGCAGGGTAATCCGGAGCGCCGACCGCTTCCCCGACGCGAAGCGCCTGAATGAGCGTCATTCCCCCAAAGGGGGGAGGGGAGGAGACAATTTCATAGTCCCCATAACGGTTATACAGTGGCTCCTTGAAGGCTGCTTGGTATCCGCGGAGATCCTCCGCATCCATGCCATCTACGGAAGCGGCAAAGGACTGAGCGAATTCGCCCTCATAAAACCAGCGGCTGCCTGATTGTTGAATGGAGCGCATAGTGGCGGCCAGCTCCGGCTGTCTGAAGAGCGTCCCCGACCGAATGGGTTCTCCTCCGGGGAATAGCCCGGGAAACCGCTCGGCATTCAGATGAACCGCTTGCCGGACCTGTCTCTCGAG
This sequence comes from Paenibacillus sp. cl123, assembly GCF_900101595.1. Lineage (GTDB taxonomy): Bacteria > Bacillota > Bacilli > Paenibacillales > NBRC-103111 > Paenibacillus_G. Next base: position 143,769 of record NZ_FMYY01000013.1, read on the forward strand.
CGCCTCTCCGGCGATGAAGCCTTCCTCGGCCAAGCGAATGGCGGGAGCGATCAGCTCAGCCAGAGGCTTCGTACCGTAGCTGGCGCTGATCTGCTCCATTCCCCGGACGAAGCCGGGGACGCCAGTCTCCTCGGGGGAGATATGTCCGGACATCGGCGCGGTTTCACGGTAGTCGCAGACGACCGGCGGCCGGCTGTCCGGCGGACAGATCAGCATAACGCCGCCGCCGCCGATGCCCGAGGCGTAAAATTCCACGACGCCCAGCGCATACGAGACGGCGACGGCGGCATCCACCGCATTGCCGCCAGCCTCCAGCACCTCCATGCCGACGCGCGTGGCCAGAGGGTGTGCCGAGCTGACGGCATAGCCGCGTGAAGTTGTCATGAGCGAACGCCTCCTTGGTTCAGCGGATAATGACAGGCGGCCAGCCGTCCGTCTGCCAGCGGTGCGAGTGAAGGGGCTTCGGCCGAGCAGCGCTGCTGCGCATAAGGACAGCGAGGATGGAAGACGCAGCCGGACGGCGGCTGGAACGGATTCGGCGTTTCGCCGACCAGACCTTTCTTGCGGCCTCTTTGCTCCGGGGCGGAGATCGGAACGGAAGCCATCAGCCCCTCCGTATAAGGATGAGCCGGCCGCTCGATCAAAGCCCGCTTATCGGCGATTTCCACGATCCGCCCGAAGTACATCACGGCGATCCGGTCACTGATATAGGCGACGGCGGGGATGCCGTGAGCGATAAACACATAGGTCAGCTGATAATCCTTCTGCAGCTTGGCCAACAGATTCAGAATTTGCGATTGAATCGATACATCCAGCGCTGAAACCGGCTCATCGCAGACGATGAGCTTGGGCTTAAGCGCAAGCGCCCGTCCGATGCCGACGCGCTGGCGCTGCCCTCCGCTGAATTGATGCGGATATCGGTCTGCGGATTGAAGAGGAAGTCCAACCGCCTCCAGCAGCTCATGCACCCGTTCCGTCAGCTGCCTGCCTTCCGCAATCCGGTGGGTGCGCAGAGGTTCGGCCAAAATATCGAAAATTTTCAGCCGCGGGTTCAGCGAAGAGAACGGGTCCTGGAATATCATCTGGATATCCCTTCTTTTCCGGCGCAGCATTTCCCGGGAAAGCTGGCTGAACGGGGTGTTGTCAAAGGTGATGGTTCCGGAGGTCGCATCGGTCAGCTGCATCATCAGATTGCCGAGCGTCGATTTGCCGCATCCGGATTCGCCGACGATTCCCAAGGTTTCTCCCTGGTAGACGGTCAGATCGACCCGGTCGACAGCCTTGAGCACCTGCTTGTTCCGGCCGAGAAAGCCGCTGCCAATCTCGTAATGTTTGCTGATTTCTCTAATCTCCAGAAGCGGGCTTGGCCTGCTAACCGGTTGTTCCATGAACGGCCGCCTCCTTCCATAAATCGGCATAGTGAGGATCGTACATCAGACAGCGGACTTCATGGTGCGAGCCTTGGTCATAAAGCGACGGCTGCCGCTCAGCGCATGCCGGCAGAGCATGGGGACAGCGGGGGTGAAACCGGCAGCCTGAGGGCATGGACAGCGGATTCGGGACCGCGCCTTCGATTGAAGCCAGCGGCTCGCCCCATCTGCCCAGCTTGGGCGTGCTATGGAGCAGGCCACGGGTATATGGGTGAAGCGGCCGGGAGAACAGAGCGTGAACATCGCATTGCTCGACCAGCTGACCGGCATACATCACGGCGACCCGGTCAGCCATCTCCGCGATAACCCCCAGATCATGAGTGATAAGCAGCATCGAGCTGCCCTCCTGATCGATAATATCCTTCATGATATCCAGAACTTGAGCCTGGACGCTCACATCCAGGGCCGTGGTCGGCTCATCGGCGATAATCAGCTTGGGCCGGCAGGCGATAGCCATCGCAATCATGGCACGCTGCCTCATGCCGCCGCTAAGCTCATGGGGATAAGCCTTATAGACGCTCTCCGGGCGCGGGATTCTGACCTTGGTCAGCAGCTCCAGCGTCCGGCGCTTGGCCTCCGCTTGGGATAAACCGAGGTGATGGATCAGCGACTCCGCAATCTGATGCCCGATTCGAAATACCGGATTAAGCGCAGTCAGAGGTTCTTGGAACACCATTCCGATCTCCCGCCCGCGGATCGTCCGCATCTCGGCTTCTCCCAGCTTCAGCAAATCCTTGTCCTTAAAGCGGATTTCTCCCCCGATGATCTCTCCGGGCTTATCGATCAGCCTCATGATGGAGAGGGAGGTGACGCTTTTGCCAGAGCCGGATTCGCCGACAATTCCCAGCGTCTCTCCCTCGCGGAGCTCGAAGCTCACCCCGTCGACGGAGGGAACGGCGCCGTTTTCCGTAAAAAAATACGTTTTCAGATGACGCACTTGCAGCATAGATAGTTCCATCTCGCAGCCTCCCAGGTTCGTCTTAGCCTACAGCTCGCTCGAGCGGGGATCGAATACATCGCGCAGCCAATCGCCCAGAAAAATAATGCCCAGTGTGGTCAAGGTAATGGCGATGCCGGGAAAAGTAGCCAGAGCCCAGTTGGTGGCCAGATATTCCCTTCCGGAGCTCAGCATTCCGCCCCAGGATATCGTAGGCGGCTGAATCCCCAGGCCCAGGAAGCTGAGCGAAGCCTCGGCAATTATCGTAGTCGCCATGCTGAGCGTCGCGATGACGCTGAAGGAGGAGAAGATGTTAGGAAGCAGATGCCTGACCATAATCACGGTATCCCGGACGCCGATCGAGCGTGCCGCCCGCACGAACTCCCTCTCCTTGACGCTCAGCACCTCGCTGCGGATGACGCGGGCATAGACGACCCAATTGGTTACGCCCAGTACGACGATCAGGGTCATCAGCCCGGGGCCGGTCAGCTTCAGGATAACGAGCGTGAATAAAATATTGGGAATCGCCAGGAAGGCGTCGACGATCCGCATGAATACATTGTCAAGCCAGCCTCCGTAATAGCCGGATACGAGGCCGACGGCCAGTCCGATTAAGCCGGCAACGACGACGGAGAAGAAGCCGACGAACAGGGAAACCTGCGCGCCGTAGATGAGCCGGCTGAGCAGATCCCTGCCCAGATTGTCCGTGCCGAGTATATACTTGAAGCTGCCGCCTTCCAGCCAGAAAGGCGGCGCCAGCATATCCACGACATGCTGCTCGTTCGGATCGTAAGGCGCCAGCCATGGAGCGAGCAGCGCCGTCAAGGTCACCAGCGTCAGAATCACGAAGCCGATGGTCCCGGTCTTGCTTTGAAGCAGAAGCCTCAGCCACTTGGGCGCGGCCTTGCCTATCCGGCCGGATGCCCGGACCAGTTCCTGCGGGCGCACGGGCGCCTCCTGCGTATTGGATATCATCGGCGCACACTCCTATCTGTACTTGATGCGTGGATCGAGCCAGCCTACAAGCAAATCCGTAATCAGGTTCATCGCAATGACGAGCAGAGCGATGACGCAGATGGCGGCTTGCACGACTGCCATATCCCGGCCATTGATCGATTGCACCAGCAGCTGCCCGAGGCCTGGCCAGGCGAAGATCGATTCGGTGATCAGCGCTCCTCCGACCAGCCCGCCCGTCTGCATCATGATGATCGTGACCACCGGGATCAGCGCATTGCGCAGCGCGTGCTTGTAGACGACGAGCGAAGGGCGGAGCCCCTTGCTTCGGGCAGTCCGGACGTAATCCTGATTCAGCGACTCCAGCAGGCTGGAGCGCGTCAGCCGGGCGATATATGCCGAGACCGAGGTGCCCAGCGTAAGCGCCGGCAGTATCATATGGGCCAGGGTACCCGATCCGGAAACCGGAAACCACTGCAGCTCGATGCCGAAGAGCAGCACCAGCATGATGCCGACCCAGAAGTGAGGCATAGCTTTGCCTAGTACGGTGCCGGTGGTGACGAACAGCTCAAGTACGGAGTTGCGTCGGGTCGCGGACAGAATGCCGAGAGGAATTGCAATCGCGATCGCGATGATCATGGAGACGGCCGCAAGCTGGAAGGTGGCGGGCAGCCGTTCCAGGACGAGCCCAAGCGCATCCTGGTTATAGCGGAACGACTTGCCGAAGTCGCCCTGCAGCACATTCCACAGATAAGTGCCGAATTGAATGTAGAAAGGCTTATCCAGATTAAGAGCCTGTCGCAGCGCTGCCCGGTCCTCCTCCGTTGCATCCTCGGGCAGCATCAAAATTACGGGGTCGCCGGACAGATACATCAGACCGAACACGATGGCCACGATGATAAATAAAACGGGTAACATCTGAATCAAGCGTCGGGCGGCATATTGTCTCATTCGTTCACTTCCTTATTTCCAGACTGCTCCCTGCGGGTAAGTGGATCGGACGTGTTACTTGCGCTTGATTTCATAAGCCTTAATCATTTCATCGAGCCTAGGCTGGAAGCTGACCGCCTTGTTGACTCCGTAGGTGTTATGCTCCAAGTACAGATAAATGCGCATGCGTTCTTCCGCTTCAATCTCCTGAGCCTGCTTATACAGCGCCGCACGTTCAGTTTCGTTCATGTTGCTCTCGGCTTTGGTGAGGATTTCTTTGAGCTGGGGATTCGTATAGCCCAGTTTCTCCATCGAGCGGGAACCGGTCAGGTGCTCGCCGATCATAATATGAGCGTCATAGAAGGAGTTGGCGAACCAGACCATATGCAGATCGCCGACCTTATTGGCATTGCGCAATTCGAGATAGCTGTTCCACTCCATCAGCTCCAGCTTGACCTGGATGCCTACGGCAGCCAGCATGCCGACGACCATCTCGGCGACTTCCTTATCCTTGGCGTAACGGCCGTTGGAAGATTGCATCGTTAACTGCAGCCCGTTGGCATAGCCGGCATCCTTTAACAGCTGCTTCGCTTTCTCGACGTCGGTCAGCGAAGTATTGAACAGCTTCTCGTTGGCGCCGAAGCTTCCGGGTGTAACGCGTGTACGCGTCTGGCTCGCATCCCCGCCAAGCAGCTTGTCGATAATCAGCTTCTTGTCGATCGCCAGCTCAATCGCTTCGCGGACTCGCTTGTCGGCTGTCGGCGTCCCGGGCGCAGCTTTGGGGACAATAATCGCGACGCGGTTGGAATTGGCGGACACGAGCTCGGTGGTCGCGTTGCCCTTGATACGCGGCCAGTCGTTGCTGGCTACGCCGGGAATGAGATCGACGCCGCCGGTCAGCAGCTCGCCGACGCGGGTCGTCGCTTCGGGCACGATGCGGAAGGTCAGCTTGCTCCAATCCTTGGCCGCGCCCTCGAAGTAATCGGCGTAAGGCTCCATCGTCACGTGGCTGCCGCGCTTCCACTCTACGAACTTATAGGGGCCGGTGCCGACCGGATGCTCGTTGAAGTAATCGGCACCCTTCTCCTCTATGTATTTCTTGGGGTAGATGACGGCGCTGGTGCGCGCCACAACGCTCAGCAGCAGCGGATCGGGCTTTTGAGTGAGCACCTGGAGCTTATGCGGCTCCAGTACCTTGACCTCGGCGATGGACTTGAAGGCGGTGCCCTCATTGAGCGTCTTATCCTTGGTGGCCCGCTCAAGCGTGAACTTAACGTCCTCCGCGGTCAGCTCATTGCCGTCGTGGAATTTGACGCCCTTCTTCAGCGTAAACTCCCAGGTCGTATCGTTGATCTTGGTGTAGCTGTCCGCGAGATCGTTAACAATCTCGCCCTTCGGACTGCGCTTGAGCAGACCGTTATACAGATTGGCCGCCGCCATCCAGGAGACGAAATCATTGTGTGCGTACAAATCCATGGATTTGATTTCCGTCGGTAGAGCGATCGTCAGAGGGCGCGGTCCCTGCGGGGAATCACCGGTAACCGCCGCATCCTTGCTGCATCCGGTCAATACCATGCTCAGTACGGCCGCGCCTACAGCCCATTTTTTGATAAAGCGCATTCTCGAGTCCCCCTAATACTTGGTTTGGAATATTCCGGTGACAGGCAGCGCTTGCTCTGCTGTCCAGCGACTAATTCGTACAAGCCTGGACCAATGCGCGGAATAGCTGCAGCGAATAAACGTCGTCGCGTCCGGCCAGATTTTCCGGATGCCACTGCACCCCGAGGACAAAGCGGTGCCGCTGACTCTCGAATGCCTCGACAATGCCGTCGCTTGCATAGCCGCAGATGTTAAAGCCTTCCGGTACGGTCCTGATCGCCTGATGGTGGAAGGTGTTGACCTTGAAGCGGGTTTCTCCTACGATGCGGTGCAGCAGCGATGAATCCGTCGCCTCCACCCAGTGGGAGGTATGGGAGCGGGGGGCTTTCTGAGTATGCTGGAGCAGCCCGTTTCCAAGCTGGGAGTAAATATCCTGGTACAAAGACCCGCCTGCCGATACATTGATCATCTGGCATCCGCGGCATATGCCGAGCATGGGCTTATCCAGCTCGAGCAGCCGGTTAATCAGCATCCGCTCGAACAAGTCCCGTTCGGGGCATACCTCGCCCAGGGCCGGAAGCGGCTCCTCTCCGAAGAAGGAAGGGTCAATATCTCCGCCGCCTGTCACGAGCAGGCCATCCACGATGCCGGCTATACGCATCACAGCCTGCTCATCGGTAAGGTTTGGAAGCACAACCGGCACTCCGCCAGCACGTTCGATCGCGCGCACATTGCTTATCCCGGTGGTCAGCAGCTTTTCTTCGCGAATATTAGAGGTAATTCCGATAATTGGCTTCACGCTCTGTCCTCCTTGAAAATAAGTGAAAGATAGTTTGAATGTTATAAATTATAACATTCCAGTCAGCAGGTTTTAATGACATTCTGCTTATATACTTATAAGTAATAATTATGAAAGCCCTTCATTTATTACTTTAATCGCTTTCATAAAATAGGTGTAACATAAACATGACTTGATAAAGAGAACCAAACTTAAGCATTTGGTTACAAAATGGGAGGTTAGTGGTATAATATGGACCTATAAATTCCAGTCATATTTATATCCATTTTCCTGGAGGACGGGCAAAATGAACATTAACTATTTGTCACTGAGGTATTTTATGGAGATTGCCAAATACTTGAACTTCAGTCAAGCTGCTCAGAAGCTGCATATTTCGCAGCCCGGGCTCAGCCAGCAGATCACATTATTGGAAAAAGAGCTGAACTTCAAGCTGTTGTACCGTTCGACGCGCAGCGTTATGCTGACAGCCGAAGGGGAGTACCTGTTCAAGAGTCTGCTGCCTTCATTTGAAAATATCGAATCGACCTTGAAGGAGCTGAAGGCGGAGGGAGCGGTGCCTCAGACGACGATCCGCATCGCAACCGTACCTTCGGCGGCCAGCAATATGGTGCCGTACCTGCTGAAAAGGTTGAAAGAAGAACATCCTCAAATCGAGTTTTATATTAAGGAAACTACCTCTACCCAGGCCATCGAACTCGTCCAAAAAAGCGAGTATCATCTAGCTTTCATCCGTACGCCCATTGATCAGAAGCATACGATCCAGCAGCCCCTTCGCTGGATGGAGTTTCCCAAGCATCCTATGCATGTTTCCTTGTCAGGCAAGCATCCGGCCGCCCAGCAAGAGGAGATCGATCTCATTGACCTCAAAAACGAAACCTTCCTTCATTATGATCCCAAACATTCGCCTTCTCTGTATTACTTGCTGGAGCATGCCTGTCTTACCGCCGGCTTCGTTCCCAAAACGATAGGCGTTGGGCCGGAGATACTGACGATAGCGAATCTGATCTCCAACGGAATCGGGATTACGCTAATGCCTGAAGATATGCTTCAACTGCTCGGCTCTTATGATATCAAGGCGGTTCCGATCAAAAATATGGCGCTGTACAGCTCGATTTCGGCTGTTTGGAATAACACGCATCCCAGCCTGATTACGGAAGCGGCCCTGCGAATTTTAAAGGAATCTGTCGGCGACAGCCATCCGGCAGCCATGTGAACAACCGCCGTTTTATAAGCCAGGCTTATGAAAATATAATTTTTCCGTATTTTTGCTTTCATCTCCCTGGTGGTACAGTGGAACCATATTAAGGGAGAGGGGCATGAACACATGCGCGCACAACCAATGAATGTTATTTCTTATGGTCTGGGGCCGATCGGCATCAAGATGATGCAAAGCTATCTGGCCAGCCCGACGATCCGCCTGATCGGAGCCGTAGATATCGATCCGGAGAAAATAGGCAAGGACGCGGGCGAGCTGACAGGCAGCACGCCGGCAGGCATTCAAGTCGTCTCGAACGTCCGGGAAATCGCGGGCAATGATGCCGCAGGCTCCAAGGTGGCTCTGCACGCCACCGGCTCGAATCTTGCTCAAGTATGGCCGCAGATCAAGCTGCTGCTTGATGAAGGCTACTCGGTCGTATCTACCTGCGAGCAATTATCCTACCCTTGGCATCGCTATCCTGAGCTGTCTGCGGAGATTCATGAATATGCCCGCTCGAAAAACAAATTTGTAATCGGGACTGGTGTTAATCCGGGCTATATTATGGATGCGATGACGCTGTTCGCGACTACTGTCTCGCAGGCGATCAAGCGAATCAGCATCTTCCGCAGGGTGGATGTGTCCAAGCGCCGTATTCCGCTGCAAAGGAAAGTCGGCATCGGCATGACGCCGGAAGCCTTCCGTGAATTGGCCCGGCAGGAGAAAATAGGCCATGTGGGGCTGGAAGAGTCGCTGCGCTTGATTGCCTACGGACTGAAGCTGAACCTGACCGAAGTCCGCAACACGATCGAGCCGACCATCTCCAGTGTGGACACGACGCTGGCGCTAGGAGAGCTGAGAAGCGGACAAGTCAGCGGGCTGCATCAAAACACCCGGGGGGAGACCGAGCAGGGAATTCCGATCGAGCTGGATCTGATCATGTCGGTGGAGGTCGAGCAAGAAGACCGGATCGTGCTGGAGACGGAAGATATGGGAAGACTGGTCTTCGTCGTGCCGGAAGGGATATTCGGAGATACGGCAACGGTGAATGTGGCGGTCAACACGGCCAAAACGCTCTACGACAGCGGGTTGACGGGCTTGCTCACGATGGCGGATATCCCGCTGACACGCGCTGCGCTTTAAAGATAACGGCTTGAGATAACGGCTTGACGGCTTGCGGAGCATATCCGCAAGCCGTTTTATTATTTCTCGGAAACCGGAGTATCCTTGGAAGAACGTGCCCGACAGACGAAGCTGCTTGCCCGCTGTACGCAGCAAAACAGCATGCGGTTCTCCTTGCGGAGAAGGCCGCATGCTGCTTGACTTGCTGAGTTGCTTGGATCAAGGGCGCCAGTAACAGTTAGGGTGAGGCGGGCGGATAAAGGCTCTCGACCATGGCGCTGCCTCCGCCCCGTCTGACCGGCTCCGATACGGGCTGCACCTGACCGTCCGGCAGGAAGGCAATCGCGTTGACTGAGCCGATTCCGTAGGTGAGCCCCGATATGCTGAAGGGCTGGCCAAGCTGGCGCAGCTGTTCATACTCCGGCATGGCGGTCACTTCAGGCTCGATCAGCGTTCGTCCGTAAGCATTGCCGTTATTTTGCGACAACCTTGGAGCGGCTACAGCCTGCGGCAAAGTCATTCCAAAATCAAGCCGGTTAATCAGCACCTGCAGGACGGAAGTCAGAATCGTCTGTCCGCCCGGCGAACCGAGCGCGAGCACAGGCTCGCCGTTCTGCAGCACGATGGTCGGCGACATGCTGCTCAAGGACCGCATGCCCGGCCGCGGAGCATTCGGATGTCCCTCCGGGCTGCTGGAAGGCACGCGGGTATTCAGGCCGTTATTGAGCAAGAAACCGTAGCCGGGTACAACCATCGCATTGCCGCCGATCGAATTCAACGTATGCGTGTAAGCTACGATATTGCCGTCTGCATCGGAGACGGTGAGATGAATCGTCGATTCGCGTGTATTGACCGCATCCAGATTGTACACCTTCAGCTCATCGATCAGGAAGCTGCCGCCCTGGATACCGGTGCCCCCGGTCAGCTCGATTGCGCTGGCCATCCATTTGCCGGGAGCCGTCACATCTCCGTTAGTTCTCTGATGCAGCCAGTCTACCGGCTCCGGTTGTCCGTCGTTCCACAGACGCACCTTCAGCACATTGCCTTCCACGCGGAAGCGGAGCCACTGCCAGTCCGTCGTCCTTGGATGATCGATGGTCGTCAACCCGTAGATGCCGTTGCTCTGCCGGGTGCGCAGCAGCCGGATCGTATCGGACTGGGTGTTGATCTCGACGCCGTAGCCATTATGCGGAGCGGAGGTGCTGTTCCAGCCGTCCGCCCTCAGCCACAGACGGAGGTTGCGGTCAGCCCCCAGGCTATCCATTTTGAATTTGACGAGCAGCTCGCTGTCATAGACGGCATTCATCACCGAAGTAGCCCGGGCATACGCAAACTTCGTTTTATCGACATACATGCGCCCGATCCCATCCTGGATATCGATCACGCCTCCGGTGCCCGGATTGGAGGAGCCGATGCCGACGTTAGTTGTGAACAGATTCGTGCTGTCCCAGCTTGCGCCGTTGGCAGCCTGAGAGAAATCGGCGGTTAACGAAGCGGGGTTCAGCTCCGTTACGCGAATATCGTCGACCTGGATGCCGCCGCCCTCGGCAGCTCCTGTAAGCTCAACGGCGCTCAGCATAAAGGTTCCCTTGCTGTTGACCGATTGACTTTGGAGCGACTGCGTCCAGCTGTCCCGCGGCTCTTGCTCGCCGTCCTTCCAAATCCGCACACGTAACTGATCTCCCTCGACGCGGAAGCGAAGCCACTGCCAATCCGTGGTCCGGGCGTGGCTGGCAGTAGACAAACCGTATACGCCGTTGCTGTCCCGCGTCCGGATCATGCGGATCGTGTCGGAGGCTGTATTGATCTCAACGCCGTAGCCGTTATGCGGAGCGGAAGTGCTGTTCCAGTCGTCCGCTCTCAGCCATACCCGCAGATTGCGGTTGCCGCCCAGCTCATCGAGCTTGAAGCGCAGCAGCACCTCGCTGTCATACACAGGAGCCGATACGGACGAGGCCCGGGCGTAACCGTACTGAGCGCCGGGCAGCTCTATGCGTCCCGCTTCATTATATACGCTCATCGTTACCCCGATTCCGGGAGAGCCGGAGCCGATGCCGAAGCCTGTGGCGAACTTGCCCGTATCGTCCCATGGCGAACCGTTGGCCGTTCCGGCAAAATCAGCGGCGAAAATCTGCTTCCCTCTGGACGGAAGCGGCTGAGCCTGGAGTTGCGGGTTGGCGTCGAACGGCCACGGATTTCCCGCATCGACGATACGCTGGGTTCCTCGCTCCGTAATCTCCTGCCGGACTTGCTCCGCATAGTTTTTGGACAGCATCCCTGAGATCGGCATAGGGCCGCTGAAGGTATTAGGGTCGCCCAGATAGGCATTACGGTCGGCGAAGGCCCGCCGGGAAGCCTCCAGATAATAATGGAGCGCCGTACTGCGGGGCATGGAAGCGAGCGGATAGCCTTCCAGAATGTTCAGCGCTTCTCCGATCGTGGCTCCTGCCGAAGAAGAAGGAGGCAAGCCGTAAATATCATAGCCCCGATAGTTAACGTGCAGGGGTGAATAAGTCAGCGTCTGGTAGTTCTGAACATCGCTCATACTCATGCTGCCGGGAAGGACTTGGAAGGAGGGAGAGGATGAGACAGGGGGATGATTGACAGTTTGGACAAGCGCTTGTCCGATCTCTCCCTGGTAAAATACGCTGCTGCCGTGTTGGGCGATCAGCCGGTAGGTGTCGGCCAGGTCGGGATTTTTCATTAAGGTACCCGGAGCGGGCACGCTTCCGTCGGGATTCAGGTAGATATCGGTAGTGGAGGTAAAGGCACGGAATCGTTCGGCGTTTTCGGTAATCTCGCGGATGAAGTTATGATCGGCATAAAATCCGTCTTCGGCCGCCTCGATGGCCGGCTGCAGTACGTCGCTCAGCGTAAGCTGGCCGCTGCCGTACAGCTGAAGAGCTTCCTCCCAGGCTTTGACCATGCCGGGGACACCGACTGCGACACCGCTGCTGTCGCGGATTACGTCGGCAAATTCATTGCCGTTCTCATCGAGGAAAGAGCTTGGACCAAATGAGCTGGCCGCCACGTCGCGATGATCCAGTACAATGAATTGGTTCGTATCCTTCAGGTAGATATGCATGTAGCCGCCCCCGCCGATGCCTCCCGAGAAAGGGCGAACCACTCCTTGAACGGCTGAAGCTGCGATAGCCGCCTCCACCGCATTGCCTCCGGCCTGCAGGATGCGCATAGCGGCCGCCGAAGCAAGCGGATGCTCGGTGGCAGCGGCTCCGCCGGTGCCGGTGACTGTCGACTGCTGATCATACCATGGGAGCCTGTCCGCCAGCACCGCCGTGGGCGAGGCGCACAGCATGAAGGCGCATAGTGCCGCGCTGAGCGCCTTTTTGTATTTCACTGCTTTCACAATCCATTCCTCCTTTGGGTTTTAACTGCTTCATCCAATTCATGGAAGCAACTTTATTATATAGTGCATGCCGGAAAACTTTTAATATCGGATCGTTATAGAATAATAATCGTGGCTTATAAATTAAAAAACGAGCCTTTAGAATCGCTTCTAAAGGCTCGCTGCTTTGGAGTATCCTGTTTTTTATTTGAGAGCGCTGCCGCCGAAGATAAAGCGATGCTCCCAATGCTTGCCGCTGATCGTATCGATGCGGACGCCGCCCGATTCTTTCGAGTATGTATGGAGGATCTTGCCGTCACCCAGATAGATGCCGACATGCGTGATACGCTGTCCCGACGTATTGGACGGGTAAGCCGAAGCGCTGCCTCCCCGGTATTCCATGAAAAACATCAAATCGCCGGCTTTCAGGTTTTTCCAGTTGGTGCTTGTTTTGCCGATAGACTTCACATAGCTGCCCTGGCTGCGCGAGTCGCTTGGAAGCGTGATGCCTGCGCCGACCTTGAAGGCTTGTCTGACAAAGTCCGAGCAGTCGAAGGTGCGGGTGTTGCTGCGGTCGGAAGCATATTCATAAGGCGTGCCCAGATACTTTTTGCCGGCCGCAATCACTTTGCTGCGCACGGAGCTTGAATCTTTAGCGGAAGAGCCCGATGAGCCTGAAGAACCCGATGAACCTGTGGAGCCGCTGACTTTAATATAGTTGCTGCTGGTTGAGACATAGCCGGTACGTCCTTGATCGTCCTTGACCTTATACCACCAGTTGTTGACTTTGGATACGATGTCGACGCGTTCGCCCTTCTTGAGATAGCCGTAGCTGGATGCGTTGGCGTCCGGCTGGCTGCGGAAGTTGACGCTGCCCACGATCGTACCGGTGGCGGCAAGAGCTTGTCCGGCGAAGGAGCCGAGCGTGCTCAGGGAGATAGCTGCAGTAACAATCGTAACAACGAGCTTTTTTTTCATAGATGTCATGCCCTCCTGCGGTTCTGGTTGAGTGGTGCTCCTGAACAAGGCCGCGCATGTTCCTAAGGTTAGGCGTGCGTGGCCGAGTCCATGTTGACAAGGTAACGTACGACGATTCACAATGGAACAAAGGCAAAAATACAAGGGAGACGGAAGTGACATGGATACTTGGGTCTGGGGACCGCTGGTCCTCCATCGCCATGTGGTGATCATTGTGGCAGCTGCGGCCATGGGCTACGGAGTTCTGCAGCTTAGGCTTCGAGCCAAACCGGAACGCCGCAGCATCGCGGCGGCGGCGCTTAATGGCGCCTTGCTCTGGCTGCTGATCTGGAAGTGGGGCTGGGTGCTCACGGATTTGTCGGGAGTTTGGAACCATCCGGAGTCCTTGCTCTACTTCAGCGGAGGCCGTTATTCGGCCTGGCTCGCTTCCGCGGCGGCAGTACTCTATGTAGGGATCGCCCTCGAAAAACGCCGGATCGGCAGACCCGTCTACATAGATTCGTTGCTCGTTTCGCTTTTCGGGGGGTACGTCGCCTATAGCGCGCTAACCAGCGTTCAGGGGGACGACATCTTGCCGGAGCGGCTGTCCGTCGCTTTGCTGGGGGCGATTTTCCTGGGGATATGGCTGATGAAGGGGAAGAACTACTCGGCGGGCACTGTGGCGCAGCGGCTGCTGGTGCTTGGGATCGGATGCGCGCTTGTGTTCACAGTGTTCAACCAACCGGGCTCTGCGGGCAAGCCGGAAGAAGCGGGCGGGAGCGGTACGGCCGCCAAGGTAGGGCTGAATATCGGCCAAGAGGCGCCGGATTTTTCTCTGTCCCTACTTGGCGGAGGCGAGCTCAAGCTCTCGGATTACCGGGGAAGCGTCGTGTATGTAAACTTCTGGGCGACCTGGTGCCCGCCTTGTCAGGCCGAGATGCCGTATATGCAGCAGTTTTATACAAATAATGAAAAGAACGGCGTTGTCATCCTCGGCGTCAATGAAACCCAGACGGAAGCCAGCGTGCCGGTCGTGGAGGCATGGGTAGACGAATGGGAGCTCACCTTCCCGATCCCGCTGGACCGAGACGGAGCAGTAGGCAAGCTGTACAGGGTTCAGGCCTATCCGGCAACTTTCGTGATTGACGAGCAGGGCATCATACGGGCCAAGCATCCCGGTCCGATGAACGGAGAGATGCTGGAAAACGCTCTGGCCTCCATTCGCAAGGCGAAGTGAAAAATGTTTCTAATCGGGGTGCAAGTTGTTTTTCATTTGCCAAAAAAAACGACAACATGGTAACATAGTTCTATTCATAGGTCATATATGTTAAACGTGACATCATTTTAGGTCGAAAGCGAGGAAAAAGTATGGCGCAGACAAGTGTTATTTTGCGTGTGGAGCTTAATCACGAGTTGGTGACTTTCGGGGATGTGGCAACAACGATCAGCAAAGCGGGTGGAGATATTACATCCATCGACGTTATCCGTCCCGGCAAGGAGTCCTCTGTCCGCGATATTACCGTAGATGTGGCCGAATCCGGAGAAGCGCAAGTCGTCGATGCGCTGAAAGCGATTGACGGCATCAAGCTGATCAACGTATCCGACCGTACGTTTCTCGTTCATCTGGGCGGGAAGATCAATATGCAGCCCAATCTTCCGATCAAAAACCGCGACGACTTGTCACGCGTCTACACACCGGGTGTGGCGCGGGTATGTACGGCCATTCATGAAAATCCGCGCAAAGCTTATTCCCTTACGATAAAGCGTAATACGGTTGCCGTCATAACGGACGGTACGGCGGTTCTCGGTCTGGGCGACATCGGCCCCCATGCCGCCGCTCCCGTCATGGAGGGCAAGGCGATGCTGTTCAAGCAGCTGGCGGGCGTGGACGCCTTCCCGATCTGCCTGGACACCAAGGATACCGAAGAGATTATCCGGACGATCAAGGCGATCAGTCCTATCTTCGGCGGTATCAATCTGGAGGATATCAGCTCCCCGCGCTGCTTCGAGATCGAGACGCGGCTGGCCGAAGAGCTGGATGTTCCGGTATTCCATGACGATCAGCACGGGACGGCCGTCGTCGTCATCGCGGGTCTGCTCAATGCGCTGAAGGTCGTAGGCAAACGGATCGAAAACGTCCGCGTAGTGGTGAACGGGATCGGCGCCGCGGGCGTCTCCATCTGCAAAATGCTGCTGGCCGCAGGCGTCACCAAGCTCGTCCCGGTCGACCGGGAAGGCGTAATCGTCCGCGGAGGCACGTATTCGTATCCGATGTGGCAGTGGCTGGCTGAGCAGCCGCAGGTAGGAGCGGAGCCCGGCACGCTGAAGGAAGCGATCGAGGGAGCGGACGTATTCATCGGCGTATCGCGCGGAGGCTTGCTGACCGGCGAGGACGTGCAGAAGATGAATGCGGACAGCATCGTCTTCGCGATGGCCAACCCGAACCCGGAGATTGCGCCGGATGAGGCGATTCCTCATGTCCGTGTATTCGCCACAGGACGAAGCGATTATCCGAACCAGATCAATAACGTGCTCGTATTCCCGGGCATCTTCCGCGGAGCGCTTGACTGCCGCGCACGCCGCATCAATGAGCCGATGAAGCTGGCCGCCGCCCGGGCTATCGCTTCGGTCGTCACCGAGAGCGAACTGAACGAGCAGTATATCATCCCTAGTATTTTCAATGATAAAGTCGTAACCAAGGTGCGCCACGCGATTATCGAGGCGGCTATCCTGACGGGGGTAGCGCGGAGAATCCCGCCGGATTTCCGTTAAGCCCGGACCGGGCCCATCGGATACGCGCCGCGCTCGCTTTCTGCGCAGTTCTGCCTATAGGAAAATAAGGACAAGCCTGACGGTATAAAAACCGTCAGGCTTTTTAGTCTGTGTTCCCCGTGCTCCGCTCGACCGGCCTAACTATGACCGGACTGCTGCTTTCTATATTCGCCCGGGGTCACGCCGGCATAGCGTTTGAACATGCGGATGAACGAGTTGACGTTCTGGTAGCCGAGCTCCAGCGCGATCTCATGAATTTTCAGCTCCAGATCAAGCAGCAAGGATTGCGCTTTGCGTATCCGCACCCGGTGCAAATAATCGCTGAAGTTCATGCCGGTCTTATCCTTGAAATAGGTGGACAGGTAGCCGCGCGACAAATTCAGCTTGTCGGCCATCAAGTCAAGCGACACATCTTCGCTCAGATGCTGGTCCAGATAATCCTTAACAAACTCGATGACCGGGTCCTTGTTTTCATTCTTGGCCATCATCGTCTGCGCGCACAGCAGCAGCACATGCTCGAGCAGCAAGCGGGCCTGCTCGTACGTGTGGCACTGCCCGGTCTGAGTCAGCAGCTCCGCTTCTCCGGGCAGCTCCTCCGTTTTGACGCCAGCCGACTCCGCTTCCTTCATAGCCAGCTCGGCCGCATGCCTCACAAAGCGCTGCAGGTCGGACGTTGTCTGCTCGCTGCTCTGCAAATTCTCGAGCTGCTCCCGTATCCATTCGCGCAGCGACTCCGCGTTCCCGGCCCGAATCTTCGTCTGCAGTTCTTCCTGCTGCATGGCGGTTAGCCGGTAGAGCGGCCGCTGCGCCGCGACGCGTATCAATTGCGTTTCCGCATAAGGCATCCGGCCTTCGGCCAGCTTCAAGGCTTCCTCATACGCGAGGACGAAGTCAGAGGCTTCCCGATAGGAGGAGCTGACCGCCATCGTGAACAGGCACCAGTCCTTGTCATTGTCGAACACGGCCTTAAGCGGCAGCAGCCATTCGTCCGGCGCCTCCTCATGGAAGATCAGGCTAAGGATCTGATCCTTGTCGATCTGAAACGTCAGGTTGTCCTCATGGATCTGGGAGAAATGGGTCTGAATATATTCCCGGATAAAATAAGTGACTCGCTCCCTGTTCATATGAGGCATATCCAGAAAACCCGAGAAAAATTCGAGCCGGAACAAGATGACGACAAAAGGGCGATGGAACGCGACATCCTTCAGCTCATCATGATTGGTGCGAATCTGCTTCAGCTTGTCGGTGAAGGCATAGGAGCGAAGCAGCGAGCTTTTGTCCGACAAGTCCTGATGCATCCGCCGGATCTGCTCTCCGATCAGCTGGAATTCCCGGATGCCGCTCGGATTCGGCGGTCCGTCAAGGCTCTGGTACTGGCCGACGGCCTGGATCAGGCGCTGGACCGGGGTATTCAGCCGGACGCTTAACCAGATCGAGGTCATCAGCGAGATGGCGATCGTGACGGCCAGCAGCGTGATCAGGATCAGATTCAGCCGGAGCAGCTCCGAGGAAATGCTCTGGATCGGCACCATCGTCACATAGCGGAAGCCGGTGAATTTTCCTTTTTCCTGGAAGTAATAATAGCCGTTCTGAGTGAGGCTGGAGCTATCTCCGGTGAACGAGGGCAGCTGCCCTGCGGCTGCGCGGCTGTCCGAAGAGAAGATAAGCTGCCCCTGATCGTCTACGATGAGCAGAGGATTTTCCAGCGAGTAGTGCAGCGTCCGTGCCATCCGGTTGCTGTCCAGCATCACGATGAACAGCAGGTCGCGGTGCATCGAATTTTTCAGCACGACGGGAATCAGATGGCCCAGCGATTTGCCGGAGTTCATATAACTCTGGGAAAATTGGGATGCCGGCAATATCCGGTACACATAACTCCCGTCGAACTGCTGGCGCCAGAACTCCGGTTTGTAGTCGGGGCTGACGTAAAATTTGCCGAACGTATCCTTGGCCTCGCTCGTCCCTTCCTTCTCCAGCACGTAATCCCCATTTTTGAAATAAAACAGAATATTCTCGTAATACAGCAACGGATTAGCCAGCAGCGTATTGATTTCGGTATGAACTTTGACGGTTTTATCATAACCGGCTTGCTCGGACAGCTGGCGAAGCACGTTCAGATTGGCGGACAGATCGCTGTTCTGATTCAGGCTCAGCATCATGTCCAGCGTCAGCTTGAAATGGTTTTCGTAGCTCTCCGCCGTGTGCTTCATATTAAGACCGTTGTACTTGACGATCTCGTCGTGAATTTTGCTCTTCAGATACAGGAAGGACCCGAAGTTAAAGGCTGCGAGCAGCACAATAATCGCCAGGAAGCTGGCAAGCAGCCTGGCAAACAAGGTGCGGAACTTCCATTTCTCCGGCCAGACGAAACGCATAAGCCATCCCCCTTTTGTCTACAGGCTTTATGGTTGCTTTCATTATATAGGCTCTTGGTCTGCGTCCCAATATTCCTTTTGTCTTATTCGTATGCATTCGTTCATATTCCTGAAAAAGGGCGGAGACGGCGGAAATCTGGACGATTTGCAGCAGGCCCGGAGGTTGTTATCGTTAGGTTACGGCACGCAAGGCCTCATGGCAAGCGACTGTGAATTTTAGCACCGGAGGAGAAGCATATATGGAACTGACGAGCACTAGCGACGAGCAACTCCCCGTCGTCAGCGGATGGCAGCGCAGACGGCAGCATATCGTCAGAGAATGGCATAAAACCAAATACTTATGGTTGCTGTTCCTGCCGTGCCTGATTTACTTCCTGATCTTCAGGTACGCGCCGATGTTCGGACTGGTTATCACCTTCAAGAATTATAATCTATTTAAAGGCATCATGGCGAGCGACTGGGTCGGCTTCAAGTATTACACGATGTTTCTGCAGAACCCGGATTTCTTCCTGCTGATGCGCAACACATTCCTGCTCGGGATCTATAAGCTGGTATTCGGCTTCCCGGCCCCGATCCTGCTGGCGCTGCTTCTTAATGAACTGAAGAGCGCCGTGTTCAAGCGCTTCGTGCAGACAGTCAGCTACTTGCCTCACTTCATCTCGAACGTTATTGTGGCGAGCATGGTCATTATGTTTCTGTCACCGACAAGCGGGCTGATCAATCAGATTATCAAGATGTTCGGCTTCGAGGCTGTCAATTTCATGATGGAGCCGGGTCTGTTCAGACCGATCTATGTGCTCTCCGAAATCTGGCAGCATCTGGGCTGGGAGACGATCATTTATCTGGCTGCCTTGACGGCCGTCGATCCCCAGCTGTATGAAGCGGCGGATATGGATGGGGCAAACCGCTGGCAGAAGATGAAAAGCGTGACTTTGCCGGGCATTGCGCCCGCGATCGTTATCGTCTTCATTCTGAATGTAGGCAAGGTGCTCGAGATCGGCTTTGAGAAAGTGTTCCTGATGTACAACGCGGCGGTTTATGAGACGGCGGATGTCATCGGCACCTACGTCTACCGGGTCGGTCTGGTACAGGGGAACTTCAGTTATGCGGCGGCGATCGATCTGTTCATGGGCATCATCAGCCTGATCTTCATTGTCTCGGCCAACTGGGTCAGCCGCAAAGTCAGCGAGAACAGCTTATGGTAGGGGGCGAGAGGCAATGAAGCGAAACAGAATCAGCTGGTTTACCGTTGTGAATGTCATCATCCTGTCGTTCGTATGCGTCGTCACCCTGTATCCATTTCTGTACATGGCGGCCGTATCGCTCAGCAAGGATATTTATGTCATCAAGAACGAAGTGTTTTTGTGGCCGAAGGGCTTGAACTTCGAAATGTATAAGGTTGTTCTGGGCGACCCGAGCATCTGGAAGGCTTACCGCAATACGATCCTGTACACGACTCTGGGAACGGCTATCGCGCTCGTGGTCACCTCGATGGGGGCTTATGCGCTGTCGCGCCGCGATATGAAGTTCCAGAAGGGCTTCATGATGATGATCGTGTTCACGATGTTCTTCAGCGGAGGGATGATTCCGACCTTCCTCGTCGTCCGCTCGCTCGGTCTGGTGGACACGGTGTGGAGCATGGTGCTGCCGGGAGCCGTCAGTACGTGGAATCTGATCATCATGCGAACCTTCTTCCTCGGCATTCCGAAGGAGCTGGAGGAGTCGGGCAAGATGGACGGTCTGAACGACATCGGCATATTCGCCCGCATCGTGCTGCCGTTGTCCATGGCGGTATTCGCCACGATCGGTCTGTTCTACGCGGTGGCGCTGTGGAACAACTTCACCTTCCCGCTCATGTACCTGCGCCAGCCTGACTTGTTCCCGCTGCAGGTGCTGCTGCGCAACCTCATCTTGGCCGGGACCGTCAGCTCCGGCGAGGTTACCAATATTGGCGGAGACAATCTGATCGTCGAGGATTCGCTCAAGTTTGCGACGATTATGGTGTCGACGCTGCCGATCCTTGTGATCTATCCGTTTATCCAGAAATACTTCGTCAAGGGAGTGATGATCGGCGCGGTCAAGGGGTAGCCGCGCATCCGGCAGGACAGGAGACCGGGGCAGCCGGTCGTTCAGGTCCGGGCTTGAGGGTCCGAGTGGTAGACGCTTCACAAGTTTGGTACGATAACAGAAGACAAAGGGGAGATTGTACGATATGAAAAAACAAGCTGCATCTTTGCTCACCGTTACTTTGCTGGCCAGTATGGCCGCTGCCTGCAGCAGCGGACAGCCGGCGCCGGCACCGGCCGCTACAGGCGGAGACGCCGGAACCGCCCCTGCCAACCAGCCGAAGGAGAAAAAAACGTTCACGGCGCTGCTGGACAACAATGCAACTTTCCCGTACAGCAAGGACTGGCCGGTATGGAATATGATCGAAGAGAAGACCGGCGTCCGCTTGAACGTGCAGCTTCCGTCAGGCAAGCTGGCTGACACGCTCAGCTTGGTCGTCGCCTCCGGCAACATGCCGGACCTGATCTACATGGCGAACCGCAAAAACGATTCCAATAAATACGGCCAGCAGGGAGCGCTCGTCAATATCCTGGATCATGTGAAGGATATGCCGAACCTGAAGAAATGGATCGAGAAATATCCCGACGAAGCGAAGGCGGCTACCGCCTCGGACGGCAAGATGTACATGTTTCCGAACCAGGGCTTCGGCGAAACGAACCGGATGATCTGGCTGTATCGCGAGGATATTTTCAAGAAGCATAACTTGACGCCTCCCAAGACCTATGACGAGCTTTATACGGTGATGAAGAAGCTGAAGGAGCAATACCCGGACAGCTATCCGTTCTCCTTCCGCTTCGGACAAATCCCGGATGAGATGATGGCGCATCTGGCGACCAACTTCCAGACGGGCGAGGATGTCTATTATGACTTCGACAAGAAGGAATGGCGTTACGGTGCAACGGAAGAGAATTACAAGCAAATGGTCACGATGATGAATAAATTCGTCAAGGAAGGGCTGATTCAGCCGGATTTCCTGACTGTGCAGACGAAGCAGTGGCAGGATGCGATGTCCACGAGCAAGTCCTTCATCACGATCGACTACATCAGCCGCGTCGACTTCTTCAACAATGCGATGCGCAAAGAGCAGCCTGACTACAACATGCAGTTCATGGCTCCTCCGGCAGGGCTCCCTGGCGGGAAGCAGCTCAATCCGTACATGCATTTCCTCGAGGGCGGCTTGACGGTATCGTCCACGTCCAAGAACGTGAAGGATATTATGGCTTACATGGACTTCTTCTACAGCGAGGAAGGCCGCACGATCGCCAGCTGGGGTAAGGAAGGCGAGACGTATACGGTGGAGAACGGCAAGAAGAAGTTCAAGCCCGAGTTCACCGACCTGACGGAAATGCGCAAGAAAACCGGTCTGGCAACAAGCGGAACTTACACCTGGTTCGATTACGACGCGCATCTGTCGCTGTTCACGCCGGATCTGCAGAAGGCTTATACAGAGGCCCGCAAGTATGACCCGGCCGCGATGCAGCCAAGACCGGCGTTCAACGAGAAGGAGATGGAAGTGCTGTCCGTCACCGGCCAAGCCGTCAAGAAATTCCGCGAAGAGAGCTTCGCGAAGTTTGTCTCCGGCTCCCGTCCGCTCAGCGATTGGGATAAATACGTGCAAGAGATGAACAACCTGGGCGTTCAGAAGCTGATCGATACGTACAAAGGCGCTTATGATCGTATGAGCGCGGCTAAGTAAAAAGTAGGTAGGAAAAAGCAAAGGCTGTCCGCGGAGGGTGCGGGCAGCCTTTGCTTTGCGTTAGGGGGCTTGTGAGTTTGGCGTTCAATGAAGCGATGGCTTTTCGCGGCAGGAAAGCAACGGATCATGCGGGAAAAGACATTTCGGTCACTGCCGTTACGGCCGCGAGCAGAAAGCCTGCTCCAAGGGGAAGAGGCCGCTACAGCTTGACGTGAGCATCGGGAGCCTTGTCCGCTACGAGATTCAACATGACGTTATGCTCCAGAAGCGCCTTCAGTCCGCAGAGCACCATCGTATATCCGCCCATCCCGTCTATGGCCTGCTGAGTGATCTCGTCCTGCGTTCCCTTGAACCCTGAGTTTAAGATGGTGACGAAGGTTTCATCCGCTGCCCGCGGCGCAAATCGCCACTCGGCTTGCGTGTCGTCGGAAAATTGAACGCGAATCCGGGTCGGAACATCGATCTCCAGCACATGCACCTCATCCGATACCCCGTACATCTCCCAGTCCCAGCGAACCCGCTTGCCCGCCTCGAGCTTGCCGTTGCTTCGGGTAAACCAGAACTTCGTCGTGACGGCCGGATCGATGAAAGCTTCGAACACTTCATTCACTGGCCGGCGTATAAGCATTTCCGCCTGGACAATTAGACTGTCGTTTGGTTGGGTCATGGGTAGGTTCCTTTCTTATTGGGAATGTTTGGTTTCTTCCTAATCAAGTTTACCAAATAACTGCAGACTATAGGCGATGTCTTCTCGAATCTTTGGATAAAAATTCACCTAACTTTATGTCCCACAACTGAATGCCTCTTAAGGCAAAAAGCCCTCCTGGCTCACGCGGACCAGATCCGCCCCGAACTGGGCCTCAAGCTCTGCTCGCACGCGGTCCAGCGCCTCCCGGTCGTACCATGCCTCCAGCCCATGGCGTACGTACAGCTCGCGGATGCCAAGCCGCTCCGTGCGGCGTCCGAGCGAGCCGTCGCCGCGGAAATAATCGTCCAGCGCCACCCGCTGGACTCCGGTAGCCGCGAGGCGCGCCGCAAATTCCCCGCTGCATGGCAGCAGGGGAGAGACGGCCGCCTGCGTCTGAATGCCTGCCTCGGCCAGCTGCCGCAAGGCATTCAGCCGGGCCGCGATAGGCGGCGCGGCCGGGGAAAAGAGCTTGCGCATCGCGTCAAGATCGGTCTCGATCGTCATGCTGACGCGGACGCGCGAGCCGAGCCGCTGAAGGACATCAAGGTCCCGGGTGACGAGCGGGCTGCGCGTCTGGACCATGACGAATTGCAGCGCGTCCGAGTCTGCCATCGCTTCCAGCCAGGACCGGGTCACGCGGGCCTCATATTCGGCCGGCTGGTAGGGGTCCGTGCTGGAGGACATAAATACCGTGACGGGGGCCTTGCGCCCGGCCCGTTCGAGCTCCCGGCCGAGCTGTGCCGCGGTCTCGGCCTTGATATCGACCCAACCGCCCCAGGGAGCTCCGCGGAACTTGGCTACCGGCATCTCGCGCACGTAGCAATAGGAGCAGGAAAATGCGCAGCCTACATAAGGATTGAGCGTATGGGTGTAACCGGACAGAAAGCCCGAAGCGGGGTTCAACAGCCGCTTGGGCGAGGTGTGGGTGAGCACCGGCTTCCGGCTTGAACGGGGGACGGGGTTCTTGTCCGTGTCGGACGTCGTCATCTTGAACTGCCTCCTTTGCCATTGCTGGTCTGGCCATTATAGAAAAAGCCCGGAGCATCCGACGCTTGTTAGCGATGATGACCGGGCTTCAGGGACGAGCGGTTATTTATCGGAAGAGCCTGCAGGCATAGCTTCCGGAGAAGTTAATTTGTCATAGAATTCCACGAACTTGTCCTTGTCCTCGCTGGCGCGGATGGCCATCGCGGAACGCGGATGATCGTTCAATACGCCGGCGATCATGTAAGGAATGATGTAGCCCCACTCCCACTTCTCGCGCATCGCGATCATATGCTTCTCGATAATGCCCAGAATAGGGCGAACGTCGTATTTGGAATGCTTCAGATGGCTGACGATCAGCTCGGTCGGACAGTTGCCCGCCGCCCGGCCCATGCCGTATACGGATGTATCCAGGAACTCGACGCCTTTGCTCGCGCCCATGATCGTGTTCGAGAAAGCCAGCTGCATATTGTTATGCATGTGAAGGCCGAGCTTCTTGTTCGGCAGCAGACGTTGGAACTTGGATACGAGATAGTCGATATCCTTGTAGTCCATGCTGCCGTAGGAGTCTACGACGTAGACGACGTCTACCGGGCTTTTGGAGATAGCTTCGAACGCTTCATTCAAGTCGTTCTCCATGACATGAGTCAGCGCCATGATGTTAATCGAAGTCTCGTACCCGTAGTCGTGGAACTTCTGAGCCAGATCGAGGCCCTTGTCCACGTCCTTGATATAGCAGGCTACGCGGATCAGGTCGAGCAGGCTTTGCTCGCGGGGAAGAATATCCTTCTCGTCTACGCGGCCGATATCGACCAGCGCGGACAGCTTCGTATCCGTTTTGTTAGCGATGACTTCTTTCAGAAAGTCCTCGTTCAGGAAGCGCCAAGGACCGGCGTCCGCACCTTTAAGCAGCTTGGCGGAATTTTTATAACCGATTTCCATATATTCAACGCCGGCTTCGCTCAGGCCATAATACATGTCCTTGACGAATTGGACGCTAAAGTCCCAGTTATTAACTAATCCGCCGTCGCGGATCGTACAATCCAAAATGCTGTGTTGATGTTTGCTCATGACGATACCCCTCTCCGAATTTCCCGTGTGCCCTGTCGATTGGCTTTTGGGCTTTTAAGCTTTTAAGTGATAAAGTGTTTTGTTAATTACTAATATTACACAGTGTTTATCATTTGTCAATGATAACAAATTACATACCCGGTGGCAATTGTCCTACTGCCTACTTCTGACACTGGGGGAGAACGGAGAGGAAAGGGGGGCGGGGGACGCCGGCAAGCTCGGCTCTGAAGCAAGACAGAGGCCCGATGGAGCGGGACGATTCGCCATGGACGGCTGGCGTTCCGGCCGTGATGACAGAACGTCTTGTTTTCATCATAAGCAGAAATCAATACGCCAAAGCCCCCAGCTCCAGCTGACCAATCGGAGATGAGACTCCTTCGATGCAAGAGCGCTTTTATGGGGCCGGTTTACTCGCTTCGGCGCATAGAAAAAGCGACAGTACAGGACCTTATGTCCTTGGCTGCCGCTCGTTGAATTTTGAAGTTATGACAATTCGATAAACCGGTTGAAACAAAAAGCATCCGGCCTCCTGCTTTATTTTCCGCTGACGCCTCGTAGCCAGCATGACACTTTGCTTAAGCGGGAAGCTTGATGAGCGACAGATGGCCAAGCAGCGGAAGCGGCTTTATCGCCCCGTTAAGCGCATTCAGAATGCCCAGGACGGCGAGCGCAAGGATGCCCAGATTCGCCAAGGGGACGAGAAACAGGCCGAGCAGGGGAATGAGGCCGAGCACGATGTTGCACGCGAGAGCGGCTAACAGAAGAATTAACCCCTGATTGCAGTGATACATGGCGAAGCGGGATTGCTTGGCGGCGAGCAGCGGCAGGAAGAACAAAATATAGGCTGCAGCGGCGATTGTCCTATGCTCCTTGACGTCTGCGTCCTCCGGCGCTTTCGAGTGTGGAGGCTCCGCTTGATCCGATGGATGATCGGACATCTTCGAACACTTCCTTTCCAGTATGAAGAGAATGGATGCAGGGAGAAAAGCGGGTCTTGGACTGCTATCATCCTATGCTTGTCGGCTACCCGAATATGATTACCGCCGAGGAATAAGCTCTTCCGGATCGGGTAAGCTATATCGAACCAAATTTTTCATTGGAAGGAAGGCGGCATAATGTCGGATACACCTATTTTTTTTCAATTCGCAACCAATCATGATGCTTATATGGCTCTGGATACGCTGGAGGAGCTGGGTTACCGCGTCAGCCTGCATACGGAGACGGAGCGCACCGTGCTGCACGTGCATGTCGACCGTGGAGACCTGACGTCCGCGCTCGAGATCGGGCAGGCGCATGGGGGGAGGCTGCTGGAGACGGACGAATCCCCAAGCGAAGCGGCAGCCTTTGCCATGGCTTACGATCCGGAGGGCTTCATCCCGATCCCGGCCCATCTGGTCCAGGACGAAGGGGCCGATGCCGAGCAGCAGCCGGACACTTCGGCATCCGCTTATGCCAACCTCTCGAGCGGGGCGTATGAGGACAACCAGCCTTATTTTGACCCGTCGGGGGATGACTATGACGGCTTCGATGCCGGCATTCATATGTAAGTCTGGAGGATGAGCCGCACTGACAGGAATAAGGTCAACCGTTATTGGTCCAGCCCTACAACATTTGACCGGGAAAACAAAGTTGCCCTGCACCTATTTTTATAAGCCGGGAAAACACTGTTTCTCTAGACCCACTCAACTTTCGTTTGCTATGATGAATGGACTTTGACTAGAGAAACGTTTCTCATTAGTAGGATGGAGGGAATGATTCACCGTGGATACTGCTTATGATCACTTGAAAGAGGGCGAGAAGGGCGCGTGGGTCAGCATCGTCGCTTATGTTCTGCT
This sequence comes from Paenibacillus sp. cl123, assembly GCF_900101595.1. Classification (GTDB taxonomy): domain Bacteria; phylum Bacillota; class Bacilli; order Paenibacillales; family NBRC-103111; genus Paenibacillus_G. Next base: position 170,526 of record NZ_FMYY01000013.1, read on the forward strand.
GTCCGCTTTGAAGATCACCATAGGCTATATGACCGGTTCGGAGGCGCTGGCCGCCGACGGTATCAATAACTCGACGGACATCGTCGTTTCCTTGGCTGTCCTGATCGGACTGCGCATCTCCCGCAAGCCGCCTGACCTGGATCATCCCTATGGCCACAAACGGGCGGAGACGATCGCTTCGCTGGTCGCCTCCTTCATCATGGCCGCGGCCGGGATACAGGTCGTGCTTCAGGCGATCCGCAGCTTCGCCGCCGAAGAGCGGCATGCCCCGGACATGCTTGCCGCCTGGGTTGCGCTGGGCTGCGCGGCCGTGATGTGGGGAGTCTACCTCTACAACAGCCGGCTGGCCGCACGCATTCAGAACCAGTCGCTGATGGCTGCCGCACAGGATAACCGCTCGGACGCCCTGGTCAGTATTGGGGCTGCCGTAGGCATCATCGCTTCGCGGTTCGGCTTCCCGATCCTGGACCCGATCGCGGCGCTGGCTGTCGGCTTCGTCATTCTGAAAACGGCGTGGAGCATCTTCTCCGAGGCGTCGCATACGCTGACGGACGGCTTCGACGATAAACGGCTGAAAGAATTCGAATATACGGTCAAGGAGACGCCGGGCGTGGAGCGGATCAAGGATATCCGGGCGAGAATCCACGGCAGCAGCGTGCTGCTGGATGTCGTCGTAGAAGTGAGCGCCGAGCTGTCCGTAGGCGAGAGCCATGAGATCAGCGACGAGATTGAACGCCGCATGCGCGAGGAGCATCACATCGGCAATGTTCATGTGCATATTGAGCCGTTCGAGGAGCATGAGGAACGGGAAATCGTGCGGTAAAATACCATTCGAACGCAGGAGGTCCGGCGCTGCCGGAACGGTGAGCATCAGAGTCTCCTGATTTGACAGAAAAGGGCGGATATCCGTCCTTTTTTTGCTTGCAGCAACGTTTCAAGCCCATACAGAGCGAAAGCGTCCAGAGGGACCGCCGCCGTCGCCGTTTTGTGTGAAGCATACGGGGAAGATAGGTTGCCTGAAGCAGGCTTCGAAGCGTAATCCTCACTTTATGAGGCCATTTTTGTGCCCTGGCATTACAAGTTTGATGACAGCGTGTCACTACCCCCGACGCGGATCAGGTCGCTACAATAGGAGCTGGTGGTACAAAATGTATCAGAGGTGAGAGCGGCTTGAAGTATACAATAAAAAAATGGCTGTCAGGTGTGTTGATCGCGGCCCAGTTAACGATGATATGGTCATCCGCAGGAGCGGCCTCTCCGCAAGCGGAGCAGGCGGAGACGAAGGAAGGCGTACCGGATGAGCGCCGCACCGTTGTTCAGCAAATCGCCGATGCGCCTTATCAGGCGGCGCCGGGCGCGCTATTTGCTCCGACGCTTGATGCGCTCCCGGCGCTGACCAATCGGAGCGAGCTGCAGATTAAGGGGCGGGCTCCGCTTGGGTCGGATGTAGCGGTATACTACCGCCAGCAAGACGGAACGGATATCCGCGTCGGGTCGGTGCCGGTGACCGATGAGGTATACGGCCAGCCGCAGACGGGAAGCTTCCTGCTGACAGCGGACTACAGCATTGAAGGCCGCATCGAAATATACGCCGTCGCGCAAGCGGGCGGCCAATCCAGTCCGGCCTCTGCGAGCCAGGTTGTGGAGTTCGACCTGACCGCTCCTTTGGAGCCTGGCGAAGTAGAGTGGCAAAGGCTGGCCTACAACGAACTGCTGCTCACCTGGCGCGCTCCGGATAATCGCGAGCCGAATCCGGACGGCAGCTACTCGCCCGATCCGACCGTAGACAGCTATACGGTGAAGCGGAACGGGGAGGTTGTCGCAGCCCGGACGAAGGACCTGTTTTTCAAGGATACGGGGCTTCCCGAATCGGAGATGATTTCTTACCAGCTCATCGCTCATGACCGGGCGGGGAACGACTCGGAGCCGTTGAATATGCGGGCGGCTACCTTTCACCGCTATGCGGTGGAGCTGGCGCGAGTGCCGGGTCAAACGTCGTACAAGGAAGAGCTGTGGAATCCGACTGTCAGCCTGGAGGGCAACAAGGCGGCCTTTATCGCCAGATTGTTTTCGCTGCCGGGCTCTACCGGACCCGGCGTAGGGCTGCATGGCCTGTACCAGTACGATATGGCGGCCGGTTCGCTGGAGCGCGTAGCCCAGCTGCCGGAATACCCGGCCTCGCTCAAGCATGACGGCTTGTATACGATGTCGGAAGATGGCCGGTATGTGGCTTACGCTTCTTTTGAACGCGGATGGAACATGAATGACATCTATATATGGGATACGGTTTTGAAGCAGGTGGATAATTTAGGGGTGACAGACGAAATTCGGCCCAAATATTTATCGCTGAGCGCAGACGGACAATGGCTTGCATTCACAAGCGATTCGAACCGGCTGGTTCCAGGGGATGAGAATGAGGCTTACGATGCGTTTTTATACCACGCGCCAACCAAAAGCATGAAGCGTATCAGTATGGCCGGCGGCCAAGAAGGAAACGGAGACAGCCTGCACACGACGATCAGCGCGGATGGGCGGTATGCGGCGTTTATTTCCCAAGCGACGAACTTGCCCGGCGGTACGGAGGATCTCGTCTCCCGGCTATATATGTACGATACGGCGTCGGGCGAGCTGCAGCCGATTGCGATGTTTAATGCGAATGGCCAGCAGCTGGAGGTTGAAAATGCGAGCCTGTCCGCCGACGGGCAGACAGTCGCCGTGCTGGCTGCTCCCCGGTATGGCGCTCCAAGGCTGTATGTGCACGATCGCCGGCTGCAGACGACGACTCCGATCCTGGATCTGAGTTCGACCTTGAACGTGTCCTTCGGAAAACCGAAGATCAGCGCGGATGGCAGGTTCATCTCCTTCAGCTACTCCAACCGGAATCCGGGAGACGGCCAAAGCGAGCCGCTTGACGTCCAGTTCGGAGCTTTGCGTTACGACCGGCAGCTGGATAGGTGGACCCGTATCGGCGATCTGTCGCGGCAAACCGTTCAGGCCGATATAAGCGGCGACGGGAGCCGGGCTGTGTTTCAGGTTGGCCAAGGGGCCGGCAGCGCCGTTTATGCGGTATGCTTCGACGGGCCTTGCTCGGATACGAAGCCGCCGGATGGCCGGATTCAGCGGGTGCAGTGGTCGATTCCGAGGTCTGTGAACGGCGAAGCGCCTATCGGTTCGCAGCTGCAGGTTGCCGCCTTCGGATCGCAAGGCCAGCAGCTGAGGGCGGTAATGACTTACAAGGAGCAGGGGGGCCTGGAGCGGCAGATCGCCCAGCCTCTGGCGGAGGATACGGCGGCTTTGGGCGTATACAAAAGCCTGTTCCTACTACCGGATAATGCGCTCCAGGTCGTGTCGATCCGGGCGGAGTCGGTGATCGACCCGGCCGTATCGGCCATGGCCGACAAGCTCCCGCTGCACGTAGCGGGCGAGCTGAAGGTGAACCTGACCGGCGCCTATGCGGATCAGATGAAGGGGGCTTCCGTCGTCCTATGGAGCGGCGGGCACAGCTACAGCAGCAGCTTCAAGCTGACCGGCGAGCTGAGCAAGGTCTGGCCGGTCGCCGGAGCCGACGATTACCGGCTGCAGCTGCTGGACCCGAGCGGCCGCAAGCTGCTGGAGCAGCAGCCGCTGGCCGTCTCCCATGGGGCCCGCACCGAGACGACGCTGACACCGAGACCTTATGCGGAGCTGACTGTAAAACTGAGCGCACCGGGCGGCGAGAGCATCGAGGATGCGCAGGTTCGGTTCCTCGACGGGCAGGGGCGGCTCATATCGGTGGCCCGCGCGCAAGACGGCTTGTACCGGCTGGCCGGCGACCGCCATGCGGAGGATGAGATTGTGATCCGTTTCGAAATGAAGCCGGAGTATGAGGCGCCGGGCGAGCGGCGAATCACCCTCGTTCCCGGCGTCAACGAGGTGGCGGTAACCGTCTCTCGGCTGGACGACGGAGAGGTGTACGGCATTGTCACCGATACGGCAGGGCTTCCGCTCCCCGGTGTAACCGTCAAGCTGCTGGATTCCCGCTCGGGCCGGCTTGGCGGCAGGACGGTCACCGACGAGCAGGGAAGCTACCGGATCAAGGGCAGCGTCGGCAGCTATGTGCTTCATGCCGAGAAAACCGGCTATCCTGTCTACCGGCTGTCAGAAGGCATGCCGTATGTCACGATCGCCGAGCGCTCCAGTCAAGAGATGCCGCTCGTTATGACCTCTCGGGGTTATGGCTCCATCAAGCTTGATTTTTCGGCGAAGCCGCTTGATGCTCCGCTGCTCAAGCTGGACATCCTGGACTGGAGGCAGGCGGTCGATTACCGAATCCAGGTCACGGGCGACCCATACGGTCAGTACGTCGACCCGAGGAGAATCAGTGACAATCTGGTGCCGATCGTCGCTTCTCCCGGCGATTCGCTGCAGGTATGCCTGGATCATCAATTTAACCGCAGTCAGCGGCTTTGTACGCAGGTTTTGATCGACGACCGGATTCAAGGCGTCGCTGCGCTAAGGATGGAGGAGAAGTCCCGCGTCACCGGCCGGGTGCTTGGACTAGATGACTTCCGCGGAGTAATGTCCAGACTCACCAACCTGGATACGGGCGAGAACATGGGGACGGTAACGCTGGATGCGCTCGGCAATTACAGGGGAGAGCCCCGGGAGACCGGCAAGTACCAGCTGGTCTTCAGCGCTCCGGGCAACAGAAGATACACACAAGAATTCACGATCCAGGAAGGGCAGATTGTGGAGCTGCCTCCGTTCCGGCTCGATGAGACTGTCCGTTATTTCGAGGGCAAGCCGGGCAATTGGCTGCAAGCGAAGGCTGAAGCCGCTTCGGGCGAGGATGTGGCGGTCCAAGGCCGTTACTATTTGAACGGCGAGCAGGTTCCCGGAGTTGAGGATGCCAAGCTGCAGTTGCGCATTCCCGCCGGCGCTTCGCTCGTAGCGGGCAGCGTGACGCTGGACGGCGTCCCGGTGGAGCCGGAGCGAATCTCCGATACGCTTTACGGGATACAGCTGGGAACTGTCAGCTTCGGTCAAAGCGGATCGATTCAGTACCGGCTTCGGATCGGAGCGGCGGGAAGCGGCCGGCTGGCAGCGGAAATGAACTTGTCTTTCCTTGCGCCGGGGGCTTTGGGCCAAGAAAGGCTGGAGGAGACGGTAGGCCATGTCTACATCGATCCGATCGGCGTGACGATGACCGTACCCCGCCATTCCAGCGATCACCGGGTGTATGTAAGCGGCCGCGCGCCGAAGGGGAGCCGGGTCACCGTATATGCGGACCAAGAGGCTGTGGGTACGACAGAAACGGGACCGGGCGGTTACTGGTATGCCGATGTGAGCCTCCCGGTCAAACCGAGCTCCTCGCTGCGGCAGGATGGAGCGACTTATGCGCTCATCGCGAAGGCGGATGGCGGCGGAGGCATTATCGAATCGGAAATGTCCCTGATCAATGTCGACACGTCCCATGTACAGCTGCAATCCATATTGATGAGACAATCGTCGGGACGTCCGATTACCTTCAATCCGAAGGAAGGCGTAGCGAGGTTTCCGTATGTGGTGGTCCCCGGGCATCCGCTGGAATTTATTGTGACTGCGAACAACGGGGAGCGGGTGTCCAATATGAAGGTATGGATCGGCAAGCAAAGCTACCCGGCCTCGGACCAGGGGGACAGCAACACCTTCAAGGCCTACATGATTCCGAACGGGTCGCTGGATTCGGGGATTTATGTGACATACGACGTGGGGCCGAAAGTATACAGCAAGCTGCCGCCTCGGACGGCGGAGGACTGGCAGGTGCTGAAGTCCGAGCTGCCTCAGGGCATGCAGCAAACGATCTATGAGCCGGCGACGGCGGCGGAGGCGGAGAAAGCGTTTGGCGACGCGGCAGGCGAAGGCTTCTACCATTCACCGGTGTACAAATTGACGCTGCCGGATGCGGAGCGCACCGTCGCCTATGCCCGGATCTCCCTGAAGGGCGTCGAGCTTGGCCATCCTTCCGCAACCAAGCCTTTCCGCGGATTTACGACGCAGAAGGACGAAGCCTCAGGCCGAGTTGATTTTACGAGTATCATGGCTACAGACGTGCTTCGCCCCGAAGCGCAGGCCGCTTTCAAGGAGCTGCAGGCTCAGGCGCAGCTGGCAGGGGATACGATCAGCACGGACCATGTCGTCAATGTGCTCTCCCTGGTTTCGGACAGCGCGGCGACGAAGGGGCTCGGCTACTTGAACACAGCCAAGACGTACATCGAGGACGGTTTCGACTTTGCCGACTATGCCGATAAGATTCTGGAGTTCCAGCAGTACGTCCGGGATTCGGAATGCCACGGCCCGAGCGTCGAGAATTTTATCGACTTCTCCAATGAGCTGTACGAGGACGCCAGCGACGGGCTAGTCGCCAAAAGCATTCTTACCGGCCTGGGGCTCGTTGCGGGCGTCGCGACCGGCGGGCTGGCAGGCTTTGCGTATGCGACAGTGCTGACGGCGCTGGGCGACTCCGTCAAGCCGTCCTGGCAGGAGCGGCTGGATCAGCTGAAGCAGGATTTCGAGGAGAACAAGAAGTGGTTTGACGACATGGCCGCAGCCGGTGCGATCGACCGCTGCAAGAAGCCCGAGGAAGAACCGGAGGACACGCCGGATAAGAAGGACCAGGTCGCGGAATCGGTCTGGGTCTGGGACCCGAGCGGTTATGTGTATGAAGCGGTGGAAGGCAACCGGGTGGAAGGCGTGAAGGCAACCATCTACCAGCAGGATGCGGCTGCCGGAGAATGGCTGCCATGGTCTGCGGAATGGTTCGGCCAGCAGAACCCGCTTATGACGGACGCCGAGGGCCGGTACGGCTGGGATGTGCCGGAAGGCAAATGGCAGGTCTGGTATGAGAAGGAAGGTTATCTACCGGCACGAAGCGAGGAGTTGACCGTACTGCCGCCGCATTTCGATGTCAATATTCCGATGATCTCGCTGCTGGCCCCGGAGGTTTGGAAGACGGCCGCCTCTGACGCGGAAGGCATCCGGCTGCTCTTCAGCAAATATATGCTGGCGGACACGGTTGTTTCATCCGGGATTCTGGCGGAGACAGCGGACGGGGAGGCCATCGGCGGTCGGATCGAAGCTGTGGATCCGGTGCCCGATGCGAAGGGGAATGAAGTGGCGAAAAGCTTCAGATTCGTTCCGGCCGCTCCGCTGCAAGCGGGGGCTGAGGTCAGGATCAAGGTACTGGCACAAGCCGCCAGCTATGCTGCCGTGCCGCTGGAGGCGGACTACGAGAAGGAGCTGACGGTTCGCGCGGCATCGGAGGCTCCAAGCGAGGCTGTATCGCAAGTGGAGGTTACGCCCGGCGTCCGCCAGCTGCTGGTGAAGTGGAAGGAAGCGGACGCGTTTAATCTGAAGCAAATCAACGTATATTGGAAGCGTAAAGGAGCGGAGCGGTTCGAAAGCTTCGTGGAGGTAGAGCGCGGGCTGGGCTTTGCCGTGCTGGACGGTCTGGAGTCGGGAGCCGGCTACGAGCTGAAGCTGGTTACGGTAAGTACGGGCGGAGGCGAGTCGGCCGGCGTGCTGGCCGAGAGTACCGTGGCTGGGCAGCCGCTCGACATGGATCTCGTGCCGCCCGAAGAGGCCGGAGCTTTCCGGACAGCTGAGATCCGGCAAGACCGGCTGACCGCTCTATGGAGCGACCCCGCGGATGCCGATCTGCGCGGATTGTATCTGTCGTGGCGCCGGCTGGGCGACAGCGGGTACGGCAAGCCTATCTGGATGGAGAAGGGAGCCGGCCGGGCCGAGATCGCCGGCCTGTCGCCGGGAACGGCCTACGAGCTGAAGCTGGAGACAGTGGATCGCCGCTGGAACCAGTCCAAGGGCAGCGTCATCCAAGCCGTGACGCCGAAATCCGGTAGCGCCAATCCGGATAACGGCGATGAGACCGGCTCGGGCAGCGGCGGAAATTCGGGCCAGCCTGCTCCGGGAACGAAAGAGCCGCAGAAGAATGAACTGGAAGTGCTTGAAGTAAAGGAGGGCGCTGCACAGCGTTGGAGCGGGTTTGACGGCGGCATCGTGCTGGAGCTGCCCGCTGGAGCCTTCCGCGGGGGTCAGCAGCTTCAAGTCAGCCGGATCGCCCGCGGGAAGCTTCAGCTGCCGGATGCGGCAGCCGGGTACAGCGACGGCTTCCGTGTTATGGCAGAAGGGGGCGGCATGCCGCTTAAGCCGGTGAAGCTGACGCTGCGTTATGACGCGAGCCGTCTGACCGGTCTGGACGCCAGACAGCTCGGGCTGTTCCGGCAGGATGAAGCGAAGCCGGAGATGTGGCATTATGCCGGCGGCGTGCTGAAGTCGTCAGCAGCCGAATTGTCCGCAGACATCGGCAGGCTCGGGACTTATGCGGTGCTGGCGCTGCCTTTGCCGCGTATGGAAGACCTGCAGGGGCACTGGGCGCAAGCAGACATCGAGGTGCTGCTGGCCAGGCAGATGGTAGACGGCGTCAGCGCGCGGGAGTTCCTCCCCGATGAAGCCTTGACCCGGGCGCAGGCCGTCAAGCTGCTGATGGAGCTGCTCGACGCGCAAAGTCCGGCAGCAGGCCGCTCGGAGGCCGATCAAGCGCCTCCTCCGTTCGGCGATGTGGCCCCTTCAGCCTGGTATTATAGCTACGTCGCCAGAGCGGCGCAGCGGGGCCTGGTGCAGGGCAGCGACGGCCTGTTCCGGCCGGATGAGCCGGTCTCCCGGGAAGCGATAGCCGCGCTGCTCATCCGCGTTCTCGGCCTGGAGGCGCAAGCGCAGGCCAAAGCCGAGGAGCTGGCTAAGCAAGAAGCCGTCTCCCCATTCGCCGACAGCGCGCTCATCTCCGGCTGGGCGGCCGGGTACGTGGAGCTGGCCCGCGAGCTTGGCGTGATGGACGGAATGAGCGAGAACCGCTTCGAGCCGTCGTTGGCAGCGACACGGGCGCAAGGCGCCGTACTGATCCTGCGGGTGATGGACCGCCTGGGGCTTATAGGCCGGTAAACAAGTAAAGTCCGTCCCGTTGAGGGGCGGACTTTGCTGCGTTTAAAGGGGCCATGCCGGCCTGCCTATTATTGGAGAGAACAGCTGACTCGGGATGACACGCCGACGTTAATAGACCTCTTGTCCGATGGCCGCTTCCGCCGCATGCAGCCCCGCCGTATATCCTGTCGTGAACGCCGCAGTAATATTATAGCCTCCGGTGTAGCCATGGATATCGAGAATTTCGCCGCAGAAGAACAGGCCGTCCATGCGCTTGGACATCATCGTCTTCGGATCGATCTCCTTCAGATGCACGCCGCCCCCGGTGACGAACGCTTCCTCGATGGACAGCGTATCCGCGATCTGGATCGGGAACGCCTTCAGCAGAGCCGCGAGCTGCATCCAGGGCTGCTTGGGGATGTTGTCGTAGGTCGTATCCTCCCGCAGTCCGGCCTTCTTGAGCAAAATCGGAATCATGCGCTCCTGGAGAAAGCCCTTAAGCACATTTTTGATCGCTTTCTTCGGCTCCTGCTCCGCCAGCTTCATCGTCTCGTCATACAGCTCGTCCGTGCTGCGTTCCGGAAACAGATCGATCGTCAGTTTCACGGTAGGCACTTCGAATTGCTTCTTCAGCTTGACCACGAATTGGCTGCAGCGCAGAGCGGTAGGGCCGGATATTCCGAAGTGGGTGAAAATGAGGTCGCCTTCATGCTGGACGACCTTCTTGCCTTTCGCATTCCATACGGACACCGTGATGTCCCTCAGAGACAGCCCCTGCAGCTCCTTGCTTTGGATAAACGCTTCGCGGGAGACAAGCGGCACCTCCGTCGGGTACAGCTCGGTGATGGTATGTCCCGCCTCCTCGGCCCATGGGTATCCGTCACCTGTGGATCCGGTGTGCGGGACGGACTTGCCGCCCGTAGCGACGATCACGCAGGCTGCGTGCACGCTTTCTCCCGATTGCAGCCTGACGCCCGCTGTTCGTCCTTCCTCGTAGAGGACCCGCTGCACGGGGCTGTTCACCCGCATCTGCACGCCCTGGCCTCGGGCCCGGCCGATCAAAGCCTCGACGACCGTTTTGGCTTTGTCCGAGACGGGGAACATGCGCCCGCGATCCTCCTCCTTCAGCTTGATGCCCATGTCCTCGAAGAAGCGGATAATATCCTGATTGTTGAAGTGAGCGAAGGCGCTGTACAAAAACCGGCCGTTGCCGGGAATATGCTTGATCAGCTCCTCCGTCTCCTTGTTGTTCGTCACGTTGCAGCGGCCGCCTCCGGAGATGCCGAGCTTGCGTCCCAGCTTGTCCCCTTTATCGATCAGCAGCACGCGGGCTCCGCGGGAGCTGGCCGCGATACAGGCCATCAGCCCGGACGGTCCGCCCCCGACGACGATCACATCATAGTGCATATCCATAAGCCTCCTAGTCACCGATGGTGGTATGTTCATTATACATGACCGAAGAGGCCGTCCCAAGCAGCTTGCGGGCTGGTTGGGACGGCCTCCTGGCCAAAACGGGTTATATGACGGTCGCAGCGGCGGTCAGGCACAAAAACTAGGCCGTCTGCGACTGGCTGTTCTGAGCTTGCGCTTGCAGATTGCGGACGGTCAGCCGGGAAATCCGCAGCTCCTCCGTCTCTTCAATTATAAATTCGTAAGCGTCCTCGTACATCACGGACTGACCGCGCTTGGGCGGAATCTCAACCTGCGAATAGATCCATCCGCCGATCGTATCGTAGTCCTCGGATTGAAGCTCCAGGCCGAACTGGTCGTTGACCTCGTCGATCAGCATCCGGCCGTCGATCGAGAAGGTGTATTCGTCGCGCTTCTCTACGGCTGGCCGCTGATCCGGATCGAATTCGTCCTGAATCTCGCCGACGATTTCTTCCAGAATATCTTCTATAGTAACAAGTCCCGCCGTACCGCCATACTCATCGATAAGCAGGGTAATCTGCGCCTTCTTGCGCTGCATCAGCTTCAAGAGGTTGCTGATCGGCATCGAGTCGGGAACCTTCATAATCGGACGCATGATCGTATGAATATCGTACAGCTTGCCGCGGGCCTTCATCAAATCCTTGATGTGCACGAAGCCGATAATATTGTCTTTGTCCGGGTCGCAGACAGGGTAACGCGTCCGCATCTCGTTCAGCGCGATATCCATATTCTCCGCATAGCTCAGATTGGCATACAGGCAGCCCATCTCGGTGCGCGGGATCATGATCTCGCGGGCATTCGTCTCTGCAAATTCAAATATATTGTCGAAAAGAGTAAGCTCTGTATTGTCGATCAAGCCGCTCTTGTGACTTTCTTTCATCAGCCCTCGGATCTCATCCTCCGTATGAGCGGACTCATGCTCGTGGGTGGGCTCGATGCCGACCAGACGCAGCATCCAGTTGGATACGCCGTTAAGCGCCCAAATAAACGGAAACATAAGCTTGTAGAAAACAACCATAGGCAGGGCAGTCCACAAGGTAACATTCTCCGACTGCCGGATCGCATAAGTTTTGGGAAATTGCTCGCCGAGCGTAATATGGAAGGCGGTAATCAGGCTGAAAGCAATAATGAACGAGATGACATGCACCACAGTAGGGCTTAGCTGCAGCCAATCCTTCAATACAGGCTCCATCACCTTGGATATGGTCGGTTCTCCGACCCAACCGAGTACGAGCGAGGTTAGCGTAATTCCTAATTGGCAAGCGGATAAATAGGCGTTAATATTGCCGGTAATCTTCTGAGCGAAGCGGGCGCTCATATTGCCGCTTGACGCAAGCGTGTCAATCCGTGAATTGCGTACTTTGACAAAGGCAAATTCCGCAGCCACAAAAAAACCGTTCAACAACACTAAAACGAGAATCAAAACCGCGTTAATCAATAAGGGTAACGGGTCACTACTCAATGATTTCCTATCCCCTGCGTGAGGCGGATAGGTACACCTCCTTGGTATACCGAATTTAAGATAATGCTGCAAAGGTAGCAGCTTACTCTGTATTATATCGGAACCTAAGAAAGCGCTCAAACGTCGTGCAGGGGCACTAAAGGCATGTGCAAGGTGCAGGAGGGCTGCTTACTGTGACAATTGGCCGAATTTCACCGATTGCCCGCCAATTTGGCCGATTTCGTGGAAAAATCGGGTCTGGCTTGTCTTGATGCCGTTTTACCTCCTCATTTTTTCAAATGAGAAGTTGCTTTTTCATCATATATTAGGTATAATTATCAAATCTTATTATCCTCAATATTTCCTCCATAAGCATCAATTCCTCAGCTTTCAGATGTCGTTTACCCACATGCTGATCCGACAAGTCTCAAGAATTACAGGGAATAGAAGTTCATGGCGGTTTAACTGATTCACACTGGCGCGGTCTTCGGAGCCGCAAGGATGGAAGAGAGGCAGGGCTTTCGTTGTTTTAGTTGCAAGCAGGATAAGGATTTAACCCGGGTAGACTTTGTTCGGAGCATCGGCGCCGTTCAAGGTCTATTTTGTGTTTGCGCATGGAAGGAGCCGGACCTCGTTGCCAATTTCTGCGGCAGTCTTGCGGGATGGTGAAGCTTGCGGCTGGGACATACTAAGAAAAAAGAAGGAGGGAAGCACCATGGCGAATTCTACAGATAAAGGCAGCTCCAAGGAGCAAATCAAACAAGCGTCCGGACAAGGACAAGCCGGACAGCAAGCGGGGGCGGTCGATAAGAAGCTGAGCGGTCCGAACCGTCCTTCGGTTTAGCGAAGAGGAGGAAGCGCGGTGGCAGACGAATCCCTAACCAATTCAAGCAATACCCCGGATCAGCCGGAAGCCTACGAGAATGTGAAGACCGATATTGCTTACAATCGCAGGAACGATCCGAAGCTGGACCCGTTCGAGATTAATTTTCGTGAGGAATATGCGTCAGGCCGCGGCCCGCGGGAGCCGTTTGTCAACCGACATGGCGTCCTGATCGGGGATCATGAATACGAGTCTCCTCAATCTCCCCTTGAGCATTGGAGCAAACAGACGGACCCCTCTGTCATGTCCGGGGATGAATGGGTTCATCCGTACAAAGATGTTGGTTTCTTGACGGAAGAGAACCGGGAACTGTTCGAGCAGGGCATCGCTCCCCAAGGAGCTCCGTTCCAGCATGCGGATAAAAATACGGCCTATGATGTTTTTCAAAGCGGAGAGGCGCGGGAAACAGCACGAGAAAGCGATGGAAAGAAAAGCCTGAAATAGCCTTAATCGTCCTTTGCTTTCATCAGAAGCGGCAGGTATAATGAGGACATATGATCTTTACTATACTCTTATGTTCATAAAAGGAGTGAGACTCTATGTCCATGTCATTTGAATCTTATATGAAAGATATGGTTCAACCCATGCGTGACGAGCTGACCCGTATCGGCGTACAAGAGCTTCGTACCCCGGATGAGGTGGCTGGCGTCCTGGAGAATCAGCAGGGGACGGCTCTTATCGTTGTTAACTCGGTATGCGGCTGTGCGGCAGGCCAATGCCGTCCGGGCGTAGCCAAAGCTCTGCAGAACGAAGTGAAGCCTGATCAGCTGTATACCGTTTTCGCGGGTCAGGATAAGGAAGCGACGGCCAAAGCCCGCGAATTTTTCGCGCCGTATCCGCCGTCGTCGCCATCTATCGCCTTGATGAAGGACGGTCAGCTTGTCCACTTCATCCAGCGTCATCAGATTGAGGACCGTTCGGCTGAGATGATCGCTAACGACTTGATCGGCGCGTTTGAAACTTACTGTAAATAGGCATGACGAATAGGACCCGAAGAAGAAGCCTGGAGCTGTTGCTCCAGGCTTCTTTGCTGATGCGCGGGTATGTCCAGAGAATGTCCAGAATTGTGCTTTATAATGAACCAGCAGCGGATATCCAGAAAATGGTCATTGTTTTGTTGCTCTTCGTATGTGCATCCGACAGCTTCCAGGGAGGCGATAGTGAACTAGTGTAGTTCTCTATCGAGAACAACATCATAACAAAATGGATGGTATATGAGATGAAAATCAGTATTGTTTTACTCGCACAGCATTTTAATTTATTGGTCCGGTGTATCGATCGCATCCGGAAAAACACGCCGGATTGTTATGAAATACTTGTAGTAAATGACAGGTGCTCGGACGAACAGATCGGCTATGTGCAGAGGTCTTATTCTTTGCGTGTGCTTGCCAATAACGGCCGCGGGGTTGCGTCCGGCTACAATCTGGGGGCTTCCGCCGCTTCCGGCGAGCGGATCGTATTCCTGCGCGACCAGATAATGGTAACGGAAGGCTGGCTGGAGCCCTTATCCGCTTGTCTGGATCAATGTCCGGATGCCGGACTGGCGGGGCCAAGGATGAATGATGTCAGCGGCCAGCAGCATATTCCGGTTGTGTACAAGAACTACGAACAGCTGGATCAGATGCTGGGCGTCCTGACCATGGGCAAGCGTCATAAGCGAACCCGGGTGCCGCGGCTGCTCAGCCTTATGCTTATGGTGAGCCGCGATTGCTTTCATGCGCTGGGAGGGTTTGACGAACGTTTCGAGGTGGAGTCCTACGAGGATGACGATTTCTGTTACCGGGCGTTAGTTCAGCAATATGGGCTGTACATAGCGGAGGATTGCATCGCCATCCGGACTACGCCTCCTTCCTTGTTTCCAGAGGAGCCGGACTGGTATGAGAATCGTCTGACTCTGAACCGGGCCAAGGCGATTATGAAATGGGGCTTCGACCCGAATGCAGCTCTGTTCCAGCTAACCCGCAAGGTCAAAGTCAGCTTGTGCATGATCGTCAAGGACGAGGAGCAGACGCTGGACCGGTGCTTATCCAGCGTGCGCGGAATCGTGGATGAGATCGTCATCGTGGATACGGGCTCCAAGGACAGGACGAAAGAAATCGCCGCTTCTTACACAGACCGCATTTACGATTTCGAATGGGTGGACGACTTCTCCAAGGCCAGAAATCATGCGTTCAGCCTGGCTTCTGAAGAATTTATTCTGTGGCTGGATGCGGACGACAGGCTGCTTCCCGAGGATGCGGAGCGCTTCCGGGCGTTAACGGCAGAGCTGCCGTGGTCCGCCGACGCGGTATCCATGCATTATAATCTGGCTCGCGATGAGCAGGGGAGAGTAACGGCCAGCTTGCGCCGCAACCGTCTCGTGAGACAGAGCAAAGGGTTTCGGTGGGTCGGCGCCGTTCATGAATATTTGGAGGTATCCGGGAGCGTCATCTATTCGGATATCGGCGTCACTCACGATCGTAAGCATACCCAAACGGATCGCAACCTGAAGCTTTATGAGAGCAGGCTGTCCCGGGGAGAGCCGTTCAGCGCGAGGGATCATATGTATTTCGCCAATGAGCTCTTCGATCATGGGCTGTGGCAGCGCGCGGCAGAGCAATACGTCACGTATCTGTCCCTGCCGGAGGGTTGGGTAGAGGATCGCATTATGGCCTGCAACCGGGCCTCCGAAGCGCTGGAGCGGCTGGGTTGTGTGCAGGAGGCCAAGATTAAAGCTGCGCAGGCGTTTACCTATGCCATGCCGAGGGCCGAGACCTGCTGCAGGCTCGGTTATTATGAGCTGTCCG
Source organism: Paenibacillus sp. cl123 (assembly GCF_900101595.1). Taxonomy (GTDB): domain Bacteria; phylum Bacillota; class Bacilli; order Paenibacillales; family NBRC-103111; genus Paenibacillus_G. Next base: position 186,022 of record NZ_FMYY01000013.1, read on the forward strand.
AAGGCCGCCTGCAGGAGGCGGTATTCTGGTACAAGCTCGCCACCGAAGCCGGCAGGCCGCCCGACCCGAATGCCCGGCTTGATCCGGCAAGCTGGACATGGCTTCCGCATCTGCAGCTGAGCGTATGCTACGACCGGCTGGGGCTCTACGAGCAGGCGATCCGGCATAATGAGCAGGCTGCCGCCTATGTGCCGGAGCATGCGAGTGTGCGCAGCAATCGTATTTATTTTGACCACAAGCTATCACAACTAAACCAGGAGGCATAATTTATGAGTAAATCTAGCAACGCGGAAATGAAGAAAGCGGACAGAAAGCCTTTGTTCTATAAAAGCTCGATGGCATTTATGCTGCTCAGCCAGCTCATTGCTCCGATTTCTTCTTATCAAGGCGCAGGCCTGTCCACCGCTCAGGCGGCTTCCTTTGGAGACATCGACAAGTCTTCCTGGGCGTTCAAGTATATCTCCAAGCTGCAGGCGATGGGTGTCAGTGTCGGGGACAGCAGCGGCAATTTTAATCCGGATGCCCCTGTTACGAATCAAGAAGCCGTCGCGATGGTGCTGCGTTTTATCGGATATGAAACGCCTGAAGCCAGCACCGCGAGTCTGCCCTTTACCGTCGATGCCTGGGCGCAGCCGTGGGTGCAGCAGGCACTTGACAAAGGCCTGATTGTAGCTGACGAGGAGACGAAGCCCGCGGGGGTCGTATGGGGCAGAGAAGCCGCGAGCCGTGAGTGGATCACCCGTCTCGTTATTCGCGCAACCGGCAAAGAAGCCGAGGCTGGCAAGCTGAGCAGCTTCAATCCTTCGTTCTCGGATGCCTCTTCGATTTCCGGCTGGGCCAAAGGTTACATCAATGCCGCAATCAACCGCAATGTAGTTACCGGCTATCCTGACAACACCTTCAGGCCGCAGAAGGTAACTACTCGGGCGGAATACGCCGTCATTTTGTCCAATGCCGAAATTTTCTCTCCTGCGCGTCCCGACCGCATCACAAGAGGAGCTGTAACGGCTGCGGACAGCGGTTCGCTGGAGCTGCTGAGCAGCTCGGGACAAGCCGTGCGGTTTACGCTGACTCCCGATACGGTGCTTTACGGAGCGGACGGGAGCGGCAGTATTCAAGCCGGCAATCTGGTGACTGTAATCCATAGCGGGGATGAGGCCAGCTTCGTAGAAGTGATCGGGGGCTCGCAATCCGTTCAGCCTGGTGCTCCAGGCTTGCCGGGCGAGAAGGGCGAGAAGGGCGAGAAGGGCGACCCAGGCGAGAAAGGCGAGAAGGGGGATACCGGAGCGAAAGGCGATTCCGGCTCTTCGGGTGAAAAAGGAGCAACTGGCGCAGCAGGAGACATCGGAGCCACTGGTGCTACAGGAGCGACTGGTGCAACCGGTGCCGATGGAGCCGTCGGGGCGACGGGAGCGACCGGAGCGGCAGGAGACGTTGG
>NZ_FMYY01000012.1:0-13963 GCF_900101595.1 Paenibacillus sp. cl123
GTTTGGTGATGATGGCGGAAGGGAACCACGCGTACCCATCCCGAACACGACCGTTAAGCCTTCCAGCGTCGATGGTACTTGGACCGCAGGGTCCTGGGAGAGTAGAACGTCGCCAAGCCTGCAATCTATTAATTATGATAAGGCCCGTTGGTCAAGGGGTTAAGACACCTCCCTTTCACGGAGGTAACAGGGGTTCGAATCCCCTACGGGTCACCATATTATGAACGCTTAGCTCAGCTGGGAGAGCATTACCTTGACAGGGTAAGGGTCGGCGGTTCGATCCCGTCAGCGTTCATTTACGAAAGCCTTGCGCAGCAAGGCTTTTTTCTTTTTTTGGCGAAAAATAAATGAGACACGCATCAGGAGTCGCGCAAAATTTGTCAAGTGACGATGTGATGCGGTATATTTTTTAACATGATTGTTTAACACCAAACATTTAAAAGAAAGGAATTACGATACCAATATGATCTATGCCCTGATATGTTTATTTGTGTTATGCATGGTCGCAGCCTTGTTTATAAACATGCATCCGGTATTCGGAGGAAAACCAAGCAGCGATCCAAAGGAATACACGAAGTTTGATAACTATGTTAATGGTAAGTTTGTTAACCGGGTGGCAACCAAGATGGACATGAGTGTCTTGGATTACTTCTCCATGAGCAAGGATTCTATATCCGGTTCCAAAGATCGCAAGCCGGGTAGCCGAGTGCCTGTCTCCAAATTGGACTGGAACAAAATCAAAAGTGAAGAAGATAGCTTAACTTGGTTTGGGCATTCTGCTTTTTTACTCAGTATCGATAATAAAAAAATACTTGTTGATCCGATGCTGGGGCCAGTGGCCTCGCCTGTTTCTTTCGTGGGAAGCAAACGTTACAGTGAAGATATGCTGCGTGTGATTGATGAAATGCCGCCTATTGATGCTGTTTTTATTACCCATGATCATTATGACCACCTGGATTATCCATCTATACGAAAGCTGAAGGGGAAAGTTAGCCATTTCTTCGTTCCTTACGGTGTGAGTGCGCATTTGGTTCGTTGGGGTGTGGCCAAGGAAAACATCACTGAGCTTAACTGGTGGGATGAAACGGAATTCCGAGGCTTAACCGTTGCTTTGACCCCGTCCAAACATTTCTCTGGTAGGGGACTTTTCAACCGAGATAGGTCCTTATGGGGCGGCTGGGTCATACTTGGAAAACAAACCCGTTTCTATACCAGCGGAGACGGCGGTTATGATGGGCATTTTAAGGAAATTGGGGAGAAGTACGGGCCCTTCGATATCGCTTTAATGGAAGGCGGTCAATATGACCGGCGCTGGTCTTGGGTTCATATGACGCCCGAAGAAGCGGTACAGGCCTATGCAGATGTAAAGGGGAAGAATATGATGCTCATTCATTGGGGAGCCTTTACTCTTGCCTTTCATGGATGGACAGAACCAATAGAACGTGCATTAGCAGAGGCCAAGAAAGCAAATGTGAATCTCTTGGCACCTCAAATTGGCGAGACGATCGCATTAAACGAAGAGTTACTAACAAATGCTAATTCTCCCTGGTGGAGATGATCCCTTATTTGTAGAAGGAGAGGAGCTGCCGCGGCGAGCTCCTTTCACACGCATACTTTCCAATACGAGCAGTCGAATTTTTATGGATGAGAGCTTGGGGCGATTCAGCCCCGCTGTCATTTATGGTAAGATGATAAGGGTGGAAGATCATTCCTATTTTACTATTAATGGAGGCGCTTACTTGTGGACCAACAATTGCAGCAAGAGGGGTACTTTGGGGAGTTTGGGGGCAGCTTTGTCCCGCCGGAATTGCAGGAAGTGCTGAGTTATTTGAGTGAGCAGTTTTACAAATTTAGAGACGACCCGGACTTTAAGGAAGAGCTCCGCTATTACCTGCGCGAATATGTGGGCCGCGAAAATCCGCTGACGTATGCGGAGCGTCTGACCAAAGCTTGGGGCGGGCCGAAGATTTACTTGAAGCGCGAGGATCTGAATCATACGGGAGCGCATAAGATCAACAACGCTATTGGCCAGATACTGCTCGCCAAACGGATGGGAGCCAAGCGGATTATCGCTGAGACCGGCGCGGGACAGCATGGTGTCGCTACGGCAACGGCCTGCGCCATGTTTAATATGGAATGCGTCATCTATATGGGAGCCGAAGATACGCGCCGGCAGGCGCTTAATGTGTTCCGGATGGAGCTGCTTGGCGCGACTGTCGTACCGGTCCATAAAGGCCAGGGACGGCTGAAGGATGCGGTAGATGAAGCGCTGAACGACCTCGTTTGCAATTATAAAACTACGTTCTATCTGCTCGGTTCCGCGGTTGGTCCGCATCCGTTTCCGACGATGGTCAAGCATTTCCAGGCGATTATCAGCGAGGAATCGAAGCAGCAAATCTTGGAGAAAGAAGGACGTTTGCCGGATGCGGTAGTTGCTTGCACAGGTGGCGGCAGCAATGCGATCGGTGCATTCGCGCATTATATCGACGAGCCGAACGTTCGCTTGATTGGCGTTGAGCCCGATCAAGCGCCATCTTTAACCCAAGGTGTTCCGAGCATCATTCATGGGTTCAAGTGCTTGGTGCTGTTGGATGAGGAAGGCCAGCCGAAGAAAACTTATTCGATCGCGGCGGGACTTGACTATCCGGGTATTGGACCGGAGCATAGTCATTTGAAAGTAACTGGCCGGGGCGAATATGCGACTGTTACCAATGAGGAAGTGCTGGAAGCATTCCAGGAACTGTCCCGCACAGAAGGAATTATCCCCGCCCTGGAGAGCGCGCATGCGATTGCTTACGCGAAGAAGCTGGCGCCGACGATGAGTCAGGATCAGATTATTATCGTTAATTTGTCTGGCCGCGGGGATAAGGATGTCGAGCAAGTGTACCAGATGCTCAAATAGCACAACGGATACATCGCTTAGTATATCCGGCAAAGTTCGATTTGGATAAAGCAAGGAAAGATGTAGCTGTACATAAAGCAACAATTTGCGATGCGTACGAAGGATTTCAATGCTATCCTTGTTAAGGACGGGCGGCTCAGACGAGTCGCCTGTTTGCGTTTGTCGGGGAAGCGGCGGGTTGCTTGCATATGGAGCGAACACGCAGTTGTTGCCAACGGAAACAGTATGGCGAACAGGCCGAATTCCCATACTATAACGAAACGTACAGAGATGAATTCCCATGGAGAAGAGGACATGAATAACCTGATCTATCCATTTGACGATCGGCTAGGCATGTATTACAATACATATTGTTAAGAGATATTAACTATTAATATCATTGAACTAATATAAATCAAAGGGGGCGAGTGGAAATGGACAAGCGGGACGAATTGTCCAAGTTGATCGGCCGTCAGATGATGACAATGGTGGCAAGTTATGCGAAGCTGGCGGACAGCCGGATATCGTCGTCGCAATATTTCATTTTGCAAGCGCTTGTCCATGAAGGACCCTTGACTTGCTCACACTTTGCCCATGTTCTCGATGTCACGCTATCGGCGGTGACCAATTTGAGCAATAAGCTCGTGAAGAATGGTTATGTCGAGCGCATCCCCTCGGAGACGGACAGACGGCAGGTGTATCTTCGCATTACTGAGCAGGGCCGGGAGATGGAGCGCAGGCTGCTTGAGCGGTATGAGCTGTTGACGGAAGGGTTATGGGAGGAATTCTCCGGTCCCGAGGTCGAGCTGCTTATTGCAGCTTACAAGAAAATGATTGCTCATGTACAGAAGCAAATGAGGTCCGAGCAGGACCCGCACAATCGACAAGGAGGCGTTCAAGATGGGAAGAGTGGACAATAAGGTAGCGATCGTGACGGGTGCGGCAGGCGGTATGGGGAAAGCGGACGCGCTGCTGCTGGCCCGGGAAGGGGCCAAGGTCGTTATTACGGATCTGCAGCTGGACAAGCTGCTGGAAGTTGTGAGCGAGATTACGGAGCAGGGCGGCGAAGCGATCGGTTTTCAGCATGATGTCGCGTCGGAGGACGACTGGGCTCGGGTAGTGGACGAGACGATCGCTAAATACGGCAAAATCGACATTCTCGTCAATAATGCCGGAATTTCCGACGCCACGCCGTTTCTGGATCAGACCGTCGAACGCTGGGAACGTACGATGAGCATCAACGTCACGAGCGTATTTCTCGGCCAGAAGTATGTGATCCCGCATATGATCGGGGGAGGCGGAGGTTCCATCGTCAACATCTCATCCATCGCCGGACTGACCGGCGGCAGCGGTTCGGGTCCTTACACGGCCAGCAAAGGGGCTGTTCGCATGCTGACCAAAGCGACGGCTGTCGATTATGCAAGATACAACATACGGGCGAATTCGATCCACCCGGGCTACATCGAAACACCGATGACCATCGATATGTTCAAGGATGAGAAGATGCGTCAGTGGTTCCAGTCGCAGACGCCGCTTCCGCGCCTCGGCAAGGCGGAGGATATCGCGCAAGGCGTGTTGTTCCTGGCATCGGACGAATCTTCGTACATTACCGGGGTGGAGCTGCCGATCGACGGAGGTTACTACGCGAAATAACGGGTACATTTAAATGATGGATGTGAGCTAACGGCTCATATCCGTCATTTTTTTTATATAAGGGCGGCTTGCATTTAAACAAGATCAAGGCAGTATTAAAATTTATTGATCTGTGACTTATCTACTAGGCAACTAAAAAGATTATGCTAGAATAGGGGATAAAAAGAGCTTATTTGCTATTTTTTGGATAACTTCAACAAGAGTCGACATCGGTATGGCGATTTCTTTACTAAAAGCATCCATAGGATGGGGAAGGAAAAGTGGGATGAGTAAAATAGTGGGCTTAGGTTTCAGACTGCTTCTTGTGGCTAGCCTGGTCATATCCGGATGGGCTGGGCTTCTGGTGCCGGCCGCAGCGGCCGCGACGACGTTTGCGAAGATTGCGGCATCGGAAGGAAATATGACGAATGCCGTCTCGATCGTATACGGCAACGGGCGATTTGTGGCGATTAACAGCAAAGAGGCGTTAGTTTCGACGGACGGGAGGCGTTGGGCGCTCTTCGCACTACCGGGTGATTCAACGAAATTGATGTCTCAAGTCACCTATGGAAATAACGTCTTTGTGGCGGTCGGAACGCTCGGCGATTCGCAGGCTATGCTGTTCTCTTCTGAGGACGGGCAGACCTGGACGCAGCATACGGCGCCAAGCTCGAATCGTTTTGATTCGGTCGAGTTTATAAACGGCGCGTTTTATGCGGTTGGACGGAAGAGCGATGGCAACGGCGTCATCTACCGTTCGGCAACCGGCACGTCCGGCTGGACGGAGTGGTCGACGATCTATTCCATTTGGGCCGGAAACCAGTTCACTCTGAGCGGCATCGGATACATCGACAACAAGTATGTAGTTGGTACGAACTTATTTTCAACCGTCTACTATTCAACGGACGGAGCCACCTGGAACAAGGTCGAGGTGGATTCCGCTCCATTAGGAGTCTATAAATTTCAGACGTTCAATAACAAGCTGTATTTCATCCTGACAGGGGTCGGAAGATATTCTTCCTCTAACGGGATAACCTTCTTCAAAGATAACGACAGCTACTTGTACGCCGGCATGATCCAGGACGGTACGAGCTATGTACAGGCGGACAACACATCCGTCCGGGAATCTACGGATCTGTCAACCTGGACCACTAAGACAAATTCTCTTTCGGGGGTTCAAGGTCTTGCGACGAACGGCAACGGCACTTATGTGTTGGCCACAGGCTCGGGCATGATGGTGTCGACCGACAAAACGAATTGGGAGTATACGACGGCCAACCTGACCGGCATTGCCGCCGGAGCAAACGGCGAGTTGGTTGCCGTGGGCAATCCGTCCAATGCAAGCGCGAAAGGACAATTATTCCGCAGTGCAGACGGCGGGGCAACTTGGTCCAATGCGACCCCGGCGGGATTGGCCAAAGGAATGCAAGGCATCGCATTCGTCAATGGCGGTTTCAGAGCCACTGGAAGCTCGGGGACGGTGCTCAGCTCCGCAGACGGTCTTACCTGGATAGAAGGCACGGCTTCGGTAGCCGAGCAATTAAACGGGATTGCATATGGAAATGGGGTGTACGCGGCAGGAGGCATTTCCTCCCGCATCGTCACATCCACGGATGGAGCTGTATGGACCTCCCGTTACAAGGATACAGGCAGTCCTGCACCGATCATTCAGGGGATGTTCTATGTCAATGGGAAGTTTATCGCTCCGGCCTCGCGGGGAGTGATCCACACCTCTACAGACGGTACAACCTGGGACACATATAATGCCAACGACACGACAATCACGCTGAGGGCGGCGGCGTATGGCAACGGCAAATATGTAGCTGTCGGCTTCAAAAGTTCCATCGGCGTTGTTTTGACAAGCGCCGACGGAGCAGCGTGGACGCCTTCAGCCCAAACGCCGGCTGCCGGGTTACGCGGCGTCGCATTTGCGAACGGCGTGTTCGTCGCGGTTGGCAATAACGGCTACGTATATGTATCGACAGACGGCGGAAACTGGACGGAGTATACATCTGAGGACACCGGCATCACCTCCCTTTTGCTAAGCGTCACTTATGCGGGCGGCAATTTTTATGCGGTGGGCAGCAACTACGCCAAGCTCAAGTTTACAGCGTCAGCTAACAGCGCTACGCCTGTGGCATTGCAGTCTGCTGTGGCCGATGGGGCAGCCGGAGCGACGACGTCGACGAAGATTGACCTGACGTTCGACACCCCGATCACCGGCTTGACGGACTCGGACGTCACGATCACGGACGGCGCGGGCGCGGCTGTCAAAGGCTCGCTGACCGGTTCGGGAACGAGTTGGAGCGTGGCGCTTACGTCGGTGCTGACGGAGGGAGACGTGTCGGTGGCGGTAGCGGCGCCGAGCGGGTACACCCTCAGCGGTTCGCCTAAGACGGTAGCGGTGTACAAGGTCGCCGCTTTACCGAAACAACCGGTCGCGATATCCGGCCAAGAAGTCGATTCCATTAATAATCAGGCGGCTGGTGCTGCTGTACTGTCCAACGGCAATCGAGCAGTGCTCTATTTGCGTCAGAACTCAGGTAATCAAGCTGATCTTGCTTACGGCAATATGGCGGTCGTTCGTCTGTACGACTCCTCAGGCAAGCTGATCAAGACGCTGGATGTCGGAGAGACGGCAAACGATGGAGACAGCGTAGACAGAGCGGCAATCGCCCCGCTTAAAAATGGCGGGTTTGTCGTGGTTTGGGCTATGTTTGCGGATGGATGGCTGGATGCCACTCCTTTTTATGAGATTTACAACAATGACGGAACGCCTGCCGACGGCGATCCTATCGGACAGCGGCATCATGTTATTCATGCGGATTATACGACATATTTTACAGGTCTCGATGTCATCGGGCTGGATGACGGAGGTTTTGCAACGGTTTTCCTGACCACCACCACCGAACAGCAACATTTGCTGAGCGTCTTTTCAGTCAGCGGCGGCATGGCAACCAAGGTTCGGGATACGCTGGTGGGAGACAGTCAGAATTTCGTGCCAACGGAAGAAGGGAACAGAAAAATCTTCTTTACGAATCCGGCGCCCCAATTGCTACAGCTAACGGACGGCAGTTTGATTTTGAGCGATTCTACGTATATCCATACCGGGAACGATACACCTGTCGGGTATTGGATGTTCAAGTTTACGAGCGATGGAGTTCCTGCCAATTTTGCAAATGGCTATCCGCATCAACGAGTTAATATGCCGATTTCAAGCGCTATTCACATGCCTGGTCAAAGCATCAATTTGGATAACGGCAATTTTATGATTCTTTTCTACGAGACGAAATTATCGGGATCAGGCAACTGGAAGCACTATATTTTTAAGCCTGACGGGACATTGGTATCGGCCGATACGGTCGGCAGCACAGGCACGAATGGATCATTTTCATATGAAGATCGAATTTCTGTTACTCGTTCCGGGAGCCGCTACTATGCTGCTTTCCGCAGCAGCACGGACAATGGGCTCAGCATCGCGCAATTCTCGACCGCTGACGGCTCGCAGATCGGGTCCGTCGTTTCTGCCGGCCTTCCGCTGCCGGAAGCCGGGCGCTATCTGAGAAACCCGCAGCTTATGTCCGATGGAAATGGCGGCTGGGATATGGCCTACGACGATGTTTTATTTGACGGCGACAATTATATATTTACCGCTACAACCTACCAAGCCGGCATCGGCGACAAGCCGGACGGCGGCATTTCCGCGGACGTGACGGTTGGATTTGACACGACAGGCAGCAGTTGGGGAACGTCATCCGCCGTCAGCGTCACGGATCTGCACAGCACGTCCATCATAGAAGACAAATTCTGGTTTAACTACAGCATGCCGCAGTATAACGTACACATTTCTGGCGCGAGTGATGCAGGGCAGAACGGAACTCCGGCTATTGCTCTCGGCGGGTCAAGCAGCGGCGAAGCCTTGGTTATCACACAGGAAGAAGGCAAGACATTCGGCTTCGCAGGGTTTTATTTGGATAACTCTGGACAGGATCTGGGAGCTTGGACCGTAACAGGCAAACGCGATGGCGTAATGATCGGTTCGCAGACGATATCGGCAGCTTCGACCGGCGACATCGTCATGGGGCCGAACACGAACAACACGACGCTGGGCCATGTAGACACCATCGTGATTGAGGCTCCGGCCACCGGCTTCAACGGGGCATTTCTGGATGCTTTCAAGTTTAGGGTACCTGTGGAAGCGGTCAATACGAAATTTACCGTCTCCACTACGAAAGACAGCGGCATCGGCTCGCTGCGCTGGGCGATTGAGCAGGCAGGGGCGGTAGCGGGAGGCGAGGTCGACTTCGATCCATCGCTTGCGGGACAGACGATTGCGTTGGGATCGGACTTGACAGGCTGGGATAGCATTACCCGGAAGGCCACAACGATTGGCGACGCGTCCACGAACGGCTTCAAGCTGACGGGATTGAAAAATGCCGACGGATTGCCGGACATTACGGTTGATGGACAAGGGCACATGGGGATCGTGGCATCAGGGGCGGGTGTCTTCGAGATGTCCGATATCAAGCTGACCGGTTTCCGCATCTCCGATTCCAGCGGCGCATTCGATACATTGGGCTCTGCCGTAACGGCCAGCGGAGGCTACCATACGATCAACATGACAAATGTCGTATTTGAGTCTAATTCGATGACCTATAAAGCGATAGGGGCCATAGCTTCGTTGAGTGCTCCAACTGCTCCTTATGAGGTCCATATAGATCGGGTCGTGTTCGCCGATAACGAGCTTACGGCCAGCGAAGCTGATGCGAATACATCCCAGGCTGTGCTTTACTTTAACAATTATGCGACAGGCGAGATCGGCAACTCTTTATTTAACGGAAACAGCGCCAGCAGCAGCTCCTCGGGTGATTCGTACGGAGTATCTATTGGCGGAGGATTCGATCTGGATTTGAGCATATGGAACAATACCTTCTATAACAATAGCGTGACGAACAGCGGAACGGGCAGCTCCAACGGGCCGGCAGGGTTTGTTTTCCCCTTCGCCAGCGGGAGCAGTTCTCTGGACATCTTCAACAACTTGATGATTGATAACAAAACGCAGGGCAGCCATGTGACTGCTCTGAGCGATCTGTTCTACAATTTCAATGACGACGCAGTAATCACGACCGGAAACAATGTGTCCACCGGTTCTCCGTTCGTGAACGCGGCCGGAGGCGATTTCCGTCTGGCCGGCACGGCGACAAGTGCGATTGACCAAGGCAGCAATACGAAGGTGGTCGGCACTTATGATCTGGCTGGCAAGGCGCGGACGGTTAACGGCACGGTCGATATCGGCGCCTACGAATACGTGCCCGGACCTGCGAGCAGCGATGCAGGATTAACCCGTGTGGCTGGGGAAACAGATGCTTCGCCAGCCGGAGGAGACGGCGGAACGTCCGGTACGGCCATCACTTGGACGGTAAATGTCGCGAGCAGTGTAAACGGACTGGGGCTGGCCGACATCGTGACAGCCGAAGCGAACGCGACGGCCGAGCTGTTCAGCGGCAGCGATTACTCGACAGGCGCGGTTACGGGCGGCTCGACGCTCCCTTTGACAGAGGGCGGCGCTACGACGGCGTATATTAAGGTGACGGCGCAAGACGGAACAACGTTAAAGTATTACGCTGTGACGGTGAACCGGGCAGCAAACGCCGCACCTGCTTATACGGTCAATGGTACATCCTACCCTTGGCAGGAAGCGACGCTTTCCGCCGATGGCGATGTACTGGCGATTACGACGAACGATGCTCCGAATGTGCCGGTCAGAGTTCATGTGACAGCACCGGAGGGTGCGACGGTTACGGTGAAGGGCAAGCCGGGACAAACCTACGATAATGTGTATATCGAAGTGGACAACCACATTACGCTGAATATCGAAGACTTGAATATCGCCGCCCCCGCAGGCGATCAGTTCAACGGAATTAGCTTTATGAAAGAAAACAGCGCCAAGGATACCTTAATAAATGTAACGGGCGACAGCACGGTTGCAGGATTCGACGGTATCCGCTCGCGCACCAATCATCAGCTGACAATCAAGGGCAGCGGGACGTTGACGGCGAGAGGCCGGTCGGCGCTTACGGCAGGAGCTGACAGCGGTCATGGCATTCATTTGCTCTCGGACAGTACGGGGGTGACACAGCCGGGAGCGAAGCTGATCGTCGAAGGCAACGTCAAGGCTTACGGCGGCGAATCATTGGCCGAATCAGGCGGCAGCGGCATTTTCCTTGACTGGGGCAATATGCTGGTGAAAAGCGGCAGCGTGACAGCCGTTGGCGGCCATACGGCAGGCGACCGGAGCGCTTATGCTTCATCGGGTTCTGTGGTGACCAAACGTGGCGGCTATGGCATCAATCTCCGCGGATGGGGATTCCCGCAGCCGGCAGGCGTACTGACGGTTGAGGGCGGTCAAGTGACGGCGACTGGCGGAGACGCCCAGGCGGCGGCGCCGAACGGGTACGCCTTTGAGGGAGGCCGGGGTATTCTGGCCGATACAAGCATCGGGATCAGCGGGGGCTCGGTCGTCTCGACCGGTGGGCAAAGCGCGCTGGAGAAGGGCGGCGACGGCATGTTTGCCGAGTCGCTGACCATCACGGGAACAGGAACGACAGTGATGTCTACGGGAGGCAGGTCGGGCAGGCTGGATGCCGGTATCGGTTTGTTTATCACAAACGACATGACGATAGACGCTGCAGCCGTAACGGCGACTGGAGGAGAAGGAAACGCTAATGAGTACGGGATCTTCTCGCCAAGCGGCAAGCTTACGATTCAAAACGGAGCCGTAGTGACGGCTGCGGGAGGAAACGGAACGATTGCCGGTTCCTCCGGCGGATCGGGGGTTTATGTCTCCGGCGCCATTCTGATCACCGGCTCCGAGATGTCCGCCGTAGGCGGGAATGGACAGGTGAACGGGCAGCACGGCATGCTTTCCCTCACGGGAGACATTACGCTGGAGAACGGCGCGAAAGTGACCGCTATCGGCGGCAGCGGCGCAAGCGGCGTCGGCGGAGCCGGTCTGCGGGCCTTCGGCAATGGCAGCGGCAAGACAGTTACGATTACCGCCGACACCGGCGACATTTATATTCGAGGCGGTCAAGGGGCGTTGGAGCAGCGTCCGGCTATTTTGGCCAAGGATGTCTATATCGCTGCCGGGAATGTCGGAACAATCGCGATGGAAGGGGCCGGCAGTCCGCGCTCCATCAAGAACAAGGCCGGCGGAGACGACGTGTTCAAGCTGGAGGCGACCACTCAGCCCGCGGCTGCTACCGTTATCTTTTCGCAGGTGGAAGGAACGCTGGGAGGCAATTACACCTATAAGGCGCCGACCAAATCAGACGGCCAAGCGTATATGTGGCTGCCATCGGGTAACCAGACGCTGTCCGCTACAGGTTACCGGAGTGAAAACAAAGCGGTGACGACAGATGACGCTGCAGCGGTTATTCTGCCGCTGCCGAGTCCCGTCGCTCATCTGGAGCATAACGGCACGACGACCGATTATACGACGATTCAGGCTGCTATCGACGCTGCCGCGGATGGCGATACGGTTACGATTGAAGCGGGGACGCATAGAGAACAATTGAACATAACGAAAAACATTACGCTGCAGGGCGCCGGCATCGATCAGACGATTATTCAATCGCCGGATGCGAATCAGCTGGCCGCCAGCAGCTGGAAAAATCTCAAGAGCCAATGGATTTATGCGATTATCGGAGTGAAAACAGGAAGTAGCGGGGAAGTCGTCATACAGAATTTGACGATCGATGGCCGCAAGCAAGGCTATATGGCTGCGTACAATGGAGACGAGAGCACGTATACCTTTACCGGCATCGCAGTCAGGGATACGTCGGCGACGATTGACCAGGTGAAGATTGCAGACGTTCGGGATATGTATTCGGACTACGCAAGCTCGGTAGCTCCACTGCCGGGCGATTATATGCCGCAGGATCAGCCATCGGGCGCGAATCACAATGAGAGCATTTTGCTCGAAGGCGCTGCAGGTACGGGTGCGCATAAGGTGACGATCATGAATTCGGATATTATCAAATTCCATAAAACCGGTATTCTGGCATGGGGGCCAGCGCTTGATGTGGATATTCACGATAATACGATTCAAGGTCACGGCAACACGCTATACAGCACGGGCAACGGCATTCAGATCGCTTCCTCGGACAGAAGCTCGCTTGGCGGAGACAACGGAGATCGCAGAGGCACGACCGGCGTAATTAGAAATAATCAGATCACGGATATCGGTCTTGTCATTCCGGAGCCGGGACAACCCGGATCTTATCTGAACCTGGGGCTGTATGGACCATCCGGTATTCTGCTGTATGCGGCGGGCGATGACTTCGTCATTGAAGGCAATACGATCACGGGGCCTTCGGTCTATCCGTGGCATAACAGCAATACGTCCCATGACGGCGGTTATTCGAATGACGGGATCGGGCTTAGCTACAGCAAAGATGTCGTTATCAAAAACAACGTCGTAACGGGGTTCGGCACCGGGATTTTGGAAGGCGGAGCTGTACCGGGATCGGTCCATGACATCGACGGCAACACGCTGAGCGCCAACCTGATCGATATATGGACGCTCTCTGGCGATGATTCGATCAAGCTGGGCGCGGGCGCTGAAACTATCGGGTACAATCGGACGGGCAACGGTATCGATACGATTACAGGCTTCGGAAGCGGAGACCGGATCAACGTTATCGGATTTGCAGCCGGCTCGGTGAACGGGCGGATCGGCACGTTAGCCAATGCGGCTTATGTGACAGATACGGGCGGCAATCAAGTGATCAACGGATACAGCGACGGTCAGCCGGTCGTGGACTTTACCGGTGGCACCGTGACGAGCGGAGCCGGAACAACGGTTGCTGCGCGCTCGGTGCAGGTAGCCGTGTCGGGCAGTGTGACGACATTGTATATCGATACCGAAAATGACGATGACGCTCCGGAACTGGAGATTAAGCTGTCAGGCGTGTACGCGCCGGGGAACTTTAGGCTTAACGGCGGCTATATCGACTATGTACCGAACAGCACATCGGATGTAACGACCGTGACGTTTGATAAAAATACGACGGATACGTCGGCAGGGCACTACGCGGATGTGGTAGTGAATCTGACGCTGAATGGCAATACACTGACCGATGTGCTGTTGAACGGAGTGAGCATCGGGGGCGCCAGCTATACCGTGGACAATGCGGGCAAGGTTACGATTAAGAAGGAATATTTGGCTGGACTTGCGGTAGATACACATGTGTTCACCCTCGATATGAGCGGAGGCGTGGATCTGCAACTGACGGTGACCGTAAGCGATACTTCGCCAACTCCTGAGACAACGCCAGCGGCGGTGATCGATTACGCGGCGGAGCAGTTGACGGGTCTGGTTGCGAATGGCGAGTACACGATTAACGGCGCGACCGTGACTGCCGATGCGAACGGCAAGCTGGCGATCGA
>NZ_FMYY01000012.1:14278-187396 GCF_900101595.1 Paenibacillus sp. cl123
TTGCGAATGGCGAGTACACGATTAACGGCGCGACCGTGACTGCCGATGCGAACGGCAAGCTGGCGATCGACAGTGGTTGGCTGGGTCAGCTGTTGTTGTCCATTGTGAAAAAGGGCAACGGCACAACTACGAGCGACAGTGCGTCGCAGGCGCTGAACGTGCCAACTCGTCCGGCGACCCCGACGGGAGTCGGAGCGACGAACGAAACGTACCCGAGCGCGGGCGACGGGACGCTGACTGGTGTGAATCCTGCGCTGGAGTACAAGCAGGGCACAGCGGGAGCTTGGACGAGCATCGCCGGCGTGGCGGTGACGGGTCTTGGTCCGGACACGTACTACGTGCGGACGAAAGCGACGGCAACGGCGTTTGCTTCTGCTGAAGCAGCCGTAACTGTAGCGGCGGGAATGACGCCATTGACGTATACGATCGCCCCAATCGGCAATGAAACGTTGGCCGCATTGATGCAAGGCTACGCTCCAGGCAGCCAGGAGATGAAGACGTTGACGATCACGCGTACCGGCACGGGCGATCTAACCAATGTGCGCGTTGAGCTTGGCGGTGCGAACGCCGCGGACTTTGAGTTGACGCAGCCGGGCACAACGACGTTGAACGGATCGATTCCGGCCACGACCTTCACGGTCAGGGCCAAGGATGGTCTGACGGCCGGCGTGTACACAGCGACGGTAACGGTCAAGGCGAACCTTATGGCAGACGTGACGTTTACAGTCTCGCAGGTAGTAATTCCGCCTGTGCCGTCAAACAGCACCCTGGACGTCACGACAGTCGCGTTCGACAGAAATACCGCAAATACGAATGCCGGACATTATGCGGACGCAGCGGTTAATTTGACCCTGAATGGAAATGAGCTGCGTGGCTTGCTGTTGAACGGGACAACCGTTACAAGCAGTGTGTACAGCCTCGACCATACCGGCAAGCTGACGATCTACAAGGAGTTCCTGGCGACACTGGAACCGGGTCCCCAAGTGTTCACGCTCGATATGAGCGGAGGCATTGATCCTACGCTCACCGTGATTGTAACGGACAGCACGCCGGGGAACAGTACGGTCGATAGCGTCACCGCAACCTTTGACCGAAATACCTCGAACACGAACGCGGGGCATTACGCGGACGTAGAAGTCAACCTTCAACTGAATGGCAATACGCTGCTGGGCTTGATGCTGAACGGGAACACTGTTACAAGCAGTGTGTACGCGCTCGATGCCGCGGGTAAGCTGACGATCTACAAGGAGTTTTTGCTGACGCTTGAACCCGGCACGCAAGTGTTCACGCTGGATATGAGCGGAGGCGTCGATCCTACGCTGACAGTGACTATTAACGACAGTACGCCGCAGAACAGCACGCTTGATGTGACGGCGGGCACATTTGACCGCAACACATCGAATACGAGCGCCGGACATTACGCGGATATAACGGTCAGTCTGACGCTGAACGGGAATACGCTTCTCGGTGTGCTGCTGAACGGAGCAGGCATCGGCGGCGAAAGCTATTCCCTAGATGGATCGGGTAAGCTTACGATTAAGAAGGAGTTTTTGGCAAAGCTAGGGAAGGGTTCGCATACATTCACGCTGGATATGAGCGCAGGAGCAGATCCAACGTTTACGGTGACTGTCACAGACAGCACGCCGGCGGAAGATCCTCAAGACACGAGCACTTCAGGTCAGCCCTCCTCCGGGGGAGTGAGTCCAGCGCCTCAGATTTCTGTAGATGTGTATGTAAACGGCAAAGCCGAAAGTGCAGGCACAGCTGAGCTGGAGCAAGTGAACGGCCAGTCGGTGACCACGATTAAGGTCGATCCGCAGAAGCTTGAAGCCAAGCTGGAGGCGGAAGGCCCGGGAGCTCTCGTGACCGTTGTCATCGGCCAGGAATCCGACGTGGTTGTAGGATCGCTGAACGGTGAGATGATCGGGAAAATGGAGCGGAAGCAAGGTGTGCTCCGGCTGCAAACCCCGGGAGCTTCCTATTCGATACCGGCTTCGGAAATCAACATCGAGGCGCTGGCTGAGCGATTGGGTGCGGCGTCGAAGCTTCAGGATGTGGAAGTGCAGATCCGGATTGCGGAGCCGGGAGCGGAGAAATCCGCTCAGGTGAGGAAGTCGGCTGCCGACGAAGGTTTTACCGTCATTGCTCCACCGCTTGATTTTGTGATCACCGTTCGGAGTAATGATGAGACAATCGAGCTAAAAGACTTTAACCTGTATGTGGAGCGGACGATCGGGCTTCCGGAAGGGGTGGACCCGAGTCGGATTACGACCGGTATCGTTATCGAGAATGATGGCTCCGTGCGCCATGTGCCGACTCAGGTCATCAAGTCCGACGGCAAGTATTATGCGAAGATCAACAGTTTGACAAACAGTACGTATTCGGTGATTTGGCATCCGGTCGAGTTCGCGGATGTGGCCGAGCATTGGGGCAGGACCGCTGTCAATGATATGGGCTCGCGGATGGTCGTTGAAGGAGTAGGCGACCATCTGTTCCAGCCGGATAAAAACATCACGAGGGCAGAATTTGCCTCGATTTTGGCCAGAGGGCTGGGGCTTCGGGTAGCAGCCGGCGCAGCAGCGGCTTCTTACGAAGATGTGAAGCCGGGCGACTGGTTCAGCGGCGCCGTGATTGCAGCGAGCAAGCTGCGGCTGATTGCCGGCTATGAAGACGGCACCTTCCGTCCTCAAGAGAAAATCACGCGCCAAGAAGTTATGACGATGCTCGCAAGAGCCATGGCGGTGACCGGACTGAAGGAAAAGCTGAGTCAGCCTGCTGCGCTGATTGAAGGATATGAAGATCAGGCGGACATCGCCGACTGGGCCGTCGACAGTGTGCGGGCCTCGGTCCAAGCCGGGATCGTGTCAGGCAGAAGCGGCACGCTGCTTGCTCCGCAAGCGTATATGACCAAAGCGGAGGTCGCAGCTGTCATGCAGCGTCTGCTCCGGAAATCCGAATTGATCGATTAGAGTTTACGTTTAAACAAGCACCGTCAAAGTCTGGGTAAACCGACTTTGGCGGTGTTTTTTATATTTCAGGGAACCATCGACAATGGAATACGGATCTGTACGTTACTGTTCGGGTCATCCTCGCGAGAAATACTATGCAATAATGGGCATCCGATTGGCGACTAAAAGTAGGGGATATGTGCGGAAAATCGTATAAACACATCCGGTTGGCGACTAAATGAAGGGGATATGTGCGGAAAATCGTATAAACGCATCCGGTTGGCGACTAAATGAAGGGGATATGTGCGGAAAATCGTATAAACACATCCGGTTGGCGACTAAATGAAGGGGATATGTGCGGAAAATCGTATAAACGCATCCGGTTGGCGACTAAATGAAGGGGATATGTGCGGAAAATCGTATAAACACATCCTGTTGGCGACTAAATGAAGGGGATATGTGCGGAAAATCGTATAAACGCATCCGGTTGGCGACTAAATGAAGGGGATATGTGCAGAAAATCGTATAAACGCATCCGGTTGGTGACTAAAAGCAGGGGATATGTGCGGAAAATCGTATAAACGCATCCGGTTGGTGACTAAAAGCAGGGGATATATGCAAAAAACCGTATAAACGCACCGACTTGCGACCAAATGTAGAGGACTTATACGAAAAGCCGTATACATGCAATCGGCTGGCGGCCAAAAGTAGGGGAGTGAACAGCTACGAGGCTTGCAAAAAGACAATACCCTGCTATAATAATAGTAAATATTACGAAATAGGGTGACGAGTTTGGCGAAAAAGTCTAAGGCACATAAAGAAATACAAAGACAAGCGCTGGTGGCGAAGTATGCAGAGCGCCGAAAGCAGTTGAAGGAGCAGGGCGACTATGAAGTGCTGAGCAAGCTGCCGCGCGATTCGTCGCCGACCCGGCTGCACAACCGCTGCCAGGTGACAGGCAGGCCGAGAGGTTACCTCCGCAAGTTCCAGGTGTCCCGGATCGTCTTCCGCGAGTTGGCTCACAAGGGGCAAATTCCGGGCGTTACCAAGTCGAGCTGGTAAGGCTGACCCAAGTCTGCATGCGAGGTGAGCAGGAATGGACCCATTTACGAGACGCAGAGTCGGACAGATTCTGGATGGCTATATTCAGTTAAAGGTTCCCCGGCAGGTGAGGGACTCGGTGCGTCTTACCTATAAGACCGAAGGAAACCGGCTGACTCTTACCGAGCATCGGCCCTCCGCTGACCGGAGAGGCTGGAGCGGAACGGATATCGTGCAATTTCGTCTGGACGGGAAGCGGTGGACGGTCTTTACGAGCACAGGGCCGGATGAATGGTCGCTGGTGGAAAGCATACGGCCTGCGGAAGATTTCGAGCAGCAGCTGGAGCAGGTCGAGCTGGATCATGAAGGGCTGTTCTGGAATCCGGATCTTTCAAGCGAGCAGGTATAAATGCAGGAAAAACATAGGCAGAAAAGCTCTGCGCAGGCAGCGGAGACTTTCCTGTGACAGTCCAAAGGAGTTTGGTTGGCAGCATGAGCAAAAATAAAAACAGCCGGTCTCTACCCAAATCCAAGGGGATGGAGACGGCTGCCGTGTATTCCCCGGCGGATTGCGCGGTTAAGGTGAAGCGGATCGTGCTTCAGCCGGGCAATCGGCAGATCCTCGAGGAGTTTATAGCCATTCTCGGAATGAAGGAAAAGTTCGCCGAGCATGATGTTCCGATCCCGAACAAAATCGTGATGTTTGGTCCCCCCGGCACTGGCAAAACGCTGACGGCCTTCTACATGGCGCAGCGGTTGGAGCTGCCTCTGATCGTCGTACGGCTGGATGCGGTCATCAACAGCTTCCTGGGAGAGACGGCGAGCAATGTCCGCAAGCTGTTTGACTATGCGAAGTCTTCTCCTTGCGTGCTGTTTCTCGACGAGTTCGATGCGATCGCCCGGACGCGCGAGAACAATGACGAAGTGAAGGAGATGTCGCGGGTCGTAAATACGCTGCTTCAATGTTTGGATGAATTTGAGGGCGGCAGTGTCCTGATGGCGGCGACAAATCTGGAAGAGGAGCTGGATCACGCGGTATGGCGCAGATTCGACACACGGATGACTTACCGGCTGCCGGATGATGCGGATCGTGAGGAATACGTCCGCCTGATGGCTGCCGGCTTCGAGCATGAGAAGGGCGTGGCCGAAAAGGCTGTCGACTTGCTTCAGGGAACGAGCTTCGCGGATATGGAGCAAATTTATCTCAAGGCCAAGCGCAAGGCTATTATTGCCAGCTCTTCGCTGACCTATGGAATATTGGAAGCTTCCTATCGGGAATACCAGCCAAGGAAGCAGGCTTGAAGCGGGTTACAGGTATATGGATTTCTTTCATCTCCATACCTCGGTATGACTTTTAGCGGATAAGCCATGTTTGACGTGGATGCTTCATGAAAAATGAAGCTTTAAGTGCCCCGCCCCAGCCCATTTCCAAGAGCGGCTGCGGACTTTGAGCTCTGAGTCAGCGGCCCAACAAGAGCGAGTCCTGCGAAGGAGGTGAACGAGACATGAGAGTGGTTGTGACATTGGCTTGCACGGAAACGGGAGACCGCAATTACACGACGAGCAAGAACAAAAAAACGCATCCGTCCCGCATGGAGCTTAAGAAGTATTGTCCGCGTTTGAAGAAAGTGACTTTGCACCGCGAGACGAGATAATAGACAGACGGGGATAAACGCCTTACAGCATCTATAGCAGCCATACGTTTACCAAGAAATCGAACGATGATCGGAGCTTATATTTTCTGGGATAGCGAGAAAGGCCGGGGAACTACGCCGGCTTTTTCTTACTGCCTGCCGCCGTTCGTATAAGTTTGTCCGACGGTTGGCTGCGGCAAAGGCAGAGTTGCAAGCTGTAATTATGCGGCTGCACCCGCATCCGCCGAGCCGCCGGGCGAAGAGCTGTCTGTGCGCTGGGAAGAGACCTGGGCAGCCCGACATCCGGGCTTACGGAGCGACAGCTGCCGACCGAGGTTGCTCTGGCGAGGGGCAGGCCAGATCGCGGAGCGCACGCTGGAGCAAATATTATGACGCCCACGGCGCTTATCCGCATACAACGCGATGATCATGCGGGGGGCCGGAAACCTCACGGGCGCAGGGGGAAACGGTCGGCCAACTGCTCGTTTATTTGGGCGTGCGCGTCAAGAGCAGGCGCAGTCTGCTGGAGCCGGCCTACGAAATCATAGCGCCGGACGAGTTGAGCGTCCGCGTCCGCATGCGATAGTCAACATATGCGGCTTCTTCCGGGACATGCTGATAAAGCATGTCCGAATGATCTCAGTCACCTCTCCCGGATTGACAAGGGAAATGGGACCATATATAGTATGGGCACAAGCTCACATTCGGGAGAGGTTAGGTATGAATGTTCTGAAAGCGCTTCGGTCGCGGAAATATCTGCAGCGAATTTTGCTGGGTTTCATGCTGGTTGTTGTGATTCTGGTGATGACCTCGGTCATCCTCTATTTTAATGCCCAAAGCAAGGTCGTCAGTATGCAAAATGACGCGGACCGCAAGCTGCTGACTCAGATCAATTATAACATTGAGAACATGAACGGCATCGTCAAGGATCTGGCCGTTTCCATCTTCAATGATGAAGATATGATCGCACTCAAATCCGGCGACGAATTCGAGCAGAGCATACTGAAGCTGGAAAGGTTGAACCGGCTAGTGGCTATCTCTCCGTATCTCCATTCGATTGTTTTCTATAACAGCAAGCAAGGCCGTTTTTTCTCTTCCCTTAATCATAATCTCGAAAATAATCAGATCCATGACGCCCTGAGCCGTTATGTGAAGTCGCATACGACGGTTCCTAAGCTGCAACTGATTCCCATGGAGCTGAATGGCAAAGGCGAAGGCTTTGATGTCTTTTCCTTCTTCGTGTACGATGGCCCCTCCGTTAATTCGGTTAACGGGAATTTCCTCGTGCTCAATATTAAACCGACCTGGATGCTGGACAATGTGGAAGCGCTTAATGCTCTGGCGGAGCGGGAAAACGATGTGATCTTCGTAACCGATAGCGAGGGTAAAGTGCTTATATCAAATGACGGCATGTTCCCCGAGCAGCTGGATATCAAGAATTCGCTGCTTCAGCGTATTACCTCCTCGGGCAACATGCTGGATAATTTCACTTACAGCCATAAAGGGGAGAAATACAGGGTGACGTATTTGACCCGGGGGATGAACGACTGGCAGATTATCAGCCTTCAGGATTACGATATCATGATGAATAGCATCCGGCAGTTGAAATGGACAGCTGCCGCGGTCACGTTCTCCGTTGTTCTGATGACAATCCTCATATCAGTCTATTTCTCCATCCGGCTTTACCGGCCTGTGGGCCATCTGCTTACGTTGGTCAGGCAGAGTGGAGCCCAGGATACGAACCTGCCCCAGGACGAGCTGTCCGTTATTGCCTCCAGCTATTCGGAGATGACAGACAAGCTGAAGGAGCTGGAGAAGGACCAGACGGCCCAAATCAACATCGCCAAGGTGTATCACCTGCGGAGCCTCATTACGTCAAGCGCAAGCGTATCCGAGCAGGAATTCGGGCAAAGCCGAGAGCAGTACGGCATCGATATTTTGCCGCAGGGAAGCCTGGCTGTGGCCGTGGTGCGGATCGATAACCTGCGCGAGCTGTCCAGTCGGACTACCGACACAGCGTTGTCGCTGCTTTATTTTGCAATTTCCAATATCGGGCAGGATCTTCTGTGCCGCCGCTATTCCTGCGAAGCCGCGGATATGAGGAGCGATCATTTGGTTTTTGTGATCAGCAGCCGCGGCGCCGGGCTAGAGCTTGACGGTCTTCATGAGGCGTTCCGGGAGGCGCAGGAGACGGTACGCCATTACTATAAAATTACTTTCTCCGTTACGCTGAGCCGCATTTTTGGCGGGTACCGGGAAATTACCACCCATTATTCGCAGGCGCTACGGAACTCCAATTACCGGATGATCTTGGGGAAGCAGGCGATTATCGACCCCGATAAGGTGAAAAATAACGAAGAATGCGAACAGTTTCATATTCCTCAGGCGCTGGAACGCCAACTGATAGAGGGATTAAAAAGCGGGGACAGGGAGAGCATTGAAGACGGCGTACAGCGATGGATGGAGCTTGTCCGTACGTTTAGCTTTGAGAATATGTTTTCAGCTTTGCTGCATATGGTGGTCACGCTTAACAATACCGTAAGTGAAATGAATTCTAATAAGCTCAATCCGGTTTCCGTCAATTTGCAGGTCATCAACCAGCGCATTCTAGAGAAGGAGACCCTGGAGGAAATCCATGTGGTGCTGATGGATGCGATCCGTGAAGTGTTCGATAAGCGTCAAAGCGGGCGCGACGAGAAATTGCGGCTGATTGCCGATACGATCAAGGAGATCGTGGGGAAGCACTATGCCGACCCCGACCTGAACGTACAGAAGATTGCCGATATGCTCCGGATGAGCCATGTTTATCTGGGACAGGTGTTCAAGGAGCAGGAGGGCATGACGGTGGTGGACTGCATTAACCAGACCCGATTGTCCCAGGCCAAAATCTATCTGGAGCACCAGGATCTAACGGTGGCGGAGATCATGGAGAAGGTGGGCTTCGGCAACGAAAGCTATTTTTACCGGCTGTTCAAGCGGCAGTACGGCACGACCCCGAAGGAGTACCGGCTAAAATCGGCGATCTACCGCAATTCCTGAAGCATAGGATGATATCGTTATCAAGCCTTCCGTTTTATGAACGGAGGGCTTTTCTATTTCACCAAATGTGGCTCGGCCCCGGGTTTACCCCGACTGTACAATGTTCAGAGCGCCCTCGGCGTCAGCAAAACGGAATATGTACAGATGATTTTACAATAATCTTGCGTATGTACAGTACCGTTTCTGCCGTTTCTCCCCTATTGTTAGACCTATCAGACCGCAGCAAGCGTATCGGACAGGAGGAACCAAACCATGCAAAATAAACAAAAATCATTTGCAGGGAGAGAGCTGCATCATTTCTGGAAAAATCGGGAGCTTTTCCTATTATCCTTGCCGGGAATCGTGTACAAGCTGATTTTTGCTTACCTTCCTATGATCGGTTTAATCATTGCCTTTAAGAAGTACAGGTATGACAAAGGGATATTCGGAAGCGACTGGGTAGGGCTGGACAACTTCAAGTACCTATTCACCGGAGACGCCGCCTGGCGGATCACCCGCAATACGATCCTGTACAATGCGAGCTACATGCTGCTCACGACCATGATCGCCATTCTGTTTGCCGTTTTACTTAACGAAATCCGGGCCAGATGGACGAAGGTTTATCAGACGTCGCTGTTTTTGCCCCATTTCCTCTCGTGGGTGCTGGTCGGATATATCGCGTATGCGTTCCTGAATCATTCCGAGGGCTTTCTTAACGAGCTGCTCGTTTCGTTCGGGATGGACCCGGTAAGCTGGTATCAGAAGGCGGACGCCTGGCCGTTTATTCTCGTGATCTTTCATATTTGGAAAGCGGTTGGCTTCTCCACGCTGATTTATTTTGCAGGGATCATGGGCATTAACAGCGATTATTACGAAGCGGCTAAGATCGATGGCGCTACCCGAATGCAGATGGCCACGCGCATTACGATTCCGCTGCTGGCGCCGCTCGTCATCATCATGCTGATCCTGTCCATCGGAGGCATGTTCCGCGGAGATTTTGGTCTGCATTATTTCATTCCCAATAATTCCGGTTTCATCTATGGGACTACCGATGTCATCGACACCTACGTCTACCGTTCTCTTCGCGAGCTGGGCGATGTGGGAATGTCTGCTGCTACCGGATTTTATCAGTCGGTTGTCGGTTTGGTGCTGGTGCTTACGGCCAACGGCATTGTCAAAAAGATCAATCCAGATCACTCGCTATGGTAAGGAGGCAGCGTATCGTATGAAAGAAAAATTTGAACTGCATCAAGGCATTATCCATCTGGTGTTTGCGATCATTTCCATTCTGATGGTGCTGCCCTTCGTTCTGGTCGTTATCATTTCGCTGACGAGCGAGAGCAGCATTCTCAAGAACGGCTATTCCTTTATCCCGGAGATATGGAGTCTTGATGCGTACAGCTACATTCTTCAGACACCGGAAATCATGCTGCGGGCCTACGGGATTACGGTTTTAATCACGGTGGTCGGCACCTTGTGCGGGCTGCTCGTAACAGCGATGACCGCTTATGTCATCTCCAGAAGGGACTATCGATACAACCGGAGCACCACCTTCTATGTTTTCTTCACCATGCTTTTCAGCGGAGGTCTTGTACCGACCTACATTCTCATGACGCAGTACCTGCATCTGAAGGATTCGCTGCTGGCCTTGGTTCTTCCGGCGCTGCTGTCTCCGTTTAACATCATGGTCATGAAAGGGTTCATGTCCAAGATTCCGCTGGAAATCATCGAATCCGCCAAAATCGACGGCGCGCGGGAATTCCGGATTTTCTTCACGGTGATTCTCCCGCTGTCCAAACCGGCCCTCGCTACAATGGGGCTCTTAATATCCTTCGGCTATTGGAACGAATGGTTCAATGCGATGCTATACATCGACAATCAGAAGCTCGTTCCGCTTCAGCTCCTGCTGGTGCGGATCTTGAACAGCATGGAGTTCTTGACGAGCAACGCGGAGTTCTCCAGTCAGATGGGGATCAACCTTGCGGAATTCCCGAATAACTCCGCCCGGATGGCGATTGCGGTTCTGGCCGGTGGGCCGATGCTGGTTATCTTTCCGTTCTTCCAACGATTTTTTGTAAAAGGCTTAACGGTTGGTTCCCTTAAGGGTTAACATATAAGAAGAATACAGGAGGTCATGTACATGAAAAAATGGATGAAGGTATCGATGGCGATGTCACTGGCCGCCACCTTATTGGCGGCGTGCGGGAATGGCAATGATGGATCAAGCGCTGAGGGAAGCGGTTCGCCTGCTGGCGGCGACTCGCCGGCGCCGGGCGCGGAGGCGAAGCTGTCCCCGGTCGAGCTGACGTGGTATTACCCTCTGTCCCAGTTGCAGCCGGATCAAGGGACCGTACAGGAAGCAGTCAACAAGATCACCAAGGAAAAGCTGAATGCGACCGTTAAGCTGATGCCGGTGCCGCTCGGCGACTATGTTCAGAAGATGAACACCATTTTGGCGGCCGGCGAGAAGTTCGATATTCTTTGGAACGGGTATTTGCTCAAGCCGGAGGAGCTGGTTCGTAAAGGCGCTATCCAGCCGCTCGACGATCTCCTGACCAAATATGCGCCGAATCTGAAGAAGGACGTTCCTCAGGTCATGTGGGACGGGCTGACGGTAGACGACAAAATTTACGGCATCCCCAATCAGCAAATTAACGGGAATCGTCTTGGTTTTATCGTGCAGAAGCGTTTTATCGACAAGTATAAGCTGGATGTCAACTCCATCAAGACGATTACCAATATCGAGCCGTTCCTGGAGCAGATCAAGAAGAACGAGACCGACATCATTCCGTTCGGCAGCACGTTTTCCAGCGCGGTTACCGGCTTGAATGCCGATAAGTTCTGGGTCGTACCGGGGCTCGACGATCATTTCTATATCAAGAAGGGGGATTCGACCTACAAGCTCTATCGCTACCCGGAGGAGGACCTCGACAATTTCCGCCTTGCGAGCAAGTGGTACAAAGCAGGTTACATCTTTAAAGATGCGGCAACAGCCAAGATGGCGGATTACGAGAGCAAGGGACAAATAGCGGTTATCTTCAACAACGTTCTGAAGCCGGGCGTCGAGGCGGAAGCAAAGGCGAAGTACGGCGGCAATGACGTGGTCGTGATTCCGGTAACGGACTGGTTCTCCAACGGCTATTCCGCCACCACGAATCAGTCGATCAGCCGGACGTCTCCTAACCCGGAACGTGCTATGATGCTGCTTGACCTGGTCAACACCGACAAGTCGCTCTACAACCTGCTGAGCAACGGGATCGAAGGCGTCCATTATGACAAGGTGTCCGACAATGTCGTCAAGGCGAAGGCGGATTCCCGCTATAAACCGAATATGGACTGGATCTTCGGCAGCGTGTTTAATTCGTACCTGAAGGAAGGCCAGCCGGCAGACGTTTGGGAGCAAACGAAGAAAGTCAACGCCACCTCGAACGTAAACCCGGTAGGCGCGTTCAAATTCAACTCGGACCCGGTCAGCACGGAAATCGCCAACTTGAATGCGGTATGGGGCGAGTACAAGAAGGGCCTGACGACAGGAACCCTGGATTTTGACGCCACTTGGCCAACCTTAAACGATCGTTTGAAGAAAGCCGGCGAGGAGAAGTACGTAGCAGAGGTTACCAAGCAGTTCAATGAGTTCCTGAAGAAAAAAGGACTCGTGAAGTAAGCAAGGAACATACGGGGTTAAAAGCGCTGCAGGTTCAGTCATCAAGGGAAAACGGATGGCTGGCCTGCAGCGTTTTCATGCCAATATTGAAATGGAGGGATTTAAGAGCATGTTGAGAAAGATGGTTATTATCTTTTTGCTTATCTCATTGGTATGGAGCGGCTTCCCGGTTACGGGAGCCCAGGCGGAGGAGGCCCCGGCTTCCGGGGCTGTCTTCTATGTGTCGAACAATGGAAGCGATACCAATCCCGGCACGTTGGAATCCCCTTTTCAAACACTGGAAAAAGCCAGGGATGCCGTTAGGCAGCTGAAGCAAGGCTCCGGCCTGCCGGACGGGGGCGTCACTGTCTATGTCAGGGGCGGAGTATACAGCCGCTCGTCCAGCTTCATCCTGGAGGAGCAGGATTCGGGAACGGCAGATAAGCCGATCACCTACAAGGCATATCCCGGCGAAAGCGTACGGTTGGACGGCGGACTGGAGCTGGAAAAAAACTGGTTCACCCCGGTAACGGATACGGCGGTTCTGAACCGGATTATCAGCACGGATGCCCGGACCAAGGTGCTGCAGGCGGATCTGCGCGGACACGGCATTACCGATTACGGTGTGCTTAGCCGCCACGGCTATTACCTGGCCAATGATGTCAGCGAGGTTCCGCCGATGGAGCTGTACATCGACGGCCAGGGCATGACGCTGGCCCGCTGGCCCAACAGCGGAACCGTTCAGATGGGCAAAATTCTGGATAAGGGCCCGGACCGCAAGTCTCCCGACCTGCAGACCCGAGGCGGCACATTTGTCTATAACTATCAACGCCCAGATCTTTGGACCCAAGCGGATGACATTTGGCTGGACGGTATTTTCGGATACAGCTGGGAGTGGTCCTACAACAAGATCGCATCCATCGATACGGCCAACAAAACGATTACGCTGGCCTACGGAGAGATGAGCGGCTTGTTCACCAATTGGTATCCGGACTTCCACTTCGCCCAGAACCTGCTGGAGGAGCTGGATATGCCGGGAGAATACTACATCGACCGGAGCAAGGGCGTGCTCTACTTCATGCCTACAGCGGCCTTTGAAGAGGAGAATCCCGAGATTACCGTCTCCATGCTGAAGACTCCGATGATCAACACCGTCAATGTCTCCCATGTCACCTTTGAGGATCTTATTCTCGAGAACGGACGGGATTCAGCCGTGGTCATCATGGGCGGCGATCATGTGCAGATTGTGAATTGCGAGATCCGCAACTTCTCCAACGGAGGCGTACGGATCAATGCCCCGAGCCGGTGGCTGTACAACGACTTCGCCAAGGCGGACGGGGTGAACCATACCGTCATAAACTCCCATATCCATCATATCGGGGGCACAGCCGTCATTCTCAATGGCGGAGATAAGCTGACGCTTAAACCCGGCAACAATGCGGTGGTGAACAGCCACATTCATGATTTCGCTTACTATCACAAGGCTTATAACCCAGCCGTGATTCTAACGGGAGCGGGGAACCGGGTCACACACAGCGAGATCCATGACGCCCCTCATCCCGGCCTCCTGATTTTCGGCAACGATCATCTGGTGGAATACAACAACATCTATGATGTCTGCAAAACGTTCTCGGATCTCGGCGCCATCTATATGAACCTGGGGGCTTCTCCGCAGGAGCGGGGCTCGGTCATCCGCAGGAACTACTTCCATCACATCGGAGAAGGTAAAGCCGGCGTGCAAGGGGTTTATCCCGACAACTTCACCATGGGAATTACAATTGAAGAGAATATTTTCTACAAGATGGGCAACTCGGCGGTTCTGAACAACGGCGGCTCCCATATCGGCACCCGCAATAACCTGTTCATTGACGCCAAGGTTCCTTACGAATTTGCAGACTTGTACCTGGGGGACGGTCCGGATCAGCAGATCTCCAAGAACTACATGGGCCCTTGGCATGCCTTATTCGAGAAATACAACAACTTCGAGGGGATGCCGCATTTGGTGAAATACCCGGAGCTTGCCAACTTCTTCACGGAAAACCGCTATTATCCGGATACTAACACGTTCCAGAACAATGTAGTATACAACCCGACGAAGACGAGAAGTACCGGGACGAATGCGCAAGGGGTGCTTGATCCCCGCAATCTGATGCAGTATGCGAACAACTGGGTGACGAACCGGGATCCGGGCTTCGTGAACCTGGCGGGCGGCGATCTGAATCTGAAGCCGGATGCGGAGGTGTTCCAGCAAATTCCGGGATTCCCGAACATTCCGTTCAGTGAGATGGGAACTACCGGGAAGGTCGGGCCTTATCTGGCGCCGGACTTGATCCCTGCGCGGGCCGTCAAGCTCTATGAGGACGCGATGACGATCGGAATCGGGAAAACGGCTTCCTTGAATGCGGCCGTTCTTCCTTGGAACGCGACCAACCCGGCCATTCAGTATACGTCCAGCAACCCCGATGTGGTGAAGGTGGATGCGAATGGCGTGCTGAAAGGGGTAAATTTGGGGAATGCGGTTGTGACGGCGATCTCATCCGACAACCCGCTGCTGAAGGACGAGGTTCAGGTCACGGTTGAAGTCGGCGATGGGATCATGGAGTATACAGATTTCGAGAACGGACGGAACGGCTGGCCGACCGATCCGAACCGGAGCATCGTGGAAATGAGCGACGGCAACCATATGTATAAGCTGCTCATGGGCGCCACTACGCTGAATGAGAACGATTTCAGCAATTACGAGCTGACCTTTAAGCTGAAGACCCCGGCGGTCATACCGGAAATTGCGACATTCTATGTCTTTGATCGGCAGAACAAGACTGGCAGTGGGGGCCGGATCGGTTATCGGAAGATCGCGGACGGTACTTCCTCCTGGATTCTCTATAACGGAGCATGGGCTACCGTTAAGGAGAATAAGCTTAGCGCTGCGGACCTGCAGCCGGACACTGTATACAACTTCAAGATCATCGTCAAGGGATCGGACATCAGCGTCTATGTTGACGACAAGCTCAAGCTGAAGGCATCCGATCAGACGCATAATCTTTCCGGCCAAGTCGGATTTTACGCCGGCGGCTTCAGCAGCCTCCTATTTGATGATATCAAGTTCTCAGTTCCCGGTAAGGACGTTACCGGATTGATGCTGGATAAGAGCAGCTACAACATGGTGGTAGGAGAGAAGCTGCCCCTCACGGTCCAATACGACCCGTCGGACACTTCCGACCGTGCAGTCGTCTGGCAATCCTCCGACTCGGAGATTGCCTCCATCGATGGCAATGGCGTGGTAACCGCCGTAGCCAATGGGGAGACCGAGGTGACCGTCACCTCACTGGTCAACCCGAACGCTACCGCTAAAGCCAAGATTTTCGTATCGGACATTTGGCTCTCTACGGATTTTGACTCGGGTGCTAACGGATGGCCGGTGGACCCGAACCGCAGCATCGTGACGGTGAACGGCAACAAGAAGTATAGGATTGTAAAAGGCGCCAATGCCCTTCATCCGAAGACGTTCGAAAACTACGATCTGACCTTTAAGCTGAAAACGCCGGCTGTGATCCCGGATCTGGGGACGCTCTATGTGTACGACCGTCAGGCAGGCGGCAAATCGGGCATTATCGGATATAAGAAATTTGCGGACGGCACCTCCAAATGGCTGCTGTATAACAAGGATTTTGTGGAGTTAAAAGCGAACAACCTGCCGAGTGAGGATCTGAAGCCGGATACGGAATATCAGATTCGAATCATCGCAGAAGGCACCAATGTCCGTGTGTACCTGAACGGAGAACTAAGGCTGGAGGCCTCTAATCCCACCGCCAATCTATCGGGAACGATCGGCTTCTACGTGGGCGGGTTCAGCGAGTTATGGTTCGATGATGTGGTTGTCAGGACGGTCAAAGTACCTGCAACGGCCATTCACGCCGATCCGCAAAGCCTCACACTTGAACCGGGCGCGAGCAGACAAATTGAAGCGACGGTCGTTCCGTCGGACGCGACAAACCGCAGGATCCGCTGGAGCACCAGCAATGCGGCTGTTGCAACGGTTACGGATACCGGGCTCGTCACCGCTGTTGCCCCGGGTACGGCGCTAATCATGGCCGTTTCCCAGGATGATGAAACGGTGAAAGCGGAGATTCCGGTTTCGGTTATAGCGCCGGAGTACCCCATTTTCAACCTGGATGAGCATCTGAACGACCGGGAGCACTGGACGGTGTCGGAATCGGTGAGTTTCGGCAACGGGACGGTCAAGATGAAGAGCAGCGGCGTATACGGCTATGGCGGGGCGAAATTCGGCAGCGGATTGATCCGGTTTAAAGCCAAGATCGACGAATATGGACCTGCAAGCGGGTGGTACGGTTTTGCGGTACGCTCCGAACGGACCGGCGATCCCGCCTGGGTGGGATCCAATACAGGCTACCTGGTGGTCATCAAGGAAAATCAGATCGAGCTGCAATCCTGGAAGCCGGGGCAGAAGATGCTGGAAATGCTGCCGAATACCGCTCTGCTGCCAAATGGGGAATATGATATCGAAATCGGTGCGATTCAGACCCCGGCAGGCGTGCGTTTTATTATGAACGTGGATGGGAAGCCGGTGCTGAACTATCTGGACAACGACGGAAACACCCGGATTGCTGCAGAAGGGTATTTCAATGTCTACAGCTATAATAACGGAGACAACTTTATAGAACTGAAGCCCGTGCAGGGACAGGGGGTTGTTCTCGAGTCGGTCCGTCTGGATGCGGAGCAGATCAGATTGGCCGTAGGCGAAAGCCGACTCATGGTGACCCAGGCTGTCTACTCCAATCAATCCGTCACCCAGGTGACTTACGGGGTTGTGTATGCGACGGATCATCCGGAAATCGCCGTGGTGAATGAAGCGGGACTCTTGACCGCCGTATCGTCAGGCACCGCCAAACTGACGGCGGAATACCAGGGCAAGCGGGCTGAGGCGATTGTAACTGTCACACAAGGCCAGGAGCCCGGTGATACGGCGCCTCCCGCCTGGACTGGCGGAAGAATGGCCGTAACGAACAAAGACACAACTTCGGTGACGCTGACCTGGTCCGGCGCATCCGACAATACAGGTGTGACGGGCTACAAGATTTATAAGGATGGCCAAGAGACTGCGACGGTGGCCGCAACGACATATACCGTGGCCGGATTGACGCCGGATACGGCCTATACCTTCCAGGTGCAAGCGGGTGATGCAGCAGGCAACTGGAGTGCGGACGGTCCGGCCATCACGGTTAGAACATTCAAGGTGGCGTCTCCTGTATCGGCCTCCGGAACACTTACAGGCTTGCCGACTGTACAGGAAGGCAAGGGGTATGAGCTCTCCTTCGGCCTGAAGCAGGTGACGGGCGAAATCGTGGGTGAGGATATGACCATTGGGTTC
Organism: Paenibacillus sp. cl123; assembly: GCF_900101595.1. Taxonomy (GTDB): domain Bacteria; phylum Bacillota; class Bacilli; order Paenibacillales; family NBRC-103111; genus Paenibacillus_G. The sequence continues at coordinate 31,952 of NZ_FMYY01000012.1, forward strand.
GACCCGGCATTGTTCCAGTTTGTTTCTGCGAAGTCTCTCTTGCCGAATGTTGCCATTGTCACCCAAAAGGTTAATGCGGACAGCGTCCGTTTGATTCTGGTTGGTACGGGCGGCAGCGGCGGTGCGGTGACGGCCGACGGAGAGGTGCTGAAGCTGCGGTTTATCGCGAAATCTCCGTCTCCGCAGCAACAGGCGGAGGGCCGATTTACGGTGCAGCAGAATGTCATCACCAATATCAAAGGTTTGGAATCGGAAGTCGTTACCGCGCCCCATTCGGTGACGATCCTGGCCACCGAACCTGGCGATTTGAATGGAGACGGCAAGATCAGCATCGGGGATTTGGGCATTCTGGTCGGCATGTACGGCAAAACCGATGCAGATCCTGAATGGAGTCTGTATGAAGCGGCGGATCTGAATAAAGACGGGGAAATCAGCTTGATCGATCTGACGATGATCGCCAGGAAAATGATCGGAGAATAAACAACTCCTATCGGAGAGCTTCGAGGAAGCGGGCTCGTGGAGCATGGAAATGCAAAGCGTGTGAATGAGGCTGTTCATTCACACGCTTTTTCTTACAGAAGCAGAAAGTATAAGCTCCTCCATAGCGAAGCTGCAAACATAACAAAGAAAGGAAGATGAATTCATTGTCGAAAAAGATAGGAATACTAGGATTGATTATACTTATGATGTGTATAGGTTTGTCTGCCGCCGCATTTGCCGAGGAGGGGCCAAGATTTTCGTTATCCGTATCGAAAACCGCTCCGGCTGTAGGCGAAGAGGTCGAAGTGGAAATCAAGGCGAGTCAGGTCAAGGACATGGTTGCCTTCGAGCTTAATTTATATTTTAATCCCGGGTTATGGGATACCGGCGCAATTCAATACAGCTCCGACTTGGCGGGCTTCAGTTCTGCGACGCAACAGAACTTGTGGAGCGAAGGACATTTTCAAGCGGTGTTTACTAAATTAAGTCGTGCAGCAGGTGAAAATGGAAATGTGACCCTTGGGAAAGTAAAGTTCAAAGCTAAAGCTAACGGGCTCGATACCTTTACACTCCGATCTCTTTTGGTAGGACAGTTAGGGGAACCTGAGGACAAATTCACGGAATACACGCCGAATGTCCAAGCCCAAGTTGTCATTCGTGACGGCGGTCCCGGCGGGAATAACGGCAATAACGGAAACAATGGAAATAACGGCAACAACGGCAACAACGGCAACAACGGCAACAACGGCAACAACGGCAACAACGGCAACAACGGCAACAACGGCAACAACGGCAACAACGGCAAAGGAAATGATCGGACTGCTTCCGGCTTTACGCTTCAAGTAACGGCTTCCCCGAACAAGGATGGAGCGGTTCAGGTTAGAGTGGATCCCGGCCAGCTTAAGAGCGTCATCGATCAAGCGGCTGGGGATCACGTTACGATTGCGATTCAATCCGATGCTGGAGTAAAGAGGGTCGACGTAGAAATCCCTATGGAACAAATTCGTTACGCCAATTCCAAAAACGTTCAAACGATTGCAATCGATAGCGGTCTTGCTACGGTGTACCTGAATAAGGATTTATTTACTCGAGCGGGCTCATCCGCTTCAGTTTTACAGCTTACCGTGTCGCAAGTGAATGCGTCATCTTTACCGGCAGCAGCTAGCGCGATTGTAGGCAACCATACGGTATATGATTTCGATCTGAAGCTGGATGGAAGAAGCGTAAGTCCATTTAACGGTAAAGAATTGACGGTAGAGGTGCCTTACACGCTTCAACCAGGAGAAGGACCGAGCAATATCGTCATTTATTATGTTTCTGACGGAGGCCGGCTTGAAGTGGTGAAGAATTCGAGATACGACCCGGCAACGGGTAAGGTAAGCTTTAAACCCAAGCACTTCAGCATGTATTTCCCCGCTTTTGCAAATGTTGCCTTCAACGACTTGTCGGAATCGGCATGGGCTAAGGAATCGATCGAAGCTCTGGCCGCAAGAAATGCGGTGAATGGCGTCGGGAACAACAGCTTTAGTCCCAATGGCCATGTAACTCGCGCGCAGTTTATTACGATGCTGGTCAATCTGTTCGATCTTGCCGACTCCACGGCAAAGAGCTCGCTGTCCGATGTTCATGAACATGCATGGTACTCCACCCCGATTGCAACTGCTGAGAAATTAGGCATCGTTGAGGGACAGGATAACGGCACCTTTGGAGTCGACGATCAGATTACGAGACAAGATATGGCGGTGATGATGTATCGGGTAGCCCGGGTATTAGGCATTGGATTGAAACCGACGGAACCAACAAGCCGCTTTAACGATCAAGACGCCATTGCAAGCTATGCTTCGGAAGCGGTAACCGTCATGCAGCAAGCCGGAATTTTGAATGGAATGAGCGAGGGGGTATTTGCGCCTCAAGGTTTCTCTACAAGAGCACAGGCTGCAGTGGTCTTGTACAGAATATACGACAAGAATTATTGAAGTTGGGTGAACGATTGGTGGTTGAGGCGGATGTGAAGCGCAGCAGGCAACTGGAGGAGAATAACCGGTAGGCGTATCACGCGCTGCTCGAAACGCTGCTCGAATCCCATCGGCGCAGCTGCTGGCAAGCTTCGGAGGAGGGGATGGAGCTATTGCGCAGCCGGAACATGGAGCTGGAGGGAGAACTGGAAGGAAGCATGCTTCTCTAGGCCGCCGTCCGACCCAGACTGCAGGAGAAGGAGACGCCGGTCGGGGGTCTCCTTCTCCTGCTTCCCTGGCGGGCAAGCGCGCTGTCTGCGGCTGCAGCCCGGCAAACGTTCCGCTTGGTTGACAGATCGGAAGAGAGGGAGTAGACTGATATTAAATAGTAATTATTACGAATAAATAAACAACCATCAATCAAGGAGGCATGCAGCGGTATGAGTACTCAAGCGCTGGAAGAGAAAATTCCCGTCACCGTCCTGAGCGGATATCTCGGGGCGGGGAAAACGACCATTCTGAATCATGTGCTGAACAACCGGGAGGGGATGAAGGTCGCGGTCATTGTCAACGACCTGAGCGAAGTGAACATCGACGCCGATCTCGTCCGCGACGGCGGGGGGCTGAGCCGCACGGAAGAAAAACTCGTCGAAATGTCCAACGGCTGCATCTGCTGCACACTGCGCGACGATCTGCTGCAAGAGGTCGAACGGCTAGCCAAGGAAAAGCGGTTCGATTATATTCTGATTGAATCTACCGGAGTCGGCGAGCCGCTGCCGGTGGCCCAGACCTTTACCTATGTAGACGAGGAGCAGGAGATTGATTTGTCCAAGCTCACCAGGCTTGACTGTATGGTGACTGTGGTGGACGCTTATCATTTCTGGCAGGATTACAATACCCGGGAAACCTTGAAGGACCGCAATCAGGAAGCGGGAGAAGGCGATACGAGAGGCGTTGTGCATCTGCTTACGGATCAGGTGGAATTTTGCGATGTGCTGATCATCAACAAATGCGACATAGTCGGCGAGGAAGAACTCATGAAGCTGGAAACCGCGCTGCGAGGGCTTCAGCCCCGGGCTAAAATCATCCGGACCAGCCATGGCAAGGTAGACCCGAGAGAAATCCTGAACACGCATTTGTTTGATTTCGAGCAAGCGAGCCAGTCGGCCGGCTGGATCCAGGAGCTGCAGAAGGAGCATCATACTCCGGAAACCGAGGAATATGGCATCGCTTCATTCGTCTACAGGCGGAAAATTCCTTTCCATCCGGAGCGGCTGCTGGCGTGGATGCAGGCGTGGCCGAAAGAGGTCGTCCGCTCCAAAGGAATTCTGTGGCTGGCGACGCGAAACCGGATGGCCGTTTCCTTCAGCCAGGCCGGCGTCTCGCGTACGATGTCGCCTGCCGGATTATGGATAGCGGCTTTATCGGAGGAAGAGGCTTTCGCCTACTTTGGCAGCGAGATTCCGAAATCTCCGGACTGGGACGATCAATGGGGCGACCGGGTGACCAAGCTTGTCTTTATCGGGGTCGGTCTGGACAGGGAGCGGATCGAACGCAGCTTGGACGAAGCGCTGCTGACGCCGGAGGAGATGAACAGCAACTGGCGATCCTTGAAGGACCCGCTGCCTAAATTCCAGGGCGCGTGAGGCCAATGCCCGTGAAAGAATTGCAAAGCTCGCTCAACTTGTTTACCGCTTGCCTTGGAGGAGAGAGCGTTTCAGCGTCCGGAAGCGCTGCAGGCGATGGGGAGACCGTCATCAGCATTCACTCCGAGCGGCATTGGCTGCGCAGGGAACAAGAACTGGAGACATGGGTGCGGGCGCCGAAGCCAAGGAGGAGGGCCAAGCAAACGGCGCTGCTGGGGAATATCCAGGTCGATGCCGAACTGCTCGGCGCGCTGACGCTGCTCAAGCGCAAGGGGCTTCACACGGAATTTTCTTGCGCGGGCGTCAGTCTGCTGGACGAGCCCGAGGATCATTCCTTGTACGCTTACATGACTTTAGCTGCCTCCGCCTCCGCGGACCGATTCGTTCGGCTGGCGATGCGGCGCATGAAGCATCGGCTGCTAGTGACCTTCGAGCCGGCACGCGGCCGTTACGATTTGTCTTCGTTTTACATCGGACACAACCGTTCCTTCTGCCGTCTGTTGGAGCGCTGTGCCGAGGTCTTCCGGTTTTCGGAGCATGGCGAGCCGGACTCCGGGACTGTCGTGGACGGATAACAGCCTGAAGCATGGCCTCTTATGTCAAAACAAGCACCGCCCAGGTCTGGAGCACAGACTTGGGCGGTGTTTGTTTGTGTTTGCGCAAAACCGTGTATATTTGTGGTTGAAATTATAGATTTCTCTTATTTCAGGGGCAGGAAGCGGATTGTAAGATAAAGAGAACGAGACGCAAGGAGTGATGCATGTGCAGATGCAGGTGGAAACGGACACAAGCAAGCAAGCGGGAAGGAGCTGGGCAGGGCGGCTGGCGAGAGCGGCTGAGCCGTTATGGGGGTATGCGTTTATTTCCCCGTGGCTGATCGGGCTGCTGGTGCTGACGATCGGTCCGCTGACCCAGTCGTTTTATTTGTCGCTGACCAAGTATAATCTGCTGGAGCTGCCGGTATGGATAGGCGCGGGCAATTACCGGGAAATCGTGCTGGAGGACGCAAATTTCTGGAAGTCGCTGCAAGTAACCTTTACCTATGTGGCGGTATCGGTGCCGCTCAAGCTGTTGTTCGCGCTGCTTGTGGCGCTGCTGCTCGTCCGCTCGCTGCGGGGAATGGCCGTTTACCGGGCGGTGTTTTATTTGCCGTCGCTGGTCGGTGGCAGTGTGGCGATCGCGGCGATCTGGCAAAATATATTCGGCGCAACCGGGCTGCTGAACAAGCTGCTCGGATTGTTCAGCGAGGCGCCTGCGATCGACTGGATTCATCAGCCGGGCACGGCGATCTACACGCTGATCGTGCTCGCCGTATGGCAGTTCGGATCTTCGATGGTGATTTTCCTGGCGGGACTCAAGCAGATTCCGCGGGAGCTATATGAAGCCGCTTCCGTGGACGGGGCGTCGAAGCTGCGCTCTTTTTTCTTTATCACGCTGCCGATGCTGACGCCGATCATCCTGTTCAATCTTGTTATGCAGATGATCGGAAGCTTTCAGATGTTTACTCAAGCTTTTATTATCACGAAGGGCGGACCGATCAATTCCACGCTCGTCTATGCGCTTTACTTGTACCAGAAAGCGTTTGCTTACTTCGATATGGGCTACGCCAGCGCGTTGGCTTGGATCTTGCTGGCAGTTATCGCGCTCGTCACGATGCTCATCTTCCGGTCGGCGCGACGCTGGGTGCATTATGAAACGTAAGCCTGAACATTCCATTAACTTCGAGGTGATGCCGATATGAAGCAAGCAAGTCCCTGGCTCCGCCATCTGTTTCTGTGCGTATGCAGCTTGGCCATGATCTATCCGCTTTTTTGGCTGGCGGGAAGCGCATTCAAGTCCAATGAAGACATTCCGAAGGGAACGCTGTGGCCCAGCGAGCTGCACTGGGAAAACTTCAGCAACGGCTGGCATGCGATTCCCGGGTTTACCTTTACGCATTTTTACGCGAACTCCTTATTCATCGCGCTGCTGTCCGTCGCCGGAACGCTTCTGTCGAGCGCGGTGGTGGCCTACGGCTTCGCCCGGCTGAGCTTTCCGCTCAAAAGCTTGTGGTTCGGCGTTCTTATGCTGACGCTGATGCTGCCGACCCAGGTGACGCTGGTGCCGCAATATATTTTGTTCAAAAGCTTCGACTGGGTCGGTACGACGCTGCCGCTGATCGTGCCTCACTTCCTGGCGGTCAGCCCGTTCTTCGTGTTCCTGATCGTGCAGTTCATCCGCGGCATCCCGCGCGATCTGGACGAGGCTGCGCGGATCGACGGCTGCTCGACTCCAGGCATCGCTTTCCGGGTGGTGCTGCCGCTGTGCAAGCCGGCGTTTGTCACGACGGCGATCTTCAGCTTTATTTGGACGTGGGATGATTTTCTGGGCCAGATGATCTACTTGACCGATACGGAGAAATATACGGTTCCGCTGGCGCTGCGGCTGTTTCTGGACAGCACGTCGGAGGTTACCTGGGGGCCGATGTACGCGATGGCTTTATTGTCGGTGCTCCCTTGCTTCTTCATTTTCCTGGTGGCCCAGAAATATTTTGTGGAAGGAATTGCAACCTCCGGGATTAAGGGCTGACTATTTACAAATCCGCCGATTGAAGTATGCTAGAGGTAGATGCAACAAGACTTGAGCAGACGGCAGGTGCGGCAAAATGAAGGCTCCTCTCAAAACCTTTTCCTTTCAAACGACGTTCCTCGCTTCATTTCTGGCGCTGGCCGGTCTGCTGATTCTGATCCCGGGCTTATCCAGCTATGTCATTACGACGGAGGAAGTAGCCGCTCAGACGATCGAAGCGCGCAGACTGCTGCTCAGCGAGGTCAACAAGCAGCTGGAGCTGCAATTTGAGGCTGTCGAATACGATTCCCTGGCGCTGTCCAGCAATCCTAAGCTGATTAATTTCCTGCAGGAGAAGGACGGCTCGTACGAGCAGGTGGAGCAGGGCGGCGAGATCGTCGCGATGCTCAGCCGGGTCAGCTATGTGAAGGAAGGGCTGCATTCGGTCCAGTTGTTCGCCCCGGAGCTGTCGATCCCGCTGCAGGGCGGGAGCAATGGCATCTACCCCTACTCCAGGCTGGAGAACAGCCCCTGGTTCCACACAATCCGCCAGGCGGACTATGGCTGGGTCGGCGCGCATACGGCCGAGATCGGCGGCTTTGTTTCCGGCGATCGGGAGGTCGTCAGCTTCGCTCGCAAGGTGCTGTCGAGCACGGGCAAGGAGATCGGCCTGCTTGTGTTCAATCTCAAGATGAGCTTTATGGACAAAATGCTGAGCAGCGGGGAGCTGAGCTCCAGCCGGATTTTGCTCGGCGGGAGCTACGAGCGGGTAGCCGCGTATTTCAACAGGGGAGGACAAGCCTCCTACGAAACGCTGCGGCCTTCGCTGGAAAATAAGCTGCGGGCTTCGGAGGCCGCAGGTTATGCGGTCGTCGGCCGGGGTGACGACAAGGAGCTGCTCATCTGGAGCCGGCAAAGCCGCACCCAGTGGCTCACTCTGGATATTATCCCTTGGGCGGATATTGCCAAGGGCAGCGAGCGAATCAAGCAGGTCATGCTGATCGCGGGCATCTCGGCCGCGGTGCTGGCGTCGGCGATGGCTTATATACTGGCAAGACAATTGGGAGCGCCCATCCGGCAGCTCGTGAGGGCGATGAATATGCTCAAGACAGGCCGTCTTGATGTGCGGATTCCCAATGAATACAGCAATGAATTCGGCCATCTGAACGATAATTTCAATCAGATGACCGAGAGGATCGATCAGCTGCTGGCTGAGGTGAACGAGCAGAATCGGCGCAAGCGCAGCGCCGAGATCCGGGTACTGCAGGAACAGATTAATCCGCATTTTCTGTACAATACGCTGGATATGATCAATTGGCGGGCTATCGAGCTGGGGGCGAGCGATATCAGCCGCATGCTGTCGCTGCTCGGCAAGATGTTCCGCATCGGACTGGCGAGCGGAGCCGCCTTCGTGCCCCTCCGGCGCGAGCTGGAGCATCTGCGTGCTTATCTGGAGCTGCAACGCATCCGCTACAAGCAGAAGTATGAATTTGCCGTAGAGCTGCCGGAAGAAGTGATGGCATGTTATATTCCCAAGCTGATTCTGCAGCCTTTCGTGGAAAATTCGCTGCGCCACGGCCTGCATGAATGCGAAAGCGGATACATCCGCATTACCGGCGGCTTGGAGGGAGACACGCTCTGGCTGCGGATTGAGGACAACGGACGGGGCATGGAGCATCCGGAGCGCATGCTGGAGCCTCCTGAAGGAGACGGCTCGGAAGCCGGGGGACGACGCAGTGAGCATAGCGGCATTCGCAATGTGCAGGAGCGCATCCGGCTTTATTTCGGCGAGATGTACGGGGTGGAGCTGGAGAGCAGGCCGGGGTACGGGATGACCGTTCGCTTGCGGCTGCCCGTGCGTCTGGAAGCGGAGGCATGGAATCAGCGGAAGGAGGAGCGGGCCGATGATTGACGCTGTCATCGTAGACGACGATGTAACGACCTTGGATGGACTGGCCCGGATGGTCAATTGGACACAGCTGGGCATAAGAATCGCCGCAACGGCCAAAAACGGCCAGGAAGGGCTGGCGCATATCCGCAAATTCCGTCCTCAGCTGGTGCTGACGGATCTGTTTATGCCGGTGATGGACGGCATCGAGATGATCCGCGCGCTGCGGGCGGAGGGAGGACGCGCCGAGGTGATCATTTTGAGCGGGTACGAGGATTTTAAATACGCTCAGTCGGCGGTCAAGCTTCAGGTGACGGATTATTTGTCGAAGCCCGCTACGCTGGACGAGATTGAAGAAGTGCTGGGCGGGGCTGTAGCCAGGCTGAAAGCGCAGGAAGCGGAACGGCGGGAGGAAGAGGAGCTGCGCGAGCTGCTGGAGTCTCACCGGCCGCTGACGCGCAGGCAGCTGCTCCAGGGCTTGCTGGAGCCGGGGTTTGCCGAGACGGATTCCTGCGAGCGGTTCCGCCGTTATCTGCAGCTGGACTGGTCCGGCCAATACTTCTCCGTGCTGCGGCTGGAGGTGCTGGGCGGCCGCAGCCGCCCGTTCGGAGGCCCGGGGGACGACCTGCCGCCGCCGCATGCGCTTGCGGAATATATGGAGCTGAAGTCCGTCGTCGGTCAGCGCTTGTACGTGGCTGACGCGCAGCGAAGCCGCTACACGGTGCTAATCGCGCTGCGGGCGGCCTGGCCGCGGTCTTCGTCCGACCGGCGGATGCAGGAGACGGCGCTCGCGCTGATCGGGGAACTGGAGCAGGAGTACGGCTTGCAAGTGGCCGGCGCGCTCGGCATGTCGGTCGAAGCGGCCGCGGACATTTGGCGTTCCTATGAAGGGGCGCTGGCGCTGATCGCACAGCGGGAGGAGCTGCCGCATCAGAAGCTGCTGACCGAGGCCGACAAGGAGCGGCTGGCCCGCGAGACGCAGCCGCGCCTGTCCGTCAATGTCCAGAGCGTGGTGACCGCCGCGCTGGCCGGACAGCGGGAGACGACCTTGGAGCGAATCGGCGAGCTGGCCCGCAGCTTGTCCGAGCAAGAGCCTGCGCCGACCGCGGCGGTCAAGGAATATGTGCTGAAGCTGGTCGCCTTGCTGACGCTGGCCTTGCAGGAGCAGGGGATGCAGCTCGAAGACGTGGTCCCCGGCTTCAGCACTTACAAAACGCTGGACCGGATGGTCGAGCTGCGGGATTTCGTCAGCTGGCTGCCGGAGCTGCTGCTCCCGGTCAGCGAAGCGATGGGCCGCCGGCACGCCCAGAAGCATGTCCGGACGATCGACTATATGATGCGGTATGTCGAGCAGCATTACGCCGAGGACATCACGCTGGATTTGCTGGCGGACAAGGTGTATTTGACACGGAACTATTTGAGCCAGATCTTCAAGCAGGGGACGGGGGAAAACTTTAACGGGTACGTGACGCGCATCCGTATGGAGAAAGCCCGGGAGCTGATGCTCTCCGGCCGGTACAAGGTGTCCGAAATCTCCCGCATGGTCGGCTACAAAAACAACGCCTACTTCAGCCAGCTGTTCAAAAAGCATACCGGCTTATCTCCTTCGGAGGTGAATCAATGAAAAGTCTGCTTGCGCAGGCTTTTTTTCTAAGTAGTTTAGAAGGTATAAGCGGCGGCTAATGCTCTCCGGCAGGGGCAAACTGTGTATAAAATCGATAATTATTGTAGATTTGCATGCTTTTAATCGCTTACAAAAAATCTATAATCAAGGTTGTAAGACGAGCCAAGCTAAAGAGGGGTGCAGATATGAAGGGATATGGCCAAGCAAGAAGGGGAAGATGGAGGGCGGCGCTCAGCATCGTGCTGTGCACAGGACTGCTGAGCGGTTGCCTGCCTACCGCGAAGAACAGCACAGCTCCGGCCGAGCAGGGGAAGGCGGGGGACGGCAAGCAGGTTGAGCTCCGGTTCGCCTGGTGGGGGAGCCAGGGACGGCATGACCGGACGCTGAAGGTGATCCAGAAGTTTGAGGAGCTGCATCCCGGCATCAAGATCAAACCCGAATATACGAGCTTCGACGGCTATTGGGAGAAGCTGGCTACGCAGGTGGCGGCCCGCAATGAGCCGGATCTGATGCAGATGAGCATTTTGTATATCAAGGAATATTCGGAACGCGGCGTGCTGCTGGACCTGAGCCCGTATGCGGGCAAGGATGTTCAAGTGGCCGATCTGAATCAGGATGTGCTGCGCAATCAGGGGACGATCGGCGGCAAGCTGACGGGTCTGCCGGTATCCGACAACGCTTCGGTGCTGATCTACAACAAGGAGATGTACCGGCAAGCCGGTATCGAGCCGCCGTCCGTCGATCTGACGTGGGATGAATATTTCGAGAAGGCCAAGCAAATTCGCAGCAAGCTGGGCGATAAAGTATACGGCGCCTTCGATATGTCTTCGTCGCTGGAGGCGTTCATGTACTATTTATTCTCCGTGGAGGATACGATGTACAGCGGCAACCGGCTCGGCTACAAGGATGAAAACTTCAAAGCCTGGCTGACCATGTGGGACAAGGCGCGGACGGAGGGCGTCATCCCGCCGGCGTCGACCATGGCCTCGTTTATGCCGATCGGGAATGCCGATCCGAACAAGGATGCGCTGATGACAGGCATGGTGCCGATTATGGGACCGCAGTTCACGGCGACCTTCCCCGCGTACGAGAACGTGATGAAGGACAAGATCGACATGGTGGCCTACCCGCGGGCGAAACGGACGGGCAGCGCGCTGCTCCCCGCGATGTTCATGTCGGCGTCCGCCCAGTCGAAGCATCCGAAGGAAGCGGCCATGTTCCTGGACTTCTTCCTGAATGCCAAGGAAGCGGCTGATATTTTGGAGATGGACCGGGGGCTTCCGGAAAATAAAAAAATTCTGGAGTACTTGGCTCCCAAGTTCACGGAGCGTGACAAAAAGATGGTGCGCATGCTGGAGCATGTCACCTCCATCCAGCCTCCGATGTACGATGGAGGACCGAAGGGAGCCGGCGAGGTGACCAAGCTGTTCGAGCAGCTGGTGCAGAAGCAGCAGTTCGGCAAGGCGACGATTGATGAGACGGTCGCCACCTTCCGTAAGGAAGCGGATAAAGTATTCGCCAAAAACAATTCATAAGCTGCGAGGCGCGGTCGCCCGGCGGCGGACGGAGGCGGGCAGCCGCCAGCCGGGTTCCGCGCCGAGGCTGGCCGTCTGCGCGGACGCTGCCGCAGACCTGCGCCTGTCAACGGAGGGGGAGAGCTGGAGATGAATGCGGAGGAATTTGGAATTATAGGCTGCAGGCATGCGCATATCGGCATATTTATCGAGGAGATGCTGAAGCTCGGTTATCGCTGCGCGGGACTGTACGACCCGGAGGGCGGCGTATTGGCAGAGACGATGGCGGCCAAGTACGGCATCAAGCGGGTGCAGGAGCAAGACGCTGTGCTTCACGACCGGGTCAAGGTGATCGGCTGTGCGGCGATCAACGCGGAGAAAATCGATATCGTCGAGCTGTGCGAGAGTCTGGGCAAGCCGGTGATGCTGGACAAGCCGGCCGTCGTCAGCCGGGAGGGGCAGGAGCGTCTGAAGCGCGTGGCGGAGCGGGGACGTATCCAGCTCGGCATGCTGCTGACGGAGCGGTTCCAGCCGGCGATCTGGACGCTGAAGCGTCTGCTGGAGCAAGGCGAGCTGGGCGAGCTGGTTTCGCTGGGGACGCGAAAGCCGCACCGGCTGGACGCGGAGAGCCGGCCGGACTGGTTTTTCGACGAGAAGCAGTCGGGAGGCATCTTGATCGACCTGCTGATCCATGATTTCGATCTGCTGAGATGGCTGACCGGACGAGAGCCGGCAGCAGTCCACAGCTGGATGAGCAAGACGGCGCTGCCTGAGCGCCCGAGCTTCTACAATGCCGTTCAAGCCCAGGCGGTGCTGGAGGGCGGCGTGCTGGCCCAACTGTACGCGGACTGGCAGGTGCCGACAGGATGCCCTTCTTGGGGAGACGGGCGCATCTTCGTTGCAGGTACAAAGGGAATGGCCGAGCTCAGGCTGCATGGCGATCCGCCCGCGGGCGAAGGAGAGCCGCGTGTGCTGCTGGCTTCGGCCGGAGGGAGCGGCGTCTGGCAAGAGATAGAGACAGTGCAGCCTCCCTGCGGCATAAGCGAAGATTTCATGAGAAGACTGGCCGGCTCGGCGTCGGTAGTGAGCCAGCACGATATCCTGCGGGCGTCGGAGCTGGCGGTCGAATCCGCCGCATCGGCCGTCCGGCTTCGCAGCACCTAGGAGGACAGGGATTCGGCGTTCAGCTTGGCAGCGTATGACCTGTTCGGGTCCCGATAACAACGGTGGCGCCATGCTCCCCGGAGCGGGTCATATTCGGACATAGTCCGTATCGGCGGAATAGCTGCATGGCCAGCTGCGCCTGCCTTTCGCTCGTTTCGATGGGAAGGCAGCCGTCCTGCGCAAGCCAGAGAGGGGCAGCAGCGGCAATTTTACCTTCAGATATGAGCAGTAACCGAATAATCGTATAAAGCGCGCCCGACTGGCGGCCCAATTGGGAGCGTGTACGGAAAATCGTCCAAAACGGCGAAATTCCATGACTATCAGCCAATGTTCAGATATTAAAGCTAGACTCTATAGAACTTTTCATATGATTGGCGAGCGCTTGCACCTCGCTGCCCAGCCCTTCCCAATTATCGGCGTATTCTCCGCGATAAGCTTTTCTTGCCAGGCTGAGTAAGGCGGCATGCTCTTCGGGCAGCTGAGGTATAGCCCATTCTGCAGCTGTATCTTTTGAAGAGATTTCACCAACAGCCATTGTCAGCCACATGCGTGCAAGGGTTAGAATAACGTTTCTTTCGTCGCCGTCGATACCCTTAATCAATCCGGGCAAAGATTCCATGATCGCCCTTCGAATATGTGTCATAGGCACGGGATCAAGTAGATCGGAAGCATCGGGGCCAAACAGGGGAACGCTATTCTTTCTCACTTGTGCTAAAACAATGGCCAAATCAGGATCATAAATGGGTTCCTGAATTTGTCCAATCTCATATTCATTTCTGAGCCATTCTCCATAGATATATTCGTTTTTGGGCGGAAACCGCCAAGGGACAACATCTCCATGGTTGATTACCGTGACTTCAAGAGGTCGCACACCATTTGAATTTCCTATCTTTCCGGAAATGGGCAGGAGTTTGTCTGTTAGTTTTCTGCGAGTTACTTCCGTCAAGCTTTGATTTACAATCACTAAGACATCTACATCGCTATGGACGCGCAAGCCGCTCGTTACTCCGGAACCAAAAAGATATACCCCCACTATTGAGCGGCCAAGCAGCTTCTCGACAACTGTAAAGGCTTGGATCGCTTCCTTCGGTATTTTTTCGTTATTCCCATCACTCATCATAGCCAAGCTCCTCTTGTTTCCAATTTGAACCTCCACACCATTGCCGCAAAATGTCGTCTTGCCGTCTGGACGTGACGGCAACGGCAGAGGCTTTCAATCCACCGTTCCTGTCGCTTGTTCAGTTTGATGGTATGCATGCCCCATCCGCGGAAGCTCCTGCAGGCGGTCCTGCAACGAGCCGCCCAGAAAGGCAAGCCGGGGTGCCGGACAGCTTCTCCGGCTTGCCTATTCCTGTCCGCGGGCATCCGTTCTAATGCGCAGCCGCACCGTCGTGCCGGCTCCAGGCTCGGATTCGATAAAGACTCCGCAGGAGGCGTCCTGCGAATACAGACGTATCCGTTCGCTGACATTGTACAGCCCGTAGCTTGTCGCCGCCAGCTCGGAAGAGGGCGGCTGGAAGAGCTTCTCCAGCTTGGAGGGCGGCATGCCGATGCCGTCATCGGTCACCGTGACCGCGAGCAGCGGACCGTCCAGACGGGCGGCTATCGTGATGACGCCTTGCTTGGGCCGCTTCTGGCCGATGCCGTGCAGCACGGCGTTTTCGACGATCGGCTGCAGCGTCAGCTTGGGCAGGCGGCGGGGCAGAGCGGCTTCCTCCAGGTCGTATTGCATCCGGATGCCGGCGTCCCGCGTGTTGTGGATGTGCATGTACGAGCGGATCAACTGCAGCTCCTCGTCCAGCGTCACGACGTCCCGGCCTTTGCTGAGGCTCAGCCGGAAGTACGTGGACAACGAGTCGATCATCTGGCTGATGTCGTCGGCCTCGCGTCTGATGGCCATCCAGTTCATGCTGTCCAGCGTGTTGTACAGAAAGTGGGGATTGATCTGCGCCTGGAGCGCCTTCAGCTGGGCGTCGCGCTCATGCAGCTTTGCCTGGTAGGACTCGGCCGTCAGATCCTGAACGGTCTGCACCATCCTCGCGATCCCCTGCTCCAGCATGCGCAAATCCCCGGCTTGCGGCCAGTTTTCATCGAAGCGTTCGATGCCTCCCGTCTTGATCAAGCGTATCAGCTCGCGGATGCGCTTGCCCAGTCGCTCGACCGCCAGCGAGAATACGACGACGAGCAGAAAAATAAATACGACAGACCCGCCCGCCAGCGCCAGCACAACCGATATTTTGGTCAGCGCCACGCTTTCCCCGGATACGTCCCGGGTTGGCAGCTTGACCACGATCATCCAATCGGTCAGCGCGATGCGGCGAAACAGCAGGGAATGTCCGGAATCATCGGTGTCGTGAACATAACCTTCCGAGCTGCGGAACATGCTCTCCAGTTGATCGCTGCGTATAACGGACTGCTGGCCAAGCCTCGTGCTGTCCGCATGGTAGACAAGAGCGCCGCTGCGGTCCATGATCGCAATGTCCTGCGAGGGAGCCAGCTCGATCCGCTGCATCAGCTCGCGGAGCAGCTCCTCCTTCACATCGACGGACAGCACGCCGATGACCGCTTCGAAGTCCGCGGGATCGCGCAGCATCCGCACGGCCGAGACGACAGCGGCGTCTTCGCCGCCCAAATAAGTCTGGCGGTACGAGCTCCGCCAGTAGATGGCTCCGTTCTGCGCCATCATCCGGTCGTACCACGGAGAAGAAGGACCGATATCCGTCAGCGGGAAAAAATGCAGCGATTCATTGGCATAAGTAAGCTGAGGCCGGACAAACAGACGTATCCGCTGCACGTCGTGACTCCGCTCGGCGCCGGCGAGCAGCTTCTCCATCGCCTGGAAATGCTCGAACTGTTCGGCCGGATGCTTCTCCAGACTCGACAGAAATCGGAATACATCCTGGTTGGCAATCAGGCTGTTGGAAATATTCTCGATGTTGCCCAGCCGGTCGGCGATGTTGGCTTCCGACTGCTTCAGCGTCTGAAGCATCGATTCGCTCATATCGCGCTCGATGATCGAAGAGGTGCGGCTGTAATAGCCGTACATCAGCAGACAGCCGGGCAGCAGCACGATGAACAGGTACAGCACGATGACTTTCTTCGTCATGCTGAGTCCGGGGTTGTAACGGAACAGCCCTTCGATGCGTCCGATCATAACGGCCTCTCTCTGAACTCGCTCGGGGTCAGCCCGGTCTGCTTCTTGAACAGCTTGCTGAAGTAGCCCGGGTCCTTATAACCGACCGCGTAGCAGACATCGTACAGCTTGTTGCGCGGATCGGCGAGCAGACGCTTGGCCTCACGAATGCGCGCTTCGATGACGTATTCGTTCAAGGTCATGCCGGTCTCCTGCTTGAAGAGCAGGCAGACGTACGTAGTCGTCAGATAGACGGAGGCGGCGATTTCCGCATTGGTCAACTCCCTGGCGTAATGCTCATCAATAAATTGCCGGATCAGCGTGATGACATTTTTCGTCTTCCGCTCCCGTTTGTCGGCGATGGCGCTGTAAGCAAGGCTGACATGACCCAGCAGGACCAGCTCCAGATCGCCGATCGTTTCTGCGGTCAGCAGCTCCGTCCAGACGCGTTGCTCGCTCGCTTGCAGCTCCGGCCCATAGAGGCCGAGCCCGGCAAGCAGCTGGGAGCAGGTGAGCGCGATCTGCATGCAGTCCATCCGCACTTGCTGGATGGAAGCGAGACCTCCTTGGCCGGATGCGTCCAGCCTCCGCGCGATCCACTCTTTCACTTGCTCCCACTGAGGCGCTTTCAGGATCGACTCGATGGAGCGGGCGTCTGGGGCCGGCGCTGGCTGTCCGGCCGCAGACGATGGCCGCTCCGGGGTCAGGCTGTCCATCGTAATAATACGGTTCTTCCCGAGATACCACTTATGCTCGGTAGCCTCCAGAGCCATCCGATACGATTCGGGGATCGTCGTCCATTCCCCGACTGCCGCGCCGACGCCGATCGTCACGTCCAGCTTGAGAAGCCGGTTTATCTGCTCCTTGCTCTCGCGGATGACGTGAAACAAGGCCTCCTCCTCTTCGTCGGAGCGAATATGGATCAGCCCGGCATATTGCCCGGGCCGGATCTCGAACACATGGCCGCACAGGCGGGAGTTGACAACATCTTCGCAGATGTTGAGCAGCGCGAAGGAAATGAGCTGCTTGTCCTTCTCCGTACCCGGTCCGACCGCCTTCGAATAATCGTCGATCCGGATGACGATGACGGTGCAGCGCATCATGTCTGCGGGAAGCCGGATGCCGAGAAACTCAAATTTGTCATGCATCGCTTCCGTATCCCGGATGCCGTCCGCTACGAGCGCTGTCAGAAACCGTTCCCGAAGCAGGGGAATGCTTTGATTCACTTTATGCTGTAGCTCGGTCAGCTGCTTGCGCTCCAGCTCCTCTTCCTCCAGCAGCAAGACGACGCGCCGGAACACGTCCCGCAGCTCGGACAGCCGCACCGGCTTCAGGATGTAGTCGATCGCCTCCAGCTTCAGCGCCTGCTTCAAGTAATCCAGATCGCCGAAGCCGCTGATAAAAACGATTTTAATGGCCGGCCTGATCTCCCGGAGCTTGCGCGCCAGCGTAATGCCATCCATATGGGGCATCCGGACGTCCGTGACGACAATATGCACATCCATGTCCTCAATCGCCTGCAGCGCCATCTCGCCGTCCTCCGCCTCGCCTGCTGCGCGAATGCCAAGCGAGGACCAATCCACGCAGTCCTGAAGTCCCGAGCGTACGGATGCTTCGTCGTCTACAATCAGCATATTATACAAATCTATCCCTCCCTCCCTCCACAGTGTCCAGTCCGGTCCATTCCATGCAACACCATACACTAACACCGTAAAATCATAATCCGCTTACCTGTATAAGCGGCCCATGAGCATCTACAATAAACATAACGAAACTTTAGCCGCGCCTTCATTGTAGAACGAAAATGGAAGCGCTGTAAACCTTTTGCCGAAAGGATGGATTTTCTTGAGAACAGCCGCAGCGGGTTCAGGACCGCCCAGCGCCGAGGCAGCCACGCGCGGGAAAATATCCTGCAAACGCCGGTTTGCGAGCTACTTTAAGCGCAACTGGGATTTGTATCTAATGTCGGTGCCCGGACTCCTTTTTTTGATCGTCTACAAGTTTATCCCGCTGTACGGGTTGACGCTGGCGTTCAAGGATTTCAGCCTGTTCGCCGGAGACGGCATTATCGATTCGGTTGTGAAAAGCCCTTGGGTCGGGATGAAGCATTTCAACAAAATATTTCAGGAGCCCGTCTTCATGCAGGTGATCGGCAATACGTTGATCATCAGTTTGTACAAACTCGTATTTCTGTTTCCCGTGCCGATTCTTCTGGCGATCTGCCTGAACGAGCTGCGTCTCCGCTGGATGAAGCGCTGGGTGCAAACGATCGTATATATGCCGCATTTTTTATCATGGGTCATTATTTTCGGTCTGTTTTATTCGCTATTCGGCTCCTACGGCATGGTGAATCAAGCGCTCGGCTTTTTCGGAATCGGGGGCATCAGCTTCTTCTCGGACGCCGGCTGGTTCCGGTCGCTGCTCGTTTTCACGGAAGGGTGGAAGGAAAGCGGGTGGAACACGATCCTGTTCCTCGCCGCGATGACCGCAATCGATCCGCAGCTGTACGAGGCGTCGGTGGTGGACGGAGCAGGCCGGATGAAGCGAATCTGGCATATTACGATTCCGGGCATCGTGCCGGTCATCATGCTCGTATTCGTGCTCAGGCTCGGGCAGGTGCTGAACGCAGGCTTCGAGCAGGTGCTGGTCATGTACAACCCGGCTGTGTATAACGTGGCGGATATTATCCAGACCTATGTATACCGCATCGGTCTCGGGCGGCTGGATTTCAGCTTGTCAACCGCGCTCGGCTTGTTCGAATCGGTCGTTGCCATGGCACTTATCTTTACGAGCAATCAGGTCACCCGGCGGTACTTGGGCAAAAGCCTCTGGTAGTCTGCCGCATGGCACAGGCTTATGCTTTCAACAACAAGGGGGAGAGAACAATGGAAACGATCCGCAGCCGGGGCGAGCGCTGGCTGGACGTATTGAACATCGTTTTTCTGGCGGGAATCGGGCTCATATGCCTGCTGCCGTTTCTGCACGTGCTCGCCAAGTCGCTCAGCGACCAGGCGTCCGTGATGGGGAGCAAGGTTACGTTTTACCCGCTCGGCTGGAATGTCGAGGCCTTCTGGTTCATCTTCGTCAAATCCAATTTTATCGGAGCGCTGAAGGTGACGGTGCTGGTGACCGTTATCGGGACGCTGCTGAGCTTGTCGATGACGATCATGGCCGCTTATCCGCTGTCCAAGACCGATTTTATCGGGCGAAAGACGATCCTGCTGCTGTATGTGTTCAGCATGCTGTTCTACGGGGGCATCATCCCCGGCTATATTCTCATGAAAGGGCTGGGGCTGCTCGATACGATCTGGGCGATGATCATTCCGCTGCTCGTCGTGCCCTTTAATCTGTTCGTGTGCAAAACCTTCTTCGAAGGCTTGCCGGACAGCGTCGAGGAGTCGGCCAAAATGGACGGCGCGTCGAACATGCGGATTCTTATTTCTATCGTGCTGCCGATTTCGCTCCCGGTTGTTGCGACGCTGGGCATTTTCTACGCCGTCGGCTATTGGAACAGCTATTTTCATCCGCTTATCTTCATCAATTCGGAGAAGCTCAAGCCGCTGCAATTGTTCCTGTACGACACGATCTCGAACACGGAGGAGATGCTGCGGGAGCAGCCGGACGAGATTCGGCTTGCCTTGTCGCCGGAGGGGCTTCGAGCCGCAGCGGTTATCGCTTCCATCGTGCCGATCATGCTCGTGTATCCGTTTCTGCAGCGCTATTTTATTCACGGACTGACGATCGGTTCGGTCAAGGGATAAGGTTTTGGGGCGTTTATGCCTTAAAATAGAGGAACACGATACATTAAGGGAGGTCTTGTGCATGACAAGAAAAATGAACTGGTACAAAAGCGGCATTTCAGCCGCCATCGCCATGACGATGATGGCGGGCTGCTCGGGCGGAGGAGGCGCAGAGCCGCAGAGTCCCGCTCCTGCCGCATCCGGGGCCAAGGAGAACGGAGGGGCTAAGCCTTCCCTTAAAGTGCTTGGCTTTAATGTAGGCTTCGATCCGAATAACGATCCGGTGGGCAAGGACATTGAAGCCCGCACCGGCTATAAAGTGGCGTACAGCATGCTGCCCAAGGATAAGCCGGACGAGAAGCTCAATATTGAGATCGCTTCCGGCACGGAATACGATATCCTGGCTCTGACGCCGACGCAGTTCTATACGCTGGTGGCGCAGGGAGCGCTGCAACCGCTCGACGAGCTGGTGAACAAGCACGGAGCGAACATGAAGAAGGCGATTTCGGCCTCCTCCTGGGAGCTCGGCAAATATAACGGCAAGCTGTACGGCATCCCGCAGAAAAACGAGCGCCCCAACATCGACAAGTCGATGATCGTCAGGCAGGACATTTTGGACGAGCTCGGCCTAAAGATGCCGGAGACGCTTGACGAGTTCTACACGACGCTCAAGACGATCAAGGCGAAGAAGCCGGATATGATCCCGCTGACGGGCAGCGGCAAAGATATTTTCGTCGTCTACAGCGCCTTCGGCTTGTACACCGATTGGGTGGAGATAAACGGGCAGCTGCTGCCCCGGATCAAGCAGCCGGCGATCAAGGATTATATGGCTTTTATGAAAAAGCTGTATGTCGAAGGCTTGATCGACAAGGATTGGGCCGTCAACAAGTCAACGCAGGCCCAGGAGAAATTTGTAGGCGGGAAGGCCGCCCTCATCCCGGGCACCTGGAACGATGCTTCGAGCATGAACGCAGCTTTCACCAAAAATGTGCCGAGCGGCAAAATGAATTACATGCCTCCGCTCAAAGGTCCGGATGGCAAGTCCGGCGTTCAGATGGAGGATAGGCTGCTCTATGTTCATGCGATTCCGAAATCGTCGAAGCAAGCGGAGGCCGCCATCCAGTTTATGGATCTGAAGCTGCAAATGGACAACTTCACGTTCTTTACACTTGGGGAAAAAGGCGTGACGTTCAATGAGGAGAATGGCGTCTACAGCCCGATCATGCCGATTTTTACAGAGAAGCGGGGCAATGCGTACTGGTTCCTGAACGGCATCCATGAGAAGGATTATGCGGATATGTGGCTGGCCCGTTTGCGCCGTACGCCGACCTTGTTCGAGGCATTTAATATTATGAACAAAAACATCGAGCAGATCGGCAAGCAAAATCCGATCGCCTTCATGCCTCCGATCGAGGCTGTCGGCAAAAACCTGCCTAGTCTGACGCAGAAGGAGAACGATTATTTCCTGAAGGTGCTGCTGGACGGGGAAAAAATTGAAAACTTCGATAAATTCATGACGGATTGGGATAACTCGGGTGGCAGCGAGGTTGTGAAGGCCGTTAACGATTGGTATAAAACAACGAAAAAATGAAAGCTGGAGGAACAAGCGCATGAACTATATCGAAGAACCGGCACGCCGTATTCCTGTGGTTGCGGAGCCGGACGTGCTCGTCGTCGGCGGCGGTCCCGCCGGCATCGGGGCGGCGGTTGCGGCCGCCCGCAACGGCGCCAAGGTGCTGCTGATCGAGCGGTACGGCTTTGTCGGAGGCAATCTGACGGTGGCAATGGTCAATCCGATGTTTACGTTTCACGATATCCAGGGAAAGCAGGTTATTCGCGGAGTGGCGGGCGAGCTGGTGGACCGGTTAGTAGCCAAAACGGTGTCTCCGGGCCACGTAACGGACCTGACGTTCGATAATGCGTCGATGTCGCCGTTCGACCCGGAAGGCATGAAGCTTGTGCTGTTCGAGCTGCTGGAGGAGGCGGGGGTCGAGCTGATGCTCCATACGACGTTCGCCGATGCGTACACGGATGATCAGGGCCGGGTCACCGGCGTCATCGTCGAAAATAAGTCGGGACGGCAGGCGATCCATCCGAAGCTGGTCATCGACTGCTCGGCGGATGCCGATGTCGTGGCGCGGATCGGGGCGCCATTCGTCAAGGGACGCGAGTCCGACGGGGCGATGCAGCCGGTCACTTTGTTTTACCGCGTGGCGGGCGTCGATATTCCCGGCTTGAAGGCATGGATGAAGGCGAATCGGCAGCTGTTGAAGGACGCGCCGACCGATGAGGAGATCGATGCGCAGAGCGCGCTTGCTTTCCTCGGGATGAAGGAGATCATCAAGCAGGCGATGGAAAACGGTGATTATCCGAAGGACGCTGCGCCTCGCATTCTGATGTATGAGCTGCCTCAGCAGGGGCAATTCGCCGTCAACTGCACCCGGCTTCAAGGGATCGACGGCACGAACGTCGCCGACCTGACGCGCGCTGAGGTGGAGACGAGGAAGCAGGCATGGGCCGTCACCGAATTTATGAAACGGCATATCGGCGGCTTTGAGCAGGCCTATATGCTCGATACGGGCGTGCAGGTGGGCGTTCGCGAGACGCGGCATATTGTCGGCGATTATACGATGACCGAGGACGATGTGCTCAGCAGCCGGGCCTTCGAGGACGGAATTGCCTGCGGCACGTTCGCCATCGATATTCATCCGCCGGAAGGCGAGCAGCAGGTGTTTACCGGCTCGGGCAAAGCCGTCTACGAAATTCCTTACCGCAGCCTGCTGCCCCAGGGCGTGCATAATGTGCTGGTCGCCGGGCGCTGCATATCCGCTACGCATAACGCGTTTGGCTCGGTGCGCGTGATGGCGACGGCGATGGGCATAGGGCAGGGAGCCGGGACGGCGGGAGCGCTCGCGGTCAAGCGAGGGCTGACGACCCGCGAGGTGGACGCCGGCGAAGTCAGACGGCTGCTGCTGGAGCAGGGGCAATATTTGATGACCGAGGAAGCGGCTACCGTGATCGACGAGTCGCTGCGGCTGCTCAAGTCGGATGGCTCCGGCGGCACGGCCAGCCATCACAATCCGTTTGCCAAGCAGTCCAGTTGAAAATAGAGAGGAGACTGCTTTTATGATAAAGGCGCTTGTTACGCTGCACCCGCAAGAGCGGCTGGGTGCGGTCGATCCATATATATACGGACAATATTTCGAACATCTCGGCAACTGCATCTATCCGGCGGTTTCCGATCACGGCTCGCCTTTGGCCGATGAGCGGGGGCTGCGCCGGGATGTGGTCGAAGCGGCGCGGGAGCTCGATGTACCCGTCATTCGCTGGCCCGGCGGCTGCTTCGTCGACCTGTATGACTGGAAGGACGGGGTTGGCCCACGGGAGCAGCGTCCGGTGCGCTACAATTGGCATTGGGGGGGACTGGAATCCAATCAATTCGGCACGGACGAGTTTCTGCACTGGTGCGAGCAGGCGGGAGCGGAGCCCTACATCAATGTCAACTTGGGGACCGGCACGCTGATCGACTCGCTGCGATGGATCGATTACTGCAACGGACGGGAAACGGCGGATGCCGCCTGGCGAAAAGCAAACGGCCGTGACGAGCCGTATAACGTCAAGCTGTGGGGCATCGGCAACGAGACGTGGGGGCATTGGGAAGCGGGACAGCTGAGCGCCTCCGACTATGCCGGCAGGCTGGCCAACTGGGCGCAGTTCGCCAAGAAGTACGACAGCTCCCTGCAGCTTCTCGGCGTAGGCTCTTACGAAGGCAAGGACCACGACTGGGACCGCAAAGTGCTCGAAGCCGCAGCCGGTTATCTGCACTACCTCACGGTTCATATCTACGGCTGCTCGATCGACCGCGAATCGACGGACGAATATTATCCGATCGTATTTACTCCGGTGTACTTCGAGCAGCGGATGAGGGAGATGCGGCAGACGGTGGCGGACACGCTCCGGGACTCGAAGATGCAGCTGAAGCAGCCGATCCGGCTGTCGCTTGACGAATGGAATATCCGCCATTATGAGCCGGACCCCCAGCGTGGAGAAGGAGCGTACCGGCTGAACCGCAACAGTCCGCGCAATTTGCAGGACGCGCTGTTCGTCGCCGGCGTGCTGAATGCGATGATTCGCCTCAGCCCGGATGTCGGCATGGCCAACTATGTATTTCTCGTCAACGGCAACGGCGTCATGAATGTGACGGAGGACGGTGTCGTGAAGACTCCGCTCTATTACGTATTCCAGCAGTACCGGAAGTGGATGGTGGGGGAGCATGTCCGCCTGGATATCCAGTCGCCCGCGATGATGACCCCGGCGCCGAAGGTAAGCAACCCGGAGTATACGAAGGAGCTCGCTCTGGCACACCGGCCCGTCCAAGCTCCGCTGCTTGACGCGGTTGCCGTGATCCCTGAAGAGGGCGGGCTGCATATCTCGCTCACGAACCGTCATCTGACGGAGGGAGCCGAGATTGCGCTGGAGCTGCCGGCAGGCATGAAAATAGCGCAGCAATGGACGCTGACCCATGACGATATCCATGCCGCGAATACGCCGGCCTCCCCGGACACTGTCGTCCCGGTCTGGGCGGAGCATAAGGGGGGAGCGGCGGTTAGCGTGCCGCCGCACAGCCTGGTGCTGCTCAAGTGCGAGAATAGCTAAGGGTTGTGGGAGGCCGGACAGCCAGTCTGCCGAATCTTGACCCGCCCCGGTATCCGGTTCCGTCTCCGGCATGTTCGCCTTGCTCCAGCGGTGACGGGATACACCGGATTTCTTCTTGGACGCCTGTCAGCAGGTCTTTGCTTGGCATATCCCGAATATTATGGATGATAGGGAACGGCTTTCTGCGGCGACCGGCCATGCAGCGGCCGTTAGGGGGGATTGCGATGCAGGCAGGCTTCTGGATCAGGCTGGGGGCGATTGTGCTGGATGCGCTAATAGTTGCCATACCGCTGGCCATCCTATCGTCGATCATCAGCGGAGGAGGAGGGGAGCAGGAGAAACTGACGAACGTGCTGTCCTTTCTTTATTCGTTACTGGTTCCGGTATTTTGGAGAGGCTTTACGCTAGGAAAGCGGGTATGCGGTATCCGGATCGCCAAGCTGGACGGTTCGCCGCCCGGACTGGGCACGATGCTGCTGCGCAACGCAGTTGGCGGGATTGTGTACGGGCTGACGATGGGCCTGGCCGTCATCATCAGCATCGTGATGATTGCGGCGCGAGACGATAAACGGTCCCTGCACGACTTTATTGCAGGGACCGAGGTGGTCTATGATAGGGGATAACCGGAAGTATATACCGATGGAGAAAAGCTAAAGTCCGCCAAGGGGACTTTAGCTTATTTTTTTGCTTTATTAAGGCTGGTAGGGTTGAGCTTTGCTCATTTCCACGCACATGAGGATAAAGGCGCCGGCGCCGTGCAGATCGTTTTCGCTCGTAGGACGGGCAATGTAATGGGCATAGTCCCCGATTCCCGTGCCGATGCAGATTTGGCCGATGACGACGTGGCCATTCTCGTCAAGCTTCAGCGTGTCGATGACTCCTTGATAGCCTTTCCAGGCATATTGCAGATAGGAAGCGTCCAGGTAGCCGAAGCGCACGGCTTTGGCGATGGCATGAACGTACAGGGCGGTGCAGGAGTTTTCGAGCCAGTTGTCCGGCCTGTCGCCCTTGTCCACTACCTGGTACCACAAGCCGGTAGCCGCATCCTGGAAGGGAATCAGAGACTTGAGCAGGTCCTGGAGGATAGCTGTCAGGGCCGGTTTATCCGGGTGGTCCTCAGGAAGATGCTCGAACATCTCGAGCAGGGCGACCGGATACCAGCCGATTGCACGGCCCCAGAACTCCGGAGCAAGACCGGTTGCAGGGTCGGACCAAGCCGCTTTCCGGGTTTCATCCCAGCCATGATACAGCAGGCCGGTCCGCGGGTCCTTGGTATGCTTCTCCATCAGGATAGCCTGGAAGGTCATCATGTCGTAATACTCGCTGAAGCCAAATGTCCTGCCGAATTGGACGGCGATCGGACCGGCCATGTACAAGCCGTCCAGCCACATCTGATTCGGATAGCGTCCTTTATGCCAGAAACCGCCGGACGGGTTGGTTGGCCATGACTTCAACAGCGGAACAAGCGTATGCAGCGCCTTTTTGTACCGCTCGTCGCCTGTCCGCTCGTACAGCGTAAACAGAAGCACGCCCGGCTGAATATCGTCCAGCTCGTCGGGGTTGAACTTGCGGATGCTGCCGTCCGCAAGAATTTGGCTGTCCACCCACCGCTTCAAATAATCGTAATAGGTGTCGTTCCCAGTCTCCCGCCAGCATTTTTCCATGCCCGAGAGAAACACGCCTTGATGATAGTGGAACCGGTCCGGGGGAAGCTGCTCCGGTTCGAATCGGAACATCAGCGCTTCGCAGGCTTTTTCGGCCCACTGGATGGGGCTCCATGCCTGTTGAACCTCATTTATGGCCTTGGACTCTGAAGAATTCATAGCAATCATTCTCCTCTGTTTATATGCTTAGGCTTATATTAGCATGGAGAATATGTACATTTTTTGCATAAATGAATGTATTCTTCTTATATTTTGCGATCTATACGCTGCAGGGTATAATAGAAGCAAGCGAATGGGGGATGAATGATATGCAGTTCGCCAATGATCAAGGGACGTTTTCCGTCTCCCACCGAAAGGCGCAAAGTCATCATATGGCCGCTAATCATTTTCACAGCACGTATGAGATTTTTTATTTGATGTCCGGCAAAAGAGAGTTTTTTATTAAGGACCGGACGATCATCGTCAGCGAAGGCGATGTGGTTATTATTTCGCCGAATATTTTGCACCGGACGACGAACACGGAAAAGCCCAGGCATGAGCGGCTTATCATCAATATGCATGAGAGCTGCATGGGGACGGTGAACGGCTCCTACCGGGAGGCGCTGCAGCCGCTGTTCGAGAAGGAATACCTTGTGGTCAGACGTTCGCTGCATGACCGAGGCTCCTTGGAGGCGCTCGCTCGCATGCTCATGCAGGAGATGCTGGACCGAAGGTCCGGCTTTGAAATGTATGCGCAGACTTTGGCCATGCAGCTGCTTATCGTCTGCTGCCGGCATATTCAGCAGGACAGCGCGGAGCCGCTGGAAGCTCCGAGTCCGATGCATGAAAGAATGTCGGAGGTTGCCCGCTATATCAACGAGCACTATATGGAGGAGCTGACGCTTGATTTCCTGGCGCAAACATTTTTTGTCAGCCCTTATTATTTAAGCCGCTGCTTCAAAGAAGCGACAGGCTTTACGTTCGTGGAGTATCTGAACAGCGTCAGGATCAAGGAAGCGAAGAAACTGCTGGAGCAATCCGCAATGAAGGTCAATCTGATCGCCAAGAAGGTCGGCTTCGGCAGTGTGACGCATTTCGGACGCGTGTTCAAGTCTGTCACCGGGCAGGTGCCTTTATTCTATAGAAAAGGAAAGCAGGCGCAGCCGGTCGGCCTCGGTTCCAGCGCACGGGATTAAAGGGTTCGAAGCCCGACGGGTACCCGGCTGAGCTGCATATGGAGCGGGCGGAACGGCGGCATGCCTGCGAGCTTTTGGGGCTTTAAACGGGCAGTCACCCGGTGCGAAAAAAAGTGAAAAACATGGCTTGCATTTCCTGAACGGATGTAGTATATTGTAAAAGCTGATTGAACGGGGCGACGTTTTCAAGAAAGACAAGCCTTATCCGATACATGTGCGGAACGCAGCATTTAACTGACGCGGGGTGGAGCAGCCCGGTAGCTCGTCGGGCTCATAACCCGAAGGCCGCAGGTTCAAATCCTGCCCCCGCAACCAAATTTATCGACGTGGAGCCGTGGTGTAGAGGCCTAACATGCCTGCCTGTCACGCAGGAGACCGCGGGTTCGAATCCCGTCGGCTCCGCCAGATATAACATCCTGCAGCAACGGGATGAGAACCCGCAGGGTTCGTCGAAGCATAAGCTTCGTAAGGTATACATCGCAGTCTCGGAGTGAAACGAAGAGCATCCCGTCGGCTCCGCCAGATATAACATCCTGCAGCAACGGGATGAGAAGTGTTTCATTAACAGTTGCGGAAGTGGCTCAGCGGTAGAGCATCGCCTTGCCAAGGCGAGGGTCGCGGGTTCGATTCCCGTCTTCCGCTCCATTTCAATACTAACGTCGGGACGTAGCTCAGCTTGGTAGAGCACCTGGTTTGGGACCAGGGGGTCGCATGTTCAAATCGTGTCGTCCCGACCATTATTATCTCATAATGAAATTGCCGGAAAGCCTTATTGCATAAGGTTTTTTTTGTTTTTCCGGGAAAATTTGCAGGTGCAAAAATGGATGGGCCGTCATGCTCGGCAACACGGCGCCTCAAACTGTGGTATCGGACTCGCTCGGCAACGGTTTAGACTTTTTCATCAACGGCGCAAGCTGTACGGCAACAATGGCCGTTCCGACGAGACATAACGCGCCTGCTTGCAAATAGGTAATACTGCGTCCGAGAAACAAAATATCCAGCAGGGCAACTTCCAGCAGCATTAAATTATTAATGAGGCTGCTTTCATAGGCGCGCAGCTGCTTTTGGGACCAAGTCCAAAGCGTAAAGGCTAGTGCTCCATTGATGGGCCCAAGCCATAACAAAATGAGGATCAGCTTTATAGAGTAAGGGGGCATACCCTCTAGGATGAATCCGGTGACTAGCATGCCTGCAGCTCCGATCAGCATGGGTGTAAGAACGAGTGCGGAAGGCGCTGTTTGTTTTCGGGAAAGCAAATAACGGGAGTAGGTCAAGTGCGCAACGTTACCAACACAGGATAGCAGGATGAAGACGATGCCGATCAGACTGCTTTGGGCAAAATGCCACGGATAAAAGTAAGTGACGATGCCGGCCATGGCGGCGAGCACAGCCATGAAGGTGGCGCGGCTCTTTAACTCGCGCAGCCAAAATGCGTCAACTATGAGCAGGAACAGCATGTTTCCCACCGATAGAAACATGTTGGACTGCATAGGCGTCAAAAAAAACTGGCCTGCATACTGAAGTCCTTGTGCCAGAACAAACCCGGTAATTCCGAGAAACAAAAAGTTTTTCCACGTCAGCTTCCATTTCTCCTGTGAACCTTCTCTATGAACGCTTTGAGCTTCATGTCCTCCATCTCGCCGAACATGCTTTTGATCACGAAGCCGCAGCACCACCCATAAGGTTAACGCCGCTGCGCTGTAACGCATGCCTGCCAGGGTAAAGGGACCTACGCCCTCCACAAACGCATATTGATTCAAAATGTAAGAGGAGGACCATAATAGCGTTACAAAGACGGCTGCTGTAATCGAAAGCGCGCGAATCATCGAGTTTTCCATAACAGTTGCTTTCCTTCCTTCTTTGACTAGGCTGTCGGTAACTCCATAGTAAACTTGTGAAAAGGGGATAAAAAGAGTAGGATTTTCATTATAATAATTTCCCCTTTTAATTGATCACTTTGTTTAAGGAGAGCCGTATGCAAATTGCTTACCACTATTTGAAGCTAAGGGAATTTTACGGGGATGCGGAAAAGGAGCCTGTAGAAGTAACGCTTGAGCAGCTTGCAGAAGTGTTGTGCTGTACACGGCGTAACGTGAAGCTGATTGTGAAGCAGTGTCAGGAGCTGGGATGGATCGAGTGGCAGGCTGGGCGGGGCAGGGGAAATCGTTCCATCCTGACATTTAACATGGCATCGAATGACGTAATAAGCTCATGGGTCCGGAACAAAATAGACAAGGGTCAGTATTCGCAAGCGATGGAGCTTATGCGCAAGTATGATCCGGACTCATCGCTTCACCAACAACTAACAGAATCGATCTATAAGCAATTTGGCATCCGATCCACGTCCTATAATAAGGGGCGCATCGATTTGCTGCGGCTTCCTTTTTACCGGGAAATGCCTGTACTGGATCCGGTCAACGCAACCCTTAGGACAGAGCTGCATATGATCGGTCAGCTTTTCGACACACTTGTGGAATGGGATGGTTCACAGGCCGTTTTTATACCCCGGCTTGCCGTGCACTGGGAGCAGAATAGGGATGGAACCGAATGGACGTTTTATTTGCGCAAAGGCGTCCTTTTTCATAATAAAAAAGAGCTGACCTCTGCAGATGTCCGTCATACGCTTATGCGCCTCGGGAAGCTGGACTCGGATTGCGCCCATCAGAAGCTGGATAGTCCGAGCTGTGAATGGAAGATACTTCGTATTCGGAGCATAGAAGCCACCCATCGCTATGCGCTGCGTATTCAACTGGATGCGCCAAGCTCTTTACTGCTGCATTATTTAGCCGCACCCCAGGCATCCGTTATTCCATGTCGGACTCACGAGTATAATGAGCGGTTACCGATTGGAACCGGACCGTTTAAGCTGATGCGTAATGACGCGGAGATGGTCGTTCTGGAGGCGTTCGCGGACTACTACCGGGAGAGGGCGCAGCTCGATAAGATTGAAATTTGGATATTGAAGGAGCTGCGTACACAAAAAATGCCCGATGGCGGTCTGGGCGGACAACCTATTCTCTACACGCACCCGTTCCAAATTCATACGCTTGCTCCAACGGGGACCACGATTATGGAACAGACGGAGGGAGGCTGCGCGTTCATCATCATGAACGGCCGCAAGCAAGGACCGTTACTGGACCCTGCTAAGCGGCGCAGGCTGCGAAAGCTTCTGCAGCCCGAGAAGTGCGTGGAGGAGCTTGGAGGTAATCGGAGCGGGGCGGCGTACAGCTTTTTTCCGGATTGGAGTGCCGCTATAGCGGCTCGGTTATCGGTAGAGAATGAGACCGAGAACGCGGAGACCGAACGGGAAGCGGCTGCAGCAGATACGAGGGTTTCTTTAGACACCGATGATTATCAAAGCTCGCTTCAGCTGTACACGCACGCCATCTTGAACAATTCGCTTGAGCAGACGGCTCGGTGGATTCAGCAGCGGTGTGCCTCCGCAGGCATCCTTGTACACATTCACGTTCTGCCTTACGAACAATTCAGCCGGCCTGGAGCGTTGGACGCTGCGGATATCGTGCTGCTTAATGCTATTACAACGAATAATCGGGAATGGTCGCTGATGCATGTACTGCTCCATGCCAACTATGGGGTTCATCGCTTCGTTGATCCGGTATTGTCAAGCGAGCTTGGTCAAAGATATGCGGCCATTGCCCGTGAAACGGATCCTGCTGCCCGATCTGTGCTTTTACAGGAGGTGGAAGCTTTGCTGCTGCGTCATGATGCGCTTCATTTTCTTTACCATTTGCGGCAAGCGGCCTTTTACCATCCGAACCTGTTCGGAACAGAAAAAATCAACCCCTATGGCTGGGTTGATTTTCGTGAGCTGTCACTGCGTCCTGAATAGGTTTATCAGTGTAGATTCACCGTTAGTTGAAGAGCGGCTTATCGCGAGGCCGGCTTCTTTGATGATGATTTAGGCGAATTAACCGATATATTTTGAAGGAGCAAGAGTGATTGCGCTGGAAATAGGGTTTCAACCGGCGAGAAGAGTGTGATGGATTCGGCTATCTGAGCAAGGAATAAATCCCAAAACGGCTGTTTCCCGCGCATCTTGCGCTGGAAACAGCCGTTTTGTCGAGCGGCGGCCTTGCGGTAGGCCAAGCAAGCGAGCGTTAACGGAGCAGCGCGCCGTGCCGCTCCAGCTCCTGCTGAAGCTGACGGACATCAATCTCGGCAGGCGAGGTCTGTCCGCGGACGGCCAGCGCAGCGGCCGTTCCCGCCGCTTGCCCGGTTGCCATGCAGCTCGGAGTGAGCCGGGTCGTGGCAAGCGCTTCATGAGAGGTGGAGATGCAGCGGCCGCCTGCCAGCAGATTCTCGATTTTTTGCGGCAGCAGGCAGCGATAAGGTATGTCGTACGCGCCGTCGCCTTCCACCCAGGCGGCGGTGACTCCTTTGCCCGAAGGGTCATGGATGTCGATCGGGTAGCCGCTGCGGGCGATGCAGTCGTCGAAGCGACGGCCCTGAACAACATCGTCGACCTGGAGCGCATAGAGGCCGTCGATCCGGCGCGTCTCGCGGATGCCGATCTGCGCGCCGACGGAGGAGATGGATGCGTTCTCGAAGCCGGGCAGCCGCTCGCGCATAAACTTCGCGACCATCAGCACCTGCCGTCGTCCCAGGTCCTCGGCTTCGGTCAAGTCCTCGACGTTTGTCCCGTCCAGTCCCTGGACGCGCGTCGTATTCACCAGCACCTCATCCGCTTCAGGGCCGGTGAAGAACAGCACCTGATCCCGGTTAATCGGCAGATCCGCTTCCTTCCAGTGCTTGTAGTACCCGAGCACGCCTGACAAAGGCAGGGACTCCAGCTCCGCAAACGGAGTCTTGTGGTAAAATTCCTCCGGATGGGCCAGCATGTAAGCCTTGACTCGCGCGAGATCGACGCCTCTCATCCGGAACTTCATCGTCATCGGCTGCGTCAGCCGGTCGCCTTCCCGTCCCTGGAGGCAGGGCGCGCCTGCCAAATACGCGATGTCGGCGTCGCCGGTCGTATCGATGAACAACCGCCCCCGCACCTCGAGCTTGCCCGACTTGGTGGTCAGCCGGACGGCTTCGATCCGGTCGCCTTCCGTTTGCACTTCATCCACGAAGCTGTGCGCGAGCAGCCGCACCCCCGCTTCCTTCAGCATATCGAGGGCCAATACCTTGTACACCTCGGGATGATACGGAGTAATCGTATGGACGAAGCCGACAGTATCGCGTACATGCCCCGGAGAGGCACCCTGCGCCATCAGCCTGTCGATAATCTCCTGGGCCAGCCCGGCGATGACCTGCTTGCCGGAGGTGGTGTGGAACGTCATCCAGGGATAAACGGAGGCCGCCGTAGACATGCCTCCAAGGAAGCCGTACCGTTCGATCAGCACGGTACGCGCTCCGCTGCGGCCGGCGCTGACCGCCGCATTGATGCCCGCCGGGCCGCCGCCGCAGACGACGACATCAGCTTCGATAATCCGGTTCATTTTCATCTCTCGCTTTCTGTATATAGAAGATATACCCTCAGTATAAGGCGAATTTTGCTGTACATTTAGTTTAAAATTAGTTTAAACTATTTGCATATCAGACAGCGGAGGGAGAAGTGGACGATGCGGCGCAAACGAGTTACGCTGCAGCATCTGGCGGATCGGCTGGGGCTGACGATTCAAACGGTTTCCAAGGCGCTGCGCGGCCATCCGGGCATGTCGGAGCAGACCCGCAGCGAGGTCATACGGCTGGCCCGGGAGCTCGGCTACTGGACGAAGGAGCAGCAGCAGTCGTTCAGCTTCGACCGGATTGCCCCTTTTCCCGTGATGCAGAGACGGTTTGTGCTGGTGCAGACGGAAGGCTCTTTGAACTTTAACCGTCTGCTGCTTGAAGGGCTGCATGAGCGGTTCATGGAGTTCGGGCACCGGGTGCAGCCGCTGCTTGTTCCATCGGGCCTGACGGGAGAAGCGTTTCACGAATGGGCCGAGGCCCGGGAGCTTCATTATGCGGACGGGTTGTTTATCGCTCCCCGGATGGGGCAGGGCGATGTGGAGGAGAGGCTGCTGGAGATGAAGGTTCCCCGCATGCTGCTTAACTTTCCCCCGCCTGAGGCGAAGGTGGACAGCGTCATCTGGGATGTTTACGAGGCGATGCATCAGGCGGTGCGTCATCTGCTGCGGCTCGGACACCGCCGGCTGCTTTATGTCGGAAGCACCGCCGGCCAGCGCGGCTTCGCGCTGCGCTGGCAAGCCTTCTGCGAGGCGATGGGGGAGGCGGGGCTTTCCGCCGACCCCGCAGAGCATTGCACGCAGCGGCCTGCCGGACGCCGCTGGCTGGACGACTTCGCGGCATTGTATGCGTCCAGGCGGCCGAGTGCGGTTATTTGCGGGATCGATGAGGAAACGAGAGGCGTCTATGACGAGCTGCTCAGGCTGGGCATTGACGTTCCGCGGGAATGCTCGCTCGTGGCGTTCCTCAATGAGCAGACGCCGGAACTGCCCGTATGCTCACGGCCGCTGCTGCTGATCCGGGCGACCGGTTACCGGGCCGCCGACCGCATGCTGTGGCGCATCGCCAACCCGCAGCTGCCTTATGAGCACATCCGGCTGCGGGGCGACTTTATCGGCGGCAGTACGACAGGTCCGCCCACCGGATGATGCGCTGGGGAGGGCAACTCCTGCTTGCGTCCCGGGTACATCCGTATCCGGCAAGATGTACAGCACGGTGCAACAGGCGTATAATCAAGGGCATAAGCCATAGGGCGCGGAGTCCCGTACCCGACTTTGAGTTCGGACCGGAGAGAGCAGCTGAGCCGGGGCGAGCGAGCGGCGGTATCCGTGACCGCTATGGATGAAAGGGGAGCGACATATGATTTTCGGAGATATGCGTCATTACGAGGCAGAGAAGCATACGTATCCGGCGGTTATCCGCAAGGGGCTGGAGCAGATCGCAAGTCTGAAGCTGGCCGAACAGGAGGCGGGCCGCTACGAGATCGAGGAGGGGCTGATGTTTGCCCTCGTGCAGGAGCCGGTGACCAAGCCTGCGGCGGAGCAGAAGTTTGAATCGCATGAGCAGCATGTAGACATTCAGTACCTAATCAGCGGGATGGAAAGCATCGAAGTCGTGCGGCATTCTTCTGAGCTGACGGTAGCCGTGGATGAGATGGCGGGTAAAGACTACGTCTTTTACGAAGAAGCGGAGGGAGCGTCCCGACTGGTGCTGAGCCCGGGACAATTCGCTGTGTTCTATCCTTGGGACGTACATAAGCCTTGCTGCGCGGCGGCTGGCAGCCCGAACGGGCAGCAGATCAAGAAGGTTGTCATCAAAATCCATAAGCGGCTGTGGGACGCGGCTTCGGCCGAATAATCCTTTGCGGACGGAGGGCCGGTGAACGGTCATTTTCCGGATCGGACAAAGATCGATGCTGTCGGCGCGAAGCGGAGGGGTGAATTGCCAGACCGGCTTAATAGAAAGGAGAGGGATCAACCATGGAACTGTCCCAGCGTATTAAAGGAGCCTTGTACGGCGTTGCGGTCGGCGACGCATTGGGCGGAACGACGGAGTTTATGAGCCGTCAGGAGATTGCAAAGCGGCATGGCTATTTACGGACTATCATCGGCGGCGGCGTATGGAATCTGGAGGCCGGTGAAGTCACCGATGATACGATGATGACGCTTTGCGTGGCCGAGGGCATTCTCGAGCATCCGGAGGACCCGGTTCAGCCTATCGGGGAACGATTCATGGTCTGGTACCGCTCCGATCCGAAGGACATCGGCAACATTATCCGGCAAGTCTTCCAGCGCTATGAAGGCAATTGGTTCGAGGCGGCGCTGGCCGCTCACCATGATCTGGGGCGCAGCGCCGGCAACGGCTCGCTCATGCGCTGCCTGCCGGCAGCGCTGGCTTACGCGGATCCGGCTCAGCTGGAGAACGTATCGCGCTTGCAGTCCAGAATGACTCACTACGATGAGCGTTGCGATCAGGCATGCATCTGCTACAACCGGATTGCATGGCGGCTGCTGCGCGGAGAGGAGCTGCGCGCTGCGATCGCAGCGGAGATCGCGGGCACGGATTACGCGGATGTGCTGACGCTGGCCGGAGAGCCGGACTGCGAGCCGAGCGGCTTCGTCGCCGATACGTTCCGCTGGGTGCTGTATCTGCTGCTGCACGGGCAGTCGTTTGCCGATGTCGTGCAGCGGGCCGCCAATCTGGGCGGCGACAGCGATACCATCGGCGCGATAGCGGGTGGCCTTGCCGGCGCGTATTACGGGTACGAGGGCATACCGGGCGAATACGCCGGCGCGATTTTGATCCGCGGCCGGTTGGATGCGGCAGTCGCAGGAATCTGCAAGCTGCGCCTGGGCAGCGGCGGGACGGTGTAAAGAGCTTCCTCTCTGATGCAAAGGAGAGGAGGCTCTTTTTGTTTGCCTGCCGGATGCCTCCTAAAATTTACAAAAACCTATCATTTCAGATCGTTAACCTGTGGTAGAATAATAGAGGAGTTATTCATTATTTTACTAGGGAGGAATATGATGGGAATTATAGCCAAGCTCCAAACCAGGTGGATGAAGTCCGTGCTTGCCCTGTCCTTGGCGCTGCCGCTGCAGGCGGGCTTCTTGGCAGGGATGCCAGCCGCGCTGGCCGAAGGGCCGGCAGACCCGGCTCCTTATATCGAAGCCAAGGTCGTCAACGAGAATGCCGGCAAGAAGGTGCTCTTCGACAATACGCACGCGCAGACGGCAGGAGCCGCCGACTGGGTTATCGACGGAGGCTTCTCGGATTTCGGCCACGCGCTGGCGGCAAACGGCTACTATGTGAAGGAGCTGCGCAAAGCGGCGCCGTTCACGTATGACGACTTGAAGAGATACGATGTTTTCGTAATCGCCGAGCCGAACATTCCGTTCAAGCAAAGCGAGCAGGCCGCCATGGAGCAGTATGTGCAGGAGGGCGGCGCGATCTTCTTCATCGGGGATCATTATAACGCCGACCGCAACAAAAACCGCTGGGACGGCTCTGAAGCGATCAACGGCTACCGCCGGGGCGCATGGGAGAACCCGGCCAAGGGAATGAGCGCGGAGGAGGCGAGCTCCGCTGCGATGCAGGGTGTGGTCAGCTCCGACTGGCTCGGCTCCAAGTTCGGCGTGCGCTTTCGATACAATGCGCTTGGAGACATAACGGCCAATCAAATTGTGGCGCCTGGCCAGGCATTCGGCATAACCGCGGGCGTCTCGGGCGTAGCCATGCATGCGGGATCGACGCTTGCGATTACGGACCCGACCAAGGCGAAGGGAATCGTGTACCTGCCCCAGACTCAAGCGGCTTGGCCCAATGCGGTCGATCAAGGGGTGTACAACGGCGGAGGCCTTGCCGAGGGACCGTATGTGGCTGTTAGCAAGGCCGGTAAAGGCAAAGCGGCTTTTATCGGCGATTCTTCGCCGGTCGAGGATGCGACGCCGAAATATTTGCGTGAGGAGACGGGAGCCAGGAAAACAACGTACGACGGCTTCAAGGAACAGGATGACGCCGTACTGCTCGTAAATATCGTGAATTGGCTGTCTACGAAGGAAAGCTACACGAATCTTGCCCAAGTAGACGGTCTGCAGCTCGATCAGCCGACTGCGCTGCTTCCGTTCGAAGCACCGGAGGCTTCGACGGAGCCGCAGGCCGAGCCTTGGTCGGCACCGGCGGCAGGTTACAAATGGTGGGATCGCGCGACGTTCAAGCCAGGATCATACGGCGCGACCGGCACAAACGCAACTTACAGCTTCGTGCATCAGGCCCAGCTGCCCAATGCGCAGGAGTTTCAACTCCGCGTCGTCGTTGACAGGCTGCCGGCTCATACTACGGTGTCCGGCTTCAGCGCAGGCATTTATTTGACCGGAGGGACGCAGGTGGCTCTGTTTCAGAACGCCGACGGCACATGGCCGACCTCCTACAATTACAGCTCGGCGTTCAGCTTAACCTCGGACAGTCAAGGCCGGGCCTACAAGGATCTCACCGTCCGCATCAAGCCGGGTACGAGCGGATCGGCCAATCTCAGGCTGCGGCAGAATGGCACGAACCTTCTGACCAGCACGGTTACGCTTGCGAATGTACCGGCCGAACCGCTTCCGGATGAAGAAGGGCCGATTCCGGCCAAAATCACCGTGGCCGAAGCCCGCGGCCAGGCGGAAGGCAAGGTCGTCACCGTGGAAGGCGTCGTCACGACGGAGCCGGGAGCCTTTGGCGGACAGGCGTTTTATTTGCAGGACGCGACCGGGGGCATATATGTATTTCAAAGCCAGAGCGGCTTTCATCAAGGCGATGTCGTGAAGATCACCGCTCCTCTGGCCGTGTACAACACAGAGCTGGAGCTGATCGAGCCGGTTGCGATCGAGAAAACCGGAACGGCGCCGCTCCCTGCGCCGGTACAGGCTGCAACGGTCGATGCTTCCAATCAAGGCCAATTGGTGGAGCTGAGCAATGTCAAGATTGGCCCAATCGTCAGCGCGGCGCCGGCGGGCTCCTTCGAATTCGATGCGGTGCAGGGGGAGACTAGCAGCCATGTGCGGGTAGACGTGCGTACGGGCCTGCAGCAGTCGGGCTTCCCTTATCAGGAAGGCCAGACCGTGACGGTGAGAGGGATTGCCTCCATTTTCAAAGGGGTGTACCAGCTAAAGCCGCGCGGCTTGAGCGATTTTACGGCACAGGCGGATACAGCAGCTCCGGTGACAACGGCTTCCTTGTCCGAATCGCCGAACGCAAGCGGCTGGTTTAACCGCAGCGTCACCGTTACGCTGACAGCGGCAGAAGAAGAGTCCCTGCCCGTCAGCACATACTATTCGCTCAATGGGGAACCCGCCGTCTCGTATACGGCACCCTTCTCCATTGAAGCGGAGGGGACGCATACGATCCAATACTATTCGGCAGACAGCGCAGGCAATCAGGAGGCCGTGAAGACGGAGACGGTAAAGCTTGACAAGACCCCGCCTTCCGTCACGCTGACCCAGTCAGGCAAGCCGGTCGGGGATGTGAAGTCTACGGAGACGGTCAGATTCGATCTTGTCAGCTCGGACGCCTGGTCCGGCGTCGCGGAGCAGAAGCTGCTGCTGGACGGTCAGGAAATCAGCAGCGGGGCTTCCCGCCCTGCCCAGGAGCTTGGCCTTGGTACGCATACCGTCCAATACCGCGTGACGGATGCGGCAGGCAACGTGGCGGAGAAAAGCTACGCCTTCAAGGTGACCCAGCCGTCCTCGGCGGGCGCTCCCGGGAAGCCGGTGCTCTCGGACGATAACGGTCAGGACGGGCTGCGCGACGGCAGCTATATCATCACCATGAACATGTGGTGGGGCAATAACGGCTCCGAGTTCCGGTTATACGAAAATGGAACGCTGATCGGCACGAGCAGATTGACCGAAGCCGCACCGGCGGCTCAGGCTGCGAAGTCTGCTGTGACGGGACGCGTCAACGGCACGTATACGTATACGTGCGAGCTGATCAACGACAGCGGCTCGACGGCGTGCGAGCCGCACACGGTCACCGTAACGGACGCATCGCCGGCCAAGCCGGTGCTGTCTCAGGATAATTGGGACGGCGACGGCAGCTACCGGGTCACGATGAATATGTGGTGGGGAACGAACGGCTCCGAATACCGTCTCTACGAGAACGGAGAGCTGATCGATACCAAGGCGCTCCAGGCTGCGTCCCCGGGGGCGCAGCAGGCAGCTACCGATCTTACCGGACGGGCTCCCGGACAGTATGAGTACCGTGCAGAGCTGGTAA
The DNA here is from genome assembly GCF_900101595.1 of Paenibacillus sp. cl123. GTDB lineage: Bacteria > Bacillota > Bacilli > Paenibacillales > NBRC-103111 > Paenibacillus_G. The sequence continues at coordinate 70,862 of NZ_FMYY01000012.1, forward strand.
ACAGCTCAGGCAGGACTTGGAGTGAAACGATTGTCGTTAAGGTTGTGAAGTAACCGGGATGCTTATGGGTAAAAGCCGTAGGAGCTGATGACTCCTGCGGTTTTTATTTGTATACTTGGTGAGGGAAGAAAAGATTCGGAGATTCACCCGACAAGGAGACGGCGAGAGAAAATGATAGATCTCGATCGATTGGCGCGAACCTTTGCCGAAGGTTCTTATGGTGTAGAAATGGTTTACCGTTTCGTCATTCCCCCAAAAAGCGCGCTGCGAGAGTTCACGACGCTCAAGCATGGCTTTTTGTTTGCGCTTGGCGGCGAGGGGCGAATAAGCGCGAATGGCGCTGTCTACCATTTGCGGCCGGGCTCGGTCTTTCATGCCGGACCCGACGTACACTTGGAGTGGCAGGCCACGGGGGCGTCCCACTTCGAATACGATTTGCTGTTTTACAGCTTCTGCGAACCCGAGACGGGCAGGGGGGATCATCCTTGCGACCGCCATTTTGTGCTGGAGCCCGGAGCTGTGCCTGGGGTGCTGGAAGGGCTGGAGCTGCTGCATCAGAGCATTCGGGCCGCCGGAGGGCTGGAGAAGCTGCGCGCCAAGCAAATTTTTTTGAGCGTCATGCATCAGGTGTTGTCCGGTTGTCAGCATCGGGAGAGCAGCAGTTCGCCGACCAAGCGAGCGATCGAGGACGCCGTTTCCTATATTCACGGTCATTACATGGATGCGCTGACCTTGGACGAATTGGCCGCTATGCACGCGATGAGCTCCAAACGCTTCTCGTATTATTTCCATAAGTACACCGGTTATCGGCCGATCGACTATGCGATTCATTGTCGGATGGAAAGAGCGAGCGAAATGCTGAGAACCGGCAAATTTCCTGTCCGCGATATTGCAGCCAGTGTCGGCTATGCCAATCCGCTTTACTTCAGCCGGGTCTTTCGCAAAAAGTTCGGGATGTCTCCTTCCGCCTACAACCAAACCTTAACGGGCGAACGGCCTCATTTTTAGATAATTGTGCATATAAGTTTTGGGATTTGTGTATTCACATTAGTTGAGGTTCTTGCTAAACTATTGCAGTATTCAATTGATAATAATAATCATTATCGATTTATTTGTGGAGGATGAACCCATTTGAAAGAGAGCAGACAGCTTTGTATCGGATTATCCTTGACTGCCACCTGGAACAAAGGGAAAAACGACAGCGGAGGCGGCGCGGGGATGTTTTCGAACGACGGATTCGTTCAGCTGGCGAAAATGGCGGAGCAGGCGAAGCTGGATTTCGTGTTTAAGCCGGACGCGCTGTTTCTCCATGCGGACGGACGGGGGCACTCCAGCCGGTTCGCGAGTCTCGATCCAACCATTATGCTGACCTCGATTGCCCGGGAGACAGAGCGTATCGGGCTGGTGACGACCGTGTCCACCTCATTCAATCCGCCGTTTGTCGTCGCCAGGCAGCTGCAGTCCTTGCATTGGCTAAGCAACGGGCGCGCAGGTTGGAATATTGTGACGTCACTGGGCGGCGCGGAGAATTTCACTGATGCGCCGATGCCTGCATCCGAAGAGCGATATGAGAAGGCGATCGAGTTTACCGATGTCGTGCAGAGGCTCTGGGAGAGCTATCCGTACGAGGTGTTTGCAGGGCAAGCAGACTGCGGCAAGGAGATAACGGCCATTCACCATAACGGCAAATACTTCAGCGTCAAAGGTCCGCTCAATCTGCCGGCCCATGCCTCGGGCACGCCGCCTTTGTTCCAAGCCGGCGCTTCGCTGGCGGGACGCAACTTTGCCGCCCTGGCGGCGGACGCGATTTTTGCGTCGACGCCGGACATGGCTTCCGGTATAGAGCTGCGCGAAGATTTGCGAAGGCGCGCTCAAGCGCATGGCCGTTCGCCGGACGCGGTTCGCGTGCTGCCCGGCCTGTATTTTTTCCTGGCCGAGACGCGCAGCGAGGCGCAGGATATGTACCGGGAGGCGCATGCCCATCTTAGCCTGGAGCGCCGCTTCGCTTCCATCGAGTCGATTATTGGACTTCGATTGGAGGAGATGCCGCTTGATCAGCGCGTGACGGCCGATATGCTCCCTGACGCGGGCCAGCCCGTGCGCAGCCGGACGCATGCGGATCTGCTGAGAAGATTTATTGTGAATCACAAGCCGACCGTGGAAGAGCTGCTGTCGCGGCCGGAGGTGATCGGGTCGGCGCATTGGGTCGCGGCAGGAACGGCCGAGGACGTGATGCGGGACATGCTCGCCTGGTTTGAGGCCGGAGCGATGGATGGCGTTATCGCATTGCCGGGCGGTTCCTTTCAATCGCTGGAGCTGTTCCTCGCTGAACTGGTGCCGATGCTGGCCGAAAAAGGCTTGTTCCGGAAGGAGTATACGGGCATGACCTTACGCGAGCATCTGAGAATGACGTAAATTAAGCCGGATGCGCTTTGCTCTGTGCGCTTCCAAATGGTTTTGCCCAATATGAAAGAAAACGAGGGGATTGTACGATGCCTGATCAGGAATTGTTCGACATCACGATTGTCGGCGGCGGTCCAGCCGGGTTGTTTGCCGCTTTCTACAGCGGCTTGCGTGAGATGAAAACCAAACTTATTGAATTTCAGCCCATCCTGGGCGGCAAGGTGCATGTGTATCCGGAAAAAATGGTGTGGGACGTAGGCGGATTGACGCCAGTTCCAGGCGCACGGCTGATCGAGCAAATGGTCGCGCAAGGCTTGACGTTCGAGCCGGAAGTCGTGCTTGGAGAGAAGGTGACCTCGATCTCCCGGGATACGGAAGGGATTTTTACTTTGCACACCGTCTCGGGACAGACGCACCGGTCCAAAACCGTGCTGTTGGCCATCGGGGGAGGCATTTTGAAGCCGATCAAGCTGGAAATCGAGGGAGCGGAACGATTTGAGGTGACGAATTTGCACTATACGGTGAAATCGCTCGCCCGCTTTAAAGAGAAAACCGTACTGATCTCCGGGGGCGGTCATTCCGCCGTGGACTGGGCCAACGAACTTGCGCCGATTGCCAAGCAGGTGTACTTGACCTACCGGAAGGATGCGTTAAAAGACGGCCATGAAGCCGATATCTCACGCCTGAAAGCGAATGGCGTCCAATGTTTGCTGAACACTTCGATCGAGAAGCTGATCGCGACCGAGGATCATGCCAACATCGGGACGGTGCTGCTAAAGCGTCACGAGGACGGGAGCTTGTTCAAACTTGCAGTCGATGAGGTCATCATCAGTCATGGCTACGAGCGGGACAAGGAACTGCTCGCGAACAGCGAGCTCAAGATCGATTTGCATGAAAACCGCATTGCCGGCACTCCGATGAGCGAAACATCGGTGCCCGGCCTGTATGCCGCGGGCGATGTGCTGCATCACGAAGGCAAGCTGCACCTGATCGCCGGAGCGTTCCAGGATGCGGCCAACGCCGTCAATAAGGCGAAGCAAGTTGTCGCGCCGGATGCAAAATCTTATGGGATGGTGTCCTCCCATAATGAATTGTTTGCCCAAAAAAACCGTGAAATGCTGAAGCATCTGTACGTCAATCCATAAAAGCGGGAAAGAGGAATGGACATGATGAGAAGGACAGGCTGGATCATTGGGCTTGTGGTGCTGCTTGTCACTTTGGCGGGATGCTCGTCCGCCCCTGCCCCTGCGCCAGCGGCTGCAGACCAAGGATCAGGAACTCCTAAGAACTCTGCGGAGTCCCAGGCATGGCCCAGAACGATCAAGGATGCGGTCGGCCATGAGATTGTGTTGAACAAGAAGCCGGAACGAATCGCCGTGCTGCATCCCGTGTATCTGGACTATTTCTTTGCCCTGGACGAGCCCCCGTTCGCCGCCGCCAACTTGACGGAGGCTATGACAAGCTACGCCACGCTGCAGCCGTATGCGGGGAAAGCCGCTATTCAGGATTTGGGCAGCGGCCGTGAATTGAGTCTCGAGAAAATCGCGGAGAGCAGTCCCGATGTCATTATAACGTTCAAGGGTCACATCGACGCCGTCTATGACAAGCTGGTCAAGGTCGCGCCCGTCATCCAAATTGACTTCTCCGACAGCTGGGACCATACGACGATGCTGTGCGCCACAATTATAGGCAAGGAGAAGCAAGCCGAGGCGTACATACAGGAAACTCGCGAGATGATCAAGAAGACCCGGGACAAGCTTGGAGACCGCACGAAAATGACCTTTGCCATGCTCCGCATCGACGGCAAGGCGAATTATTTCGCTCCGGGTACGAAGAACACCATGTACTACAAGGCTGACGGGTTCGGCTTGCCGGCTCCGCAGGGCTACCCGGCGGACAGCCAGACGATGTCGCTGGAGGCTTTGGCGCAGATGAATCCGGACTACATCATATTCCAGCATGATATAGCGATGGCCAAGGCATCGGTCAAGGAGAAAGAGTCGCTTAATGTATGGAAATCGCTGAATGCTGTCAAAAGCGGCCATGTGCTGTTCTTCGACAACTCGCTCAACACGGCAAGCGTCCTTGCAGTCCGCTTGGCCGCGGAAAAGCTGATGGAGCTCGAAACCTGAATCCATAAATTGACACCGTCCCAGTGGACGTGTATGATGATAATACGCTTAATTTCCTGTTCGATGAACGGGAAAGCGGGGGAACCAATGTTTTGGGGCGAATCATGAACGTGCATGTAGGGAACCATCTTTCCCGAGCCCGGCAGCTAACCTCGTCAGCAGTAGATGGGTCAATGCGTTTTTATTGTGCATAGTTATGCATATATTGACCCGCAGGCCGGGTCTTTTTTATTTGCCGGGAAGACCCATATCCATGCCAGAAGCGTTTGCGCGCGTTGCGAACGCTTGGAGTGGACGCGGGTCTTTTTGCGTCCGCTTATATGCATTCACCTACATAGACGAACAGGGGAAGCTCTCGAATGCCTGCAGTGTCCTCGTGAATGCGGGGGATGCGAAGCCGGGCAGGAGGTTCATATACAAGATTTTCAGGCGGAAAGGAGGACCCGGAAGGCCGCACAATCTGCTCCATACATCTGTCATCCAAAGGAGGAGTATCTATGCCGCAACCGAAGTACATTACCGATATTGATAAAATCAAGGATATCCCGGAGCAGGACAGAAGGAAGCTCAAGGCGATAACGGAAAAATTCGTGTTTCGCGTCAATGACTATTACCTGAAGCTGATAGATTGGAAAGACCCTCACGATCCGATTAGAAAACTCGTCATCCCGAACGAAGGCGAACTGGCCGAATACGGACGCTGGGATGCATCGGACGAGGACACGAACTACGCCGTGCCGGGCTGCCAGCACAAATACGGCACAACTGCGCTGCTGATCGTCTCGGAGGTTTGCGGCGCCTATTGCCGGTACTGCTTCCGGAAGCGGTTGTTCCGCAACGACGTGAAGGAAGCGATGTCCGACGTGACCCCCGGGATCGAATATATCGCCAGCCGCCCCGAAATCAATAATGTGCTGCTGACCGGTGGGGACAGCCTGATCCTGGCCACGTCCAAGCTGAGGCGTATATTGGAGCAGCTGCGCAGCATCGATCACGTGAAGATCATCCGCCTCGGCTCGAAAATTCCCGTATTCAATCCTATGCGCATCTATGAAGACGAGCAGCTGCTGGAAACAATCCGGGAACACTCCTCCCCCGAACGGCGCATTTACGTGATGGCTCATATTAACCACCCCCGGGAGATCACGGCTGAAGCGAAGAGAGGCTTCGAGGCGCTGCATCAGGCAGGGGCCATTGTCGTGAATCAGACGCCGGTGCTTCGGGGCATCAACGATGATCCCGTCGTGCTCGGGGAGCTGCTGGATAAGCTGTCGTGGGCGGGTGTAACGCCTTACTACTTTTTCATCAATCGGCCGGTGGCCGGCAATCGCGAATTTGTCCTTCCGCTGGAGCGGGTGTACCGGATCGTGGAGGAGGCGAAGGCCAGAACCTCGGGGCTCGGCAAGCGGGTGCGGCTGTCGATGAGCCATTCGTCGGGCAAGATTGAAATCCTCGCGATTGAGCGCGGGAAAGCGTACTTGAAATACCATCAGTCACGCGAAGGCGACTACGGGAAATTTATGATGCTGGATTGTCCCGAAGACGCGGCCTGGTTCGACGATCTGCCGGGCAGCGAACAGTTCTGGGAGAAGCCGGTCAAGCGCAGCGACGAGATCGTGTCGGTGAACGAGCTTCCGGATCTGCCTGTCCGGGTCTGAGGTGGAGCGAATCTCTACGAATAGTCCGGGAGGACCGGGGCACCTATACAGATTAACGCTCACGCTTCGCGGCTGTCAGCGATCGGAGCGGGTACAGCTGAGGTTTGCAGCCCAGCTGGCCGGCGCCCATCCGCCATGACAAAATAGGCCTGCTTCTGAGCATTCCTTGAGAAGCAGGCTTTTTATTGGCGGTGTTGTTGCCGCCCCTTTTTTATCTACTGCTGCTCACCGTCTATGTCCGATATCCGACCGATACGCCAGCTTTCCTTGTATTGGCCCGGCGTGACCGATTCATATTTTTTAAAGATTCTTATAAATGTGTTGGCACTGTTATAACCGACCTGATTCGCAATCTCCTGAATGGGTTCATTCTCACTGGCTAGAAGCTCCTTCGCCCGCTGAATGCGCAGCCGGTTCAAGTAATCGGAGAAGTTGTACCCGGTCTGCTGTTTAAAAAAAGTGCTTAGATACGGTGGAGAGAGATGAAAATAATCTGCGGCTTTATTTAAGGACAGCTCTTTATCGGAAAGATGCTCGACAATATACTGAATGCAGCTATCCCGCAAATGATCGTTTCCCTTGGCTTTCTTTTCATGGATTAAGCTGCAAAGCTGGCCCAACGCAGTCCTGATCGCGAGAAAGATCGCCTCGATGTCCTTGCTTTGGCTAATTTCCTGAAGCATATCCGTATCGCCCGTGCCAATATCCCGATAATCCAGCTGAATTTCCTCCAGGATGCGGAAGAAAGTACCCGCAAGGCCATAGAAAAGACAATTCGCCATCTCCGGAGAAAGCTTTCGCTCCCTGAAATTGACTTCATAAATATGATCCAGCGAGCTTTGAACAGAGGAAAGGTCGCCTGTTTTTACGCAAACGATAAGATGGTTTTCCTTTTCCGGAGGATAGTAGAAATGATTGGGATTTATACGAGTCTGTTCAAAATAGTAGACCAAGTTTCTTCCCCGAATCGATCCGTAATTTAACGCGATTATGGCTTCATTGTAGGATTGATGGATCATCTCCAGGCTGGAGCAGCTGCTCCCTACCCCGATGCTGACCCTAATACTGAATTTTTTGTGCAGAAATTCCTTGAGCGATTGCAACAGCTGGTCCAATGGATGTGTGCCGGACGTCTCCGCGGCCATATCGTTATTAATAAGAAGCGCAACTTTATCTTCCTCAATTTCCAAAGCAAATCCACCCCCGATACTGTGGATCATTTCCTCGCCGATGTTGCAGACTACAAAACGCGCCCGGCTTTTCCCGGTAGACGAATGATTTTGTACAAAACCGCTGAAATCCTCGATATGCAGCACGGCGACCGTATATTGTTCGTAGGGGAACCGGATGCTGTAAAAATCCAGCAGCTCGTTGACTTCCTGAAAGTCTATCGTATTATTCTTCAGCAGCCTCAGAAGGAAATGAACCTTCAGCACGGGAAGCTGCTTGTGCAGCTGACCCTCCAGCATATGATTATCGGTATGCATCGCCTGCATATTACTGAGGATCGTTTCGTAATCTCCCTTTTGCTTCAGTGTCCGGTCCTTCCTGTTCGTCATGATCCATTGCAGGGTATTGCGGATCGGCTTATAATGCTGAACCGAAAAAATATAGGCCAAGGTTACTCCCAGCAGACTACAGATCAATAGGGCGACGGAAAACAAGACGTGGAGATACGAAATTTTCTCCATCAAGACGCTCACCGGTAAGATGGTTACATATTTCCAGCCGAATTGGCTGGAGATTGTAGGGATTACAATATACTTTTTTCCGTTGTAAGTGAAAAATATATGGTCCTGCCCGCTATCGAAAATTTCCGTATAATGGATTGGAATCGCTTCGATGGAGCCCGGTGCGGTAGTTATTACCTGATTGTTTTTATCGAGAATAGCGCGATAACTCCGGTCGTCCATCTCGCCGCTGCCGAAGAAATCCCACATCTTATCCTCTGGAAGCAAGGAAATCAATGTCGCATGATTGCTCATTCCATATTTCGTGAGCGGTTGCAGATACATGATGAGCTTTTTTTCCGACTTGTTCGCTCCCATGGCCTGAACGGAAGGCCAAAACTGGCGTTCCTTGGCGCCCTGCACCCGAGAAATCCATTCGGAGTAAGGGACGGCCGGATTTCTAACAAACGTGTCGTAAAAGAAATCCGGTTCATACTTCGTGACATTGGAGACGATAACATCATTTTTCAAAGAATAGATAGCAATGGCATCGGAGAAGCTTTTGATCGCATTCGTGCTCGTAATATTAAGCTCCCGGATAATGCTCTTCAACTTGATATTGGCTTCCACGATGTCCATCTCTCGATTGGACGTGAATTCATAGACATTGGGGTTATTCGACAGTTCAAAAGCGATCTGATCCAGCTGCGTTAAATTCATATCGATAGTGTCGCGAGCCTGATTGATGATCGTAATATTGGAGTTGACGGTTTCCTCCTCCAATGTGCTCAAGAGCTTCCCGTAAACGATGAAAGAAATAATACTGAGAGGAATGATCAGGATAAGGGTATAGGATACAAAAAAACGTAAGAACAGCTTTCTTTTTTGAAAATGGTTCATGAACTTCCAAATCCCCACCCTGATCACCCCTCCTATTCCTGCGTAAGAATAACGTTTTTCTCTGACACTATATCAAAATCAGACGCTTCTGAACATCTCTTTCATGTGGAGATCCGTGAAATCCATGAAGCAATGCCAATCATACCGCGTTAAGTCATGCTTTCCCGTTCTCAAATGGTAGCCGATCCGGCCCTTGTGTACCGGTTCTTCCGGCAGCGGAAGACTCTCCGCTTCGATTCCGGCCGATCCCAGGAGCGTATAGACGGGATTTGCCTGGGTACAAGCCAGGAACTCCGAGGCCGGATCTGCCCAGATGTCTTCTGTGGCGCTTGCCACATAAAGCAGACGCGGAGCGATCAGGGCGAGCAGCATGTGCTGATCCACCGGCAAATCAGCTTCTCTGCCGTTATAGCTCTTATAATTTTCACAAAACCAGTGGGGGAACTGCTGATTGATAGCTTCAACGGTTTCGCCTTGTTTTCCGCGGGTAATAGCGGCCCCGGTGCAGCCCGAGTCGTTGCTCACCACGCATGCGAAGCGCTCATCCTGCGCGCCGCACCAAAGAGCGGTTTTGCCCCCGCGGGAATGGCCGACGACGGCAACCCGCGCCTCATCGATATCCGGATCGGTTTCGAAATAATCCATGACCCGGCTCGCACCCCAGGCCCATGCGCCAATCGTGCCCCAAGCGCTGGCCGGCCTCGGTGCCTCCGCCGAATCGAATAAGCCGTGGACCCCATTGCGGAACCCGTCATCGAAGTCCGGGTCCACATCCTGCACATGGAACACAGCTGCCGCATACCCCCGCGACACGATGTCTTCCGCCGGCCAGAAGGGACTCTGCACCTTCCGGTCCGGGTCCATATTTTCCGCTTCCCGGTTGCAGATCAGCAGGAAGGCCGGAGCCGTCTCTTCGCCGCCGACAGGAACAAACAGATAGAGGGGAATAACCCCGGTCCCTCCGGGGCCGTCGAATTTAATATGAATGATTTTCCTTGTTGCTATCCCGTTCATCCATCCTTGGCTTTGATCCGCCACTTCAAACCGCAGATTACGGGGACGATCTACCGGAGCTCTTCCATAGACATGCTCCCGGAATAGTTCCAAGATTTCAGAGCGCCGCTCATCATCCCATTGCTGAGGAGATACGATCCGCTCCCCCTTATTCCCAATCAGAGGGTCCGGTAAAATCAGATTGTCGGGCAAATAACCGTTCATTCAAGCTCACTCGCTTTCTTCTTCATTTATTTCCCACGCATCTGATAACGCTCAAAAGCATCCTGGTAAATTTTTGTCAATTGCTCGATCCCCATATCCTTCAGGCGTTGAGTAAATTTATCATAGTTCGCAAGAGGCTCTTTACCGGAAGTAAACTTATCGAACATTTCATGGGCATACGTGTCGATGTCCGTTTTAAGGCGCGATGCCTGCTGGGCTTCTTCCGCCGTTAAGGTCAAGCGGGGCACAATCAAACTTACATCCGCAGTGCGCCAGTTATCGGCCGCCGGGTATCCATAAGGCATCATAAGCTGCCGGTGATATTGGACATCCTGCGCCATCGCCCAGCCGTTCAGCCCCATCGTATATTTGCCCAAAGCAGCGGAGGACGACAAGCCGTCTTTGTTTTTATTGATAAGATCGGTATTTTCAGCCTTTCCGTCTTTCATCACATAAGTCATGTTCTCAAGGCCCAGGTTGAACAGCAAGTTTCCTTCTTGCCCGTAGGCATAGTCCAGCCAGGCGACAATTTGCTCCGGGTTTTTGGCTGTTTTGGATATGGCTGCACAAGGAGCCGTCACTTCATAAGTGTATGAACTGCTCAGCGAATAAGCTTTGCCAGCCGATCCTGTCGGCCATGGGATGCCCTCCATGCGGAAGTTCGGATCGCGACCTGATTCGACCATTGTCCGCATGAAATTGCTCGGCTGCACTCCGAATAAAACCCCGGATGACCCGCCCGTTACCTTCGCATCCTGCTTTTCCCTGTTATTAAGCATATAATCCGGGTCGATCAGCCCTTCGCTAAACAGCTTGTTAATAAAGGTAAGAGCTTCCTTGAATTTCGGATTCGTAGGACCATACTTGACCGTATTGCCGTCCATGTAGAAATCATAGGATATTCCCCAGGCTCCGACCAGATTGCCGATTCCGTTGGTCCCTACAAACTTCTGGCCTGTCATAGGCCAGCCGCTTGGGTTTTGAGCCTTCAGTGCCTTCAGGACGTTGTACCAGTCATCAATCGTCGTTGGCTTCTTGAGATTGAGCTTATCCAGCCAATCCATGCGTGCTTGAGGTCCATCGGTAACCCGGAGCGAATCTGTGAGCCGCAGCATCGGCATACAATAAAACTTGCTTGAATCATCCATGCTCTGCTTTTTGGCTTCCGGATTTTCATTCATCAGCTTCATGAAATTCGGCGCCTTTTCATTCATATACGGTGTTAAATCCCTGATAACACCATCATCCACATATTTTTTTATCCCGCCCGGGGCACTGAACCAGTCGTACATAATAACATCCGGCAAATCGTTGGAGGCTATCATCAGGTTAAATTGTTCTTTGCTTTGGCCGGCCGGCGGGTGAACCCAGTTTACCTTCACTCCGGTTTTTTTCTCCATCTCCTGAAATACGAGATTTTCCCCGTAATTTTTGATAGACTGTGACGCCCAGCTGCCCAATTCCGAAAAAACCTTGATGCTTGTCAGCTTCTGTCCCGCCTCTCCCTGCGTGTTCCCGTTCGCAGAGTTTTCCGCAGCCGGCGACGAGCAGGCCGCCGTCAGACTTAGAACCGTTAGCACCGATAAAGCACGCGCAGTAAACCGATAATGGAATCTCTTTTTCATATGAACCTCCTGAATATTTTTTTTTGGGTCGCATCTAACTGGCAGCAGCCTTTACTCCTTAATCGCGCCGATCATCATACCTTGCACAAAGTACTTCTGCAGGAACGGATACAGAAACAGCACCGGAAGCGACGACACAATGATGGTCGCGTATTTGAGCGGTATGGTTTCTTGCATCCGGTCAACGCTATCAGATACTCCTACCAGCATGGAGGAGTCGTTAAGGATTAGAATTTCACGTAAAACCATCTGGATCGGGAACATTTCTCTCTTTCTAAGATAGATGAGGGCATCGAAGAACGAATTCCAATGTCCTACGGCATAGTAGAGCAGAATAACCGACAAAGCGGGTAAGGTCAGCGGTATAATGATGCGGAACAAAATGAAAAAATCATTAGCTCCGTCGATCTTGGCAGACTCCTCCAAGCTTGGAGGCAGTGCCATAAAAGAAGTCCGCAAAATAATCAAATTCCAAGTACTGATCGCACCGGGGATGATCATGGCGAAAATCGTGTTGATCATACCGAGATTCATCACGAGAAGGTAGGAGGGGATCATTCCTCCGGAAAAAAACATAGTGAACACGATAAGCTTCATCAACGTCTTTCTGCCCGGCAGATAGGTACGGGATAAGCCGTAGGCCGCAAAGCAGGTCAGCAACAAATTCAAGGTGGTGCCCAGCACCACATAAATCAAAGTATTCATATAGCCCACCCACAGCATGGGGTTATTGAAAACCCTTTTGTAGGATTCCAGCTGGAAGCCTCTTGGCCAGTAAAGAAGCTTACTGCCGGCATTCAGCAAAAGGCCGTCTGAGACGGAAGCGAATAACACGTACAAGCAGGGGTAAACTGTTACCACCACTAACAGCACGAGCAGCAAGTGGTTGAATACATCAAAAAGCCGGCTGGAAATGGATTCCTTATGCAGCATCATCGTTGTAACTGTCGCCTCCTACCATAGACTGTTTTCGCTCACTTTGCGACTGATTGTGTTAGCTAAGAGGAGAAGCGTAAAGTTAATCGCCGAATTGAACAGGCCGACCGCCGTACTGTAACTATAATTCATATCCTGCAGCCCTTTGCGGTATACAAAGGTGGAAATAACGTCCGCCGTTTCGTAAATGGACGGATTGTACATGAGCATGACTTTCTCGAAGCCCACGCTCATCATGCTGCCAATTTGAAGAATCAGCATGATAACAATAATCGGCATAATACCCGGCAAGGTGATGTGTTTTAATTTGGCCCACCGGCCGGCTCCATCCACGTTAGCCGCTTCGTACAAAGAAGGATCGATGGCGCTGAGGGCCGCCAGGTAAATAATACTTTTCCAGCCGAGATGCTGCCAGATGTTGGAGCCGACGAAGATGGAATAAAACAAATTGGGCTCCGTCATGTAGGATGTCGGTTTACCCCCGAGCCCGGTGACTAGCGAATTAATGATCCCGTCCGACGCGAAGAAGTCCAACACCATGCCTACCGCTACGACTACAGAAATGAAATGCGGCAGATAGGTTATGGTTTGCACCGAACGCTTAAATATTCGGCTTCGAACTTCATTGAGCAGAAGGGCAAGAATGATGGGGGCCGGAAATCCGATCAGCAGCTCGTATAAATTGATGGTTAACGTATTCCTGATCAGCCTCCATAAGTAGACGCTTTCAAAGAAGTCCTTAAAGTTAGCTAAGCCTACCCATGGACTTTCCAGAATCCCCCGTGCGGGGGTATAGTTTTTGAAAGCGATGATGGCTCCGGCCATGGGAGCGTAATGAAACAAGAAGTAATACAAAAGTACCGGCAGCAGCATTAAATAGATATACTTGTGCTTAATCATGACAGAAACTGCAGTTCTCAAAGCGTCACCCTCTCTGATGTGTGTTAACGTAAAGTCTAAGGAGGGGGAGGACAGTTGTAAATTTATATTATTTTAAGGGATCATCAATCCTTCATTTGGGCGATCTCGTTTTTTTCTGGCGATATTCCATTCTTAAGATGGGGCGGTTTTATTGGGGAAAAGTGAGCATTCTAAACCAAAAGGCGCTGCCTGATTTCAGGGGAGAACGGCTGTGCTTGCTTTTTTTTAGCGGATGGTTATAATTATGTTTAACTGATTAAACCAATGAACGGAAAGGATGGATCGTATGAGCCGGCATACCGAAGATGTTCTGCAACAATTTAAGGCATGCATCCCTCTATTGGAAGTGTTGACCGATGAGAACCGTCAAGCTATTATTATGCTGCTGGCACAGAACAAAGCGGGGTTGAATGTCAATGCGATAGCAGGCCACATCAATTTGTCCAGGCCGGCTGTGTCTCATCATTTGAAGGTGCTGAAACAATCCGGTTTTATTGCATCCGATAAAAAAGGCGTAGAAAATTATTATGTGTTGACTGTCCGCCAACCGCTGGAGCAGCTCAAATCATTAATTATGTCCGTGGAAGCCGAGTGCATGGGGCCTTGAGTGACTACCCCGGGATCTTCTAGGGGTATACTGTAGAGAAAACTAATTTTGCCTAATTGGTCGATATGTTTAAACCAATAATCATAATAGAGGTGTTTATATAATGAAGGCGATAACCATTGACAGTTACGGGAAACAGGTTCCGTTAGTTATGACCGAGCAACCGATGCCTGAAATCGGAGAACATGATGTGCTGGTGGACATTCATGCAGCCAGCTTAAATCCCATCGACTTTAAAATTAAGGAAGGGAAAATGAAGTTTCTGTTGAGTTACAAGTTTCCGCTCATTTTGGGAAATGATTTCTCCGGGGTGGTAGTCAAGGTTGGTGAGCGGGTGAATGCTTATAAACCCGGAGATGAAGTTTTCGGGAGACCCCGCAAAAACCGAATCGGCACATTAGCCGAGTTTATAGCTGTTCATGAGGACGATATTTCGCTGAAGCCGCGCAATCTAAGCTTCGAGGAAGCGGCATCCATACCGCTCGTTGGACTTACGACTTACCAGGCTTTTGTTGATATTTTAAAGCTGCAAAAAGGCCAGAAAATTTTGATTCACGCAGGTTCGGGCGGCGTAGGCACCTTTGCCATCCAACTGGCTAAATGGATGGGAGCGTTTGTTGCCACCACAGCAAGCGATAAAGGCTATGATTTGGTCAAATCCATGGGGGCCGATCTGATCATTAATTATAAAAAAGAAAATTTCGAAGACATGCTGACCGGATATGACGCTGTTTTTGATACGTTAGGAGGCGCGGCTCTGGAAAAATCATTCCGCATCCTGAAGCCGGGCGGGCAAATCGTATCCGTCTCTGGCATGCCCAACGCAAGATTTGGAAAAGAAGCCAACTTGGGCTGGATTAAGACAACCATTTTATCCATTATAAGCCATAAAACCACAGCTCTCGAGAAAAAGACCAATACGAGATACCATTTCCTGTTTATGAAACCGAGCGGTGTGCAATTGAACATTATAAAGGAATATATAGAAGAAGGCCACATTAAGCCAGTTATAGACAAAGTGTATCCTTTGGAAGATACCGGGCAAGCATTTCAATACCTGGAAGCCGGAGGAGCCAAAGGGAAGGTGGTCATCCGAATAAAGTAAATGGCAAGTTTTTTTGTGATCTTTATTATGATAAAGTAGGTTTAGAACTCATAAAGAGTTTGCGCTTCTCTGATTTTTGGGTAGCATAGTGAGGTTTTCTGTCGTTAGGAAATAATGCGAAAGAAGAGGGATGGAAATGTCCTATATCGTAGATTTTAAAAAGGTGTCCACGGTTGGTTTAGAGTCTTCGCCTGTAGCGGAAGCGCTTGCCGGTTTGCGCGCCAATGAAGCCCGATACTTTATGAACAAATACAAGCATGAGTTTACGGTTGTGCCGGCTAGCGAAAGTCAGGAAACCCTTGACTATGTGAATCAAATTTTGAAAGAGCGTCAAATTGAGTTTGCGGCCAAGCCGCTTGAAACGTCGCGGTTTCAAGTGGAAAATATTAAGTTTGCTTATGTCTTTTATGAGGACGGTCTTGGGGTCAATGTCATGTATACGGTTGATGACCCTAAGAAGCGGGCCGTCGGGTTTAAGCTTTCGGAGGGAATGGAAGTTCCGCAGGAGCTGGAAGGAAAGTTTAAGTTTGCCAGGCAGAAGTCCGCCTTAGCCGGAACTATTCGCGGCTCGTTTTTTGTCATCAAAGGAGAATATTAAGGCAGCGCGGATTGGAGAGATAGTCATGGGAAATACGGATAAGTTTGAAATGATCGCCCATACCTACGACACTCCTGACCGAATCCAGATTGCAAAATTATCCTCGGACGCCATCCGCCATTATTTAGTGGATGCTGCAAGCAAGGATGCGATTGATTTCGGGTGTGGAACCGGCCTTGTCGGCATGAACTTGTTAAACGAGTTTAATTCCATGCTTTTTCTGGATACGTCACCGAACATGATTAATCAGATCAAGCAAAAAATAAATGACCTTCATATTCAGCATGCCGATACATTATGCTTTGATTTTGAACAAGACAGCCTGTCGGATTTACACGCCGACTATATTTTTATGGCTCAGGTGCTGCTTCATATTAAGGATGTACAAGTGGTTTTATCCCGGTTATTTGATGTTCTTAATGATGAGGGGCATTTATTGATTGTGGATTTTAATAAAAATGAAAACATCGTTTCAGATCTGGTGCATAACGGATTTCATCCGGAAGCGTTAGCCGACATGATGGTTCAAATTGGATACAGCGATATAGAGTTCCAAACTTTTTATACAGGAAGCAACCTATTTATGGGACATGATGCGTCTATGTTTATTCTTGATGCCAAAAAAGGCCGCCGGTAAAGGATGGCCGATGGCGTATGGGCATTTCGCCCGTCTACAGGAGGCTGCAATGAGCGAAACAGCAGTAGAGCTTCAGTTATATGAGAACTTAAAACCGGAGCTGACATCGTTCTGCTACAGAATGCTAGGATCCATCGACGACGCAGACGATGCCGTTCAGGAAACATTTATTCGGGTTTGGCAGAGCTGGAATTCGTTCAGACAGGAATCCTCCTTCAAAACATGGGTTTATCGGATTGCATCCAATTTATGTCTGGACAAGCTAAGACAAGCCAAACGCCGGACGCGTCCCGTTGACCTATCCGATCCGGCGGCCGTCATCGTCGAACCCCGCGAAATATTGCCCGACTCATCTTGGATCTGGCCTGCCCCTGACTTCTCTGCGGGTCCGGAGGATATGGTCATTCGCAAAGAAACCCTTCAACTCGCCTTTATTACACTCCTGCAAACCTTGCCGCCTCGTCAGCGTGCGGTTCTTATTTTGAAGGATGTATTCGAATGGTCCTCCAAACAAATCGCAGAAGCTTTAGCCATGTCGCCTGCCGCGGTTAACAGCGCTCTGCAAAGAGCCAGAGAAACGATGGACCGCGCGAAGCTTCAATCGGACGACTTCACCAGGATGGAAGCCGAGCCTGATCGCGAGCTGCTGTCACGGTATGTTGAAGCGTTCGAGCAATTTGATATCCAGGCACTGGTAGCGTTGTTCCATGAAGAAGGCCATATGTCCATGCCTCCTTTCGCCATGTGGGTGCGCGGCCAAGAAAATTTGTTCAAGTTTTTTTCGCTGACACGCAGCCATTGTGAGGGATCGCGGTTTCTGCCGATTACAGCGAATGGCGGTTATCCGGCTTTTGCGCAGTATATGCCGAGCAGCGACCGGTCCCGCTTGGTGCCTTGGGGGATTCACATCATTGAAGTAAAGGACCAGAAAATTTTCCACGTCCAAAATTTTATTAACGCAAAATTATTTGCCCGATTTGGGCTTCCCGAGCATATAGACCGATGAATATCGTCAGCCGCTGTCGTCTACATATATGAGAAACAAATTTACAATACCATGAGAGAGGTGTTTTTCAAATGGAAACCAATCAACCAACGAAAGTAACCGTTCAAACAGTCGTGCAAGCTCCTGTAGAAAAAGTGTGGGCGTATTGGACCGAGCCGGTTCACATCACGAAGTGGAATCAGCCTTCCGAGGACTGGCATGCGCCAAAAGCGGAGAATGATTTGCGGGTTGGCGGCACCTTTGTTACAAGGATGGAAGCGAAAGACGGCAGCATGGGTTTTGATTTTTCCGGCGTTTACGACGTAGTGAAGCAGCATGAGGAGATTGCGTATACCTTGGGAGATGGCAGACAAGTCCAGATCACTTTCGTGAATCAAGGAAACGAAACAAAGGTTGTGGAAATGTTCGACGCCGAAAACACGCATCCTGTTGAATTTCAACAGGCGGGCTGGCAAGCCATTTTGGACAATTTCAAATCGTATACGGAACAATCGTAGTAATCATGAGAGGCGTCCAATGGGGCGCCTTTCGTATTTTTACTTGTCGTTACAGACAGACAGCATACCGAGCAGCCTCGCATAAGAGGCTGCTTCTTGCTATGCGTCAGAACAGACCTATATAATGGGGAAAGCACTAAACGTAAAGGAAAACATTCATGAATCCCCTGACAGAACTCGTCGTTATGATAGCTTCGGTGATCATGTCGGTCATCATTTTATTTTATGTATATGGCTTCAGAAACGAGCGCGGAATCCGGTACTTAATCGGAGTGATCGTTTGCCGGATTATATATGCCATCGGTGTTATTTCTGAGAAATACAGCTATGCGTGGACAGAGAAGCTGATCTTTCGCAATGTTCAGGATACGGCGCTTAACTTGATGGTGCCTTTCGTCCTCCTGTTCGCCTTGCATTTAACCGGTCGCGACAAGCCTTTAAGCCCGCGAAGGGAAACCATGCTGATCGTGACATTTGCATGTGTGTCCTTGCTGTTTTGGTTCGACCCCGTCCTGCATGTGATGTTTCGTACGACACTGCTTGAAGACGGCCATTTGATTAGAGTGAAAACCGGTTATTCCATCGCCTTAAGCATAGTTTCTTATCTCATTGTCGTTACGGGGATCTATTTTTTGTTTCAGTATGTGCGGAATATCCGCAGCGATTTGCGTAAGCCGGGCATGTGGGTTCTGTTGCTGGCCTCGTTTCCCTTTATCATCCAGGTTGTAAAATTCGTCAAGCCCGAATGGTCCTCCTGGTTGTCCTTGCTGTCGATTTTTTGCGGGTTTACCGGGATGCTGATGCTGGTCATTACATGGCGGATTAAATTTTTCTCTATTGTTCCTTTTGCGAGGAACATGGTGCTTGATACGCTTCAGGAAAGCATTTTGATTGCGAAGGCTTCAGGAAAAATTATCGATAGCAACAAGCAAGCTTCCGAATGGTTTTCGAAGCTGGGCTACGGGGCTGTCGACGGCCGGGAAATTGCCGAGCTATTGGAGCCTTGGCCGGAGTGGCATCAGCTGTGCCAGTCGATGCAGCAGGGAAATGTAGAGATTGAAGCCTGGCTGGATGGCGAAAGAAGAATGTACAGCGTCAATGTGTACCCGCTGCATACCTTTCGGAGGCAGGGACAGGGCAGTATTTCGCTTATCTTCGATATAACGGAAAAGCAGCGGCATCTGGAGCAGATCGCACAGCTCAATCAGCTGAAGGATCAGCTGTTTACCATCGTATCGCATGATATTCGTACTCCGATCGCGATGCAGTTTCAACTTGTTGAAATGCTGGAGGAGGATAAGGAGCGTTTTGAGGCGGAGCATCGGGAAATCATTGACATGCTGGGCGGCCAAATTCGCAATACGCTCGGCATGGCCACCAATTTATTAGAATGGTTTCGCAGCCAGCGGGCAGATGCGGCGCTCTATCCGCAATTCCTGGAGTTGTCCCAGGTTGTGGAGGAATGCTGTCATGCGCTGCATATCAACAGTGAGGCCAAGCAGATCATGGTGAAACATACGATCCCTTCGGGCACTTATGTATATGCCGATCGTGAGGTGCTCGGATTAATTATACGTAATTTGTTATCCAATGCTATCAAATTTACTGAAGCAGGCGGTTTAGTCCAAGTATATGCCGAGCTATCGGGAGACAAGGCGGTTGTATCTGTCCGTGATAACGGAGTAGGGATGGAAGAGGAGCAGGTGCGTCGGCTATTTGAGGGGGAGCTGCTTCAATCATTGCCCGGCACGTCGGGAGAGAAGGGCACGGGTCTAGGACTGCTTGTCAGCCGGCAGTTTGTGCAGCGAAGCGGCGGACGTCTTTGGGCGGAAAGCCAAGCGGGGCAAGGAAGCGTGTTTCACTTCACCTTGAGAGGGGAACATCGGAATGAAAGTTCTTGTCGTTGATGACGAGCCTGCTATGCTGCTGGCTATGAAGCGGCTTCTGTCGGGTATGGAGGGCGTAGAGATTGTCGGGAGCTTTCGGAACGCGGCGGAGGTGCTTGATTTCGTTAAAAGTAAAGAGGTGGACCTTGCATTCCTGGATATTAAAATTGCGGCAGATGACGGGGTAGAGCTGGCCCGCAGCTTGCGCTCGCTTCGGGGTGAGCTTGACATCGTATTTACGACCTCCCATACCGATTTCGCCCTTCACGCTTACGATGTTTATCCGTTGGATTATATGGTGAAGCCCATTTCCGGCATGCGCCTGGCCCAGACAATCGATAGAGCAAGGGGCAGACGCAGCGCTGCTTCTGATAATGCCGGCGGTCATACAGCTAATCGTCTGACGATTCGGGGGCTGGGCTGCTTCGAGGCCAGCAGCAAGCAAGCCGGCCCCGTGAAGTGGCTCTCCAAAAAAAGCATGGAGCTGTTCGCTTATTTGCTGGTCCATCGTGGCCGCAGCGCAGCCAAAAGCCGGATTTTGGAGGAGCTGTTCCCGAATATGCCGCAAAAAAACGCAGAAATGTATCTCCATACCGCAGTCTATCAGCTTAGGAAAGCATTGTCGCCGCACGGGTTTAAGGAGATGGTGATTTCAGCGCATGAGCAATATCGGCTTGATCTGGATCAGGCGGATGTCGACTTTATTCAGCTTGAACAGGGTGTGGAGAGCTATGCCGAATTCACTATTGAACGGGAAGCGGAGGCTATCGAGCTGGAGAAACGGTTTGCCGGCGAGCTGTTCGAGGATAAATCCTTCGGCTGGGCAACGCTGGAGCGGGAGCGGGTGGCGATGATGTACGCTTCCTTTGCCAAACGTCTTGCAAGCTGGCTGCTGGCCGGGAACCGATGGGGGGAGGCCGCGCAGATTGCGAAAAAAATCGTAGCCCGCAATGAGTTTGAAGAAGAGTCAAGTCTTCTTCTGATGCATATCTACGCAGCTATGGGAGATAGGCAGTCTTTGCATAGCTATTACAAGCGCTACACGAGGCTGCTTCACCAGGAGCTCGGCCTGCAGCCTTCGCTCCGTATTCAACAGCTGTATGGACAATGGAAATAAGATCGGAAGAGGAAGAGGCTGACCCGCGTGCTCGGTGCAGACATTCAGGCCCTCCGTCCGGCTGCGCCGTTCATCCGGGCAGCCAGGCGGGGGGCCTGTTAGGGGTGACTTATGGAACTCGAAGCCGTATGTCTGTCTACGCCGCCTTGCGCCTGAACAGCAGGTACATGAAGAATGGGGCGCCGATGCCTGCCGTGAATACCCCGGCGGGAATATCCAGCGGTTGAAACAGCATTCTCCCTGCGAGATCGGCCAGCAGCAGAATAATTCCTCCGACCAGCGCAGACACCGGAATGAGCATCTGATACGAATTGCCGACAAGCTTTCTGGACATATGAGGGGCCAGCAAGCCGATAAACGAGATCATACCCCCGATTCCCACCGCCGCCCCGGCCAGCGCGACCGTATAACACAGCAAGACCAGCCGGCTGAGCTGGAGCCGACTGCCGAGTCCCGTTGACGCAGTCTCTCCCAGCGATTGAACGTTCAGTTCCTTGGCATACAGCAAGGAGAGCGGAATAAACAGGGCGACCCAAGGCCATAAGGCTCCGATATGTTTCCAGTTCGTTCCATAGATGCTCCCTGTCGTCCAATTCAGAATCTGCGCGGCCAAGTAAGCGGGACCGCTGACGAGCAGATAGGTCGTCAGCGCCCCCATGGCCGTAGATACGCCGATTCCGATCAAAATGAGACGGAACGGGGATACCCCGCGTTTCCAGGCCAATCCATAATTGATAGCAGCAGCGAGGAAAGCGCCGACTATGGCGATGACCGGCACCCATTGAATGCTGTACTTGCCGGTGAACAAGGTCATGAAAGCGACGACAGCGACGGAAGCCCCTCCCGTCACCCCGATCAAGTCCGGAGCGGCCAGCGGATTGCGGATCACCCCTTGCAGCAGAGCGCCGGACACGGCCAAGGCAGCCCCGATCAGAATCGCGGCCACAATGCGCGGCAGCCGGAATTGCATCAGGATCAAGTCGCTGCTGGCGGTATTTTGACCGATCAAGGACAAGACGACTTCGCGTATAGGAATCCGCACGCTTCCCAGCGACAGGCTGATCACGGACAAGACGGCCGCAAGCAGGACGAGCAGCAGCAGGATGGATATGGATCTGTTTTTTCTACGATTGAGCATGTTGACTCCTTCTGGCCACATGAATCAGGAATGGAACCCCGATCAGCGCCGTGGCAACCCCTACCGGAACCTCTTTGGAAATAATAATGAAGCGTGAGGCGAGATCCGCCACAACGAGCAGCAGTGCCCCGGTGCATGCGCTGTAGGGAAGCAGCCAGCGGTGATCGTTGCCTACGAGGTAGCGGCACAGATGGGGAACGATCAGACCGATGAAGGCGATAGGTCCGGCTACGGCAACCGAGCATCCGGCCAGCAGCACGACGGCGGCTGCCGCGATGCCTCTTATGAGCATGAGACGCTGCCCAAGCCCTCTGGCGATATCGTCGCCCAGCGCCAAAATATTCAAGGAGCCGGAGAGCAGCATTGCCGTCAGCCAGCCGGCCGCCATATAAGGAAGGACGATGTACAGATGCTCCAGCTGTCTGCCCGATACCGAACCGATCATCCAGAACAAGGCGGTTTCCAGCGAATCCTTGCGGATCAGAATAATGCCCGATGTCACGGCAGACGCGAAGGCGGCGACGGATGCCCCGGCCAAGGTCAGCTTGACGGGTTCGAAGCGGGCGCTTCCTTGCAAGGAGAGCGCATAGACGAACAAAGCGGTGACGGAAGCTCCGGCGAAGGCAAGCCAGATCATGCCGCTCATGGTCAATGCGGAGCCGAACCAGGCAAGTCCGATCACGACAAACAAAACGGCGCCCGAGTTGATCCCGAATACGGATGGCGAAGCGATCGGGTTTTTCGTGATCACCTGCATGATGGCTCCGGCCAAGGCCAGGCTTGCGCCTACCATAGCCGCTACAAGCGAGCGGGGGACGCGGGAATTGACTAAAATGAGGTGCTCATTGGACCCGTCAAAATGATGATACGCCTGCCATAGCGTATGAAGACTGAATTGCTGGTGACCGAATAAAATGCTGGCAAGCAGGCCGAGCAGCAGCAGGATAAAGCCTACGGCAAGGCCAAGCAGCTTAAGCATGGGACGATTCCCGAACAGGGCCAATACTCTCACTCATTTCGAAATTCGGATAGGTACACCTAGAAATTCTATGAGATAGGTTCATCGTTGTCAATGAGTATAATTCTCATTATCAATATTTGGGTTGACAGCGAATGAGAGATTGGATTATTATTCAAATGATAATGATTCCCAATATCATTAAAATAGAAGGAATTGGATTCCAGGGGAGAGAAAACATGCGTTCCTTATTCAGATTTACCCGTACATCGCTGTTGGTTATGATATCTATCATGGTATTTATCGTTGCAGGTTGCGGAGGCAATGCGGCAGGCGGCAACAAAGAAGCGGCACCGGCCGCCACGGCGGAGTCGCCTAAGACCGAACCGGCCAAAACCGAAGCTCCGCGCGTCATCAAGCACGCCATGGGCGAGACGCCTATTACAGGGACGCCGAAGCGGGTCGTTATTCTGACCAACGAAGGGACCGAAGCTCTGCTGACCGTCGGAGTCAAGCCGGTAGGGGCCGTTCAATCCTGGATCGGAAATCCATGGTATGACCACATTAAAGACGAGATGAAGGATGTTACGGTAGTTGGCGACGAGCTGCAGCCGAACATTGAAATAATCGCAAGCCTCAAGCCCGATCTGATTATCGGAAACAAGGTCAGACAAGAGAAAATCTACGAGCAGCTGAAGCAAATTGCGCCGACCGTATTCGCAGCCGATCTGGGCGGAGACTGGAAGATTAACTTCAAGCTGTACACGGAAGCTTTGAATAAGAAAGAAGAAGGCGACAAAGCGCTGGCCGCCTTCGACAAGCGTGTGGAAGAGGTCAAAGCGAAGCTGGGTCCGAAGGCGGCTACCAAAGTATCGCTGGTGCGCTTCTCTCCAACCCAGGTGCGTATTTATCAGAAGCAAACGTTCGCAGGTGTGCTGCTCAGCCAGCTCGGCGTTGCGCGTCCGGAATCCCAGGATAAGGATGCGTTCATCGAAGTGATGACAAAGGAGAAAATTCCTAGCATGGACGGAGATGTGATGTTCTACTTTGCCTCCAACACGGCCGGGAAAACAGATGCGACTCAAGTGGCTCAGGAATGGCTGAATGATCCGCTGTTCAAAAACCTGAACGTATCCAAAACGAACAAGGTCATCGAAGTGAACGAAGCGATCTGGAATACGGCAGGCGGCTATAAAGCGGCAAATCTGCTGCTCGACGAGCTTGCGAAGTTTTTTGAAGTGAAATAACAAGCAGACTTTTAACAAAGCTGACGCCTGCGAGCAGGACGTCAGCTTTGTTTGTTTGATTCTTCCGGTTAACCGATCGGACAGTGTTCCAACACCAGCTCCAGCCCTTCAGGCGCCTGGAATTCCAGCTGCACGCTTCGCGGAGCGCTCACCCGCAGCTTCATCTGTCCGCGCATCCGGTCGATGCGCCAGGAGACATCGATCCGGCCGCCGTCCGGGAGCGGGACAGAGCCGCGCGCCCAGTCCAGCGTATCCGGATGCGGAGCGATCAGCACCCGGTCCCAGCCGGGCGTTAAGCCCCTCACTCCGAGCACATAAGCCCCCAGGAAATAAGCGGGACCGGCTGACCAGGCATGACAATGGCTGCGCGTAGGCGCCGGGTTATCCGTTCGGGCATACGTCTCCCAGCAGGCGGTCGCGCCATAATCGAGCATCGTGCCGTATTGCTTGCGGATATCCGCAAGCAGCAGATCCAGGCGGCCTTGCCCGGCCAATGCTTCATAATAGAAGAAGGACATAAACGGACTGCCGATAGGCACAAACGCTGCGGGCGGACTGGCGATGTAAGCTTCGATCCGCCCGGCGCGTGAGCCTTCGGCTATCCCGCACAAGCTGGCGACGACCTGCGTCTGCATGCTTGTCGTAGCCGCCATTCGTCCGTCCGCATGCACGCAATCGACATACACTTGCCGGTCCTCATCCCATAGATGGGCATTGATGGCCTCCCGCAGACGCTTCGCTTCCGCCGCAAGCCGGCTGCCGTCAGCCGTCTGTCCGATCGCTTCGGCGAGCAGGGCAGCCTCCCGCAGCGATTTGACCAGGAACATATTTTGCGGCGTGACTACGCCGTCTCCCGGCTGCTCGAACGGCGCCCAATCCAGGAAGTTCCAGCCTTTCATCCGCAGAAGCCCGTCTGCATCCCGTCTCTCCAGATAGCGGTCCAGCACGGCACTGACAGATGGCCAAATGTCGGCCGCGAACCGGGCATCTCCGCTGAACCGGTAAAATTCCAGGCAGGCGGTTACCCAGAAGAACGTCCAGTTCGGTATTACGCTGCTCCAGCCGCTTGGCACCTGATCGACATAAAGCGGGGTTTGGAAGGAGGAGCCGGGCACGAGCCGCAGCGAATGCCGGACAATGTCCTTGGCCCCGAAGACGTAGTAATTGATCAAGGCTTCGTTGCGCGCATCTCCCACCCAATAGGTCTGCTCGTAGGCCGGGCAGTCGACGAATGTATCCTCCATGCATAACCGAGTCGTATGGCGGCACAAGCTCCAAATATCATTGAGCAGCCGGTCGGAGCTTTGAAAGGCGCCTGTCTCGGCAGCCGGGTAATGGCTCTGGATCATCCTCAGTCCGAACCAGCGGACTGGACGGCTGGCTCCGCGGATCGTGACGGCGACATAGCGCAAGCCCCGCCGTACAGGAGAACGATACGATTGTCTGCCTTCGCGGCATACGTACCGGAGCGTATTGTCCAGTTGATACGTATGCTGCCTCCAGCCTTCTTCGTTCATATATTCGAAGCCGTAGAAGTCGATGATTGTCCCCGCCGCCGCATCAAACTCGAAGTCCAGAAATCCGGACAGCTCGCGTCCGAAGTCAATGACGACCTCCGTATCCAGCCCGGGAAATACCGGAACGATGCCGGGAGCTGCCTCCGAGGTGACCATCGCGTGCAGCTGCTGCGGAACTGGCCGCTGCTCGGCGAAGGAAGTCCAGACGGACGAAGCGAACACGTCGCTGCGGTTGACGAGAACTCCCGGGACGGGACGGACCCATGCTGTCCATTCCCGCAGCTCAGCGGCAGAGGATATGGAGCGGGCCCGTTCTAAATCCGGGTGGTCCAGACGCAGCTCGCGTCCCGGCTGATGGTCGATGACTTCGACGGCATCGAACGGTCCCAGCGTCAGGAAGGGAGATTCGGCCTCTCCGTCCGCATAGTCCGGCAGCGGGAATCGCAGCTCGAACGGCTGATCGCTGTCCACCCCGAAGTGGAAGCCGTGGCCGTGATTGCGGCTGAGGAGATGAATGAGCGCCAAGTGGTCGCCGGCGGGCAGCTCGACGGTCAAATACTTCTCAGGGTCACTCCCCGTGTAAGCCTCAGGTCCATACCAGATGCCGTTGATGCTCGCCGTATGCGCAACCCGGCCGTCATCCGGACTGCCGAGCGTGATCCGCGCCGGCTGCTCCAGCCGGATCACGGTCGCCAAATAGCCGACAAACAAAATATTGTTCGCATGGTGAACGCTTTCCGGCGCCAGATGATTGCGAAGATCGATGACGGCGGTCCAGGCGGCCGGCTTTACGGCCCGCATCGCCTCGATGCGCGAGGGGTACATCGGCTCCTCAGCCAGATGCGGAATCGGCCGCTTGACCAGTCGTACCCAGGGCTCCATGCCTGCCGGACCGATAACGACGGCCGGCTCCCAGCATCCGGCCGCAGCTTGGCTCCCGTTTCCGTTGGCGCCTCCGACTCTGTCACTGGCGCCGTCCGTCCTGATCCCGGCTGCGTCTCCCGCCGTGTCTCCAGTACTTTCACCGGGTCCATCTCCTGCCGCGTCCCCCCTCCTGTTCAGGATTTCCGTCTCAGGCCAGGCATCGAGCCAGGTATCATCCCATGCCCGGGCGTCGATGATCTCGGTGAATCCGAGCTGGCAGGACATGCGGGAGGAGGTCCGGTCATAGCCGCCGTGGAGCGCAGTCTGCCAGCTCGCGTCCGTCACGAGCAGCGGCTGTGTCCGGCCGGGACAGCCCAGCTCGGCCAGCAAGCCGCCTCGACCCTTGATATATTGGAAAGTAGACACGCCGTAATGCATGACAAGCACGGCGATGGTGTTCGGCGCATCTGCCCTCAGCAGGTGCCCGATTTCATATTCGTCGTACGCCAGCTCGAATGGCCATGAACGCACAGGTCCGCGCCCGGTCTGCTTGCCGTTGACATACAGCACGTAACGCGAGTCCGCCGTTATGCGGAGAACGGCTTCGCTCCCGGCGTCGCCCGGCCACGCAAAGCTTCTGCGGAAGCAGCGCCATTCGTTGCGCGGGCTCTGCTCTCCCTCCGCCCATATCCACTGCGCCTGCCATGCGGGCTCGACAAGGTCCTGCTTCATCTAGGATCAGACTCCTTCTTCACAAGAGATTAGGTTTAGTATAGAGTGAAACTAGAGGAGTCATAGGGGTGGATCCGGACAACAAGCAGGGAGGATACGGTCTTTAAGGAGTGAGGGAGCTGAGAGCTAAACGCCGGATTATAACGACCAGCCGCAGCTTGTTTCTGACGCCGGAGCTGCCCTTCCATATCAACCGGGTATCGGAATCATTTCAGCTGGAAGAGCATCGGCATGAATTTTTCGAGATTAACTATGTCAGCGAAGGCAGCGGCTATCAGCATATCGAGGGACGGACGCTGTCCGTCGCCAAAGGCGATTTATTTGTAATCCCTCCGGGCGCGTCCCATGTGTTCCGACCGAGAACATCGGCCAGGGAAGGCGGGCGGCTGATCGTCTACAATTGCTTGTTCAACGAATGGCTGGTCGAGAAGCTGACAGCCGCCGTTCCCATGGAACCGGGCTTGATGAAGCTGCTGACGGCCGGCTATCCGGAGCAGCCTTGGCTGTACCTGCGGGATAGGGGAGATATGTTCCAGCATGCCTTCAACCGGATGCATGAAGAGTTCCGGCTGCGGAAACCGCATTATGCAGCGATGGTGCAGGCGGACATCATCCGTCTGCTTGTCCAGGTGCAGCGCCGGCTGGAGCCGGAGGGGGCTGACTGGGAGGAGTGGCCCGAATCGTTCCAGGCCGCAGCCCCGGCAGAGCGGGGGCAGGATGTAGAGCGGCTGCTGGGACGGATCGCCGAGCGGATTCGGCGGCATCCGGAGTCGCCTGTCCATGTCCGGGAGCTTGCGGACGAGGCCAGGCTGGGCGAGCGGCAATTTCGCCGCCGGTTTATAGCCAGAACGGGGATGACGCTGACGGAATACGTTCATAAGTACCGGATAGAGGCCAGCTGCGACCGGCTGCTTTTTACAAGAGACAGCATAGCGGTCATAGCCCAGCAAGCCGGTTACCAGGACCTGAAGTTTTTCAATCGGCTGTTCAAGAAGAAGACGGGAATGACGCCCGGGCAATATAGAAAGTCAGGCGGGGCGTCGCCGGTCATTGCAGAGCCAGCCGATCCGGAGCTTGCAGAAGGAGAGTGAGACGGCTATGCCGGTCAAAGGAATTATATTCGATATGGATAATACGCTGCTTCAGTCGCGTATTGACTTCGCCGCTATGAAGCGGCATATTTATGAACACTTGACCGATCTTCGGCTGCTGGGGGCGGATTTTCCGCTGCATGAGCATACGTCCGCTACGATGATCGAGCATGCCAGGGAAGCCGGGCTGACGGAGACAGGCTATACGGAGGTCATGGGCATAGCCGCGCAGCACGAGCTGCGGGGAATGGAGGGAGCCGGTCTGGAGCCCGGCGCCAGGGAGCTGCTGGAGACTCTGCGCGGAACGTATACGTTGGCCGTGGTGACTAACAACTCTTGCATCGCCGCTGTGAAGGCTTTGCAGCTGACGGGCATCGAGGACCGGTTCGGCCTAATCGCGGGACGGGAGCAAATGACGGCGCTCAAGCCGTCGCCATCGGGCTTTCTTCATGTGCTGGAGCAATTTCCGCATATTCGCCGGGAGGAATGGATATCCGTAGGCGACTCCTGGATCGACGGAAAGGGCTCGATAGGAGCGGGTTTAGCATTCATTAGCTATAAGACCGGCATGGACGTTATGCGCAGCAAGGGCGTGGAGCCGGCAGGACGGATCGATGCGCTGGAGGAACTGACGGCATGGCTCGCTGCCTGGGAGGACTTGAGATGATTGTCAGCAGACTGGATAAGCTCAGGGAAGAGGTAAGGTACGGCGAATCCAAGCTTCCTTGACTCGGCTTGGCGGACGCTTTTCATCAAACCGTAACAAAACAGGCTGCGCACCGGATTGTATTTGCCGGCAAAAGCCCCTATTCTTGAAGGGATAAGACAAAGAATGACTATCTTTTTCGGGAGGGGGCCTATCATGGAAACAAAACGTAATTTTACAGGCGCCATCATTGTGTTTTCCTTGATATTGATTGCGATTATCGCCTGTCTGTTTTTTCTGCCGGGCTACGAGGGACAGCTTGGCTTCGACGCTACGATCTTTCCGCTGCTGAATGCGATATTCAACTGCTTTACCTTCGTGTTCCTGCTGCTGTCGCTGTTCGCCATTAAGAAAAAAAATATTACCGTACACCGCAATTGGGTATTCGCGGCATTCGGATCGACAGCTTTGTTCCTGATCTCGTACGTGATCTATCATTACCTGACAGAGCCTACCAAGTTCGGCGGTCCTGTCTGGCTGAAGTATGTTTATTTCTTCGTGCTGCTTACGCATGTGCTGCTCGCGATTGTCAACGTGCCGCTCGCCCTGCTGACGATGGCCAGCGGATTGACGCGCAAGGTGGCGCGCCACCGCAAGATCGCCCGCTGGACAATGCCGATCTGGCTGTATGTCAGCGCTACGGGGGTCGTCGTCTATTTGCTGATTTCTCCTTATTATTGAACGGAAAGCCGTGACGAAACTTGGCGCGGACAAGCCGGAGCTTGCACAGCTCCGGCTTATTTGCGTGAACGGATGCGCCAAAGCGAGCCAAAGTGAGAACGCCGCAGTCGCGCGGCCGGAGCAGGTGTTAAGAATTTGTTTGAGGAGTCGCGTAAAAAGTCGGTTTTGCTGATAGTTTTCTAACGAAGTTATGGTACGTTAGGGCTATCATTCCGCCATCTCAGGAGGGACCAGCCGATGTCCAATGTTATACGGGCCATGCTTTGTCTACTAGTCGTTCAAGCAGCCATGATTCCAAGCCTGCCCACGATATCCGGCTCGGGCGCAGATGTGCCTTGGGAAAGCATAACCGCTCACCGCGGCAGCTCGGAGACAGCGCCGGAAAACACGCTCAGCGCTTTCCGCCAAGCGATCCGGGCGGGAGCCGGCTACGCCGAGCTGGATGTGCAGGAGACGGCGGACGGCGTTGTTATGCTCATGCATGACGACACGGCGAAGAGAACGACGGGTATCGATAAGCCGATGTGGCAGGTGACGTCGGCCGAGCTGGCGGCCGCCAGCGCAGGCAGCTGGTTCGGCGAGCGTTTTGACGGCGAGAGGGTGCCGACGCTGGAGCGGGTGATCGATACGGTCAACGGACGAATGAAGCTGAATATCGAGCTGAAAAATAATGGACACCAAGTAAAGCTGGCCGAACGAGCCGTAGAAGTCGTTAAGCGTAAAAAGTTTGAAAAAGATTGCATTTTCACCTCATTCGACGCCAAGCTGCTCCATCAAGTGAAGCAGCTCGATCCGAAGCTGCGCACGGGACTGATTGTCGACAAAGCGGGCGGAGAAGGCTTCTGGGAGAAGCTGCTGAGCAGCCCGGATTACGATGCGCTCAGCCTCGCCTATCCGCTGGCGGAGCCGGAGCTGCTGAAGCTGGCGGCGAAGCATAACAAGGATATATTGGTATGGACGGTCAATGATCCGACGATGATGAGAAAGCTGCTCGATCTGGGCGTAACGAGCGTCATTACGGATAAGCCTAAGCTGCTGGCGCAAATCGTCGGCGAGCAGTTGGCGGAGCGGAAGGGCATAAGCGGAACGGCGAAGTGAGACTGTGGTGAGCCGGGGAGCAAACGGAAGCTTATTAGGGGCAGGGCTGGTAATTCGGGGGCTGGCTGATAAAGGAGACGGAAAGTCTATACTGGTGTTGTCAAAAGAGCAAAGGGGCCGTTCCAAAAAGCAGGCATGCATGCTTGACGGGACATTCGATCGTCAGAAGCATGTAGGCTTAAAATACGAAAGGAGCTATGCGGATTGCATCTGCTTAGCTCCTTTCGTGTTTGCACCGGTGGCTGCTTTCTTCAGCAGGTTTTGGGCGAGCCCAGCCACCGGACTCCAGACTCAGTTTAGAGTTTAGAGTTAGAGTTTAGGCAAGCCTCGAGGCAGAAATCGTTGGAATCTCCTGTTGTTTTGGAGTGCCTCTCCGATGCGGTTATACGTAGAAACGCTAGCTCGTACCTTTCTTCCCTACGAAGTTTTCGCGTACCTGATTTCTCGGCTCCATGCCGTAATGGAAAAATCGTATAACTGCGCCTGACTGGCTGCTGAAAGCACGTGTCCCCTGCTCTGCCGGTTACAGCCGATCCCCAATTCGGCCAGCGGTCTGAAGCAGGTGAACGAAACAAAGCGGACTGTTGTAACGAAAATCAGCGACCTTAAGCGCGCGAAATCGACCGCATTCCGTATTAATAACGAACCGGGAGCCCCTAGAGAGGCAAACTGCCCATTTGTCGCTCAGTTTTCCCGTTAAGGGGAGCTGATTTCCATAAGGACGGCAAGGTCGCGAGAGCAGCGGTTCCAGGGACGGGTGAGTTCCGTTACAGCTCCGGGCATCGGATGAGACGTTAGGTGTAAAAGCGAAGCTAAAGTATAGAATACAAAAGCCCGGCTGCCCGGGCTTTTTATCTTGCTTAGGAAACGCAGCTTGTTACCGGATACGAAGCCGCTCCATCTCCCCGCAGCGCAGACAAGGGGGAAAGATATCATTTACCACTCAAATGATCTATTAATGAGATCGAACCCATATAAAATGGTTATTTAAGTTATAAGGAAGGGGAAGCTTATAATAAGGGTAGGATTTACAAACTGAATGGAACAGAAGATCCGTCCACTGAACTGAAACCATTAACCAAGACGGAGGGAAAGCAATCATGGCACCGACTAACGAGAAAGCTGGGGACCCATGGGCTGCGTATTACGGGCCGAATCTGGGTTATTTACAGGAGCAATATGAAAATTTTTTGGCAGATCCTCAGTCCGTAGGAGCGGACTACCGGGATCTGTTCGAGCGTTGGGGGGAGCCTCCGGCTGCCCGCCCCCAAGGCGTTTCCGCCCCGGCAGCCGCTTCCGCCGCTGCTGTAGGCTCTTCGGCAGAGGGTTTAACAACCGGCATAGGCGGGACTGCGGTCAGCGCAGAGCTGCTGCATAAAGCGGTAGCGGCCGGCAAGCTTGTATGGAATATCCGCACTTATGGTCATCTGGCCGCGGATATCGATCCGCTCGGTATTAGCGCCGAGGCGGATGTTCGCTTGCTGGAGCCCGAATATTACGGCATTACGGCTGCCGATCTGGCGGCTCTTCCTACGGAGCTCGTCTGGGACGGGCAGCATCCCGAGGCGCGCGACGGCTGGGCGGCGGTCCAGCAGCTTCGCCAGGCCTATACGGGGACGATCGCGTTTGAGTTCAGCCATGTGCATGATGAGAAGGAGAGGAAATGGCTCAATGAACAGGTCGAATTCAAGCTGCCGCAATTCGCATTGGATGAGCGGGAACGCCGCGCGCTGCTGACAAGACTGCTGGAGGCCGAGCAGTTCGAAGATTTCCTGCATCGGACATTTGTCGGTCAAAAGCGGTTTTCCGTCGAGGGCACCGACGCGCTTGTGCCGCTGGTAGACGAGATTGTCCGCGAGCTGGCTTTTGACGGCGCCAAGGATATCCTGATGGGGATGGCGCATCGCGGACGGCTGAATGTGCTGGCCCATGTGCTCGGCAAGCCGTACAGCAAAATTTTCTCCGAATTCCACCATTCCGCCAACCGCAATCTCATCCCGTCGGAGGGCTCGATGGGCATTAATTACGGCTGGACCGGCGATGTTAAATACCATTTGGGAGCCAACCGGTCGGTCAAATGGGGCGAAACCGTGGAAGCGAAGCTGACGCTCGCCAACAACCCGAGCCATCTGGAGTTCGTCAACCCGGTGGTCGAGGGCTTCACCCGGGCGGCCCAGGACGACAGGACGCAGCCTGGCTACCCGGTGCAAGACGTAGCCCGGGCGGCTGCGGTGCTGATGCATGGAGACGCTGCATTTCCCGGAGAAGGTATTGTCGCCGAGACGCTTAACTTTAATCAGCTGACAGGCTACCGCAACGGAGGCACGATTCATATCATCGTGAACAATCGTCTTGGCTTTACGACCGAAAGCAAGGATTCGCGTTCCACGCATTATGCCAGCGACCTTGCCAAAGGCTTTGAAATTCCGATCGTTCATGTGAACGCGGACGACCCCGAGGCTTGCCTGGCAGCCGCGCGGCTTGCTATCGAATACCGGCATCTGTTCAAGAAGGATTTTCTGATCGATCTGATCGGGTATCGGCGATACGGGCATAATGAGTCGGATGATCCCGAGACAACGCAACCGCTGATCTACGCCAAAATTCGCAGTCATCCTACCGTGAGCATGTTGTATGCGGAGAAGCTGATCGGTCAGGGGCTGATGAGCAGGGAGGAAGCCGATCAGATCAAGCAGGACGTGCTCGGCCGTCTGAGGGAAGCCTACGACGAGGTTAAGCAGCGGGACGGTCAGGAACCCGTCACCCAGCAGCAGGGACTTGCTCGGCCGGAGGAAGGCGGGAGCTTGCGCACCGGGGTTTCCCTGGAGAAGCTGAGGGAGATCAATGCGGGCCTGCTGAGCTGGCCGGAGTCCTTCCATGTATATCCGAAGCTGCAAAAAATACTCGAACGCCGGGCTACCGCTCTGAACGAGGGCGAGAAGGTGGACTGGGGCCATGCCGAAACGCTGGCTTTCGCTTCGATTCTGGCGGACGGCAAGCCGATCCGGATCAGCGGGCAGGATGTGGAGCGGGCGACGTTCGCCCACCGGAATCTGGTGCTTCATGATGTCCAAACGGGCGCCGTATATAGTCCGCTGCATCAGCTGCCTCAGGCCAAGGCTTCGTTCGCCATCTACAACAGCCCGTTGTCCGAGGCTTCCGTACTCGGCTTCGAATATGGCTATAATGTGTACGCGCCGGAAACGCTCGTGATCTGGGAAGCGCAGTATGGCGATTTCACCAATGCGGCCCAGGTGACGATCGACCAGTTCATTACCGCCGGCCGGTCGAAATGGTCGCAGAAATCAAGCCTTATTATGCTGCTTCCCCACGGTTACGAAGGCCAGGGACCCGAGCATTCCAGCGCCCGTCTGGAGCGATTCCTCCAGCTGTCGGGCGAGGACAATTGGATGGTCGCGAATCTGACGACCGCGGCGCAATATTTCCACTTGCTCCGCCGTCAGGCTCTGCTGACGGAAACCGATCGCGCCCGGCCGCTTGTCCTGATGGCGCCGAAGAGTCTGATCCGTAATCCGCGGGTAGCGTCGGACGGAATCGAACTCAGTGAAGGCGCGTTCCGTCCCGTGTTGGAGCAGCGCAAGCTGGGTGGAAGGCCGGACCGGGTGGAGCGGATCATCCTGTGCACCGGCAAGATCGCCGTCGATCTTGAAGAGGCGCTGGACAAATCCGCCGAGAAAAACTGGGACTGGCTGCAGATTATCCGCACGGAGCAGCTCTACCCGTTCCCGGAGGCGGAGATTCGCAGCATTCTGGCGAAGTACCCGAACGTCCAGGAGCTGATGTGGGTGCAGGAAGAGCCGCGCAACATGGGAGCGTGGAGCTATATGGAACCTCGCATCCGGGCGGCTGCGCCTCCTGACGTGAAGGAAGTCCGTTATGCGGGCCGTCCGGAGCGTTCGAGTCCGGCGAGCGGTTATCAGAACGTGCACAGCTATGAGCAGCAGCGCATCGTGTCGGTGGCGTTAAGCCCGAGCCCAAGCTCGCAATTCATTACAACTAACGGGAGGTAAGTCGCGTGAGTGAAATCAAAGTGCCGGAGATGGGGGAGTCCATCACCGAAGGAACCATTTCCAGATGGATTGTGCAAGAGGGACAAAACGTACGGCAGGGCGACTTGCTGCTTGAGCTGGAGACCGATAAGGTCAATATGGAAATTAGCGCCGAGCAGGACGGCGTGATCGATAAAATATTGAAGCAGGAAGGCGAAAATGTCCAGATCGGCGAAGTCATTGGCATGATCAGCGTAGGCGCTGCGTCTTCGCCTTCAGGCACAGCCAATGTGGACACATCGGCTGGAGTCACGAGCGCAGCTCCGCAGCCGGAGGCATCCGCTGTTCCTGGAGCGGCAACGGCCCCTCCAGGCAGCCCGGTCGTTGAAGCCGGCGGCGATGCCGGTGAGGGCGGGCCGCTGTCGGCATCGCCGGCGGCTCGGAGACTGGCACGCGAGAAAGGCGTGGATGTGCGTCAGGTGACCGGCCAAGATCCGATCGGGCGCGTTTATGAGCCCGATGTCCGGAACGCCGCGGCCGGCGGCTCGCTTGCGGCCGCGACGGGCGGCATTGCCCGTTCGGCTGCCGCGCAGCCGGGCGCTCCAGCCGCTACGCCGAGCGGAGCTCAGCCGCCCGTCCGTCCGGCTGCTCCGGCAGCTGCGGGACAAGCGGGCAAGCCGTCCGAGCGCAAGCGGATGTCGCGCCGGAGAGCGACGATCGCGAAGCGTCTGGTCGAAGCCCAGCGCACGGCAGCCATGCTGACCACCTTCAATGAGGTGGACATGACGGCTATCCTCGATATCCGCAAGCGGCGCAAGCAATCGTTCCAGGAGAAACATGATGTCGGGCTCGGCTTCATGTCCTTTTTCACCAAGGCGGTTGTCGGCGCCTTGAAGAAGTTCCCGCTGCTGAACGCGGAGATCGATGGGGAAGACATCATCGTCAAGCAGTATTACGATATCGGGATCGCCGTCTCGGCCAAGGAAGGTTTGGTCGTGCCGGTCGTACGGGATGCGAACCAGCTGGGCTTTGCGGAGATCGAGAAGAAAATTGCCGAACTGGCCGGCAAGGCGCGCAGCAACTCGCTCGAGATCGCCGATCTGCAGGGAGGCACCTTCACGATCACAAACGGCGGCGTATTCGGATCGCTGCTCTCGACGCCTATTCTGAACGCTCCGCAGGTCGGGATACTGGGTATGCACAAAATCCAGCTCCGTCCGGTCGCGATCGACGCCGATCGCATGGAGAACCGGCCGATGATGTATATCGCTTTGTCGTACGATCACCGGATCGTCGACGGAAGCGAAGCCGTCAGCTTCCTCGTCAAGGTGAAGGAGCTGCTGGAAGACCCGGAAACTTTGCTGCTGGAGGGATAAGCGGCAGAGAGGAAGAGCGGCGTTATCGCCGGGCTGTAGGACCCGCTTAGGACCTCGTAGTCTGGCGCGTCGCCGGACCACAAGGGTCGGCCGGACAAGTCTCCGGCAAAGGGCATGCCCCTGGTGAGGCCTATAGAATTCCGGTGAATAACGCGCGGCCCGCGGCCGGTCGGAGTTCCACTCGCTGTTTCGGCTTCTCATCGGTTTTCCGGTCTCTTGGTCACCGGGTTTCTAGGTGTCTGTCGTAACTGGTGCATGTTAGTTTGGGGCAGCCTTACTAGCAGAAACGGAAAACCGTACAAAACACTGGCGGCAGGTGGCCGTACTAGCGGGTTACTGCTCAGGTCTCCTGCAAACGGCAGCCTGAACAGTAACCTAATAGTCTGTCTTTCATAATAATGAGGTTGTCCACGGCATATAGGGCAACCTCTTCTTGCTGTCTGTTCGCCAATAGAGAGTACAGCCCCGAGCAGGCAAGCGTCTTGCTTTTCTAGACATAACGTGCCATAATAGAAGATTCGATATTTATTATATATATGGAGGCAACGATTAGTGAGCCGATATCCTTTTGCTTACGATCATTCAAGGCCATTCGTGCAGCAGGCCGGAGAATGGATCGCCGATGTATTTTACGATGTATTGCCGGAAGCGGGCTTCGAAGTGCGGGATGAGCAGATTTATATGGCTTATCAGGTCGAGCGCGCATTTGCGGAGAAACGGACGATATTTGCAGAGGCGGGTGTCGGAACCGGCAAAACCCTCGTTTATTTGCTATATGCGGTATGTTATGCCAGGTATCACAGAAAGCCGGTCGTCATCGCTTGCGCGGATGAGTCGCTTATCGAACAACTGGTTAAGCCGGAAGGGGATATCGCCAAGCTGTCGCGGCATCTGAAGCTCGATATCGATGCGCGGCTGGCGAAATCTCCGGATCAATATATATGCTTGAACAAGCTGGACGAAGCCAGATTAGGCCACGGGGAGACTCCGCTTTATCGCGACCTGTACGAGAGCCTGCCGGATTTCGTGCATATGCGGGAAGCGCTGCAGTCCTTCCATGCTTATGGCGACCGCAAGGATTATCCGCATCTGGATGATGCCCAGTGGAGCCGGATCAGCTGGGATGCGTTCCAGGACTGCTTCGTCTGCAGCCAGCGGCATCGGTGCGGACAAACCTTATCCCGCGACCATTACCGCCGGTCCGCCGATCTGATCGTATGCTCCCATGACTTCTATATGGAGCATGTTTGGACCTTTGAAGGCCGAAAGCGGGAAGGTCAGCTGCCGCTGCTGCCGGAGCACAGCGCCGTTGTATTCGACGAAGGGCATCTGCTGGAATCGGCCGCCCAAAAGGCGTTGACTTACAAGCTGAAGCATGTCGTATTCGAGGATTTGATCACCCGCTTGCTGAAGGGAGAGGTGCGCGAATCCTTCGCCTTCCTGATCGAAGATGCGATAGCCCAGAGCGAAGCGATGTTCGAGGTGATCGAACGCCAGTCCAAGCCGATCCCGGGCTCCGAACGCAGACGGGTCGAGGTTGACGGGCGGCTGTTGGAAGAAATCGGACGCTTCCAGGACATTTTGTCGAATATCGAGGATGAGCTGGTGTTCGAAAGCGAACTGTTTACATTAAATGACTACCAGCTGCGCATTGTCGAAGAGCATCTGGAGATGATGCAGAAAGCGCTCAG
This sequence comes from Paenibacillus sp. cl123, assembly GCF_900101595.1. Lineage (GTDB taxonomy): Bacteria > Bacillota > Bacilli > Paenibacillales > NBRC-103111 > Paenibacillus_G. The sequence continues at coordinate 108,887 of NZ_FMYY01000012.1, forward strand.
CTTGTTCGGCCGGGCGGAGCATCCGATCTGCTGGGCGACGGACAGCGCGAACGGTCTGACGCTGGTCATCATGCCGCGGCTGGTGAAGGAAGTGCTGAGGGAAGGCGTATTCGGGCAGCAGATGCCGATCGTATTCTCCTCGGCTACGCTTTCTGTCGAAGGCTCGTTTGACTATGTAGGAAGCAGTCTCGGCGCCGGCGACTCCTTGTCGTTCTCTGTCGCTTCCCCCTATGACTACGAAAGTCAGCTCGAGGTGACGGCGCCCGTCTGGTCGTACCGGGGCACCTTCTCCGAGAAGATGAAGACCGCCGTCTCCCTCCTGGTCAGGACCGGGGGCAGGGCGCTGCTCTTATTCCCAGCCAAGGACGAGCTACAGCGGTTCAAGAGCGAGATTGTGCATTACCCCGAATGCGGGGGGATGCGGTTCCTGTTCGAGGGCGACCGCGAGATCAGCGATCAGATCTCGGCCTTCCAGCAGGATGAAGCCAGCGTTCTGTGCGCATCCAGCCTGTGGGAAGGGCTGGATGTGCCTGGCCCGTCGCTGTCCAATGTGATCATTTGGTCGCTTCCTTTTCCCCCGCAGGAGCCGGTGTTCGAGGCCAGAAGGCAGGCTGCGGCCAATCCTTATGAGGAGGTGGACCTGCCTTATATGCTGCTGCGCTTGAAGCAGGGAATGGGCCGGCTGATCCGCTCGCGTCAGGATCGGGGCATTGTGGCTATTTTCAGCGAAGAGCTCCATACATCAAGCGAGCTGCGTGCCCATGTCGAAGGCCTGCTTCCGAACGGCGTAAGGCTGAAGACTTTGGAGGAAGTTGAATTTAGGTGGACGGACACGCCCGCTGAAATGAAATAAGATGATTCCCCGAGGCGAAAGCTCTGCTGAATCATCCGCAAGATTTCCCAGGAAATGACCTGATTCGGTAGGCTTGGAGTTCTTTCATGCCGGCGTGTCGAAAGCGATGAACGAGCGGCTCAGAGCCGTTTGTTACGTCTTGCATATGGGATGCGGGTATGAGCAATGATTCAGGAATGATGAGATAGTGTAACTTTAGTTGTAATTTATAACAGGGTAGTGTGGGTAGAGAGAGGTGCATGAAAGAATGGGGATTAATCCGGAAGTTTGGGAGATCAGTTACTGGGAACTAAGCCTTCGTATTTTCGTCGCGCTTATATTGGGAGGAGCGATCGGTCTGGAGCGGGAGGCGGGGGATCATCCTGCCGGCTTCCGTACGCATATCCTTGTCTGTGTCGGCTCTGCTCTGGTCGTTCTGCTGTCCAGCTACGGGTTCTCTCAATTTGCTTATGAGCCTAATGTAAGAATGGACCCGGCCCGGCTGGCGGCCCAAGTGATCAGCGGCATCGGCTTCCTGGGAGCGGGAACGATCATGCGAACGGGGGCAACCGTAGCCGGCTTGACGACGGCTGCCTCATTATGGGTCGTCGCGGCGATCGGACTGGCGGTTGGAGCCGGGTTTTATTTCGGAGCCGTAATCAGCACGATAGCGGCATTGATCAGTCTGTTCGTCTTGAATAAAGTAGACACGAGCGTGTTTCAAGGCTCGCAGAAAAAGCGGATGCTGATGCTGGAGCTGCCGGACGGCGGCGGTCACCTGGGACGCATATCGTCCTTGGTGAAGGAATCGGGCGCGGTGATTGTAGAGCTTGAAGTGGAAAACCGCGCATCTGAATCGGAGGAGAACCCTAAGCTCACGGTAAGCATGCAGATGACCTTGAAATCCAAGCGCGATGTCTACGACAACCTGGTGACGCTGTTGATGCAGGATCAAGCCGTGCTGAAGCTGAAAGCTTCGGAAACTTCCTCCGCGGCCGGGGGAAAAGCCATATCCTTATAACCGCAGAGAAAACTGGCGATCATAATGTGATCGTCAGTTTTTTGTATGGTACGCCCAGCATGGGCGTCATCTCTAGGGTGAAAGTCCCGAAAGGGGGCTGGCGAGCGCCTACCATAAAGACGTTTCCTTACCGCTAAATCCATTCCAATCGGACATGACTTCAAGAGCGGTTGGAGCCCCATGATCCATTTCTCCCCATGCCCAACATAGAGCCATACGCGAAGAGCTTCAAGGAACTGGCCGATGCGAGGTGCAGTTTTTGAAAGTGATTTAATTCCAAATCGATTTAATCCCATCCCTACGGGGTAAACTACTATAAGACGGGCCTATATTTGTCCGATATATGGCCATAATGTGAAAAAAGTTTGAACATCTCGCGGGAAGATGTGATATACTATTCACGAGAAAGCACTTTCATCAAGATTGGAGTGATTGGCATGACGACAAGAACTACATCAACGAACAACAGGGACGGCGTCGGACGCGATGTGGGTCGTCTGGTCACGATGATGACGGCTGCAGCGTGGGTATTCCTTGGATTGGGTCTGGTACTCAGCATGCTTAACCTGCATCATTTCAGCGACAAGAATACCTCTCTTATGGTGGGGATTGGCTGTATGGTCGGCAGCGTGTTTATTTATGTGATCCGTACAGCTATTCATCTGGTCCATTCACGCGCCGCGTCGGTGACGGAATAGAAGGCCCAGCATATGTCCAATAACGGACCTCTTGCCCGCGCGGCAGGAGGTTTTTTTCTTTTCATAAGATTTCAGTTTAATCAATGTCGAACAGGTGACATTTGTTTTACAGGAAAATGGCGAATGGTTGACGTATTTGTTAACCCTGGTTCACAAGGGGCGGAAATTTGGTATGTTACTTATAGAGAAGAAAGTGAACAAAATCACATAAAATGAAAAACGTTCACGCATCTTAACATTCACTATGGTTGTCGAACAACGAACAGGAGGTTCATCATGCCAAATCCGAAAAAGGCGATTCGGACCGTATTTCCGCTGTTGATCGTGACCTTGCTTATGCTGCTGGCGGGCTGCGGGGAGCAGGTCATTGTGATGGACCCGAAAGGGCCTATCGGTCAAGGTCAAAAAGATTTGATCCTTATCTCATCGCTGCTCTGTGCGGCCATTCTCGTTCCTGTGCTGCTGCTGACCGCATACATCGTCTGGAAGTATCGCGACAAGCCGGGCAACAAAGCTTCCTACAAGCCGAATTGGTCCCATAGCACCTGGATGGAAACCGTCTGGTGGGGCATTCCGATCCTGGTCATCATCACGCTGGGGATTATAACGGTTAAGTATACGTATGCGCTTGAGCCGTCGAAGCCGATCGAATCCGAGAAAAAGCCCCTTACGGTTCAGGTGACGTCGCTCGATTGGAAATGGCTGTTCATGTATCCGGAGCAGGGGATTGCCACCGTCAACTATTTGCAAATTCCGGAAGACGTGCCGATCAAGTTTGAGCTGACTTCGGATGCGCCGATGAACTCCTTCTGGATTCCGCAGCTGGGCGGGCAGATGTATACGATGTCGGGCATGGCGATGACCTTGTATCTGCAGGCTGACCATCCGGGCAAATATTACGGCTCCGGCGCGAACTTCAGCGGCGAGCATTTTGCCGACATGACCTTCGATGTGGATGCCGTTACGGACGAGCAGTTTCAGAAGTGGGTAAGCGAAGTCAAGCGGTCCACGCCTGCGCTGAGCAAGGCCGGATATGAGCATCTGGCGACGCCGGGCAAAGCGACCCCTCAATTTTTCTCCGCTTTCCCGGAAGGGCTCTTCAACCAGATTGTCAATAAATACGCTGTGGGCGGCGGACACGGCGGACACGGCAAAGCCGATCAGACGCCTCAGCCTTCGCAGGCCACGACGACCTCGGGCACTAAACAATAGAAAGGAAGTCCGCACATGCTGGATAAGATCAAACAGTTCGCGTCCGAATTTTTCGTGACCGGCGATCCACTGATACTCGGAGCCCAGGTCAGCATCGCTATCGCCATGGTGGCGATCGTATTCGTGCTCACCTACTTCCAGAAGTGGAGCTGGCTTTGGCGTGAATGGCTGACAACCGTCGATCATAAAAAAATCGGCATCATGTACATCATCTGCTCCATTCTCATGCTGTTCCGCGGCGGCGTGGACGCGCTCTTGATGCGCTTGCAGCTGGCGCTGCCGAATACCGAATTTTTGCATGCCGATCACTACAACCAGATTTTTACGACGCATGGCGTCATTATGATTTTGTTCATGGCGATGCCGCTGATGTTCGGCTTGTTCAACATCGTGGTGCCGCTGCAGCTCGGAGCGCGCGACGTGGCGTATCCGTTCCTGAACTCGCTGAGCTTCTGGATGTTTTTCTTCGGAGCGATGCTGTTCAACGTATCCTTCGTTATCGGCGGCTCGCCGGATGCAGGCTGGCTGGCATATCCGCCGCTGTCTGAAGTATCCCACAGCCCGGGAGTCGGGCAGAACTTTTATATCTGGGGTATTCAGATCTCCGGGATCGGAAGCTTGGCGACGGGGATTAACTTTATCGTGACGATATTGAAAATGCGCGCGCCCGGCATGACCTTGATGAAAATGCCGATGTTCACCTGGTCCGTGTTTTCGAGCTGCATCATCATCATCTTCGCTTTCCCGATCTTGACGGTGACGCTGGCTCTGCTGTTCCTGGACCGGTTTCTGGGCGCCCACTTCTTTACGCTCGACGGCGGGGGTAACCCGATGATGTATATCAACCTCATCTGGATGTGGGGACATCCCGAGGTGTATATCGTTATTCTCCCGGCCTTCGGGATCTTCTCGGAGATTGTATCCGTGTTTTCGAAGAAAAAGCTGTTCGGCTATAAATCGATGGTTTTCGCCATGCTGATTATCAGCGTCCTGTCCTTCTTCACCTGGGCGCATCACTTCTTCACGATGGGATCGGGGGCCGACGTCAACGCCTTCTTTGCCTTAACCACGATGGCGATAGCCATACCCACCGGGGTTAAAGTATTTAACTGGCTGTTCACGATGTTCAGGGGACGGATACGCTTTACGACCCCGATGATGTGGACGATCGCATTTATTCCGTGCTTTGTGGTCGGGGGGATGACCGGGGTGCTGCTGTCCGTGGCGCCGGCCGACTTCCAATTCCATAACAGCTACTTCCTGATCGCGCATTTCCACCAGGTATTGATCGGCGGCGTGGCGTTCGGCTACTTCGCGGGCTTGTACTACTGGTGGCCGAAGATGTTCGGCTTCAAGCTCAATGAGCATCTGGGCAAATGGGCGTTCTGGACCTGGAACATCGGGTTCTACGTATGCTTTATGCCGCAGTACATCCTTGGACTGATGGGGATGACGCGCCGGATGTACACGTATGACTTCGACATGGGCTGGGGACCGCTTAACCTCGTATCGACGGTCGGCGGCTTCATGATGGGGATCGGCTTCATCTTCCAGGTGTGGCAGATTGCTTACAGCATTAAAAATCACGAGCGGGATACGACGGGCGACGCCTGGGACGGACGGACGCTGGAATGGTCGATTCCATCGCCGGCTCCGTTGTACAACTTCGCCGTGCAGCCTGAAGTCAAGGAAACGGATGACTGGTGGGAACGCAAGGAGCGGCTTGGCGGCGGCGAGCAGGCGATAGCCAAGCTGTACGCCGAGCGGGATAAGGCTAAGCTGGAGCCGATTCATATGCCGCGCAATTCGGCTATCCCTTTCGTTATGTCGTTCTTGTGGTTCTTCGTCGGCTTCGGCTTCGTCTGGGGCTGGATGTGGATGGCGATCCCGGCGCTGGCCGGCGTAGCGATCTGCATGATCGTTCGTTCCTTTACCTATAATACCGACTACTATATTCCGGTCGATGAGATCAAGCGGACGGAAGCAAGCTTACGGGAGGTGAGAGTCTAATGGCACAAACGGTATCTCACGGCCATGGCTCGCACGGACATGCGGCTCACGGTCATGACGACCATCATGAGCATGAGCATGAATCGCTTAAAACATTCGGCTTCTGGCTGTTTCTAATCACGGACTGCATCTTGTTCGCCACGCTGTTCGCGACCTATGTCGTGCTGCGGGGCAATACGAACGGCGGGCCGACGCCGGAAGAGCTGTTCCAGATGCCGGGCATTATCGCCGAGACCTTCATCTTGCTGACGAGCAGCTTCACGAGCGGCTTGGCCGTCCTGGCGATGAACGCAGGCAAGAAAAAGGCGCTTATTGGCTGGCTCGGCGTAACTGCCGCGCTTGGCGCCGCCTTTATCGCCCTGGAGCTGGCCGAGTTTATTCATATGGTGGGTGAAGGAGCGACGATCAGCACAAGCGCGTTTCTGTCGGGCTTCTTTACCTTGGTCGGCACGCACGGACTTCACGTCTCGCTTGGGCTCGTCTGGATGCTTGGGCTGATGCTGCAGCTGCGCAAGCGGGGAATTACGCCGGTCACCAAGCGCAAGGTCGAGGTTCTCAGCTTGTATTGGCACTTTCTGGACGTGGTGTGGATTTTCGTATTCACGGTTGTCTACCTGATGGGGGTGATGTAACATGGCAGGCTCCAAAACGGCTCAACCGGCCCGCTCCGGAGGCGGTCATCAGCAGCATGATGCCGGAGGGTCCCACGGTTCGCTGAAATCGTATGTGATCGGCTTCGCGCTGTCGATCATCCTGACGATCATCCCGCTCGTAATCGTGCTTGGCGGTATGGTGAATAGAACGGGCACGCTGGTCATCATTTTGCTGGCCGCTATCCTGCAGTTCGTCGTTCAGCTGCTGTTCTTCATGCATGTTAAGGAAGGCCCGAACGCGCGTTGGAACATCATGGCGCTGATCCTGGGTATGATCATTTTGCTGACGATTGTAGCGGGTTCGATCTGGATTATGACATACAATGCCGTGGCTCATTGAGCCCAGTAATCCGGTGAATAAGAGGCCGGAGAGCCGACGGGGAATTGAAACAGCGAGTGGAAACTCCTATCGGCCGCAGGTCGCGGGTTATTCACCGGACTTCCAAAGTGTATCAACGATAGGAATAGAGGTTACAGCCGATGTCGGGTTTACAAAACCGGTATCGGTTTTTTTGTTAGGGATAGCTGGAAGCCGGAGATCTTACGAGCGTGGACGATTATAACTAAACTGTACTAATAAGAAATGCAGCTAATGATCTACAATGTAAATAGCGTTTATAACTAGGAGGGAAGAAATATGCTATTGGAAAATCAATGTCTTTTTCTAATAACCGGCATTATGGCAAGCGGCAAATCGACGGTCGCACAGCTGCTTGCCGAACGTTTTGCTTCGTCGGTTCATTTGCGCGGGGATATGTTCCGGAAAATGGTCATACACAACCGCAAAGAAGTCCATCCGGATGCCCAGGAGGATCAGCTGAATCAGCTTCGGCTTCGTTACCGGTTAACCGCTCAAGCCGCAGATACGTATTACGAACACGGTTTTACCGTCATTATGCAGGATGTTGTCGTTGGTCCGCTGCTTCATGATTTTGTTGCCAACGTGCGAAGCCGGCCTCTGTATGTGGTCGTCCTGTGTCCGAATGCTGAAACAGTCGAGCAGCGCGAAGCCGAGCGACCCAAAAAAGGCTACGGCATATGGACGGTAGCGGCGTTGGATCAGGTGCTGAAGCAGGATACTCCTCGCATCGGTATGTGGCTGGACAGCTCGGCGCTGACCGCGGAGGAGACGGTGGATGAAATTTTAAAGCGTTACCGGAATGAGGCGCTTTATAATGGAGCCCGGATGGATTAGAGAATTTTATCCCTCCCCTCAATAAGAACTTCCCCCTGTACGTCCATTCGTGACATACTATAATGAAAAGAAACATCTATGTTCTGCATGTCATGTGAAAGAGGGATGCCGGTGAACCGAACAAATGCTGCCGGACTTGCAGCGCTTGCCTTGACGCTCTGTCTGCTCGCAGGCTGCAGCACGCGTTCCGAGCTGCTGAAGCCGCTTATACCCGGCTCTTCGGATAGCGGGAGGACAGAGCATGCCAGACCGTTCACGGTAACGCTGCGGCACACGCAGGTGAAGGACCAGGACCGGCTAAGGCTCCAGATTCTGGAGGAAGTGGCCGACCGGATGGAGTCGAACGTGCCCGGCTTGAAGGTGGAGCTGGAGGGAATCGAAGACAAGGTTAACCGCTTCGAGAAGCTGCCGGGTGAGATGGCCGCGGGAAACCCTCCGGAAATTTTTGATTTATTCGGCGGCTCGGACACGAGGAAATACGTGAAGGCCGGGCGGCTGCTGGATCTGACGCCGATTCTGGAGGAGCTTGGGCTGGAGGGTGCGTTCAACAGCCTGGATGAGTTTACGGTGAACGGCCATGTGTACGGTCTTCCGATAGCTTCGTTTGTTGAGGGGGTTTTTTACAATAAACGCATCTTCCGGGAGCTGGGCGTCTCCGTTCCCCAGACGTGGGAGCAGCTGCTCGATGTGGCCGCCAAGGCGAAAGCATCCGGGATCACGCCGTTCGCGCTCGCTTCCTCGGATGCCTGGGTCATCAATATGATGCTGAATACGCTGTGGGTGCGTACCGCAGGACCCGAGTCGGTCGAAGGTTTTGTTGAGGGTACGAGGAAATGGACGGATCCGGATGTGCTGGACGGCTTCCGGCGTTATGAGCTGCTGCTGAACAAAGGGTATCTGCAGGCGGACAGCCTCCGCAGCAAGTATGCGGCGCAGCATCAGAAGTTTCGTGCGGGCGAGGCGGCCATGCTGTTCGACGGCAGCTGGGCGAACGCGTCGCTGCTCGATTCGATGCAGTCGCGCATTATCGACGATATCGGCTTTTTCAACTTTCCGGCTGTCGGCGGCAAGGGGGACGGCTTGATCAACGGCAGCCATTCCAACGGCTACGGCTTTTCTTCCGGCGTGAACGATCGGGAGCGCAGAGCGGTTACCGAGTTTATCAAAATCATGTACAGCGAAGAAGCCCAGAAGCGGCAGCTGATGGAATCGGGTATTTTGCCTTCGATGAAGCTCACGAATATGACAGGGATACATCCGATCATCGGCGTGCTGCTGGAGGCGTCGAAGAACAAAACCTTCCCTGCCTTCGATTCCATCGTTCAGGCGAAGGTGCGCGAGACGCTGGAAACCGCCATGCAGGAGCTGCTCGGGGGCAAGCTGACGGCGGAGCAGGTGCTTGAGCGGGTGCAGCTGGTACAGGAAGAAGCTAACCGGGAAACGAGGAGACAGCCGTGAACCTGAGAAAAAAAGTGTTTCTGGCGTTTATGGCCTTTATCCTCGTCCCGTTTTGTGTGTTAGGCGCGATCACCTATTTGCTGTCGCAGCATATTATCGAGGAAAATTATGCCGAGCAGTCGGAGTTTACCTTGAAGGCAGTCGGCCGCAACATTACGTATGTGCTGAAGGAAGCCAATTATTTCTCGGAAGACTCGATGCTTCGCGAAGACATCCAGCGGGTGCTGCGGCAGGATCGCCTCGACCAGGTCAGCCAGGCGGAATATGAGCGGCTGCTTCAGCGGACATTCCTGAAGTTCTCTCCCGCCTATGCGATCACTTTATACAGCTTCGGGGGAAATACGTACAGCGAAGGGAAAATCGGCTACCGGCGTTATCCCTACGAATCGCTGATCGAGCATCCGGTGATGCTGGAGGTGCTGAAGCTCAACGGCATACCGCGCTGGATCGGCCCGTATGAGAATCCGGAAATTACGAACAATCCGCAGCTGTTCACTCAGATCCGCGTCATTAACGATATGTATACGCTTAATAATATAGGCGTCATGCTGCAGCAGTTTCAATTCAACGAGCTTCATGAAATATTCAACTACTTCGGGACGAACCACTCCGAGGATGTCCGGTTCATGATGGTCAACGAGAACGGGCTGATCATGATCGACAACAAGGGCAAGCTCGGCGGCCGACATATTCAGGAAGTGACGAAAGGCAAGCTGGAGCTGGCGGGCGAATACCAGAGTCTCAAAACCAAGTTCGAGGATGTGGAGAGCGTTGTCTCCGTCCATCACCTGGCGCTGGAGGGCTACGGCCGGATGAATTGGAGCGTCGTCTCCGTGACCCCATGGGCTTACTTGTCGGGGCGCTCGGAGCAGGTGATGCTGTGGATCGGCGTCATCACGGCCTTATGCGTGCTCAGCGCGCTGCTGTTCAACCTGCTGTTTGTCGGCCGGATCATCAAGTTTATCCGGTATGTGGCCGGCTCCATGAAGAAGGTCGAGATCGGCGATCTGACCGTCCGGGTGCAGACGGGAAGCAAGGACGAGACCAATGTGCTGGCCAGAGGCTTCAACAGCCTGGTCGAGCGGATCGATACGCTGCTGCTGGAGGTCAAGCTGGAGCAGCAGCGCAAGAACAAGGCGGAGCTGATGCTGATGCAGGCGCAGATCAAGCCGCATTTCCTTTTTAACACGCTGGAGTCGATCAATGCGCTCGCCGCTCAGAACGAAGGCCGGAAGGTAAGCCGGATGGTCCAGCGTCTAGGCACGCTGCTGCGGGTAAGCTTCTACCAGAAGGAAGAAATTCCTTTGTCGATGGAGATCGAGCATGTCACCAACTACCTGGAGATTCAGAAGTACCGGTTCGAAGATTTATTCGATTACGAGATCGAGGTTCCCGTTCACCTGGCTTCTACGCCTATCCTTAAGCTGACGCTGCAGCCTTTGCTGGAGAACAGTATCCAGCACGGCTTTGAGGAGTCGCACGAAGAGCACTGGGGAGCTTCCGGCAAGAAAGGCTTTCTCCGGGTCGCGGCCGAGGAGACGGAGGACGCCGTTATCGTCTGGGTGGAGGATAACGGGCCTGGCATTCCCGAGCAGGTGCTGCTGCGCTTGAACAGCGGAAAGGCTGCCATAGCACGAACGGATGCGGGAGATGCCGCTGCGGGCGAGCGGGTCGGGCTGGGCATCCCGAATGTCGCGGATCGGCTGCGCATCCATTATGGAAGCGGGTTCGGCATGATGATCTGCAGCGAGAAGGGGCAAGGCACCCGGATACGCTGCTCCATACCTAAACGAAGCTGGTGATGAGCTTGAAGATCAAAGCGATGCTGGTCGACGACGAGATTAATATCGTCCGGAATCTGGAGAAAATTATTCCCTGGGCCCAGATGGAGGTCGAGGTCGTCGGAACCGCCTCCAACGGGCTCAAGGCGCTGGAGCTGGCCGCCGAGAAGCAGCCGGATCTGATTCTATCCGATATCCGCATGCCGATGATGGACGGGATTGAGCTGCTGAAGCAGCTGCGCGCCGCGGGTTATGAGGGCGAATTTATTATGCTGACCGGGTTCCAGGAATTTGATTACGCCCGCTCCGCAATTAAATTCGGCGCCTGCGATTATCTGCTGAAGCCGATCGATTATGAAGAGCTGGAGAATGTGATCGGACGGCTGGCCGCGCAAATCCGCGAACGCAAGCAGCATCAGTTGAAGGAAACGACCAAGTGGCGGGAAATTTCCGAGCTGGCGTATGAGAAGGTGCTGCTCGATTTGCTGATGGATTACACGTCGTTCCCGCTGCATCGCCTGCTGGATGAAGAGGACCGGTCATGGCTTGACCAATATTATGCGATGCTGCTGGTCGACCTCGACGATTATTCGGAGATTGCCAAGCAGGACGAGCGCGAGCGCAAGCTGGTTCACTTCGCCGTACGCAATGTGCTGCAGGAGGCGCTGCGCTCCGAGGTGGCCGAATATGCGGTGCTCCTGACGCGGGAAGGGGAATGGTGCGTCCTGATTCCGCTTCCTTCCATGAAGAAAGGCGTAGGAGCGGGCGGTGTGCCGGCAGACCTGCTCGGGCAGTGGTCGCAGCTGGTGCAGGATGCGGTGCGGCAGTATGTGAAGCTGTCGGTCAGCGTTGGCGTATACCCGGCTATTATTCCAGTCGAGCTGCTGGCAGAAGCCTACCGCAAAACGCAGCGCGGTCTTCAGCTGGGGCTGGAGAACAAGCAGGTGATATGGATCGAGCCGAATGCTGCCTCGGAAGGCTCGGACAATTCCTATTGGAATATCGCGGACGGTCTCGTAAGCGGGCTGACGCAGGGAGATGCGAATAAGATCGAGGCCGGGCTTGAAGAGCTGAACCGCACGCTAAAGGAGCTGGCCGGGCAAGGCTCGATGCGAGTGGAGCAGATGCTGCATTTCCTGAATCTCCATCTGCTAAGGGAAATGCGGGCGATCGGTCTGCTGGACAGCGCTCAGGAGAAGCGGGTCTGGACGAAGCTGGAGAAGTCCTTCGGGGTGAAATGTCTGGTGGAGTGCGTGCATTTGCTTGTCCAGGAATGCCTGCAGACCAGCGCCGGCCGGCGCAAGACGCCGGAGCTGCTGATGGCCTCCGCGCGTGATTATATACATAAGCATCTGTCGCAGGACCTCGGCCTCGACGAGCTGGCCCAGCATCTGGGCATCAGCTGCAGTTACTTCAGCTTATTGTTCAAGCAGCAGCACCAGGAGACCTTCCTCGAATATCTGACGCGGGAGCGTATGGAGCTGGCCAAGCAGATGCTGCTGTCGAGCGATAAGAGCGTTACCCAGATCGGCAAGCTGGTCGGGTATGCGGAACGGCGGTATTTTACGAAGGTATTTCATAAATACGAAGGAATGACGCCATCGGAGTTCCGGGAACAAGCCGGAGGTTCGGTCAAAGAGACGGAGGAGCGGGAATATGGGGAACAAGCAATGGGAACTGAATGAGCTGACGCTGCGCCAAAAGATCGGGCAGCTGCTGATGTGCGGCTTTCCGGGCAAGACGCCTACCGAGGAGATCGGCAGGCTGATTACGGATGATGCGATAGGCGGCGTTATTTACTTCCGCCGCAATCTGGAGGAGCCTGCCCAAGTAGCCGCAATGTCGGAGGAGCTGCAGAAGAAGGCCGAAATCGCCGGATTGCCGCCGCTCCTGATCGCCGTCGATCAGGAAGGAGGCATGGTCACCCGGATCGAGAAGGGGGTGACGGTTATGCCCGGCAACATGGCTCTTGGCGCTGTGGGCGATTCGGACGCCGCCTATATCGCCGGCAAGGTGACGGGGACGGAGCTGCGGCAGATGGGCGTCAATATGAATTTTGCGCCGTCTCTGGACATTAACAACAATCCGGATAACCCGGTCATCGGCGTGCGCTCCTACGGCGGCACCGCGGAGCTGGTGAGCGAGCTGGGCGTGGCGGCGGTGCGGGGACTTCAGGATGCCGGCGTGGCGGCCACGGTCAAGCACTTCCCCGGCCACGGCGATACGGGAGAGGATTCCCATCACTCGCTGCCTACCGTGCCGCATGCGCGCGAGCGGCTGGATAAGCTGGAGCTGGCTCCGTTCCGCCGCGCGATCGAGCAGGGAACGGATGCGGTGATGACCGCGCATGTGCTGTTCCCGTCCGTGGAGCCCGAGCGGCTGCCGGCTACGCTGTCCTCCCGCGTCATCGAAGGACTGCTGCGGCAGGAGCTGGGCTATGACGGCGTCGTCGTCACGGATTGTCTGGAGATGAACGCCATCGCGGGGTTCTACGGAATCGGCGAGGGAGCCGTGAAAGCGGTCGAGGCGGGAGCCGACCTGGTGCTGGTCAGCCATCGCTACGAGCGCCAGCGGGAGGCGCTTGACGCGCTGGTGGCCGCAGTGGAGAGCGGGCGGATCAGCGAGGAGCGGATCGACCGGTCGGTGCAGCGGCTGCTTGCGCTGAAAAACCGCCGGGTATCGGGCGAGCAGCCGCTTGCGGAGCTGGAGGCTGCGCCGGCGCTGGAGCCGGGAGGACAGCTGGCTACGCAAACCTCGCTCAAGCTCGCCGAGCATATCAGCGAGCGCAGCATTACGCTGCTGCGCGGCGGGGAGCTGCTGCCGCTGGATAGCGGCAAGCCGGTGTTGATCATCTGGCCGGAGGTGCGCGTCAGCTCCGAGGTGGATGAGGTGCTGGCCCGTGAGCAGTCGCTGGGCTACTGGCTGTCGGCGAAGCAGTGGACCGTGCGGGAGGAGCGCATCGGCGTGAAGCCTACGTCGGAGGAAGCGATGCGGACGCTCAGCCTGGCGGCGGAGACGGAACAGGTCGTGTTCGTGAGCTATAACGCGGCGTTCATCCCGGAGCAGGCGCAGCTGATCCAGTCCTTGGCCGGACAGCCGGGCATTCGTCTGATTGTGGCCGCGGCTCGGGTGCCCTTCGACATCCGGGTGCTGCCGGATGTGCCAACCTTCCTGGCCTGCTACGAGAACACGGCGCCTGCGATGCGGGCATTGGCGATGGTGCTGGCCGGAGAGCTCGAGGCTGCAGGCCGGCTGCCTGTCCCGCTCGCCGCGGAATAGCCGGGCCGCCTATTTTGCCGGGGGGATGGGAAAGAGACCATACCCGTGTCCTGGGACGGACATATGCTAGGGTAGAGCCATCGGATACAAACAAGTGGGGTTAGCCGTTGGACAGCAGAAGGAAGGGTGTACAACGTATGGGCAAACGACAACGCGCATCCGGGGGGCATCGGGTTTCCTCCTCTGCGCCAGGACGTACGGCCGCGGGCAAGCCGGTCCGCAGGCCGCGCATAGCGAGACCTCAGCCCCGGCTGAATACGGCTGAGGTCCGGGGCTTGTATTCGCCTCTCGATGATCTAGGCCAGACGGCGGCGCTGGGCGGTGGCGCGGCGGCCGGCGGTGCGGCAGCGGGCGGCGCGGCGTCGGGAGCGGACGCCGCTGCAGGAACGCTGGGAGGCGGCGACTTCATGGCGCTGTTCAACCGCATGGGCGGACTGGACGGCATATTGTCCACGATGGGCAAGGTTCAGAAGATGGTGAGCATCTTCCGGCAGTTCGGTCCGGTGTTCAAGCTGTTCGGCGGCGGCTTCGGCCTGGGAGGTCTTGGCGGCCAGTTGAAGACGGCGTCGGTCAAGCGCCGTCCTCAACCGAGGCCAGCCGGTACCCGCGGCATGTCTGCGGCGCGTCCGGGCAGCGCAGGACGCGCCGGGCGCGCGGCGCAGCACGGACGCCCGGCGGGGCCGGGACGGCGCAGCGCGGGGCCGCGCGGGCGCCGCTGACGGGCATGGCGGCGCCCGCGCCCGCCCGGCAAGTGAATAAGCGCAGGCAAACAAGGGGCTGACACCCCGGCTGAACTGAAGTTCTGCCGGGAGCGTCAGCCCCTTGCGCTGCTTGCGAAGTTGTCTGGCCCGCAGACCGCCTCCGCGCGGTTCCCCGCTTGCCGGCACAGGCGCAGGCGGCGCACGGTCACGGTCAGCAGCAAGCGGCCGGGCCTTTTGAGGCGGCGATGGACTGCCCCCAGGAGGCGCGTAGGGCTGCTACAGCGGCACGCTGACGGGGCGCTTCTCCTTGAAGTAAACCCACTCGCGATAGCCGATGGACTTGAGTGTGGCCGCCACCTCGTCCCAGTCGTCGCCGACGCGGTCCGGCACGTGGGCATCGGAGCCGAAGGTGACCGGCACGTTGTAATGGAAGGCGCGTTCGAGCACTTCATGGATCGGATACCAGCCGCCGCAATCCTTCGTTTTCCCCGACGTATTGATCTCGATGGCAATGTTACGCTCGCCGATCACTTTCAGCGTGCGGTCGACGGCTTCCGTTTTGATATCGGAAAATGCGGGATAGTAGCCGCGCATCGCATCGATATGCCCGAGAATCTGAAACATGCCGCTGCGGGCCGACTGCTCGATGAGATCGTAGTAGATTTCCTTCTGCTCAACCTGTTGCGGCTCGTCCAAGCCTTTCCACCGCTTGCGGTTAAAAATGCTGACCCCGCCCGACAGATGCACCGAACCGATGATGTAATCGAACGGATACTGGGCGTAGACGGCCCGGTAAGTCTCAGCATGCTCAGGGAAAAAGTCGGATTCCACGCCGAGCAGCACCTCGATGCGTCCTGCATATTCGGCTTTGAGCTTTAAAACTTCATCGATGTAACGGCTGAATTCGCTCTTGGCCATCGCGATGCCGGGCTGCGCCTGATCCTCGCCGCTTGCGAAGTAAGGGGAGTGGTCGCTGATGCCGATGACCTGCAGCCCGTGGCGGATGCCGGCCTCTACATAATCGCGGATGGTGCCGATCGCATGACCGCAACGTTCATGATGCGTATGTAAGTCGAATTTCATATCGTGTTCTCACTCCGAACCTATGAATTGGATTTCCTGCATGCCCTTGAGGTCGAGCAGGAATTGATGCAGCGCCGAGCTGAGATAACGCCCCGACTTGTACACGACTCCGACAGGATGGCTGATCTCCAGCTCATTGACCTTGATCATCTTCAGGGACCCGAGCCTCAATTCTTTCTGAATCGACATCTTGGAGATGATGGCGGCTCCCAGGTTGAGCTCGACCATCCGCTTCACTTCCTCGCTGCTTGACAGCTCCATAACCGTCTGCGGAGCGATGTGAAGCAGCTTGAATACTTGGTCTACGAACCGCCGCCCCGCCGTCTCCGGGGACAGCATGATGAGGGGAAGATCATGCAGCTTCTCGATGGGCACATGAGCATATTTCGCAAGCGGATGCTCAGGGGCCACAGTCAGCTCGAAGGTGTCGTAGTACAGCACCGAGCTTTCCAGACTCGGCTGCTTCTCGAACAAATAGGTGATCCCGATGTCAATCGTTCCGTTCTCGACGCTCTGCATGATTTGCGAGCTCGACATCGAATGGATCGTCGTTTTGATCAGCGGAAACTGATTCTGAAAGTAGGACAACACGCGCGGCAAAATCTGCATGGCGATGGATGTCGTGGTGCCCAGATGGATATGGCCCTGGGGTGTTTGGCTCAAGTCGGCCAGCCTCTGCTTCAGGTCCTCGACCGTCTGCAGAATCATCTCGGCATGGTCCAGAAAAACGCGCCCGCTGTCGGTCAAGGTGACGGGCTGATTGCGGTCGATCAGCACGGTCTTGAACTCGTCCTCCAGACTTTTGATCTGGGCGGATACGGCCGGCTGGGTCAGATTGAGCAGTTCTCCGGCTTTTCGAAAGCTCATCGTTTTGGAAATGGTAATTAGCGTTTCCAACTGGTTCAGGTTCACGTCGTACCTCCTCTCCAAAGGCGTGAACGTGCACGGGCGGGCGTCTAGGTCACCTTTCATTATATGACAATGGAAAGGGAAGGGCAAACGGAGAGGGGGCTCCTATTGGACGTTAACCTCCCTCAGGTAATGGTTGCTAATTGCTCAAATTTGAGTATAATCACTTTAGAGTTAAATTATTTAATGGTAACGGGGGTTTATCGATGGAAATGAATAAAAAGTCCAACATCCCTTGGACGGTAACCGGCCTTATGCTGGCTCTGCTGCTGGCTTCGCTCGACCAGACGATCGTCTCGACAGCGATGCCGACCATTCTCGGGGAGCTTGGCGGACTGGATCAGTTCGTATGGGTGTTCTCGGCGTATCTGATCGCCAACGTCGTCGCCATGCCGATCTTCGGCAAGCTGGGCGATATGTACGGACGCAAGCTGTTTTTCCTGATCGGACTGGTCGTGTTCATGATCGGCTCCGCGCTGTGCGGAACGTCGGAGACGATGCTCCAGCTTATCATCTACCGGGCGATCCAGGGGATCGGAGGCGGGGCGATGATGCCGATCACATTTGCCATCGTGTTCGATATCTTTCCTCCGGAGAAGCGGGGCAAGATGCAAGGGCTGTTCGGAGCCGTATTCGGCATCTCCAGCGTGCTGGGCCCGCTTGCGGGAGCGTACTTTACCGACTATGTAAACTGGCAGTGGATTTTCTATATTAATCTGCCGCTCGGAATCTTCTCTCTGGTGCTGATTTCCTTATGCTATCACCCGGTTCTGCCGAAGAACCCGAATCAGAGGATCGACTGGCTCGGCACCTTGACGTTTACGGCGGCCATCATTGCGCTGATGCTCGGATTGGAGCTTGGCGGCAAGGAGGGGTATGCCTGGTCCTCGGCGACGATCATCGGCATGTTCGCGGGAGCGGCGGTGCTGCTCGTGCTGTTCTACTTCATCGAACGCCGCGCCTCGGCGCCGATCGTGCCGTTCCAGCTGTTCCGCTCCCGGCTGTTTACCGCAAGCATGGGCGTAAGCTTCTTCTACGGCACCTTGATGATAGCGGCGGCGACGTATATTCCGCTGTTCATTCAGGGCGTGTTCCAGGGCTCGGCCACAAGCGCGGGTCTCGTCCTGACCCCCATGATGCTGGGGGTTGTCGCCAGCAGCGCGCTCGGCGGGCGGTTCCTGGCTGCGGCTTCGTACCGGACCATTATGCTGTACTCGGCTGCGCTGCTGCTCGTCGCTACTGTATTGCTGGGGACTATCTCGGTTGAAACGCCGCGCCTGCTGGTCACGCTGTATATGATCATGCTCGGTCTCGGGATCGGCGCTCAGTTCCCGGTTATCTCCATCTCTTCGGTCCAAAGCGTCAGCTTCGAATACCGGGGCCTCGTGACCTCGCTCGTCTCGTTTTTCCGCTCCATCGGCTCGGCCGTCGGAGTGACCGTGCTGGGTACAGTTCAGTCGTATTCGCTGAAAAACCGGATCGCCGAGCTGCTGCCGGAGAATGCCGCCAGTCAGGCGCCGGCCTCGCCGCAGGCGCTGCTCAGCGAAGAATTCCGCCAGGCTGTGCCTAAGCCGGTGCTGGATAAGCTGATCCTCGGGCTGGCCGATTCCATCGCCTTCGTCTTCCAGGTATCGATTGTGATCGCCGTGGTGGGCTTTATCTTCGTGCTGCTGCTGGGCAAGTCCAGACTGGAGCTGCCGGCGGGGGGACAGAAGCCGGATCAGGCCGGAGACAACGAAGCGGTCTCGGCTCCACAGCATGGCCATATGTAAAGGGAACGTTCCGTTATGTCGATGAAGCTGGTCATCCTGGGACTGTTGATGGAAGAAGACTGTCATCCGTATGAGATGCGGCTGAAGATGAAGGAGCGGAACATGCTCCATTATATCAAGATGCAGGAGGGCTCCCTGTATTACGCCATCGAGACCCTGGAGAAGTCGGGAGCGGTGGAGCAGGCGGATACGGAGAAAGACAGCAGCCGGCAGGGCAGGACGGTGTACCGGATCACGAGCGCCGGGAGGCAGCTGTTTCAGGAGCTGCTGGAGGCGCAATTCACCGATACGAAGACGGTGTATCATCCGCTGTACGCGGCGCTGGTTTTTGCCCGGTACGGGGACCGGGAGCGGCTGTATGAGCTGCTGCTGAATAAGGTGGAGGAGCAGCGGCGCGCGCTGGCCATGCTTCGCGAAGTGTATGACAGCCACATCCATGAGGTTTCGCGCAGTGTTCTGCATATGATGAAGGGACGTATGGAGCACGCCGCCGTTGAGCTGCGGTGGCTGGAGAGGCTGGCTGCCGACGCGGCGGAGGACCGGCTGAAGCTGCGCGGACTGCCGATTGAGGATTAAGATGCGCTAGGCGCTATCGATCAGACGATGCACAACCAATAAGCCTTGCTCGCTCCAGGAGATGGAGCGGCAAGGCTTATTGGCGCAGACAAGCCGGGACCGGCGGGCAGCTAGCTGTAGCTGCGAATCACAAGCATGGCGTTATGGCCGCCGAAGCCGACGGAATTGGACAAGCCGACCTCCAGGGACGCGCGGCGGGCGGTATGGGGCACATAATCCAGATCGCAGTCCGGATCGGGGCTGTCCAGGTTAACCGTCGGCGGAATAAGGCCGTGGCGGATCGTCTGGAGCAGCGCGATCGCTTCCACGCCTCCGGCCGCTCCCAGCATATGGCCCAGCATCGATTTGTTCGCCGAGATCGGGATGCGGTAGGCATGGCGGCCGAGCGCCGATTTCACGGCGATGGTTTCCGCCAGGTCGCCGAGCTGGGTGCCGGTAGCATGCGCATTTATATAATCGACCGCCTCGGGAGGAAGACCGGCATCTGCGAGTGCGAGCGTGATCGCCGCGCTTGCGCTGCGGCCCTCCGGATCGGGAGCGACCATATGATGGGCGTCGGAGGTGGAGGCATAGCCGACGATCTCGCCGTAGATCCGGGCTCCCCGGGCGAGCGCGTGCTCCAGCGACTCAAGCATGAGGACGCCCGCGCCTTCGGCCATGACGAAGCCGTCCCGGCCGGCGTCGAACGGCCGGCTGGCCTGCTCGGGCTCGTCATTTCGCTGGGAGGCCGCGGCTGCGTTGCCGAAGCCGGCCAGAGCCAGCCCATGCGTAGTCGCTTCGGCTCCTCCAGCCAGCACCGCATCGGCCCCGCCCCGCTGGATCAGCTTGAACGCTTCGCCGATCGCCGTGTTGCCCGTAGCGCAGGCCGTGACCGGGGCGAGGGAGGGACCTTTGGCTCCGATCAGGATGCTGACGGTCGCCGCCGCCATATTGGCGATCATCATGGGGACTACCGTGGGACTGACCCGGCCGGGGCCGCGCTCCAGCAGCGTCTTGTAATTATCCAGCATCGTCTGCAGGCCGCCTACGCCTGTGCCGATGTAGACGCCGATCCGGAAGGCATTGTCTTCCGATACGACAAGTCCGGAGTCATCAATGGCCTGCAGAGCTGCTGTTGCGGCGAATTGGCTGAAACGGTCCATTCTCCGCGCCTCGCGCCGGCCGAATAAAGCTTCGGGGTCAAAGTCACGGACAGCGCCTGCGATTCTGATTTTATAGGGAGAGCTGTCAAACTCCTCGATCTTGCGGATACCCGACCTGCCGGCTGTGAGCGAGCTCCAAAACGTCTCCACCGTGTGGCCGAGCGGACTGATAACGCCCATGCCTGTGACGACAACTCTTGTTTTCATACTTGAGTCAGCCTCCTTGGGTTGATGATAGGATCAGGTCCTATAGGTTCATCATGTCACATGATTTATCCTATTACAAGTTGGCAGTTATCCTGGTATAATGAATAACAGAATGAGCATGATTTTTCCGGAGGAAGACAGAAGCGGAACCATGGAGGGTCGGAGCATGAATAAAGATGTGCGCCTGTCGGCGCTGGCGGAGTTTCTGGTGAGTCACCGCGCCCGTCTGCAGCCGGTGGATGTAGGGCTTCCAGCAGGGACGAGAAGGCGCACCCCGGGCCTTCGCCGAGAGGAGGTCGCCCAGCTTGCCGGGGTGAGCACGACTTGGTATACATGGCTGGAGCAGGGGAGAGAAATCACCGTGTCCCCGCAGGTGCTGGAATGCGTAGCGGCGGCGCTGCGGCTTAATGAGGACGAACGGCATTATTTATTCGCGCTGGCCTCGGAGCAGCCGAGTCAGACTGCCTCAGCGGGAGCGTCCGAGACCGGGGCCATGCCTCCGTCTCTGCATATTCTGCTGACGGAGCTGGCTTCCTGTCCGGCGATCGTCTCGGACCGCCGCTGCCAGATTGTGGGCTGGAACGATGCGGCGGCGGCCGTGTTTATGGAGTTCGATCAGGTGCCGCCGGAGGAGAGGAATTTGATCTGGCTGCTGTTCACGCGCAAGGAATTTCGCGCTCTGGCCGCCAACTGGTACGAGTTCGTATGCGGATTTCTGGCGATCTTTCGCTATTATTACGGCCGCTACGTCGGAGATCCGTGGTATGGGGAGTTTATTGCGAGGCTTAGCGAGCAGAACCCGGACTTCCTGTCGATCTGGAACCGAAACGATGTAAGTCCCGCCCCGGAGGTGTTCATCGAATTCCGACATGCGAAGGCCGGCAAGATGTTATTCGATCTGAGCTCCCTTCAGGTGCAGGGACCGACGGATTTGCGGATCAGCGTGTATACGCCTTCTCCCGGCTCGGATACGGCCGCCAAGCTGGGGCTGGCCATGAAGCGGCGTCAGAGCTGAAGGACAGCGGGCGAAGGAGCATGAGCCTGACCTTGCTACTCCGCGCTTTGGCTGACGATCTTCTCGAAGGTCGACAGGAATAGCTCCAGCTCATCCGGCTCGATATAGGACAAATATTTCTTGATAGTCTCATCCCGGACGGCGCGAATCTGCTGCAGCGTATCCATGCCTTGCTCCGTGATGGACAGCAGCACGACGCGCCGGTCATGCTCGTCATGCGTCCGCTCCACGAGCCCCTGCGCGACCAGCCTGTCTATCATCACGGTGATTGCGCTTGGCGTAACTTCCATCTGCTGAGCCAGCTTGCCGCCGGGACAAGGACCCATCGTGCGCAGTTTATAAAGCATCATCGTCTGGGGGCCCGTTAGAGCAATATGCGGAGGCAGTCCCAGCTCGGGTCCCAGCTTGCGGAACAAGGTGAAGAAAGCCTGTTCGAATCGTTCGATATAGGGTTCGCGCTTTGTCATCGTCGGTATATCCTTCCATGTAAATAATTGATCACAAAATATTTTAACTGTTTAACAAAATCGTATCATTCTGCTGCAAAAAAGTCAACGGAGCAGCGCAAAAAGCCCTTTCGTTTGACAACGAAAGAGCTTTAGCCATCCGCAGCGCGCCGCGCTCAAGCCAGCAGCTCCTGCAAATGCGCGCATATCCGGTCCGGACGAATACCGGATCGGCCAATCGCCGATTCGGCGGCCGCCGCGTCGGTCAGCAGGCCGGTTAATACAAGCGCGGTTCGCGTACCGATCGCGATCCCTCCCTGAATATCCGTCGACAAATTGTCGCCGACCGTCCATATATCCGAGGCAGGCAGCCCCAGTTTGTCTATGGCCGCCTGCATAATAATGGCGGAAGGCTTGCCGATGACGATGGGGACGACGCCCGAGGCGCGTTCGATAGAGGCTCCGAGAGAGCCCGCCCCTGGCGTCAGCTCGCCGTTCCAGGGGAGCAGATGATCCGGATTCGTAAGAACGGACACAGCCCCTCGGCGCAAGTGGGAGACCGCGGTCATCAGCTTCCCGTAGTCGAACGAGCGGTCGATGCCCTGGACGACGGCGCTCACGCTCCCCGGCTCGCCGGAAGGGCCGGCCAGCTCGAAGCCCGCCTCTTCCAGAGCGCTTCGCAGCCCGCCCTCGCCAATGCAATAGACGCGCCGGCTCGTCAGCGGAAGCTGAAGCAGATGACCGGCAGCCGCCTGGGAGGAAGTAAGCACTTCCTCCGCATAGGCTTCGATGCCTGTCGCCTCCAGATGGGAGGCGACCTCCTGCGGCGTGCGGGAGGAGTTGTTGGTTAAGAAAACGAACGGATATCCCTGCTTGCGCAGCTGCCGCACGAAGTCCGCAGCGCCGGGGATCGGCCGGTCGCCGTGATACAAAGTTCCATCCAAATCCAATAAATAGCCTGGCATTCGCTACGACTTCCTCTCCTTAGATTGCCAGTCTAAGTTTAACATAAAAGTGGATATCCCCGTCGGCCGATTCCGCCCAGATCTGTCCGTCATGCGAATCTACGATGCTCCGGGCGATAGCGAGGCCGAGACCCGAGCCGCCCGTCATCGAGCTGCGCGCGGGATCGATCCGGTAGAAGCGGTCGAACAGCTGCTCCAGCTCCTCCCGGGTCAGCGCATCGGCCTTGTTGCTGATGCGGATGATCGCATGCTGGCCGTCCTTGGCGAGACCTACGGAGATCACGCCCGGCTTCGGACTGTATTTGATCGCATTGCCCAGCAAATTATCGAAGACGCGAATCATCTTGTCCACATCCGCCTGCACGGTCAGCCTCTCCTGAGGAATACTGCGCACCAGCTTCAGATCCTGTTCCTCGCTGATGGTCACATACTCCTCCAGCAGCTGCTCCAGCAGATCGTTGATGGCTACGCCCCGCTTATGAAGCGGAACATCCTGATTGGACAGCTTGGTGTATTCGAACAGATCGTCGATCAATCCCTTCAGCTTCTCGGCTTTATTGTAAGCGATCGACACATAGGAAGCCGCCTGCTCCTTCGATTCATAGCTTTTGTCGTGGAGCAGCCGCAGATAGCCCATGATCAAGGTCAGCGGCGTTCTCAGATCATGAGAGACGTTGGTGACCAGCTCGTTCTTCAACCGCTCGGCCTTCCGCTCCTCCTCCATCTTGCGCCTTAAGTCCAGAGCCATCTGATTCATATCCCGGGCCAGCGAGCCCAGCTCATCCCGCGAACGCTCCATGACCCGGTGCTCCAGATTGCCCGTCGCCATGATGCGGAGTCCTCCTGCCAGCTCCTCCACATAGCGCATCTTTCGTTGGGTGAAGAAGTAGAAGAGGAAAATGAAGACAGCCAGCGCGCTTAGCATGGAAACGGGACTTTCGCCTTTCTCATAGCTGATCTCGGGCTCCGGAATGGCGCTTACGATCAGGTACGACTTCTGATTATTGTAGGTAACCGGGTAGAAGCTCGAAAATTCGGTTCGCGAATATCGTTCATAGCTGCTGCGCGTATCCATCGCGTTGCGGATTACGCTATGGACATCGACATACGTTTCCGGAGCGTTATCACTGCGGAAAACAACCTTGCCTTCCAGATTCGTTATCACCACTTTATATTTCTCATTGGCGGCGAGTCTCTTCACTGTATTGGTGAACATGCGCAGTCTGGACTCGTTGATTTTCTTCAAGTCTTCGGCCGAAGTGCCGGCTTTGCCAGGCCCGGCAGCTTCTGATGATGCGGCCGGAGCGTTCCCGTTCCCGGAGGACTGTCCGGTCCCGGCCGATCCGGAGGAGCCGCTTCCCGGCTGCGAGCCGTTCTGATAGGCCGGCTGCTGGCCCAGCGACGAGGAGTTGTTCGGCTGCGCCGGAATCGGTGTCTCCGGGGTTGCGGCGCCGGGCGGGACAGGCTCAGCTTGTACCGTGCCTTCCTCTGGTCGGGGGTCGAATGCCTCCGGCTCACGCTCGGAGGGCGGCTCCAGCAGATGCACAAGCTCCCTGGCCTGGCTGTCGATCCTGCGGACGCCCGAGGAGTAATCGATAACGGTTCCTTTGTTCACCTGCCCGAACAGCTCGGAGCTGATCCCGTAGAACAGTAGCGCCGCGCCGAAGCAGAGCCCGAACGTCAGCATGAGCTGCAGGCGAATGCTCTGCTCGACATGGCCGCGTATCATGCGAACCAGATCTATAAGGAAATATATCCCGGCTCTAATCAGATTAAAGGGAAACCAGGTGAACGGAAAACGCTCCAATAGCGGCTTGCGCGGTTTAGGCGGCTTTGGCATTTTTGGTTGTTTACTCAACTTTATATCCCACTCCCCATACGGTTTTGATAAATCTCGGCTTGCGCGGATTCTCCTCAATTTTCTCTCTGATTTTTCGTATATGTACCATCACTGTGTTGTCGGAATCCAGATAAGCTTCCTTCCAGACCGCTTCATAAATTTTCTGAATGCTCCAGACGGTGCCGCGATGGCGGGCGAGCAGCTCCAGAATCGCAAACTCTCGCGGAGTAAGCTTGATCTCGCGTCCCTCTACCTTCACTTCATGCGTTGCCGTGTTGATGGAGAGCTCGTCGACCTCCAGCTCATGATCCCTGTTGGCGGGTCCCGTGTTAAGGCGCGTGTAGCGGCGCAGCTGGGACTTGATGCGGGCGATCAGCTCCAGCGGATTGAAGGGCTTCGTGACGTAATCGTCGGCCCCCGTGCTGAGGCCCAGAATCTTATCCATATCCTGAGTTTTGGCCGAAAGCATAATGATCGGCATATTGTTGTCCTGCCTGATCTTCAAGCAGGCTTCGATCCCGTCCATCTTCGGCATCATGATATCGAGCACGATCAGATCGACGGACTCCTTCTCCAGGACGCTTAACGCCTCCAGGCCATTGCCGGCCCGCAGCAGGCGGTAGCCCTCGTTTTTCAAATAAATCTCAAGCAGATCCATGATCTCTTGCTCATCATCGACCAGCAAAATGGTTGGCTGTGCCATCAGAGGCTGGCCTCCTCCCGTCAGGACTGTTAGTGGGGTTGTACGGACTAGGACTTGCTGACAGACTTCAGTATAGCCGTTAAATCTTAACAAGTGCAGTGCCATTTTCTTAAGACATTCTTAAAATTAACCGCTGGAGGGACATCCCTTACAAGAAGCATCGGCGAAAATCGAGCCGGGATATTCACCCGGAGGCTTACATGCGAATACCTATATATAAGGAAAATTAATTGAATTAATAAGTTAATCGAATATAGGAGGCAACCATCCCGATGAATGGCTTCGAAATGCTTGAGCGTATGCCCGGATTAAACGGAAACGAAAGCAGAAAGGCGGCTTCTCCGCGCACCTTGCAGCGGTGGCTGCAGGAATGGCAGGTGCCGGCGGAGGCTTTGAGACGGGAAGCGCCTCTCCCCCAGGAGCTCCCTTATGGCCGAAAAGTGCTGCATCACAGCGAAGCCATGGATGTGGTGCTCGTCCATCTGCCGCCGGGCGCGCAGACCTGGATTCATGATCATGGCCGGTCCGTAGGCTGCGCTTTCGTACTGGAGGGACAATTGTCCAACTGCATCTATTCGCTCGATAGTTACGGCTTTCCCCAGCTCAAGAAAAAATCCGTCATAGATGCCCATGAATGGCTGCTCGCACCGAAGCGGCAGATTCATCAGATGCGCAACGAAGGCGAAGTGCGGACCGTCTCGCTCCATGTGTACGCTCCCGCCCTGAAAGGGACGCGAACCTTTTATGCGTATGAGGATGCGCTTGACTTCGTCATCTGAAGGAGGCGCGTGCGGCGCGACGAACAGGTCGGCTATGTCGGCAGCTCCCTGTATAAGCCAAGGGATGAACCTGCAACATCATGCGGGCATGATGCGTCAGGAGCATAGACTTGGAGAGGGGGCGCATGATGGCGGACTCAATGGATAGAGAACGGAATCGGCCGGCGACCAAAGCTGTGCGGAAAGTGAAGGCTTGCTCGGCGGCGGCTTTGACAGCGCTTATGGTTATGACGACCGCCTGCGGACAGGAGACGGCGCCGAAGGGCGGAGAAATAAGCGAGCGAACGTATGCGCCAAGCGAGCTGGAGCCGGCCGTTGTGGAGGCGGGGAACCGGTTCGGGCTGGATCTGTATCTGCAGATGATGAAGAGCGACCCGGAAAGCAATATTGTCATGTCCCCCTACAGCGTGGCCGCTGCGCTGGGGATGGTGGGTTTGGGAGCGCAGGGCTCGACCCGGGCCGAGCTGGCTCAGACGCTTCGCGCGGACCGGCTTACGCCGGAAGTTTGGAGCAAGGGACAGCAGGTGCTCAGGGACCTGCTGGAGCATGCCGGTCCGGAAGTGAGCTTGTCCGTGGCGAATTCGATATGGGCGCGCAAAGGGGCGGGCCTCAAGACGGACTATATCGAGCAGGCAAAGGCTGTATTTGCCGCAGAGGTGAAGGAGCTGGACTTCTCCCAGGAAAGCAAAGCATCGCAGACGATAAATGATTGGGTCAGCCGAAAGACCGAAGGCAAGATCGGCGGCATTATAGATGGACCGCTTTCTCCGCAAGCTGTTCTTTATGTCATTAATGCTTTATATTTTAAAGGAGAATGGCAGAACCCCTTCCCGGAAGGGCAGACGAAACCCGCGGATTTCTTCGTCACGCCGGAGCGGCCGCAGCAGGTTCAGATGATGAAGCAGCAGAGCCTCATGAGCTATGCCGAAGACCCTTCCTATCAGGCGGTGAGCTTGCCTTATGCGGGCGGAAGGCTGGCCATGACGATCGTGCTGCCCTCGGAGCATACGGATGCAGGCCGCGTAGCGGAGCAGCTGGCCGGGGACATGGCGTTCTGGAGCCGCCGGCCGGAGGCGCAGCGGGTCATACTCGAGCTGCCCCGGTTCAAGCTGGAGGGCTTCTACAAGCTGAACGATCCGCTGAAGTCGCTGGGTCTGAAGGAGGCGTTCGAAGCCGGCCGGGCGCAGTTCGCGGGGATCAGCGCTGCGCCGCTCCATATGGATCAAGTGCTGCATAAGACCTATCTGGACGTGAATGAAAAGGGGACGGAGGCGGCCGCCGTGACCGCCATCGGAATGGCCGGATCTGCTCCCGTGCAGAAGGAGCCGGTGCGGATGACGGTCAACCGGCCGTTTATCGTAGCGATCCAGAGCACGGAGACGGGCAGCCTCTTGTTTCTGGGGACGGTCCGCAAGCCGGGCTGACGCGCTCGCCGGGGCCTCCGTTCGGGAAGCGGGAAGAGAATGAGACGAAAGCGAGGAAGCGGGATGTCGGGACGATGGTTCGGTTTGCATAGCGCCGTATATTTGCTGTTTATCCGCGACGGCCGGATCTTGCTGCTCAGACGCGCCAACACCGGCTTCGAGGACGGAAAGTTCAGTCTGGTGGCCGGCAAGCTGGATGGCGGCGAGGAAGTAAGAGCGGCGGCCGTGAGAGAAGCCTATGAGGAGAGCGGGCTGCTGGTGAAGATCGAGGATCTGGAGGTCGTGCAGGTGATCCACCGCAATTCGGATTCGGGAGAATGGGTGGATTTTTTCTTGAACGTGCGCGCCTGGGAAGGGGAGCCATGCAACCGGGAGCCGGATAAATGCTCGGAGCTGGGATGGTTCCCCTTGGATGCGCTGCCCTCGGATATGATCGGTTATGTGAAGCAGACCGTGGAGAAGATTGTGCGCGGAGAAGGCTTTTACGACAGCTTCGGATTCGAAGCCCGGGCATGACCGGCTGCGGCATATACGTGGGGAAACAGGCATATTCCTGGTGAAACCTGCGGAATATTTTGGGATCAATTATGGAAATATATGGGTTAAAAGTCCGGGAAAATCGGCTTAAAACCCGGGTTTTCTTGAAATGATCCGGAAAAATCAGGAATGATGACGGTAAAAAATCCTATACGCAGGACTCGGTTTTAGGTATAATGAAGGAACAATGAGTCCTACGGGAAGTTAGGATTTTGTCGAAAGGGGACCGGTCATCAAAATGAAAGCAGAGCTAATCAATCCTTTTCTGGAATCCGCTAGAATCGTCATCGAACAGGTCGCCAATATCCGGCCATCCACCGGCCAACTGGGGATTAAGGATGTCAAGTATGTAGAGAATTACATATGGATTCAGATCGGCATGACGGGGCAGATGCAGGGGGATATCGTATTCGGCCTCCACGAAAGCGTGGCTCTGAAGGTCGTTTCGGCTATGATGGGCGGCTTCCTGATTACGGAGATGGATGACATGAGCAAAAGCGCGATCTCCGAGCTGGGCAATATGATCAGCGGCAATGCGAGCACGATGCTGTTCAATCAGGGCGTACGGGTTGACATTACTCCGCCCAAGCTGATGCATTCGGCGAGTCTGGCCGGTTTCGATGCCAAGCGGGCGCTGACCATACCGCTCATCATGGACGGTATCGGCGAGCTGGACATTCAAGTATTGATTGCTTAAAGTTGTAAGCGAGGGCTGCAGCTGTTCCGTCAGGAGCAGAGGCGCTTTCGCTTTTTTTGTTGGTTCGGGACCGATGAGAACAGGGGGAAGCCGTATGTTTTTTCGAGATAAAATCGTGGTAATTACAGGAGCATCCAGCGGCATCGGAGCGCTGATGGCCCAGAGGCTGGCTGAACGCGGAGCCGTCCCGGTGCTGACCGCGCGCTCCGAAGCCAAGCTGCTTGAAGCGGCGAAGCGGGTTCGGGGGCAGCATGGCATGTTCGTGCTGGACGTAACGCGCGCGGATCAGGCGGAGGATGTGATGAGCAGGATCATGGAGCAATACGGCCGCATCGACATCTTGATCAACAATGCCGGCTATGGCGTGTTCGAGCGGCTGGTCGAGGCGCCCCTCCGGGAATTCGAAGATATGATGGATGTCAATTATATGGGAACGGTGCGCTGCATCAAGGCCGTGCTGCCGCATATGCTGGAGCGCCGGTGCGGTCATATCGTCAATATCGCCTCGATGGCCGGGAAGATCGGTTCGGCCAAGTCCAGCGGTTACTCAGCTACCAAGCACGCCGTGCTGGGACTGACGAACTCCCTGCGGGCGGAGCTTGCCGGGACCGGCGTGTTCGTGACCGCAGTAAATCCGGGTCCGATCGATACGCCGTTCTTCGATCGCGCCGATCCGGGCGGAACTTATGTGAGCAATGTGAGATGGTTTATGTTGAAGCCGGATAAGGTGGTCGATCGGACGCTGCGGGCTATCGAACGCCGCGCTTCCGAAATCAACCTGCCTTTTACCGCGGCAGCCGGAGTCAAGCTGTTTCAGCTGTTCCCGGGCGTATTCGAGAAGATCGGCAACCGGCTGCTCAATAAAAAGTAAAACGGGGGCTATTCCTCGGCTTTCTTGTTGGCTTCCCGCAGCTTTTGGTTCAGATCGCGGACCTCTTCGTAAAGAGCGCGAATCTCGGCTCTCGCTTCGGGATGATTCTGATTCCAGTGGCTGGCCAAGGCAGGCATTGTTTTATGGATATGATTGTAGATGGACCAGATTTTGATCTTCCTGGTCATGTCCTCCGAAGCGTCGCCGGTCAGCAGCTCGGCGAATTTTTCGACCAATGCGTCAAATTCGGCTGTAAAACGGGAATCCATTGAAAATCCACCTTTCCGGTCATAATAAGCTTTAGTGTACTCTGGGAATTCATAGGTGTCAAAATGGAGTGTGATTATTTATGAAAGCGGAAGCTTATGATAGGGCGGGCGGCAGTGATGCGGCACACCGTGTGACGAGTGGCGCCGGAGGTAGTGAGATGCGCGATGCGGCAGGCAGCGGGGCGAGCGGTGTGAGGGACAGCGGGGCGGGCGGCGCGGGGGACGGTGCGACGAGCGATGTGTCGGATGGCGAGGCAAGCGGCACGGCGGATGGTGGGATGAGCGGTGCGAGGGACAGCGGGGCGAGCGATATGACAGACAGCGGACCTGCGGCAGAACTCATCGCTTTGGACGGCATGCTGATCGACCGGCAGCCGCTCCGCAGCCTGGCGAAGGGAATCTCGCTGTATCTGCTGACCTATATGGCGCAAGGATTGAAGGTCAAAGGGTATTTGGCTGTACCTGAAAGCGAAGGAAAACTGCCGGCGGCGATCTTCTGCCGGGGAGGCATCCGCAAGGTCGGCATGGTCCGCAAGCGCCGGATTTTCTCCATGGCCCGCCGCGGGTATGTCGTGTTTGCTCCCTTCTACCGCGGCAATGAAGGAGGCGAAGGCCGTGAAGATTTCGCCGGCGAGGACCGCCTGGACGTATGCCATGCGATCGCAATGGTCCGGAATTTGCCGGAGGCGGCGCCCGGACCGGTCGCGCTGATCGGCTTCTCGCGGGGCGCGATGATGGCTCTGCTCGCAGCCCGGGAATGCCCGGACGCCGGACCGGTCGTCGTCTGGGGCGGCGTCAGCAGCCTGTTCGACACCTATGAGGAACGCGTCGATCTTCGCCGGATGCTGAAGCGTGTGGTTGGGCATCCGAAAAAGCAGCTTGAGGCCTACGAGGACCGCTCGCCGGTATATTGGGCGGACCGGATTCACGTGCCGGTGATGATCGTGCATGGCACGGCCGACGAGCAGGTGAGCGTGGATCAAGCCCGCAAGCTGGGACTGGCGCTGGAAGCGGCCGGCAAGGATTACGCGATGGAGCTGTACGACGGGCTGGGCCACCGCTTTCCCAAGGAAGACGACGAGCGGGCGCTGGATGCCGTCTTCGCCTGGATAACCCGCAAGCGGGCGGAGATGACGGGCAAGGGCGAGGGACAGCGCCAGCGCGGTTAACCGGGCCGCCTGCCCTGTCAGCCGAGCGCGAACAAGCGGCTGCGCAGCGTATCCTGCCAGCTTTCGGACAGCTCGGGAAGCTCCAGCAGCCGCCGGATGGCATCGGCATTCCGCTTGTCCTTATGCATCACCTGGTTGGCAGATTCAACTGAAACAGCCATCGGATGGCGCTCGAGCAGCTGCAAGGGCTCTTGTGCGGATACGGCGCCTTCCCGGAGGACACGGAAGTAATAGCCGGTGTAGCCGGTCTCCTCCAACAGCTTGGGGAGCTTCGGCACTCCGTGCCTGGCCGACAGCTTGAAGCAGGGCTGCCTCGGCTGGCTGAGCTGGATAACGGCTTCTCCCCACTGGAAGATATCCCCGATGTGAACGTCGGTTTCCACCAGACCCGCCACGGTCAGGTTTTCGCCGAATGCCCCATAGCCGAGCGTTTTGTCAAGCTCCCGCTCCCAATAGGCGTAATGCTCCTGCGGATAAGCGCACAGCGCTTTATCCGGTCCGCCGTGATGAACCAGATCGGCCTGGCCGTCCCCGTCCAGATTCGTGAAAGATAGCTGCATAGAGCCTTGAACGGGCTTTTTGTCGATCCCGGAGGATATGAATTTGCTCTGGTAAGCGAGCGGCCGGGGCTGTGCGATATTGACGGAAATAACGGAAAAGCTCAAGCGTATCACCTCTTTTAAATAGGATTTAGCTCTGCGAAAGTACAAGTTTTGGCGTGCCTCGGGTATGCTGCTCCTAACGTATACAAAAAGCACCCGGAGGTCAAGACGCGAAGGGGGCAAAGTGAGGAACAATTTGCTATACTGGGAGAATGATTAGCCAAAAAGGATGATGAGATGATGAACACGGGTTTTGCTTCGTTAGGCATAGATTCGTCGTATGTGAAAAGACTCGCCGAGCTTGGGATTACGGAGCCGTCGCCGATCCAGGCGGAGGCGATCCCGCTCGCGCTGCAGCGCAAGGATATTGTCGCCCAGTCGCAGACCGGAACGGGGAAAACGCTGGCATTTGCGCTCCCGGCGCTGCAGCATATCGATGTATCGCTGCGTGAAGCCCAGGTGATGGTGCTCGTTCCTACGCGGGAGCTCGGGATGCAGATCGTCCACACGCTGGACCAGCTCACCCAGGGAACGGAGGTGCGCGTACAGCAGCTGATCGGAGGCGCGTCCATCGAGCGTCAGATCGATAAGCTTAAGCTGAAGCCGCATATCGTAGTCGGTACGCCGGGCCGCGTGCAGGAACTGGTGAAGCTGAGGAAGCTCAAGCTTGCGGGCATTCGCACGTTGATCGTGGACGAGGTGGATCAAGTATTCGAGCTCGGCTCCATGCATGAGGTGGAGGCGCTGCTCAAGGGCATGCTGCGCGACAGGCAGATGCTGTTCTTCTCGGCGACATTCCCCCCGCAGCTGCAGGCTGTGATCGAGCATTGGATGCGCGAGCCGGAGTATGTGCGGGTCAACCCGGCGCAGCGTACGGCGGAGACGCTCGAGCATATCTACTTCGTCTGTGAGGAGCGGGAGCGAATCGACACGCTCCGCCGCCTGGTCAGGCTGTGGAATCCCAAGCAGGCGATCGTTTTCATCAATGAAACTGACGATATCGGAGAAGCGGTCGCCAAGCTGAAGTATGTCGGCTTGTCAGTGGAAGGCTTGTATGCCGACTCGTACAAGCAAGAGCGGGCAAGGGCGATGCAGGGCTTCCGGGCCGGCCGCTTCCAGCTGCTGCTCGCAACGGATGTTGCCGCTCGCGGACTGGATCTCCCCGAGGTCACGCATGTGTTTAATCTGGACCCGCCGATCGATGCGGACCATTATGTTCACCGCGTCGGGCGGACGGGCCGGATGGGCAGAAAAGGAACTGCCGTTTCGATTATAACGCGCAAAGAGCAATTCATCGTGGACAAGTTCGCCAAGTCGCTGGGGATCGATATCCAGCGCAAGTATATGTCGCACGGCAAAGTGTATGACGCCAGGCCGTCAGGCGAGGCCGTCGCAGAGAAGCGCAAGCCGGCGGAAAGCCGCCCGGCTCAGTCTTCGCCGGAGGCGCGGATCGCTTCCGCCGCGCCTCCCGCATCTTCGCAGCGCCATGACGCGGCTGCTGGAGAGACGGCGCCGCGCGCTCAGGGACGCGGCGGAGCGAAGCCTGCCGGCGCCGGCCGCGACGCGGCGCCAGGTGTTGTGCCGCCCGGCGGAGCCAAGGGCCGGCCAGCCGACCGGCCCAAGCGGCCGGTGAAGAGCAAGGCCGAGCTTGAGCGCGAGCGCAAAAACAAAGGCGCGCCGCGCTGGCTGAAGGACAAGCCGGCACGCCCCGGCAAAACCAAGTAACTTCCGGGAAGGGAGCGGCGTCCGGTGAGATGGATCAGAGCGATAGCTGCCGCGGCCCTGCTGGCTGCAGCTTTGGTCGGCGCAGCATTGTGGCTCGTAAAGCCGGCAGAAGCGCTGGATCTGAGCTACGAGCCGCTGCGTCTGCAGGATCAGGCGAAGGAAATGCTGCTCAAGAGAAAGTTCGAGCTGGAGCTCAGTGAAGCCGAAGTAAACTCGCTCATCAAGCGAAAGCTCGCCGCGCAGCCCCAGGTTCATCCAGAAGCCCGGATAACAGGGGCGAGATTCACCTTGGAGGACGGCGGGCTCCGGGCCGATGTCAGCCTGCTGCTTCGCGAACGGTGGCCGGTCGGAGCCACGCTGCGCTTCGCCTGCTCCTGGGAGGCGCCTTATATGGTTGTAAGGCATACGGCAACGGAGCTTCGAGGGCTGTCCCTGCCCGCCTCCTGGTTTTCGCTTGAACCGCTCCGGCTGGCGCCGGATGATTATTTGCCCGGTTTGCTGCGCGCGGCAGACATGAGCTTCGACAGCTCCGGAGTGAAGCTTCGGCTTCAGCTGCGGTAGCGGAACTCCCGGCTTTGGCTGATGGGGATGGCTCGCTCGACAGACGGAATAGTGTGACGCCAGAAGGGCGTGAGACCGGCAGATATATGATCTGTTGGCCTCACGCCCTTTAGTATGGAGAGTTTTTTAGCATGGAGAGTTTTTTAGTATGGAGAGGTGAGGAGGAATTGGCCAAGTCGGTTTCGCTGGCCGTAGAGGCAGGGGATGAGGCAGAGCTGCGATCCTCCTGGTCCGTCCTTGGGCCGCCTAGCTCGATTCCGGATGAACTCCCTTTTCCATGCTACCTGCGTTTTGTAGACATTTTTGCCGGGCAGTCAGACGGAAGATGGCGAGGAAAGCTATGGTTTTATATGGAATTCCATACAAAATACCCTCCGATGCTGCCGAAAGCAGTGATTTTATACGAATAACCGTACAACCTGCCCGCCGCAGGCGGTCAAAGCCAGAAAGTTGTACGAAAAACCAGATAAACTGCGCCTGGCTGGCGCTCGTAGCAGGGAACGTGTATGGAAAAAACGCATTAACATGCCCGCTGTGGGCGATCAAATGCCAGGAGTCCTATGCAAAGTTGCATAAAGGTCCTCTCGACCGCATTCATCCCTGGATAACAAAGTAATTTTAATAGACCCAATCTCCCTAACCAGGGAAGATTGGGTCTATTTGTCCAAGCTATGACGTGACGGAAGTACGCCTCGCTTTAGCCCTGATGCTCTCTGGCCTGATCGGCGGAACCCGCGGTACCGGCTGAAGTCTGCGGCTTGCTGCCGGAGCGGCCGCGCAGCAGCAGGGCGAACGGAATGCCGAGCAGGACGACGAAGGTCGCGAGCAGGTACACGTCATTGACACTGTTCGTGAATGCCGTCGCCCCCAGCAGCGTCTTGTTCTGGATTTCGCCGGACACGGTCAGGTCCGTCGTATGGGTCGCCACTCGGGAGGCCAGCATAGTGGTGAACAAGCCGATGGAGAACGAGCCCAGCCCTTGACGAATCCAGTTGCTGGCCGATGAAGCATGGCCGGACAGCTCCCGGGGGATGACCTCCATTCCCGCATTGGAGGCGGGCATCATAGCCAGCGCTATCCCGATATTGCGGACAGTCATCCAGAGCACAATATAGGTTTGGGTCGTATCCACATGGAGGTTGGCCATGGCCAGCGTGCCGACGGCGATCAAAGTAATGCCCGCGATTATGAGCTTCGCAGGACCGAGCCGGGCGTACAGCTTGGCTGTGACGGGCATAAACAAAGCCATCGCCAGCGAAGACGGCAGCAGGATCAATCCCGTTTGCAGGGCGGACACATGCTGGATATTTTGCAGGAATACCGGAGTCAAGTAAGTTCCGGAATACAAGCTGACGGTTATCATGGAGCTGATGACGAGCGTGAACGTAAAGCGTTTGTAACGGAAAACGCCAAGATTCAGCAGCGGCTGGGAGACGGAGCGCTCCTTGCGTACGAACAAGACGAGTCCGATGATGCCGACTCCTATCAGGGACAAGGTCTGCCAGCCCAGCCAGCCCCAGCGGTGCGCTTCACTAAACGCGACCAGCAGGGAGGCGCTGCTGACGACTACCGTTGAGAATCCATACAAGTCGAAGGACTTAGGCGCGCTAAGCTTATAAAAAGGAATCAAACGCCAGGCGACCCAAACGGCGGCTGCACCAAGCGGCAGATTGATGATAAACAGCCACCGCCAATCCAGCGACTCAATCAGCCAGCCGGCGAGCGTCGGCCCGAGCGCCGGGGCCAGCATCGCAGACAGACTCCACATGCTAAGCGCAAAAGCCTGCCGTTCACGCGGAATGACCTGGTAAATAATAGTCATCGTAGCCGGCATGACCATGCCGCTGAATATGCCTTGCAGGATGCGGAAGGCAATTAACGATTCGACATTCCACGCCGCTGCGCATAATCCGGACATCAGGGTGAATCCGACCAAGGCGATCACATACAAATACTTATTGCTGAAACGGTCCCCCAGATAACCGGTAATCGGTGAAATAATGCCTGTGGCAAGCATGAAGCCGGTCAAGGTCCATTGAACCATGCCGAGGTCGGTTTGAAACTCTTTCATCAAGACGGGAATGGCAACATTGATCGTACTCATCCCGAGGAGGGAAACGAACGATCCGAGGAAAATCCCGATCAACACGGGCCAGAAGGCTGTTGAGCCCGGCTCCGGGTTTGGTTGTCCGGACATGCGGACAGTTTGATCATTGGCTGACATAAAGCGGCTGCTCCTTTTTTTGTACAAGTTATAGTATATGTTTCATTTCTAAAATATTTAAGATAGAACTACGTTATTGTATCTCTAACCTGCATCACTGTCAAAGAAAAGCGTGGATTCGCGAGCCTCAAAAAAAGACATGCCGGGCAGCCGCGAGCCTTCCGCGCCGTGCCGTTCAGCATGTCTTGTTTCTGAGCGAGTAGAAACTATTTTTTTCTTGTTTTGACGTAAGACGCGTAGACGATCTCGCCGGTGTCGAGCTTGGCCAGCTCATCGGCGGTCCACCCCGCCAGCTTGTTGTTGCCGGTTACTCCCGTCAGCTTGATCGCATACTTGGTCTGCAAGTATTGATGCAGCGCGGGCATATCCGCTTCCTTCAGCTCGCGCAGCTTTTTCTTGCCCTGGATCTGCCCGAGGATGACGCCGATCGATTCGGCCGCCAGACTTGTATTCGGTTGAATGCGCGCGCTGCCGTAGGCAATGGCGGATGCCCCGACGTTTTTACCGGCCAGGATCACATTGTCATAACCCTTGAGCAGGAAGCTGCGCAGCGGCATGCCGTATTTGTCGGGACGACCCATTTCGATGCCCCACTTGTTGGCGCTGGTCCCCTGAAGATCGAGCGGATAGCCGCCGATGCTGACATTATCCCAGAACATCTTGGCCCCGAGCATGTCCGAAGGCTTTAGCACATAGTCCGTCTCATAATGGTTATACTCGCGAATGTATAAATAGTTGGGGAAGCCGTTAAGCTCGGCCTTCTCCCAGCCAACGATGTTCTTGCGGAAATGCTCCAGAATAAGCGGGATTTCCTTCTTACCCAGCTCCATGGCCGCTTTCACCGACACATCATCCGACGGATCGACGGTATAGATCAGAAAAGCGTTGATGATCACTTCGCCGTCGCGTTGGGATACCGCATTCAGTCCGCGCAGGAATACGCGGTCATTTGTCGCTTTGTATTTATTCGTCATGCCTGATAGGCCGATCGCAAAATTATGGTCAACCGATCCATAGCCGTATTTGGCATTACGTTCCTCTTTGGTCAGCTCGTTGAAGTGCTTCTGGAATTTCGCCCAGTCGACATTTTTGAATTTCATCATCATGCCGGCGCTCATATATTCGATATTGGATTGTCCATAGAAGGCTTCAAGTCCCGGCAGGCGCTTGGCCTGAAGGCCGCCGGCAAATGCCGCATAATCGGTATTCTCGACCCAGTAGGCCGCCTCGATTTTTTTCTTCTCGCCGTTTTTTGTCACATAGCGGATCGACTTCACCTGCTGCTGAGCCGAAGGCTTGCCGGCCTGCTCCTGACCGAATTCGCCCGGCTGGTATTCCATCCCCTCGATTTTGATTCCTTGCTCAATAGGAATTCCTTTCACCAACTCGGCAAAATAGGCTTCGAATTCCTGCAGCTTGCGGATCTTGCCGCTGCGGAAGCCGTCAAACAGCGATTTTGCTCTGCCCTGCACGAGCAGCTTGTACTGATCGTCCCGCGTTTCGTCAAGAAACAGCATCTCGCCCTGCAGCACCTGGCCGCCGAAGGCATCCCGCGGATCAATAACCTTTACCTTCAATCCTTCATCGGCTGCCGCTCTGGCCAAGTACAAGCCCTCCAACTCGGTGCCGACGACTAGCACATCCACTTGTTCTACAGGCACCTTGGGCTCGGAAGGAGGAGGAGCCGCAGGCTTCTGACCCGGTGTAGTTACGGCTTGGGGAGTTATGGCGTTGTTGTCCGGACTATTGCCCGGCTTTGTCTGGTCGGTCTGATTGGCGAATACGTAAATGGCCGCGATAAGGATGAGTGCCGAGATCGTGAGAATCGCGGACAATCTCCTGCCTTTGCGTTTCATGTAAGCCATGCACTCCTTTTATTGATTAATGGTCTTGTCCAGTTTACCATCTTTTGGGCGGAGCAGCGAGTATTGTCGATTTCTTTCTTCATTTTATGTGGCTGTGGCTGCGATCAATAGAAAATTGCCTGAAAGCAATACAAAAAATATTTGAAGATCGGATTGGAGGAAAATGGTGAAGCTTGTCGAATTATATCGAAGTAATGCTTCTTAGGGCTTATACACAGGGAGGATAATTTGTGAACCAAGAATGGAATAAATGGCTGCTATCGGCAGTCTTGCTGAGCATGGCAATGGGAACTACGGCAGTAGGAGCCGCTGATACAACGGTTCAACCGGCACAAGCCGCCATCATGTTCAGCGATCGGGCATCCATCTCCGACGCCAGGCGTGCGGCAGTTGAAGAAGCTGTCAAGCAGGGACTGCTGTCGGGTTATCCGGATGCTTCCTTCCGGCCGAACCAGCTGTTGACTAGGCAGGAGCTTGGGGTGCTGCTCGCCAAAGCATTGCGATTGGAGCCTAAGCAAGGGGCCGGCTCTACTTTCGCTGATCTGAAAGACAACTGGGCGGCTCCCTACATTGAAGCTTTGGTGGATGCGGGCTTTATCGACAGTGAGGGGACGTACGCATATAGGCCCTTAGACCCTGTGACGCGTGAGGAGCTTGCGGCTGTATTTGTCAGGGCAGTTAACGGCGTGGACGCCAAAGGCGGCCAAGACAAGCTTATATCAGACAGCGGGGATATCAGCCCATGGGCTGAACAATCGGTGAACAACGCCCTGCGTCTCGGCCTAATGAATGCGTCAGGTGATGCATTTGAGCCTCGCGGAACACTGGAGAGACAAGATATTGCGGAATACTTGCTGGATATTTTCAAAACACAGGAGCGGACGGCTACGATCGAACGGATCGACGGGGATATCGTCGTTATCGACGGCAAGCCGTATTTGATAAGCGGGCAGCTGAAGGAGCTGCTGGGGGAACGGAACCGCGAAGCTTTGGAAGGGGCCGTCCTTACCTACAAATCGGTCAACCATAATGTCAACGATCTGCAGCGCATCGAAATTAAGAAAAGCGGCACGGAAGGAAAGCCTGTTCAGTTGGACCTGGGCGGTATGCCTTTCCGGGGAGAGCTCGCTATTGCTGCCGACCACATCGCCGTCAAAGGAGACTCGCTTGCCCAAGTCGTATTGATGCCGGGAGCGGGGCAGCTGGAGCTTCACTCCAAAGTAGCCCAAATTATAGTGGAGACCGGCAAGCCGGTTAAGCTTGACGGAAGCGGGGCTTGGGGAGAGCTAAGAATTTCTAACCCTGAGGCAAGCTTGAGCCTTGGCAAAACCGTGAGCATTAACAAGCTCGAGCTCCCTGAGGGTGCGCCGGCTAATAAGCTGATTGCCAATTTTAATGAAATAAAAAATCAGATCAGCCAGACGCCTGCCGATGCAGGGACGCAAGCTTCCGCAGGGCCGCAAGGATCTTCGGGTTCCACGTCGGGTTCTACGGACTCGTCTGATTCCTCCTCTGACAGCAATCATGCGCCGACGGTAGTGAATGCGCTGAGCGATGTTACGCAGGTGATTACGGACGGACCGAAGGTCGTGAGTCTGGCTGGAGTGTTCGCGGATACGGATGACGATGCGCTGACACTGACGGTTGTTTCGTCTAATACGGGTGTAGCGAAGGTGAGCATAAGCGGGACGACGTTGACGATCACGCCGCTGAATACTGGCGCGACAACAGTTACGGTAACGGCTAGTGACGGCAATGGCGGTACGGTGCAGGCGACGCTAGTTGCAACCTTTACAGCGCCAGTACCGGTAAATCATGCGCCGACGGTCGCGAACGCGTTGAGCGATTTCTCGCAGGTGGTTACGGACGGACCGAAGGTCGTGAGTCTGGCTAACGTGTTCGCAGACGCGGACGGCGATGCGCTGACGCTGACAGCAACGTCCTCTGATCCTGGCGTAGCAACTGTCAGTATCACCGGCACGGATCTGACGATCACGCCGCTAAACGCAGGCGCGACAACCGTCACGGTGACGGCGAATGACGGCAATGGCGGCACAGTGCAGGCGACGCTGACGACCACATTTA
Organism: Paenibacillus sp. cl123; assembly: GCF_900101595.1. Lineage (GTDB taxonomy): Bacteria > Bacillota > Bacilli > Paenibacillales > NBRC-103111 > Paenibacillus_G. Next base: position 149,193 of record NZ_FMYY01000012.1, read on the forward strand.
CCGCACCAGTATCTGTGAACAACGCGCCAACGGTCGCGAACGCGTTGAGTGATTTCTCGCAAGTGATTACGGACGGACCGAAGGTCGTGAGCTTGGCAAACGTGTTCGCAGACGCGGACGGCGATGCTTTGACGCTAACAGCAACGTCCTCTGACCCTGGCGTAGCAACTGTCAGCATCACTGGCACAGATCTGACGATCACACCGCTGACCGCTGGCGCGACAACGATCACAGTAACAGCGAACGACGGCAATGGCGGCACGGTGCAGACGACGCTAGTTGCAACGTTCACAGCGCCAGTACCTGTGAACAACGCGCCAACGGTCGCGAACGCGCTTAGTGACTTCACGCAAGTGACGACAGACGGACCGAAGGTCGTGAGCTTGGCAAACGTGTTCGCAGACGCAGACGGCGATGCGCTGACGTTGACAGTCGTTTCGTCGAATACTGGGGTAGCGACGGCAAGCATCACCGGCACAGATCTGACGATCACACCGCTGAACGCAGGGGCGACAACCGTCACGGTAACGGCTAATGACGGCAATGGCGGCACGGTACAGGCGACACTGACGGCAACATTTACCGCACCAGTACCGGTAAACAACGCGCCGACGGTCGCGAACGCGCTGAGCGATTTCTCGCAAGTGATTACGGACGGACCGAAGGTCGTGAGCTTGGCAAACGTGTTCGCAGATGCAGACGGCGATGCTTTGACGCTAACAGCAACGTCCTCTGATCCTGGCGTAGCAACTGTCAGCATCACCGGCACGGATCTGACGATCACGCCGTTGAACGCAGGCGCGACAACCGTGACGGTAACGGCTAACGACGGCAATGGTGGCACGGTGCAGGCGACGTTAGTTGCAACATTTACAGCGCCAGTGCCGGTAAATAACGCGCCGACGGTCGCGAACGCGCTGAGCGATTTCTCGCAGGTGGTTACAGACGGACCGAAGGTCATGAGTCTGGCTAACGTGTTTGCAGATGCAGACGGCGATGCGCTTACGCTGACAGCAACGACCTCTGATCCTGGCGTAGCAACTGTCAGCATCACCGGCACGGATCTGACGATCACACCGCTGAACGCAGGCGCGACAACCGTCACGATAACAGCAAACGACGGCAATGGCGGCACGGTGCAGGCGACGTTAGTTGCAACATTTACAGCGCCAGTACCGGTAAATAACGCGCCGACGGTCGCGAACGCGTTAAGTGATTTCTCGCAGGTGGTTACAGACGGACCGAAGGTCATGAGTCTGGCTAACGTGTTTGCAGATGCAGACGGCGACGCGCTTACGCTGACAGTCGTTTCGTCGAATACTGGGGTAGCGACGGCAAGCATCACCGGCACGGATCTGACGATCACGCCGCTGAATGCTGGCGCTACAACCATCACCGTAACAGCTAACGACGGCAATGGTGGCACGGTGCAGGCGACGTTAGTTGCAACATTTACAGCGCCAGTACCGGTAAATAACGCGCCGACGGTCGCGAACGCGTTAAGTGATTTCTCGCAAGTGGTTACGGACGGACCGAAGGTCGTGAGCTTGGCAAACGTGTTTGCAGATGCAGACGGCGATGCGCTGACGCTGACAGTCGTTTCAATGATCCCGGGAGTAGCGACAGCGAGCATCACCGGCACAGATCTGACGATCACGCCAATAAACGCAGGCGCGACAACCGTCACGGTGACAGCAAACGACGGCAATGGCGGCACGGTGCAGGCGACGCTAGTTGCAACCTTTACAGCGCCAGTAGCGGTAAATAACGCGCCGACGGTCGCGAACGCGCTGAGCGATTTCTCGCAAGTGGTTACGGACGGACCGAAGGTCGTGAGCTTGGCAAACGTGTTTGCAGATGCAGACGGCGATGCGCTGACGCTGACAGTCGTTTCAATGATCCCGGGAGTAGCGACAGCGAGCATCACCGGCACAGATCTGACGATCACGCCAATAAACGCAGGCGCGACAACCGTCACGGTGACAGCAAACGACGGCAATGGCGGCACGGTGCAGGCGACGCTAGTTGCAACCTTTACAGCGCCAGTACCGGTAAATAACGCGCCGACGGTCGCGAACGCGCTAAGCGATTTCTCGCAAGTGGTTACGGACGGACCGAAGGTCGTGAGCTTGGCAAACGTGTTTGCAGATGCAGACGGCGATGCGCTGACGCTGACAGTCGTTTCAATGATCCCGGGAGTAGCGACAGCGAGCATCACCGGCACAGATCTGACGATCACGCCGCTGAACGCAGGCGCGACAACCGTCACGGTAACAGCCAACGACGGCAATGGCGGCACCGTGCAGGCGACCTTTACCGCGACGTTCCAGGCGGGTGCAGGCAATAAAGCGCCCGTCGTGAAAAATGCTCTGCCATCGCAGACGCTGAATCTTCTGACTTCACTCCTCCAGCGTGAGCCGTTGGACGAAGTCCTAGATATTTCCCAAGTGTTCGAGGATGAAGACGGCGATGCTTTGACCGTGACAGCAGACTCGTCCAACCCAGCGGTCGCTGTGACCGTCGTCACGGACAGCACTTTGGTTGTTACGCCCTTAGGGCTGGGGAGCACTACGATAACCTTGACGGCGAAAGACGCTCAGCAAGCCTCGGCGACTACCCAGTTTACTTTAACATTTCAGGAGAGCGGGCTCTTTTTCTCCGAACTGGTATGGGGGCCTGATGTGTATCAATTTATCGAGCTGTACAACCCGACCAATGTTACGCTGGACAGCACGAAGTTCCGAATTAAGCGTTCAGACGGCTTAGAGATTAATTTTAATGATCAATATGTGATTGCCGATATGCAGCCTAACCGAACGTTCGTGTTAAGCGATATTTTCTACGATAAGTATAACGACTCTCTGGTGGTTAATTCGGATACAGCCATCATGCTCGAGCTGATAGACGAGGCTCTGGAATCTCCGATAGACCTAGAGCTGTATTACGTGGATGACTCGGACAATTACATCCTGCTGGACAAAGCGGTAATTGCGAGAGGCCACTCCTATTCCAGAAAAACCGGCACAACGATCGGTAGAACGGATCAGTACAACGCGCAGGATTGGCAAGACAAAGAAGCGTCCGAAGAACTATTCGATAATCTCAATCAATACGGCACAGACAACTGATCGGAGGCTTCTCCCATGAAATCCTCAACATTAAAAAACAGCATGTTATCCGGTCTGCTCGTTACCGCCTTGCTTGCCCCGTCAGGGGCAGGCTCTGCGGCGTCCGGCGGTCAGGGTCTGCCAGCCCTAAGCGGCGCAGCTCCCGTCCTCCTGGACCTGCAAGCTATCTCGGTGGATCGTCTGCAATCGATTCGGCGAGCGCTGGAGCTTGGCCTTATTCAAGGCGATGACGCGGGCCGTTTCCGCCCTGATGAGCTTTTGACCCGTCAAGAACTGGCAGCTCTGCTGACCCGGGCCTTGAAGCTTCCGATCCCGCAGACGCTGGAGTCGTTCGATGATGTGGAGACGGAGAGCTGGAGCGCTCCGTATGTGGCCGCCGTTAAGCTGGCAGGGATTATGCAAGGGGATGAGGCTAATAAGTTTCGCCCTTTTGCCCGTATAACCCGGGAAGAATTGGCCATTACCCTGGTTCGTGCGGCCGGAGGGACAACTCCGGGGAGCAATCCAGTGAACGAGGTCACCGATTGGTCCAGCGTAAGCTCGTGGGCGGAAGCCTTCGTCAGGACAGCTATCGACGGCGGCATCATGCCGATCAGCCATGGGAAATTTTCGCCGCAAGAGCCTGTGCTAAGAGCGGATATTGCGCAGATGCTCATCTCGGCCTTTTATCCGGATGAGACGGCGGCGCTTCTTGAGGAGGTCGGGAAAAACTCGATCCGCATCAACGGTATTACGTACCAGTTGTCCGATCATGTAAAAGGCATTTTTCAGGAAAGCAATCGTTCGATCCTGAAAGGAGCGAAGCTGAAGTTCCGCAGTTCTGCAGGAACCATCCAATCGGTGACGGAGCTGCGGCTGCAAGCAAGCGGTACGGCCGCCGAAGAGAAGGAAGCCGAGTTCAGCCGCAATCTCAAGTTTGACGGACGCCATGCGACCCTCGACGGCAGCTTGACCGTAGCCGGAGACTATTCCACCATAACGAATCTAACCGTAGCCGGCGATCTCCATATCCATCGGGACGTGGAAAATGACTTTTTGGCTTCCAATCTGACGGTTCGAGGCAGGACGACAATCGAGGGCGGAGACAGCAACACCGTTGTCTTCCAAAACTCCACGCTGCAAGAGGTAGACGTCAAGAAGCAGGATGTTCACGTTGTATCCGATCAGGGGAGCAGCATAGCTTCCATGAACGTGCAGACGAATGCCACGATCCAATCCGTGGACGGCAGCATCAAGTCGCTGACAATTGCCGAGGGCGCAAAAAGCGTTGAGCTTCAGGGAGCCGTTCCTTCCGTAACTGTAACGAGCACTCAGCCGGTGAATCTGGGAGGAAGCCCGACCATTCAGAGCATGGCCGTTAACAACGGCGCTACGGTAAATGTAACGGGAGCGGCCACGATCTCCCAGGTTCAGCTTAACAATGCGGGGTCCAAAGTGATCGCAGGCACGGAATCCCAAGTCGGCAATGTGGTGGCAACCAATGGAGCCTCGGCTTCGAATGTCCAGAAGGCCCAGGCGCCTGAGCCGAACACGGCTCCCAAAGTTGAGACGCCGATTCCCGATATAGCGCTGACCATAGGCGATGCTCCTCTGGTCATCGACTTGTCGAAGCATTTTAAAGATGCTGAACAAAGCACATTGAAATACATAGCCAGCTCCCTCAAAAGCTCGGTTATTAAAAGCTCCCTGGCAGGCAGCATATTAACGCTTACGGCGGCAGGGGCGGGCTCGACAAGCGTCCGGGTGATTGCCGACGATCAGAACGGCTTGAAGCTTACCGTGGACATCAAGGCAGTCGTTAACGCGCCTCCCAAGGTGGCCGATCCCGCCAAGGTTCCTTCCTCGCTCGTCCTTACAGTCGGCAAGCTGGATGAAGTTATCGATCTGAATCCGTTATTCACCGATTCGGACAAGGATCCATTAACCTTCTCGGCGGAATCGTCCCAGCCCGGTATTGCGGCCGTGACGGAATCTGCGGGCAAGCTGACAATCACGCCGGAAGCGTCAGGCCAGAGCGTCATTAAAGCGACGGCTTCCGACGGGAGAGGCGGCTTCGCTTCTATTTCCATCCATGTGACCGTAAACGAAGCGCCTGTCATCCTGCCTGTCCCTGAGCAAATTGTACATCTGGGAGCAGGCGTCCAGGAGATTGACCTGACTCCTTATGTGACGGATAAAGAAAACGATGCTCTGACGATCACCCTGGACGGGTATGATGCCACGAGCGTATCGGCGGCCGTTGCCGGCTCCAAGCTGCTCATTACTCCTGTCAAGGCAGGACAATCAACCGTCAGCTTCTGCGTAAATGACGGACGGGGCGGCATCGCTTCAGGCCAGCTCCAGCTTAAGATTAACAGGGTTCCCAAGGTCCAGCATACGCCGGCCGACATGACATTAACCGTGGGGACGGCGGACAGCATTCTGGATATCTCTCAAGTGTTTACGGACGAAGACCTTGACTCGCTCGTCTATGAGGTCAGCTCTTCCCAGCCGGGACGGGTGACCGTCAGCGAAGCCGGGGGCCAGTTGACGCTGCACCCGATCGCTTCAGGGAGCTCCACGATTACGCTCTTGTCGCGGGATAGCAACGGCGGGGAAGCCGCCGCCACCTTTACCGTGCATATCAATGAGGCCCCCTCGATCGCGGGCATTCCTGCACAGATTATTCAGCTGGGAACGGCTCCGTATACGTTAGATCTTGCCGGGTACCTATCGGACCCTGAGCAGGACGCATTGATCTTGACGGCGGTGAGCGGCAATCCGGCTATTGCGAGCGTCCAGGTCTCAGGCCTTAAGGCTATATTAACTGGAGCAGCAGCGGGCGATACGACCGTCGCTTTGACAGTGGCGGATGGGCGCGGGGGCGTAACCGTAAATTCCTTCTCCTTGAAAGTCAATACAGCGCCGGCTTTGCAGCAGCAGCTCCCGGCTCAGCAGTTAACCGTAGGAACCGCCGACGGCGTGGTGGATCTGAGCCCGTTTTTTGGCGATGCCGATGGAGACGCGTTAACTTATGAAGTCGTTTCTTCCCAGCCGGGCACGGTGCATGTCGAAGAAGCCGCTGGCGTAGCGACGCTTAGAGCGATCGTGTCCGGTACTTCCACGATCACAGTCAAAGCTAAGGACGGGAAAGGCGGAGAGAAAACGGCCGGCTTCCAGGTAACGGTAAATGAAGCGCCGGTCATCGCTGCCGTACCTGCCCAGATTATCCAGCTCGGCGGAGGCGTGCAGGAAGTGGATTTGACTCCCTATTTGTCGGATACGGAGAATGATACGCTGATCGTCACGGCCACGGTGGATGCGACGCCAATAGCAACCGTGAGCGTTGCCGGAGCGAAGCTGCTGTTTACGGCCTTGAGCGCAGGGGACGCGCAGGTCAGCTTCACCGCTGCCGACGGGCGCGGGGGAAAGGCAGCCTCCAGCTTTGCGCTGAAGGTGAACACCGTGCCGGAGCTTGTCCAGCAGCCCGCAGCCCAGACTTTGAACGTAGGGGCCGCAGACGGCTCGCTGGATCTGGAGCAGGTATTTGGCGATGCTGACCAGGACGCGCTCAGCTTCGAGGCCAACGCGGCGCAAGCGGGAGTTGTTGCGCTTAGCGAGACGGCAGGCCGGCTGACCATCCAGGCGCTCGCCTCCGGCACAACGACGATAACGGTCAAGGCGCTCGATCATAAGGGCGGGGAGAGGTCGGCTTCATTCCAGGTGACGGTTAACGAGGCTCCTTTGTTCCAGACCGTACCGGTGCAGATTATACAGCTTGGATCAGGCGTTCAGGAATTCGATCTGAGTCCGTATGTGCAGGACAAAGAGCAGGATGCGTGGACCGCAGCTGTAGACGAGTTCTCCGCCGCCATCGTTGATGTTGGGGCAAACGGCACGAAGCTGCTGCTCACGCCTGCAGGTGCGGGCATGTCCGAAGTTAAGGTTACGGTGACCGATGCCCGCGGCGGAATCGCCCAAGGCACTGTCTATGTGGCGGTCAACACGGCGCCGGCCTCTGTTCAGACACTGTCCAAGCAGATTGTGACGGCAGGCCAGGCTCCTGCGCTTGTCGACCTTGCTCCGTTCTTCGCGGATGCGGATGGAGACACACTAACTTACGAGGTGACTTCATCTCAGCCGACAGTTGCAACTGGAAGCGAGGCCGGAGGACAGCTTGCGATCTCAGGACTGGCTCCAGGCACGGCCAGGCTGACAGTTACGGCGAAGGACGGGCGGGGCGGCTCAGCAAACATGAGCTTTGATGTGGAAATCAATGCTGCGCCTGTTATTCAAGCGATCCCGGATCAGATCATTCAACTGCAAGGAGCGCCGTTGGTGCTCAATCTGCTGCCGTACGTGCAAGATCCCGAACAGGAACCCATGACTTTGCAGGCAAGCATCAATAACGCGGCGATTGCGTCGGTGCAGGCTAACGGCTTCGAGCTGACGATCACTCCTCTTCAAGCCGGCTCGGCTCAGATTAGTGTAGTGGCGACGGATAGCCGGGGCGGGCAAACGAAGTCCAGTATAACGTTGGCTGTCAACACGGCCCCTGTGCAGAAGCAGCAGCCGCAGGAACAATCGCTGACTGTTGGGCAAGAGGACGGCGTTCTGGACTTGTCGCTTATTTTTACCGATCCGGATGCGGATACGCTGACTTACAGCGTGACCTCCTCCAGCCCTTCGGTTGCAGCGGCAAGCGAGACAGGAGGCATTCTGAAGACGCATGCTTTGGCGTCGGGAACCGCTGCGATCACTGTTACTGCCAAGGATGGCCGGGGCGGACAGGCGAGCTCCACGTTCAACGTGGTTGTGAATGAACCGCCTGTTGCTGCCGGCATTCCTCTCCAGAAGCTGGTATGGCCGGGAAGTCCGCGAACGCTCGATCTGTCCGCATACTTGACCGATACGGAGCAGGATACGCTGACTGTAACGGGCATTACGTATAATGAGACGATTGCGGCGCTGACGCTTAACGACCTGCTGCTGACTATGACGCCGATTAGCATCGGGCAAACCACGGTGACGATGTCGGTATATGACGGACGCGGAGGTACGGCGAGCAGCTCCTTCCAGTTGAAGGTGACGCCGCCCAATCAGGACCCGGTGGTGCAGCAGCCGATGACGCCTGCCATCCTGACGGCCGGACAAGCGGACAAGCTGCTCGATCTGGCAACGATATTCTCCGACCCCGACGCAGAGGATACGCTGACTTATGAGGCGAGCTCCAGCGATTCGTCCATTGCTTCGGTTACGTTAACCGGCAGTCAGGCGACCGTGCATGCGATCACTTCAGGCTCAGCGGATATTGTGCTGAAGGCGAGCGACGGCAAGGGTGGAGAAACGGAGTTTACGTGGAAAGTGACCGTTAACCAGCCGCCGGTGATCGGCTCGCTTGCCGCTCAGACCATCTGGATGCACGAAGGCGAGCAGGAGCTGGATTTGACAGCCTTGATTACCGATCCGGATGCGGCGGACACAGCGAATCTGCAACTGTCCGCGGTATCTTCCGCTCCAGCTGTAGCTTCCGTTACGGTGACGGGCAAGAAGCTGAAGATCAACCCGGAAGCGGCGGGAGCCGCCCAGATCGAGCTCACGGTGAACGATGGCCGCGGAGGGAAAGCAACGGCTCATCTATCCGTGACGATCAAGCAAAATCAGGCGCCGGCTATCAGCCCGGTTCCTGAGCAGGTGATGAAGGTGACGGACAGCAGCATGAGCCTGGATCTCGCTCCGTATCTGACCGACCCGGATTCCGGGGATGTGCAGGGGTTGACGGTATCCATATCGGCTGCTCCCGATTCGGCTGTGGCGACAGCCGGCGCGGCGGGCAAGCAACTGACGATCACCCCTGTTGGGGTAGGCAAAACATCCGTTCAAGTTACGGTCAGCGACGGACGCGGAGGTACGGCTGCAGGGAATGTGGCGATCACGGTGAATCCGGCGAAGGTCAACCAGGCGCCGCAGGCAGTAGCCGCGATTTACGAGCAAGTACTGACTCCTGGGGTCACCAATGCCCGTTCGTACGACTTGTCCCAGCTATTCGAAGATCCTGACGGCGACGCCATGACGTTCACCGCGGTATCCGCATCATCGGCCGCTGCTGCGGCCTCGGTGTCCGGCAGCACGCTGACGCTGACGCCGGGAACGGGCAGCGCAAGCACCCAGGTGACGATAACGGCAACGGACGGTGACGGAGCCAAAGGAACTTATGTGCTGACGGTCAGGACGGCTCAGCTGGTGGCGAACGGCCATATTACGGTCACGACCAAAACCGGCGTAAAGGACCCTATTATCTTCGATCTGTCGACTCTCTTCCCGGGGGAAACGAGCTTCACGGTATACCAGGGCACACCGGATTCGACATTCACAGGACCGACAACGCTCAGCGGTGACAAATTAACTTTCGGTCCCATGGAACAAATGATGTACACCTGGGTAATCGGAGCTGACGGCCGCGCGGCAGTCTTTCAGTACAAGTCTAATCCGCAGGGAACCGCGGAGCGGTTTATCTCCCAATACCTGGATGGCGGTGACGGCAGAATTGCTCTGCAGGTCAGCTATGCGGGCACGGAGGATACGTCTAAATTTGCGAGCGGTTATACGCTTGAAGTTCATAAGTACATGAAAAAAACAAATAAAAAAGAAGTGGTTTCCACACCTCTGTTTAACCAGTTTATTAGTCCCTACGTGTTTACCAATTACACCTTCTACGATCCGATGGATATAATGCCGATCCAGTATATCAACGATCCGGAAATTATTTTGTACGACTACGCGCAAACGGAGTTCAACGTCGTGGCGATCGTATTGAAACGAAACGGACAAATTCTGGATGTGCTTGGCAATCCGAACGGCACGGAGCAGTTTATGTCCAAGGGCGGAACCATCGTACGCAAAGCAGGTATAGTTAGTGGTTCGGGGACGTTCAGCCAATACGGGGAATGGAATACTTTCCCGAAGGGAACGTACCAATACTTCACTAGCCGCCTCTAAACATTGCATTCTCGCTTGCACCGGCTCCCGAACCGGCAGCACGGCCATCCGGCCTGCTCCGCTTCGGGAGTTTTTTTAATGCAAATCAAAGGACCCCCACAAAATATTTCCAACCGGCGAACGTATTCTAGTGAATCCAGAAACCCTTCGCGAAGGTTCTGAAGCTTATCTTTGACAATTGAACAAATTGACGCAGAGGAGATATGAACATGAACCCTATATTCAAGAAGACACTAGTATCCGGATTGACGCTTGCCATGGTGCTCGGCGGCACCTCCGCCGCACTGGCGGACGGCAAAGACAAAGGCCGCGACGACAAACGCGGCAATGACCACCGTTCGGAGCAGGCACGCAACTGGGGGGATTCGAAGCCGGGGCAGAAGAACAATAAGCTGAAGCTTAGCTTCGATGACCTGAAGGGCAGCGACGTGGAGTGGGCGGCGAGATACATTGCAAGCCTGGCCTCCAAGCAGGTATTCGAGGGCTATGAGGATGGCACGTTCCAGCCGCGCAAGACGATTACTCGCATCGAGGCGATCACGGCGGCTGTCCGCTTGATGGGCCTGCGGGATCAAGCTGAATCGGATGCAGCGAAGCAAGCGAACCTGAATTTCAGCGATGCCAATAAAATCAAGGAAAAATATGGATGGGCTGTCGGTTATGTATCCGTTGCCCTGCAAAATGACCTGTTCACCGAAACGGATGCGGCCGTGCAGCCGGATAAGGAAGCGGACCGTCTGTGGGCGACGACGCTGCTGGTGAAGGCGCTCAAGCTGCAGGACGAAGCCAAGTCGAAGATGAATGCGAAGCTGCCGTTCAAGGATGCAGGGAAAATTCCTGCCGGCTCTGTCGGTTACGTGGCCGTCGCGCTGGAAAGAGGCTTGATCGACGGGTATGAGGACAATACGTTCCGTCCTAATCAGCAGGTGACCCGCGCCGAGCTGGCGGCGCTGCTGGATCGTACGGGGAGCCAACTGCCGGATAATACGGCCTACAAAGGTACGGTAACCGGCCCGGTGACGACCAACATGCTTTCTGTGAAAGCTTCCAATAACGAAACGATCAGCGTAGAGATGGACGGCTCGGCCTATGTATTCCGCAACGGAGTTCGGGTTGCGCCAAGCCAGCTCGTAGCCGGCGACCAGGTGCTGGTGCGCACGTATGGCGGCAAAATTATCTTCGTTGAAGTAACGAAGATGGCCGGTGACAACGGGCAGTCGGTGGACTTCGTGGTAACCGGTACGCTGAATGGCTACACGCTGAACTCCCAAGGTTCTCTCGCTACAATTTCGATTAATCAGAATGTCAGCGGCGGGGGCGTACAAACGGCCGTGTATAACGTTGCACAAAACGTATACATTTCCGGTGACGTCAGCCTGCTGACAGCCGGACGCTCCATCGAGCTGAGAGGCAAACAACAATCCGTTCACACCGTTATTATTCGATAATATAGAAGCAAGCTATAGAGAAAAAGGTTAGCTTTACACGCATGCGAGCAGCCCTCTTCGAGGCCCAACGGCTATCGGAGAGGGCTGTTCTATGTGCGCAACTCTGTGTATAATAGAAGGATTACCGCAGAGACGGGCAGGGGGAGCGCAAGCATGAAGGACAATCGAGTAAGGCTGGAGGACATCATGATGGCGAGCTATATGCTCAAGGACGTTGTGACGCATACTCCGCTGCAGAAAAATTATATTTTATCCGAAAGATACGGCTGCCACGTGTATTTGAAGCGGGAGGACCTGCAGGTCGTTCGCTCGTTCAAGATTCGCGGCGCCTACCATATGATCCGCAGTCTGGCGGATGAGCAGCTCGCCAAAGGCGTCGTGTGCGCCAGCGCCGGCAACCATGCGCAGGGCGTAGCTTATTCATGCAGAGCCTTGAAAATTCACGGCAAAATTTTCATGCCAACGACAACGCCGCGGCAGAAAATTTCGCAGGTGAAGCTGTTTGGCGGCGAGTTCGTCGAGGTGCTGCTGATGGGCGACACGTTCGACGACTCGCTGAGAGAAGCGGTCGCTTACGGCGAGCGTGAAGGCATGACCTTCATCCATCCCTTTGACGATGCCAAGGTCGTAGCCGGACAAGGGACAGTCGGCATGGAGCTGATGACGGATATGAAGGAGCCGGTAGACTTCGTCTTCGGCGGCATCGGCGGAGGCGGCCTGATGGCGGGCGTCGGCACTTACGTCAAAAGCATCAGTCCGTCCACACAAGTGATCGGCGTGGAAGCGACCGGCGCACCTTCGATGACCCAGTCGCTGGAAAAGGGCGAGATCGTGACACTGGGCGAGATCGACAAGTTCGTGGACGGTACGGCCGTCAAGCGGGTCGGCGAGCTGAACTATGAGATCGTCCGCGATGTCGTAGACGATATTATCGTCGTTCCGGAGGGCAAGGTGTGCACGACGATTCTCGAGCTGTACAACGAGAACGCGATCGTGGCTGAGCCGGCGGGCGCGCTGCCGGTCGCCGCGCTGGATTTCTACCGCGAGCAGATTGCCGGCAAGCATGTCGTGTGCATCATCAGCGGCGGCAACAACGACATCGACCGGATGCAGGAGATCAAGGAGCGCTCGCTGATCTACGAAGGGCTCAAGCATTACTTTATGGTGAACTTTCCCCAGCGCGCCGGGGCGCTGCGCGAGTTTCTGGAATTCGTGCTCGGTCCGAACGACGACATCACACGCTTCGAATACACGAAGAAAACAAGCAAGGAGAACGGTCCGGCCTTGGTCGGCATCGAGCTGAAGCATAAAGATGACTACGGGCCTCTGCTGGAGCGCATGAATGAGCGGGGACTGCAGTATAGTGAGATTAACAAGGACCCGTATTTGTTTAATCTGTTGATCTAGCAGCGGCGGCTTGCTTCGAGGGATGCGTCAGGGTGGCTACCCTCGGAATATGGATGATCAGGGAGCAGACGAGTCTTGACGCGGGATATAGGGGAACAGGAAAGGTGGCTTGAGCGTGGAGGAGAAGGAGCATCCGATTACGGACGTGATCTTGGAAGATTATGAGGATGACGATGACGACGATGACCGCTGGAAGCCTTCCGGCCGGGCGGTTGCAGGCTGCGCTCATGATCGCAACGGACTGGCGGTTAGGCGGAGCGGGACGAACGGGTTGTAGGCATGGGGGCAGATTGCGTGGCTGGGCAGTTGGGGCGGGCGGGGCGAAGGAGAGCAAGCGGTACGTGCGCCTCATAGCTCGCCGGGAGCTGCACGAGGTGCAGACGTGAGATGCTCCGGGCAGCTTACGAGCTAGGTAGTCGGAGCGCGCTGAACAGGCCGGCGATCCGACTAAGCGTAGGGATCTGAGCGATACGGAGCGATCGGAGCCGGCCGGTTGAGGGTCGAGGCCGGGGAACAGGCCGGGCAGGCTGACCGGTCGGAGCGGGGACTAGGCGGTTTCCCCAAGCCATCCCCGCTAGCCGTGCTTCTACGCCATGCACCTGTATTTTTCCGTTGTCCCTTCTTACGGGCGGCTGATCATTCAGCCGCTTTTTTTCGTATATAATGTGAAAAAGCCGGTGTGAGTTGTTAGATTCATGATTTTCTCTTCTTTTTTAAATACCCTAAGCGCGCCCATCTGGGCATCCTGCTGCTCGATCCAACCGGATTCCTGCAGCTTAGCCAGATAATAAGCCGGTATGCTGTCTTCCTCCTGCAGCCCTTTGAGCTTGTAGCGGACATAATGGATTGAATTGTCCTGCGAAGTGTGATCCGTTATTTCAGCCCGGACAGGTACGGGAAATTGCGCGTCGATACTTGAACCGACAAACCCGGATTGATTGTCAGCATGGGTGCAGCCGCTGCATGCGACTATAAGCACGATGGACCACAGTATCCGTTTGAACCATAAATTTCCTCGCATACCTTCGATTCCTCCCTGTCTTTCTTAGGCTTCCTACTCCAAAGACGATATAGCTCTACGGAAAGTTCCATCTTTTCTCCAAACAGGCACATACCCGTCCTTCAGCTCACATACTCTGTTATGACAGATAGTAACACAGCCGGAAGAAGAGGCGGAGGTCTGAGCTTCTGCCGCTGAGGAAAGGCAGGGAAGACTATGGAGCTTTGGGCGATTTGGTTAATCATTGCCGGTGTGCTGCTGATCGCCGAGATGATGACGCTTACGTTTTATCTGTTATGGATCGCGGTTGGCGCTGCCGTAGCTGCGGCGATGGCATGGTTGTGGCCGGGTCTGGTCATCTGGCAAGTGTTTGCGGGCTGCATCGTTGTCTTGGTGCTGACGATTTTCACCAAGCCTATCACCCGCCGGTTCCGCAGCTCGGGAAGCTACAGGGATGCGGTAGATGAGCTGGTTGGGAAAACAGGGGTTGTCCTGGAGCCGATCGAACCGGGGGCGCAGGGTCTTGTCAGGGTAGGCAGCGAAATGTGGAGCGCTCGTGCCGAAGAACGTATCGCCGAAGGGGAAACGGTCACGGTCCAGGCCAGAAGCAGTACGCATTTGTTCGTCCAAAAAGCTAAAGGGGATGGTTAAATGGGAACCCTTGTCACCATTATAATCTTGCTTATTGTGATCGTGTTCGCCGCGATGTCGATCAAGATCGTTCCGCAGCAGCGGGTCGGCGTGGTGGAACGTCTCGGCAAGTTTAACCGGCTGCTGACTCCTGGCGTTAATGTGCTGGTGCCGGTCATTGATCATGTGCGTACCTACCATGACCTGCGCATCCAGCAAGCCAATGTCCCTCCCCAGACGGTTATCACCAAGGATAACGTGCAGGTGCAGATCGATACGATCATTTTCTACCAGGTCACCGGACCGGAGCAGGCAACCTACGGGATATCCGACTATGTCTACGGAGTGCGCAACATCAGTACCGCCACCATGCGGCAAATTATCGGCAAAATGGAGCTGGACGAAACCTTATCCGGACGCGAGAAAATTTCCAGCGACATCCGCCTGGCTCTCGACGAGGCGACGGAGAAATGGGGCGTCCGCATCGAGCGCGTCGAAGTGATCGACATCCAGCCGCCCAAGGATATCCAGGATGCGATGGATAAGCAAATGAAGGCTGAGCGCAGCAAACGCGCCATCGTCCTCGAGGCCGAAGCCGCCAAGCAGGATATGATCCTGCGCGCCGAGGGCGACAAGCAGAGCAAAATCCTGAAGGCCGAGGGCGACAAGGAAGCCCGCATCCGCGAAGCCGAGGGGCTGCGTCAAGCCCAGGAGCTGGAAGCGCTCGGCGAAGCGAAAGCCATCCAGGCGGTGGCCGAGGCCGAGAAGCGCCGGATCGAGCTGCTCCGCGAGGGCGGACTCGATGAGCAGGTGCTTACCTACCGCTCGCTGGAAGCGCTACGGGATATTGCGAGCGGCCCGGCCAATAAGGTGTTTCTTCCCACCAGAGCGTTGGAGACGCTGGGCAGCATCGGTGCGATCGGCGAGATGCTGAAGGGGATGCCGGGCGGAGGGAAGGGGGAATAGGAGGAAGAAGCGGTTATGCGGAGGCTGGCATTATCCCAGACAGATCATGCCGTTTCAGTTGAGTAACGAGGATGCTTTTTTCCGTGTTGTGCTGGAAGACAAATAAGGATATGACCGAAAGCATCGGGAGGTCACACCGTCACTGGGATGGTGTGGGACTCCTTTTTATATTTCCACTTTGTGGGCGTCCTGCTATAATGAAGGGAATATTTATGAAAGTTGCTATTTCCAAGCACAATGAGACCAAATTAGCGATTAAGGTGGTTAGCTATTAGAAGGAAGGGCTGGAGCGCATACTCGCCTTGCTCAGTAGAGTCCGGATTGCGCAAGACTTATGGACCGTTCCTATACGCTTGAAGGGGTGGGGCGCTTCTGGGAGCGTTTGCAGCTGTGGAACTTCAAGTAGAACCTGTGAGGCAAGAATGCTGGTATCATGAGAAAAGTCATGGCTTTGAGGCACCTCCTTCGAGCCGCAACATCCTATTGCTCGAAGAAAGGAAAATTCCATGAAACTCGGTGAATTACTTGGAATGGGTAATACAGCAAATGTTTATCTTTGGGGAAGGACGGAAGTCATAAAAATTTTCCACGATCAGGAAAACTCAAGGATTGAAGCGAGCAAAGAAGCTAAGAACGCAGAAATCATTAATAATTTAAATTTAAGAGCACCAAGGTTTTCTGGCACATTGGAATATGAAGGGAAGCAATGTCTTCTTTATGAAAGAATTAACGGACATACGATGCTATCACAGATAGCACCAACCGTATCCAGTGTTTCTTACTATGCCAAACAAATGGCGCAAGTTCAGTACGAAATGCATCAAGTAAGGGTCGGAATTCAGCCGAATTTGAAAACCGAATTATCTAAAAGTATAGTTACCCAAGAATTAATAAATAAAGATGAGAAACAAATGATCACTGACATTTTAGAATATCTGCCTGAGAGCAATAGAATTTGCCACTATGATTTTCATCCTGGAAATATCATTCTTTCTTCGAAAGGTCCGATTATTATTGATTGGTTGAATGCATTGGTTGGTCATGAAACAGCAGATTTAGCTAGAACTTCAATGATGCTTCAGTCTAATGTATTACCGCCTAATGCTCCCGATGTTTTAATAAAAAGGGAACTTCGAGAGTTGTTCCATGAAGAATATTTGAAAGAATACTTATTGATAGCTGGGAGGAAGCAGGAAGAGATAGTAGATTGGATGGCACCAACCTTAGCATATCGGATTGGAGAAATGAAAGGTTTACATAAAATTGAAACACTGACGAACTTAAGAAGGATATTAAATAGATAGCATCGGGCTGTCACTTGGTCCGGCAGAAGCGTTTGGCAGAGAAATGGAATCAATCGAACAACCAACATGATCAACCCCTTCGTGAATGCGAGGAGCGTTAGGTGAAGTTCAACTAAGAACTTGGAGGAACAAAAAGTGCTAAACATGGAAAACCTTTTACTTATTACCGATATTCCCGGCTATTCGCCTCAAATCAGCCGGTTAGTATCCATGATGAATTATGTGAGATTTACAACATTAGATGCAGTGAAAAATCTAACACAAGACCAGCTTGATTTTTTGCTAGATTCACAAAGCAATTCGATCGGAGCTTTATTACTGCATTTTGCAGCTGTTGAATATGCCTATCAGGTTTCAACTTTTGAAAAACGAGAATTGAATGAAGAAGAACTATCACTTTGGGGCCCTGCGCTTGATTTAGGGAAAGAAGGGCAGGAGAAGATAAAGGGAAATGATTTAGCATTTTATATCAATAAATTAGATCTTGTAAGGAATAGAACGCTTGAATTTTTTAAATCAGTTAATGATGAATGGTTATATGAAGAAGAAAAGTTTTGGTGGAACAAACAAGCTAACCATTATTTTATGTGGTTTCATGTATTTGAAGATGAGATCAATCATAGAGGTCAAATCAGAATGATTAGAAAGAGATTGAATGTGTGTTAGATGAAACTGACCAAAGCCATAAAATCAGAGAAGCTAGGAGGAGTATTAATTTGGAGAAATTAGTTGAGCACGTAGATCATGTTCAATTACCAGTAACCGACATTAACAAAGCAGTAAGTTGGTATAGTGAAGTATTAGGATTAGAACCGCTTACAGTGCATCTTCACGCGGCATGGTTAAAGTTTGTCTCTGGACCCGTTTTGATGCTGCATTATAGCACAAAAAATGAAAAGACCTTATGGTACTCAGAAGACGGTTTTCCAATGCCATCCTTTATGTTTTTAACAAAAAATATCAAATTGCTGCATTCATCCCTTCAAAATTACAAAGTACTTATAAGACTTTATGAGGATCATGGATTTGGTTGGGTCATCAAGTTTGTAGACCCATACGGTAATGAATTGGGAGCATATGAGCCAAAGGAAGCTTAAAATGGAAGGTTATATGAAATCTGCGGAGATTATGTGAAGACGGTAATACCATTAATCCATACATAAAATTAACCCCGCCAAGGAGTAGAACAATGAACCCACCAAAGCATATTGTTTCAGCAGCGGCCATTGTAATAAATGACAAAAACGAATTGTTACTTATTAAAGGACCAAGAAGAGGCTGGGAGATGCCTGGAGGTCAAGTGGAAATAGGAGAATCCTTAACACAAGCAGCGATAAGAGAAACAAAAGAAGAGTCAGGAATCGACATTGAAATTATCAAGTTTTGCGGGATTTTTCAGAATGTAGGAAACTCAATTTGTAATACTCTGTTTCTAGCGAAACCAATTGGTGGAGAATTAACACAATCATCAGAAAGCTTGGAGTCAGGCTTCTTTCCAATTGATGAAGCATTAAATAAAGTTAATTGGAAGGATTTTAGACAAAGAATAGAATATTGTTTGAAGCCTGACATGCAGCCTTTTTGTATTGAGTTTAATGATGAGAAGAATATATGAGTGAAGCTCAAGAAGCCGCGGGCGGGCATTATCAATTATTACATGACCTGCGAACCTAACCGTGTCGTGGTTTCATCCGTGGGGGCCTCAGGATCCCGAGTTCGTGAACACAGAAACTACGTATAAAGCTAACAAATCCGTTGTGGAAGATGGTGTAAAGAAGATGAATGCTTTTAGTAGGCTGATTAAAGAAGATGAACTTGAAAACCTTTTATTATTATATAAGCATTTACAGCCCGATGACCCAGATCTTGTTAGAAATGAGGATTTGGTTAGACATTGGAAGGATATTTTGAACGATGGAAACATGAAAATTATTGTTGTGAAGAGTAATGGGGTAATCGTTGCTTCCTGTGTATTAGTCATTGTTAAGAACCTGACGAGGAATGCTCGGCCATATGGATTAATAGAGAACGTAGTGACGCATAAAGATTTTAGGAGACACGGATATGGAAGAAAAGCGTTAGAGAAAGCAATCGAAATTGCCCAAGAAAGTAATTGTTATAAACTTATGCTTATGACTGGCTCCAAAAGAGGAGAAGTACATAAATTTTACGAAAGTGTTGGATTTACCAAAGGAGTAAAAACAGGATTTATTATAAAGATGTAAAACTTTGTAAGTGAATTAGAAGAAGTAGTGGCATCAATTAATTTATTAGTTTGAAAGATATTTCTAAGGAGAATGCGTTATGGGTTATGATTTGTCTGTCCATGTAAATGAAATAAACGATAATATAGTGCCCCAATGGATATCAGAGATAAGAAAATTCAATATGAACGTAGAAATACATCCAGAGTTCTCTTTTCATACTCACTCGGGATTCTTACCTTTTAAAGTGGTTATCTATGACTGTCCAAATAAAGAGTTAAATAACTTGGAATTGTTGACGGGCTATGAGCTATACGTCAATACAATGGAAAAGAAACGGGATGAAAAGTCGATAATATCCAGATTATTTTCTAAAAAAGACCGCTTAAACTCAATTGAAAGAAAAATAAAGAATGCAAACATAGAGATTATTTTTAATATAAGCGCTCAAGATAGTTTCGAGTTTAGAATAGGGTGGTTCTCCGCAGCCTCATTAGCATTCATTTGTAATGGCGTATTGATTGATCCTCAAGAGGATTTAAAGTTAGAAGGTAATCAACTAATTAGACATGCGCATCATACAGTGCTTGAAGATGAGAAACTTATACAACAAGAAGATTGGAGAATACACAGATTTGAAGGATGGTGACTTAAAAAGCCAATCTTTACAGATGCCATATTCAACATCAGGCTGACGCCCTCGGTCAGCAGACGTGATTTCGGAGGAAGCTGCGGACAATGTCTATGTGTTCGTGAATGCGGAAGACGTTAGATAAAAGAATGGAGTATTCATTAAGGAGACGAAATATGAAAATCCTGTTCTTATGTACAGACAATTTTACAAGGAGCATTATTGCTGAATATTGTTTAAAGGATTATTTGCTAAAGAATCATATCCAACATATATCGGTTTCTTCCGCGGGGATCAGAGCGAACAGTGATATAAGTAAATACTCTAGACTTCATTTTGAGATTCTTAAAGAGATGGATATTGACACTTCGGAGTGGAGCAGGACTCCATTCTCTGAAGATTTTTTTATTGAGTACGATTTGATAATTGGGATGAGTGAGCTACATATAGACTTTATTAAACAAGAGTACGATCGGGAGATCTCGTTATTCAATAAAGTGTATAACGGTCTCAATACTCCAGTAAATATCGGTTCACCCGACAGTCCAAACTTTGAAGTTCAGATGAGAGCGTTAGTGCAGTACTTTAAGGATGCAATGCCAAGTCTTCTGAAGAATATTGAAAAAATGAGGAGCAATTAACCAATTTGTGAGTAAAAGTTGCTTCGTCAACAATGTGTCCATGCATCGGGCGGCTACGTCGTCCCTGCTGTCGCCAGTAGATGAGTCGTAGAAGATTCAGGCACGCATCCGACCCTACGGGTCTTAAACACATTAAATTTCGAGGGTGTTTTTATGGAAGAGGTTAAGGAACTCCTAGTAAAGAAGTTCCAGGAGATCGAGAAAAGAATAAAATTGGTTATGGAACAACTAAGTGATGACGAAGTGAATTGGAGACCGAATAAATCACGTAATAGTATTGCAAATCTAATCATTCACATTGACGGAAATATAAACGAACGTGTAGGTAAAGGAATAAACAAGAAAGACTTTATCAGACATAGAGATGAAGAATTTGAATCAGTATCCAAAAAGAAATCTGAATTAATTGAAATATTGGAGAAATCCTTTAATGAATAGAAACGACAAAAGGAATGACCAACAGTTCCATGACTCAGACACAAATAGTTAGAAATATAGGAATCAAGAGTATATATCGACTTCGATTCCAAAGAAGAAATAAAGATTTTAAGCAAAATCGAATATGGTAGATAATGAACGACTAATATAACAAAGCTCTTTATAGATAGGAGATTGATATGATTATTATCAGAGAAGCAGATAAATTAGACTACCCTGAGTTAAGACAACTATATCTTGAATCGCGACTTAAGAGTTTTCACTGGGCGAACGCAGAAGAGATGACTTTAGATGATTTTGATAGGGATACAATTGAAGAATACATATTACTAGCAGAGGAAAATTCGCGTATCCTTGGATTTTCATCTTTATATCTGCCTGACAATTTTATTCATAATTTATTTGTACACCCCGATGCTGTCGGCAAAGGTATTGGCACTCAGTTGATTAATAACGCATTAGAAAAAATGAGCAGGCCGGTAAGATTAAAGTGTGTATCTGAAAATCATAGAGCATTAATTTTTTACGAAAAAAATGGGTGGAAGAAAGTTGTTGAAGAAGGAAAGCCTGGGGAGAAATATTGGGTTTTAGTATACGAATAACAATACTTGAGCTTTAAGTATTTTAATAGGAGGTTTTTGGAGAAGATGGAAGTTGGAAGCAGCGCTAGTAGTTTCGTCTTTGCATATTTCCCGGTTTTAATGATTATCTTTTATCTTTTTTTATTAGGGCTAGGGTTCTTTGTTCTATACCTAACAATTAAAATAGCAATCAATAACTCAAAGTTAAATTACAATATTGAACAATTAAGAATTGAAGTATCAAGATTGAATAATAATTTGCTGTCTATGAGTGACTCGAAAATCACTGAGAATTCAAAGGAAAAATAAAGAGACCGTGAAGATAGGTCTAATAAATATTAATAACCACTCGAAGATGACACCGCAGACAATCCTGCGAAGTTATAAGAAAAAAGGAGCCATAAATTATGAATGACCTCTCGGATATCAATTCGACAGAATCGATTAAAATCATAATCGGAGCATCATCACAATCGTATATTGGATGGATCCAAACACAAGAAGAGGATTTGAATTTACTTCAGCGTTCCGATTGGATAGAACTTTTCGGTGAACAAAGAATTGACGTAATTTTGGCAGAACATGTGTGGGAACATCTTACGTACGAGGAAGGAGTAAAGGCTGCCCGGATTTGTTATGAATTTTTGAAGCCAAATGGATATATACGTTGCGCTGTTCCGGATCGTTTCTTTAGAAATGAATGGTACCAGAATCTTGTAAAGATTGGGGGACCTGGCCCGAAAGATCATCCAGCAGCTAGTCACAAGATTGTACATGATTATAAAAGTCTTACGAAGATGTTCGAGGAAGCTGGGTTTAAGGTGAAATTGCTTGAATTTTGTGATGAGGATGGAAGGTTTCATTTTCAAGAATGGGATCCTGAGTGCGGGTTTATTTATAGGTCATTCAGGTTTGATCATCGGAATAAGCATGGAGATCTCGGGTTTGTGTCTCTAATTGTAGATGCAATCAAGGAATGATTTAAGTTGCGGGACATCGTATAACACCATATTATGCGCAGTGTTTTTTGAACCCCTCAAAACGCCTCCAGCCCTTGTACCACAAGGGTTTCACCCACTCATCTACTTCGCTTTTGTTGCGCGCACCGCGCATAACTTGAATGTGTTCTGGGATGAGTGCATGCTCTACAATCTTCGATCCGTCATGTTGGGCCCATTGCGGTAGATCATTAATACGAGCTCCATTTCGGGTTTATATCCAGCATTGACAAGGACTGCTTACTCGACAGCCAAAGCTAGAGTGATTGCATTGACGAAATGAACGACTGTCCAATAAGGAAAGCGGTGCATTTGCTTAAATGCTATTGTTCCGGGAATGGTATTAAATCCTGAAAATATGTGAAATTTATTAATATACAAGTTTTTATAGCGGATGGAGGAATGAATTTCGGACATCCTACAGCAGGAATTTTGCAGAAAATCATCGATTTCTATAATAATTCGTTTTTAAAGCCCTCCAACATACATCGAGCTCTTTTAGTTGAATACAGATCACTGCAATCATAGAATTTTGCCCGAACGTACAGTAGGGTATGCCCTTATGTACGATTTTTTTCCAAGCCGTGGTTGTTAGAATATTTATACGCAGATGAAGGATTGAAGAGCTTTAGATGGAGAAAACGATAAACGGAGGAATGGAAATGGTTTTTAACGAAAATTCGAAATTAGGCGAGCTATTGGCGAACGAAGTGGCGATTGCCGTATTGGAAAAGCATCTCCCCGGGATTTCTACGAACCCAATGGCAAGCATGGGCAAGGCTTTGACTCTCAAGCAACTAGCCGCCATGCCGCAAGCGAATATGCCGCAAGATTTGATAAACGGGATTGTTGCAGACCTCGCGGGAATCGAAGCGCAAACCGTCCAGCCGACTACCGGTGAAAGTTCTCCGTTGTCCGTATCAGAGGAATCTGTCGCAAAGGATAAGACAGTGCCCGAAGATGCTGTAGCTATTGTAACAGGGGCAGGTAGTGGCATTGGACGTGCGGCCTCGCTCAAGCTTTCACAAGCCGGATTTAAGATCGTTGTCGTTGATTTTAATTCAGCAACGGGCGAAGAGACGCTTAGACTTGTTCACGGACAAGGTGGCGAAGGAATTTTCGTGCAAGCAGATGTGTCGAAGAACGAAGATGTCGAACGGTACGTGAAGACGGCAGTTAATTCGTACGGACGAATCGATGCTTTCCTCAACAACGCGGGTGTACTTCAGAAGTTCTCATTGTTGGAAGACATTGAGTTGGCCGAGTTCGATCGGATCATAGGCGTCAACGTTCGCGGTGTGTTCCTCGGATTAAAGCATGTTCTGCAGGTCATGAATAAGCAGGGCTTCGGATCAATAATCAATACTGCCTCGACCGCTGGCATTCGTGCTGAGCATAGCATGGCGGCCTATACAGCGAGCAAGCATGCCGTGATTGGCCTGACAAAATCAGCTGCAATCGAATATGTACGGAAAGGTGTGCGTGTCAATGCGGTCTGCCCTGGCGGAGTTGACACGGCGCTGACACAAGCCGTTCCTGCAATGATGCAGGAAAGCAATTATATGCCGGAGGAATTCCCGAACATGCGGATCGGGCGCTTTGCTGAACCGGCAGAACTTGCGGAGATGATCGTGTTCCTCGCTTCGGGTAAGTCCAGTTATATGACCGGTTCAATCGTCACGGTAGACGGTGGGTTGACTCTTTAAGATTGGACAAGCTGTCTTCCAATGGGGCTGTCCCATAAGGTCTAAACTGACCTCAGGGATCAGTCCCGGTAATGTTATAGTGTATAACAAAACAAAAAATGAAATCGTTTCTTGGTAAAATGGATTACCTACCAAACCTCTTTTACCGAAGGAACGGTTTCTTTGTGCATCCCAATATACTTTGGACCAACTTTGCCTGCTAATGAGTTGAAAGAGGAGAGCCCTCCAAGTCCTCAACGATGCAATCTCTCCTCTGGATGACATAATTTTCGCTGTCGTATATTTTCCACTCTTCCTTTCGTTTTGTGCTTTAAGAATCGTGATGCTTGTTATATTCATGAATGTTTAAAAAATAAACCTACTATAGGCAGGAGGGAGTTGTACAATTGTGCATGTACGGAAGTACCAATTACTTTCGGGATAAGCTATTATAATAAGAATAGGAGGGGGTGGCTTATGAGGTTAAATACGGATAAACGTCAAAAGACTTGGAATCCAAATCATAGAAGCGAAAGTAGCAGTATGCTGAGTTCCAGATTTCCTGTAATCATATGGGTTATCCTCGTTTATATAGCAACACTTATCTTACAAAATTTTCATCATCCTAATCTCATATCGAATATATTGTTTACCAGTATTATACTTCTTCATATTGGTTTGTACTGGTATGCTGAAAATTTGGTAAAGACAAGGCCTTGGCTGTATTTTTTGATGCAGGGACTGATCGTTTATTTTTGTACTTATCTTCAGCCGGATGGATACCCTGCTTTGTCTCTCGGCTTGTATTCAGCTTTAATCGGTCAAGGTGTAGGAGTTTATTACCAGCGTTCCAAGTTGGTATTTCTTGTGATATATTTTATTTTTCTCTTCTGCTTGCCATTTATCATACTTGGCAACACTATAGAATTGTTTTTTTTCCTTCCGCTATTTACATTAATGGCTGTTGTTGTGGCAGCATATGCCCATCTCTTTTTTCAACAAGTAGAAGCACGTTATCGGATGCAAGCTTTTCTAAAAGAACTAGAAATCGCACATAGTCAAGTTGAGAAATTAACATTGGTGAACGAGCGACAGCGAATGGCGCGAGACCTGCATGATACACTTGCTCAAGGTCTTACCGGTCTAATCATGCAGCTTGAAGCGATAAATACCCATCTAAGTAAGGGGAATCTTAACCGTGCTCATGAGATCGTACATCAATCGATGTTTCGTGCAAGAAGCGCTCTGGCTGATGCGCGGCGAGCAATTGACGATTTGCGGAATATTTCAGCTGGAGCAGTTGATTTCTCGGATACGGTTCGGGAAGAGGTGCAGCGCTTTGCCGGGTCGACCGGCATTACGGTTATCTCAGACATCCATTCTGTCCGAGTCCCATCCGGTCTGATTCAGGAACATAGTTTATTTATGATAAGTGAATGTTTAACAAACATCGCGAGACACGCAGGAGCGAAGCAAGTAGGGGTCTCTCTTGGAGTTGAAATGGGCAGACTGCTAATTAAGATTAAAGACGATGGGACTGGATTTGATACAGAATTAATTGGAAAGCAGCCAGGGCATTATGGTTTACTTGGCTTACATGAACGCGCAAGGCTTATAGGAGGAACGATCGAGATATATAGTCTTCCGAGTGAAGGAACAAAAATACAGATAATGATCCCATTACAAGGAGAGCGGGTATGAAGTGTAAAGTGCTAGTCGTTGACGATCATTTGGTGGTCAGAGAAGGATTGAAGCTGATATTGGAAACAGATGACGATTATGAGGTTATCGGTGAGGCCGGCGATGGACAAGCTGCACTTGAATTAATAGAAGAGCTTCAGCCGGATATCGTCCTAATGGATATTAATATGCCAAGGATGTCTGGTCTTGAAGCCATTCGAGTATTAAAAGAGAGGGCGTGTGAGATTCCTGTAGTGATTCTTACAACGTATAATGAAGATGAATTGATGATTCAAGGGTTGTCGTTAGGAGCGAAAGGTTTTTTGTTGAAGGACAGCAGCCGGGATAATTTAATGAATACGATTCAGGCGGCAGTTCGGGGTGAAACGCTGCTACAGCCGGAAATTTCGGCCCGTATTTTTGCGCTGAAGAAAACAACTTCAGCCCCAACAAGACAGGAGAAACCGGTACTGTCAGAAAAAGAGTTGATTGTCCTGCAAGCTGTTGCCCGCGGATATCGCAGCAAAGAAATTGCTTTTGATATGGGATTGTCCGAACGAACGGTCAAAGCTCATTTAACTTCAATTTATAACAAGCTAGGTGTGGATTCCAGATCGGAAGCAGTAGCAGTTTCCGTAGAACGCGGCATCTTACACCTTTAACTGAATATGGATTGCCCGATCGTACATAAGGGGGTTACCCTTATGTACGATTTTTTTATTTCCAAGCTGTTCTAATATATGGTTGTAGGTCAAACAGATTTATCAGAATGAGGGGTGTACAGGGATGAATCGGATTATACAGTTTTCAATGAAAAATGTATCTGCAGTAATCATTATAATGATCATGCTATTTATTGGCGGCTTTTATTCAACCACACAGCTCAAAATAGAGAACATGCCCGACGTATCGTTTCCTGTCGTGTCCGTGACGACGACGTATATGGGAGCGCCTAAGGATGTTCTTGACCAAGTGACGGAGCCCTTGGAAGAAAAATTGGCGAATTTAGAGGATCTGGACTCCATGTCATCGACTTCCAGTGATAATTTCTCCAGCATCGTTCTCATGTTTAAGCAAAATGCGGATACGGACAAAAAGAAACAGGAAGTACAAGACTTGCTGGCGGAAGTTGTGCTTCCCGACGCGGCAGGTACACCAAAAGCTTCTACGTTTGGAGCTGCATCTGTTCCCACAAATTACTTGGTCGTTTACGGGAATGATGGGATGAGCCAAAACGAACTGGATAAGCATTTTCAAGAAACGATTCAGCCCGGATTAGAAGGAATCAAAGGAATTGACCATTTAGATATCATCGGTGCCCGTAAAACCTCATTGGATATTGAGATGGATGCCAGCGCACTAGATTATTATGGCTTGTCGCCTTCCCAAGTGGGTAATGCGATAAGCTCCGCGGCAACACAGAGTCCAATAGGCAGTGTTGAAATCAATGGTAACGAAAAAATGGCTCGGGTTACAGGCAGCTTGAGCAGCCTACATGAATTAGAACAAATGGAGATTGCAACAGCTGGGGGAGATCATGTCCAGTTAGGAAGGATCGCCGAGGTGAAGGCAATCACCGAGTCCGACTTTATAGGGAGACTTGACGGAAAGCCAGCAATCGGGGTTATTTTGTACAAAGCCAGTAGTGCCAATGCTGTGGAGTTTTCCAGTGCGATTGAAGAAAAGCTTCTACAGTGGAGAACCGACTTGCCTAATGTCACCTTCAAAAACACCTATGATAGTGCAGAGGAAATAAAACACTCGATACATGGTTTAGTACGCGAAGGCATAGTTGGAGCTTTTCTGGCCGCCGTTATGATTTTGATTTTTTTGAAGAATGTGAGGATGACTCTAATTGTCCTTGTCTCGCTGCCTCTATCCATCCTGGTTACATTACTTCTGATGTCGCAGCTCGGACTAACGCTCAATGCAATGACGCTTGGTGGTATATTTATGGCCATAGGCCGGGTCGTAGATGATTCCATTGTCGTTATTGAAAATATTTATTCTTCTCTTGAAAAAGCACATGAGCGCAACGAATCAGTGATAGCCCTGGCTACAAGTCAGGTAGCGTCAGCTATCACGTCTTCAACACTGGCTACGGCCGCTGTGTTTGTGCCGATGGGGATGATCTCGGGATTTATCGGCGAATTCGTCAAGCCATTTGCAATTACAATCTCAATAGCGCTTATAGCTTCTTTGTTGGTTGCATTAACAGTAATTCCGATGCTTGCTAAAATCATGGTACTGCGCGCTAAACCTGGGAAGCCGACTCATGATGAATCAAAGCCAGGGAGGCTCACTCTTTTTTACGAAAAAGCATTGGGCTGGAGCCTGAAAAACCGTTGGAAAACTCTTCTCGTTTCCGGTGGATTGCTGTTGGCCACTATCGCTGTGACTTTGCCTTCATTATCAGTTTCCCTTTTGCCGAGCCCTAAAAACTCGCCAACGATGTATTTTCAAATCAAAATGCCTAATGAAACCTCTTTTGAAGCGACGAATGCTAAAACAAGTGAAATCGAAACTATTTTGCTAAACGAAAAGGATTCTAATGGCGAGCCCGTCTTCAAATTCGTGGAAGCTTTGGTTGGCTATGCGGGGGATGATGACAGCCGTGTTCCGTACGCTTCGCAACTATTCGTTGAAATAAACGAAAATCTAGATCCTGCTCAAGTAAAAGATAAAATAAAAGCATTTATCTTGACTGAATTACCACCCGGTTCAGAAGTAGAACCGAAATCGATGGAAAGCGATGCGGGAGCTTTATCTCCTGACTTTGCGTATTCCCTTCAAGGCGAAGATCAGACTCAACTGGAAAAGGCGGCTCTTATCGTAAAAGATAAGCTTAGGACTTTCCCCGAGCTTATGGAAATAGAGGATAACTTGTCTGATAAAAAAACAGAAATTGAAATCACTGTGGACCAGAAGAAAGCGAAAGTATATGGATTAAATCCTTCCGTCGTACGCGATCGTGCTGCTGCTTGGATTCAAAAACAGGAGCTTGGCGATCTGAAGTTCGACTCAATTGTCTATACAACCACAGTTTCACTAGATAAATCGGACAAGGATACATTTGAAAAATTGGGAAATATCCCAATGCAAAGCAGTAATGGATCCACTGTACTCTTAAAAGAAGTGGCAAAAATCGGAGAAACCCGCGGCTCTGCATCCCTCGCGCGTGAAGACCAGCAGCAATTGGTCAAAGTAACAGCCAAGATCAAAGGGGAGGATAAAAGCGGAGTCAGTCAAAAGGTTGCCGCTGCGTTGGATGAAATTGAACTGCCAGATGGGGTTACGCCAAAGGCCGGCGGGGTAACGGATGATATTAATGATAGCTTTTCACAGTTGTTCGTAGCCATGGGGGTCGCGATTTTCCTGGTCTATATCATTATGGTGCTTTCATTTGGCAATGCTAGCGCGCCATTCGCGATTTTATTTTCACTACCACTAGCGGTAATCGGCGGTTTGCTTGGCTTATTCTTGACTGGCGAAGTATTAAACGCTACCTCAATGATAGGATTTTTGATGCTCATCGGCATCGTCGTTACCAATGCAATAGTACTGATAGATCGTGCGCAACAACTGAGGGAAGCTGGCTATACGGTACGTTCGGCATTGATTGAGGCAGGCAAGGTACGTCTTAGACCTATTGTAATGACTGCCGGAGCTACTATTACTGCTTTGCTGCCATTAGCACTTGGCATGGCTGGAGAAGGTGTATTGATCGGCAAGGGATTAGGAGTGGTTGTCATTGGGGGATTGATTACCTCGACAGTACTGACGCTTGTAGTTGTTCCGATTATCTATGAAATGATTGAGAACTTGAAACGAAAAACTCTTGGAAGTAAATCAAAGAAAAAATCTGGAGTTTTGGATTCCGTAGAGATCCAGGCTTGAGATTCTAGGGGGAGAGGCACAGATGAAAAATGAGAGACAGTTGACAAAGAAATATAGTACCAAATGGGTTCCGTATGCGGCTGTGTTGATATCAGCGGTTATCCTGGTAACAGGCTGTTCACTAGGAGGGGCAGCCGGGACTGCTGATGTTCAATTGGCGACTAGGCCAGTCAAAACGGAGGTCATTAAATCCTATCAAATTAGTGAACCAATTGAACAGGTAGCTGATGTTATGGCGGGAACAAGTTTTGATATCGTTCCAAAAGTAAGCGGCGAAGTCCTGAAGGTCTTGAAAAAACGAGGAGAGCCAGTCGAAAAGGGGGAGGTTCTCTTCATTGTAGACAGCTCAGTCGCCGATTCGGCTAAACGAAAAAATGAACTTGCTGTGCGGAATGCTGAGGAGTCTTTACAGCAAGCAAGGGACAGTAAAGTAAATAATCGTAGTGATTTGCAGGATGGGGTAACCCGTGCAGAGGTTGCCTACACGAATGCTCAGGAGGCATACAACAAGATCCGAAATGAATTTGATGCGGGACTTGCTGTTCAACATCAGGTGGATCAAGCGAAGCAAGCCTCTGATGACGCATTAATGAGTCTGGAATCAGCCAAAAATAAATTAACCTCATTTGATCATACGGATTCAGTATCATCCGCAAAAACACAGCTAGAATCAACAAAATTGTCCTTGGAGGATAGTATCCGCGCGTTGCAAGACTATAGCGTGAAAGCACCGGAAAGTGGAGTACTAACTGATTTCAATTTGGTAACTGGACAGTCCGTGTCAGCGGCATCCGGCGCTATTGGACAGATTCAGAAAGTCGATCCAGTCAAAATAAAAACGGAGCTTAGCGAAACTAATTACAATATGGTAAAGGGTAAACAAGAACTCGTATATTATGATCCAGATACGCCTGACCGAAAAGGAAAGGCCAAAATTAGTTACCTGGCTCCTATTATGAGTGCAACGACTAAAACTTTTACACTGGAGCTTGAGATTGCAAACCCCGATCTCCAACTGCAACCTGGCAATAGGTATATGATTCAATTAACCACTGAACAGGAGGAACAGGTCGTGGCTGTACCACTCCTCAGCCTCATTCGCGAGGAGTCCGATACCTACGTTTTTGTTCTTGAGGGGGACCAGTATCATAAGCGGATGGTAAAGCTTGGACGCATTAATGGGCAATTCCAAGAGGTTTTAGAAGGTGTAAAGGAAGGCGAGCTGCTTGTGATAAATGGCCAAAATACACTAAAAGACGGGCAGCAGTCTGAAAATCGGGCAGCACCGGAGACAACACCCAAGATCTAAATAAAATTGTTTGCCCATAAAATAAAGAGGAGGAACTAAACATGAAAACAAAGTTATTGAAAAAAAGTTTATCTGTATTCATTCTTGGCTCTATGTTGCTGCAGAGTGGACTACCGGTACTTGCCGAGCAAATAAAGGACACGGTACAGAACACTCAAAGCGTGAACTACGGACTTACGGAACATATAAGAGCTGCAATCAAGAATCTCTCTGTTACGCAGACCGAATACGGCTCCCAAATCTCTGCAACCATTCGTTTATATAATGGAGGTGATACACCGAATCGGGTGCCGGAACATGAATTTCGAGTAAAAACGCTACAAGGTACAACCTATGTTCTATCCCCAAGTGCGGTTAATAAAAACGTTTTACAGCCAAAAGAGATCATCGAGCTGGTGTACTTAACTGTGGTGGATAGCAAGGAAATTGGAGCTATTGATCAACTATCTTTTACGAAGGTAAATCTCTTTACCTATCCGAAGACTGAAACGAATTTGTTATCAATACCAGCAGGAGCTGTTTGGTACGGAAAGGAGAAAACAGCTTTCAATCAATTAGACCGGTTGGCTTGGGGCGAGTCTTTTCGAATTCCTGGTATTAATTCTTCACTAATTTATACTCCTACAGAGGCCAAGATTCAAAACGCCAATAACAGTAAGGCTGTCGTCTTTAAGGTGCTAGTTGAAAATAATGGTGAAGGCCGCGAAATCATTCCTTCCTTTCGGGTAGATGCCGCTACGGATGGAAGCACGTTTGAGGGAAGCAGGGTTGAAACAGATAAGAATATACTGGATGCCGGTGGGGAAACTTATCTTCATTATATTATTCCCATTAAAACAAACGAACCCATATCAGAATTATTAGTTATGTCAACAGACACTTTTGTCGGTGCATCAGGAAGTGAAAACCAAACTGTATCTACGGGCAAACTCGCTCTGGCTTGGCAGCAAAATATGCAAACCATCGAAAACACGCCTAACTATTCAACGGGGCAACCCATTTCATTTGATCCGTTAACGAAGGTAATTGATCAACAAACGGAAGTATCACTCATGGAGTTTCATGTACATGATAACCAGAGTGAAGGCTACAAGACGGCTATAGCTAAATTTAAAATGACAAATACAAGCAAACTTCCGGTCTCTACACCTGAATTTGGATCGGAGTTGCTTAATGATAGAGGAGTAGCCTATATAGGATCGAGGCAGGTGCTTACCGATACGATTATGAATCCAGGCTTGAGCTATGTGGTAAATTATTCTTACACTTTGCCACAGGATGAAGAGGCCAGCAGGTTTACTATGAAACTGTTGGATGAAACATCTGCAACACCATATACAACGTCGGTTGCCGCATTCCAAGCACAGATTCAGGAAGAAGAGGCAGATGGTACCCTATCGCTCTATCCATTTACTTTAAAGGTCAATGATGTCCAGGTCAGTTTTCTTTATAACTCTGGAACATATCATTATAAATTTAATTTAGATCTTGATATTAAACAATCGGAAAATGTGGTAATTGATCCGAACTTTTCACGAATTAGATTCGAAGTTGTTGATAATTCTGGTCGTATCTTAGGCTCACAAGACGCAGTCTTGACAGGTAATAAAAAACTGATTAGTGGTAAGCAAGTCCTGGAGACAAGTGATCTGACCACAGAACAATTCAACTACCCCTTTACTATCCTCATGTATGAGGTCTTTGAGACTAAAAACGGCATATCGAAGCGGTTATTGAAAACCATCAAGTAATATATACAACGAAGACAGGAAATCTTTGAACGATTAATAGTTCTTAGCTTTCTCTATTTTTATAGAATGAAAAGCTTCTCATTTTATAGGACTAAGTATACATCAATGAGCTATATAAGGTTCGCAGGAGGATCGCCAGGCGAGTCGATCATACCGAGGCATACGGAAGGAATTTCAGAAACCGGGGTTGAATCACCGCTGGCCAGTTGTCAGAATTTTGCTACAATAAGAGTGATATTAAAACAAGTGGGGGATACAATGGCAGAAACATTAGGGGTTGAACAGCGGGATGACTACTTAAGTCGATTGAGTGAGGAACAACGGAACTTTTTAATTCATAATATGACTCGTAGTCGAAGGACTATCTTTGCACAACAGATGGCAAAAGCAAAGGGAGCCGTAATTCCGGAAGAGGCTGATCCGGAAGACATCGAAAAATATCTCGATGGGTGGATTTATACGGGCTACACCGATGCCGGGAAAGTGTCTCCGGATCTCTTATGTGAGTGTGGACATCAATTGAGGTACCAGCACCAGGTTCAGCACAAAGAGACTGGACAAATCATGCATTTTGGCATCAAACACTTAGGGGATCATCTCGGGCTAGACCCTAAAATTGTTGCTCTTATTATGAAAGGGTTTCAAACGCTTGATTATGAGCTTGATGAGATTCTTTTAAAGATCGAAGATGGTTGGCGGCTAGATGAGTGGTTTTTTCAAGATGGCTTTGAAATACCAAGCGATATTCAGGCCCATCTGGAATTGAATCTACCCCTGTTAGATCGTCAAGTGGAGCGTCTGAGACGAAAGCTGCGAATATATATGGAGCAAATGCAAACTGAACGAGCTGCAGCAAGGAGAGAGAGGTTTGCGAGGCCAGTTCCTGAAAATTTTGAGCAGCATGTTAGCGAGAATAATACCTCCTTATTCCAAGGCACTCTGTTCGAAGATATCATTTCAGCGCCTGATTCCATTGAAAGAAGCAGCGCTCAAGGTAGATACTATAAAGGTCATGAAACAAAGGTGCAAGAGGATTTGAAGCCAATCGTCTGGAGAGAACTGCAGAAGGGAATAAAAAGCGTTCGAGTGATAACCGAGCAGCTTCAGGAGGCTGCAGGAGTCGATCGGCGCCGATACTCTACGGGTAAACTTCATCTTTACGTTCCTGTGTGTATCTACCTGGATGAATTAGTTCACTCTGGCCAGCTTCGTTTAGTACATCAATCCATGGAAGACCGAGAGTATGAAATTGCGAATTAAGCATTCGTAGCATTAAACTTCATTTCTATTATAAATAAAGAAAGACATCAAATACGTTGAGCTGCCGGTGAATTAGGCAGCTTTTTTCTATGAAAATTATGAAAATATGATAAAACATGTATACAAACACCAGTTCTACTAACTGCGATCGTGAGACGCCAAAGATTAGACGGCTGCTTTTTTCCTGAGCGCGGTGAGATTCCTGCCCGGAAGCCGGATGGTCGGCTCTCGGTGCAGGCGATAAACCAATTGCTGAAGAAAATTGGAGAATGGCATGATTAGGATTTTCCGGATCGGACGACCTCTCCGTGCTGCCGCGTGATCTAAAGTACACCTTTGCTTATTAGCGGCCGGGTACTTTAAGTCAACCGTCTTTTAAGTCTTTCATTTTAATTTGCATTGAAAAACATCATTTAATATATAGGGGTAGTACCAGCGAAGCTGATACCACCCGCAAAGTAGATAGGAATTAAGTGGGAAATTTATTGATGACCTCGTTGTACTCCTGCTGGGCATCGATGATCGCCAGCTTTGAATAGACTTCCAACGACTTACGGTTTTCGTGCCCGGAATAAGGCTGTATGAGCGCGTCATCGATGCCCTGCTTTTTAAGCCAGGTCAACAGGAAATGTCGTAGCTTGTGAGGCGACAATTTTTGTACAAGACCGGCTGGAGCCGATCAGCCCAGGGCACCTACGGTAAAACCTCTAGGGACCGAAGCAGCAGCTTCGACACGCAGCAGGCCGCCGTCTCCGGCGCGAAGGAGGGGAAGCCGGGCTTCATCCGGAAGCACCAGGAGAGCGAGCTGCAGCCGCTCGAGGCCGCCGCCGTCGCCGGAGCGCCGATCACGATACGGGAGAATACCCGCATCGCACTTTGCAAAGCTTTCTCCACTGGGGCGATATCGATCTGGGGCATCCGTATTTTCGAATGGCTTTGGTCCGGATTTTTCCTGGTGCGCCCCCGTCGGATGGATGCGGAAGCGCTGTTGCAGCATCAAGCGTAAGCGGCTCCTGTCAGTGGCGAATACGCCGGTCAGTTGCGGCAAACGCTGAATGATTCGCGTTATGCGGACTGGTTCCCGGTGCTGCGCTGGGCCAAAAATTTCAAAAAGTGCTGGTACGTCTTCATGCGTCCACAAATTGTGTTACCGGACAGTTCTGTGGTGCTCATACGCCTGGTCTGTATCCGGACCCCCAAAACCTATTTTCCTCAATTAATAAAGACTTCAGCAAAAAATAAAGATGGAAAATACGCAAAAATCGTTTATGAAAAAAATTGTAGCGATTTCGTGGCTCCTTTGCCTCGTGCTATCGTTAGGGCAGATTCAATACATGGTCAGCACATGAAAGGAGCAACTCCCATGCGGCATTCCCAAAGTCTGCACCCGCAGCCAACCGAAACTGCTTTGGCCGCAGCCGTCCCTAAACGGGGCCTAAAGAGGCATATCATTCGGGATAAATACTTGTACCTGATGCTCATGCCGGTGGCGGTCTATTTTCTGCTATTCAAGTATGCGCCCCTCTATGGGGAAATTATTGCCTTCAAGAACTATCGTCTGACCGATGGCATCTGGGGAAGCAGTTGGGCGGGACTGGATCATTTCCGTCAGCTGTTTTCCAGCAAAGAATTTTATATTGTATTGCGCAATACGCTTCTGCTTAATCTGTACAATTTGGTATTTGCTTTCCCGGTGCCCATTGTGCTGGCGATTCTTCTAAATGAGGTTCGCTGGAATGGATACAAGCGGGTGCTGCAAAATCTGCTCTACATCCCCCATTTTATATCCTGGGTGGTGCTGGGTACTATCGTTATTGCAATGTTGTCCCCCTCCACTGGTATTATCAACACGATTTTGGGGTTGTTTGGTGTAGAGCCTATCTATTTTATGGCGAGTCCATTCTGGTGGCCGATATCCTTCGTAGGCTCCGGGATCTGGAAGGAGGCAGGCTTTGGCACCATTCTCTATATGGCGGCCATGGCGGGGATTGATCCTACTCTGTATGAAGCGGCCAAGATGGACGGAGCCAATAAGCTTCGCCAGATCTGGCATGTGACTTTGCCCGGGATTCGCAGCACGGCAGCGATTATTTTGATCCTCCAGGTGGGCCGCATCATGGATGTAGGCTTCGAGCAAGTATTTACGATGAAGAATCCTGCTGTTACCCAGGTAGCCGAAGTGATCAGCACTTTTGTGTATACTCGCGGCATTGAGAATCTCCAATACAGCTACACCACAGCCCTTGGTTTGTTCCAGTCGATTGTTGCCTTAATTTTGATCGTAAGCGTGAACAAGCTGATAAAGATCATGGGAGAACGAGGGTTATGGTAAACCGTTAGAAAGAAAGGGGATGACTGTTTCGTGAGGACGAAATATTTTAGCTCAGCGAGCCTTTTCCGCTGGTTCAACTACATCTTTTTGGCGTTATGCGCCGCTGCAACTGTATTTCCTTTCCTTAATATTATTGCGGTATCCTTCAGCGGCAGCAGAGCGATCTCGGGAGGGGAGGTATTCTTGTGGCCTATCGAATTTAATTTGGATGCTTACCGCAATCTGATTGACGATGGCCAATTAATCGTAGCTATGAAAAATACAGTTCTAATAACGGTTGTGGGCACTCTGCTGAATATGGTGTTTACCATTCTGGCGGCGTACCCTTTGTCGAAATCGAGGCTTCGGGGCAGAAGTATCATGCTGCAGGGTGTGCTGTTCACCATGTTATTCGGCGGCGGTATGATTCCTCATTTCTTGCTCATCAACAGTCTGGGACTGGTCAATACCTACTGGGCAATCTGGTTGCCTGCTTTAATTAGCGTCTATAACATGTTCGTGATGAAATCCTTCTTTGAAGGAATTCCGGCAGAACTGGAGGAGTCGGCATCTATTGACGGCGCCAATGAATGGGTGCTGCTGCTGAAGATTATTATCCCGTTGTCTATGCCGGTGATCGCAGCACTGACCCTGTTTTATGCCGTGGGCTGGTGGAACTCCTACATGAATGTGCTGATTTACATCCGAAGCACCGACAAGATGTCTTTGATGGTGAAGCTCTATCAGATGATTGACTTGGTCAGCCCCGAGATGCTGCGAAGCGGGGAGGGAGTCACCGAACAGAGCATGACGCCGGAGGGGATACGCGCTGCAGCGATCGTGTTTTCGATTATACCTATTCTGTGTGTATATCCCTTCTTGCAAAAGTATTTTGTAAAGGGAGTTCTGCTTGGTTCTGTCAAAGGTTGATATCGTCGACCGCCAGGCGGTCCTGATATATATATAGCATTTATTTAGGAGGTCTGTGCATGAAATTCAGTCAACAAAAAAAGTGGGTTGTTTTAACAGCTGCCTTATGTATGCTGGCGGGAACGACATTGGCAGGATGTTCAGGGAAAGGAGCGGATAGCTCATCCGTATCGCCTACTGCGGATCCGTATGCCGATCTGCCGAAAGCGGTCAGCATCTCCGCATTCGACCGGGGGGCCGTATCCAGCGATGAGGGGACTTATGAAAACAATCGATGGGTGAAATGGATCCGGGAGCAATCCGGGATTGACGTTACGATGGTACCCGTGCCCCGCAACCAGGCTCAGGACAAGCTGAATGTACTCATCGCTTCGAATCAGGCGCCGGATCTGATCTGGGAGTACGATCGGGCTTATATCGGCAAGCTGATTACTCAAGGCGCGCTGCAGCCGATCGACGCTTATATCGAGCAGTACAGCACATCCTACAAAAAATATTTGCAGGAGCATCCCGAGTTGTTGCCTTACCTGACCTTCGACGGCCAAATGTATGCGGTCGCGACCGCTCGGACGACAGATGGCATCGCCAATCATGGTCTGTGGATCCGGCAAGATTGGTTGGATAAGCTGGGCCTCAAGACGCCAACAACGATGGACGAACTGATCGATGTGGCAAAGGCGTTCAAGGAGCAGGATCCGGACGGCAACAATCAGAACGATACAACGGCGCTGGTAGGCAGCACGGTTTTTGACAGCTATGCGGCGATGAACGCGGCGATCAGCAATCAGTGGTACCTCGAGAACGGCAGAATGAAATACGGGGCAACGCTTGACCGGTTCGGAGATGCGATGGATCTGGAGAAGCAAATGTATGAAGCTGGGCTAGTTGACAAGGAATATTTGACGGACAAAAACTTTCAGCGGGCTATCCAACTGTGGACGACGGGCAAAGCGGGCATCTTCGCCGGCAGCTGGGGCGGCAGCGCGATGGAAAAACATATCCGGAATATGCTGAAGAATGAGCCGAA
>NZ_FMYY01000004.1 GCF_900101595.1 Paenibacillus sp. cl123
GGGCTGATTTTCAATGATTCATGCTCCTCAAGCAATTCGGCAAAGTGGCAGTTGTTGCTGCCTTGGTACTTCGTTGTATACAGGGTCGCCGCTTTCGCCCTCACTTCGTCCGGCAGGGCGTGTGCCGGTTTTCTGCCACGATTCCCGTGGATAAGTGCACGAGCTCCTCCTTTGTTCTGATACTTCTGCTTCAATCGAATGACCTGCCTCTCCGTCAGCCCCAGCGCTGCTGCCCCTTCCTTGTTTGTCATATGTCCCTCGAAGATCTTTTCCACCACTAATACCTTCTTCAGCTCTGCTCTCGTCAATGTTAATGTCTCCTGTCCCATAGTGACATTATCTCAGAACAGTTATAGGGTGACATTATCACGGAACAACAACACTTTGTGAAGTTCATGTTGAGATTCATGGAGATTTATGTTATGATGGTTAGCGTTGTGGCATTTGCCACGAGTACGGTGGTCCTCTGCGCGTGTACAAGCAAGATTCAGTCTTCAAGAGAAGCGGCAAGAACACCTGTGTGGAAGGAGGGAGTCATCCATGAGTTTGATTCAAGAGATTACGAAGGAACAGCTTCGCAGCGATCTTCCCAGCTTTCGTCCTGGCGACACTTTGAAAGTGTATGTTAAGGTTATCGAGGGATCCCGCGAGCGTATCCAGCTGTTCGAGGGCGTTGTTATTAAGCGCCGCGGCGGCGGTATCAGCGAAACGTTCACGGTAAGAAAAATTTCTTACGGTGTCGGCGTTGAAAGAACGTTCCCACTGCATACTCCGAAAATCGACAAGATTGAAGTGGCTCGCCGTGGTAAAGTTCGTCGCGCGAAGCTCTACTATCTGCGCGGTCTTCGCGGTAAAGCAGCCAGAATTCAAGAAATCCGATAAGATGAACACCGGGGGCTTGGTTAACAAGCCCCTGTTCGTTTTCTCCAGCACTATGGCGGAAGGGTAGGAAGCTTGATGGAGCAGGAGCAAGGGCAGCAACAATCCGGTAAAAAAGCGAACACGATGAAGCATGAAGCTTGGGAATGGGCCAAGGCGCTGCTGATTGCGGCCGCGCTCGTCATCCTGATCCGCTGGCTGATCTGTTCTCCGTTCGTCGTGGAAGGCCCTTCGATGGAGCCTAACTTTTATACCGGTGAAAAAATGATCGTCAACAAGATTTTATATAAGTTTGCCGAGCCGAAAGCGGGCCAGGTCATTGTTTTCCATGCCCCCGATGGGCGCGACTATATCAAACGGGTTATCGCGCTGCCGGGAGATAAGGTGCGTGTCGAAGGCGATAAAGTATTCGTAAACGGTGAGCAGATCACGGAAACCTATCTGCAATCCGCGCTGGATGAAGCCGCGAAGAAGGGTGTTCCGTACAATCGGCTGAATAATTTTGCGGAGCAGACGGTTCCTGAAGGGAAGCTGTTTGCGATGGGAGACAACCGATCGAACTCGATGGACAGCCGGGACAGTCGTGTGGGCTTCGTGCCGTTCGAAAAAATCGTAGGCAGAGCCGATGTAATTTATTGGCCGCTTAACAAAATCAGCCTGATCCACTAACGGTGGGTTAGGCTGTACGCATATCAAGGGGAGGTGATCCGTCTCACATGACTATACAATGGTTTCCGGGCCATATGACAAGAGCCCGGCGTCAAATTCAAGACAAGCTGAAGCTGATCGATCTGGCGATCGAGCTGCTGGATGCCCGAATTCCGCTGTCGAGCCGCAACCCGATGATCGATGAAATTTTGCAGCATAAGCCGAGGCTCGTGCTTCTGAACAAAAGCGATCTGGCGGACCCCGAGGCGACGCGCAGATGGATCGAGTATTTTGCGGAAAAGGGGCTGCAGGCGCTGCCGATCGATGCGGTGGCCGGCAATCCCACGCGTGAGATCATTCAGCGGAGCAAGCAGCTGCTGTCGGCCAAGATTGAGGCCCAGCTGCGCAAAGGAATGAAGCCGCGCACGATCCGCGGTCTTATCGTCGGTATCCCGAATGTAGGCAAGTCGACCTTGATCAACAAGATGGCGGGCCGCAAAATTGCCGCAACCGGCGACAAGCCGGGCGTTACGAAAGGTCAGCAGTGGATTAAAGTAGGCGCCGAGATGGAGCTGCTGGATACGCCAGGCATATTGTGGCCGAAATTCGAGGATCAGACGGTAGGCTTCCGGCTTGCGGCGACCGGCGCGATCAAGGAAGAAATTTTGCATATTTCTGAGGTTGCCTTGTTCGCGATGCGTTACCTGGTCGGACATTACCCGGCGTCGCTGCAAGATCGCTTCGGAGTGGAGAAGCTGCCGCAAGATCCGAGCGATACGGATGCCGTGGTGGAGCTGATGGAAGAAATCGGCCGCAAACGCGGGGCACTCGTCAGCGGGGGCCGCGTCGATCTGGAGAAAGCTTCTCTGGCCATTTTGCGGGAGCTGCGGGCCGGCAAGCTCGGACGTATTACGATGGAGCAGCCTGACGAAGAACCGGCGGTCATTGCTTCCGAAGTCAAATAGGTGAAAACAAGCTGATTGTCAAGCCAAGCTGTCCTTTAGAGGCGGCGGGCTTGACGTTTTTTTGTTTATTCCTGGCAGGAAGTACGCTTTTTGCGGCACGCTGCCTCGAACTCCTCTACAAAGCTATCCGAGCCCCCCGGTGCCCTGCAGTGTGAATTGGACTTGAACTTCGAATTCGGCTGACGCATATAAGCTTTGCCAGTTCTCCCAATCCTTGCGGTCAAAGCTGCGTGAGCGATATAAAAGGCCGAGACCGATCGGGTCCAGTTTTTCTTTTTGCAGCAGCTTGAGCAGGCGGAGAGCTTCCTTCTTGAACGAAGCTTCGGTAGTCTGCTTATAAAGACTGATGAGATCGCTGCTTATGGGCGTCTGCGCCTCTTCGATGCTGCCTTCCAGCTTCATCTCCGCTATGATCTTAGGCGCCGCTCCTGCCGACTCCACGAACCGGTAGGAGGTTTTCGACTTATCTACGTCCACGTAAAATTTTTGCTTGGAGCTGGCCACGTGAATTTCAGCCCGCTTGGTCCGATTGGTTAAGATATTGAACAGTCTCGTTTCCTGGGGACCAAGGACAAGCCTTTGCTTGTTTTTGTCGAAGACCGATGCCTGATTAATTTGAAACAGCTTCTCGTTACGCGATACTTCGATCAGAGGAAGTATCGGGTCAAGTCCCCGCTCATACAGCCGCTTGCGGAAGTCGAACAAATATTCAGAGACGACATAGGAGGACTCTGTCCCGGTTTCGCCAAACGTATTGAACAGCGTATTGGAAGGCAGGCGCTCCGAGACCGGACTTGTGCTAAGAATCGCCGCGGCATTCGGCTTCCCAACGCCCACCCAGGCGATCATCTGAATATCCCGCCGTCTGACAAACCAGTCTATCCATTCCCGGATGCCGGAGGAGGCGACAGCTTCGCCGAAAACGATCATTTTGGCGTGGCTGAAATCCAGTTCTTTATCCACCTTGGACTTGATCATCCGAATCGCTTCAGCGATGGAATCCCCTTCCTCCTGCACGATGACATAGGTAGACTTGCCTGCACGGGGATCCGAAGAAGGAACGGCGAGCTTCAGCAGCACCCGGATATAGGTTTCATTCGTCTGGGCCTTGTCCAGTCCGATGGAAACGACAAAAAAACGTTTGTCGATGTCCTTGTAACCGCAGCTCGCTAATAGGAAGACCAGGCAGCACAGCAGCAGCAGGGACAAAAGCTTTTTCATGCCCGTTTCCTCCTAGCCATCCGGAATATCGTCAGGACGAGAATGAATTCGGCGGGAAGCCTGATGTTCATCCATAGTTCGGCCAATCGGAATATTTCGTGCTCGCGCGTATTTTTTTCAAGCAAATAAGCAGTCATTATGAAGGCGGCCAAAATGATGATAGTCGCATATTTCATACGGCGCTGCTGACCCCGCTTGCCCTTGCCCTTGATGAAGGACAGGAGCAGCTGATGGGACACATGCCAGTGAATGAGAATGCTCAGCGTCGTGATGGAAATGTACAAAAGCAAAAACACCGAAATCAGCCGTTCGATAGGTCCGTACTGTACCTGCAGGGAGTCGGCGGTCACTACCCAGGGAAATACAAAATCATCGACGCCGTCCGCCCCCAGAAGACCGATAGGAATCAGAAACGAGGTGAGCAAATTGACGAGGCCGATAATCGAAACCGGCCACAGCTTTTTTAACTGAATAGGCTTGGTCAGCAGCTTGTTGAATACAACCAGATTCGTATAGCCGGTAAACATAAAGGTCGAAGCCGTGATCGCTTGGTAGGAGGGAAACTCGGTCCAGTGAGTCCCTACCTCCAAAATGGAGGACCACATCATATATTCGCTGGTAACGGCTTGATACAGGATTACGCCGATTAACGGGAGGTTCAGGACGAAGATGACGCTGACCAGCGCGATGATTTGCTCGCTTTTGTGAAAAAACATGATCCAGGCGACAAAAATGGAAATAATCAAAATCATGGCGGGTCCCTGCAGGCTGACATTAATGAAACGGATGGCGATGTTGTTGATGGAAAGAAGCGAGATCATGCCTGCTGAAAACCAGATGAACGACATGCCGATGAGAAATGGAGCGCGAAACCAGCGCGGCGCAGCCGATAAAATTTCAGGCAGCGTCTTGCCCGGAAATGCGTTCATCGAGCGAACGAAAATAAGCAGCAAGCTTGTGCCGATCAGCACGCCGGCGGGGATGGCCATCACGCTTCCTTCGAAGCGTTCGCTGATCAGCATAGTAGGCACGAAGACGATGACTTGTACCAGCAAATTAATGAAAAACAGACTGTAAAAAACGTTCACGCGGCTTCCACCTCCGGTCACAGCCGTTCAGAATTGGGCGGTCTGGCGAATAGACGAAAATAGGGCTGGCCGAAGCTATCCAGATAAATCAAGTAGGCGATCAGGCCGAGCATGCCGAAAATCATGCCGATCATGCCTAAAAGAATCGTCAGCGCCAATAAGCCATATCGAACGACTCGCATGGCGAAGCTCATCGCATTAATCGGAATGACAAAATTCGATATCGCGACTGCGGACACGATGATGATCATGATGTTGGAGACGAGGCCCGCTTCCGTGGCAGCTTGTCCGAGAATCAATCCGCCTACCGTGGTCGCTGTAGACCCGATCGTTTTGGGCAGCCGAACGCTGGCTTCCGTCAGCAGCTCCATCATCAGCAGCATGAAGAGCACTTCCAGAAAAGCCGGATACGGCACGCTCACGCGGCTTCCCGCGATGGAGAGGGCAAGCTGCACGCGGAACAGCTCGGGGTTGTAGGCGGTTACGCCCACATACAGAGCAGGCAGAGTGACACTGATCAGAAGACCGATATAACGCAGTCCCAGTAAAAAGCGGCTGATCCAATAGGAATGATACAAATCCTCCATGGAAGAAATAAAATCATAGAACGCGGCCGGGACGACGAGAGAAAATGGCGTGCCTTCGTCGAGCAGCACGATTTTGCCTTGGGCGATATTGTAGACCGCCCGGTCCGGCCGCTCGGTAATCATAATCGTCGGAAACAAAGACCGCTTCGTGCGGGTCATTCGATTCTGCAGCTGACCCAGACCTTGCAAGGTATCCAGCCCTGCCGATTCCAAGGTTTGTCGGGTCAGGAGCAAGGTAGCGGGATCCGTCAGGTTCCGGTCGTAAACCAAGGCGACCGGCGTACGGGTAAGCCGGCCGATTTTAAAAAGCTCAACGGTTAAGGAAGCTTGCGGGTAACGGTTGCGAAGCATGCTGATGTTGGTCTGAAGGTTTTGACTGAACGCGTTCTGAGGCCCTTGAATAACCTTCTCTATGCTGGCTTCCAGAGGCTGTGCATGTTCCGCTTTGCGCAGTTCAATGACATATAGGGCTCCAAAATCGACGACAACGGCACCTTGGAGCATTCGCTGTACAATGTCTTTTTGCACGGAATGCAAAGCGGGTCCGGAGAGCGCCTGCAGGTAGGCGGAAAATTCCTCATGCTTGCTCATCTCGTAAAATCGGGCAAGCAGCATCTCATGGATTTTCGCTTCATCACAGATAGAGCTGATATACAGCAGCTTTACGGTCAGTCCACGGCAATGAAACTCGTTGCTCACCAAATCCGCAGGACTGCCTAGCAGTCG
This sequence comes from Paenibacillus sp. cl123, assembly GCF_900101595.1. GTDB lineage: Bacteria > Bacillota > Bacilli > Paenibacillales > NBRC-103111 > Paenibacillus_G. The sequence goes on from NZ_FMYY01000004.1 coordinate 6,115, forward strand.
GGTGAGTTCATCCCAATGCGCTGCTGATGTTTGTTCACTCATAGCTCTAACCGCCCTTCCGCGCTTGTATGTCGGCCATACATTTCCATATTATGCGAGCCCGGGCGCCGGAATATGCAGGCGGGGTTCGGTCAAGGGATGGTCAGGCCGGGCTCGGGTGCGCTATAATAAAGCGAATGATGTTATCCGGGAGAGATTTCAATTGATAGATATACTTGCATATGAACGCGCGTTTTGGGAGCAGGGCAAGAGCCGGATCGCGGGTGTGGATGAAGTAGGGCGCGGCTGTTTGTTCGGCGATGTCGTAGCCGCTGCTGTCGTATTGCCTGCCGGTCTTGTGCTGGAGGGGGTCAATGACTCCAAGAAGCTGAGTGAAAAAAAACGCGAGGCCCTATACGAAGTCATTATGGATCAAGCGGTTGCCGTAGGCATCGGGATCGTGGACGTGCCGACGATTGAGCGCATTAATATTAAGCAGGCGGCCAGAGCTGCGATGAAGCTTGCTGTCGAACGGCTGGCTGTTGCGCCCGACCAGCTGCTGGTGGACGCCGAGAAAGTGGATACGGAAACGGAGCAGCTTGCTGTCATCCACGGGGATGCGCTCAGCCAATCGATCGCCGCCGCGTCGATCGTTGCCAAAGTGACGCGCGACCGGATGTGTCTGCGCTGGGAGCTGGAATATCCGGGATATGAGATTGCCATACATAAAGGTTATGCCACCCGCGTCCACCGGGAGCGGATAGCCAAGCTGGGAGCGACGCCGCTTCATAGACGATCTTTCCTGCGCAATATCGAGTATGAGCAGCAGGTGCTGTTTTAGAAGGAGAAAGTGAAAATCGGCACCGATTCTGCCGATATATAGAGCTACCGGGGCAAGGAGGCCGGCACGGGAAGAGGGGCGATGAACCCGGGACCCGGGTCGGCTTCTCGTGCAGGAGCGGGAGAACAAGGCAGTCGAACTGCAACAGGAAGGAGGGGGTCTGGTTGAATATCGGAGGAATAATCCGCGGCTGGGTCGGCGACGGGCAGATTCAGGAGCCGAAAAAGCTGGAGCTGCAGGCGGGGCAAGTGGTTAAGGGAGTGGTTCAGCAGCAGCTGTCCGAGCGGGAAGCGATCGTGAATATCGGCGGCGTGCAGGTTCGTGCGCAGCTGGAAACGCCCCTGAAGCAAGGCGAGGTAACGATGCTGCAGGTACAGCCGGAATCGGCGAACGGCCAGATAGTGCTGAAGCCCTTGCAGTCATCGCAGGTGCAGATCGCCGATACGTCAATGGGCGAGGTGCTGAAGACGCTCGGAATGAGCGATACTCCTGAAAATCGCCAGCTGGTCCAGTTGCTGCATCAAAACGGCGTAGCCTTGACCAAGGAGAGCGTAAAGGCGTTCACCGAGCTGCAAGCGGCGATGGGCAAGACGCTGCCGCAGGCGGAATGGCTGCCGGCCGCGGTCATTGCCGTTCAGAAAGGACTTCCGCTCACGCTTGAGACAGTAATTTCGCTGCGCCAGGTTGTTCAAGGCCCTCCCTTGCATCAGATGCTGGACCAATTGGCCGAGACAGTTGGGCGTGTCGATACGGCCGCCAAGGAACTGACGCCGCAAACCCGCGCTTTGCTGGAGGCGGTGAAGACATTGCTGCAGCAGGTTCGCGACGCAGGCGGAGCCGTGGCTCAGCAGGCGGGCGGAGCAGCGGCAGGCGGAGCAGGCGCGCAGGCGCAGGCGAGCGGAGCGCCGGCAGGCGGAGCGGGCGCGCAGACGCAGGCGAGCGCAGCCGTGGCAGGCGGAGCAGGCACGCAGGCGCAGGCGGGCGGAGTCGTGGCAGGCGGAGCAGGCACGCAGACGCAGGCGAGCGGAGCAGCGGCAGGCGGAGCAGGCGCACAGACGCAGGCGGGCGGAGCGCCGGCAGGCGGAGCGGGCGCGCAGGCGCAGGCGGGCGGAGTCGTGGCAGGCGGAGCAGGCACGCAGACGCAGGCGAGCGGAGCAGCGGCAGGCGGAGCAGGCGCACAGACGCAGGCGAGCGGAGCAGCGGCAGGCGGAGCGGGCGCGCAGGCGCAGGCAAGCGGAGCGCCGGCAGGCGGAGCCGGTGCGCAGACGCAGGCGAGCGGAGCAGCGGCAGGCGGAGCAGGCGCACAGACGCAGGCGGGCGGAGCCGTGGCAGGCGGAGCAGGCGCGCAGGCGCAGGCGAGCGGAGCCGTGGCAGGCGGAGCAGGCGCGCAGGCGCAGGCGAGCGGAGCCGTGGCAGGCGGAGCAGGCGCTCAGACGCAGGCGAGCGGAGCCGTGGCAGGCGGAGCGGGCGCGCAGACGCAGGCGGGCGGAGCCGCAGCAGGCGGAGCAGGCGCGCCACCGGATGCACCGGAGCATCTGCTCGGACGGCTTATGAAGGCGATCGGCATTGAGCATGAGCATCAGGCGGTCAGAATGCTCGGAGCCGAGGACGGGAGGCCGGCGGGCATGGCGGATAAAAGCGCAGATTCTTTGAAAAGCGTGCTCATGCAGCTGGCTCAGGCGTCCGATGCTCCGGATGAGCTTAAACAAGCGGCTCAGCAAGCCGTCCATCAGATTACCGGGCAGCAGCTGTTGTTGAGCCAGGACCGGTCGTCAATGTTTTCGCATATCACCATGTTTGTTCCGATCGTACAGCCGGACGGCACGCAGACGGCGGCGATTCATATTCAATCCCGCAAAGGGAAAAACGGAAGCCTGGATTCAAACAATTGCCGGCTGGTGTTTGATCTGCAGATGAAAGCCTTGGGCAACACCATGGTCGACGTGCAGGTGGTGAACCGGATCGTCAGCCTGCATGTGCACAATGATTTCCCGCATACCCAGGCGCTTCTGGAGCAATACCGGGATGAAATAGGCAGCGGGCTGGCTTCGATCGGTTATCAATTTATTTCGATGAAGGTAAGTCCGTATCCCGAGAAGGTCAGCGATCTGGGCGACTTGTCGAATACGGGAGCCAGAGCGGCCAAGGAGGCGGCTCCAGGTGCCGCTTTGGGCGCATTTGCACAGAAGCCATACAAAGGAGTGGACATACGGCTATGAGCGACCGGCCCCACACGCTAAAAAAAGCCGTAGCGCTCAAATATGCTCCGGAGGCTTCGGCTGCGCCCAAAGTTGTAGCGAAGGGCAAGGGGCGCATCGCCGATAAAATCATGGAGAAGGCCAAAGAAACCGGCGTTCCGATCCAGGAAGACCCGTCTTTGGTGGAAGTGCTCTCCAAACTGGATATCGATCAGGAGATTCCTCCCGAGCTGTACAAGCTGGTCGCCGAAGTGCTTTCCTATATATACCGGTCGGATAGCCGGGCGAAAGAATGGAGGCATGAGCCGCGATGAACGGGAGGCTGGCAGGCCGGAAGCAGCGAGGGGCGCTGGGGGAGGCGGAAGCGGCCGACTATTTGCGGAGACAAGGACTATCTATTGTCCACCGCAACTGGAGATGCCGGACAGGGGAAATTGATCTTGTGGCCGAGGAAGGCGGCGTTCTCGTCTTTGTCGAGGTGCGTACCCGGAACTTGAATGAAGCGTTCGGCACACCGCAGGAATCCGTCCACGCGCGCAAGCAGCGGAAGATCCTCGAGACGGCCCAAGTATATATTCATATGAACGGCAGACATGCAAGCCAGATTCGCTTCGATGTCATATCCATCCGCATCGCTCCTGACGGGAAGTTAGCGCAGCTCGACCATATCCGCAACGCACTTGGTTAGTGCCGTTGCGGATTTTTTTGCAGCTTCTCCGCAGTGACGGAGCCGCGGGGATACGGATTATCGAAGCTGCCGGTGGAAAGCGAAGGGCAGATGGACAGACCGTTTTTGCGTGATCGGTCATGATCAAGCGGTCCTCTATAGGCTGTTTCCATTTGCCGGAGGGACACGCAAGAGCTCGGAAAACACAGTGAAGGACAAAGATAGGAATGTGCTGCTTGAGGTAAAGGACGATAGTTTTAACTAGAAGCTCTTGTCTAAGCCAACCTCAAAAGGGGTACTTCAAGCAATAGCCGGAAAATCGTATAAAATACGCCCGACTAATAGCCCAAGCATAGGATTGATATGGAAAAACGTATAAAGGCAATGTGCTGGCAAACCAAATTATGGATTTTGTGTGGAAAATCGCATAAATAAGCTCAGCTGGCGGTTCAAAGGATAAAGGTTATCCGAAAAATCGCACAAATGGGCCATTGAAGTGGAGGGGGCGGGTCTGGTAGGCTGTCGCCCGGCGCGAGAGCGGCTCTAAGGCTCACTTCGCCCCAGCTGCTGAATGCGCGCAGCTTTTGCCTGGTGCCGCAGCGATCTTCCGGTTCTCGTCAGAACAGCCGGAGCACGCCCGGCAGAAGGCGCCAAGCTAAGCGGGCGGCAGAGACCGCAAGGTTTGCCGCTTGTCCAGACAGCGGTACTGCAGCGCTTCGGCCACATGATGCCCGGCTATATCCCGCATCCCTTCCATATCGGCGATCGTGCGGGCGATCTTTAGGATTCGGTCATGCGAGCGGACGCTCATCCCGAGCGCCTGAAACGACTTCTCCAGCAGGCTGGACGCCGCCGCATCCAGCTGGCAGTGCTCCCGGAGCAGTCTTCCGTTCAGCTCGCTGTTGAACATAAGTCCGCTCTGCCGATATCGCTCCAGCTGCAGCTGATGCGTCCGCTCAACCGTTTCCCGCATCGTCAGGGAGGAGAGCGGGGGTTCCTGGCAGGCCAGCTGAGAGTAGGGGACGCGCGGCACTTCGACATGAAGATCCATCCGGTCAAGCAGCGGTCCGGAGATGCGGGACCGATACTGCATCACCTTCAAGGGAGAGCAGACGCAGCTGATGTCTCCCCCGTCAGCTTCTATCCCCCAGTGGCCGGACCCGCACGGACACGGGTTCATCGATGCGACCAGCAGGAAGTGAGCGGGAAATTGATAAACGGCTTTCGCGCGCCCGATCGTGACAAAGCGGTCCTCCATCGGCTGTCTTAATACTTCCAGGGCGGCTCGCGAGAACTCGGGAAGCTCATCCAGAAACAGAACCCCCCGATGGGCCAAGCTGATCTCCCCGGGCTTCGGAACTCCTCCGCCTCCGACAAGACCTGCGGCCGATATCGTATGATGAGGCATCCGGAACGGGCGCTCGCGGACGAGCCGGCTCCGGTCGGCAAACTTCCCCGAGACGCTGTAAATTTTTGTAACCTCCAGAGACTCTCGCTCATCCATGGAGGGCAGGATGGAGGGCAGGCGTTTGGCAAGCATCGTTTTGCCGGTGCCGGGAGGTCCGATAAGCATCAGATTGTGCATGCCGGCGGCACTGATCATCAGTGCCCGCTTCACATGGCTTTGCCCGCGCACATCGGCGTAGTCGTCGGTATATGCGGCTTGAGCCGGCATGCTCGCGGAGGCCTGAGGCACAAGCGTGCCAGTCACCGCGAGCGCGGGGCTGTCCGGCGGCGTCCGGCTCCATTCCGCCAGGTGGCTGACCGCTTGGACGGTGCAGCCGCTGATCCAGCCTGCCTCCTCGGCATTGCCGGCCGGCACGATCACCCGGCTCAGCCCGCCTTTGACCGCAGCTTCCATCATGGAAAGCACGCCGGGGACCGGGCGAATCGAGCCGTCCAGCGACAGCTCGCCTATCACTAATGTATCGTCCAGCGTGCCGGGCGGCAGCTGTCCGCTTGTGGCTAGGATGCCCAGCGCAATAGCCAGATCGAAGGCCGAGCCTTCCTTGCGGATGTCGGCAGGCGCCATATTGATCGTTATCCTTTGCAGCGGAAAGCTGAATCCGCAGTTTTTGATCGCGGCCCGTACCCGCTCAATCGATTCCTTCACCGCATTATCGGGCAAACCAACGATGTTGACTTGGGGCAAGCCGTTGCTGAGATCGACTTCCACCTCGATCAGCCGGCCTTCTACCCCGTGGAGGCAAGCGCTGATTGTTTTTCCGTACAGCATAAAAAACACCTTCCCCATGAAAAAGTCATGGCTCAAGGTGCTTCCTCATCCGCCTGTTCGATGGCTCTATTGTACCCGGAGCTCGTAAGCTTGGCAATAGGCTGCAGGATAGAGTAACTTTGCCTGAATATGCGAAAACATATATTTTAAGAGTCAATAAAAAATATGTATCGCCAAATTCACACAAAATATAAGGAAACCCGCCTTGAAAAGTGGTACAATGATTAAGGTTTGCCATAACGGACATGCTATTGGTTGGCAAGCGCGGCAATCAGCGGTCAACTCCTTTCGGAAGCGAAAGCGAGTCGATTCCATAGAGCAAGTCAATACCGATAGGAGGATTTTGCTAAATGAATATCCATGAATATCAAGGCAAAGAAGTGCTGAAACAGTACGGGGTTGCCGTACCTGAGGGTAAAGTGGCATTCACGGTGGACGAAGCTGTAGAAGCGGCGAAATCTTTGGGAACGCCTGTTGTCGTCGTCAAAGCGCAAATTCACGCTGGCGGCCGCGGTAAAGCAGGCGGCGTCAAGGTTGCCAAAAACCTGGACGAAGTGCGTACATATGCGGAGCAAATTCTCGGCAAAGTGCTTGTGACTCATCAAACGGGCCCGGAAGGCAAAGAAGTCAAGCGCCTGCTGATCGAGCAAGGCTGCGATATTAAGAAGGAATACTACATCGGCGTCGTACTGGACCGCGGCACGGGCCGCGTCGTCATGATGGCTTCCGAAGAGGGCGGTACGGAAATCGAGGAAGTGGCTCACCATACGCCTGAGAAAATTTTTAAAGAAATCATCGATCCTGCTATCGGTTTGCAGGCTTTCCAAGCGCGTAAACTCGCTTACGCGATCAACATTCCGGGCGAGCTTGTGAACAAAACGGTCAAGTTTATGACTGCGCTTTATAACGCTTTCGTAGACAAAGACTGCTCCACGGCGGAGATCAACCCGCTGGTCGTTACCGGCGACGGCAACGTCATGGCGCTGGACGCCAAGCTGAACTTCGACTCGAACGCCCTGTTCCGCCACAAGGACATCGTCGAGCTGCGCGACCTGGAGGAAGAAGACGAGAAGGAAATCCAAGCTTCCAAGTATGACCTGAGCTACATCGCCCTTGACGGCAACATCGGATGTATGGTTAACGGCGCCGGCCTCGCGATGGCTACGATGGATATTATCAAATATTATGGCGGCGACCCTGCGAACTTCCTCGATGTAGGGGGCGGCGCTACAAAAGAGAAAGTTACCGAAGCTTTCAAGATCATCCTGTCCGACGAGAACGTCAAAGGGATTTTCGTCAACATCTTCGGCGGCATCATGAAATGCGACGTCATCGCTGACGGCGTAGTTGCGGCTGCGCGCGAGCTTGGCCTGGACCGTCCGCTCGTCGTCCGTCTGGAAGGCACGAACGTTGAGCTCGGCAAGAAAATTTTGAACGAGTCCGGTCTGAACATTGTAGCTGCGGATTCGATGGCAGACGGCGCTCAGAAGATCGTTGCACTTGTGAAGTAATCATCACGCGACTCGCTATGCAAGCATAAGCGGCAATTTCTAAAATGATCAGGGGATGTGAACCGTAACATGTCTATTTTGGTAGATAAAAATACAAAGGTTATCACACAGGGGATTACCGGTTCCGTAGGTATGTTCCATACCAAGGGCGGTCTGGAATACGGCACACAAATGGTTGCCGGCGTAACGCCAGGCAAAGGCGGCACCAATGTCGACATCGCCCTGGAAAACGGCTCGACGGTGTCTGTACCTGTTTTCAACACGGTGGTTGAAGCGAAGAAAGCAACGGATGCTACGGCTTCCGTTATCTATGTACCGCCGGCTTTCGCGGCCGACGCGATTATGGAAGCGGTGGATGCCGAGCTGGATCTCGTCATCTGCATCACGGAAGGCATTCCGGTGCTGGACATGGTGAAGGTCAGCCGTTACATGGAAGGCAAGAAAACCCGCCTGATCGGACCGAACTGCCCGGGCGTCATTACGCCTGACGAGTGCAAAATCGGCATCATGCCGGGCTATATTCACACCAAGGGCCATGTAGGCGTCGTATCCCGCAGCGGAACGCTGACGTACGAAGCGGTTCACCAGCTGTCGACCCGCGGCATCGGCCAATCGTCTGCCGTAGGCATCGGCGGAGACCCGGTCAAGGGCTCTGAGTTTATCGATATTCTGCACCTGTTCAATGAAGATCCGGACACCTATGCCGTCATCATGATCGGCGAGATCGGCGGATCTGCCGAAGAAGAAGCGGCGGAATGGATCGCGGCGAACATGAAGAAGCCGGTTGTCGGCTTTATCGGCGGCCAAACAGCGCCTCCAGGGAAACGGATGGGCCATGCAGGGGCCATCATCTCCGGCGGCAAGGGCACGGCGGCTGAGAAGGTCGCTACGCTGGAGCGCTGCGGCATCAAGGTAGCTCCGACGCCTTCCGAGATGGGTTCCACGCTCGTCAGCGTCCTCGAAGAAAAAGGATTGCTCGACAAATGCATCACTAAAAAGTAAATCGAGTCAGGCAAGCAGCCTCTCTGGTTTCGCTTATGCGAACGCCGGAAGGCTGCTTTTTTGTTTCAACCGCCAAAAATTTGTTTCTATTATAAGGAGTGAGATATACTATATGGACAACCGGCACGGTTTGTTTGCTTTGCACCAGCTGCAGGGCGTTGGTTGGAAGACGATTCAGCACATTATGACGCGCCTTTCGTCCTTGGACGAGCTTGGCGTTATGGAAGCCGCCGATTGGTCGGCTTTGGGCTTCACCCCGGCCCGGGCGAACGCGCTTGGCAAGCTGCGGCACAGCCTCCGCGAAGGCCGGCTGGAAGCGGAGCTCCGCGCCTATGAGCAGGCGGGAGTCAAGTGGACGACCGTCTGGGATGAAGATTATCCGGAGCTGCTCCGGGAAACGGCAGACCCGCCATGGATGCTGTACAGCCGCGGAGACATCACGCTGCTGAGCAAGCTTTGCATCGGCGTTGTCGGCACGCGTACGCCTACGGTATACGGACGTACTTCGGCTGAAAGGCTCGCTGCCGAGCTGTCGCAAGCCGGTGTCTGCATTATCAGCGGTCTGGCCAGAGGAATCGACAGCTTCGCCCATGAAGGAGCGCTTCTCGGGCATGGACGGACCGCAGCCGTGCTGGGCTGCGGGATGGATACCGTGTATCCGGCTGAGAACAAACAGCTCTTCCAGCGCATAATTCGGGAAGGACTCGTGCTGACGGAATACCCGCTGGGCACGAAACCACATGCCGGACTTTTCCCGCTTCGCAACCGGGTTATCGCGGGCTTAAGCGCTGGCGTCCTCGTCATCGAAGCCGCCGTCCGAAGCGGGTCGCTCATTACGGCGGATCTGGCAACAGGCTACAGCCGCGACGTGTTCGCGGTGCCGGGACCGATCAACTCGCCCAAAAGCCAAGGAACGCTCAAGCTGATCAAGGATGGAGCGAAGCTGGTCGCTTCGGCCGGTGACGTGCTGGAGGAGTATCCGGATCGAATAGAGCCGCGCCATTCCGCATACAGTAATGACACATCGGCCGCGGGTCAGAGGCTGTCCGCCGATGAGGCTTTGATCTGCGGCTTGCTCGCTGACGGTCCGCTTACCATCGATCAGCTCCTGCTGCAAAGCCAATTTACCTTTGGACATTTGCACGCAGTTCTGATAAATTTACTAATGATGCAGCGAATCGTAGAAATTCCGGGTACAGCCTACACCTTACGTTAATGAAGTATACATATTTATAAGTTGAAGGGGGAAAGACGCCTATGGCCGATTCGTTAGTCATTGTGGAGTCACCCGCAAAAGCCAAAACGATTGGAAAATATTTGGGCAGCAAATATATCGTCAAAGCTTCTATGGGTCATATTCGGGACTTGCCGAAAAGTCAAATCGGGGTAGAGGTGCAAAAAAACTTCGAACCCAAGTATATAACCATCCGCGGCAAAGGCACGGTGCTGAAAGAACTGAAAGACGCGAGCAAACGCGTTAAAAAAGTATATCTGGCGGCTGACCCTGATCGCGAAGGGGAAGCGATTGCCTGGCATCTCGCGCATTATCTGGAGATCAACGACCAGGACCCCTGTCGGGTCGTATTTAATGAGATTACGAAGCAAGCGGTTAAGGACGCCTTCAAGACGCCGAGGAAAATTAATCAGGATCTGGTGAATGCCCAGCAGGCCAGACGTATATTGGACCGGCTGGTCGGCTACAAGATCAGTCCTCTGCTGTGGAAGAAGGTCAAGAAGGGATTGTCCGCCGGCCGGGTTCAATCTGTTGCCGTCAAGCTGATTTACGATCGGGAGAATGAAATCAACGCATTCGTGCCCGAAGAATATTGGACGATAACGGCGAAGCTCGCTACGGGAAAAGCCGAGTTTGATGCGAAGTTTTACAGCGTAAACGGCGACAAGAAGGAGCTGAAGACCGAGTCGGAGGTTAATGAAATCCTCCATGGCTTGCAGCAGGCCGAATTCGTCGTCAGCGAGGTGAAGGAGAAGGAACGCCACCGCAATCCCTCGCCGCCTTTTATCACAAGCTCGCTCCAACAGGAAGCGGCGCGCAAGCTGGGCTTCCGGGCCTCGAAGACGATGTCCGTCGCCCAACAGCTGTATGAAGGAATCGACCTCGGGCCGGAAGGCACCGTAGGCTTGATTACGTATATGAGAACGGATTCGACCCGCATTTCTCCTGTTGCGCAGGAAGAAGCGAAGGAGTATATCGAGAGCAAGTTCGGCGCGGATTATTATCCGGAGACGCCGCGGGTGTATGTGAAGAAAAACAGCAATGCCCAGGACGCCCATGAGGCGATCCGGCCAAGCTCCGTTCTTCGCGATCCGGATTCGATCAAAGCTCATCTCAGCCGCGATCAGCTGCGTCTCTACAAGCTCATATGGGAGCGTTTCGTCGCAAGCCAGATGTCTTCCGCTGTACTTGACACGATGACCGTTGATTTATCGGCCGGCAATACGATTTTCCGGGCAGTCGGCTCCAAGGTGAAATTTTACGGATTCATGAAAGTGTATGTCGAGGGCAATGACGATACGTCTGAGCCGGGGGACGAGGATGACCGTCTGCTGCCGCCTCTGACGCAAGGTGATATCGTCAAAGCGAAGCAGATCGATCCGAAGCAGCATTTCACGCAGCCGCCTCCAAGGTTTACGGAAGCCCGGCTCGTCAAAGCGCTGGAGGAGATGGGCATCGGCCGGCCAAGTACGTATGCGCCGACGCTTGAGACGATTCAGAAGCGCGGATATGTGGCGATCGAGGAGAAGAAGTTTATTCCGACGGAGCTGGGCGAGCTTGTCATTCAGCAGATGATCGAATTTTTCCCGGAAATTCTGGACGTGGAGTTTACCGCGCATATGGAAGAGGGACTCGATCATATCGAGGAAGGCAAGGAAGACTGGGTACAGGTGTTGAGCGAATTTTACGAATCTTTCGAAAAACGGCTGGAAGTGGCTGAGGAAGAGATGGAGAAGATCGAGATCCAGGATGAAGTCTCCGACGAAATTTGCGAGAAGTGCGGAAGCCATTTTGTGTACAAAATGGGCCGCTTCGGCAAATTCCTCGCTTGCTCCGGCTTCCCGAACTGCCGCAATACGAAGCCTATCGTCAAGGATATCGGGGTAGCTTGCCCGACCTGCCACGAAGGAAAAATTATAGAACGGCGCAGCAAGAAGGGCCGCATTTTCTACGGCTGCGACAAGTACCCGGAATGCGAATTCGTCTCCTGGGATAAGCCGGTCGGACAGCCTTGTCCGCAATGCGGCGGCATGCTGATCGAAAAACGCAACAAATCCGGCGTGTTTATCCAGTGTGTGGCCTGCGACTTTAAAGAAGAAGCGAAGGATAATGACCAGGATTCGGATTAAAAGGAAAGCAAGCTCAGAATAAGATTATGGCTGTATGATCATCTGATTTATGGCTTTAGGGGGAACGTAAGTTGGCAGACAAGAAGCAAGTTACCGTGATCGGCGCCGGTCTAGCAGGCAGCGAAGCCGCTTGGCAGATCGCATCGCAAGGCGTGCCGGTCGTGCTGTACGAGATGCGGCCGGTGCGTCAGACGCCGGCGCATATCTCGGACAAATTCGCGGAGCTCGTATGCAGCAACTCGCTGCGGGCAAACGGCTTGACCAATGCGGTGGGCCTGCTGAAGGAAGAGATGCGGATGATGAATTCGCTGATTCTCCGTGCGGCCGACAAGCATGCGGTTCCCGCCGGAGGGGCGCTTGCCGTCGACCGCGACGGCTTCTCGGAGGAGGTAACTTCCCTGCTGCGGAACCATCCGCTTATCGAGGTCCGCAACGAGGAGCTGGAGGCGCTGCCGGAAGGGATTACCGTCGTCGCTACAGGCCCGCTGACCTCTCCCGCGCTGTCGAAGCATCTGCAGGAGCTGACCGGCGAGGAATATCTGTATTTTTACGACGCAGCCGCTCCGATCGTCGAGAAGGAATCGATCGACATGAGCAAGGTATATCTGGCTTCCCGGTATGACAAAGGCGAGGCCGCTTATCTGAACTGCCCGATGACGGAAGAAGAATTTGCCGTGTTTTACGAAGCGCTGATAACGGCGGAGACGGCTCCGGTCAAGGAATTTGAGAAAGAAATATACTTCGAAGGCTGTATGCCGATCGAGGTGATGGCCCGGCGCGGCCGTCAAACCGTCCTGTTCGGGCCGATGAAGCCCGTCGGGCTGATTAATCCCCATACCGGAGAGCTGCCTTATGCGGTCGTCCAGCTCCGCCAGGACAATGCGGCAGGCACGCTGTACAACCTGGTCGGGTTTCAGACGCATCTGAAATGGGGCGAGCAGAAAAGAGTGCTGTCGCTTATTCCCGGCCTGGAGAACGCTGAGTTCGTCCGCTATGGCGTTATGCACCGCAACACGTTTATCAACTCGCCGAGCCTGCTGAAGCCGACTTATCAGTTCCGCGGCCGCGATGATCTGTTCTTTGCCGGGCAGATGACGGGCGTAGAAGGTTATGTAGAGTCCGCCGCTTCCGGCTTGATTGCAGGGTTGAACGCCGCCCGTTATGCGCGGGGCGAGGAGTGCTTCGTGCTCCCTGCAGAAACGGCGTTAGGCAGTATGGCTCAATATATTACAACGGCCGATTTCAAGCATTTCCAGCCGATGAATGCAAATTTCGGACTGTTCCCGCCGCTCGAGGAACGGATTAAAAATAAAAAGCTGAAATATGAAAAAATTGCTGAACGGGCAATTTCGAAAATTCAGAATTTTACCGAAAGCATACACAATTCGGCTTGTCAGTAAAACTTGACCTATGTTACGATATATCCGACTGTCCTGCTTGCATCACAAGGATCGGAAACTCAACGAACTAAGCTTGCCCCTTGAGCTTAGTTTTCGTCTTGAAAGAGGAGGAATTCGCTGGTTATGGACGCATTTCATGCGACTACGATATTTGCGATACGGCATCATGGCAAGGGCGCTATCGCCGGAGACGGCCAGGTGACCTTCGGCAACAGCATGGTGATGAAATCCCATGCGAAGAAGGTCAGAAGGCTGTACAGAGGCCAGGTTATAGCAGGCTTCGCCGGTTCTGTAGCCGATGCGATTACATTATTCGAGAAGTTCGAAGCCAAGCTGGAGGAGCATCATGGCAATCTGCAGAGAGCGGCGGTCGAGCTCGCCAAGGATTGGCGGCAGGACAGAGTGCTGCGGCGTCTGGAGGCGATGATGATCGTCATGGACCGGAGCGGACTGCTGCTGATTTCCGGCAACGGCGAAATTATCGAGCCGGACGACGGTATTTTGGCGATCGGTTCAGGGGGCAGCTTCGCGCTTGCGGCCGGCCGGGCGCTTCACCGGTACGCTTCGGATATGAGCGCCAAGGATATCGCCCAGGCGGCGCTGACGATGGCTGCCGAGATTTGCGTATTTACGAACCATAATATCATTGTGGAAGAGATTGAATAGCGCAGCTGAGCAGATCGACCAAGCAACTGAACTAATCAGGGGGTGCCAACCGTGCAGGCAAGCAGCTTAACTCCGAAAGAAATCGTAGCCGAACTGGATAAATATATTATCGGACAGCGCCAAGCCAAGAAATCGGTCGCCGTCGCCTTGCGCAACCGTTACCGCCGTAGCAGATTGGACGAATCGCTGCGTGATGAGATCGTTCCCAAAAACATTCTGATGATCGGACCGACCGGCGTCGGAAAAACGGAGATCGCCAGACGGCTCGCCAAAATAGTCGGAGCTCCTTTTATTAAAGTGGAAGCCACGAAGTTTACGGAGGTCGGTTATGTCGGCCGCGATGTCGAATCGATGGTCCGCGATCTCGTAGAGACGTCGATTCGGATGGTGAAAACGGAGAAAACCGAAGGCTTGAAAGACAAAGCCGAGCAAATGGTCATCGAACGCATTGCTTCCATCCTGGCGCCAAGTCCGTCCAAATCACGCGGTCAGAAAAACCCGTTCGAGATGCTGTTCGGAGGACAGGGGCAAGCTCAGACCGAGCCTGAGAACGACCAGCAGGATGCCGGTCTTGCAGCGCGCCGCCAAGAGATCAAGGCCCAGCTGCAGCGCGGAGAGCTGGAGCAGCAGGTCATCGAGATCGAGATCGAGGACAATGCCCCGACGATGCTGGATATGCTGGGCGGCCAAGGCAACGAGCAGGCCGGGATGAATATGCAGGAGCTGTTCGGCAGCCTGATGCCGAAGCGTACGAAGAAGCGCAAGCTGCCCATTAAGGAAGCGCGCAAAGTTCTTCTTCAAGAAGAAGCCCAGAAGCTGCTGGATATGGATGAGGTGATCCAGGAGGCGGTACGCCGGGCGGAACAGGTCGGCATCATCTTTATCGATGAGATCGACAAAATTGCCGGCTCCGGCCGCGGAGGCGGACCGGACGTTTCCCGCGAAGGCGTGCAGCGCGACATTTTGCCTATCGTGGAAGGGTCGACGATTATGACCAAATATGGTCCTGTCAAGACAGACTATATTTTGTTCATGGCCGCTGGCGCTTTTCATATTGCTAAGCCTTCAGACCTAATTCCTGAGCTTCAGGGACGATTTCCAATCCGGGTCGAGCTGAACAGCTTGAGCCAGCAGGACTTTGTGCTCATTCTCAAAGAGCCTAAGAATGCGCTTACGAAGCAATATACGGCGCTGCTGGAGACCGAGGGAATCCGGGTCGAGTTTTCGGAAGAAGCCATTCAAGAGATCGCCCGCATCGCGGCGGAAGTGAATCAGAACACCGATAATATCGGGGCTCGCAGACTCCACACGATTCTTGAGAAGCTGCTGGAGGATTTATCCTATGAAGCTCCCGAGCTTACTTTGGAGCAAATCGTCATTTCTCCCGAATATGTTCGCGAGAAGCTGTCGAGCATTGTTCAGAATCGGGATCTCAGTCAGTATATTTTGTAATCGCTCAAGTTGGAGGCAAGAATCATGACATTGTTGATGAAGACGAGAAGACTGAATAAGCTGCTTCAAAAAGAGGCCGGCAATCCGGTCAGCTTCAAGGATATGGCGGCGGTCCTCAGCGATATCCTGTACGCAGATATATTCGTGGTCAGCCGGCGGGGAAAGGTGCTCGGGAGCTCGGTCACGGCTCAGCGCAGCGATGGCTTCAGCGGTCCGGCCCTGGACCGGGAGAAGCGTTTTCCAGCCGACTACAACGATCTTCTCCTGCAGGTGTCGGATACGTCTTCTAATCTGGAGGCAGGTTCGGCCTACGATGTGTTTGGCGATCATGGGCAGGGCATCAGTTTCTATATCACCGTCGTTCCCATCATCGGAGGCGGGGAGCGGTTGGGGACGCTGGTCCTAACGAGGTATGGCGGAGAATTTGTCGATGACGACCTGATCCTGGCCGAGTATGGCTCCACGGTTGTGGCGATGGAAATATTGCGGGAGAAGGCCGAGCAGATTGAGATCGAAGCGCGCAGCAAGGCCGTGGTGCAAGTGGCGGTAGGCTCACTTTCCTTCAGCGAGCTGGAGGCGGTCGAGCATATATTCGAGCAGTTGGAAGGCACAGAAGGACTGCTTGTTGCCAGCAAAATTGCGGATCGTGTCGGAATTACTCGTTCCGTCATCGTAAATGCCCTACGTAAACTGGAGAGCGCAGGGGTCATCGAGACCAGGTCTTTAGGTATGAAAGGAACATACATTCGCGTGTTGAATGATCAGCTTCTGGCTGGCATCCAGCAGGTAAAGGCATAAATCTATTGATATTACAATATTTCGAATAATTTTAAATGAAACCTAGGTCCTGTATGAAAAATATAGGGCTTTTTTCTTATTGTAATCATTTCCATATTTCTTCAATATAGATATAGTTCTGTGTTACTACAACATATGCCACGCATGCTATTATTTTTTTCGAATATATTGTCGAAGGAAGGAGGATATTCCGAGTTCCTTGTTGAATAACTACTCACAGATTATTTCTAGCGAAAGTGGGTTTCCAACTATGATGATCCTGAATAAGCCTGGCTTTCAGCTGATGGAGCGGACTTTGAATGCGGCTACCTTGCGTCAGCAGGTATCGGCAGACAACATTGCCAATGTGGACACACCCTACTTCAAGAGGTCTGAAGTCAAGTTCGAGGAACTGCTGCAGCAGGAGATGGGGACGAAATCTTTGGAAGGTTACCGGACGGACCCCCGGCATTTTGTTATCGGCAAGCCGGCGAATCCGCAGCCTGAGATTGTGCGGGATAACCAGACGACGATGAACAACAATGGAAACAACGTTGATATCGACTATGAAATGGCATTGATGGCTAAGAACCAATTGCGCTACAATACGATAGTGCAGCAGGTCAATGCTGATATCAAGAAATTCAGAACGGCTATCGGGGGGAGGGGGTAACGCATGAGATTAACGAACGGATACGATATTAGCGCTTCCGCCCTAACCGCGCAACGCTTTCGTATGGATGTCATTTCGTCGAATATTGCGAACGCGGAGTCAACCAGGGCTCAGCTCGTAAACGGCAAGTGGGTGCCGTATCAGCGCAAGCTGGTTACGCTTGAATCTAAACCTCAAAACTTTGCCTATTCGCTGCAGAACGCCATGTCGGGTCAAGATCAGGGCGCAGGAGAAGGCGTTCGGGTCACCAGGGTGTTTGAAGATACTTCACCTCTGAAGCAGGTTTATAATCCGACGCATCCCGATGCGGACGAAAACGGATTTGTCATGATGCCGAATGTCGACATCATGAAGGAGATGGTCGATATGATATCGGCTACCAGATCCTATGAAGCGAATGTAACGGCACTGAATGCCTCTAAG
The DNA here is from genome assembly GCF_900101595.1 of Paenibacillus sp. cl123. Classification (GTDB taxonomy): domain Bacteria; phylum Bacillota; class Bacilli; order Paenibacillales; family NBRC-103111; genus Paenibacillus_G. The sequence goes on from NZ_FMYY01000004.1 coordinate 23,303, forward strand.
GCGCTGGTAACGAAAGCGTTGGAAATCGGAAGGTAACGAACGCGGGCCAAGCCTGGGATAAAGGCAGATCACTCAAAAAGGGGTTTCGTCCATGATTGATAAAGTTAGTCTTGCGCCTTTGCAGATGGTGAAGACAGCACCGACAAACGATATGAGCGCTTCTGTAGTAACCGATCAATTCAGCAGGTACTTAAACGGAGCAATCTCCGACCTCAATACGCAGCAAGCAGCTGTAGACAAGCTGAATACGCAATTCGTCAAAGGCGAAATATCCGATGTTCACCAGCTGATGATTGCATCGGAAAAAGCATCCCTCGGATTGGAACTGACCGTTCAAGTGAGGAATAAAGTCATCGAGGCTTATCAAGAAATCATGAGAATGCAGGTTTGATCTTGAATAATCCATGTAACGGTCAATCAGATGGGGTGAAACAGTGAACGAAAATTTGCTCCAATATTGGAATCGGATCAAACAATATTGGAATCAATTCAGCAAAACGCAGAAATATACCCTGATCGCCACTGTGATTTTAGTCATACTGACAGTCGGGATCATCAGCTATAATTTTTCTAAGACCGAATATGCGCTCGCTTATACGAATCTTCAGCCCAGCGACGCCGCATCGATCAAAGCATATCTGGATGGAGCGAAAATATCGTATCAGCTCAGCGATGACGGGAAAAGCATCGGGGTTCCCCGCAGCGAAGTGGCGAATGTGAAGCTTGCCGTCGAGTCGCAAGGTTTGAACAAGACCGGCAATGTCGGATACGGAGCCTTTAGTCAGAGCAGTACGTTTGGTACAACGGATCGTGAGTTCGATGTAAAATATATCAATGCGGTGCAAGGCGAGCTGCAGCAGCTGATCAACTCCAACAACGCCATAGCAAGCTCCAAGGTATTGATTAATATGCCCAAGGAATCGGTTTTTCTTCCCAAAGGCCAGGAAGCGGAGAAAGCGACAGCCTCGGTGGTGCTCGAATTAAAACCCGGCTATCAGCTGGATCAGGCTAAAGTCGATACGATGTACAACCTGGTCTCTCACAGCGTCAAGGGACTCCCGGTGGAAAACATCACGATATCCGACCAAAACGGAGATCCGCTGGAGTATTCCAAGGGAAACAGCAAAGCAACCGGCTCGGCCAGTCTTGCGAGGGATCATTTCGAGATCAACAACCAGTTCCGCAATGATGTGCAGCGCAATGTGCAGCAGATGCTCGGCGCTATATTAGGCCGTGACAAAGTTATCGTCAGCGTGTTCTCAACTATGAACTTTGATCAAACCAGCTCGGTCAGCAATCTGGTCACCGCGCCTAATCAAGTGGATCAGACCGGACTTGAAATTTCCATCCAGGAAATTCAGAAAAACTATACGAGCGATGGTGCTGCCGCAAACGGAGGAGTGCCGGGCACCGGCGCAACGGACGTCCCGGGCTATCAAGGTTCCAACAACGGAGGAAAAACATCATCCGAAGAGCTGCAGAGAACGGTGAACCGGGAAGTAAACCGGATCACTCAGGAAGTAGTAGCCACACCTTACGTCGTAAAAGATTTAACCATTAACGTCGGAGTTGAACCACCTGATCCAAATAATCCGGCTTCGCTTACTCCGGAGACGACGGAAGCGGTCAGGCAAATTCTGGTGAATATCGTTCGCGCAGCTCTGGCGGACAGCAAGGTTGCGATGACGGAAGACGATTTGGCCAGAAAAGTAACGGTGTTTCCTCATACGTTCGCTAAAACGAATGAGAATCAAGGGCTTACCTCCAACACGGCTCTGTTGTATGGCGGTCTCGGCGGCTTGGCGCTTGCCTTGCTCGGCGTAGGTGCTTTCTGGATGATGCGCAGAAGACGCAGGGCACAGGAAGAGGCCGAGGAAGCGGCGCTGATGGAGGAAGCGGCGGCGGCCAAGGTAGAGTTCCCGACCATCGATATCGACAATGTTACCAATGAGAATCAAGTGCGCAAACAGCTCGAGCAGTTGGCCAAACGCAAGCCGGAAGAGTTCGTCAATCTGCTGCGCACCTGGTTAGTAGACGAATAGAGGTGTTTGGAACTTGGCAAAAATGCAGCAACCGATGTTAACGGGACGACAAAAAGCCGCTATTCTCTTAATTAGCTTGGGTCCGGAAGTATCGGCGCAAATTTTCAAACATCTGCGGGACGAGGAAATCGAGCAGCTGACGCTTGAAATTGCCAATGTACGGAAAGTGGATAATGTTGAAAAAGAAGCCATCATGGCTGAGTTTCATCAAATTTGCTTGGCCCAGGAATTTATCTCGCAAGGCGGTATTTCTTACGCCAAGGAAATTCTGGAGAAGGCCCTCGGTTCACAGAAGGCGCTTGACATCATCAACCGCCTGACCGCCACCTTGCAGGTGAGGCCGTTCGATTTTGCCCGCAAGGCGGACCCGGCGCAAATTCTGAACTTTATCCAGAACGAAAATTCCCAGACGATAGCGCTTGTGCTTGCTTATTTGCAGCCTGAGCAGGCTTCGATCATCTTGTCCTCGCTGCCGCAGGAGAAGCAGGCGGATGTGGCCAAACGGATCGCCTTGATGGACAGCACCTCCCCGGAAGTCATCAGCCAGGTCGAGCGTGTGCTGGAGCAGAAGCTGTCCGCTACGGTTACCCAGGACTATACGAATGCCGGCGGCATCTCGTCGGTCGTACAGATTTTGAATGGCGTCGACCGCGGGACCGAGAGGACCATTCTCGATTCGCTCGAGATTCAGGACCCGGAGCTGGCGGAAGAAATCAAGAAGCGGATGTTCGTTTTCGAGGACATCGTCAATATCGACAATCGTTCCATACAGCGCATCATTCGCGATATCGAGAATGCGGATCTGCAGCTGGCGCTTAAGGTGGCCAGCGAAGAAGTCCGGGAAGCAATATTTAAAAATATGTCCAAGCGGATGGCCGAGTCGTTCCGCGAGGAGATGGAGTTCATGGGACCTGTCCGGCTGCGGGATGTCGAGGAAGCTCAAACCCGCATCGTAGCTACGATACGCCGCCTGGAAGAAGCCGGGGAGATCATTATCGCACGCGGCGGAGGAGATGATATTATTGTCTAATGTCATCAAATATTTCCAGTACGTACCGGTGGAGGATACCAAGATCGTCGAACACCCGCCTCCGCCTGTTCTTCATGAAGAAAGTCAGGAGCCTGAAGGGCTGACCGCCGAGCAGCAGCAGGAAATCGATGAGCTGCATCTGGCCAAGGAGCAGATCATTCAGGACGCTCAGGCATTCGCCGAGGAGCAGGTGCGGGCCGCGATGGAAGAAGCGGCAGCGCTCAAGGAGCATGCGCAGCAAGAGATTGACGGCTGGTGGCAAGAACGGCGCCAGCATGATCAGTCCGCGTTTGCCGAGGCCAAGGACCAGGGTTTTCGCCAAGGCTACGAAGAAGGCCGCGCTCATGCGGAAGCCGAGCTGCGCGAGCGTTACGACCAGATGCTTCAGGAGGCTTCGCAGATTTTGCAGCAGTCGTACCTGATGAAGCACGATATCATCCAAGAAGCGGAGCCTTTTCTTATCGAGATGAGCTGTTCCATCGCGGAGAAGATTATTGCCCGGCAGCTGACGCTGGAACCGGAGTGGGTCAAGGATCTTATCCGCAAGGTGCTTGCCAGACGCAGAGAGCAGGGATTGATCGCATTATGCGTTGCGCCGTCCCAGTTCGCTTATATACAAGACGCACGGGAAGAGCTTTTGTTGCACATCGATTCTCAAGCCGAGCTGCAAATTATTCCAGACGGCTCCGTTCAGGATCTGGGCTGTGTGATCCGATCTTCCTTCGGCAGCATAGACGCGCGTATCGATACGCAGCTGAATGAAATCAAGCAGGCTCTTCAACAGCTGGCCAGCCGCGACGGGGAGGAATGATCCGGTGCACATACCATCCGCACAAAAATATATCGAGCATCTCAGACAGATGGACCCGATTCGCGTCAACGGGAAGGTGACCCAGGTCATCGGGCTTACGGTGGAGTCGGAAGGGCCCGACGCCAGCGTCGGCGATGTGTGCTATATTTATCCGTTCAAGTCGAACAAGCCTTTGAAGGCGGAGGTCGTCGGTTTTAAAAACAACAAGGTCATCCTGATGCCCTTGGGCGAGCTTCATGCGATCGGTCCGGGCTGCGACGTCGTCGGAACCGGCAAGCCGCTGACGGTCCAGGTCGGCCATGAGCTGCTCGGTAAAGTGCTGGATGGCCTTGGGCAGCCGCTGGACGGAACGTTCCTGCCCTCGAGAATGACGCATTATTCGACACATAATGCTCCGAGCAATCCGTTGAAGCGCCCGAGAGTGCTAGAGCCGATCAGCGTAGGAGTCCGGTGCATCGACGGCCTCTTGACCATTGGCCGCGGCCAGCGGGTCGGTATATTCGCCGGCTCCGGGGTCGGGAAAAGCACGCTGATGGGGATGATCGCGCGAAATACGGAAGCCGATGTCAACGTCATCGCGTTGATCGGAGAACGGGGCCGCGAGGTGCTGGACTTCATCGAACGAGATCTAGGCCCTGAAGGACTGGCGCGCTCGGTCGTCATCGTAGCGACTTCCGACCAGCCTGCGCTTATCCGGATCAAAGGGGCGCTGATCGCCACAAGCATTGCGGAGTATTTCAGGGACCGCGGCCTGAATGTCATGCTGATGATGGACTCGGTCACGCGTTATGCGATGGCTCAGCGGGAAGTCGGCCTTGCCGTCGGCGAGCCTCCGGCCACGCGAGGGTATACCCCATCCGTGTTCGCAACGCTTCCGAAGCTGCTGGAAAGATCCGGCACCGGGCCGAAAGGCTCGATCACGGCGTTTTATACGGTGCTCGTTGACGGAGACGACATGAATGAGCCGATCGCCGACGCCGTCCGCGGTATTTTGGACGGGCACATCGTCCTGAACCGGAACATCGCCAACCGGGGTCATTATCCGGCAATCGACGTTCTTGCGAGCGTAAGCCGCGTGATGAAGGAAATCGTACCGCAGCAGCAGCAGCTTGCCGCCGAAAATTTGAAAAGACTGATGTCTATTTACAAAGATTCGGAGGACTTAATCAATATCGGGGCGTATCAGCGCGGCTCCAACCCGGAGATCGACCATGCGATGGACTCGATTCAGTCGATCAATGATTATACCAAGCAGCGTGTTCATGACAAATTGACCTATGCGGAAGCGACGGAGCAGTTAATCCAACAATTCTATAGGGGCTGAGATGACCTATGCGGTTTCGCTACGCTTTTCAGAAGATCGTAGATCTGAAGGAAAATGAGAAAACGCAAGCCGAATGGATTCTATCGGAAGCAATCGGCGTTATGCGCCGGGAAGAGACCACGCTATCCGAGCTGCAGCAATCCAAGTACGAGATGCAGGAGGAGCTGCATAAGGTTTCCGTCCATCGTACGACAGTATCCAACCTGATGATGCTGCAGGGCTATGTCGATCATATTGAAGGCCGTATTCAGTCCAAACAGCGCGATCTGCAATATGCGAAGACCGTAGTGCAGAGCCGCCAGGAGGATCTGAACGGCAAGGTGCTGCAGGAGAAGGTGTGGAACAAAGCAAAGGAAAAGGCGTATCAGCGCTTCGCGTCGGACCTGCTCAAGAAGGAACAGGATCAGCTCGATGAGATGGCGACGAATCGCTATGTAAGGCCAGTGTAATAAGTAGGGAAAAGGAGGTGGGGGAATGGCAAAGTCAGATTCGGAGCAATCGGCTTCCTATGGGGCCATGGAGCGTTTTCTGATCTGGTTCCTCATCCCGTTCGTTTTTACGGCCGTTCTGCTCGGCGTGCTTCTGACAATATTCGATTACGACATTATGAACAGCGCGCTCAAGACGGCCAACAAGATTCCGATCGTCGGCCGCATGATTCCGGTTCCTCAAAGCGAAACTCCCGCAGCTTCGTCCGGCGACAATCAAGTTAAGCAGGAAGAAGCCGCCCCGACTCCGGAGGAGAAGGCCCAGGAGATCGCCCGCGAGGCCGCATCGAAGGATGCCGAGCTGCAGAAAGCGGAGGCCGCTATCCAGCAGCGGGACCAGACGATCAAGGATTTGCAGCTGAAAAACAGCGAGCTTGAGGAGCAGATGAAATCCAAGGCGCAGTCGGATGAAGAATATACGGCACAGATTCAGCAGCTGGCGGCAATGTATGCCAAGATGACGCCAAGCAAGTCGGCGCCAATTCTGGAGAATCTTACACTTAGCGAGCAGGTGCTCGTGCTCAGCATGATGAAGACGGATGAACGGGTGAAGGTTCTGGAGAAGATGGACCCGAAGAAGGCTGCGGAGGCTTCAATCCTGTTGAAGGACCAAAAACAGGCCCGCGATATGCAGATCGCTGCTTTGCAGGAACGTCTGAAGCAAGCAACGGTGCCGGCTGCCGCAGCGGCGACCGACCAGCTGAGTAAGGATGACCTGGGCTCAACATTCGCCAATATGACGCCGAAGAGTGCGGCTACCGTCCTGCTGGAGCTTCAGAATACGAACCCCGAGAAGGTCATATCGATTTTGAAGTCGGTGGACAACGCGGGCCGTTCCAAGATTTTATCAGCGATCTCCGATGCATCCAAAGAAACGGCTGCGCTGATCTCGGCCAGACTCGTTCAATAGCCGGGAAGACGGAGCGATCCATGCTTGAAGGGAGGTGAAAATACAATGGAAATTCAAGCGACACCATTAGCAGTCGCCTCAACGGGCAGTACTTCTACAGGAACTGCTTCAGGATCAGCCAGCCCAGGCGCTTTTACTGCGGCTCTCTCGGGGGTCCTAGCGGTCGACGGCCAGGCGGCCGGCGGCGGCAAAGCTGCCGGAAACGGACTGTCAGCATTAATCCAATGGCTGTCCCCGCTGCTGGCGCAAGCCGGCATGACCGAGGAGCAGGTGGCAGGGATCCAAGCTGAGCAGCTGGACGGACTGATCGCGTTACTGGAACAAGCGGATGCGGCGGGCCAAAGCGATGTTTTACTTGAGCAGCCGGAGCTTCAATCCTGGCTTCAGGAACTTCAGGCGCTGCTCCTTCAGCTTACGGCAGGGCAAGCGGGGTCTGAGGGAGGAGAGACAAGCTCGCCGGATCAACGGCCAGCTTCGATTGAGGATGAAGAGCCGGATGATTCGCTGGCGCTGAACCCTTTATTGTTCGTACCTTTACAGCCAGCTGTTTCCACTGCTGAAGGAGAGGCTGCCGACGGGCCAGCCAAAAAAGTCGGTGCTATCAATGTGCAGGAAGCGCTGAATATGCTGAAACAGTTGAAGGACTTGGTTGCCGCAGGCTCGAAGGACCCGGCCGTTCAGCATGTAAGCAAGGAGCTCTCCGCCGTACTGCAGCATGCAGCAGCTCAGCTGGGAGAAGCAAGTGCCGCGAAAAAGGAGCAAACGCAAGCGCCTCAACAGTTGCTCATGACGAAAGCCGGCAGCGACGCCGGAAAGACGGCTGCTGACGCTCCGCTCCTACATACGGCTCCTCACGCGATGCATAAGCTGGAAGCCATCGCTTTGAAGCATCAAGCGCTGCAGATGACGATCGATACGTCGGTTAAGGATGAAGGGCCGCTCTTCGAGCCTCTTGCAGGCGATAGGAACGACGGAGAAGGCCAGGTACCGATGACCGTAAACGACTGGATGAAGCAGAATGCTTCCGGGCAGCAGGCTGCCAGAGCTGCCGTGCTGCAAATGCCCGCATCCACATTTAGCGACGAGATGACAAAGTTCGTGGTAAGCTCGTTTGTACTCGGCAAGACCGAAGGCGGAATGACCGAAGCGCGGATATCGTTATACCCGCAGCATTTGGGTCATGTGGAGGTCAAGCTTACGCTGCATAACGGACAGCTGATCGCTCAGTTTATGGCCGATAGTCTGACCGGCAAGGAGATGCTGGAAAGCCAGCTGTCGCAGCTTCGCACATCGCTGCAGGCTCAGGGCATCCAGGTCGACAAGCTCGAGGTCACTCAGAGCCAAAGCTATCAATCCGGCATGTTCCAGGAAGGCCGCCAGCAGCAGTCGCAATCCTCCAAGCAGCAGAAGTCCGGCGGCAAAGAACTGTCGGCTGACGATGTGAAGGCTGAGGAAGAAGCGCTCGCCAGCCGTTTGCGGCAAGCGGGCAATGACGGCTCAATCGACTATACTGTCTAATTGAGCTCGCAGCTAAGCGAAGGGCAGGAGGTGAAATCACGTGGCAGATTCCAATATCAGCACGAAAAACATATGGCCTTATTATTCGAAATCGAATGTAGAAAATGCGGCGGCAAACAAAAATGCCAATAACCTGGGCAAGGATCAGTTTTTGAAAATTTTGATCACCCAGCTTAAGCATCAGGATCCGACGCAGCCGCTGCAGGACAAGGAATTTATCGCACAGATGGCCCAGTTCACCTCCGTTGAGCAGCTGACGAATATGGCCGGAGAGATGAAGCTGCTTCGTCAATCATTAGGATTTGCTTCCGGATTGATCGGCAAGGAGATCAACTGGACTTATGAGGATAAAGACGGCACCTCACATACGAGGACGGGCGTAGTCGAATCGATTACCGTTAAGCAGGGCGAGCAGTTTGCGAAAGTAAACGGCGAGGATATTGCGCTGGAAAACATCTCGCAAATTAAGAATCCCGGCAGCGGCGGCGGGGAGGCTTCCTCTTCATGAGCGAACGAATAACGGCAGGGAGCTTGTATCAGGCAACGTTAACGCCCGCTCGTCCTAAGAGCGCCCCGGAGCACCCGGCTCGCGTTTCTTCCTTTGACTCGCTCCTGCAGAAGCAGATGGTGAAGTTCAGTCATCACGCCGAGGAGAGGCTCCGCCAGCGGGGAATTGAATTCAAGCCCGAGCAGCTGGCCAAAATCAATACCGCTATCGACAAGGCGGCGACAAAAGGCGCGAAGGATTCGTTGATGTTGATCAACGATACGGCATTAATCGTTAATATCAAAAACCGGACGATCGTCACGGCGATGGACGGAGCGTCCATGAAGGATAATGTATTCACCCAGATTGACAGCGCCATGATCATTTCATAAGGCTGGCCCGGTTTCCGGAAGCCTTAGGTTGCGGAACGACGGAAGCAACCGACCATTATACCAGTTTAGCGAGCGGCTGATGTTACTCAGCCCACTAGGAGGCAATATTCGATGTTAAGGTCTCTGTATTCAGGCGTCTCCGGGATGAGAGGATTTCAAACGAAGCTGGACGTCATTGGCAACAATATCGCAAACGTGAATACGGTTGGATTTAAAGCCGGCCGGGTCATGTTTAAAGACATATTAAGCCAGACGGTATCCGGCGTATCGGCTCCGACCGACGAGAAGGGCGGAGTCAACTCCAAGCAGATCGGTTTGGGCGTGACGGTAGCGGCGATTGACACGCTGCACACGCCGGGCAGCGCGATGACGACAAACAAGCCGACAGACCTGAGGATCGACGGCGACGGATTTTTCGCCGTGTCCCCCGCTCTGGACGGAGCGGATGGACCTTATTTAACGCGTGCCGGCAACTTCGAGCTGGATTCCTTGAACCGGCTTGTAAATGCGGACGGTATGTTTGTTCTGAATACGGAAGGCACCGGTGTGACGCTGGAGGCTGAAGTTACCGCCTTCTCCATCTCGCAAGCCGGTGAGATTATAACGGTTGGCGCAGACGGGACGGCTACCCCATCCGGGCAGTTTATTGCGGTAGCCAAAGTCATAAACCCGGCGGGCCTGGAGAAAATCGGAGGCAATCTGTACCGGATGACGCCGAACTCCAACCCGGAGGAACTGGATCTCGGAACGGCGCTTGCAGCCAACCCGGAGACGGGGACAGGTGCTGTCGTGTCCGGTCAGCTGGAGATGTCCAACGTTGACCTGACCTCAGAGTTTACCGAGATGATCATTGCGCAGCGGGGCTTCCAGTCGAACTCCCGGATCATCACGACCTCTGACGAGGTTCTGCAGGAAGTCGTTAATCTGAAGCGGTAATTAGGCTAAGCTGGCAACGATGGGGGAGCCGGTCTCCCCCGATTATCCGAACCGGAGGAAAGCATATGGTCAAGCTGACCCGACTGAACGGCAAGCCGATTACCATCAATGCCATACTTATAGAAGCAATAGAAGAAACGCCGGATACGATGATATCGCTCATGAACGGCAAAAAAATAATGGTGCTCGAACCTGTGCCGGAAGTGGTCGAATTGGTACAGCGCTATATGCAGACCATTGGTCTCATCGGCGGTACGATGAAGAGCCTGAATTCGGAGGGGTCGTAAGTTGTTTAAAAGTAAAATTTTTATCATGATCGTAGCTATACTGATCGCCATAACTTTAATTTTGACCGCCGCGTTTGTGCTGTGGAATTACATGGACAAATCGGGGGTAAGCGGCGCGGAGCAGGCACAAAATTCGGCCCGCGACGTCAAGGCCGGCAAGAAGCTGACGCCAGACCAAGTGAAGGAATTTACAGTGGAAATGAAAGACGTGCTCACGAACCTTGCCTCTGCGGGCAACGGCACATCGAGCAAATTCGTCAAAGTGAGCTTTGCCTTTGAACTTGAAAATAAAAAGGGGAAGGAAGAGTTTGAAAAATTGCAAAGTCGTATGAAGGCTATTGTCATTGAAACGCTCGCCGATATGACGCCGGATCAGGTGTCGGGGAAAAAGGGCTTTGACAATCTTACCTCATCCCTTATGAATAGAATGAATGAAGAGCTGCATGAAGGAAAGCTGCAGCAGATCTTGATTACCGATATCGTGCTCCAATAGCCGGGCCGCATATGAGGGAATCAGCGACAAGGGGGTGACGAGACATGGTGGATGTACTATCGCAGAATGAGATTGATGCCTTGCTTGCGGCGCTTTCATCCGGGGAAATGGATGCCGAGGAGCTTAAGAAGGAAGATACGCAGAAGAAGGTCCGGGCATACGACTTTAAGCGTGCTGTGCGGTTTTCTAAGGATCATATCCGAAGCTTGACACGCATTCACGAGAACTTTGCCCGTTTCCTGACTACCTATTTTTCTGCGCAATTAAGAACCTTCGTACAGATTAATGTGGTGCAAGTCGAGCAATTGCCTTATGATGAATTTATTCGTTCCATTCCCAAGATGACGATATTGAATATTTTCGAAGCAGAGCCGCTGGAAGGAAGAATGGTGCTCGAGGTACACCCGAACGTCGCCTTCGCGATGCTCGACCGGCTGCTTGGCGGCGCCGGCACTTCTCCGACCAAAATCAACGCCTTGACGGAAATTGAAACGATCGTGATGGAACGCATTTTCAGCCGCGCCTTTGAAAGCCTGCAGGAAGCTTGGAAGACGGTTGTCGATCTGTCCCCCCGGTTGGAGGCGCTTGAAACCAATCCGCAGTTTATGCAGATTGTATCGCCGAATGAAACGATCGCTCTGATCTCGCTAAGCACGAAGATCGGCGACACGACCGGCATGATCAACCTTTGTATCCCGCATGTTGTTATCGAGCCGATCATGCCAAGGCTGTCCGTCCATCACTGGTTTGTATCGCAGAAAAAAACGAGCGCCCCGGAAGAAGCCATGGCTCTGCAGAGCAGACTTCACAAAGCGAAGCTGCCGATCATTGCCGAGCTGGGTGCCTCTCAGATCTCCGTCAAAGAGTTCTTGAGTCTGAATGCCGGCGATGTCATCGCCCTGAACCGATCCGTAGACGAGCCTCTGCATATCAGGATTGGCGAGAAATTGAAGTATTACGGGACACCGGGTACGACCCGAGGCAAGCTGGCGATACAAATCAGTGAAGTTGTTCAAGAAGGAGTAGAAGAGAATGACGAATAAGGATTACTTGTCTCAGGAGGAAATTGACGCTTTGCTGAGACAGTCTTCGGAGAGCAGCGGATCTGACGGTTCGGATTATTCGGGCGCAATGACTCCCATGGTGGAGGATTATCTGTCGCCGCTTGAGCAGGATGCGCTCGGCGAGATTGGGAATATCACTTTCGGCAGCGCCGCGACGGCTTTGTCAACGCTGCTCGGCAAAAAGGTGGATATCACAACTCCCAAGGTATCGGTTATTGCCAGAACGGATCTGGTCAAGGAATTTCCGAAGCCGCATGTGGCTGTGCATGTCGATTATGTCGATGGCTTCCATGGCATTAATCTACTCGTCATCAAGACACGCGACGCCCAGGTGATCGCCGATCTGATGATGGGCGGAGACGGGACCGGTCAGAACATGGAACTGTCCGAAATCCATATCAGCGCCGTCCAGGAAGCGATGAACCAGATGATGGGTTCCTCGGCGACGTCCATGTCGACCATCTTCAACCGGTTCGTTAATATCTCCCCGCCAGGCATTGATATTATGGACCTTGCGGAGGGAGGCGATTCGGCGAGCATTCCGCAGGAAGATGTGTTTATTAAAATTTCGTTCCGCTTAACGATAGGCGATTTGATCGACTCGACAATTATGCAGCTTCTGCCCGTAGGGTTCGCGAGGGATATGGTCTCTATTCTGATGGGAGGCACGGAGATGTCGGAGACGGCGCCTCCGCCGGCGCAGGCGCCATCGGCCCCATCGGCTCCCGCACCATCGGCTCCGGCCGCTTCAGTTCCTTACCAGCAGGACCCGTATCAGCAGCCGCCGATGCAGCAGCCGATGTATCAGCCAGATCCGTATCAGCAGCCGCATCCCGGCTACCAGCAGCCGATGTATCAAGAGCCGCCGATGCAGCATCCCGGCTACCAGCAGCCGATGTACCAGCAACCGATGTATCAGCAGCCGCCGGCTTACCCGCCGCCGCAGCCAGCTAACTACGGAACGCCGACGGGCCGCAATGTGAATGTGCAGCCGGCGCAGTTCTCCAACTTCTCTCCATCTCAGCTGTCGCCTGCTGAGGATACGAACTTGAACCTGCTCCTTGACATTCCGCTTAAGGTGACGGTCGAGCTCGGCCGCACGCACAAGGTGATCAAAGATATTCTGGAGCTGTCCCAAGGCTCGATCATCGAGCTGGACAAGCTTGCCGGCGAACCCGTCGATATTTTGGTCAACAACAAGCTGATTGCCAAAGGCGAAGTCGTCGTCATCGATGAAAACTTCGGTGTTCGCGTGACAGATATCGTCAACCAGTGGGACCGCATTCAAAAACTGCAGCAATACTAAACTACACCTTACTAGGAGGACTTGAGACCCATGGCAAACCGAATTTTGATTGTAGACGATGCAGCATTTATGAGAATGATGATTCGTGACATTTTGACGAAAAACGGTTATGAAGTAGTAGGCGAAGGAAATGACGGAGCTCAGGCGATTGAAAAGTTCAAGGAACTTCGCCCCGACTTGATTACGATGGATATTACGATGCCGGAGATGGACGGAATTCAAGCGCTGAAGGAAATCAAGAAAATCGATGCGAACGCGAAGGTTATCATGTGTTCCGCGATGGGACAGCAAGCGATGGTTATCGACGCGATCCAGGCTGGCGCCAAGGACTTTATCGTCAAGCCTTTCCAGGCTGACCGCGTTATCGAAGCTATCAAAAAGACGCTTGGCTAATCAGCTAAGCGTTCTGCGCCCTTCCGGCATCGGGCAGCTCCAAGACTTTCACACCAATGGAAAGGAATGTGTTCAGTGAAGAAATTCGCAACCAAGACGATGCTTGCCGTATTCGCCGCATGGATACAGACCGTAGTGTTTGCTGCTGTTTGTTACGGGGAAGCGGGAACGAAGGAGCCGGGTTCGAGTCCTTTTGACTCTCCCGATTCCTTGTATTCGTCAGGGGACACCTTCGGCATGGTCGTGAAGGTCATCTTTTTTCTTATCGTTATTATCGTCATTTTCTTCGTGATAATGAAGATCATTTCCCAAAAAAGCAAGATCCTGTCCGGACGGTCCATCCGATCTTTGGGCGGACTGCCGCTGGGGCCGAATAAATCCATCCAGGTGGTGGAGATCGGTAGATCGCTTTACATCATTGGCGTCGGGGACAATGTGCAGCTGCTTGAGAAGATCGCGGATGAGCAGGAAGTAGCCATCATCACCGAGTCTATGGCGGCCGGTACAGCTTTCTCCGGCCCGACTCTGCAGTCGGTTGGGGAATGGCTGAAGAACCGCCGCCAGAAGCCCGAGATGGAGGAGGAGCTGGACAGCGCGAATCCGTCCTTCCAGCATGTGTTTCAAAACAAGATGACCGAGCGCAAGAGATTGATGGAGGAACTGCTCCAGAAGGAACCTGATTCAGATGGGTTGAAGGATAAGTCATGAACAAGTGGATCAAACCTGTAGTCCTGCTGTTTGTCGTCTGGCTGCTCGCATACCCGGGCGGACAAGCTTTCGCCGCCGACCCGATACCGGGTATTAATATCGATATCGGAGGGACAAGCGATCCCGGAAGCGGCTCCGGCACAGTCACCATCCTGCTCTTGATTACGATTTTGAGCATCGCTCCGGCGATACTTGTCATGATGACGAGCTTCACACGCATCATTATCGTGCTGGGCTTTGTGCGGACTTCGCTGGGTACTCAGCAGATGCCGCCCAATCAAGTGCTGATCGGCCTTGCTTTGTTCCTAACCTTCTTCATCATGGCTCCTACGTTCGGCGAGCTTAACACGCAGGCGTTCCAGCCGTACAGCAAGGGCGAGATTACTCAGACCGTAGCGCTCGAGAGAGCTTCGCTCACGATGAAGGAGTTTATGTTCAAGCATACCCGCCAGAAGGATCTGAAGCTGTTTCTCGATTATACGCAGGCGCCTCCGCCCAGCGGGGTGGCGGACACGCCTCTGACGGCGCTTGTGCCGGCTTACGCGATCAGCGAGCTTAAGACGGCCTTTCAGATGGGCTTTATGATCTTCATTCCTTTTCTGGTCATCGATATGGTCATTGCAAGCACGCTGATGGCCATGGGGATGATGATGCTGCCTCCGGTCATGATCTCGCTGCCGTTCAAAATCCTGCTGTTTATTCTGGTTGACGGCTGGTACTTGGTCGTACGATCTCTGCTGCTTAGCTATAATTCGTAACCGGACAAGGAGGGATCTTGCATTGAGTACGGAGTTTATTATCCGGTTGGCCGGCGAGGCTGTATATACGACACTGAAGGCCAGCGCTCCGATGATGGTGATCGCCCTTGTCGCCGGCTTGGTTATCAGCATATTTCAGGCAACTACGCAGATTCAGGAGCAGACACTGGCATTTGTGCCCAAAATCGTGCTGGTGCTGTTGTCAATCCTTGTATTTGGCCCATGGATTTTGAACACGCTGGTAGATTTTACGTACAACCTGATGAACAATCTATACAAATTCGTAGGGTAGGCCCGGGAGATGGAATGGATATTATCCTACTTTCCAGCGTATATGCTCGTATTCTGCCGGGTAACCTCTTTCTTTCTGGTGGCACCGATCTTCTCGGCGCGCAATGTGCCCGCCCAGCTTAAGCTGGGGTTGTCGTTCTTTATAGCGCTTATTGCTTTCAGCGGGGCGGGAGCCGAGGCGGGCGTCGTGCTGGACGGCCTGTACATTCTGGCGATCGTTCGCGAAATTTTGGTCGGCTTATGTCTGGGCTTCATCGCTTATCTGTTCTTCACGGTCGTTCAGATCGCGGGAGCGTTCATTGATATTCAGATGGGGTTCGGTATTGCGAACGTCATCGATCCGATGACAGGCATGCAAAGCCCGGTGATCGGCAATTTGAAGTTTATGATCGCGACGCTGCTGTTTCTGACGTTGAACGGTCATCTTTATTTGCTGGAAGCGATTATGCGAAGCTATGAGTGGGTACCGCTGTCCAATGATTTGTTTGCCAGAATGTATGGCGGGCAAATTTCCGATTTTATCGTAAAAACGTTTTCGGAAGTGTTTGCGCTCAGCTTTCAGATGGCGGCTCCGCTGGTCGTGGCGATGTTTCTCACCGATGTCGGGCTTGGATTGCTCGCGCGGGTATCGCCCCAGTTCAATATTTTTGTCATCGGGCTGCCGCTTAAAATTTTGCTGGGACTGCTGATGCTTGTGTTGCTGTTCCCTGGCTATGAGCAATTGTTTATTCATATTTTCGCCGAGATGATGGACACGACGAAAAGCTTCTTCGGCTTGTTCCAGAATGGATAGGAGGGACGGACGTGGGAAAACCGGCATATCGATTGCAGCTTGATCTTCAACTGTTTGCCGGGGAGAAGACGGAGCCCGCGACGCCCAAGAAAAAGCAGGAGGCCAGAAAAAAGGGTCAGGTAGCCAAAAGCATGGATTTGCCGGCCGCCTTCATCCTGTTTTTCTCCTTCCTTTCCTTTTTCGCCTTCGGCGGTTTTATGAAAACTCATCTCGTCGGCATGTTCCGCTCGATCTACACCGACTTCCTGCTACTGGATGTCACGGCGGACAACGTGATGGTTTTATTCGAAAAGCTGGGCTTGCAAATTTTGCTGATCGTAGGTCCGATTTTCCTGATCTCCGTGCTTATCGCCATTGCCGGCAATTATATGCAGATCGGGTTTCTCGTAACCGGCGATCCGCTGATGATGAAGTTCAACAAGATCAACCCGATCGAAGGCGCCAAAAAGCTGTTCTCCATGCGGGCGGTCGTTGATTTTCTCAAATCATTGCTCAAAATGTCGATTATCGGGTACATCGTCTACTCGACGCTGATGGGAGAACGGGAGCACATCATGCAGCTCGCCCATCTGCCGCTGGAGGAGATTATGGCGTTTACGGCGTCTCTGACGCTGATGCTCGGCGTGAAGATCGGGGCTGTGCTGATCGTGCTGGCCGTGCTGGACTATATGTACCAGAAGTATGAGCATGAGAAAAGCCTGAAGATGTCCAAGCAGGATATTAAAGACGAGTATAAGAAATCGGAGGGCGATCCTCTGATCAAAGGCAAAATCAGAGAGAAACAGCGCCGGATGGCTCTGCAGCGGATGATGCAGGATGTGCCGAAGGCCGATGTGGTCATTACGAATCCGACGCACTTCGCGGTAGCTCTGCAATATGACGGAACGAAGATGCAGGCGCCTACCGTTATCGCCAAAGGCTCCGACTATGTCGCGCTCAAGATCAAGCAGGTGGCCAAGGAGCATGGCGTGACAACGATCGAAAACAAACCGCTCGCCCGCGCTTTATACGCTCAGGTGGAAATCGGAGAGGCGATTCCCGCCGACATGTTTCAGGCCGTGGCTGAAGTATTGGCATATGTGTACAAGCTGAAAGGCAAAGCCAACTAAGAAGCGCTTAACGCTGATATTGGGGAAAGGGGGCACCGGCTTTGAAAACTAGAGATTTTGTCGTTCTGATCGGCATAATCGGCATCATTCTTATGATGGTCGTTCCGCTCCCGATATGGCTGCTGGATTTTCTGCTCATTATGAACATTACGCTGGCCCTGATGATTATCCTTGTGGGGATGAATACGACCGATGCCTTGCAATTTTCGATCTTTCCATCCTTGCTGCTCATTACAACCTTGTTCAGACTTGCATTGAACGTCTCAACAACTCGTAATATCCTGGCTCACGCGGATGCCGGTAATGTGGTCGAAACCTTTGGTTCATTCGTCGCGGCGGGCAACCTGGTTGTCGGTTTCGTCGTGTTTATCATTCTCGTACTCGTACAATTTATCGTTATTACCAAAGGTTCCGAGCGCGTTGCCGAAGTAGCGGCAAGATTTACACTCGACGCCATGCCGGGTAAGCAGATGAGTATAGATGCGGACCTGAACGCAGGCATGATCAATGAACAGCAGGCGAAGGAGCGGCGCGAGAAAATTTCCCGTGAGGCCGATTTCTACGGCGCGATGGACGGGGCCAGCAAATTCGTCAAAGGCGATGCGATCGCAGGCATCATCATGCTCTTGATCAATATAGTCGGCGGTCTGATCATCGGGGTCGCCATGAAAGGGATGAGCTTTGCCGAAGCGGGGGAGAAATACTCGATCATGACGATCGGGGACGGCCTCGTTAGCCAAATTCCGGCCCTGCTTATTTCGACCGCAGCAGGTATTATCGTAACCCGCGCCGCCTCGGATGGCAATCTGGCGCATGATTTGGCCGGCCAGCTGCTCTCCTATCCAAAGCTGCTCTACATTGCGGCCGGAACGGTCATGGCCCTCGGACTATTTACGCCGATTCATTTCTGGACAACGTTCCCGATTGCGGCACTGCTTGCGTTCGCGGCCTACAGGATGACGCAGACGATGCAGCGGAAGCAGGCGGAAGAGGTACAAATGGAGGAGGAGCAGCAGATCGAGGAAGTGAGAAGTCCGGAGAGCGTCATCAGCTTGCTTAATGTCGACCCGATCGAATTCGAGTTCGGCTACGGGCTTATCCCGCTGGCCGATACGCAGCAGGGAGGCGATCTGCTTGACCGGATCATTCTGATCCGCAGACAGTGCGCGCTGGAGCTTGGGGTTGTGGTGCCGGTTATCCGGATCAGGGACAATATTCAGCTCAGACCCAATGAATATATCATTAAAATCAAAGGCAACATCGTGGCGCGCGGCGACCTGCTGCTCGGTCATTATCTGGCTATGAGTCCGGGCTTTGACGACGATTCGATCACTGGGATCGATACGCTGGAGCCGGCCTTCGGCCTCCCGGCGTTATGGATCGACGAGCCGACGAAGGAGCGGGCCGAGCTGTCGGGCTACACGGTCGTCGACCCGCCGTCTGTCGTCGCCACGCATCTGACGGAGATTATCAAGAAGCATGCTCATGAGCTGCTCGGCCGTCAGGAAACCAAGTCGCTTATCGAGAATGTGAAGGAAAGCTATCCGGCTCTGGTGGACGAGCTGATCCCGAACGTGCTTTCGCTCGGGGATGTGCAGAAGGTGCTGGTCAAGCTGCTTCGGGAGAAAATTTCGGTCCGCGATCTCGTGACGATTCTCGAAACGCTGGCCGATTACGGGACTTACACGAAGGACCCCGATATATTGACCGAATATGTGCGTCAAGCGTTGTCTCGTCAGATCACGCAGCAGTACACGACGAGCGGGGATTCGCTCAAGGTGATTACGGTAGGGCCGAATCTGGAGAAGAAAATCGCGGAGTCGGTGCAGCAGTCGGATCAGGGCAGCTATTTGTCCATGGACCCGACTTCCACTCAAGTCATCTACCAGCGGGTGACCGATCAGGTGACGAAGCTGCTTCAGGCGGGGCAGCAGCCCATCGTGTTGACTTCACCGACAATCCGCATGTATTTGCGGCAGCTGCTGGAGCGGACGATGCAGGATATCCCGGTATTGTCCTACAGTGAGCTTGAGCCCAGTGTGGAAATTCAGAGCATGGGGGTCGTTAACTTATGAGGGTGAAACGATACGTGGTTGATTCGATGCCGGATGCTCTGCAGAAAATCCGCAGCGATCTTGGCAAGGATGCTGTTATCATCAACACGAAAGAGGTTCGTTCCGGCGGATTTCTGGGCTTGTTCTCCAAGAAGAAAATAGAAGTCATTGCCGCGATGGATAATAGCGCGCCAACGCCAACGACGGCGCCGGTGCCGTCCGGCAAGTCGCAGGAACCCGTATCTGCTTCCCGGCAGCAGGCGGCTTCGCCGTCATCGTTCGGGGGAGTGTCGACCGCGGCGAAGCCCGCCGCGGCTGCCGCCTACGGGGCTCAAGCCGTGCAGACTCCTCCCGCAGCTCAGCCTGCGTCATCTGCCGCAGCCCGGGAAGAGAAGCTGTCGCTCGCCTTTCCCGAGGTGCCGGACGTATTCCCGCCAGCTCCTCCGGCCAAGGCGCCGGCAGCGCCGCGGGAAACTCCGCTCGAGCGTTCGCAGGCCGCCGGCGTGACGCGCGCGAAGGAAGACCTGCTGATGGACGAGATCAAGCAGATGAAGGAAATGATGCTCAAGCTTTCCTTGCGTTCGGGCCCTGCCGAAGAGCCTAATCCGAGCTTGGAGCGTTACGAGCGCTTGCTGCTGGATCAAGAGATCGATCCCCAGCTTGTCAGGCAGCTGCTCGCTGGGGTAGCTGAGGAGGCCGAGCGTGAGGAGGCTGAGCTGGACGATGCCTTTGCGAGGCAATCGCTGCAACGTCAGCTGTCCGCTCTGCTGGGCGGCGGCGGAGGGAAGGCGATTGCGCCCGACACGCGGATCGCGCATTTTGTGGGGCCTACCGGGGTGGGCAAAACGACTACCATCGCCAAGCTGGCCGCGGAGCAGGTGCTTAAGCATCAGCGCAAGGTAGGCTTTATTACATCCGATACTTACCGGATAGCCGCGGTGGAACAGCTCAAAACATACGGAACGATCCTGAATGTGCCGCTTGAGGTGGTGTTTTCTCCGCTCGATCTGAACAAGGCGTTTGAGAATTTGAAGGACTGCGATCTGATCTTTATGGATACGGCCGGCCGCAATTTCCGCAATGAAATGTATGTGTCCGAGCTGAATGCGCTGCTGCGGACGAGCGGCAAGAGCGAAACGTTCCTCGTGCTGAGCCTGACGACCAAGTACAAGGACATGAAGGCGATCACCGGAAATTTCCACAAATTCAAGCTCAACAAGGTACTGTTCACCAAAATGGATGAGACGGACTCCTACGGTGCTATCGTGAATCTTGTACATGATTTCGGATTGCAGCCTTCGTATATCGCCAATGGACAAAGCGTGCCGGATGACATAAGTATTCTGCAAGAACAGCACATCATCGATCTGATTTTGGAGGACCGAGAACCATGAGCGACCAGGCACAAGAACTTCGGAATCTGATTAAACACCAGAGTGCCGTGCAAGGAGAGAGACCGACCCGCATCATTACGGTAACGAGCGGCAAGGGAGGGGTGGGCAAGTCGAATTTCACCCTTAATTTTGCGCTCGCCTTGCAGCAGAAAGGGTTCAAGGTACTTATATTTGACGCAGACATCGGGCTTGCGAACATCGACGTGCTGATGGGCGTCAGCTCTCCGTACAGCCTTTATCATCTGCTCAAGCGCGAAAAGACGGTGTGGGATATTATCAACACCGGACCGCAAGGCCTGCAGTTTATTGCCGGAGGGTCGGGTTTCAACGATCTGATCAGGCTGTCGGAAGAACAGCTCGATTATTTCGCCGAGCAGGTCGGGCAGCTGAACGGTCATGTGGATTTCATCCTGTTCGATACGGGGGCGGGCTTATCCAAAGAAACGTTAAAGTTTATTTTGGCGGCCCAGGAAACGATCGTCGTTACAACGCCGGAGCCGACCTCCATTACGGACGCCTACGCCATTATCAAGATGGTGCATTCCATGGATTACGATGTGAAATTTCGTCTGGTGGTCAACCGGGTGCTGGATTGGAAGGAAGGCCGGCAAACGGCCGATAAAATCAGCATGGTGGCCAAACAGTTTATGAACCTCGACATCCCTACGATCGGTTATGTGATGGATGACAGTTCGGTGTCCAAGGCTGTGAGGAAGCAGGTTCCCTTTTCATTGGCATTCCCGGATTCGGCGGCAGCCAAATCGCTGAACGAGCTGACGCAGGACTTCCTGTCGAATCAGATGCCGGCCGAAAACCAGGGAGCCTCCGTGAAAGGCTTCCTGAACCGGATGATCCGCATGCTGAAGCCCTAGTAGGAACGATAAATGACTTCCCGGCGCGAATTAGCTTCTTCAGACCCGATTCACAACGTAGAGGAGTGGTACTATGCAGCAGCCATATGATGTTTTGGTCGTCGACGACTCCGTCTTCATGAGAAAGCTGATTTCCGATTTTATAGCGGAAGATCCGTCGCTGAGGGTCGTAGGCACAGCCAAAAATGGCAAGGAAGCTGTTGAATTAGTGAAAAAACTTCGTCCTCATGCCGTGACCATGGACATCGAAATGCCGATCATGAACGGCCTCGAGGCGCTGCGCATCATTATGAAAGAATGTCCGCTCCCGGTCATCATGCTGAGCAGCCTGACCCAGGAAGGCGCTTTGGAGACGATGAAGGCTTTAGAGTGGGGAGCGTTTGACTTTGTCGGCAAGCCTTCCGGCTCGATCTCGCTGGACCTGCACAAGGTGAAGACCATGATTCTCGAGAAGCTTCAGGCGGCTGTGCGCACCAAAATGAAGCAGATCAGCAGCCCTCCGGAGCAAGCAAACAGCGGCGGGCTGAAGGAAGCGCAGGCAGCTCCTGCCGCTCCGGCGCCGCTCTATCGCCGATCCGAATCCGCTTCCGCATCTTCGGCAGAGCGTTCAGCGGCCGCACGCAAGCAAGGGCCGGTCCAGCAGCTGGTCGCGATCGGCACGTCTACCGGCGGTCCCCGGGCGCTGCATCAGGTGCTCTCCGGTCTTCCGGAAGGGCTGGCGGCTCCGGTGCTGATCGTGCAGCATATGCCGCCGAACTTTACGAAGTCGCTTTCGCTGCGGCTGGACTCGGTGTCCGGACTCAAAGTCGTCGAGGCGGAGGACGGCATGGTGCTGGAGAATGGAGCGGCCTATGTGGCCCCCGGCGGATTACATATGGCGGTGGCGCGCAGCGGAGCCGGCGGATACCGGATTCATCTCAGCAAGGATGCGCCCCGCAGCGGCCACCGCCCATCGGTCGACGCGCTGTTCGAATCGCTGCTGCCGCTCAAAGAGCTGAAGCGTCATATTGTCATCATGACGGGGATGGGCTCCGACGGAGCGAGAGGGATGAAGGCTCTCCAGGACGCGGGAGCGGCCACCACCATCGCGGAAGCGGAAGACACCTGCATCGTTTACGGCATGCCCCGTGCTGCGGTGGAGCTGAATTGCGTGAATCATATTTTGCCGCAGCAGGAAATCTCACGGAAGCTTATCGAGGTTGTCGGCGTTGCAGGACTTTCTTAGTAAGGACGGATAGAAATTACATACTTACGACCACGATGGAGGTGTGCTTATGGAGATGAATCAATATCTCTCGATGTTTATTGACGAGTCCAAGGATCATTTGCAGGCGATCAACGAAAACATGTTAAGCCTCGAGAGCAGTCCGGAGGATATTAGTATTGTACAGAATATATTCCGTTCCGCGCATACCTTGAAGGGGATGTCGGCCACGATGGGCTTCGAGGATATCGCCTCCCTGACCCATGAGATGGAGAATGTGCTGGATCTGGTCCGCAATCATAAGCTGAAGATGGATTCGTTTATTTTCGACTGCTTGTTCAAAAGCTTGGATTCGCTGGAGACGATGGTCGACGATATTATCCAGGGAGGAACGGGCAAGGCGGACGTGTCGGCGGTTGTCGCTTCGCTGAAGTCCATCGTTTCGGGCGATTACTTGAAGGCTTCGCCAGGAGCCCAGGGAGGCGCCGGGGCTTCATCCGCCGCGACTGCGGCCGGCGCGGCGCCCGAGCTGGATGAATTCCAGCTGTCGATTATCGAACAGTCCATCGATGCGGGCATACCCGTCTTCTGGATAGAGGTAACGGTCAGAGCCGACTGCGTGTTGAAGGCTGCGCGCGCTTATATGGTGTTCAACGTGCTGGAGCAGAACGGCGAAGTGCTCAAGGCGCTCCCTTCCGTTGAAGAGATTGAACAGGAGAAGTTCGATCAGAAATTTGCGGTGTATTATGTCTCGCAGGTGGACAAGGATCAACTGCTCGCTCAAGTATCCAGCGTGTCCGAGATCGATCATGTGGAGCTCGTCGTTCTTGATCGGGAGAAGCTCGCCGCGCGGCTGCAGCCTTCCGCTGCCGCGCCTGTATCGGCTCCGGCTGCCCCTGCAAACGAGGCGTCCGCGCCGACTTCCGAGCCGGCCAAAACCGAGAAAAAGGCTGCGGCCGCAAGCGGGGCTCCTGTGGCTGGACGGACGATCCGCGTCGATATCGAACGGCTGGATACGCTGATGAACCTGTTCAGCGAGCTGCTGATCGACCGGGTGCGTCTGGAGCAGCTGGCAAGCGAGATCAAGAAAAATGACTTGACCGAAACCGTCGAGCATATGGCGCGCGTGAGCAGCGATCTGCAAAATATCGTGCTCAAGCTGCGGATGGTGCCTGTGGACACGGTGTTCAACCGCTTCCCGCGGATGATCCGCGATGTGGCCAAAAACCTGGACAAGAAAGTGGATCTGGTCATTACCGGGGCCGATACGGAGATGGACCGGACCGTGGTCGACGAGATCGGAGATCCGCTAGTCCATCTGCTCCGCAATGCGGTTGACCACGGGCTGGAGCCAACGGCCGAACGGCTGGCCGCTGGCAAGCCGGAGACCGGGACGATCAATCTGCGCGCTTATCACAGCGGCAACCATGTGTTCATCGAGATCGAGGACAACGGACGCGGAATCAACCGGGACAAGGTGCTGGACAAAGCGATACAAAACGGAGTCGTGACGAGAGAGCAGGCTGCCCGCCTGTCGGACAGCGAAGTGTACGCGCTGCTGTTCGCTTCGGGGTTCAGCACGGCCGACAAAATCTCCGATATTTCCGGCCGCGGCGTCGGGCTCGATGTCGTCAAAACGAAGATCGAGAGTTTGGGCGGACGGGTTCAGGTGGACTCTACTTATGGCAGCGGCTCGAAGTGGACCGTTCAATTGCCGCTGACGTTGTCGATTATCTCCGCGATGCTGATCCGGCTGAAGCATGAGAAGTATGCGATTCCGCTGTCGTCGATTGTGGAGACGGCTGCCGTCAAGCCAGAGCAAATCCGCAAGGTGCATGGCAACCGGATGGTGGATTACCGCAATTCCGTTATCCCGCTCATCCCGCTGGCCGAATTGTTCGACGTGCCGGGTCAAGGCGAAGAGAGCGGAGCGGATGTGCAGGTTGTCGTAATCCGCAAGGGCGAGAAAATGGCTGCCCTGGTCGTCGACGAATTTATCGGCCAGCAGGAAATTGTGCTGAAGACGCTCGGCAAATACTTGACCAACCTGTTTGCCACCTCCGGAGCTACCATTCTCGGAGATGGACAAGTCGCCTTGATTATCGATACGAATGCATTGATCAAGTAAACTCGTCACGTACGGAGCGGTACGATCATTAAGGAGGATGAAAATATGGGACAAGAGATGAAGGTCATCGTATTTGCGCTTGCTCATGAAGAGTACGGCGTAGAAGTGGAAAAGGTCAAAACGATCGAGCGGATGCAGCCGATGACGCGTGTTCCCAAAACGCCGGAATTCGTAAAAGGCGTCATCAATCTGCGGGGGGTCGTAACGCCGGTTATCGATCTGCGCGGACGCTTCGGCTTCCCGGAGAGCGAATATACGGATAATTCGCGGATCATTATCGTGGCTGTTGGCGATATCGAGGTAGGCTTAATCGTCGATTCGGCCAATGATGTGATCGACGTGGATACCGACCATGTGGACGATCCGCCGGATATCGTCGGCGGCATCAAAGCCAAATACTTGCACGGCATCGCCAAGGTCGGCGACAGCCGCCTGCTCATTCTGCTGAACCTGCAGGAAGTTTTGAATAAAAGCGAGATCGTTCAATTGGAAAACGCAGAGGAGTAGTGTACGTGGAGGCATTTAGCGCATTCGCGGAGTTTCAAATGGACGTTCTGAAAGAGGTAGGCAATATCGGAGCCGGCCATGCCGCCACCGCGCTGTCGAAGCTGCTCGATAAGCCGGTCGATATGCTCGTGCCCAAGGTGCGTATGGTCCCCTTTGAAGAGATCGCTGACAGTGTCGGTGGAGCCGAGCAAGTCGTCATTGCCATCTTCCTGCGCGTCGAGGGCGAAACGCCCGGCAATCTGTTTTTCATCCTAAGTCTGGATTCGGCTAAAAGGCTGCTGCGCAATCTGGTCGGTATCGAAGTTCTGAGCGATGAAGGCTATACGGAGATGGAGCTGTCGGCTTTGAATGAGATCGGCAATATATTGGCAGGCTCCTATCTCAGCTCGCTGGCCGACTTCACGCAGCTGAACATGCAGCCTACGGTCCCTTCACTGGCTATCGATATGGCCGGCGCCATTCTTGGTTACGGACTGCTTCAATTCGGTCAGATGGGGGATCAGGCGCTGTTGATCGATACGAAGTTTCTGGACGGTCAAGAAGAAGTCGAAGGCCATTTCTTCCTGATTCCCGATCCGGAATCTTTCGAGAAAATTTTCGTCGCCTTGGGAGTGCAAACTCCATGATCCAGGATCATCTGATCAAAGTCGGCATGGCCGATCTGAATGTCACTCAGCTGACCGGAGTTCTGAAAACAACCGGACTCGGCTCCTGCGTTGGACTGACCTTATACGATGCCAAGGCCAAAGTGGCGGGCATGGCGCATGTGATGCTGCCAACCTCCGAGATCGCCCGCGAAGGCAAGCTCAATGTGGCCAAATACGCCGATACGGCGCTGCCCGAGGTGATTCGTCTGATGGAGCAGCTCGGCGCTGAGGTCCGGCGGATGGCCGCCAAGATGGCGGGCGGCGCCCAGATGTTCGCCTTCGGCGGGCAATCGGAGACTATGCGAATCGGACCGCGGAACGTCGAGTCCTGCAAGGAAGTGCTTGCCCGCTACCGTATCCCTGTCGTGGGAGAGGACACCGGCGGCAATTATGGAAGAACGATCGAATTCGACTGTGTAACCGGAGTGCTTGTTATCCGCAGCGTTCAACATGGAGTGAAGGAATTGTAGCCATGATCGGATCAATCAAATGGAATTTCATCGTCGGAGGGATCGCCTTTGTCGCGACCCTCGCGATGTCGGCCGGCCACAATATTTGGCTCACGACGCTCGTAAGGAGCTTCTACAGCTTCATCATCCTGTTCGTGCTTGTGTTTGCATGCCGGTGGCTGCTCGGCACATTTGCGGGATTGGACAGCGCTTTGAAGTCGCCCCCCGAGGAAGCGGAGGAGGAGATGGCCAAAGGAACCGCCTTTGACGCCATTACTCCTCCCGATCAGGATGCTGAGCTTCACCAGATGCTGAAAAACCGGATCGACGATGCGGCGCCCCAAGCCGAAGAGGCTTTGTTTGCTCCGCTTAACCCGCCTAAATTGTCAACCAAGATCAGCGGAGCGCCTGATGAAAGCTCGTGGGAGATGGCTCAAGCGCTTCGCCGAATGACTGAAGAGTAAAGGTGGTGGAATCCTTCATGATCGGGCAAAAATCACACTTGTCGAATATGGACACATGGAGGCAATGGAGAGAAGAGCGCCTGCTCCAGGCCAAGCAGACTTTAATTGAGACGTATCTGCCTCTGGTCGACTACGTGTCAGGCCGGCTGTCCATTGGCTTGCCTAAAAATGTGTCGAAGGAAGACCTCGGAAGCTATGGCGTGATGGGACTCATCGATGCGATCGAGAAGTTTGACTATGAACGCGGCCTTCAGTTCGAAACATACGCTTCCTGGCGAATCCGCGGGGCGATTATCGACGGTCTTCGCCAAGGCGACTGGGTCCCCCGCTCGGTTCGCGAGAAAGCTAAAAAAATCGAAGAAGGCTACCAGAAACTGGAGCAGCAATACCTTCGTTCCGTTACGGATGCGGAAATGAGCGAATATCTGCAGATCAGCGAAGCTGATTTTCAGCAAATGGTCCAGGATATAGCGGTTACGACCATATGCTCGGTCGACGAGCCGATTCGCGAAGAGGAAGCGGAAACCCGCTTGTCCATCTTGATCGATGACAAAGCAAAAAATCCCGAATCGACCGTAAATGATGTATACTTAAAAGACACCCTGGCGCAAGCTATCGAGCGGCTGACGGAGAAGGAAAGAACCGTTGTATCGTTATTTTATTATGAAGAGCTTTCATTAAGCGAGATTGCCGAAGTAATGAATCTTTCCCCTTCCAGAATCTCACAGTTGCATTCCAAGGCGATTTTACGGCTGAGAGGTTCCTTGAGCCGTCACAAATCGCAGTTATTCCAAGACTAAATCGAGGAAAGCGGGGATAATGATGGGTGAGCCAACAATGCCGTTAAGCTATTATCTGGATATCCAATTATCGGATGACAAGCTCACGGCGTTCCTGCAGTTCATGAACTGCGACGAACGGTTCAGAGTTACCCTGGAGCAGTTGCAAGAGCTGGTAAGGTCTTATCATATCGTCCATGGTGTGGACGAAGCGAAGCTGCTCGAGATCGCGAACGATCCTTCCGCGTTTTTCTATGGCAAAACGGTTATAGCTGCCGGACAGGCGCCGCAAAATGGGCCTGACGGTCAAATCAGGATGATGTTCGATCTGAACAATCACATGAAAACGCCGCTTGAGATGGAAGACGGGAAGGTTGACTATAAAGAAGTAACGGCGATTCATAATGTTCGCAAAGGCCAGCTTATCGCTCAGCGCATTCCGGCGGGCCAAGGTATCCCGGGAACGGCTGTTACCGGTGAAACTTTATTTGCCAAGGACGGAAAGGAAGCGCGGTTCAAGCTGGGGAAAAATGTAGTCACGGACGCGGAACAGCTCGCCATGTATGCCGCGATAGACGGGATGGTATCGAAAACCGACCGCGACAAAATTAACGTATTTCCTATATTTGAAGTGAACGGCGATGTTGATTATAATATCGGCAATATCGATTTTGTCGGTTCTGTCGTCGTGCGCGGCAGCGTGCTGCCCGGCTTCCGGATCAAAGCTGCCGGAGACATCCGGATTACGGGCAACGTAGACGGCGCCGATCTGGAGGCCGGAGGCTCGATTGAGATCAATGCGGGCATTCTGGGCCATAACAAAGCGACCGTCCGAGCCGGCAATAGGGTAAAATGTTCGTTCATCCAGGATGCTACCGTAGAAGCGGGCGAAGAGGTAGTGGCCAACCAAAGCATCATGCACTCGCATATCCGGGCCGGCCGGTACGTCACCTGTAGGGGGACGAAGGGATTGATCGTCGGCGGGCAAATTCAGGCTGGAGAATGCGTGGTCGGACGTACGATCGGCAATGCGATGTCCACGGTGACCGCCATTGAGGTGGGGGTGCTTCCCGAGCTTCGCAACGAACTGCAGCAGTTGAGGACGAATTTGCGAGCGCTTAACGAGAATTACGACAAAACCGACAAGGCGCTGACTTTGCTCGATCAGCTCGCCGCCGCGGGGCATCTCACGCCCGATAAGGTCGGGATGCGCATCAAGCTGAATCATTCCAAGAAGCAAGTTACGGAAGAAATATCGGGTGCCAAGGAGCGTATTCTGGAGATCGAGAAGTCGCTTGAGGATTCTGAGCGCGCGAAGGTTGAAGTCATTGGTAACGTATTCAGCGGAACCAAGATCGTAATCGGCCGCTACACCAAATTCATCAAGGATACTTCTCCGCGAGTGAAGTTCCAGCTGGTCGACGGCGATATTGCGATGCTGCCCATTCAGTAGCGTGAGGAGAGGAATGCCGGATGAGTATGAGAGCTGTCGAGATGCAGTTTGCCCTGCACAAAAACGATGAAGCCGGCTTCAAGCAGCAGCAGATAATGAGCAAGCCTGTCCAGGACCAGGCAGCGCTGTCCCAGGAATCGGAGAAGCAGCTGCTGCGGCAGCGGCGCATCAGCGCCAAGACGGAGGAAGCGAACCGGCTGCATGCCGACCGGGACGGAGGACGGGATGGAAGCGGCGGAAGCCATCCGTCAGCTGCCCCGAGGCGAACCAAGGGCAGCTCGGACGGCGCAGCCAAGGAGTCTGTTCCTCAGGATGCGCATCCATTCAAGGGTCATCATATTGATATTTCGCTTTGACATCCTGTCGTGAAATTAGGTGATAGCAGTTGAATCAACCTTGGGTATATGTTGTGTTGTTCGGCCTCGTGCTGATCGTCTATGCTCGCCTGCTGCCGCGGGAACCGAAGCCCGGCAAGGATAACCCCGGCATGATTAAGGAAGTGGAAAGCGCGATGGACCACTTCGCCGTGGAGCTGGAAGAGCAGAACAAGGCGATCGTCCAGCTGTTCACGGACACCAAAAAAGATTATGAAACCCACTCCGCCATGCTCTCAGGCCGCGTAGAGCTGCTCGAGAAGCAGAACCGGCAGCTTCAGTCGGAGCTTAGCCGGGTCGGGTTCGTCACGGAGCAAATTCAGAAGCTGCAAACCGGCCCACCGGGTACTCCGCCTGAAGTCCGCATCGCCCCCGACGGGCAGCGGCGGCTTGCGGAAGCGCCTGAGGTGGATTTTGTGCGTCAAGGGGCGGCTAACCCGTTACCCGCACCCGAGCCGCCGGAGGATGCGGCAGGCAAACCGGAGCCTGATGGAGAGAGAGCTCCCGCTCCCATGAGCATCCGGAATCGCTATGCGGAGCTGTTTTTGCTGCATGATCATGGCAAATCCATCGAATCCATCGCAAAGAAATTGGGGATGAACAAAGGCGAGGTAGCGCTGATTCTGCAGCTGGCCAAGCAGGAGGAGAAGGCGAATGTCGAATAAAAAGTCGCTGTTCTACGGACTGGGCAGCGGCATGATCGCCGGCGCTGTTCTGCTCCAGCTGATGCTTGCTGCCCCCAGCTCCGGGACGCTGACCCCGGAAGGGCTGGGCGAGACGCAGCCCGGCACGGCCGCTGAGACGATGACTCCCGAACGGCTGAAGGAAGCGGCCTCCGTTTATTATCAGGTGTATGAGAAGGATGTTAAGGTATATCTCCAGCCCCAGGTCGAGGAACTGATCGGACAGCGGCTCGCAGAAGAGAAGAAAAAGCAGGAAGCCGCCGCGCCTGTAAAGGAAATCTATATCTATGTGCAAAGCGGACTGGCGTTGTGGCAAGTGTCGGACATGCTGGTGCAAAGCGGGCTTATCGCAGACAAGAAGGCGTTCGAGGATGAGATGCGCAAGCGGCAGCTCACGGGCAGCATCATCGCCGGCGCTCATGAATTCAAAGGCCCGCAAACCTTGGACCAGATCATTACCGGCCTGACAGTCAAGTAGGGATGAACCGCCGATTTGCGTGTTTTTGACGAAAGAGCTCGCTAGTTGCAACCTTATGCGACTTATGGTATAGTAGTCCTCGGTGTAAAAATCCACACGCCGATGAATTCCGATGAGGGTGCTTCCGCGTTGCGGCTGCTGCGTCAACCGATGACAGCGCCGACAATAATCTGGAAGTTTCATCGTGAAGATGATATCGCGCGGAGGTACCAAAAACAACTATATTTGAGGAGGTGCGTGAGGATGGCAGTAATCTCCATGAAACAGCTGCTCGAGGCTGGTGTACATTTCGGTCACCAAACCCGTCGCT
Source organism: Paenibacillus sp. cl123 (assembly GCF_900101595.1). Classification (GTDB taxonomy): domain Bacteria; phylum Bacillota; class Bacilli; order Paenibacillales; family NBRC-103111; genus Paenibacillus_G. The sequence goes on from NZ_FMYY01000004.1 coordinate 54,239, forward strand.
GGAACCCTAAAATGGATCGTTACATCTTCACCGAAAGAAACGGAATTTATATTATCGACCTGCAAAAAACGGTCAAAAAAGTAGAGGAAGCTTACAACTTCGTAAGATCCGTAGCTGAAGAGAACGGGACAATCCTGTTTGTCGGCACGAAGAAGCAAGCTCAAGACTCCGTGAAGGAAGAAGCGGAGCGCAGCGGTCAGTTCTACATCAACCAGCGCTGGCTCGGCGGTACGCTCACAAACTTCTCCACGATTCAACAGCGGATCAACCGTCTGCATGAGCTGGACAAGTGGGAAGTTGACGGCACGTTCGACGTTCTTCCTAAGAAAGAAGTTATTATCCTTCGCAAGGAAAAAGATCGCCTCGAGAAGTTCTTGGGCGGTATCAAGCATATGAAGGGTCTGCCGAGCGCATTGTTCGTTATCGATCCTCGTAAAGAGCGCATTGCTGTAGCAGAAGCTCGCAAGCTCGGTATCCCAATCGTGGGTATCGTAGATACGAACTGTGATCCGGACGAAATCGACTATGTCATTCCTGGTAATGACGACGCGATCCGCGCCGTTAAGCTGCTGACAGCCAAAATGGCTGACGCTGTTATTGAAGCCAACCAAGGCGAGCAAACAACAGCTTAATCCACATAACGTGTGAATACGAGAAGGGTGGTTCAAAGGTGCAAAATCCTTTCACCGCCCTTTTTTTAAGGTGTATATCCAAATACCGACAACCATTAAGGAGGCCCCAATATGGCAGTAAGTGCAGCAGCAGTAAAAGAGTTGCGTGAAAAAACAGGAGCGGGCATGCTCGATTGTAAAAAGGCTCTCGAGGAAGCAAACGGCGATCTGACGAAAGCTTCCGAGCTTTTGCGTGAAAAAGGCTTGGCAGCTGCGGCTAAAAAGTCTGACCGTGCGGCTACCGAAGGCATGATCGAGTCTTACATCCATGCGGGCGGCAAAATCGGCGTATTGGTTGAAGTGAACAGCGAAACGGACTTCGTTGCGAAAAACGAGCAGTTCAGAACGTTCGTGCGCGACGTAGCCCTGCACATCGCAGCATCCAACCCTAAGTACCTTCGCCGCGACGAAGTTCCTCAGGAAGCGCTTGACAAAGAACGTGAAATTTTGACGAACCAAGCTCTGAACGAAGGCAAGCCTGAGAAAATCGTTGAGAAAATCGTGGAAGGCCGCATCGCCAAGTACTACGAAGAGTACTGCTTGCTGGAGCAGGCATTCATCAAGGACCCGGACAAAACTGTCGAGCAAGTGTTGAAAGAGAAGATCGCTACGATCGGTGAAAACCTCTCGATCCGTCGCTTTGTTCGCTATGAGCTCGGAGAAGGCCTTGAGAAGAAGCAAGAAAACTTCGCTGAAGAAGTTATGAGCCAAGTCAAACTGTAAGACCTATAGCAACAAAAGCAGGGGACACCGACGTGTTCCCTGTTTGCTAAGTAAAGGGAAATGCGCCCCAAGCGAAAGGGAGGAATGTAGCTTTGGAACGTCCGATGTTTAAAAGAGTCGTATTGAAATTAAGCGGTGAAGCCTTGGCAGGACAGCAAGGTTACGGAATTGATTCGGAGATGATCAGCTCCATTGCGCAGCAGGTGAAAGAAGTGATCGATCTTCAAGTTGAGGTTGCCATCGTCGTAGGCGGAGGCAATATCTGGAGAGGGATCGCCGGCAGCGCGAAAGGTATTGACCGGGCGACAGCCGATTATATGGGCATGCTCGCTACCGTGATGAATTCCCTTGCCCTCCAAGACGCGCTGGAGACGATCGGCGTTCCGACACGCGTACAATCCTCTATTAACATGCAGCAAGTAGCTGAGCCTTATATCCGACGCAGAGCGATCCGGCATCTGGAGAAGGGCCGCGTCGTCATCTTTGCAGCAGGAACGGGCAATCCGTACTTCTCCACCGATACGACCGCTGCTTTGCGCGCCGCAGAGATTGAGGCGGAAGTCATCCTGATGGCCAAAAACAAAGTCGACGGCGTTTACTCCGCAGATCCGTTCAAGGATCCGAGCGCAGAAAAGTTTGAAACGCTCACCTACCTTGAGGTGCTGAACAAGAACCTCGGAGTGATGGATTCGACGGCTTCTTCTTTGTGTATGGACAACAACATCCCGCTGATCGTTTTCTCGATTACCGAAAGCGGCAATATCAAACGCGTCGTGCTTGGGGAGAAGATCGGCACTATTGTAAAGGGGAGTGTGTAGCCAATGCCTCAAACCATTAAAAAAAATGCCGAGGAGCGCATGGACAAAGCGATCGCGGCGCTGAAAAAAGAGCTGCTCTCGCTGCGTGCAGGCCGCGCTACGCCTGCGCTGCTTGACCGTGTGCAAGTTGAATATTACGGGGCTATGACGCCGGTGAACCAGCTTGCCAACATCAATACGCCGGATTCCCGGACGTTGATGATTCAGCCTTGGGACAAAAGCTCGATCTCGGCTATCGAAAAAGCCATTTTAAAGTCCGATCTTGGACTTAATCCGTCCAATGACGGAAGCAGCATCCGCATCGTCATCCCGGCGCTGACGGAAGAACGGCGCTCGGAGCTGGTGAAGCTGACGCGCAAGGCCGGAGAAGAGGCTAAGGTAGCCATCCGCAACGTGCGCCGCGACGCCAATGACGATATCAAAAAGCTGGAAAAATCCTCCGGACTCTCCGAGGACGAGTCCCGCGGGCACCAGGAAGATATTCAGAAGTTTACCGATAAGTTTATTGCCGAAGTCGACAAGACGCTGCAAGCAAAAGAAAAAGAAATCATGGAAGTGTAATGGGCGAAGACCCCCTTTTTTGAGGGGGCTTTTAGTCTTTTAGTCTTTCCTGATGGAGGATTGGCAATGAAACCATTCGTAAAGTGGTTCGGTGGGAAAGCGGATACTGCGGAAGCGGCCCAAGGGCTTGGCTCCGACAACATTCCGAACCATGTGGCCGTTATTATGGACGGCAACGGCCGATGGGCGCAGAAGCGCGGCTTGCCGCGGATTGCAGGTCACCACTCCGGCATGAAAAATGTGAAAAAAATAACGATGGCGGCTAATGATATCGGTGTTCAGGTTCTGACCATGTACGCTTTCTCGACGGAAAACTGGAAGCGTCCCAAGGAAGAAGTGGAATATTTGATGAAGCTGCCGCTGGAGTTTTTCCCTAAAGAGATCGATGAGCTGATCGCCAACAACGTTCAGATCCGGATGACCGGCTGGCCGCAAAATTTGCCGGATTATACGCTGAAGGCTGTACAGGATGCGATCGATCAGACCAAGCACAATACCGGACTTATCCTTAATTTCGCGTTGAACTACGGCAGCCGCAAGGAGATGCTTTCGGGCATCCAGCAGCTGGTGCGCGATGCGCAGGAAGGCAAGTTGCAGCCTGATGATATCGATGAAACGATGTTTTCCCGTTATCTGCTCACCGATCCTCTGCCTGACCCTGACTTGCTGATCCGCACAAGCGGAGAGCTGCGCATCAGCAACTTCATGCTGTGGCAGCTGGCTTATTCGGAGCTTTGGTTTACCGAGCTGTGCTGGCCGGAATTCAACGAAAACCACTTCTACGACGCTATACGGGAATACCAGCGGCGCGCCCGCCGGTACGGGGGCTTATAAAGCCGCGCCGCAGGAAGACGCTAACATGGAGGAATAGAATTGAAGCAGCGGATCGTTACAGGAATCGTGGCAGGGCTTGCCTTCTTCATCCTGTTATACTTGGGCGGCTATTGGTTCACCGGTCTGATTGCCGCTCTCGCTGTAATCGGATATGATGAATTTTTGCGAATGAACGGACTGAAGAAGAATCGCTTAGTGGAAGCGGTCGGCTACGTCGGCTTGCTCCTCCTGGTCATTCCGTGGCAGCTCGGAGGCTGGAGCTCGGGCGAGCTTATCTGGCTGTTCATGTTCGCTTTCCTGGCAGCGACAGTCATTTCGAAAAACAAAACGACCATCGATCAGGTTGCGATGGCCTTCCTCGGGATGGTCTATATTGGGCTCGGTTTTCATTATATGATCGCTACCCGTTCCATCGCGGAGCACGGACTTTTCTGGACGCTGCTCGTGTTCCTTTGTATTTGGACGACAGATTCGGGCGCCTATTTCACGGGCTCCAAGCTGGGCAAGACGCCCTTATGGCCTGCGATCAGCCCGAAAAAATCCGTTGAAGGCGCGATCGGCGGAGTCCTGCTTTCGATCGTTATGGCGCTGATTTTCGCCTGGTCGCAGCCCGAGCTGCTCAGCTACGGACAGGCGGCGTGGATGGGACTTGCCATCGCGATCATCGGACAGCTGGGCGACTTGATTCAATCGGCTTATAAGCGGGTGAAGGGCATCAAGGACTCCGGCACGATTTTGCCCGGACACGGCGGAGTGCTGGATCGGACGGACAGCTGGCTGATCGTGTTTCCGTTCCTGCATCTCTTGTCTCTGATTCCGTCCGCTTAACTTGTGCTGGAGGTAGAACGCGTGTGAAAAAGATCAGTATTCTCGGATCGACGGGCTCCATCGGCACCCAAACCCTGGATGTCGTCTCTCGTTATCCGGACCTCTTCGAGGTTGTCGCCTTGGCTGGCGGCTATAATGCGGAGCTGCTCCGGGAGCAAATGAACCTGTTCAAGCCCGCCATCTTGTCTGTAGCGACCAAGGAGCTGGCTGATCGATTACGCGCCGAAGCGCCGGCAGGCACACGGGTCGTCTATGGACCGGAGGGGCTGCTGGAGGCAGCCGCCGGCCATGACGCGGAGCTCGTCGTAACGGCTGTAGTAGGCAGCCAAGGGCTGAAGCCTACGCTGGCGGCGATAGAAGCCGGCAAGCAGATCGGTCTGGCGAACAAGGAAACGCTTGTCAGCGCCGGCCATCTGGTGACGGAGGCGGCTGCGCGGCATGGTGTGTCCCTGCTCCCGATCGACAGCGAGCATTCGGCCATCTTCCAATGCCTGAACGGGGAAAGCGTATCCCGCCTACATAAAATTACGTTGACGGCCTCCGGCGGCTCCTTCCGGGATCGGACAAGGGAAGAACTGGCTGAGGTCACGGTCCAGGACGCCCTGAAGCATCCGAATTGGTCGATGGGCGCCAAAATTACGATCGATTCGGCGACGATGGTGAACAAGGGGCTGGAAGTGATTGAAGCTCACTGGCTGTTCGGTTTATCGTACGACCGGATCGATGTGCTGATTCATCCCGAGAGCATCATTCATTCCTTCGTCGAATTTGTCGACGGCAGCGTTATTGCCCAGTTGGGGCTGCCTGACATGAGAGTGCCTATCCAGTATGCGCTTACGTATCCTGACCGGCTGCCTGCTCCGGCAGGACGGCTCAATCTGGCCGAGGCAGGCAAGCTGAATTTCCGTGAGATGAGCTTCGAGCGGTATCCTTGCATCGCGCTTGCTTACGAAAGCGGCCGGGCGGGAGGCACGATGCCGACCGTATACAGCGCGGCTAATGAAGTCGCCGTCGATCGCTTTCTGAAGGGCGAGATTCCTTTCCTGGCGATCGAGGATATCATCGGCGGCGTGATGGCAAAGCACCGGGCTGTCCGGCTGCCGGATCTGGGAACGATCCTCGACAGCGACGCCTGGGCCAGGGCGGAAGCCGGACGCATCGTTTAAGACGGAGACGGCCAGAGAGAAGCATGTTTGGGCTGCGGCGCTAATATGTTCATAGCAGGGGCACTTGCTTGTGTTCGGTTTATCATTAATGGTAATCTAAGAACACATGGATGACGCCCTTACCATGCTTGCATATGATGAACATTAGTGTTTAAGGAGGCCGTGAGCTAGAGTGGATGTACTTCAAATCATCGTGCTGAATGTGCTCTTGTTTTTTGTCCTTGTGACTGTGCACGAATGGGGACACTTTTATTTTGCCAAACGAGCGGGCATCCTCACTCGCGAATTTGCGATAGGCTTTGGTCCGAAGTTGTTGTCTTTCGTGAAGGGAGAAACCCGCTATACGCTGCGCCTGCTTCCCATCGGAGGATTCGTGCGGATGGCGGGAGAGGACCCCGAGATCGTACAGATTAATCCCGGTCAGCGGGTAGCCGTCGCTCTCAAGCAGGATCAAGTCACCCATATTTATCTGAACGAATTTGATAGCCGCCGCGGCGCTTTGGAAGGCGTCGTCGAGGAGATCGACCTGGAGCGCAAGCTGTTCGTCAAGCTTGATGTGGACGGCGCCGTGCAGCGTTATGCCGTGCATCCGCAAGCGATGATGGTCAGCAAGGAGAAGGAAACCCAGATTGCGCCATGGGACCGCCAGTTCGGGAGTAAAACCGTGGGGCAGCGGGCGATGGCGATATTTGCCGGTCCGCTGATGAATTTCATTCTCGCCTTTCTGCTGTTCGTTGCCGTCGTTTTTGTGGCAGGAGTGCCCGTTCCGGACCGCGTCCGCATCTCGGATACGGTGGCTGGCGGAGTAGCGCAGCAGGCAGGCCTGCAAAGCGGCGATATTATCGTCTCCGTGAACGGAGAGAAGATTGCGGGAGACAGCAAACGGCTGACGGAGATTATCCAAGGCTCGGAAGGCAAGGCGATGAGCTGGATCGTGGAGCGCGGCCAGCAGCACGTCTCGCTGCAGGTTAAGCCTGCGCTTAGCGAGGACAAGGTATACCGCGTAGGCGTATCGCTTGCTCCGGATACCCGGCCGGCTTCCTTCGGCGAGGCGATCACGGGCGGAGCGAAAAGCATGGCTTCGGCTTCGACCATCATTTTGGACGGCTTTGGCAAGCTGGCTACGCTGCAGGTGAAGATGGACGATCTCGGCGGACCGATCCGCATCGTCGAATTTACGAGCGAGCAGGCAAGCGCCGGCGCTATCCAGTACATTTACTGGATGGCCATCATGAGCTTGTATCTCGGCTTGTTCAACCTGCTGCCGGTCCCGGCGCTGGATGGAAGCCGGCTCGTGTTTCTGGCGCTGGAGGCGGTCCGCGGCAAGCCGGTTGATCCAAGCAGGGAAAGCCTGGTGCATTTTGTCGGCTTTGCGATGCTGATGCTGCTGATGATAGCCGTGACGTATAATGATATATTACGATTGATCAAAGGGTAGCGCGCCGCGCTGCCCGTTAGTAGGGGGAGCATCCGGACCATGTCGAAGGATAAGCAGGAAAAACAATTTGTCAAAGAAATTACGCCGCAAAGTGAAGACTTCTCGCGCTGGTATATCGACACGATCAAGAAAGCCGACCTGATGAGCTATTCGCCGGTTCGCGGCTGTATCGTGTTCAAGCCGGACGGCTACGAGATTTGGGAAAATATCCAGCGGGAGCTGGACAGCCGCTTCAAGGAAACGGGCCATCGCAACGCCTACTTCCCGCTGTTCATCCCGGAAAGCTTCTTCCAGAAGGAGAAGGAGCATGTCGAGGGCTTCAACCCCGAGCTGCCATGGGTAACCGAAGCAGGCGGAGAAAAACTGGAGGAGCGTCTGGCGATCCGCCCGACGTCGGAGACGATGGTCGGCCATATGTATGCCGAATGGATCAACTCCTACCGGGATCTGCCGCTGCTCATCAATCAATGGGCTAATGTGGTTCGTTGGGAGAAGAAAACCCAGCCGTTTCTGCGGACAAGCGAGTTCCTCTGGCAGGAAGGCCATACGGCGCATGAAGACGAAGCGGACGCACGCAAGGAAACGATGCAGATGCTGGAGATATACCGCGATTTCGCTGAAAACTTCCTTGCTATCCCTGTCATTATGGGACAGAAGACGCCCTCGGAGAAATTCGCCGGCGCTGTGGACACGTATTCGATCGAAGCGATGATGAAGGATGGCAAAGCCGTTCAGGCCGGAACCTCCCATTATCTGGGCACTAATTTTGCCGTAGCTTTCGATATCAAGTATTTGGACCGCGATAATCAGCATACGTTCTGCCATACGACGTCCTGGGGAGTCAGCACGCGCTTGATCGGCGCTCTGATCATGGTGCATGGCGACGACAGAGGATTGGCTCTGCCTCCTAAGGTAGCGCCTACGCAAGTCGTGATGATCCCGATCGGACCGCCTAAGACGCGCGAGCAGGTTATCGGCTGCGTGGACGGTTTGTACGCCGAGCTGAAGCGGGCTGGCATTCGTGTGAAGGTGGACGACCGGCAGGATCAAAGCCCGGGCTGGAAGTTCAATGAATACGAGATGCGCGGCGTGCCTGTGCGCGTCGAGCTCGGACCTCGCGACATGGAGAACGGACAGGTCGTGCTCGTATCCCGGATCACGGGCGAGAAGCGCGTTGTGGCCCAAAGCCAAATTGTAGAAGAAGTGCAAAAGCTGTTGACGGAGACCCAGCAAGAAATGTATGATCGAGCCAAGAAGTTCCGCGACGAGGCGATGACGAGCGCGGATACGCTGGATGAGCTGAAGGGCTTCCTGCAGCAAAAGCGGGGCTTCTCGCTCTCGGGCTGGTGCGGCTCGGCGGCTTGCGAAGCGACCGTGAAGGAAGAGACCGGCGCGACAAGCCGCAATATTCCGTTTGCGCCTGAGTTTCAGAAGTCGACATGTCTCGTTTGCGGGGAGCCGTCCAAGCATACGGTCGTGTTCGGACGATCGTACTAATCGCTGCAGCGGTTTAAATCAATAGGAGGAGGCAAACGGGATGGTTTTATTAATTCCATTTGCCTTTTTTTCAGCTTTGCGGGTGATTTTGGTTTTCCGGGTCCCCGCAAAGTACCTGAATAGGCTTCGAAGCCAAACACCATTTTGTGGGGAATAACTTTGTGGGGAATGACTTTGCGGGGAATTTTTTTGGGGAGGGACAACATGAGCGGTAGCAGTACAGCATTGAAGCGCGATCGGTTCGAGATGCTGATGCAGCAGGCGAGCGTTCCTTCGGAGGTCGTCAGACAGTTTTTCGCCGACGGCTATATCGACAAGGTGGAGACCAGCCGCAAAAACAAGGAATGGGTGTTCTTCATCGTGAAGACGCAGGTCGTTCCTTGCGACATCTACCGGACGTTCTGCAAGATGATCCGCGACAAGTTCGCGCATATTGCCGCGATCCGGTTCGTACTGCAGTATACGGCTGACGTCGATCCGTCTAGCGTGGCTCATGAATATTGGGGCATGTTTCTCGAGTGGGTGCAACGGGAGGCGGCTTCGATCAACGGCTGGATGACGAAGGCCAAGATCGAGGTGAACGGGAATGTGCTGACGCTCTGCCTGCTCGATACCATTGGGTTGGAGCTGGCGAAGAAGAAGAACATCGGCGAGTGGATCAGGCAGTATTTCTCCGGTTTTTTCGGAGTCGAGTTTCATGTGAAATATACGGTCAGCGCTTCCCGGGAAGAAGAACTGGAGAAATTCACGAAAATTATCGAGCAGGAGCAGAAGGTAGTCACTACTCAGATTCTCACTGCGGTTGAGGCTGAGGAAGCGGCGCAGGCGACCGTACCGGAAGGTGAAGTGAAGCTGATGGTCGGTTATGACATCAAGGAGCCGGCTGTTCCGATTCAGAATGTGAAGGACGAAGAGAAGAAGATTACCGTCCAAGGCTCTGTGTTCGGTCTCGATATGAAGGAGCTCCGCAACGGCAGCACGCTGTTCACTTTCAATATTACGGATTTCTCCGATTCCATTATGGTGAAGAGCTTCGCCAAGACGAAGGAAGACGTTAAGATTTACAGTCTGATCAAAAACGGCACCTGGCTCAAGCTGCGCGGGCGCGTGGAATATGACCGGTTCATGCAAATTCCTGAGCTTGTGATGATCCCGTCCGATGTCAACGAAATTATGGCTCCTCCGGACCGCAAGGACGATGCGGCGGAGAAACGCGTGGAGTTTCATCTGCATACGTCGATGAGCACGATGGACGGCATTACGCCTGTCGATCAATACATCAAGATGGCTGCCAAGTGGGGGCATAAGGCGATCGCGGTGACCGATCACGGAGGCGTCCAATGCTTCCCTGAAGCGCATAAGGCGGGGAAAAAGAACGGTATCAAGGTCATCTATGGCGTCGAGGCCAATGTCATTGACGACTCCGTTCAAGTGGCGATGAACGCTACCGATATTGCGCTTGCCGAAGCTGAATACGTGATCTTTGACGTGGAGACGACGGGCTTGTCGGTGACCAATAACAAGATTATCGAGCTGGCGGGCGTGAAGATGAAGGACGGCAAGGAAATCGACCGGTTCGCTACCTTTATCGATCCCCATGAGCGGATTCCTTATAATATTCAACAGCTCACCAATATTACCGATGACATGGTACGGGGAGCGCCGGATATTTCCGAGAAGCTGCCGCAGTTTATGGAGTTTGTGGGGGACGCGGTGCTCGTGGCCCACAACGCCCGGTTCGATATGGGCTTCTTGAATACGAATCTCAAGCGGCTGGGTCTTCCGGAAGCGGCGAACCCGGTGCTCGATACGCTGGAGCTGGCCCGCCTGCTGTATCCGACGATGAAAAATCACCGGCTAAATACGCTGTCGGACAAGTTCAAGGTCAGCCTGGATAACCATCACCGGGCGATCGACGACTCCATAGCGCTCGGACTGGTCTTATATCATATGCTCAAGGAAGCGGCGGACAACGGCTATACGCAGCTTAGTCAGCTGAATGATCAGGTCGGCAAAAACCTGAAAACGCAGCGGCCTTTCCATTGCTGCATCTATGCGCAAAACATGGTCGGCAAGAAAAATTTATATACGTTGATCTCATTATCTCATACCGAATATTTCCACCGGGTCCCTTGCATTCCGAGGACGAAGCTGATCGAACTGCGCGAAGGGCTCATTATCGCTTCCGGATGCGAGAAGGGCGAGCTGTTCGAGACCGTGCTGAACAAATCCCTCGAGGAAGCGGAATCGGTGGCCGAGTTCTACGACGTGCTGGAAATTCAGCCCGCTCTGGTCAATATGCATCTGGTCGAAAAAGGGCTGGTCGGAAGCCCGGCACAGCTCGAGGACGCCGCCCGCAAAATCGTAGATATCGGCCGGAAGCTGGGCAAGCCCGTTATCGCGACCGGGAATGTCCATTATCTGCATCCGCGCGAGAAAATAAACCGCGATATTACGATTCACGGCATTACCGGGTTCAGCCCGCTGAAAGATATCCGCAAGCCGGACGTGCATTTCCGCACTACGAAGGAGATGCTGGCCGAGTTCGAATTCCTTGGCGCCGAGCTGGCGCATGAGGTAGTCGTCACGAACACCGCGGCGCTGGCCGACCGGTTCGAGGAGCTGGAGCTGTTCCCGGACAAGCTGTTCACCCCGATTATCGAAGGGGCGGACGACGAGATCCGCGAGACCTGCTACAACACGGCAAAGGAAATTTATGGAGAGCCGATTCCCGAGGTCATCGTCGCCCGGCTGGAGAAGGAGCTGGTGCCGATCATCAAGTACGGCTTCTCGGCCAACTATCTCATCTCCGAGCGGCTGGTGAAAAAGTCCAATCAGGACGGATACCTGGTCGGCTCGCGGGGTTCGGTCGGTTCTTCGGTCGTCGCTACTTTCCTCGGCATCTCCGAGGTTAACCCGCTGCCCCCGCATTATATATGCGCTTCCTGCCGGTACAGCGAGTGGATTCTTGACGGCTCCATCCCTTCGGGCTTCGATCTGCCGGACAAGAACTGCCCTACATGCGGCAGCAAGCTGAAGGGCGAAGGCCAGGATATTCCGTTCGAGACGTTCCTTGGCTTCAAGGGGGATAAAGTTCCCGATATCGACTTGAACTTCTCGGGGGAATACCAGCCGAACGCGCATAACTTTACCAAAGAGATGTTCGGAGAGCGGAACGTTTTTCGGGCCGGCACGATCGGTACGGTAGCGGAGAAAACGGCATTCGGATTTGTCAAAAAGTACGAGGAAGATCAAGGGAAGAAATGGCGAGGGGCGGAGCTGAGCCGGCTCGCGCTCGGCTGCACCGGGGTCAAGCGCAGCACCGGCCAGCATCCGGGCGGCATCGTCGTCGTACCGGATTACATCGACGTCAATGACATTACGCCGGTCCAGTATCCGGCGGATGACACGAGCGCCGATTGGAAGACGACGCATTTCGACTATCACGCATTTGACGCCAACTTGCTCAAGCTTGATATTCTGGGACATGACGATCCGACGATGATGCGGATGCTGCAGGACTTGACCGGCGTCGATCCGACGACGATCCCGATGAACGACCCGAAGGTAATGAGCATGTTCAACTCTGTGGACGCGCTTGGCGTAACGCCCGAGCAGATACGGACGCCGGTCGCCACTTACGGCGTACCGGAGATGGGGACCAAGTTCGTCCGCCAGATGCTGGAGGAGGCGAGGCCGTCAAGCTTTGCCGACTTGCTCCAGATCTCGGGGCTGTCTCACGGAACCGGCGTATGGCTGGGCAATGCCCAGGAACTGATCAAAAAAGGCATCTGTACGATCAAAACCGTGATCGGCTGCCGGGACGACATCATGTTGTATCTGATTTATAAAGCAGGGATGGATGCAGGGCTTGCCTTCAAAATTACGGAGAGCGTGCGGAAGGGGAAAGGGCTGACCGAGGAATGGAAGGAAGACATGAAGAAGCATAAGGTGCCGCAGTGGTACATCGATTCCTGCGAAAAAATCGAGTACATGTTTCCGAAGGCGCATGCCTCCGCTTATGTCATCTCCGCCGTCCGGACCGCTTACTTCAAGCTGTATCATCCAATCGCCTATTACGCCACATACTTCTCCGTCCGCGCGACCGATTTTGAGCTGGAGCTGCTCTGTCAGGGCTATGACGCCATCGTCCGCAGGCTGGTGGAAATTGAAGAAAAGGGCTTCCAGGCGCTGCCTAAGGAGAAAAACATGATCTCGATTCTCGAGATGGCGATCGAGATGACGGCCCGCGGCTTCTCCTTCAAGCCGGTCGATCTGTACAAGTCCGATGCGACAAAATTCATCATCGAGGGCGACTCGCTCATTCCACCGTTTTCGGCGGTCGGCGGCATCGGGGAAAATGCGGCCAGGAACATCGCCGCCGCCAGGGATGCGGGACCTTATCTGTCGATCGAGGATTTTCAGACGCGAAGCAAGGCATCGAAGACGATCGTCGAGCTGCTCGGCGGCATGGGCTGCTTCCGCGGCCTTCCCGAGACGAATCAGCTGTCTTTGTTCTAGTCTGCGCCGGGGTTTATCGCAGCGGCGGTACCGGCGGCCCCAGTTGCAATAAAGCCGGGACCTATGGTATAATTTCCTATGGTAACAACGGTATATCTCGAATCCGGAGAGTGGGGAAACCCACTCTTTACATTTTGTATGAGTGTTTTCGGAGACTCGTTTTATGAGGGAACAGGAGGATAACGCGTTTGAGCAATCAGATCAAATCGGCTGTGGAGGCGCTGGTGCGTCCGTACCTGGACGAGAACCAGTTCGAGCTGGTCGACATCGAATACGTAAAAGAAGGCGGGAACTGGTTCCTGCGGGTGTATTGCGATAAGGAAGGCGGCATCGACATCGACGACTGCGGGCGCATCAGCGAATATTTGAGCGCCAGACTGGATGAGCAAGATCCGATTCCCGACGCTTATTTTCTTGAAGTATCCTCGCCCGGGGCGGAACGGCCGCTTCGCAAGCCGCAGGATTACAGCCGCGCCGTCGGCCAGCATGTTTTTATAACAACCTACGAGCCTATCGACGGCTTGAAGGAGTTCGAAGGCACGCTTACGTTTTACGATGAGACGGCTGTCGAGGTTGAGGTCGGCAAGAAGAAGCACCGGCTGCCCGCGGCCAAAGTCGCCAGCGCGAGACTGGCCATCAAGTTTTAGCTAAGACGCCCGATTTCGGGCTTCGTATTTTATGAGAGGGGGAACTCCAAACAAATGAATATGGATTTTATCGAAGCGTTGAACGAAATCGAACGCGAGAAGGGCATCGCCAAGGAGCTGCTGATCGATGCCATCGAAGCAGCCCTGATCTCCGGCTATAAGCGCAATTTCAACACGGCGCAAAATGTCCGCGTCGACATCAACCGGCATACCGGCTTGATCAAGGTGTACGCGCGCAAAACCGTCGTGGAGGAAGTGCTCGACGCCCGTCTCGAGATTTCGTTGTTCGCTGCCAGAGAGATGAATCAGAACTACCAATTAAACGATATCGTGGAGATCGAAGTCACTCCGCGAGATTTCGGCCGCATTGCCGCGCAAACGGCGAAGCAGGTCGTAACCCAGCGCATCCGCGAAGCGGAACGCGGCCTGATCTACAACGCCTATGTGGACAAAGAGGAAGACATTGTCAACGGGATCGTACAGCGCCAAGATCAGCGCAACCTGTATATCGATTTGGGTAAGATCGAAGCGGTGATGCCGCTCACCGAGCTGATGCCGACCGACAAGTTCAAGCAGGGCGACCGCGTGAAGGCCTATATTACCAAAGTCGAGAACACAACCAAAGGGCCGCAAATCATCCTCTCGCGTACGCATCCGGGGTTATTGAAGCGGTTGTTTGAGCTTGAGGTGCCGGAAATTTTTCAAGGCGTCGTCGAGATTCGCTCCGTGGCCAGAGAAGCCGGCTTCCGCTCGAAGATCGCCGTTCACTCCCGCAACAGTGAGGTTGACCCGGTCGGCTCCTGCGTCGGCCCGAAGGGCATGCGCGTGCAGACGATTGTCGGCGAGCTGAAAGGCGAGAAGATCGATATCGTGCGGTGGGTGGAAAGCGTTGACGAATACGTAGCGAACGCGCTCAGTCCTTCCAAGGTCATCGAGGTGCAGGTGTTCGAAGCCGAGAAGATGGCCCGCGTTATCGTACCGGATTACCAGCTGTCGCTGGCGATCGGGATCAAGGGTCAGAATGCGCGGCTGGCCGCGAAGCTGACCGGATGGAAGATCGATATCAAGAGCGAGACGCAAGCCGAGCAGGAGTTTGGCCGTCCGAAGACATATGCGGAGGAAATGCATCAGGATTCGGTCAGCATCGATTAGATCGATTAGTTGCGGATTATATAAGCCTTAGGGGGGATTAGCGATGAAGCCGAGAAAAACGCCGCTGCGCAAGTGCGTGGCATGCCAGCAGATGATGCCGAAGCGGGAGCTGATCCGTGTTGTCAAAACCCCGGCCGGCGAGCTGCTCATCGATCTGACCGGCAAGAAGGCTGGCCGAGGGGCCTATCTGTGCGGCAAGCAGTCTTGTTTCAAGCTCGCGAAGAAGTCGCGAGCGCTGGACCGGGCGCTGAAAGCGCAGGTTAGTCCGGACATCTACGATGCTTTGGAGCAGGATTTTATTAAAGTCGAAGACGAGTTTATAGCCGGGAAACAATCGGCAGATGAGGATGACGATGAATAACCGTTTTTTTTCCAATCTAGGTCTTGCGATGCGCGCCGGCAAGGTCATTACCGGCGAAGAGGCTGTCATCGAGTCGATCCGCAGCGGGGAAGCTAAGCTGGTCATTGTGGCCGAGGACGCTTCCGCTGGTACGCTTAAGAAGATAACCGATAAATGCAGTCATTATCAAGTTCCTATTCATCAATACGGCAGCCGGGAACAGCTCGGGGGCAGTATAGGGAAAGAAATGCGGGTTGTCGTCGCCGTTGCCGATGGGGGATTTGCACGACTGCTGCTGAAGCCGTAAAAAAAGCTCGGAGGTGGACTGTATTGACAAAACAGGACAATAATAAAGATAAACTCAGAGTTTACGAGTATGCAAAATCCTTGAGCATGAGCAGTAAAGAGATCATCACCATTTTGAAAAGGCTGGGACTCCCGGTCAACAACCATATGAGCGTAATGGAGAACGATGCGGTGAATAGTGTAGAGAAATTTTTCAAAGACATTAAAGCTAACGCAGCAGCGAAACGTGAAGGCGGAGCGGGACATGGATCCAAACCGTCAGAAAGAGGTGCAAGTATTACTAATCAGTCGAAACAACAAACCGTAGCCGTACAACCTAAACCGGAGCAGCGCGCTTCCGGCAGTCAGCAAGTCCAATCCGCAGCTCCTAAGAGCAGCGAGCAGCAGGAAGAAAGACCGCAAGGTCAAACTAACGAGCGTCCGCAAGGCGGCGGGCAAAGCCAGGGCCAAGGCGGCCAAGGTCAAGGCCGGTCCGGCGGAGGCCAAGGAGGCGGAGGCTACCGTCAAGGCGGACAAAGCCAAGGCCAAGGAGGCGGCGGTTATCGCCAAGGCGGTCAGGGCGGCGGGCAAAACCGTCCGAGCGGCCAAGGTCAAGGCGGAGGCGGCGGTTATCGTCAGGGCGGTCAAGGCGGCGGACAAAGTCGTCCGAGCGGCCAAGGTCAAGGAGGCGGAGGCGGTTATCGCCAAGGCGGCCAGGGCGGTCAGGGCGGCGGACAAAATCGTCCAAGCGGTCAAGGCCAAGGAGGCGGCTTTAATCGCGGCGGCGGAAGCGGTCAAGGCGGCGGGCAAAATCGTCCGGGCGGCCAAGGCAGCCAAGGCGGCTTTAATCGCGGCGGAGGCGGTCAAGGCTCGTTCGGCGGAGGCAGCCAAGGAAGCCGTCCGGCAGGCGGCGGCGGTGCGGCAGGCGGAGCTCAAGGACAGCGATCCGATAATCGTCGCGGACAAGGCGGCCGTCCTGCACCAGGCGGCTCGACGAGACCGAATGCGTCCAATATCGATAATGATCTGGACAAAGCAGGAAAGAAACCGTCCAGACCGGGTCAAAGACGGTTTGACGACAATAGACCGGGCGGCAAAGGCCCCGGCAACAGAGGCCGCGCACAAGGCAAAGGCGGCCGGTACAATGCGGAGCCACCTAAGCCGAAAATTGACAACACGCCGAAGAAAATTATCGTACGCGGTACGATGACTGTCGGCGAGCTTGCCAAATCGCTGCACAAGGATGCTTCCGAAGTTATTAAGAAGCTGTTGTTCCTTGGCGTCATGGCTACTATTAACCAAGAGCTGGATTTGGATGCCATCCACCTGCTTGCTTCCGACTACGGCGTTGAAGTCGAGCTGAAAATTCCGGTCGAAGAAGACAAGTTCGAGAACTTCGAAGAGAAGGACGAGGACGAGGATCTGATGGAGCGTCCGCCGGTTGTTACGATCATGGGTCACGTCGACCATGGTAAGACGACTTTGCTGGATGCCATCCGCAAAACGAACGTTAGTGAAGGCGAAGCAGGCGGCATCACGCAGCATATCGGTGCTTATCAAGTCGAAACGAACGGCAAGAAAATTACGTTCCTCGACACCCCGGGCCACGAAGCTTTCACATCGATGCGTGCCCGCGGCGCACAAGTAACCGACATTACGATCATTGTCGTAGCGGCGGATGACGGCGTTATGCCGCAGACGATCGAAGCTATCGCCCATGCCAAAGCGGCTAAGGTGCCGATTATCGTGGCGGTTAACAAAATCGACAAGCCGGATGCCAACCCGGATCATATCAAGCAAGAATTGACCGCTTATGAGCTGGTGCCGGAGGAGTGGGGCGGAGACACGATTTTCTGCAACATTTCCGCCAAGCAGCGGATCGGGCTTGAGAATCTGCTCGACATGATTCTGCTCGTATCCGAGGTACAGGAGTATAAGGCCAACCCGAACAAACGGGCCAGAGGTACGGTCATCGAGGCCGAGCTGGATAAAGGCAAAGGACCTGTTGCACGGGTTCTGATTCAGCACGGTACGCTGAAAGTGGGCGACAGCTTCGTAGCCGGTGTTCATTTCGGCCGCGTACGTGCCATGGTCAACGATAAAGGCAAGAAGCTCAAGGAAGCCGGACCATCCACACCGGTCGAAATTACCGGGATGACGGAGGTTCCGCAGGCGGGCGATCCATTCCTCGTGTTCGAGGATGAGCGCAAAGCCAGAGCGATCGCGGATAAACGTACGATTACGCTGCGTCAGTCCGAGATGGGCGCGAATTCCCGCGTCACGCTGGACGATCTGTATAAGCAGATCAAGGAAGGCGAGATCAAGGATCTGAACGTAATCATCAAAGCGGACGTTCAAGGCTCCGCGGAAGCGTTGAAAGGCTCGCTCGAAAAAATCGATGTAGAGGGCGCTCGCGTCAAAATCCTGCTTAGCGGGGTAGGCGCAGTTACCGAATCGGACGTTATTTTGGCTTCGGCTTCCAATGCGATCGTGATCGGGTTCAACGTTCGTCCCGAGCCTCAAGCGAAAAACACGGCGGATCAAGAGAAGGTCGACATCCGTCTGCACAGCATCATTTACAAGGTGATGGAAGAGATCGAAGCGGCTATGAAGGGCTTGCTTGATCCGACTTATAAAGAAGTGGTCATCGGTCAAGCCGAGGTCCGCAATATTTTCAAGGTATCGAAGGTCGGCACGATCGCAGGCTGCATGATTACCTCGGGCAAAATCAACCGGAGCGCGGAGCTTCGCGTGATCCGCGGCGGTATCGTTGTATTTACGGGCAAGGTAGACTCGCTCAAGCGCTTCAAGGACGATGTAAAAGAAGTGTCCCAAGGGTACGAGTGCGGTATATCTGTAGAGAAATTCAACGATATTAGAGAAGGGGACATTATTGAAGCCTTCGTCATGGAGACTGTAGAGAGATAAGAGGTGATTCGCTATGGCTAAAATTCGCGTTGGTCGAGTTGGCGAGCAAATCAAGAAAGAGATCAGCCAGATTATTCAATCTGAGCTGAAGGATCCGCGAATCGGGTTTATTACCGTGACCGGTGTCGATGTCACGAACGATTATTCGCAAGCCAAGGTGTATCTGAGCGTGCTCGGAACTGACGAGCAGCGTGAGGAGACGCTGAAGGCGCTGGGCAGAAGCTCCGGCTTCATCCGCTCGGAGCTCGGCAAGCGGATCCGAATTCGCAAAATTCCGGATCTGCAGTTCAAGTTTGACGCGTCCATTGATTACGGCTCCAAAATCCAGTCGATTCTTCATCAGATTAATGAAGGGGAATCCAACGCATGATGAATGCGGAATACGCCGTTCAGCTTCGGGCGGCAGCCGAATTCATCCGCAAGCACGACGACTTTCTGGTGGTATCCCACGTCCAGCCGGACGGGGATGCCGCAGGGTCGACGTTCGGCGTTGCCTGGATGCTGCATACGCTCGGCAAGCAATTTACGTTGATCAACGAAGGCAGCATGCCTTCCAAATATTTATATATGGCCGGGCCGCATCCCATCTTGAATTTTGAAAAGACGCCGCCGGAGAGAAAGTTCGCCGCAGTTATTGCCGTGGATTGCGCTGATTTCGACAGGATCGGGAAGGTGAGCGGCTGCTTTGCTCACGAATTCGAGCTGCTGAACGTCGATCATCACGCTACCAATGATTTATTCGGCGCCGTCAATCTGGTGAGAGCGGATGCCGCGGCCACGGTCGAAGTGCTGTACGATCTGGCTGAGGAGATGGGGCTTGCATGCTCCGATGCCTGGAATGTATGTATTTATTCAGGGTTGTTGACGGATACCGGCGGGTTCCGATATTCGAACACTTCGCCGAAGGTGATGAGTATTGCGGCCGACTTGCTCAGCCGCGGCGTGCAGGGTCATGAGCTTGCGGAGAAGCTGCTGGAGACGATGACTTTTCCCCAGGTTACGCTGCTTAAGTCCAGCCTGAATACGCTTTGCTTCGCCCATGATAAACGCGTTGCCTGGCTGTCGGTATCGTCGGATCAGCTGCGGGCGTCGGGCGCGGCAAGCGAGGATATGGACGGGCTTGTGAATTATGCCCGCAATGTGGAGGGCGTTCAGGTAGGCATGCTCTTCAAGGAGAAAACCCCCGGGGTCGTTAAGGTCAGCCTGCGTTCCGGCGGCGAAGCGAATGTGGCGGAGATTGCCCAGCGCTTTGGCGGCGGCGGCCATATCAGAGCGGCCGGCTGTACGGTCGAAGGCACTCTGCAGGAGGCGATCGACCGGGTAGTTCGGGAAGTTGGGAGTGCGCTAGGATGACGCTGGACGGTATTTTGCCGATATGGAAGCCCAAAGGATATACATCTCATGATGTTGTTGCCAAGGCGCGCCGTATCCTGAAGATCAAACGTATCGGTCATACGGGTACGCTTGATCCGATGGTGACCGGCGTGCTCCCTTTATGTATCGGGAAGGCGACCCGTGTTGTCGAATATATTCAGGACTTGCCTAAGGAATATGAAGCCTGTTTGTGGCTCGGACTCCGTACGGATACGGAAGATTTGACCGGAACGGTGCTTGACAAGGACGAAACGGTTAAGGAGCGGGTATCGCCGGAAGCGGCGGCCGAAGCGGTTCGTCATTTTATCGGAGAGATCGAGCAGGTGCCGCCGATGTATTCCGCCGTCAAGGTGGAGGGCAAGCGCCTGTATGAGCTGGCCCGCCAAGGGCTGGAGGTCGAACGCCAGTCCCGGCAGGTGACCATCCACAGCATCGCGGTGCTGGAAACGGACTGGGACGTTGAGTATCCGACGATCCGCTTTCGCGTGCTCTGCTCCAAAGGGACCTATATCCGCACGCTTTGCGCCGATATCGGCAAGTCTCTGGGTGTGCCTGCCGTGATGGGCGAGCTTGTCCGCACCTCTACAGGCAGCATGACCCGGGAACAATGTCTTACCCTGGAGGATGTGCAGGAGCTGGCAGCCGCCGGAAGCTTGCCCGAGAAGCTGATCCCCATCGAGGAGGCGCTCCGGCATCTTCCGTCGGTATGCTTATCCGCGGAGCAGACGCTTAGAGCCAGGCAGGGACAGCGAGTGCGGCTGAATGCCGCGCAGCTGGCTCGGCTTCAAGAGCTGACGCCGGAGCAGCTGGGACGGATTGCCGGCTTCGCCGATCCCGCGGAGCAGGCGGTCGGGGTGTTTGAATGGAATCAGGAGATGCAAGGACTGCAAGCCGTCAAAATATTCTCGCAAGAGCCATAGCAAGCTTGATGGACAGCCTTTTAATGCCGAATTGTAGGTGAACGCAACGATATGATGCAAACAGTATCGCTCTCGTTCCCGCTCGAAGCCGGGCGATGGACGGGAAAAAAATCGCAAGTGCTCGCGATCGGGGATTTCGACGGTGTCCATCTCGGACATTGCGAAGTGATCGGGCGCGCCGTCAAGCGAAGCCGTGAGCTGGGAGCCGTCAGCGCGATTATGACCTTCCATCCGCATCCGCGCCAAGTGCTGGGTCTGGATCATTATGTCAGGCTGCTTACGCCGCGCTGGACGAAACGCGAAGTGTTAAGCGAGCTTGGAGTAGACGTGACCTATATGGTCGACTTTAATGAATCGTTCATGAAGCTGACCCCGGAGGAATTTGTCGAGCATATGCTTGTGCCTCTGAACCTTGACACGGTTTATGTAGGCTTCGACTTCAGGTTCGGATATCGCGGAGCGGGCACGCCCGATACGCTGTGCGAGCTGGCCAAGGGCAGGTTCGCCGTCGAGGTGGTGCGGCCGTTTCATCTGGGCGGAGAAAAAGTGAGCAGCACCCGAATTCGGCAGTGTCTGCAGGACGGAAAAGCCCGCGAAGCGGCGGAGCTGCTGGGCCGCCCGTATCAGCTGGAGGGCGAGGTCGTACACGGCGATGCCCGTGGCCGGACGATCGGCTTTCCGACAGCGAATATTTTGCTGAAGGATCCGTATGTGCTGCCGGCCAACGGCGTGTATGCCGTTCGGGTGCTCGTCGGCTCGGTGTGGCATGACGGCGTGATGAATATCGGGGTCAAGCCGACATTTGAAGGAACGCTCATTCATCCGACGCTTGAGGCGCATTTATTCGACTTTGAGGATGATATTTACGGTCAGACGGTACAGGTCAAGCTCATCGAATTTATTCGTCCCGAACGCAGATTCGGCTCGGTGCAAGAGCTTATCGGCCAGATTGCTCGGGATGCGGATACGGCCCGGCGGATGCTTGCCCAACCTATTTAAAAAAATCGCGTCTTTTTATTTTACTTTTATCCATGCGATATGCTATACTATGAAACGTTGTCGATTCGGAAAAGCCGTTGTAAAGCGGCCGCTCGCCAAGAGCCCGGCATCGAATAAACCGTAGCGTGGAGAAACGAGACTCCGACGGTCTCTGGGCTACCGGGGATAACACATTTATGGAGGTGAATCAATATGGCATTGACACAAGAGCGCAAACATGAACTGATTGCCGCACACAAAACTCACGAGAACGATACGGGCTCTCCTGAGGTGCAAGTCGCGATCCTTACGGAAAACATCGTGAACTTGACAGCTCACCTGAAAACCCACAAGAAAGACCATCACTCTCGTCGCGGTTTGCTCAAAATGGTCGGTCAACGCCGTAAGCTGCTGACGTACTTGAAGAACAAAGACGTTAAGCGTTACAGCGCACTGATTGAGAAACTCGGTCTGCGCCGCTAATCGCGCGCGCTTCGCAAATAAAGCAACCACGTTTGTCCTTCGGGCGCCTCCAGATCATCGTCATTTGGATGCTCCAGGACTCGGGGTTGCTTTTTTTGAAATCCCGGAAGACGCCGCAAGGCGTTTGTCCTCGTCCATATACATAAGCTGCCGCTTGGAGAAGCAGAGGTTTCGGCTTCATGGGGGCGGTTTGCTTTGTGGCTTAAATTAGCTAATGTTTTCGCAAAAAGAAGGAAATACTAACCATTATGCAGAATGGTTAAATAGATCAGCTTGCGTGCGAACGGGCATACATAAGCGAACCCTCGCGACACATGTTATGAACGAACGCCAATAATAGGAGGTTGTTTATGGAGAGCAAGGTGCAAATGGAGCTTGGCGGCCGACAGCTCGTGCTGGAGACGGGCCGCCTGGCCAAGCAAGCCAACGGCGCCGTCGTCGCCCGCTATGGAGATACGGTTGTGTTGTGTACGGTTACGGCATCCGCCGAGCCGAAGGATTTGGATTTTTTCCCGCTGACGGTGAACTACGAGGAACGTCTGTACTCGGTAGGTAAAATTCCCGGCGGGTTTATTAAGCGGGAAGGACGTCCGAGCGAGAAGGCCATCCTGGCCAGCCGTTTGACGGACCGCCCGATTCGTCCGTTGTTCCCGGAAGGATTCCGCAACGACGTTCAGGTCGTGGCTATCGTCATGAGCGTAGATCAGGACTGCACTCCTGAGATGGCGGCTATGATTGGCGTATCCGCAGCGCTGAGCATCTCCGATGTTCCGTTCAGCGGCCCTGTCGGCGGCGTTATTGTCGGACGAGTTGACGGTCAATTCGTCATCAACCCGACGCTCGCTCAGGCGGAGAAAAGCGATATTCATCTGGTCGTCGCCGGAACGAAAGATGCGATTATGATGGTGGAAGCCGGCGCAGATGAAGTGGCTGAAGAAGTGATGCTCGAAGCGATCATGTTCGGCCATGACGAGATCAAGAAGATCGTCGCCGTGCAGGAAGAGCTTGTAGCTCAGGTTGGCAGACCGAAGATGGAAGTGAAGTTGCATGCGGTTGACGCTGAAGTCAATCGGGCTGTCCGTGAGTTTGCCCAGGCCCGTCTGGTCGAAGCGGTTAAAATTCCAGAGAAGCATGCCCGCCAGGATGCGATCGACGCCGTGAATGCGGAAGCGAAGGAGCATTTTGTAGCGGTATACGCCGAGACGCCGGAGAAGATGGACGATGTCAAGGAGACGCTGTACGATATCGTGAAGGAAGAAGTACGCCGCCTGATCACGCATGACAAGGTTCGTCCCGATGGACGCGCGCTTGAAGAAATTCGCCCGATCGAATGCGACATCAATCTGCTGCCGCGCACGCATGGCTCCGGACTGTTTACACGCGGCCAGACGCAGGCGTTATCGGTTTGTACGCTTGGCGCGCTGGGCGATGTGCAGATTCTTGACGGCATTGATCTGGAAGAGTCCAAGCGCTTCATGCATCACTATAATTTCCCGCCGTTCAGCGTAGGAGAAGCCAGACCTCTGCGTCCTCCGGGCCGCCGCGAGATCGGTCATGGCGCGCTTGGCGCACGGGCGCTGGAAGCTGTTATCCCGAATGAAGTGGAGTTCCCTTATACGATTCGTCTCGTTTCCGAAGTGCTTGAGTCGAACGGCTCGACTTCCCAGGCCAGTATTTGCGCAAGCACACTTGCCATGATGGATGCAGGCGTTCCGATCAAAGCTCCGGTAGCGGGTATCGCGATGGGATTGATCAAAAACGGCGAGCATTTCTCCATTTTGTCCGATATCCAAGGGATGGAAGATCATCTCGGCGACATGGACTTCAAAGTGGCGGGTACGGCCAAGGGTGTGACCGCGCTCCAGATGGATATCAAGATCGACGGCATCAACCGTGAGATTTTGAGCCAGTCGCTTGAGCAAGCAAAAGAAGGCCGGATGCATATTCTCGGTAAAATGATGGAGCGCATCTCCGAGCCGAAAAACGAACTGTCGCCATATGCGCCTAAGATCGTAACGATGCAGATCAATCCGGACAAAATCCGTGATGTGATCGGGGCCGGCGGTAAAATCATCAACAAAATCATTGAAGAGACCGGCGTGAAAATCGACATCGAGCAGGATGGCCGCGTATTTATCGCTTCGTCCAACAGCGAGATGAATGAGAAAGCGCGCTTGATTATCGAAGGAATCGTCCGCGAGGTGATCGTCGGCGAGATTTATCTGGGTACGGTCAAACGGATTGAGAAGTTCGGCGCCTTCGTCGAAATTTTGCCGGGCAAAGACGGTCTCGTTCATATTTCGCAGCTGTCGAGCGAACGTGTAGCCAAAGTCGAGGATGTCGTGAAGATCGGCGATCAGATTACGGTCAAAGTGACTGAAATCGACGCCCAAGGCCGCGTCAACCTTTCCCGCAAAGTGCTGCTTACTCCTCCTGCAGCTCCGGCGCAAACTTAACAAAAGCTGAATAAAGCGAAGGCGGATGCCTTCTGCTGATCGAAGAAAGAGCCAGATTTTGTCTGACTCTTTTTTGTCATTATAGCCGTTATAAGTCAGGGGGCCGCAAAGCCCCTGAACCGGCTTCGAAGTAAATCCCCGCTCATGCTTCCCGGATTCCCTGTCTCCCCGGCCAAGGTCTAAATTCGTCCGCCGCGACATATGAATGGGACAAACAAGGATGGACGGGAGACCTCTACTATGAACCGGAAAAATCAAAAGCTGCTGCTGTTCGCCGCCTCCAGCCTCGGCGCTGTCCTGCTGCTGCTGCAGCAATCGACGGCCGTCGAGCAGTTCGTCGCCAATGCCAGGGAAGCCGGCGGCTACCGGGCCGATACGACTGCGGCCAATTCGCTGCAAAACTGGGCCCGCCATGTGTTCAATCAGGAAGAAGGGCCGCGTGACAAAGCCGCCGCCTATATCCAAGACGAAGCCCGCAAGCGCTATATCGCGCCTGTCGATGCCAAGATCGACCGGGTATGGAAGGCGATTCCCGGATATAACGGGCTTGAGGTTGATATAGAGAAATCGCTGGCTGCGGCGGAGGCGCAAGGTTACCCGGCGAATCCGCCGCTCGTTTACAGGGAAGTTCCGCCGGCCGTCGCATTGGAGCAATTGGGTCCGCATCCGGTCTATAAGGGGAATCCGAACAAACCGCTTGTTGCGCTAATGATCAATGTCGCTTGGGGAGACGAGTACTTGCCGAAGATGCTGGCGACGCTTGAGAAAGAAGGGGTGCGGGCGACGTTTTTTCTGGACGGGATGTGGCTTTCCAAGCATGTGGATACAGCCAGGCAAATTGCGGAGAAAGGGCATGAGCTTGGCAACCATGCCTATTCGCATAAAAATATGAGTACCTTGTCCCGCGCCCAGAATGAGACGGAAATCGTCAAAACCGAGAAGCTGCTGAAGGAGCAGGTAGGCGTAAGCGGAGGGCTATTCGCGCCTCCATCCGGGGATTACAATCAGACGACGGTGGATGCCGCTCATAGCTTGGGCCTGAAGACGATTTTATGGACGCTCGATACGGTTGATTGGAAGAAGCCTCCCGCGGATTCCATCGTCCGCAAGGTCAGCGCGCGGGTAGAGCCGGGCGCTATGATTTTGATGCATCCGACCGCCTCAAGCAGCGAAGCGCTGAGCGGCATGATCCGTTCGATCCGGGCTAAGGGACTGCAGCTCGGGACGGTCAGCGATATTCTGTCCCCGCAGCGGCTGGCGAAGGTTGAGTCACCCGGACAATAATGGTAATATCTAAATATTATGCTTGGCGCCGCAGCTGCTGCAGACGGCTTCAGCGAATACGAACGAGGAGGCATCCGTGCTTGGACAAATATACCTTGGGGAACGGTCTGCGGGTTGTGATCGAGAAAATTCCGACATGCCGCTCCGTGGCATTCGGGATTTGGGTGAAAACCGGATCGCGCAACGAGACAGAAACAAATAACGGGATCTCCCATTTTATCGAGCATATGCTCTTCAAAGGAACCGAGAAATACTCGGCTAAGGAAATTGCGGAAATATTCGACGGGATCGGCGGCAATATCAACGCCTTTACGTCGAAGGAATATACTTGCTATTACTGCAAAGTATTGGATGAGCATCTGCCGCTGGCGGTAGAGGTGCTCTCCGACATGTTCTTCCGCTCGGTGTTTGATCCGGGAGAGCTGGAGAAGGAAAAAAACGTTATCTACGAAGAAATCTCCATGTACGAAGATACGCCGGACGATATGGTGCATGATCTGATCGCCAGGGCGGCATTCGGCGAGCATACGCTAGGTTATACGATCATAGGCACGGAAGACAACTTATCCGGGATGAATTCGGATACGCTGCGGGATTATATGAAAACCCATTACACGCCTGAGAATACGGTCGTCAGTATCGCAGGCAATGTCGGCGATGATGTCATGTCCTTAATCGAGCGCCATTTCAATGGCTTTGCGGGGGCTATGGCTCCGGAGGAGCGTCAGCCGCTCGGCTTCCACAGCGAGCTCGCCTATCACCAGAAGAAGACGGAACAAAATCATATCTGTTTGTCTTTGCCCGGGCTGCCGATAACCGACGATAATCTCTATGCGATGATTCTGCTGAACAATGCGATCGGCGGCGGGATGAGCTCGCGCTTGTTCCAGGAAATCCGCGAGAAGCGGGGGCTGGCTTACTCCGTCTACTCCTACCATACGTCCTATCAGGACGGCGGATTGTTCACGATCTATACGGGCACGGCTCCCAAGCAAACCTCGGAGGTGCTGAAGGTTACGCTTGAGATGATGGCCGACCTGAAGGAGCATGGCTTAACCCCGGCCGAGCTGCGCAAGGGCAAGGAGCAGATGAAGGGAAGCCTGATCCTGAGCCTGGAAAGCACGAGCAGCCGGATGAACCGCATCGGCAAAAACGAGTTGATGCTGGGCAAGCATTACAGCCTCGATGAAATCATCAACCGGATCGAGCGGGTAGAAATGGAGCATATCCAGAAACTGACGGCAAGCTTGTTGTCTGTGCCGTTTGCCGTGGCAATGGTCGGACATACGGACGATGCGCTCAAGGGATTCAGGAGGGATCAGCTTGTCTGAACGGTACGAGGTTCAAATCAAACGGCTGCCGGGCAATGAAGACGTGCCGCTCCCGGCTAAAATGTCCGAGCTTGCCAGCGGCTTCGATCTGTATGCCGCCGTGGCTGAGCCCGTCGTGCTGGCACCGGGCGAGCGGCAGCTTATTCCGACGGGCTTCGCGCTGGCGATGCCTGGCGAGCTGGAGGCGCAGATCAGGCCGCGCAGCGGACTCGCCTTCAAGCATGGGATTACGACCTTGAACTCGCCCGGGACAGTCGATGCGGACTATCGCGGCGAAGTGAAGGTGCTGCTGATCAATCACGGCTCCGAGCCTTTTACGATCGAGCGGAAGGAACGGATTGCCCAGATGGTGTTTCAGCGGGTTCCGCATATTGTTCTTCAAGAGGTCGGGGAGTTGGACGCTACCGTTCGCGGAGCCGGCGGCTTCGGTCATACGGGAACTAAATAGTCAGCCGTTAAAGGGGCCAGCTTTGTGCATAGACATGTACAGGCTGGCTTTTTTTTGCGTTTCGGAAAGTTAAGAGCGCGTAATTTGTAACGGAACAGAGCCTCTTAAGTACGTGATTTTACTTGGATGACCGCTAGAGATTCGGAGGAGTGGCTGCGGTTTTCGTGTGAAGCATGTGGGTGGCGACATGCAGCCAGAATACGGCAAGCGAGTACATGGCTATGAATTCCGAAAAGAGGGTTGAGTTTGATCCTTTTAGAAGTTGAAGGAAGCACGAGGTAGAGCAAAGAGAATGGATGTGGGGTGGAAAAGCGAAAGCGTCCGCCTTTGAAGCCGTGTCCTTACTACTAAATCAATTCCAATTGGACACGACTTCAAGAGCGGTTGGAACCCCATATCCATTCCTCCCACGCACCAAAAGCATGGTGCCGTACGCAGAGTTTTTTAAGAACCTGGCCCATTTTGTCAACAACCCCTGATGACGAGAAGCGGGATTGCCTGGACTCCAGCGGAACCGCGGAACTCCCGAAGCAGCACGGCCTCATGTCTTGAAACGTTAATCGGGCAGGGACGGCGCATTGGAACCCATCTCTGGGCAGTCGCATAAGATGACTTATCGAAAGCGACTAGAAAGAGGTGAGAATACATGCTGACCGGGATTCAAGCAGTCCTGATCGGAGGCGACGCGAGGCAGCTCGAGGTCATTCACAAATGCTCGGAGCTGGACGCTTCCGTCACCCTGATAGGATTCGATAATCTGCAAAATGGATTCAGCGGCATCACCAAGGCGGAGCTCATACCGGAAGCGCTGAACGGAATGGATGCGGTTATTCTGCCTGCGGTAGGAACCGACGACCATGGCCGAGTGGATAGCTTGTTTTCTTCGAAAGAATTGCGTCTGACCACAGAACATATAGCGGCGCTGCCGAAGCATGCCACCGTCTTCACCGGGATGGCAAAGCCTTACTTACGGGAACTATGCGCCACCCAGGGCATCGCGCTTGTCGAGCTGTTCGACCGCGACGATGTGGCGATCTACAACTCGATCCCAACTGCCGAGGGCGCCATTATGATGGCCATTCAAAACACCGACATTACGATTCACAGCTCGGAGTCGATGGTGCTCGGCTTCGGCCGGACAGGGATTACGCTGGCCCGCACGCTTCAAGGGATGGGCGCGCATGTAACGATGGGGGTCAACAAGCCCGAGTATTTTGCCAGGGCCGCCGAGATGGGGATGAACCCGTTCTATACGAGGGAGCTTATCAGCCGGGCCGCGGGAGTGGACTTTCTATTTAATACGATTCCCTCTTTAGTCGTAACGGCTCAGGTTATCGCCAGCCTACCGCATCGCGCCCTGATTATTGATCTGGCCTCCAAGCCGGGGGGAACGGATTTTCGGTTTGCCGAGAAACGGGGGGTGAAGGCGATGCTCGCTCCCGGATTGCCGGGCATTGTCGCGCCGAAGACGGCCGGACGGATCATTGCCGACACGATCAGCCGCATCATCATGGAGCAAGCACAGTCAAGGGGGAATGTATAAATGGATTGGTCCAACGTGACCGTGGGCTTTGCGCTGACAGGCTCGCATTGCACATTCGAAGAGGTTATGCCGCAGATCAAGCGGTTCACAGATGCCGGGGCCAAGGTGGTGCCAATCGTATCCCATACGATCATGACGACCGATACCCGCTTCGGAAGCTCGGAAAGTTGGCAAAAACAGTTGAAAGAGATCACAGGAAATGATATCATTTCTTCAATTGTAGATGCCGAGCCGCTGGGTCCTTCCAAGCTCCTGGACGTGATGGTGATTGCTCCCTGCACAGGGAATACGACAAGCAAGCTGGCCAACGCAATGACCGAAAGCCCCGTATTGATGGCGGCCAAGGCGCAGATGCGGAATCAACGTCCGCTCGTTCTGGCGATTTCCACCAATGACGGACTTGGGCTCAATGCGACAAATGTCGGCAAGCTGCTGATCACGAAGAACATTTACTTTGTCCCGTTCGGACAGGACGCGCCGACTGCCAAGCCGAACTCTCTGGTTGCCCGCATGGATCTGATTATGGAAACTTGTGAGGCGGCACTGGGCGGCAAGCAGCTTCAGCCGATGCTGATCGAACGTTTCAATTATTGATTCCGCTTATTACTTATCGCAGGGGAGAGAACTACATGTCGAATCAGAAATTGTTTAACGTTGCCGTCGTAGGGGCAACAGGTGCCGTAGGAGAACAAATTATCCGCTTGCTGGCTGAGCGTAATTTCCCCATTCAAGAACTTAAGCTGCTGTCTTCCGCTCGTTCGGCAGGCACCAAGATATCGTTTAGAGGCAAGGAAGTAACCGTCCAAGAAGCGACCCCCGAGTCTTTCGAAGGCGTCGATATCGCCTTGTTCAGCGCCGGCGGCGATGTGAGCAAGGTGCTGATCCCTGAAGCCATCAGCCGCGGGACCGTCTGCGTAGACAACACGAGCGCATTCCGGATGGACCCCGAAACTCCGCTCGTCGTCCCTGAGGTCAACATCGATAAAGTGAGCGAGCATAAAGGCGTAATCGCCAATCCTAACTGCTCCACCATCCAGATGGTGCAGACGCTTAAGCCGCTGTATGACCGGTACGGCATCTCGCGCATCATCGTCTCCACGTACCAAGCGGTATCGGGAGCCGGGGCGAGCGCGATTCAGGAGATGCTCCGCCAGTCCCGCGAAGCGCTCGACGGTCAGGAAGTCGAGCCTAAGATTTTGCCGGTAGGCTCGCTGCCGAAGAAGCATCAGATCGCCTTCAACGCGATTCCGCAGATCGACAAGTTTGTCGACAACGGATTTACGTACGAAGAGATGAAGATGATCAACGAGACGAAGAAAATCATGGGAGACGACACGCTTGAGGTTACCGCTACATGCGTGCGCATCCCGGTTGTCTACGGTCACTCGGAATCGGTCTATGTGGAGCTGAAATCGGATTTCGACGTGGAAGAAGTGAAGCAGCTGCTGGCAGCGGCTCCTGGCCTCGTCCTGCAGGACAATCCGGCTGAGCAGGAATATCCGCTCGCGACAGAAGCAGCCGGCAAGCTCGACACGTTCGTAGGCCGCGTGCGCCGCGACCTGAGCAATCCGCGTGCCCTCAACCTGTGGATCGTATCCGACAATCTGCTCAAGGGCGCGGCCTGGAATGCCGTACAGATTGCCGAGTACATCGCGATCGAGCAGAACTAGAACAAGGGACCGTTTCGTCTGGCTTCCTGTCTTCGGGCAGGAAGCCTGGCTTTTGCTTCAAGACAGCTTGCCATACCCAGCTTCATTTTTGAATAGAGCCGTGAGGAGAGGG
Source organism: Paenibacillus sp. cl123 (assembly GCF_900101595.1). GTDB lineage: Bacteria > Bacillota > Bacilli > Paenibacillales > NBRC-103111 > Paenibacillus_G. The sequence continues at coordinate 85,247 of NZ_FMYY01000004.1, forward strand.
GAAGATCCCGGTGAAGATCCTGGTGCAGAAATTTGGAGGCACCTCCCTTTCCACAGCCGAAGCCAGAGCACATGTTATCGAACATATCCGCGATGCCATCGAACAAGGATACAAGCCAGTCGTCGTCGTATCGGCTATGGGACGGAAGGGCGAGCCCTATGCTACAGATACCTTATTGGATTGGATCGGCCGTAACGGAGACCGTCTGCCGGCCAGAGAGCGGGATATGCTGCTGGGCTGCGGCGAACTGATTTCGGCCGCAACCTTATGCAGCTTGCTGCAAGCCGCGGATATTGAATCCACGGCGCTTACCGGCGCTCAAGCCGGCATTAGGACGAATGACGATTACGGCAATGCGCAGATTGTGTCCGTTGTGCCGGACCGGATCATCGAGCAGCTGAGGCAGGGCCGCGTCGTTATCGTGGCCGGCTTCCAAGGCGCATGCGACAACGGGGACTTGACGACGCTGGGCCGTGGCGGCAGCGATACGTCGGCGACAGCGCTGGGCGCCGCTCTGAAGGCCGAACTAGTTGACATATTTACCGATGTGAACGGGATATTGACGGCCGACCCGCGCATCGTTCAGGATGCCAAGCCGCTGGAGGTCGTCTCCTATACGGAAATATGCAATATGGCTCATCTCGGGGCAAAGGTCATCCATCCTCGCGCGGTGGAAGTGGCCATGCACGCGGGGATTCCCGTACGGGTGCGGTCCACGTTCTCCAAGGAGCCGGGGACGCTGGTTACCCGTCCCGATCCGTCGAAGGGAGCCGAAGCCGTTCATGACCGGTTTGTCACCGGCATCGCTCATGTCGCAGGCATCTCGCAGCTTCGCGTGACCGCCCCCAAGGCGGCCTTCGATCTTCAGCTTCGCGTCTTCAAGGCGATGGCGCAGGAGAAGATCAGCGTGGACTTTATTAACGTCAACCCTTCGGGGGTTACGTACACCGTCTTCGACCATGAGGCGGACCGGGCAACGGCCGCATTGGGCGCTTTGGGCTTGTCGCCGGTCGTGACGGGGGGCTGCGCGAAGGTGTCGATCATCGGGGGAGGCATGAACGGCGTTCCCGGCATTATGGCTATGATTGTCGAGGCTCTGACCGATGAGGATATTCATATTCTGCAATCGGCCGACTCCAATACGACGATCTGGGCGCTTGTAGAAGGCAAGGATATGGCGAAAGCGGTGAGAGCGCTGCACCGCAAGTTTAATTTGCATAAATAGCACATCATCAAGTCAGGGGGAAAAAATCGTGGATTTCGGAAGATTGATCACAGCCATGGTAACCCCATTCGATGAGCAAATGAGCATCGATTGGGCGCAATTCGAGCGCATATTCAACTATTTGATAGACGAGCAGCAAAGCGACAGCCTCGTCATCTGCGGTACGACGGGGGAATCCCCGACGCTGAACGAGGAGGAGAAGCTGCAATTGTTCGAAGCCGCGGTTCGGCAGGCCGACGGGCGGGTAAAAATTATCGCCGGTACGGGAAGCTACGATACGGCTCATTCGATTCACTTGTCCAAGGAGGCGGAGAAGCGGGGCGTCGATGCGCTGCTGCTCGTTGCTCCTTATTACAGCAGACCTTCTCAGGAAGGGCTTTACCAGCATTTCAAAGCCATTGCGGAAGCAGTGAACATTCCGGTCATCCTTTACAACGTGCCTGGACGTACCGGCGTCAATATCGACGCGGATACAACGATTCGCTTATCGCAAATCCCGAATATTGTGGCAACCAAGGACTGCGCCGACACGGATCAGCTGACACAGATTGTGAGCGGCGCGGCATCCGGTTTTCTTGTGTATAGCGGGGACGACAGCGCGGCATTGCCGGCATTGGCGGTTGGAGCGCACGGGATTGTGAGCGTGGCCTCGCATGTGATTGGAAAAGAAATGAAATCTATGATAAACTCCTATTTACAGGGGAATGTACGAGAAGCGGCCGAACTGCACGGCAAGCTTCTGCCGGTATTCAGAGGATTGTTCTTCTGCCCGCATCGTGTGCCAAGTCCCGCTCCGGTCAAACATGCCTTGAAACTGAAGGGGCTGACGGCGGGCGGCGTACGGCTTCCGCTCGTGGATGTGACCGAACAAGAAGGACAATTCATTGCTTCACTGCTTGGATGAAGTCTTCGATGAATCGGTGTCGCTCGCGGCATCGGTTTTCTTTTTTTGGGATACTCTAACCAGTATCGGAGCAAGCGAGCGCAGCATCCTGGCGCTTACTTGTAAAGTAAAGATAATTTCATGTATAATGGTGGCAAGTGACTGGTGCGGTTTAGTAATGGGATTGTTTGTTCATATGAATAATCGTCGTCAAATAACTTGAGGAGGTTTCAATACTTTGTCTAAGAAAAATATAGATAAATTGACGATTTTTGCCCTTGGCGGCGTGGGCGAGATCGGGAAGAACATGTATGTAGTGCAGTATGCCAATGATATCGTGGTGGTGGACTGCGGTCTGAAGTTCCCGGAGGAGGACATGCTGGGGATTGATATCGTCATTCCCGACATCTCCTACCTGCTGGAGAATCGTGACAAGGTACGCGGCATTTTGATTACACACGGGCATGAAGATCACATCGGCGGCTTGCCGTACGTGCTGAAGAGCCTGAATGTTCCGATCTTTGCGACGCGCCTTACGCTTGGCCTGATCGAAACGAAGCTGAAGGAGGCCGGGCTGCTGGGCGAGACGAAGCGTATCGTCATCACGTCGGATTCAGAGCTGAAGCTCGGCTGCATGACGGCGACGTTCTTCAAGACGAATCACAGTATTCCGGATTCCGTAGGCGTATGCCTGGCAACACCGGAAGGCAACGTGGTTCACACGGGAGACTTCAAGTTCGATCAGACGCCGGTAAACGAGCAGTATGCCGATCTTCATCGTATGGCGGCCATCGGCCAGCAGGGCGTGCTTGCCTTGCTGTCGGATAGCACGAACTCCGAGCGTCCGGGCTACACCGGCTCGGAGCGCAGCGTGGGCGCCGAGATCGAAGAGGTATTCCGCAAAGCGAAGCAGCGTGTCATTATCGCGACGTTCGCTTCCAACATTCACCGGGTCCAGCAAGTGATTGACGCTTGCCAGGTGACGCGCCGGAAGCTCACGGTTATCGGACGCAGCATGGTCAATGTCGTGTCTATCGCAAGCGAACTGGGCTATCTGAACGTTCCGGACGGCATGCTGATTGAACCGGAAGAGGTCAACAAGCTGGCCGGCGACCGTGTCGTCATTCTCTGCACGGGATCGCAAGGCGAGCCGATGTCGGCTTTGACCCGGATGGCTCGCTCCACGCACCGCAAGATCGACATTTTGCCGGGGGATACGGTTATCATCGCAGCAACCCCAATCCCGGGCAATGAGCGTTATGTCGGGCGTACGGTAGATGAACTGATGCGCATTGGCGCACATGTCATCTACGGTCCGGGATCGATCACCGGGGTTCACGTCTCCGGCCATGGCAGCCAGGAAGAACTCAAGCTTATGCTGAACATCATGCGGCCTAAGTACTTTATTCCGATTCACGGCGAATACCGGATGCTGCGTCAGCACGGACTGCTGGCCGAATCCGTCGGTATTCCGCGCGAAGACATTTTTATCGTGGATAACGGTGAGACGGTCGAGATCGTGGACGGCGTAGCACGGAAGGCTTCCAAGGTTCCCGCAGGGAATGTGCTGATCGACGGACTGGGTGTGGGCGATGTAGGAAATATCGTGCTTCGAGACCGCAAGCTGCTGTCTCAGGACGGCATCCTCGTCGTCGTCGTAACGCTCAGCAAGCAGGACGGGAAAATATTGTCCGGACCGGATATTATCTCCAGAGGCTTTGTCTATGTGAGAGAATCCGAAGGTTTGCTGGACGAGGCTAACCGGATTGTAACCAGCACTCTGCACCGGTTGATGAATGAGAACGTGAATGAGTGGGCGTCGCTCAAAACACATGTGAAAGACGCGCTTGGACGATTTTTATATGAACAAACCAGAAGAAGACCGATGATTCTTCCTATCATTATGGAAGTGTAGTCACTCGCATTAGTCACTTGACCCTTTACCTTATAACAAAAACCGAAGCTTCCCGCGCCGGCTGCCGCCGCGCTTGCGGGAAGCTTTTTGCATGCGCGCATATTCCTCAGGGGCGAACCCATACTATAGTCAGATTGGGATTTTTGGCGAGGGGGATCATTCATGTCCAATAACGACAAACAGGAGCAACAGCCTCAGCCGGCACAGCCTCAGGTGAATCCGGCGCCGGAAGAGATGCGCAAGAACGGAGCGGTAGAAGCCATACAGCAGCTTGGCCAGACTGCCGTTCCGAACGGAGAGTCCAACATCTTCTGCATGACCATCATCGGCCAGGTAGAAGGCCATATCGTGCTGCCTCCCCAGAACAAAACGACCAAATACGAGCATCTGATTCCGCAACTGGTGGCGGCCGAGCAAAATCAGAAGATAGAGGGAGTCCTCATCATTCTGAATACGGTAGGAGGCGATGTCGAGGCTGGACTGGCCATAGCGGAGATGATCGCAACCTTGTCCAAGCCGACCGTCACCCTGGTGCTGGGAGGCGGGCATAGCATCGGCGTGCCCATCGCCGTCTCGGCCAGTTATTCCATCATCGCAGAGACAGCGACGATGACCATTCACCCGATCCGTCTGAACGGTCTTGTGATCGGGGTTCCACAGACGTTCGAATATCTGGACAAGATGCAGGAGCGGGTCATTCGCTTTGTTACCCGGCATTCGCGGGTCGAGGAGGAGAAATTCAAGGAGCTGATGTTCAAAACAGGCGAGCTGACGAGGGATATCGGGACTACCGTCATCGGGGCGGATGCCGTGAGATATGGCTTGATCGACAGCTTGGGCGGCGTCGGGGAGGCGATCCGCAAGCTCAATGAATTGATCGAGAGCCGGCGTCAGCAGCAAGCAGGAGGAATGGTGCAATGATTCATTATACGGTGCTGCCTATGGAAGCTGTCAGGGAGGGAATCGACAGTCCGCCGCCGTCATCCCATCTGCAGACGATGGAAATATCGCTTGGCGGCGTGACCATGCAGGTACAGCCGCTGAATGCATCGCAAGCCGCGATCGTCCGGCTCATCAGCTGCGACCTGCAGGATTATTTGAACCCCCGGCTCGCTCCCGGTCAAATCATCGAATTTCAGCCGGTGATCGTCAGCTAATGTTATCATGCCGGTCAGCGTACGTTTCTCCCCAGTTTATGGTATAATGGGCTGACGGGGGTGAACGGCGTTGGCCAAAAGGAAGAAAAAAGGCAAAGGGATTAAAGCGAATTTAAAATTCGAGCTCTACGGAATCGTTATTCTCACATTATCCGTCATCGCATTGTCCCGTGAAGGCTCGGTGGCCCGTTCGCTGACCTATCTGTTCCGGTTCGTCATCGGAACATGGGATTTTATCATTCCGCTCGTATGCATCTACGCTGCGCTTTATGCGATGATGAAGCGAAGATGGCCGATATGGCGGACAACCCGCAAGGCGGGGCTGCTGCTTATCCTGCTCTCTCTGCTGCTGATGAGTCACATCAGCCTGTTCGCCATGCTTTTCCCCAAAGCGGGGTTTGAAGCCGGGCAAATCTTGTCCCAGACATGGGCAAGTCTTGTGGACGGTCTCGAAGGGACGGAGCAGGGACAAAATATTTTGACCGACAGCGTAGGCGGAGGCATGGTCGGCGCCGTGCTGTACGCCGCTTTTTTCTTCATGTTCGGGAATCTGGGAGCCAGACTGATTCAGATTACATTGATCGTTGCCGGCGTCATTCTGGTGACCGGCTGGTCCATCGGCGACATCGCGGAGAAGCTGCGGGCGCGTAAACCGTTCAAGGACACGCTGCTCGGCCAATATATCCGCAGCAAGGCGCTGGAACGCAGGCAGGCCAGGACGGCAGAAGCCGCAGCGGCGAAGAAGAAGAAGCCGACCGCCCCGGCGGCAGCCTATGCGGGCGTTCAAGACGACGAGTTCAACGAAGAATCGTACAAGCCGGCGCCCAAGGGGCGCAAAACGGACGGCAAGAAGCGGTCGCTGTTTTTCGAGCTGCTGAAGCCGACGGGCGGCGAGAGCGAGGCCAAGCCGAAGGCGGCGCGCAAGAAGGCGGAGGAGCCGGAAGCTGACGAGGAGGAGGTCACCGTCTACGCGGCGGATCAGGACAGTGCCGGTGGCGCTTCCTGGCAGCAGGAGGAAGCGGAGTCGGAGTCGCCGATCCCGGTCATTCGCGACTTCCAGGAGCAGGTCCGGCAGGAAGAGACCTACAGCAAGGTGCCCGACCGGAACCAGGCGGCCGGAGGGGCCGGCTTGACTGCCGCGGCTGCCAAGAAAACGCCTGCGGGGGACGGTTCTGCCGAGGACGGGGAGGGCCAAGGCGAGGACTTCGATATCAAAGTCAAGCCGCTGACGCTTCCTTACGAGCTGCCGTCGCTTGCGCTGCTGTCCAAGCCGGCATCAGGCAAGGGCGGCGAGTCGCTTGATTATAAAGCGGTAGCCCGCAAGCTGGAAGCCACTCTGGAAAGCTTCGGCGTACGGGCGAAGGTGCTGGAGGTCGTGCGCGGGCCAGCGGTGACCCGGTACGAGATTCAGCCCGACGTAGGCGTGAAGGTCAGCCGGATCGTAAGTCTGACGGATGACATCGCGCTTGCGCTGGCGGCTAAGGATATCCGGATGGAAGCGCCGATTCCGGGCAAGTCGGCTATCGGCATCGAGGTGCCGAATACAGAGGTATCGATCGTCACGATGCGCGAGGTGATGGAGACGGCAACCTTTCAGGATGCTGCGTCCAAGCTGTCGATTACGCTCGGGCGGGATATTTCGGGCCAGCCTATCGTCGGCAACCTGTCGAAGATGCCCCATATGCTTGTCGCGGGGGCTACGGGATCGGGCAAGTCGGTATGCGTCAACGGGATTATTACCAGCATCCTGTTCAAAGCGAAGCCGGATGAGGTTAAATTCCTGATGATCGACCCCAAGATGGTCGAGCTCAACGTATACAACGGAATCCCGCATCTGCTCGCTCCGGTCGTCACCGATCCGAAGCGCGCTTCGCTGGCGCTCAAGAAAGTGGTCGTGGAGATGGAGAAGCGGTACGAGCTCTTCTCCAAAAGCGGCACGCGGAATATCGAAGGCTATAACAATATGCTGATTGAAACGCAGACCGGCGCTCCTCTGCCCTATATCGTCGTCATCGTCGATGAGCTTGCCGACTTGATGATGGTGGCGGCGAACGATGTGGAGGATGCGATCTGCCGGCTGGCGCAAATGGCGCGGGCGGCGGGCATTCATCTGCTGATCGCGACGCAGCGGCCTTCTGTCGACGTCATTACGGGAGTCATCAAGGCCAATATTCCGTCCCGGATCGCTTTCGGCGTGTCGTCGCAGGTGGACTCGCGCACGATTCTGGATTCGGCGGGTGCGGAGAAGCTGCTGGGCCGCGGCGATATGCTGTACCTGCCGATGGGCGCATCCAAGCCGGTTCGCGTGCAGGGGGCTTTCCTCTCCGATCAGGAGGTGGAGACCGTGTGCAACTTTGTCCGCACTCAGCGTCAAGTCGAATACGTCGAGGATATGGTGCCTCAGGTGGACGACAAGTCGGACGACCAGGATCTGTTCGAGGATGAGCTGTATGATCAGGCGGTGCAGATCATCCTGGAAGCCAAGCAGGCTTCCGTATCGCTGCTTCAGCGGCGCATGAGGATCGGCTATACGCGGGCGGCCAGGCTGATCGATACGATGGAAGCCAAGGGAGTCGTAGGCCCTTACGAGGGCAGCAAGCCGCGTGAGGTGCTGGTCTCGCTGGAGCAGTATCAGACAAACAACCGGATGAGCTCCTGACAAATCTCGGATGAGCCGCCAAGGCTGAATAATCGCGGGTTCCCTTTCTCATAATAACCTTATATTAGGTTGCCAATAAGTTGGCGAGAAAGGTGAGTTGCCGTTCATGAACAAACGATTGATTGTCATTACGGTTACCTTGGTCGCGGTTTTGTTTGCCGGATTGGAGCTGAAGCATCGTCTCGTTACGGAGCAGACCTTCAGTAAAAATGAGATTCGATACGGCGCATCCGGTACGGCCGATACTTACGAGCTTCAGGGCCGCTTGAAATTTCTGGGCTTTTACAAAGGCGATGTGGACGGAGATTTCGGGTACCAGACCTTGAAGGCACTCAAGTGGTTTCAGTCCGAGTTCGGCTTGAAGGCCGATGGAGTCGCCGGAGACAAAACGAAGCTGAAGCTGTGGGAAGCGACGAAAAACTGGAAGGCGAAGGCCGAGGAGTTGCCGCCATGGGTAACAGGCAGCTCGTCCGGCAGCGCTGGAAACGCCGCCGGCGGTGGAGGCGCAGCAGCCTCCCCTCCCGCAGGGATGACGCAGGCGACCCGGCTAGGCTTTTCCCAGCAGGATCTAAAGCTGATGGCCAATGCCGTCCACGGCGAGGCCAGAGGCGAGCCTTACATCGGGCAGGTCGCTGTGGCGGCGGTCATACTGAATCGCGTGAAGTCGTCAAGCTTCCCGAATACGGTGTCCGGGGTCATCTTCCAGCCTGGGGCGTTTACAGCCGTAGCGGACGGCCAGATCTGGCTGGAGCCGAACGAGACCTCGTTCAAAGCGGTGCAGGATGCGGTGAACGGCTCGGACCCGACAGGCGGCTGCTTGTATTATTTCAACCCGGTTACGGCGACTTCCAAATGGATCTGGACCCGGCCTCAGGTGAAAACAATCGGCAAACATATTTTCTGCAAATAGCAGGGCGAAGAAGTAACCGTTCATGCGGTTGCTTCTTCTGCTTAGAGAGGAATATAATGGAATACGACCGGAGGCTGCGGTTATGCTTTTGTCGAGAGGAGTTGTTGCGGTTATGAAGCAGATTCAATTCGAGCGTGGAACTGTGCGCGGCATACGCGTCCACGTGCTGCCCACCGATCAGTTCAAGACTTATGCGATTTCGATTTACGTAGGACGCCCCTTGGAGGAAGATACGGTTACGCCAACAGCGCTGATTCCATTCGTGCTGCGCCGCGGGAGCCAGTCTTACCCCGAGACCAAGCAGTTCAGAGAGAGGCTGGATGACTTGTACGGTGCGGGCTTTGGCTTCGACGTCTACAAGCGCGGCGATTATCAGATGGTTCAGTTCAAGATGGATGTCATCCAAGACGATTTTGTGGCAAGCTCCGAGTCGCTGCTTGGGCAAGCGCTGCAGTTTTTGGGCGAAGCGGTCACTCAGCCGGCGCGGGAAAACGGTCATCTCCTCCGTAAATATATCGATACCGAGAAGGAGACTGTCCGGAAGAAGCTGGAAGCCATCGTAAATGATAAAATTCGTTATGCGGCCGAGCGCTGTATCGAAGAGATGTGCAGCGAAGAGCCGTATCGGCTGCATCCGCTCGGCAAAATCTCGGCGCTCGCCGATATAGACGCAGCTTCCTTGAGTTCCGCTTATGAGAGCTGGCTGAAGCGGGCCCCGATCGATATCTACGTCGTAGGCGACACGAAGCTGGAGGACGTGCTGCCGCTGGTGTCGCAATACTTTGTCGTTGACCGGGAAGCGGAGGCAGGCTATGAACGGAAGCCGCAGCATCGCCGCGTCGGTGAAGTCAAGGAAGTTATCGAGCGGCTGGATGTGAATCAAGGCAAGCTGAATATGGGCTTGCGTATCCCCACATCGTATGGCGATGATTCCTATCCGGCCGCATTGATGTACAACGGTATTCTCGGAGGATACCCCCATGCCAAGCTGTTCACCAACGTACGCGAGAAAGCGAGCCTGGCTTATTACGCGTCCTCGCGCCTTGACGGTCACAAGGGCATACTGACCATCCAGTCAGGCATCGAGATTGCCAACTTTGCGAAAGCCGTCGCGATCATCAAGGAACAGCTGCAGGCGATGGAACAGGGACAGATCAGCGAAACCGAGCTGCAACAAACGAAAGCGATGATAACCGGCCATCTGCGGGAACTCCAGGATTCCGCATTCGAGCTGATTTCCTTCGACTTCAATAACCGGCTGTCCGGCGCCGAGCGAACCGTGCCGAAGCTGATCGAGGCGGTGGAGGCTATTACCCCTGCTCATATCCAAACGATGGCCCGGAGCGTGGAGCTGGACACGATCTATTTCCTGACCGATAGCAAAGGGGGACAATAAATGCAAACCATCCCTTATCCGCAAGTCAAAGAAACGCTGTATACGGAGACGCTGCCCAACGGCTTGAGCGTGTTTATTTTACCGAAGCCGGGTTTTCAAAAAACGTACGCCACTTTCTCGACCAAATACGGCTCCATCGACAATCATTTCCGGGTCGAAGGACAGCCGGAGCAGAAAGTGCCGGACGGCATCGCCCATTTTCTGGAGCATAAAATGTTCGAGGAGCCGACAGGCGATATTTTCTCGGTATTCGCGGCCCAAGGGGCATCCGCCAACGCCTTCACAAGCTTCGATCGGACGGCGTACCTGTTCTCCGCGACCGGACAGATCCGGGAGAACTTGACGACGCTGATCAATTTTGTGCAAAATCCTTATTTTACCGATGAGAATGTGGAGAAGGAAAAAGGAATTATCGGTCAGGAAATCAATATGTACGCGGACAATCCGGACTGGCGCTCTTACTTTGGATTGATCGAAACGATGTATCACGTGCACCCGGTACATATCGATATAGCGGGCACGGTAGCGTCGATCGCCCAGATCAGCAAGGAAATGCTGTACGAGTGCTACCATACCTTCTACCATCCGACCAATATGAGTCTGTTCGTAGTCGGGGGCGTAGATCCCGAGGAAATTATGGAGCTGATCCGCAGCAATCAGGCGGCTAAAACCTTCAAGCCGCAAGGTGAAATTCTGCGCCTGTTCGACCAGGAGCCCGGCACCGTCAAGCAGGCGCGCAAAACGACAAAGCTGCCTGTCTCGGTGCCCAAATGCTTGTTTGGCTGCAAGGAGCCCGAGCAGCCGCTTCGCGGCCGCGATATGCTGAAGCGGGAGCTGACGATGAAGGTGCTGCTGGATGCGCTGCTAAGCTCCAGCTCGGCTATTTATCAGAAGCTGTACGACGAGCAGCTGATCTCCGATAACTTCGGCTCCGAGTACAATATTGCGGAGCAGTACGCGTTCTCGGTGCTGGGCGGAGATACGAAGGACCCTGAACTGCTGATCTCCCGCGTGCAGGAAGAAATCGACCGCGTGAAGCAAACGGGCGTAAGCCAGACCGATTTCGAACGCAGCAGGAAGAAGAAAATCGGCGGATTTTTGCGTCAGCTGAATTCGCCGGAAGCGATCGCCAACGAATTTACCAAATACCGGTTCAAGGATGCAGACCTGTTCGACGTGCTTCCCGTGTATGAGGAGCTAACGCTGGAGGAAGTGAACAGTTTGCTGCGCGCGCATTTCGACTGGAGCCAGCTGGCCGCTTCCATCGTCCGAAGTGAGGACCAATGACCTCGCTGCCGGACACCAAATCCTTCACCGAGCAAACGGTGCTTGTTACGGGGGCGAGCCGCGGCATCGGCGCTGCGATCGCCCGCCGCTTCGCGTCAGCCCGCATGAACGTGATCATTCATTATCTGCATTCGCATGAAGCGGCCAATGAAACGGCCAGGCAATGCATGCATCATGGTGCGCGCGTACTGACCGTGACGGCCGACCTGCGCTCCCAGGAGCAGATCGCCCGGATGAAAGAAAAGCTGCAGCAGCACGGGCTTGTCCCCGATATTCTGGTGAACAATGCCGGCATCTCGCATTACGGGATGCTGGCTGACATCACGGAGGAAGAGTGGGATCAGGTCATGAACGTCAATCTGAAGGGCATGTTTCTGATGACCCGACAGTTTATGCCGGAGATGGTTGCGCAGAAGTTCGGCCGCATCATTAATGTATCCTCCATCTGGGGCATGTCGGGCGCTTCGTGCGAGGTCGCTTATTCGACGGCCAAGGGCGGGATGAACGCCTTCACCAAGGCGCTGGCCAAGGAGCTCGCGCCGTCCGGCGTTACGGTCAATGCGGTCGCGCCAGGCGTGGTAGACACCATGATGATGGCGGGATTCAACCCCGAGGAAAAGGCTGCGCTTGAGAATGACATTCCCGCAGGCCGGTTCGGCCAGCCCGATGAGATTGCATCGCTTGTTTATTTTCTGGCGCTGCCCGAATCTGGTTATATTACCGGTCAAATTATTAGCCCTAACGGCGGCTGGCTTACTTAGGCTTGTATAAGACCCCATCATATTGCGAATTCTATCCCATGTAACGTCCATTACCTTTGAGGGAGGAATTCAACATGGCAACGGTATTGAAAATTTTCGACCGCTGGAAGGAGTTTCTGGGGGAGCGCGTAGAGCAAGCCGAAAAAGCGGGGATGAGCGAGGAAACGATCACCAAGCTGGCTGTACAGATCGGTGAGTTTCTTGCCGACAAGGTCGATCCCGAGAACAAGGAAGAGCGTGTGCTGAAAGAGCTGTGGGACGTCGCCGACGAGCAGGAGCGCAGGGCGCTTGCGTCGACCATGGTGAAGCTGGCCAAGGTAAATAACTAATCATACGTCATTTTAACGGCCTCCTCTTGCAGGGAGGCTTTTCATGCGCTCGGGACAATCGCTTGGATTGGCGCGGGCAAACGTTTATACTAGTAATGAATGTTCAGGAAATGAGGGTTAACGATTCGTATGAAGGCTTTATGGCGGACTTTTATTATGCTCCCCTTGCTCGGCATGCTGCTTATACTGGGAACGGCTTGCGGCAAGCAAATCCCGGACATTGATCCGGCGCTTCTGCAGCGCAAAGCTTCCTTGCTCGTCGTAACAGAGCCATCTTTATCTGCGGACGCCAGAGAAAGACTGAATAATGCGTTGACGGAGTGGAGGATAACGAAGCAGCTTGCTTTTGAGTGGCTGCCGGATGTAAAGATCTTGTCGGAAGAACAGTTGGAACATATCCGGACAGGCTCATTTGATTATATCGTCGTAGCGGGGCATGAGCTGGTTCACGCGACGCTCCCCCAAGCCGAGACTGTCCAAGGCCCCAAATGGCTGCTGCTCGATGACCGGATTTTACGCCAGTCCTTGACTGTGAAAGGTTCTCATATCAGTCTCAAAGCGGTGCAGGAGGACAGGCTCCGCCAAGAATGGGACGAGTGGGTCCGTCAGCAAATTGTATCGGAACGGCCAATTGAATGGGTGACGATCTCCGCTTATCCCGTTCCTTCCGATTGGGCGCCCGCGGAGGAAGCGGATACGGTTCATCTGGCGGATGCGGAGGGATGGGCAAGCCAGTTTCAATTCGCGGTCAAAGCGCACAGGCCCTCATGGGTAGTGGCGTTCGCCCCGCTTGACGCAGCCCAGCTGCAGCGGCTTCGTGCCGTGCAGGTTCCTGTCGTGGACATCAACAAAACGACGTTGGAGCTTCAGTGGAACGAGCTGCTGCTGTCGATGCAGGCGATGATGAATTCGGGAACCTGGACATCCGGACCTCGGCCGTATGAGGAAAGGGAAATTCGGATTCAGAAGAATTTATAAATTCCCCCCTGAACCGGGAGGATTTTATCGAAAATTGTAGAATAATTGTCTAGCCCCAAATTCAAACCGATCGGAGCTCGCGCTATGATAATTGGAACAGAATCGAATGAAATGAAGCAATGGTATATGGAGTACCGTATACATAAAAACCGCCCCGGCCTGCTCGGCGATATCGCTTCCCTGATGGGGATGCTCGATATCAATATTGTGACGATCAACGGGGTGGAAGACCGCACGCGCGGCATGCTGCTGCAAACCCGGGATGAAGAAAAAGTGGAACTTATGGGTAAAATGTTAAAGAAAGTGGATAATATAACGATAACGGCGCTTCGCACGCCCAAGCTGGTCGATATTTTGGCTGTTCGCCACGGCCGGTACATCGAGCGCGATTCGGATGATAAGAAAACATTCCGGTTTACCCGCGATGAGCTGGGGCTGCTGGTCGATTTCCTGGGCGAGGTATTCAAGCGGGAAGGCAATCATGTTGTCGGTCTGCGCGGTATGCCGCGGGTAGGAAAGACGGAGTCCATCATCGCCGGCAGCGTATGCGCCAACAAGCGATGGACGTTCGTATCCTCGACGCTGCTGCGCCAAACGGTCCGCAGCCAGCTTTCAGAGGACGAGATGAATCCGAACAATGTGTTTATCATCGACGGCATTGTGTCCACGCTGCGCTCCAATGAAAAGCATCATACTTTGCTGCAGGATATTATGGCTATGCCGTCTACCAAAGTGATTGAGCATCCGGATATTTTTATCCGCGAATCGGAATATACGTATGAACACTTCGACTGCATCGTCGAGCTTCGCACAACCCCTGAGGAAGAAATTAGCTATGAATCGTTCACCGGAGGCTTCGACAGCTATTAGCAGCGGACCGGCTTCGGTAGTAAAAGCCTGATGACACATACTTGGAAGGATGATGGGCGTGACAGATCTTGGTCTGCTATTGAGAAAAGCGAGAATGGAAAAGAAAATATCGCTCGACGATCTCCAGGAAGTGACCAAAATCCGCAAACGCTATCTGGAAGCGATCGAAGAAGGCAATTATAAGGTGCTTCCCGGCAACTTTTATGTGCGGGCTTTTATCAAAAGTTATGCCGAGGCCGTGGAGCTGGATCCGAATGAAGTTCTAAATATGTATCAGAACGTCCTTCCTCCGCCGGAGACCGAGCAGCCGGAAACGACCGTCCGCACCAAGCGAACGGGAGCGCTGCGCAATACGGAGAGAATCGGCAAGTGGGCGTCGAACATTATGGTGATTTCGTTTGTGGTGCTGATTCTGGGCATCATCTACTACTTTATGAGCATCAACTATAAAGGAACCAGCGATGCCAGCGAGGATCTGCCCAAGAAGATCACGGACAAAGCGGAGTCGCCCGGACAGCTTACCGCATCCGGAGCGACGTATCAGAACGCTCCTCCCGGAGGAGCGGCTGTGACTCCGCCTGTCGTGCAGCCCCCTCCGGCACAGCCCGAGAACGATGTCAAGCTGGCCAAAAGCGAGCGGGGCACGGATTATTACACCGTCACCGGAACGGGCAGCTTGAAGATCGAGGTGAAGGTGACGGGCGATCAGTGCTGGTTGAAGATCGACGCATTGACCGATCCGAGACAGCAGCTGTTTGAAGGGACGCTGAAGAACGGCGACAGCAAAAGCTGGGAGCTTACGAGCGCAGCCGCTCTGCGCTTCGGCAAGGCCAGCGCGATTGAAATCACGATTAACGGCCAAACCTTCCCTGTGGGCGATCAGGCGAACGTAAAAAATGTGCAGGTGGATTGGCAGAAGCCTGCGGCATAACGAGAGAAACGGGAACAGACATGCGATGCCTTTGTGCATCGGGTGTCTTTTTTGTTAAAATAGGAGCGGATGCAAGTTGAAAGGGTAAAACTGAACATGGAAGGGTGCAGGGGAACATGAGTAGTGAAAGTTCGTTTGATATCGTATCGAAGCTGGACATGCAGGAGATGAACAATGCGATCAGCCAGGCGGAGAAGGAGATCGCCACGCGATTCGATTTCAAGAACAGCAAAAGCAGCATAACGCTGGAGAAGGAAGAGCTGGTCGTGATCTCCGACGATGATTTCAAGCTACAGAACGTGCTGGATATTCTCCAGTCGAAGATGGCCAAGCGCGGCATTTCGCTCAAAAACCTGGAATACGGGAAGGTAGAGGCCGCCGCGGGCAGCACGGTGCGTCAACGCATCAAGCTGAAGCAGGGAGTCGATCAGGATAACGCCAAGAAGATCAATATTTTGATTCGCGACTCCAAGCTGAAAGTTAAAAGCCAAATTCAAGGAGATCAAATCCGCGTGACCGGCAAAAATAAAGACGATCTTCAGCAGATCATCCAATTGCTTCGCAAGGCCGATTTGCCGCTGGAGCTGCAGTTTATCAATTTCCGCTAGTCCGGGCCGGCAGTCCGCAAACCCGGCGAACTACCTTGCGGTGAGCCGCTGCAGGGTTTTTCGTAATTTTGACACTCTTCGCGGGGTTATATTATACTTGGTACAAACGTTTAGAAGTAAAAGGCATGAAGCCGTTCTGGAGGAAAGTTCATGACAGAGAAAGTGAAAGTTGTAACACTCGGCTGCGAGAAAAATCTCGTCGACTCGGAGATTATGTCCGGCCTTGTTCACGAACGCGGGTACCAGCTTGTAACCGACAAGGAAGAGGCGACCATCATTATCGTCAATACCTGCGGCTTTATCGATGCGGCCAAGGAAGAGTCCGTCAACACCATTCTGGATATGGCGGAGCTGAAGGAAACGGCGAGCCTGAAGGCGCTGATCGTATCGGGCTGCCTGACGCAGCGCTATAAGAAGGAATTGATGAACGAGATGCCCGAGATCGACGGCATTGTCGGTACGGGCGATTTTGATAAGATTAACGATATCATCGATGACGCGCTTGCAGGCAAAAGGCCTATTCTCATCGGCAACCCGGTATTTAACTATGATAAGAAGCTGCCGCGCCGCGTATCCACTCCTCGCTATACGGCTTATGTCAAAATTGCCGAGGGCTGCGATAACGCCTGTACGTTCTGCAGCATTCCGATTATGCGGGGGAAATTCCGCAGCCGGAGCATCGAATCCATTCTGGATGAGGTTGCCCAACTGGCGGCCCAAGGCGTGAAGGAGATCAGCCTGATTGCCCAAGATTCCACGAATTATGGAACGGATATCTACGATTCCTTCATGCTGCCGACGCTGATGAACCGCGTCAGCGAGGTGGAAGGAGTCGAGTGGGTGCGTCTTCACTATGCGTATCCCGGCTTCTTCACGGATGAATTGATCGAGACTATCGCGTCCAACCCTAAGATCTGCAAGTACATCGACATGCCGCTGCAGCACAGCGAGGACAGCATCCTCAAACGGATGCGCCGGCCGGGCCGCCAGCGCGATACGCGCGAGTTGGTCCGCAAAATTCGCGAACGCATCCCGGGCGTATCCTTGCGCACTTCGCTAATCGTCGGGTTTCCGGGCGAGACGGAGGAAGACTTCGAGAACCTCAAGGCTTTCGTCCGCGAGGTACAATTCGACCGCTTGGGCGTGTTTACGTACTCCAAGGAAGAGGATACGCCGGCCGCGCGGCTTCCGGATCAGATTAAGGAAAGCGTGAAGGATTACCGCGCCAACGTGCTGATGGAAATTCAACGGGAAATTTCCAATGAGCGCAACAGCAGCAAGATCGGACAGGTCATCGACGTCTTGATCGAGAAATATGACGGACGCAACGATGTATATGTCGGACGTTCGCAATTCGACGCTCCGGAGATCGACGGCGAGGTATTTGCCAGAGGGACAGATCTGCAGATCGGGTCCATCGCCAAAGTACGGGTCACCCACTCATTCGAGTTTGATTTGTCCGGGGAGGTCGTGGCATGAATCTAGCCAACCGGATTACGGTGGCGAGAATTTTCCTGGTTCCCATCATCATGTTTTTCCTGCTCGTCAACGTGAAGTTTCCGCATGTTCGCATCGAGCAATTCACGATCACCTACAATCAGATTATCGCGGCGCTCATTTTTATCATCGCGGCCAGCACGGACAGTCTGGACGGTTATATCGCTCGCAAGCATAAGCTGGTCACCAATCTCGGCAAGCTGCTTGACCCGCTGGCAGACAAGCTGCTCGTATCCGCTGTGCTCATCTCCCTGGTGGAGATGGGCAAGCTGGATGCATGGATCGCCATCGTGATCATCAGCCGCGAATTTGCCGTAACGGGGCTGCGTCAGATTGCGCTGCTCGAAGGCATCGTCATGGCGGCCAGCAAATGGGGCAAATGGAAAACGGGCGTGCAGATTACCGCTATCATCGCGTTGCTGGTCAACAATTTCCCGTTTGCGTTCATCGACTTCCGCTTCGATCTGATCGCAAGCTGGGTCGCCGCCATCATTACGCTCTATTCGGGTTTTGATTACTTTATCAAAAATAAGCATGTGCTGAACTTCAGAGAGTAGCGGGCTGCGAGGAAGGGCAAGCAGAACGGTCTGCACGCCGCTTGCCTCGGCCCGGACATACATAAATCGGAAGGGGATCGGGATGAAAGCTGAGATTATAGCCGTCGGTACCGAGCTGCTGATGGGACAGATTGCGAATACAAACGCTCAGTATTTATCCCGGGGATTGGCCGAGATCGGGGTGGGCGTCTATTTCCACACGGTCGTAGGCGACAATGCCGGCCGGATCAAGGATGCGCTGGCCATTGCGGCGAGCCGCGCCGATCTGATCATCTGCACGGGCGGGCTTGGACCGACACAGGACGACCTGACGAAGGACGTGCTTGCCGAAGCGCTGGGACGGCGTCTGCTCATTCACCAGCCTTCCATGGATAAAATAACGGATCTGTTCGCAAGCCGCGGCATGCCTATGGTGGAGAGCAACGCCCGCCAGGCGCTGATGCTGGAGGGCAGCGACCCGCTCGCCAACGAGACGGGGCTGGCCGTCGGCAACGCGCTTACGCATGATGGCATTCACTATATCGTGCTGCCGGGACCGCCGAGAGAGATGAAGCCGATGTTCGATCACGGCGTCAAGCTTTGGCTGCAAACGCGCTTCGAGGGATTGCAGCCGCTGCATTCCGTCATTCTGAAGTTCGCCGGCATCGGCGAGTCGCTGCTCGAACATCGTCTGATCGACCTGATTGACGCTCAGACGGATCCGACGATTGCCCCATACGCCAAAGAGGGCGAGGTGGCGATCCGGCTGACGACGCGCGCTGCAACGGCCGAGGAGGCCGCCTCCAGGCTGCAGCCGCTGGAGTCGGAGATCCGCAGCCGTCTGGGTGAGTTCATCTATGCGTCCGAGGACATGTCGCTAGAGGAGTTTATCGTCCGCAAGCTGAGCGATCAGAAGCTTACGCTCGCTGTGGCGGAGAGCTGCACGGGCGGCCAGCTCAGCGATCTGCTGACGGCGGTTCCGGGCGGACTGGGCGCTTTCGCGGGCGGGGTCATTACCTATACGAATGAAATCAAGCGCGATGTGCTGGGGGTGCCGGCCGAGCTGCTGGAGGGCGAAGGAGCTCCCGGCGCGGTGAGCCCCGAGACGGCCAAAGCGATGGCGCAGCGGGTCATGGAGCTGTGCGGCACCGATTACGGCCTGTCGGTGACGGGCGTAGCGGGTCCTGACGGAACGGAAGGCAAGCCGGTAGGGCTCGTATACGTCGGCATAGCGGCGCGCGGAGAAGCGCCGGACGCCGTAGAGCTGAAGCTTGCGGGCAACCGGCCTACGATCAAGCTGAGGGCGGCCAAAAGCGCGCTCTATCAGCTGTGGCGGCGTATGAAGGGCTAAAAGCTGGTGAATAAGATGCCGGAGAGCCGGTAGGGGGTTGAAACCGCAAGGGGAACCCCTATCGGCCGCCGGCCGCTTTTGTTCTCCGGACTTCTAGAAGAAGGCCTCAGGCGCGAGGCGTTTTTTGCTGACCGGCTTCGTCCGGATATTTGCAAAACATAGTTGCTGGCGGCTAGAAAATAAAGTATAATAGAGTTATGCGGAAGCACCGTAACAACTTCAACCCTTGTTACGGTTTTTATTTGGATTCCGATGCGAATGTATGTTCGAAAAATAGCTTGGCAAACCTTTCAAAAACCGTTATGATGGTACTATCATAGAAATTATAAGAAGAGGAAGTGAGTCTCTTGACGGATCGTAAAGCAGCTTTGGAAAATGCTCTTCGTCAAATTGAGAAGCAGTTTGGCAAAGGTTCGATTATGAAGTTGGGTGAATCCACCCATATGCAAGTAGAAACGATCCCTAGCGGCTCTCTGGCGCTGGATATCGCACTGGGCATCGGCGGTTTTCCGCGCGGAAGAATCATTGAGGTGTACGGCCCGGAATCATCCGGTAAGACGACGGTCGCTTTGCATGCGATCGCCGAGGTGCAGAAGGCGGGAGGAACGGCTGCCTTTATCGATGCCGAGCATGCGCTCGATCCGCTGTATGCCAGCAAGCTGGGCATCAATATCGACGAGCTGCTGCTTTCGCAGCCGGATACGGGCGAACAGGCGCTTGAGATTGCCGAAGCACTCGTACGCAGCGGCGCGGTGGATATCATCGTTGTCGACTCCGTAGCGGCTCTTGTGCCGAAGGCTGAGATCGAAGGCGAGATGGGCGACTCTCACGTCGGTCTGCAAGCCCGTCTGATGTCGCAAGCTTTGCGTAAGCTGTCGGGGGCCATCAACAAATCGAAGACGATCGCCATCTTCATCAACCAGCTTCGCGAGAAGGTCGGCGTTATGTTCGGGAATCCCGAGACGACTCCGGGTGGACGAGCTCTGAAGTTCTACTCCTCCGTGCGTCTGGACGTCAGAAGAATTGAGACGATTAAGCAGGGCAATGATATGGTCGGCAACCGGACGCGGATCAAGGTTGTGAAGAATAAGGTAGCTCCTCCGTTCAAGCAGGCCGAGATTGATATCATGTACGGTGAAGGCATCTCCCGTGAAGGCAGCCTCGTCGATATTGCGACGGAGATGGACATCATCCAGAAGAGCGGAGCCTGGTATTCGTACAACAATGACCGGTTGGGTCAAGGCCGGGAGAATGCGAAGCAGTTCCTCAAGGAAAATGTTCATGTGGCTGACCTGATCGAGAAGAAAATTCGCGAGAACAGCAATTTGATTGCCGTGACAGGTCCCAATACGGACGATGAGATGGAAGACGAAGAAGAATTGGCAGTATTGGAATAGTAGGCAGGGAGCACCTTTTCTTCTGGAGAAGGTGCTCTTTTGTCATTAAGACGGGAGGGGTTACAGGGTGACGGAAGAACAGGAACAGCAGGAGCAGGCGCCGGTAGGAGGCGTTATTACGAAGATCGAGCGGCAAGCGCGGTCCAAGCAGCGGTATAATGTGTTTCTGGACGGCTTATTCGCGTTTTCCGTGCATGAGGATCTGATGGTGAAGTTTCGCTTGCTCAAGGGCGCTTCCATAGAGCCGGGGGAATACGAGCATATATTGATCGAGGAGGAGCGCCACAGGGGTTACTCCAGTGCCCTCAGGCTGCTGTCAAGCCGGCTTCGGTCCGAATATGAAATAAGAGAGCGTCTTAAGCGGAAGGAATTTGAAGCGGAAGTTATCGATCATGTGGCGGCGCGGCTGAAAAACGAAGGTTATTTGAACGATGAGATGTTCGCCGAGATGCTGACCAAGCAAAGATCGGAGTCCCATAAGAAGGGGCGCCATTGGATCAAGCAGGAGCTTCAGCAGAAAGGCATTCCAAAGGAGCATATAACGAATGCGCTTGAGCAGGTGGATGAGGCGGTTGAAGTGGAGGCGGCTTACCAACTGGCGAGCAAGCGTTACCGCAAGGACTGGGAGGAAGATCGGCTGAAGGCACGCCGGAAAATCGCCGGCTTTCTGCAGCGTCGCGGCTACTCGGGCAATGTTGTCAGCAAGGTCATGGCAAAAATGCCGGCTGCATCAGGCGACGAGGATTGGCATGAGTTTCCGGAACAAAGCGATTTTGACGAATAAATGCCGGTTCTGTCCCCTAATTGCGTGCATATTATAAAGGTCCGGCGTTAACGGCTTGACAAGCTTTCTTCACAACCTATAAAATGTTGTTGTACATTCCTGATACACGGAGTCGTGCTTTGCCAGCCCAAAGCAACGATTCGCAAAGTAAAATCGCCAATTTTTACTTTACTACAGCAAGCTGATTGGATTAAAAACCTGAATATCCCAAGCTTACCCCTTGGAGAAACAACGAGGGAGGTGAACTGATGCCTACACAAGACCTAGTCATCTGGATCCTGATCGTTCTCGTTGTTGGTGCAATTTGCTTTGGGATCGGTTATTTTATCCGCAAGTCCCTTGCAGAAGCGAAAATTTCCAGTGCTGAACAGGCCGCTCTGCAAATCGTGGAAAATGCACGTAAAGAAGCGGAAGCACTGAAAAAGGAAACGGTTCTCGAAGCCAAAGACGAAATTCATAAGCTGAGAACCGAAGCTGAAAAAGACATTCGTGACCGTCGGAATGAAACTCAACGACAAGAAAGACGATTGTTGCAAAAAGAGGAATCGCTGGATAAGAAATTAGAATCCCTGGAACGCAAAGAAGAGCAGGTCGCCAACAAAGAGAAACGAATCGAAGAGACCCAATCGCAGATTGATCAGATCTACCGCGATCAGGTTTCCGAATTGGAGCGAATCTCCGCGTTAACGATGGATGATGCCAAACAAATCATCTTGAGCAACGTAGAGCAGGAAGTTCGCCATGAAACCGCGCAGCTCATTAAGGAGATCGAGCAGCAGGCCAAGGAAGAAGGAGACAAGAAAGCAAGAGACATCATCACGCTCGCTATTCAGCGCTGCGCGGCGGATCATGTTGCAGAAACGACCGTATCCGTTGTTTCCTTGCCTAACGAAGAGATGAAGGGACGCATCATCGGCCGGGAAGGACGCAACATCCGCGCCCTGGAAACATTGACGGGGATTGACCTGATCATCGATGACACCCCTGAAGCGGTCATTTTGTCCGGATTTGACCCGATTCGCCGTGAGATCGCCCGTACGTCGCTGGAGAAGCTGGTGGCTGACGGACGGATACATCCGGCCCGAATCGAAGAGATGGTGGAGAAATCCCGCAAGGAAGTGGACGAGCGGATTCGCGAGCATGGCGAGCAAGCTACGTTCGAAACCGGCGTTCACGGTCTTCATCCCGATCTTATCAAGATCCTGGGCCGCTTGAAATTCCGTACAAGCTATGGACAGAATGTCCTGAAGCATTCCATGGAGGTCGCTTATCTGGCCGGTCTAATGGCGGGAGAACTCGGAGAAGACGTGACATTGGCGAAGCGTGCCGGGCTTCTTCACGACATCGGCAAAGCGCTCGACCACGAAGTGGAAGGCTCGCATGTGGAGATCGGTGTGGAGATCGCCAAGAAGTATAAGGAGCATCCGGTCGTTATCAACAGTATCGCATCGCATCACGGCGATACGGAAGCAACCTCGGTCATTGCAATGCTCGTCGGCGCAGCCGATGCGTTGTCCGCAGCAAGACCGGGAGCGCGCAGAGAAACTTTGGAAACTTACATCAAGCGTCTGGAGAAGCTTGAGGAAATTTCCGAGTCGTTCGAAGGCGTTGAGAAATCATTCGCTATCCAGGCCGGACGAGAAGTTCGCGTCATGGTGCAGCCGGAGAAGGTCGACGATACCGAAGCATTCCGATTGGCGCGTGACATTACGAAGAAAATCGAGAATGAGCTGGACTATCCGGGACATATTAAGGTTACGGTCATCCGGGAAACCCGCGCGGTCGAATACGCCAAATAACAGCTTCACTTACGAAGAGAAGTGGCACTCAAGCCACTTCTTTTTCTGAGCTTTTCTTAAAATTCGGGGTTCCCGCAAAGTACCTGAATGTGCACCCGGAGCCTTGAGCCCCACTTTGTGGGGTTATTTTGCGTTTTGCCCTATTATAAGGAGGTTTTGAGCATCAGACTGTTATTTATTGGAGACATTGTCGGTTCGGTCGGGCGCAAAGCGCTGAAAACCTGCCTGCCGAAGCTGAGAGCCAAATACAATCCGACCTGGATTGTGGTGAATGGCGAGAATGCGGCTGCAGGCCGCGGCATTACGGCCGCGATCACCCGTGAATTTTTTGAACAAGGCGTTCAGGGGATCACGATGGGCAATCATACATGGGATCAGAAGGACATCTTCGAATTTATCGATGATGAGCCGCGGCTTGTCCGTCCGGCAAACTTTCCTGCCGGAACGCCCGGAGCGGGGATGACGTTTATCGGATCGAAGGATAAGGAATTGGCGGTCATTAATCTGCAAGGGCGCACGTTTCTGCCTCCTCTGGACTGCCCATTTGCCAAGGCGGACGAGCTGGTGAGCATGGCCCGCAAGCGTACGCCGTATATTTTCGTGGACTTTCATGCGGAAGCTACGAGCGAGAAGCTGGCGATGGGCTGGCATCTGGACGGCCGAGTATCGGCGGTGGTTGGGACGCATACCCATGTTCAGACGCATGATGAGCGTATCCTGCCCCAAGGCACGGCCTATTTAACGGATGTGGGTATGGTCGGACCCCGGGACGGGATACTTGGGATGGAGCGCGAGGCCGTCATGTACAAATTCAAAACTTCGCTCCCGGCAAGATTTGTAGTTGATGAAGGAACCTGGCATTTTCACGCGGTATGCATCGACGTGAACCCGGAGACAGGCCTTGGACAGAAGCTGCAGCTGGTGCGAATGACCGAGGACGATCTGCTGTTTGAATAGCCTCGGATAATTGACTGAACATTCTAAGTTTTTCGATAACGCCATCTTCGGGTAGAAGGAATTAACGGCAAATTCCTAGAATATGATGAATACTGGAAGCTATCATCATTCCCGAGGAGGTACTTTTCATGGAAGTATTAAAAGTTTCAGCAAAATCCAACCCAAATTCCGTAGCTGGCGCGCTTGCCGGTGTGTTGCGCGAACGTGGGGCAGCCGAGCTCCAAGCCATCGGCGCAGGGGCGCTTAATCAAGCTATTAAAGCCGTAGCGATCGCCCGAGGATTTGTGGCTCCCAGCGGGGTTGATTTGATTTGCATACCAGCGTTCACCGATATAGTCATTGACGGAGAGGACCGCACTGCGATCAAATTGATCGTGGAGCCGAGGTAGTGCGGGTGTTCCTACGGCAGGAGCTTACGAGCCGCTCACCAAATGGCATGAGCTGCTATTATGAGATTGAATAGAGCGTCAAGCGTGGAAACCCGAAACACCTGTTTACCCAGTAGACAGGTGTTTTGAGCTGTATGCCATCACATACGATGATCGGGAGGCTGATCGCTTATGATTGTTATCGACGGGCATTGCGATGCGCTGCTCAAAATGTACGAAGACCCTTCCCTCGACTTTTTCTCCAGCGGCCCCAGCGGTCTTGATGTGACGTACCCCCGGATGTGCCGATCCAACATTAAGGTGCAATTTTTTGCCATTTATTTGTCCGAGCGTATAAAGAACCCGAGGTTTGATCATTACTTGGAATATGCGGACTTGTTCCATCGCACAATCGCCGCCGGCGGACGCGTCCGGCCGATCAAAACCCGCCGCGATCTGGAAGCCGTGATGAACGGACCGGAGCGAGGAGCGCTGCTGACTTTGGAGGGGGCGGACGCTTTGCAGGGGAATCCGCTGTACCTCAGGACGCTGTACCAGCTGGGAGTAAGACTGATCGGGACAACCTGGAATTATGCCAACTGGGCGGCGGACGGCGTTTTGGAGCCGAGACAAGCCGGGTTCACGCGCCAAGGAAAATCGTTCATCAAGCAATGCAATGAATTGGGCATTGTGCTGGATGCCTCGCATTTGTCCGTTCGCGCTTTCTGGGATTTGGCCGAATGCTCGAACAAGCCGTTTGTGGCGACCCACTCAAATAGCAAGGCTGTTTGCGGACATCCGCGCAATCTGGACGACGATCAGATCCGGGAGCTGATAAGGATCGGCGGGCGAATAGGGCTTACCTTCGTCCCATGGTTTGTTGCCGCTCAAGGTGCTTCGATCACCGGCTTGCTGAAGCATATCGACCATATTTTGTCGCTCGGAGGTGCGGGGGCTCTGACGCTCGGGTCTGACTTTGACGGGATTGACCGCTGGATTCCCCAGCTTGAACATGCCGGACAGTTTGATCGGCTCGCCCTTGAGCTGTACAAACGGTATCCCGACGATATCGTGGAAGGCATCCTGCATGCGAACTGGCATTCGTTCCTGATGGAGCAGCTTCCGGCTTAATAAAACGTTAACATCTTTTTTGGAGATGCAAGAGGACTAAACTATTCTCAACCCGATATGGATATGATCTAAAATAACTATGTTTGATTTTTGTCGAAAACCCTTGCAATTTACCTTGTGAAGACATAGAATTTGGGTGACAACTGAAAGATGCTTTGTACCATCGTCTTTCAGACGATCAAGTAGGTGCAGCTGCAAGGGCAGCGAATTTAAAAGGAGTGGACAGCGGTGATTAGCCAATTATCTTGGAAAGTCGGAGGTCAACAGGGGGAGGGCGTGGAAAGTACCGACAAAATTTTTTCCACAGCTTTGACCAGACTGGGGTATTATTTGTACGGATACCGCCACTTTTCCTCGCGGATTAAAGGTGGGCATACGAATAACAAGATCAGAATCAGTACGAAACCGATTCGCGCGATTTCCGACGATTTGGACATACTTGTGGCTTTTGACCAAGAAACGATCGATGTAAACGCTCACGAGCTTCGCAATAACGGCGTGATCATCGCCGATGCGAAGGTTAACCCTACGGTGCCAGAAGGGGTTAACGCAAGATTGTTTGCAGTTCCGATTACGGCTATCGCTGAGGAGCTGGGCACTTCCCTATTCAAGAACATGGCTGCTTCCGGCGCATCCTGGGCATTGCTCGGCTTGCCGCTCGAAGTGTTTAATAAAGCAGTAGAAGAAGAGTTCGGACGCAAAGGTCCGGCTGTCGTTGAGAAAAATATCGAAGCGGTCCGCAAAGCGGCTGAATTCGTGCTAGAGCTGACGGGCGGTCCTCTTCCCGAGTTCCAGCTGGAGCCTGCAGACGGCAGACAAAAGCTGTTCATCATCGGCAACGATGCGATCGGCCTTGGCTCCGTAGCTGCCGGATGCCGCTTCATGCCCGCATATCCGATCACGCCTGCTTCCGAGGTTATGGAATATCTGATCAAGACGCTGCCTAAATTCGGCGGTACCGTTATTCAAACCGAGGACGAGATTGCTGCCTGTACGATGGCCATCGGCGCCAACTACGGCGGCGTGCGCGCTCTGACGGCATCCGCAGGCCCGGGCTTGTCGCTGATGATGGAAGCGATCGGCTTGGCCGGCATGACAGAAACGCCAGTCGTCATCGTGGATACGCAGCGCGGCGGTCCATCCACGGGTCTGCCGACGAAGCAGGAGCAATCCGACGTGCTGGCTATGATCTACGGTACGCATGGTGAGATTCCGAAGGTTGTTCTCTCCCCGTCCACGATCGAAGAGTGCTTCTACGATACGATCGAAGCGTTCAACCTGGCGGAAGAGCATCAGCTGCCGGTTATCCTTCTGACGGATCTGCAGCTGTCTCTGGGCAAGCAAACGAGCGAGCTGCTTGATTACAAGCGGATCCAAGTGAAACGCGGCAAGCTGCAGCAGGGCGAGCTGCCTCCAACCGCAGAGAATCAAATGTTCAAGCGTTATGAGTTCACGGAAGACGGCATCTCCCAGCGTTCCGTGCCTGGCCAGAAGTACGGGATTCACCATGTGACAGGCGTTGAGCATGCGGAAGACGGCCGTCCGTCCGAAAGCCCGATCAACCGCAAGAAAATGATGGATAAGCGTCTGGGCAAGATGAAAAATATCAAGGTGACGGACCCGATCAAGGTGGATGCTCCTCACGAAACGCCGGACCTGCTGATCATCGGCATGGGCTCCACAGGCGGTACAATCGACGAGGCGCGCGGCCGCTTGGCCGAGAAGGGCATCAACACGAACCACATCACGGTTCGCTTGCTTCACCCGTTCCCGGTCGAAGAAATTCAGCCTTACCTCGAGAAAGCGAAGCAAGTCGTGATCGTAGAGAACAATGCGACCGGCCAGCTGGCTTCCCTGATCAAGCTCAACGTAGGTTATGCCGAGAAAATCAAAAGCATGCTGAAATACGATGGCAACCCATTCTTGCCAGCTGAAATCACTACATTCTGTCAGGAGCTGAACCTAGTATGGCAACGTTAAAAGACTTCCGTAACAACATCAAACCGAACTGGTGCCCTGGCTGCGGAGATTTCTCCATCCAAGCAGCCATCCAAAGAGCGGCTGCCGGCGTAGGTCTGGAGCCGGAACAGCTTGCTGTCGTATCGGGTATCGGCTGCTCGGGCCGGATCTCCGGTTACATCAACGCCTATGGCTTCCACGGAATTCACGGACGTTCGCTGCCGATCGCGCAAGGTCTGAAGATGGCTAACCGCGAGCTGACAGTTATCGCTGCCGGCGGAGACGGAGACGGTTTCGCTATCGGGATGGGGCACACGGTGCATGCCATTCGCCGCAACATCAATATTACGTATATCGTCATGGATAACCAGATCTATGGCTTGACCAAAGGCCAAACTTCACCGCGTTCCGCGGAAGGCTTCAAGACGAAATCAACGCCATCCGGTTCGATCGAATCCGCTTTGTCCCCGCTTGAGGTAGCTCTTGCGGCAGGCGCAACTTTCGTAGCCCAGTCGTTCTCGAGCAACCTGAAGCAGCTGACCTCACTGATCGAAGAAGGCATGAAGCATGAAGGCTTCTCCTTCATCAACGTATTCAGCCCTTGTGTAACGTTCAACAAAGTAAATACGTACGAGTGGTTCAAGGAAAATATCGTCGATCTGGAAGAAACGCCGGATTACGATTCGTCCAACCGTGCGATGGCCATGAATAAAATCATGGAAACAAACAGCCTCGTAACCGGTCTGATCTATCAGGACAAAACGAGAAAAAGCTATGAAAATCTGGTTGCCGGCTTTAAGCCGGAGGGCCTGAACAAAGCCAATCTCGAGCTGACAGAAGCAGAATTTGATAAATTGGTGTCCGAATTCAAATAAGCGCAGCTTAACAAGCAGGCATACGGCTTAGGCCGTATGCTTTTTGTTTGCGTTCAGGGTATAATGAGAGGGAGGGCAAAGGCAAAACGATAGAGAGAGCGAGGAGAGAACGCATATGAAACAAGTACCGATCGGCGTATCCGCCAGACATATTCATCTGTCTCCCGAGCATATCGAGGCTTTATTCGGCAAAGGTTATGAGCTGAAGGCGATGAAGGATTTATCTCAACCGGGACAATATGCAGCCGAGGAGACGGTAGCCGTCGTCGGCCCGAAGGGGCGCTTTGATAAAGTACGGATACTTGGCCCCGCACGTCCCAAGTCGCAGCTGGAAATATCCCGCACGGATGCTTTTGCCCTTGGCATGAAGCCCCCGGTAAGGGAGTCCGGCGATATTGAAGGCACGCCGGGGATTCGGGTCATCGGGCCGGCCGGCGAGGTCGAGCTGGAGCAGGGCGTGATCGTAGCGGCGCGGCATATTCATTTTCATACCGAAGTTGCGGCAAACTGGGGAATTGCGGACAAGCAGCTGCTGACGGTGCGTGTGGAGGGCGAGCGTTCGGTTATTTTCGAGCGGGTTGTGGCTCGGGTATCGGAGCAGTACGCGCTGGACATGCATATCGATACGGATGAAGCCAATGCGGCTGGCGTCCAGACAGGCGATCTGGCGACCATCTTGTCTACATAACTTCCCCAAAAAACGGAGGAATGCTTGTTTCACCTTTCGCCCAGGCGGTTAAGAATAGTCATGTCCTATTCTATGGAGGTGGCTAGACGTATGGGTAAGAACCAGGCAGACAAGCCATTAAACAAGTTTGACGACAACGGGCAGCCGAAAAACAACCTCAGATCGTTTATCGAAGAGCTGGATCCTCAGGAGAAGGTGAATGAGGGCCATCAAAATCAGCCGGCTACAAGCCGGTACGTTGACCAGCAGAACAAGATGATTGACCAATATAACTTGCGCAAATAAAGACGAAAGACCTCAGTCCCCCCCCCCCGGATTGGGGTCTTTTGCATGTACGGATCCGGCCGGGTGGGGATTTGTACGAATATTGCCTTTTTCCCGAGATGGATATCATAGAGTCGGAATGCTATAATGTTGTATTGGATTAAGTTGTATCAGATTGCTTATCGCAGGATGGTTTTGATTATAGAGGGGACGTGAAGCAGCATGAAGAAGGAGAGCCAGCATACATCGGACTTAAAATCCGACAAGGTGAAGGACTACTCCAAGTATTTTGATTTCTCCGATGCGAAGGTTGTATCCGAAGGCGACGGCAAGACGACGTACCGGATTAAGGGAAGAAATATTCAGATCAATTCCCAGCCGGATTTGGCCGAAGGAAAGCGCAGAGGCAAGGAATCGATCGAAGTCCATTATGACTTCGGCATCCCGCAGGACATGAAGGAGTTCGGTCAAGGCAAATTTTATCAGATCGTCACTTATGGCTGTCAGATGAATGAGCATGACACCGAAACTATCAAGGGCATGTTGGAGCAGATGGGCTATCAGTCCACGGACGACCGCAAGCAAGCCGATATGATTTTGCTGAATACCTGTGCCGTGCGCGAGAATGCCGAGGACAAGGTATTCGGCGAGCTTGGCCACCTGAAGCATCTGAAGCTGGAGAAGCCGTCGCTTATACTTGGCGTCTGCGGATGCATGTCGCAGGAGGAAGGTGTCGTGAACCGGATCATGACCAAGCATCCGTTCGTCGACCTTATCTTCGGCACGCATAATATTCACAGGCTGCCGGTGCTGCTCAGGGACGTGTCCTTCAACCGGGAGATGGTTGTCGAGGTATGGTCCAAGGAAGGCGATATCATCGAGAACATGCCCAAGAAGCGCGAGGGCATCAAGGCATGGGTCAACATCATGTATGGCTGCGACAAGTTCTGTACTTACTGCATCGTTCCGTATACGCGTGGCAAAGAACGCAGCCGCCGGCCTGAGGACGTCATTGCCGAGGTTCGCGAGCTGGCGCGGCAGGGCTTCAAAGAAATTATGCTGCTCGGGCAAAATGTCAATGCGTACGGCAAAGACTTCGAGGACATCGAATACCGGTTCGGCGATCTGATGCAGGATGTCAGCAAGATCGATATTCCGCGTGTGCGGTTCACGACAAGCCACCCGCGCGACTTCGACGACCACCTGATCGAGGTGCTGGCGAAGAAGGGAAATCTGATGGAGCATATCCATCTGCCGGTGCAGTCGGGCAGCAATGAAATTTTGAAGCGCATGAGCCGCAAATACACCCGGGAGCTGTATCTGGAGCTTGTCGGCAAGATTAAGGCCGCCATGCCGGATGTCGTGCTGACCACCGATATTATTGTCGGCTTCCCAGGCGAGACGGACGAGCAGTTCGAGGAGACGCTGGCGCTCGTGCGCGAGGTCGGCTATGACAGCGCATATACCTTTATCTATTCGCCTCGCGAAGGAACGCCTGCGGCGGATATGAAGGACGATATCCCGTCCGAGGTGAAGAAGCAGCGTTTGTACCGGCTGAACGACACGCTGGGCGAATACAGCAAGGCGGCCAACGAACGGCTGCACGGCCAGACGCTGGAGGTGCTGGTTGAGGGCGAGAGCAAGAACAATGATAAGGTGCTCGCGGGGCGGAGCAGAACGAATAAGCTGGTGCATTTCGAAGGGCCGAAGGAGCTTATCGGGCAATTCGTACAGGTGCGCATCACCGAGACGCCAACGTTTTATATCAAAGGGGAATGGGTTCAGGAAGCGGCAGTAAGTTCACAACTTGGATAAGAAGGGACGTGTCCACCTAATGGCAGAGCAAAAATATAACGACTGCGGCATGGAGCTGTATACGAATACCGAGATGATCGTCGGCGAAGACATCCTGGCGAAGGCCAAGGAGCTGGCGGAGATGCTGGCGACCTCCAACGAGGTCCAGTTTTTCCAGCAGGCGGAGAAGCAGATTGCCGGCAATGACCAGATCCAGACGCTGATCAGCGCCATCAAGAAGAAGCAGAAGGAGATTGTAGCCTTCGAATCGTTTCAGAACCAGAAGATGGTCGACAAGATCGAAGGGGAAATCGAAGAGCTCCAGGACCAGCTGGATTCGATCCCGATCGTCAGCCAATTCAAGCAGTCTCAGGAAGATATCAACTACTTGCTGCAGCTGGTAATGGGCGTTATCCGTGATTCGATCTCGGAGAAAATCAATGTGGAAGAAGCCGATGCCGTGGGCTCCGGCTGCTCTGAGTAGCGGCCGGACTTGGCAAGCGGCGGAAGCCGCGGCGTAACAAGGCCGAGCGAAGACCTTCTACCTGTCGGATGGACGGGGGAAGGTCTTTTTGCCTGCGGGACGTTGTGATAAAATGAGCAGCAGAGACAGGACGAGGTGATCGCTTGGAAAAAGATATATTAACGCGCTTCGGCGTGTCTATGCCGGAGGAGCTGGTCAAGCAGTTCGATGTGTATCTGGCGGAAAAAGGGTATCCGAACCGGTCGGAAGCGATCCGGGATCTGGTGCGCCGCGTGCTGCTGGAGCCCGGAGGCTTGCAGGCAGACCGTCCGGTGGCGGGAACGATCGTGATGGTGTACGACCATCATATCTCCGATCTTCCGCTTACTCTGATCGAGCTTCAGCATGATTATCATCATCAGATTATTTCGACCATGCATGTTCATCTTAATCATCATCAATGTCTGGAGATTTTGGTCGTTCGCGGCTTGCATGCCCAGCTGGAGGAACTGAAGCGGCGCATTCAGGTGTTGAAGGGCGTGCATTATGCCGAATTGTCGGTTACGTTCCTGGACCCCCATGACAGCCCCGCCGAGCACGCGCACAGCCATGGAGATGACAAGAAATAAGGCGGCATGCTTGGGAAGAGGAGC
This sequence comes from Paenibacillus sp. cl123, assembly GCF_900101595.1. Lineage (GTDB taxonomy): Bacteria > Bacillota > Bacilli > Paenibacillales > NBRC-103111 > Paenibacillus_G. Next base: position 117,672 of record NZ_FMYY01000004.1, read on the forward strand.
CATATCCGGCTCCCGTCAATAAATTGTCATGGGTCGGGAGCGAAGCGTCTAGGCTTCGAGGCCGAATTGTGGTATTTTGGTAATCGTCAGGACCCACCAAAGTCCTATTGCGAAGTGAAGGGGTATGAGAGCGAGTGGCAACGATTATCATGCTGGTTTGTTTGATTATTATGGGAACCTTTTTCAGCCTTGCGTTTTTGTTCGCTTTCCAGAAGAAGAAGACTGCTGCGCTGCTGATGCTGGCGCTCGGACTGATCAGTTCCTTTTTGTTTTATTATGCGATCTACAAGGGCTGGATTGCGCTGCCTGAGCAAGGATAATCCGGCTCGGCGCGAAACGGTTGAGAGTTAGTTGTGAGGGGCAAAGCATGATTGGGCCGCTCTCCCGCGTATACTGGGCGTATATGCCCCTGCGCGGGAGAAGGGCGGAGCAATATGAGCGAATTTATACGCATAGACAACAATCGCGGCATCGTGCAGCCGGTGGTTCAGACAACAGAGGCCCCGGCTTTTGCGCATGCCCATTATTTTCAGACGATTACGGACGTCACGCTGGATCATGCCCATCGGATGGAGCTGTTTACTTATCCGGTGAACGGCAATTCCACCGATGGGCATGTTCATACGTTTCAGGGACATACGCTGATGGCCGACGGACATTTCCACCGGTATGTCGGAACGACGGGACCGGCTGTCGGACTGCCAAACGGCGAGCATTATCATAGAATTGTGTCCCGGGTGGATGATGAGCCTTTCATTACGCAGGGCAATTTCTATACGACGATCTTGACGATACCGAGGCACACTCACACTTACAGCGGTGTGACCGGCCGAGGGATCGGATCTGCCGTTGACCCGGAGAGCGTGAGTTAGGAAAAGGACGGATCGAAGCTGCAGTTGAGCCGGAGTTGAGACGGGAAAGGCAACGGATCGAAGCTGCAGTGAACAGGCAGGAGAGCGTAAGCTGTCCGAACCGAGCGACGCCCGGCGTGGATAGACGGAGTACAGGAGGCAAGCGGAAGTGACTAATACGTATACATTGCCCATAGACGCCATGCTGCCCGAAATTCGAAGCACGCTGGAGCGGCAAACGAGAGCCGTGCTTGTCGCGGAGCCGGGGGCGGGCAAAACGACGAGGATACCGCTCGCGCTGCTGAACGAGCCTTGGCTGCAGGGACGCAAGCTGCTGCTGCTGGAGCCGAGACGGCTGGCGGCCAAGGCAGCGGCCCGGCATATGGCGGAGGCTCTCGGGGAAGCGGTCGGAGAGACGGTCGGCTATCGCGTTCGGCTGGAGACGAAGGTGAGCGGAAGGACGCGGATCGAGGTGATCACGGAAGGTGTGCTCACGCGGATGCTTCAGCATGATCCGTCGCTGGAGGAGGCGGGGATCGTGGTGTTTGACGAATTCCATGAGCGCAGCCTGCAGGCCGATCTGGGCCTCGCCCTCTGTCTGGAAGCGCAGGACGCGCTCCGGGATGATCTGCGTCTGCTGGTCATGTCCGCGACGCTGGATGCGGCCGCCGTATCCGGTCTTATGGCCGACGCCCCGGTGCTTGTCAGCGAAGGGAGAACCTTCCCGGTTGAGACCCGGTATATGCCCCCGCTGCGGAGTCAGGAGCGGATGGAGCAGGCGGTCGCTCGAGTTGTCGAGACGGCTTGCCTGGAGGCCGAGGGGGACGTGCTCGTCTTCCTGCCTGGCGCAGCCGAAATTCGCCGCGTGGAGGCGCTGCTCGCAGGACGGCCGGGACTCGCCGGCATTCGGCTTGCGCCGCTGTACGGCATGCTGCCTCCCCAGGCGCAGGAGGCGGCGCTGCGGGCGGGGAAGCCTGGCGAGCGCAAAATTGTGCTGTCCACGCCCATAGCCGAGTCCAGCCTTACGGTAGACGGCGTGCGCATCGTGGTGGACAGCGGGCTGATGCGGGCTCCGCGATTCTCGCCGCGCACGGGCATGACCCGGCTGGAGACGCAGCGGGCGTCCCGCGCTTCGGCGGATCAGCGGCGCGGGCGGGCGGGCCGCCAAGCTCCGGGCATCTGCTATCGCGTATGGTCCGAGGCGGAGAATCGGATGCTGAGCGAGCATCGGACGCCGGAGATCGCCGAGGCCGATCTGGCCCCGCTGGCGTTGGAGCTGGCAGCCTGGGGAGCCGCCGACCCCGGCACTCTCCGCTGGCTGACCCCTCCGCCTGCGGGCGCCTATAGGCAGGCGCGCGAGCTGCTGCGCCAGCTTGGCGCGCTGGACGCGTCAGGCGCCTTGACCGCGCATGGGCGCCAGATGGCGGAGCTTGGGATGGAGCCCAGGCTCGCCCATATGATCCTGCGCGCGATCCCGCTGGGGCTTGGCGAGGCCGCCTGCGAGCTGGCGGCGCTGCTGCAGGAGCGGGACATCTTCCGCAGCGAGTCGGGGGGAGCGGATGCCGATCTGAGGCAGCGGTATGCGGCTCTGCGAAGCTTCATCCAAGGACTGCGGGCCGGAGAGCGCGGCTCTTCCGGGGCCGATGAAGCGGCCAAGCGCCGTGTGGTCGACGAGGCGGCCCAATGGAAGCGCAAGCTCAGCTTGAAGGGAAATGCCGGGCAGGGGGACGATTGCTGCGGCCTGCTGTTGGCTTTCGCATATCCCGACCGGATTGCCCAAGGCCGGGGCGACGGCCGATTTCAGCTAAGCGGCGGACGCGGAGTGGTCTTCGGCCGGATGCAAAGCTTGTCGATGGCCGCCTATCTTGCCGTGGCCGAGCTGGATGATCAGGGCACGGACAGCCGGATTCTGCTGGCGGCTCCTATCGCCGAGGAGGAGTTGTACCGCCATCTGGGGGATGCGATCACCAAGGAGTCGGTCGTTTATTGGGACGGACAAGCCAGGAATGTACGGGCTCGTCAGCGAGTCAAGCTGGGGGCGCTCACGCTGAAGGAGAATGTCTGGGAGAAACCCGACCCGGACGCGCTGCTTGCCGCCATGCTTGAGGGGATAAGGACGGAAGGGCTTCAGCTGTTGAACTGGTCGAAGGCGGGCCGCCAGCTGCGGGAGAGGCTGTCGTTCATGCACCGCCATACCGGTGATGGCCGGTGGCCGGATGTGTCCGATGAAGCGCTGCTTGCCACGCTGGAGGAGTGGCTTGGTCCCCACCTCTACGGCATGAAGCAGCGTGAGGAACTGCAGCGGCTGCAGCCGGCCGCTCTGCTGGAGGGGATGCTGTCGTGGGCGCAGCGTCAGGCGCTGGAGAGCCAGGCGCCCACTCACTGGACTGTGCCCAGCGGCTCGCGCATCCCGATCGATTACAGCGATCCGGATGCCCCGCTGCTGGCCGTGCGCTTGCAGGAGATGTTCGGCTTGCAGCAGACGCCGAGGCTGGCGGAGGGCAAAGTCCCCCTGGTACTGCATCTGCTGTCTCCCGCGCATCGTCCGGTTCAAGTGACTCGCGATCTGGCCAGCTTCTGGCGTGAGGCGTACTTTGAAGTCAAGAAAGACTTGAAGGGTCGTTATCCGAAGCATGTGTGGCCGGATGATCCGTTGTCTGCGGCTCCGACGAGCCGGGCGAAGCCGCGCGTTTGAGGCAAGCGGGTTCGAAAGCGGATGCAGGCGGATTAAAAGCGGGTGCACGCCGATATAAGCCCGTACAAGCCGGTACAGGCTGATCAAAACGGATGCAAGCCGGGACAATAAATTGCAAAAAAGACCGCCCGGGGGCAGTCTTTTTGTTGCTCCGGCTGATATGTCGCATTTTTTTCGATCGCGACGCAGCGGGCAGCCGGGAGTTGGAGATAGGTGGCGGTTGGCCGGTCTTATTTGACCCGATAAGTGTAGCCTGAAGACTGGCCTGTCCGATATAACCACCAGCCTCCGAGGATCATAGCGACGGAGATGAGCAGGGCGATGAACTTGGGCAGCCAGTAAAGCAGGAGCAGCACGCCGGCCAGCATGCCGAGGCCGCTGCATACTTGCTTGAAGGTGTTGTCCGCTTCCCGCCAGAACCGGAGTCCGAAGAAGAGCAGAGCGAAGGCCACGGCGTAAGAAATCAACGCCCACAAGGCCCCCCATACAAAAGCGGAGCATATTCCCAGCAGCGCAAGGGCGATGCCCCCGATCGTTCTTCCGTTCCATTTCATGATTTCTTCACCTGTCCTTTGCGCGATCATTCGTTATGAGTTCATTGTAAACCATTTCACCGGTTTCGAAAACCGCCTGAAGGCTTGATGCGCTGCTGGACCTTGGTCGAGGGACGAGTAGCGCAGCCGGGCACCGGCACGTTCTGGAGACGGTGACGGAGACAGGAGGACAGGCCGCTCAACGCGAATCGTATTGCCCGCTCCTTGCCTATGCAGGGAGCTTGTTCAGTCTGCACGGGAGGGGAGTCTGCCAGGCAGGCTCACTAAGGATCGGATTAGGCCTGCTGGAGCGAAAACGCCAATGGGAGGGGTAGGATGAAAAACGGCCGCAAAGCGGTTATCGTTCTGTTGCCGGGGCTGGCGACGGCTCCCGGATTTATGGATGCGATTGGAGCCGAGATGGCGGAGAGACTGTGCGGTCAGGGCTGGCAGACAGAGACGGCGGCGGCATTTCCCTACGGGGATTGGAGCCGCTACTTGCTGGCTCAGCTCGGCGAGATCGCCTATGATATCGCTTTGCCGCCCGGACAATATGAGAGAAGCATCGGAGCGAAGCGAATAAGGGAGAGGCTGCGGGAAGCCGTGCAAGTGAGCGGAGAGGCGGGAGTGACGGACAAGGATGACTCCGCCGGCCCTGTGGATGTGCTGCTGCTCTGCCATAGCGGAGGGGGCGCAGCCGGACTGCATGCAGCGAGGTGGCTGCGCCAGAGCCGGATTCAGAGCCGGGGCCAGGGATTGGTCCGCGTACGCTGTGTCCTGATAGGCTCTCCCAGATGCCGGGTTCTTCCGGACGAACGGGAGGACGTATTGGTTATTGGGGCAGCCGGCCATCCCGGACTGCGTTGGGGGGACCCGGTCACGCTGCTCGGGCGCTGGGGCGGCTGGGAGCGGACATCGCTCACCAGGCTGCGCTGGAATCGGAGCAAGCATGCGCCGGCGGTCAGGATCACGCTGCCGCTCGTAGGCGGACATCCTGATTATTTTCGCAGTTATGCTCCATATATGGACGAGCAGGGGATAACTAATCTGCAGAAGACGGCGGACAGCATCGAGCGGTGGCTTGCCGGGCAATGGGGGGAGAAACCCGGTGGATGAGAAGGTGAGGCGGGCTGTTTTCCATCAGCAGGAGAAATGCTCCGGAGCGCGAATACTACTGTAGATGCGGGCGAGGAAGGATACGCAGGTACGGAGAGACGCTGGCCGCTGCTCGTCCTTTTCTCCCGGCATACAATACGATAAATAGTTACGCATCTTGTTCTGCGCGGTGGGAGGTTAGGGCGATGAGAGTACATGAAGTAACGGTTAGACGTTCGTTCGATTTTCAGGATTGGCAGACGCTTTCCCGGACAGCCAGCGGCTTCAAGTCCGACATCCTGCTGCTCTGCGAGGAGAAGGAGATCAAGCTGGATGCCAAAAGCGTGTTGGGGATCATGATTTTGCCGCTGCGCGAAGGCACCAAATTGCGTATACAAACTCGCGGCGGAGACGAGGAAGAAGCGCTCGACGCCATGTGCGAGCTGCTGGAATAGGTTAACAAGAGCTGCAAACGCGGCAGGAGATTAATGACCTGACGCGTTTTTCTTTGCCGGGTCGTTTTCATACGGTGAAGCGATGCAGCGTGGGAAGTGCTATACGTTGTCGGCTGGCGCTCGCTAAGACGCGAGACAGCTTGCCGGCATGGAGCTGATTCGCGCTTGTCCGAGGCGCCAAGTTGAAAAAAGCGGTGCAAGAAGAGCAAGAAGCAGGCTGCGCCGGAGCAAACCCGTTTTTGTCGTTTATTATAGACTTTTTAAAGTCCTGTCTTTTAATACGCGAGACCTTTATCATAAGGAGTGAGACACACACACAATCAAGTTCAAAATGAGTTTTTTCAGAGAGGGAGATTATTCATGAAAACGATTCAAGAGCTCGAAGCGCGCATGGCGCAGCCATCTTCCGAATTAATCCGCGACATCGCTTCCGTCGAGGGCGATATTCTGCTGCTCGGCGTCGGCGGCAAGATGGGACCGACCCTGGCACAGCTGGCTGTTAATGCCATTAAAGAAGCGGGCATCAGCAAAAAAGTGATCGGCGCTTCGCGCTTTTCCAACGGCACGCTCCGTCAAGAGCTGGAGGACATCGGCGTGGAGACAATCGCTGTTGACCTGTTGAACGACGAAGCTCTGCAAGCACTGCCTCATGTGGACAATGTGCTGTATATGGCGGGCAATAAATTCGGCACGAAGGGCAACGAGCATTTCACCTGGGCGATGAACGCCTACCTGCCTGGACGCGTCGCCGAGAAGTATAAAAACTCGCGCATTGTGGCATTCTCGACAGGCAACGTTTATCCGCTTACCCCGGTCAGCGATGGCGGAGCAACCGAAGAGCAGCCGACAGGACCGGTCGGCGAGTACGGCCAGTCTTGCCTGGGACGCGAGCGCGTGTTCGAGCATTTTGCCCGGAAAAACAATACCCCGATGACGATCTACCGCCTGAACTATGCGATCGACCTGCGGTACGGCGTTCTGCTGGAGGTGGCGAAGTCCATCAAGGCCGGCAACCCGATCGATGTGACGATGGGCCATGTGAACTGCATCTGGCAGGGAGATGCCAATGAGATTGCGCTGCGCTCGCTTACGATCTGCTCTACGCCGCCGACTGTGCTGAATGTAACCGGACCTGAGACGATTTCGCTGCGGCGGGTGGCGGAAGCGCTTGGCGCCAGGATGGGGCTGGAGCCGGCCTTTACCGGAGTGGAAGCAACGGATGCGCTGCTGAGCAACTCGGGCAAATGCAACCAGCTGTTCGGCTATCCGAAAGTCAGCTTGAACCAGATGCTTGACTGGGTGGCAGGCTGGGTTATGGAGGGCGGCGAGATGTGGAATAAGCCGACTCACTTCCAGGAGAGAAAGGGGAACTACTAAGCGATGAGCACAGCGAAACAACTATCCGAATCGAAGCTGCGCGCGCTGCACGAAGGGCTGGTCATTCCCGCCCACCCGCTGGCGCTGAATGAAGCCAGGCAGCTCGACGAACGCAGACAGCGGGCGCTTACCCGCTACTATATAGACAGCGGAGCGGGGGGCATCGCCGTAGGCGTCCACTCCACGCAATTCGAGATCCGAAAGCCTGAGATCGGGTTGTTCGAGCCGGTGCTGCGGCTGGCGGCCGAAGAGATCGATAAGGCGAATCCGGACCGTCCGTTTATCAAAGTGGCAGGTATTTGCGGACCTACGGAACAGGCGATCGCGGAAGCAAAGCTTGCGGCGGAGCTTGGCTATGACGCCGGCCTGCTCAGCATGGGCGGACTGCCCGGCTGGTCGGAGGAGCAGCATCTGGAGAGAGCGCGGCAGATTGCCGCTATCATCCCCGTAATCGGCTTCTACCTGCAGCCGTCTGTTGGCGGACGCTTGTTCAGCTACTCTTTCTGGCGGAAGTTCGCTGAAATTCCGAATGTGGTCGCGATCAAGATGGCGCCGTTCAACCGCTATCAGACGATCGATGTGGCTCGGGCTGTCATCGAATCGTCCCGCCGGGACGAGATCGCCCTGTACACGGGCAACGACGACAACATCGTAAACGATCTGTTCACCGTATACCGGTTCCCGGTCGACGGACAGCCGGTCGAGAAGCGGATTGTCGGCGGACTGCTCGGCCACTGGGCGGTCTGGACCCATACGGCGGTCCGGCTGCTGGAAGAAATCAAGGAAGCCCGCAAGGACGAGCTCATCGCCCAGGAATGGCTGACTCGCAATATCGAAGTAACGGACAGCAACGCGGCGTTCTTCGATCCGGCGAACGGGTTCCACGGCTGCATTCCGGGCATCCACGAAGTGCTCAGACGCCAGGGGCTGCTGGAAGGACGCTGGTGCTTGAATCCTGACGAGGAGCTCTCCCCCGGACAGATGGAGGAGATTGATCGGGTGTACCGCAGTTATCCTCATCTGAATGATGATGATTTCGTCGCCTCTCGGTTGCAGGGCTGGCTGGAGGCGTAGACGTGAGGTTTAAAGACGTTTTCTCCATTATCGGGCCGGCCATGATCGGGCCGTCCAGCTCGCATACGGCAGGCGCGGTCCGGATCGGACAGGTAGGCCGTCAACTTTTCGGCGGGCAAATGGCGCGCGCCGAGATCATTTTCTACGGCTCGTTCGCCGATACGTACCGCGGCCACGGCACCGATCTGGCGGTCGTCAGCGGCCTGCTGGGGTTCGCCACCGACGATGTCCGCATCCCGGACGCGATTGGAGAAGCCGCTCTTGCCGGACTGGAACTGGTCATCCGCACCGGGTCCGGCCGGATCACTCATCCGAACACCGTGGATTTGCTGCTGTCGGGCGATACGCTGACGACGTCGCTGCGCGGCGTCTCCATCGGAGGCGGCAATATCGAGATTCAGGCTGTAGACGAGCACGCGGTGACCTTCTCAGGCGAATATCCGACTCTGCTGATCTATCATGACGACCGTCCCGGCGTGCTGGCCGACATCACACAGCTGTTCAAGGAGCAGGGAATGAACATCGGTTATATGGATGTTGACCGCACGTCCCGGACGGGAAGCGCGATGACGGTCATTGAGGCGGATCAGTCGCTTGAGGACGACTTGATGAAGCGGATTGCGAAGGTCGCGCATGTCAAGCGCGCCATCACCATCGACTTGAAGAAAGAAGAGGGGAAACAGCAATGATGGTTCGTTCCTTGCGGGAATTGGCCGAACGTTGTATGCTGGAAAACAAGACCATCGGAGCATTGATGCTGGACGATCAGGCGGAGGAAACCGGCCGCAGCCGGGAAGAAGAGTTCGCCAAAATGACCAGCTACTACGGCGTCATGAAAGAGGCGGTCCGCAAGGGGCTGACGGAAAATACGCTGTCCCGCAGCGGGATGACCGGACTGGATGCGCAGCGCGTGCAGGCTTATGCGGCAGCCACCCCTCCGCTGCTTGGGGAGGAGGCGTGCAGGTCGATGGCTTATGCGCTCGCGGTCTCCGAGGTTAACGCCTCGATGGGCCGCATTATCGCAACGCCTACGGCCGGCTCCTGCGGCATTATTCCGGGCGTCTTTCTCAGCTCGCAGGAAAGATTCGGCTGGGATGACGCGCACATGGTTTCCGGCTTGTTCGCCGCCGGGGCGATCGGGTACGTCATCGCGAACCGTTCCTTCGTCTCGGGAGCCGAAGGCGGCTGCCAGGCGGAGGTCGGCTCTGCCATCGGGATGGCCGCCGGGGCGCTGGTCGAGCTGCGAGGAGGCAGTCCGGAGCAGGCCGTTCATGCGGTCGGGCTGGCGCTCAAAAATACGCTGGGTCTGATCTGCGACCCGGTAGCCGGACTTGTCGAGGTGCCGTGCATCGTACGCAACGGCTTCGGAGCCGTTACGGCACTTGCCGCCGCCGATATGGCGCTGGCGGGGGTCCGCAGCGTGATCCCGTCGGATGAAGTGATCCAGGTGATGTATGAGGTCGGTTCAGCGATGCCCGAGAAGCACCGTGAAACGGCCAAAGGCGGCTTGGCTCAGACGCAAACCGGCAAAAAGCTCATGCAGCAGCTGTATCGCAGGGGCGGACTTTCCACAAGCCCCGGAGCGGCAGAGCCGGCTGCAGGAGAGCCGCCATTGAACGGGGCCGAGCCGCAGAAGCCGGACCCCTCATCCGGCGCACAAAACGGGCAGGAGGTGGACGCCAATGGCTAAAGTTCTTTCACCCGAGCTGGCCGCCGAGCTGCGGACGTATGCCGAGGGGCTTCTGCCGGAGCTCGTCGAGCTGCGCCGCACCTTGCATCGTTACCCGGAGACGGCGTTCGAGGAAGTCCGGACCGCCGAGCTGGCCGCCAGGCTGCTGCGGGAAGCGGGCCTTGAAGTCACTACGGGAGTCGGCCGCACGGGCGTAGTCGGCGAGCTTCGCGGAGCCAGTCCGGGACCGACGGTCGCTTTGAGAGCCGATATGGATGCTCTGCCCATCGGAGAAGAGACCGGTCTGCCGTTCGCTTCCGAGCGTGACGGCCTTATGCACGCGTGCGGCCACGATGTGCACACGACCATATTGATCGGGGCGGCCCGGCTTCTGGCCGCTCATCGGCATCTGCTCGCCGGAACCGTCCGGTTCATCGTGCAGCCTGCCGAGGAGATCAATGCCGGAGCCAAGGCGATGCTGGAGGACGGCGTGCTGGATAATGTCGATGCCATCTATGCGCTGCATAACCTGCCTACGCTTGCTGCCGGTCAGATTGCGGTCCTCCAAGGCCCGATGATGGGCTCGGTCGACCGGATCGAGCTGACGATCGAAGGCAAGGGCGGGCATGGCGCCATCCCGGATCAAAGCATCGATCCGATCGTGGCGGCTTCCGCCATCGTAATGGGGCTGCAAACGGCCGTCAGCCGCGAGATCTCGCCGTTCGATTCGGCTGTCGTAACGATCGGCAGCCTGCAGGCGGGCGAAGCGAACAATGTGATCCCGCATCGGGCGGTGCTTACCGGTACAGTCCGGACGTTCTCGCCGAAGGTGCAGGAGCTGATGCCGGATCGCTTGACGCGGATCGTGCGGCATATCGCCGAGGCATACCGGTGCAAGGCGGAGCTGCGCTATATCCCGCAGACGCCTGTGCTGGCCGGAGCGGACGCATGCGTTGAGCGAGTCGGGCAAGTAGCCCGGGACCTGTTCGGCGAGCGGCGTCTTCAGGAAGCCCGGCCAACGATGGCGGGCGAAGACTTCGCCGTGTTCCTGCAGCATGTACCGGGCAGCCTCTTCTGGCTGGGCTCCGGCCCTGCCGAGGAAGCGGAGAAGGCCTTCGGGCTTCATCATCCCAAGTTCGTCGTCGACGAGGCTTGTCTGGTCGAAGGCGTGCTGATGATGGCGGGGCTGGCTCTTGAAGAAACCGCGAATCCTGCGAACGCCCGCCTTTCTTAAGGCGGACCGCCGGAACCGGTCGCTTTCAGCAGCCCGACCGTCATTTGAAACAACAAGAGGGAAGTGTTGATGTGCCATGTCTGAGCTGTTTCGTCCCGTTTCGGAAGAGAAGGGTATTCCTATCGCCTTGATCGGTCCAGAACCGATGATCCCTATAATGCTTCGAGCAATCAAGTCTTTCCCTTCATTTGCCCCGGTTACGGGGACGTACGCTGCGCTGGATGAGGCTGTCTCGCTAACGGAGAAGCTGATGCCCGGGGTGGAGGTTATTCTGTACTCCGGGCCGCTGCCGTACCAGGTATGCCGGGAGCGCATTCACTACCGCGTGCCGGCGTTATTCGTGCCGCTCACCGGAGCGGGCTTGTACCGTTCGCTGTTCCGTATAGAGCGGACCTGGGGGCTGGCGTCGTTGTCCGTCGATACGCTGCCGGAGCAGCCATTTGTCCGCACGTTCCGTGAGCTGGGCCAGCCGCTGCCTGAGCTGAGCTTCTACGACGGAGGCCGGCCGACCGATACCGAAGCGCTGATTGCCTTCCATAAGCAGCAGGCGGCAGCCCGAGGCGCCGTAGCCTTGACCGCCCTGAGATCGGTTGCCGAGGTGTTGACGCGCGACGGTGTGGCATGCGAATGGGTGCTGCCGACCGAGCAGGATATTATCGTCACCCTGGAGCGGGCGCTGCTGTCGACCGAGACGCGTAAAAGCAAGGAAGCGCAGATCGTCGTCGGGCTGATCAACATCGACGGCTTCCGCAAGGCGGCCGAGCTGCGCAAGTCCGAGCATGACGTACAGAGGCTGAAGCTGGATATCCACCGGATGATGCTTGAGTATGCGGAGTCGCTGGAGGGCCATGTGACTACGCTCGGCGGGGACGAATATTTGTTCGTGACAACCCGGGGCACCTTCGAGCGGCATACGGGCGGCTACAAATTTATCCCGCTTGCCAAGTCGGCGCAAAATTCGCTGTCGCTGTCGCTCAGCATAGGAGTCGGCTTCGGCCGTTCCGCCAATGAAGCCGGGTCGCACGCCCGGACTGCGCTGCGCCATGCGAAGGAAGCCGGCGGCAATCTTTGCTTCATCGTCCGGGAGGACGAGAGCGTGATCGGGCCGCTGGAGATGTCGGAGCCGCTGGAGGCCGAGGTATCGCTGCTGGACGCGGCGTTGATCGAGAAGGCGGAGGGGGCTGGACTCACCCAGCTTTATTTGTCGCGCATCGTCGCCCAGCTGACCCGTACGGGCAAGACGGCCTACAACGTACACGAGCTGGCGGCCGTGCTGGGCGTCACCGTGCGCAGCACGCACCGGCTGCTGACGCAATGGATGGACGGAGGCCTGGTGCATGTGGCGGGAGAAGAACGCGGGAAAGCGAAGGGAAGACCGAAGCAGATTTACCGGTTTGTTTGTCTGGATAATTTGCTTCGCCACTAACCAATTCAGAAGGAATCGTCAGGGAGGATTAGAAATATGAAACTTGGACTCAGCACTTATAGCCTTCACCGCTTGTTGAATACGAATGAAATGTCGCTGACCGATGCGATCCGCTGGATCGCCGAGCATGGAGGCGAGCATGTCGAGATCGTTCCCATCAGCTTCAATCTGATCGAAACGCCGGAGCTGATCGACGACATCCGCCGGACAGCCGAAGAGGTTGGCATCGCCATCTCGGGCTATTGTATCGGCGCCAACTTTGTGAAGGACAGCGATGAAGAATACGAACAGGAAATTGAGAAAACGATCCGGCATGTCGAAATCGCTCACCGCCTCGGCGCAACCCGGATGCGTCATGATGTCGCCTCGCGCCCGATCCCGGAGACGACGCTGGAAAATTTCGAGAAGGACCTGCCCAAGCTGGTGGCTGCCTGCAGACGGATCGCGGATCATGCCGCCGGCCTCGGAGTAACGACAAGCCTGGAGAACCATGGCTTCTACCTGCAGAACAGCGAGCGGGTAAGACGTCTGGTTATCGAGGTGGACCGCCCCAACTTCCGAACGACGCTGGATATCGGCAACTTCCTGTGCGTGGACGAGGACCCGGTTAGCGCCGTTATGAATAATATTCCTTATGCCTCGATGGTGCATCTGAAGGATTTCTACCGCCGCACTTCCGGCAACCCGGGAGAGGGTTGGTTCCGTTCCAGCCATGGCGCTTATTTGCGCGGCGCCATCTTCGGGCAAGGGGATATCGATACGCCTGCGGTCATCTCGGTGCTGAAGAACTCCGGTTATGACGGCTATGTGTCGCTGGAATTCGAGGGTATGGAAGATCCGCGTCAGGGCGTACGTATTGCGCTCGACAATGCAAGGCGGCTGTGGAACGAGGCAGGCGCATCCTCGGCCAAGTAGGGTTCTCAATTTCCGACCGTTACCGTTAAGGGAGGAAAATCGATTGTCGCATTCTGTTAAAAAACCTATCCGCATCGGTATGATCGGTCTGGACACTTCGCATGCCCCTGCTTTCGCGAAACTGCTGAATGAGCCTTCGCATCCGTATTATGTCGCAGGCGGAACAGTGGTAGCCGCCTACCCGGCAGGCTCGCCGGACTTTCCGCTCAGCATCAATCGGGTAGCGGGCTTTACTGCGGAGCTGCGCGACACTTATAGCGCCGCAATCCTGGATTCGCCGGAGGCGGTGGCCGAGCAGGCCGATGCGTTGCTGCTCATTTCGGCGGATGGCCGTGTTCATGAAGAGCACTTCCGCGCGGTTGCGCCGTACGGCAAGCCGGTGTTCATCGATAAGCCGCTGACCGTCGATCCGCACGCCGCGCTGCGAATCGCCGAGCAGGCCGAGCGTTACCGCATCCCGGTCATGAGCTCGTCGGCGCTGCGTTATGCGGAGGCTCTGACGGAGGTTTTGCGCTCTATCCGGACAGACGGCGCCGAGATCGCGGGCGCGGACTGCTTCGGACCGATGTATATGGAGCCGACGCAGCCCGGGTTTTATTGGTACGGTGTCCATACGGCAGATATGCTGTACCGGGTTATGGGGCCCGGCTGCGTATCGGTCGCGGCCGTACGGTCGGGGGACAGCGATACGATCACCGGCATTTGGGCGGATGGCCGGATCGGCACCATTCGAGGGAGCCGCAGCCCGGGCCAGGAGTTTGCAGCTGCCGTCCATACGTCGGCCGGCACGAGATTTGCCGACACGACCAGCCATCCCAAGCCTTATTACGCCAGTATGCTGGAGCACGTGATCCGGCTGTTCCATACGGGGGAGAGCGATGTACCGCTGATGGAAACGGTTGAGATCATCCGCTTTCTGGATGCGGCCAACCGGAGCTTGTCATCCGGAGGCGCTCGTATCCGGCTGGATTCTTAGGCTGTGGCTTTTGTATGCTTCATCGGTTATTGCATAATCACCCGCTTCGCGCCTGCCCGGCCGGAGGGGTGATTTTTGCTATGGAGAAGTGAAGACGCGGCGAAAGACAGGAGAAATTGTCAATCCGCTGCGATTTATGCGGTTGCCTGGGAAATAATCCGGGAAGGCCCGGGAAATGAGCTTGACTGTACCATGGTTTGGATTATCATAAAAAGAACATTCTGCGATGTTATCGAAAAAGGGGAGGCCGACTGTGGATATTTTAATCAGGGAACTGAGGGCTGAGGACGATGTAAGCGAGATAACCATTGACGGGAGCTTTATCGTGGATTCTGTCCTTGTCTTGGAGCTCAAGGGACAGCAAATCGGTTATACGGTGGAGGAGCGGCCAGTAACATATAAAAGCTACGAAGATGAGGCATTTGCGGAAGGCGACGCTGCTCCGGATTATTCGAACTATATCGGCAATCCCCATCAAATTAGTTATTTGGCCGTCGCCCAGAATCAAGTGGTGGGTCAAATTGTTCTAAAACGAAATTGGAACAACTATGCCTATGTGGAGGATATCAAGGTTGACAAGTCCTTCAGAGGATACGGCGTCGGTAAGAAACTAATCGAACAGGCTAAACGCTGGATGAAGGATGGCGATATGACGGGAATCATGCTGGAGACGCAAAACAATAATGTCCGCGCATGTAAATTCTACGAAAGCTGCGGATTTGTCATCGGCGGCTTCGATTCCTATGTCTATCGCGGTCTGAATAAAGAAAGTGATGAGGTGGCGATTTATTGGTATCTGTTCTAAACTGAAATAGCGGTTTCTTGCACATCAAAAAGAGCGAAATCTGAGTACACTTGCACCTGAATTGTTAGACATCGGCTAACGCTTAAAGGTGCAGTTCCAGGTTTCGCTCTATGGGGGATACGGGACTTGTAATCCCTGAATTGCTTCATAAAGTGAGATATGATAAAATAAAAAAATACGCCTCAATATGAATTCTCGGCGTCTGCGTACATATTTATTTTATCACACTCGCCATGTGTATGTCAAGCTTTCGTTATCGCCTGCTGGAGAGGATGGCGAGCAAAGTTGCAGTGACAGGAGTCCCGACCGGCAGAACCGGACGGTTGAGGGCATTGCCAACAATTTCGATAGCGTAAAGGAGAACGAGGCATGAATGCGAAGGAACATGCGGAGAGGCAGGAGGAACAGCAGCGTGCAAGCGAAATAAGAGCACTGATCTTAAGCCGCATCTCCCGCCTCCAGGAGCAGCTGGGGACGGTAAAGTCGGAGATCGTCACCATCCGCAAGGAATTTTGGGATGATGTGACCGTCAACTTCGAGGATGCTGCGGAAGCCGCTGAGACGTTCGCGAGCATGAAACAGCAGGCCGAGGTGTTATCCGAGCGGGAGCGGAGCCATCGTCACGCCAGGGCGCAGCAGCAGGTGCTGGAGAGGCTGAAGGATTCGCCATATTTCGGCCGCATCGACTTCAGGGAGGCCGGAGAGAGCGCGGCTGAACGCATTTATATAGGGATCGGTTCCTTGCTGGACGACGACGGTGAAATGTTCCTGATCTATGACTGGCGGGCGCCTGTCTCCGGGATGTATTATGATTTCGCGCCGGGGCCGGCCGAATACGAGACGCCGATGGGCCGTATCGAAGGCATGATGGAGCTTAAGCGTCAATATATCATTCGCGGCGGCGAGATTGTAAGTCTGTTCGACACGGGGATTACGATCGGCGACGAGCTGCTGCAGCAGGTGCTGGGCAAGCAATCCGACGCGCAGATGAAGAGCATCGTGGCGACCATACAGCGCGAGCAGAATCAAGTTATCCGGAATACAACAAGCCGGCTGCTAGTCGTGCAGGGGGCGGCCGGCAGCGGCAAGACGTCGGCGGCGCTGCAGCGGGTCGCTTATCTGCTGTATCGCTACCGGGAGACGCTTAGCGCAGAGCATATCCTGCTATTTTCGCCCAATCCGATGTTCAACAGCTATGTGTCGACTGTGCTGCCCGAGCTCGGGGAAGACAATATGCAGCAGACGACATTCCAGGAATATGTCGAACATCGGGTCGGAGAGGCGTTCCGGGTCGAGAATACGTTCGAGCAGCTCGAATTCGCGCTAACAGCTCTGGACCACCCGTACTACGCAGCCCGCCAAGCGGGAATACGGTTTAAAGCGGGCAACACATTTCTGGAGCTTATGGAGGCTTATGTCAGAAGTCTCAAGCAGGAAGGCATCGTCTTCAAAGATATTCGTTTCCGGGATCGGGTGCTCATCTCTGTCTCCCAGATCCGGGATAAATTTTATAGCTGCGAACCGAGCTGGTCGATTCCGAACCGATTGGTAGATGTGACGGAATGGCTGCAGCAGCAGCTCCGACAGTTCGCCAAGGCCGAACGGCCAGCTCCATGGGTCGAGGATGAGATTGAGCTGCTGGACAGCGAGGCTTACTTGGAAGCGTATAACCGGCTTCGCAGCCAAAAGCAGTTTTCGGAAAACACATTCGACGATTTTGACCGGGAAAAAGCGGCGCTGGCGGCCATGGTCGTCAACGAGCATTTTAAGCCGCTGCGCCGGTGGGTCAAACGGCTGTCCTTCATCGACCTTCCCGCTACCTATGCCGCGCTGTTCCAGGATATTGACCGCGCTGCCGCAATGGCCCCGGAGGTGGAGCTTCCCGAGGAATGGCCGGCTATATGCGCCGATACGGCTGCGCGTCTCTCCGCGGGTGAACTGCCCAGTGAAGATGCTACTGCCTATGTGCTGCTTAAAGACCGGATAGAGGGCAGCCACCGGAATTTGAAGGTTCGGCATCTCTTCATCGACGAAGCGCAGGATTATTCGCCGATCCAGCTCGCTTATTTGCGTCAGCTGTTTCCTATGGCCAGGTGGACGGCGCTTGGAGACTGGAATCAGGCGATCCATGTGCAGGCGGCGGAGAGCGACGGTTTTGGCGAACTGGCGGCCTTGTTTGACAAGGAGAGCTCCCAGACGGTCTTGTTCAGCAAAAGCTACCGGTCGACAAGGCAGATTGTAGATTTTACCCGGGGCATGATGCCCAACGGAGATACGATCGAGCCGTTCAACCGGCATGGCGGGAAACCAACCGTAACCTTAGCGCGGGAAGCCGCTCAGATGCTGGAGCTTATCGTCTCCAAGCTGAAGGAATTAATCGCGGATGGGCACAGGACGCTTGCCGTGATCTGCAAAACGGCGGAAGAAAGCCGGTTGGTGCATCGGCATCTGAAGGACAAGGTCCCGGCCAAGCTGATCGGAATGGAGACGGTCACCTTCGAGCAGGGACTGGTCGTTATACCGGCTTATTTGGCAAAGGGCGTAGAGTTTGACGCGGTTCTGCTGTACAATGCGTCGAAGGACAGCTACGGACGCGAATCGGAGCGCAGGCTGTTCTATACGGCCTGTACGCGGGCGATGCACGAGCTGCATCTGTTCTGCCTGGGCGAAATCAGCCCCTTTATTGCCGACACCCCTTCGGATACGTACACGTTTCTCCAGGCTCCGCTTTAAGCCCGGCAGGCCATTTAAGCAAGCAATTTCATACGTGAGATGGATGGACCGGTTCTCTCGAGAGCCGGTTTTGCTGCGTCATAAGGGGCGAAATCGGTTATTCTTGAATAAAATAAACATTACGGCCTATGCTGAATAGAAGGCTCGTAATTCGACGGAAAGGGGAACAAGGCCAACATGAAACTTATGGACTTTACTCAGACGCTGATCTGCCGCTTTCAAGACGACGATCTGCCTGCGCTGTCGGCGCAATTAACTTATTATCTGATCCTGTCCTTCTTCCCGTTTCTGATTTTTGCCGGGGCTGTGCTTAGCTTTACGGACTTCAGCACCTCGGATGCGATCGCCAAACTGGCCGTGCTGCTGCCGGATATGTCAAATCAGACGATCGCCGGAGTGCTGAGCGAGATTGAGGGCACCAGAAGCGGCTCCTTGTTATCCTTCGGTCTTATCGCCACTTTGTGGTCGGCTTCCAATGGAGTCAACGCGGTTATTAAGGGCATTAATAAAGCCTATGACGAAGAGGAAAATCGCCCGTTCTGGCTTATACGCCTGCTGTCGATTTTGGCTACTGTGGGACTGGCGGTTGCGATCGTGCTTAGCTTTGTTCTGCTTGTATTCGGGAAAACCATTGCCGAGTGGATCTTCCGAACCGTACATATCGAGGTCGTGTTTTCCCCGCTATGGGCTGTGCTCCAGTATGCGATACCAATCGTCGTGCTCTGGACTTTATTTGTCCTTGTATATGCCTACTTGCCCAATCTGAGGCTGAAGTTCAAGGGGGTTATCCCCGGAGCGATTTTTGCCACGATCGGCTGGATTGTCGTTTCCATACTGTTCTCGTTTTATGTGAACCAGTTCGACAGCTACACGAAAACGTACGGAAGCCTCGGCGGGATTATCGTATTGCTGGTATGGCTGTACTTGTCCAGCATGATCATTTTGCTTGGGGGAGAGATTAACGCTACGCTGCATTTCTTCAAGACGGGCCAGACGAAGCCGCCTTGCAAATCCTTTGCTCTATCCCTCCCGTTCTTCAAAAACAGGAATAAAAAGACGGATGTCAAAACTTAATAATGACATTTATTATTAATAATATTAAATATATATGATGCTAATTGATTTGGGCGCAATACGAGGCAACCAATGAAATAAGGAAGGTTCCAAAAGGAGGAGCCTTCCTTATTTTCAGTCACGTTGGTACAATGGAAGTGAAGCGCTTTCATGCATGAGGGCCATGCAAAACGGATATACATAGGTTTATATGAAGCAGGAAAGGGGTGTGTCTGATGAAACGGTTCGTCATGATCACGTTAATGAAAACCTTCCTCGTTATGACCTTGATTCATATGCTGCTGACAGGATGCTCAACCAGCGGCATGGAAGATCGTCCGGAGGCCGTCAATCCGCTTATGCCGTCAGCTTGGCCGAACTCCGCCCCCCATATGCCCCTGGACACGGCGGCGCCATTGCCATCCCTTCCTGAAGCGGAGCTTCTTGTTGCTCCCGCAGTGCCTATGTCCGATCCATCGGCGTACAAGCCTGAACCGCCAGAGCAGGCCGCTGCCCCCGAGCCTGAAGTACACCCCAAAGCCGAAGAAATTCCGGCGGTTCCCGCGAGCGGCCTGACCGCGGAAGCTCAGACACCGGCTGCCCTTCAGCCGGCGGCGAACAAGGGAGGGAAGACGGTCGCCGCGGCTGCCTACGAGTCGGGCAAGGCGGTCTCGATTCCCGTCTTGAACTATCATAGCATCGGGAAGAAGCCTGGCAGCACAATCGTGCTTGATCCCGAGCTGCTGGCCGCTCAGATGGCCTATTTGCATCAGGAAGGGTACACGCCCCTGACATTGTCGGCATTTCAGCAAATATTGGAGAAAAAGCTGGAGAGGCCGGCCAAGCCGGTGCTGCTTACCTTCGATGACGGCTATGCGGACAACTATGAGCTCGCTATGCCAATTTTAAAGCAGTATGCATTTCCAGCCACCTTGTTTATGTCGCCTGGCGCTGTCGGTGATCCGTTCTATATTACCTGGGAGCAGGCGAAAGAAATGAAAGAAGCGGGCTGGGATATTCAGCCCCATGGCATGACCCATCCCCGCATGTCCAAGCTTTCTCGCGACAAGCAGCGGCATGAAATTCAGGAGGCCAGCCGCTTGATCGAAGAGGAGCTGGGAGTGAAGCCGGATGTCTTCTGCTATCCGTATGGCGATTTCAACAAAGACACATTGGCGATTTTGAAGGAGCTGGGGTTCCGGTATGCCTTCACAATCGAGCAGGGCAGAGCCGCATCGGATCAGGAGCCCTTGCAGCTCAAACGAATTTACGTCAACGGGCAGGACAGCCTGAAGCAGTGGGCGAAGAAGCTTGGGAATTGACGGTAAGTCGTCGAACGAATAGAGCCCGGACGGAGAGGATCAAGGAAGCTCGGGGTCTCGAGCAAGCCGCACAGCCTCATTTTGGACAATGAACCCGGCCGTCGGCCGGGTTTTTCGCGCAAATTTCACAAAATAAGGCATCGTGAAAAACAAGCTGCATACAACAATTGACAATACAAAGAAGGGTAGTATATACTCGTTTAATAGTAATAATTACTAATTAAAGGAGGTGTATCATTTTTATCCATTGAGAATCATACTCATTATTTTAATCTAGGAGGTTCACATGGCACATCTTCTTATGATTGAAAGCTGGGTTGGAGCAAGCGGAAACTTGCTGCCGCCACTTCTGAAATCGCTGGGGCATACGTATACCTTCGTCACGCGCAAGCCGGAGCATTACCAGAGCGCGCTCAGCACGGAGAAGCATCCTGTCATACGATTTGCCGATGCCGTTCTCGTTACCGAGACGAATGATGTTCCGAGCTTGATCTCATTTCTGCGGCCTTATCGATTTGACGGCGTCATTACGGTCTGCGATTACTACATTGAAGCGGCAAGAGAGGTGGCCAAAGCTTTTCAGCTCCCTTGCCCTTTTCCGGATGAAGTGAAGGCGGTGCGGCAAAAGCATCTTATGCGCCAGTTGCTGGACCAGGCCGGTCTGGACAACCCGGACTATCGTCTCGCGTTAAGCTGGGCGGAGGCGGAAGCTGCTGCGGAAGCCATCGGATATCCGCTTGTCTTAAAGCCGGTGGACCTGGCTTCCAGCGCCTTTGTCAGCCTTATTCAAAATCGCCAAGAGCTGCTTGAAGCGTATGAAGCGCTGGAGGCATTCCCGCTTAATTTCAGAGATCAGGAGCGCGATCGCACGTATCTTCTTGAAGCCTACATGGGTGGCGATGAAGTCAGTGTGGAGAGCATCTCGTACAAAGGCGAAACGACGATTCTCGGCATTACGGATAAATCCGTCACAGGCAGCCCCTATTTCATCGAAAACGGGCATATGTTCCCGGCCAAGCTGACCGAGGAAACCGATGCGTCTGTGAAGCAATTTGTCCGCAGCGCGCTGGAAGCGGTCGGCTTCGATCACGGGATCGCCCATACGGAAGTGAAGCTGACGGCGGAAGGACCGCGAATCGTTGAGATCAATCCGAGAACAGCCGGCAATTATATCGTGGAGCTTATCGGGCGTGTGACGGGGGTTGATTTGCTTCAGGCTTTTGTGGAGCTCTCGTTAGGTTTGAAACCGGCCATCACGCCAACCGAAACCGGGATCGCAAGCGCAGCCGTCATGTTTCTCGTTCCCCCTCAAGGCGGTACGGTAGCGCAAATGGCGGGGCTTGAGGAGCTGGCTGCGAACGAGCATGTCATGCGCTACAAAATCGAGGATTGCGCAGGCAAGTCCATTTCGGCGCCCATCGATAACGCCTGCTATTTGGGCCATGTCATTGCGGAGGACAAAGAAGGGCTAAACGCCAGATTGTTTGCGGAAAAAGCATTGGGATGCCTGAAGCTTAGCTTTGAGCCTACAGGAGGCGGCGCATGAAGCAAAAGCCAATCTCCTCCCATGTTAGCGTGGCCGCTTTGCGGGAAGCCATCCTGCATGGCGAATGGGGCCCCTCGCCGCAAGACTTGCCGGTGACGGGATCATCGAGCATTTACCAGACGACGCAATTTCCTTCCTCAAACATCAAATATCACAATTATTATGTTCTGCTTCGGTCGGAGTCTTACTTTGGGGCCTGCTCCTATACAGCCGGTCAGTTGGATGCCGAGATGGCAGGACAACTGTCAGGATTATCTCTGGATGCCGCATTGCGAAATGAGCGGCTGCCCGTACAAATTGCGGCTATGGACGCTTATCTCGGCGTCGCTCGGCCGCATGCCGAGCATTGCAGCCAGGCGGTAGACATCCCGGCCGGAACGCCGATTCAGAAAGCCAAACGGCGCGATGCGCTCATCGCGGATATGGCCGGCATACAGCCGAAGCAAAACGTTGCGCTTATTGGCGTCGTCAATCCGCTGGTGGAGGCGATCCAAGCGAGAGGCGGAACATGCTTGCCATGCGATCTGCAGCTGGAAGCGACCCAGTGGGGGGACGCGGTGGAGAAGGATATGGAGAAGGTGCTGGACCGCGCCGACAATGTGATTTGCACGGCCATGACGCTTGGCAACGGGACGTTCGATCGTATTTTGGAACGCGTCAGAGAAAGGCAGATCCCGCTCACCGTGTACGCGCAGACAGGGAGTGCGGTTGTTGCTCCATTTGTAAACAAAGGCGTTACGGCGCTGCTTGCCGAGCCGTTCCCCTTTACGCAATTCAGCGCGGGCGCTACGCGGCTCTATAGCTACAGGAGCAAAAAGGAGGAAAGGGCGGATGAAGGTTAAAACGGGAACGGACAATTTTCTGCATACCAACCCTTCGCTTTATCTGGCGTTTAACGGGGAGCATGATAACAGCATGGCGCATTTCATACATACGCTCCTAACCGAGTTTCATACCGGTAAAACGGTGCTGGATGTCGGCTGCGGTCCGGGCCGCGAGGTCGCTTACTTGAATCAAGCCGGATATGAAGCCGTCGGTTTGGATAACTCGGAAGAGATGCTCTCATGGGCCAGGGGGCATGCTCCCGGATCGCAGTTTGTTTACGGCAATCAGGCCGATTTCTCGCTGCAGCGGCAATTCGATGTCTTGTACTGCGTAGGCAGCACCTTTTTATACAATTTCACGAATGAAGCGATACTCGCCAGCCTGCAATGTTTTCGGCAGCATCTCCGTGCCGGAGGGTTGCTCTATCTGGATATGCGAAATGCCGCTTTCTTTCTCACGGAGGAAGGACAGCGATGGCTGAGCGAGGAGCTGACCGAGCAAACGGCAGTCGACGGAATAACGCTCTCGCTACGTACCCGATTCAGCATCGATCCGGTCAACCAGCTGCTGCTGCGGGATTACTGCTGGACTGTGCCGGGGGAGAAGCCGATCGTCGAGCGTTTGCAGCACCGCTTGCTGTTCCCGCAAGAGCTGGCCCACTATCTCGCATCGAGCGGTTTCCGGCTGCTTCATCTGTTCGATCAGCCGGCTCCGCATATTGACCGCTATGAGCAGGAACGTCCGCTTGTGTTCAGTCAGGAGCTGCGGGGAAGACGTATGCAGGTCATTGCACAAGCTGTGTAACCGAAGATCAACTCTATATTTCAACCGTCATGGCAGAGTGGGGGATATCATGAAAAGAAGTTATTTTGCACTTCTTATAATCGTAATATTTACATTGTTGATCGGCTGCAATAAGACTGAGCAACAAACGGGCAGCACGGCAAACCAATCCAATTCGCAAGCAGGGAAAAAGAACACGCCGGATGATGCATCCAAGGCGAATAACCAGGAATTGATTGTGGTCGGCCAGGAGATTGCGGCCAGCCTTGATCCGGTCAAACCGCTCACGTCCAGCTATTTGCGTCTCATCGGAGCCGGGGAGGCACTGTTTAAAGTGAATGCCAAGGGCGGGATTGAACCGGAGCTGGCGGAAAGCGCAAAAGAGGTAGACCCTACTACATGGGAGATCAAACTTAAAACGGAGCCCCGCTTCTGGAGCGGCAAGAACATCGATGCCGATGCGGTCATCGCCTCTTTGGAGCGTTCCAGAGCCCTTGATTTGCAGGCATTGCCTTTTCTGAAGGAATTAACGTTCGACAAAGCGGACGATCGGACGATCCTCGTCAAAACCACACGCGAGCATGTGCCCGTTCCGCTCAATCTTTCCTACTACCAGACCCTTATTCATAATGTGGAAGCGAAGCAAGATGCGGTATCAACGATGGACCTGTCCGGAATGTATAAAGTCGTCGAATTTTTTCCGAAGCAGAGGATGGTTCTGGAGCGGAATGAAAGCTACTGGAGAGCAAAGCCTGCGATCCGGCGGATTGTGTTCGAAGAAATGAAGGACGAACAGACGAGGGTGCTGGCGAGTCTGAGCGGACGCGGCCAAGTCGTCTTAAACATACCGGCAGCAAGTCTGGCTCAGTTCAAAAGCAATGCCGAAACCACCTTGTCGGCTTCTCCGGCCGCCAACACGCAGACGGTATATCTGAATCTTAGACAACCGCAGCTCGCGGATGTCAAAGTGAGGCAAGCCTTGTCATGGGCCTTGAACCGGGAAGAGCTTGTCACGCTGGCCGCCGAAGGGCAAAGCTTTCCGGTTGCGACCTGGTTGAGCTCCAATCCTGCGTACGCGGAAGCGCGAAACGCTATATATGCCAAGCCCGATCCGGCTAAAGCGGGACAGCTCCTGGATGAGGCAGGCTGGAGCCTGGGAACAGACGGCGTCCGGTATAAGGACGGCAAGCCGCTGACACTGCGTTTGAGGACTTGGGGGGGCGACAAGGCATTGGGCGAAGCGCTGCAAAGCCAGTGGACGCAAATCGGCGTAAAAACCGAGGTGCAGCACGGGGACTACAGCCTGATCGAGACGGCTCGCGGGTCCGGCGATTGGGATGCCTCCATCGAAGCCTGGAGCACATTTGGCGAAGAGTTTGCCTTGCTGACGGGGCAGTTCTCGCCCAAGGGAAGCGCAAACTACGGCGGTTACGATGATGCGCAAACCAATGAACTGCTGTCGAAGCTGGAGAAAGCGTCGAGCGACGCGGCGCGACGCGAGCTGGCGCTGCAGATCAATGAGCGGGTGGCGCAGCAAGCACCTGCCATCAGCTTGTTCCCGCGCCCGCAAATTACCGCGATAAGCAAATCCTTGCAAGGCTTTGAAGCTCATTTTCGCCAGTTCGAAAATGTCGTGAACGCCAATCTCTCTCTGGTTTCGAAATAGGCTGCGAACATGGCCAAGTTGTTTTTGCGAAAACTGCTCGGGGCTTTTATCACTTTATTTGGCGCGACGCTTATTTTATTTGTCTTGATTCGTCTCGCGCCCGGCGATCCGGTCAAATTGCTGCTGGGCTACTCTACAGAGGTCGCGATGAGCAACACGGAAGCCTATGAGCAAAGAGTGACCGAGCTGCGCATGCAGCTTGGTCTGGATCAGCCTATGGCCGGCCAGTATGCCTCCTGGGTTATGCGTTTGCTGCAAGGCGATCTGGGAACGTCCATTCAGTCGGGCAGAGCGGTTGGCACGGAAATGGCGGAAAGACTGCCCGCAACGGCCATCCTCTCCGTTTCCGCTCTAACCATTCAAGTTGTGCTGGGATTGTTTTTCGGAACGGTCTCAGCGCTTAAGGCGGGAAAAGTACAGGATAACGTCATCCGGCTTGCATGCGTGGGGCTCGCCTCTACGCCGGCGTTTGTGCTGGGGTTGGTGTTATTATCGCTTTTTGCGGTGACCATGCCCCTGTACGAAATTAGCAGCGAGGCCAGTCTGGCGAGATTATGGCTTCCGGCTGTGACGCTGGGCCTGATCGGGGCGCCGCAACTCATCCGCATCATCAGAGCTAACCTGTTATCCGAGCTTGGCCAAACGTACGTGCTTTCCGCGTCCTCGAGAGGACTGGATCGCCAGCGCGTCGTAAGACATGCCTTGCGGAATGCGCTGCTTCCTGTCGTCACCATGGCCGGCCTTGCGCTGACGGGTCTCATTAGCGGGGCCGTTGTTATCGAAAGTATTTTTTCCTGGCCGGGGATCGGAAAATATGCGCTTGACAGCATATTGCTGAAAGATTATCCGGTGATTCAAGGTTATGCCTTGGTCATGGTATCGCTGGTCATCCTGATTCATTTGCTCGTTGATGTCATGTATGTCTGGATTGATCCCCGCATCCATCGGAGAGGAGAAGCGGATGCCCATGAATAGGTTCAACATGAAACGCCCGATCAGTCTGATGGCGGGGGTTGTCATTCTTGGTTTGCTGGCGATCGCGATTGCGGGTGCGTCTTGGTTCACGCCGTATGATCCGTTAAAACAGCAAGTATCCGAACGGCTGGAGAAGCCAAGCGTCCATCATCCGCTTGGGACAGACCGTTTTGGCCGAGATGTTCTCTCCCGCACGCTGCACGGCGGGAAACAGACGATGCTGGCATCCGTCACCGCGCTGTGCGCCGCGCTTGCCATCGGCCTTGTCGTCGGATTGCTGGCTGGCATGTATCACGGCTCGCTCCTCGACGTTATGTTGATGCGGCTTATCGATGTGCTGCTTGCCTTTCCGTTTATGGTGCTGGCTATGCTCATTGCGGCGTTGTTCGGCACAAGCCTTCTCCACCTGCTTATTGCCGTCGTCTCGGTATGGTGGGTTGCGTTTGCCCGGTTGACGCGAAGCGTTGTATTGCATGCCAAAAACGACGTGTCGTACGCCGCGGCGAAAGTGCTTGGCGCTTCAAGCGGAGTCATCATGTGGCGGGAGCTTCTTCCCAAAGCGATCAGCCCGGTACTGATTCTGGCGACGTTCGAGCTGGGCAGCTTGATTTTGTCCATTGCGGCGCTTTCTTTTTTGGGACTGGGCGCGCAGCCGCCGACACCCGAATGGGGCAGCATGCTGGCGGACGGACGCGATCATTTTCTGCAAGCGCCGCATATTTTGCTCGGACCCGCAGGCTTTATCGTGCTGACCGTACTGGCGTTCAGCTTAATTGGCGAAGGGTTGAGGGACCGGCTGGACCCCTATGAAAAATCAGACATGTAGGAGGGCGGGAGAAGGTGAAGCAAGCAGACAAGGCCATGCTCCGTATTCAGAACCTGCGGGTGGCGTATCAACAAAACCGCCAGTTCGTCAACATCCTGGATAACCTTTCCTTTGAACTGAAAAAAGGAGAGATTGTCTCCCTGCTGGGGGAAAGCGGTTCAGGGAAATCGACGATTGCCAAGGCATTGACGGGGCTGCTTCCGCCATCCGCAACGATTGCCGGAGGAACGTTGACTGTCAGCTCCGATACGATCGTCGATTTAGCCGGCAAGCGTGTGCCATGGGAACGAATCCGGGGAAGAAGGATTGCGATGCTCTATCAGGACGCGCAGCAGGCGCTCAATCCCGTGCTCAAAATCAAAGACCATTTCCGTGAAACTTTGCTTTTTCATCGCCTTGCCTCGGCGAATGAAGTACAAGATGTCAGCATAAGGCTGCTGAAGTCGCTCAATTTTTCCGATCCGCATGGCGTTTTGGAGCGCTATCCGTTTCAGCTCAGCGGGGGGATGTGTCAACGGATTTGTCTTGCTCTGGCGCTTTGTCTGAAGCCGGCCGTATTGATTGCGGATGAGCCCACCTCCGCGCTCGATACCGTAAGTCAGAAGGAAGTGCTTGATTTGTTAAAGCACATGCGGAAGGAACAGGATTTAACGGTTTTGCTGATTACCCATGATATCGCCGTGGCTAATGCGATAAGCGATCGCGTCATCGTGTTGAACCAAGGCGTTATTGAGGAGGACGGGGAGACGGGGGCCGTACTCACGAAGCCCAAGGCGGCTTACACGCGCGCCCTGCTTGCCTCCCGTGCGCAAATCGCAGGCGTCGCGCAGGAGCTCGAGCAGCTGCGGCCGCACGAGCCTTTGCTGGAAATTAGCCGGCTGTGGAAAACCTTCCATCGGAGCAAGCGGGTACTGCATGAGGTCGATCTGACGCTGCATCAACAGGAAATTCTGGGCATTCTGGGGGAGAGCGGCTGCGGCAAATCGACCTTGGCCCGGTGTATCGCAGGTCTGGAGTCGCCAAGCGGGGGAACCATTATATTTCGCGGCACATCGATCGGCGGCTTGCGAGGAAAATCGAGACGCGAGCTGTGCAAGCGAATCCAGCTTGTTTTCCAGGATGCGCGAGCGAGCCTCAATCCGGCCCGCACGGCTCTGGAGCTTGTGCAGGAGCCGCTGCGCTATCATCGCATCGGAGGGAAGCGGGAACGGGAGGCGCTGGCGAAGGTTTATTTGAGCGAAGTGGGCATCGCCGGAGAGATGCAGCACAGGAGACCGCCGCAGCTAAGCACGGGCCAATGCCAGCGGATTGCGATTGCCCGGGCGCTCGCGCTGCAGCCGGAAGTACTGATTTGCGACGAAGCGGTGTCTGCTCTGGATATGAGCGTCCAAGCGCAAATTTTGGCTCTGCTGCACCGTCTTCATCGGCAGTACGGCTTTGCGATCCTGATGATTTCGCATGATATTCGAGTGCTTCGCTCCTTCTGCCATAACATTGCTGTCATGAACAAGGGGAGCTTTTGCGAGGTTCGGCAGGCAAGCAGGCTGCTTGAGGAGAGCAAGCAGCCCTATACGCAATTATTATGCCAATGCGCAGGCGATATGGAAGCCGGATTGGGATGACCCAGGCATACAAGGGAGGAAGCGATATGATCCAAAGTATTTTGGAAACGATCGGCAACACGCCGCTCATCACGATTCCCAATACGAATAAGGCGAATGAAGGCCAAGTATTGCTCAAATACGAACGATTCAACCCGGGAGGCAGCATCAAGGACCGACCGGCCATCTATATCATTCAGGAAGCCGAACGAAGAGGATGGCTGAAGCCCGGGGGGACGATTATTGAGTCGTCCAGCGGAAACTTCGGCATCTCGCTTGCTATGATTGGCGCGGCCAAAGGTTATCGGGTCATTATTTTGGCGGACCCCAAAACAACGAGCGCCAACTTGGCGCTGTTAAAAGGTTTCGGAGCGGAAGTGATCGTTGTAACCGAACAAGACGATTCCGGGAGCTATCATAAAACAAGAATTGCGCTCGCGAACAAGCTGGCCAAGGAAATCGAATATGCATACCGTCCTGATCAGTGCTTTAATATGTTGAACAGCGAAGCGCATTTCAAAAGCACGGCCCGCGAAATCCTGGATGCCTGCTCCGGCAATATTGCGGCTTTCATCACGGCGGTCAGCACGGGCGGCCAATTGGGCGGGATCTCAAGCTATATGAAAACCTATGCGCCGGACGTGCGGATTATCGGCGTGGATGCGGCTGGCTCTACCATTTTTGGCGGTCAAGCCAAGCCCTATCGTATTCCGGGCATCGGTCTGAGCTGGACGCCGGTCAACCTGCATTTATCGGATATCGACAGCGCCTATCAAATAACGGATCAGCAGGCTTTCCTCGCCGCTCGTGCGTTTGCCCGGCATGAAGGCATTCTGATGGGGCCGTCGAGCGGAGCTTGCGCTTTGGTCGCTCTCAAAATCGCCCAGGAGCTGGCGCCGGGAGAACGGGTCGTCTGCATGGTTTCCGACGGAGGGGAGCGTTATATCCAAACGTTGTTTAATGAGGAATGGATGACGGAGCAGGAGTTTGCGACCGTCTCCGATACGGAAGAGATTCGCGCTATGGCCCGGCAATTGCAGCCCTGGAGCTTGTGTCCGACCGATGAGGCCAACTACCGGCCGGATTTGATTCAAAGCTTGGATGTGCCGGAAACTACGCTGAGTATAAATGCGGAGATGAGTAACAGGGCCGTGCACAGGTAATGTGCAACCAAACATCGGATTGAGCCTTGTATAAGAGACGAGGCCGGAGGTTGTCGGCATGAAGGGAAATCAAGCTCTTACAGCACCGTTTTTGCGCTTATACGCGCTTGCTTTGCTGTTTTTTAGCGCCAATGCCATTTTGAATGTCATTGTGCCTTTGCAAAGTGAATCGCTCGGGGCAAGCAATAGCCAGGTCGGCTTTATTATGGGCGCTTATATGTTCACCTGCATGTTTTTTCGGCCATGGGCCGGCCATTTGATTCATAAGCATGGACCTGTCCCCGTGCTTCGCATCCTGTTGATCGTGAACGGCCTGGCTCTTGTCCTATATCCGTTTTCGGGATTGGGAGGCTACATGGCCGCTCGGATCATGCAGGGCGTATGCACAGCCTTTTTTTCTATGGCGCTTCAGATGGGAATCATCGATGCCTTGCCGGAGGAGCAGCGCTCCCAGGGCGTGTCGCTCTATTCCTTGTTTACGTATATGCCGACCGTTATCGGTCCGCTCCTTGCGATCGGGCTATGGGAATGGGGGGGCATGAACGCTTTCACCATTGCCATGATCGGCCTTGCGCTGGTGACAGGCTTGTTTGGCTACAACGTGCCCATGCACCAGGTCCGGCCGTCAGAAGACGCGACTGCGGAGCAGAAGGGAGCGCTGCGTCAGCTCTCCGCTCAGCGTCCGCTGCTTGTGTGCAGCGTGCTGATGTTGACCGCTTCTGTTGTATTCGGGGCGGTCAGCACGTTTATTCCTTTGTACGCCAAGCAGGTTGCCTACGGACAGGCGGGCGTGTATTTGATGATACAGGCGTCCGTTATCGTGGTCAGCCGGTTTGCTTACAGCAAACGGATTCCTTCCGACGGCAACTGGCATGCCCGGTTTATTGGCGCGGTCTGCCTGTTTGCGGCGCTCGGGACATGGCTGTTGTCGCTGTCGCAAGCATGGGGGCCAGTCGTTTTCTATGGGGCGGCGGTGCTGATCGGTATGGCGCAAGCGCTTCTGTACCCGACGCTGGTGTCGTACTTGACCTTTATTTTGCCGAGTTCGTCCCGCAATGTAGGGATCGGATGGTTTATTGCCATGGCCGATCTTGGCGTGTCGATGGGAGGAATGGCGATGGGGCCGTTGGCGGACCGCTTTTCCTACAGCTTCATGTATGCGGTCAGCGCCGGGTTGGCCGTTATTGCGACTTGTATGGTCATGCTGAACCGCGAAGCAAAAAAACGGACAAGCGGAGCTTAGTCCGATAATGAAAATGATGGAGGAGTAGGCCGGATGGAGCAAGAAAAGGAAGTTTGCATCTTGTCGGCGGCTGCAAACAAGCGGGAAGAGATCGCATATTTTGTATTGTCCATGATGAGCGGTTTGTATCCGAAAGGCTCTTATGATGAGCAGCCGGATGATTTGGCTTTTTTCGAAGACGTTTATGTCCGGCCCGAAAATGCGTGCTTTTTCATAGCTGAAAGCAGGAGCGGCGGATTGATTGGCACCGCAGCGGTCAAACCGTACGATAGACGCTTTCCCGAGGTGGAATCCGTGATTGGGGCTGGGCTGGTCTGTGAAGCGGCCAGGTTCTATATTCATCCGGATTATCGGCGAAAGGGAGTCGGGAGACAGCTTTTTCAGAAGGTGGAGCAATTTGCGAGGCGCGCCGGGTATGGAGAAAGCTATTTGCATACATCCACCTATTTGCCGGGCGGTTATCCGTTCTGGTTGTCCTGCGGTTATGTTGAGCGCTACTGGGAGTCGGATCAGATTGTTCATATGAGCAAAAGATGGCCATAGGTCCGCAATCCGACCGCGCTTTCCGTCTGTCGTCGTCCCCGGTGCTCCAATCCGTAGCTCCCCCTCCACGAAATTCCCTGCTATAATAGGAGGGCTTCATTTAATCCGGATGAACGGGATTGCTTGGCGGAGGAAGAAAGGGGACAGCGGTTGTGATTGTAGTTGGCGGAATGATCGGGCTTGGTAAAACCTCGGTAGCGACATTGCTTGGTGAGGCGCTGAAGTCGGAAGTGTTTCTTGAAAGCGTGGATGATAATCCGATTTTGCCCTTATTTTATACGGCGTCGCCGGAGGAAATTGTCAGGAAGAGGTATCCTTACTTGCTGCAGCTGCATTTTTTGAACAGCCGCTTCGAGGCTATCAAGAAGGCGCTGGCGCATGAGCATAACGTACTGGACCGGAGCATGCATGAGGATTGGTACTTTACGAAGGTGAATGCTGAACTCGGAAGAATTAGCGGGGAGGAGTTCGCCGCCTACGAATCGAAGGCTGCCGGCATGATGGAAGAGCTGGCGGCCATTCCACAGAAAGGCCCCGATCTGATGGTGTATCTGAAAGGCTCGTTCGAAACCGTCATGGGACGAATCGGGCAGCGCGGCCGGAGCTTCGAGCAGGACCGGTCGCTGGTCGACTATTACCGGGTGCTGTGGGCCGGTTATGATGAATGGGTGATGAAGCATTACAACCCCGCCGAGATGCTGGTTGTCGATATGGACAGCGTCGATGTCGTGCATCGTCCGGGAGACGGGGAGAGGCTGATTGGGCAGATCCGGGACAAGCTGGCGGGGATGCGGCAGCTGCTCGTATAAGTGATATAGGCAGCCGATTCCGGCTCCAAAGGAGGGATAAGCATGCTGCTTCACAAACGACGCGGAAGAGCCGCCACCGCTATAGCTATAGCTATACTCGTCTCTGGGCTCGTGCCAAACGCTGCGCCGGCTGCCGAGCCGGTATCCGCTGCGTCTGCCAAGCTCAGCGTGAACGGCAAGTCGTTCACTGTCCATACGGTGAAGGTGGATGTCAAGGACCCATCGCTTGAAGTGGTGCCCGTAGTGGCGGCAGGGGGAATCGGCCATGATGAGGCTTTCGCCTCGATCATCGGGCGAGAGCAGGCTGTTGCTGCCGTCAACGGCACTTTCTTTAACGCTTATGAGAAAAACAGCGCCATCCGCTATCCGAACGGGGCGCTGTTGGCTGAGGGAGAGCTGCTGCATTCCGGCGAGAATCAGACGTTCGTGATCGGGCCTGACAAGACGCCCGCGATTCGCTGGGCTAGTTTGGGCGCAGCCGTACAGGTCGGCCAAGGGGAGGCCGCGTACACCGTTCGGCCGTGGGGGGTCAACAAATATTACGGAGCAGACAACGTGGATCAGACTGTCTTGTTTACGGATGAGTTCGGCGGCTGGATCGGGTTCTCGGGCGGGATGAAAATTGTGATCGAAGAAGGCAAGATCACGCGCATCACCGAGGATGCCGTAGCCGTACCGGCGGGCGGCAGCGTGCTGTTCCTGGGCCTGAGCGCCAATAACAGGACTCATGTGCTGCCTCATTTGCATGTGGGAGATCCGGTGGTTGTCCAGCCGTTCGCGACGGGCGAAGCCGGTGCTGATCAGCCCGCAGCGTGGCTGGCTGCCCTTGGCGCCGGGCCCAAGCTGGTGACGGCGGGCGAGCCGGATATCGACTTTGCCCGCGACGGCTTTACGGACCCCGGCATCACGCAGCGGGCGGCCGCGCGGAGCTTCGCCGGCGTGGATCAGGATGGACAGCTCGTGCTTGGCGCTGTCTCTTCGGCTACGATCGCCGAGCTTGCCCAGATCGCCGTCCGTCTTGGTCTGCGCGAGGCGATGAATCTGGACGGCGGAGCGAGCTCCGGCCTGTACGCGAATGGCGCGATGCTGCAGGCACCCGGCCGCAGCCTCAGCAATGCGCTCGTCGTGCGGCGGACCGCCGCTCCGAAAGTTCAGATCGAGCTGAACGGCCAGCTTTTGACCGATTTTAAAGGTCGTCTGGCGGGCGTGACGACGATGGTGCCGATCCGTCCGTTCATTACGGCGCTGCAGGCTGAATTTCAATGGGATGCAGAAGCGAGGGAGGCGACCATCTCGTATGACGGGGCTACGCTCAAGCTGAGGGACGGACAAAGCGAAGCTGTCGTGAACGGAAAACGGGTCGGCTTGACCATGCCGCTCACGATTCTCGAGGACAGCCGCATGTACGTGCCGCTGCGGTTCGTCTCCGAATCGCTGAACGGCCGGGTAGAGTGGGACGCCTCGCTGTACCGGGCAATTATCGATTTGTGAATACCGAGAGTCTCGTAGAAATATATATGATCTATCGGTCGTATACAGCGACTATTTTCTGAACGACGCTCGGAGGGAAAACCATTGATTGATACGCTGCTGATGGTATGTCTGTTGACCTTGGCGATCCATACGGCCGAGACGCTGTCCTACGCCATCCGTCTGGCTGGCGTCCGGGCCGGCAAGCTGGCGGTGGCTTTGTCGCTCACCGGTATTGTCGTGCTCGTCTCGCGAACGGCCAATATGATCCAGGCGCCGCTGACGGCCAACCTGATCGATCAGGCGAAGCAAGACGCGGCTTTCCCGCTGGAGACGTACTTCCGTTACATCCTGGGCGCTTCTTCCATCGGAACGATGGCGGCGATTATCCTGTTTCCGACAGGCGTCTTCCTGTTCGCGCGGGTCATCGTCCATCTGGAGCTGGAAGGCTCGATCCCCCGGCTCATAACGAGCGTCACGGTGGACAAGCTGCGGCATGCCGCTTACCATGTGCGCAAGCCGCGATGGGCGATGCTGCAAAGCTTGCGTTATTACGGCATTCCGAAAAGACTGCTGCTGCTCAATGCGCTCGTCACGGCTGTCTACACGGTCGGCGTGCTGGCTGCGCTTTATGCGGCCTACCTGGTGCCGGAAGTTTCTCTGACCGCTTCCCAGTCGTCAGGCTTGATCAACGGCGTGGCGACGATTCTGCTGACGATCTTTGTCGATCCCCGGCTTGCCTTGATTACGGACAAGGCGATTGCCCGGCCTGAGGAACGGGGCAGGCTGGGGCGCATCTTCGGCATGCTGATGATCTCGAGATTCGCGGGAACGCTGCTGGCGCAGGCGTTTTTTCTCCCGGCCGCTTACTGGGTGAGCGTAGTGGCGAAGTGGCTGTAGCGCCGCCGGATCCGCCGGGTTGACCTTGTTTTTGCGCTGCGGCGGCGGGGGACGGGAAAACTATATTTTTCAAGTGGGATGGAATAAGGTATACTGGGGCTATGTCTACTGTAGTACTCATCTATCTTGTCCACCTTGGGGGTTGAACCGTTCATGAATCAAACAGCAGATTACGGCGCGATGGGGCGTCATTATTTGCAAGCGGAATCATATGGGGTCGCGGCTTTTTGCCTGTACCGGGCGATTCTGGAGAACAAGCTTAATTCCAATGCCTGGAACGGATTGCTCCTGGCGTTGACTTTCATGCGTAAGGAATATGACGTGCAGACTGTGCTTGCCCGCTTCGCGCTGCAGCCCGACCTGCCTTATGATTCGGATATGATTACGTTTGCGATGATGATGTGGCAGCATAATCCCCGGGCTCTGAGCGAATGGGTACAGGCCGTATCCCAGAAGGAAAACCTCGGCAATCATCAAGAAATGCTGGTCGAGCTGCATGCCGATCTGAGCAAAGGCTATGAGGCGCTTGTGGCGGAGCATGGGGAAGAGTCGCTGGCCGAGAAGGGCATGGCTTCGCTGCAGGAGTATGCGGTCCGGCGCATAGAGCTGGACTGGATGCATGAGGAAGGCGCTGTCGATACGATCTACCAGAACGCCCAGGAATGGATCACAGACCCTGAGCATGCGCTGTCTTGCGTCCGTCTGCTTTGCATGCTCCCGGATCTGCGCAGCGAGAAGCTGCTGCGCCGCGTATGCCGCAACGAAGAGCTGGACAGCAAGGTGCGTACGCATGCGCTGCTCGCGCTGCGCTGGCTGGGGGTGCGGGGCAACGCCAAATTTAACAATTTCGGCGAGTCGTTTGTCATTGATTTGGACAACCCGCAGCCGGAGCTGACGGTATCCGTCCCGGCCGTCTTCAAGCCCGCGTTAAGCCGGATGCTGCTGTGGGTAGCGAAGGAGCAGGGCCATGTGACGGCTGAGGAGTACGAAGCCTGGGCGTCGAACGACGAGCCGGAGTTCCCGGAGGATATCGCCGAGAAGGTCAAGCAGGCCGAGCTCCCGTCGCAGCTGCAGGAAGTGGTGCATACGCTGATCCGCGCCGCCTACGACAAATATTACCCGTTGGTGCCTACGGTCAAAGGAACGAGAGAATGGGCGGCGGGTTTCCTGATGCTGATCAAGGATTATGCGCTTGGATTAGGCATGGGCTGGCCGCTCGGCGAGCCGGAGCAGCACGAACAAGCGGTGCTTCACCGCAACTGGCTGCTCAGCGGTTCGCCTGATTTCTACGAAGTGGTGCAATCGGCCAAGCAGCAGGCTTGAAGCCTGACTGTGCTGTGCTGGCCATGTGGTATGCCGGCCGCCCCTTGCGGCGGCAGCCGTACCGCATGGCCGGCGGATTGCGCGCCAACAACCGTCCGGGAATTCTCCCGACGGTTTTTTTCAATTGCAGAGATGAAGATACTGCCAGCGGCTACTCGTCCCCTTGATGGCTGCATACTACGTCAGTGTATGCGTTCAGGGGATAGATCGTCGGAACATTGGAGCCCGGTATCTGGATAAATTCCACATAATCCAGCCCGGCGGCAATCAGCTTGCCTGCGAGACATCCGAGATTTTTGCCCCGGGCAACAACCTCGTAAGGCATCCGGTATTGGGCCACGATCGGGACGACGATGTAGAAGGGGGCTTCCCATAGCACCTGCAGGGCGGCGACTGTAAAGCCGTCGTCGTCGACGGCATGAAGCCGGCCGCGGGTGCGTGAGGGTTTCGCCGATCCGGGTGTGTAGACGCTCATGCTGCTTCCGATAAGCGGCGTCAATCGCTGACGCAATGTTTTGCCAAGCGGATTCGGGCAGCCTTGAGCTTGCGTGGAGCTCACTTCCATACCTCCTTCCTCCAGGGTTGTCTTGCTCTATAGCATATGCCGGAAGCTGCGAGCCTGATAGAGACAGAAGGGAGGGCAGGCGGCAAGATGGGAGAAGGGCGCATAGCGGGAGGCCCGCAGGCCGGCAGGTTTGCCGCAGCAGGGCTGACATGAAGCGGGCGTTCAGGAACGCTCAAACCGGTCAACATGCAGCTTGCTGTTGAAAAATGGAAAGGTTCGGCTTATAATGAACTTCAAATAAAAAGTATGTGTAACTGGCGTAGACGTGGAGTACCACGAGGGAGCACATATGGTTCAGCCGTACGCCTGGGCAGAGGTAAGGGGAATTTTCCCCTTGCCTCTTCGCGTTTCCAAACCGAGTGGAGGGCTGTAGAATGAATCGACAGAATGAAACAGTTATATTGGACGGCGACCGGGTGGCGGAAGCGATGAAGGAGCAACTGAAGGCCCGGATCGGCCGGCTGCTGGCGCTCGGCGTCACACCGACGCTGGCGACGGTTTTGGTCGGGGACGATCCTTCATCGGCGACTTACGTGCGGATGAAAGGAAACATGTGCAAGCGGCTTGGCATGAACTCGGTGCGGGTAGACCTTCCTGCGCATACGACGACGGAGGAGCTGATCGCTGTCATCGGACGGTTGAATGAAGATTCGGGCATTCACGGCATCCTGCTCCAGCATCCGGTTCCGGCCCAGATCGACGAGAGAGCTGCTTTCGAGGCCATTCGCATCGAGAAGGATGTCGATGGCGTAACAGCGCTGGGCTTTGCCCAAAACGCGTTCGGCTTCGCCGATTATCCCTCGTGTACGCCGGCGGCGATCATCGAGGTCTTGAACCATTACGGCATTCCTGTAGAAGGCAAACATGCCGTGGTCATCGGCAGAAGTCCGATTCTCGGCAAACCCGTCTCGGCGATGCTGCTGAACCTTCATGCTACGGTTACGACATGCCACTCCAAGACGAAGCAGCTCGCCGATATCGTGCGGCTCGGAGATATTGTGGTGGCCGCGGTAGGACGTCCCGCATTCGTGCAGGGCGACTGGATCAAGCCGGGAGCTGTCGTCCTAGATGCCGGTTATAACGAGGGCAACATCGGAGATGTCGATTATGCGGCATGCTTGCCCCGGGCATCCGCGATCACCCCTGTGCCGGGCGGGATCGGACCGGTTACGATAGCCACTTTGCTGAAGCATACGGTCGATGCTGCGGAGAAATACGCCGGCGCCGAAGTCCGGCAGAATCAAGCCTGAACACATTTTTAATAAGGCTGTTAAAAAAAACACCCCCCTCCGAACGCTCGAAGGGGGGTGATCCGGTTAGCATTAGCCGCTGCTGTCGGCGTCCTCTTCATCTTTATACTCCAACAGATCGCCAGGCTGACAATCGAGAGCCTTGCAGATGGCCTCCAAGGTGGAGAGCCGAATCGCTTTCGCTTTGCCGTTCTTCAAGATGGAAAGGTTCGCCATCGTAATTCCCACCTTCTCCGACAGTTCGGTTACGCTCATTTTTCTTTTAGCCAGCATCACATCAATATTGATTATAATCGACATTATAGTCACCTCAGACCGTCAGATCATTTTCGGATTTTATATCAATGGCTTCTTGAAGAAGCTTCTGGAGAACAGCGGCAAAGACGGCAATGACCAGCGAGGCGAATATCAAGACCATTCCGATCAGTATGATGCCCGGCGCATCGTCCTTCTCCGCCATGAGATAGAAGAGAGGCAGGCCTGCCACATACAAGCAGCCGATTGCGACTGCACAGTTTTTAATATTTTTTAATGCCCGCACAGACAATTCCGAGAAAGCTTTATTCTTGTCAACATAGCTCAGCAGCTTAAAGGCCTGATACAACGCCAAGTAAAAAGGTATTGCCGTCGCGTACAAATCAAGCCAAACCAGATATTTGATAGACGTAAAGTCCGGATACAGCTCTGCCGCAAAATTTCCTATCCCGGGCACAACGAATATGCACAAGGCAAGTACCGGGATTCCCATAAGAATAACAGCAATTTTTAAAAAAAGCGTCGTTCCTCGTTTCATAAAAGCCCCTCGCTTCTCATTAATTTTGATTTGAATTTATCACACCATTTATCGTTTTGCAATAAATAAATAATGAAATTTGATGTTTTATTATTGTTAGTACATTGTTTATGCTTTGGCGACGGAAGGGTGACAAATAAACGGCTTGCTAAAACTAATGACATTAGTTATATTATTACTAATGATATTAGTTTAAGGAGTGTGCTTCCACATGCGAATCGTGCGCGAAACCCATTTGACTCAGCTGACGGTGTTTCCCGGGTGGTTTCCGGTTAATGTTTATTTGGTGGAGGAGGAGCAGGAGCTGACTCTGATCGATGCCGGCATTCCGGTGATGGCCAAGGCTATTCTGCAAGCCGCTCAATCGATCGGCAAGCCTATTACGCGCATCCTGCTGACGCATGCCCATGACGATCATGTGGGCGCGCTGGATAAGTTAAAGGCGGAGCTGCCGGACGTCCGGGTATATATATCCCGGCGCGACAGCCGGCTGCTCGCGGGCGACAGGACGCTGGAGCCGGGTGAGCCGGATACACCGGTTCGCGGAGGCGTGCCGAAGAAGGTGAGGACCCGGCCGGATGTGCTGCTGAATGACGGGGATAACGTCGGTTCTCTGCTTGCTGTCTCGGCGCCGGGACATACGCCTGGCTCGATGGCTTTTTTCGATCGCCGGCATCATTACCTGATTGCCGGAGACGCGCTGCAAACTCGCGGAGGCGTTGCCGTCAGCGGTCAGTGGGTGCCCTGGTTTCCATTTCCGGCGATGGCCACCTGGGATAAACGCACGGCGCTGGAGAGTGCGCGAAAACTTGAAGCGCTGAATCCTTCGCTGCTGGCTGTCGGTCACGGGAACATCGTCAAGCAGCCCGAGGAGGTCATGAACCGGGCGATCCGCGAAGCGGAAATTCGGCTCGGCGGGAAGGGGGGACCAAGCGAACATGTCACCCCGAATCGGTCTTGATCGAGCAGCTATTTTGCAGGCAGCGACAGAAATCGCCGACCGTCACGGGTTTCGGGAGGTCAGCATGGCTACGCTCGCCCAGAAGCTGGAGGTCCGTTCTCCCTCGCTTTACAATCATGTGAACGGCTTGACAGGGCTGCGCAGGGCGCTGTCGCTGCATGGTCTCGGACTGCTGACGGCCGATCTGACCCAAGCCGCCGTAGGTCGCTCTGGAGAAGACGCCATCCGGGCGATGAGCTTGGCCTATGTCGGCTTCGCCCGGCGCCACCCGGGGTTGTACGAGGCGACGCTGCAGGCGCCGGCTGAAGAGGATAACGAGCACCGCCAAGCGGGCGAGCTTATCGTAGGGCTGCTGCTGCGCGTGCTGGAAACCTACCGGCTGCGCGATGAAATGGCGCTCCATGCGATCCGCTGCTTCCGCAGTCTGCTGCATGGATTTGCTTCGCTCGAGCAGCAGGGCGGCTTTGGCCTCCCTCTGGACATGGATGTGACGCTGCAGCTGCTGGTCGATACCTTCCTGGCGGGCATCGAACGGCTGCAAGCGGCGCACAATCAAGCTTCTGCCGACCAGTAGCGCAAGTTTGCCCGGGTATATGGTCCAGCGTTCCGGATGAGGCCGTTTGTTTGCCTGCTGCGGGCATATTGGAATGAGCGGTCCTATCCTATATAATGGAGGGATACGATAAGAAAGAGCGGAGGAAGCAGCATGCTGGTGCCTATCAAGGAACGTGTGAGAGAAGAAGCTGTCCAAGAATTGCTGAGCTACTGTGTATTTCCCGATCCGGAACGTCTGCAGGCGGTGACGGACGATTATGAGACAATCGGGGAATTTGAGCTGTATGCCTATGAAGAGGAAGGAGAAATCCTTGGGATTGTAGGCTTCACGGTATCGTCTGAGCGGCTTCTTACTATTCGCCATATAGCAGTCCAGCCGGATATGCGCGGACAAGGTTATGGACGAGGGCAAATTCTTGAGCTGATCGAGCTGAAGAAGCCGGTCCGGATTGTTGCCGAGACGGATGAGGATGCGGTCGATTTCTACCGGAATATCGGCTTTACGGTCATCAGCTTGGGCGAGCTTTACCCCGGCGTGGAGCGGTTTCGCTGCGGGTATGAGGTTGAGGAGGAAGAGTAGGCCAAGCAAGGATGAGGCTCGAGGTTTCAGTTTGGCGGCCAAAGCGGCAGAACTTCAGTCGCCATGCAGGCTGATGGAAGGGAGGAGTGCGGATGTGGCAATGGCTGGCCATGATCACGATGACGATCGATCACATCGGCTATGTGTTCTTTCCGGATGAACAGCTTTGGCGGATCATAGGCCGCGTGGCCTTCCCGGTGTACGCTTATTTATTGGTGGAAGGGTACAAGCATACGAGAAACGTACGAAGGTATATGCTGAGACTGCTTCTGCTGTTTGCCGTCTCGCAAGTTCCGTATATGGCTTTGTTCCAGACCAAGGAGTTGAACGTCATCGGGACGCTGCTTCTGTCCGTCGTCGTCCTCTGGGCGGCCGACCAGTCCAAGCTGTGGTTGAAAGCTTTGCTCATACCTGCGTGCTCAGCCGCCCTGCTCCTGCTGGACATCGATTACGGGCTGTACGGCTTGCTGCTTGTCCTTATTTACCG
Organism: Paenibacillus sp. cl123; assembly: GCF_900101595.1. GTDB lineage: Bacteria > Bacillota > Bacilli > Paenibacillales > NBRC-103111 > Paenibacillus_G. The sequence goes on from NZ_FMYY01000004.1 coordinate 158,749, forward strand.
TTATGTGCGCTCTTATTGGGGAGCTGTACTGCATGCGGCAGCTACATTCGTTTTTTTTCATCAAGTCCCCGTGCAGTATTACAGCGTGCCGGTCTCGCTTCTGCTGCTGTCGGAAGCGGCTCCCAAGGCCAGGCGGGCGCCGGCTTGGCTATGGCGCAGCTTTTATCCGCTGCATCTGGTCATGCTTTGGCTCATTCGTCAAATTTGGCTGCATCAGGTCTGAAGACTGCCTACAGCGAAACAACCGCCGTTCCGATACGGCGGTTGTTTTTTTCAGAAAATAAAGGTTGTCAAAAGCCGGATCAGGCTCTATAATGATAATCGTTATCAATGATAACCGTTATCAATACGGGGTGTCATTAGCCGTTCTAGAAATGAGAGGAGCTTTTACACAATGACAAGAAACAAATGGGTCGGAGTTCTTATGGCTGCTTCACTGGCCGTATCGCTGAGCGCTTGCGGTACTGCCGCACCTGAAGCGAAGCCCGCATCGGGAGGAGCGGCGGCAGAGACGAAGGCCGCCGAGCCGGCTAAGACGGCTGCGCCGGAGAAGACGACCAAGACAATTAAATATTTGGGCAAAGAGTACACGGTGCCTGCCAAAACGGACCGGATCGTCATCACCGGAGCATTGGAAGCGATGGAAGACGCGATGGTGCTCGGTGTCAAGCCAGTCGGCGGTATCACGATCGGGGGGAAATTCCCGCCTATGTTCGATAGTATTTCCCAGGGCGTGGAGTCTATCGGAGAGAAAACCCAGCCTAATGTGGAGACGATTCTCAAGCTGAAGCCGGACGTTATTCTTGGCACGACCAAATTCCCGGCTGATGTGGCGGAGAAGCTCGGCAAGGTCGGACCGCTGATTCAGATATCGCATATCTCGACGGATTGGGAAGCGAATCTTAGACTGCTGGGTGAACTGTCCGGCAAGCAGGCGGAAGCCGAGAAGGCGCTGGCCAAGTACAAAGAAGACGCCAAGGCTGCCAAAGAAAAGCTGAGCGGATCTCTGAAGGATAAAAAAGTGGTGATCGTCCGCGTTCGTCAGGGCAGCATCAACGTTTATCCGGAAACGGTTTTCTTGAATCCGTCCCTGTACACGGATCTCGGCCTTACCGTGCCGGAAGAGATCAAGCAAGCCAAGGCTCAACAGGTTATCTCGCTGGAGAAGTTCTCCGAGATCAATCCCGACTATCTGTTCGTCCAATTCTCCGAAGACGAGAACAAGGATAACCCGAAGGCGATGGAAGATCTGCAGAAGAACCCGATCTGGCAAAACATCAAGGCTGTCAAAGACGGCAAGGTATTCGTCAACGTGATCGACCCGCTCGCCCAAGGCGGAACTGCCTGGAGCAAAATGAAATTCCTGGAAGCCGCTCTGCCTAAGCTGAGCAATTAATCGCTTGCCTGCGGAAGGTGGACAGCAACATGCGACTGCGTATTTCACCGTCCGCGCTCATGATTTGGACCTCGCCCCTCTGGATTGCTTTAACTATTTTGCTTTCCATTTTGTACGGGGCCAAAGATATTGACGCGGATACGATCTGGGCGGCGCTGTTCCAATTCGATCCGGGGGACGTGAACCATCAAATCGTTCGCGTGTCCCGGCTTCCCCGTGTCATCGGCGCACTGCTTATCGGTGCGTTTTTGGCTATTTCGGGGGCTTTGATGCAAGGGATGACCCGCAATTATCTGGCATCCCCTTCCATCATGGGCGTATCGGACGGCGCTGCTTTCGCCATCACGCTTTGCCTGGTGTTTCTGCCCGGCTCGACAACGATGGAAAAAATCGCTTTCTCGCTCATCGGCTCCGCTGTCGGAGTCGCTCTCGTCTTCGGGATGGCCTCCTTGATGCCGCGCGGCATGACGCCGGTGCGGATGGCGATTATCGGCACCATCATCGGCACGTTCCTTAACAGCGCTTCGGCGGCTCTTGCCGGCTATTTTCAAGTCTCTCAAAGCTTCAGCTTCTGGTTTAACGCCAGACTTCATCAGATGGACCCGGAGCTTATCCGGTTTTCCATTCCTTTCGCCATCGTCGGCATCCTTATCGCCTTGTGGATCTCGAATTCCATCACGGTGCTGTCGCTTGGCGATGACGTGGCGAAGGGGCTCGGTCAGCGGACCGTGCTCGTCAAAGCCGCAGCCATGGGCGCCGTCGTCATTTTGACCGGCATTGCCGTGGCGATCGCCGGCAAAATCGCTTTTGTCGGCTTGATCATCCCGCATATTACGCGATTTCTGGTCGGGCTGGAATACAAGCGCATCATCCCCTGCGCAGCGATTCTCGGGGGCGTGTTTCTCGCGCTGTCCGATGTGCTGAGCCGGTTTCTCAACTATCCGTTCGAAACGCCGATCGGCGTCGTCACCGCCGTATTCGGCGTGCCCTTCTTCCTGTATCTGATCCACAAAAAGGGGGGAGGCAGACATGCCTAAGGATACGAATCTGCGGTTTTGGACCGTCCTCGGCGCCGGCTTCGCTCTGCTGCTGGCTGCGGTGTATGTGAGCTTGACGAACGGCTCGTTCGATCTCACGATAACAGACGTCGTGCGCACGCTGCTGCGGATTGACCCTGTTCCGGAGCATGATCTGGTTGTGTTCGATTTCCGGCTCCCTCGCATCGTGATCGCCGGGCTGGTCGGCCTCGGCCTGGCCATCGCCGGCGCGGTGCTGCAAGGCGTTACGGGAAATGGCCTGGCCGACTCCCGTATTCTCGGGATTAACGCAGGCGCCGGGGCGGCTATCGTTATCTTTATGTTTTTCTTCCAGGGGCAGATGAAGGGCGCCGGCTTGCTGGCTACGTTCACTATGCCGCTGTTCGGTTTATTCGGCGGGCTGTTGACGGCGCTGCTGCTGTATCTATTCTCATGGAAAAACGGCAAGCTGGACCCGCAGCGCCTGATTCTTGTCGGAATCGCGCTTGACAGCGGGCTGGGAGCCATTACGCTGTACCTGTCTCTTAAAATGAAGGCTTCCGACTTCGAGATGGCAACCGTCTGGATCACCGGCAGCATCTGGAACGCAAATTGGCCGTTTATCGTCGCTATGCTGCCGTGGCTGCTGGTGCTTATCCCCGTGATCTACAGCAAGTCGCGCAAGCTGGATCTGTTCCAGCTGGATGACGGCAGCGCCAAAAGTCTGGGGGTAGCTACGGAGAAGGAGCGTTCGATCCTGCTGCTCGCCAGCATCGGTCTAGTCAGCGCTTGTGTGGCCGTATCGGGCGGCATCGGTTTTATCGGCCTGATGGCTCCTCATATTGCGAGAAGACTCGTCGGCCTGAACCACAGACGGCTGCTCCCCGCATGCGGCCTGATCGGTATGGTGATGGTCATCGTATCGGATTTGATCGCGAAGACAGTCTTCGCACCGGCCGAGCTGCCGGTCGGGATCGTCATCTCACTGGTGGGCGTGCCTTACTTTGTTTATTTGCTCTTCAAGGCCCGGGGGTAAACGGGGCCTGCCTGAAGGAAGGAGGGGAGTTTCGTATGAATAAAGGAAATGTGAACTTGCAGCCGGAAAGTCTCCTGGACGAGGAACAAGCCGCTGCCCGGACCGCAGACGCACGGAGCGGCTGTGCGGCGACGCAGCGCGTGCCCGCCCGTCTGCCGGGGCTGGAGCAGCATACGCTGACATCATCCAAGGGCAGAACATACCGGATCTACACCTTCATCCCGGCCGAACCGCCACCCGATAAGGGGTACCCGATCCTGTATCTGCTGGATGCCAATTCGGTTATCGGCACGGCAGTTGAGGCGGTCAGAATGCAATCCCGCAAGCCTCACGGCTTCGGACCGGTCGCCGTCGTGGGCATCGGATACGAGACGGATTCCCCTATGGACCCGGCTCGCTTCTATGATTTCACCCGTCCCGCCGATCCGAGCAAGCTGCCTGCCCGGCCGGACGGCAGTGATTGGCCTCCGAACGGAGGCGCGGAAGCGTTTATCCAATTTATCGAAGCCGAGCTGAAGCCTCATATCGAGCGCGAGCTGCCCGTGGATCGCGGCCGCCAGACGTTGTTCGGGCATTCGCTGGGAGGCTTGTTCGTAGTGGATACGCTGTTTACCCGCACGGCTGCGTTTCAAACGTACATAGCCGGCAGCCCGTCCATCTGGTGGAACGAGCATGAGCTTGTGCAGCATGTGGAAGACTGGGAGCGTGGATTCCAAGGCGAACGCCCGCAGCTTGACGCCTCTCTGCTGCTGGCGGTCGGAGGGGCTGAGAAGCCGCATATGATTGTCGATGCACGCATGTTGGCCGAGAGGCTGTACAGGCTCAAGCCGAAAGGCATGCGCTTCCGGTTCGACTACTTGGAGGAGGAAGCCCACGTCTCGATTCTACCCGGCTTGATCAGCCGCGGTCTGAACTTTAGCTTGCGTGTATAAGAAGCGGGTGCCGGCCGCTTGCCGCCTTTGTGAGACACACTTGGCCGAGCCGGCAGCCGCTTAGATTCGTTATAACGCATGCTGGCTTTATGTGGATTTCATCGATACCGAGCCAGTTGTCTTGCTATGCATGACTGTTTCTAGTAAGTAATAGGTAGATAGATTATGTTTTGCAGTAACCTATCAACTGCCCTGAGGGTTTAAGAATTTTAGTATTCTAACTGCCTGGTTGACAATAAGGTGGCCCGTATCCGGAAGCAACTCGATCTTAGCATGTTGTGCAAATTGTTGAAGTCGATTGATACTCTTGCTAGCAGGTATTAATTGATCAGAGTCGCCAAAAAGCATTAATATCGGCATCGTTAATTGATTAAGTGACTGATTATCAAATAGTGGCATTTTTGCAGTACGTGGTTTGAAATATTTGAAAGTAAGTGATGGGAATGCAAGATCTTCTTGAAATCCGGACGATGATGAAGAAAGATTCCCAGCACCCACTAATTTAAGAATTTGTGGCCGACCCCATTTTCCAAGAAGAGAGAAGAAGATTGCTTTCCATAGGAAACTGGCTTTTTCGTGCGCAAGCCCTCCAGGACAAAGCAAAACCAAGTTCTCAACCTTATCGGGATAAGTGGTTGCGAAACTCAACGCCATCCAGCCGCCTAATGACATAGCTACAATTGAACAGGAGCTTAATCTAAGCGCGTTTATTGTTTCGTTCAACCATAGAGCATATGCACCACTTTCGTAGCCTGGACGGCTTGCCGCTGATAATCCTGCTTCTCCAATAATGTCGATTGCATAAACATTGTGAGTTTTAGAAAGAGAAGCTACATCGCCATACCAAGTGTAAGAATTCGATACGCTTCCATGCAAGAGGATCAGCGGGGGATTGTCCTTTAATCCTGACTCAATGACAAAAGTCGGTCCGAAACTTGTCTCAACTTCATATTGGCGGTTTTCCACCGGCCAGCTGGCAAGTATTTTTCGGTACTGTCCTAAAACTTCTCGTTTACCTGCTTCTGACTTATATAGATTTTCCATCAGTTCTCGCCTTCTCTCTATTTCAGAATCCATTCTTCAGCTTCTTTTTTACTTTCATACATTCTAAAATGATGGCCTTTGTTCATTTCCATGGCCATTTCTTTAAATCTGCCCTTTTGAATGGTCTCCTGAGGAATAATAGCAGCAGCCTTTATACCATAATTTATAAATTTTTGAATAATATCACCAGCAACTTTGGTTTTAAGTTTGAAGAAGACTTCTGATAAGGCTGCATAGTGTATCATAATTGCATTTGACTCATGCTCCCAACACAAAGCTATGAGATCAAGTGCATCATCCTCTGTGCTTAAAGGTTCAGTAGTAGAGATCAGTTCAATATATTTTTTACTTTCTATTTCTCTAATTTGATAGTTCATTTTCTCCTCTTCTTCCACAGCTTCATTTTCAAACAATTTATGACGGGTTTCACGGACCCAATTTAGTTCATTATTATAGGTTGAGATAATGTTTTCTGAAATCATTTCCCATATTAAGCTTTCCCTAGTGGCTCTATTAGGTGAATGAAGAGCACGTCTGTTTTTCTCATTCTGCATAATCAATTGCAGTTTGATAGCATTTTCATATTCTGAGAGTATATTACTTAATTCTTGATTACTTAACATATTTGACCATGCAAACTGCACCAAAAAAGTTTTTTTTATCTCGGGGGCTTCTGGTGATGACACAAGCCATTTTTTTAATTCTTTTAGTCCTTCTTCTGTTATGGCATATATTTTTTTTGAAGGAGAGTTATCCTGATGGACCACTTCACTGGTAACAAAATCGTCATTTTCCATCTTCATTAACGCCTTGTAAATTTGATTATTATTACCGGACCAATACATGAAGGAGGAATCCTCAAAAATCTTTTTTAGTTCATATCCTGTTGAGGACTTCCAACTCAGAATGCCTAATATGGCTAATTGGATTGACATAATTACACCTCGTTATAGATAACATAGGTTAATAGTAACATATGTCGTTGTAGTTGTAAATCCAATTATCTTTAATTGTCCTAAGACGAAGGTATTCAATGAGGACCTTTTAGTACGATTTCATCAGCTCTCACAAAGGTGTGGGCTTTTTTGCATTCCGTACATTCGTGGAATACTGAACAATTTCCTCAGATCGTGTAATGTTTTCCTCCCAATTCCTCCCTGATAATAGAAACAAGAAAGAAGGAGGTGATATTGAATCATTCCGTTTGAAAGGTTGTTGAAGCAAACTGAAATGAGGAAAGGATGGGTTGTGATGTGCAGCTTGATGGTTCGAATACGAAGACAAACGGCGTTATGGCTGACGATGCTGCTGGTCGCCGGCATGCTCCCGCTGCAAGGGTTGTGGCTTCCTGAAGCTATGATCCATGCGGCGGAGGCAGAGGAAACGATCATCCTCGACAACGGGGATGCGGGCTACTCGGAGACTCCCTCTTGGAGTGCAAGCAGTGTCAAAGGCTACAACGGCACGGCCACCCGAGTGACCGGGGGCACCGGGCATACGGCGTCCTGGAATCCGCCGCTGCAGAAGGGGACTTACCGCGTTTCCTTCTACAAGGTCGTGCGTCCTATAGCCAGCACCGGGGATCCTCAGATGAAGGTGGAGGTAGTGCACGGCAGTGCGGTGCACACCGCTTCGATCAATGCAACAGAGGGCACATCCGGCTGGGTCGAGCTCGGGACATTCGCTTTCGAAGGCAGCGGGAATGAGCTGGTAAGGCTGACCCGCATCACCACGCTAAGCGGAACGTTTACGCATGCGGATGCGGTCCGATTCGAGCGGGTTCAGGATGCTCCGGCGGCCGCTTTGTCAGGGTTAACGGTACAGGAAGCCTCACTCAGCCCGGCCTTTGATCCGGCGGTATTCCAGTATGAAGCGCAAGTATCCGCTTCTGTGGAAGCGGTAACAGTAACAGCTGCGGCGTCGGAGCCGTCGGCGGCCATTCAAGTGAACGGGCAGACGGCAGAGAGCGGCGTTCCCTTCGGTCCCGTGCCGCTTACCGGAGCGGAAACGAACGTCATGATTGCCGTAACCGGCAGTACCGGCATTTCGCAAACCTATGTCGTCAAAGTGCTTCGCCAGGCGACGACGGCCTTTGTTATTGATTTTGGCGACTATGGCTACACAGAGAGCGGCAGCTGGAACGGGTCGACGACGGTGAAGGGCTACAACCAGTCCTCCACCCGATATACGACGACACAGAACTCTTCCGTCCTGTATCGCCCGAATATTGAAGCGGGTACGGCGGCTATCTCCCTCTACAAGCCGGATTGGCCGGATAAGGCGGATCCGAATATCCGGGTGGATATCGTGCATAACGGCCGTACGGACACAGTTAATGTGGATTTCACCAAGCCGGGCGCCGGTTGGCTGGAGCTGGGCACGTATGAGTTTGCCGGAGATCCGATCCATGAATATGTTCAGGTGACGCGGACGGCCGCAAGCGGGTCAACCATTTATACCCGTGTGGATGCCGTCAAGTTCGAAGGCGATATCATTCGCAAGGACCCTCCGCCGGGCGCCTTGAGAACCCGCCAGCTCAGCAATCTGACTTACACGGAGAAGGCGGCCATCGAGAATGCCGATTACCGGGTCGTTTTCTATGAAGCGGCTTGGGACGGAGGGAAAACGATCGTAAAAGATCTGTTCCTGCGGAAAAACGGAGCATGGGTTCCGGTTCACGGGCAGGCGGAGCGTCTGGAGGAGCAGTGGGTCGTGCTGAGCGGAGCTTCGGGCAGCCGCTTGAACTACTACGAAACGATGAACACCGCGTGGGTGCTCCCCGGGCAAATCCGGCAGGTGGATGCCCAAACGGTGGAGCTGACCGATACGGAGCATGCGGATCAGTTTGACTTTAAAGTGAACTGGTCACTGGCGTCCCAAACGCCGCAAATCTCCCTGGAGTTCGTGCCGAAGACCACAGGCGATTATGTGGTAGGCTATCAATCGTTCACGGAGGAGAAGCTGGAGACGGTTACCGAGGTGCTGAGCGGGGGGCGCAACCGGGCCAAAATGGTAGGCACGGCCGAGTCGACCGGTCTCTGGGAGCTCACGGCTCCACTGGGCCTGGTGGAGAAGCCGGGCGCGGACGGGCCGCTTACGTACGGCGTGTACATTCCTGCCGCCGAGCTGCCGCTCCGCTTCGAGCCGGCCGGTACGGCGAGCAATCAGCCGGTAGGGATCAGCTTGGTGAACAACGAGAATGCGGTTCAGCCGATACTGTATGCCCCGCAGCTCGGGAATTACTCGAAGCTGACGGCCGGTCACCCTTACCGGTTCACGATCGGCCTTTATGCCGGCGAAGGCACGATCTATGAAGCCTATACCAGCCTTCTGCGGGAGGAATACGGCTACAGCGCCTACCGCCAGAACGTCAAAGGCCAATCCTTGACCGATGCGATGTTCAATATGATCGACCTGCTCAAGATTGATCCGGCAGGGGACGATACGGTCAATTATGTGCCTAGCGCCAGCGGCTGGTGGAGCCGGGCCAAGGGCTTTATCGACATCGAGAACGACCAGGCGATCCGTACGGAGGCCAGCAGCACGCTGATGGGCGCTTATTATGTGACGAACGATGGAGAGCTTTATGATAAAAGGGCGCTGCCGATGCTGGAGCACGGGGTCTCCCGCAATGAGCGCGGCTGGTCGCCCAAGCAGAAGCCGGTTTACGGAGATCCTTCGCTGTGGAAAATGACTTCCGTCGCCTTCGACGTGACGACATTGTCGACCTTTTATCAGATGACCAAAGGGTACAACGCCGGACTGTACCGGATGGGCCAGGACGATTTCAAGGTGCGCAATGAGGGGCAGTATGCCAGGGGACCGGTCATTCAGCCGCTTATGATGTACCGGATGACGAAAGACGCGTCTTACCTTGAGCAGGCTAAGGCGGCCGCGGATAAATATATCGCGGAGGAGATCGACACCCCGGCGACGAGAAACGGCGACCGGAACAGCTTTTTCTACCAGTACGGGAAGCTGTGGGTGGAGATTCTGGAGCTGTACGAGGAGACGAAAGATCCGAAATACCTGGCCGCCGCCCATAAGGAAGCGCAGAGATATGTCAGTATTTTTACCGTAAGGCCGGTTCCCGAAGGAACGGTCCCGATCCCCGATCCGTCTCCGTTCCGTTATTATTTGGCGAACAACTGGGAGGATGAAGGGAAGTATCACTATCTGAGGGCGAAGCTGCCGGAGGATGAGCCGGGGGCTGCGATGCAGGCGGAAGCCTGGATGGTATCGCCGAACGGGTTGACGTATGAGGCAGGCAACACGAATTCGGCTTACCGCATGAATGCGCAGGAAGCGCCGTTCCTGCTGAGGCTGGCGGAGTATACAGGCGATACGCTGATGGCCGATATTGCTCACAATGCCGTCGTCGGCCGTTATTCGAACTATCCCGGCTATTATTACCGAGGATTTATCACCAGCCAGCTTGAGCCGGATTTCCCGATCCTCGGTCCGACAGAAGGTACGTCGATCTACTACCATCACGCTCCGGCGCAGCTGGGGCAGACGATCGATTATCTCATCACGGAGCAGATGGCCCGCTCGAACGGGCAAATTTCGTTCCCGTCGGTTTTTGAAACGGACTTCCTATGGTTTAAGTACCATGTGTTCGGGGCGAAGCCGGGCACGTTCTACGGCCATCCGAATGCATGGCTCTGGATGCCGAAAGGCATTCTGAAGTCCAGCAATCCGCAAATCAACTGGATAACGGCGGAAAGCGGCGATAAGCTGTTCATCTCTTTGGCTAACGAAGCCAAGTCGGAGGAACAGGTCAACCTGAAGCTGAACGCGGCGTTGATCGGATTTGATCCGGCGCTGTCGTATCCGGTCACGATCATTCGGGACGGCGGAGCACCGGAGACGACAACGCTTACCGGCGGGGAGCTGAACGTTACCGTATCGGCGAGAGGTCTTACGGCCGTCATCGTCGGCGGCATGAACATCCAGGTGCCTCTGCATCAGGCGGCGCCTGAGCAGGACACGTCGGACGCGAGCTACTTCTTCGATACGCATAGCCCGATTGACGCCGTGAAGGGAATGCTGCTCGTGAAGCCGGACAAATCTTCTTACCAGGCTTATGTTCAAGCCAAGACGACGGACCCGGCGACGCTGCATTATTCGCTGGACGGCGGACAAACGTATCAATCCAGTCCGGATACCGTGTATCCGATGGAATGGTCTATTCGTGTAGATGAGCTGAACACGACATTTACGTATTATGTGGAATCGAATGGCAAGAGTACGCGAGCACGTACGCTGTATTTGCCTTATGCGGTTTCGAGTGTGCCGGAGCAGCCTGCGTATGAGGAACAGCCGGGCGTAGTGCGTGTAGATAATGCCGAGGCCGAGCTCAGCGGCACATGGATGCGGAATACGGCCGCAAACGGCTATTATTATGATAATTATTTGGTGGCCAACACCGTTCCGGGAGCGCCTGCCGCCAAGGTGACGTGGGTACCGGAGCTGCAGCTGGCAGGAACGTACCGCGTGTATGTTAATGTACCTGTCGGACGGACGGAGTGGTCTCCTGACGCCAAGTATACGGTGTACGACGCGGCCGGGACCAAGACGTATACGGTGGATCAATCCGCCTCCACAGGCCGGTGGCAGCTGCTTGGGACGCACGAGTTCACAGCAGGCACGAGCGGACGCGTGGAGCTGACCAATACCGGCAGCAAGCCTCAAGTGGCTGCCGATGCGATCATGCTGATTCACGATTCGGTAGCCGATGAGTGGAGCAGCATCACGATCGAAGCCGATAAGCAAGTGTTAGGCAGGTTTGAGTCGACCCAGTTGAAGGTGCGGGGCACCTTGACAACAGGAGTGGACGGCGATCTGTCGCAGGCGACAGTGACGTACCATACGTATCACCCGGAGCTGGTTAGCATCGATGGAGCCGGAAGGCTGACGCTGGAGAGGTATAACCCGGAAGTTCCGGAGCTGGACGTATGGGCAGAGGTCGTTACGGCTGACGGGCAGAGGCATGTCACGGAGCCGGCCCGCCTGACGCTGAAAGAGCTGGAGATCATCGTGGATTCCTCGCAGACGGGTTACCGGGAGACCGGCAGGTGGTCCGCCAGCGGATTGACCGGCTACAACAAAGCCGTCAAAAGCCGCTATACCGAAGAACAGGGCGCTACAGCGACATGGACGCCGGTGCTGCATGCCGGAGACTATGAGGTCTCCTTCTACAAAATCGTCCATACCTCGGGGAACGATGCTTCCGTTCAGGTAGAGGTACGGTACGGGGATCGGACGGAAACCCGTACGATCAATGCCACCGAGGCTCCTTCGGGTTGGGTCAGTCTGGGGCGGTTCAAGTTCACCGGCAGCGGAACGGAATACGTGAAGCTGACACGCACGGCACCGACGCTGCCGCCGGAAGTGCTTGACCGCATCTATACGCGGGCGGATGCCGTGAAGTTTCGCTGGGTTCCGGCGGAGGCGGAGGATGGGGCTCCGCCAGTCATTACATTGACCGCACCGGAGCGAATTTCGCCGGCGCAAGCCTTTACCGCGAACATTAGGATAGCCGATACGGTTAGCGGTGTGGTATACAGCAGCGTGCAGCTGGATGGCAACCCGCTCCCTGCGCCTTATCGAGCGGAAGCTTATTCCCTTGCTTCCGGCAGCCACGAGCTGCTGGTTAGGGCGGTTGACGGGGCTGGTAATGAAGCTGTGCAGCGTCACGGGTTTGCGGTGCAGCTGCAGGCCCCGGACATCGGGGAAGCGCTGAACTACGCCTATGCCCAAGGCTGGATTGATGGCGAGGGCTTGCTGAGAAGCCTCATGGCGAAGCAGGACCGGGTACGACCGCTGATGAACGAGCTCCGCGCCCAGCGGGGCAAAGGAATCCAACCGGCGTTCGCTGACCGGATGCTGCTTGATTTGGGCTTGATAGGAGAAGCCGAATGATTGATTCGACAGCCTTCTACAGATAAACGAGTCCTTATGACGGGACGCCTCCAGGTGTTACATCTGGGGGCTTTTTTTCATCTGCATGTCCTGCCTCCCAGGCAGGACGATCCATGGTAATCCCGGTTCTAACTGCAGAACATACAGGCCCGCGCCGGCCCGGCAACTCCACGATATAGTGAAACATTTCGCCAGATTCTGAACTTTTTTCACCCGGAGGTCATGGTTTAATAAAGGTACGACAAGAGACCTGCCTCGTCAGCAGATAAGAAAGGATGTGACAACGATGGAAATAACGGCCTCCTCCAAGGCTGCGAAGCAGGCTGCAGCCGCTCCCAGACGCAAATCATTGCTCACGTACATGAGGCAGAATAAATGGCTGTATGTGTTTTTGATCCCGGGATTCACGTATCTCCTGGTCTTCAAATATATCCCTATGTTCGGCATTGTCATTGCCTTCAAGGATTTCAGCCTCGTGCGGGGCATCTGGGGCAGCGCGTGGATCGGCTTCGAGAACTTCGAGTATTTGTTCCAATCGGCTGAATTTTACAAGGTGCTGCGCAACTCGCTTGTGCTCAGTATGTACCAGATTTTATTCGGCTTTCCGGCGCCCATTCTGTTGGCGGTAATGCTCAATGAGGTCCGGCACATGCTGTTCAAGCGAATCTCCCAGACGATTTTGTACCTGCCGCATTTTATTTCGTGGGTTGTCCTCGCAGGTATGATCATGAACTTCCTGTCCCCCTCTACCGGAGCAGTGAACCACGTGATCAAGGAATTCGGCGGCGAGCCGATCAATTTCCTGCTTAAGCCGGAGTTTTTCCGGAGCATCATCGTGACCGCAGAGGTGTGGAAGGGCGTCGGCTGGGGGACGATCATTTACCTGGCGGCCATGACCGGCATCGATCCTACGCTGTACGAATCAGCCAAAATGGACGGAGCCAACCGTTTTCAGCAAATCCGGCACATTACCCTGCCGGGCATTACAGGCACGATTATCGTGCTGTTCATTTTGCAGCTGGGCAATATTCTCGACAACGGCTTCGAGCAAATCTTCCTCCTCTACAGTCCGATGACCTACGATGTGGCGGATGTGTTCGAAACGTACACGTACCGAATCGGCTTAATTGACGGCCGGATGTCGTTCGCTGCTGCGGTGGGGCTGTTCAAAGCGGCTGTCGGCTTCGTGCTGATCGTGGGAGCGAACCGCTTCTCCCGCCTGTTCGGCAAACAAATCTGGTAGGTGAAGCTCATGAGATGGAAGCGGATAGAACTATTCGACATCGTTAACTACGTACTGATTGTACTCACCTGTATAGGCATGCTGTATCCGTTCGTTAACGTCGCAGCGGTTTCGCTCAGCTCCTATACGGCGTTCGTTGCGAACCCGATGCTGATTTGGCCGAAGGATTTCACTTTTGGCGCCTACGAGGAAATTTTAAGTCACCCGATTCTTTGGAAAAGCTACCTGAACACCATCATCGTGACCGTATCCGGGGTCATCATCGGCGTTTTCCTGTATCTGATCACGGCCTACCCGTTATCCAAAAGCCATCTGCGCGGCCGCAGGATATTCATGCTGCTTATCGTGTTCACGATGCTGTTTAACGGCGGGCTCATTCCGAACTTTTACCTGATGCGCTCCCTGGGGCTGCTGGATTCGCTGGCCGCGCTCATCCTTCCGGCATTAATGTCCGGCTTCAGCCTGATTCTGATGAAAAACTTTATGGAGAGCCTGCCGGAAGAGCTCGAAGAAGCGGCCCGGATCGACGGGGCTTCGGAGCCGTACATTTTGTTCCGCGTCGTGTTCCCGCTCTCCATGCCGATCGTAGCGACCCTAGGCTTGTTCGCCGCTGTTGGATACTGGAACAACTTTTTCAACGGAATCGTGTATATCCGAAGCGTCGAGAAGTGGCCGCTGATGCTCTTTCTCCGGGAGATTATCGAAGGCTCCAAGATGATGGAAATTTCCACCGCAGGGAACGCCGCCGAGCTTGGGGCGGGCACGGTGCCTACAGAAACGCTGAAGTATGCAACGCTGATGATCGTTATGCTGCCGATCCTGTGCGTGTATCCGTTCCTGCAAAAATACTTCGTCAAGGGCTTGATGCTCGGCTCCGTGAAGGGGTAACCTGTAAGGGGGCCGATGCTTTATCCATATCATCCTAACATCATTGGAGGAATGAAAATGAGAAACAAGTTCAGAGGGGTCTGGACCGTATCGGTCGCTGCGGCTTTGCTATTCACATCCGCATGCGGAGGGGGAGGGACGGAGCCGGAGAAAGCGCCGGCAACGGACGGCAACTCAACCGCATCCAAGGAGCCGGTCAAGCTGAAGATGATGGCGAACCACGAACAGGCCAACCTGTCTGAAACGGACAAGAAATTTGTTGAGATGCTGGAGAAGAAGACCAACACCAAGCTGGAATTCGAAATCCCGCCGACTACAGGATATAAGGAAAGGCTGCAGCTGATGCTGGCCTCCGGCGAGTATCCGGACATCGTATTTTTTCCGGCTACAAGCGAGCAGGCTTTCATCAATGCGGTGAAGGACGGCATCGTGATCCCGGTCAACGATTACCTCAGCTCGGCCAAAAACCTGACCAAATATTCGTATCAAGCCTCTTGGGACGCGCTGAAGGTGAACCAGGACGGTAAAATTTACGGAATACCCCGCACCTCGGTAACACGCAACGACGCTTTCTGGGTACGCAAGGACTGGCTCAATAATGTGGGCATCACCATCCCTGCAGACAGCCAAGTGACTATCGATCAATTTACGGACATCCTGCGCAAGTTCACCCTGAATGACCCGGACAAAAACGGCAAGAACGATACCTACGGCTATGCGGGCTTCGTAGACGGCAATAAGGTGCTGCAGCCCATCCTGACCAGCCAGTTCGGGCTTTTCCAATGGCAGAAAGCGCCGGCCGGCAGCAAGTATGAGTATATGGATGCAACATACGATCCTTCGGGCACGGCATTTAAGAAGGCGCTTACGTACACGGCTAACCTGCAGAAAGAAAAGCTCCTCGATCCGGATTCGGCGACGAATGACGGAGTAAAGGCAAGAGAGCGCTTCTGGCGCGGCATCGCGGGGGTATATCCCGGCTTCGCGGGACACTACACCTGGCATACGGAAGAAATGCGGAAGCTGAACCCGAACGTGGACCTGACGTACGTGTTTGTGAAAAACGAGGACGGCAAGGTAAGCGGTATCGGCTACGGAACCGGTCTGTGGGGCTTCTGGGGCATTACCAAGACGAGCAAAAATCCGCAAAAGGCGGTCGAGGTCCTGGATGCTTGGCTGGCAGACGATATTTGGAAAACGGTTGTCGAAGGCTTCGAGGGCATGGATTATAACAAGGTTAACGGAGAAATCGTGCCAATCATGGACGCTCCGAAAAGCCCGATTCGCCGCAACTCGATGCGCCGCAACAATGACCCGGAGTTTTTCATTACAGCCGGAACGAAGAAAGAAATTCGCGATCTGATTAAACCGTGGATGGATCTCTCCTTCACCTCGGTAGTTAATTCGAAGCATCTGGATTATGTCCCCGAAACGGCCAAGAAGCCAAACTATATGGATTATCAGAAGGTGTGGAGCCAGACGGTCATGAAGATCATCATGAACGAGCAGCCGGTATCCAATTTCGACGAGCTGCTGGCAGGCTGGTATAAAGCCGGAGGCGAGGATTTTGTTAAGGAAATGAACGATATATCAAGAAAATGGAAACCAGCAAGTAAATATGCCATGGGTGAGGAGCTGACCATCTTCACCCACTTTTTATAGGAGATGAATGTCAAATGATCAATCCATCGGTTCCGTTATCGCGCTATCAGCTGCAAAGTCCGAAGGGAGCCGTAAGCGGAGACCTTATCGTCAGCGCAAAGGGGCAGCTTCAATATGAAGTAAAATTTCGGGGAACGGTAGTCGTGGACTTGTCGGATCTCGGGATCCTTGTAGACGCGCATCACCTCGGCGACGGAGTAGAGGCAGAGGCGCCTGTGTATTCCGACGTAGACGAAACGTATCCGGCCCGGGGTGTGCACACGATGGCCGTTAATCGCTGTCGCGAGATGCGGATAGCCGTTACTCATAAAGGCTCGGGCATCCCGTATACGATCGAAGCGCGTGCGTACGAGGACGGCTTTGCAGTCCGTTATGTCCTCCCGGACCGGGGCATGGTTACGATCCGGGGAGAAGCCTCCTCTTGGAAGCTTCCCGCCCAGGCGAACATATGGTTCTTCGAGAGGAATAACGGCTGGAAGCTTAAAAGCTATGCCGGGGAATGGGTCCGCACCGGGGCCGAGAAGCTGCACACCGTATCCTCCCAAGGGCCCGTTCAAGGGACTCCGCTTGTTGTCGAGCTGCCGGGGGACCGAGGTTACGCGGTTATCTGTGAAGCGGCGCTGTACAATTACAGCGGCATGCGGCTGGCGGCAATGGGCGATGGCATCGTAAAAGCCGATTTCACCGAAGGGACCGAAGGCTTCCGGCTTTCGGGGGAGGTCGTGACACCTTGGAGAGTCACTCTGCTCAGCCCCGACCTGAACGGGCTGGTGAACAGCGACCTGCTCACGAACCTCAACCCGGAGCCGGATGCGGCGCTTTTCGAGGATCAAAGCTATATTCGCCCCGGACGCTCCGTCTGGCGCTGGTGGAGCCGGGGGACAGGCAGTTTCGAGGAAGAAAAAGCGATGATCGATCATGCCGAAGCGTTAGGCTATGAATATACGACGGTCGATGAAGGCTGGGAGCTGTGGGAGAACAAGTGGGCCGCATTGAAGGAGCTGACCGGCTACGCTTCTTCAAAGGGCGTCGGCGTGTTCGTCTGGAAGCGGTCGAAGGAGATGAACGATCCGGCGGAGCGGTACCGGGCAATGCGCGAATTTATGGACCATGTAAAGGAGGCCGGCGCGGTGGGGCTGAAGATTGATTTTATCGATTGCGAGGACCTGGTCTCCATTGCCTTCGAAACGGCAGCCCTCCGAATTGCCGCAGAGCGCAGGCTGATGGTGAACTTCCACGGCATTTCGAAGCCGACGGGAGAATCCCGCACCTATCCGAACGAGATCAGCCGGGAAGGCATCCGGGGACTGGAGCTGAACAAGATGAAGGAAGGCCCGATTCCGGCCTGGCACAATGCGGCGCTGCCGTTCACCCGTTTTCTGGCGGGGCATGGAGATTACACGCCGATGGGCTTCTCCAACCCGGGCGACACGACCTTCGCTCATCAGTTGGCGACAGGGATTCTGTTTACCTCCCCGCTGCAGGTCATTGCCGAGCATCCCGAGTATTTGCTTCAGGAGCCGTCCTGCCGTCCTGCGCTGGACATCATCAAGGAGCTGCCCACGGTTTGGGACGAGACGGTCGTGCTGAAAGAGAGCCGGATCGGCGAGCTGGCCGCCATGGCGAGAAGAAAGGGCGATGTCTGGTATGTGGCGGTGCTGAACGGTACCGCTGAAGCGGTCGCGCTTGAATTGGAGGAGCTCCCGTTCTTGACCGCGGGCAAGAGCTGCCGGACGGTCATGTTATCGGATGCGGGCTGTGCGGCGTTCACGCGGGAAGAGGCCGTTTATAGCAGCAGCCAGCTTCGCTTGCAAATTCAGATGCCGCCCCATGGGGGCTATATCGCCGTGCTGCGGCCTGCCGATGAGGTGACTCCATGACCGTGAAGGCCGAAGGAATCCTGCCATGGAGGGATGGAAGGAGCTGGAAGGTGGCTTCCGCCTATCCCGCGTAACCGGCGCGCTTCGGGCTGCAATCGAGCCGGACCGATGCTACAGGCTGACGATTCAATAAACAAGGAGCAGCCTAAACGCTGCTCCTTGTTCGCTATGAACTACTTCTCGCCCCTGGCCGCATTCTTGAATTCGTTGGGCGTCATGCCGGTATGCTTTTTGAACATCGTGCAGAAGTAAGAGTAGCTATTGAAGCCGATGCGGTCTACCAGCTCGTAGTTCCGGTACTGTCCGTCAAGGAGATATTTCTTGGCCATCTCGATTCGCCTGGACAGGATGTAGTCGAATACCGTCATGCCGACTTCCTTCTTGAACATATGTCCGAGATGGGAGGGGCTGAACTGGATTTCCCTTGCAATATCCTCCAAGGAAAGGTCGTCCCCCAGATGCCGGTCGATGTACTGCTTCGCAAGCGCGACCTCAGGCCGCAGCCGTTTTTGCTGGCGCCTCCGATGCTGCTCCTCGCATATCCGGCATAGGCTTGCTGCGGTAAGCGGAAAGGAAGGCTCCTCCAAAGCGGCCTCGTACGGCTGAGCCATCCGGTCCGGAAGGCGCTGAAGCATCTCTTTCAGGAAGCTCTTCGCCGCTGCCGGCTCCGGCCGGTATTCGCCGAATATCCGCTCCAGCTGCTGCACCCAGGTCTGGAAGGCCTGCGGATTTTCGTTCTCCGACAGCGCCTCCTTCGGGAAAGCTGCCGACAGCTGATCGAAATGGCCCCGGGGCACGGGCTGGAAGGGGATCTCCTTTTCCGCGAATATCGGGTACGGATTCCCCTGGTAATACCGGTAGAGCAGGTGCTGCTCCGCTCGTGCATACATCCTTCTCAGCACATGCAGCGCCTCGAAAGAGGGACTGACCGACATGCAGAGGCGCACCGACATGAACTGCTGCAGCGGCTTCTCCAGCTGGATCAGCCGCTCCCGGAGAAGCTCGTCGCTTAAGGCTGACTTCGAGGCGTGAATAAGAAGAGTAAACTGCCCGAACCGGTTCGGGAAAAGCTCGAAGCCGGCCGGCAGCTTCTCCGACAGCGTCTCCCTGACGATCTCCAGCATGGAGAATTCAAGCAGCGGCTTATCCTTCTCCGAGTAGCGGGCGGCATACCGCGTCAAATCGTCCACTCGGCATACGATGAGACGGAAGGGCGGCATCTCAAGCTCGATGTCGAGCTCGGCTCCTACTCTAACCATTTCCTGCCGCTCGGCCAGCACGCCCGAGATGATTTTGTCAAAGAAATCTTTGCGGAGGGAGTACTGATAGCTCTGAACGATTTTGCGGCGGACGCGCTTGTTGTTCTCCAGATCCAGCTCCTTGTCCAGCTCGGCTGAGGCCCGGTCCAAAGCGGAACGGGCGGCTTCCATGTCGATCGGCGATTTGAGGATGTATCCCATCGCCCCGCTCTGGAGGGCCTGCTGCGCATAATCGAAATCCCGGTGCGCCGTAAGCATGATGCATCTTACCCCCGGATAGCGCACCTTCATTTCCTTGAGCATGCTGAGCCCGTCCATAACCGGCATGGTAATGTCGACCAGAATGATATGAGGCTGCAGCTCGGCGATCATACCCAGCGCCTCCTCTCCGTTCCCGGCTTCACCTGCGATTTCATACCCCCATTCCTTCCAAGGGTAGGTATGGCGGATGTGCTTCAGCGCGAGCGGCTCGTCATCGACCAGCAGAATTCGTTTCAAGATGCGTACCTCCTTAGGGTTGGTTAGCTGCGGGCATTCGAATCAGGATCCGCGTGCCGAAGTCCGCTGAGGAAGCTATACTCATGGAATAAGCGGGACCATAGAGCGTCCGCAGTCGGTAATGCACGTTCGTGAAGCCGATGCCTTCCTCCTCGTCCGCTTCATCGACGGAATCGCGCTGCAGAACCGCTCGCAGCTT
The DNA here is from genome assembly GCF_900101595.1 of Paenibacillus sp. cl123. Classification (GTDB taxonomy): domain Bacteria; phylum Bacillota; class Bacilli; order Paenibacillales; family NBRC-103111; genus Paenibacillus_G. The sequence goes on from NZ_FMYY01000004.1 coordinate 178,726, forward strand.
TCCGAGCACGGGCGCCGGAATGCCGATGCCGTTGTCCTCGATAAGCAGCTCCCAGTCGCCGCCGTCGCGTGTGGAGCCGATGAACAGCGTCCCGGAGCCTTGCATGGGCGATAAGCCGTGGAAGATGCAGTTCTCCACAATCGGCTGAAGCGTGAACTTGGGGAGCTTGTAACCGAGTGTGGCCGGGTCGATATCGGTTTCATAGGCGAAGCGGCCTTCATAGCGGACCTGCATCAGCTGGATGTAATGCTCCACCGCATTCAATTCATCCTTCAGGCTGACATCCTCCATCGTCTGCGTCAGACTGTAGTCGAGCTGCCGGGTGAGGGAGGAAATCAGCAGATCCACCTTCGACAGATCGCCCTCTCTGGATTTCATGCTAATCGCATTCAGCGTGTTGAACAGAAAATGCGGCTTGATCTGCGCCTGCAGCATGCGGATTTCGAAAGCCTTCTTCTTCGCCTCCGTCGTCTTCAGGTCCTCGATCAGCAGACCGATCTGCTTCGTCATCCGGTTGAAATGGCGGGCCAAATTGCCGAGCTCATCCCGGCGGTTGACGGGAATCTTGGCATTCAAGTTGCCGGAGCTGATCTCATCGAGCGACAGGGCAAACTGCCTGATCGGCTGGCCGATCATTTTGGACATAATCCAGGCAATCACCAGAGCCAAAATCAGCGAGGCGACGGCCAGCGCCATGGTGAATCGAACTGTAGCCATCAGCGGCCTGAGCAGCTCCGTCTTGTCCATCATCCACATGACCTGCCAATTCATCACATTATTGCTGCTGCGGGTTAGAAAATAGTCGGTCCGCGTCTCCGCCTCCGGCAGCGTCAAGGAATACTCGTTCCACGGGGTCTCCAGAATCGATTCCGGGAAGTCCGTCCATTCCACCTGATTGGTGTACACGTTATAGCGGGTATGCGAGCCCTTACCATAGATCGGGCGGTTCGCCGCGTCAAGCAGAATCAGCTCTCCGTGCAGAAGGTCGGGCGCATCCGGCAGCATCGCTTCATACAGCTTCTCGAAGCCGATATCAAGCGCCAGCATCATGCGTGAATTTTCCTTGCCCGGCACGAGCATAAAAAAAGTAACCGTATACTGGGACGCTTCCGACCAGTAAGGCTCGGTCCAATACAGCTTGTTTGCCTCCAGCACGCGGACGCGATTCCACTTGAAGGTTTCGTTGTTCATCAGCATCCAGCCGACGCTGGAGGTGCTGGCCGTCACGCGGCCTTCCTGGATGTAGTGAATATTATTGATTGTAGGAAGCAAATACATCAGATTATCGTGAAACCAGCGGTTGATTTCGGCGGGACTGTCCTCAAGCAGACGGCTGTCCCCGACGATTGATGCGGCGAAGTTACGGATCGACCGGAGCTGGGTTTCCAAGTAATGATTCGTTTTGGCGTTCATATCGATCGCATATTTGGTTTGGGCGGAGATGAGAATATTGGAAGAATAGTTGTAGTACGAATAACCGAGCAGCAGAATGATCACTTCCGTCAGCAGGAAGGTGAGCAAGAAGGTTTTGGTCGAGAGCTTCCAATTCATGTCATATCGCAGCCGATGCATCCTTCATCCTCCTTACAAGCGGCTCAAGTATCCTCATTGTATCAGAGTTGACCGCGGCCACGATTAAAAGTACGGGGGATTTTTATAAAAAAGATCGTGATATTGTTAAACTTCTTATTCGTTCGTTGTACACTAGAAGCATAACGAACGAGATATCGACGGCAGAAGGGGACGAGCCTATTGGAGCGAGCATTGACCCGCAGAATGAGCAGTTCGATCGCATTGCTTTTGGCCGCTTCCTTTATGACTGTATCCTGCAGCAAAGAAGCCGAGCCGAAGCCGATGCAGGAACGGGTAAAGATTACGGTCCATATGATTGGCGGTACACCCCTTCCCGATCCGAAGGAGGATCCGATCAAGCAAGAGCTTGACAAGAAGCTGGGCATCGATTTGGCCATACGCACGTTTTTCCCCGAGGATTATGCGAATCAGGTGAAGATGGGAATGGCGACAGACTCCAATGCCGATCTGTTGTATATCGGCAGCCGTCAGGAATTTGTTCACTACAGCAAACAACAATTGCTCCTCGACTTGTCGCCGTATTTGGATTTGCTCGAGCCGACCTTACAGCTGATCGGGAAGGAGAGACTGCAGCTGGCGGAGGTAGGAGGCGGTGTTTACGGCTTGCCCAGAACGGTTACCGCATATCAATACAGCTACTGGATCCGGCAGGACTGGCTGGAGAAGCTGAAGCTGAACGTTCCCCGGACGACAGACGAGTTCCTCACGGTAGTCAAGGCGATGGCTGAGCGGGACCCCGACGGAAACGGGCGGAGGGACACGTACGGCTTCAGCGGAAGACCGAATCAAGCGCTTGGGCCGCTGTTCGGTGCTTTTGGCACGACGTATCCGGGCTCCTTTTATATGAAAGACAACGAACTGATCAATTCATTGTATGATCCGGCGACGCCCAAGGCGCTCTCCTACATCCGGTCGATCTTCGAGACGAAGGGGGTGGATCCCGGCATTGTCTCGAATACGAACCTGCAGCATAAAGAGAAGGCGCTGCAGGGGCAGCTGGGCCTGTTTTATTTTAATTGGCCGAACTGGTACCAGGAAGAGTATCTGAGTGTAAACGCGGACGCGCGCTGGATTCCGATTGACCCTCCGCAGGGGCCGAACGGGGACAGGTATGCGTATGGGAAGAATGTTTCGGAGAGCATTCTTGTGATACCCAGATCCGTTGGCAATGATAAAGTGAAACTGAACAAAATCATTCAGCTTCTGAATTACGTCTCCTCCCCGGAGGGGAATAAGCTGGTGATGTACGGACTTGCGGGGAAGCACTATACCGAGACGAACGGGACGGTCGCTGTGCACGAAATATTGAAGGAAACGCTGGGGTACGCGTATCAGCTGACGGGACGGGACGAGATGGGGTATCTGAGAACGAAATTCCCGGAGCGTGAAGCGGATTTCACGATGGCGGCGAGGCAGCCGTTCATTCCTATTTATGACGGCTTGATCCAGCCTCCGGACGGGTTTCGGCTCGATGACGCCAAGCGGTATATCGAGCAGGAGCTGTGGAGATTCGTATACGGTCAACGGCCGCTGGATAGCTATGACGGGTTCTTGCAAGAACTGGAGGAGCAGTTCCAGTATGAAAGCGGATATGTCGCATCGGCCCGGCAGCAGATTGCCCTGCGTCACGAGGGAAAGCCGGAGCCAAAAACAAGCGAAGAATAACGGCATGTCGCGTAGCGAGGTCATGAACACCAGGGTCCGGCAGCGTTCCGCTCTCTCCGTTCGGGCATTGGAAGTGTCCGAGTTCCGTGTTATGATGTTTACGGACAAGAGCCGCCAATCCGGCCGGCTTGGAATATTACGCGACAGGTGATGAAGCATGAGCAAAACATTGCATATATTGGGCGTACCTTTCTCTACCAGAACGATGAATGAAACGATTGAAGAGCTTAAGCTGGCCGTCGGAGAGCGGCGCAGCAAGCCGTTTCACTTGATCACGGCGAATCCCGAAATTGTCATGAAGGCGCAGGATGACGCTTCCTTGCGGCAGATTGTCAACGATGCCGATATGATCACGCCGGACGGCATCGGCATTATTATGGCGTCGCGCTGGAAGGGAGCGCCGCTGCCAGAGCGCGTGACCGGCTATGAGCTGCTGCTGAAGCTGCTGGAGCTTGGCGATGCGAAGGGCTGGTCCTTCTACTTTCTGGGGGCGGATGAGGCGACGAACGAGAAGGCAGTAAGCACGATCCGCAGCAAATATCCGAATGTGCGGATCGCAGGACGGCATAACGGGTTCTTCTCTCCGGAGGATGAGCAGCGGATCGTAGCGGAGGTGCAGGCGGCGGAGCCGGATTTCCTGATCGTCGCGCTCGGCGCGCCCGGAGCGGAGCGATGGATCTACAAGCATAAGCCGGAGCTGAAAGCAAAGGTGGCATTTGGCGTCGGAGGCAGCCTCGATGTGATCGCGGGCAAGGTGAAGCGCGCGCCCGTCATCTGGCAGCGGCTGAATCTGGAATGGCTGTACCGGCTGCTGGCGCAGCCGTCCCGCTGGAGAAGACAGCTGGCGCTGCCGGTGTTCGCGGTCAAGGCGTTCCGGGACCGGTCCAAATAAGCAAACGAAGCGAAGGGGGCTGCCAAGTAAAAATGAGCGAACCGAAGCAAGAGACGGAACGCAAGGCGGACGCCAGCCGCTGTCCGCTATGCGGACAAGCGAATGAATGCGCCTTGCTCAGCGGAGAGCGGATCGAAGCGTGCTGGTGCTTCCGAGCCTCGATCCCCAGTGAGCTGCTGCAGCGGATTCCCGATTCCAGGCGCGGCAAATCTTGCGTCTGTCCGTCCTGTGTGGAGGAACATAAACGGCAGGAGAGCGTTGCCGCGGAACAATCGGCTAACGCGGCGGACCGGTTTATCCAGCTCTGGAACCATGTGGAGTCCGTCCGGCAGGCGATTGGCGCTTCGGCCGCTGCGGTGATCGTCATGCAGGATGGCCGGATCGCCTATGAACGGTATGCCGGCACTCATCCGGACGGCAGGCCGACGGATGCCCGTTCCCGGTTCAACGTAGGTTCGGTCCGCAAGTCGTACCTGGGCTTAGTTGTCGCCTGGGCGCTGCATGACGGCTTGCTCGGCAGTGTCGACGATCCCCTCATCCGATACATGCCATTGCCGTATGACGCGGACATCCTGCAAGACACTACGATCCGCCATCTGCTAACGCATACGCACGGCTTGGACCGTCAGGGCAGAGCATTTGCTTCCGGCTCGTCATGGGCCTACAACAATCAAGGCGTGAATCTGCTGATCGAGCTGACTGGCAGGTTGTATCGCAAGCCTTTCGTACATATATTGAAGGAGCGGTTATTCGGACCGGGGGGCTTCACGGCAACCGGTTGGGAGACGGAGAAGTCGGAGGAATTGATAGGGCTGGATGAAAGCTATCCCGACCGGGAAGGCCGCTCGGCGAACCTGTTCGTCAATGCTCGTGAGCTTGCCTTATGGGGAATGCTGCATGCGGAAGGCGGCGTCTTTCGGGGACTGCCGCTTGTGCCCGCTGATGTTGTGCGTCTGGCGACAGCGGCGGCGACGCCTGCCGGGCTGGATGACGCGTGGCCGCGCAACGGATTTTTCTGGCAGGTGCAGACTAGTCAGCCATGCGAGCGCGCGGAGCTGGGCGACAAGCTGCCTGCAGGCTCGTTCCGGATCCTGGGCATTACCGGCTGCGCGGTGCTGGTTATCCCGGAACAGCGGACGGTCGCCGTTCGCATGTATAACCAGACAATCCCGAATCCAACCGGCTATTCGTACCTGGAGGATATTCGCGCCTTCGGCAATCTGGTGTATACAGCTTCAGCCGTGACGCGGTCTTAGCCGCTTCGCCCATGCGTGCGGCCTGCTGCACCCGGCTCGCTGCAAGCATCGAGCAGTTCTGAATAGAGTGGAGGAATTCCATGGAAGGCTTGCTGCTGGGAAGTATTTTATCGGCGATGTCGACAGGCTTGGGCGCTGTACCGGTCCTGTTCTTCAAGAAGCTGACGCATCGCTGGCGGGATCTGCTGCTTGCCTTCACGGCCGGCGTTATGGTGTCGGCGTCGATGTTCGGCTTGATCCCACAGGCGCTGGCGGTATCGGATACCGTCGTCGTGTCGATCGGAGTCATTCTCGGGGTAACCGTGTTGAGCTTGATGGAGAAAATGATTCCGCATATCGATCTGGAGCGGCAGCAGAAGGTTGGCTCCGAGAAGGCATTTTTGATTGTGGCCGCCTTATTTCTGCATAATATTCCGGAAGGTCTGTCCGTCGGCGTAAGTTATGCTCATGTGAATTCCGATCTGGGCGCTGCCGTCGCCATCGGGATTGGCTTGCAGAATATGCCTGAAGGGCTGCTTGTCGCCTTGTTCCTCTCCTATCAGGCGATGAACCGGTGGAAAGCATTTTTTATCGCGACGATGACCGGGGTTGTGGAAATATTCGCGGCTCTGCTGGGCTATGGCTTGACCCGCTATGTGGAAGGGCTGGTGCCCTATGGACTGGCGTTCGCCGCTGGCGCGATGATGTTTATTGTCTACAAGGAGCTGATTCCTGAAAGTCATGGAGACGGCAATGAGCGGGTGGCGACTTTTTCCTTCATATTCGGCCTGCTCGCCATGATCATATTGATGGATCTGTTCAATGCGTAATACGTGAACCAAATTTCCGGGAGGGTAGCCGATGAAGTCTTATACTCAGATGTTTGCGCATTTGGAATGGGCGAATGCCAAAATTGCAAAAGCGCTGCGCGCGGGCGGAGAGGAGCAGGCGCAGGCATTGAAGCTGTTTGCCCATACGCTTGGAGCGGAGAGGGTATGGCTGACCCGAATCCGGGGCGAGGACTCCTCGGCGCTTGCCATCTGGCCGGAGCTGGATATGGCAGCATGCGAAAGTCTGATGGAAATCAACGCGCAAGGCTTCCGCGACGTGCTGGAGCAGGCGGACGAGCGGCAGCTGGCCGAGGAGATCGTATACCGCAACTCGGCGGGAACGCAATACCGCACCGTTCTTGCCGATATTTTACTGCATACGGCGCTGCATGGCATGTATCACCGCGGGCAAATTAACCATCTGCTTCGCTTGGGCAATCTGGAGCCGGCTTCTGTCGATTACATCCTCTACGCCCGGGAGAACTGAGCCAGGCTTCACTTAGTCATAAAGGAGGCGTATCAGAATGTGGCGTACCGGTGTGCAACAATTGACGCAAAAGCTGCGTCAGACAAACGGGGGAGCACGTCCGCTTGTTGTGGAGGGCGGAATCCCCAAATAAGTGACGGATGTTTCATTCGTCTTATGACGAGGATGAAGAACAATGATGAGTACGAAGGTCACGTATCGGACCGCTCGTTTGGCGCTGGAAGGCTTGGATGAGGGAGATTCCGGCCGGGTGCTGGACTTTGTCCAGAGAAACCGTGAATTTCTGACGCCTTGGGAGCCCAGCAGAGCGGAGCACTATTATACGATGGAGCAGCAGGCCCGTCTGCTCCGGGAGGAAGACGCGGGGATGGCGGCGGGCTTGCTGTTCAAGCTGTGGATAAGCAAGCTGGACGAGCCGGAAGGGCGTCTCATCGGCTCTGTCTCGCTGAGCAACATTGTGCGGGGATGCTTTCACTCCTGCCATCTCGGATATAAGATGGATCAGGATGAGCTCAACCGGGGCTATATGACGGAAGCGCTCCGCAAGGTCATCCAGATAGCGTTCGAGGAGCTGAAGCTGCACCGGATCGAAGCGAACGTCATGCCGCGCAATCAGGCTTCGCTACAAGTGGTGGAGAAGCTCGGCTTTGTGCCGGAAGGGCTGGCCAAGCAGTATCTGAAGATCAACGGGAAATGGGAGGATCATATCCATATGACCTTGATTAACCATGCCTGGGAAGACGAGAATAACATCAAGTAGGCTCGATGACAGGAGGGAAAGCGTTTGCTGGCATATAACATCTGCTTTATCCGGCGAGCCGGCGAGCTGCTGCTGCTTAACCGCGAGCGTTCCTCGTGGATGGGCTCCTGGAACGGCGTCGGCGGCAAGCTCGATCCGGGCGAGGCTCCCCGGGCTTCCGTACGGAGGGAAATCGAGGAAGAGACCGGGATTGTGCTCCGGGAAGCGGACATCCGCTTCAAAGGTCTGGTCACCTGGGAGAGCGAGGCCGGAGCGCTCGGAGGCATGTATTTGTACACGGCTGAGCTTGATCCGGCTTATCCATATCCGACGCCTGTGAAAACCGACGAAGGAATTTTGGACTGGAAAAAGACGGAATGGATTCTTCATCCGGACAATACCGGCGTCGCAACCAATCTGCCGGCGTTTCTTCCCCTGCTCCTCCAGGACGACGCCTGTTACGATCATCGCTGCTTGTTCCGGGAAGGAAGGCTGCTGTCCGTACAGTCGATCCCCGTAACGGCGGATTGCGAGCATCAGCCGGACTATGCCGAGCTGCGCGGGTCCGCCTTGTAGGCGGCCGGCGAGGGGCTGCCGATTCGCAGAAATAGGCCGGCGGCAGCTCCGGGGCGATGTCCGTCTGCTGCCGCCTTCTCCAACACCTCCATGCCGACAGGCACAGCAATATCCCTTGTTCCATCACCCCCTTCAACCCCTTCCTGTCCTTCATCGGCTCCCGACTCTCCGGATATTTACTAAGCCCGGCGATTCTCTCCTGCAGTCTTATCCTCGGACGTGACGCTCAGAACCTCCGACTTCCGCTTCGCAAAAGAGGAGATTGCCCCTAAGGCCGCGAAAAAGACTAGCAGCAGGCTTAACAGGCAAAGGAGAGACATCCGAGATGAAGCGATCGGTAAAACAGCTGCTTCTGATAACCGCCGGCTTGGCCGGCATTGGCATTCTTACCGTTCAAGCGAGCACGCAGCGCCCTAACAAGCCCCCCGGCACGGAACAAGCACAGAAGGAGGCGGGGAGGCCGACGGTCTCCATCGTATTGGACAGTCTGGGACTCGCTTTCCCGGAAGGGCTGCATGAAAACGATAACCCTTACCTGGATTATATCGAGAAGGGGACGAATCTCAGGCTGCGCATACTCATGCCGCCGACGGAAGGGTACGACGAGAAGCTGAATGTGACGATGGCTTCAGCCAATCGTCCGGATCTGCTGAACGTGCATTCCGACGTGTGGGTGGCCAATTATGTCAAGCAGGGGGCGCTGATGCCGCTGGATGACCTGATCGACAAGTACGGTCCGGCCTTGCGCGCCCGCATCCCCCAGGAAGCTTGGGACAAAGTGACTTATAACGGCCGGATCTACGCGATTCCCAGCTTGAACGAAGCGCGTGGCGTCGAGCTGATATATGCGCGCCAGGACTGGCTGGATCGCCTCGGGCTGAAGCCTCCGCGAACCCTTCAGGAGTATGAAGACGTGCTTCGGGCATTTACGTACGGCGACCCGGACGGCAACGGAAAGGACGATACGATCGGACTTCTGACGACGGAGAATCTGGGACGGACCGGTCCGTTCTTCGGCGCATTCGGCGTGCAGCTCGGCCAGTGGATGGAGCGGGACGGACAGCTGGTGTATGCGGACGTCCAGCCCGAGATGAAGCAGGCGCTCGCTTACCTGCACAAGCTGTATGCCGAACGGCTGATCGACCCGGAATTTCCCATTAACAAAAATAAAAATCTGGAGCAAAAGATCGTCTCCGGCAAAGTGGGGATGTTCTCGGCGGCCTGGTATGATACGAGGGGCCCGCTGGATCTTCATCGGAAAAACGATCCGGCCGCCCGCTGGATACCGCTCGAATACCCGGTTGGCCCGGAGGGCAAAAGCGGGACTTATGCGAGTCCCTTGGTGCGCGAATACAATGTCATTCCCGCGCAGAGCGCCCGCGGGGCGGAGGCTGTCCGCTTCCTGAATTTCATCGCGGGAGAGGGGCATCATACGCTGAAGCTGGGGTTCGAAAACGAAGTGTGGCGCGCCTCTGGCGATGAAATGGAGACAAACTTCGATGAGCATCTGCGGCAGATTTACCGTGGTATCTATTCCTCGCTGGTCGAAATTCCCGAACCTGAGATTACGAAGAAAAGGCTTGATTCGCTGGGCAAGCATTTCAATCTGTACGACAATCTGCAGCGGATCGAATCCCATCTGATTCCGAACCGGTTCAACGGGCTGCCGACCCCGGCAATGGGCAAATACAATCAGAAGCTATCTGCGCTGCAGGATGCCTTCATCCGGATGATCGCGGGCGTTACCCCGCTGGATCAGTTCGAGGCCTACGCGAAGTGGTGGGAGCAGGAAGGCGGACAAGAGATCACCCGGGAAGTCAATGAATGGTACCGAATGACGAAGAAAGGGGAGAGGTGAGGAGATGTTTGCTTGGATCTATAACCAATCTACACAAAAAATCCAGCTGCGCCTCACGTTTTATTTCCTGCTGCTGCTGCTGCCGCTCGTCATCGTAAGTCTGTATGTGAACTTTCGTTCGCAAGCGGTTCTCCTTAAGCAGGCCGAGGAGCGGACGAGAGGGGCGCTTACCTCGTCCATGGATTATATCGACTTGTCTCTGCAAAATGTCGAGGAGTTTTCCACCCTTGTTGCGACGGACACCAACATGCTGCGCCTGCTTCATCAGGTGGGGCCGACGCTTACGGCGCAGTCCTATGTGAATTTTGCCGAGATCGTCAAGCAGCTGTCCAGCTTAACGTCGATCAATCATCTGATTTCCCATGTGGCGCTCTTTCATTCGCCCTCCCGCATGCTGCTGTCCACGACCCAGGGCGGCAAGCGGATCGAGAGGCCGCTGCATCTGCTGGAGCTGCAGACGATCGCGGAAACGAAAGGGACCGGTATCGTCTATATGATGCCGGATACGCCGTTTCCCGAGGACCAGACCTTCGGTTCCGTGACGGGAACGACCAGCATCTCCCTGGTGCGGACGATGGATCTGAACAATCCGGACCGGGAGCCCAATCTGCTGATAATCAGTCTGAACAAGGAGAAGCTGCTGGATTTGATCCGTTCTCTGCTGCCTTCGCCGAATGCCGAAATTTATTTGTATTCGGATGAAGGGAAGCTGGTCACGGGAACGGGGGAACGGGGACAGGCGCTGCTCCGGGCCCCGGCGTCGTCTGCCAAAGAATTTACAGTGCGCGTGGACTCCAAATACTACAAATGGTCGCTCCTCCTGGTCCAGCCGAAGGCGGAGCTGTACCGGGAGACGAATGTCTCGCGCCTGTATACGTATGTAATCATCGCGGTCAGCGTCATTCTCGCTTTGCTGATCTCCTGGGCGGTGTACAGCGGAATCGCCTCCCCCGTACAGCGGCTGATGAAAGGGATGAAGCGGGTCGGCGGGGGCAACTTCAGCGTCAGGCTGGAGAATGAGCGGATGGACGAGTTCGGGTATTTGACCCGCTCCTTCAATAAGATGGTCGAGGAACAGCGTGATCTGATCGAAAATGTGTATGAGCAGCAGCTGCGGCTCGCGCATACGGAGCTGAAATTTTTGCAGTCGCAGATCAATCCGCACTTCCTGTACAACACGCTCGATTCGATCTACTGGACCGCCAAAAATTACGACGCCGACGAAATCAGTGAGATGGTGCTGAATCTGTCCAGCTTCTTCAGGCTCAGCCTGGGGAAAGGGAGGGAGACCTTCACGCTGGAGGAGACGATCACTCATCTGCACTATTACATCCGCGTCCAGCAGCTTCGTTTCCTCGATTCGTTCAAGGTCCGCTATGAGCTGGAGGACGAGGCGAAGAAGGTGCCGCTGCTTAAGCTGGTGCTGCAGCCGCTGGTGGAGAACGCCATCCTGCATGGGCTCGACTCGCGCGAGGACGGCGAGCTGCTCGTCTCGGGCAGGGTGGAGGAAGGGCAGCTCGTCATCGCCGTCCGGGACAACGGCAAGGGCATCCCCCCGGAGCGGCTTTCCTATATTCGCAGCGAGCTGGGACAGTTGTCCGCGGCCGAGACGGGGCCGCTCTCTTATCTGGAGCATGGGGCGAAGGATTTGTACGGGCTGCGCAACGTGAAGTCGAGAATTAAAATCTGGTATGGCGCTGACGCCGAGCTGACGATCGAGAGCGAGGAAGGGGCGGGGACGACCGCCACCATCCGTCTGCCGCTTGACCGCTGCAAGGATGAATTCAGACCGCAGTCGCCGGCATTAACCAAACTGCCTGAGGTGAAGGAAGCATGAATGTACTGATCGTAGAGGACGAGGCCCGGCTGCGCAACAGCTTGGCTCATAACATTCCGTGGGAGGAGCATGATATCGACATCGTCGGCATGGCGGAGAACGGCGTGCAGGCCTTGCAGCTGTTCGAGCGCAAGAAGCCGGATATTGTGCTGATGGATATTCAGATGCCGGAGATGGACGGCATCACGCTTGCCCGCGAGCTGCAGCAGCGAGATCCGCTCGTGAAGCTGATCATTTTGAGCGGGCATGATAATTTCGAATTTGCGCAGCGGGCGCTGGAGCTCGGCGTGGTCAAATATTTGCTCAAGCCTGCCGGCGAAGAGGAAATCGTCCAGGCCGTGCTGCAGGCGGCCGGACAGCTGCGCGGGGAGCTGGAGCGGCTCAATCATCAGATGCAGCTGGAGGTGCGATGGGAGCAGCATCTGCCTTATTTGCGCAACGTCTATATGCAGCAGTGGATCAGCGGCAAGTACGATCTGTGGGAGGTGTGGCAGTACAGCCATGATGTACAGATCGACCTGCAGCCGGATCGCCAGTATGCGCTTGTCGTCCTGGATATGGACCCGCTGCCGGAGGGAGAGACGCGATTCAGCGGGAAGGACCGTCCGCTGCTGCTGTTCTCGTTGAACAGTATTGTAGCCGAGCTGCTGCAGCAGGCATCCGCGTGGGTATGTACAGATGCGAACGAGCATACGGTTGTGCTGTTTTACACAGGAGCCGAAGAAGAGCCGAATCAGCATCTGCTGTCCGTCAACACAACAGTGGATCGGCTGCTTGCGAAGGTGAAGGAATTTTTGAAGGTGTCTGCAAGCGCAGGGATCAGCGGCAGCACGGGCGGCTGGGAGGATGTCAGCAAGCTGTACGCCCAGGCGGGCAAAGCACTGCAGAACCGCAAGCTGTACGGACGCGGCATCGCCATTCCGTATACGGAGGAGCAGCAGGCCGAATATGAGGGTTTGGAGGTGCAGCCGGGGCTGGAGAAATCGCTGGAGATTGCACTGGAGACAGGCGATGCGGAGAAGGCGCGGGCGGTTGCCGACGAGCTCTGGGAGCTGGGGCTGGGGAAGGCCGGGCAGCTTGATGAGGTGCATGAGCATGTACTGTATCTGGGCGGCATCCTGATCCGGATTATTCAGAAGCAGGGCTGGCGGGTGAAGGAAGTGACAGGGGAGGACTATGTGCTGTTTCAGAATTCGCAGCTGCTCGCTACCAAAGAACAGATTCAAAGCTGGCTGTACCGGTCCGTGGAGCGGATCGCCGCATATGTCACGGAACAGCGCAAGGCGGTCAGCCATCATACGGTCAAGTGGATTCTGAACATGGTCGAGGAGGAGATCGACAAGGAGATTACCTTGCATACGGTGGCGGACCGGCTTTATGTCAACTCCTCTTATTTGAGCCGGCTGTTCAAGCAGGAAACGGGTAAAACCTTCTCGACCTATGTGCTGGAGCGCAAGATGGAGAAGGCCAAGGCCGCTCTGCAAAAGGGAGCGAAGGTATACGACGCGGCCAATCTCGTCGGCTACCGGGACGTCAGCTACTTTACCAAGGTGTTCCGTAAATATTGGGGCGTAACCCCAAGGGAAATGAAATGATCCATCGTCAAGAAAGGCCCGCTCTGACCTGAAATTCCGGTCAAGCGGGCCTTTCGTCATGCAGAGCGGCTTAGAGATTCTCCAGAACCACTTGAATCGTGCCGAACGTGCCTCCAGCACCCGTCACGAGGCCTGCCAGCAGCAGCAGATTGACGGACAGCGTGAGGCTGTTGAAAGCAGGGATTTCGTAGATGATAACTGGCTGGTTGACGCGTACGATTATCAGGCTTACAGGATTAAAACCGTCGTTGTTGACCGTTACGGAAGCGTTAGTGCCTCCACGCAGGTCTTCGTAATAGGATTTGCTCACATTCGGGTTGAGATTGTAGTTTTCAATGGGCAGCAAGATCGCCATACCGATTCACCTCCTTGCTCTTGAATAGTTTATCTTATGCCGGAATTCTAGCATTGCTAGGACGAATGATATAGAAAAATCGCACATTTTACGTACAAGTAGTATCTTGTCCCTCCAACGATATAAACCGCCGCTTGGTAATATCATGACCATCGCCGGTAACCTGATGACAACTTCCGCCGGGCGCTCGGAGGAGGCGGCTCAAGAGTACATGAAAGTACCGAAAAAGGTAATCGTCGTCTTCTAGCGCTGAGCCTGCTCGCGAATTACACTAAGATCAAATCAGCAACATCGCTTGCTTAGACACGCATAAGGGAGGGAAACGGCATGAGCTTACAAGCAGCCTCAAGACAGGAGCCGGGCCCGGGCCTCGACGCTGGCGCAGGAGCTGGACCCAAACCGGGCCGGACCAAGCGGCTGGCTTCGGACATCCGCAAGGATTGGGATTTATATCTGGCGCTGCTGCCGGGGATAGCATTCCTGCTATTGTTCAAGTACACGCCCATGTACGGCATTGTGATAGCTTTCAAGGATTTTAATATTTTCGACGGAATGGCCGCCAGCCCTTGGGTGGGCTTCAAGCATTTCGAGAAGCTGTTCACTTCCGAAAGCTTTCTGCAAGTTTTCCGCAATACGCTGTTGATCTCCGTTTACAAGATTGTATTTTTATTCCCGCTGCCGATTATCGTAGCCATTCTGATGAACGAGCTGAAGAACATGATCTTCAAGCGGACGATCCAGACGATCGTGTATTTGCCCCACTTCTTGTCCTGGGTTATCGTCAGCGGATTGTTCATCGATCTGCTGTCGGTGAACGGAGGGATGGTAAACAAGTGGATTGTTGCCCTGGGCGGGGAGCCGGTGAAATTTTTTCTGGACAGCGATGTGTTCCGGTCTGTGCTCGTCGCCTCCGCGGGATGGAAGGAAGTGGGCTGGAGCACGATCGTGTACCTAGCCGCACTGACAGGCATCGATCCGCAGCTGTATGAAGCGGCCAAGATGGACGGCGCAGGCAAATGGAAGCAGACGCTGCATATTACATTGCCCGGATTGGTCCCGATCATTATGCTGATGTTTATTCTCCGGCTGGGCTCGGTGCTCGAGGCGGGTACGGAGCAGGTGCTCGTGATGTACAACCCCAGCGTGTACAATGTGGCCGATATTATCGGCACCTACGTATACCGCATCGGCCTTGGCGAGCAGGACTACAGCTTCTCGACGGCCGTCGGCCTGTTCGAATCGGTGATCGCTTTTATCCTTATTATTTCGGGCAACTATTTGAGCCGCAAATATTTGAAGCGCGGCATTTGGTAGGAGGGAGCTGAATCGTGAACATGAAAACCGCTCACATGCAACCAGGCGAATCGGCTGCCGCTCCCAGAAGGCGCTCCGGTATACGCGCCTCGGTTCCGGAACAAATCTTTCATGTAGTGAATGTCGCCTTTTTCGTTCTGCTCGGCTTGACGACAATCGTGCCGTTTCTCAATCTGATCGCCAAGTCGCTGAGTAGCGAGGCCGCCGTCATCTCGGGTATGGTCAATCTGCTTCCCGTCGATATTCAGTTCGGCACGTACAGCTACGTATTGACGCAGGGCACGTTCCTCAGCTCTCTGAGGGTGTCGCTGACTGTCACTGTGCTGGGGACGCTTCTCGCTTTGACAATGACGACGCTGGCCGCTTATCCGTTATCCAAAACGCGGCTGCGCGGACGCAAGTTCTTTATCCTGATGTATATTTTCACGATGTTGTTCTCCGGAGGCTTGATCCCGACTTATCTGCTGATGCAAAGCCTGCATCTGATCGACAAGCTGCCGGTGCTGTTTCTGCCGGCGATGATCAGCGTGTACAACATGCTGATTATCAAAAGCTATTTCGAAAGCCTGCCGGACAGTCTGGAGGAATCGGCCAAAATCGACGGGGCCAGCAATTTGTCCATCCTGTGGCGGATTACGCTGCCGCTGTCGCTGCCGGTGCTGGCGACGATCGCGCTGTTTTATGCGGTAGCTTTCTGGAACGATTACTTCGCTTCCTTGATCTATATCAATACGCCGGAGCGCAAGCCGCTTCAGCTGTATTTGAAGGAGCTGTTCGTGACCTCAAGCGATGCGTTTCTGCAAGCGGGCAATCAGTTCGAGGCGGCGATGAACACCGCTCCGCAAGCTATTCAGGCGGCTTCGATCATTTTGGCGACGCTGCCGATTATACTCGTGTATCCGTTCCTGCAGAAATATTTCGTTAAGGGCGTACTGGTCGGCTCCGTAAAGGAATAGGGCAGGTCCCGCTGATCGGCATGGAGATTATTCCGCTCGGGAGGTGGTTTGAAAGGCCCGCTCAGGTTGCTCTGGCAGCTTGGAGCGCGTACAAGAGGCAAAATCAAGCCGGTTTCATCCGTATGGGGTAGGTACAACAATCAAAAGGGAGGCTCCACCTATGAAGCATAAAAAAATGTGGACAGTAATGACTACGGTTGCCATTGCAACCTCGGTGACGGCATGCGGCGGAAGCCCTGCTCCAGCCCCAAGCGCGGGAGATGCCGCCAATAAGCCGGCGGAGACCAAGGCAGCCGATCCGAATAAGCCGAAGCCGCAGCTGCGGCAATTGATGCAGTACAACCGCTTCGATCCGAACACGGACATCGTGGGCAAGTATTTGAAAGAGAAAACCGGCTATGAAGTCAAATACGATATGCTGCCGGTTGAAAACGCCGAAGAAAAGCTGAATTTGCTGATGGCCAACAAAGAGCCTTATGATTTCATGAAGCTGAGCGCCAACCAGTTCTCCAAGCTGTCCACAGCCGGCGCGCTGGAGCCGCTTGACGATCTGCTCGCCAAGTACGGCGTCAACCTGAAGGAAGCCATTACGGAAGCCTCCTGGAACGGGGCCAAGCTTAACGGAAAAATATACGCGATTCCCGAGGGCGGTGCAGGCGTCTCCACAGGGACAGCGCTTATTTACCGCCAGGATTGGCTGGATGAGCTCGGACTGAAGCCGCCGACAACGCGCGATGAGCTGTACACCGTGCTCAAAACGGTGAAGGAGAAAAAGAACGTGACCCCGCTTACGGGCGGCAAAGATCCGTTCCAGGCGGAAATCGCCTCCACCTTCGGCTGGAAATACGGCCCTACGACATATTGGAAGGAAGCGGACGGCCAGATTATGCATTATGTGGACGATCCGACCACGAAGGAATATTTGGCATTTATGAAAAAGCTGTATACGGAAGGCTTGATCGACGCCGAATGGGCGATCAACCAGTCCAACAAGCTTCTGGAGAAGTTCACGAGCGGCAAAGCGTTTATGTACCGGTCGGGCTGGTTTGACGCGGCCAATGTCAACTCCGCGCTGACGAAAAACTTCCCTAACGGCAAGGTAGGCGTTCTGCCCTACTTGAAGGGCAACGACGGCAAGCCGTCCCAGGTCGGCACGGGGGGAATTACTTGGTTCATTGCGATTCCGAAGTGGGCGCCTAACAAAGAGGAAGCGATGAAATATTTGGATCTGAAGATGGAGAAGGATATCTTCAAAGGCAATGCGATCGGCCAGGAAGGCGTTCATCACGAAGTGAAGGACGGCAAATATTACCCGATCCTGCCTAAGTTCAACGATGAATGGAACTTCGGAAGCGACTACCTGACCGGGACAGACGAGAAAAATTACCCGATTTATTGGCAGGCCCGCGTGCGCAAAAACGAGTTTGTTCAGAAAGCGTACGAGTTGTATCAGGAGAATGCGAAGGGGATCATGTATTCGGATGCTCTGATGCTGGCGCCTCCGATCCCGGATGTCTCGAAAAATCTGCAGAAGCTGCAAAAGCTGGCCGAGGATACGTTCATCAAGTACATCACCGGTGCGGAGTCCTTGGACAATTATGACAAATTCGTGGCCCAATGGAAGTCTGAGGGCGGCAATGACATGATCAAAGCGGCTAACGACTGGTACAAGGCAAGCAAAAAATAAGCATGGCGGCACCCAGGCCCGGTTCTCCTCAGAGGACCGGGTTTTGTGCGCGCAGCGGAACGGAGTGGCAACGGAACTCAGCGACTCTTAGTTGTCTGTGCGCAAGAACACCGTTAGAAGTTTTCTTAAAATCTCAGAAAGCATTAGCTCGGGTTTCGTTCGATTTCTTGGTAAACACAGGGCTTCTAAAGATGTCCGTAAGGCGTCTACCCTGGAGACGTTTTATGCCAATCGCGCGAATTTTCCCGCCATCCCCCTCAAATCCGAAGTTTCGGCAGAATAGTATGAAGGTCTATCGTTGGATTCGCCTCCCATCCGGCCCTAATCTGACTTATACGAAGGAGGAGAACAACTTGTTCAAGCGATTTGAGCATGTTTATGGGATTGATCTGGGAACTTCCAATACCGTTATTTATCAGCGAGGCAAAGGGATCGTGCTCGACGAGCCGTCCGTCGTCGCCATGAATCAAAACTCCGGCGAGCTGCTGGCCGTAGGCAAAGAAGCTGAAGCGATGATCGGGCGGGCCCCGGCGCATGTCGAGCTTACTTATCCGCTGCGCCACGGCGTCATCGCCAATTTTGACATGACCAGTCGGATGCTGCAGCAGTTTATTCGCAGAGTGCAGGGACGCAGATCTCTATTGCGCGGAGCGCAAGTATATATATCCGTCCCTTGCGGGATCACGAGCGTCCAGAAGCGGGCCGTCGAGGAGACGGTCGTACATAAAGGGGCCAGGAAGGCCGTGACGGTCGAAGAGCCGTTGGCTGCCGCGCTTGGAGCGGGATTGCCGATCGAGGAGCCGGCCGGCTACCTCGTGCTGGATATCGGCGGCGGCACCTGCCAGGTAGCCGTGCTGTCGCTCGGAGGCATCGTGGCCAGCCATACGGTGCCGCGCGCCGGCATGTCCATCGACCGGGATATTATGGAATATGTAAAGCGGCAGTATAACCTGGAGATCGGCGAACGGACAGCCGAGCATATCAAGAAGACGATCGGCACGGCGAACCGTACGGCGGAGCCGAAGAAGCTGGATATTCGCGGACGCGATGTGCTGCAGGGGCTGCCTCGCTCGATTACGCTGACCTCGACCGAGATTTACCCAGTCGTGGAAGAGTTTCTGGGGATGCTGGTGGACGCGATCCGCGCTACGCTGGAGAGATGTCCTCCCGAGCTGGCCGGCGATGTCGTCGAGCACGGGATTATGCTGTGCGGAGGCGGTGCGCTGCTGGAAGGGCTTGATGCGCGGATTCAGGCGGAGACCGGAGTGCCCGTGCACCGGGCTGACCAGCCGCTCGCGTGCACAGCGCTTGGCACCGGGATGATGCTCAGTAGTGGGGAGAGCCGCCGCAGGAAGACGTGGTCAGCCAATACGGAAGGCGGTTTGCAGGTAGCGGAGGCCGTGCGGGCGGAGGAGTGACAAACCCTTCCTAACAGGCGCAGGAATAGGAAGCACGAGCAAGAGAGCAGGAGGAGGAGCGCGAAGGGCAGGAGCGAGGGAAAGAGCAGGAGCAGGAGCAGGAGCAAGAGCAGAAACAGGATTAAATGCAAAAGCAGGAGCAAGACCCGTAACGGGAGCGCATGCAGCGCTCCCGTTACACGGCTTTGAGGGATCAGCCGAAGAGAGGCTCTAGAGCCCGGCTCTCAGTAGTCCCAACCCCCTATAGCTCCGAGCCTTGCCTCAAATAACCAGTTACTTCGACGCGTTTCAATGCAAGTATGCGGCGTAGTCTTTTGCTCGCCCCGGTTGCATTTATACGGCCCGGGTCACAGGCCACTGCAGTTCTACGCCTTGCTGCACCAGAAGCGCTTGGAAATCCGCAAGCTCTTGTCCGCTGCTGCGCACCGCCTTGGGCAGAAGGCTGCGATCCAGGCAATAGGAAACGAGGGAGCCTACCGCTTCCCCGATATTCCACTCCACCGGATGCAGACGATAGCAGCCGTTCGTAATATGCGTGACGCCGATATTTTTGCAGGCCGGCAGCAGGTTCTCCATCCGCTGGGGGATGAGGCTGCCTAGCGGAATCTGGAAGGGCAGCGACGAGACATCGATATAGTTGCGCCCGGAAGTGCTCGGATGTAGGTCGATCCGGTAGCAGCCGATTCCGACCGAATCGTCATAGACCTGGGCGCGTCCGTCCTTCCGGTCCGCAGCAAGATGCTGCTGGGTGACCGTGAACTCGGCCCGGATACGTCTGGATTCGCGGATATACGGGTACATCGCCAGTCCGTCCTCGGTGCCAACCACATCGGGACGCAGACGAAGGCCCGGATAACCTAGACCGCCGTCGGGCCGCGGAGCTTCCGTTTGCAGCCAGTAGAGCAGCGACAGACTCAGCTGCTTGGCCCCCTCCAGATGCCGCTCGCGCTCCGCGTCGTCCACCTCGAAGATCGGGCCGAGCCAGTAATCGTTCTGCGGCCAGTTGACCAGCGTAATTGAGCTGTCGTAAGTACCGGGGACGAAATTCGCCATCTCGGCGATCTGGCGGTAGTGGAACAAGGAATACCGTTCAGTTCCCGGAAACAGCTCATATTGGACAGGCTCGAGCGTATGCGGTTTAACGCCGGTCCAGCTCAGCAGCTTATCCGGCCAGAAGTCGGCTTTGTATTCCCGCCAGAACGCATACTGGGCCGGCTTGTCGATGGTGTGGTTTTCGCCCGGCATATA
Source organism: Paenibacillus sp. cl123 (assembly GCF_900101595.1). Lineage (GTDB taxonomy): Bacteria > Bacillota > Bacilli > Paenibacillales > NBRC-103111 > Paenibacillus_G. Next base: position 199,011 of record NZ_FMYY01000004.1, read on the forward strand.
ATCCATGGCGAAGCAATGGGTAAACCCTTGCATATCCAGCGGGTCCGGAGGCCCGTCCAGCGCATCGGGCTCGCCGGTCTGCGCCTTGGATTCGGCGCCGGTCACATATTCGGTGCCGGTCAGCGGCAGCAAATCGCCGCATTCCGTCGCGTCGACGAAATACGGACCCGACAATACAACGCGTGTACCCGTCTGCAAATTGCGAACGGTCACAGACCGGACGCGGTCCTTCTCGGTCTCCGCAGATTCGACGCGATGACGGGTCAGCAGCAGGACGCGCCCGCTGTGTACATACGGAGCCAGCATCTCCTGCAGCACGGCCAGGGCTGCTCTTGGCTCATGGCATAGCCTGCTGACGCCGCCATTGCCCGGATTGAGCAGCGGATTTCTATACGCGGCCGCGGTCAAAGGGAAGTGGCGGCGGTAATATTCGCGTATGCCGTTACGGAACTGCCGGTAGCTGCGCGTGCAGCCGAAGGATTCGATCCAGGGATGCTCATCCGGGGGAACGGCCTGGCTGGTGAGTTGGCCGCCGATCCATTCGGTTTCCTCGGTCAGGATGACCTTTTTTCCTAACCTTGCTGCGGACAGCGCAGCTGCGAAGCCGCCGGTTCCGCCGCCGATGATGATGCAATCGGCTTTCATCTCTTTCATCATGATGCGGGTTCCTCCTTGTGTGACTGTTGGTTACTAGCGGAAATGGATTAATGATTGCATTGTACAGGATCGGACTGTCCGTTCCTAGAAACAAGGATGACTTAATATGGTAGATTGATGAGGAGTTTTAGAAAAAAGATGAAGGCAGGCCGGGATTGGCATATAATAGAATCCGGAACTTATCTCATGTTCAGAAAATCGGAGGAATGCTGTCATGTCGGATATGCTGGTGAAATTGTACGATCTCCCGGACCTGGAGCCGGTTCTGAAGCAAGCACGTGAAGCGGGCATCGATATCCGCAGGGCAATCGCTCCCGAGAAGCATGTTGTGATCGAATGGGTGCGCAAGCATTTCGGCAACGGGTGGGCCAGCGAATGCGAGGTGGCTTTCGCCAATCAGCCGGTAAGCTGTTATCTTGCCGTCAAAGACGGTCAATTGGCCGGATTTGCTTGTTATGAAGCGACATGCAAAGATTTTTTCGGCCCGACCGGGGTGGATGAGTCGCTAAGAGGGCTGGGGGCGGGCAAAGCCCTGCTGCTCGCTTCGCTTCACGCGATGCGAAGTCTGGGCTACGGATACGCCGTCATCGGCGGTGCCGGTCCCAAGGATTTTTATGCGAAGCATGTCGGAGCGACTGTCATCGAAAATTCGACCCCAGGCATCTACCGCGGTTACCTGAAGCAATAAGCCTGCTGCATGCCGTGAGCGGGCGGGAGCATGCGGCCGATCCCTATGGTATAATCGGGTAAGCTGCAGCTTGGGAATAGGAAGCCGAGGTGAAACAGATGGCTAAGAACAAAGGAAGACATACCGCACAAGCGCCGGCTGCAACGGACAAACCTGCGACGCTGAAGGATTTGCTGAATCCGGCCGTTGTGGAGAAGCTGAAGGCTCAGGCGGATTCGATGAAGGCCGATGAACAGCAGCGCCGGGAGGCACAGCGCAGGCAGGAAGAAGAAGCCCGCAAGGCGGAGAAGAAACGTCTGGAGAATGATTTCGAGTACTTGCTGAACAACAGCAGCTCCGACTGGAAGAAGCATAAGTCTTAGGACGGCTGCTGACAGAGGAGCCGGGTACGGCAGACGCAGCCATAGCCTGGCGGGAGCTCCCGTCAGGCTATGGCTGTTTCCCGGGCAAGCGAGGCCGGAGTCGTGACCAGGCCGTTACCTGGAGGGCTTGCGGCGCGCCGCGATCTCCTCGGTCACGACGAAGGCCAGATCGTCATTGCCGAACAAGGACAAGACGCCAAGCAGCGTGTCGTCCGGGATCGGGGAGGATTCCTCCTTCGGCACGATAAGCTCGAGCGTTTGCTGAAGCAGGGGGTTAACCTCCTGCGCCGGGTATGCGCGCGCATACAGCTCTTCGGGATTCAGACCGTGATTGACGCACCACTGGGCGAACACCAGAATCATCATCTGTTCGTCACGCTGATAATTGCGGATTACTTCTTCTTCGATTTCTTTGCGGTTCATCGGCGAAAACTCCTCGATCTTTATTTCTTGATCTACAAGCAATAAGCTACATTATAACGAACATGGAGGACGGTTCACAATGATTAAAAATGAGCAGATCAAAGCCTCCGAAGTTCAGCTAACCGGCATGGATGGAGAGGACCTGGGCATTATGCCCAAAGCTGAGGCGCTGGCTATGGCGAGGCGGCTCAAGGTAGACCTCGTCTGCATGTCCCTGCTCAGCAGTCCTCCGCCTTGCCGGTTGATCGGGGCAGCCGCTGCCCGGGAGAGCGCTCAGCAGGCGCGCAAGCTGGAGCGTCCCGCCAAGATCAAGGAAATCCGGCTCACGCCGGGCATCGAGGACCATGATCTGGATACGAAGCGGCAGCAAGCCGAACGGCTGCTGAAGTCCGGCGACTCCGCGTTGTTTGTCGTTCACCTGCAGGGCAAAGCGGATGGCGAGCGAGCCAAGACGCTGCTGGAGGAATTGACGCAAAGTCTTCGCGCAGTCGGACGGCGGAAAAGCGGCATCCAGGTAAGCGGCAAGCAGGCGGCCGTTCAACTGGACCCGCTCTGAAGCGGGCGGAGAGGAACGGACTGAGGACAGCCGTTACGATCCATACTCAAGCCCAACGCCAAGCGTCGCACATTCCAACGAAAAGGGGACTGGCGAGTCCCCGACTCCTGCTTCAGCCACCCGAGTCGGCAGCCTCTCACGCCGCACTTCATGCCGTAAAGAAACCGGCGAGCCCCCGACACCCGCTTCAGCCGTCCGAGTCAACCGCCTCAAGCGTCCAACTCCACTTCCTCTCCCGTCATAGCTCGTTTAATCCGGCTGACCCCCTCACTAAGTTCTTTCTCGCTCAAATGTCCGTACCCGAGCAGCAGCCGGAACTCATCCAGCAGCACGGCTTCAACTCTCTGCCTTTGCAGGCGCTCAGCCCAGTCCTTCGGGAAGGGCCGGCCAAATTCCGCGACGAGATGCAGCCCGGCAGCCCGGCCGCATATCCGGAACTGGCCGGCAAACTGCGCCTCCAAGCTGCTCACCAGCGCCTCGCGTCGTTTGCGATACAGCTTCTTCATTTTGTAAATATGCGCATGCAGTTGTTTGCGCTCGATAAACCGGGCCAGCGCCAGCTGCTCCAGACTAGGCGTCTGGTAGTCGGACAGCTTCTTGAGACGAACAAACTTCTCGACCAGTGCCTCGGGAAGCACGATGTAGCCGATTCGGAGGGACGGGAACAATATTTTGCTGAATGTGCCGATATACAGTACCTGATCCGGATAAAGACTTTGCAGGGAATGGATCGGCGCGCCATCGAAGCGAAACTCGCTGTCGTAATCGTCCTCAATCAGGTAGCTGCCGGTATGAGCGGCATATCGGATCAGCTCGATTCTCCGCTGGATCGGCAAGGTGCCTCCGAGCGGGAATTGATGAGAAGGGGTCAAGTAGATCAGCTTGGGCCGCGATTGCCGCGGCAAAGCTTCGGTCATCAGACCCGACTCATCCACCGGAATACCGCGCAGCACAGCTCCGCTTGAGGCGAAGATGCTGCTCAAGTCGGCATTGGCGGGCTCTTCCAGAAGCACCTCGTCGCCGGCAGTCAAGAGCAGAGCGGCTGCCAGTTGAATGGCCTGAACGGCTCCGCTCGTGATGACGATCTGCTCCGGCTTCGCGGCAACTCCGCGAGCCTGGGCAAGATAACCTGCGAGCTCGCGGCGCAGGCCCGGATCGCCGCCCGGGTCGCCATAGCCCAGCGCCTGTACGGGCGCGGACTTGCACGCGCGGTGAAGCAGGTCGGCCCATTGCTTGCGAGGGAACATGTCCAGGGCGGGGAGGCCCGTGCGGAACGAAATAGGCGCAGGTCCAGCCGCAACGGCGGTTTCCGCAGTCGAAGCCGAAGCTGTAGGGGCAGGGAGCGCCGCCGTGTGAAAGGCGGGGAGCACGGCGCCTTCGGCGACGTAGGTTCCGGAGCCCGATCGCGCTTCTACAAAGCCTTCGGCCAGCAGCAGCTCATAGGCTTCTACAATGATATTGCGGGACACATGCAGATGGGCCGCAAGCTCGCGTGTCGAAGGGAGCTTGCACCCTGCCGGCAGGTCCCCTTTCAAGATGCGGTCTCGTACAATTTGGTACACTTGGCGAAGCATGGGCACAGCCGAGTGCTTCTGGATGGGGATCCACATGAGCAGCCTTCCTCCGGAAATGGTACCATTGAAACCCGCCCTAAGCGGATCTTCCGGGTACCGCTTGTTATAGGTACAGTATATAACAAGAACGGTAGATGAGGGGAGTCGTGTGGATGGAAAAACCGCCGGTGTTTGTGTATATGGAACTTAGCCTGGCTGCGGTGATTGTGGGGAGTTCGGTTGTCGCGGGCAAATTAATGTCGAGCAGCCTGCCCGTCTTCTTGTCGCAAAGCGCGAGTCTGGCTGTCGCCCTGCTGCTGCTTGTCCCGTTGACGGTGATCCGCCGGAGGCTGAAGCTTCGGATCAGCAGAAAAGATGTGCTGATTCTGCTGCTGCAAGCCTTTCTCGGCATGTTCCTGTTTCGCGTCTTGATGCTGTACGGCTTGAAGTACGCATCTGCGGCCGAGAGCGGTATTATGACCAGCCTGACCCCGGCTGTAGTGGCGCTGCTTTCCTTCATCGTTCTGAAGGAGAGACCAACTCCGCGGCTTGCCGGCGGGGTCGTTTGCTCGCTGCTGGGACTGCTGGTCCTGCAGCTTCCGAATTTGCTGCGCCAGGGGCCACCCGCCGAGGCCGCCGCCTCCTGGCTCGGTGCGGCGCTGGTGCTGTCGGCCGTATTCGGAGAGGCGGCGCTGACGGTGCTGCGCAAGCTGCTGTCGGACAACGTCTCCTCCTTGCTCGGAACGATGTACGTCACGTTGTTCGCCTTTCTGATGTTTCTGGTCTTCTCTTTCTCCGAAGCTCGCGCCTATGATTTCGCGCAGCTGCGATCCGGGGATATCGGCCTTGTTGTATATTATGGTGTCTTCGTGACCGCGCTGGCCTACGTGCTGTGGTTCCGCGGCGTCTCCCGCGTGCCGGCCAGCACGGCGGCGGTTTTTACGGCTTGCATACCGGTCAGCGCGCTGCTGCTGTCCTACGGCATCCTGCGTGAGCCGTTCTCCTACTACGCGCATATAGGAGGCATAGCCTTGGTGCTTGCCGGGGTGCTGCTGATCTCGTTCTCCGGCCGGTTGGTTTTGCAGCAGGAGGTATGATACGATAAGATAAATTGTGATTGAATGGAAATTAACGATGAAGGAGCTGGGATCATGGCGCAACCAAGACCTCCCTGCTAATCCTTAGCCGCGTGTCGTTCACGTGCGCCCCCTTCCCGATTGGCTTTGAGCTTCAGACCAATCAGCGAAAAGGGGATAGCGGCTGTGAGCTATGTGCCAAATATATGGAAACTTGCCGTAATACGCTTCTTTTATCATTTGATCCCGGCGTATGTCATTGAGCGACTATTTTGGGAAAGCCGGGGGATGACTATCCAGACGGTCGTCTACGCGGAGATCATCTTCGCGCTGACCATCGTCGCAGCCGAGGTGCCTACAGGCATTGCAGCGGATAAATGGGGCCGCAAGGCAATGATCGTCGCAGCCTCCTTCTTGGGCTGCTGCGAATTTCTAATTTTGCTGTACGCTGCGGAATTCTGGCATTTCGCTTTAGTCGTGTTTTTGGCGGCTATCGGCAGCTCGGCCAGCAGCGGAGCGGAGGAAGCTCTGCTCTACGATTCTTTGCTGGCGGAGGGGCGGGAGAGCGAGTTTGAGAATGGACGGGACGCCTGCGAGCCCTAGACATCGTCTCGATTATGATTGCCGCATTATGCGGCAGCTTTCTCGCGGGCCGCTTCGGCTTGGAGCTGAATTACTGGATCTCCCTGGTGGCGATGATTGTGTCGCTGGCCGCCACCTTTCTATTGCGCGAGCCGGCGGTTGCCGGGCGGAGCGGGAGGGAGGAGGCTATCCCGCTGAAGGTGTATGTGACGGTATCCTTCCGTTTTTTTCGCCGCCGTCCGGATGTTTGCCTCGTCTTGTTAACCGGGATGGTTACCGGTGCGGCGATTACCTTCATCGAAGAATTTTGGCAAATTTATCTCGAGCGGCTGGACATTCCGGTTTACTATTTCGGCCTGTTCTCGGCGGGGCTGTTCCTCCTGGAGCTGCCCGGAAGCATGCTGGCCTATCTGCTCAAGGAGCGCTTCAGCAGCCGAGTTGTGCTGTCGGCGGCGCTTGCGGTGTTTACGGCCGGATTTGCCGTTCTGGCGCTGTTTCCCGGCTTCCCGGGTCTGCTGGGCCATGGGGGCGGTCGGTTTGTTTGCGGGGATCATCCCGCCGCTGACGTCCGGCTATCTGCATCACCGGATCGATTCCGCTCAGCGGGCTACGCTCGGATCGTTCGAATCGCTTGGCGAAAATGCCGTGCTGGTGCTCGCCGGACTCGGCTTCGGATATGCCTCCTCCCGCCTGGATTTGTTTGGCGGGTACGGATTCATCGCAGTGCTGTGTGGGGTCGGCTTGGTTTATTTCTGGCTGGCGTCCAAGCGAGTTATTGTCGAATAGTCCTAATAAGCAGGGCGTCACCCGCTAGTAAAGACGGGTAACGCCCTCTTGGTCATGGGCTGTTGTCAAGGCATATTCAGCACTTCGGACTCATACGCCTGGTAGCCGTTGCGGATACCCGTGATCACATCCTTGATCCTCATATAGCCCCCCGCGTATACCGGAGAATCCCGAATTTCTTCCCACATGTAGTGATAATGCTTCAAGTCGGCGGTTCGGCAGACCACATAATCGGAGCAGGAGCCGTGGAAGGCGTCCGCGTCATAATACTCAACATGCACTTGACCGGCATATTTGCCGATGATGGCGTACAGGCCGCCGGCAAGCTCTCTGCGATTTTCTCGAGAGAGCGACAGCCAGGAAGGGGAGAATTCCAGCAGAACGATAACTCCGTATTGAAGAGATGACATAGTGATTTCTTCCTTTCGATTTGGAAAATATATGGTTAAGGGTTGGATCAGCTGTTTTTCAAAATGCGTTCGGCAAAGAAGGGCAGCCATCGGTTAAGCGCCGTGAGCAGCTTGACCTTGCCGATCGGCATCTCATACCGGTCGCGCTCCAGATAGGCCATAAACTCCGTGGCGACCTGCTCCGGCGATATTTTGCCGCTGCCTCGCCCGCGGGTCATGTCCGTATCGACGACGGGAGGAATGAGCTCATACACCTTGATAGACGTATGCTCGAGCTGATAGCGGAGCGCCTTGGTGAACAGATGCAGGCCGGCTTTGGTTGCGCAGTAGACAGGCGCGGATTGCTTGGGGACGAGCCCGAGTCCCGAGGTCACATTGACGATAGCGGCCTGCTTCTGGCTTCTCAGCAGCGGCAGCAGGCTGGAGATGAGGACAATGGGAGAGGTGAGGTTTATGGCAATCTCCTGTTCGATCTCCCGATGAACCGCATCCGAAGGAGCGGTATCTATAAACGAATGCAGCTGCTGAGTGCCCGCATTATTAATTAACAGATTGAGACCGGGATGATGGGAGCTGATTTCCCGAACCAGCTTGTTCAACTGTTCGGGTTCCCCGATGTCGCAGGCATAAGTCGTGATACCGGGGTGCAGCGCCTTCGCCCGAGCTAATTTCTGTTCGTTTCGTCCGACGATAATGACTTGATTTTTGCGGTCCAAGAAGGCTTTGACCAGCGCCAGTCCGATACCGGAGGAACCGCCTGTGATGAGAACTGTGTGATCTGTGAGCTTCAACGCAATCTCCCCTTTCTTCTTAGGTTCATGATAGAACGGGAAAGGGGATCGGCGCCTTAACCTAGGTTAAGAAAGCGGGGAAATTTTTACGATGCGGGACTGCCCTTGCGGGTTATTTTTCTGCGAATGCGGCTTAAAGCGACCGGGGTAATGCCCAGGTAGGAGGCGACATGGTACAGAGGAATGTGAGCGGCAAGCCGGCCGTACCGCTCGAGAAAAAGCAGGTATCTGGCTTCAGCCGGCAGCAGCAGCAGCTCGCGCTCACGGATTTCTTTTTTGACAAACAGCTGCTCGGCGACTAGCCGGCCCAGCCTTTCCCAGCATGTATGCCGGTCATACAGCGCCCGAAAATCCCGGAAGCGGATCAGGAGCAGCTCGCTATCCGTCAGCGCTTGGATGGAGAAGAAGGACGGAGCGTCCGTAAGCAGGGAACTGTAGGACGCGATAAATTCATGCCGGACACAGAAGCTTTTGTTAAACTCATCCCCGTCGGGCGTTGTGTAATAAAGCCGCAAAAGCCCGCTCAGGCATAAGGCGATATGCTGTCCGGTTTCTCCCGCGCGGATAAAATGCTCGTGCCTCGCCAAATTTAGGGGAGCGGCAAGCTGCTTGAAGGCTTCCCACTCCGTATCCGGTATGGGCGTTAAGGCGTTAATTGCTGCGTGCAGCGCGTTCCAGTCCGGCGTCATTCCATTGCCTCCTTATATTTAAGATTGCCTATTCCGGCTCTTTAAGCTTGCGGTTCGTGCTTCGTCATCGTGTACATCCGAATTCACCTCAGGTTTCTGCAGATGCAGTTGGGATTGGTCGTTTTTTTCGGCCACGTCAGAGGAAGCTGTTAGATTTATAGATTTCAGTTATGGTAAGATAGGATGGACTTCAAGAGAGGATGGTAGGTTGTATGTTTACCGTGTCGGAATACACAGTGGAATTTGTGAAAGACCCTTTCCAGATATTGGAAGGAAAAAGGTATGAATTTATTATCGATATCGCGGTGCCGGAGGATGATGAGCTTTATTCCGAGCACGGGCTGTACATCCGGGTGATCTACCGGGTGGCAGACGACCAGGGCGCTATTGTGAAATACGATATCTATGAACGGACGACGGACACCTACCAGGATTTCGACCTGGAGGATGACGAGCTGGCCGTTCTGCAAGCCTTCTGCAGCGAGCATTGGAAGGAAGGCGAGGAATAGCCCGCAAGCTGTCCGGCGATGCAATACCGGCAACGGCGTGAAGATGTGCCCGGGAGCCGGACTTCCGGCCAGCGGCGGGGGAGTGAGCTGCGATTGCCGACTAACCCGCTGTCAGCGCGGAGCGACCCTCTTCCGCCCCGCTGCGAGACTGTCCGTTAAAAGTCCGGTGACCAACGCGCGGCCTGCGGCGATTCGGCGTTTGCGTTCGTTGCTTCAACTCCCGGCCGCCTTTCCGGCCTTTTGTTCACCGGACCTCCAAACACGCCCCTTTACGGGGAATCATGGTCCGCATACAGGACGCGGGCCAAAATATCCTGGCTGTAGTTGCCGAAGCTTCTGCCGTACAGCGTAAAGCCGCGCTTGTTCCTCGATCGTTCCCCCACCTCGATACGCAGCGTAATATCGCTCCTGTGATCCAGATTCAGGTCCTTCAGGGAGACGTCGGATATCCGGCTGCCGTCGATGTAGCTGCCGTCGCGGTTGATGCGGATCAGCTTGAGCAAGCCGTATTGGTTCAAGTTCGGCGGCCACCATTCCGGGTTGAAAGTGCCGCGGATATCTCCGAAGTCGCCGGGGCTGGTCCAGTAGCCCAGCTCGATGCCGTTGACCAAAAAGTAGATGTCCGAAGGATAGTTGTCGCAGAACCCCGGAGCTTCGGAGCCGAGCTCCATGGAGAATTGAAGCTCCTGGAACGATTGGTTGGGCTTGATATAATTCGGAATCCGATATTCCAGAAACCCTTCGGTCAGCCACAGGATCTGGGCGTCGATCCGCTGCGGATCGGCGAAGTAGCGAGGGTCGTCAAACTCGCCGATGATGCGATCCTTCGTAGCAAGGCCGCAGGTGGGAGCCGCTTGATAGTGGCTGTAGTGTCCGACCTTGAGCTCGACCTCGTACAGCTTGCCGGCTTCCCGGCTGCGCAGGTCGACGATCAGCTTGTCCTCGTTCAGGCAGCAGATTTTCTGAACGCCGTGCTTGCCGACTGCCGTGGCGATCCGGATGAGGCCGCTGTCTTCCAGTTTCTTGATATGCATCGTGACCGCTCCGTTGGTCAGCTTGAGCAGGGCAGCAAGATCGTTGAGGTTCAGGCTCTGATGCTTGGCCAGCAGCTCCACAATTTCGATACGGATGTCCGAGCCCAGCGCCTTGAATACGGACAGGCCGGAGCGAAGGTCTTTGATATGCAGCATAAGGGCCGGGCCTCCTTCATGTTCTGGTGACGAATTTTATTATAAAGGATTCCTGTCTTCTAGCATAGGATGTCTGAACGAAGGGCCAAAAGGCGGCTTGACATTTCCGCCGGGCATGCTTATGATGATATCCAACACGAACATTCAGGCTATGACCAAAGACAAGATCCTTATCGCGGACTGCCCAGAGAGAGAAGCGAAAGCTGCGAGCTTCTTCAGCACCGGATACCGGATTACCCCTTTGCAGCCGCGCCGTTGAACCCGGAATCGGTTAACAAGCCGATTGCGCAAGTAAGCGTCGCCGGATTATCCCCGATACCGGATACCGAATAAGGACCTTGCACCAGAAGGAAGCCCGCTATAGGCCGGACTTTCGGATGCTGCAGGTCGAATGAGGGTGGAACCACGAGCTGAACGCACTCGTCCCTTGGCGGGATAGAGGCGTTTTTTTGCGTTCGATTTTACACTCAGAATCATTCGGAAATGGAGGAAGTAACGACATGAGCATTCAGAACATTCAAGTCAAGCTGCCTGATGGCGCTAGCAAGGGGTACCCCCGCGGAACAACGGCCGGACAGATCGCCGCCTCGCTCGGAGCAAGTCTGGGCAAGCAGGCTGTCGCCGCTCTGGTGGACGGCAAGCCGACCGACCTGAATCTTCCGCTGACGGCGGATAGCCGGCTGGAGATTGTGACGCTGGAGAGCAAGGAAGGGCTGGAGGTTTACCGGCACAGCACGGCTCATCTGATGGCTCAGGCTATTCGGCGTCTGTACGGCGACGGGGCTGTAAAGCTGGGGATCGGACCTGTCATCCAGGACGGCTTTTATTATGACATTGATATTGCGGAGCCCTTGTCCACGGATGATCTGGACGCTATCGAACGGGAGATGGCGAAGATTGCCGTGGAAAATCTGCCGATCGTTCGCCGGGTCGTCAGCCGCGCCGAAGCGCAAGAGCTGTTCGCACGGCTGGAGGAGCCGCTGAAGCTGGAGCTGATCCGGGATTTGCCCGAGGATGCAGTCCTCACGGTATACGAGCAAGGCGAGTTTACCGATCTGTGCCGCGGGCCTCATCTGCCGTCGACGGGCTGGATCAAGGCGTTCAAGCTGACAGGCGTTGCCGGCGCGTACTGGCGCGGAGATTCCCGCAACAAGATGCTGCAGCGCATATACGGAACATCGTTTCCCAAGAAGGCGCAGCTTGACGAGCATCTGCTGATGCTGGAGGAGGCGCGCAGGCGCGACCACCGCAAGCTGGGCAAGGAGCTCGGGCTGTTTATGTTCTCGGAGGAGGCGCCGGGCATGCCGTTTTATTTGCCGAAGGGCATGACGATCCGCAACGAGCTGGAGAGCTTCGCACGCGAGCTGCAGCGCCAGAGCGATTATGACGAAGTGCGCACGCCGCTGATGATGAACAACAGGCTGTGGGAGCAGTCCGGCCACTGGGATCATTACAAGGACAATATGTACTTCACGGATGTGGATGAGACCAAGTTTGCGCTTAAGCCGATGAACTGCCCGGGACATATGCTGATTTTCAAAAACAATCTGCACTCCTACCGGGAGCTGCCGATCCGGCTTGCCGAGTTCGGGCAGGTACACCGTCATGAGCTGTCCGGGGCGCTCAACGGGATGATGCGTGTGCGCACCTTTTGCCAGGATGACGCCCATCTGTTTGTCAGGCCCGATCAGATCGGCGCGGAAATCGAGCGTGTGCTGGAGCTGATCGACCGCATCTATCGCGTGTTCGGCTTTGCCTACAGAGTCGAGCTGTCTACGCGCCCCGAGGACTCTATGGGGTCGGAGGAGATGTGGGAGCAGGCGGAAGCGTCCCTGCGCAGCGTACTGGAGCGCCTCGGTATCGCATACAGTCTTAATGAAGGAGACGGCGCCTTCTACGGTCCGAAGATCGACTTCCATATTCTTGACGCACTCAAGAGAAGCTGGCAGTGCGGTACGATCCAATTGGATGCCCAGATGCCGGAGAAATTCGACTTGACCTATGTCGGAGAAAATGGCCAGAAGCAGCGGCCGGTTGTGATTCACCGTGCTGTCTATGGCTCTATCGACCGGTTTATCGGCATTCTAACCGAGCATTACGGCGGGGCGTTCCCGGTATGGCTCGCCCCGGTTCAAGCGAAGCTGCTGCCTGTATCCGATCAGTACGTGGATCATGCGCTGTCCGTCAAGCGTGCGCTTGAGGAAGCGGGAATCCGGGTCGAGGTGGATGGGCGCAATGAGAAGCTCGGCTACAAAATCCGTGAAGCTCAGCTGGAGAAAGTCCCTTATGTGCTTGTCGTGGGCGAGAAGGAGAAGCAGTCGGATTCGGTAGCGGTTCGCAAGCGCGGAGAAGGCGATATCGGCTCCTTTGCGGTGAAGGAGCTTGCTGAACGGATCGCGGAGGACATTCGTCTGAAAAGCTGAGTTATATAGCTCCGCCTGCCGAGTGGGACAAGTAGATAAAGGATCGGCATGCTCAGCCTAGGCCGCCGGAAGGGACATCTGTTCTTCAAGCCGGAGGACATTTGTTTGCTCAACCGGAGAGATTGGCGGCCGATAACACGGACTCGGTTCGCTGGCAGTTGCTTGATGCTTTAGCAGGCGGTTCCTGACTGCATGAACGAATGAAGGTTTGGCCCAAAAAGCCCCGGTCAGGGGCTTTTTTTGCGATGTTAGAAGTTAAGTTCGGCGAAGCGCCGCCTCGGCCTCCTGAAAAGCTTTCGGGCTGGCCGGCAACTTCCGCTGAAAACGCGGTTGCTTCGATGAGCTGCAACGGAAATCAGTGGCCCTCAGGTCCGGATATCGAGCGAATGCCACCTGTAACAGAACCGAGCGCTTCGTAGAATGCGAATAGATCCAATTTTAAATTTTACCCCTGTTGCACGTCTAAGGGGTGCTGAGTTTCGTAAGCATGGCAAAGTCCCGAGAAAAGCGGCTCTAAGGGCTTGTGAGTTCCGTTTGCTTTTCCCGCAGCACCGGCTTCTCGTTCATCTGTGCATAGGATGGCGATGATGTGAGTAAATGTGCATGGTGATCCGGAGGTGCCGCCACAGCTGTCTCATTTCTGCGGTGATGGGAGGGTGCCGCTGAACAAATGGATTGTAGGATGGTTATTTTCCGAGCCAAGCGGTGTTTTGTGCGAAAAAACATATAACCGGTTATGTAAAAGCAGGAGCACGCTTGAATTTATGCGAAGAATCGTATAAAAGGCTTGAATAGACGGCTGTAGGGCGATGTACTGTGCGAAAATTCGTACAAAGGTTATAATTATCTCGCGCGGGGATCAGGGTTTTACGGAAAATCATACAAATTAATTTTGGAGGTGGAACGTTGAGTATCATTATATACCGCTATTACGAGCCGGGTGATGAAGGGGAGATCGTCAGCCTCTGGAATCGGTGTTTGAACCGCGATCCGGTGACCGAAACCAGATTCCGCCGGCTTGTTTTGCTGGACCCGAATTTCCAGGAGCAAGGCTTGCGGGTTGCCGAAGCCGAAGGCAGGCTTGTCGGTTGCTTCTACGCCGTCCGGCGGCGGCTGCCGATGAGCGGCACGGAGCTTGAAACGGACCGGGGCTGGTGTCCGTTCTTTTTCGTCGATCCGGCTTATCGCAGACAAGGCGTCGGCTCGCGGCTGCTGGCGGAAGCGGCCGGCTTTCTGCGGCAGGAGAAGCGCAAGAGGCTGATCTTCTCGGGCTATGCGCCCAATTACATTGTGCCGGGGATAGACCGGGAGGCGTACCCCGAAGCCGCCGCGTTTCTGGCGAAAACGGGCTTCGAGCGGCTGCATGCGTCCGTAGCGATGGATTACTCGATGGTCCAGCTGGAGATACCGGATGACGTCCGCCGATTGAAGGAGCAGAGGCAGCAGGAGGGCTATACGTTCCGGACCGCGCAGGACAGCGATATTGTCGAGCTGATCCGGTTCGCTGCGGAATCGTTTAATCCGGATTGGGGTAGGGCCATTCGGGAAGGGCTGATGCAGCAGCTACAGCTGTCTCAGATCCTGGTCGCCCGGCAGTGCGGAAGATTGATCGGCTTTTGCCTGCATGGGAGCTATGAGGGCATTCGGGAGCGGTTCGGACCGTTCGGTGTTGATGAAAGCCAGCGCGGCAAAGGCATCGGGAAAATATTACTCTATGACTGCCTCTGGCTGATGCGGTCGCAGGGCCTGCACCATGCCTGGTTTCTATGGACGGGAGAGCAGAGCGCAGCCGGACAACTGTATCTGAAAGCAGGCTTCCGGATCACGCGGAGGTTCGAAACGTTAAGTCTTCCATTATAGAAACGATTCACTACTCAGTATCGTTTTTTCGTTTCTTGACCGGCGATTGTTCCCCATTTGGCCTAGTCCGGTGCTGCTGCAGCCGATATGTGGGTAGCCATGTTGACGAGCGGATGGAGAGGGGGGAACAGGCGGACCCCGGCGCAAAATGAATAGGTCCGGCGCCGGGATGCCTATGATTTTCCCCGCGAATAACCTCGCAGGAATACAGTAACCGCATAGATCGCTGCCAGCAGCACGACGGCGCACATCACATAGATGCCATACCGGTAGATCAGCATCCCTATGCGGGGGACATCTTGCCCGACGAACCGTCCGAGCACGAAGAAGATCAGGGTCCACACAAAACCTGTCGTATACGAGTAGCCGGCATATCTCCAAAAGCTCATCTTATTGATCCCGACAAGGTAAGGAACGACATGCCTGACAACGGGAAGGAAGTAGCTGAAGGACAGCGCTGCGTTCCCGTGTTTTTCGATTAATTGTTCGGATATCCGGAGATATTTGGTCATATTTTTCTTGCGCTGCAGCTTGCCCAGAACGGGCGCCCCGATATACCTGCCCAGGACATAGCCCAGGGACAACCCCGAGATAACCCCCAGATAAGTAAGCAGAAATGCCGGCACCGCATGCAGCAAGCCTGCTGAGGTTACAGCGCCCCCGGTCATCACGATAACTTCATCCGGAATGGGCATACCCACGATCCCAAGCCATAAGGAGAAAAATAAAGCCGCGTAGCCCAGATGCTCGATCCAATCCGTCAGTTGGCTGTAGTCCATCGGTCGGTCAATCCCTTCGCTTGCGGCAAGCGTATACAAAAGCCGGAGGCACATTCATCAGCTCGAAGTGAATCGCTTCAATGTCGAAATACTGTGACAATTGCTCTTTCATCTGCAAGGAATATTGAAAGGCGATGAATTGTCCGTTCGGCTTCAGGGAAAGTACGATCTGCTCCAGCAGCTTATCCCGGACAGATTGGGAAAAGTTAAAATAAGGAAGGCCGCTGATGATACAGTCGAGCTGCTCCACGCCTTTGTCCCGAATCGCAGCGACCATCTCGGTGGCCTCCGCACAATGATGGTAATGAGGGTATTTCTTCATCAGACTGTTTCTTAGCTCAGCATCTTTCTCGAACAAAAAAACACGGGAACGGCGGGTTGTAATCTGGGGGAAATAGCGGGTAATGGCTCCGGTGCCCGAACCGAGCTCGGCTATGTTGGTGGTCGCTCGGGTATCCACCAGCTGTATCATGCGGTTGGCCAAAAATTTTGAGCTGGGGATCACGCTTCCGATTTGCTTGGGCGATTGAATAAATTTTTGCAGAAACAATAACTTGTTCTGAACAAAGGTATACATGGAAAGCAGCCTCCCAAGATTTGATTCATAGGTCCGATAGGTTCCATTCATGTATAACTATCATACGAGAGAATCTCATTATTCAACACGCGCTTTGGTAGTGTTAAGGACTGGATCAAAGTCTTGCGGACAGCCTCGACTTAAGTCCAGTCTAGGCCGTTCTCAGCTTAAATAAGAAGGTGAGGACTCGGACAGGCAGGAGTGCCTATTCGGGTCGTGCTCTTATTATAGTTGCCGGCACAACGAATATGAAGGGGAAAAGATAAAAATAATAAAAAATGGATAAAATTGTATTATTCCTGAATGATAGACTTCGACAGCTTCATTTCCTCCCCGTGTCCATCGGCATCGGTCTTGTTCCCGCTGCCGTTTTTCGTTAATATATCTATTATTGATTTCCTTGCATCATAGATAAAGAGGCATAGGCGGTGGAAGGCTACACATGGAGCATGAATGGGACTGGGAAATCGTAGTAGAGGATATAGCGGCGGCGGTCCTGCAATGGGCTGAACAGACCGCAGCCGCGAAAGATGCGGAAGCGATCGTGCGGCGAACATCGCTTCAGGCGGGCGTCTATGATTTTATCCGGTTCGAGTACAGGCAGGGAAGTATAAACGTATTCTCCACGGATGACGACTTTACGTCGCCCGAGGTCTATTATAGAGGTGTGCCGCAGTCTAACCGGCTGACGGAGGAATTGCTGGAGCGCGAGCTGCTGCCGCGCTTGCGGACGAAGCTGGGGCGTAGGCTGGCCAGCTTGCAGCAGAGTCCCCTGCTGGATTTTGAATTTACCGTCGCCGGAACGTTCTGGACCAGCGACGGAGCAGCCCGCCGCGTCCGGGTGCTGCATGCGGTGGAGCCGGCGAAAAAACAAAGGCTGCTGGAGCATATGGAAGCCTACATCCGGCAAGAGCTCCAGGCCGGGAAAAGTCCGACCGATGAGCTGGATACGTTCTTTCTGGCGAGGCATCTGGTGAACACGGAGCTATGTCCGCAGCTTGATGCCGAGAGAATTAAACGCATATGCGACCTCGTGATGGAGCTAAACAAGCCGAATAAAGAGAAGCTGGTTCATCATCGGCGGTATCTTATCCAGGCGTTGAAGCATTGGGTGGAGCACAGCTTCCTGCCGGCCTATTACGAGATCGAGGCGAAGGAATGGTACCGCAAGGAATACCAGCTCAAGCAGCGTGAAGAACAACAGCCGGACGAGAATGCGGTCGAGCTGCTGTTGTATACGGCTGTCCTCATTCTGAAGTATGAGCCTGCATACAGCAGGGGGACGGCACTTGGGTATCTGGACCGCGCCAAGGAGCTGGGCAGCGCCAAGGCTGCCCGGATTCTGAAGGAAGGGAGCGGGAGCTTGAAGGCCGAGGAAGTGAGCTTCCATAGCGAAAAGGTGATTTGTCAGGCGCATGATGTGTTCTCAACGATTACGATTAAGATCGTTCAAGAGTCTCCGGCAAGCTATGCCAAGGCATTGGATTTTATCCTTCGCTTGCTGAACGGCGGCTTTCCGCGCAGCTTTCAGATCAAGCTCCGTTCGGCGAGCAAGCATTATTTGCCCATCAAAGGTCTCGCCAGAAGCCAAACCCACAGTTTCTTCGCCAACGCTCTCCAGTACCCGAGTCTGTACCCGAAGCTGGCGGCGTATGCGCGGGTAGCGATGGCGGAATACGAATGGTACGACGATGGCGCCGGGGACAAAAGCTGTATGCCGGGCAGCTACGCGGTATTTGGTCTTGGGCTGGCTGACCGGGCCTATTTTCCGCTTGTGCGGCAGTATATGGCGATGGTTGACCAGGAGCATCAGTCCGTCCAGGATCACTTCACATCGGCATGGCTCAAGACCTATGGCATCGAACCGGGAACGATCCCGACACTCACGGCTTGCTTGCTGAGCTGTACGGATGCCTTCAGGCTGAAGGAACGGGCGGTGCTGGAGGCGGACGAGCATCTCCCGGCGCTCGTCCGCAGCCTGCGCAGGAAGGAGCCGTTCGAAGCCGGGCATCTGATCGATATTGTCTGGGGCGGACGGGATAAGCTGGAGGCGAAGGCGCGCAAAGAAAAGAGGAAGCCGAAGCAATCCCAGCTCCTTGCGCTGCTGAAGCTGGCCAAACACCCGGAAAGCCATACATGCCGGGAGGAATTCGCATAACTCGACAAGACGCGGAATCCGTGCTGCGCGGAGAAACGAAAGGCTGGAAACGCGTGCTTCCTTTTCTGGGACCGGCCCGATCCGGGCAGCTTTGCGACCAAGCTGACAGCCGGCTCCCAGTACGGCTACCTGCTGTATTCTCAATGGTTTCTTCGTGCTAAATTATAAGCCCGGCCTTAACTAAAGGCCGGGCTGCATGTTGTAAACTAGGGCTATGCAATCCGGATGCGCTTTTGGAGAGCGTTAGAATCGCTATAGATGAAGAGCGATTAATTGCGGAGGCTAATCAAGGTCCAGCAGGTCCGTCATGGGCGGTCTCGTCAATCACCGGGCCACGACGATGCTCGGCTGGCTGATCGCCGGGTTTGTTATTGCGCTTAATCTGTTTCTGATCTATGACTTGTTCTAGCCGCAACAAATCACCGTCCTGGCCGTCTGTATAGGGAAAAGGAAGGTGACCCCATGAAAAGGCAATGGCTTTTTCTGTTGTTGATAGCGGCTCTGCTGATTCCGGCCTCGAAATCCTGGGCGTTGTCATGTGCGCAGCTGCCTTCTGTCGCCGCCGCCTACGAGTCGTATGACGGCGTCATTTTGGCGCATGTCGAGAACGTCGCTCTGAAGAAGGACAGCAATCAGGTGCGGCTGACGGTAAACAAAAGCTTCAAGGGCGTCGATTCGGCGACTCTCATCGTCGGTGAGGACATCACCTGGGGTTCGTTATGGGGGCCGAGCGAGCCGGGCGAGGATTACGTATTTTTCCTGCGGCAGAAAGACGGGCAATGGGAAAATCCGCTATGCGCTCCCACCAAGAAAGCCTCGGAGGCTTCCGAGGAGCTTGAGTTTCTGAAGGATAAAGAACTACCGCTGCCTGTCAAAGCTCCGGTCGAGGAGAAGCCGCTTATGCAGCTTATAGATGGGGAAGCTCCCCGCTCTGTCTGGAGCCGGGCGGCGGTTGTCTTGATAGCCGCCGGGCTGGGAGTCGGGATCATGCTCTACTTGAGGAAGAGGAAGTAAGCGGAAATCAAGCCTGTTCCTACGATTGATTGGCTCATCATGAAGGCGGAGGCGGCAAAGGATCATCCTCGCGCCTTCATGAACAAGCCAAACCTCGCAACAGCCTACTTGCCGGATTAAACTACCCCTCGATTAAAAATCCTATGCTTTCCCAACAACTCAGGACCGGGTGATAATCCGGGCTTGCCGTCCCGAAAGTTCGACAAAGCCTGACATCCGAGCCTAGCCAGATCATGCTCCGGGCATAATTTTTCCTTTCACTTGTCATTGTTTCAAAAATGGTTCAGAAATAGCCGATATAATAGAAACGGAGACATTGGGCCTATGAATTATAGGCCTAATGGAATATGATAGAATAGCAGAACAACGAAGAGAGGGAAAGCCATGGAACATGTTCACGGCTCCTACGACTTGGAGCTTATTTTATTTTCGTATATAGTTGCGGTCCTTACATCCTATACCGTCCTGGATCTGGTGGGCAGACTCGGACAAGTCCGCGGCAGAAACCGGTGGGCGTGGCTTTCTTTTGGGGCGGCTGCTATGGGTCTCGGCATCTGGTCGATGCACTTCGTCGGCATGCTGGCTTTCTCTCTGCCTACTCCGATCGCTTACGATATTATGCTGGTTGTCCTGTCAGTGCTTGCAGCCGTGGCCGCTTCCTGGATCGCCTTGCATATCGTAGGCAGAATTCAGGTGTCTGTTCTGCAATGGATCGGGGGCAGCCTGCTCCTTGCCAGCGGTATTGTCGCTATGCATTACATAGGCATGGCTGCCATGATAGTCGATATCAGCTACGATCCGTGGATTGTGACGCTATCGGTTATCATTGCGGTGACGGCATCGCTCGCCGCATTGGCCTTGTCATTCTACTTCCGGAGAGAAAACGGCCGGGGAGAACGCTGGATGAAGCTCGGCAGCGGCTTGATCATGGGAGCGGCTATAGCCGGGATGCACTATACCGGGATGTCTGCAGCCCACTTTCACCTGGGAGGCAAGTCGGGACTCGCTTCGGGCATGCTGCTGGATACGAGATCGCTGGCCTATGTCATTGCGACCGGCACTTCCGTGGCCCTCGGTTTTTCTTTGATAGGCATTTATTTGTCCAGACGGTTTGAACGGCAGCAATCGGTCATCATCGAGAACGAGAACATGTACAAATCTTTGTACGAGAACAACAAGGACGGCATCATCACGGTCGATCTGGACTATCGCGTCCTTGCCATCAATCCGGCCGCATCGCGCATCATCGGCGTGGACGGCACGAAGTATATTCACAGACCCTTCACCGACTTGATCGATCTCATCCCCGAGGAAGAGCAGGGGCGGGTACGGGAAATGCACGGCCTCTCGGCAGGCGGCGAGAAGCATAGCTATGAGACCAAGCTGAAGACGCCGGCCGGGGAGCTTATCGATCTCCATGTGATGAATGTGCCGCTGGAGATAGCGGACAAGCTGGTCGGGTATTACATCATCATTCGGGATATCTCCGAAGAGAAGAGAGCCAAGGAGAAGGTCCGCCATCTCGCTTTCCACGATGAATTGACTGGACTGCCGAACAGGCGGAGGTTCAATGAAGCGCTGGAGCAGACGCTGCAGCGCGTACATGAGCATGGAGGAAGCTTCGCCGTCATGGTGATGGATTTTGACCGGTTCAAAAATATTAACGATTCCCTCGGTCATACATACGGAGATATATTTTTGCGCGAGATGAGCGGCAGAATCAGCCGAAGCGTTAGCGGTCATGATGTCATTTTGGCACGGATGGGCGGGGACGAGTTCACCTTGCTCTTCGCGGGAGCCCGGGAAGAAGAGGCGGCTAATCTGGCGAAGCGGGTGATCGCGGATCTTCAGCAGCCTTACCGGCTGAAGGAAAGCGATTTTTACGTAACGGCCAGCATAGGAATCGCCATCTACCCCGGTCACGGGCAAAGCGCGGAGCAGCTGTTGAAAAACGCTGATACGGCCATGTATGAAGTGAAGAAAAAAGGCAAAAACGGCTACCAGTTCTACAATCTGGAGTTGAATGAAAAGCTGCAGGAGAAGATCGAGCTGGAGTCGGAGCTGAGAAAGGCGCTGGAGCGCGGGCAGCTGTTCCTGCAATATCAGCCTCAGATTCGGGCCCGGGACGGCCGCATGGTCGGCGTGGAAGCATTGGTTCGCTGGCAGCATCCCGACAGGGGGACGATCTCCCCCGGCATGTTCGTTCCGATTGCGGAGGAGACCGGGCTGATCAATGAAATCGGCACCTGGGTGCTGCGCGAGGCGTGCCGCCAGATGAGGGAATGGCATGCGGCGGGAGGGCCGCTGATTCCCGTATCCGTGAATTTATCCTCGCAGCAGTTTCATCAGATCAACTTGGTCAATTATATCCGTCAGATTCTCGAGGAAACGGGCCTGGAGCCGCGTTTTCTGGAGCTGGAGATTACGGAGAGCATGATGATGGACCCGTCGGTGTCTATCCAGATTCTGAACGAGCTAACGAGTATCGGGATTCGAATCAGCCTGGATGACTTCGGCACAGGCTACAGCTCGCTCAGCTATCTGAAGATGTTCCCTATCCATAGGCTGAAGATAGACCGTTCCTTTATTCAGGATATTACCGGAAACAACAATGATAAAGCGATCGTGGCCACGATCATCTCGATGGCCCAGCATCTGGATATGGAGGTCATCGCCGAAGGCATCGAAACGAAGGAGCAGCTGGATATTTTGATGGTCAACGATTGCAAGGAGATTCAGGGGTATTACTTCAGCAAGCCTCTGTCTGCAAACGATGTAGAGCAGGCCTTCTTCGTCCCGCAGAGAGGGCTGGAGTGACGGAGCGCGGCGCCGGAGCGGATGTGATGGCTTTTACTGCTTATCCCGAACCCAATTGCGCAAAATGTGGCAGAGGCTACAGTAATGCGGAGGGGAGTATGGTATCCTAAGTTCTGTAGTTACAGGAGCGAACTTTAAGATCTTACCCGGGGGTATGGAGATGAACAGAAGGTCAATAGCGACAGCAGCAGGAGCGCTGCTGATAGGCGTCGTAGCAGGAGGAGGCATCATGCTGAACGATGCGGCTCACAGCTCGGTGAAGCAAGCGCTGGGGCAGGGCGCGACGAACAACTCGATCGGCAGCGTGAACGGCTTGAATCTTAATAATTTATCCTCTATGGATATTGAGACAATGCTTATGACGGTGCAGAGCAACCGCGCGTCGCTTCTGGAAAACCAGCTCAATGACCAATTAGCGGCGGTCCAGCAGCGCAATAATCAAATTTTAGCGATGAACATGATATTGTCCGAAATCTACAAGCAGAGAACGGGCCAAGCGCCTTATGCGCTGCCGGCCCCGATAAAAGAAAGCCTGAAAGAGTTTGATCAAGAAGCCGCCGCCAAGCAGAGCTTCACATCAGCGGAATTTGACACCTTGGCAGCTTCTCTGAAGAGCAAGATCGATGCGATAGCAAACTCGCAGCAGATGGACATGCTCAGATTGCAGAGCTTGACGAACAAGCGCAACGAAGCATTCGATGTGATGACGAATTTCATCAAAAAAATGCAGGATAGCCGCAGCAGTATCATCGGAAATATGCGATAATCGTATCATTATAGGAGAACGGTCCCGGAATCTGCCATGGCGAATTCCTTTTTCCGTATGGAGAGGTCATGAGGATGGACAATTTTGTGGAGATATTGAAGGGGCATACGCTGCTGCACGGCGTACCGGACCTTGAGCTGGCATCGGCCGCCGCAACGATGGAATGGATGCGCTATGCTGACGGCGAGCTGCTGATTCGGGAAGGAGCGGTCGGAGACGATTGTTTCTTTCTGATCTCCGGAGAGGTCAAGGTGACCGCACGCTCCTTGGTCGGCAGTCAGGTGCAGCTTGCCGCGCTCGGACCGGGAGCGCTGATCGGCGAGATCGCGCTCCTCTCATCCGAGCGGAGAACGGCGACAGTCCAGGCCTCGGGCGAGGTGCTGGCTCTTCGTTTGGACCGGGAGGCCTTCCGCAAGCTGTCGGCCTCCAGTCCGATGTTTCATGAGAGTTTGACCTATTCCGCTCGTATCCGGACGATTCACGGCTTGCTGAGCAAGGCGTCGATCTGGTCTTCCATCCCCGATTCGGAGCTGCGCGGTCTTGCCGAGATCACCATTTTGGTTCAGGCGGCCAAGGGAGAGCTCATTGTGCATGAGGGAGCGCAGGCGGACTGCTTCTATACGGTGGGCTCGGGCAGCTTCGAGGTGTGCTCGGGCGGCAAGCGCATTGCTGTGCTTAGACAAGGGGATTATGTAGGCGAGATTGCGCTGCTGACCGGCTCTTCGCACACGGCGACCGTCAGAGCGCTGGAGGATGGGCTGCTGCTGTCCATAGGCAAAGAAGAGTTTGGCTTCATCCTGATGCAGTATGGACCGGTGAAGCGGCAGTTCCTTACGGCGCTGGGCCTACGCAGACCGGAGCTTGCGGAAGCGGCAGAGCGATTGTGGGGGAAGGCGGAACAGGAGGATGAGCCTGCTTCGCCTGCCCGGTCGCGATCGCTATCCGAACGGCTGCAGCCGAACCGGCAGCTCTGGGTGGACGTCTTGCTCGCGGCAGGAGGACTGTTCCTGCTGGCGACCGTGCTAGCCATCTGGCTGGAGGGCGCTTTCTGGGTGTATGCTGCGCTTGCAGCCGGAGCGCTGGCGGGTCCGGTCACCTTTGTGGCTTATGCCAGAAGCTCGCAACTGCTTGGCTTTCGCCTGACCCGTCTGATCGGGGCCTTCGCAGCTTCGGCTGCCGTCGCCGTTCCGCTTGCATTTTTCCTCGAAAGGCGATGGCTGTTCGGCGAAGGAGAAGCGTATGATCCCCAACTATTCGCCCAACTCCATGTTCCTCTGACCGTAGCTCTGATCGAAGAAGCATCGAAGCTGCTGATCTGCTGGCTGTTCCTCAGAGGGCGGACGCATCGCTTCAAGATGGACGCGATCGTATTCGGTGCCGCAGCTGGGATGGGATTCGCGGCCGTCGAAAGTCTGGTCTACGGATGGACCTTCTGGGAAGCCGGAGCCGCAGGGAGTATGCTGGCCGTCTTATGGCTGAGAGCATTGCTCTCCCCGTTCGGCCATGGCACTTGGACGGCGATAGCGGCAGTTGGCTTATGGTTTGGCTCCAGACGCGGCATCATGAACGGACAGGCGGCAGTCAGCCGGGCGGCAGGGCTGTGGAACATGGCGGGGCTGCTGCTCGCCAGCGTCCTCCTGCATGCGCTGTGGGATTATCATTTCGCCAGCGGACTGCTGCGGTTGGCCGGGATGGCGGCTGCGGGCGGCGCAGGCATCGCCTTGCTGCTGAGGCTGATCCGGTCCGGCTCGGCGGAAGAGCTTCGCGTGCTGACCTCGCTGAATCCCGCGCTTGGCTCGGCCGCCGCGCCCCCTGAGGAAGGGGACGAGCAGAGTGGACGTCTACTCAGCTGTGAATCATGCGGGACCCAATGTCCGAGGGACACGCGTTATTGTCCGCGTTGCGGTCAGGCGCTCAGGCTGCCCGAGGCGGCGAAATCTTAGATATAGACGAAAAGCAGGACCTTGCTCATGGAGCGGGGTCCTCTTTCTTTTTCCTCTCGAAGCGAGTGATTAGGCAATGAATGGGAATACTTATAAGGAAGGGAGGTGGGTGTCCGATGAGCGATCATCCGTTAAGATCAGACAAGGAATGGATACTGAAGAGGCTGGTAGACAACGGGGATCTGGAAAGCCGAACGATAGCGACCGAGTCCTGCTCGATTGATGTGCTCTACCTGGCCAGTATGTGCGACTCTATCACGATCAAGCAATCCTTAATCAAGCCGTGGAACGAGATAAGCAATGAACGCAGGTTTCATATGTACATCACTTCATTCCCCGGTTCCAAGCGCGCGGAGCATCCGAGTGAAGCGATCGAGGCGCTTCTGGGCGGATTCGTCGTGCTTTTCATCGGATCGGATATACTGCTGTTCGACGCGAAAAAGGTAGAGACCGGCGGCATTAAGGATGCCAAGGTGGAGAGCGTTGTCCAAGGTCCATCCGATTCGTTTAACGAAAATTTGGAAACGAATATAAATTTGCTGCGCCGCCGGTATCCGTCCGAAGATTTGAAGCTTGAGATGCATACGATCGGGACCACGAGCCGGACAAAAATTGCCATCGCCTATGATAGCAGCAGAGCAAGCAAGAAAATATTGGCCGAGCTGAAGTCGCGTCTGGCCGAGTTGGATATTGATATGCTCCAATCAAGTGGTGAGCTGATGCAATACTTGACACCGGCCAAATTCAACCTGTTTCCGACGATGCTCATCACAGAGCGTCCGGATCGGACCGTCAAAAACATAGCCGAGGGCAAAATTGCTCTTCTGCTGGATACGTCGGGATTTGCTATTATCCTGCCTTCCATCTTTTATGATTTTTTCGCGGCGATGGACGATAAATTTCAGTTGCCGATGGTCGGTATTTTCCTGAAGGTGCTCCGCTTGATGGGGTTGCTGATAGCCTTGACCATTCCTGCGTTTTATGTGGCATTCACGTCCTTCAATCCGGAAATTCTGAAGGTCCAGATTACCCTGCTTATTGCCGGCAGCCGCGCTTCCGTTCCGTATCCGTCTTTCGTCGAGGTGCTGTTCATGCTGATCATGATGGAATTTCTCGTGGAGGCCAGCTTGCGGCTGCCCAAAACGATCGGCCCGACGGCGACAACCGTAGGGGGCTTGATATTAGGCCAAGCCGCTACGGAAGCGGGGCTTGTGGGCAATATTATGATCATTCTTGTATCGGCGGTCGCCATCTCCAATTTCATCATTCCGATAAACATGATGAACTTCTCCATCCGCGTGATCAAATACGGCTTTGTGCTGCTGGCAAGCTTCCTCGGGCTGGTCGGGATTGTGCTCGGCGTCATTGCCCTGATCATGTATCTCTCGAGCCTGAGAAGCTTTGGGGTGCCTTACTTCACCATCCTTCCGCACGGAAACCGAAGAGGGGATGAAACCCTTGCTTAGCAGCAAATATTTCGTGTATTTGTTCGTCCTTAACGGGCTGATCAATATTATCAATTTCGTGCCGCGAACACTGATCGATCATCGCTTTGGCGGGGCTTTGATGTCCATTTTCGTGGCAATAGTTGTAGGAACGGTCATGCTGTATGTCGTAACGGGCACTATCCTGAAAATACCCGGGGTGGGCTTGCCCGAGCTGTATACCCGGGTGTTCCCTGCTTGGTTGAAGAATGCGCTGCTCGGCGTAAACATGGCATTTTGGTGTGCCGGAGGGGTTATAACACTGCTGTCCTTCGTTGATATTACGCAGCGGTTTATTAGTCCGGATGTGCCTCAGTATCTGATTTTGACGGGCTTTCTGGTGATGGTTTGCGGCGCGGCGCTGACTTCGTCGCGCACGGTGTTATTTGCGCTGGAAGCTATTTTGCTGCTCAGCCTGCCGATGGTCATTTATTTCTTCATCAAGTCGCTGCTCAGCTCGCAATTCGGCTGGGACGCCGTGATTTCCATGTTCACTCATGTGTGGAACCGGCCGAATTTTACGTCGGTTAGCGGAGCTGTATTCATCTTTACCGGTTATGAAAGCATTATCTTGCTGAACCGGGTATTGAAGCCGCTTCCGCTCCGCCATCTGTGGATGTTCCCGATCTTCAGCTTCGGCGTGCTGCTCACTACCTTTCTGATCCCTATTGCTTACCATGGTACGATCGGGGTGGCCAAGCATAGTTATCCCTGGTTCACCACGGCCGATTCGATTCATATCGAGTTTTTCGTAGTAGAAAGGGTGCTGTTCGTTTTCTATTTGATGTATCTGATGATGTCGCTGATGAATGCGATTATTAACTGGCATGTGGGCGTGGAGATGTTCAAAAGCTTTACGCATGCAAGGTCCAAAAGGTTCGGACCGGAGCGGGCAGGAGTCGTCATCGTCGTCTTGTTTGCCGCCGCAACGGTTTGGCTGAAGCAGCTTAACGAAATTTCGTTCCAACAGGCGGGGATTTACTTTCTGCAGCTCCGGTTTCTTGCAGAGTTTTTCTATATCGCTATATTTCTATACGCCGTGCGGAGGTATAACCAGTTATGCAAAAAGCAGCGATCGCTCTAATTCTCCTTGTGCTGCTGGGAGGCTGCGGCTTCAAGGATATCGACAAACGTTTATTCGCGGTAGCTATCGGCTTCGATAAATCCCAAAGCGCAGCAGGCGGTTATAAGGTTTTATTGAAAATCGCCATGCCCCAAGGCGATCCCAAGGGAGGGACGCAGCAGTTCGCCGTGTTGGAGCAGGAATCCAAAAGCATCGCTGAAGCGCTGCGCAGGATGAAATCGAAAGTGGACAAGGAGCTGGACTACAGCCATACCAAAGCGATTGTGATCGGTGAGGAGGTGGCGAAAGAAAACATATCGTCGATTATTGATTGGGCGGCCCGCCGAAGAGATATCCAGCAGGTAGGTCTGGTATCAGTCGGATCGCCGACTGCCGAGGCCGTGCTGCAGGTCAAGCCGAAGGGCGAACGCATACCCGCGAATTCGCTGTTCCTGGCGCTTGGCCATGAAGGGACGGAATCTCCCTATATTATCCGTACGTATCTATTCGACCTGGAGCGTCGTCTGACCGAGGAGGGGCTTGATCCCATCATGCCTGTCGTAGAAGCGAAGCGGGATGATCTTGTGATCGACAAGTCGATGCTGTTCGGCAAGGGCAAGGGAGTGCTGAAGCTGTCGCCGCCGGAAACAAGATTGCTTAAGCTGCTGACAGAACGAAATCTGAAATCCGACCTCGCGATAACCCAACCGGTGGTATTCTCTATGAATGTGGAGCGGTCAAGCGCCAGCTATCGGATTGTTACAGGACAGCAGGCAAGGCCTTATGTGAATTACGAGCTCAAAATCGAAGGCATACTGGAGGAAGAGCATTTTGACAAGCGGGATATCGATCCCGATACGATCCACTATTATAACAAGCTGTTGAAGGAAGATGTGGAGCAGCGGATGAAGCTTCTGTTGAACAAGCTCAAGGAGCATGAGGTTGACCCGATCGGATTAGGATTACGTTACGTGTCCCGGACCATGGGGGATGGCCCCAAATATGAAAAATGGCTGCAAATGTATCCCGAGCTGGAATTCCGGGTAACGGCAAAGGTCGAGCTGAAAGTCACAGGCAAAGTGCTTTGAACGGGGGGGAAGGAAGGGATGGTGGAGGAGCAGGCCCGACCTGCTTGCCTCTGTTCCACCGAGCGACAAATAAGCTGCCGATCATTATGATCCGCAGCTTATTTGTCGTTCGCGGGCGGAGGAAGTCCTGTGACTCATTCGACCAGTTCTTCTACCTTGTCGGCGAGAAAAAGGTTATAGATGCGGGCGAAAATAATTTTCACGACCATATAAGCGGGTATCGCCAGAATAACGCCAAGCAATCCCGCAACTCCGCCGGCGACGAGCACGAGAATGACCGTCGTCAGCGGATGAATATCCAGCCGCTTGCCGTAAATTTGCGGAGAGAGCAGATTGTCCTCGATCTGCTGCGCGATCAGCGTAGCGACCAGCACCCAGAAGACCATCATCGGGGAAACGGTGAAAGCTACGATCAGCGGCGGTATCGCGCCGAGCAGCGGGCCGATGTACGGGATGATATTAAGCACGGTGGCGATAAGCGCCAGCAGCAGAGAGTACGGCAGGCCGATGATCAAGTAGCCGATGTACAGCAGGACGCCGAGCAGTCCGGTAATAATGACCCGACCGATGATGAATCCGCTTAAGGCCGAATCGATCTCCAGCAGCACCTCGCGGCCGTCCCGGCGGTACCGGCGGGGGATGAGATGCAGGATGGAAGAAGGGATATGCTCTCCGTCCTTCAGCATGTAGTACAAAATGATCGGAACCGTCGCGACCACGATGACGAAGCTGGTCACCACCCCGACCACTCGGGTCACATAATCGGACGCGGCGGTGATCAGCATGTTCAAGTATTCGGACAGCTTGGCCGACAGATCGCTCTGACCGGGGGTAAGCATGGAGATCAGCCGGTTTTTCTGAAGGTTGTCGATCTGTACGCCGAAGTCCTCGATCAGCTCCGGCGCGCTCTCGGCGAAGTTCTGGACCTGTGTTTGCAGCGTCGGCCAGATCAGGATGAAGAAGAGGACGACCGAGCCGGCCAATACGAAGTAAATTAAAAGAATGGACAATGCTTTGTGCATCCGCTGCTTCTCAAAAAACAGGACGAGCGGCCGCAGCAAATAAAAGAAAAAGCCCGACAGCATAAACGGAACGATCAGCAGGTTGACCGTCGTGAATAAGGGCTTGAATATGAAGCTGATCTTGGAAGTAAGGAAAATAATAAGCAGCACCGCTATGATGCCAAGGCATACCTGCAAAAATCGGCTTTGAATCAAGCTCGTCCACTCCTCAGGTTCATGATGCATGTACGTTGTCCATTAAACGGCTGAATGATCTCTGAATCACATCGCTGTTCGGCCGCAAGCAAGCTTGTTTGACGGTTTCGCGCACAGAAGGATCGTGATACAATATCCGTAGTTTGCCAAAACCTGGCACTTTATGGCCGGCATAACGGCAGATCAACCATATGCACCGGGGGCGAAGCAGGTGAACGATGCTCAAGTGAAAGATACAAAAGAAACTTCTCCGGGACGGCCTGTTCGGGGCAATATCCTGGTTGCTTTCGCATGGGGAATTCTTATACTCATTTTGTATGTGATGTTCAACTTCCTGGGCGTATTGTTCCTCTCGCCGCGCGAAGAGTTTCTGCTGAAGACAACCTGGAGCGATGCCAGCGTGATTGCGGCTTCCTTCCTCTACGTGTCGATGGCCGGCCTTGTGTTCACCGGCGCGGGCATGCTGCTTGCCTGGCGGAACAGGGGAGCCGTATGGGTCTGGGTTGCCGCCGTCTCATCCGTTGCCGTGATCGCTTGCGTGATCTGGCTGTCCCTCTATCTCTCCCTTCGCGGGTCGACATCGGAGCTGGACAGCTTGACCTGGCTGCCGTTCGCGGTCTACATCTATTGGGCGGCGCCGGTGAAGGAATTGCTGAGCAGCTACATCGCGGATACGAATGCGGTCAAGCTCATCGGCCTGCTCCTCTCCCTGGTTCCCACCTGCGGCGCTTGGCTGGGCATCTGGATCGTACAACGCTTTGGAGCAAGGCTGACTATCGGGCGGCTGTTCGCCGGCTGCGCGTCAATTCCCGCCGCAGCCGCTTGCGTGCTGATCCTATCCTTGCTGATGCCGCGGCAAGCGAGCATGACGCTGCAGCAGTTCCCGAAGATCGATGGAGCGACGGCAGCCATCCCTTTTGCCCAGATCATGCTGACCCGGCTGACCGGAGTGAACCGGCCCTATGCGGAGAGGGAAGGCATCCGTTTCAATACGACCCATCAGGCTTATGAGAATCTTATCGGGAAAAAGGCCGATCTGATTCTGGTTGCCGGGCCATCGGGGGAGGAAGAAAGGCTGGCCCAGGAGCAGGGAGTTAAGCTGAAGCTGACGCCGATCGGCAAGGATGCGTTCATCTTCCTGTTACACCGATCGAATCCTATCGACCGGCTGAGCACCGAGCAGATCCGGGACATCTATGCCGGCCGGATCACGAACTGGCGGCAGGCAGGCGGCGAAGACCAGCAGATCATCGCCTTCCAGCGCGAAGCCAATTCCGGCAGCCAGACTTATATGGAGACCAAGGTGATGAAAGGACTGACGCTGGCAGAACCGCCTACCGAACGGAAGGCCGGAGGAATGGGCGGCTTAATCGACGCGGTGGCCGATTACCGCAACTCCAGGCAGGCCATCGGCTTTTCGTTCTACTATTTCGCCAGCAGCATGTACAGACGGGAAGAAGTAAAGTTTGTGGCGGTTGACGGCATCGAGCCAAGCCAGGCCAATATCCGAAACGGGCAATATCCTTATACGGCTCTCCTGTACGCCGTTACGAGGGAGGATGAGCCTGCAAGCGGACCGGCCGGGCGTCTGCTGGCGTGGCTTCAGAGCGGTGAAGGCAGCCGCGCGATCCAAGACGGCGGCTTCGTGCCGCTGGAGGAGAAGTAACTCGGCCGGCGGAATCGCCGCGGGGCATAGCGCGGGCAGACATGTCCTTGGCTATGCCCCGCGTGCGTTTCGGGCGAAAAGCCGCTTCCGCCCGCGCAGCGGCAATGGACATCGGCTTCGTGCCGACTCGCAAAAGCTTGCGTCAGGCTCTTGCCGGTCCGGGTAATATTGCTCATAAGCATCCGCATCGGAGGCGGGAACAGAGCAGGCAGCGACAAACGGATGCTTCCTTATCCGGTTTTCACGATGAAAGGAGCTAATCTGATGTCCATGATGAATATGAGCTGCCAGCGGTCAAGGCCGCCTTCGATACAGCTTAAGGATGCGCTGACAGAGGAGCGGAGGAAGCTGGAGCATTGGTTCGCACACCACCGGGAGAAGCCTGTTTTGGCAGAGGCCGAGCAGTTGCTCAATGAGCGCCTGCTGCAAATTGACAGCGCTTTGACGCACATCCGGATGTGCAGGCATGCCCATACCGAGGCGAATCTGACAGGAACTTATTCCGCAACTCACAAGGAGGATGGCCCTGATGAGCAGCAACAGATTGACGGCCGACCAGAAAAAGCAGATCGAAGCTTTGCTTAGGCAGGAGCGCGAAGAGCTGCAGGCCCATTTCGACCGGCAAGCCGATGACGAGGCGGACACGCTGAGGGATCAAACGGGAGAGCTGTCCGCCTATGATAATCACCCTGCGGAGATGGGCACCGAAACGTTCGAGAAAGGCCGCGATCAGGCGGTCGACCGCTCGCTGGAGCTTCAGCTGGAGCGAATCGACCAGGCGCTGGCCCGGCTTGATACGGAGGAATTCGGCATTTGCGAGGTTAGCGGGGAGCCTATCGGCTTCGAGAGGCTGATGGCCGTCCCTTATGCTACGCGTTGCGTGGAGCATGCGGAGGACGACGTCGGTGCTTCGACCGAGGACTTCCGTCCGGTGGAAGAGCAGGTGATGACCCCGCCGCCTTCCGGAGCGGGAGCCGCCAGGCAGGCGAATGCCGGCCATTTCGACGAAGCGGGGGCTTGGCAGGCCCTGGAGACTTATGGCAGCTCGGATAATCCGGTCGTAGGGCCGGACCGGCGTGAGACGGACGAGCAGTTGATTCGTGAGGTCGAGCATGAGGCGGATCGGAGCCGTTAAGCGGCATTCTGATTAGTCCGGCGAGAATGCGGGTACTAATTGTCATGACACACCAAACAAGCTACCAAGCTCAAGAAGGAGGAACAGACAATGGCATTTATATGGTCCTTAATCGTAGGTGGAGTAATCGGCTGGCTCGGCGGACTGCTTGTCGGCCGCGACGTTCCTGGGGGAATAATCGGGAACATTATCGCAGGGTTTGTAGGCGCTTGGCTGGGGTCCTGGCTGATGCCGAACTTCGGCCCTGTCGTAGGCGGCTTCGTTATTATCCCGGCTATTCTCGGGGCAATCGTCGTCGTGCTCATTCTCAGCGCTATCCTGCGCTCCACGCGTAAAGCCTAATGAGCTTTGGGCGGAAGAGAAGACGTGTTCATCCGCTTCGGCGGTGAGCACGTCTTTTATGGTTGATAGGCGATAACTCAAGGGAGGCGGAGGAGAATGAAGCGCAGATTCGAATTTCTTTTCCTGTTCGTTCTGATGGCATCCCTTTATATCGTGCTGCTGACGGACTGCTGGCTGTGGGTGAAGGCTGTGGCCGCGGCTGTCTATTTGCTCATTATCGGTACTAGCATGGTATCGCTGATGCTGGAAAATCGCACAGCCCAGATCACGCTGGTCTGGATGTACGCGCTGCTTTTCTTCCCGGTGATCGGCTATGCTTTCTATCTGTATTCGGGACAGCTATACATAAAAGGTTATTTATTCCGCAGCAAGCGGGCCCATGACCGGGACGAGTGGCAGCTGCTGCTTCGCAGCGGAGAGCCGGAGGAAGCGCCCGACCTGAAGCCGTCCCATAAAGCGTTCGCCCAATACGCTCAGCGGGTCAGCTTCTCCAGCATGGACACAGGAACCCGGACGCATATTCTGAAGAACGGCGAGGAAACATTCGCCGAGATTATGCGACGGCTGGGCGAGGCGCGGCAGTTCATCCATATCGAATATTATATTTTTCGTTCGGACAGGCTCGGCCAGCGGATTATCGGACTGCTGATCGACAAGGCCAGGGA
Organism: Paenibacillus sp. cl123; assembly: GCF_900101595.1. Classification (GTDB taxonomy): domain Bacteria; phylum Bacillota; class Bacilli; order Paenibacillales; family NBRC-103111; genus Paenibacillus_G. Next base: position 232,280 of record NZ_FMYY01000004.1, read on the forward strand.
AGGCGTAGAGGTGCGATTTATGTATGACGCGCTGGGGGGAATGTCGCTGCAGGGAAAAGATATCGCGGCAATGAAGGAGGCGGGCATCTCCGTGCATGCGTTCCTGCCGATCAAGCTGGGGTTCTTCAATCAGAAGTTCAATTTCCGCAATCACCGTAAAATTATCGTCATCGACGGCCATATCGGCTTTGTCGGCGGGCTGAATGTCGGGGTGGAGTATCTCGGACAGAACGAGTCCATCGGTTTCTGGCGGGATACGCATATGATGCTGGAGGGCAGCGCGGTGAGGACGCTTCATGCGGTATTTCTGCTGGATTGGAACTATGTTTGCCAAGAGTCGCTGCTGAAGGAGAAGCGGTACCTGCAGGCCGAGCCTGTTCTTGGCGAGCGGGGAGCCGTGCATGTCGTGGCGAGCGGACCGGACACCCAGCAAGGCATTATGAGCGACCTTTACTACACGATGATTGCCTCCGCGTCAACCTCCGTCTGGATCGCAACGCCGTATTTTGTGCCCAATGAAGCGATTCGAACCGCTTTGCGGGTGGCGGCGAACCGGGGGGTCCAGGTGCGGATTATCGTGCCGGAGATCAGCGACAGCTTTTTGACCGAATACGCGACCAAGTCGTATTTTCCCGAGCTGCTCCGGTCAGGGGTAGAGATCTATATGTATCAGAAGGGATTCCTGCACCAGAAAATCGTTATCGTCGACGGGGATCTGGCTTCCGTCGGCACCGCCAATATGGATATGCGCAGCTTCCACCTGAACTTTGAGGTCAATGTGTTTCTGCTTGGAACGGATTCGATCGCCGATCTGGTCCGGCAGTATGAAGAGGATCTGGAGGATTCGCTTCGGGTGATGCCTGTACAGTTCTACAAGCGCGGCCTCAAGGCCAGAGGAAAAGAATCGTTCGCCCGGTTGTTCTCCGGCGTGCTATAATCGCTATGGATCTAACATCGCCTCTGGGAGGAGTTCGAAACTTAGCATGGCCATGTACGCCTGGATCGTTTTTCAAGTGCTGTTCGTCGTGTTCCTGATCCTCCATCTCGTCTTGTCTACGCAAGCCAAGCGGATGGTTATGTATGAGAAGGACCCTGACGTAAGCAAGATCAAATTCACCCGCAGCTTGTCCATGTGGTTTATGATCGGATGGATGCTTTCGCTGCTGCTGATGATTTTTAGTATTATCCGCACGTCCTGAGTATTTCTGGCAAGTTGCCTACATTCGAAAGGAGTCCGCAAATGATCGAGCATTTGGACAAGCTTATTCAAGGACAGGAGAAGCTGCAGCCGCAGTTTCATGAGCATCTGAAAGTTATTTTGCTGGGGACGGGGTCGCCGCGCGCCGTCTACGGAGTATCCAAGCCGGGAGTTGCCGTATTGGCCGGCCATAAAGTATTTCTGGTCGATTGCGGGGCTGGTACGGTGAACCAGCTGCTGCTCGCCGGCATCATGCCGCAGCGTATATCCGATGTGTTGTTTACCCATCATCACAGCGACCATAACTCCGGTTTCTTCGATGTGTTCATCAGCAGCTGGCGTACGCATGTGGTGCCGGGAGGCGTCTATAAAAACCGCGAAGTGCCGATGCAAGTCTACGGTCCGGAAACGACGGAGGAGATTATCGGGCGCATGGAGCAGTCCTTTGCCTTCGACGTCAATCTGCGCATCAATTATAACAAGTCGGCCTTCGAAGGCTCCCGCATCGTGGTGCATGCCTGCAACGAAGGAGTTGTGTACGATCAGGACGGCATCAAGATTACCGCGTTCGAGGTCGATCATCGTCCCGTGTACCCGGCCATCGCGTACCGGTTCGATTACAACGGCCAATCCGTCGTCATCTCGGGGGATACGCTGCCGGTGGACAATATGGTCAAGTATGCCAAGGACACGGATCTGCTCGTCCATGAAGCCTACAACAAAGCTTGGCTGGATGCGCTGATCGAGATGTATCCGGAGGAGCGCGTGGGCCTTAACAACCCCGCCAAATACCATACGACCACGCTGGAGGCCGCAGATATTGCCCAGCGCGCCGGGGCGAAGCATCTGCTGCTTACCCATCATATCCCCGCGCCGGCTAAGACGGAGGAGGCGGAAGCCGCCTATATCGCAGGCATGAGCGAAAGGTATGACGGGCCGATCACAGTCGGACGCGACTTGATGGAGATTGATCTCGGAGCAGGCCGCGCATAGCACGCGGAAGGGAACCAACGCAAGCAGCCGTCCGGCGAATGGCCCGGGCGGCTGCTTGCGTTGGTGCATCGGCTGAGCGCCGCGTCGGTAGAACCTAGTGTCTTTGCTGCATGTAGCCGTTCGAATAAGCGGATGGAGCCGCATAACCTTGCGTGTAGGAAATGGACGAGTCGATCTGTTGGGACAGCTGGGAGATTTGCTGCAGCTGCTGAATGGCCGTTTGATGGCCTTGGAGCGCATGCTGGATGATCTGAGCGGCTTGCTGCTCACGCTGGGCGAGCTGCTCGAGCTGCATCGCGTTGCTTTGCTCCTGCTTAAGCAGCTGCTCGTACAAGCCGGAAGCTTGCTGGGTTTGATGGATCAGCTGTTGGATCAACTGGGAGATTTGCTGAGTTTGCGCCGTGTGCGTCATAGGGTTGTGGCCTCCTGTTGGTGAGTTGTAGTGTGTTTCATGAAGTACTCACGTATTATGGTTGGGGCGGGACGAATTTATGCGCGCATCCGCAAACCGGTTTGACAAATGCAGATGCTTCGCATAAAATAGCAACAGAAATGAATCGTTCTCGATGATGGAGAAGGTTGCCGGTTACCGTCGGCATAAGCAGCGAGCCGGGGATAGTGGAAGCCTGGAGTGACGGACCGGAGGACTAGGCGCTCCTGAGAGACATGCCTCGGAAAAAAGCGGGTTCTCCGGATGGAGGACCAAGTAGGGTGGAACCGCGAGAGCCTCAAGCTCCCGTCCCTACGTCGGCCAGCGGCTGACGTAGGGACGGGAGCTTTTTTAGTTGATACGGCCTTCCCCGAAGCAGCCGGCCGCGCGCCGCACATACATTTGGCAAAGGAGCGAGTTGGATCATGAATTTTCAGCAAATGACGCTGACGCTGCAGCAGTTCTGGGCGGAGCAAAATTGCATCGTCGTACAGCCGTACGACACCGAGAAAGGCGCGGGCACGATGAACCCGATGACGTTCCTCCGCACGATCGGACCGGAGCCGTGGAACGTCGCTTATGTCGAGCCGTCCCGCCGCCCGGCCGATGGACGTTATGGAGAAAATCCGAACCGGCTTTACCAGCATCATCAGTTTCAAGTGATCATGAAGCCGTCGCCGGACAACATCCAGGAGCTGTACCTGGAGAGCCTGAGCAGACTCGGCATCGACCCCCGTCAGCACGATATCCGGTTTGTCGAGGACAACTGGGAGTCCCCAACATTGGGCGCCTGGGGTCTTGGCTGGGAAGTATGGCTGGACGGCATGGAAATTACCCAGTTCACGTATTTCCAACAGGTGGGCGGTATCGATTGCCATCCGGTTGCCGTGGAAATTACGTACGGGATGGAGCGGCTGGCTTCGTATATTCAGGCGAAGGAAAACGTGTTCGATCTGGAATGGGTGGAAGGCGTCTCCTATGGCGATGTGTTCAAGCAGCCGGAGTTCGAGCATTCCAAATATACGTTCGAGGTGTCGGATGTCTCCATGCTGTTCCAGCTGTTCTCGACTTATGAGGCGGAGGCGAAGCGGGCGATGGAGCTGAACCTGGTGTTCCCGGCTTATGATTATGTTCTTAAGTGTTCCCACACGTTCAACTTACTGGATGCGCGCGGCGCGATCAGCGTGACCGAGCGCACCGGCTACATCGGAAGAGTCCGGAACCTGGCCCGTTCCGTGGCGGCGACTTACTTGCAAGAACGGGAACGGCTGGGCTTCCCGCTGCTGAAGAAAGGGGTGGAGCAGCATGGCTAAGGATATGCTCTTGGAGATCGGGCTGGAGGAAGTGCCTGCCCGCTTCGTACGCGCTGCAATGGAGCAGCTGAAGGAGAAGACGGAGAAGTGGCTGGAGTCGAGCCGGCTCTCCCATGCGGGCGTTCAAGCTTATGCGACGCCGAGACGGCTGGCGGTGCTGGTCAGCGGCTTGGCCGACAAGCAGGAGGATGTCAGCGAAGAGGTGAAGGGGCCTGCCCGCAAGGTAGCGCTCGATGAGGCGGGCAACTGGAGCAAAGCCGCGCTGGGCTTCGCGCGCAGCCAGGGCTTGGCGCCGGAGGAGCTGTTCTTCCGCGAGCTTGGCGGCGTCGAATATGTATACGGGGTCAAAAGCAGCCAAGGCGTGGAGACGTCCTCTTTGCTGCCTGAAGCGCTCCCTGCGCTTGTCACCTCGCTGACATTTCCGAAAAATATGAGATGGGGCAGCTACGAGCTGCGGTATGTGCGTCCGATCCGCTGGCTGGTGGCGCTGCATGGCGAGGACATCGTTCCGTTCGAGATCACGGGCGTAGCCAGCGGCAATGTGACGCGCGGCCACCGCTTCCTCGGGCAAGACGCCGTTATCGGCACGCCTGCCGACTATACGGCGAAGCTGAAGGAGCAGCATGTCATCGCGGACGTCGAGGAACGCCGGCAGGCGATTGAGGCGGGCATCGAGGCGCTTGCGGCCGAGCGGGGCTGGCATATCGCGGTCAAGGACGACCTGCTGGAGGAAGTGCTGTTCCTCGTCGAGACGCCAACGGTATTGACCGGCTCGTTCGATCCGGACTTCCTGGCTATCCCGCAGGAAGTGCTGATTACCTCGATGCGAGAGCATCAGCGTTACTTCCCGGTGCTGGATGGCGAAGGACGTCTGCAGCCGCATTTCGTCACCGTCCGCAATGGAGACAGCCTTGCGCTCGATGTGGTGGCCAAGGGTAATGAAAAGGTGCTGCGCGCCCGTCTGTCCGACGCCAAATTTTTCTACGAGGAAGATAAAAAGCTCGTGATCGCGGATGCGCTCGCGAAGCTGGAAAATATCGTGTATCACGAAGAGCTGGGCACAGTGGCGGATAAGGTGCGCCGTATCCGCGCCATCTCGGATAAGCTCGCCGGACTGCTGCATGCAGACACAGCGGTTGCGGCCAAGGCAAGCAGAGCCGCGGATATATGCAAGTTCGATCTTGTCTCCCAGATGGTGTACGAATTTCCTGAGCTGCAGGGCATCATGGGCGAGGATTATGCGGGGATGGCTGGCGAGGATCTTGAGGTGGCGAAGGCCATCAACGAGCATTATTCGCCGCGCAACGCCGGAGATCAGCCTCCCGCATCGCTGGTGGGCGCGATCGTCGGCATTGCCGACAAGATCGATACGATCGCAGGCTGCTTCTCGATCGGGATCATTCCGACCGGCTCGCAGGACCCGTATGCGCTGCGCCGTCAAGCCGCAGGCATCGTCAGCACGCTGCTGGCCCACGGGCTGGAGCTGACGCTTCCCGAGCTGTTTGACGCTGCGCTGGACGTTCACGCCGCGCGTGGCTTGAAGCGGGATGCTGCGGAGATTCGCCGGGATATGCTGGAGTTTTTCACGCTGCGCGTGAAAAATGTGCTGTCGGAGAAAGGCGTCCGCTACGATATCGTTGACGCCGTACTCGGCGCAGGAGCGGCCGACGTGCGTCGCACGCTGCTTCGCGCAGAGGTGCTGGCCGCCGCTGCCGGCGAAGACGGCAAGGACACGCTGCGCAAGGCGGTAGAGTCGTTTAACCGCGTCTGCAACCTCGCGGCCAAGGCCGATTCGCGCGAGGTGAACGCCTCCTTGTTCGCGGAGACGGCGGAAGCTGACTTGCACCGGGCGTGGGAGCTTGTCCATGGACGTTTCGTCCAGGCGGTGTCCGCTGCGAAGCTGGATGAAGCGTTCGACCTGCTGGGTTCGCTCAGCGAGCCGATCACGGCATTTTTCGATGCGGTCATGGTTATGGCTGACGATGAAGCCGTTCGCCGCAACAGGCTGGCGCTGCTGGCAAATATTGCCGAAGATATCAAGGCGTTCGCCGATTTCTCGAAGCTGGTATCGAAGTAACCGGCGGGTACGGGAGCTTGAATAAGGAAGGCCGGACCGTCCTCTGTGGCGGGTTCCGGTTTTTCTTTTGGCTTCTGGCGCGCCGGCGGCCGGCGGCGAGCACTTGGGCGCTTCAGGCCGAGGCAGAGCAGCCCCTGCTCGGTGAGAACGGCGGTTTTGAATTCGCCGGCGGCGAACGATATAATGAGGATAAATCTGCTAGCCATAAGGAGACCTGATCATGATCCCAACCGAAACTCAGTTAGACCATTATGCGGAGCTGGCCGTCAAGGTCGGCGTTAATGTGCAGGAGGGCCAGACGGTTGTCGTCATGGCGCCGATCTCGGCGGCCAAGCTGGTTCGGCGAATTGTCGCCAGCGCATATCAGGCTGGCGCGCGTCATGTTCATGTCGAATACAACGACGAGGAAGTGGCGCTGATCAAATACCGCCTTGCTCCCGAGGAAGCGTTGGGCGAATATCCGATGTGGCGGGCCAAGTCGATGGAGGAATATGCGGAGAACGGAGCCGCCTTTATCCAGATCTATTCCCCGAATCCCGATCTGCTTAGCGGCGTCGATCCGGCTCGTGTCGGTGCGGCGACCAAGGCGGCGGCGACTGCGCTGAGCAAATACCGGTCCTACCTGATGAATCACACCAATTCGTGGACCTTGATCTCGTACGCTACGCCGGAGTGGGCGGCCAAGGTGTTCCCGGGCCTGCCTGAGGATGAAGCGGTAACCAAGCTGTGGGAGAAGATTATCGATGCGACCCGTCTGGAAGCCGCGGACCCGATTCAGGCGTGGAAGGAGCATAACGCGACCCTGCTGCAGAAGGTGGACCAGTTGAACAGCAAGCGCTACAAGCAGCTGCGTTATGAAGCTACGGGCACAAGCCTGACGGTCGAGCTGCCGGATCAGCATGTGTGGCTGGGCGGAGCGAAGGGGAACGGCAAAGGCCATCTGTTCAACCCGAACATGCCGACGGAAGAAGTGTTCACGATGCCCCATAAGGACAGCGTGAACGGAACGGTCCGCAGCACCAAGCCGCTCAACTACAACGGACAGGTGATCGACGGATTTTCGCTGACGTTCAAGGACGGCAAGGTTGTCGATTTCACCGCCGAGCAGGGCAAGGAAGCGCTGGCCAAGATGCTGGAGACGGATGAGGGGGCGCTTTCGCTCGGAGAAATTGCGCTGGTGCCTCATGACTCGCCGATTTCGAACTCCAACGTTATTTTCTACAACACATTGTTCGATGAAAATGCGTCCTGCCATCTGGCGCTCGGCCAGGCTTACCCGGTGAACCTGAGCGGAGGGACGGACATGACCCCGGAGGAACTGCTGGCTCATGGCGCAAACAGAAGCTTGATCCACGTTGACTTCATGATCGGCTCACCGGATATGAATATCGACGGCGTGACGCAAGACGGGAAGACGGAAGCTATTTTCCGGAACGGCAATTGGGCAATTTGAGAAGTCATACGAGGAAGTTCCCCCAAGCTTAAGCTTCGCGGGGATAAACGACAGGCTGCCGGTCTTAGGACCGTGCAGCCTGTTGGCGCGTGGTATGGATGGTCATGCCTGGTCAAGCACGTTTTTGCTGCAGCCGTCGGTGCAGCTTGGGGGCTGAGCTACATTCACCCAATCAGCAGCAGCCACAGATACAGACTGGCGAGCGTAACGAGCAGCACGGGCACCGTGAGGACGATGCCGGTCTTGAAATAATAGCCCCAGGTGATACGTACGCCCTTGCGGGAGAGGACATGCAGCCAGATCAAGGTGGCGAGCGAGCCGATCGGAGTAATCTTGGGTCCCAGGTCGGAGCCGATCACATTGGCATAAATAAGCGCTTCGCGGATCAGTCCGTCCGTGGCGGTCCCTTGGATAGCGAGGGCGTCTATCATGACGGTAGGCAGGTTATTCATCGCGGAGGAAAGCACGGCCGCGATGACGCCCGATCCGATGGCAGCGGTGAACAGCCCTCGATCGCCGGTCCATTGGAACAGTTGACCCAACTGGTCGGTCAATCCGACATTACGCAAGCCGTACACGACCACATACATCCCGATGGAGAAGACGACGATTGTCCAAGGCGCGTCCTTCAAGATCTGAACGGTGCGAATATGGGGACTTTGTCTGGCGAGCAGCAGAAATACCAGGGCTGCGGCTCCGGTGAGCAGGGAGACCGGGACCTGAATCAGCTCGCTCGACAAGTAAGCGATGAGCAGCACCGCCAGCACGACCCAGGATAACCGGAATAACCGCATATCCTTAACAGCTTCGATAGGCGCTCTCGTATGCAGGGCTTCATAGCGGGCAGGAATCGTCCGGCGGAAGCAGAGGAACAGCATCAGCAGGCTGGCGGCAACCGAAATGATGGCGGGCACGATCATCCTGCCGGCATATTCGACGAATCCGATGGCGAAGAAGTCGGCAGATACGATGTTCACCAGGTTGCTGATCACAAGCGGAAGAGAGGCCGTATCCGATATAAATCCGCTTGCCATGACAAAGGGCAGAACCATCCGCTCGTCGAATCGCAGCGATCTTACAACGGCCAGTACGATCGGCGTCAATATCAGCGCCGCCCCGTCATTGGCGAAAACGGTTGCCACGGCCGCCCCCAGCAAAATGACGTAGACGAACAGCAGCTTTCCGTTTTCCCCGGCGAAACGAACCATATGCAAAGCCGCCCATTCAAAAAATCCGATCTCGTCCAGGATAAGTGAAATAATGATAAGCGCTACGAAGGTAAGCGTGGCATTCCAAACGATCCCGGTTACCTCCCCGACGTCTTGCAGGGAGACCACGCCCAGCAGCAGAGCCAGAACCGCGCCCCCCGAGGCGGACCAGCCGATGGAAAGCCCCCTCGGCTGCCAGATGACTAAAACAAGCGTAACCAGAAAAATAACAATAGCGATTGCCAGCATAAATCCTCCCCTGTTTCTCTTTGCTTTGTCCAAGCGACCTGCCATATACCCGCCTGGGCAAATGCTAAACAGGATACATTATACATCGATTATCGGATAAGTAAATCATAATGTATGGCGCTTCTCAGATCGTGAGGGGTATCTTAAATGATAGCTGTCTGGGAAAGCTAGCAGCTCACAGAGAGGACTGAATCCGGTGGCTGCGACGGTGGTGCCTTCGTCATCGCGCTGATTGTGCTGCTGAAGCTGCTGCAGAAATATAAGCAATCCCCCGTTATTAAAGGCATGACGCTGCTCGTGCAGCCGGTTATCGCCGTCATGATGCTGCTGATCACCTGGAGCAGCTCCGTCGAGTCCACTTCGACGATCGGCTATTTGCAGTTTATCGGCATTGCGGCCGTTTCTTTTTACCTTATTCAGATCCGTAAAATTCACCCGGCGCTGGTTATAGTGACTGCGTTCGTGTATGGAGGCGTATTTCTTTCGTAGAAATGGTGCTAAGGTGTTGGTGATGCAGAGCGGCATGATGGCAAGGGATGAGGAACTGCTTGTTATTAAACGTGTTATAAAAAATGACATTATTATCTGGATGTTTTATATTTCATGTTTTGATTCTAGGTTTTTTTATTTAAAATCAGGAAGTTTTTATGAAGTTTTTTATAAAACCTTCATAAACATTACATGTATTGAGATGAGAATATAAAATTATCGTTGATAATTTTGTATTGTTATTTTATTATGTAATAAAAAATAACATATATTTGACTTGAGTAAATGGCAAGGGGGAGGTAGGGTGAGGGATGAAAGTTCGCATTCAACATGAATTGCTGACTCGTCTGCCCAAGGTGGATCTGCATCTGCACTTGGATGGGAGTGTGAAGCCTGCAACGGTGCTGGAGCTTGCGAAGGAACAAGGGATTGGACTGTCTGATACGGAGATAGAGAAGATGGAACACTTGTCGCAGTTGGATGAGCCGGACGCCGCCGGGCACGAGGGCCGGGGGAGCCTGGATTTCGCGCTCCCATTTCTGCAAACGTCGGGCGCTCTGGAGCGGGCGGCTTATGAGGCGGTGGAGCAGGCTTCACTCCATCGTTGTCAGTATATCGAGGTTCGATTCGCTCCGCAGCTTCATCGCCATAAGGGTCTATCTGTCGATGAGATCATTCAAGCGGTCTGCCGCGGATTAAGACAAGGGGAGACAGCATGCGGGGTGAAGGCCAGGGCGATACTGATCTGCCTAAGAGGCCACTCTTATATGATGAACGCCGCTGTTGTCGAAGCAGCCCAGCGGTTTATGGACCAAGGTGTCGTCGCGGTCGATTTGGCTGGAGAGGAGACCGCTTGCCCGACAGTGCAATTTCGCACTTTATTTACGATCGCCAAACGTCAAGGCACCCCGATTACGATCCATGTCGACGGGACCGCGGGCACGGCTAACATTTACGAAGCGGTGAAGGAGCTTGGGGCGGCAAGGATTGGACACGGGGGGCTGCTCTTGGAGGATGCGCGGACCTTGGAACTGGTAAGAGAGCTGCAAATTCCGCTTGAGATGTGTCCGGTCAGCGATAGGCAGACGAAGACTGCTCCTCTTCCAGAAGCTTATTCGATCAAGCAACTGCTGGATTGGGGGATTCCTGTGACTGTGAATACGGATAATACGACCATGTCCGGGACGAATATTACGAAGGAATATCTTCGTTTGGCCGATCAATGTAAATTGACGACGAAGGAAATCGCACGCATTATTTTAAATGGCGTCAATGCGGCTTTTTTGGAGGAAAACGAGAAACTCAGTCTGAAGGAGCGATTTCTCCGCGATTTTAAGCGGGAAGGACTTTTGTTGCCGAATACATGGTGAGCGGACGGGAACGAACGATTGGACGAGAGTCCGAATAGAGAAGTATTGGTTCCGTACTCAGTTGAAACGAAGATTGGATAAATGTTCGCCAGGTAGACAATTTGGGTATGATGTTAAAATTAGTAAATAGGTTGTGAAGCACACACCGCACATTCAGGTACATCATGTACGCCGGATCGTGCGGTTTTTTATGTCTCATGGGAGGGAGAGGCTTATGTTTCAAGCGATGGATGATAGGCGCTTCGGCCTGATCCGCACTGCCGCGGCATGCTTGGTATCCTCCAGGTAACTACACCACTTGAAAGTGCGTACTTCCTAATCCGGCAGGTAGGGGGTACAATGAGCCGTGTAAAGAAACAATATATGGTTCATAGGGAGAGATCATAAGATGGAACTTCAACTGGCACTCGATCTGGTGGACATTCCCGGAGCGAAGCAAGTGGTGGCCGAGGTGGCCGAATATGTGGATATTGTGGAGATCGGTACGCCGGTCGTCATTAACGAAGGGCTGCGGGCCGTCAAAGAAATCAAGGAGGCGTTCCCTTCGCTGCGCGTATTGGCGGATTTGAAAATTATGGATGCCGGCGGCTATGAAGTGATGAAGGCTTCCGAGGCGGGCGCCGATATCATCACGGTGCTAGGAGTGTCGGATGATTCCACCATTAAGGGCGCGGTTGAGGAAGCGGCCAAACAGGGCAAGAAGATCATGGTCGATATGATCAATGTCAAGGATATTGAAGGAAGAGCGGCGGAAATCGATGCGCTCGGCGTAGACTACATCTGCGTGCATTCCGGTTACGATCATCAGGCCGACGGCAAAAATTCCTTCGAAGAGCTGGCTGCGATCAAGCGCGTCGTGAAGCAAGCCAAGACAGCCATAGCCGGAGGCATCAAGCTGAATACGCTGCCTGAGGTGATCAAGGCGAATCCGGATCTGGTCATTGTAGGAGGCGGCATTACCGGCCTGGAGGACAAGAAGACAGCCGCGGCCGAAATGAAGCGATTGGTTAGTCAAGCCTAACTCCATGCAAATCAATCAATATACCGTTGAAATTGTCAAGGAGCTTCAGCTCTCGGCTGCGCAGATTGCAGCGGAAGAAGCCGAGAAGCTGGCCCGGCTGCTGTTGTCCGCCGATCGGGTATTTCTCGCGGGAGCGGGCAGGTCCGGACTGATGGGACGCGCTTTCGCGATGCGGCTGATGCATATGGGCTTGCAGGCTTATGTGGTAGGGGAAACGGTAACGCCGGGCATTGCGGCAAACGATGTGCTTGTGATCGGATCCGGCTCGGGGGAAACGAAAAGCCTCGTGTCGATGGTTCACAAGGCGAAGGAGCTGGGCGCCGCAGTCGCCCTGGTGACGACCGCTCCGGAGTCTGCAATCGGCCGGCTCGCATCCGCTTCGGTCAAGCTGCCGGGCTTGCCCAAAGACCGGTTGGATGGCAGCGTGACTACCGTTCAGCCGATGGCTTCCTTATTCGAACAGACGCTGCTGCTCTTCTATGACTCCGTTATTCTGCGGATGATGGAGCTGAAGGGCTTGTCCTCAGATATGATGTACGCCAGGCACGCCAATCTCGAATAAAAAGGCATTCTGTTCCGCCTATGGGACAGACCAAGCATGCTCTCAGCAGCCTCGCGGATTTCCGTGGGGCTTTTGCGCAGGTCGGGGGCCGGCGAGCTTCCGGTTCCTTGCTGAAGGTTATGGCCTTTGTACCCGGCACGATCATCCTATATACTATAATAACAAAGAGGAGTGAGGGTACATGGCTAGCGAGGTCAAGGAACGGATTAATTTAGCGGAAATCAATTGTGAAAAGGAACTGACGCTGGCCGTCATCGGAGGCAAGTGGAAGCTGATCATTTTATGGCATCTCGGATTGGAAGGAACGAAGCGGTTCAGTGAATTGAAGAAGCTGATACCGCATATTACGCAGAAAATGCTGACCAACCAGCTCCGGGAGCTGGAAGAGGATAAGCTCGTCTACCGGAAGGTGTATCCGGAGGTTCCGCCGCGCGTGGAATACTCGCTGACCGGGTATGGCGAGAGCTTGATGCCGGTGCTGAAGATGATGTACAGCTGGGGAAAAAGCTACGGCGAGCAGGTGATCTGGAAGGAAGGCCGTCCGGGCGGACATCAGGCCGCTCTATTGGAGCGGCGCGATGAACATGGCTTCATTTCCTAGCATCAAGTTAATGACGAAATAAAACAGCGGAGAAAACAAAACGACGACGAATAGCAGCACGAGGAGCGGAAAGCCTTTATACGGCTGGTATTGGGTTTGATTGTTTTTGACTTCCATCGGTTCATTCCCCTTTTCATGAAATAGCGGATTTTTATACGGCAAGTGTAGCTGACTTTCGGACGGATGTAAGTGATGTAGATCACATGTCACGCCGCCTTCGAATCGGCCTATACCCGTAATCTAAACGATCGGCCGGATTTAGTAACCATCCATTGAGCGTCTTTTTTCCCCATCCAGTTGGCCGGCTCAACAGGCGGAGAGCACAGGAGGGAACAGCAAATAACCTGATGGACGTTTATCCATCAGGTTATTTGCTGTTCAGGATTCGATTGCAATGCGCAGCGCCGAGGCGAACATAGCGATACCCGGACCGATGTCCTCCGCCCGCGCCCGCGCGAACGTGAAGCGCACATAGCCGGAATCCGAGCCGTAAACGCTGCCGGGGACGAAGATGACGCCGCGCCGGATCGCTTCCTCAAGCAGTTTGTGATCATGCACCTTTGGGAGGATTCGGCACCACAGATGCAGACCTCCTTGCGGAGCCGTGTAGGTTACGAGTCCCGCCAGCTCGCGGCGCAGCGCCTCGATCACCAGATCGCGCTTGAACTGCAGCTGCATGCGGAGCCGGTCCAGATGCGGCCGGATGTAGGCTGACTCCAGAAATTGCGCCGCCACCCGCTGCGGAATGACGCTGAGGCCGAAGTCCATCTGCTGCCGCGCATCGGCCAGCCGGCTGATGACGGAATGCGGCGCCACCATCCAGCCTACGCGCAGGCCGGAGGCGGCGATTTTGGAGAAGGAGCCGACGTACAGCACCGACGAGGCCGTATCGATCGACTTCAGCGGGGGAGGAGGCGTGCCGTCGTAGGCCGTCAGACTGAACGGATCATCCTCGACAAGCGGCAGTCCCAGCTCGCCGGCTGTCTCGAGCAGCTCCCTGCGGCGTCCGAGATCGAGCACGGCGCCAGTCGGATTCTGAAAGTTGGGATTGATAAATACCATTTTGATCCGGTGTTTCTTGTACAGTGTTCGGATGTCTTCCGGACGCATTCCCTTGGCGTCCACAGGCAGACGGAACAGCCGGAGTCCGGCCGACTGAAACATCGGCAAGGAGTAGCAGTAGGACGGGTCCTCGATCGCCACCGCGTCTCCCGGCGTCAGCAGGCATTGAGTAATTAAATATAAGGATTGCTGAGACCCGGATGTAATGAGGATGGACGAATCCGTCGTCTGGATGTTACGATAATGGCGCAAAAAACCGACGAGCGCTTTCCTCAGCGGAACAAATCCCTGCGGATTGTCATAACCCAAGTATCCGGTGTAAAAGTTCTCGCTCATCAGCCGGTTGATCTCTTCCACCGGGGACAGATCCGCTCCCAGCTCGCCGCTGGCGAAGTCGATCAGCGTCCGGTCCTGCTCCAGAGCTTCCCGGATGCGCCGCAGGAACGCCAGGTTCGGCAGGAAGCTGCCGCCTTCTGCATACCGGCGCCAGTTAGGGGTATGCTTCGGGGTCGCGCCCCATTTGAATTTGCTGACCCGGGTGCCGCTGCCCGTCTGGCTCTCGATAATACCCAGGGAGCGGAGCTCCGAATAGGCGAGAATGACGGTGCTGCGGTTGACGCCAAGCTGCTCCGCCAGCTTCCGTTCGGAAGGGAGCTGGCTGCCGGGCGGGAACTCGCCGTAAGCGATTCTTTTTTCCAGGTCGTCAGCGATTTGCTGGTAAAGCGGCAGCTTGCTCCCGCGATCGGGCTTCCACATCGTTCATATACCTCCGGATTGTAATGAGAAAGCCACCGTGAAGCATGGATGGCTCAAATTCGCAATAAATGGATGGTTCTCAAATCTCGTAACTATTTTATCATAGATGAACAGTCATACGAATTTTCTAAGATAAAGGAATGAACTTATGCTGAACGCTAAACCTATAGCCGCCGGCACGCTGTCGGCCCTGATGGCGTGTACGGGCGGAGCCGTCTTGATCATCAGCTCGGCGCAGGCGGCCGGGTTATCCCGTCCCGAGCTGGTCTCCTGGCTGTTCGTCGTATACTTCGTCGGAGGCTTGATTAACCTTCTGATGTCGCTGATTTACAAGCTTCCGATCGCCGGAGCGCATTCGATTACATCCGCAGCTTTCCTGAGCTTGGCCGCCGCGCATTATTCGCTGCCGGAGCTGGCTGGCGGCTTCCTGATGGCCGGCGGCCTGATCGCCGTACTGGGTTTCTCCGGCCTGCTGGCCAAGGTATTCCAGTGGATCCCGCGGCCTCTGCTCGACGCGATGCTGGCAGGCATGATCCTGCATTACGCTGTGGATGTGATCCCCGCTCTCGGACAGTCGCCAATCGCGGGCGTGCTGGCGATTCTGGGCTTCTTCGTGGCGCCGCGGATCTCGCCAGTCATCCCGCCTTTGCTGGGCGTGCTTGTATTCGGCGTCGCCGGTCTGCTGCTGGAGCATGAGTTTCCGGCTCTGCCGCCTGCAGTCTTTACGCTGCCCGGGTTTATCGTCCCGGAATTTACGAGCGCCGGCTTCGTTTCGCTTGCTATTCCGATCGCGGTGCTCGTTCTGAGCAATGATCTGGCGGTCGCGCTCGCCGCGTTGAAGAAAAACGGCTTTCAAGCGCCGTTCAACAAGCTGGTTGCAGGCGCCGGACTCGGAACGGTGCTGGTCAGCTTCTTCGGCGGGCATGCGGTGACGATGGGCGGGATGATGACCGCTTTGTGCAGCAGCGAGGAGGCGGGACCGCGGGAGGGACGGTTTCGGGCTGCCGTCGTATCCGGCGTGCTTGTCATGATCTTCGGCCTGTTCGCGTGGAAAGTGGCGGCGGTCATCGAGCTTGTCCCCCGATCGTTTATCGCGGTGATCACCGGCTTCTCGCTAATCGGTGTGCTGCTGAACAGCATGAAGTCAGCGTTCTCCGAGGTTTCGTACCGGTATTCCGTTTTATTTGCATTTGTCATCGCGATCTCGAATGTGGAGGTCTTCGGAATATCGGCGGCGGTATGGTCTCTTCTTATCGGCACGGTGACGGCCAAGCTGCTGAGGGAAGGTCCCGCTCCCAGTCCGTCCGCCGGATCGTAAGCGAGCAAGAAGTTTATGCAGTGTTCACACAATAGTAGATGGAATAGCCCGATCGGGTCATATGAATTCTCCAATCATTGGCTAGAATAAAAGAGAGATCAGACAAGGACATGGAAGAGGAGGGATGCCGTGAACAGGCAGTTTCGCCGGTTAGGCTTCACGGGATGTCTGGCTGTATGCTTGTGGCTGGCGGCCGGAGCGGGCGTGCATGCCGCTGCGTCGGCGGTTTTGCGGGCTGATCTGCAGCGGCAAATCGACGCTACGCCGGAGAACGGCACGCTCGTTCTTCAGGAGGGCGTGTATGCGGGAGGCGCAATCATCGGCAAGCGGATACGCCTGGAGGCTCAGGGACAGGTGCGGATTGTCGGCGACGGAACGTCCCCGGCTCTGCATATTCAGGCAGATCGCGTGCATGTGCGCGGAGTAGAGCTGGTTCAGGGCGGAGAGAGCGAGGAAGCGGCGGCGGTGCTGGTCACAGGCAGCGGGGCGCTGCTGGAGGAGCTCGACATTCGCACGCAAGCGTTCGGCATTGTCATGCGGGACAATGAACGCTCAGAGATTCGCCGTACACAGATTCGCTGGCTTGGCGACGGAGAGGACGGGATGGCGGCCGGCCCCGGGGAGCTGCCGGACAAGCGCAATGGCATCGATTTGTTTAATTCCCACGACAACCGGATTCATGACAACGACGTATCGTCGATGAATGACGGCATTTATCTGGAGAGCAGCCACCGCAATCTGGTGGAAAACAACCGCATCGAGCATTCCCGCTACGGCATCCACTGCATGTATACGGATGGAACTGTAGTGCGGGGCAACCGGGGCGCGTTCAACATTACAGGGGCCATGGTGATGGGCGTGAAGGATGCGGAGGTTACGGGCAATACGTTCACCAAGCAAAGCGAGAGCGTAAATTCGCAGGGTCTGCTGTTCTTCGACGTGGAAACCTCCCGCATCGCCGGCAACAAGGTGGAAGGCAACCGGGTAGGACTGTATGTCGAGCAGTCGAACCGCAATGAATTCAGCGGCAACGATGTGCTGCGAAATTTTGTCGGGGTACAGTTTCTTGAGTCGGAAGGCAACCGGCTGACAGGCAACCGGTTTATCGGCAATGTGATTGAGTCGCAGGCGGACGACAGCGCGAATAACGCCTTCTCAGGCAACTATTGGGAAGCTTTTAACGGGCTGGATACGAACGGCGATGGCAGCAGCGAGCTGGCGTATGCGATGAATCCCTTTTTCCAGCGGCTGACCTCGGCTGCGCCTGCGTACCAGCTGTTTTTCCAGTCGCCGGGGATGCTGTTTCTGGAAAGCATGTTCACGGAAGGACGGGAAGGGTGGTCGGTAGACGACGCGCCGCTGATGCAGCCGGCGCTGGCGGGGACCGCTCTGCAAGAAGGAGATCGAAGCGGCGGGCCGGCCCGGAACGGTACTCTGGCGCTCGGTGTGCTTTTGCTGGCAGCTTCGGCAGGTACAACTTATTATTTGGGGGTTAGACGAAAATGAAAATGAAAAGACAAATGGCGATTTTCATGGCAGCGCTGTTCTTGGTGGTTTTGGTTGCCGGCTGCGGCGCGAAGGAGAAGTACCCGGCACTCGCGATCAATGAGGCCGTCGATAAATGTGCGATCTGCAACATGCAGGTGAAGGATGACGCATTTGCTACGCAGTTGACGACGACGGACGGCAAAAATTACAAGTTCGACGATCTGGGCTGCATGAACGAATGGAAGCAGAAGAACGCAGCGGCCGAGATCGGCGCTCAATACGTGCGGGATTACAACAGCAAGGAATGGATCGCTTTTGACAAGGCCACTTATGTGTACGATGCCACCTTTAAATCCCCGATGGCGTACGGCATCTATTCCTTCAAGGACCAGGGCGAAGCGCAGAAGTTTGTCGATGCGCAGAAGAAGGGCAAGCTGATGACCGCTTCCGAACTGGCTTCCCATACATGGGAACGGAGCAAAGGCGCAATGAATATGCACTCGCATGGCGAGGAGGCGCATTCGGAAAGCGGCGGTATGGCCAAGGCGGACGCGGGCAAGGGCGCGAACACGGCCACGGACACTGGCGCTAAAGGAATGCACGGCAAATGAACCTGCTGCATATCGCGCTAAGAGAGATCAAGATCGGATTTCGCAATCCTTGGGCCTATTCGTTTATGGCCCTTTTTGCACTATTCAGCCTGTCGCTGCTGCTCATCAACACTCAGCGGTTCGCGGAGGGCTACTCCAGCACCACGTCATCGATGCTGAATTTGATTCTGTACCTGCTGCCGCTGATGACGCTGCTGCTCGGGTCGTTTTCTCTGACGGCGGAGAAGGAGGAGGGGAGCTGGCAGCTGCTGGCGACGTATCCGCTGAGCACCTTCTCGTTTATCGGGGGCAAATACGTGGGGCTGACGGCTCTGCTGATCACGATCGTGGCTTTCGGCTACGGCTTGACGGGCGTCGCCGGGTCCTTGACAGGCAGAGGGCTGGATAGCCGGACGCTCGGCATGTTTCTCGCCTTTTCGTTTGGGCTGATTGTGCTGTTTCTGGCCATCGCCCTCGTCATCGGCACGTTGGCCCGCAACCGCTGGCAGGCGTTGACCATTGGCGTCGCCGTCTGGTTTTTCGCCGTTATCGGCTGGCCGACTCTGCTCATTGCCCTGCTCGGACTTATGCCTTATATGTGGATCAAGCCGGTTCTGGTTGCCCTCACGTTTCTGAACCCGGCCGAGCTGGTTCGCTTGTTCGTAGTCATCAAGCTGGGAGGGGGATCGGCGCTCGGTCCCGAGTATTATCAATGGGTTGGCTGGGTTTCGCGCCCTTCCGGAGGCTGGCTGTTTCTGCTGATCTGCGCGCTATGGGCAGCTGCGGCGATCGGCTGGGCTCATCTGGTCTGGGAAAGGGGGCGTTCGCGTGGATAAGCATGTGCTTCAATTGCATGGAGTTGGCAAAGATATCGGCAAGCGGACGATACTCGGCTCCGTCGACCTTCAGCTGGGCCGTGGGGAGTCGCTGGCGCTCTGCGGAGGCAACGGAGTCGGCAAAAGCACGCTGCTGCGTATGATCGCAGGGATCCTGAGGCCGACGCGCGGGTCTATTACGATAGGCGGCATCCAGTGGGCGGCCGACCGGAAGCGCTACGCGGAACAGCTCGGCTATATGCCGGACGATTATTTGTTCGGGCAGGGGCTGTCCGCCGAGGAGACGCTGGCCTTCTGGGCGTCTCTGCGCAAGGTGTCTCCGGCGCGCGTCAGCGAAACGCTGGAGCTGGTCGGACTGAGCGAAGTCCGCCGCAATCCGGTCACCTCGTTCTCCAAAGGAATGCGTCAACGGCTGCTGTTCGCGCAGGCGCTGCTTGCGAAGCCGGCCCTGCTGCTGATGGATGAGCCGACAAACGGGCTTGATCCGTATTGGATGGAGTCATTCGCCGAGCTTGTCCGCTTTGCGAAGCGGGAAGGGCATGCCGTGCTGTTCTCCACTCATCAGCTGCAAATTGCGGAGGCGGCCGCCGATCGGGTCGTGTTCCTGAAAGACGGCGGCGTCGCCGAACAAGGACCGACGGCAGCGTTTCTGGAAGCTTACGGATCGTATGGTCTGCAGGCGGTGTTCAGTCGGCTGTTCGGCGGCGGCTCATCCGCGCAGGAGCGGACGCGATGAGGGAGCGCGCCGGAGAACTCAGAGGAGGCAGGGAGAGTGCGGAAAGCAGGACAAAGTGTAGATCAGAGCGTGGAGCGGGGCCTCCTTGAGCTGAGTCGCCGAACGGGCCCGCGATCATATGTAAATATCGTCATCGTCGTTGCGCTAGCGGCCGTCTTGCTGTACACGCTGCTTCAAGCGCGGACTGGGCAGGACGGAGCGCTGCGAACGGGCGATCAAGCGCCTGAATTTAACGCAATGACCTTGGACGGGGGTTCCGTCTCCTTGGCTGAATACCAGGGTCAGGGCGTGCTGCTCAACTTCTGGGCTTCCTGGTGCGGCCCTTGTGTAAGCGAAATGCCGCGGATGAACGACGCTTACCGGGAAGGCGTTCCCGGCGTGGCGATGCTGGCCGTCAATGTCGGCGAATCCAGAGGCACAGCCGCCGAATTTGCCGCGAATCACGGCCTGTCTTTTCCTGTCCTGCTCGATCCGAGCGGAGAGGCGGCGGGGCGTTACGGCCTGGTCGGTCTGCCCCGGACGTTCCTGATCGACGGCAGCGGGCGCATCGCCCGGATCGTCACGGGCGAGCTCGCAAGCGCGGAGCAGGTTCGCGGGCTGATGGAAAGCGTGAAGCCGTAGCTAGGCTAACCGCTTGGGCTAAGGCTGTCTCTCGAAGCAGAATGATCTGCTGCGGAGACAGCTTTTTTGCTTTGGCGGGTAGCCGCCGGGCTTATGTAAAGCCTGGCCCGCGGTCTTGCATCGCCAAACCACATTCTCCGCCCGTGTCCATATGCGCTGCCTCTTTACTTGGACCCCTTTCGTTCCTCCAAGCCGTACGCCAATACAGCCAACAGAGCGAGCGCCCCGGCCAGCAGGCCTAATCCCAGCAGCCACATGAGGATTCCCCCTTAGCGATTCGAGTGTCCTTACAGATTATGCGCTCAGCGGCACAACGCTTGGACGAGTGCACAGCAGCTGAGTGTCACTTGGCGCAGATGTCCGAATCGGCCACTAGCATCGACGCGTTCCTCGGTTTTAAATGTATTCGCTCCATGTCCTAGCTTCGATCATGATCCGGCTGGCCTTAGGTTTGCATACATGCACTAGCAACACGCTGTAATTTTGAACATAATTGTCGTTTTCATGTATAGTGGGAAGGAAAGAAGACGTGGTATAGTAATGGTTTAGTCAGAATGACAACGCTTACAAAATTGTAACTTGTAATTCTGGCTTCGTACCTTGCCAATTCGTAGCTCGTAATCCGAGCCTTCTAACTCGCAGCTTATATAAAGGAGAGACGCTTATGTATAAAAGATGGCTGAACGTGATCGTGGTCGACGATGAACTGCCCTTGCGCCAGGAGCTGCGGTCTTTTCCGTGGGCCGAATGGGGAGCGGTGCTCGCCGGCGAGGCCGAGAACGGGACGGAGGCGCTGCAGTTATGCCGGGACAGCGTTCCCGATGTGGTGGTCACGGATATCACGATGCCGCTGATGAACGGACTTGAGCTGACGGAGCATATCCGGCGCGAATTTCCCGCTGTCCAGGTCATTCTGCTGACCTGCCACAGCGATTTTCATTATGCCCGCGAGGCGCTGAAGCTTGGGGCGCTCGAATATCTCGTCAAGGTGACGCTGGAAGAGGAGGAGCTGGAGCGGGCGATAGCCCGGGCGCGGGAGGCGATCGAGCGCGAGTGGGCTCACCGCAAAAGCGCGCTGGAGCAGCGCAGGCGCGAGCAGTCCAAGGTAATCGGCCGATTGCTTAAGGATAAGCTCGGGGAAGAGCCTGCGATGGTCGCGGAGCTGGTCCGCTGCGGACTGCTCCAGCAGCTGCCCGCACGCCTTGTCATGCTGAAGGTGCAGAGCAGCGAGGAGGACCGCGTTTATGTCGAGCAGGAGCTGCAAACGGTGCTGGAGGAGCTGGAGACGACCGCCGGTCCGAGCTTCTGCTGGGTTCCCGTGAGCGGCGCGGAGTATGCCGTCTTCTTCCAGGGGGAGCAGCTGCCGGTTCCGCAGCTGAAGCTCAGGCTGGAGGCGATTATCCGGAGCTTGACGCAAGCGCTTGACGATAATCTGCCGTTTCTCGCGCATGAAGTGGATGTATACGGGGTCATCAGCGAGTCGCTTGCCAGCGGCAGCGAATTCAGGCGCGCCTTCGGTCAGATCAAGCTCTGGCAGGAGGCGAAGTTCTATGAGAGCGAAGCGCCGCAGTCGATCTTCGTCGGCAAGCCCGTTGCGCTGACGGCGCTGGATAAAAGCCAGGCGGCGCAGCTGCACAGCCAGCTGCATCGTGCTGCGGGCGAAGACAGCGAGGCGCTCAGCCTCTATATACAGACAGAACTCGTCCGGGACTGTCTGAAGCACCGGTACCGACCCGAGGAATTAAAGCAGCTCGTAAGTTCGTTTCTGGAGGAGTACGCCAAAGGGGAACCGGCGGGAGGCCATGAGCTGCAGGATGTGCGCGATGCGGCGACCTTGAGCCAGCTGTCAGCCGCGGCTGTCCGCTTTATCCGGCGGAAGCATGATGCCCGAGGCAGGCTGCGTAAGGAGGTGCTTGAGGCCAAGCAATATATCGCGGAGCATCTGGCCGATCCGATCACCCTTCATCTGCTGGCCGAGCAGGTGGGCTTAAGCCCGCATTATATAAGCAAGCTGTTCCGCGAGGAGGTGGGCGAGTCGGTCAATGAATATATGACGCGCCTGCGGATGGAGCGCGCTGTCCAATTGCTGCAGGAGACGAATCTGAAGGTGTACGAGGTGGCGGACCGCGTCGGCATCCCGAGCTACCGCTACTTTACCACGATGTTCCGCAGCCGGACCGGCGTATCGCCTACCGATTACAAGCGGCAGCAGGGCGGCCAAGTCTGGGAGGAAGGAGGAGAACCGCGGTGAACCGTTTGCTTCAAAGATATCATAGTGTTGGCATAGCCACGAAGCAGTTCGTCTTTCTGTTCGTCGTCACCTTCATCATGTTCATCGCCCTCGCGCTGAATAATCTGCGGGATGCCGAAGCCTTGTTCCGCGATCAGGTGGTGCGCGACTCCCAGCAGCTGATCGGCCGGACGAACCAGTACATCGACTCATACCTCGACAATGTGCAGAACATGCTGCTGCTGCTCTCCACCCGGGACGATCTGCTGCTTGAAGGCCATGAGGAAGAGGCGCGCCGGACGCTCAAAAACTTTGCCGACTACAACAGCTCCGCCGCCCGGACGCTATACCTGATCAGCGAGGACGGAAGGGTATTCTCGAACAATCAGGTGTACTACGAGATTATCGGCAATCCGCATCTGGCGTCGCTGTACAAGCTGGCCATGTCCAATTACGGAGCGATGAATGTCAGCGAGCCCTATGACTCCCCGATGTCCGGGAAAACGATCGCTTATGTGCTGCCGGTAACAGGCAAAGACAAGCTTCATTCCAAGGGCGTGGCCGTGGTTGAGATCGATCTGGAGCGATTGACCGGCTTGGTGGCTCCGCTGCTGCTGAACGAGAACCAGACGTTCACGATTATCTCCAAAAATAACAATGTGATCACCTACACCGATCCGAACGACAAGCTGCTGCCTTATGTGGAAGGAACCTTCCTTCCGCAGCTGCAACCGGCCTTCCTCGACAGTCTCAGCGAACTGCCGGTCGGCGTCCGCACCATAACGGGTAACGAAAATTCGCTGGTGGTGATCAAATCCTCAAGCAACCGGCTGGGCTGGACGCTGATCTGCTTCATCAAGGAAGATTTTTTCTATCAAAATGTGCTGAAGCTGTACCAAAACTACCGGGACGCCGGCATTATCTGGATGATCGTATTGTTTTTCAGCACCTGGATCATGACGCGCCACTTCACGAAGCCGGTCCGCGGGCTGGCGGCCAAAATGGACCGCGTTCGCGACCTTGGCGTGCTTTCTTATATCTCGGTAGACCGCTCCGACGAGATCGGGACGCTCGCCAAGAGCTATAATGCGATGATGGAGCGGGTTCATATGCTGCTGAGCGAAACGAAAGAGATGGAGGCCAAGAAGAAGCAGTTCGAGCTCAAGATGCTGCAGAGCCAGATAGCGCCGCATTTTCTGTACAACACGCTGGCCTGCATCAGCTCTCTCGCCAGACAGGGCCGGATCGACGATGTGCGCGAGACGATCAAGTCGCTCGTCGCTCTGCTGTCGTTCAGCTTCAACAAGACGACCGAGTTCGTGACGCTTGCGGAGGAGCTGGAGGGGCTGCAGCGGTATGTGCAGATTCAGCGGGTCAGGTACGGAGACGCTTTTACGCTGACAACGGATGTGGACCCGGCCGTCCTGCAGGCCAAGCTGCTCAAGCTGACGCTGCAGCCGATCGTGGAGAATGCGATTTTTCACGGCATCGTGCCGAAAAAAGCCAAGGGGCATATTCATGTGCGCGGACGGCTGGAACAGGGTGTGCTCAAGCTGCTCGTCTGCGATAACGGATTGGGCATGTCGCCCGAAGTGGTGAGCAAGCTGCTTGTCCAGCGCAAAGCGGAGCATTCCAAGTATTCGTTCACAGGGATGGGCGTGATCAATGTGCATGAACGGCTGCGCATCCACTTCGGGTCCGCCTATGGTCTCAAGATAAGGTCGCGGGAGGGGGAAGGAACGGTGGTCAGGCTTCGAATACCTTACGAGGAATGGGAAGAAGTGTCTATTTTCCAGGAAAAGCCGTAACTCGAACAGTTTTGTCGTTTTCATGTATATCCACCGAAAGCGCCGGGTTGCTATACTGGGGACCAGGAAATGAAAGCGCAAACAAACGAGGTGATAGCATGAAGCAAGCATCGGCTGCGGCCGTCGCAGCAACAGAATCTTCCCGCTTGTCCAGGGCGCGGGCCTTCGGACAGGCGGTGTGGCAGCATAAGGCATTTTATCTCATGCTGCTGCCCGGTGTCATTTATTATGTGATCTTCAAGTACATCCCCATGTATGGCGTCGTCATTGCTTTCAAGGACTTCAACATGCTGGAGGGGGTGCTTGGCAGCAGCTGGGCCGACCCGTGGTACCGCCATTTCGAAACCTTCTATAACTCGCCGTATTTCGGACAGCTGCTGACCAATACGCTGCTGATCAGCATCTACAAGCTCGTATTCGGCACGATTCCCCCGATCGTCATGGCGCTGCTGCTGAACGAATGCCGGGTGCGCTGGTTCAAGTCTCTCGTGCAGACCTTGACCTATATGCCGCACTTTCTGTCGTGGGTCATCATCTACGGCATCATGCTGGCCCTGTTCGGACAAAGCTCCGGTCTGTTCAATCGCTGGATTGTAGAGGCGGGCGGCCAGTCGATTCCATTCCTGACGTCGACCGATTACTTCCGCAGTCTGCTCGTCGGCTCCTCAATCTGGCAGAACCTCGGCTGGGGAGCGATCATCTATCTGGCAGCGATCGCCGGCATCGATCCGACCCTGTACGAGGCGGCGCGGGTGGATGGCGCTAGCAGGCTGAGAATGATCTGGCATATTACGCTGCCGGGCATCCGGACGGTCATCGTCCTGCTGTTTATTCTGAATCTGGGCCATATCATGGACGCCGGCTTCGACCAGATCTACATTCTGTACAATATTCAGGTGTATCCGGTGGCCGACATCCTTGATACCTGGGTATTCCGCACCGGTCTGCAGCAGCTGAACTTCAGTCTGGCCTCCGCCGTCGGTCTGTTCAAATCAGCCATCGGATTGATCCTAGTCGTGCTGTCGAATCAGCTTGCGAAGAGATGGGGGGAGAATATATGGTAAAGGGCTTCGAGGACCGCATCGTCAACAGCATCGTTATCGCCATTCTGACATTGGCGGCCGTGTCCGCTATCTTCCCCTTGCTGTACGTCGTCTCGGTCTCGCTGACGCCGTTCGCCGAGGTGCTGAAGAACGGCGGTTTCATCCTGCTGCCCAAAAAGATAACTTTTGACGCGTATGCCAAGCTGCTGACCGAGTCCAATATTCCGCAGGCGTTCTGGGTGACGATCTTTATCACTATCGTAGGCACTGCCGCGAATCTGCTGCTTACAACGCTGATGGCCTATCCGCTAAGCCGCAAGAAGCTGCCTGGCCGGAGCGTGTTCCTGATGATGGTCGTGTTCACGATGCTGTTCAGCGGAGGGCTGATCCCTACTTATCTGGTGGTGAAGGCGGTCGGGCTGCTTGACTCCGTATGGGCGATGATCGTGCCGAATGTGATCTGGAGCTTTAATATTCTCATCATGAAAAGCTTCTTCGAAGGGCTGCCGGAGGAATTGTTCGAGTCAGCCCGGATGGACGGGGCAGGGGAATTCCGCATCCTGTGGCAAATCGTCATCCCGCTGTCCGTTCCCTCGATGCTGACTGTCGGACTGTTCTATATGGTCGGCCACTGGAACGAGTTTTTCCAGGCCATCATGTATGTGACGGACCGGACGCTGTTCCCGCTGCAGGTCGTGGTGCGTGAGATTCTGATGCTGACCCAGCAGCCGCTGGAATCGGTGGAGAACATGACCCCGACGGAGACGATGCAGATGGCGTCCGTCATCCTGGCGAGCCTGCCGATCATTATCGTGTATCCGTTCATCCAAAAGCATTTTACGAAGGGCATGCTGCTCGGGTCCATCAAGGGGTAGGTTGAGCGACCGGCTTGAGTAAACAGGTGAGTCCAGGAGCTGCGGTATCATGTGATCCTCCGATCGCTGTTGAAAACGGATTCTTTTGAATGAAGGATGAGGTGGGAATCCGTTTTCAAAGGCGAACGCTGGTGCTTCTGCAGATTCAATTGATACCTCCGCATGCGACTCACGGAACATAAAACCTCAACCGGTCTTCAATAGAAAATTACAAGGAGAAAGAAGGGGTAAGCATGAATAAAAACGGTAAAGCAAGCATTTCGGTGGCGCTTTCGACGATACTGCTCGGCGGAGCGGTGCTGGCAGGCTGCAGCGGCCAGAAGCCGGAGGCTCCGGCAGGCGGCGCCGCGCCAGGAGACAGCTCCAAGCAGGAAGCGCCCGCACCCGCCAAGCCTGTCAAGCTGGAGGTTATCGAGACGGGCAGCGGACTGCCGGCTCCGGATCAGGATCAGATCAAGCAGGAGCTGGATAAGGCGCTTGGCATCGAGATGAATTTGACGGTATACGCATCGGGCGACGACTATAAAAATCAGTTGAACGTGCGGATGGCGTCAGGCAACTTCCCGGACATGTTCGCAGTTGACCGCGCTCAGCTCAAGCAGTATGCCGAGCAGGGCTTGCTGCTGGACCTTACTCCGTACAAGGATAAGCTGAAAACAACGATTGATTTTATCGGAGAGGACAGCATCAAGAAAGGAAGTCTGAACAACAAATTCTACGCGGTGGCGAAGGCGCCGAATATTCCCTACAACACCTTCTGGGTCCGCAAGGATTGGCTCGACAAGGTGGGGATGAAGCCTCCGACTACGATCGATGAGCTGTTGGAGGTGTCCAAGGCGTTTGCGGAGAAGGACCCGGACGGCAACGGCAAGAAGGACACGTTCGGGATAACCGGGGGCAAGCTAGGCGCCTTCAATCCGATCTTCGGCTCGTTTGGCGTCGGGTCTCCGAACAATTTCTACGAGAAGGACGGCAAGGTCGTCAATGCGTTCTATGATCCGGCCTTCAAGGACGCGCTTGCCTTTATCAAGAAAATAATTGACACCGGCTCCGTCGACCCCGAGCTGCTGTCCAACAACAGCACGCCGCAATATCAGCAGAAGGGCATCAAGGGCCAGGCGGGGATCATGTGGATCGACTGGCCGAATGTGACCAAGGATGAATTCGCCGCACAGATCAAGGCGGTGAATCCGAATGCCGAATGGATCCAGCTCCCCGCTCTGCAGGGACCGGGCGGCCAGTTCGAGGCTTCCTACGATATCGGCGGCAACTCCGGCCTCTACGCGATTCCGAAAAGCCTGGAGAAAACGCCCGAGAAGCTGAACAAGGTTATCGAGCTGCTGAACTATGTCTCCACGAAGGATACCGGCTCCGCGCTCGTGCAGTTCGGCATCAAGGGCAAGCATTACAATGTGGAGAACGGCAAGGTCGTGCCGACGGAGCTGATGGCGAAGGAAATGAACTACTCCTGGCTGTACCAGTTCACCGGCCGTCCCGAGATGGAATATTTGTTCGTCAAGTTCGCCAAGCAGGCGCCATTTATCGAGTTCGCCAACAAGCAGCCCCGGATCAAGGCGCTGAACGGCTTCGTGGATAATCCGAACGGCTACAACAGCGCAGATGCGCTCCGGTATATCGACGAGGAGCTGGCGAAGTTCGTCTACGGCAAACGTCCGCTGACCGAGTACGACGCTTTCCTCAAGACGCTGGAGACGTCGATGAACTATAAGGTTTATGTGGACGCCGGGATGAAGCAGCTGGCGGACCTCGGCTTCGGAAAGAAGTAGCGGCTTGCGGGGAACCGCAGGCAGGAGAGCAATACGGCAGAAGAATCATAGAGCAAGAGACTCATAAAGCAGAGGACTTCGGAAGACCATGTTAGGAGGATAAGGCAATGACCACACAGCAGGCAATCCAATTGACGGAAGAGATGAAAGAACAGCTCCAAGGGTGGATGACACAGTTTCACAAGGACGGCTATCTGATCTTGCCCGGCGTCTTGACGCCCGAGAAGGTGGCAAGGCTTAATGCGGCCATTGACGATATTCTTGGGGAGGAGCCGGACAGCCTGGCCCATAACATCTATAATTCGGTGGAGCGCCACCCCGAGATCGCTTCCCTGATCGACGAGCCGACGATTTTGCCGCTGATTGTCAACCTGCTGGGGTATAATATTCAGCTGCACATCTCGCATCTGACGATCAGGAAGCCGAATCCGGACAAGGTGAAGACGGAGACCAACAGCTTCATCAACTGGCATCAAGACGGTCCTCATCCCCAGTTCCCGAGTATCGGCGGCGTAACCTCGACGTATTACATCAAGGCTTGCTACATTCTCAGCGACATGTCGGAGCCGAACCGCGGGAACACCAAGGTGATTCCGGGCAGCCATAACCGTCCGTTCAAGCCGGAGCATACGGATGTTGAAGGGATGCTGGAAAACGAGGTTCAAGTATGCGGCAAGCCCGGAGACGTGTTCGTCTTTCCGCAAAATCTGTGGCATTCCGGCGCGCCGAATCACTCAAGCTTCACCAGGCGTCAGCTGTTCTTCGGGTACAGCCCGATCTGGATGCGGCCGATCGACTACCGCGTCGCTTCCGATCGCTTGCTGGACGAAGCGTCGCCGTTCCGCAGGCAGCTGCTGGGCGTGATCGATGATAATCCGTTCAAATATTATGTGCCGCAGGAGTCGATGACTCCATTGAAGAGCTTGTACTTCGGCGGCGGCTCGCATAGCGTATACACCTAACCCCAGGCGCAAACTCAGACTCTCTGTCGTGCAAACGATGGGGAGTCTTTTTCTTGTCGGCTGCTGCCAAAGGGACATTTTCGGGAAAATCATACAGCCGGATGGTACAAAAATGCCGGAAGCAAACTGGCGGGAATAAACAAACATCTGCCAATATAGAGGGAGAGAGGAGGAGATAGGCGGCAAGTGAGAGCGTGACGCTATATCCAATGAAAAGAAAGGAAGGTCGAATTCATAATGCGAAAACCAGTCCACAGGCGGTTGGCGGCAGCACTCAGTTTTTTAATTTTGGCAAGCGTTTACAATTGTCCGGTTCCCCAAGCTGCGGCCTCTGCAGCGGCTCCTGTCATTGTGCAAGCAGCTCCGGGGAATGTGCAGCCGGATAGCACGGTTCAGTTGATCGGAGATGGCTTGGAGGACGTCGTTGTCGGCATCCGGCGTCTGGAAGACGGAGACCCCGGAGCCCATACGGCCGAACAGCTTGCCTCGCCCAAGACGGAGCAACATTTGTCCGCAGGACCGGAAATGCTGATTACGCCTTTGTTTACGGATGCGAATGCCGCTTCGGCGGTCGTTCCGGCCAGCCTGGATTTTGGCCAGTACGCCCTTTATGCACAGAAAGCGGACGGTGCGGCCAGTGAGCCGGTATTCGTCAACAAAACCGATGTTTTCTATGTATATCCGAATGTGTTGAACCTGGCCAAATCCCGGGAGGCGACAGTCATTGGCGCCAACCTGACCCGGAACAATGGCAGCCTTGCCGGGGACAGCCGGGTTGTGCTCCGAAACAAGGCCACGTCCGCTATCGCCGAAGCGTCGGTAACCTCCGCCTCCCCTTATGAGGTGGTCTTTCAGGTGCCGGCAACGGCGGAGGCGGGCCAGTTTGACGAGGTATGGGTGCATAACCGCCACGGAGGCGAATACGGCTGGAGCAAAGCCGAGATCAGCCTGGTGAATATGCCTGGGCCCGCCGCTGTGTTTGATGTCACAGCTTATGGGGCTGTGGCGGATGACGAGGAGGACGATACGCAGGCCATCCAGGCGGCCATCGATGCAGCGGCTGCTGCGGGCGGGGGGACGGTTTTGTTGTCCGCAGGCGTCTTCCACCTGGACAAGGAGCAGGCTCCTCCTGCTGCTGGTCTCGTTAAGCTGGTTCCGGCCAGCACCTTCGGGGGTGCGCCTTCTTACGGCACGGACCGGGAATATTTCCGGGCCTTCGATTCCAACAGCACCACCTTCTACGACTATAACGGCACGGGCTCCGGCCATGTAGGCATCGATCTGGGAGAAGGCGGAGCGCAGCCGGTGACGGCTATCCGGTATTTCCCGCGCCCGGCCACTAATGCGACCATCGACGCGGATATGATCGGCGGCAAATTCCAGGGCTCCAATGACGGCGTTGCTTATACCGATCTTTATACGATCCCGGCGAAGCCTTCTTTTAACGGAAATGTGGCGGCAGTCAGCAACCCTGCCGCATTCCGCTACCTGCGATATGTCCCCGCCGAAGGCAAAAAAGGATATATCGCAGAGCTGGAATTTTTCACCGGCACGGCTTCCGGAGTCCTGACGGCAGGAGCAAAGCCCGAAGCCGGCCTGCAGAAGCTGACTATCAAGGCCGGTGTTACCCTGAAGGGAGAGGGGCCGGAAACCACGGTCCTGAAGTATCTGGATACAGGCCCTATTGGAGGCAGGGATAGCGGAGAAGGTCCCGAGATGATAACGATCGCCGGCTCAGATTCGGGCATTGAGGGAATCCGGATTGTAGGCAGCGCCAGTGTGGACAGGGGCATCGTATTGAAGGAAGCCCTCCATGATGTGACTATCCGGAACATTGAGCTGCGGACCTGGTATCCGGGCCCGGCGAAAAAGGGAATGTTCGGCGGCATCTGGGGCGACGGCGGCAATGCGGGCTTCAGCCGGATCGCCGTTCTGGACAGCACGATTGAATCGGGCGGGACTATTACATTGAACAAGATGTCCAACAGCCGGATATCCGGCAATACCTTCCTGGGCAAAAGCTGGACCCCGGCCAACTTCGGCAATTCGTACCAGAACCTGTTCACCGACAACCGGATAGACGGCCGGGACGACAATGGCAAACGCGGAGGCTCCCGGGGCTTTAATTTCAACCTGCATCCCCGCTGGGGCGGCTTCAAGCCTACGGCTATGAATTATATCGCCCGCAACGATACCCAGTATATCGGCAATGAAACCTCTCCCACGAACGATGGAGAAATTTTGCTGTTCGACGCGCTGGTGGATGTGGATGCGGATTTTACCGGCGACGGCAATAAAATTCTTCATTACGGCAATGTCTATGCGGCAGGGGCTTCCTCCGCCAGCATCAAGGGCATGAAGTGGGACGCCAATGTGCTGAAGGATGAATATGTGCTGATTGTGGAAGGCAAGGGGCTGGGCCAGTACCGCCGGATTACCGGCAACACGTCGGATGCCATTGCTGTGGACCGGGACTGGACTATCGTGCCGGACGCCACGTCCCGGGTATCGGTAAGCCGTTTTTTCTACAAAAATATTGTGACGGATAACACCGCTTCCAACAACAAAGGCAATGACATGCGAATGTACGGGCAGGCATTGGGCAACATTTTCGACAACAACCGCTCGGAGCTGGGCAGCGGGGGCTCTCCTACGGCGGGCAACGGGGGGACGGTCATCAACAGCTTTGACCGGAACCTGACGACTTTTCACCCTTCTTATTACAATGTGATCAAGCATTCTACCGGCTCCCGGGCGTACATAGCCTTCGGAGGCGGGCTGCGCATTGACTCGCCCCGCTCCGTGGCGGCCATGGGCAATGTGATTGCGGACAATAGCGTCCGGTCCCTTTATATGGAATCGGGCGGTTACAATTTCTTCCCGGCTCCCAAGGGAAACATCCGGTATAACGTATTCGAGCATAATACCGCCGAGACCCAACTGAAGCTCGACAGTCCCGTGGCGGCCCATACGGTCTTGAGGGAAAATCAGGTGCCCGGGGATACGGGGGAGAAACGGTATTATGACTTCGGCACAGGCACGATCATCATCGAAAACGGCAACCGCCTTGCGGTCCAGCGGCCAACGCCGCCTGCGCCGCCGGAAATTCCGGGGGACGGTCCCATGCCGAACCCGCCCGGCAACAAAATGGTGCTGCAAGCGGGAGTGAACGGGTATAACGGAGCGGCAGATGCCAGCCTCATGTCCCACTGGCAGGGCGTCGGCAACAATAACGGCGCCTACGGGGAGTTTGAGATGGCCAGGTACAACGGCACGGGTACGGACGACAAATATGCCCTGATCCGCTTTGACCTGTCGGGAATTCCGGCAGACCGGACCATAACGGGAGCCTTCATCGAGCTGTATCATACCCAAACCAGGGCCTCGTCGGAAAATTTCAAAACGGTGGATGTACATCGGGTTACCAGTCCCTGGGAGGAGGGGAACGGATACGGCGGCGGCACCTCCATTGACGGAAATCCGGTTGGGACGGTGGTGGACGGAGAGCTGATCACCGGCGTCAGCTTGAACACGAAGCCCAGCTGGGAGACCGGGCCGGAAACAGCGCTGGACCATGTGGTTACCTCTTATGTGCCAGGCAGATGGTATCACTTTGATGTGACGGCGGCGGCCCGGGACTGGATCGCACAGCCGGAGCTGAACTTCGGAGTTGTGCTGCTGGAGGATGTTCCGTCCACGGCTAACGGGACCAGAACCTTTGCGTCCTCCCAGTATTCCAGCGTGACGCTCCGTCCCAAGATTACCGTCTTCTACTCCGGCGATCCTATCGCATTGCCGCCGGACTCGATTCCTCCGGGAGATGTTTCGGATCCAGCCGTATCCAACGGGGATAGGGGAGCCGTCCTTACCTGGAAGGACGCGGGAGATTCCGACATAATGAAGGTGCGGATTTACAACGGGGAGCAAGTGGTTGCGGAGGCGGAGCGCGGGGTGCAGAAGGCGGAGGTAACCGGACTGGCAAACGGCCAGCCGGTTGCGCTTAGGCTGGTCAACGTGGACGGCTCCGGCAATGAGTCTCCCGGCGTGACGGTGCAGGTCTGGCCCCGGGCAGACCGATCCGTATTCTGGAAAGGCATCAATCTCAACGGGGAAGCCGTGACGATAGGGGGCCGGAGCTGGCTGTCCTACAATGCGGCCAGGGGGGAAGGCTTTGCGGCGGCGACCGGAGCCGGCGCTGCGCCGACAACAGGGAAAACCGCCAGCTTCCCGCTGCCTTTCCTGGATGATTACGATCTGACGCATATGATGAACACCAACCTGAGCGCATCCAAGCAATCGCTCAAGCTGGAGCAGACGGCGTCCAATGGCTTTTACCGGGTATATTTGTGGTTTATGGAGCCATCCGCCGACCGGAGCCGTTCCTTCCACATCGATGTAGAGGGCGGTCGCGCGGCCACCATGGCGGGCAGCGAGCTGCGGAACCATACGGTGCGGTACGGACCGTATGACGCTGTGGTGCAAGACGGCAAACTGACGGTGGAGCTGCTGAATGTGAAGGGCGACCCGCTGCTGCAGGGCATGGAAATTTACAAGGATTATTACCCGGCCGTCACCCTGAAGGATTTGCGGGCGGGAGGCACGACGGTCACGGGCTTCGTATACGAGGCGGGCGACTATACGGTGATGCTGCCTTACGGTACGACGGCGGCGCCGGAAGTGACCGCGGAGGCATTTGATCCTGTCTCGGCGGTAACGGTGACTCAGGCCGTATATGCTCCGGGGACGGCGATAATTTCTGTCGTATCCGGGGACCTGACACAATCCGCCGAATACCGGATTGCCTTCCGTTGGGAAGCTCCCTCATCCGATGCTTCCCTTGCCAGCGTCAGCTTTGCCGGGCAAACGGTTCCGGGCAGCGCCTTTAAGCTGCACGCCAACCGCAAGTGGTATGAGCTGGAGGCCGTGCTGCCCAAAGCCAAGGAGGGGCCTGTGATTACAGCAGTCCCCTCCCGGGCCGGAGCCTCGGCAGTGATCGAGCAGCCCAAGGGAGTGCCGGGCAAAGCGGTTATAAAAGTGACAGCCGAGGATGGGACTACTACCAGAGAGTACCGTCTCAGCTTCAAGCAAACGAAGCATTAGAAAGCGGGTTATCCAGAGCTGCCGGCATTGCGCCGGCGGCTTTTGGATTTTCGGCGGCTCCGGGAGCGTGTTTGAAAGCTGGCCGGGAACTGCTATTTTTGTCTCCAGGCGGACAAAAGTTTAAAAATCACACAGCCTGTGCGCACAATTGTCGAACATGAGGACTTTCTGTGCTGCCGGGTTGAAGTGGACAATATAGACAAAGCTGCACAGCCGGCGATAAGCCGGCGACTAACGACAAAAACAGGGGGAACAACGATGGGAACTATTCGCATTGAAGGACGAAGCATCCGGATTGACGGCAGAGAGGTGATTTTGCGTTCCGGAGAAATTCACTACTTCCGCATTTACCGCAAGCATTGGAAAAATATGTTAGACAAAGCCAGGACCAATCATCTGAATACAATCGCTACCTATATTCCCTGGGATTTTCACGAGCCGCAGGAAGGGATGTTTGATTTTACCGGGGAAACGTCCCCGGAACGGGACCTGATCTCCTTTATGAATTTGGCGTCGTCGATGGGGCTGTATGTCATCGCCAAACCCGGGCCTTTTATCAATGCGGAATATGTGGACGGAGGGCATCCCCGCTGGATGTACCGGGATTATCCGGAGACCGTCAGCGCCAAGCCGGACGGCAGTCCCGCCTTTTGGGTAGGGCAAGGCAATCATGTCCCCCAGCAGCTGGGGGACCGGTTCCTGGAGCGGGCGGAGCGCTGGTATGCCCAAGTCATTCCGCTGTTGGCGCAGTTTTCCATCGATAACGGCGGGCCGGTTATTCTGCATCAGCCGGATAATGAAATGAATTTGCTGTTTACCGGACTTGATCCGGACGGGTCGTTGTATGACGCCAAGGTGCTGGGCAACGGGGAGACGGCAGGCATGTTCCAGCAGCGTCTTCTGGAGAGGTTTGGCAGCCTAGAGGCGCTTAACCGGCGTTACGGAACGAATTGCGCCAGTCTGGCAGCCGTTCATCCGAAGCTGCAGGAGGCGGATGCCGAGGGGAGAAGGAGGCTTTATCTGGACTGGATGCGATTCCGTATGGAATATGTTTACCGGTATGCGGCGCTATTGGCCGGCTGGACCCGGAAGTACGGACTCCGGATTCCCAATACCTATAACGAGCCGATTAACGGTTTTTTCCGCGGCCCGGGCAATCACGCGGCGTTTGCTTCCTATATGAAGGAGCAGGGGGAGGAGGTTCTCACCACCTGCCACTCCTATCTGAAGTACGGCTACCATATGGATGCCAACGGGCTGCCCAAGACCGTTTTCCGGCTGGAGGCGCTGAAGATGCAGGCGCCGGCCCGGCCCGCGATCGCCATCGAGGTGGGAGCGGGGTGGATGACATTGGACCAGGTGCCGAACCACGTCAACTACCCGGTTCATCTCCGCACGCTGCTGGGCCACGGCATGGACGGGTACAACTACTTTATTTTCGCATCGGGGGAGAAGGGCTTCAGCCGGACTTATGTGACGGATGCCTATGATCTGTTCGCCGACCCGGTATCGGCATCCGGCGAGGAGCATACCGTTTACCGGATGACGGGGGAATTCAACCGTTTTGCTGCCCGGTGGGAGCGGGAGCTGGCGGGCACAGCCAAAGCTTATGACGTTGTTATCGGCCTGTCATCGGATTTGTACCTGCTGGCCCAATATGCAGGCGGCGAGCTTGCCGTATTCGAAGACCATTCCTCCGGGGCGTCTACGCTGTCGGTCAACCGCTCCAAGCAGGTGGCGGACAGCATCGAGGCTTTGACCAAAATGCTGGCTATGAGCAATATCCAGTTCGCGCTGATGGATCTGGACGCTCCGAACCGGGAGCATGGCTTTCAAGAGCTGCTGATTGTACCCAACGATGGCACATTGTCCGAAGAAGCCATGGCGTATATCATGCGTCACGGGGAAAAGGGAGGGCGGGTGGTCTTTTATCCGGAGGTTCCGGTACGGACGCCGGATGGGCGGGCCATCTCGCTGTTGGCAGAAGCAACGGGCTTCCGCCTCCGGCGGGAAATTCCGCGGTTCGGACTCTCCGCGGGGGATATCGGCCGCCGCTTCCTGCGGATGAGGGAGCTGGACGGCATTCCGGCGGATCAGCTGGTTACGCTGGAGCTTCCCCGGGAAGGCCGCTCCGTTATCGCCTACGAGGGGGAAACTTCGGGGTACCGGCATCCCTTCGGAAGCGGCGAGGCGCTGGTGCTGGGATTTGCCCCGCAGTTTACTGGCATGGACAATGTGGAGTCGCTGAAGCTGCTTCTCCTTCTCATGCTGCCGGGAGGGAGAGCGGTCTACGCAGAGGAGGACTGCTACCACACGGTAGTCCGGGGCAAGGACGGCTTCCGTCTGGTTACAGCCGTTAACATGACAGGCGTTGAGCGCCACGACCGCATTCGGCTCCAACTGGAGGACGGGCACTTGCAGTTCCCCAAACGGTCGCGTCTTTATATCGCGCCGCTTACGGCGCGCATGATGCCCGTCAAGGTTCGCTTGCCCTATGGCGAGCTGGTTTACTGCACCAGCGAGCTGGTGCCGCTGGATGACGGCTATGCCTTATGGGAGGCGATCGGGACGCCGGGAAGCAGCGGCGAGATCGCGTTCGACCGGCCTGTCCGTCTATTGGCTGACGGATGCTGTATCCCCGTTTCCCTGCATGAGGGATTGTATATCGGGGTATACTCCCACGGCCTGGAGCCGGTGTCCTTAAAGGTGGAGGCGGCTGGTACGGATCGGGACCGCATGATATAATCGGTTCACATTAACCGGATGGAGGGAGTCGGATGAGTTTTTTGTCTGTCTACCGTTCGAGAAAGTACCTGCAGCGGATTCTGCTGTCCATTTCGCTTCTGATCACGCTCTCGCTCTCCCTCACCGCACTGACGCTGTATCAGTACTCGGAGAAAATCGTCAGGGAGACACAATATGACGCCAACATGAAGGTGCTCTCCCAGGTCAACTCCAATATCGGACTCCTGGGCAAGATGATCGATACCCAGGCTTTTAACCTGTTTGTGGACCATGACATCATCTCGATGCTGTACGGGGCGCAGCTGGATTCCTTCGAGCAGGCCAACAAGCAGTATAAGCTGGATAAATGGGTGAACAGCAATACCTACATAGACTCGGTTATTTTATACAATGCCAGAACGGACGGCTTTTATGCCGGGGGCAGCCTGGATATCCAATATGAAACGGCGCTGATGGCCCAGATCCGCCAGTACTTGTCGGATTCGGGGGCGGTGTCCAAGGCGGAGCTGGTGCCGATGATCCTGAAGACAGCGGCCAATCCGGAGCACCGGGTGTTCAGCTATATTTTGTATGAGTCCAACACGGCTTACAAGCCCGGCAGCAGCGCGCTCGTCATCAATGTGAAGCCGGACTGGGTATTTGACAATATCCGGAGACTGAATAACATCGGTACGGAGCAAGCAGGCAAGCTGCTTGTTATCGGCAAGGATGGCAGCGCTTTTAGCGGGGATCTGAAGCCTCAAGAGCTTGATCCGGCCTTGGCTCGGGCTATTAAGGAAAACCGCGGGCAGGAAGGGGGCAGACCGGGGCTCTTTTCCCTGGACCTGGAGGGCGAGAGGCAGCTCGTGACCTACATGCCCACGGATGCGTTCCGGTGGACTATCGTCAGCCTGCAGCCGTATGACACGATTTTCGGTGCCCTCACCAGGTGGAAAACGACGACTCTCGCGCTGACGGCCGGTTTTTTTCTGCTGTCCCTGGTGCTGTCCGTCCTGGTATCTCACCGGCTGTACGGTCCTATCCGCAATCTGGTCCGGCAGATTAAGGTAAGCGGCGGGGTGCCGGGCGAAGACGCAACCGCGCCCAAGGACGATCTGGACATTCTGTCCGAAACCTATACCCGGATGCTGGAGATCAAAGAAGCTGCGGCGGACTCCAAAATGCCAGAGACCGATTTGCGGCTCATCCGCAACTACAACCTGCGCGGCCTATTGGCCGACAGCAGCTCGGTTTCCCGGGCAGAGCTGCTGGAGCAGATCAGAGAGCACGGTCTGGAGCTGGACCCGGACTCTTCCATGCTCGTGGCGATACTGTCCATCGACCATTATCGGCAGTTCGAGCAGACGGCGTCCAAAGCGGAGAAGCGGCTGTATGCCTTTGCAGTCATGAATATTGCCGGGGAAGTGATTTCCCGGCGTTACCGCTGCGAAAGCGTGGACATGCGGAGCGGTCATTTTGTGATGATCATCAGCGGCTTCCAGCCTGAAGGCTTCGGGGAGAAAATCGGGGAATCCATGCGGGAGATCATCGGAATCGTGGAGGCGTATTACCGCGTCAGCCTCTCCGTTGCGCTGGGTCCAATTTTCAAAAGCCATGAGGACATGTCCAAGAGCTACGAGTTGGCCCAGCAGGTGCTGGAATACCGGATGGTGTACGGCCCCCGCTCCATCATTTCTTACGAAATGGTGAAGGCCCGTTTGGACAACCGGGATTTCACTCTGCCTCCGGAGCTGGAGAAGAAGCTGGCGGAAGCCATCAAATCCGGCAATGCCTCCGCTTTCGGGGAAACGATCCAGAAGCTGTTCCAGTTTATGGGGCGTCTGCATCCGGACAACATCTATCATGCGGTGCTGCTGGTACTCACGGCCGTCAAGCAGGCGGTGGGCGAGATGAATGTCAACAAGCTGAAGCCCGTGTCCGTGGACTGGAACCACCTGCAGAAGCAGCTTCTGGAGAAAGAAACCCTGGACAGCATGGCGGAGGAGCTGACGGTCTTGTTCCGGGAGCTTCAGCAGCAGCAGGAGGATGGAGACGCCGGTAAAAACCGGATTCTCTTTGATACCATTAAGGAATATATCGAGGATCGCTACGAGGATCCCAATCTGAGCCTCCAGGGAATCGCCTCCATGCTGAAGATGTCCTCCGCTCATGTGGGCAAGCTGTTCAAGCAAAGCGAGGGCATGTCGGTGGCCGAATATATTACTGAAATCCGGCTGGCTCATACGGTGCGTTTGCTGGAAACGACGGACCGGAGCGTGTCCGAGGTGATGGAGCGGGTAGGCTTTATCAACCGCAGCAATTTCTATAAGCTGTTCAAAAGCAAGTTCGGCGTGACGCCTAATGAATACCGCTTGAAAAAGGTGATTTATTAGACAAATAGGCCGGCATGACATCCCGGCGAAGCTTGGCTCCTCCAAAAAGCTTCGCCGGCTTCCGTGCCGGCCTGTCCATGCCGCCGACCGGGCTGCGTATATGCCTGGCTCAGAGGACAAATATGCAGGAATCATATGCCAACCAAGACAAAACCGGATTTTTCACACTGTTCCCGTGGCTGCGGAATCAGGCATGATGGCTGTACGCGGAAAATGGAGCGCTTACATCCCCATGTCCGCGATACAGGCAAAGGGAGTGATGAAAGGATGGAAAAGGTTTGGAGACAGGCGGGTTGGTTAGGTATGGCGATTGTATTCTTATGGTCTGCGGCGGCATTCGGCATTCCGCCTGCGGCGCAGGCAGCGGGAGCCTATTACGTGGCTCTCAATGGAAACGACAGCTGGTCAGGCACGCTGGCAGCCCCGAACAGCGGCGGGACGGACGGTCCCTTCCGCACCCTCGCCAAAGCCCGCGATGCGATGCGGACGGGGACGACCAAAACCACCCTCATCCGTGCCGGCACCTACTACATGACCTCCACGCTGGTGCTGACGGCAGCGGACAGCGGTACGAAGTACCGGGCTTATGACGGGGAAACCGTCATTCTGAGCGGAGGGGAAAGGGTGACCGGCTTCGCAGCGGAGGCAAACGGCATTTATGCCGCTTCCTTGCCCACTCCCACCGACATGGAGCTGATTTTCGACGGCGCCCGCCAGCGGATCGCCGAGAAAAAAGCTTATGACGCCGCAAGCCCCTACACCTACGGTCATTCCTTTGCCGCCGCCAATACGGACATGAACAAGGTCAAATTCAAGGCGGCGGAAGTTACGGCGGCCGATTATGCGCCCCATCTGAAGGTGGAGACCTTCGCCGTCCGCCGCTGGGAAAATGATCTCCTGAACGTCACCTCCATCGATGTCGCCAATAACTTGCTGAATCTCTCCGGCAACGTCCGCTACGTTATTTCCACCAATGGCACCTATCGCCTTCTGAACAATCCCGCCTATCTGGATGAAATCGGCGAATTCGCCTACCGGGCCTCCGACGGCAAGCTGCTGTTCAAGCCCTCCGACAGCGCCAAACTGCTAAGCCAAGGGGCAGTGGTCCCCCGCAGAACGATCCTGTCTCTGGACGGAGCCGGCCAGGTGGTGGTGGAGCGGCTTACCTTCTCCGATACGCCTTACGCTCTGCCTGCCATTGAGCTGAAAAATGGCTCCAACGGCAACGGCTTTTACAATAACAGGTTTCTGAATGTGGGCAAGGGCCTTATCCTCACCGGCTCCGCAAGCAATAATGTAAACCATAACGAAATGGCCCAAATCGGCACTACCGGCGTGGAGCTGGCTTACGGGGCGGACGCCAACGCTGTCAACTGGAATTACATGCATCATATCGGCTTGGTCAAAAAAAATGGCGGCGCCGTGATGGCTTACGGCGTCAAGAACAACCGGATTGACCATAACCGGATCGAATATACAGCCCGTTACGGAATTTCCATCAAGCGCTGGGACGCAGCGACCATCCATACCGGCAATACGGTGGAATACAACAAAATCCGCTTCACCAACCGGGAAACCCAGGATACCGGCGCCATCGAAATGCTGGGCCGGGGGGGCAACGATACGGACACGATCATCCGCTACAACTATATTGAGGATACCGGCGGACGCATGAGCGACTGGACCAATCCGTATTTTCAATATCCTTACGGGGCCGACGGCATCTATCTGGACGATGAAACCAGCGGCGTGGAGGTGATCGGAAACTTTATCAAGGATCACAGCCGGGCGGCTGTGTTCGTTCATGGCGGGGACAACAACGTCATCCGCAATAATGTAGGCATCATCGGCCGGACCATCTGGAAGGGGCTGGGCCATGAGGACGGCAAGGACAAATTCGTCCGCCTGGAATGGGGAACTACCCAGCATGTTCCTTCCAATACGGTTATCGAGAAGAACATCATTTATTCCAAAACCTCCGCTTGGCCCAAATATCTGGATTTCTTCACCGGCGGAACCTATACCAGCGACTGGAATGTGCTCTATCAGGTACCCAAGATCAGCGGCAAGGATGCCAATTCCATAGTGGCGAACCCGCTGTTCGTAAGCCCCTCCTCCAACAACTACAAGCTGCAGGCTGGGTCTCCGGCCTTCGCTCAGGGCTTCGTGGAGCTGCCTTGGACCGAATGGAGCACCGTGCATTCCTTGGCCGGCATCCAGCCTTGAGGAGGAGAAGAACTTTTAACGATCCTATTTTCATACACTTGACCGGTTCCTGCACACATCCTCCTGAGGGCGCATACAGCTTCTCCTGATTGATACATGCTCCAAACCTTAATTTCATACAAAGGCTGATTTTTCGGACTTTTCCGGAGGGAGCCGGTTTGGCATGATAAGGGGGCAAGGAGCAAAGGGAAGGGGGGACAACATGGAACGCATTTTGAAACCGGCGGCGGGAAGGGCGGAGGTCCCGAAGAAAGCTTCGCGGCTGGTCCGTGAGTGGAGGCATCTGAAAAAAAACATCGAGATGATCGGACTGATCTCTCCGGGGCTTTTGTACATCATCATTTTCTCCTACCTGCCTATGTTCGGGATCGTGCTGGCGTTTAAGCAGTATCGGTTTGACAAGGGTATCTGGGGCAGCGAATGGGTGGGACTCCAAAACTTCACATTTTTTTTCGTATCCGAGGATGCCTGGCGGATTACACGCAACACGGTGGCCTACGAGCTGGGCTATATTTTTCTGACCACATTGTTTGCGCTGCTGTTCGCCATTTTGCTGAATGAAATCAGCAGGAAAAGCACAAAGATTTACCAGACGGCACTGTTTTTCCCTTATTTCCTGTCCTGGGTGGTGGTCAGCTATATCACCTATGCTTTTTTGGATCATCAGACCGGGTATCTGAACACCATTCTGGGCTGGTTTGGCGCGGAGCCGCATAAGTGGTTTCTGGAAAAAGAACCGTGGCCGATCATTCTGAATGTGGTCAGCTTGTGGAAAAAGGTAGGCTTCTCCGCGCTGGTGTACTACGCCGGGATCATGGGCCTCAACCAGGAGTATTATGAGGCTGCGCGGATGGACGGGGCCAGCCGCTTCCAGATGGCGGTCAAAATTACAGTGCCGTTGCTTGCGCCGCTCATTACGATTCTCCTGATCCTGTCGATAGGAGGCATCTTCAACGGGGATTTCGGGCTGCACTACTTTATTCCCAACAACGCCGGCATGACTTATCCGACTACGGATATTATCGACACGTATGTGTACAGGGCGCTGCGGAGCGTAGGCGACGTGGGCATGTCAGCGGCCGTGGGACTGTATCAATCCATCGTCGGGCTGATCCTGGTGGTGGCCGCCAATGCGGCAGTACGAAAGCTGGATAAGGAAAATTCACTTTGGTAGAAAGGGGAGAACCCTATGCGCAACGCCATGCAACCACATCGCATTTCGCAGGCGGTCATTCATGTTCTTTTCACTCTGGTCACCTTGTCCATGGTTCTGCCCTTTCTGCTGGTGGTATCCATTTCCTTCAGCGCGGAAGCGGAGCTTATCAGCAGCGGCTACTCGCTTTTGCCCAAGGTATTCAGCATGGAAGCATACCGCCTCGTGCTGCAAGCCCCCAAGGCTATCCTTCGGGCCTACGGGGTAACGGGTACGGTGACTGTCGCCGGAACCTGCTTAGGGCTGCTGCTGACCGCGATGACCGCTTACGTCATTTCCAGGCAGGATTTCCGGTACAACCGGATCGGCACCTTCATCATTTTTTTCACGATGCTGTTCAACGGCGGTCTGGTACCCTCCTATATTCTGATGACGCAGGTGCTTCATCTGAAGGACACCTTATGGGCGCTGATTTTGCCGGGGATGCTGACTCCGTTCAATATTATGGTTATGAAGGGCTTCCTGGGCAAAATACCCGGGGAGATTGTGGAATCCGCCAAGGTGGACGGAGCCCGGGAGCTGACGCTTTTCTTCCGGATTATTTTGCCCTTGGCGACGCCGGCTTTGGCTACCATCGGCTTGTTCATCTCCTTCGGATTCTGGAACGCCTGGTTTCCCGCCATGCTCTACATTGACAATCCTAACCTGGTGCCTCTGCAGCTGATGCTGGTCCGCATTATGGACAACATCGAGTTTATGACCCAGAACGAGCAGATGCTTGCGCAAATGGGCGCAGCGCCTCAGGATTTCCCGGCGTTGTCCGCCCGGATGGCGATGGTGATTTTGGCTGCAGGCCCCATGCTTCTTGTCTTTCCGTTCTTCCAGCGGTATTTTGTGCAAGGATTGACGGTAGGGTCGTTAAAGGGGTGACACTGCGGCAGGTCGCAAGCGAGGCATGCGCTTGAAAGGGGGATTGGCTTCGAGAGTTTTGCTGGATCCATGAAGTCATGAACAAGTAAAATACATGAAAAGGGGAGGTTGTTTTCCATGAATGTGATTAAAAAACGAATATATTTCGGTATGATCGCGGCCAGTTTGGCTTTGACGGGTTGCGGCGGCAACAACAGCGAAAGTCCAGCTGCAACAAATGAATCGGCCGCGCCGTCTGCGGCAGCTTCTTCGGCCAGCACCCTGCCTCCGGCTGATCTGGTATGGTATTATCTGGACGGGACGGCGCAGCCTGATCTGGCCTCGGTGGAAACGGAGGTTAACAATTACATCAAGCCCAAGCTCAACGCCACCGTGAAGCTGAAGCCCATCGCCGGCTCGGATTACGAACAGAAGATGAATACGATTCTGGCAGCGGGAGAAGCCTTTGACATCGTCTGGACCTCGGACTGGAGATTCAACTTCAGCTCCAATGCCCAGAAGGGGGCTTTCCTGGAGCTGGACGCCCTGCTGGATAAAAACGGGGCCAAGCTAAAGGCAAGTCTGCCTTCCTCTGCGTGGGACGATGTCAAGATCGGCGGCAAAATCTACGGCGTGCCCAACTACCAGATTGCGGCCAAATCCGCCGGCTTTGTCATCCAGAAGCGCTTTGCCGACAAATACAAGCTGGACACCGCCAAGATCAAAACGTATAAGGATATCGAACCGTTCTTTGAAGAAATCAAGAAAAATGAGCCGGGCATCATTCCTTTCGGGCTTAATAATGATTTCTACTCGCCGTCTGTGTACGGATTAAGCAGCCATGGCAATGTCATCTCCTACCAAGTAAACGGCGGCAAAGTGGAGGTGGAAGATTATTTCGCCACGGCGGCGTACAAGAAGCATGTAACTATGGCCCATGAATGGTATACGAAGGGCTACATCAACGAGGATGCCTCCACTTTGAAGAACAAGGCTGATGTGGAGAAAAAGGGCGTTTACGCCACCACCTTCGACTTCACCCAGAAGCCGGGCGGCGAAGCTGCCGCCAAGGCAGGCAACGGAGGCAACGATGTGATTTTTGTGCCGCTTATGGAACCGGAATTTACCGGCGTGACAGCTACCATCTCGGCCATTAGCCGCACCTCCAAAAATCCGGAACGGGCTATGATGCTCCTGGAGCTGGTAAACACCGATCCGGCCCTGTACAACCTGCTGTCCTTCGGCATTGAGAACAAGCATTATACCAAAACCGGCGCCAACACCATCAAGGATATTGCCGGCGGCGGCTACGCGCCCAACATGAATTGGGTGATGGGCAATGTGACCATCGGTTATCTGATGGAC
The DNA here is from genome assembly GCF_900101595.1 of Paenibacillus sp. cl123. GTDB lineage: Bacteria > Bacillota > Bacilli > Paenibacillales > NBRC-103111 > Paenibacillus_G. The sequence goes on from NZ_FMYY01000004.1 coordinate 277,226, forward strand.
GGACAGGCGCCAGACACCTGGGAGCGGACCAAGAAGGCCAACGACACAGCGAAAAAGCCTTATCTGTACGGCTTCAAATTCAACAGTGAGCCGGTTAAGGCGGAGATGGCCAATCTGAAGGCTGTGGAAAATGAGTTCCGCAAGGTGATCGAAACCGGAACTGTCGATCCGGAGAAATATTTGCCCCAATTCCTGGACAAACGCCTCAAAGCCGGTTCCGAAAAGGTGCTGGCGGAATATCGGACGCAAATCGAAGCATTCTTGAAGACCAAGGCCCAATAAAAGGCGGAGATAGAACGGAAGGAAGGGCGAAAGAAGAACGGAGAAGGGTCGAAAAAAGATCGGCCTGCAAGTGAGCAAGAAATCCGTCCTTCGGCCGTATGCCATCCGCTGCAGTGACCATAGAACCTGGAATCTCCCCGGTAAACGGGAGGCTCCAGGTTTTTTGGCATGCCAGAAAAATGTAGGATTCATGGAGACAAATACTAGCTGGAAGTCCGGTGAATAAGAGGCCGGAGAGCCGATGGGGAGTTGAAGCAGCGAGTGGAAACCCCGATCGGCCGCAGGCCGCGCATTATTGACCGGACTTCCGGAACCTGGATGACGACAGGAAGTGCTCCGATTAGGTGTTTTCTTAGGAAGCGGCCTGCTAATACACAGAGATGCGCGCCCCCGAGGCCAAGCGGGCGGCGACATCCTCAGCCTGCTCCAGATTGGACCAGAACAGCTTCAGCTCATGCCTCAGATGATCCAGCTCCCGGATAGGCAAGTTCAGATCCTCATAGCGTCCGTACGTAGGTACGATCTCCCGGTATACATGATATCTCGCCGGACGGTAGCCCTTCTCCGGCCCCGTCCATTCGGCGGAAGGCTTATGCGCCGGGATGCTGAGCGTATGCTGCCGGATATGCAGCTGGGCGGCTTCTTGGGTCAGGAACTCAACCAGCTGCCGGGCAGCCTGCTTGTGCGGAGATTGGCGGCTGATGGCCAGCCCGGTAACCAGCAGCAGCGTTTTGGCGTTTTGCTGGTAGGGCAGCGGGGCCAAGTCATACTCAAACGTCGCGTCCTGCAGAAATCTCAAGCTGTAATAGGTCGTCATCAGCATCGCCGCCTTGCGCGACACGAACAGCTTCTCCGCATCGGCATCCGATTCCGAGAGGAAGGACGGGAACAAATCTTGTCCGTAGATCAGATCGCGAAAGCTTCGCAGGCTCTCCCACATCCTCGGATCGTCATACTTGTACCCGCTGTCCTGGCGTTCGAACCGGAAGCTGTTCTGCAGCAGCACGATCGGAAACCGGTTGGTCGAAGCGATGTGAGCGTAGAAGCCGATCGTATCATGCTCCTGCTTCAGCCGGACCGATAGATCGGCCAGATCCGACCAGGACCAGCTGCTGTCTGGCTCCGGTATGCTCAGCTCGCGGAACAAGCTTTTGTTATAGCAAAGCACGACGGGCGAGAAGATGAACGGCCGAGCGTAGGACATGCCTTCATGGGCGAATACGGACGACAGAAACGAATAATGCTGAGGGTCGGTTTTCACAGGCTCGAACAAATCAAGCGCTCCGCTTTGGGCAGTCTCGAGAAAGTTCCAATTGTTGAGGGAAATGACGTCCAGCCAGCCATTGTCCAAATATTCGCGGATCGATTCCGGATATTGGGTGTAAGGCAGCGGCAGCGTATCCACCTTGACGTGCGGATACAGCCGTCCGAATTGCTTGAGCAGCTCGCGAAGATCGGTTTCTCCTTCCAGGGAAGGGTAGTAGCCGAGTCTTAGGGTGAGCTGAGGAGCGGCGGTTTTGGGTCCTATGATTTTATTGCCGACGCGGTGCTCCTTGACGATCAAGCCCTCGGCAACCAGCACGTCGAGTCCCTTGCGCACGGATTTTTTGCTCAGCTTGTACTGATCCGCGAGAGCCATCTCGGAGGGCAGGTATTCCCCGGCAGGTCGCTGCGCATTCTTGATTTCGCGGCGCAGGGAGGTGATCATGTCGTCCAGCCGGGACTGGAACGTAATCCGATCTGGTCTATTACTCATGTGAAAACTCCTTGTCTGTAGACGGTCGATTAAAGGTAGTATACCATAAATTTCTTTTTTACTACACAAGGGAACTACAAAGGAACCAGAGGAACGAAAAATGGCGAATAATGAGTGAAAATGGTGGATTCAGACGAAAAAAGATAGAAATAATGCGCTTACAAAAAAACGTTGACAGTCGAAAATGAGATCGCATATGATGAATTAGGATACTACATGTAACCTACAAAATGGAAATCAGTAATGCATAAACAGGAGGTGGTAGTTGTTCGAATTTCTAGGCTCCGTATATTCTCCAAGTTAGGAAAGGAGGTTAGCGGTATTGGGCAAAGAGAGGTGCTCCCTCGTTGTTGTCGCCGCATTGCTAGGGGGGCTGCTTATTCCGTCTTCCAGCTCAGCCGCTGAAGGGTCGATCCGTCTAATCCCGGAGGCCGGCCGCATCGCTAACGGCACAGAAGTCACGATCCGCATCACCGCGGAACAGGTTCGGGATTTGTACGGCATCCAGTTCCGTCTGCAGGCCGATCCGGATATTTGGCGGTATGAAAAACACGCCATATCCGGCCGCTACACGGAGTTTGCCTCTCCGCAGCAGAGCGGGGAGACGGGAGATCGCGCATTTGCGCTGATCCGCAGAAATATCGGCGACATCTCCGAGCAAGCGTCTGCGGAGATCGCCAGCATAACCTACAGAGCCCGCATACCGGGCGTTTCGGAGATTCGTCTTCACGACGTGCTGGCGGTAAGCTCCGAAACTTATATAAACGAACACGGCAAAAAGGATTTATCCGTTCTTCCTCTCAGCGTCTCTCAGTCCGTCAAGATAGAGGTTAGCGCAGCGGGCGACGTCGAACCGCCCTCTCCTGCGCCGGGCTCCGCCGCCCCGTCCCCAATCGGGCCTTCCCGATTCGACTCCGAGCTGCAGCGGTTGACCGGGCTGCTAAGCGACCGGGAGCAAGCGCTGGCGCTGGCCAGGCAATTGATCCGCCGTACCGAGCTTGCGGCCGCTGCGGGCGAAGAGAACGGCCGCCGAATCGGCACATTGGACTCCGGCGAACTGGCCGATCGCCTGCGGCAGCTGCAGCAGCTGCAGAGGCTGCTGCGTCAGAACGGCTTGACGGTGCCGCTGTCGGTGACGGTTCCGATGGAGCAAGGCTCCTTCGCGGAGGTAAGGCTGACAGCAGCCGACTGGCAGCTGCTCTCCGACGCGGGCGTCGATCTGCTGCTGGCTGCCGGTCAGATGGACTTGCGCGTGCCTGCCGGCTCCTTCCGCGCCCGGGAGGGCGAGGAGATCGCATGGACGGCAGAGCCGATATCCGCAGCAGCAGCGGCCGGTTCCGGCGATGCAAGCGCGGACTATATGCCGCTGACGGCTTATCGGCTGGAAGCGGAGGCCATTGGCGCCGACGGCAACCGCAAGAAGATTGCGGGCTTTGACAAGCCTGTCGGCCTTGAGCTTCGCTATAAGCCGGGCGCTGGAAGGGAAGAGCTGCTTGGCCTGTATACGCGGGAGGATCGCGCAGACAACTGGACCTACATACCGGCGGGCAAGCAGGATACCGGCAGCGGCAGCTTCACGGCCGAGCTGGAGCATTTCAGCGAATATGCCGTCATCGAGTATGCGAAGCGCTACTCGGACACGGCGGATGTATATGCCGAAGCGCGGAAGGCTATTGAGGTTCTGACGGCGAGGCATGTGATCGAAGGCGTGGACGCCGAGCGGTTCGCTCCCCGCCAAGCTGTGACGAGAGCGGAATTCACCGCGCTGCTGGTCCGTTCGCTGCAGCTGCCGCTTCCCGAAATGGCGGCTGCGGGCTTCGCCGATGCAGAGCCGGATAAGTGGTACACCCGTTATATCCGCTCCGCCTTTGAAGCCGGATTGATCGAAGGAGACGCCGAAGGACGCATGAATCCCGAGGCCCCGATCACAAGGGAACAACTGGCCGTCATGGCCGCTCGCGCCAGGAGCCTGATGCCAGAGCAGTCCCGCTCGCCGGAAGCGGCTTACACGCCATACGCCGACGACGCGCAGATCAGCGGCTGGGCTCGGTCTGCCGTATATGAAGCGCAGGCGAGCGGTCTTCTCGTCGGGATGGAGCAAAGCCGATTCGCGCCGCTTGCGGAGACGACAAGAGCCGATGCCGCTGTCTTTCTGCTCAGACTCGCCAAATGACACATATGGATACGTATGACATGAGGAGGGAAATCCATGTTCAACCCCCGTTTGCGTAAGAGTATGGCAGCCCTGTTATCCGCCGCGATGCTGACGTCGCTGCTGCTCGTTCCGGCAGGCGCGTCAGCGGCTGTCGAGGAACTTCCGGTAACGAACCCCGGCTTCGAGGAGCCGGTCCAGGGCAAATCGATCCCGGGCTGGACCAGCATGTTTGCCGTTACCGACGCAGTCTATTACGAACACTCGCTCGTCCGGAGCAGCAGCGGCGCAGGCAGCCTTAAACTCGTAGATACGCTGACCAACCAATCCGTTGCGCTGATGAGCGACAAGCTGCCTGTCACGCCGGGCATCTCCTACACGGCCGAAGCGAAGCTTTTCATCGAGAGCGGAGGCACGGCCAGTCTGAATCTGCGGTACTTCAACGCCAGCGATAAGTCGGTCGGGGAGCTTCCTTACCATGCCGATCCCAATAAAGGGTTCACACGCGGGCAATGGAATCCGGTCGTCACCACGATGAAAGCGCCGGCCGATGCCGCATATGCCCGGATTATTGCCTATACGACTGCCTACAGCACGTCTACGGCTTATTATGACGACATTGCCTTCCGCTATGAGAAGCCCGAAGTCCACGCCGGATCGCTGGAGCTGACTGCGCCTTCCTCCGCCGTCAAGGGACAGGAAATCACCGCGACGGTCCGGGTGTCGGACGTAAAGGACTTATCGACGGTAGCCGCCAGCGTCTATTACGATAAGACCAGGCTGCAGGTCATGCAGGTGACGGCGGCAGGCGCTTTCGCCGGAGCGGATGCGACCTTCTCCGCCGTGCAGGAGGAAGGGGGCGTGAAGCTGAACGCCCGTCAGAATGGCGCAGCCTTGAATGACGCGACGGATATCGCCGTCATTACCTTCAAGGTGCTCGGCGAAAGCGGCGGCGCTTGGGCGATGCTCGGCAAGGGAGCGGCGCTGAACGGCAGCGAAGCGCTCAAATCGGATCAGGTTGTGCTGATCCGGATCGGGAACGGGAACGAAATTCCAGGCGTAAACCTGTCCGAGATCAAGTTCGGCGAACCTGAATACAAGCTCGCGCCTATCGCTGACGCCGTTGGCGTTATGGATGGCGAAGCGGGGATCGAGGACGGCAAAAATGTCATGTATACGACCGTCAAGGGCATACCGCCGATGCTTCACGTCGTCGATCTGGACGATTACCAGCTCGTGCGGAGCCTTCCGCTTGAGGGCGGAGGCGAAGCCTGGAACCATGCTATCGCTCCGGACGGCACCGTCTATCTGACCTCGGCCGGACAATTGTGGGCGTATTCGCCCGTCACCAAGCAGGCGGAGAAAGTATTTACGTTTGGCGGCGAAAGCACGTTCTGGTGTCTCGCCATCGATGAGCAGGGGATGGTCTACGTCGGCACCGGCCCCGGGGGCAAAGTGCTGAGGTATGATCCCGTCACCAAGCAAAGCCGGGATTACGGCCGTCTGATCACGGACGTCAATCAAGTGTACGTGCGTTCCATCGATTACAGCAACGGATACATTTACGCAGGTACTTCTCACAGCAAAGTGTATAAGCTGAATGTGGTGACCGGCGAGAAGGAGGAAATCGCCGCGTCCCTTCAGGAGAAGGGCTATGTGTACGATCTGAACATAGTGGACGACAAGTTCGTGATCGTGCGGTTCGACACGCCGCAGAAGCGTTATATCTACGATATCGAGCAGGGCAAGTGGCTGGATCTGGTGATCGAGAACAGCTCTTCGGGACTTCAATTGCCCAAACAATCGTTAAACGGCAAAATTTATTTCCCGGCCGACAAAAAAATTAAAACCTTCGACGTTCAGACGCACGCGATCGAGGATTCCGGAATGGTCTATGAGACGGCTTTCCGCGGAGCCAACTGGGTGCAGGTCGATGATCCGGATCTTCCAGGCACAAGTCTTGTAACGATGAACTTTGCCGGCATTATCGTATTTTTCAATCCGCAGACGAATATCGTGAAGAGATACAACAACCTGCTGCCGCCGAACGCGACGATTACGAATAAATTCGAAAGCGGACCTGACGGCAAAATCTATGTCACCGGGATGCAGGCGTCGAAGGCGTCGGCCTACGATATCGCAACGAACACGGCGACGACATTCCCGATGGGGCAGGCCGGCGCGGTAGTTCCGTACGGCAACAAGCTTTATTTCGGGGTATATCCCGGCGGAGATATTTTCGAGTACAATCTGTCGGAGCCAGTTGGAGCAAACAATCCGAAGCGGCTGTTTTACCTGCATCACGATCAGGATCGCATCGGGGCAAAAGCGGTTGGCGACGGCAAGATTTACTTCGGTTCCGTAGCTACGTACGGGGCGCTCGGCGGAGCCGTCACCGTATTCGATCCTGCAAATCCGGATGTCGAGTCATCCTATCAGGTGTACCGGAATATCGTTCAGGATCAAAGTGTCATCTCGCTCGCTTACCGGGACGGCAAGCTGTACGGCTCCACTAGCATCAACGGCGGAGTCGCCGCCGATCCGAAGGCGGATGAAGCGAAGCTGTTCGTCTGGGATACCGCGGAAGCCCGGAAGCTGACAGAAGTATCCCTGGATATTCCGGGCTTATCGAAGCCGCCGGCGATCGGTGGACTGGTTTTTGGTCCGGACGGTCTGCTATGGGGCGGAGCGAACGGGTATGTATTCGCTATGGACCCGGAAAGCCTGCGAGTGGTCAAATACCAGGAGTTCAATCCGCAGGATAACGGAACCGGCTTCAGATGGGGAAGCTTCCAGTTGAAGTTTACGAAGGAAGGGCTGCTGCTCGCCAATCTGGGCAAAAAGCTGTATGCAGTCGATCCGCAGACGCTGGAATCCAAGCTGCTCGTCGAGACGGAATCGTTCACAGTCGGGGAAGACGGCCATATTTACTACGCGCCTTCCGCCAACCGGACATTGATGTACCGGATCACGATCAATGCGGATGCGCAAACCGCGGCTCCGGCCCGGCTGGATGTATCCGTCCCCGCCGAGGCAGGGAAGGGCGAGGAATTTACTGTCGCGCTGAAGGCGGCAGAAGCGAAGGATCTGTACAGCATCCAAGCCGCGCTCAGCTATGATGCAGCCAGGCTGGAGCTGCTCGGAGTGGAGGCGGCCGGACCGTTCGCCGGCAGCAGCGGTTATCTGGGCTACAAGAAGGGCGCGGGCAGCGTCCGGATTACGGCGACCCAGCTGGGCGCAAACAAGGTTCAGGGCGATCACGATTGGGCGCTCCTCCGCTTCAAAGCGCTGGATAACCTGGGTACGGCAGAGATTCGGTTAAGCGGGGAATCGGTGACCGCATTCGCCGATGCCGATGAGACAGGCAAATTGTATCCGCTGGGCGATGACCTGGTCCGTACAGTGACGATTAAGCGAAGTGTGGCGGAGGATGTCAACGATGACGGCCGGGTCGATCTGATCGATGTCGTCACGGTGGCGAAGCTGGTCGGAGCGGCGGTGAACGACACTAACCGCGCGATGGATATTAACGGAGACGGCCTGCTGGATGTGAAGGATGTAGGTTTGGTCGTCATGAAGATGTACGAGGATAAATAGCCTTAAGCAGACGCGCCCTCTTCCGGTTCCGGGAGAGGGCTTTAGCGTTTGGGCAGCGGTTTTTAGGGAGCAGACTCATTGCTACTCTTTTCGGGGCGATTTTCGATCCTGGCAGTCCCAAGCGTGAAGTGATGCCATAAAATCTCTTCCACAATGTCGCCCTTCGCTTCATCGCATTCCACGATGAAGATGACCTGAGGAATTTCCCCTCGTAATAGACGACGCTGCTTTTTAATGACCTTGTAATAGAACAGGTCGATCATGAAGCCCGTAAGAAAGCCGGTTGCCGTTCCGATTAGCCCCCAATAGATCGGACCCCAGGCAAGCTTGAATCCGACGCTTGCGCCGATGACGGCCAAGGCGGTCCCCAGAGCCGCTCCCGTGCTGATAAGCGAGATCCCATCCGCATTGTGAATCGAATCGAACAGTCTTCGGTCGGTTTTACGGTTCGTTAAGGGGACGGCGAACATGGCGTTTTTACTGATCCCGCTCTTCTCCAGCGAGCTGATCGCCAATTCTAAGTGGATCGAATGCTCAAAGGTCGAAAATATTTGTATCACGTTTCGTCCCACCGCGTTTCCTTCTTAATTCGAAATTCGGGGCTTTGAAAATGCTTCATAAGGAAGTTTCTCTGTTCCGAATCGTAGAGTTTGTTATTCTCGACCGTGTTCGTGTAAGAATCGTAAGCGGCAAACCCCCACATGGAAGGCATATACAAGAGCCACTGCTTGTCCAACACCGATGTAGCTTTTACCATATCTCCGAGAAACAAATGGTGGACAGCGACAAGCGTCTTGGAGAAATATAAAAAAATGATCGTCCAGACTACGCAGAAAAAAGCTGTTAATAGCCGGTGAATATGCAATTGGCCAAGTCCCGGCATAAAGAGCGACCATATGACGGACATAACCGGGTTCCGCTTGTCCAAATAATTGATTTCGAGTGTGCCGATGGCGAATGAACTAAAGGGGGCGTTTTCCCTTACAGTGAGCAAATAGACTTTGTTCATATCCATACTGGTGCGATAGCTGTCCCATATCCCGAATAAGTATACAGGGATATACATCAACGTCCACCTGACATCAAGGGTTTCTTTGGCCAGTTGAATGTCTCCGCAGAAGCTGTGAACCATGGCAAGGTTAATTTTCGCATTGTAGTTAACGACAACTTCCCAGATAAACAGCACGAGACCGCGCAAATATTTGCTGAGCAGGAGATGTCCGAAGCCCGGAAAGGCCGCTGACCACCAGGCGATGATATAAGGATTCCGTATATGAAACTGCGTCGTTCCGCCAAGGCTCACATGGGCCCCATAACGCCGGAACTTATTATCGATGTTTCGGTAATTATTCATAGGCCCTCCGGATAAACGCTGCGACACTGCATAGTATTTCTGATTATACAGGGGATATTCCAATTGCATGCAACAACAACGGGCTGATCATGTAGCCGGATGCCTTCTGAATTTCATTTGCTTATCTTTCCGCGTTAGTCGAAGCGTTTTGTTTCCTAATTATGATTTCGAATAGCCGCTTCATCATCACCGCTTTGAGTATGTATATCGGAAATGAGTAAATGTGCGCCCAATTGAGCATTTTGTAAATTCCAAGCCAGACACTGATCGGCTCACAAATAAAGGCCAGGACGGCGGCTAGCAAGGTGTTCGCTATTATAAACGATTTCCATTCTCTAAAGTATTGGAAAACCAACATATGTAAAATAGGCAGTATCCCCAAATCGAGTATGAAGGCTTCCGGTAAAATTCGCATGAATTTATGAGGATACAACCATAAATTCAGCTCATACCCTACATGGTCTAAAATATAGATCAAATAACTCATGGAAACACCAAAGGAGGCCACCTCTTTAAGCCTATGTTTATCAACGAGCCTCCACCATACAACCCAAGAAATAACAAACACCGTCAGAAGCAGCCACCACTGATAAGAAAATAAATCATAGTGAAGCCAGTATTCTTGTCTTAAATCCGTCAGATTTTTATGAACCCGCTCTATCTCCTCAATTAATACATCCTTCTCCGGCATGCGACCCACCCTTATTTACATCAATGGGGTTATTCTCCCCATCCTCGCAAGCAAAATACCCAATTTCCAACCCTGGATATTTATGTAATCCGGTAAGTTTGCTTCAGAAGCAATGTAGAAGTAGAAACACAAAAAAAAGCCGCCGGAGAACCTCCAACAGCTTATGCTCGATCAGGAATAGTCCGGCAGCCCGGCATCCATACTATGTGATATTGTAGAAGGTGAGTCTAAAAGATAGATGGAGGTGGCTGATAGAATGCGCGTTTTTATTGCATTGCCATTGCCCGGCGAAATATCCGCTGAGCTGGAGCGCTGGACCCGGCTGCACAAGTCCAAGCTGCCGTTCCGCAAATGGGTGCACCCCCGGGATTATCACATCACGCTGCAGTTTCTGGGCGAAGCTGCGCCGGAGCGGGTCGAAGCCGTGCAAGCCAGCTTGCGCAGCATCCGCAGCGAGCCTATCTCCCTGGCGCTGAACGGAGCGGGCACATTCGGCTCTCCGAAAGCTCCCCGGGTGCTGTGGTCGGCTGTATCCGGACAGACGGATAAGCTGCGGACGCTGCAAGCCGAGGTTGTGCGCGCTATGCGGCCTCACGGCTTTGTTCCGGAGGAGCGTCCGTACTCGCCGCATATTACCCTTGCCCGCACCTTCGCCGGAGAGGGAGGTTCTCCGGGGCTGGACGTTTTGTCAAAGGATTTGCCGGCAACCGGCTGGACAGCGGACCGGTGCGTGCTGATGCAGACGCATATGGGCGCCTCGCCGATGTATAAAGCGATCGGGGAGTACCCGTTTGCTCTTCCGTCTGTCTGATCCATCCGTGAAGCTTCTCCGCCGAGGAGCCAAGCCGACTGCCGAGCTTGGGTCGCGCGTGTTCAGCATGCTCGCCGGCCGGTCCGGGGAACGCACAGGCGAGGCTGCGGCATACAGCCTCATGCCTGGGCGCCCCCGGCAAATCTTCCTCAATCCCCGAGCTCGTTCAGGCTGAGATGCTCCAGCCGGCGATCGCCCATATCCCACTTCGGAAAATACAGCTCCTCGCCCGCCCAATACAGCGCGGTTGCCCGCGCTTCAAACAATGGTTCCCGCCCGGAGCCGTCGATCCGAATCCGCTCTACGCTTGCTGAGCCATGGACGCCGAAGCCTCCGCTCACATAATACAGCCAGCCGTCCCGGTAATTGAAGGAGGATAGCGGGGATCTGGAGGATGTATGCAAATCAATGGAAACCGAGCCGTCCAGACTCAGCTTGCCCAGCCTGTTTTCCCCGTTCGTATAGTAAATCCAGTCGTCGACGATGATGAAGGAGCGGACGCCGTCCCGTACCTTCGCCGGAGCCGACCCGTCCAGACCGGCGGCATACAGCCTTTGCCGGCCGTCCTCTTCCCGCACATAATAGATGCGGTCATCCTGCAGGAACATGCTCCTCACATCCGCCGCATCCGTCAGTCTCTGCCCGCCTGTGCCGTCGGTTTTCATCCGGTACAGACCATCCGCGATATAATAAAGCCAGCCGTCCTGAACCCATAACGCTTTGGCTTCCGGGCTGGCGATAACGTTTCTGCCGGTCCCGTCCGTCCGCATCTTGTAGATCGCGGCCTTCCGGTCGGCGGCGGGAGCGATGTAGTACAACCAGTCTCCGGCCACATTGATCCAGGTCGCCCCATCCTCCGACAGCCGTTTTTCCTCCGAACCGTCCGCTCTGGCCTTCACCAGCGTTTGGGGACCGCCTGAGCTGAGCAGCGGAGTTTTGTACACCCAGCCGCCTCGCTCGGCCACCTGTCCGCCTCCGGCCAGATTGAGCCGGTCCTGCCGGCTTGCTGCATTCGGCGCTTGCTCGGCAGAAGGGCAGGCCCGGATATCCAGGCCGCGAACGGCGTCCCAAGAGGTGGTCCAGCCGAAGGCGTCATGCGTAAATTTCCAGGTCATCGGAAAATAAACGATATTGCGATACAGCAGGGGCGGGTACATTTCTTCCTGGGCGATGATCTGCTGCCCGTTCACCTGAACCGGGAATGGAACGGGAATCGCATACAGCGGATATGCGACGCCGCCAGCCGCCTGTGCCAGATTTTGCTTGAGCGGCCCGCAGGCAGCTCCCGAGCGGAGAGAAAAACCGTCACGCTCATTCCATGCGATGGACAATCCGAGCGCTGTGGCATAATTCCAAGTCATCGGAAAATACGTAATATCCCGGTATAGCAGCAGCGGATATTCGCTGTTCAGCTGATCTGTCGCTACGGTACTCACAGTTACAGGGAAAGGAGGCAGGGCGACGGCCAGCTCCGTCGATTGCGCTGCAGTTGCCGGTCCTGCCGGACAGGTCAAAGCAAGGGCGGCAGCGCATGATAAGGCGAGAGCGGCTGTTCGAGCCAGAGCGGGTATGGTAGCGTTTAGTTGAAGCATGAATTCAGCTCCTTCGCAGCCGGATAGGTTTTGTCTAAATGAATTCGACGACGGGCGTGTCCGGATTGTTGCATACTTCCCATTTGTTGTTTATTTAGGTATGTCGCAACTTATGCGGATTACAAGCGTTTAGGGAGTATGTCAATGATTAAACAAGATGGGGATGATGAAACGATGCAAGTCTGGAAAACTCTTCGTATCGTTGCTGCCGGAGCCTGCCTGCTGTCGGCGTCCGCTTGGCCGCTGCAGAGCGGAGCTGCGCTCGTTTCGGCTGCCGCCGTCTCCGATACGTCGCTTGCCGTCAAGCGGCAAATTGGCGATGATGTGGGCGATGTGCTCGCAACCGATATTCGCGCTTATGTCAATGGGCATTTGATCCGATCGATGAACATTGACGGCTATACGGCCGTTGTGGCGGAGGATCTCAGAGACTACGGCTTCGACGTCGTCTGGACGGCCGCCGACCGGAAGGTCACGATACTGAACAAGACGGCCAAGCCCGTGCAACCGCATGATGCAGCGGCGGAATCCGGCAAGCCGGTGGGCGCCAGGCTCGGGGATGTGCTGTATACGGATATCTCCGCTTATTACGGCGATACGCGGATTCCTTCGTACAACATCGGGGGACAGACGGCGATCCGGCTGAACGATCTGAACGCGCTCGGTACGGTGGATTGGGACCCGGTGAACAAAAAGATCGCCTTCAAGGCGGCGGCGCAAACGGCCGGGGAGGATAGTGCGGCGGAAGACAGTCCGGTTGTCGTCTACGAGCGAAAGGAAATTCGTGTGCAAGGCATCCATGTTCAAGATAAAACGGTGACTTATGAAGGGAAAACGGTCGGCAAGGTTGTGGAAGGCCAGCCGCATATCTCGCTAGCTTTTATGGGAGAGGCATTGGGTTACCGGCTGGAAGACAAGGAGCTTCTCGGCTGCGGCCAGGCGGCCGTATGCTTGACCAACGGCACGTACGGCTTCCGGGTATATCCGGATCAGCTCGAGATGAGTCCCGGGTATCCCTTGAGAGCGACGCTCGTCTGGATGGGCGGGGATGACCAAGGCGTGGATGTGAAAGCCTCTGCAGCCGATACGAAGCAGGATGTGCTGATCGAGGAGAGCGACCTGAAGAAGCTGTTCGGCTATGCCTCCACCTGGAATCCCGACACCAAGATGCTGGATATCCGGTATGCGGACTATGTCGCCGATGAATACGGCTTCCCGAAAACCTGGAACAATTATGTCCACCCTATACGGATCAAAGGATATATGAACGGTCAGACTTCCGTTATGCCAGGATTGAACATTCTGAGCATCGGCACCCGGATGCCAAGCACCGGGGCGGTTTCCTCCGCACTCGTCGGCGAGATCGGCACCAAATCGTACAAAGAAGCCCGCGGCTTGAGCGAGTATACTTACCAGACCGATCTGAGCTACGATACCGGCTGGGCCGCCAATGAAATCCGGATGACGGTCGGAGAGCGGATTTTGTTCGTTCGCCAGCTGGAGTATCTCCTCACGCCCGAGAGCATGGAGCCGGTGATCGGCTATCCCGAGCCTTTCTCAAGGGGAGAGATCAGCCGGATTTCCTTCGACCAGCCGACCGGCGGATACATCCGCACGGAGGATGCCAAGGTTCGCTTCAGCGGCAAGGCGTCGAAACGGGTCGGCAGCGCCTTGACTATCATCGTCGAGCATCAGGTGTACGGCGGCGGCTATGAGAAGGTAAAGCAGTTCGACGTGCCGTTCGACGGGGAGCGCTTCTCGTTCGAAGTTGAGCCTCAGAAAGACCCGCGCTATTTGACAAAGATTACCGTGCAAAGCACGCTGTCCTTCCCTCGCGGAACATCGGCAGTCGATGCGGCCAGGTTTTATATCGAAAAGCCGGCCAAGTAAGCCGCGGGCTGTATCGGCTTGGCGTATGGGGCATCAAGCTGCAAGGGAGCTTGCCGCGGAAGGTCCCGGACATGGTATAATGAGCGGGATGTCATCCATGGGCGATGAGCCGATCAGACGGGGAGGGTATTCGAAAATGGAATTGGGCTTGAGCGGCAAAAGAGCGCTTGTAACCGGAGGAAGCAAAGGAATCGGACTCGCGACGGCGTTGACTCTGGCGGCGGAAGGGGCCAAGATGGCTATCGTGGCCCGAAACCGCGAGACGCTGCGGGAGGCGGCGGCGCGTATCCTGGAGCAAACGGGGCAGGAGCCGATTTGGATCCCGGCGGACGTATCCGTGGAGGAAGAGGCCCGCCGGGCAGTAGCCGAAGCGGCCGAACGGCTGGGCGGTCTGGATATTCTCGTCAACAACGCCGGCACGTCGGCGGCGCGTCCCTTCGCAGAGGTGGAGAAGGACGCCTGGACGGCAGACCTGGACTTGAAGCTGTTCGGAGCCGTTCACTTCGCGCGCGCCGCGCTGCCGCATATGAAGCAGGCCGGAGGCGGGGCTATCGTTAATGTAACGGCGATCGGCGGGAAAACCCCGGGCGCCTCGTCGCTTCCGACCTCGGTCAGCCGGGCGGCGGGGCTCGCGCTGACGAAGGCGATGAGCAAGGATCTGGCGGCAGACCGCATCCGGGTGAATGCCGTTTGCATCGGGCTTATCCGCAGCGATCAGATTGAGCGGATGTGGAAGGCGAAGGCGCCGGAGCAGACGTGGGAGGAGTTTTCCCGCGATCCGAAGCATAACATACCGCTCGGAAGAATCGGCGAGGCGCAGGAGGCGGCCAATGTGATCGCCTTTCTTGTCTCGGGTGCCGCATCCTTCGTAACAGGCACCTCTGTCAATATTGACGGCGGAATTGCCGCGGTGCTGTAAGCCGGCTGCAGCGCTTTCCATGCAGAACCAAAGCACTTGCGGGATTTTCCGCCTCTGGATGAAACGGCGCGGTTGAATAAGGCAACGCGCCGCGCCGGCTTCATCCATCCCCCCTGAGCCTGACGGCCGTAGACGCCGTCAGGCTTTGTGTTGTTGTCCGGTCAATAGCGGGGAGAAGGGGGAGGATGGCCCCTATTCTCATAAGCTACCCCGGTTTTTTTTGGATTTTCTGACTCACAAGCAGCCGAAATCCAAAAAAAACCTGCGTTGACCGGACTATTATCGTCGATTATGATTATTTACAAGTTAGATATGAGTCATTTCAAGAAGGGATGGATGCGACGGCGAAATAAAACCAGCTTTTCCCGGAGTTGAAGGACGGTTTGCTTTATTTATGTTCAATCCGTTTGTAAGCGCTATCATTTATAGGCGAGCATGTTCCTCCGCAAGAAGGATGGTGTTGGGCTGGCTGAAGGCTTGTAGAACGTATCTTATTTTATTTTGAGGAATGAGGGATGTTTCGTGATCACTCTGCTAAGATCCAAAACGGTAAGCGTTTTGCTGTGTCTGCTCCTCATCGCTTCGCTGCTGCCGACGTTTGCGCCGGCTGCTGCAGCCGGTGATGCGGCAGCCGCCGGCGATACGCGGCTATTTTATGACAGCTTCGAGTACGGCAGCAATGTGGCGGTCCCCGTAGCCGCTCCGTCGCTCTGGACGCAGGACGGGGCGAACGGAAGTCTGGTCAGAACGATAACGAGCGGCATGCACAGCGGCTTGTACGGCGTCAAGCTCGATGCGACGGATGCGCTGACGCTGCATCTGGCTACGACCGGCTACGAGGATATTCAGTTCAGCTATTGGTATAAAGCGGGCAGCGTCACGGCCGGCGGCGTCCGTGTGGAATATTCCGTGGACGGCGGTAACGCTTGGACGGCGCTTGATCCGATCATGGCCAATCAAGGGACGTTCAAGCAGCGCTCCTATCAGTTGGCGGCTTCCGGACATGTCCCGGCCGGCAATCTCGATGAGCTGCAGATTCGCTTTCGGGTGGGCGGCGAGCAGACGCTGGCCGGTAACATCTACATCGACGATGTTGAGGTCAGAGGAAGAGCGTCCGCCGCTCCGCCGACCGACCCGCCGCTGCCTGATCCCGAAGGGCCGGAGCTGGAAATTTTCTCCGATTATTTCGATGATCCGGATAACTACGGCTCAACCGGGTCGGTCACGATTCCGTATCCCTGGAGTCAGGAAGGAGAAGGCCGCAGCGTCGCCAAAACCTCGGCGTCGGGCACAGCTCCTTCACTGCCGAACCTGGTGAAGATCGATTCGACCGATGCGCTTGCCCTATCGCTCAATTTGACCGGCTACGGCAATATCAAGCTGAGCTACTACACGCGGGCGTCCTCCTATATAAGCGGCAGCATCGTAACGGAGTGGTCGGACAACGGCGGGGCGGACTGGACGACGCTGGAGGAATACAAGCTGCCTCCGGGCACGGCCGAGCAGAAAAACAGCGAGCCCAACCGGCTCAAATCCTGGACCTTGGGCGCTTCGGCCAACAGCAACAAGCAGGTGAAGCTCCGCTTCCGGGTCGGCGATCCGATGCAAGCCAATATGTATATTGACAGCGTGGTCGTAACCGGGCAGGCGATTCCGGGCATACCGCCGGCAGCCTCGCCGCTTCCCGACCCTCCGACAGAGCCGGAGACGCCGCCATTCACGCCGCCGGCCGGGGTTAAGCTTCATGAGGACGTGCTGATCGGAACAGCTGGCTCTCGGCCGATCTATACGTCGATCGCCGTGCCGGAGACGCCGCCGGCCGAGCCCATGCCGGTTATCGTCTACATTCATGGCGGAGGCTGGAATCACGGCGACCGCAAGCAGGCGCTGGGCAGCATCAGCAACTATGTGGCCAAGCGTGGTTATATCGGCGTATCGCTGGATTACCGGCTGACGCCGGAAGCGCCTTACCCGGCGCAAATACAGGATGTAAAGCTGGCGATTCGCTTCCTGCGGGCGCATGCCGGCGAATATGGCATTGATCCGAGCCGGATCGGGGTATGGGGCTCGTCGGCCGGAGGGCATCTCGCGGCTTTGCTCGGCACAACCGGAGATTTAACGGCACAGGAGCAAGTAATGCTGGACAACGGACATCTGGTTGACGTACCCGATCTGGAGGGAAGCGGAGGCTGGCCCGAATATTCGACCCGGGTGCAGGCGGTAGCGGACTGGTACGGTCCGGCCGATTTTACGACGGCTTTCGCCGATCAGTACAGCTCGGTCACCGCTCTGCTCGGAGGCAAGCGCGCGCTGTCCGCGCCGGATGAAGCAAGACTGGCGATGCCTGGCACTTATGCGACGCCGGATGACGCGCCCATCTGGATCAGACACGGCGAGGCGGATTCGACGATTCCCTACGAGAATAGCGTAAAGCTGGCCAATCAGCTGATGGCAGCAGGCGTACCTGTCGTTGATTTCAAAACCGTGCCGGGTCAAGGACACGGGTTTACAGGAACCGCCTCAGAGGAGGCGAATGCCGAGGCTTGGGCTTTCCTGGACCAGCATGTCAAAAACAGGATCGTTACGACGCCGATTCTGTTCAAGCCGGGTTATCCGGGAGGAAACCCAGGCACGGAGCCTGGAAGCGGACAGCCGAAGCCCGGTCCGGAGTCTATGACGCTGCAGCCCGCAAGCGCTGTGATGACGACAGGCGAGACGAAAGCGCTGACGGCGACCATCGCTCCGGCAGACGCCGATCCGGCCACAGTCACGTGGATAACGTATGACAGCGCTGTCGCAACGGTCGTCCCCACGGGACCGCTGAGCGCTGCAGTGACGGGAGTCGGCGCGGGGATGACGAAGATCCGGGCGACGGTGGCGGATGCGGTATACGCGCATGTCTATGCGGAGAGCTGGATTACCGTGCAGCAGCCGACTTCTCCGGGCGAGATCATCGAGACGGAGATAGCCGCTCTGCCGCCAACGGATGACGCCGCCGTTGACAGCAGCAAGCCGGATACGAACTTCAATGCCGCTACCGGCTCCAGCAACGGCCTGTTCAGCGTCTCCTCGGGCAGCACAAACAAAAAGTATGTGTATTTCGGATACGATATCTCGTCCTTCAGCGACCCGAACCATAAGTATATATTCCAGGTCGGGGCCAAAAAAGGCTCCACCAACACCGATGTCGAGCTGTCCTTGTACGGGGTGACCGCCGACGGCTGGTCCGAGAACAGCCTGACCTGGAACAATGCGCCTGTGACGGTTCTGAGCCCGCTGACGCCGCTCGGGACATTTACGGTAACGGCGGACAAAGGCTCGAATCCCCAGGTCTACAGCGTGGATGTGACCGATTATGTCCGGGGACAGCTTGCCGGGGGCAAGGTCGCCTTCCTGTTGGGCGATGCGGCCGGCACAGGGGTTTCGCTGAACATTTATTCCAAGGAAGCCAATGGCACCAGCAATCCGCGTCCCGAGCTGATCGTCAAGAAGGTGACGGATTTGTCCGCGGATACGCAAGCGCCCGAGTGGCCGGCCGGAGCCGGGCTGAAGGCGGCGAATCTGGGCGAAGACTTCGTCCTGCTGCGCTGGCCGGCGGCTACGGACGATACGGCGGTGAAGCAGTACCGGATCTACCGCGACGGAGTCCTGCTTGATGTCGTGCCGGGGCATGCCGATTACTTGGCCGGCTCGCTGGAGCGCGGAACAGCCTATACGTTCAAGGTGGAAGCGGAGGACGAAGCAGGCCATGTGACTGCGACGCCGCTGACGCTTACCCGCACGACGCTTAGCGCTCCGATCGCCCCGATCCCGGTTGAAGGTGTGGTGGCGAGCAGCAGCGACGGCAATATCGAGATTCATACGATTGACAATAACAGCTATACCCGATGGTCGGCGGCCGGAGACGGTCAGTGGATTATGTACGATCTGGGCGGGAAGGTGCAAATCGGTTATGTCGGCATCGGCTTCTACAAGGGCGATGTCCGCTCGACCCTTATCGATATCGAAACCTCCGATGACGGCGTCCTCTGGACGAACCGCTTCAGCGGCTCCAGCAGCGGCAAGACGACGGAAATGCAGCCGTTCGATATACCCGATACGGAGGCGAGATATGTTCGTATCGTCGGTCACGGCAATTCTGACAATACGGCGTTTACGAGCTTGACGGATGTCCATATTTATCCGCCGTTTGCGAACGGAGATACGCCGGTGGCCGCGATCCCGTACACGGTGCCGGGACCGCCTCCGGGCGCTGTGCCGTTCACCAAGCCGGGACTGCGGAAGCCGGACGGTTCCTTGCATCCCGTGCATACGCCGCATCCGGTAACCGGCCGAACGCTTAACGCGCTGGACTATGGCGCCGATCCGGCCGATAACGGCCAGGACGACCGGCCGGCCATTCAAGCGGCGATCGACGCAGCCGTTTCCGGCGATGAGGTATATTTGCCGCCGGGCACGTACAATCTGCTGAGCTCGCCGGACGGGGTGATCAACCTGTCGCTGAGAAGCGGCGTCAATATCCGGGGCGCGGGCAAGGACGAGACGATACTGAAAACATCGCTGAACTTGATGAAAAACAGCACGGTGCTCAAAGCCGCCGGCCAGCATGATATCGTCATCTCGCATATGACGCTCACGTCCATGTGGAACGGAACTTATACAACCGAGCACAAGATCAATAACCCGGATGCCGGCGGTCCGGACAGCCTGATCGTCATCGGCAACTATGGCGACGAGCCATCGTACCGGATAACCGTCGAGGGCATTGCGGCCGAGAAATTCCGCCGGATGGCCGTTCGCATCGACAACAGCCGTGACATCGTTGTCCGGGGCAGTGTCTTCCGCAATGCGACGGACGTCGGTCCGGGCGGCTCAGGCTACGGCGTCTCGATCCAAGGGATCGCCAAGACGGACCGGTTAGGCTACGCCAACGATACGCTGTGGAACCTGGTGGAGGACTCCTCCTTCGAAGGCCCGTATTTGCGCCATGGCGCGCTGATCCAGTTCGTCGCGCATAACAATACGGTGCGCAACAACCGGTTCGACCGGCTTAAGCTCGATGCGATCGATCTGCATGGCGAGCTGGAATATTTGAATGAAATTTACGGCAATCTGGTGACCAATATTCTCACGGGTGGTGCCGTAGGCTTGGGCAACACGGGCGGGACTGCGCCAAGCAATCACAGCAAGTCCGGTCCCGGCAACTATATTCACGACAACATCATCCGCAATTCGCGGGAAGGCGTCGTAGTCACGATGGGGACGCCGGACACCTTGATCGAAAACAATGTGATCGAGCTGACGACGGATGTAGAGAAGGCATCGGGCATCAAGGTGCTCAACGGTCCTGGCACTGTCATCCGCGGCAACATGATACGGGGCAATACCGCACCCGGCTTCTGGGGCATCGTGCTGGAGCATGATAACGGAGATACGAATGCCAACTATATCGGCGCGGGCGATCCGGAGCGAGTGCGCATTGCCGGCAATATCATCACCGGCAATACGAACGGCATCGACCTGCGGGCAGGCAAGGACATCGTGCTGCGGGCGAATGTACTGGACAATACAGGCGTTAACTATGCGAAGGCGCCCGGCGTTACGGTAACGGAGGAGCAGGCGTCGGGCAACAATGAGCTGAGCGCTCTTGCGATAAGCGCAGGTACGCTGGAGCCGGCGTTTGAGCCGGGCAGACTGAGCTACAGCGCTCAGGTTCCTTATGAGACGGAAAGCGTAGAGATAACTCCAACTGCTGCCGACAGCCTTGCGGAGCTCTACATGGGCGGCGAGTGGACAGCCAGCGGACACGCTTGGCCATGGAGCCTGAACGTCGGGGATAATACGCTGCAGGTAACGGTGGTTGCGGAGAATCAAGCCGTCAACACCTATACCTTGTCTATCCGGCGGCTTGCCGAAGAGGAGCAGGGCGGTGGTTCGCCAGGCACGGAAGACCCGGACGACGATCCAAGCCCATCCCCGGAGGATGAGCAGACCGGTCCGGCCTCACCCGGGCAAGGCGGCGGGCTTAGCGGGGCCGGCTCCGCGGGCGGCACGGGCGGAACAGCACCGGGATGGGCCGATCTCGCCGCCGTCACCTCGGAGCAGCTGGAGCTGGCGATGCGTGAAGCATCCGGCGGCGTCGTGACGCTCCAGGCTGGCGGAGGAACGGAGGCCGGTGCTCCGGCGGCGGGAGTGAAGCTGACAGCCGAGCTGCTGCAGAAGCTCGCAGCCGATACGTCTGTCACATCCGTCCGCGTGACGAGTCAGGCCGGCAGCTACACGCTGCCGGCGGGCCAGCTGGCTGCGGAGCAGTGGGCCGCCCGCCTTGGCGTCCCGGCTGGCGAGCTTCAGCTGGAGGTGATCATCCGCCGCAACGAAGCGGCCCGCGTACAGGCTGCGGCGCCGGATACGACTGTGCTCGGGGCCGCGGACTTCGAAGTGCTCGTCACGGCTCCCGGCGGCAAGTCGATGAAGCTGGATGCCTTCAATCAATATGTGCCAAGATCCATCAGCCTTGGAGCGGCTCCGGCGGGAACCGGTCTGGCGGCGCTTCGCGCCGGGACGACCGCCGATGGGGCGCCCATCTATGAGCCTGTTCCGTTCACGGTCAGCGGGAACGAGGTTACGATCTACAGCCGGACGAACAGCACCTACCTGGTCGTGGACAGCAAGCTTAGCTTCTCCGATATTCGCGGCCACTGGGCGCAGCCGGATATTGAGAAGATGGCGGCCAGACGCATCGCGCTCGGCACTGCATCGGGGCAATTCGAGCCGGATGCGCCCGTCACCCGGGCCGAATTCGCCGCCCTGATCGTCCGCTCGCTCGGTCTGTCGGCATCTGCGCCCGGGCTGCAGGCCGGAGCCGTGCCGAACGACGTAGCGGAGGACGACTGGTTCGCCGGAGCGGTTCAAGCAGCCTCGGCCGCGGGGATTGTCAGCGGCTATGGAGACGGCAGCTTCCGCCCACAGCAGATCATCAGCCGCCAAGAGATGGCGGTTATGCTTGACCGGGCGCTCGGCTTTGCCGGACGCAATCCGGTTGACCCTTCGGCCCCTGCCTCCGCTGCGGTGTTTGCCGATGAGGATCGGCTGGCCGACTGGGCGCGCGAGGCGGTAAGCCGTCTGTCTGCCGCCGGGCTGGTGCAAGGCGAAGAGGGCGGGCTGTTCGCTCCCGAAGCGGCTGCGACCCGCGCGCAGAGCGCGGCCATCCTGCTGCGAATGAGCGGCCAGCTGACATTTGCCGGCTGAACGGACCGCCCGCGGCTTGCTACTAAAGAAGCGCCGCCCGCGCGAGTCGTGAGCATTCCTTTGTGATGGCGAGTGAAAAGCGAAAGAAGGACGGAAGAAGAATCGGAAGAAGAGCGAAAAAGGAATGACAGAAGAACGGAATGGGGCGGAAGGAGCGGAAAAGGAACGGAAAAAGGTGGGCCTGCAAATGTTAAAAAGGCCGTTACTCGACCGTATGTCAGCCGCCGTACGCCCATGGAACCTGGAGTCTTCCCGAAAGCGGAGGGCTCCAGGTTTTTTGAACCATTATAGGGTTTCCGGGTGGATAGTGTCTTCCGCCTCGTTTTTGTTTATGGAAAGCAGGATTGGGTTCGAAAACAGGGGTACGGAAGTTCTGTGCGCGGAACGGTTCGCTCGGGATCGGTTGTACCGTCTGTACCAGCCTGTACCTCCTGTACCAAAGGAGGCCGGTTGAACACGGCAACTTTCGGGGCTGAATGACCGTCTATTCAGTGAAAATCTGTAAACAAGCGGAGGGGATTAAGATGAGCTCACGGAGGATGAGCAAGCTTGTCGTGCTGGCGCTGGTGATCGGCTGCGTCATCCCGTTCATTCTTTACATAGGCTGGGTTCAGCTGATGAACGCGCCGCTTATTCCGGAATAAGAACCGGCGGTCATGCTCGTATCGCCGGTTTATTCCTGAATCCATAGGCCGAACTGTTGTCTGTACTGCTGGGGAGTCAAGCCGGTTTTGCCCTTGAACAGCCGGGTGAAATAATTGGCGTTATTTACCCCAAGCTGATCGGCAATCAGCGAGATCGGTTTGGCGGTGGATGCCAGCAGCTTTTTGGCTTGCTCGATCTTCAGCTGATGTACGAAAGGCAGCGGAGCCAGCCCGGTATGCTGGATGAATAATTTGCGCAGATGCGATTCGCTTAGCTCTGCCAGTTCCGCGAGCTCCGCCACTTCGGGCATCCTGTCCGGATGGGCGAGCAAATGGCGGACGACCGTATGGATACGCGGGTCCTTGAACCCTTGGATCGCCAACGCTTGCTCCGCGGGAAGCCGCTCGACCAGATGGAACAGGATGCGCAGCAGACCGGACTGCATCAGCAGTAAGAGGAAGGGTGAGGGATTTCCCGCGTTCGCCAGCATTTCGGCTGCTGCCAATCGGACGTCGGCTCCTCCCTGGGAGAAAACGACCGGCAGGTCGATGGCCTGCTCCCAGGAGCGGTCGCCCAGCCAAGTGACTTTGGCGTCAAAGTTAATGCTGATCAGCCGGATATCCGAAGAAATGGCGCGGCAGCCGATTGTTCCTTGGGCGGGAAGCACGCAAACATCTCCCGGCTGGCAGGAGTAGGAGGTCCCGTTGACGACAAGGGAGAAGGCCCCTTGCTCCACCAGCCAGAGCACGGAATGGCGAAGCACCCGGTCCCGTATATGCCAGCGATAGTCCAGCAGATGCTCGGTAATATGAAGGAAACGTACTTCTAACGTATCCAGCACCAACTGATAAGGATTCACGCCGCCACCGCCTGTTCTCGTATAAAAAAACTTCCCGCCTCGTCCCGCTCACTCTTCCGGAACTACGCCACGAATCGATTCATTCCGCTTCAGCGTATCCTCCCCGTGAACCAGAAATGTACGGATGCGGCTTGTGTCGCCTCCCCACTCGTCCATCAGAAACCGGACCTCCGGCGTCGTGTACCGAACGGAGAAAGCAACGCGCGGTATATTGGAGCTGTTGATCTCGGACCCGTGGAAGATGGCTTCATTAAAAAAAGCCATCTGTCCGGGAGACATTTCCAAGTCGATGGCTTGCGATTCATCCACCAGTTCCCCCGGCAGTCCCTCGCTGAACATGCTCTGGGCGTCTCCGGTCGAAATATGTTCGACGACGGACCGGTGGGTGCCGGGAATCACCCGCAAGCAGCCGTTCTCCCGGATCGACCATCCGAGGCTGACCCAGGCCGAAGCATTGATCGCAGGCTCCATCGGCCAGTAGTTGATATCTTGATGCCAGGGGATAAACTTGTCGTTGTTCGGCTCCTTGTACCAGAACTGCATCGCCCACAGCACCAGATCCTCGCCGAGAATCTGCCTCATCGCCCCGACGATGCTCGGGTGGGTAGCCAGCTCATAGGCCCAGCGGTGCCGGTGATGCCAGGCGGACAAGCTAATCCGGGCAGGCCCCGGCTCGAACCTGGATTGTCCGAGCGTATCGAAGAATAACCGGTAATAGTTGTCCGCCTCCTCCAGCGTCAGCCCCTGTACGGGCCCGCTGTAACCCTCCTCCTGAAATTGAGCGGCTGAAAACAAGCTTCCTTTCGTAATCATCCCTAGAACCTCCCTCAATGGTCATGCTCAGCGAAACGTTTGCTTGCTTATTCGCCGGTAAGACTATTGTATCGGAGCCTCGTTGCCGAAGTCAGAGTTGAAACCGATCATTTCTAGCACAAATCGCTTTTTTGAACCTGTGAAGCGCTTGAGAGGCCTTGCGGAACCGCTGGAAATACCCGGTATTCCTTGATAGTAGGATACCATACGGCATGAGGGAGCGGGAAGACGAATCAAGCGGGTTGTATAAGACAGATGGACAAACTAACAGTCGTTCGCTTAAAATTGGGATAACGGGTGTTAGTTAGTTGGATCGGGGAGGGAGTTTCAACAAAAATGGACAATTACATCGATTTGTCGAACAGACCGATTGTGAATGCGAATAAGCTCAAATTGCTGGAGATTGCGATTGACGCTTTTTCCCGTCATGGATTTAACGGGGTATCGATCCGGGATATGACCCGGGAGGCGGGGATTAAGGAAAGCTCGTTCTATAATCATTACGGCAGCAAGGAGGAGCTTCAGGACACGATCTTCGCCAACTTCCGGATCAGCATCGGACATATGATGCCGCCCCTCCATCAACTGGACCGCATCGTGGGGGCGATGACGCCCGAAGCGCTTATGCGTCACAGCTATATGAATCTGCGCAATCATCTGCGGAGCCCCAAGATGGAGGAGATCTGGCGCATTTTGCTGCTTGAACAGTTCCGCAACGCCGCCGCGCGCGATATTTACATGAACGAAGTCATGAAGAGGTCGATCGACTTCATGGAAGCCGCATTTGCAAAATATGCGGAGCGAGGAAGCATTCGTCCGCTGCCGCCGCGCACGCTAGCCGCCGGGTATCAATACCCGCTCTTCGGCATGGTTGCCGAGTTTTTGCTGCATCGCCTCGATCGGCTGAGTACAGCGGCTATCGAAGAACGGATGGAAAACCACGTTGCTTTGTATGCGCAGCTGATTGGATTGGAGAAGAAGACATCTTGACCAAGCTTGCCCTGCGCTGCGAAATAGCTGCAGGCGCCTGTTCCACCCCAAGGTTCGGGTTCCGCCGGCGCGTATACAGGTACGTACCTGCTTAGAGCTAGTGGTCTCCTGCAATCCGGATGACGTCGAATTTGACCAAGCGCAGGTAATACAAGTAGACGAGTCCGTAAGCGAAAATATAGGAAAGGAATGTCCAGCCCAGGTTCCAGCCGTTCCCGTACTCCAGCTTGCCTGCCAGAAAGCAGATATATTCCAGTGCGGTGGTAAGCAAGCTTATGCCGCCGATTTTCATCGAGACATGCCGGTTGTTTTTTCTGATCCACAAGATCAGGCAGTAGGCCATAACCGGATAGAAGCCCAGATCGAAGGGGAGGGCCGATAAAGTTTCATCGTTTTCGATCTCGGGAGTAAAATCCCAAACATTGAGATGGTAGCCGATATCGTTGATAAGTGCTGAAATCGTTGCTGCGAAGGGGCAGATCAGCCATACCATAGCGGGTGACTTTCTATACAGGAATAAGCCGACGATCCAAGGAACCAGAAAACCGATGATTAGATTGACGATCATAATGTCACCTCCGTCATCAGTATTCCCATATTTTAGAAGGAATAGCCCTCGCGAAAAAAAGTGTACATAACAAATATTATGTAAACTAGTTTATTCATTAAATTCAATCCCGCCCGATGTCGGCGTCCGGCGACGATATGGTTTCCGGTTTCAGGGGATACTCTTATCGCCGAACAGCTGCAGGCCGGTATTGTCCCCGGACAACGCAAGCTGTTTCCTGAGCTTGACAATTGCATCCGGCGGAACTAATATACC
The DNA here is from genome assembly GCF_900101595.1 of Paenibacillus sp. cl123. Classification (GTDB taxonomy): domain Bacteria; phylum Bacillota; class Bacilli; order Paenibacillales; family NBRC-103111; genus Paenibacillus_G. The sequence goes on from NZ_FMYY01000004.1 coordinate 303,648, forward strand.
GAATAGTGCATCTCACATCATAGAGAAAAGTCAGGGGGTTCCCATGCCGAAAGAAGCAGGCTTGACAGCGAATAAAAAGTTGTCCTTATCCCAGATTTTGGCACAAACCGTCAAGACGGGGATTATCAAATCGAATTTGGTTACGATGTTTGCCGGCTTGACTTTGGCCTTATATACGTATGATCTCAGTCTGCTGGAAAAGCTGCCCGATATGCTGTACGCCCTGATCGGTTCCATCTTGGTCATGGGCGCGGCGGGCGCCTGGAATAACTTGTATGACCGTGACATCGACGCCATCATGCAGAGAACGAAAAACAGGCCGACGGTGACCGGCGACATATCGCCGAAAGCGGTATTTTGGCTTGGCTTGCTGATGTCCGTGTCGGGGATTGCCGTGCTTGCGCTGGCTACTCCGCTCGCGGCCTTGCTCGGATTTCTCGGATTGTTTTTCTACGTCGTTCCTTATACGATGTGGACCAAGAGAAGAACGATATACAACACCGAGGTCGGCAGCATCTCGGGAGCTATGCCGCCCTTGATCGGCTGGGCCGCGATGTATCCGGACGTTACGCATCCTGCGATACTTGGTCTCTTCGTCATTGCAGTCATTTGGCAGATGCCGCATTTCTATGCGATAGCTATTCGGAAGCATGATGAGTACAAGGCTGCGAATGTTCCTATGCTGCCGGTCGTCAAGGGCGTGCGGAGAACCTACATTCAGACGAATGTTTATTTGGTTCTGTTAGTGGCCATCAGCTTTTTGTTCTGGTCCTTGAGTCTCGGCCTTGTGCTGGTATCGCTTCTGCTCAGTCTCGCCTGGCTGTTCCTCAGCTTGTTCGGCTTCAGGTCGATGGACTCCGAGAAATGGGCCAAGTCCATGTTTATTTACTCGCTCGTCCATATGACGGTCCTGTTTTCCACTGTTATCATTTATTCGTTAATGGGCGTTTTATTTTTGAAGCCTTGATGCTCGGGAACAGCGACAGGCCAGAGCCATAACCTCATAATTCTGCCTTTCATAAAAAGAGGGTGTCCGCCGCATGGGGACAGCCTCTTTTCGTTTGTCATGTTTGCGCCAGCATGCTATGACAAATATCTACTACGGGGGCAAACGTCCAAACCAGTTTGCAACCCTTTACATACTTTATCTCGAGGAGAGGCAGGACAGGAGGGAGCTGTGTGCCGGATGTAGGTGTGGTGATGCCTGTCTATATTCAGCGTGCGGACTATCTGGCTGCAGCCGTCCAGTCGATACGGAATCAAACTTATGAACAGTACCGTTTGGTCATCGTCATCGACGGAGCTCCGGACATGGAGCGTTTGTGCCGGGAGCTTGCCGGGGACGATCCGCGCGTGGAATTTATTGTAAACGAGTCGAACCTGGGCGTGGCGAAGACGCTGAATCGAGGCTTCAAGCCGCTCTTGGAGGACCCGGATATCCGCTACGTGACCTGGGCTTCCAGCGATAACTTCTATGCCCCGGACTTTATCCGGGTTCTGCGGCATGCGCTGGTCAAAGGACCGGATTCGCTTGGACTTGTGTACAGCTCCTACCGATCTATCGACGGTCGGGGAGAAGTCGCCCATACGGAGCAGGAATTCGCCTGCCAGAGACTGTTTCAAGGCCAGCCGAAGGAAGCTTTGCTGCAGGGCAACACCATCGGCGCCTCTTTCATGTACAAAGCTTGTTATGCGAGACAGCTCGACGGTTACCGCATGGAGCCGGTGGAGGACTATGACTATTGGCTGCGGTTGACGGAGCTGTGCGAAACCCGGTTTATCCCGGTTGATCTGGCGGATTACCGGTCATTGTCGGATCACAGCATATCTTCAACACTGAGGTCGGCAGAGAAGAGGCGGGGATGGCGGTACGCCTTTCATCTGGCGCGGCATGAAGCAAGAACGAGAAGGGGGATCCCTGCCCAGGTCGCTTTCCTGTTTGTTCTGACAGAGGCAAGCGAAGCTCCGGCAAACCGTCTGGAAAAAGTGTACGACCAGCAATACAGCAATTATCGGGTATACGCGCTTGACCATACTGAGGATTTCCGTTATGGGAAAGAGCTGGCGGAGATTAAGCATCCGACCTTCGAGGCGCGCTGGTTCCCGCATGTCCCGGTGAAAGCTGCCCTGCTCGCCACCTTGCGTCATATCCGCTCGCCATACACGATGCTGCTCGGCCCTGAAACATTTGTCAGCACGCTGGATCTGTCTGTGCTCGTGCAGCAGATGGACAGGGCGGACGCGGTTGCGGTTGCGAGCTATTACACGGCAGACAGGCTTGTCAGCTATCGGCAGACCTATGATGACAGCCGGCCTCATGCCCATGAGCTGTTTCGTACGGATGCTTTCGTAAGGCTGCTCGGAAAGTGGGATGAAGAGTAAAGGTGGGGAGCCCCGTGAAAATTTTATTTACCTTCTATAATCCAAGCGGGGGGATGGAGACGCTGAATCGAATTCGCTGCGAAATTCTTCAATCCCAAGGGATCGAGTGCCAGCTGCTGTACCGATATTCGGATGAAGGGATAAAAAATATCCGGAAAACCCGAACGCATATTACGAACTGTCCCGAAGAAATAGCGAGGATTATCCGTGCGGAACGCTTCGATGTTATCGTCGTCTGCACCGACGTGATGCTCGTTCAGACCATCCGGGCATCCGGTTATGACAAGACTCTTATTTATGAGGTGCATGGTCTTGGAACCCCGGAGGCGGCTGCAGCGATAGTCGATCAAGCAGTTCCGATCGTATCCCGCTGCGCGTCTGGCTTGCTGTATCCGAAGACCTCGCACTTGGTTAAGCTGATGACCGGCGGATTTCCTCAGCTGCGCCATTATTGCTTCGATAATCCGCTCGATACGGAAAACTTCGGATATGAAGCATATCCGGCGCGCAGCGCGCCTGTCCTGGCCTGGGTCGGACGGCTTCAGTCCAATAAAAATTGGGAGGAGCTTCTGGAGATCGGAGCGCGGCTGCTGCAGACGGTTCCCGGTTTGTCGCTGTGGATGTTCGGAGACGACAGCTTGACGGAAGGCGATCAGCAGGAACGATTCAAGGTCAGGCTCTTTGAGCTGGGGATACAGAAGCGGGTTGTTTTATATCCGAACGTGCCCCACGTCAATATGGCCGACTACTTGTCCATCGTTGGCGATTCGGGAGGGTTTCTTTGCTCAACTTCCTTGGCAGAAGGGTTCGGATATGCGGTTGCCGAGGCTCTGCTATGCCGGTGTCCGGTCCTGACCACGGATTCGGATGGGGTGCGGAGCTTTATCGTGGACGGGCAAACCGGCTTGTTTTACCCGCGCGGGGATGTGGACCGCGCCGTCTTCCAAGCTACGCGGCTGCTGTATAATCATGACCTCAGGCGCCGTCTTCGCAGCCGGGGGGAGCGGTACATTCGCACCCGGTTCACCCCCAGGCGGTTCGTCCGCAAATTTACGGCGATGCTTCGGGACTTGGATATCTCACGCAGCTAAGAGGCTGTGGCTTGGATAACCCGGCAATGTTCGCCCTGTTCTGATGGCGATCGAGTCATTTTTCACGGCGTGCGGGAAGGATTTCGTCTGTCTGTGTCGAATTCAAGATGTTGATCTTATTTTCAAACGCAGAGGAGAGGAGCTTCTTGTTTCGTTACAAAATCGGAAGCGCAGTGGTCAGTGTATGCCTCCTGCTAGGCACGGCCGATGCTGCAAGCGGGCAAGCGGCCTCCCCCAAGGAGAGCGGCGGCAAAGCGACAGTCAAGATTAGCGCCGCTCAGACGGACAAAGCCTATGCCCACAGTACGGTAGACCGGCTGAACGTCCGCACATCGCCCAAGCTTACGGCAGCGGTCATCCAGCAGATCGGCAAGAGCGGGAGCTACGAAATTTTGGCCGAGCAGAAGGAATGGCTGAAGATTCGGCTGACGGACCAGACGGCCGGCTGGGTGTTCCACGAATACGTCGAGAGGACAAAAGCTGCGCCCAAGACCGCTGCTGCCAAGTCGGACTCCAAGCCTGCTGTCAAACAGCCGGAGCCAACGCCGGCCAAGCAAACCGTCGTCAAGATTATCGATCGAACCAACCTGCGCAAGGGACCGGGCACCGATCAGGAGATTGTAGGCAAGGGCATGCCGGGCGAGACTTACCCGATCGTAGCCAAGGAGGGAGACTGGTATCAGATCCGGCTTGGGGCTAAAGCGACCGCTTATGTCGCCTCCTGGGTCGTAGAAACCGATATCGCGGGCCGCTCGGCTAACGAGGATTCAAGCGCCAACAAGCAAGTATACATATATCATACGCATAACCGTGAATCCTGGAAAAATGTAGCCAGTCAAACGAAGGGCGCCTCCGTAGACGATCGGAACGTCAACATTACGCTGGTCGGCAAGCAAGTAGGCGCGGAGCTTCAGCGCAGGGGCATTTCCGCCCTGGCGGCTCAAGATGATTTTGCCGAGAGGCTGGCGGAGAAAAAGCTTGGCTACGCCCATTCCTATGCCGAATCGCGCAAAGCGGTACAAGCGGCGGCGAAAGCGAACCCGTCCCTGGGGTATTTTTTCGATATTCACCGGGATGGCGAAGTTCCGAAAGCGCAGACCACCGTTACGCTGAACGGCAAAACCTATGCTCGCCTCCTGTTCGTCATAGGGACGGGACATGCCAACTATAAGCAAAACAAAAAGCTCGCCGAAGCGTTGAACAGCCGTCTGGAGAAGAAATACCCGGGCTTGTCGCGCGGCGTGCTGTTGAAGGACGCCGAGCATGGAGACGGCGAGTACAATCAGTCCCTCTCTCCGGGAAGCCTCCTGCTGGAATTCGGGAGCGCGAACAATACGCTGCAGGAAAGCTTGAGAACGGCGGAAGCTTTCGCCGAAGTGTTCGCCGATTATTATGAGGCGAACAACAAATAACTGCCGGGGACGACGCAGGCCGTCTTTCACCTTAGAAATCGAACGATCCCTGGAGCATATACTTGCTGGGAATTAAACAAACAAAGGCACGAAAACAGACGGATGCTCCGCATGGGGCGTCCGTCTGTTTTTGTATCGCCTGAAAGCGCGGAGGATGCCGGCGGCTTTTGCGACGAGGAGCTTATGAGGCGCCGGAGGATGTCTAATTATCGTAGGGGATGAAACTTTTGCGCAGCCTCCAACGTCTTGGGTAGGGAGATTAGGCGTTAAGCGAAGCTCATGGAGCGGGGAGAGGATGCACATGAAACGAAGCTCAAAGGGATGGCTGCTGCTGGTTGTCCTATGCGTAGGCGCTGCAGCTTGGGCCGCGGCGGACCGGCAGCAGGGGGAGCAGGGGTAGTACCAGCGTTGCTGACACCAGGTGCAAACATATGGATATAAATGTAAAAACCCTCCAATCCGGAGGGTTTTTTCTAAACTGACTGTACTATTATAGCTGCTAGGGTATAGTTTTTTGCTTACTCTACAATGAGTTTAAGCGTTAACTCCTCTAGAAGCTTAAGATCCGTCTGTATCATCGTACCTAACACATATGACTCATTGGGGTTAAGAGCAGGGTATTCTAATACGTAACTATAGGTGGAATCACTGATTCGCTTACGGTTGCCAGGCCCGGAAATAACCATCTGACCGTCTGATGTCTCCATCCATAATGAAGCGGATTGGATATGAGGGTTTTTTCCTATCACCTCATAATAAATCAGTGTCTTTTCAGATTGAAATTCTACGTTGTTTACCCGGATCTCTCCAACGTTTCCTTGAGATAAAGTAATGGGGTAATTGTCCGTCAGGTTGACTTTGACTTTCTTTAGTTCCTCATCAACAATATCGGGGAGCAAGTAATACGGCGTTACAAAAATCTCCTTCGTTCCTTCGGGAAGAGGAACATACCTAGAAGTACCGATAACTCCATTCGCTGTTGTGTCAGAACGACTATTTAGCCAGTCAATAATCATTCCTTGTCCGTCTTTGACTTGAAATCTCAGCCATTCTGTATTTCCTTCAAAACGATATCCCAATTTTGTCGTTATTGGTGTAATCAAATAATCCGTCAATTGAAACTCTCCGTCTTCAGATTTTGCTGAAGGCCCCTTTACTAGCTTTTTATATTTGCTATTCTCTAAGGCATGATTTTCAATGGGTAGCTTAAAACTCCACTTTCCAGCGATTTTACTTGTTTCACCTAGGTCTGCGGCTCTTATTTGGTTTATGTTTAGCTCCAATATAAATTTTTCTATCCATTCCATCTGATCCATATCGACAGTTAAGATGCCTATGGACTGATTTGCATTTATTTGACGAGGCTTTGTCTCAAATGTAGCTGCTTTTAGCGGGCCTCCATTAACTGCTACAGTAATGTTCTGGATAAACATTAGGTTATCAGGCTTTGCAGAATTAATTTCATAGCTAATAGAAAGTCTGGCTCCATCAAACAATGCATCTTGCAGCTTAATAGTCACGCCTTGATCGCTATCTATTAAAGGAACCTCAGTAGACAGGCCAGCGTTCTGGCCAATATGAATGCCGCTATCCCCAGCAATTGTGAAGATATTCCCAGAGAACAGTTTTCCAATGAGTGGTATCCTTTGGAGTTGCTCCGCTGAAACCGGGAGGTAGGATACAGCCCCTGCAAGCAGGACAATAACTAAAAAGCTAATTCCTGCTAACACCCATTTGTGAGGAACCATCTTTCTTAATTTAGCAGTTTTGTGTGTATGCTCGATTATCTGAAATTTTGCTTCCAAATGGATTGGTGGTAATTTTGTTTCATTAAACATATCTTTTAGTTCAAGTTCATCAGTATGAAAAGCTTCGTCCATCTTTATCATCCTCCTTAATGGTGATGGTACGTCTTAATCTGTCCTTTGCTCGCTCATATCTTTTTCTTACCGCTGCATAACTCATATTCATTTGAATTGCTATGTCTTCGAAACGGTTCTCCTCAACAATACGCAGCCAAATGATGTGGCGGTCCTTTAGGTTCAGTTGCAACATTGCTCCATGCAACTCTTGATTAAATTGAAATTTCGGAATAATCGATTCAGCTTGCACCGCGGTAGTTGACCAACTGAGTATTCGTAATAGCCTTTTATATGTCTTAGCTCGATTAATTCTATTCAGACACTCATGGTAAGCAATTTTATACAGCCATGCACTAAACGATGTTCCTTCTTGATACTGATCTAGCCGTTCAAGTCCTTTCAAAAATATATCTTGTGTCACATCCTCAGCTTCCTGCAACTGCCCAAGCATATGAAAGCAGTACTTAAATATTTGTTGTTGAAAATTAAAGACGAGTTGTCCATAAAGGCCACTCTCCCCTTTTTTTACAGACCGTACTATTTGGTCTAATTCTGACGGTTTCACGTCCTTCCCTCCTCAGCATTGACTCTTTAACTTATATAACAACTAGGCAAGCAATTTTGGGACATTGGATTGCAAAAATAAAGGCAATCGGTGAAAAAAGGCATCTTCAAAAGTCGTTCCTAGGAGATTATGGAGATTGCGTTCGTATGCAGTAATGAAAAATAGAGCAGTTGCCACGCCGGCTTCTGCTCTAAAAAAACAACTGATTCTAGCGCATATTGGAGGTGCCTCGCGAATAAGCGAGCATTCGTGAGAAAACTAAATCGTACCGACGGAGCTTAGGAATTAGGAAATGTAAAGTTCCGTTTTTACTCTTGAAAATGGAACATCAAGCTATTTGAGATTCTTATTGTCTAAAATATACAGCTTAGCTATACTGTTTTCAACTATATAGTTCCGATACTAACTATTTTAGGAACTTCGCTCGGAGGGGATAATGTGAAACCAAATGAGGCGCGTTTCCCCATTCATAAGTTTGAGGTTTCGAAACCGGTCATTGTCTATATCGCTAAGCAGATTTTCTGCGAATCCGAGCTATATACGCAGTACGAATGGAGTGGGAGGGGGTTAAGGATTCGGTATACGGTCGGTTCCGCGAAATGAAAGTGGAGCCGCCGACACCCGACCGTATTAAGCGCCTTATCCGTTCTGCTATACATACACATGAAGAACAGTTCTTTCAGACTACGTTCCAGAAACTGCCCCCATCAACGCCCACAAAATTGGATGCCTTGATTGAGAGCATAGCCATGCTCGACGATACCAGTGAAGATTTGCCTCGGGAGGATAGCAGCCAAGTTACGTTCCATGAACTGAAGGCCGATCCTGGTCGGCCAGGTTTAGAAAGCTTTATGAAAGAAGTTCATAAACTGCGTACCCTGCCGCCCCCCCATCCAATCCGCTATGCGCTTTTGTGTGCTTGTTTCTGGCTCCGAAATCAGGAGATTACAGATAACCTTGTGGACTTGCTGGTACAAATCATTCACCGGATCAGCGTTCGCGCTGAACGGAAGGTGGAGAAAGAAATCTTGAATGCCCTTCGACGGGTTAGCAACAAATACGGCATTCTGTTCAATATGGCGCAGAAAGCCATTGATAACCCGGAAGGCATTATTCGCGATGTAATCTTCCCCGTGGTAAGTGAGCAGACATTGAAGGATCTAATTAAAGAGTTCAAACATACCGGACCGGCTTATCGGCAGAAAATCCATGCCGTTCTCTTACGGTAACCGCTACCGTCGTATGGTGCCAGAAATTTTAAGCATCCTCCAGTTTCGCTCCAACAACGAAGTTCCTCGACCAGTGATCCGTGCCCTTGAGCTAATAAGAAAGTATTCCGATTCCGGAATGCATTACTTCCCGGTTACCGAAGAAATCCCGATTGAAGGTGTTTTCGCATCGTAAATGGAGAGATCGTGGTGAAGAAAGATGAAAAAGGGCAGGATCGCGTCAATCGGATGAACTATGAGATTAGCGCCCTTCAAGCCCTCCGTGATAAGTTGCGGTGCAAAGAAATATGGGTGGTTGGCGCGAACCGATATCGCAATCCGGATGAAGATCTGCCTGCCGACTTTGAAGAACGGCGCGTTGAAAACTACAAGGCACTGAAGCAACCGCTCGATGCAGAAACCTTTATCGCTACGCTCAAACAAGCCATGAGCGAGGGGCTGGAAAAGCTCAACGCGGGGATGCCGAAGAACCTGAAGGTTCGTTTTACGGAAAAGGCCGGCGGCTGGATTGTCGTTTCTCCATTAGAACCACAAGCGGAGCCGATGAATCTCTCGAGGTTGAAAGGCGAAATGATTCGGCGCTGGCCGATGACAAGCTTGTTGGATATTTTGAAAGAGGCGGATCTTCGAGTCGGTTTCACGGAGCAATTTAAGTCGGTGGCCAATCGGGAAATGCTTGATCGGGATACGCTTCAAAAGAGGCTGATTCTTTCCCTGTACGGAGCTTGAAGCGTGTGAGCGCCGGTGATCATGGCGAATCGTATAAAGACTTGCTCTATGTGCGGCGTAAGTTCATTCATAAGGACAATTTACGAAACGCGATCGCTGATGTGGTCAACCACATTTTTAAGGTGCGGATGCAGGAGGTCTGGGGCGAGGGAACCACGTCATGTGCGTCAGACTCTAAAAATTCGGAGCCTGGAATCAAAACCTCATGACGGAATGGCACATCCGGTACCGAGGCCGTGGCGTGATGATTTACTGGCATGTTGAGAAAAATTCAACGTGCATCTACTCGCAGCTCAAATCATGTTCGTCATCGGAAGTTGCCGCCATGATGGAAGGATTGCTGAGACACTGCACGGATATGGAAGTCGAAAAGAACTATGGAGATTCCCACGGTCAAAGCGAAATTGCGTTTGCATTCTGCTATTTACTGGACTACCGACTTATGCCACGGCTCAAGGCAATCCACTCGCAAAGATTGTACCGGCCCGAACCCGGCATGACCGATGCGCAAAACGAATACAATGAGGTAATCAAAAAAATTTCCAATTCAACCCATGTGTTTGCGCTTGGTGACAGCGACGCTGGTACTACCCCGAGCAGCCGGGACCGCGCTTCTACGATGCGCAACGCCTCAAAGCCGGCGACCGTTATGCGGGCATGCAGGTGAGGAGATCCCGGCCGGTTCCCATGGCGTGAATTCGTTTACGGTTGTGTTTACAGGCAGCGTGCGGCACACAGGATGCTGCGCTGACTTGCCGGCTGGTATGGGCAGACGGTCAATGGAAAATAGCGGAAGCGGGTTATAAGCTGATCTGAAGCATAACGGGATTTTTTTGCGGCTTGCCGCTTGACACCGCGTAAGTATTTCGCTAATATCATGTACCATATATAGGTTAAATGCGATCACCAAGGACATAGTATCTATCAGCTCGACGTTAAGAGAGGAGTCCCCCGGCTGCAAGGTCTCCCGTCAGGAATAGATGCTCCCGCCTTGCGAGCAGCAGCGGCGAAATTCGAGTAGCCGATGCCGGGACCGACCGTTAATCGGCTGGAGAACCGTTTATTTGCTGGCGGTAGAAAAAGGGTGGTACCACGACACATTCGTCCCTGACGAATGTGTCTTTATTTTTTTTTAGGGGAGGAACAGTCATGAGACAATCCATGTTATTTGTGAATACGTTGCGGGAAGCGCCGTCGGATGCGGAGGTCCACAGTCATAAGCTGCTTGTGAGAGCGGGTTATATCAGACAGCTCGCGGCGGGAGTATACACCTATATGCCGCTGGGCTTGCGGGTGCTGAGGAAGATTGAACGGCTTATTCGCCAGGAGCTTGAGCGGGCCGGTGCCCAGGAGCTGCTTATGCCGGCTTTGCAGCCGACCGGGCTTTGGAAGGAATCGGGAAGATACGATGACTATGGGCCGGAGCTGTTTCGTCTACAGGACCGGCATCATCGTGAATTTGCGCTAGGCCCTACCCACGAGGAAATCATCACAGCCTTGGTTAAAACGGAAATCGGCTCCTACCGCAAATTGCCGGTTATTTTGTACCAGATCCAGACGAAATTCCGCGATGAACGCCGTCCCCGTTACGGTTTGCTGCGGGGAAGAGAATTTATGATGAAGGACGCCTATTCGTTTGACACCGGATGGGAGGGGCTGAACGAGTCGTACAGAAAGATGTACGAGGCGTATACCCGGATTTTCGAGCGCTGCGGGCTTACATTCGCCATCGTCGAAGCGGACGCGGGAGCTATCGGCGGGGAAGGGGAGACGCATGAGTTCATGGCGCTCTCCGACGTGGGGGAGGATACGATTGTAGCCTGCACATCTTGCAGCTACGCCGCGAACATGGAGACGGCCACGTCCAGGCTGACGCCCCGTGAGGCAGGGAGCGGGCCCGCAGCGAAGCCTGCCTGCGAACGGGTGCATACGCCAGAGATACGCACGGTGGAAGAGCTGACCCGGTATCTTCAGCTCGGCGCCGAGGAGGTCATCAAAACCTTGGTTTACCTGGCGGACGGCCAGCCTTACGCGGTGGTTGTGCGCGGCGATCATGAAGTGAGCGAGCTGAAGCTCAAACGCTGTTTGCAAGCGACAACCGTGCAATTGGCCGACGCCTCAACCGTTCGGGAAGCGACAGGGGCTCCACACGGGTACATCGGCCCAGTCGGTCTGAATATTCCGATTATCGCGGACACGGCGGTACTGCAAATGACATTCGGCGTGGCCGGGGCCAATGAAGCGGACTATCACTTGACGGACGTAATGCCGGAACGCGACTTCTCCGCGGCACGGCAGGCAGACCTTCGCCAAGTGAATGAAGGCGACCGGTGCCCGCACTGCGAGGAAGGAACGCTGCAGTTTTCCAGAGGGATTGAGATCGGGCATGTATTCAAGCTGGGCACCAGGTACAGTAACGCGCTGCAAGCGAGATACCTCGATGCGGCGGGGAAAGAGCAGGATATGATCATGGGCTGCTACGGGATCGGCGTCTCGCGTCTGTTATCCGCGATTGCGGAACAGCAGCATGATGAACGCGGGCTCGTGTGGTCCCCGGATTTAGCGCCTTACCACGCGCATCTTATTCCGGTATCCGGCAAGGATGCGGCGCAGCTTGAGCTGGCCGGCAAGCTGTACGAGACTTTACGGCAGCATGGCATAGACGTGTTGTACGATGACAGAGAAGAACGGGCCGGCGTCAAATTTGCGGATGCCGACCTTATCGGCCTCCCTGTGCGGATTGTTGTCGGCAGAGAGGCGGCCCAGGGCAAGGTGGAGGTGGTGGAGCGCAGCACGGGGAACAAAGAAATCTTGTCGTTGGACGAGGCTGTAGCGAAGCTAGCAAGGGATAGGCATGGTTGAATGAAGCGCGCCTCCTCCTTCTGCTCCTAATCCGGCATAATGATGACTTGACGGCGGTATGCTGCCAGATACGAGCGATCGGCAAACAGCCCCCGGGCCGCGCGCCTTCCAAGAGAAGGACGCGGTCCAGGGGGCTGACCGGTGCATGAGTATAGCTGTGGCGATGGCGGGGATCCAAGCGCTACAGATCCTTCCGGCTGAACGCGCGGCACCCGAGCCAAAGCAGAACCGCCGCATACGCCACCGTATATAAGAGATAAGCGTTCGACGGGATGCTTGGCATGGAGAAAGGTCCCATATCCGATGTGGCCAATCCGGCCCAGTCCGCTCCACCGAGCACTTCATAGAGGCTTCTCCGGTAAACGGAGTCCGTTGGCAGAAGCAGCCCGATTAAGAGGGCGAATTTTTGCAGGGCGGGATGAGTGCCTTCATAGATCGATACGCCTTCGAGCAGGCCGGTGAACAGGGCAAAGCCGTACAGCAGGGCGGCGCAAATCCCGTTGCCCAGCATCGGCAGGTAGACGGAGCCGAGCATCGTCAGCGACAGGAGAAGGAGCGGCATCCAGATAAATAAGACGAAGCCGCGCAGCAGATCCCCAAGTGTCAAGGGCAGTCCGGCAAAGCTGTGGATGGTCCAGACCAAAGACACAAATAAAATCGTGCTGTACACGGTGATCCATACGGCGTGGCCCAGCCACTTGGCCACATACAGCTTCCAGCGGGAAATGGGGCGGGCGGCCACGGCGAGCAGAAGACCGTTCTCCTGCTCGCCGGTGACGATGCCCATGGCTGAGAACAGGACGAAGAAAGCGGCCAGAAACTGCGCGAAAAACAATCCGAGCACCAACAGCACCATGCCGTTCAGCAAGCGCTGAGCGGGCGAATCCTCGTAGCCCTCGGTGATCCCTGCCAGCTCATGGACGCCGACCGCGAACAGGAGCAGAAAAACAAACGTTAAAATAATCGTGACCAGAAATACGCGCTTGCGGGTCAACTCCTTGAAGGTGGCCGAGATGTACATGGTCATGGCGCGACACCTCCGTGACGGGACCCGGCCATGCGGAGGAACCAGGTCTCCAGGCTATGCGTCTGCGGAGCGGATTCGTAGAGCGTAAGTCCGCTCCGAATAAATAGGGAGCACAGATAGCCAGCCTGCTCCCGGTCCGCTACGCGGGCTGTCAGCAGAGCGTTGCCTTGCTCATCGGCTTCCACTAGCTGCAGCGCAGAGGAGAGGGCGGAGGCAACGGCGTCATTTAACTCCGCCCATGTCTCCGGCAGCCAGCCGCCGACCCGGAAGCGCCAGTTGGCTTCGCCGCCGGCTCCTCCGCCGGCGCCGCTGAGCAGCAGTTCATGCAGCGGGCCGGACGCCAGCAGCTCGCCTCCGTACAGGAAGGCGGCTTCATCGCAGAGCTCCTCCACATCCTCCAGCAGATGGGTATTCAGGAAAATCGTCACGCCTTTACCCCGGAGCCGCTTCAGCAGGCTGCGGATCTCATAGCGGCCGACCGGGTCCAGCGCGGAGGAGGGCTCATCGAGGATGATGAGCTCCGGCTCCAGGAGCAGGGCGGCCGCGAGGCCGAGGCGCTGCTGCATCCCCTTGGAGAAGCCGCCGACCCGCCGGTCCGCGGCTTCCGCGAGGCCGACCAGCTCCAGGCAGTCCCGTACCCGGCTGCGGAAGGCCGGAGCCCTCGTCTCCTGGGGACGCAGTCCCCCCAGCCGGCCATGGAAGCGCAGCACCTCGTTGGGAGTCAGCCAATCCTGAAAGCGGAACAGCTCAGGCAAATAGCCGAGCCTGCGCCGCGCTGCGGGCTGGCCCAGCGGCAACCCCAGCACGGCGGCCCGCCCGGAGTCCGGGCGATGGAGGCCGGCCAGCATTTTGACAAAGGTGCTTTTGCCCGCGCCATTGGGGCCAAGCAGGCCGAATATGCAGCCCTCGGGCACCTGCAGGCTGATGCCGCGACAGCCGCCGCGGCCACTGTAAGTTTTAGTCAATTCATCGGTGTCAATCATCATCATGGCCGAATAAGCTCCTCCGCAGCCTGTCGGAAGGCGGCTTCCGTCGGGAAATCCTTGACCTCGCCTTTCAGCAGACCCATTCTGTCTCCATCCAGCCAGAACAGAAAGCGATTCTTGCCGCTTATGGTCATAATCGCGTCACGTCCGCCCAGCTTCAGATTGCTGACCATGCCATCGCGAGCCGGCACCGGCAAGGTGCTCCGCCAGTCGCCGATGGCGGCCAGCTTGGTCCGCAGGCTGTCCGGCAGCACAGGCAGTCCCAGCACCGCCTCCCGGACGAGGGCCGCATCGATGCCTTCCTCCACGGTCAGCTCCGGCTTGCCGTACTGAAGCAGGCGCACCGGCTTGCCCGACAAGCTCCCCTCTGCGGTGACGCCGTCCGGGACATGCAGCCGGATGGCCTGGCCGTCCGCTTCGGCAGGCAGGGTGGTGGCGCTTCCGAGACGCGTGAGCAGCCGGTTGACGGCAGACACGTTGAGATGGAAGGTCAGCGTAGTTTCCGGCTGGTAAACAGGAGAGCCGGAGCCCTCCAGACGGAGCAGGGGGGAGCCCGTCTGCTTCTCCGCTTCGTCCCAAGTCATCGCGCGGGATTCGCCGCCGCCGGATTGGGTGATGGCACCGTATTGGGCCAGATCGAAGCTTCGTTCCCCTTCGGGCGAGCCGAGTTCCAGCAGCTGGGAGATACTCGTCATGTCATCCGCCGACATCCCGACGCCGACCAGATGCTGGATGCGGAACGTTTGCATCATGGCGGCCAGCGCCCGGTCTCCTAACGGAGTGGTGAACAAGCTGATCGTCACGACGGCTGCCGCAAGCCCGGACGTCAGTCTCCGAAGCTTGCGCCGGACCGGTCTTTCGGTTCGCCATGCTCCGTTTGCCCGGTCCGTCCTTGCCGATCCTTGAGATGTCATCGCTCCGATCACGGAGGCTTCCTGCGGTACCGCGAATTTATTTTTTTGCATCATCTCCATGTCACCGTCCTTTTCTTGATCATCCAGACTTTTCGGCAAACGCTCATGAGCCTTTGCCGTATTTGCATTCCAATTTGTGTCAACACGTCTCCAAGCCGCCGGAACCGGCTCCTTGGCCGTCAGCTTCTCGAATCGCTCCCAAGCCCGGTCCGTATCAAAAACCGGCTCCTCGCCGATCCGCATCGTTTTTTTCTCCATCGCTCCGTTCCTCCTCCTGCCCGTATTTCTTCTTGAGCCGTTCCTCCGCCCGGGCCAGCAGCGTGCCGACAATCTTCGGATTGACCTCCAGCCGGAGGGCAATCTCCTCATAGCTGTATCCTTCTTCCCGAAGCAGCAGGGCGGTCCGGTCCCGGTCCGAGAGCTTCCGCAGCACCTTGCGGACTACTTCCTTCTCCCAGGCGCGGATAACCTCCGTCTCGCCCGAAGGAGCGGCGTCCTCCGCCCAGGCCGCTACACGGGCGGCTTCCTTCTCCCATAGCGCCTGGCCGGACTGCCGCTGCCGCAAATAATCGTAGCCGATACGGGTTAATACCCGGTGCAGCCAAGCGCCGACGGCATCCAGCCGTTCCGGAGGGCTCCGGTAGAGCCGCAGAAATACTTCTTGGGCCAAATCTTCCGCCGCCGCATAATCGCCGGTCAGCGCATAGAGCTTCCGCGCCACCCCGGGGTAATGCTCCCGGAATAGACGCTGGAACAGCTCGGGCATTTGTGAGCCTTCCACCATGTTGCCGCCGTCCCCCTTTCCCTTATAAGACGGATGCCGGATTATTTTTATAGCAGGGAACAAGAAAATTGTTCTTCAACATATATTCAAGGCTTTCTCCCCGAAGTGTATCAAAAAATAACGTTTGGCCTCCAGGGTTTGAAGCTCATCAAGCCTCACCTGTCTCTTGTTCCGCCAACTGGATCAGACTGAAGCAGCCGGGGCTACTTTGAAATGAGCTTAGCAGGCGGTCCGAGTAGAATAAGGCGCGATCCTCATAAAAGCCGAAAGAACAGTAACGCGTTACTGTTCTTTCGGCTTTTTCAAGAGTAAAGAGAGTTTAACTTCACTAAAGCGATAAAGCGTGGCGGAACTTTCTGCTCGCAAGAAAAGCTGCCGCTAAAACATGAATGTAACTTCCCCAAATAAGCTCCGATTAGGAGCTTTTAATCATGACTTCAGTTTTTCGTGCGGGCATCTGCTGTTAAGCTCTTCTACGAAGGGGGCACGAGAAAGGAGTCGAAATCCGCCGTTCGGACGGATTCAACTCGCGGCGGTCAGAACGATGCGATTCCATGAAGGCCGAGCCGGCCTGCATAGTAGGTCTGCCACATCTAATCCCGTTACCGTTCCAGCCATTCCGGAAGCCGGTTTTCGAACTCGCGCCAAGAGCCTACCCGGTGGCAATCGATGTGTCGGTTATACGGATAATCCATGGCAATCGCTTTTCTTCCTGTTTCAAGAAACCCAAGCAGGTTGTTAGGGGCGTCGTCGAAAAGCAGATCACCTCGGACCATGTCTTTACGGTGGGTGAAAATCAGCCTGTCCAAACTCAGGAAAGGCAGATGAATCTCGACCCACTGCACCTTCTCCGCCAGCGACGGCAGCGATGGTGGAGCAGTAACGAGAAAAACATTATAGTTCTCCGTGAGGCGACCGATGACATCAATGGCGTCGGGAAGCGGGTTCAGGCTCAAAAATAGGCCCGGCTCGTGAAGGTAATCTAAAATTTTGTGTCCGCATTCCTTCTTCACATAGCTAGGCGCATCCCATGTATGCGCCCGGTCTACGGTCAGATCGTCCCCGTAATCGCGGTTGTACCTCGCAAACCACTCTGTGAACAAATCAGCGATGACTGCATCCATGTCCAGACAAATGATAGGTTTCATTCCGCCCCTCCTCTCAACGGATTCCGACTCAGATGGCCGATCCGTTATGCATCCGAATCGTATAGCTGAACAAGTCCCCGCGGAAAATACCTTCCTCGTAAAGTACCGGAGCTTCCGACGCATCATAATTCGTGCGGTCCATCGAGAAGCCGGCGGATTTCGGCTCGACGCCCAAATGCTCGGCGACCTTCTCGTCGATCAGAACTGCGCGTATCGTATGCACAGCAGAAACGACGGTTCGATTATGCTGCTCCAGCAAGGTGTACAGTGAATCAGGCAGCTTTTCGTCAGGAGCAAGCCCGATACTGACCGGGATGTAGCTAACCAGGTAGAGGATCGGCACGTCGTTGCCCGTTCGGATGCGGTGGGTCATCAGCACTTGTCCGTCGGTCTGCAATTTGCCACGGACATGTGGCGGTGGATCGATTACGGAAGCGTGGACAACAATAGTTCCAGGTCGCATTCCTCTGTCGATCAAGTCCTGGGTTAAGCTCTTGAGACGCGGCAAAAGGATATGATCCTCAGGAATTTTAACGCTGACGAATGTGCCTCTGCCGGTGATTCGAATCAGCAGCCCTTGGCGTACCAGCTCCTCCAGCGCTTTGCGAATCGTCGCACGACTGACTCCAGTTAATTCCTGAATCAAGAGTTCGGTGGCAAAAAAACTTCCGGATTCAAGCAGTTTTTCCTCCAAAACCGATTGCATCGCTTGAAGAAGCTGGTGGTACAGGGGAAGCGGGCTATGCTTCGTCACTTTTTTCAGCGCTCGCTCGACAGGCATCGGGAGCTTATCGCTCGATTTTAGCTCTTTATGGGCAGGTTCGGTAATACGGTTTATCATAGCGCCTCCTGAGATCATCAAGATTTGTTTAGATTATACCACTAATTTCATGTATGTACAAATAGACAATGTGAAAAAATTTGGTTTGCAAAACAGCTGATAGAGAATAGAAGAAGAAGTGTTTTTGATAATTTATGCTAGAAATTCTCCAATAATACATTGATATTTTTAGTTGACAGCGTAAAAAAATGGATGTAAAGTTTGTTTGTACACACAAACAGACAAATATTCTAAGAATGTGTGGCTAACTCAAAGTACAATGAAAAGAGGAAGGTGGTGACCGAGGTGATTGGGGTATTGGTGATAACGCACGGCAGCTTTGGAGAGGAGTTATTGAAGAGTGCGGAGCTTATCGTCGGACCTTTCGAGCAAGCAGAGGCATTGACTCTGCATCATGGCGACGATGTGCAAGAACTGCGGCAGCGGGTGTCCGAGCGCATCCGCGCACTTGATCAAGGCGAGGGTTCCCTGGTATTGGTCGATTTGTTTGGCGGGAGCCCGAGCAACATTACGGCCGCCAACATGCGCGAGTCGGATTTCCAGTGCTTGACTGGCGTCAATATGGCGATGCTGGTAGAAGCGCTTGAATTCCGGGAAGAATGCGGTCTGCTGGAACTTGCGCAGCGCTGTCGGGAAGCGGGGAGAGAAGGAATACGCGATCTTCGCGAGGCTTTTGAAGCGAAAAGGATGAAAGCGTAGACAATCTACGTTAAGAGCATCTCAAGCAGACAGGAGTGAGATGGATGGCCAACTTGAAATTGATCCGTATAGACAGCCGCTTGATTCACGGTCAGGTCATTACGAAATGGCTGAAGCTGTCAGGTGCTTCTCGTATCATCATTATCGACGATGAGCTGGAGGCCGACCCGTTCATGTCCGACATTTTCGTCATGGCCGCACCGCAGGGAATTACCGTCGAAGTTTTCAGTGTCGAAAGCGTCTTGCAGAGATGGAAGGATGATGAACTGGGCAAGGGGGATGTCCTCCTGTTGTTCAAGGGCGTCGATGCCTGCTACCGTGCATTCATCGGCGGCTTCCCAATCCGAACGTTGCAGATCGGGGGGCTGGCTAGCGCGCCGGGTCGAACAACAGTTTCGAAAGCGGTTTCCTTCGACGCCGAGGATGTGAAGAAGCTTAAGGAGCTACGATCTCAGCATGTTGATATTTATATTCATATCATACCGGAAGAATCAAAGATTGAATTCGACAAGGCAGTCAAAAACTTTTAGGCGGTGATGTCCGTGATGCTGGGGTTAGCTTTGTTTACCGGCTTGTGGTATTGGTTTTGCCGTAGCGCCTTCGGTTACACCTTTCACGCTGTATTATGTCAGCCTGTTGTGATGGCTCTTCCGATCGGGCTGATTATGGGAGATGTGGCCAAAGCGATGATGATCGGAGCGGCAATCGAGCTGGTCTATCTGGGTATGGTGGCTGCTGGGGCTAATATACCTGCCGATGAAGCGCTGGCTGGTGTGATCGCGATTCCCATTGCGATGCAGACGGGAATGACGCCGGAGATGGCGGTCGTTCTTGCCGTGCCTTTCGGCGTACTCGGCGTATTCCTGGATCAGATTCGACGAACCGTCAACGCTATCTTCGTGCACTGGGCAGATAAATATGCGGAGGCGTGCAACATCAAGGGAATCTGGTTCTGCGCCCTTCTGTATCCGCTGCTTCTTGGTTTCGTTCTCCGCTTTCCGCCAGTCTTTGCGGCCACTTTATACGGCTCGGCCGTGGTCGAATCTTTTATCAACAAGGTGCCTGAGTGGATCATGCACGGAATGAGCGTGGCCGGAGGGATACTGCCGGCACTCGGGTTCGCGATCACGATTTTCATTATCGGCAAAAATAAGCTGATTCCTTTTTTCATCCTTGGCTTTTTCGCTGTGAAGTACTTGCAGATTAATATTATGGCTGCGGCTATCTTCGGTACCTGCATCGCTCTGCTCATGGTGTTCATGCGACGGGAGAAAGAGGGGAATGCAGTATGAGAACAGAAGCGAACGTTCATGTACAGCAGGCATCCCCGGGACCTTCCGACATCCGGCCGGAGACGAACAAACCGCTGCTCAGCAAGCGTGACATCAACAGATCGTTTTTGCTTTGGTATCTTATTTGCGAGGTGTCCAATTCCTACGAACGGATGCAATCGCTTTCGTTCTGCGCTGCGATGACGCCCATCCTGAAGAAGTTGTACCGGACGAAAGAAGATTTGAGTGAGGCCCTCAAGCGACATCTGAATTTTTTCAATACCCAGGCGATATGGGGGACGCTCATCCATGGTATAACGATCGCAATGGAGGAGCGGAAGGCGAAGGAGAAAGACGTGCCGGACAGTGCGATTACCGGCGTTAAAACGGGCTTGATGGGGCCGATGGCCGGCATTGGAGATACCATCGACTGGGGAACGCTCAAAGCGATTATTTATGCGCTTGGCGTATCGTTTGCGATGAGCGGCAGTCCGCTCGGGGCTGTCATTCCGTTTCTATTCACCGTCGTTACACTGGCGGAAGGGTACTTTCTATGGAACCTCGGCTACAGGCTCGGCCGGGAATCGGTCAAGTCGATTTTGCAAAGCGGATGGGTCAAAGAGCTGATCATGGGCGCCAGCATCTTGGGGTTGTTCATGATGGGCGCGCTTTCCGCCAATTTCGTCAAGCTGACGATTCCGTTCGAGTTTTCGACTGGGGGAGGAGAGTCGCTGGCTGTGCAGGAGCTTCTTGATAGCATCGCGCCAGGTCTACTGCCGTTGGCCGTTATATTTGGGATCTATTGGTATCTGAAAAACAAAGGCCACAAAATCAATTACATGCTGCTGATTCTGGTTGCGGGAAGCTTGATCGGCTCACTGATTGGGTTGTTCTGATGAGACAAGATTTTTAAATTAAGGATAGGAGTGAATCGGCATGCTGATTTCTATGAGACAAATGCTCGATCGGGCCAAAGCGGAAAAGTATGCGGTAGCCGCTCCCAATACATTCAACGTAGAGACGGTGGAAGCTGCCTTCCAAGCGGCAAGCGAGCTGCGGGCTCCCATCATTATCGACTGCGCAGGCGTTCATGGCATCGAACTGATCGCCGAACTGACCAGGTTCTACGACAGGCGATATCCCGAGGTGCCGGTGGCTCTGAATCTGGACCACGGCTCCACCTATGAGGAGGCGATCCTGGCGATCAAGGCCGGATTTACGTCCGTCATGGCCGACCGCTCGACACTGCCCTATGAGGAAAACGTCGCCCAGGTCAAGGAGATTGTTCAGGCGGCTCACGCCGTTGGCGTGTCGGTAGAAGCTGAGCTTGGTCACGTCGGGATGGGCTTCGAGTACAATAAGACACGAGACGGCGGCTTGACGGACCCGGACGAAGCCGTGCATTTTGTGCGGGAAACGAACATCGATTGTCTGGCCGTCGCCGTCGGCACGTCCCACGGCTCCTACCAAGGGGAGCCCCGTATCGAATTCGATCGGCTCGCCGTCATGCGTCGCAGAATTGATATTCCGCTTGTGCTTCACGGAGGCTCAGGGACAGGAGATGAAAATCTGCGCAGGGCGGTCGAGACCGGCATCCAGAAGGTGAACTTGTTCACAGATCTGAGCAGCAAGGGCATCGGCTTCCTGAGGGCGTATCTGGGGGGAGAGCGGCCGGAGATGGACAAGACGTTAACGGAGGACGACGGACCGGCAGGTGAATTTGACGGGGACAATCGGACAATCAATCTGTGCGACGCCTTCGCCGCAGGCGCTAAAGGTTACAAGGAAGCGCTTAAGCACTATATGGTGTTGTTTGGTTCGGCCAACAAAGCGTAAAACGATCGACGGGAGTGGTTTCATGGAAAATTTCGTTTTCCACAATCCGACCAAACTGATCTTCGGGCAAGGGACTGCTCATCTGTCCGGCGCGGAGGCTAGCCGTTTC
Source organism: Paenibacillus sp. cl123 (assembly GCF_900101595.1). Lineage (GTDB taxonomy): Bacteria > Bacillota > Bacilli > Paenibacillales > NBRC-103111 > Paenibacillus_G. The sequence continues at coordinate 325,395 of NZ_FMYY01000004.1, forward strand.
GGCAGGCGCGTGCTGCTTCATTACGGCGGTGACAGTGTACGGAGAAACGGAGCTTATGAAAGCGTTATCCAGTCTCTCGGCGAAGCTGGATTGACTGTCGTCGAGTTGCCCGGCGTGCAGCCAAATCCGCGGCTCGGCCTCGTGAGGGAAGGTGTCAGGCTATGCCGTGATGAACGTATCGATATCATCCTAGCCGTTGGAGGCGGCAGCGTAATCGATTCAGCCAAGGCGATTGCGGCAGGAGCCGCTTATGACGGCGACGTGTGGGATTTCTTCGAAAAAAATACTCCAATAGGCGATACGCTGCCGATCGGAACGGTGCTGACCCTACCCGCTGCAGGAAGCGAGAGCAACGGCACGTCCGTTATTACGAGCGAGCTCGGAGGTTATAAGCTGTCCGTAACTCATCCCGCGCTCGCTCCGGCATTCTCTATACTTAACCCGGAATTCACCTTCACCTTGTCGCCGGCTCAGACGGCCGCCGGATGCGCGGATATGATGTCGCACGTGTTCGAACGCTATTTTACTCGCACGGAGCATGTGTTATTCACGGACCGGCTGTGCGAGGCGACGCTGCGTACTATCATTCGGCTGCTCCCGGTCGTGTTAGAGGAGCCTCGCCATTACAATGCGCGCGCTGAAATCATGTGGGCGGGCACGATCGCCCACAACGGGCTGCTTGGCACCGGCCGAGAGGAGGACTGGGCATCCCATCTGATCGCGCATGAGCTAGGCGCGCTCTACGATATTACTCACGGAGCGGCGCTATCCATTGTTTTTCCAGCCTGGATGAAATATGTGTACCGCTCCGATCTGAACCGCTTCCGCCAGTATGCGATGGAGGTATGGGATGTTGCACCGGACGAAGACCTGGAACGCATCGCATGGAAAGGGATCGAGCAGACGGAGCGTTTTTTCCGTATGGCCGGTCTACCTGTCCGTTTGTCTGAGGCGGGCATCGACGGCAGCCGGATCCTGGAGATAGCTCAGCGCTGTTGTCAGTCGACTGCCGGGACGATTGGAAAATATGCAAAGCTTGCGGAGAAAGATATTGCCGCTATTCTGGAGTCTGCACGGTAGTTTCCCAAATGAGATCAAGGGAGTGGATAAGATGAATGATAAGATGAGATTTGCGGTGCTGGTTAAGGCGGGTGTGGCCGAAGTGCGGGAACGCAAGCTGCCCGAGCTGAAGGAGCATCAGGTACTGGTCAAGCACGAGGCCTGCAACATTTGTACAACCGATTACGGTCAATGGATGGGCTTGAGGGAGCATCAGCCTTACCCAATGGCCGGCGGTCACGAATGCTCCGGGATTATCGTTACCAAAGGCAGCGCAGTCAGCGACGATTTGAAGCAGGGCGACAGAGTGGGAGTCGCCTATGGCTATTGCGGCATTTGTGACGCTTGCAAGGTCGGTTTGACTGGGGAATGTAAGCAGATGTCGGGAGCGCCGACAGAAGACGGCTATTATGGCGACTTCGGCTTTTCCAATTATTTTGTCAGAGATGCCAAATCGCTCGTCAAGATGAGCCCTGAACTGTCTCCCGGTGAAGCTGCGTTTCTAGAGCCGCTAGCGACTGTAGTGAAAGGGCTTCGTAAACTGCGGCTAATGCCAATGGAAACAGTCGCCATAATCGGAGCAGGCACGATGGGTTTGGTTAACGCGCAGGCGGCCAGAGCTTACGGTGCCCGAGTAGTCATTACAGAAGTGATGGACAAAAAAATCAAAACGGCACGAGCGATGGGCTTCGACGTTATTCGCGCCGACGAGGAAGATCCCGTTCAGGCGGTCAGGAATTGGGCGGGCGGTCAGGGAACTGATGCGGTTATCATCGCGGTCGGGGCCACTATCGCCAACAGTCAGGCCCTTGAGATGGTCAAAAAGTGGAACGGAAAAGTGCTGCTATTTGCAGCCGGCTACCCGGCTCCCGAGCTTCATGTGGATTCCAATAGCATCCATTATCGAAAAATGGAGCTGATCGGCACATATGGAGCTGACATGGCCGACTTTATGGACGCCGCCCGACTGCTGAACGATAAACTAGTGGATGTCTCCCTTCTGATCGAGAAAAGCTATGCCCTTGACGATATTCAAGCCGCATATGCAGCCGCCAGCACATCGGGAAGCTACCGGATCAGCGTGAAACTGTAATCAATCGCAAACGGAGTTCGGAAGGAGTGGAAGTCGCTAGTGAAGTCCATGAACATTCAAACGTTTCCGTTTCTGTTGGACGGCGAGTGGAGGGTGAGCGAGTCTTCCCGATATATCGACATCCGTTGCCCATACAAGCCTCTCGTTGTCGGACGCGTGCCGTCGATGACGACAGAGGAAGCGGCAAGCGCGGTCCTAGCTGCTGAACGGGCCCAGAAGCAGTGGGCGACCATGCCTATGCATAAGAGAGCCGGCTTGCTGCATGCATGGGCCGACGAAATGCTGCGGGTGTCTGGCGAGATTGCTGAGTTTATTATGCTTGAGGTCGGGAAGAGCGGATCTGCCGCCTTGGCAGAAGTCGAGCGCAGCGCAGATCTGATTCGGCATACCGCTGAGGAAGGACGGCGGATCGGCGGGGAGCTGATCAGCGGCGACGCTTATCCCGGGGTGAAGCCGGGCAAGACGGCACGCGTCGACAAAGTACCACTGGGGGTCGTACTGGCCATCTCGCCGTTCAACTACCCAGTGAATCTGTCCGTCAGCAAAATCGCCCCGGCACTAATCGCCGGTAATACTGTTGTTCTCAAACCGCCAACGCAGGGCGCGATCAGTGCGCTACTCGCTGCTAGCGCGCTACAGCGCGCAGGGTGTCCCCCGGGCGTACTGAATGTAGTGACCGGCAGAGGGGCGGAGATCGGAGATGCACTCACGTCTCACAAGTCGGTGAACTGCATCAGTTTTACCGGAGGGACGGCAACCGGACGGGAGATTTGCCGAAAAGCGAATATGATTCCCGTCATCCTCGAGCTGGGAGGGAAAGATCCGGCGATCGTGCTAGAGGACGCCGACCTGGACTTGGCTGCCAGAGAAATCGTTAGCGGAGCTTTTGCCTACTCCGGGCAGCGCTGTACCGCGATCAAGCGAGTGCTCGTCTCCGAGCCCGCGGCTGATCAGCTTGTAGAGCTCCTCCGGTACAGGATCGAACAACTCCGCGTGGGGTCGCCGGAGGAGCAAGCGGACATTACCCCATTGATCGATACGCAAGCGGCAGACAAGGTAAGCGCGTTAATCAGCGAAGCGTTAGACGAAGGAGCCTTGCTTGTGAACGGCAATCGGCGTGAAGGGAATCTTGTATACCCGACCTTGCTCGACGGCGTCACGGAGCGGATGAGGATCGCTTGGGAGGAACCCTTCGGTCCAGTCCTTCCTGTCATCCGTGTTCGTGACGCGGAGGAAGCGGTTCGGTGGGCGAACGATTCCGAATATGGCCTGCAGGCCAGTGTATTCACGCGTGACATGCAAGCGGCGCTTAGTATTGCCGGCAAGCTCGATGTCGGCAGCGTCCAACTAAACGGGAAGACGGAACGGGGACCGGACCATTTTCCATTTTTGGGGGTTAAAAGCTCGGGCCTCGGCGTTCAAGGCATACGTAAAAGCATCGAAACGATGGTGCGTGATAAAGTGACTGTGTTCCACGAATAGCATCAGGGAGGAAAAGAGATGGTGCAGAGAACAATTCGCCTACAAGTCGAGGGTGGTCTGCATGCCAGGCCGGCATCCCATGTCGTCAAGCTGGGTAAAAAATTCAAAAGTCGGATCACGCTGCAATTCAAAAATAGTGAAGCGAACGGCAAAAGTTTGCTCGGGATTATCGCGCTTGGCGCCGACGAAGGCCAGTCGGTGACCCTGACGGTCGAAGGAGAGGACGAGAACGCCGCACTCGACGAGATCGCTTCATATTTGACAGGCGTTTCCGAGGGATGAGGTGCGGGCAGTGGGAATAAAATCAAAAATGAGACAGCTGCATGGCGTGGCCGCCGCTCCCGGCTATGCGATGGGGCCTGCGCACCTGCTAGGCCAGCAGGTGGCCGAGATCGATTATTGTCCTATAACGGCCGAACAAACGGATGCGGAGCTTGAGCGATTGGAGGTCGGACTGCGGGAGGCGATGGCTGAACTTGAGCAGATCGAGCAAACCGTCCGTGAGACGGTGGGCGAAGCGGAAGCTGAGATTATCGGCTCGCACCTGCTCATGCTCGACGACCCCGACCTTATCGATCCTGTGCGCGAAAAAATCCAGTCCGAGCTATTGAATGCAGAGCATGCGGTCTTGGAGGTGTCCCAAGCGCTGATCGGCGCGCTGCAAGCCCTTGAGAGCGGCTATATCAAACAACGAGCCGACGATCTGCGCGACGTTCGCGACCGGCTGCTTCGCCACCTTCGTGGCGAAAGCAAAGATGTGCTGCAGGGGATATTGGAACCGGCTGTGCTGATTGCGCGCGATCTAGCCCCAACAGATACGATTCGGCTTCGCAAAGAGCTGGTAATGGGCTTCGCTACCGACGAGGGCGGCAGGGCATCCCATACGGCAATTGTGGCCAGATCCTTAGATATTCCGGCGGTGGCGGGTCTGAAATCGGCCACAAGCGAAATTCAAGCGGGCGATTACATTATTGTAGACGGAGTTAAAGGGGTAGTCATCATCAATCCCGAAACGGAAGTTCTGGATGAATACCGCCGACTGGACGAAGCCTACCGGAAAGCGCGGGAAGCAACGGCTCGGTTTCGTGAAATGCCTTCTCAAAGTGCGGACGGTGTACCCATAGAGCTCATGGCTAATATCGGGAGTTTGCCGGAAGCGAGAAGCGCGGCAGACCAAAACGCTGATGGGATAGGTCTTTATCGAACCGAGTTTCTGTACATGGGACATTCAGGGCTGCCAAGCGAGGAGGAACAGGTCGAGGCATATCGGTCCGTCATCCGCGTGATTGGCCCCGACAAGCCGTTGATCATCCGGTCGCTTGATATCGGGGGCGACAAGGAGCTTCCTGCGCTTGGCCTTGATCGGGAAAGTAACCCGTTCCTAGGGTATCGCGCCATCCGGATGTGTCTAGACCGACAGAACCTGTTCAAGACTCAACTGCGGGCAATCGCCCGGGCAAGCGCTTTCGGAAACGTTAAGCTGATGTATCCGATGATCTCATCCTTATCGGAGCTCAGAGAGGCAAACATGCTGCTCAATGAGGCACGGCAGGAATTGTCCGGGCAGGGCATCCTCTACAATCCGCAAATGGAGGTAGGGGTGATGGTCGAGGTGCCATCGGCTGCGCTCATCGCAGACAAACTGGCGCAGGAAGCGGATTTTTTTAGCATCGGCACAAATGATTTGGTTCAGTATGCGCTGGCTGTGGATCGGATGAACGGGAAAATATCGCATCTGTACCAGCCATTTCATCCGGCGGTTCTGCGGCTGATCTACATGACCGTCGAAGCCGCCAGGCGGAAAGGCATATGGGTCGGCATGTGTGGAGAAATGGCCGGCCAGCCCAAGGCGCTGCCCTTGCTGCTTGGCATGGGACTTTCCGAACTGAGCATGAGCCCGTCTTCTGTCCTGAACTGCCGTATGCTCCTCAGACAGCTAAATGTAAAGGATTCCGAAAAGCTTGCCAAACGAGCTTTGGAACTGGAAAGCGCTGAGGCGGTGGAGAGGATGCTCGACGATTTTTGGGAGACGGCGCAGAAATCATTCGCTGAATCCGAATGACCCGATCTGACCCGAGAGCATGCGTTCAAAGCAGCCGAGCTGTGCTTGCTGGCCCAGCAGCAGGCAGTCCGCCTAGAATAAGGCGCTTGTCACAACGGAATCCGCACAACGATCGTCGTCCCCGCGTCCGAGCTGTCGGCAATGGTGACGCCATACGGGCTGCCGAAAATAAGCTTGATGCGCTGGTTGACGTTTTGAATGCCGATATGCTCGCCGACTTCCGCCGTTTCGCCGTTCATCCTGCCGTTCAGCTCATCGGCGAGCGAGGCGGCCATGCCGACGCCGTTGTCGATAAAGCGGATATGAATTTGATCTTTGACGGTCTCCCCTTGAATAAGAAGGCGGCCGTCTTTCTTTTTGGGCTTCAGGCCGTGCTGGATGGCGTTTTCGATCAACGGCTGAAAGGACAGCTTGACGATCTTATGGTTGTACAAAGCCGGTTCGATCATCCATTCCACCTCAAACAAATCATTATAACGATACTTCATAATCTCGACATAGAGCTTGGCGTGATCCATTTCAGTGGAGATGGGCACCAGCCTTTCCTTCATATTCAGGCCGAGATGGAATAAATGCGCCAGCTTGGTCACCATGGAGGAGACAGGATTTTTGCCCCCGGTCAGCTCCATAGCCTCCCACTTGATGCTATCCAGCGTATTCCCGAGAAAATGCGGATTAATTTGCGATTGCAGGGCCGCAGCCTGCGCATGCTTCAACAGCTCCAGCCGCTGCTTCAACGCATCCTCCATTTCTTTGTGGCTCTGGACGGACTGCCAGATGGCGGCCTGGATATAATCCAGCTCATTTCTGGATTTGGAGAGTTGGCGATCGGGCTCTGCCTGCGGCTGCAGCTTGGACGGGTCCTTCAGCACCGATACGATGTTTTTCACCGGCTGGAAGGAGCGAACGGAAAGGATGAAGGAAATCCCGATGCCGATCAAGGTGACGCCCGCTATGAAATAGACCAAAATATGCTTGGCAATATTCAGCTTTTCATCATAGTAGCTGAGCGGATAGGCGCCGACATAGGTCCAGGGCCCGCTCGTCGACGGGACGGCGGACAGGATATATTTTTCGCCGCCGAATTCATCCGTAACGGAGATTCGCCCTTCCTCCCGGATGAAAGGGCCTAACTGGGCCAAGTCGTCGCCTTGCGTCCACATGGCGGGGAGGCTGCGGTTGTATACGACTACGCTGTCCGAGGCATTATCGACCAGATAGCTGTTTTGCGGCTGAATATTGCCCGTTTTTTGAAACAGCTTGCCCAGCGTCTCAATGTCGATATTGACGACTACCGCGCCCAGCTTATCCTGATTGAAAAAGTAGACGGGTTTCACAATCGTAATGAAATACGGGTAGCCGCTGTCGTTTTTACGGATATAGATGCTGACGTTGTCCGTATCCAGCGTTCCGTACCGGGAAAGCCAATTTTTATCCGGCGCGTTCTCCAGCATACCGTTGTAGATGTTGGAGACGATATAGTTCTGATTTTCGGAATACAAATAGACGGAATGGATGTAGCGGTGGATGCCGGCATAGGTTTTAATCTCATCGGCCAGCTCATACGGGATGCGGCTGGCCGTATTCTCATGGATGCCTGACTGCATGTAGGTTTTGGTTTCATCCTTCAGGCTGAAGCTTGCCGCCAGCAGCTTCGACTCGGACACGATCGTATCGATAACATCCTTCATGCGGTATATCGATTCCTGATTCAGATCCTGAATGCTTTTTTCGATAATATTGGACGAGGTTTTGTAAATGACGACGCAAATGATGCAAAGCGGCAGCGTGACGAGCAGCAGGGTGACGGCTAAATTCTTCTTGAACAGGCGACTGGAGCTGTAGTCCCGGACTGCCTGCCGCAAGGTCGACGAGTCAATCATGATCGTCGCTCACCTTCATAATATATTTCAAATAATCCCGGGGGGAATACCCCGTATGCTGCTTGAACAGCTTGGCGAAATATTTGTCGCTGCGGTACCCGACCATACTGCTGATTTCATACACTTTGTATTTGTTCTCAATCAGCAGCTCGATGGCTTTGTTCATGCGCAGCCGGGTGATATAGTCGATGAATTTCTCACCCGTCTGCCGCTTGAAGAACCGGCTGAAATAAATCGGATGCAAAAACACCTGGGCCGCGACATCGTCCAGCGACAAGTCCTGAGCATAGTTCAATTCGATGTATTGCTTGGCCTTGTCGATCATAATGTTGGATGATCTATCGGGATCGGCCGCCACGCCGTCGAAAATTTTGCCGAGCAGCAGCTGACCGTCGTGACCGGACAAATCGGACAGCACCGGTGAACCGCCTCCGGCCGCGACACTGTTTAAACCGGCATATTCGCTGAGCGCGGGCAGCAAACCGATAAACAATTCTTGCTGCTTGTCCATCGGCAGCTGGCTGATCTCCCGCATGTAGCTGGCCCATATCGACGGGGCCGTTTCATCGGAGCCGTCGTTGAGCTTGGATAATACCAGCTTGAACTTCTCGATCAGAAAGGCATGTCCAAATGGCTGCTGCCGGTTATCGTTGCTGATCGATTTCTGAAACAGCGCGCTGATATCGAACAGATGCTGACAAACCCCCTCGTAGTGAACGGATACGGATAGGCCGAAAAAATCGCGCAGGGTGTCCCGTATCAGCTCCATCTGCCGGTTCAATTGCCGCTCGAATTCGGTTATGTCTTGCATCTCCAGCTCAAGGGACAGCACCTTGAACAGATGGCGTTGAGTAAATATGATGTGATGCAAAATCGGACCGGTTTGCTCCCGAAGCAGCTTGGCCAACGCGACTTGCAGCTGATCGGTATCCGGACCGGAAGACTCCGTGCCGTAACCGCTTACACGAATGCTGACAAGTGCGCTGGAAGCGGCGGGGGAGATGCTTAGACCGGCCAGGCGCAACCGGCGCTCCAGCTCCTGGTCGGAGAAAATCGCGCCGATGGCCAAGTCGACAAACAGCTGCTCTTGCAGAAAGGGAAAAATTTCCTCCGTCAGCTCCCGGTCCTTCTGCGTCGTAGACGCAAGCTGCTGCTGCCGGTCAAGCTTGCGTTTTAGCTCGGTAAACACGCGGGCGATCTCATCGATATCGATCGGTTTGATCAAGTAATGCTCCACCTTATATTCGATCGCTTGCCTGGCATAACCAAATTCCTTGAACCCGCTGATGACAATCACTTTGCACGATTGCTGCCGCTCATATACGAATTTGGCAATCTCAAGCCCCGATACTTCGGCCATCTGAATGTCGGTAAATACGGCATCGACATTATGGCGGGATAAATAGTCGATCACTTCCTTGCCGTCGCCGAAAGCGGACACCACCTCAAACCCCAGCTCCGCCCAGTCAATAAAGTTGCATAATCCTCTTCTTAATCTTTCTTCATCCTCGGCAATGACCAATTTATACACAGGACCAAAACCCTCCCGACGCGTGCGGTAATAACGCTTTATTGTATCACTATACCATGAAAATGCGCGCCGCATCGCCAAATGGTTAACAATGAATACGAAAGTTGAATATAGGCACCTTTTCCGCAGCGCAACAGATTAAGGATAAGGCGTAAAAGTAGAAAACGTAGGGTACCCGCAGGGCAGAAGAGCGGTTTACAATGGAAGCGTAATCAATTACAGGCAGTCACGCCATGAACGGACGCTGCAGAAAGGAAAGAAGAGAAATGAATGAGGGCCGGGAACTGGCAAAATGGAAGTTCAGAAAAAATGTCGTTTACGAAAATGCGGCGCTTTGGCTGCTCGCGCTGCCCACAGTGGTTCTCCTGTTTATTTTCAACTATATACCCATGGGAGGCTTGATCGTTGCGTTCAAGGATTACCGCTATAACTTGGGAATCTTGGGGAGCGAATGGATCGGATTTCAAAACTTCGCATTTTTCCTCAACTCGCTGGACGCATGGCGCATTACCCGCAATACGCTGCTGTACGGCATCACCTTTATTATTGTCGGCATTTTTTTCGCCGTATTGATTGCGCTGCTGCTGTATGAAGTAAAGAACAAGCTGGCGCTCAAGTTTTTTCAGACGACGATGACGATTCCGCGGTTTCTGTCCTGGGTTATCGTTTCCTACATCACCTATTTGTTTTTAAGCCCGACGCAAGGGGTGCTCAATGATATACTGACAGGTATGGGACTTGCGCCGGTGATGTGGTTCAACGAGGTGAAGGCCTGGCCGTTTATAATCGTGCTTGTCAATCTGTGGAAGCATATCGGGCTGGATTGCATCATGTATTACGCCCTGCTGATGGGCATCGATTCCGAGCAGTTTGAAGCCGCGAAAATCGACGGCGCCAACCGTTTTCAGCAAGCGCTTCATATTTCCTTGCCTGCGCTGATGCCGCTGATGATCATACTCGGCATCTTGCAGCTGGCAAACATTTTCCGGGGCGACTTCGGGCTTTTCTTCCAAATCCCGCGTGACGTGGGGCTGCTGTATCCGGCGACCGATATAATCGATACGTATGTATTCCGCGGGCTGCGGGGGGGAGATATCGGACCGGCGGCGGCGGTAGGCTTCTTCCAGTCTGTGGTCGGACTGATTACGGTCGTCATCGCCAATGCGGCTGTGAAAAAAATTTCCCCGCAAAATTCGCTCTATTAAATGGAGGGTAGACGATGATCCGGACTCAAAAGGCCAGGGGGGCGGACAGATTCTCTTTCGCCGACTTGATCATATATGCATTTTTCATCACGTTTTGCGTGTTTGGTTTTGTGATCCCGCTGTTGTTTATTGTCTCGGTTTCGTTCACGAACGAGGACAGTCTGATCCTGGACGGCTTCAAGCTGATTCCCGAGAAGCTGGACTTTACGGCATACGAATACATCTTCTCGAATCCCGGCTCGCTGATTGACGCTTATACGGTGACAGCGCTGCAGGCGTTTGCGGGTACGCTGCTCGGTTTGCTGTTTATGTCCATGTGCGCCTACAGCCTTTCCAGACCCAATTTCAAAGCGCGCAAAGCTGTTTCCTTTTATCTCTTTTTCACCCTGATTTTCAGCGGAGGCTTAATTCCCACTTACATCCTGATGACGCAGTATTTGAATTTGGGCAATTCCTTCTGGGTGTATATTTTCCACCCTTGGCTCGTCTACGCCTTTTATGTCATTATAATCCGCACCTTTTTTCAGGGGCTTCCGCCCTCGTTGGCCGAATCGGCCAAGGTGGACGGCGCCGGCGAGATCCGGATATTTTTCCAGATCGTCTTGCCCATCTCCAAGCCCGTGCTGGCTACCGTAGCGCTGCTGACGTTGCTGGATCGGTGGAACAACTGGTTTACTACCTTTCTGTTTATTTCGGATATGAAGCTTTATACGCTGCAGTTTTTGCTGCAAAAGATTTTGCTCGATGCCCAAACGTTCCAGGCTATGATGGAAAACGCGCCGCCCGGCATCGTAGCGCCCAAGATCCCGACGGAGAGCCTGCGGTATGCCATGTGTATCGTAGCTGCGGGTCCAATGCTGTTCGTTTTTCCTTTTTTCCAAAAGTACTTTACGAAAGGGCTGACGGTAGGCGCGGTTAAGGGGTAGCTGTCACTTGTTATTTAGGAGGGCGGCACATGCGGCTTTCTTCAAATAAAACCTATCATTCACATACGGGGGGATGTAACTTGGCAAGCAGAAGATGGCTTGGCGCTGCGCTTGCGCCGCTGATGGCTGCGGCGCTTACGATGACGGCCTGCACGAACGGCAATTCGAATCCGGGGGGCGAAGCCGGAGGTGCGGCGAACACGCCTGCATCGGCGGCGAAGGACGACGGCACCGAGCAGGTCACGCTGAAAATTTTATATTCGGGACATGGCCCGCAAGCGGATACCCAGAAAGTATTCGACGAGTTTAACAAACGGCTTGGCAAATATTTGCCGAATACGACGGTTGACATCACGGTTGTCAACTCGGAGCAGTTCGAGGAACGGCTCCGCCTGATGCTGTCGGCGGGGGAGCAAGTCGATGTGGCCAACCTCGGCAGCGGGTCCGGCAATTCCAAAAACGATCTGGCCGTTGAAGCGAAGAAGGGCACCTTGCTGGCGCTGGACAACTATTTGGAGCAAACGCCGAAATTGAAAGCGTTTATCCCGCAATCGGTGTGGGACAAATCCAAAGTGGGCGGGCAAACGTATATGGTCGCCTCCTACGGTCCGATCAGCGACAAGTTTATCGGCTTGAAGTTCCAGAAGGAGCTGACGGACAAATACTTCCCGAATATTGCCGAGCTGGAGGGGACGCTGGTCAAGGACAACGGCCGCTTGACCCAGAAAACGTACGATCACCTGACAAGCTACCTGCAGACGCTGAAGGAAAAAGGCGAGATCCGGCGCGGCGTCAGCGTCGAGACGATGAAGTGGCTGCCTGAAAGGGCGTATTACTCCTTCTACAACTATGCGTTTGTGGCCGAGAAAGAAGATAAGAATGTCAAGGTGCTGCATTACTTCGAGCAGCCGGACGTGAAGATGATGTATAAGACGCATGCCGACTGGTATAAGGCCGGTTATGTGGAGAAGGATATTCTAAGCATGCAAAATCGGAGACAATACGAAAAGAAGCTGGACGGCAACGTGCTTTCCATGACAACGCAATATATAACGAGCCCGAAATTCCCGGAGATCGACTCGGATTTGCTGGACACGGCCTCGTACGGCTTCCCGGTCAAAACGGTCGCATGGGCCAAAAACTATTTTGAAAGCCCGTCCATTCCGGTAGGCTTCGTTATTCCCGTGACAAGCAAGCATCCTGAACGGGCGATGAAGTATTTGGAGGCGGTCAATACGAATTATGAGCTGGTCGAGCTGCTGACATATGGTATAGAAGGCGAGCATTTTACAAGAGACTCCATCGGAAAGCCGATGCCGATTCACAAAAGCAAGGAGCAGGCGCGTTATTCCTGGCCAAGCGGATTTGCAGGTTCCATGCTGGCGCCGACCGACCTGAACAAGGACCCGTATTCGGACTATGTCAGGGAGTTTCAAAATCCGGAGGCGCTGCCGATCCCGCTGAAAAACTTCAAGCTGAATATCACTCCGATCAAAAACGAGCTGGCGCAATACGACGCGGTCCGCAACGAATATGAGCTAGCGTTGTACAGCGGCGCTTCCGACAACTGGGAGAACACGCACACGGCGATGCTGGACAAGATGAAGAAGGCCGGGCTGCCGAAAATAATGGAAGAAATCCAGAAGCAGGTCGATGCTTACCTGGCGGAAAACCGGTAACGACTCGCAGCACGTCATCTATATCTAAAGATAGAAGCCAGAGAGGGCCGCTACGACGGCCCTCCTGCAAATAGGAGGTATGAAGCTATGCTGGCATTGCAGGACGCATTCGACTTATGTCTGGCCAAAGCTAAAGGACATATGACAAGGCTGAATTCGGAGCTATGGGATTTTCCCGAAGATTCGGATGGCGATTATTTCAGAAGAAGGGAGAGATGGACGCCGTTTCATCAGATTGGTTGTTGGGTTCCTTCCTTTATATCCGGCATGGGGGTGATGGCTTATGAGGTGACCGGCGAGCGGCCATTTCTGAAGTGGTGCAACAGCTTTGCAGGGCAATACCGGTCCAAGGTGAATGACTATGCGCATGAAACGATGCATGACCTCGGGTTCCTGTACAGCCCGTATTCGATCAAGCTGTATCGGCTGACCGGGAGCGAGGAGCATCGTCAGACCGCCTTGCGGGCAGCGGAGGTGCTGGCCCAGCGCTTCGTCGTACGCGGCGGATACATCAAAGCATGGGGGAGGATGAGCGATAACGAGCCGGGCTCCTGGGGCTACGGATTGACGATTATCGATTCGCTGATGAATATGCCCTTGCTGTTCTGGGCTTGGCAGGAAACAGGCAATTATTTTTATTATGATATCGCCGTCAAGCATTGCGATACGGTTGCAAAGCTTATGATTCGCGACGACTGCTCAGTATACCATGCCTACCGCTTTGACTTCGGAAGCGGAGAGCCGATAGGCGGCGAAAATTATTGCGGCTTCGGCAAGGAGAGCTATTGGGCCAGAGGCACGACATGGGCGATTTACGGGTATGCCGTCGCATACGGCTATACGAAAAAACCGGCCTATCTGGAACTGTCGTGCCGACTCGCTTCTGCATTTATCCGGGAGCTGGATGAACAGCTTGTTCCGGTATGGGATTTCAGGCTGCCGGAAGGGGCGGAGCCCCACAGGGACAGCTCGGCTGCTGCTATTGCCGCGTCGGCTTTTCTGGAGCTGGACAAATACCTCGAGCATGACTCGACGTATGCGCTATGGGCGGACCGCTTGATCGCGCGTTTGTCCGAACCGGATTATTTGAATGATGACCCGTCTGTTCCCGGGCTGCTGAAGCAGTCGAACGGGAAAGATGTGTACACGGTCTATGGCGATTTTTATTTTATGGAGGCCATCGGCAAGCGGCTGTCGGTGATTGACAGCTGCTGGTGATCGCTGGTACTGGTAATCAATCCGAGATGAAATGAGGGATCAATCATAAAAAAGCTTCGTGTATGGCTCCCTATTGTGATAACGCTTACAATGCTGCTGGGCATTTTGCTGCCTCCGGTGGATGGGACGGTATCTGCAGCAAGCAGCTTGACTGAATCGGCCACGACTTCCGTTCCTGCAACGCCTGAGGAAATGAACGACCGCTTTCCCGTGCTTCAAGCTCATGTCAACAGCCGGCTGATGGGCGGCAACGTGCGGGGCTTCGGAATGCTCGCTCAGTATGACTCCCCCGGCCCTCAAGAGATTTATGTGCGCCGCGTCACTCAGCCGGGGCAAAACGGAACATTCCATTACAACCCGATTACGTATGTGAAAGTAATCGATCCCGACGGGAATACGGCCGCTTATTATGATTTAACGGATCAAAACACGGCCGATCATAAAGCGGTGCTGACCATACCGAATGGCGGGGCCGGCATTTGGCGGATTTCCTATTACGGGGGCAGGCAGGACGACCGCTTGGAAATTGGCATTCCGGCAACCGATATTTGGGGAGTGAGAGGGGAGCAAAATCTGGGCGTTACGGAGACGACGCCGGTGACTTCCTATCTGTACTTGCCCAGAACGGTGCAGAAGGCTATCGTGATCAACTATAATCCGTCGAATCCATCGCTGCCGTCTTCCGTTTCGCTGTACGATGCCAATAACGCTCCGCTCGGCACTACGCAGTGGGTCAGCTCAAAAAGGCGAAACCAGCTGATTCTGAATCAGATTCAGAACCATGCCGGCAACGTATGGAAGGTCGTGCATTCCGGCGTTGCCGGGCAAAGCATCGCCTTCGACGGGGTTCCGGGTCTTCTGACGCCTACGCCGGAAGCGGCGCTCGCCTTGAGAGGAGGGACAATGGAAGCCGACGGAGGTTTGCTCGTGCAAGGTCCCGTTCAGGCCAAAGCCCGGGCCACGATGTATGCGATGAGAAACGCCAACTTCAATGTCGAGCTGGATTGGGACGGTCTGGAGCCTTCGGACTCCGTCAACTCTCAGCTGGATACTCTGCTGTATGGGGCCTACGGCGTGCTTTCCACGCTGAAGGACGGCTTGGCCTTTCAAAATCTGAACGCGGCCAGTCCCTATTTCGGAGCTTTCCCCAATCCTCCGCAGACGCTGACAGACCTTGACGCTCGCCTATCCTGGGAGAGCTTTCTGTATGGACCTAGGCTGAGCATTCACGAGCCGTCGACGCTGTCCACCGCCGCCTTCGCCGATTTGCCGCTGAATCCGGCTTATAACAACGAGGCGTTAATCAATCGCGCCGTCATCGGCTCGTTATTTCATATCGCCCAGATGCAAGGCGACGATCTGCTGCGCGAAAATACGCTGGAAGCGGATGATTACCCGATCTCCCATACGTTTTTCATCTATCCGTTGTCGATTGCGCTGCCTTATATGCAGCTGAAGGATAAGGTGGACCCCGCTACGCGCGAGGTATGGCGGCAAGGTCTGCTTGCCACCGGCGACAAGCTCGCCGACTTCATGTCTTACCAATCGAATCAATGGGCGCATATTATTCTCGGCCATCTGTATACGTACATGGCGACAGGAGAAGAGCGGTTCCTCGGGTATTTCGAGCGGATGATGGATTCTTATCTGAACGACTATCCCGACCGGGGCAAGCATGGCCAAAGTTCGACCGGGTACTTCCTCGAGGAGTTCGGTCCGGACGGCAACTATGAGGAGCTGAATCTCGTCAATGTGACGGACGCTTATTACCGCTATCGCGAGCTGCCCGGCGCCCGGGTCGATCTCGTCGCCAAGATGAAAGCGTCGATCGAGAAAAGCTTGAAGTTCCAAAGCTTCTACTATTTCCCGCTTCCGGAAGGAGCGCCGTATCAGCCGAACGACGGAACATTTATCTCTCCGACAGCCATGAATTCCCGGAATCAGCTCCACATGATGAATGAAGGGTATCCCGGTGAATTCGCTGCTTACCCCGAGTTTCCGATAGCGGCTGCGCGTTATGCGATGACAAGCGACCCTGGCGTGCTGGGCAAGGCGATGATCATGCCGTACGTCGCGAACACGGATGCCTGGCGGCAAAGACTGCTGACCTGGGGACTGGACACGAAGGACGAAGGATTTCCGGGCTCGGGCAGACGCCTCGCCGGTTATATGACCGATCAGATTCTTCATGCGTACAGCTTGCCGAAGATCGCGGCTCCGGAGCTGCTTCCCGCTCAGCAGGAGGAAGGGATATGGGAGCTGCCGGGATTATTCGCCTGGAAAAAGGGGGCTATGTACGGCGTTGTCCATTATGGCATTAATCCGGCGGCCTCACAAAGCAAATTCGGCGGCGCGCCGATGGCGCTGTGGAGTCCGGGCACCGGCCTGGCGCTGTCTTCCATGAGAAGCAACAAGGTGGCGAATATCCAGTCGCCGGCTGATATTACGTTCTCTGCGGTATACGGACAGGATCACAACGGCGCATTTTTCTATACCGGCAACGACAGCTCGACCTTCCAATGGCTCGAGCAGGATGAGTCGTTTGAGATTGTGTCGAATCTGGCCAAGGTCCCCGGTCAGCTGAAGTGGCAATATGAGCTGCTCGAGGACGAGGTGAAAATCAAAGCGGAGCTGGATACCAATCATCCCGTGACTAACGCCTATGTCAATCTGCCGTTTTCCTTATATCTGAAGGATGCCGTGCAAACATCGGACCCGCTCGCGCAAATCGAGCAGCCTGCCGACGGAAAATTCATTTACAAAATCGGCAATTCGGTGATGGAAGTCACTTGGCCGGAGCAGGTAGAGGCTCAAACCGCCGTTGTAGCCACGAACGGCTATGGCAACGTGTACAATTTGCGCCTGCCGCTGTCCGCGGGCAGCCAGACATTGGAATTCCGCATGAAAGCGTATGAGCTGGATGATCCGAGCGAACAACCGCAGGAGCAAGGAGACGTGAAGCTGACCGGCCCTTCCGAAATCCAATCGGGGCAATCCTTCGATCTGATCTACGGGCTGTCGAACGTGAGCTCAAGCGTCTATGCGAAATCGATGACGGTTCATTTCGATGCCAATACGCTGGCGTTTATGGGCGCCGATTCGCTGCAGCCTGACTTTACCGTCGTGGGCAGTACGTATGCCCCGGGCAAGGTCCGTATTTTGCAAGCCAGCACCAATCCGGCTGCTCCTGTTACCGGTTCATTGAACCTGCTGCAGCTTCATTTCCGGGCAATCGGCGGGACGGTGACGACGAATGTTTATGTGAGCGACATTGTCGCAGCCGATCAATTCGGAAATGAGCTTTCGTTGAACGGCGGCTCGGGGCTGCAGGTCAGCATCGCCGATGTAGATTCATCGGAATTGGCAGCGGCAATCGCAGAAGCACGTGCGGCTGCTGCTGCTGCCAAAGTACTGAATCCTGCATCTCCGCGCTGGGGCTATTACCCGCAATCGGCGATTGCGGCTCTGAACGAGGCGATCCTGACGGCGGAGAGCGTGCTGAATCAGACAGGAGCTAGCCAGGCTCAGCTGGACCAAGCGGCTCACACGCTGCGTTTGGCATTGACAGCCTTCTACGCGGCTGCCAGCCAACAGGCAGGGGTAGGGGACCTGGCCATCCTGGCGGCAAACTATGGGGCAACAAACGGGTCGCCTCACTGGGAGACGCTGCGCATCTTTGACTTGAATCAGGACGGCAGGCTGGATATTGCCGATCTGGTCGCTATCGCTAGGCGAATTTTGGGTCAGGGAGCTTAGACTTTGTGAGATTTTGAGAGAAGGAAAAAAGGGATGTCTTTCGGTCATCTAAAGATGATGGAAGGATATCCCTTCTTTTATTTGACAGACATTGGTTGCGGATATGCGCATGTGCAGCTGATTCATTAGCGTCACAAATATTAAATGAGATTAAATATTAATCAAACGAATTATAGCCTCGCAATTTGTCATCTGATGCCATGAAACGAGTTGTTGACATCGCTTGAAACGGTAACCTATAATCTATATGACACTTTACGGTGTCTTATTGAAAGTCCCCTTTCAAGCCGTCATTTAGAGGAAGAAAATGACGTTGACCTCACCCTTCGTTTTTCCGCACCCGACACCCATCGTGCACGCTCGGCCCGCTTTAATCGCTGCAAGCAAGTCTGTCTGCGCCGGATTAGTGGTACAATGTAAGTATGTCATGATGCAAGCCGAATTTAACAGGATCGGAAGGAGCCAAGCATGAGCGGAACGAATCAAGAGTATATCGTTATTACGGGAGCCAGGGAAAACAATCTGAAGAACATATCCTTGCGCATTCCGAAACGGAAAATTACCATCTTCACCGGCGTATCGGGCTCGGGCAAGTCATCGATCGTCTTCGATACGATCGCCGCCGAATCCCAGCGTCTGCTGAACGAAAACTTCAGCATGTTTGTCCGCAATTTTCTGCCGCGGTTTCCGCAGCCGGAAGCAGACGCGATCGAAAACCTGAGCATGGCCGTTATCGTGGATCAGAAGCGGCTGGGCGGCGGATCTCATTCGACGATGGGCACCATTACCGACATTTCTCCTATTCTCCGGCTCCTCTTTTCGCGGGTGGGTCAGCCCTATGTAGGACAAGCCCATATGTTCTCATTCAATGATCCGCAAGGCATGTGTCCTGAGTGCAACGGGCTCGGCCGCAGGCTTGGCGTTGATATGAACAAGGCGCTTGATATGTCCAAATCACTGAACGAAGGGGCGCTCCTGCTGCCTGACTATGGGGTGGGCAGCTGGGAATTTAATATGATCGTGGAGTCCGGGAATTTCGATCTCGACAAGAAGCTGAGCGATTATTCCGAAGAAGAGCTTGATAAGCTGCTGTATGCCAAGGCAAGTAAACTGCAGGTGCAGTTCGGCGGGAAAGCCATGAACATTACCGTAGAAGGCGTGCTGGAGAAGTTCACCAACAAGTACATCAAGCAGGATGTGAAGACAAAGTCCGAGCGCACACAACGGGCTGTAGCGCCGTTCATCTCCGAAGGCCCCTGCACAAGCTGCCGCGGCGCGAGACTTAGTCAAGCCGCGCTCAGCTGCAGGATCAACGGACGCAATATTGCCGAGCTGTCCTCGATGGAGGTTGGACAGCTTATCCGCGTCGTCCGGGAGATCAACGATCCTGCCGCGGCGCCGATCGTGAAGGCGCTGGCGGAACGGCTGCAGCATCTGGTCGATATCGGGCTCGACTATTTGACGCTGGACCGCGAGACGGATACGTTATCCGGCGGCGAGTCGCAGCGCGTCAAGATGGTGAAGCATCTGAGCGGCAGCCTGGTGGATGTCACCTACATCTTCGACGAGCCCAGCGTTGGCCTGCATCCCCGCGATGTACACCGGCTCAATGGATTGCTTCAGAAGCTGCGCGACAAAGGCAATACGGTCATCGTCGTCGAGCATGATCCCGATGTGATCAAGGTGGCGGATCATATCGTCGATGTCGGTCCTCACGCCGGCGGCCGCGGCGGCACGATTATGTATGAAGGAAGCTTCCAGGGCTTGCTGGAATCGGGTACGCTGACAGGCGATCATATGAGCCGGCCGCTTCAGCTGAAGCAGGACTGCCGTCAGCCGGCCGGCCGGCTGTCCGTCAAGGACGCCACGCTCCATAACTTGCAGCATGTAAGCGTAGATATTCCGACCGGCGTGCTGACCGTCGTTACAGGTGTCGCCGGCTCTGGCAAAAGTACGCTGATCAATGAAATATTCCTCAGCCAGCATCCGGACGCGATCGTCATCGACCAATCGGCGATAGGCGTGTCGACCCGCTCGAACCCCGCGACCTATACGGGCATTATGGACGATGTGCGCAAAGCGTTTGCTTCGGCGAACAAGGTGAACCAGGGCTTATTCAGCTTCAACTCCAAGGGAGCTTGCGAGAACTGCCAAGGATTGGGTGTCGTGTATGCGGATGTTGCGTTCCTGGACAGCGTGAAGCTCCCTTGCGAAGTATGCGAAGGCAAACGGTTCAAGGAAGAAGTGCTTGCGTACAAGCTGAACGGCAAGTCGATCGCCGAAGTGCTGGCGATGACGGTAGAGCAGGCTTTGGAGTTTTTTCAGATCAAGGAAGTCGTGCGCAAGCTCCAGGCGATGAGCGATGTGGGGCTGAACTATATTACGCTCGGCCAGCCGCTCAGCACGCTCTCGGGCGGGGAGTGCCAGCGCATCAAGCTCGCAAGCGAGCTGCATAAGAAGGGCAGCATCTACGTGATGGACGAGCCGACGACGGGTCTGCATATGTCCGACATCGGTCACCTCCTGGAGATTATGAACCGCCTGGTCGATGCCGGCAATACGGTCATCGTTATCGAGCATAACCTGGATGTGATCAGCCAAGCGGATTGGATCATCGATATGGGACCGGACGGAGGCAGCAAGGGCGGCCAGGTCGTGTTCGAGGGCCAGCCTTCGCAGATCGTCCATGCGGAGCAGTCGATTACGGGGAAATACTTGGCGGGATAAGGAAAGAAGATGAGCCTGGCATAAGAAGACGCCTCTAGCATATGGGGAAACGTTCCTACAGGAACAATACTCCATTATGAAAGAGGCGCTTTTTATGACCCTCAACCAAAAGCCCACTTATCGTTGCCCATTCAGCTAGATTCGGAGTAAACTGTTAGAATAACCGATAAAGGCGCTTGGCGGACAACGAGAAAAGGTGTGATGGCGGTCGTGAATTTCAAACGGAGGTTAGTCGTATATTCGATTCTGATCAGTACAATTCCCGTTTTGCTGGTGGGCTGGTTCGCTACGGTCATCTCTTCCAATAGCATTCAGGAAGAAGTGCAATTAAATCATCAGCTGCTGCTGAAACAAATCGAGTACCGGATTGATCAGTTGCTGAACAATCTGAACACCCAGGCTGTTATGATTGCTACCAATGCCTTGGTGGAGAAAGCGGTGGAGAGCGGTCCTGCTCAAGGCAGCTCGGTGGATGAAGCGATGGCCTTTCAGGAGACGCTGAAGAAGCAATCCAATTATTCGACGATCCGCTATGATATCTCATTAATTTACCGCAAATATGATCATGTGTATTCGACAGTCCGGCGGTCGATCCCCTTCAAAAATTCGCAGTATGAAACCATACTGAACAAAATGGCTACTAAACGGAACGCCCCGCTTATCGTCCCCCCCAGCATGCACGGGAATCCAGGATTAATCCTGATGAGGCCCGTTCCGTATCATTCCTATTATACCGAAGGCATTATTGCGCTTAACGTGGCTGCGGACGAGATGAACAAGCTGCTCGAGGACAGCGGTACGGAGCCGAATTACCATAGCGACGTATTAGTGGTCGATGCCGACGGCAAAATTATCGTCAGCAGCAGCGAACATTCGGTAGGCTCGCAGCTTATGACTTCCTCCGAGCTATACAAGTTTTGGAAAAGTCCGCAGGAAGAGAGCGGAGAATTTGTCCAAAACGGCGCCAAAATGAAGCTTACGGCTTTGAAATTGACCGGTTATGACTGGACGATTCTGGCCATGACGCCGGTCAGCGAGCTGAATGGCAAGGTCCAGCGAATTCAGCAGATCACATGGGCCATGATTTTGCTTCTAACGTTGTTCTGGCTTGTCATTTCCTTCACGGGCACACGACAATTGCATGCTCCGATCGAGAGGCTGTTGAAACGAGTGCCGCCGGAATATAGCCAAAACAGGCAGACGGGTGATGGGCTGTCCCTATTGGAAGCGCTTTTAACCGATACCCTGCATGACAACAAAACGCTCCGGCAGCAGTTTCATTCGCATCTGCCTTCCTTGCAGGAGAACATGTCGCATCACTTGTTGTGGGGCGATATGTCCGAGGCGGAAATTCTACATAAAGCCGATCAGCTGGGAATTTCGTTCAAGGGTTCGCAGTTCCGCGTGCTGCTGGCCGTCGTCGACAACTTCTCAAACTTTGCAGCCAAGTACCAAGGGAAAGATCAGTCGTTGATTCATTACGCGCTGCGGAAAATGATGGAGGAGATAGGCGAAGCCAGATATTCCTCATGTACGGCATTTACGCCGCAGCCCGGGCAAGTGGCGGTTATTGTGGGGGAGGCAAAGGCTATGCCGGCGGCGGAGAGTCAGCAGGCTTTGCTTGAGACGGCGATGGAAATTCGCCAAGCGGTGAATGCCTATTGCAAATTTACGGTCAGCGTATGCATCAGCGGCAGCCAGGCGGGACTGGCCGGCATCCGTCAATGTTACAGCGAGGCGCTCGAGCTGTCGTCATTCCGCATGCTGCTGGGGCCGAATACGACCATTACGGATAACCTGCTGGAGCCGGCGATGAAGCAAAATTCCAAGGAGATCGTCAGTCTTCACAAAAAAATGCTGTCAAGCCTTATAGCCGGCGACTTGGATCATACGAATGACTACTTGCTGCGTCTGACGGAACAGATCGAACGTACGGTGATTTACCCGGAGGCGGCGCTCGGCATGTATGCCCACTTTCTCGTCGAGCTGGATGCCTGCTTGCTCGAGCTGGGGCATGAGCTTGCAGACATGTTTCCGGACAATCTGCACACGAAGCTGTACCGGTTTGATACCGTGGCCGAGATTCGCAACTGGTTGTCCGAGGACGTGTTTCCGGTCATTGCAGCCTCGCTGAAGGAAAGCGCCGTCTCCGAGCAGGAGAAAGCGGTTCGAGCTGTACTGCAAAGCGTCGAGGAGAACTGGGATGCGGATCTCATGCACATTGCCGGACTGCACCGGATTTCGGTTCCAAATTTGAGCCGGGCGTTCAAGGAGAAGCTCGGCGAGAATTTCTCGGACTACTTGATCCGTTCGCGGATGACAAAAGCCAAGGAATGGCTGGCCCATACTCGAATGCCGATAGCGGAAATCGCCGAACGGCTGAACTATTCCAACGTGCAAAATTTCAACCGGATCTTCAAGCAGCATACGGGGATGACGCCCGGCGCCTACCGGAACCGAACGGAAGAACAATAAGCGGGACAAGCAGCGGAAATGCGCTATTCAAGCGGTTTCCGCTGTTGTTTTATCCTTCATTTCATCCGATAATCATCGCTTGCAAGGAAGCGAAAACGTGATTATTGCGCTTCATGCCGGATTCCCGATACGATGGCCTCAGTCCAAAGAGACAATCCAAACAAAAACTGAAAGGGGCAGAAACATGAAATTACTCAAACGCAAAACATGGACCTCCGTATGCTTGATGACGGTGCTCGCATCGACTTCCATGCTGGCCGCATGCTCGTCGGGAGGCTCCGGGTCTGCCGGGTCGGCTACCCGGAATCCGGTCAAGGAGGAGGCGAAGGCGCCGGTCAAGCTGAGCGTTCTGACGACGCATCTCAATTCGGAATACGCCAAGCAGGTGAAAACGGCCGATGATCCTTACATCAAGGAGCTTTCGAAATTATCAGGATACGATCTGAGCTTCGAGTTTCTGGGCCATGCGGCCGACTATGATCAGCAATTGACAGTCCGGTTCGCATCGAGAAATTTGGCGGACCTCGTTCGAACGCCAAACATCGAATATAAGAGCCATCCCGGCGCTATTGATGAAGGCGTTTTCACGGAACTGGGCCCTTTATTGGATAAGTACGGGCCAAATATTAAAAAAAATGTCCCCAAAGAGGCATGGGACAGTCCATCGGTCAGCAAGAACGGGAAGATTTACGCCATTCCGGCGATCGGGGCGCTGCCGGCTTCCAAGGTGGTGTACATCCGCCAAGATTGGCTCGATCAGCTGGGGATGAAGCAGCCGAAGACGGTTGACGAATACTTGGCTTTCTTCGAGGCGGTCAAAACGAAGGATATGAACGGCAACGGCAACCCGAACGATGAATACGGCCTTTATGTCCGTGAGAACTTGGGGTACGCGGATTTGTTTTTCAAGGAATTCGGCGTTTCCCCTCATGCCTGGAATATAAGCAACGGCGAGCTGATTCCCGACATGATCCGGCCGGAGATGAAGGACGCGATTAAGTTTTGGAAGATGCTGTATGACAAAGGTTATGTGAATCCGAATTTGTTTACGAACAAGGGCGCGGACTGGAGCGCGGGCATACTGCAAGGCAAAGGCGGCGTGTGGGTACATGATATTCAGAACTACAGCTTAGGCTGGGCGCCCAAAGCTTTCGTCAATCAGCCGAACGCCAAAGTCGATATCATCGATCCGCCCACCGGCCCGAAGGGCAAAGGCGCCTTAAGCTTGCAATATGATGGCGTGTATTACGTGTGGGTCATTCCGACGACTTCGAAGAATGCGGTGGAAGCGATCAAATTCCTCGATTGGATATGGTCGGAGCAGGCAGACCGGTTTTTCGCCTATGGCGTCGAAGGTCTGAACTATACGGTGGAGAACAACGAGGTGAAATGGAATCAGCAAGTATCCGTCAACGGCGTAGCGACCAATCCCTCGTATTACCAAAGAATTATCAACCCGCGCGGCGACGGCCTGATGAATCCGGATGTATTGAAGTTCTCTCCCGACGCCGCCATGCTGACCAAGGGCATAGAGGTTGCCAAAAATGCGCTGATCAAGCATGACGGCCTGAATATGCCTGCGCCCAAAGCGTTCGAGACGAATCCTGAGCTTGCGCCGGGCAATGGCTACTCGGTCGGCGGCTTGTTCCTGGACATGTTCGCCAAGGTTGTGACAGGCAAGGAAGAGCTGGACCCGGCCTTCGACGCCTTCGTCAAGGAATGGAAGCGTCGCGGAGGCGAAGAAGCGATCAAGCAAGCGACGGACTGGTACAACAAAAACAAAGGGAAATAATGGAGAGAGCCCGCAAAACACGAATGATTTTTTTTGCGGGCTGCTCGCCTACTATCGGCGATGGAGAAGAGGGAGATTATGCTGAAGAAAGTAATGGGAAATGACAAGCTGCTCGTATTTCTGCTGATGCTCCCCGGCATTTTGCATTTTATAATTTTCAAATATGTGCCGCTTGCGGGAAATATGATTGCCTTCCAGGATTACAGCATGTTCAAGGGGATATGGAACAGCCCGTGGGTCGGGTTCAAGCATTTTGTCACGATCTTCACCTATGAAGAGTTTTTCCAGGTGGTGCGCAATACGATGCTCTTCAGCCTGATGTCGATTGTTTTCGGCTTCCCGGCTCCGTTAATATTGGCGCTGCTGCTGAACGAGCTGACCAAGATGTGGTTCAAGCGCTCGATTCAGACGCTGCTGTATTTGCCGCATTTCCTGTCATGGGTCATCGTGGGCGGCATCTTCATCAATCTGCTATCCACCGAAGGCGTGATGAACTCCCTGCTGTCTCTGCTTGGAATGGAGCCGATCGATTTCCTGACCAGCACGGAATATTTCCGCGGTATGATCATTTCCATCGGCATCTGGAAAGGAATCGGATGGGGGACCATCATATATTTGGCGGCGCTGGCAGGGGTTAACCCCAACTTGTACGAGGCGGCCGTGGTGGACGGCGCCGGACGGTGGAAGCAGATGTGGCATGTCACGCTGCCGGCGCTCATGCCGACCATCGTCGTGCTGTTTCTGCTGCAGATCGGGAGCGTGCTCGAGTCCAATGTGGAACAAATCCTGATCTTCCTCAATCCGCTTGTACGGGATGTCGGGGAAGTCGTCGATACGTATGTGTATCGCGTGGGGCTGTTGAATGCCCAATTCAGTTATACGACGGCGATCGGGCTGTTCCAGTCCATCGTAGGACTTGTGCTGGTCATATCGCTGAACGCGTTAGCCAAGAAAACATCCGGCGAAAGCATCTATTAAGGGAGGCCAGACGAATGGTAACTTCAAAATCGGGTCGGGCCGCCACTGCGCTGATCGGCATCGTCTTGACGCTTATCGCGCTATCCATGGTGGTTCCCCTTATTCATTTGTTGGCCGTTTCGCTCAGCGATCCCGTGTATGCCAACGCCAAGCTCGTTTATTTGTGGCCCAAAGGCTTCCATCTGAACGTATACAAAACAATTATCGGCATGGAGCCGTTGTGGCGTTCCATGGGGGTCACCATTTTCATCACGGTCGGCGGGACGCTGCTGCATCTGTTCTTTACCTCGACGATGGCATACGGGCTGTCGAGGCCATTTGCTCCAGGCAAAAAGATCATTCTCCGGCTGGTGCTGGTCACGTTTATTTTCTCCGCGCCGCTTATCCCCACGTATCTGGTCATCAGCGGACTGGGACTGGAAAATAAGCTGATCGCCTTGATGCTGCCCGGAGCGGTCAACGCCTTCGGCGTCATTATTATGAAAACATTCTTCCAAGGATTGTCTTCCGAGCTGTTCGACGCCGCCAAAATTGACGGCTGCAGCGAGCTGGGGATATTCACCCGCATTGCACTGCCATTATCTTTGGCGGGCATTGCGACGCTGGCTCTATTTCACTCCGTAGGGATATGGAATTCGTATTTCTCCGCGCTGCTGTATATTCAGAACAAAGAGCTGTATCCGCTGCAAATTTTATTGCGCAGTCTGGTTGTCGAAGAAAACGCCAGCTTCAGGCAGGGCGGGGCCGGGGAAGTTATCACGTCCACGCCCGAAATGATGAAGGCCGGCATTATTTTATTCGCTACAGCTCCCATTTTGCTCGTGTATCCGTTTCTCCAAAAGTTTTTCGTCAAAGGCGCCATGCTCGGTTCCTTGAAGGAGTAAGCAGCCGGCGTCTATCCCAAGGAGGATGAAAAATGAAGAAGGTTATTTTCGCATTGCTGGCAGCAGCCGTATGGCTTAGCGTATTTGCCTTGCCTTCTGTTCATGCATCGGATGAATTTGACGCGCTCCGACTGAAGTACCGGGATACGTTAACCGGGGGCGCGATGGATCAGAACGACCCGTACATCGCCGCCAAAATACAAGTGATCGAAGCGGATGCAGCCGTCTATTGGTCCACGCAAAATGCGAATAAGGTGTGGGCTGACTACGAGAGTCTTAGCGCCGCCGATCCGGCTTATACCGCTTACTCGTACAGACGGCTGAAGTCGATGGCGCTGAGCTGGTCGCTTCAAGGCTCCGTCCATTACCAGAACAGCGCGCTGCTTGGCGATATCCTTCAGGGGCTGGAATGGCTCTACACGCACCGCTATAACGAAACGACATCCAGGTATGGAGGCTGGTGGTGGTGGGAAATCGGAACGCCGTTCGAGGTGATCGACGTCACCGTTATCTTGTATGACCAGCTTACCGCCTCACAACGGACGAAATATATGAATGCGGTGCAGCAGTTTGTTCCCGCTCCGATCAGAACGGGGGCCAATTTGACTGACGCCTGCAAAATTGTCGCTTTAAGCGGCGTCATCACGAAGAACGGGACCAGGATTCAGGCTGCTTCCGATGCCATGAGCCAAGTATTTCCTTATGTGACGGCACTCGATGGCTTTTATAAAGACGGCTCGTTCGTGCAGCATGAGGTGTATCCGTATGCGGGAGGATACGGCGATGCGCTGCTTGCCAGCCTGAGCGTAACGCTGGATCTGCTAAGCGGTTCTACCTGGGACCAAACCAGTCCGCAAAAGGGAAATGTATACAACTGGGTGTTCGATACATTCGAAACCGCGCTGAACCGGGGTTCCATGATGCAGGCTTTTATGGGGCGTTCGCATGCCAGATTTGCCAACACGGGCAATATCATGTCCGCTATTTACAACATTTCCCGGATGTCCGGCAACCCGCACAGCCATGAGATGAAGCGCTTGATCAAATATCATATTCAGAACAGCGACGAGAAGCTGATGTATGAAAGCCTCTCGCTGTACGCTTATTCGGGAATCAGGCAACTTATGGACGATGCGGCGGTTACGCCGAGACCTGTGCCGCCCGGCAATTATCAGCTATATAACGAGGATGTTGCCGTGCATCACGCGCCCGGCTGGTCGCTGGCCGTCCGGAATCATTCGACGCGTATGGCGAACTTCGAAAGCTTCGGCGGGGCTAATAGGGAGCCTTGGTATCAAGGGGATGGCGTCACTTATTTATACACCGCTCCCCGCGATTTCACGGACAATTATTTCACCACCGTAGATAATCATCGTCTGCCCGGCATTACTGTGGATGTGGACCGTTCCCGGGTTAATGTCAGTCCGCGGTCCGAGCTGGGCGGCTTCCGAAGCGAGCAGGACTTTGTCGGAGGAGTCGAGCTGGAAGGCGCGTACGGCGTGACGAGCATGGACTTTAAGCAGCATAACTACGGCAATATGGATGTAGAAGCGAAAAAATCATGGTTTATGTTCGACGATGAAGTTGTGGCCGTAGGCTCGGGCATATCGAGCACTTCCGGAAGAGGGATCGAGACGATTATCGACAACCGGGCGATTGACAGCGGCGGCGGCAATGCGCTCACGGTGAACCATATCGCCAAGCCTGTCAGTTCAGGCTGGTCGGAGACGATGACTGGCACGCAGTGGGCGCATCTGGAAGGCGTCGGGGGCTATTATTTCCCCGGAGGGACGACACTGCACGGGTTGAGGGAGCAGAGAGCAAGAGCGGCTCGGGAGATCAACACAGCCAGCTTTCCGAGAAATAGCGAGTTCGATTCCGCTTATCTGAACCTGGCCTGGAGATGGATTCGGGAGGATGCGACGCATTGGAAGCTGACCGGGACGGGGACGCCGGTAAATGAGCTCGTCTTAACGACTCACGCCGGATCGCTGGCGGGATCGGCCAATTCCACCAAGAACATCCTGACATTCGATGCGGCAAGCGGGGACTATTATACGACGACAAAGCTGAGCTTCGCTCCGACAGAGGTTCAGCAGGAGGCTGGGCTAATTCTTTACCTGGATGACGATAATTACGTCTCGGTATCCAGAGCGCGGACAGCGGCAGGGAACATGTTGCTGGCGACAAATGAAGTAGACGGAGTGACGACGGCGCATAGCGTAGCAGATACGTTCGGCAGCACCGTACATCTGAAGCTGGAGAAGCAGGGCGATCAATACTCGGCCTATGCCAGCGGCGACGGAGTGAGTTGGGGCGCACCGATCTATACGTACAGCCGTACTTTCGACGTTCCAATCGGGAGGAAGCTGGCGAGCGGTTTGTTCGCGCAGAATGGCGCTGCGTCCGGCGCAGCAGAGATCGAAGCCAGATTCGATCGGATCGACACGCTGCTGACGAATCATTTTTTAACACTGTGGCAGGACCATGACGTAAATCCGGCGGATCAAACCTACAGCTACGTCCTGCTGCCGACCATGACAAGCGGTCAAGTGGCCGGATATGCAGCCAGTCCGGAGATTGAAGTGCTGGCTCAGACTGAGTCTATCCATGCTGTCAAGGAAAATACGCTTCAACTGCTGGGCGCCGTATTCTGGCAGCCTGGCGGCGGAACGGCGGATTATGTGTCAAGCCGAGACGCCAGCTCCGTTATGGTGCGGAATGCAGGTACGGTGCTGCATGCTGCGATCTCCGATCCTACCCGCCGCCAGTCCAAGGTGGTCGTGGAGCTGAATAGGAAGGGTACGGGCGTGATCGATAAAGATCCGGAGGTGACCGTCGTCCGCCTCGCACCAACGATCATTCTTGAGGTCGACGTCAGCGGCGATCCCGGCAGGTCGTTCCATGCTTCGATCTCGTACGATACGTCGAATCCCGGGCTTCCTTCCAATGCGCCAACCGGACTAGAGGGAGTCTATGATCATAGCGCGGGAGCCGCAAGCTTGAACTGGCATGCGATGCCGGGAGCGGCCAGCTACGCGGTTTACCGGAGCACGAATAGCGGCGGACCGTATTCGGCGATTGCCTCCGGACTAACCTCTCCGGCTTACACGGACGTTTCAGCGGACAACCCGCCTTATTATTACAAAGTGACCGCTTCGAACGCCTATGGGGAGAGCGCTTATAGCGAGGAATTGCGGATCGATTCCGACATCACGCTGCGACTAGCTCCAGTGGCGGACACCTATGTGCGGGATGGAGCGGATGCCGCGAATAATTTCGGCACAGCGCCTCTCCTGGTCGTCAAGCAGGCAAGCGCCACTTCGCCGGGCTACAGCAGGCATACGTATCTCAAATTCGACCTTTCCGGCATTCAGGCCAGTAGCATCGTATCCGCCAAGCTGCATCTGAACGGCAGAGTGATTGACGGGAACTCCATCCAGATGAGCGCCTACGGGGTCGATGACGACAGCTGGCAGGAGAATCTGATGACCTGGAACACGAAGCCGGCGATGAACAGCCTGCAAACGACGGTTCCCGTCGATAAAGCGGCTAACGACTGGCGGATTTTCGATGTCACCTCATACGCCCAAAGCCAGTTCGCAGGGGACAAGGTTATCAGCCTCGGATTGAAGACGCCTACGGGAGCGGGCACCAACTATGACAGCCGGGAAGGCGGCGTCAAGCCGTACCTGGAAATCAAGGTGAACCGGGGGATGGAACTCCCTACTGCGGCGGATGCTTATGTGCGGGACGGAAGCTATGCAAGTTTCAATTACGGGAACGATGTTTCGCTAGTCGTGAAGCGGCAGCAGGTGGCCGACTACGGGAGACTTTCTTATCTCAAGTTCGACCTGGGCTCCTTGCAGGGCGCAAGGATTGATTCAGCCCGGCTGTATGTGCACGGCAAAGTCGTGGATGGAACCGGGACGACTTCCAGCATCGAAGCGCATGGCGTCGATGACGACAGCTGGACGGAGACTGGGATTACCTGGAACAACAAGCCCGCGCTAAGCTCGCTGCAATCCACCGTGAGTATAGACAGCGTGGCGAACGGGTGGAGGGAGTTCGATGTGACCGCCTACCTGCAGGCGCAATTCGCCGGGGACGGGACGGCCACGATCGCGCTGAAGGATCTGGGCGGATACGGGTCTATCTTCTCCAGTAAAGAGGGAAGCGCCAAGCCGTATTTGAGAGTGACGATGGCGAAGACACTGCCGCCTTCAGCTGATGCTTATGTGCGGGACGGCGCTTATGCAGACCTTAATTATGGGGCTGATTCGTCGCTTGTCGTCAAGAAAGTCGGGTCCGTCGGCTTTGCCCGGCAAGCTTATCTGAAATTCGACCTTAGTAAAATTCGTGCAGCGAACGTTGGCTCCGCAAAGCTCCACGTATACGGCAAAGTGGTAGACGGCACCGGGACGACCTCCAGCGTCGAAGCGCATGGCGTCGATGACGACAGCTGGACGGAGAGCGGCATCACCTGGAACAACAAGCCTGCGCTAAGCTCGTTGCAATCGACTACGAGTATAGGCAGCGCAGCCAACGAGTGGCGGGAATTCGATGTCACCGCTTATGTCCTAAGCCAGCTTACCGGCAATAAGACGGCGACGATCGGGCTGAAGGATCTGGACGGATATGGGTCTATCTTTACGAGCAAGGAAGGGGCGATGGCTCCGTACTTGAGCTTTACGGATAACTGAGTTTAGTTAAGCTTCATATTGGTATAGAACCATCCGGAGGTTTTCTCCGGATGGTTTTTGGCGTTGTTGGCTGATACAAAGGGATATCGATAAAGTATACCATCGTATAATATCCGCCCCTAACCGCCTGTGTTAAATTGAATGACAGATCAAGGATGAAAGGACAGATGAGAAATGAGGCGGACATTGCAATGGAATGGCTTGTAACAATTCATGTGCTGGCAGCGGTGCTTGGCATCGGACCGACGTATTTCGGCCATATTTTACTGCGGAAGAAGCAGCGCCGGGATCAGCTGCTTCAGTCGTTGTCGTTGTTCGGGCAGCTGAACTACTTTCCCAAAATCGGCGGTTCGCTTGCCGTCGTTTCGGGTATTCTGCTCGTTGCGCTGACGGGCTGGAAGTTTTCGGATCTGTGGATTCTCGGGTCGCTGATTTTGTACGTACTCGTTCAGGTGGTCGCGGTAGGTATGCTGGGTCCGGTATTGAACCGGCTTATTCAGACGCTGAACGGGGCGAAGGAACAGGAACGCGATTTGTCAGCGGACAGCTCGGCGCTTCTTGCCAGAGCCAACCGGCTGTATAATACGGCTTCTACTATGGGAACGATTCTGATCCTGTTAATGATCGTAAAACCAATGTAAGGAATTGAGTGGAGAAGGAACCTATACTAGTCAATTGGAGGAATTAAAATGAATCATTTACAGGGAAAAGTTGCTTTCGTATCGGGAGGAGGCCGCGGCATCGGAGCAGCTTCGGCAGTGGCGCTGGCTCAGCTCGGGGCCAAGGTGGCCGTGAATTATGTGCGTCAGGCGGATTCGGCGCAAGCCGTCGTAGACCAGATTCGCGAAGCCGGCGGAGAGGCTATGCTGGCCAAAGCGGATGTCCGCGATCCCGAACAGGTGAAGGAAGCGCTGGCTTCTATTCGGGAAGCATGGGGCGACATCGACATTCTGGTCAATAACGCGCATATGTCCTTCGTCATGAAGCCGCTGGTCGAGATGCAGTGGGAAGAGCTTGCCCAAAAGATGAACGACGAAATGAAAGCGGCCTTTACTTTGACGAAAGCCGTGCTGCCTGCCATGATCGAAAGGAAAAACGGGAGAATCATATACATCTCCAGCGATGCGTCCGTTGTCCCCTTGCCTTATATGGCCGCGCATGGCTCGGCCAAAGCGGCGCTCGATACGTTTGCCAAATATGTGGCGCTGGAGAGCGGCCCTTATGGCGTGACGGCCAACGTCGTCTCGCCTGGATTGGTCGAGACGGAGGCGTCAGAGGTAACGCCAGCGGCCGTCAAGCAGCAGCTTGCCGCCATGACTCCGCTGCGGCGGGTGGCTGTGCCGGATGACATTGCGGGCGCCATTGCGTTTTTCGCAAGCGAGGAGAGCCGGTTCGTCACCGGAACGTCGATGAGCGTGAATGGCGGCAGCTATATGAATTAAATTTTGAGGGAATAAGCGGCGCATAAGGCGCTTTTCCTCAGAGTCGAAACGCCCTTCTTCTGACTTAATGAGTCAGGCGAGGGGCGTTTTGATGTTGCGTTTGACTGGCATGGCCGTCCCTACGCAAAATAAAGGAATATGGAAAGATGCGGCGAAATCCTTTAATCAGGGAAAACCGATGCCCAATAGGCTGAAACAGCCTCGGACTGAGCTTTGAAACGATTAAGGGGAATGATTAAGATGTCACATGACATGGATAAATTCGCCGCATGGGACGGGCGGGAACCGATGCATAACATCGATCAAAGGGAAGACCAGTTTATCGCGGGCCGCAGCGAGCAGCTTGGGCTGTTTCTCCGTTATTTGTCCGCTGGGGCAGACGGCAAAACGATATGGAGCTTGTACGGGACGGCCGGTATCGGCAAAAGCTTTCTGCTCGATTCGTTCCGCCGACATGCCGCAAGAGCGGGCGCGGTTATGCTGCAGGTGGACAGCCGCGATTTTAACCATAAAGGAGATTTGCTCTGCCGGCAGCTGCTGCGGCAAATGCCCGGAGGCCAAGCGCCGCTTTCCGATCCGATGGAGGCTTGCTTCAACCGGTTGGAACAATTGGCGGCGGAAACAAAGGTCGTGATTGCGCTCGACACCTACGAAGAGATGGGCGACCTCGACGGCTGGATACGGGAGCGGTTTATCAAATGGCTGCCGGACGGCGTTCTGTTGATCGTGGCAGGCCGCTATCGGCTGAAAGATAAATGGATTCTTTCCCCGGCGCTGCGGGAACGCATTTTGTTTATGCCGCTGGAGCATCTGACCGAATCGGAGAGCGCTTTCTATTTGCAGCAATGCGGTCTGGCGGACGAAGAGCGGATTGCCGCCGTTTGGCGCAAAACGGGCGGGCATCCGCTCGCGTTATCGCTTGCATCCGTCATCGGTCCGCAGGAGGACTGGAACGTTCGCTCAGCGGATTGGACGGAATGGTTCGAGCATCTGGCCAAGGCGTGGCTAAGGGAGGTGCCAGAGGAGCTGCTGAGGAAAGCGGTGGAGGCGGCAGCCATTTTGCTGCATGTCAACAGGGAAGTGCTTCAGACGGTGATGGACCGGGAGATTGACGACGATACGTTCGGGCAGCTCCTATCCTTGTCATTTGTGCGGAAAACGGAACGGGGCTGGATGCTGCACGATTTAATGCGAATGGCGACGCGCAAGCAGCTTGAGGAACGGATGCCGGCCTTATACGAACGGCTTCGCGCCAGGGCGGCGCTCTATTACGCAGCGCGCATCCGCGACGCGGCTCCTTACCGAAGCACGGAATGGGAAGTCGGCGAGCTGTTTTATTACACTGGTATTCCGCTTATTCGCTCGTTGCTCCAATCCTACTCCAGAGGCCGATACACGTGGGAGCTGCTGACGCCTGCCAATGTGGGAGAGGGGGAAGCCTACTTGCGCAGACGGCTCGAAGCGGCCACTCCGTTAAAGTTATCCGGCATAGACCCGGAAACGGAAGAGCGGTTTGACGAGTTCGTGGACAAGGAAGCTATGACGATGACGATCAAGCATTTGGAGCTGCGCGCTTGGGTCGAGCTCGACCAGCAGTCGGCTATGCTGCTTCGATCGGCGGATGGGGAAGCGATCGGGCTGGCGGTTATCGTTCCGATTCATAAAGGCACGATGCCTTCCTTATGCCGCGATCCGTTCGCAAGCCCGTATTTGCTCTCGCTGACGCCGATTGAGCGCGAGCTTCTTGAGGTGGACCCGCCCGGACAGGCGGGATGGTTTATCCGGACTATCGACTATGCCGATTGGAAAAACCAGGACATGGTGCTTGAGGCGATGTTTTTGATGTTTTCCTATATGTGCTCAGGCGGACTCTTTTTTGCTTCCCCGCCGCCGATAGCATTTTTACAAATGTCACATATAAACCTCGGCTTCCAGCCGGCGGCGGGTGTCGTTCATCAGCATTATGACGACAAGACGCCAACTCCGACGTTCGTACTCGATACCCGCGGAGACAAGCTGGAGATGTTTCTCCGTTTCTTGTTGAAGCGGAGCGGCTTGCCGGACGAATTGGACTTATTCGGCGGATTGAACAACCAGCTTACGGAGAGGGAGCGGGAAGTCGTGGCTCTCGTGCTGGACGGACTGACGAACGGGGAGATCGCCAAGGCGTTGTTTGTCAGTGAAATTACGGTGAAAAAGCATGTCAGCTCGATCTACAGCAAGCTATCCGTGAAAGGGCGGGGCCAATTGATCAAGCTGTTTGCCGGAAAGCCGCGCATCGGTTAATTTTGTATATACAAGCTCGCGTCCCAGTTTGGGGATGCGGGCTTTTTGTCGCTTTATCCAGACCAGGCGGCAGCCAAATCCGCACCGTTGGAGCTGTGTAGGGCAAGCATAGATTATACGATCGTATAATACCGGGAAAAAACGTGCCGTGATACAGTTAAAGGCATGCGAGCTGCCGTTGCAGATCGGAATTTATACGTATCGAGGAGGAGACATATTTTGGCTAGGAAAATGATTGTTGGTTCAACCTTTTATTTCGTTATCGGCGTTATTATGGGCATGGCGATGTCCATGACGGAAAATTACACGCTGTCCCCGGTTCACGCTCACGTTAACTTGCTGGGATGGGTGTCATTGGCGCTCGGAGGTTTGCTGTATCATCTGTATCCCGCTGCCGCTCAATCCAAACTCGGAAAATGGCACTTCTGGCTTCACATGCTCGGCATACCGCTGATGATGGCCGGGCTTGCCTGTATGCTGCTGACGGCCAGCATGGCTTTTATACCTGTGGTTTCGGTCGGAGGCGTATGTATAGTTGTCGGCACCATCTTGTTTTCCATTAATGCTGTACGTCACATGGTGTAAATAAACCCGGCGGCAGCCGAAATCAAAATTGTCCCAACAGGCGCGATTTTCCTAAATGCAGCCTTGAACGAATAGCAAAACCAAATCGGGGTATTGTAAGCAATGGAAAAGCTAATTCAAGGCTACCATAAGGAGGAAGCAAGCATGTTGGGTTCCCATGAAGCACACGAATTAAATGAGCTGCTGCTGAGCTGCACGAACAGCATTCAATCGATGGGTTTGTTTCTTGAGCAGGCACAGGATCCGGAATTAAGAAATATGATCTCCAGTCATTTTTCAGTCCATGTCCAAGATTACAATATGAAAGTGGAGTTCGTTTCCAGATCGATGTCCCGGGATCAACTGAACGTTCCACAATTAAATCTCAATGCAAATATGGCCGTTGAACCGATAAATGTACAGCCGATTCAACCCGAGGTTAAACTGATGAAGCTGGACGACCGGGCCATTGCCACCTCGTATTTATTGACGTTAAAACGTGCCGGCAGGGAATATGCATGGTCGGCTTTTGAGACGACTACTCCTCAGCTAAGGGCGTTTCTGGAGGACGCGTTCCGCATGTGTTCCCATCAAAGCTTCGAGGTATGGCAATTTATGGCGCGCAGAGGTTGGTATCCTGTCATCCAAGCCCCGAGCTCTACCATACAAACCTTGCAGCAAACTTATCAGCAAGTACCGTACCATCAAGCGCCATATCAACAACCGGCAACTCAGAATGTCTTACAAAACGGTTACCAATAGGCCAGTGAAATAGTGAATACAAAAGCTGTAAGCCGCCCTTAGGCGGCTTTTTTCATAGGTTTTTCAGCTGATGAAGCTGAATACATTCAACACGCCAGCCGCCACTTAATAAGCAGATAATCACGAGATGCACAGACATCAAAAAAAGAACCTGAAAAATTATCAGGTTCTTTGATATTGCAATACCAACAGACGCAATGATATAATCAGTTCACGCCTGCATTTTATTGTCCGAACAAAAATGGTGCATGTTATAATTTAAATTTACCATGCCGGCGAGCTCTTGTCAACTGTTTTTCTCAATTCAATGATTAGGGGAGATGTAGAATGAGTTCGTTGGTTCTCGGCTTTCAGGAAATGGAAAAAACGCAGCTTTGGCTTGCAGGCGGAAAAGGGCTGAATCTGGGGGAGTTATCCAAAATCGAAGGTATACAAGTACCGGAAGGATTTTGTGTGACGACCGTGGGCTTTCAGAAAGCCCTCGAGCAAAATGAAACGTATGATGCTCTGCTGGACCGGCTGGCCGCGCTGAAAGCAGAGGACCGAAAGCAAATCGGCGAAATCAGCCGAGAGCTGCGACAACTGATCAGGGAAGCGGAAATTCCCTCCGATGTGGCGGAAGCAGTAACTCGCTATCTCTCCCGGTACGGCGGCGAGCATGCTTATGCCGTGCGCTCCAGTGCGACTGCCGAGGATTTGCCGCATGCTTCTTTTGCCGGTCAACAAGACACTTATTTAAATATTAGCGGCATCGATGCCATCTTGGAGCATATCAGCAAATGCTGGGCTTCTCTCTTTACGGACCGAGCCGTCATTTACCGCATGCAAAACGGATTTGACCACCGTCAAGTTCAATTATCCGTTATCGTTCAAAGGATGGTTTTCCCGCAGGCTTCGGGCATTTTATTTACCGCGGATCCGATAACTTCCAACCGAAAGCTGCTTTCTATCGATGCGGGCTTCGGGCTTGGAGAAGCGCTGGTCTCCGGCTTGGTATCTGCCGATTGTTATAAAGTACAGGAAGGGAAAATCGTCGACAAAAGGATAGCGGCCAAGAAGCTGGCTATGTATGGACGAAAAGAAGGCGGGACAGAGACCACGCAGCTCGATCCCGGTCAGCAAAACGCTCAAACGCTGACGGACCGGCAGATTTTGCAATTGGCAAGCATTGGCAGACAGGTCGAAGCTTATTTTGGCTGCCCTCAGGACATCGAGTGGTGTCTGGCTGACGATACGTTTTATATCGTTCAGAGTCGGCCTATCACGACGCTATATCCGATCCCTGAATCGAATGATTCAGACAAGCATGTCTATATATCTGTCGGCCATCAGCAAATGATGACTGATCCGATAAGGCCGCTTGGCTTGTCTTTTTACCTGCTAACGACTCCTGCGCCGATGCGTAAAGCAGGGGGAAGGTTGTTTGTCGATATTACACGTATGCTGGCTTCATCTGACGGCAGAGAAAAGTTATTAAATAATGTGGGACAATCCGAGCCGCTTATTAGAGACGCGCTTGTGACTATCATAGAGCGAGATTTTATCCCATTGTCGCCCGATGATCCAACCGGACCGAATCCCGCTCAAAGCAATAAAGGCAGATCATCCGTCGGCGCTCAACCGCAAATCGAAAACGACCCGGCAATTGTGGACGCGCTGATTCAGCGCAGTCAAGCATCGATAAAAGAACTCAAACAAACTATCCGGACGAAATCAGGCTCCGATTTATTTGAATTTATTTTGGAAGATATGCAGCAGCAGTTGAAGAAGATTTTATTTGACCCGCAAAGCACGGCTGTGTTTATGGCTGCTATAGATGCTTCCGCATGGATCAATGAACATATGTATAAATGGCTGGGCGAAAAAAACGCGGCAGACACGCTTTCTCAATCCGTAACGGGGAATATTACTTCGGAAATGGGGCTTGCGCTGTTGGATGTCGCAGATGCGATTCGTCCTTATCCGGAGGTCATTGCCTATTTGCAGCATCTAAAAGACGACGATTTTTTGGATGGACTGGCGAAGCTTGAAGGGGGACGCGAGGCTCAAGCCGCTATCTACGCCTATCTGGACAAGTATGGCATGCGATGCGCCGGTGAAATCGATATAACGAAAACGCGTTGGAGCGAAAAACCGAGCATATTGGTCCCGATGATTCTGGGCAACATCAAAAATTTTGAGCCCCATGCCGGTAAGCGTAAATTTGAGCAAGGGCGACAGGAAGCGTTGGAAAAAGAACAAGAGCTGCTGGAGCGGTTGAAGCTATTGCCCGATGGGGAACGAAAAGCCGAAGAGACCAAAAAAAAGATCAGCCTGCTTCGCAACTTCATCGGTTACCGGGAATATCCGAAGTACGGCATGATCAATCGCTACTTTATATATAAGCAGGCTCTGCTGAAAGAGGCCGAGCAGCTCGTGCAGGCAGGCGTTATTCCGGATAAAGAAGATATTTACTATCTGACCTTTGAGGAGCTTCGCGAAGCCGTCCATACCCATACGCTGGATACCCGGATTATCAGCGTACGAAAGGACGAGTACCGTTTATATGAAAAGCTGACTCCGCCGCGCGTCATCACCTCCGACGGTGAAATTATCGCAGGCAAGTACAAACGCGAAGATCTTCCAGCCGGAGCTATTGCCGGTCTAGCGGTTTCTTCCGGCGTGATAGAAGGACGGGCGCGCGTCATTCTAAATATGGAGGACGCGGATCTGGAAGATGGGGATATACTGGTCACCTCCTTTACTGATCCGAGCTGGACGCCCTTATTTGTATCCATTAAGGGCCTGGTCACCGAAGTCGGCGGACTGATGACTCATGGAGCCGTTATCGCCCGGGAATATGGCTTGCCGGCGGTTGTAGGTGTGGAGAATGCCACCAAGCTGATCCGCGACGGGCAGCGAATTCGCGTGTATGGTACTGAAGGGTATGTCGAAATAGTTTAAGCAGCTAATTTAGTAAATGAAGGCGGGTCAGGCATGAAAATTGCCTGGCCTGTTCTTTTTTTGAACATATTGCGGTGGTCAACATATGGGGTTGTGTCGGATATGTGGAGAAACCTTTCCGGACATGCAAATTTAGCATTAATGCTCAAAGTGAAATATTGCAGTTTGAGCATCATTTTGTTAAGATAATTTCGTATACAAGGCTTAGGCTCATTTCCGTTAAATAGAGGTGGTGTAAAGAAAATGAGTAAACCAAGCTTGCGTGACACGAAGAAGGAAGCCACGATGCATGCGCTTGCGGACGCCGCCTTCGAGCTTGCGCGTGAGCGCGGTTTGGACGGTTTTGTCATTAACGAGGTGGCGCAGCGGGCCAATTATTCGCCAAGAACGTTCGCCAACTATTTCTCCTGCAAGGAAGAGGCTGTGGCGATGGCGGTTTTTTCATTTACAGACCCTCGCCCGACTGAGGATTTGAAGGAAGACGACACCCCGCTTGACGCCTTGCAATGCTGGTTGAGCATGCAGCTTACAGCTGATTTGTTATGGAAAATGCGCGAGCTCAAATCACTCTCCAAACGATATCCAACCCTGGAACCGTTTATTTTCAGCGTTAATCACCGACTGCAAGCCGCTGCTCATGAAGAGCTCAGCCGCTTGTTTCAAGACCGTTACTCGCAAGGGTATATCCATCTTCTCGTAGGCGCAGTTTTCGGTTCGATTCTGCCTATCATTGACGGCAGTATGAAGATATTGCTGCCAGCCGATTCGGCTGAACAAACGCCTGAGACGACCTCTTTCCAGCAGTATCTGGACATGACGTTCGGTTATTTGCGTAACGGCTTTTAATTGCAGGTTGCTGCGCCAAACATTTGTAATTCGCAAATTTTGGCTAACTATATGTTGATAGAGAGAGGTAGAGAAGCGGAATGAGTGTACATCATGGCAAAAAAAAGCTGTCTGCAGTGTGGACCCTGGTGCTTGCAGCGGCGCTTTCGAGCGGCTGCTCGGTGGGGGCAAACGAAGCGAAGCCGGCCGCCGAAGCGGCGCAGACGGTTGAAGTGATGACCGTGGCGCTGGAGCCTATTCCGGACCGCTATACATTGGCGGGCACCATGCAAGCGCTGGAGGAGTCGGTAGTTTCATTTCAGGCGGACGGCCAAATTATGAAGACATTCGTCAAGGAAGGCGATGTCGTCAAGACAGGGGACGCGCTTGCGTCGCTCGATCCGTCGAATTATGAGTATCAGGTTCAAAGGGCGGAAGCTTCACTTGGTCAAGCGGACGCCGCGGTCAGTCAAGCCGAGGCTTCAGTCGAGGCGGCCGTGGCGGGCGTAGCGTCGGCGCAGGAGTCGCAGGACGTGCTGGGCAAAAACGCCGTGACGCTGACACAGGAAGCTTACCGCAAAGCAACCTACGATCTCAACAAAGCCGAGCTGATGTACGATGACGGCGACTTATCCTCGTCAGACTTGAACAACGTGCGACTGGCATTCAAGCAAGCCGAGACCAACTATCTGAACGCGGAGGCGCAGCTCAAACAATCCTCGTCAGGCTTAAGATCTGCTGAAGCGACGCTGGCGCAGGCGCGGGCGGGACTCAAGCAAGCTCAGGCGGC
This sequence comes from Paenibacillus sp. cl123, assembly GCF_900101595.1. Taxonomy (GTDB): domain Bacteria; phylum Bacillota; class Bacilli; order Paenibacillales; family NBRC-103111; genus Paenibacillus_G. The sequence continues at coordinate 366,460 of NZ_FMYY01000004.1, forward strand.
GCAGCGGGAAGCGCTCGCGGGACGGGAGCAGGCCAAGCTTGCCCTTGAGAAGACATCGCTCGCTTCGCCGATTGACGGAGTCGTCCTGGAGAAATATGTCTCTGCGGGTCAGCTGACAGGCGGCGGACAGTCGGCCTACCGGATAGGGAATATCAGCCAATTGAAGGTCGTACTGCCCGTGCCCGATCAGAATATCCGCGAATGGAGCATAGGACAAGAAGTGGCGCTTACGTTATACAACGAGTCCCGGACAGGCACAGTCAGAAACATTAACCCTACGACGAATGCGGGTTCGGGTTCCGTGAACGTCGAAGTGCTTGTACCGAATCCGAATGCGGATTGGCTGCCAGGGCAAGTCGTGAAGGCCGCACGTACGTCCAGCGGTAAAAAAGGCATTTTTGTTCCGGTAGCAGCGGTCGTCAGCGCAGGCAGCGAACCGTACGTTTTCAAATATGTGAACGGCAAAGCCGTAAAAACGCCGGTTACGCTTGGCGAACTTGCGAACAATCAGCTCCATTTGACCTCCGGTCTTGAACCGGGCGATCAAGTCGTCACCAAGGGGGCGGCCAAGCTTTTTGACGGCGATGCGATCGCGACGTCGAAGGAGCGTGCCGAGTGATCGAATACGTCATCAAAAAACGGAAAATCACGCTGCTCTTTCTCCTCATGGCGCTGGTCGTTGGCTTCTTCGGATTTTCACAGCTGCCGCGCCAAGTGATGCCGGATGTCGTCATTAAACAAGCGCTCGTGACGACGGTTTATCCCGGAGCGTCTCCAACGAAAGTCGAGCAGACCGTTACCAAGGTTATCGAACAAAAAATTAAAGAAATTCAAGGCATTCAAACGATTACTTCTTCTTCTCATAACGGGTATTCATCCATATTAATCAAGACAGAGGACGACGCGGATGCTGCGAAAAAGTGGGATGAACTGCGCAAAAAGGTGCAGGATGCCCAGGCGCAGCTGCCGGCAGACGCCGAAGCTCCGGTCGTTAACGACGAGCTCACGAAGTCTTTCGTCGAGCAATTCGCCATTACTTCCGAACGCATAGAAGATCTCCATGAGCTCAGCGACCTGATGCTGACATGGAAGGATCAGCTCCGTACGGTACCCGGTGTCGCGGGGGTGGATATTAAAGGGCTGCCGGAGCGGGAAGTCAAAGTCGTGATCGACGCTCAGAAGCTCCAGCAGCTCAACATTCCATGGGAGCAAGTGATGAACGCCCTTCAGAACTACAACAATCGTGTTCCGACGGGAAGCCTCGTATATCAGAACCGCGAATACCAATTGACCGTGCCTGAAGCACAAGACGCCGAAATTCTCAATCATGTCGTCGTCACTCAGACGCAGGCGGGCACCCCGGTATATATCCGGGATATCGGGAATGTAACCTATACGTACAAGAAAATGGAGTACTTTGCCTATTACAATGGCAAGCCGGCTGTGACCATCAGCCTGACAAGCGAAACGGGCAGCGACGTTCCGACCATGAACCGGCTTGTGAACGAGAAGATGAAGGAGCTGGCTCCAAGTCTGCCCGGACATCTGAAGGTGGAATCGCTGTTTGCTCAGGAGGATTTGGTAAACGAGCTGTTTGCCGATCTATCCAAAGAGCTGCTGATTGCCATCGTAGCCGTTGTCTTGATTTGTACGCTCGGGCTTAATTTGCTTACTTCGGCGACCGTAGCGCTAGCCATCCCCGTCTCCATCGGACTTGGCTTCATCTTCTTGCCGGCGCTTGGCATTACCTTAAACCAAATTTCCATCGTCGGACTCATTATTGTTCTCGGACTGTTGGTCGACGACGCGGTTGTAGTGAACGACAACATCGAACGCCGGATGTCGGTCCTGGGTGAAAGCCCATCCGTAGCCGCTGTTAAAGGAACGAAGGAAGTAGCCATTTCCATTCTTACCGCAACGCTTGCCACCATCGCCGCGTTTGCGCCGCTATTATTTCTGCAGGGCGACATCGGGGCGTTCATCAAGCCGATCCCCACGATCGTTTCGCTAACCATGCTGGCGTCCATGCTTATGTCTCTTACCATCATCCCGATCTTCCGGGCATGGTATGACGGCAAGCGTCAGAAGACGGGAGAAGCCAAGCAGAAGCCATCAGGCTTCCTCGGCAAGCAAATTCAAACGGCGACGAACGTTTATTCGGGACGCTTAATGTCCAAGGTGCTGGATCGGCCGCTGCTCACCGGACTTGCCGGTCTGCTGATCGGGACAGCGGCGTACTCGCTTGCGCTGTTTACCCCTATTGAGCTGTTTCCTGATTCGGAACGGCCGGAAGCGACGATTAACGTTCAAATGCCGATCGGCACGTCCGTTACCGAGACCGATCGGGTTATACGCGAAATCGCGGAATGGATCTCGGCGCAGCCCGAAACGGACCGGGTAACCTTTGCCGCAGGCGGCGGCGCCCCGACGTTATTCAGCGACATCGCCTCGGAGACGCCTCCGGCGAGTCCCGCAACCGCCCAGCTCCAGGTTCTAGGAGTTGAAGGCCAATTCGACCGCAAGGCGACGGTAGCTGCATGGCAGACTCACCTGGCTGCCGCTTATCCGGAGACGTCGCTTACGATACGAGTCCCGCAGCTCGGTATTCCGGTAGGTTCCCCGGTATCCGTTCGTCTTACGGGCGAGAATCTGGAGGAGCTTCAAGGGCTGGCCGAAAAAGTGAAGGTGGCGGTTGCCGGCATCGAAGGCACGCTGGGCGTGAAGGACGATATGGGCTTTGAACGGTATAACCTCACGTTCCAGCCCAATCAGGAAGCGATGGATCGCTATATGGTCAGTTACAAGGACTTGACGCGAACACTGCTCCTGGTAGGGCAAGGTCTCACCGTGAGCGAATTCGATACCGGGAAAGACTTGGTCGATATGAACTTATATATACAGGGGAATGAGGCCGAACCCGTTGAATTGTATCAACAGGTGCAGGTGACAAATGCGCAGGGCCGGCAAGTCCCTTTATCGCAATTGACGACGATGACTCCCGGGTTTTCGATTCCGCAAATCAACCATCATAATCTCGAGCGCACGGTAACGATTACGGCCGATATATCGGGCCGCACAGCGACCGAAGTAATGGCGGAGGTGCAGGCCAAGCTATCCGGCCTCTCATTTCCGGACGGATATGCATGGAGTGCCGGCGGCGAAACATCGGAGCAGGCGGATATATTCGCGAGTCTTGGCAAGCTCTCTATCATCGTTGGATTCCTCATCGTGCTTCTTATGACGATGCAGTTTTATTCCTTAACGCTGCCGCTGTTGATCATGACAACGGTGTACCTGGCAGCGGCGGGGGGAATCATCGGCATGTTCCTGACGCGTATGCCGATCGGCTTCATGAGCCTCATGGGGATCATTTCCCTTGCCGGCGTCGTCGTGCGCAACGGTATCGTTCTTATCGAGTTCATCGAAGAAGCTCGGCATGATGGCATGGAGCTCAAAGAAGCTGTCATGCAGGCAGCGTCCGCCCGTTTCCGTCCCATCATCCTCACTTCGCTGACAGCGATCGTGGGCATGATTCCGATTGCCACAATTGGCGACATTTTGTTTCGTCCGCTTGCCATGACGATCATTTTCGGTATGATGTTTTCGACCGTTCTGACCTTGTTCGTCGTTCCATCCCTCTACATGGTGCAAGCAAACCTTAAAGCAAAACGCAAGGAGAAGACCGTTCAGGTATAAGCGTGGATAGCTATAACCGTTTCGTCAATGCTCTTCCATGAGCATTCCGCTGGAACAATGAAGAGCAAGGCTGCTGAGATATTAAGGCGGCCTTGCTCTTTTCTTTCAGGTCGGCCGATACAGCTACTTGTTTGCTTCATAGGCCGGTCGCGGCAAGCATTCATATTTTAAACGTCAGATTCAGATATTGAAATTGTTGCCGTCAGGTTAAGCGCTTACACTGAGGAAGGATAAGCCCTCCCGAGCCGGGCCTATCCAAACCACATGTGAAAGGGCGCGAATTAATGAAGAGAAGAAGGACCCGTCAATCATTCACAGTATTCCTCGTTGGGTGTATGCTGTGCACCTTGCTTTCCTTGCCGCTTGGGGGGATTCTCCCGGCTTATGCGGACAGTCTTCCGTCGAATCTGGTTGCGAACAGCGGGTTTGAGCAGGATCTCGACGCGAACGGAGAACCGGACGACTGGGAATTCTCCGCCGGGGGCTTAACGAACGCTAGCGTGACATTCGATACTTATTACAAAGTGGAAGGGAGCAAAAGCGCTAAAGTTGTTTATGCCGCAAGCTCTATGCCGGAAACGCATTATGTTCAATTGCTCAGCAAACCGATTTCTGTTAAAAAATATACCGCATATTCGTTTTCCTTCCAGTCCGGATTCAGCGGGTCTTTATCCGCCGTCAACGCAAGGGTTGTCTGGTATGATGAAAACGGAGCTTACATACCGGGCGGCGATTTGATCATATGGAATCAGACCGTGAATAAAAGCAGCTCCGCCTTCAGCGGTTGGGAATACAAAGCGGCGGGCACTCCCAACTCTCCTGTGAATGCGGCAACGGCGCGCATTCAGCTGCGTTTCGAGCCTGCGGCAGCCGAGCAGGGAACCCTCTACCTGGATGATGTGAATTTGGTGGAGGGCAATGAGGAGAGGCTTGGGAATATATTGCCGAACGCGGACTTCGAACGGGATGCAACCGGGGATGCCGTGCCGGACAATTGGACCGTAACGAAGACGATCGGCAGCGCTTCCGCCACGCTGTCGGATGAACAGGTGCTGGAAGGCAATAAAAGCATGAAGTTTCACATTCCCTCCGGGACAAAAGCATTAAATTCTTACGTAAAAATAAAATCGGCTTACGTCAAATCGATTCAGGAGTCGGAGACCTATTTGTATCGCGCTTTTTTGAATTACGCGGGCTCGAATATCAATAACGAAGTCGATATCCGGGTGCTATGGTACAGTCCGTCAGATCTGGCTAATCCTCTTCGGGTCGATCATATTGTTCAGCAGACGCTCGTCTATAATGACCCGGCCAACCATGCCGGATGGAAAATGTTTGAGAGCAACCTGACTCCTCCGGCTTCGGCTGACAGGGCTATTTTTGAGGCAGCCGTCACCTCCAAAAGCACAACGGCGGCCGGTACGTTCTATGTGGACAATATGTACTTCGGCAAAAACAATCTGTTGAATCCCTCTTTCGAATACGGAGATGTCGTGGATAATGCGACACTGGCCAACATGCCCGACGGCAAAATCGACGGGTGGGCATTGACCGGACTGGATCAGAATGCGGCTTCGCTGACGGTTGATGCCACCTATGCCAAAGACGGCAAATCCAGCGGCAAGCTGACCATCCCCGCCGGCTCTGCGTCCACAGATCAGGCTTATGCAGAGCTGCAAAGCGGGAAGCGGGCCATCGACAGCTCCCAAACGATGTCCGCCAAGCTATCCTTCAATTTGAGGGGTAAACTTCAGCGCATCCAAAGTCAACTCCTTTTCTTTGACAGCGCAGGTACGCAGATTGCGGCCAAGGACATGTGGGACGAGATGATTCAGTATGATTCTGCCGCGCTCAGCGGCTGGTTCAACAAATCGCTGACGGCGATCCCGCCTGCTAACGCGGCTGCAGCGCAGCTTGTGATTCGCGTCTATACGCCATCGAGTCTGTCGAATGAAGGCGAGGTGTACGTAGATAATGCCTACCTGGGCACAAATGACACCTACTCGCTTATCGCAAACAACAGCGTCGAAGATATTCTCGATCTCATGTGGATCAGGACGATGAACAGCGAACAGTACTGGAAGCTGAAGCATAATGCCAACAACGCGGCCGGGAACTTCGGGATATCCCGGGAGACGAGCGAGCTAATGGTCTGGTACAAACAAACAGCAGGCACATACAACGAGGTCGTCTACCAGCGGGAATTCAACCTGGATGTACAGGGGATTTACGATCGGGTCATTATCGACACGAGCGGAGCGGGCGGCAAGGAAATCATCATGCGGGCCCATTACATCGATACGGGCGGTACTCCTCAGACAGCCGAGAGCATTATCGAAATTACGGACGGCAGATATAAGGAAGTGCCGCTGGACTTGGTCAATCCGAAAATATTGACAAACATGGAGCTGGGGATACGGGATCGCGCAGGCGCTGCGGAAATCCAAGACGAAATTGCCGGCGCTAATTTTCATTGGATTTTACTCAAGAAACCCGGAACGGAGTCTAAACCTTCCCACAGTCAAACCCCAATGAAAAGCCCCGTCGACGATTTACTGACGGCAGGCGTGCCCCATGGTCTGCTTTTCTCACGTTCGGATATTGGGAGCCTGAGAAACAAAATCAAGTCCGGGGCGGACAAAGATATATTCGATCAGGTGCTGAAGCAGGCCAACGCCTACCTCAGCTATGTGCCGGAGAACGACATCGATCATTACCTGCCGCCGGCGGACGCCGCCAAAGGCAATTATTCCCGTGACGGCAACGATATACCGCTAGGCTGGCCGGATAAGATTATCAAGCTGTCCTATGCTTATGTCATGACAGGAAATCTAGCCTATGCCGATATGGCCCGCCGGATTTTGCTGACCATGGCCGCTACGCCGGAATGGACGCAAACCTTCATGTACCGCAAAACGGAAAAACCGGCCCCCGACGGGCGTTGGTCGCCGTTCAATGAAGCGCAGGCCGTCGTCGCGGCCAGTCTCGGCTACGACTGGATCTACAATACGCTGACGGAGGATGAAAGAACGCTCATCCGCAGCGCCATCCGGGACAAAGGCGTAAAATATCTGGACGCATTCGTGAACACGCAGACATTCTGGCAGACGAATAATCAAGGACTTGACTTCAACGGAGCTCTCGCCGCCGGAGCGATCGTCATTAACGATACCGCCAAAATTGCCAAGGCCAAGACGAATCTGGAGACCGTGATCAAAAACTATTACAAGCCGGACGGAGATACCGATGAAGGCATGAACTACTGGATTTATTCCACCTCTTCCGCGGTGTTTGGCGCAGAGCTGTTGTCCCGCTACAATCCTGTATGGTCGACTGACTTAAAGACCGACGGATTAAAACGGTCGATGGAGTTTGTGCTTCATAATAGTTCGATCGGTTCGGCCAAACCGCTGCAGATGCTGAATTTTAATGACGGCAACACCTTCTACATGAACGCCAATCATATAGCTGAATATTATGCGTCGCAGCAGTTTCAGAATCCCTATGACAAATGGGTGTGGCAAACAGGAACGAATGAGAATGAATTATTTGTCTCGGTCTCCGGCAATCCGGTATTCAATCTGATTTTCTCCACCCAAACCGCCGCCGATTACCCGCAATTGCCGCTCTATGAAAATTTTGCGGGCAATTCGGCGCAGGCCGGAACGGGCTACATGTTTATGCGAAGCGGCTGGGAGCAAGGGGAGGATATGATGCTTGGCTTCGCCGGAGGGTCATGGCCGGCCGGTCATTATCATCTGGATAGAAATTCATTCATCCTGGAAGGCTATGGCGCCAAGTTTATTCAGGATCGCGGGAGAACGCTGTTCTCCGATCCTACCTATACGGATTATGTGAAAACGGCCAGCCATAACACGATATCCCTGAACGGCGAGGATCAAATCTGGAAAAAATCCGGGCCGGCCGCTCAGGTCGAAAGGGAGTTCACTTCTCCGCTCTTCGACTTCTTTACGAGCGAAGCCAAGGATGCCTACAACAATGGGCCTGTGCAGAAAATGAACGCCTTCAAACGCCATATCATCTTTGCCAGGCCGGACATCTTCTTTGTCCTGGATGAGGTGGCAGCTGCCGCCGCTTCAACGATTCAGTATAATTTGCATACGCGCCAGCCTCGTTCGGTGAACGGCAGCATGGTTACATTCACCGATCCTGCGACGAATTCAAGCCTTGAAATGGGGATCTTGCTTCCGGCTGCCGGAAACTACGCGCTCATGCCGGAGCAGCAGATCAAGGGAGACACCGGCAGTACGAATCTGTACGATTTTCAGATGTATACGCCAACAGCCAAAGCGAACGAGAAATTTCTTACTGTGTTCCGGCCGAAAAAATCCGGAGAACAAGGGATGTCTATGAGTCAGATCGATGAAGATGTGCGCGTCATTAACGTGCCTGGCGGATCATGGATAACAGCATACGGCAACACGGTTACAACCGGCGTGAATACGGATGCCAAATTTGCGCTCCTGTATAAAAAGGATACGGAAACTCAAGTATCCGCCGTCGGCCTCATGAAAGGAACGCAATTAACGTATGACGGCGTTCAACTGATATCCGCCAATGTTACCGGCGATATAGCGGTTGAATGGAATGCGGATCATTTGGTGAACGGCAAAATAAAGACGGATGGGGCAGGGACCGTCACCTTGACTTCGCCTTACGACGGAACAACGCAATACCAGTTCACCTTCCAGGAAGCGGGGGAACACATCATCTCCAACGGGCTCAGAACCGTGAGCGCCGGCAAGAAAAGCGAAACGCTGCAGATAGGCTTCACGCGGCCATTATCCCTGCATGGAAGACTGTATGACGGAACTCCGGCGGACCTCAGCGCTGCTGCAATATCCTTCTCGAGCAGCAACTCCGGCATTGCTTCCGTCAGCAGCAGCGGGGTGGTGACAGGGGTAGCGGCAGGAACGGCCGAGATTACCGCTGAAGTATCTTTATCCGGCGTTACCCGGTCAGCTCGTGTGAAGGTCACCGTGATTCCTCCTGCAAGCGGGAACCTGATCGTGAACGGCGGGTTCGACTCCACTGCTAACGACTGGGACATCTCGAACTTTAACGGCGCAGCGATTGCCGTGGATAACGGGACCTACCATGGAGGAACAGGCAGCTTGAAGATATCGGTCGCCAGTTCGTCTGGAGGAGCCTTCATGAACACGCATGTGACAAGCGGCAGGTTCGATGTGCGGGAAAAGGGTCTTTATGAGGCGAAATTCTGGTATAAGCTCGATGCCAAAACCATGTCCAATGCCACTAATGTAAACAGGCTCACGGGCAAAGTGTACTGGTATGACAAGGACGGATACCGGATGAGCGGCCATAACGATATCCTTATCGATCAAGATGTCAACGCCCCGCTATCGACCGGCTGGCTCCCGGCCGAAGCTGCCGTTGTCGCTCCTGCGGGAGCGGTGAGCGGCAAATTAACCGTGTTTCTATGGACGGATATGAAAAATGCCTTCGACCTGTGGCTGGACGATATGGCAGTCACCTTCACAGGTCAAGGATTGCCGGTCACGACCAGCTTCGAAACGGATACCGACCATAATGGCGTAGCCGACAACTGGAGCGGGTTGTATACCAATGGCGCCTATGCCAGCGTCAGTTTCTCCAGTGACGACACCGCCAAGGCGGATGGGGACTACAGCCAGAAGTATACGTTCAGCGGAACGGCAGTCGATAATACGATTGTGTATGTGAACAGTGATTCGTTCACCATTGATCCGAACTCGATCTACAGATTTAGAGGGAGGGAGCAGCATAGCGGCAAGCTGTACAAACAAGCCGCCTACGTCATCTGGTATAACTCCGCCAATCAGGAGGTCGGACCTCGGGCGTTATTATACGATAACAATGTCAACTACAATTCGCCCACTCCTTCAGGATGGGTGGAGAAGGAGGCAGTCGGCATTGTCCCGCCGCAAGGAGCTGGAGCGGTGAAGGCTCGCATTCAGCTTAGAACATTGACGAAGACGGGAGACAGCGGATCGGCCTGGTATGACGATATATACTTTGGCGAATAGCGCAGCAAAAATTTAAATGTGAATAATAAACGGGGCTGCTTGCTTTTGTGGCGAGCAGTCTTTTTGTGGTTACATGTCCGGTGACTAAAAAAAGTTTGGTAGGGCAGACCATTTTTGTTATGCTGGATTCAAACATTCGGATGGGAGACGAAGCAGGGGATGCCAAAAATATTGATCGTGGACGACGAGGCGGATGTCCGAAAGCTGCTGACCGATTATTTTGAAATCAACGGGTATTCCGTCCTGACGGCCAGGGACAGCCGGGAAGCGCTGCGGAAAGTAGAGCAGCAGCCCGATCTCGTTCTGCTGGATATAAACATGCCCGAGCAGAACGGCCTGCAATTATGCGAGAAAATCCGGCACTTTGTCACGTGCCCTATTCTTTTTGTAACGGCTCGCATCGAGGAAGCCGATAAAATTGCCGGGTTTCGGGCCGGAGGCGATGACTATATTTTGAAGCCATTCAGTCTGCGCGAGCTGGGGGCCAGGGTCGAAGCGCATTTGCGCCGGGAACAGCGCATTCAAACCAAATCCTCGGTCAAGTTTAACGATGATTTGGTCATCGATTATACAGCCCGGGAGCTCTACTACCGGAATCAGCGCATTCCTTTGGCCAAAAAAGAGTTCGACATTATCGAATTCCTGTCGGCGTATCCCGGCATGGTGTTCGCAAAGGAACGCATGTACGAAAATATATGGGGGTTGGACGATGAAGGGGACAGCAGCGTAATTCCGGAGCATGTCCGCAGAATTCGCTCCAAGTTCAAGGAATACGGCTGCGATAATCGGATCGAGACAGTCTGGGGAGTAGGATACAAATGGTCAAGCTCATGAATCGGCTGCCGCTGAAGCGGTTTTCCTTACTGCAATCTTTTGTTCTCGTATGCATGCTCACATTAATTGCCGTTCTGGCCGTCATAACGATGGAGTTTGCCTGGGCGGAGAGCCTCCGGCAGCGGTTCGGAGAATTGGAGTGGGTGCTTCCTTCCCTCGTCGCCGCGGTGCTGCTAACTGTGGCCTCAGGAATTGTCGCCATGGCTATTATCTTCTACCGGTGGAAATTAAAACGTCCGCTGGAGCTATTGAAGCAAGCATCTGAGAGCATTTCGGCGAATAATCTGGACTTCCGCATTTCCTATGACAGCCAGGACGAGATGGGGGAGCTGGTAACGGCATTTGAACACATGCGCTCGCAATTGGAGAAAAACGTCAGGACGCTTTGGCGTTCGGTTGAGGAGCGCAAGCAGCTTAATGCGATTTTTGCCCATGACCTGAGAACGCCGCTGTCGGTGTTGAAAGGAAACGCCGAGCTTCTCGCCACCTATCTGCCCGAGAAAAAATTGTCGGAAGAAAAGGTGCTGGATCTGATTCATACAATGAACCTTCACATCGTACGTCTGGAGAGCTATGCGGAGGCCATGAGCTCGATTCAGAAGCTGGAGGATATCCCCGTGCATCGCCAGTCGATGGACGCGTTCTCGTTGACGGCGCTGTTGAACGACAGTGCCGGGCAAATCGCCAGGCAGTTCGGCAAACGCTTTGTCCCTTCCATGGAACATGATAATTCGGCCATCCACGTGGATCCCTATATGGTCATGCAGATTTTCGAGAATATGGTGGCCAATGGGGCTCGATATGCAGCCAGCCAAGTGAATGTCCGTTATGATATGGAGGAAGGCTCCATGAAGATTACCGTCTCGGATGACGGGCCTGGGTTCTCGAATGAAGCTCTTCAGAAGGCTGCGCTTCCGTTTTACCGCGGCGAGATGTGGGATGCAACCGAGCATCGCGGGCTGGGCCTATACGTTTGCAAGATGTTGTGCGAAAAGCACGAAGGGAGCCTGCAGATCCAAAACGGACCGAATGGCGGCGGGAGCGTGACGGCAAATTTGGGGACCCGAGTTGATAAATAGTTGAAAATGTTCTGATAGCATATCCTTATCTTGAAATGTGAGGAGTGCTACGATGTTACAATTGAAAAAATGCATATGTATCATGATCAGCTGCTTGATGTTGGTATGTTCCGTGTGGGGGACCCCCGTGTCTGCCACGGCAGCCCGAGACAAGCAAGATATCCTGAAGGACATCGACGACTATATGAACCGGAGCATGAAGGCCAATCACATCCAGGCTGCGTCGCTGGCGATTGCCTATAAAGATGAGGTTTTCTACGCCAATGGCTACGGAACCCTTGCCGATGGCCCAGGCGTGACGGGCAACACACCATTTCCCATTGCTTCGTTAAGCAAATCGTTTACCGCATTGGCCGTTCTGCAGTTGGCGGACAGCGGCCGGATCGATCTGGACGCGGCTTACGCCTCCTATTTTCCCGCGCTTTCTCCACGGGATCCCCGCGTTCATGATATCACGGTCCGCCATTTACTGAATCAGACCAGCGGGCTCCATGATAAGGTGAATCCCGATATGACGAGGACTCCGCAGCTGCAATCCTTGCAGGAGGCGAACCGGATATTAACCGAGGTCCAGCTTGCCCATGACCCGGGAACAGCTTACAGCTATCATAATCCCAATTACGTGTTGCTGGCGAGCCTGGTGGAAAGCGTCAGCGGAGAACGCTTTTCGGAATACTTGAACAGCCATATTTTCAAGCCGCTTGGCATGAATCATACCTTCACTATGAGCAATACGCAGCAAATCAGTGGGAATGAGAAGATTCCGCCGGGACATTACGTAAGTCTGGGGCGAGCCGTAAGCCAACCGGAGCCGGCGTGGTTTGTTGACGGTCCCGCGGGCATCGTTTCCACGGCAGAGGACATGTCCATCTGGATGCAAGCCCAATATCAGGGCAGCCTGCTTTCACCCGCGCTGATGACACAATATCATGCGGCAGGAGACATCGGTCCGTATGGCATGGGCTGGCTTGCAAAGGAAAGTGAATCCGGCGGCGGCAGGTCGATCTCCCACAGCGGCATTTTCTGGACGTACAAGTCGGAAGAGAGGATTTATTTGGATGAGCGGATGGGCATCGCGGTGATGTTTAATTCGGGCATCAATGCCTTTGTGAATTATTCGGCGTTTATCGATGGCATCGCGGATATTATGAGGGGAGAGACGCCCGAATCGTCTTTTGTGAACGGCCGAAATATGGAAATGATCATGCTTGCGCTGATTCTCGTTACAATTGTATGGGGTGTGTATGCCTATTTACGCATTCGTCGGAGGAACAAACGCTTGACGATCGGCCAATTGATTCGGATTACGGCCGGAAGGCTGATTCCTCTCCTGATCCTTTTATTCCTGTCACCATTGATGACATTCATCGGCGGAGGCCGTGTGGTGCCCGGATTCGGCATATGGACTATGCTGTCGTCTCCGATCGTATGGCTGGCTGTCTGGTCGCTTATCAATCTCGTGCATATGGCTTGTTATTATACCGTCTACGTGCAGCATTCAAAGAAGAGCCGTTTGGAGAGCGGCCACCGATGATGCCGCAATCACTGAAGCTTTAAGGTTGCACAATGCGAGCAAAACAGATAAAATGACCGTAGTCATTTATGACTGCGGTCATTTTTATAGTGGAGGATGATAATCAGCTTGCTAAGAGAACCCCGAAAGCAAAAGACAAAGGAATTGATCGTGCATACCGCCGTCCAGCTATTCAAAGAAAAGGGATATGATAACGTAACGGTCGAGGAGATTACGCTGTTATGCGGGATAGCCAAAGGGACATTTTTTAATTATTTTCCTAAAAAGGAAAATATACTGCTCCATGTGGGCAGCTCCTATACGGAATTGCTCAGCGGGATTATGAGTCGTCACAGCGAAGGGCATCCGAGAGAGCGGCTTATGGCCATTTTCCGCGATCTTTTGCACCTTTATGTGAAGCATTCCGGCCTGCTGCGGCTTGTCTTAATCGAATCGATCAAATCGGCGTCCAATTCTTCAAACTTGTCGGTATTTCAGGATTCTATCCGCGGGCTGCTTGATGAAGCCAGAGAAAGCAACGCTTTTCGCACTACCCACGACCTGAACGATTGTGCTTCCGTGCTCGCTGCTATTTTTTATCAAACGCTCATAAGCAGTTCTCCAAATACCCAGGAGGATGAGATGATCGCTGAGCTACAGAGGAAAATTCGTACGGTGTGGGAGGGGATTGCCGATGAATAGATTTAAGAAAATGGCAAGAAGCAAGCTATTTCTGTTGTTTGCGGCTCTGCTTGTCTTTATTTTCGTCAATAACAGCTCCTTGTTAAGGAAGCAGCGCCATGATGATCCTCTGCTGTTGGCGCATCGAGGACTTGGACAAACCTTTGCCGTTGAAGGAATCGAGAACGATACATGCACCGCGGAACGAATCTATGAGCCGGAACATCCTTATCTCGAAAATACGATTCCATCTATGGAAGCGGCCTTTGAAGCAGGGGCGGATATCGTTGAAATTGATGTGCATATCACGAAGGACAATCAGTTCGCCATTTTCCACGATTGGACGCTCGACTGCCGTACGAATGTGGAAGGAGTGACGAGGGACTACACGATGGCCGAATTGAGGAAGGTGGACATCGGATATGGCTACACGGCTGACGGCGGCGCCACTTACCCTTTTCGCGGTAAAGGAGTTGGCATGATGCCTTCCTTGACAGAGATACTGGGTCATTTCCCGGATAAGCAGCTTCTCATCGACGTCAAAAGCAATGATCTCGAAGAGGGAAAACGGCTTGCAGAATATTTATCAAAGCTTCCGAAGAAACAGCAGGATTTGCTCGCGGTCTACGGAGGGGATGTGCCTGTGGCTGCTTTGAAGGAAGAGATGCCTGAGATGCGCGTGATGTCGAAAGCAACCATGAAAGCTTGTCTGCTCCCGTATCTTGCTGTCGGCTGGACAGGGTATGGACCACAAGCCTGCAAACAGACCCAACTGCATATCCCGGAGGAGATGGCAAAATGGTTGTGGGGTTGGCCTGATACATTTTTGAATCGGATGGATCGGGCGGGTACCCGAGTGATTGTTGTCGGCGGCGACGGAAGCAGCTTCTCAAGCGGATTCGATACGCCGAAGGATATCGAACGATTGCCTTCGAATTATTCGGGTGGTATCTGGACTAACCGAATCGATCGCATCGCGCCGCTGTACAAATGACTCGTTGACTTGCTTGCAAGGCTGGTGTAGAGTTTTTAGGTAATGCACTTACTTCAAAGTAAGGGGTGATTTATCATCATTCATCAGCGCGAATGTCCGGTTGAGACACTCATTCATGTTTTGGGCGGCAAATGGAAGCCCATGATATTATGGCATTTGATTGAATCCACCAAGCGATTTAACGATCTGGAAAAGCTTATACCCGAGGTTTCACAAAAAATGCTGGCACAGCATCTCCGGGATTTGGAACGGGAAGGCATTGTCGATAGAACCGTCTATCCTATTATTCCACCCAAAGTCGAATATTCGCTTAGCGAATACGGCCGAACATTGATTCCTGTAGCCGAAGTGATGTGCGCTTGGGGAGAAGTTCATAATAAACGGAAATACGAAGAGTCAGTGTCATAAGCTGGTTCCATAAACTTGTACACAAATTCAATCAAGTCCAAACAAAAGCTGCCGCGGGATTCCGGGCAGCTTTTGCTTACTCACAAGGGATCAGCATGGGGCATGAAATGACCGCATTTGTGCGAAATTCCGAGAAGCTTTACGAGCAACTGGGCGGGCGGTCTGCCAAGCGGGTGAAGGTGATCGCGGGCGATATGATGGACCCGGTGAGCGTCGGAGAGGCGCTCGCGCATCAAGACGCCGCTATTATTGCGGCCGGTCATGCGGGCCAGGGGGAAGTTTGTTCGTCTCGTCGATACGATTATCATTCAATGCGAATGCCAACCCGGTTTCTCCGGGCGGGTATGGATAATGGGAGGAGCCGGCTTGCTGGATATCCCATATACAGCTCTTATCGGCAATAATTTGCCCGGCTTTCCGCCTGAGTATAAAAATCATAACCGGAATTTTGAAAGGCTGCAGCAGTCCGGACTCGATTGGTCCATCATGTGTCCGGGAACTATGCTTAATTCAAACGAGCATTCGGACTCGGTTCAGCTGCATGTAACAACGGATACCTTGCCCGTTCCGATTCCCGAGAAGATCAAGGATTATTCCGAAGCTGATATCGCTGGCCATTTGTTCAGCCGTTTTCAGGAGCTGAATGTCGCATATGACGATGTCGTAAGATGCATGCTGGAGCATCTTGAGCTTGAAGGAAGGTTTAAAAGAAAAAGGGTCGGAATAGCTTATCAAAGCCGTATTGCGGTGCGCTGAGGAGAAGGGGGAACAATAGCTTTGTTCGGATTACTGCTCGTTTTGCATATATGGGCTGCAATCGCCATAATTGGCCCTGCCGTTGTCATGCCGCTCATTCGAAGATCCGCCAGAACCGCCTCGCAGCTGCATTTTGTTTTTCGTATAACGACCAAGCTTGCCGTCATTCCTAAAACCGGCGGAGCCGTACTTATTGTATCCGGGATTTGGCTGATGCTCATAACCAAGATGGGATTTTCCTACATGTGGCTGAATGTATCCATTCTATTGTCGCTGCTCATGATCGTTATGATCGACGGGTGGATCGAGCTGCGCTAATCGACGTTGCAGCAGCGTGCGATATGGCATTACCGGGGAGACATGCAGGGGAAGGTATAACCTAAGAAATTAAAGCCTTTTTGCTCCAGTATCGGACGAGACGTTTCTTTCCTAGCCGCCGAAAATAACGAAGCTGCTCCTCAATCACTTCATCGGCGTTCCAATCGTTTATTTCCATATTGTACATGAAGAGAACGTTGCGTCCACGCATAGTTCTCCATGATGAGACGCACACTACTGGGGTGATTTGCCATATATGCCTGAAATCATGCGAGAACTATGATGAGGAGGAGCCAGGTTTATGTCCAACAAAAAGAGCTACTACGCATTTGAGGAACCGAATGGCACCACAATTGAATTTCAAGCCACCAGCTTACAGCAAGCCATGGTCATCAAAAAGAAAAGGGCTCAAGAAATGGGAATTCCCAAAGAGGCTTTTGAACTTACAACCATACGCAAGAAACCAACCATGGCAGCAATTGGCGGATAACTATCATTGCGCTGCAATCTGCGCAGCTTCTCACTAACAGGATCAAGTTCTTGTCAAAAGCGAACAACAAGAACTCGATCCCACTCATGCTGACATTACGAGGCATCGGAGGCTATATGTCTGAAACCGAGCAAAAAAACAGAGCCGGCACCATGAAGTGGTGGCAATTATCTTTATTTGGCGTAGCTTGCACAATAGGAACAGGCTATTTTCTTGGGTCTGGAATTGCCATGGAAATGGGCGGCGGTTCCGTTATTTTTCTGTTTGTGCTTGCAGCTTTTTGTACCTATGTTGTATTTGATGTATTAGCCAAAATGACAATGGAGGACCCCCAGCAGGGTTCTTTTCGTTCCTATGCCAAGAAAGCGTTTGGACGTTGGGCAGGCTTTAGCAGCGGATGGGTGTATTGGAGCTCGGAACTGTTGATCATGGGGAGTCAGCTGACGGCGCTATCTTTATTTACACGATTTTGGTTTCCGTCCGTTCCGATGTGGATATTTGCCACATGTTATGCCGTGTTGGCATTAGGCGTCATTTTACTGGGAACTAAAGCTTTCGAAAGAACTGAACATTTGTTTGCTGTCGTGAAAATATCAGCCATTCTGATGTTTTTGGTTATTGCTGCATTAGCGCTATTCGGTTTTATAAAAGGAGGGGCGTATCAGCCCAAGTTTCCAACCACAATGGCCACCTTTTTGCCGTCCGGCTTCCTAGGCTCATGGTCATCCTTCATTTTTGTGTTTTATGCATTCGGTGGGATTGAAATTATGGGTCTTATGGCCATGAGGCTGCGACAGCCTGAAGAAGTATCTAAAGCAGGGAACGTGATGATCATTACGTTGACTTGTATTTACATGGCTTCCCTGGTCCTGGCCTTGACCTTAATGCCCTTGCATGCTTTGCAGGGGAAGGAAAGTCCATTTCAAACCGCGCTCGGAAGCTACCATTTGCCGCTTGTGCCGCATATTTTTAACGCCATTTTGATCGTGGCCGGGTTCTCTACGATGGTAGCGTCGATGTTCGCCATTACAACCATTTTGGTTTCTCTTGCGCAAGACCGCGACGCACCGGCCCTATTCTCGAGGACGACGAAGGGCAAACGAAAAACGCCTCTTCCTGCCATCGGATTTACAACCATTGGGATTGCCATGGCTGTTGTGCTGGCGCTTCTTTTGCCTGAGAGCCTGTATGAATATGTTACGACAGCAGCCGGAATCATGCTTCTGTATAACTGGTTTTTTATCCTTTTGACTTCAGGACGTTTATTAGAGCTGACTGCATGGGGAAAAATTAAACGTTCGGCAGGGATCGTTCTGATCTTACTGGCTGTGGTGGGGACTGCTTTTCACGCGACAAGTCGGCCGGGCTTTTGGATCAGCTTGCTTTTTATCGGTCTAATCGGTGTGGTAACGCTCTGCATGAAGCTTAAATGGAAGAAAGAAAACAAAACCGGTATTCCTGCTTTCCGGCCTGCCGGTCACTCCGAAAAAAATCGGGACAGAGAAGGCGCCAGATAAGCTGGCGTCCTTCAGCTAAATAGCGCTTGCCAGGCTTTTATGCCAAAATGGAGCCCGAAGCCAATGAGAGATAAACCGGAGAGCACGGAAATGACGGTTAAAGCGCGATGAGTTAAAAAACGCCGAAACGTGCTGGCCAAGCCCGCCATCGTGACATCCCACACAAGCAGCCCCGTGAACATAATTCCCGTGTAGAACAGAACGTGATCTCTGTCATATGCTGCAATCGTCTCAGCTAGGACGGAGCCGTAAATGCCCAACCAGAATAGGATGGATAACGGGCTTGAGATCGACATGAAAAATCCTGAGAAGAACGATTTCGCAATCGTATCTGAGCTTCGATGTTGGTTGTCATTTAGCTTGCCGGCCCCCATCAAGCTCTCTACTCCGGAATAGATGAGAACGAAGCAGCCGAATATCCACAAGAACGTTCTCATAAATGACGTGGTCAGAAAATGAACCACGCCGAAATAAATAAGCGCCATCAAAATAGCGTCGGCCAGAATAGCTCCAATTCCGATCATCCAAGCGTGCATGAAGCCTTTTTTAATCCCCTTGTCCAATTGGGCGGCATTAATAGGTCCAATGGGTGCAGCGAGCGACAATCCCAAAAGAAAATAGCTGAGAATGGTATTCAAGCTTGGACACCTCTTCACTAGAAGGTATGGTTTACTTAACCAACTTATTCTTGAGAAGAGGCTTGTATAACCAAACACGAGAATCAGCTTAAAACAGATGTGTTAAGGAATGATAGCTTGGGACTTCTTGTCGGGGATCTACCTCGGAATAAGCTTCAGAATAGGATGCTGTTGCGAAGTGCAAGGTATGCATCAAACGCCTATCCCTTCAACCGCTTCACACAAATCTTCTTCGCCTTTCAAGCCAGCCCAATATAACCGAAGTTCTTTGTAGAGTTCTATCGATTCCCCAAAGGTGATATTCAATTCACTGGGAAGCCGGTAGCTGGGTATAATCTCGCGAAACAAAGAGTGCCGCGAAGGTAGATTGATTCCGGGCGTCTCTTGACCTCTCCATTCGGCTGCGGTTACCAAGGCCGGCAGGCTGCATGTATTTTGCCTTATCGCAAGCTGGGCTTTGGGTGACGTCACATAGTCGACCAGCTTCTTGGCAGCTTCCTTGTTCTTGGAGCGTGCGTTAATGGCCAAGCCGATGTTGAGCAGCAGCGTAAGCGGGATTCCCGAATGAGGAAGAGGGGCGATATCGTAATCCAGTTCCGTGTTACGCAGGTGATTCAAGGTAAAATAGCTCATAATGGCAATGGATAGCTTGCCTTGGCGGAACATATCAAGCCTCTGCGTCTCCCAGTCCATCAAGCTGTTGGGCAGCTTGGGGGAATTCTTATAGATATCCCGAATGTCACGGATTGCTTCCATCATACGGGTTCCGGATAGCTTCAATCGGCCGTTCTCTTGGCGTTCGAAGGCTCCTCCGCTCTGCAATAGTATAATGCTTGCCCGATTGTGTGTGGAGAAATAGCAATGAAAGCCGACGCGCTCGTTCGGAATGGTTAGAGAGGCTGCGGTATCAAATAGCCGCTGCCAGCTCCAGCTGCTGTTTGGCTCTTGAAGGCCGCTCTGGATAAAGTGTGATCGGTTGTAGCAAACGACTAACGGGGAAAACACAAACGGCTGAATCCGGAGCTGACCATCCTCTGTGAAGGCATCGGACAAGAAAGGATAGATGCCCTCCTGCCGATCAAGCGCCTCCAGCTCATGTAAGCTGGCGTTGTTGGAAAATTGCATGAAATGATCGTAGTTCAAGGTTGTGACATCGAGCATGCCGCTCTGGAGATACGGCTTCATAAGCTCATAAGAGAAACTGGCGAGTGGAACGGCCTCTACATGTATGTTCGGATGTTCTTGATGGAACATGGCAATAAGCCTATGAATGTCGGCGTCATCCGGTATGGTGGGCAGGTACCCGATTCGAATCGTAACAGCGCTCTTGTGAGCCGGGTCAACGACCTTGCTGCCGATCTTTGGGATTTTGATGATGAGTTCATCAGCGACGAGCAGCTCGAGCCCTTTGCGTACAGACTGGACGCTTAAGCCGTATTGCTCGGCAAGCTGCTTCTCGGACGGCAAAAATTGATCCGGTTCAATGGTTCCGGTAATGATATTTTTACGAATGGAGGATACCATCTCATCCAGGCGAGGGCGGAACGTTCTGCGGCTAGGTCTTCGTGTCATTAAGAGCATCACCCTTATCAGTCATATTATTCTGATCATAGGTAGAAACTTGTGATTTGTCAAATTGTGTAGTTCATATCAATGGATATAAAACATAAATACATATCAGATAAATATCAAAAATATATATTTTAAGTAAAAATTTAAGCAAAAACAGATAGTTAATCTGCAAATACAAATTTATGATTGACTACAACTTATATTTAACTATATTCTTGATTCGTGAATACGTATTAGATATCTATTAAAATTGAATCAGAGTCAAAGCAATACTAGTAACCGCTTTCATTGGTCGAAAAGGAGGTGATACGTCATGCAATAATCCGAGTTCTAGTTGTAATCTCTTGCTCGAAAGGCCGCTGCAATTCCGCTGCGACCTGGCGGGAAGGTGACGGCCCGACATCACGTACTAGAATCTAATTATTAGCAGGAGAGGAGCAGTGTTTAGTAAGCGTTATCCATCATAAGTAAGGAGGATCCATTTTCATGTACAAGGGATTTAAAGGAAAAATGGCAATCGTATTGTCTTTCATATTGTTTCTAGGCTCGCTCCAGCTGCTGCCTTCTCAGCTTCCGTCCGCTCAGGCAGCCGATTCGGATTGGCCGGCTTCAGTCAGGACAGGCGTGAACGTCCAGTTCAAACCGGAGGATGCGCTGGTGACAACGCAAAACCCGCCGGATTTCGGATGGCCGTATATTCCCGGCGCTGACCAGTACGCGTTGGAGGTAAGCCGCAAGGCGGATATGTCGGAGGTCGTCCATCAGCAGCAGGCGCTAGCCTCGAACCTGTACAATTTTCCCGACGCGTTCGAAACCGGAACCTGGTATTGGCGTGTCAAGTACCATAAGCCGAGTACGGGCTGGTCGGCATGGAGCACGGTCCGGAAGTTCCGGATCACCGAGGATGCCGTGCCGTTCCCCGTTCCCGCGATCGACACGCTGATCGGGAACGTTACATCGCAGCATCCCCGGATCTTGACGCGGCCCGAGGATTTGACGGCATTCAGGGCGCTTGCCCAGACAAGCGGAAAGGCTGTCTTCGACGCCAAGCTGGACGCGTACAATAAAACCAAAAACGCCCCGCTGCTGACCGAACCGACCTTCCCTTACCCGGATGACTATAACAAGGAATCCGAAGAATATGTCGAAGCGATTAGAGCGCTTAAACGCTATGTCGATCCGGCGATCACGAGGATTCTGGACGCTGCATTCGTTTACCTGATAACCGGAGATCCCGCAATCGGAGACGACGCCAAGAGACAATTGATGAACCTCGCTTCCTGGGATCCGGACGGGGCGACCAAATACTCGATCAACGATCAGGTGGACCGTGCCATCTCGTATCGCTCCGCGTACGTTTACGACTGGATCTACGATCGGCTGTCTCAAGAGGAGAGAGAGCAGGTCCAGGAGATGATCCGCTACCGGACCGAAAGGATGATGGATGATCTTGTGGACGACCAGCCGATCCAGCAATATCCGTACGATTCGCACGGCTGGACGAACTTCGGCTTCGTGGGCGTCATTGCGACGGCGCTGCTTCATGACGTGCCCGAAGCGGAGAATTGGTATCGGAAAGTTGTCCCTTCCTATATCAACCTTCTGCCTCCTTGGGGGGGAGAGGACGGTTCCTGGTCGCAAGGCACAGGCTATTGGCAATGGTCTTCCGCGGCAAACAAGGAATTCATGGATATCCTGTTAACCTCGAGCGGCTTCAATTTGTACGACAAAGCTTTTTCGCGAAATGAGGGTTTGTACCCGCTTTATTCGTTCCCGCATAACTCCAGGAAAGGCGTATTCGGCGACGACAACCAATACGTGCCCGGGGGAACCAGCGTATCCATTTTGAACCGGTTAGCTCAAATGTACGGCGATCCCCGGTTGAAATGGGGAGCTCAGGCAATCGGCGCGATACCGGCAATGGGGTTGTCCGATTATTTTTACGGGGATGCCAATCTTCCCGTCCGTCCGCCTGTGGACCTGCCGAGAGGAAAATGGTTTCCGACAACGGGACTTGTTGCTATGCACTCCGAGCTGTACGATCCTGACCGTGTTTCGTTCTATTTCCGGTCAAGTCCGTACGGCAGCTACAACCACAACCATGCGGATCAGAACGGCTTCATTATTCAAGCGTACGGAGAATCGCTGGCTGTGGAGACCGGATTCTACGATTATTACAACAGCCCGCACCATAGGGATTTCACCAGGCAAACCCTGGCAACCAACGCCATTACAATCGACGGCGGCAAGGGTCAGCCGATCAACAACATCGACGCGGACGGCCGAATTCTCGGTTTCGTCACCAGTCCCGACTTCGACGCGACCAGCGGAGATGCGTCGGCTGCTTATAGCGGTGCTCTGAGCAAAGCGCTGAGACATGTCATATACTTGCGGCCGGACATGTTCGTCGTGATCGATGACCTCGCAACGACGATTCCGGGCGGTACGAAATTCGAATGGCGCCTGCACGCCGAGGATCAGATGGAGCGGGACGAGGATGGAGCCGGCGCGACGATCTACAAAGGCGAAGCCGCGCTGAAGCTCCGGTTCTACACCCCGGGACAGCTGGAATCGACGATCAGTACGAAATTTATAGGCATCAAAGGCATCGAGGTGAAGCCTAAGGATATTACCGATGAGCAGGTGCATGCGGCATTCGTGACGCCCAAGACCAGTGCTGTCAAGATGGTGTCGACGATGGAGCCCTATAAGCGCGGAAATGAGCCGAATGGCGCGGTTTCGACCGACCATGGGGATTTCATGAAGCTGGTATTCGAAGACGGCTCGATCGTGTATGTCCGGATGACGGCCGGCGGACTCATCGATACGGGCAGCGACGGGTTCCGATTCGACGGTGCTGCGCTCGCGGTCAAGGGCGACTCGGTGCTTCTCGTTGACGGCACTTGGGTCCAGAAAAACGGTGTTACGCTTATCGAGAGCAGCCAGCAGGCGACGATCGTATTCGGCGATGACCGGCTCTCCGTGTCCCCTCAGGCTGACGCCCAAATCACAATTAACGCTCCGGGAATTACCGTGTTGCGCGACGATGCCAGCGGTGACCTGATTCCCTCCGGAGGCTCAGTACAGCCGGCCATCGATTCGCGCGGTGTTCATTGGGACTTGGCGAACGGCGCTCTGACGCTGAACGTCGAGAAGGGCCACAAGGCATTCAAGCTGAACAACGCGTCAATCCCCGGCGCCCTGCCTCCATCGACGATGCAGGTGGAAATAGACGGTGTGAGCGCGCAAACGCCTCTTCAGTCTTACAGCGACATAGACGGGGTTAAGGTATCCTGGGGCAGCTTGTCGAATGCAGCTGGATTCTATGAAGTGCTGGAGGCGCCTGCCGGCTTTACTTTCGAGAAATTCGGGCGTTCGCGAAGCGTTCTGCTGGATGCGAATGCGGCTGTTATCGTTCGCGGGGAACCCGGCGTCCTGAAGCTGAAGTCCGTCGGTGCAGGCGATCCCGCAATCGCGCAAACATGGGTGGATCCGGAAGCGACAAGACAGGTTACGAATATGCTTTTCCAAGAAGCCGAAGCGTTCATCGGTTACGGCGGCAAGGCGCCAACCCGGTATACGACCCGTCCGTTCCTGTCCGGGGGAGCGGGTGTGACCACCTGGGACCAAATCGGCCAATCGATCCAATGGCGCTTCAACGTTCCGAAGGCCGGCAAGTATGACCTAGTTATCAAATACGTAGCGGGCTGGGATTTGCCAAGCGAACCGGTGGAGGATTCGACCTCGATCCGTTTCATCAAGATCGGCGACAAGATGAACTATTTCGAGGCACCGAAAACGATAAGCTTCGGCGCAGACCCCTCCCAGTGGAGAGGCCTTCGCGTGAAGACGGATCAGCAATTGCCGGCGGGCCCGGTGGATCTGACGATGTGGCACCAACGCGGCGGAATGAATCTGGATTGGATCGCGCTCGTTGAAGTCAAGGACGACGAAATCCTCCCGACAGCGCCAGGCAATCTGCGTCTGGATTCCCAGACTTCCGAATCGGTGGAGGTAAGCTGGGATGCTTCGTCGGATAACGTAGCGGTGAAGGAGTACCACGTATTCGCTAACGGAGAACGGAAAGCCGTGGTTCCGGCAGGAATCCTTACCGCGAAGATCGGGGGGCTGTCCATGGGGAATGCTTACACATTCACCGTAAAGGCGGTCGATACGAGTGACAATCTATCGAAGGCATCGAACGAGCTTGCGATTACGATAGTGGATACCTCCGCCCCGACATGGGGAGAGACGCCTTCCATTAGTCCGATGCTGACGTTCCCGAACGCGGTTCGGCTCTTATGGACCCAAGCGACCGACATTGGGCCGGTCACCTCCTACAAGCTGAGCGTGAGTAAGGACGGGTCGCCTGTCCTTCCCGAACAGACGGTAACGGGCGTAACCTATGATGTGACGAATCTGCAGCCGGGCGGAACTTACCGCTTCAAGGTGGAGGCCGTAGATGAGCATGGCAACCGATCCGTAGACGGGCCTGAAGTCGCCGTGACGCTGCCCATGACCGGCGCTGGATTCTACGATTCGTTCGATGATTGGCAGCCTGGAGACGCGAATGACGGAAAAGGCTGGACTTTTACGAAAAATAATGGAACGTCCGTGGTCGTCACGCCGCTTGCGAATATCGGCGGTCAAGGCTTGCAGGCGGTGGACAATTATCATGATTCGTCCAATCCTTCGGCGGTTGCGCCATGGCTGCTACGCAAGTATACACCGCTAACGGGAAGGGTGACGCTCGAGACGAAGCTCTCGTTCGATAAATTGAACCACAGTGTCGGAAATTATGAAGCGAATCTGCTGGGCAGCGGCGCGATTATCGCCAAGTTTATCGGCTTCTCCGACGGTGGCATCGGCTACCAGGCGGCGGTCAACGGCGCGAACGCCTATGTCCGGATTACGCCGTATGGCACTTACCAGCAGCCAGCCGGCCAATGGATGACTGTCCGCTTCGATGTCGATTTGGCAGCCAAGACCTTCGACCTGACTGTGCAGGCGGACGGACTGAAGACGTACTCGGGTATTCCGGACAGCATGGGGACACTGGATCGGACTACGGGCACTTACCGCGTGGAAGATGTCCCCTTCATGGTCAACACGGTCAATGTTACGCAGCTGGATCATTTCCAGTTCAGAGCGGTATCTTATACGGGGAAATACACACTTGATTACTTAACGGCTTATCGGACCGAAGCGGCGCCAAGCGTTCGAATTTCGGCCAAACCGGACCTGAACGCGGGAGAAGTGTTCCCGGTTACCGTCGGGCTGGACAGCGTAACGGATGCCGTCTACCATAACGCAGTACTGAAATATGACGCTAATCGGTTCGAGTACGTGTCCGCCGAGGGCCCTGTCGAAGGATTGAAGCTCGGCGATGTCTCGAACGATGCAGCAAGCGGGCTGGTAAGCCTCACATCGACGAGCGCGTCGCCGATTACCGGATCAAGCGATCTCTATCGCGTGTTTTTCCGGGCAAAAGTGCCGGGGATGAGCACCATTGGCATCCGTAACGCTCAATATGGGACTTCGGCTTCCAATCTGAACACATTGGCGGCGCTTCCGACAATTACACTCACGGTCGCTGCAGCATCGGCGAACAAGAGCGAGCTGCTTGCTGCCATCGCGGTAGCCCAATCGAAGAACGAAGAAGATTATACCGCGGCATCCTGGACAAATTTGCAAACCGCATTGACGCAAGCGATCGCAGTGAATAACGATGCCAATGCGTCTCAAGCGCAGGCGGACACGGCTGCAGCTAACCTGCAAGCCGCCCAGAACGCGCTCGTGCCAAGCGCTGCTGCTGTACCGGGAAAAGGAGTGCTGTCCAGCAACAGCGGTCATGTGAGCGGGTTGAATGACAGCAATTACAAGATCACCATGAACCTGTGGTGGGGCCAGAACGGCACGAGCTACACCCTGTATGAGAACGGAGTCGCCATCGATACGAAGCGGTTGACGGACAGGTCGCCAAGCGCGCAGTATGTGGAAACGACCGTGACGGGCAAGCCAAACGGCACGTACGTTTACACATGCGAGCTTCGCAACGGGCGCGGCGCTACCGCCTGCGATCCCGTGACGGTCACTGTCAAGGACGCGAATCCCGGCAAGCCGGTTCTCTCCAATAACAACTGGGATAAGAACGGCGAATACACGGTGACGATGAACCTGTGGTGGGGCACTAACGGGACGACTTACAAGCTGTACGAGAACGATGTGCTGATCGATACGCAGCAATTGACCGCGAATACGCCTTCGGCCCAATCGGCTATCACGCCGGTCTTGGGCAAGGCGGCCGGCACTTACCGCTATAAAGCTGAACTAATCAATGCGGCAGGTGCGACTGAAAGCCAGGAAATGACTGTCACTGTTCAATGACGCCGAATTGATTTAGCTGAATACGAAAATCCAACAAGGCCGCGGCACAAGAAGTCCGGCCTTGTTGCGCGTTATGGCTGATCGAGAACCGAATAGAACAAGGAGTGATTCGAAATGAACTTCTTCCATGGAAAATTCATCACGATCCCAGCATACGTAATGGTATTAGGTTGGCTCCTGTTATTTCCGTTATCATCCATTGCTTCCGAACCCGTCTATGCGGCGGCGATACCGGAACCGATCGAAGCTCATCCGCGGGTATTCGCTACCGCAAACGACAGAACGGATTTGGCGGCAAAATGGAATGCGGTCTCGGGCTGGGCCAGGATCGCAGCGGATAGGCTTGAATCCGATGCCAATTCTTCGGCCTCCTTTCTTTTGCCCAAACTAGCGTACAGCAGCGCGAGTAAGTCGACGACGAACGAAAGCATACAAGCAAGACGCAAGCTGGAAGCGCTCGCTTTCAAGTATTTGATGGATCCCGACGCTAATCTGGCTTCGGGTCAAGCCGCTGTGGCGGGAGCAAAGGATTACTACGAATCGCTTGTTTTACCGGCAGCAGGGGGAAGTCACCATATCATCGGCAGAAACCTATTGAGCGCCGCATTTGTTTACGATTGGTGCTACGCATTGCTGAGCGACGAGGACAAGAGCTTCTTCATCGAACGGATCGAACGAATGGCCTCACAGTTTACCGAAATCGGATACCCGGCCTTTAAGCAGAGCGCCGTCACCAGCCCGGGCAGCTCCGAGGTATGGCTGCTCGATCTGTTGGCCGCCGGCATTGCGATCTATGACGAGAAGCCGGAAATGTATAACATCGTTTCCGATTTTCTGTTTGAACAGGTTTTCCCTGCGCGTGATTTCTTGTATAAGTCGGGGATGCCGTACAATGGCGTCGCTTACGGTCCCGGCAAATATATGTTTGATTTGTGGCCGTCTTGGCTGTACCGGAAGATGGGACTTAGCGACCCATATCAGAATAAGACTATGAAAGACGTCCCCTACCGGTGGCTGTACGAGAGAAGGCCGGACGGACAGCTGTTGCGAAGCGGCGACAATTACTTTTCCACCTATGAATTACCTGGAAGGTACTGGGATAATTTAGGTGATACGGCTTATCCCGAATATTTGTACCAGGATGGTTTAATTTTTACGGAAGCGGATCGCATAAGGCCGAACTTCTCCACCAACGATAACACCATTATCAATGTTCAGCTGTTTGCTCTGCTGCTTCGCGATTTGACGTTAAAGCCCAAGCCTGTAGAGGATATTGCCAGCCTTCCGCTGACACGATATTTCGGAAGTCCGATCGGATCGATGATCGCCAGGACGGGGTGGGGTACTTTTTCCAGTGCTTCGACGACGCCGAAATATACGTCGACAGATGTTGTTGCGGAGATGAAAATCCAGGAATGGAGCTTGAACGATCATGCCCACTGGGATGCGGGCAGCTTCCAGCTGTATTACAAAGGCGCATTGGCGATCAAGTCCGGCGTATATGAAGGCAAAGACGCGGCGGGGAAGGGCCAAACTTATGAAAGTCCCCACGATCTGAATTACCATAAGCGCTCGATTGCAGCTAATACCCTGTTGATCGAGGATAAGGATTCGTTGCCGGAAAAGTTCGAATATCGCGGCACGACTCTCTCGAATGACGGCGGCCAGCGGATCGCCAATAACGGCTACCAGCCGGCCAATCTGCCCGATCTGCTAAATCCGGCCAAGGGTTATCGGACAGGTACCGTGCTTTCCCACGGCATGCAAGCTGACAGTAACGGGGAGACTCTCGCTGCGCCTGATTTCAGTTATTTAAAGGGCGATATTACAGCTGCGTATTCGAACCATAAAGTTTCTGATGTGAAAAGGTCGTTTGTTTTTCTTAACTTGAAGCATGCAACGATTCCGGCCGCTTTGATCACCTATGACAAAATTACGGCTACCGATCCATCTTTTGAGAAGAAATGGCTCTTCCACAGCGAAGAGACACCTGTTGTGAACGGGAATCGCACCGTCATCCAACGGGAAGAGGGCGACTACAACGGAAAGCTTGTGAACGACACTATGCTTCCTTCGGCTGCTTCTGCGGACGTTACGCCCGTGGGAGGAGCCGGCAATGAATATCTCGTCGATGGAACGAACTATGAGATCTTTGACAAGAACGAGGTCAACACGGTTGAAGGAGGTACTTACCGGGTGGAGGTATCGCCCAAGACAGAAGCTGCGACGGACCGGTTCATGAACGTGATGCAGGTGATGGATGTCGGGACGACCCCGGCAACGCCCGTAGCTTTGGAAACGAGGACCCCGACGAACTCGAAGCGGCATGACGGCGTGATGATTCTTGATAGGGTGGTCTTTTTTGCCCAAAGCGGGGAACGAAACTCGGATACGCTGAATTTCACCGTGACTAACCATACTTACGGCAACTTGAAGTTTCTGATCACCGACATGGCGGCCGGCGTTTGGTGCGTGCAGTTGAACGGCGGATCGTGTTCGCTGGTCCGTTCGACGAAGGAAGGCGGATTCATCGATTTCGAAGGTGCGCCGGGTCCTTATACGATTACGAATTACGGTTTCAACTCCGATATAACTCCGCCGTCTACACCGAATGAATTCAAAGCTAAATCCGTAACGGAGAACTCGGTGACGCTCGAGTGGACGGAATCCAGGGACAACTTGGGCATCAAGCATTATGAAGTGTTCCGCGACAACGTGTCGGTCGGTACCACAGAGGATACCTCGATGACGGTGACGGGTTTGACGTCAGGGGTCGAATACGCGTTCAAGGTCAAAGCGGTCGATCTGGCAAACCGTGCCTCAGGCTTCAGTTCGGAGGTTAAAGCAACTCCCGCCGATACGGAGCGTCCTAGCGTGCCGGTCAACGTTCAGGCCAACGCGGGCGGAAAGTTCATCGAGCTCAAGTGGGGTGCATCTACCGATAATGTTAACGTCACGAGCTACGATATTTATGAAGGGGACACTCTTGTGGTTTCCGGGGTGACGGGGACAAGTCGGATTCTTTATCCAACCGAACAGCTTGCGATCCATCCGGATCAGCTCTACCGGTTCACGGTCGTCGCCAAGGACGCTGCGGGGAATCAGTCGTCTGCACGGACGACATTCGGAGGCGGAGCCTTCAGCCAGAAGGACAGCTCGATCGATGTCTGGACCACGAGCGCGGAGTACCCCATCAATAGCGACAATGTTTCCTATATTGAAGCCGAAAAATACCGGGCATTTGGCGGACAATGGTATCTGATCAATAGCGATTCGGCGCGATCGGAGGGCATCTATATGCGCTCCATGGCCGCCAGCCCGAACGATCAAGTATTCCTGGAATATAAGCTAAATGTGGCGACAGCGGGCAATTATTACATTAGCCTTCTGGGCAAGGGCGGCAGCGCAGCACCGAACCATATGACCTTGCGGATCGACAACAACGCCGCTTCGGAGCAGCATATTGCCCTGCCTTCCAGCACGTGGAGCTGGCAGCGCACAGGCGCGACCTTCTATATCCCGGCAGGCTCGCACACGCTGCGTTTGCTGCAAAGCAGGAGTGAATTGGATGTGGATAAAATCGCCATTTCCACCCAGACGGCTGTTCCGACAGGCCTCGGCGGTACTGCGCTCAAGCCGGTGGATTCGAGGCCTCCAACGCAACCTGAATTGTCGTACTCCAAACAGTTGGACACGGTGTTTAAGCTGATGTGGACGAAATCCACGGATAACGACACTTCCGCGGCGCCTCAATATGAGGTGTTGATGTCGACAGGCACGGCCGAACCTTCCTCAGTCGTGATGACGGCGTCGTCTGCAACCCAATTCACGCCGTCTGCTCTAACGCTAGGCACCCGTTATAATTTCAAAGTTAGGGCCATAGATGCATCCGGCAACGAAACCTTCAGCCATATCATCCACATCACGCCGTTTACACCATAAACAGATTAACGCATCCCCAGGTTGCTTCCTTAACATGGCGGCTGAAGCGTATACGCGCGGGAAGCGCGGGAATCCGCTGCGCTGAATATGGACAGCTGTTCTGCATTGTTCCCGATTCGTTTCCTGCTTATTTCCCGAGGGAGTCCCTATGCTTTGGGAAACGCATCACATTATACTATCGTTAGACGTGGCGAAAAAAGCCGCGGCTTGCGATTCTCATTTGATTCATGTTAGGAGAGAGTACGATGATGCGAAATAAATGGAAACTTGCGATAACTTGTTCGCTATTGATGAACAGTATGAGTTTGGGAGGCGGTGCATTCGCAGCCGACAGCGCTAGTCAGGGAGGCGTTCAGATCAAGGAATTCGTCTATCTGGACAAGGAACTGGACAGGATTTCCCAAGTGTCGGCGTCAACACCGGACGGTATGCGTGACGGCCATCTTCGATTGCTGATGGATGCGGGGGAAGGTCTGGAGATTCAATCGATCTCCCTTAGAACCGCCGACAGCAAGGGTAATGAGACGAGCCAAGGCATCTGGAAAACCTGGAAAGCCGAAGCCGGCGATATCGGCACGCTGCTGGCTGTTGTGCAGGACGGAAAAACGATAAATGAAACGTTCCAGGAGAAGCTGGGTAAATTCCAGGGCATCGTCGAGTTCGAGTTGTACGCATCCGATAATAACGGGATGAAGCCGGGTGTGTATTATTATTTGGAGATCATGACAAGCAGCGGCACGATACGGACGCCAATCGCGCCTTATGCCGAGAACGAAACGTCCTATGCGCCTGTCGCAATTCGCGAGTTCAGTTGGCTGGATCTGACTTCCGACCGTACAGGTATAGCTGAATTCGGAGAGGACGGGTCGACAGACGGCCATTTTCGGTTGAAGCTGCATTTTGCCCAGAAGACGGAGGTGCTGGCCGTCATACTTCGCGCAACCGACGAGAAGGGGAATGAAGCGCCTGGAATTTGGCGTACGAATCGGGCAGGTGTAGGCTGGTTGCTCGGGATTGCGCAAGGAGATAAAGTCATTACACCCGGGTTCAAAAAGGATGTAAAAGAGCCCGTCGGCTCGTTCCAGGGAAGTGGAGTCTTCGACTTATACGCAAACAACAACGGTTCGATCAAGAACGGCCAACACTACGTCGTAGAAGTGGAGACGACTTACGGCACGGTTATTTCTAAGCCGGTCAAGTTCGGCGATCCGGCATCAAACTATGTCGATACCAGCCCGCTCGGGTTCAGAAGCATTGTGCTTACACTCGATAAGACAGCAGCTCTCGTCGATGAGGAGCCGCATACGCTTGACGTGGCGCCCTTCACGCTGGAGGGCCGTACGATGGTGCCAATCCGCTTCATTGGCGAAGCGCTTGGCGCAAAGGTGGACTGGGATAGCGCTAAGAGGCTTGTCACGCTGACCAAAGGAGATACGAAGGTCGAGCTCGTCATCGAACAGAAGGAAGCTTATGTTGGCGGAGAGCTGGTCATGCTGGATACGCCGGCCATCATTCGGGACGGCTTCACGCTGGTGCCGGTGAGGTTCGTCAGCGAGGGATTGAAGATGAAGGTGTTTTACAACGATGGAGAAATTCTGATTACGGATGCGAAAGTGCGTGAGGTGAAGTAACACGCCGTTCCGGATGAAGGGGGCAGACGCCGAAAGGCGCTGCCTTTTTGTTGTTGGCCACATTATTGCGGCAGCGGTTAATGAAAGTAGGGCGGCTCCATAACGGAACAGCCCGTTTTTTCGATAAGCTCCACTTGAAGGGGGAACCACGGCAAGTCGCAAGCTGAATGGTTTCGCGCTGCAGGTGGGGGCTTGCTATTCTTAATTGGCCCCGCGCCGCTTGCTGTACTGATCCAACTGCTTGAGAAACGGCAGGATTTTACGCTCATCCAGAAGGGCCCGGTGAAACCCGCGTTCAGCTGCCGTTTTATCGTTTGCACGAGGATGTTTGAAAGTGCGAAGCAAGAGATACATCGTCTGGGGAAATCGCAGCCACGCTTTGAGAAAATGAAAATCGTTGCGATCAAGCTTGCTTACGGATTGATAGCCGTCAAGGAAGGAGCGGGCAATGGCAAAATTCCATTTGTGGTCCTTGCATGAATTATAGATGACCCTGTACAAGTCGTATGCGCGCAAATCGAGCCGAAGGGTTTCAAAGTCAATGAGGTGAACCCCTTTCGAATTGATGGTCATAAAATCCATTTGTTTGTGGAATTCGAATAATGGCCATAGAGGATTGTCTCGCAAACGCTCCTCTTTTCGAAGCGCTTTTGCTCCATACTGTTATCTTCACATTTTTAGTGGTCATTTCCTTTGAAAGCTCCGTGGCTACTGTTCCGAGGCCGCCAACAATAAACGGACTGAATTCCGTGGTCAAGGTCCAAACATGAGTAGAACGGTTTCTTCCCATATCGATAACCAGCCTTTCTACAAGTTTGATTCGATTGATCCAGCGTGACATTCTTTTAAGCATATGCTGCTCTTGTAGTTGTGATATGGGTAGATATAAGCGCAAACGAGAAATAGGTTTCCTTAGCCATAAATTCGATAAAAGACTTTCGTATAGGCAAATTACCGGCGCCTTGATTGCAGACGTGAATAAAGTAAGTATGGGTTATTTCACAGCCGGAGGTATGGAAGGAAAGACGATAAGTATATTGTTAAATAGCGACAACACGGAGAAGCAGGTGCTGGTATGCGTTTATTAATGATTGCTCCCGAGCAGTTTCCCGTTCCAGGCGGGGGTTCAGTTGAAATTTGTATGCTCGAGATTGCCAAAAAGCTTTCAAGGAAGCATCAAGTCACGTTAATCAGCCGGAATAAAACCCATTCGAAAAAGATAAGCCGTCTTGGAAAAAATTTAACCATTGTCCGTGTACCTTCCGGAAGCAGTACCCGTTACATCTCCTCCGTACTCCGATTTATGAAAAAACGTCATTTTGATTTGATCCAAGTCGATAATCGACCTTATTATATGGCTCGTATAAAGGCGGCATTTCCTCATACTCCGATAAGTTTATTCTTACATTCCTTAACCATTATCCCGAGAACGAAATCTGTTGCTGCCTGCTTGCGCAAAGCTGATTTGATCATTGCAAACAGCAGTTCTTTAAAACAATGTTTAAGTAAAAGCTTTCCGGATACGCGGCAGAAAATCCGCTGTGTTCATCTTGGCGTCAATTTATCCCGTTTTGAACCTGCTTCAATGACAGAACGAATGAATACGAAACAAGTTTATAGACTTGGCCGCTCCTTCGTTATTTTATTTGTGGGAAGAGTTATCCCGCGTAAAGGCGTGCCTTTGCTAATTAAAGCAGCGAAGAAGGTTGGGGAGAAAATAAGTAACACGAAATTGATCATTGCCGGCAAAGGAAGAAAATCTTACATCGCTAAACTAAGATTGCAAGCAAATAAGCTGCGAGTCCCCATGATGTTTTTAGGGAGTATTCCTCACACTAAAATTCATCAGATCTACCGTCTAGCCGATTGCTTCGTATGTCCCTCACAGAAGCACGAAGCGTTTGGCCTTGTCAACGTGGAAGCCATGGCCTCTGGCGTTCCTGTAATCGCATCGAATATTGGAGGAATCAAAGAAATCGTCGCCCATGGTGATAATGGCTATCTTGTTAATAACTATACAAACGACAGTTCGTTTGCTTACTACATTACAAAATGGCTAAAAACAGTCGATTGAGGAATAGGCTTTGGATTAACGGCAGACGGACTGTGAAGCGAAAATTCATTTGGGAATTAACAGCCACTAAGCTTTCAGGCATCTACTTGAGGTATGAGAATAGCTAAGTATCGGGGAGGTTGATTTGTAGTGTTTAAAAAGAACTATCGAAGCCGCACTCTCAGAGGCAAGCTGCGAGTCTGCCGATTTTTGCGCGCGAATCGTTCGCTGAAAAAAAACATCCCGTACACAAGGCTGTTTTCGCTCCCCAATATGAAAATGATGACGGTTAGCCATTCCTCGCTTTATATCAAGCCGGATGTCGGTTCGCTCGGAATCGGCATCTTCAAGCTGACTAGGACGCGAGGCGGGTTTAAGCTGCGTTCCTCGCAGCCGGGGAAACGGAGCAGGCGGTTCCATTCAGCGACTTCCGTTTACCGGTATATACGGGCCAAACGCCGGGAACGAATGATTATTCAGAAGACGGTGCGGCTTGATCAGGCGAGAGGAAGACCATACGACATTCGCGTTATGGTGCAGCGTAAGCCGAAAGGAAGCTGGACGTGTACCGGGATGGCGGCCAAGGTCGGACAGAGGGGCAAGATCGTAACCAATTATTATCAGGGCGGAGAATTAATGTCGATGGAGTCGCTGCATAGTCGAAAAAGACTGACGGCCGAACAAGGCAAGGCGCGCATCCGTCAGTTAACCCGCAAAGCGCTGGAAGTCGCACATACGTTAAGCGCCAAACGATCAGGCATGCGCGAGATGGGCGTCGATTTCGCCTACGATCGAAACGGACGGCTGTGGGTGCTGGAAGTGAACAGCAACCATCCTCAATTCCATCCATTCAAAAAGTTCGACCGAGCAGCATATGCCCGGATGATGCGTTACGCCCGCAGCTATGGCAGGAAAAGCGCAAAATAAGCAGTTGTTATAGGATGATCTCTAAAGGATCATCCTTAATCATGTTGTTATGGGAACATGCGTTCCTTTATTTAAAATGGGAGGAATTCCTTCAGTACAACGTACAAAAAAATAAGTTAAAAGTATCACTTTTGGAAAAAGTATGGTATAGTAAATTTAAATCTGTTATTATAATTATAACAGTTAAAGTGACGTGGCTTATGAAATCAGAATTTATTACCAATGGAGGTAATGAAAGGATGAATAATCAAGAAATCCGGCCTTCCAGCAAGTTAAGACCTTTATTTGAGTCCTTCAAGCTTGGAACTTTAAATCTAAAGAACCGGGTCGTCATGGCGCCCATGACTAGAGCCTTCTCTCCCGGAGGAGTACCGGGTCCCGATGTGGCCGCTTATTACCGTCGCCGTGCTGAGAACGGGGTAGGTCTTATTATTACGGAGGGTACCCTGATCAACGATCCTGCTGCGACCAATAATCCGAATATCCCGAACTTTTATGGGGAGGAAGCGCTTAAGGGTTGGGCTCGCGTCGTCGCAGAAGTACATGAAGCCGGCGGGTTGATTATGCCGCAGCTGTGGCATATCGGCACGGACCGTAAGATAGGAGCCGCTCCGAACCCCGAGGAGCTGCCGATCGGACCTTCAGGCTTGGATATCGCTACCGGGGAAAAAGTCAATGAGCCGATGAGCCAGGAAAGGATCGATTCCGTTATTGCTGCTTACGCACAAGCGGCAGCGGATGCCAAACGGATCGGCTTTGACGGGATTGAGCTTCATGGTGCCCACGGTTATTTGATCGATCAATTTTTCTGGGAGAGAACGAACCGGCGTACGGATAGCTATGGCGGAGACCTTGTGAAAAGGACCCGTTTTGCGGCTGAAATTATAGCGGCTTGCCGTCGCGCCGTAGGACCCGATTTCCCAATCTTACTGCGGATATCGCAATGGAAATCAACGGATTACGAGGCCAAATTGGCAGCCAATCCGGATGAATTGGCCAAATTCCTTGCGCCGCTTGTAGAAGCGGGTGTCGATGCATTTCATTGCTCGACTCGCCGCTTCTGGGAACCGGAGTTTGCCGGTTCCGATCTGAATCTCGCAGGCTGGGTTAAAAAATTAACCGGTAAGCCTACAATCACTGTAGGCTCCGTAGGTCTGGATAATGAGTTTATATCTTCGTTTAGAGGGGAAGCCGCAGGTACGGCGAACGTGGATATTTTGACCGACAAGCTGGGCAATCAAGAGTTTGATCTGGTTGCAGTCGGCCGTGCGCTGCTGGTTGACCCTGCATGGGCGGCTAAGTTACGAGATGACCGGCTTGACGAACTGAAGCCTTTCACCCCTGAAGCACTGCGTTCGCTATCTTGATTTTGCTGAAAATGATCGGGCACTCCGAGTTAGTGGGGGAGCCCCTTTTTTTGTTTGCAAGAGTATACGTTCGTATACTATCTGAATGAAATCCGCGATGCTACACTGGCTAAGAGGAAACAATCCAAGGAGGATACAAGAAATGAGAGAGCTATTGAAGCGGAGAGGGAGCAGGGTCGTAACTGCCTTACTTGTCATCCTGTTGTTACTGAGTCTTTCCTTGAATGTGCTTGGAGCGGACTCACTGACTGAGGTTAGGGTGTATTTGAACACCGGAATCAAGATTATGCTGAATGGCAAAACGTTTGAACCGGTAGATCCGGACGACGGAACAAAGCTTGTGCCGATCACTTACAGAGGGACGACATATTTGCCTATGAGGGCGGTTGCCGAAGCGGCAGGCGTGAAGGTGGCTTGGGACGGCAACACGGAAACCGCTTATCTGGGCGAAGTCGAGGGCACCTTCTCTAAGGACAGCATCAGCTACATCAAGGCATCGCCCGAATTTGTCTACAACGGCGATAAAATTTACAGGTTGGCCAGCAGAACGCCAGAGGAGCTTAAAATGGGCGAAGGCAAGCAGCTGGACTACGGTTACGTCACAGGCGGCAGCCGGTCCGTAAATATGGAAGTGATGACAAACTTCAATTATAGCAAGTTCAAAGCAAAAATATGGTCGGCGGACTCGTACTTTACCGATGATCTGATTGTCTCGATTATTGATGAAAACAAAGTTACGGTGAAAGAGCTTAAAGTCAAACCCGGAACAACAACAGAACTGGAGCTCAACATCAAAGATACGAAATTGCTCCGAATCTATGTCCAGGGAGACAAAAGCATTGTCGGTGAACCGATGCTCGGCAAATAGAATTAGGCTTGGCATTAATCTATATTACATATCGCCGATCGTTTCGACATGACCCCCTTTTAATAAATATAAATGTTTGGACCTGGCCCCGTTGGTTAGGTCCCCTTTTTTTGTTTAGATGAATTTGAGAGTTTGGAGGGCGCGGGAGCGTCCGAACAAACACAGCCTCAAAATAAGCTTCTTGCTTTTAATATATGTATGCGATATATTGCATATAAGAGAATTAAGAAGTGAGGATGATAACTCTATGCCAGTGCCTAAAAATTTTGTCTCGCCTGCACGGATGTCCGCAAAAGAAAGAGCCTTCTCCCAAATCCAAAGATGGATTATCGATGGCACACTGCAGCCCGGCGAAAAACTTATGGACGCCGAATTGGCTGAGTCGCTTGGCGTAAGCCGCACTCCAATTCGGGAAGCATTTCAATTGCTCGAAGTACAAGGACTCGTTTCCACGCATCCTGGAAAAGAAACAAAGGTAAAGGAGATTGAGAAGGACGACATCTTCAAGATGTATTCAACGATGGGGGCTCTTCAGGCTTTAGCGGCTGAAGTTACCGCAAAAAATATTGTTCCAGCGCAAATTGAGCAGCTGCGAGCGATTAATCAAGAATTTGCAAGTTCCATTACTAATGGTCAAGCCTACCAAGCCATGGAGGCGGATGAGCAGTTCCATAACCTAATTGTGGAACTTTCTGATAATCCTTATGTCACATCATTCAGCGCATCACTTCAGATTCATATCCGGCGCTTTAAATATGTGTTCTTAAAGCAGCCGATTACGGCGACACAAGCTTCAGTCGATGAGCATGCTTCCATTATTGCAGCTTTCGAGAAGAACGATTCTGATCGCGCTCAGGCCTTGATGAAGCAAAATTTCATCCGCCCGATGCAGGAACTGCACGGATTACTTTAAACAGACAGGAGCGAGGGAAAATGGCAAACGGAAAAGATCTTCGTATTCGAAGCAAGGTAATCAGCGAAGGCGTCAACCGGGTACCGAACAGAGCGATGCTGCGCGCTGTTGGTTTTACAGATGAGGATTTCAAAAAGCCGATGATTGGTGTAGCCAGCACTTGGAGTGAGGTAACCCCGTGCAATATGCATATAAATGAATTGGCTGTTCAAGCCAAGCAAGGGGTACGAAACCATGGTGGCGCTCCGCTTATTTTTAATACGATTACAGTTTCAGATGGTATTTCCATGGGGCATGGAGGCATGCTATTCTCGCTGCCAAGTAGGGAAGCAATCGCGGATTCTATTGAGATTGTAACAGGAGCTGAGCGCTTTGACGGTCTCGTGGCAATCGGTGGATGCGACAAAAACACGCCTGCCTGTCTGATGGCGATCGGGCGGCTGAATATTCCTTCCGTTTACGTATACGGCGGAACGATTCAACCGGGAAATCTCGACGGTAAAAAAGTCGATATCGTTACCGCTTTCGAAGCAGTCGGCCAATATCATGATGGAAAAATGACAGATGAACAGCTCCACAAGGTAGAATGCAGCGTCTGTCCGGGGCCGGGCTCTTGCGGCGGCATGTATACCGCCAACACAATGGCCGCCGCAGCGGAAGCGATGGGGATGAGCCTTCCCGGTTCATCTTCTACGCCTGCCATTTCGCCTGATAAAGCGGCAGAATGTGATGCGGCCGGTAAACAAGTCATATCGCTGCTGGAACAGGAGATCTACCCAAAAGATATCATGACGAAAAAAGCATTTGAGAACGCGATTACGGTCGTTATGGCTTTGGGAGGCTCAACGAATGCGTTCCTGCACTTGCTCGCCATTGCGCATTCGGTAGGCGTAGATTTAACCTTGGATGATTTTGAGCGGATACGCCTGCGCGTCCCCCATTTGGCAGATCTGAAGCCAAGCGGCCGGCATGCCATGCAGGACTTGAACGAAATTGGCGGCATTCCAGGCGTGATGAAATTATTACTCGCTGAGGGACTTCTTCACGGTGATTGCCTAACAGTCACAGGTAAGACCTTGGCAGAGAATCTAGCTGAAGCGGCTCCGCTTAGAAACGATCAGGAGATTATTCGTCCAATAAACAAGCCGCTGAAGCCGAATGGGCCATTGGTCGTACTTAGAGGTAACCTTGCCCCTGAAGGCGCCGTAGCCAAGATGTCAGGTATGAAGAAGCTGCGGTTTGTCGGACCGGCCAAGGTGTTTGACAGTGAGGAGGCCGCAACGGAATCAATTTTGAAAAATGAAATCCATAAAGGGGATGTACTGGTTATTCGTTATTGCGGCCCAAAGGGCGGTCCAGGCATGCCGGAGATGCTATCTGTTACCGCATTAATTGTAGGTAAGGGACTTGGAGGGGAAGTTGCCCTCATTACGGATGGAAGGTTCTCGGGTGGCTCGCATGGATTCGTAGTCGGCCATGTAT
Organism: Paenibacillus sp. cl123; assembly: GCF_900101595.1. Classification (GTDB taxonomy): domain Bacteria; phylum Bacillota; class Bacilli; order Paenibacillales; family NBRC-103111; genus Paenibacillus_G. Next base: position 406,573 of record NZ_FMYY01000004.1, read on the forward strand.
CACCTGAAGCGCAGGTAGGTGGACCGATCGCGTTGCTAAAGAACGGGGACATCATCACCATCGACAGCGAAACGCAGCAGATTATGTTTAACGTAACAAAAGAGGAGTTGGCTGCTAGGGCTCAAGCATGGTTACAGCCTCCGTTAAAAGTAAATTCGGGCGTACTAGCCAAGTATGCAAGATTAGTTTCCTCTGCATCTAAGGGTGCGGTGACTGACATTTTATAGTAATATAATAAAACGAGACATTGACTCCGTCCGCGCGCGACGACTTGCTCGTCTAGAGTTACCGCCAAAGCTTTGGCGGTTTTTTTGTTTAAGACGACAGTGAATACCTGCTTCAGTTCAGTTCTCGTCAATGTTAATGTCTTCTTCTTGCAGTCAGCCGTTCCATGAGCTGCATTCGCGATGGCCATGATCGATATAGGATGAGAGAGGAAGAAATTAGCCGCGGCAAACAAATCTTCGGATGTTTTTCACTTTCCCAACCCGCGGATGTCTTCTTAGTAAATCGTCCTCGTTAGCGGTCCAAGTGTGGCTCTTGGCGTTTTTCCTGCGAATGGCCAGGAAGTTGTAAGGGCTTCCTGAGTAAATGGTGAAGCCCTTTGCCAGGCTGTCGGAACAAAGCTTCACGCACTCTCCACGATTTCGATCCGGAAAACCAACCTGGCTGAACACATGCCGCCGTATAAGCAGAGTCGCTCCTTGAACAAGAGGAGCATATCGATCGGCCCTGTTGCCGTAACGGAGCAAAAGTACTTTTCTACCGCTCAGGTACATAAAGTGTGCCCGCTTTCCTACGATATCGGCGCCTGTTGTGAGCAAAACCCGCCTGCTTTCCGTTAAATAGTTGGGTCCATAGTAGTCGTCATCGTCAAACTTAGCGATGAGACCATATCGGGATAAAGAAACTCCGTAATTCAGACAGCTGCCAAGCGATACATGCTCCGGCAAGCTATAGATCCTGACGTTCTGATAGGGCCTTGCGGCCTGCAGATACTCGTCCAGCTTCAGGCTTTTATGATTCAAGATGACGATAAGCTCTGTATCCCTGAAGTTTTGCCTGCTGTAATTACGAAACAGATTCTCCATGCAGGACCGCCGGTTGGTGCAAGCAATGATAGAAATGGCATGCTTGTCACGAGGGTAAGTCCGGTTATCCATTACAGGATGCCCTTGGGCTTTCGACTTGCGAAGCGCTTGTAATTTTGGACGCCCGGGATCTTTCGATGGTGGGCGAGCAGCTCTTTATCGCTGATGATCCAGGTATGGTCGGCCGAATTTTTCCGGCGAATGGCGACAAAATTATGTTTTCCCGCCGAATAAACCTTGTAGCCCCGCCGCTTGCTTCTTAGGCAAAACAGATCATCCTCGCCGACGTTTTGATCGGGGAACTTAACCTTATGCAATACGTCCCTCTTCATAACGAGCGTAGCGCCAGGAAGCTGGGTAACGGGCCGGTTTTCGGCCTGCGGAAAACGAAGAATGAGCGTCTTCGATCCCTGCAAGTACATATAATGCGCTCGCTTTCCAATGACATCGGCCTTCGTTTTTCGGAAAGCCTGCAAGCTGTCTGTCAAATAATAAGGAGCGTAGTAATCGTCATCATCAAACTTGGCAATGTAGCTGTAGTTTGTTTTCCTGACGGCATAGTTCAGGCAAGCTCCAAGAGAGATATGTCCCGGAACGCGAAAAACGCGTATGCTTCGATGCTTCTTGGCTAAGCGATGGTAGGGTGCGAGAGGAATCTTGTCGTTATTTACAATAATGATCAGTTCTTTCTTGGGATGGCGCTGCCTGGTGTAGTTTGTCAACAGATTGTTCAGATAGCTTTGCCGTTTCGTACAGGTAATAATGGAAACTCCCTGCTTATTCCTAGCGTTTCTCAGGCCGGCTTCCATGACATCGCTCCCCTTATCCAGGATGTTCGCAAAATCTTACTTTACGATATGTAACCGGCAAGCCAGGGTAACGGCATATCCACAAAATAAACAATATACCCAGCTCCGTTCCGCTAACCGGAAGCAGGATGCAATATTTCGAATGGGATGTGATCGAGGATGGAAAAAATAAGACTTCTGTGCACCGTGCATCCACGGATACGATAGTCTAATCAAACAATGATTTTGGTAAGATGGAACCATTTGGTGTAATCTACGGTCTTATTTATTGGGGTGAAGGCATTGGCAGACAAGTGGGATTACTTAAAGCATTTGACACATGGTTTTGACAGGAGTACCGTGCTTCGTGACTTGATGGATTCGTTCGGAGACGATGTATGGAACTTTGCCTTTTTTATGACGAAACGTTCCGATGTCGCCGACGATATATCACAAGATGTGTTCATAGCAGCTTATAACGGTTTGTCCGCATTTCGAGGAGATTGCTCGGTCAAAAGCTGGTTACTGACCATAACGAGGAATAAAGCACTGCATTATTTGCAAAGTGCCTTCATCCGTAAAGTAACTCTGACCGACAAATTCATGAATATGGGGACCTCTCCAGCTGCGGAACAGGTGGTATTCGACCGTCTCGATAACCGCGCTGTTTGGCACGCAGTCATGCAGTTGCCTCGCAAATACAGGGAGATTTTGCTGCTCGATTTTCATTATGGTCTGAAGCAAAAAGAAATCGCCATTTTGTTGAATGTATCGGAAGGTACAGTTAAATCTAGATCGCATCGAGCCAAGAAACGGATGAGCGAGCTGTTATCTCGTGAGGAGGTTTAGAGTATGAACGAGGAAAAACCAGCCTGGGCCAAAAGTATGGCGGATCCGCCTTTCGTCAGTGGTCAGTTCACAGCGGAGTTGAAGCATAACATATTGCGGCGTACGAGTGAGTCGCGTGGAAAGCGTTTTTCTATTATGAAGGCCGTGTGTGTACCTCTCGTCATCGCATCGCTTGTCATCGGGTTGTTATATTTCAAAGAGGAAGCGTTCCTTTCCAGGATCAATCCGCAAGGTGAAGTATCCGGTGGACCCGCGATAAGGAATAGTTATTATGAGCAGGGACGGCTGTTATTCACGCTGAATCCGGAACCTTACACGAAGGCGGGTGAAACCGCCGGATATATGATCCATTTCGAAGAACCCTTGGGAACCTTCATGGGAAAAACGTTGACGCTTTATGCGGTTCATCAGTTGTCGGGATTGAAGGAGACGGTTTCTTCCGAGGTCATTACTAAATCGAGCCCCGGGTATCCGGGATTGGAGCGATACACAGCCCGTTTCACGCTGCCAGTAGAAGGAGTGTGGGAGTTGCATGTGCTTTTGGACGATAAGCCTTATGGTAACGTACAGCTGTTCATGCTGGAACCGTCGTGGGACATCACTCCTAAGTTCCAGTCCGGAGCTTATGCGATGCGCGGGGTGGAGAAAAAGGTCGGGTTCATCGATGCCGGATTCATCGCTGACAAACCCCAAAAATACATGTGGCATTTCTGGGGAAATGAAGACCTGCTTAACGGGCCATTCGAAGTGAAAGCTGTAAAACAAGGTACAGACAAGATAATCGATGTTTATTCCTCAAATCAGTTAAGCTCCACGAATGCCTTGGGCGGTGAATTGAATGGAGCTGACCGTAACATCGTCATCTCGATGAAGCTACCTGAAGCAGGGCGTTGGCGGTTACTTCCCTACATTGGGGGACGGCTACTGGAAAGCATTGTCGTCGAAGTATTGAAGTAATATCTGGTGATCGGGCACTGTTAAATAATATTGATTATACTGGTGAGCAAAGCGTTTAGTAACTTGTTAAGGTAAATCAATTAATTGCGCATACCAAAATAGAACAAATCTACCAATGGGTAAAACGTTATGTTGTACCTTAGGTATAGTTGAAGTTGACGAGACCTATTTCCTGAACATTTGGGTTGATTGTCCTAGAAAAACAAGGCTTTCCAGAGGTCTTGAGAGAGATGGGGGAGAAGCTCGTGGTATGGCCTTGCCTGTCTGTGTGATTCGGCTGATGTTGAAATCAATGAAGAAAAACCGTCATTCCTTCGCTTCCGCCGTCAGTTCGCCGAAACTTTTCGACGTACACGTCCGGGTAGAAGGATCGGTCGATGGACCTTCTGCTCCTTCCCGGTTGCTAGAGCCGAAGAAAGAGGCCAAATCTACTCGGGAGTCGCGTTGTTTTCATCGCTCGGGCTATCACAACTTGTGGTAAAGACCCGGTTTAGCGAACAATGGAAATGCCTTAGGCTGCAAGCTGGCGCCGGTACTCAACCGGTGTCAGCTTGTTTATTTTTCGTTGTTCTCGACCTAGATTGTAAAGTGGAATATGCCGCAATTGTTGACAACATCTTGTACAGGTATTAGTGTATGTCATAAGACTAACATACTGATAGGGTGATGGAATAAAATAATGAGCAGATTCAATGACAGTCAACCGATATTCCTGCAGATAGCCAAGATGATTGAGGATGATATTCTCAATGGTACTTATAGTGAAGAAGATCAGATTATTTCTATGGCTCAATTTTCCAGCATCTTCCATGTTAATCCCGCTACTATCGTGAAGGGAATTGCCGTGCTAGTGAATGATGGCATTCTGTATAAGAAGAGGGGACTGGGGATGTATGTGGCAACGGGTGCAAAGAAGATGATTAAGGATAAACGACGGGAACGCTTTTCTAAGGAGCTTGTTCTAAAATTACTCGAAGAGGCCGACAAACTGGAGTTAACCTCAGAGGATGTCATAGAAATGATTAAGCAACAAAAGAGGAGCTGATAAACACATGAGTCCAATTGTTTCAAGTAAGCACTTGAACAAGAGCTATGGAAGAACTAAAGCTGTTCGCAATCTAACAATGAACATAGAAGTAAATACGATCTGTGGATTGCTAGGTCGTAACGGAGCGGGTAAGACAACATTGCTCAACATGCTAACTGGAAGGTTATTCCCCGACACAGGGGAGATCGTCATCGCTGATGAACACCTTGTAAAGGGAGCATCTCCGGCACAGACTTGTTATATCCCACAAAAGAACTTTTTCTTTGGAGGAGCAACGGTCATCGAGAGTTTGGAGATTGCAGCAGCATTTTATCCGAATTGGGATTGGTCATTCGCACAGCAACTCATTATAGCATTCAATTTAGATCCAACAAAGAAGATTCGGCAACTATCTAAAGGAATGGAATCGCTTGTAGCTAATATAGTGGGACTTGCGAGCCGAGCGCCCCTAACTATTTATGACGAGCCGGTGTTAGGGCTCGATGTACTAATGAGAGAGAAATTCTACAAGGTACTGTTACAGGATTATGCTGAGCATCCAAGGACGATTCTGATCTCAACTCACTTGATCGATGAAATCGCTGCGGTAGTGGAGAAGGTTTATATTATCGAAGCAGGCACGATAGTATTGGAAGATGAGGTGGATAATATTCGCTCACAATCACATCTGTTAACGGGCAGCAATGAAGCTGTATCCCAATTTACAGAAGGTAAACGAGTGATTTATAAAGAAGCATACGGTAAAGGAACACTTATGGCGGTATACGATGAAATAAGCGAACATGATAAGGCAGAAGCTAGTAAGCAGGGTGTTACCGTGGACGGATTGCCGTTGCAGAAGTTTTTTGCCTATTTGATTAAAGATGGAGGTGAGCATGTTGAATAAGAATAAAATGATAGTCAAGGCAGCGTATATTCAAATGCGCATTTACATCTGGATCTTATTAGCCTACATAGCAGCAGGATTGGTAGCAAATTTAATTGTTTTCTTAGCGATCGGCAATGCGAATCATTCTCCAGCTCCAGTAGCAATAGGCAACATGCTTAGTGTTATCCTTATTATGATGGCAGTGGTGCTTCCACTCGCTTTTTTTAGAAAGATTATTAATACCGGCGCTACCAGAAAAGAGTACTATATCGCACTGATGATCATTTATACTTTATCAGCCATAGTATTGTCGATTATCAATATTGTATTTTTATTGCTAGTGGATCAATTATACAAGGATGATTCTTTTTACTTTAATATCCTTGAAATCTTCCATTGGGATCAATTTGGCATAATGGGTATGTTCCTATATCAATTCGCTGCATATATGTTATTGACTTCAACAATAAGTATGTTATTCTCCGGTATTGGAAGCTATGTAGGTCTATCACTCTGGGTTATTGTCATTGCGGCGATTCCGATTAGCACATCAATTGCCTCGTATCGCCATAGTTTAGCGGATGGACTACAGACATTATTGTTCAACGATTCACTGTTTGTGGGCGTAGCCATTTGCTTGATACCATGCTGCATCTTCCTATTTGCGGGCTGGGAATTCACGAAAAGGAGGACCCTGTAATGGGGATCAAAAAGGATGTTGCCAAGTTCGAGCATCAGATAAAATGACATCTTGGAATCACGATTTCACCAAAAATGATAACAACCACAAGATATTCGTAATTTTCTCTCATCCCCGAATCTTTCCGTACTTATCCTTAGACTGTTTGTTGAACCTATGCGAAATTCTGATTTGCAAAACCATTAGGCTCTGAAAAATAGCACTTCAATAGTCCGAGACTGCCGTTGTCATCTACTAGGTAACTCTAGTCCGGCAGAGCGTTTATTTCCCTCCGCGACGACGCCAATCCGGCCACTCGGCATTGGTAACAGCACGTAGGATCCATTCCACCGGGCCATAGTGGTGACTTTTCAGCCAAAGTGCGCTTAGCAGCAACTGTGCAGAGAAGATCGCTGTGGCGATGAACAATACGATGAGAGGGGGCACCCTACCAATCAGACCAAGACCGTAACCGGTGAAGATTAACGCACAGAACAGCGACTGGCCAAGGTAGTTGGATAATGCCATCCGCCCGGCAGGAGCGAGGACCTTGGCAACCCGGCGACCCCAATCGGAGCTGAATATCCTCAGCATGGTGGCCACATAAGCGGCGACCAAAAAAGGAGCTGTAAGGATACTTACCGTCAGTCCTAGTGGGTCGCTTGTACCGCCACAAACCGCGAATACCAGCGCGCCGGCCAGTCCGATCGGGTATCCCACCAGCTGCAACCGGCGCAACATGCTACTGTGCTTGTTGAGGTTAGCCAGAACCCGGCCCTTACCTGCCGCGAGGCCGACCAGAAAAGCAGACAACGCGAGAGGCCCTTGTACCGCTAACGCTGAGAGCATGTCAGGCATTGAGCGAAGGTGTTCGGAGATCACCGAGTCCAGCCCGCCTTGTAACGCCGCAGTGGATTGTTGACCATCGGCGATGGCAGCTGCCGAATCCGCGACCAGGGTGACGCCGGCCGCCGCGGCCAGGGCCATCATGAAAGTGATGATCCCGATCAGAATGCCCGCCGTGATGAGCGCCGTGCGTGGCTGAATTCGTTGTGCAGCAAGCAAAACTGAGCCGAGTATGGCATAGGTGGTCAGGATGTCACCGTGGAATAGCAGAACAGCGTGCAGGGTTCCCAGGACGAACAATCCGGCCAGCCGACGAAGGAACCGGGGGAAGAACGTGACGCCTTTTCGGATTGCAGAATCAACTTGAAGTGTAAAGCTGTATCCGAAGAGGAAGGAGAACAAAAGGTAGAACTTCATCTCGAAGAGGAACTTCACCAGCCAATGCGCACTCTTGTCAAGCCAGGAGTCATAGGCGGGATCCTCTACAAGATGGAACGCATAGCCAGACGCGAAGTAGGCGATGTTGACAATCAAGATGCCGAACAGCGCGAAACCTCGCAGTGCATCAACATCCAGAATCCGCGATCCAATTGAACTCATCATTGCAGACGGGTTGTGACCTGATTGCTTAGTACTTGAATTCATTTTTTCAACCCCTCCAGGTATTATGGTATGCTAGTCATATGGCATACTATAATACCTGGGAGATTAATCTGTCAATACATTCTCAATCGAACAAGTGAGTACCGGGCTTCCGTTTTTTCCAATAAGTTAGGGGCGAAGGGGGGCGCCATGAAACTGCACAAAAAGCTGATGCTTGTTTATCTTGTGACTATTCTGTTTCCGATAATCGGCTGACGGTATCGGAAGCGGTGCAGGTTTCATCATGAATCGGGAAAATTTCCCGGGCGGTTCGCTTTATTCAGGCTATCAAGCGACCAACGAGGAGAGCATCGAATGACGCTATATCGGATGGTGTTTATCTGTTTCCTTTCGAGAGGTTGCAGCGCGTTCTAGGCAAAACGGATATTCCGGATTTCGAAGTCTTGGACGCTCGAGTTTTCGAACAACAAATAACGTGTACTATACGATGAATAACTCAGCCATCCCGGGAGGCAGCTTCATCATCGCAGACGGCAATGGGTTGGCGCAGCAAAGGACAGCTGGTTTGAACACATAGAAGGTAAAGACGGTTGGAAAGTAAGATCGTACGGATCTGATCTTGATTACAAATTACAGTAGTCAAACGGACTCACAATAAATCATATTGTGGGTCTGTTTGCTTTCGTAAAAGCTGGACTCAGCCTGCATTTAGTTATCAGTATGTTTAGTGGAATGTTGATTAAGGCATAGGGTGCCACAATGGGCCTGCGCACCGAGTATAACGAGCAGCCTTTGGTGCGAGTTAACTAGCGGTTTTTACTAACAATGTGGAGACCAGCGATATCGTTTATTTCAAAGATCTAATTGATCTTATTGAATGTTCATTTAATGATTGTTTTTTAGTAGTTTCTGTATCAGTTAGGTCTGAAATTACATCTGCCATTAGGACCATTGTCCGCAAAATTTAGGATAAAAGTGGGAAGACTCATATCTGGCGTCAATTATAATAGGAATAACATACAAAGTTAAAACTGCGCTAATAGAGCATTTATAAGCGCTGCGGACGTTTCGCGATGGAGACATCCATATCGAAGGAAAGGCAGGAGACGATGAACACATTGCAGAAAGAAGCGCTTGAAGAGATGGTATCTGAGATTAATAACTGGTTTGGCGAATTGAATAAGCGTAAGGATGCGGAGGGCATTGTCAAACGAACCACGCTGCAAATAGGTATTTATAACGGCATCATGCTGGATTATCAGCCGACCAGGACCACCGTTGAGAGCTTGGATACGGGATGGAATGCTTCCGGCAGCAAGTCGATGATGGCTTCTCCTTTTACGCGGGAACAAGTGTTGCATGAGATTCGGCCTTCGCTGGCGGATCTCGTAGAGGAGAAGCTGGACAAGTTGGAGATGTCACCGCTGATCGATTACCGATTTACCTTGCAAGGAACCTTCGCGACGATAGAAGGGCCCGTAAAAGTAACAGTGCTTGAGCGCGTATTTGAAGAGAAAAAGCGGCAGCTATTGGAACGAATCCAAGCCTATATCGAGAAAAAACTGGAGAAGGGCTCATATCCGACAAAGCCATTGGAAACTTTCTTTTTGACGCGTCATCTGCTGGATCCGAATTTGTTTCACGAACCGGAGGCTGACAGGCTGAGTGCTTTATTTGACCGGATACAAGAACTGAACAAAGAACGGAAGCAAGCGCTCGCGGAACATCGAAATTATATTATTCGGGCGTTGATCGACTGGACCGAGGATGTATTCCTGCCGCGTTATTACGATGTTACCCGTTCCGAATACAGAGCCAATGAGTATAGAATCAAGCCGGATGCAGCTTTGGAGAATAAGGATAAACCGAATCAGCCTATCGACCTTCTGTTGTATGGTGCGAGGATGATTCTTCGATATGAGCCGCACTACAGCAAATCAAGGGGACAGACTTATCTGGAACTAACCGCGAAGCTTGGCAGCTGCAAAGCCGAACGCATGCTGAAGGAGGGCAGCGACAATTTCTCGCAAGAAGATGTACACTTGCACCATGAGTTGGTGGAATGCAAGGCCAACGATGTATTTTCCCTCATTAAAATCATTATTCGTAAGGAAGAGGCCGGAGCGTACGAAAGGGCAATTTCGTTCATTCTCTCCCTACTACGAAAGGGCTTCTCAAAAAGCTACAAAATTAATCTTAAGTCCAGTGCGAGAGGGGTATTGCCCTTCAAGGGGCTTGCCAACTCGGATACGCACCGTTTTTTTGCGAATGCGCTAACCTATGCTGAGCTTCATCCGTTACTGGAGGAGTACGCGCGTGAGGCGATGGAAGAGTTCGAGTGGTATGCGGATACAGAAGGTGAAAAAAGCGTCATGCCGGGCAGTTATGCCGTGTTCGGGCTTGGACTTTCATCCGAGCGGTATTTTCCGCTGGTCGAAGCTTACATGGCCCTTGTGGACGAGGAACATCAACTGGTGCAAGATAAGTTCACGGCAGCTTTTACCGACACTTATGGGGTAACGGAACGTTCGACTCCCGTCTTGGTTTCCTGCCTGCGGCGCTCCCATGACGCGCTCAAGCTGAAGATTCAGCCTGAGCTGGAAAGCGACGACAAGCTGTCCCTATTGGTGAAGCATGTGGAGATCCTGCCAAAATACGAGGTCGAGCGGGTACTGTATCCGATCTGGGGCAAGATGGAGAAGCTGGCTGCTCTGGCTCGTAAGGCACAGGAACCACGCAAGGATCTGCTGCTTCGTCTGCTAAAGGCGGCGGGTATAGGCTGAGGCCCTTTGGTATAACGGTTGGTGAAAGTTTTGGGAAGTACCAACATTTAAATGGTGGATGCAAGATAGAGCACTTTTGTAACTGGATGCTTAATCCGCTAGCTGCATTGCCCCAGTTGCTATCAATTACAGCCACCAATATATCTTTCGTTAAGCTATCGGTGTGGTTACGGTAATTGCCATGAGTGGAGAAGAAAATGGGAGAATCAGCGGCAGTCCAGGACTATTTGTTTGAGTCCCAGGCTGCCGCTGTGTTTGTATAATAAGGGTAAACCGGAAGGGAATGGGCGGTTGACAGTTGAATACATAAGAGGGTGCGGATTTGCCGCCGGAACCTGCTGTCTTTGAAGGAGGAATGGGAATGTCGGAACCTCTTCTGTCCGTATTGCTTGTCGACGATGAACTGCCGCTGCGGGAGGAGCTGCGGAGATATCCGTGGGAAGAGCACGGGTTCGAGCTTGTTGGGGAAGCTGTGAACGGAGTGGATGCACTCCGGTTCTGCCAAAGCTGTGTCCCGGATGTAGTCATTACGGATATTACCATGCCAAGAATGGACGGGCTTGAACTGTTCCACAGATTGAATGAACAGTATGCTCTGACGAAAGTGGTCCTGTTGACGTGCCACTCGGAATTTGCCTATGCGCAAAAGGCCGTACAGCTGGGCGCCGTTGACTATCTGGTAAAGTACAGGATGCAGGGGAGCGACCTGGAGCGTGCCCTGAACAAGGCGAAGGAAGCCCTTCGGCGGGATTACTCCATGCATAGGAACGAAATCGAAAAGCTCCGTCTTCAGCAGTCCCGGACCTTGGCGCTTTATGCGGCAGGCGTCTACGAGGACCGAACGGATCTCGAAAAGTTGTTGCGGGACACGTGGAAGCTCGCCTTTCCCTTTAGGCTGGCCGCTCTGCATGTGAAGGCGAAGCCGGAGAACCGGCTGCTCATCAAGCAGGAGGTCGAGGATGCACTGTCCCGGTTGGAGGGGGCGGCCCGAACCTTCCCGTTCACTTGGCTGCCTGCGGAGGAAGGGGTCTATCTGCTCTTGCCCCGGCAGGAAGAGAGCTGCCCGGATGACTTGAAGAGACAGACGGAGGAAATATGCCGCTCGCTGTCGGAAGCCATCGAAAACCGGCTGTCCTTCTTAAGCGAAGCAGTCCGCTTGTATGCGGTGGTCGGCGAACGGGTGAATGGACCGGAGGTTTTTTTGAAATGCTTCCGAAGGGTGACGGAAGAGCATCCTCAGCACTTTTATGAACCGGGTACCCTTACATTTGACTTATCCGACGGGCGGAACTATGCCGATCCAGACGATGCGGCGTCTGCAGAAATGCTGGAGAAGCTGCGCTTCGCCAAAGGAAACCGGGACATGCTCGCCGAAAACCTGCGGCATGAGCTGCCTCGATGGGCGAGGAGCGCCGGGATCCACCCCGATACTCTGAGAGAATGGGCCGTCAACCGGCGAAGCCTGTGGCTAGAGGACTTGGACGAACGCGGCGGCAGATATTCCGCGAACGTCCGCGCAATCGCCGAGGCGCCCACCCTCGACGAGCTGGTATCCATCCTCGTGCATGAGCTAGAAGCCCCCCATAGCGGACAGACGAGAATGCGAAAAGAGATCGCCGATGCCGTCCGGTATATCGACGACCATCTGGAGGGTCCGGTTACGCTGACTGCGGTCGCAAGGCACATCGGGTTCAGCGCGTATTATTTAAGCCGTTTGTTCCGCGAGGAGACTGGGATCTCCTTCAACGAATACATTGCGAAGCAGCGGATCGCGAAGGCCGTCCACCTGCTCCAGACCACTTCCCTCCGCGTGTATGAGGTCGGGAATGCCGTCGGTATTCCAAGCTACCGGTATTTTACTGCGCTATTCCGCAAGTACACCGGATTATCGCCGACCGAATACAGGAAGGGGTAAGCCATGATCAGCCGAATCCGCAAATGGAGCATGGCCACCAAGCAGTTTTGGTTCTTGTTTATTGCGATGTTCGTTCTTTTTTTCTTTCTCGCCTACAACAACTATAACCGGGCGGCTGCACTGTTCAAATCGCAGATTATCGCGGATACGATGACGCAGATGGCCCGCACGAATCAATACCTGGATTCCTATCTGGATACGGGGCAAAATATCCTGCTGCTCATCTCCACCCAGACCGCGCTGCTGAAATCGTCTCAGGAGCGAGACATCTCCGAATTCCTGCGGTCCATCGCCGATACCAACAGCACAATCGTAAAGACGCTGTACATCGTTCGCAGCGACGGCAAAGTATTCAGCAGTACCCAGGTGCTCTACGATGTACTCGGCAATGAGGAACTTCCGAAGCTGTACGAGCAGGCCAAGATGAACTATACCGCTATGGTGAGCCAACCGTATATTTCGCTGCAATCAGGTCCGACCGTGGCCATTGCCCGCCCGATGCTGGACAACTGGAACGAACGGGTTGGCGTCGCCGTCGTGGAATTCGATCTGGAGAAGCTGTACCGGAATATGGCGGAGATCTCGCTCCAGAACCAGACGTTCGTCCTGCTTTCGGACAAAAACAACGTCGTGCTGTACGGGAAGGAGTCAGAGCTGCTGCCCCGCGCCAGCGGCTATCCGGTCGGACTGCCGGAACCGTTCGCAGACCACTTGGGTGCGCTCGCGGTCGGCACAAGCGGGTACGAAGGTCCCGCCGGCCCGCTCGTTACACTGAAGTCAGGGCAGAATCGGCTGGGCTGGTCACTCATCCTGATCATTAAGGAAAGCTTCTTCTACCAGAACATAGCGGTGCTGTACCAGGATTACAAGACGGTCGGAGCGGCGATGCTGATCCTGCTTCTGATCATGGTTTACGTCATGACGCGCTTCTCGACCCGTCCGATCCGAATGCTGGCGTTGCGTATGGACCGAGTCCACGATATGCTGGTCGTCCCGAACCTGACGGTCCGGCGCCAGGACGAAATCGGCCGATTGGCTTCCAGCTTCAACGCCATGATGGAGCGCATCCGAACGCTGATGGTGGAAACGAAGGAAGTGGAGGACCGCAAAAAGGAATTGGAGCTTAAGGTGCTGCAAAGCCAGATCTCTCCTCATTTTCTGTCCAATACACTGGCATGCATCGGCAGTTTGGCCCGCCAGCAGCGCATTGGGGAAGTCAGTGCGACGATCGGTGCGTTGGTCGAAGTGCTGACTTTCAGCTTCGACAAGACATCGGAGTTCGTGAGCGTGGAGGATGAGCTGAACGGGCTTCGTCAATACGTATTCATTCAGGAGACCCGGTACGGCGACCAATTCCGGTATACCGAGAATGTGACAGAGGAGGCGAAGAACCTATTGATCCTGAAGCTAACGCTGCAGCCGCTGGTGGAAAACGCCATCTTTCACGGCATCCTGCCCGAACTCCGGAAAGGGCTCATAGCTATCAGGGGGGATGTAAGACGGGGTGTGCTCCGCTTGGTCGTCCGCGACAACGGAACCGGAATGGATGCGGCGACCCTCGGCAGGGTCCTGAGGAATGGGAAGAAGTTGGAGGGGACCAAGGATCATTTTACGGGTTTCGGTCTGCCCAATGTGCATGAACGCATCAGCCTCCGATTCGGCAAGCCATACGGCTTGCGCATCCGCAGCCGGCCGGGAACCGGTACGGTGATTGTCATCACGCTGCCAGCCCTGCAGTCAGCGGAACGGCGTGTCGACTGACATGCCGTTTTTTTCGTCCGACACTTATCCGATTGTCTAAAATACATCCTGATTTCACAACATCGCTGTATATTCTTCAGGCAACGGCGTTGCTACAATGACACCAAGAGGTGAAAGCGCAAACAATCGTAACCGCTTCACTCCAAACCAGGAGAAAATGGAGGTGTACCGCATTGGAGCAACCCGTTGGAGTCCGAAGGCGGACCGACGTGCGCAGGACCACTCACGTGCTGAAGAAGGCGTGGCAGCACAAGATCCTTTATCTCATGCTGCTTCCCGGAATCGTCTACTTTATTGTTTTCAAGTACATGCCGATGTACGGCGTTATTATTGCGTTCAAGGATTTTAGCTTAGTGGACGGCATCTGGAAAAGCGGGTGGGCGGATCCGTGGAACAAACATTTCCAGCTGTTCTTCAATTCACCGTACTTCTCCCAGCTGCTGACCAATACCATTCTCATCAGCGTGTATAAGCTCATATTCGGCATCGTTCCGCCGATCTTGATGGCGATTCTGCTGAACGAGTGTCGGATCCGGTGGTTCAAGTCCCTTATTCAGACCTTGACGTATATGCCGCATTTTTTATCCTGGGTGATCATCTACGGCATGATGATCGCCCTTCTATCCCAATCTTCCGGGCTGGTCAACCAATGGATTGAAGCAGCAGGCGGAAAGGCCGTTCCTTTCCTGACCTCAACCGCTCACTTCCGCTCGCTGCTGGTCGGTTCGGAGATCTGGCAGAACCTCGGCTGGGGCGCCATTATCTATCTGGCGGCGATGGCGGGAATCGATCCGACGCTGTACGAGGCGGCCCGTGTCGACGGAGCCAGCCGACTGCGGATGATCTGGCACATTACGCTGCCTGGTATCCGGAGCGTCATCATCATGCTGTTCATTCTGAGCCTCGGACACATCCTTGACGCCGGCTTCGCACAGATATATGTGCTGTACAACATACAGGTCTACTCCGTTGCGGATATTATCGATACTTGGGTATTTCGCACGGGGTTGAACCAGCTAAACTTCAGCCTGGCAGCGGCAGTGGGCTTGTTCAAGTCCGGCATCGGCTTCGTGTTGGTGCTTGTATCCAACAAGATCGCCAAACAGTGGGGGGAAGGTATATGGTAAGAGGCGCGGAGGACCGGCTGATCAACTCGATTGTTGTCCTAATCTTATCTATCTGCGGAGCGGTGGCGGTATTCCCGATGCTGTACGTGGTATCCATCTCGCTCACGCCAATCGGGGAAGTTCTGCGGAGCGGAGGGTTCCCTATCATTCCGAGAGAGGTCACCTTCGAGGCTTACGAGAGGCTGCTTAAGGAATCCGGCATGCTGCGCGCCTTCGGGGTCACCGTTTTCGTCACCGTGGTCGGCACCACCCTGAATCTGTTGTTTACGGTGCTCATGGCGTACCCGCTCAGCCGCAAATGGCTTCCGGGACGCAGCTTCTTCCTGATGATGGTCCTGGTGACCATACTGTTCTCCGGAGGGCTGATCCCGACGTACCTGACGGTGAAGGCGGTGGGGCTGCTCGATTCCGTCTGGGCGCTTATCCTGCCCTCCTTGATCGGAAGCTTCTATGTGCTGATTGTCAAAAGCTTCTTCGAGCAGCTTCCGGAGGAACTGTTCGAGTCGGCCCGAATCGACGGTGCCCAGGAGGGGCGGATCCTGCTCCAGCTGGCCATCCCTCTGTCGCTTCCGGTGATGGCCACCATCGGGCTGTTTTATGCGGTTGGCCATTGGAATGAATTTTTCCAGGCGATTATGTATGTGACGGACCGGCGGCTGTTCCCCCTGCAGGTTATCGTGAGGGAGATCCTGATGCAATCCCAGCAGCCGCTTGAGAACGCGGAGAATGTCATGCCGACACAGACCTTGCAGATGGCAGCGGTCGTTCTCGCTTCAATGCCGGTTATCGTCGTATATCCGTTCCTGCAAAAATACTTTACCAAGGGTATGCTCCTAGGCTCCATCAAAGGTTGAAAGCGGTGGGGCGAAGCGTCATCCTGCAGGAGAGGGGCGCTTGCGGCCTGGCCGGTTCAATAAAATCCTGTTACTTGAAAAGAGGGGTTACGTATGAATCGCAAAAATGTGCTCCGGCTTGTCCTCGCAGTACTGCTGCCCACAACGGTAATGCTAGCAGGCTGCAGCTTCAATGACAAGGAGAACACAGGAGACAACACGGCGAGCGAGTCGCCGAACAACAACGAAGCGACGCCCAGCGGGCCGATCAAGCTGGAGATTGTCGAAAGTGCGAGTGGTTTGCCTTCTCCCGACAAGGATTTTGTCAAGAAAGGGCTGGAGGAAGCGCTGAAGGCGGAGGTTGTGCTGACTGCATACGGAAGTGTGGACGACTACCAGAACCAGCTGAATGTCCGGATGGCTTCGGGCAACATTCCCGATTTGTTCGGCGTGAGCAAAGTTCAGATGGAACAGTTTCAGAAACAAAATTTACTCTTGGACCTGACGCCCTATATCGACAAGGAGCTGAAGCCCGTTAAGGATTTCATCGGCGAGGAGACGGTGAAAAAGGGCATGGTAGGCGGAGGAATCTACGCCATCCCGAAGGCGCCCGGAATTCCCTACTCTACGTATTGGATACGCAAGGATTGGCTCGATAATCTGAAGCTGCAGCCGCCAACAACGATCGATGAGTTTTATGACGTGGCCAAGGCTTTCACGGAGAACGACCCGGATCAAAACGGCAAAAAAGATACCGTCGGAATTACCGGCGGCAGTCTCAGCACATTCGCTCCGCTGTACGGTGCGTTCGGAACCGCCAATCCGGGGGAGTTCTACGTCAAGGACGGCAAGGTCGTCAACTCGCTGTATGAGCCGGGCATGAAGGAAGCGCTGGCTTACATCAACAAGCTGGTCACCGCCGGTGTCGTCGATCCGGAGATTATGGCCAATACGGGCATGCAGCACCAGGACAAGGCGATCCAGGGTAAAGTCGGCATTATCTTCATCGATTGGGCCAACATTGCGAAGGACCAGTATGTGGAGCAGATCAAGAAGGTCAATCCGAAGGCCGAGTGGATTCAGATCGCCGCACCGAAGGGACCGGGAGGGCAGTACGACAACTCCAGAGACATCGGCAACGCAGGGGCGATGTTCGCCATTCCGAAGTCGCTGGAGAAAGACAAGGCAACCTTGAATAAAGTATTTGAACTCCTGAACTACGTTTCCAGTGAAAAAGGGTCCCGCCTTGTGCAATTTGGCGTGGAGGGCCGCCATTACAACCTGAAGGACGGCAAGGTCGTCCCGACGGAGCTTATGGCGCAGGAGACCGGTTATACATGGTTGTATCAATTTACGGGCCGCCCGGATAAGGAATACTTGAGCGTGAAATTCCCGAATCAGGCGAAGTACATCGAATTCGCCAATTCCCGCCCCCGCCTTGAGGTATTGAACGGCTTCATTAACCTCCCGGTCGGCTATAATCCGGCCGATGCCAACCGCTATCTCGAAGAGGAATTCACGAAGTTCGTATACGGTAAACGTCCGCTGTCCGAGTATGACGCTTATTTGAAAACGATGGAGACATCCATGAACTATAAGCTTTACGTCGATTCGGCCGTCAAGCAGTTGAACCAGCTGGGTTACGGCAAGAACTAGCCGCTTTGTTGCTTATTCCTTGCTGCGGTATTTTCGGAGCAAGGAATAAGCCTTACTGTCGATTCCGATATGACGGTCTACACCGTATGGTCCTTGCGGTAAGCGGAGGGGTTGACCCCCATCACACTTTTGAACGTCTTGCTTAAATGATGTTCGTCCGTATAGCCGCAGCGTTCGGCAATATCCGCCAGCGTGAGCCCGGTATGGATAAGAAGACGGGCGGCGCGTGCCATGCGCAGACCGGCAATATACTTGACCGGCGTCATGCGGAATTCCTTCTTGAACAACCGGGTCAGCTGCACGGGGCTGATGCCGAGCTCTCGAGCCACCTGCTTCAGAGGCGCCCCCGATTCGACATGATCCTGCAGAAGGCGGACCGCCCGCTGCACGAACGGATCTTCGCTAATCAGCGAAGCTTGCATGAGCGCCGACGACTCAACCGCATACAGCTGCCATATATCGCGGAACAGATGCTTCTTGTACTGCAGACCTGCTTCGGTCTTAAGGGGGGTGGTCTCTCGCAGCAGCGACAAGGTGGATCCCAAGCGGCGGTTGTTCATAATGCAAAGCCGGCCGTTATCCGGAAGTAGATAGCCCGGTGGCACCCGATCATGTTCCCAGCGGAAGCCGATGAAATGAAACGACAGTCCGGAGGTCGTACGGTGAAACGCCGTATCGGGGGGGCAAAGCACCATATCCCCCGTGCGGACTCTTCCGGAAGTGTTCCCCATTCGGTATTCGAATTCACCGTCCTCCGCAATGAAACAGCTCCAATTCTTGTAGGTATCGTATGGCTTCTGAAATTGCTTCGCGCCACTGACGTAAACATGGAAGATCAGCTCCGGATTGCATCTCCACAACTCGTCCATCTCGACGCCCCCAATCTGAAATTATTTACAAGAAAAATGATAACCTTATACATTACCAAAGTAAATAGAATCAACTACTATACAAAATATACAAGAAGGAGGTATAAACCATGATTAACAACACTTTGAACATCAGCGGCGTGCTGCCGCATCTGACGGCTTCGGCCGGTATTGACGGAGCCCGATCCGAAACAGGCATCGGCGCCGTTATGCCGTGGGCCAACAGACTCTGGTTCATCACCTATGTGGCGCATAAGGCGGGAACCGGAACCGGTACAGGACTATTCGAGGTGAATGACAAGTTCGAGATGGTGAAGAGGCCGGAAAGCGTGGTAGGGACGTATGCTAACCGGATCATCCATTCGAAATCCAACCAGCTGATGATCGGTCCCCATTTCATCGATACCGATGGCAATGTGCGAACGGCGGAAGAGCTGGTCGACCACCGGTTGACCGCCAGCATGCCCCATCTGACGAACCCGGACGATATGCTTTACGTGTTGACGATGGAAGGGCTGCTGTTCGAGGTGAACGTCCATACGCTGAAGGCGAAGCTGTTGTTCGACCTTTTGAAGGAGCTTAAGGTGTCCCCGGATTGCTGGCCCCACTTTAAGGGTGGCTGGACGAAGGACGGGCGGTTGGTCGTGGCGAACAACACCTATGACGAGAGGGAATACGCCGGGAGGAAGAGCGACGGCCGCCTGGCCGAGTGGGACGGCAGAACTTGGACGATCCTGGAGGAAAACCCGTACTGCGAAGTAGCTTCCTCCGGCAAAAGTCCATTGTTTGCCACCGGCTTCGACAAGGCGTCGGCTATCCTCCGGGTGTTTACCCACGGGCAATGGACGAAATACCGGTTGCCGAAAGGGACCCAAGCCATGGATCATATGTGGTTCACCGAATGGCCGAGAATTCGGGAAGTAGAGACGGAGCGTCTGCTCATGAACTTCCACGGTCTCTTCTACGAGCTGTCCCATACGGCTTACGGGGGCAAAGTTTGGGGCATCCGCCCCGTGTGTACGCATCTGCGGATGGTACCGGATTTCTGCTCATGGCGCGGGCTGCTCGTGCTGGCCGGCAACCAGGTGACCCCGATTTTCGACACGAACCTGCTGGCCGGGGAGCCTCAATCGAACCTGTGGTTCGGTAAGACGGACGATCTCTGGCAGTTCGGCAAGCCGAAGGGGTGGGGCGGTCCTTGGTGGGAGGATGACGTCAAGGCGAACGAGCCGTCTGATCCCTATCTGATGACCGGCTTCGAACACAAGGTGCTTCACCTAGCGCATGAAGCGGAAGAAGAAGTGAGTTTCGTCATCGAAGTGGACTTTCTGGGTAACGGCAGTTGGAAGCGCTACAAGGACATCCGGGTGGCGGCAAAAGGGTATGAGCATCATGAATTCCCGTCCGGTTTCAGCGCTCACTGGGTACGCATCATCCCGGGAAGCGACTGTACGGCCAGCGCGCATTTCATTTACAGCTGACAACGTTGGGGTGGATATTGGCATGTTGACAAAACTGCCGACGGTTCTTTATGGAGGGGATTACAACCCGGACCAATGGCCGGAGGAGCTGTGGCCGAAGGATAGGCGTCTGTTCCGCGCGGCACGCGTGAACACCGTCACTTTGCCCATGTTCAGCCGGGCGAAGCTACAGCCGCCTGAACATGCCAATACGATTCGGATGAGATCCGACTGGGGATCCCTATGCGAGGAATACGGATGCTCCATGCTGCAAGAGGAGGAAGGGGGAGGTGATGCCGGATGAACGGCAAACAGCTGGAGGACAAAGTCATTTGGATTACAGGCGCGTTGGGCATGCTCGGGCAGTCGGCTGTTTCCATGTTTCTCGAGCGAGGCGCACGGATTGCCGCTTGCGATCTGTTAGCGGAGGAGTCGGTTCCTGAAGTGGCCGCATGGCGGCGCACGTACGGCGATGACCGACTGCAGTACCTGCAGGCCGATATGACCCGAGAGTCCGATGTGCAGAAGGCAGTTGCTTCCGTTCTTGGCTGGTGCGGTAAGCTGGACGGGGCGTACCATAATGTCTACGTCAACAAGGCCTGGTCCATTGCGAACCAAACGCTGGACGATTGGGAGGACACGGTTCGCGGTACGCTGACGAGCGCTTTCCTCGTCTGCAAGCATGCTGCGCTTGCCATGCTTCCTGCAGGATACGGCGGGACTATCGTACTCACCTCTTCCATCCTCGGAAACGTTCCGGCAGCGAACAATGGTGCATATGGAGCTGCGAAGGCGGGGGTGGAGCAGCTCGTAAGGATAGCGGCGCTGGAATATGCGGCACACGGCATTCGGGTCAATGCCCTTGTACCGGGTGACTTTAAGTCCGTTGCGGTGCGTGCAGCAGCTTCGGAAGCGAGCAAGGAAACGATTCGTAAGGCAACCCTTATCGGGAGAAGCGGTTATCCCGGCGAGGTAAACGAGACGGCGGCTTTCCTGCTGTCCGACGCGGCGTCCTATGTGACCGGCTCTCGATATCTGGTGACGGGGGGGTTCGAGCTATGCCGGTAAGGCGGCGGATTGCGGCCATTGTGACCGAATACCGGACCAATTCTCATTCGGAGGTTATTGTTGGGAGGCTGCTGGGCGAATTCGGTTACCGGCCTCAAGTGGAGATCGTGTCGCTGTATACGGACCAGGTGCCTTCTAACGATGGGAGTCGGGAAATGGCCGTCAGGTACGGCCTCCCCCTGTTTCCGACGATTGCGGAAGCGATCCAATTGCCGGCGCAAGACGGTGGCCTGCACGGCGTCGTTATCATAGGCGAGCATGGTAACTATCCGAAAGACGACCTGAGGCGTACCCAGTACCCCCGCCGCCGCTTCCTGGAAGAGACGCTTCAGGCCATGGACGGAATCGGGCTCCGGGTTCCTGTATTCTCTGACAAGTTCCTGTCCTGGCGTATCGAAGACACGCTGTGGATGTATGGAGAGATTGTCTGGAGAGGGATTCCCTTTATGGGCGGCTCCGCGATTCCTCATACGACTCACGCACCGGCATTCGACGGTGGAAAACTCCAGCGTGCGAAGGAGTGGCTGGTTCTCAGCTTTTCCCGCGAGATCGAAGCATACGGCTACCATGCACTGGAGGTCCTGCAATCATTGGCGGAGCGGAGGCCGGGCGGGGAAACTGGGGTGAAGGCGATTACTGCGCTGGAAGGAGAGGCAGTATGGAGGGCTATGGACGGCGGGGAATGGCCGGAGGAGTTGCTGCTACGCGCTTTAGAAGTCTGCCGGAGGACGGCCGAACACCCCAGATTGTCCCGGGAACCCCCCGTGCTCTTCATCGTGGAATACCTTGATGGAGCAAGGGGATATGTGCTGCAGCAACACGATTTGACCCCCCGGTGGGGCTTCGCCTTCCGGGATGATCAGGGCGAGGTCGTATCCTCTGTTTGTATGAGTGAAGACGAACGGCCATTCTCTCATTTCGACATCCTGGTTCGGCTGATTGAGCAGTTCATGGTGACGGGACGAGAGCCGTTTCCGAAGGAGCGGGTGCTCGTATCCAGCGCATTGATTAACCGGGCCATGGAATCGCTAAGCAGCCGCGTAAGGATCGAAACGCCGGAATTGAACATCGTTTACCGCCCATAGGAAAGGAGAATCCATCCATGAAGACCGAAGTGGTAACCCCAGGTTCGGGGAACAAGCCGATCTCATCGGGAATCGAAACGGAATCGTTTGTATTTGTGTCGGGACAGGGGGGACTCTGCCCGGAAACCGGCAAGATTGTCGGCGGTGATCTGGAATCCCAAACCGTTCAGACGCTAGAAAACATTCGCAGCATTCTCGCTGAGGCGGGGCTCTCCCTGGACGATGTGGTCAAAGTGAACGTATATCTGAGCGACCGCAAGCTATACGGCGAATTCAACGGCATCTACGAACGATTCTTCCGACGGCCGTATCCCAGCAGGACGACGGTGTACTGCGACTTGAATTATGACTTGCTGGTGGAGATTGATGCCATAGCTGTCAAGCGGATCGGAGTGAGGACATGAAAGGGGGCGTCGAGTTCGGCTTCCACGGGCATACCCGGGAGCAATTGACGGAGCTGGCCCAGGACAGGTATACTGTCGTCGTGCCCTTAGCGGCGACGGAACAGCACGGACCGCACTTGTCCGTATATACGGACTCGCTTATCTGTGATTATATCAGCCGCCACGCGGTGAAACGCGCTGTAGAGTCGGGCGGGGCCAAACTGCTCCTGGCCCCTCTGCTGCCTTTCGGCTGCTCCGGGCACCATCTGGCCTTCGGGGGGACGTTGTCCTTGTCCTCCACCACCTACCTGCAGGTGCTGCGGGATCTCGGGGATAGCTTGATCCTGAGCGGATTCCGCCGGATTATCTTTCTGAACGGCCACGGAGGTAACGAACATCTGATGCACCAGGCGTCGCAGGATTTGGCCGTAGCCCATCCTGTATCGGTGGCGTCTGCATCCTACTGGAATATTGCCCGCGATGCTCTTGCTGCCGCAAATGCTACGGAAGTCGGACGGGTGCCCGGGCATGCGGGCGGGTTCGAGACGTCGCTTGTGCTTGCTTTGGATCAGACTATGGTGCAGGAAGAAAGGATTGCAGTCGAGCATAGGGGACAAAGCTTGAGCTCCTCCGGGCCGGCGGGAACAATTCTTTGCAAGCACGGTGAGCTTACCGGGGTCGACGGATATACGGATTCGGCATCCCGGGCGTCCGCGCAGAAGGGACAGGAATATTTGGAGATGATCGTGCAAGCCGTATCGGAATGGTTGAGCCGGACAAGTGCCATTATGATAGGAGATGATTAGAATGAATCTGACGCCCAGGCGTTTTCATCTTACTTTGGCGGTCTTCATCCTTTTGTTTGCCTTTTCGGTCCCGGTGCAGAACCCAGCTTACGGAGCTTCCCCGGACACTAACGCTAACAACGGTCTTGACGGAAAGGGCAGCATGCCGTTGATCGTAAAAAGCGGCCTCCCCAACGCCGATATCATCGTAAGCCCCGCTGCCGATGACATGGAAATGTTCGCCGCAACGGAACTGCAGGAAACGGTGAAGCTGGTAAGCGGCGCAGATCTGCCCCTAATCCGGGGCGAAATCCAGAACGGCGGAATAAGCGTCGAGCTTCGCCACAGTACGCTGAATGCCGCCGGAAGCGGGGACTATCCGTTCGAGGTCGATCTGCTGAATAACAGAGGCGCTCCTGCGCAAATTACCTTTAAGCAAACGGGAGAAAGCCTGATTTCCGTAAGCTCTGTCCCAGCCGTCGCATTGGGCAAGAAGGAAGCGAAGAGCGTCACGATGTCGGTATACGTGCCCCCGGCGGCACCTAGCGGCAGCTATGAGGTAAGCATTCAGACGCAAATCAACGGGAAGGCAGCCGAGACGCTGATGCTAAAGGTGGTGCTTGACCGGAACCTGCTTCACAATCCCGGCTTCGAGCTGGCGACTCTGGAGGGCTGGTATGCGGCCCCGGGTATTTCCGCACAGGACGGACAGATGGTGCACAGCGGCTCGTCCTCCTTGCGCATGGGCGTCGGGAACGTCCGTACCAACCAGTCTTTGACGCTTCAGCCAGGCAAACAGTATGTGCTCCAGGCTTGGGTCAAGGGAAGCACGGCTGGCAAGTTGACGATTGACATCCGAGAGATGGCCAATCCATATGTCACGAAACGGACGGTTAGCAAAACATTCGACGTAACGGATCAATGGACCCTTGTAGAAATGCCGTATACGCAGGAAAACAACCTTTACGATTATAATTGGATCGTGTTTCATAACCTCAGCGGCACGGGGCCGGGGTCGCTGTGGATCGATGACGTATACCTGGCGGAGAAGTCTGGAGCTCCAGGGACCGCAAATGTGACCGGGGCCGTGTATGCGGATATGGGTACAGCCGGGAGCGGGGGGCCGGAAGCATCCTCCGAAAGGAGCCAGCACGGCGGTAAACAAGATCGCTTCCGCATTATTCTCGGAACGGACAAATCGTTGCCCGCCCTTAAGGATATGTATCCAGAGGACTTTACCGATCTGGAGGGGACCGACGGATTTGCCGTCCGCAAGGCGGGCAAACACATATATATTATCGGTTCCGTGCCGAAGGGCGTATTAAACGGCGTTTACGATTTTCTTGAAGAGAACACCGGGGTGCTGTGGACGCGTTCGACCGATTATGGAACGCTGTATGATCACCTGCCGACGATTGCCGCCCGCCAGGTGAACTACCGGAAGAAGCCGGCGCTACCGGTCCGAGGATGGCTGACCCTCGGGGTCAGTGCAACGGGCAACTACGCGGCTGACGCCGGAACGGAGAGGATGCTGGCCCGCAACAAGAACAACGCCAAGTTCGCCTTTATTAGCAACCAACCGCTGTGGGACCGATTCCGCGGGCAAGGCCTTGAGCCCGTTACGCTCGGCCATAACTTGAACTACTGGCTGCCGAATGACCTGTACTTCAAAGACCATCCCGAGTACTATAATGAGATTAACGGCGAGTACGTTCCCGTCGGAAGCTCGACGCAGATCAATTTCTATCATCCCGACGTTCCGCATATCATCGCCGAGCGGGCGAAACAGCTAATCGGGAATACGGGCCTGGAGTATGTCGGAATCGGAATAAATGATAATTCGACCTTTGAGCAAGGAGAGCTGAGCCGATCGCCTTTTACTACTGAGGACGGCACGATCGTGCAGCCGGACGACCCGACATACCGGTCGACTGTGTTTTTCTCGTTCCTGAACAAGGTGGCGAGGGAGGTTCGAACCGCCTATCCTGACGCCAAGGTGGTGTCTTATGCGTATGCTTTTACAGATACGCCGCCGAAGGTCCCTCTGGAAGACAACATCGTCATCGTCTATGCGCCGCTGTATGAAGATGCGAGACAGCCGCTCAAAACGGACAACACATCCAACCCGAATTACGGGTATAACCAGAAGCTAAAGGGCTGGGTCGAGAAGACGAAGAACATCATCATCTATAATTATTACGGCAGCTTCCCCTCGGAAGCTTACGAGCGGCCCATTGCTGCGAAGGTGAAGGCGGATATGCAGTACTACCGCGACCTCGGCATTCTGGGCGTGCTGCCGGAAGGGAAGATCGATTCGGGCGATCCCGGCTGGGGAGTGAATGCCCTGCAATTCTGGCTTTTCAATAAGCTGTTCTGGGATCCGGATGCGGACATCGGGAAGCTGAAGGCCCAATTTATAAGCAAAGCCTATGGAGCGGCGGCAGAGCCGATGACGCGCTATTATAATCTCTTGGAGCAAGGCTGGAATTATGACCAGGCTCAACAGAGCTTTGTCACCAGCGGAGAGACGCTGGTCCTGCAGTATATTGTCAAGGCGGGCATTAAGGATGCTGCACAGCAAGCGCTGAATGAGGCATATGCCCTAGCAGACGAACGGGTGAAGAAGAGGATCGCCCCTATCAAAAATACCTTCGAACGCATGACCTACATCGTGGGGGACGGTGAGAATTTGTCCGCAACCGCTGTGAAGACGACGGCGTCAAAGGAAGAGATTCTGGCGTCCCTCGATTTTAGCACGGGACCATGGACTGCGACTCAGCCCGTCACCGACTTCCGGGATATGACCACGAAGGAGCTGCCTCGAGTCCAGACGAAAGCATACCTGTTATGGGATGACGAAAACCTGTACGTCGGTTATGAGAATTTCGACAGTGACATCAGCAAAATTATCGCCAGCGATACGGCGCCCAACGAGTGGTGGGCCAGTGGCAAGGATGATTCCGTCGAAACTTACTTGACGGGCGACCAGACAGGGAGCGGACCATACTATGCGTTCATGACGAACCCGCTTGCGCTGAATCTCGATTACCGGGGTCCGAGCATCGATCCCTCCTATGAGCCGCAATGGGCATCCAGCGCTTCGGTCAAGTTTGACCGATGGAATACGGTCCAGGCCATTCCTTTCAGCAGCATCGGCGTTGATCCGCAAGCTCTGACAGAGCTTAGGGGGATGCTGTTCCGGAATTTCCACCGTACCGGATACGGACTGGGGCTCTACGGCTGGGGCGGCGGTGCGGTATGGAGTCCGAGCGATTTCAAACCGATCTATTTATCCGAATAATGAGTCAGTTCATCTCACACGTCCATCCGCCGAGGTAGACTGAATAGGGAGTCTTCGGCGAAATCGTTACCGGGCTGCGGAGCAACATGAGAAAAGAGGCTGTCCCAAAAGTCATCGTAGATGACGGGGACGGCCTCCTTTTTTGACATATAAGAATTTATAAGTTTTGGGGTGAGCGAAGCTTACCCCTTATTTAAATTTCTGTTAAGGTAAAGGTATGGACTCGAACATCT
>NZ_FMYY01000014.1:0-40091 GCF_900101595.1 Paenibacillus sp. cl123
TATTCGGCTCCATTCTTCCGTTTCCCCACAGGAGCATGTAGTGCAAAAGCGTCCTTTGCATCGGTAAGGCACTCTACGAATGTCGTGACAACCCTCACATACAAGAAGCTTAAATCCATTTCGAGGATCTCCACAGCCGCGAAATTTTTGTACCTCTTTTATGACATTAGGCCGAATATGTTTTTTATGTTTATCTACAAAAGCATCCCAGTGCCGATGCTCATCGAAAAATATTTGCTTTAAGATGTTCGAGTCCATACCTTTACCTTAACAGAAATTTAAATAAGGGGTAAGCTTCGCTCACCCCAAAACTTATAAATTCTTATATGTTAAAAAAAGCTCCTGACCGGAGCCCATTCTAGGAAGATACATGCGTGTTTTAAATTGGCCGACTGCAGATATCCCAGCCGCGGGATACCTCGTTGCGGACGTATTCGATCTGGGCGGCAAGCTTTCGGTATGCCGGAAACCCATTCGGTACCAGTCGGCCCCGGTCTAGACAGTCTATCAGCCATCATGCACGGCAGGCTGCCTGAGCTTGGTCTGATCGCTTTGCAGCATATATCCGATTTATGCCGAAGATTCCGCCAATCCCAGGTGAAAACTCCAATAATTTTTATCAACCGTCCCGGCAGTGTACGCCTTTCTATTTGTTCCATGTGGAACAATGCGTGAAAGATAACATTATTCACCAGCGGCCGCGAGCCGAACTTAGGGCAGCCTGCACTCCAGCGACATAAGATCGATATCGGGCATAAAGCCGTATTTGCCAGGGTTGCGGATGTCACCGGCTCTACCTATTGCCAAACCCAGCTTCTCACGCTGCGCGACCGGCTCCCGGGAATTATCCGCAGCCGATTCGTCACCGTCAAGCTAAACAGATCTATGCGCCCGACAGCTCCATAGCACTCAGCTGCTCGCCGTCCTGGCTGCCGATCATATTCAGGCTTGCCACGGGCATCCCGGCACTCCGGTCTGCGCTTCCATATGCTGAAGGCTCGTTAACGCAAGAAGGCTGCCGAAACCGGCAGCCTCCTTGCACGCTTCTTCTCCTCCCCGACTTCCCCGAAGTCCGTCTAGCCGATCTCCGCATCCAGCGGCGTTACGGCATGGCGCAGCTGCGTCTCCAGCTCTTCGCTGTACTGCTGCGTCTCCTCCTGCGACCACCCGAGGAAGTCGGCCATGCAAGCGATGACCGCCTGCTTGTGCCGATGCACCCAGCCGATATCGAAGAACAACGCTCCGGTGCGCCTCACGAAGAAGTCTACCGGCTTTACAGCCAGCTCGTCCTCCATCGCGTAGATGGCCATGGCGGCGACGGCCAGCGGCATGCCGAAGCGCTTCGCCTCCTGCCTGTGCCGCGCCGCCAATTCGTAGAGGCGGTCGATGTTGGAGCCGTACCGGCGCGCCAGCTGCTCCGCCTCCTGCACCGACAAGCCGTACTGCGGACCGCGCAGCTTCTGCTGGTCGATGAAGGCGGGAAAGCCATCTCCGCCGCCAACCTGGCCTCCAGATATCGGCATCAGCTTCGTGGCGCACCGGGTAAACCGGTCGACGCCTTCCGCACGCAGCAGCTCGACCAGGCGATCCACGACCATCTGCGCCATCTTCCGGTAGCCGGTCAGCTTGCCTCCGGCGATCGTGATCAAGCCCGAAGGGGAAATCCAGATCTCATCCTTGCGGGAGATTTCCGACTCCTTCTTCCCCTCCTCGAAAATAAGCGGACGCAGCCCCGTCCAGCTCGACTCCACGTCCTCCGTCGTGATATGCACGGACGGGAACATATAGTTGACCGCATCAATAATATATTGCCGGTCGGCAAGCGTCATCCGCGGGTGGCTGATGTCTCCCTGGTACGCGGTGTCCGTCGTGCCTACATAGGTTTTGCCGTCGCGCGGAACGGCGAATACCATGCGGCCGTCCGGCGTATCGAAATAGACGGCCTGCTTCAAAGGAAACCGCTTCTGGTCGATGACCAGATGCACGCCCTTCGTCAGCTGCAGCCGCTTCTGCGTCTTGGACTTGTCCATGTCCCTCAGCGAATCGACCCAGGGGCCGGCCGCATTCACAATCTTCTTTGCGTAGATCTCGTACGATTGTCCGCGGAGCAAATCCTCGACCCGCGCTCCGACGACCTTGCCGTTCTCATAGAGCAAGCCGACGACCTTCGCATAGTTGGCAAGCATCGCGCCGCGCTTGACCGCTTCCTTGGCCACTTCGATCGTCAGCCGGGCGTCATCGGTCCGGTATTCCACATATCTGCCGCTGCCCCGCAGCCCCTCCCGCTTCACGAGCGGCTCGCGCTTCACCGTCTCTTCGACGCTGAGCATCTTGCGCCGCTCACTCCGCTTAACATCGGCCAGATAGTCATAGACCCTCAGCCCGATCGAGGTGCTGAAGCTGCCGAACGTCCCTCCTTTGTGAAATGGAAGCAGCATCCACTCCGGCGTCGTCACATGC
This sequence comes from Paenibacillus sp. cl123, assembly GCF_900101595.1. Lineage (GTDB taxonomy): Bacteria > Bacillota > Bacilli > Paenibacillales > NBRC-103111 > Paenibacillus_G. Next base: position 2,461 of record NZ_FMYY01000014.1, read on the forward strand.
GGGCCGTTCTCATAAACGATCGCGCGCTCCTTGCCGACATCGGCGACCATTTTCACCTCCAGCTGCTTCAGGTAACGCAGCCCGCCGTGTACGAGCTTGGTCGACCGGCTCGAAGTGCCCGCCGCGAAATCCTGCATCTCGACCAGAGCCGTGCTCATCCCCCGGGTTACCGCATCCAGCGCAATGCCGACCCCGGTAATGCCGCCGCCGATGATCAGCACATCGTAGTGCTGTTTATCCATTTGCTTTAATGTTTCCAGGCGCTTCGCGCTCTGCATGGTAGCTGTCATCCTGCTCTCCTCCATCTGTCCGGTCCGGCACGGCTTGCGCCAAAACAAAAAAGACCAACGCAAACACTCCAGCTCAAAGCTGCAATGAACGCGTGGTCTCTCCTTAGTCTCCGACCGGTATATCCTTGCTATTCAGCTGTTGCATCAGGGGACCAGTTGGCCCGCCCATCTCTCCAATTCGTTCGTACAGATCAGCACCTGCGGGAACCGCTCTCTCAGCTGGCGCATCGCAGACTCATCGTCAATCGTCCAGGCGATCAGCTGAATGCCTTTCTCCTCGCATAAGCGAACATAGTCATCCGTCAGGTAGATGTACTTGACCGACAAATATTTCGCCTTCAACTGCTCCATCAGCGGGAATACGGCAGGCGTCGCTCCGTAAATGACAAGTCCCAGCTCCAGCTCGGGAGCCAGCTCACGCATCCGGATGATCGCGTAATGGTCGAATGAGGTGACAAATACCTGCTCCTCCATGCCGCATCTGCGGATAACGTCGACAACCGCCTGCTCCATGCCGGGGTACAAGTCACCGCTCTGCTTCAGCTCGATGTCGACGCGCGCCCGTCCCTTGGCCAGCAGGAGAATCTCCTCCAGCAGCGGGATACGCTGGCCGCTGCCTGCATCAAAGCGCTGCAGCTCTTCCCAGGTGTAGTCCTTCACAGGCCCTTTCCCGTCCGTCGTCCTGTCCAGCGTCGGGTCATGAATCACGACCGGTATGCCGTCCTTCGTCATATTTACATCAAGCTCCAGAATGCTATAGGACAAGTCCAGCGCCGCCTGGAAGGAAGTCACCGTATTCTCCGGGTATTTCTTAGGATAACCGCGATGAGCAAGACCTTCAATGATCATCTCATAACCTCCTGATCTGTTTCCTTCATTATACCCCGGCAGACATGCCGGCACCACCATACGCCTGACCGCCCGAACCGTTTAAGGGAGGACAAGCGTGTAAATATGATCGAGCGGATAGCTGCTGGAGGTCATGTAAGGCTTGGCGGCGGATTCGAACAACACATGAAGCTTGCCCTTCACCGTCACGATCCCTTCGGTCATCGGCGGCGCAGCCAGCTCCTTCTGCTTGGTCTGGCTGTCCAGAAACCAGACGGGCACGCTGGAGTTCCCGATCTTGACCGTCTGATGCGGCGCTTCGGCCAGCGGCTGCTTGTGGATGATCAGCGAGCTCGCCGCGTTGCGCCCATAAGACTGGCTGAGCACGATACGGCCCTTATCCACTTCTATGCCTTGAACCATGTCGGGGAGCGACAGGATATAGTCGGGCACCGCAGGCTCTCCGGCCGCTCCGGCCTTGCCGGCTGGCAGGTCGTCCGTATCCGGGTCCAGCTTGTACCCTGCTGCCCAGGCCTTATGCTCCTTGCCGTCCCGGTTCGTCATATAATGCGTTTTGCTGGTCGGATAGCTGGCGCCTTGCGCGAACTCCCCGACCCATAACACGCCGTCCGCATAGGCGGTGAACGAAGCCCTCGTATCGGTAGCCAAGGCGCCTTCGAATACAAGCTTGGCCTCATCCTCCGCCTGGATCAGCGTCTCCTTCTTCAGACGGTACGCCTTGCCGTCGGAGGATATCCAGACGTTCTGCTTGCTGGCCGTAATACCGCCCGCATGACCGGTATACGGAACGCCCTGCTCCTTGTACAGCTCATGCGCCTTAACAAGCTTGCCTGTGCCCGCGTCGATGACGGTCAGGAGACTCGATTGGCCTTTCTCCCGGTAATGGGTGACCAGCAGCCAGTTTTTCTCCTCGACGTAGCCGATTCCCTGCGGCACCGCCTCCTGCTTGAGCGCGGGGATAAGCGGTCCGGGCTGGGCATGCTCCAGAAACCAGGCAATTTCAGGCATATCGACCCTCAGCTTGATGCCCGCTTCCTCTTGGGTGACCAGGCTCTTGGGCTCCTGTTGCACCGCTTGCTTCACCTCCGGCGCAGCGGCGGCAGGCGGGGCGGAAGCGCCGCCCCCTGCCGGAGCGGATTGACATCCGACGATGGCGAGCGCCCCTATGCCGGCAAGAGCGATCATGTAAGCCTTGCGCCTCATTGCCTTCGTCTCCTTCGTTTATCTGAGTTCGGCGAAACCGCTAGGTCAGCAATCCCTTCAGTCTGCCGGGATAATCCGTAATGATGCCGGACACGCCGTATTCGATCGCCTGGCGCATCTTGTCTTCATCGTTGATCGTGTAAGCATATACCTGAAGACCGCTCTCTACCGCGTCGCGGACATCGGCTTTATCGAGCCGCCTGAAGCTCGGATGCAGGGAGTAGACAGGCGAGCTGATCAGCTTCGTCATATCCGCGTGGCGCGCCACGCTCAGATCATAGAGCAAGCCGAGCTTCGCTTCAGGCTCATGCAGCTTCAGCGCCTGAAGGCTTTTGAAGTCGAAGGACGATACGACGACATTGTGCACGCGATCCATCCTGCGCATCAGTGCGGCTAACGCCGGCTCCAGCCTGTAGCCGTAAGAGCCCTTGATCTCTACATTGATCATCACCTCGGGCGGGACAAGCTCGAACACCTCTTCCAGCAGCGGAATCCGTTCGCCTGCGTACTGCTCGTGGAACCACAGACCCGCATCCGCCTGCTTCAGCTCGGCGACCGTCAGTTCGTTCACAGCTCCCTTGCTGTGCGTCGTCCGGTTGATCGTCGAGTCGTGAATAACGACGATTTCGCCATCCTTCGATAAATGCACATCCAGCTCGATCCCCTCGCAGCCTTGCTCCAGACCGAGCTTGAAGGCGCTGATCGTATTCTCCGGGGCTTCTCCCGCCGCGCCGCGGTGGGCAATGATCATAGTACGTTGCTGACTCATGTCGGTTCTCCTTTTACTTGAACGTGGAATTGGCCATCGCAGCCACAATATATTTTTGGGCGAAGATGAAGATAAACACGATCGGCAAAATAACGAGGACGCTAGCCGCCATAATCAGGTGGAAGGTCAGCGCTTCATTGCCCGCCACTGTTTCTTTCATCATCGCAATACCAACAGTAAGCACCCGCATGTTGTTCGAGTTAGTCATAACGAGCGGCCAGAAGTAAGAGTTCCAGCTTGAGATAAAGCTAAGCACAGCCAGGGTGGAGATGGTCGGGAACGCCATCGGCGCCAATATTTTGTACAGGACATGGAACCGGTTGGCCCCATCCACGCGCGCCGCCTCGATCACGTCGTTATTGATCGACTTGAACGTCTGGCGCAGCAGGAAGATGCCGTAGGCCGACGCCGCATGCGGAATAATCAGCGAGTAGAACGTGTTGATCCAGCCGAGCTTCGACATCATGACATACACGGGAACGAATGTGACTTGATCCGGCACGATCAGCGCCGCCAGCACGAGCACGAACCATTTGTCCCGGCCCGGGAAAGTCCCTTTCGCAAAGGCATAGGCCGCCATAATGGCCAGATTAATCTGCAAGAATACGATACCGACCGTTTGAACCAGCGTATTCAGCGCGAAGCGGGCCACCGGGAACACGGAGAAAATCTCTACGTAGTTGGACCACTGCATCGACTCCGGCCAGAAGGTCGGCACCGCGAAGCGCAATTCAGCGGTGGACTTGAGCGAGGTGACCAGCATCCAGTAAATCGGGAAAAACATCACCAGCGTAACGACAACCGCAAGCAGCAGGCGCGACGTTTTCCATACGTTGTTTGTCATTGTGTACGCCACCTACCCTTCGTAATGAACTTTCTTGCGGGATACATACATCTGAAGCATCGTAAACAGGACGATGATCACGAAGAAAATAATGACAAGCGCCGATGCGCGGCCGGTTCGGAATTCGGCAAAGGCCATATCATAGATCCAATAAACCATTGCCTTGGTCGAATCCAGCGGTCCTCCGTTGGTCATGATGTCAACGGATTGGAACACCTGCATGGAGGAGATAAAGTTGGTGACGACCAGGAACAGCGTGATCGGAGACAGCAGCGGCAGCGTGATTTGCCAGAACTGCCACCACTTGTTGGCACCGTCGATGCTGGACGCCTCGTAATACTCGACGGGAATGCCGCGCAAGCCGGCGATGAAGATGATCATGGCGAAGCCTACGCCTTTCCATACGGATACGATAACGAGCACCCAGATGGCTGTCTTCGTATTGGTCAGCCAGTTAATGGGCTCTACTCCGAACATCGCCATGACCTCATTAGCCAAGCCGAATTGTCCGTTGAAAATCCACAGGAAAATCATCGAAACGATAACCATGGAGATGTAATACGGCATAAAAATGACAGAGCGCATGAAGTTAAACGCCCGGGAAGTCACATTGAACAACAGGGCCAACAGAAGTCCAATGGCCAGCGTCAGCGTTACGTCAAGTATCGTATAGGTGAACGTAACTTTTAACACTTTGTAAAACAGCTCATTCGTCAGCAGATACGTATAATTATCGGCACCGACGAATTTCTTCACCGGTCTGGTCATATTCCAGTTCGTGAAGCTCAAATACAGCGAATTCAGGAGCGGATAGTAGATAAAGATCATCATGAACAGCAATGCGGGCAACGCAAACGAGAAATCTTTAATGGCTTCGAGCCTGCGGAAATTGGATGTTTTCACCGGGTTACCCCTTTTCTAATGGCATAAATACGGCTTCTGAAGCAAGTGATAAAAGGAGATGAAGGACCTGTAATCGCCTTCATCTCCATGCCAAGCTTTTACTTAATAATCAGCCAGCACTTCATTGATTTTCTTGACGGAGTCTTTCAGCAGCGGAACCGGATCGGCGTTTTCGAGAATCATTTTCCCGACAATTTCATTGTAAATTTTGCTGAACTCCGGATAGCCCGGATGTTGAATCCGCGGAGCCACGTTGTCGAAGTTATCGAACACGGCTTTATATTGCGGCCATTTCTCGAAATACTTCTTGCCTTCTTCCGTCGTTACGACCGACTTGTGCGTCGGCAAGTAGCCGGTGCCTTCCGCCCACTTGATGTTATGCTCGGCGGAGACCATGAATTTGACGAATTTCCAAGCGGCTTCCTTCTGCTTCTGAGGAGCCAGATCCATCATGACGATACCGGCGCCGCCGATATGCGATTTTCTTTCCTTGTCGCCAGGAATGAACGATACGCCTACCTCAAATTTCGCATTTTCCACGTAGGTTTTCAGAACGGCCGACGTATGCTGAACCATTCCGATTTTGCCTTCCAGGAACATTTGTCTCATGTTGTCGGATGCGCCTTTGCCATAGCCCATGTGCATGGAGCCTTCGTCGAGCCATTTCTTATACTGCTGAGCCCATCTCAAGCTGTCCGGCTGATCGAAGCCCGATTTGTTGTCCTTGGTCAGAATCGAGCCGCCGCCGTTGGAGATCCACGGATCGTAGTACCATGTATCCCAGCCTGGTACGGAGAAGGCATAGCGCGTCGTCTTGCCGCCTTCCTTCACAGTCACTTTCTTGTTAAAGTCTTCGATCTCCGCCCACGTTTGCGGCGGCTTGACGCCAAGCCCATCCAGCATGGTCTTGTTGTACACCATGACGCTCGTACTCACGATAAGCGGGAAGCCATACTGCTTGTTATTGTACGCATAGGCGGCCAGCATCCCTTTGGAGAAGTCGTTCATATCGATCTTATCCCGTTTGATGTACTCGGTCAGATCCGCGAACACGCCGCCATCTGCGAAGTTCGGCAGCGACGATACCTCTACGTTCGTTACGGCAGGCACTTCATTGGCCGCTACAGCAGCCTGAAGCTTCTTGTGAAGATCGGCGTATCCTCCCTGGAATACAGGCTCTACCGTAATATACGGATACTGTTTGTTGAACTCGGCGAGCATGTAGTTAAGGCCCGGCATTTGAGCTTCCGCATGGGAATGCCAGTATTGAATCGTAATCGGCGTCGTATCCTCCGCAGCGGTCTGGGCGTCTTCCAGATTGCCTCCGGACGCTTCGCCGCCGCCTCCTCCGCAAGCCGTGATAGATGTTACAGCAAGCGTCGATACAACCAGAGGTGCCAACCATTTGCGCAATTTCATCTTGTTTTCCCCTTTCTCGAGCTCCATGTAGGTAGGATGTAAACCTGAAAAAGAGACCACCGGGCAACACAAAAACAACGCATTCGGTACGCATACAAAATACAACGCGCACCGGATCGTTGTCTTTGGGTTATCTCTGGTGATCTCCATACCCCGACGACGTACTATCCAGATGTGTTAGAAGTAAAGCGCTTTCTCACATACCAAGTATGACACACTTCTGTTACAATGTCAATGGTTAATTCCTAAATATACCACTAATATGCTAACTAATCAATAATGTTAAGAAAATTTTAACTTTTTTCAAAGATTTTCTCATAATGCGGCATTATGGGTAGACAATGACTTGGACAGCTTGAAGGAGCCTGTATCCAAGGAAATAATCTCTCCGGACAATGAGATGTTCTCGATGGCCTTCATCATATCGCTGCTGTGCGACGACTTGACGCTGAAGCGCAGCTCCATGACAGGTGGTTTGTCTTTATCCTGCGAATCGTCCGGCTTCATCTTGACATTGACGATCTGGACGCTCTGCTCCCCGAACATCGTGGCGATTTTGCCCAGAACCCCCGGCCGATCATAGATCAGGATGACGATCTCATGATTGCGCCGATGACGCATCAAATATCTCTCCCACTTGTTCAAAACGAACAGGCTGAGCAGTACCAGCACGGTAGCCAGCGCCGCCCCGTAGTAAAAGCCCGCTCCCACGCAAAGTCCGATGGCGGCGACCACCCAGATCGATGCGGCCGTCGTCAGCCCCGATACCGTGGAGCCCGTCCGCAGAATCGCCCCGGCTCCGAGAAATCCGATGCCGCTGATTACTTGAGCCGCCAACCTGGCAGGGTCCATCCGGACATTGTATTCATTGGCGAACTCGGAAAATCCATAGATCGAAAGCAGCATGATAGCCGCCGAACCGATACAAACCAGAATATGAGTGCGGAATCCCGCAGCATGGTTGCTCCATTCGCGTTCAAGTCCGATCAATCCTCCGAGTCCTGCGGCAAGAAGCATTCTGACGGTAAGATCAAAATGACTGATGACCCATACGCTGCTTGCCAACGCGCATCCCTCCCCTTTACTTGATTACCATAATACCGAGGTTCCGGCCGATACGGCCAAGGCGCCCGCTCTCAGCGCCTCGTCAATTTCCTCGCGATTGCCCACCAGTCCTCCCGCAATAATGGGAAGCGGTGTCATGTTCGTCATCTCTCTAATAATACGCGGCATAATGCCCGGCATGACCTCAATCGCATCCGGCTGGCTTTGCTCGACCGCTTTAATCCCCCGCGCCACTGCGCTGCGATCGATCAGGAAGATGCGCTGGATTGCCATCAGGCCCTGCTCCTTCGCCACACGGATCAGATTGCTTTTGGTGGAAATGATGCCGGTCGGCTGCACATGCTTAGCTACATAAGCGACCCCGCTGCGGTCGGCGGCGATCCCTTCGATGAATTCCATATGAATAAACACATGCTTGCCGGATTCCTTCACCCGGCTGACCAGTTCCGAGATATTGAAGATCGAGCCGGTTAACAGAAATACGATATTGGCCGGACTCTGGAGCACAAGCTCCATATCCTCCTCTTTCTGCAAAGCGGCGATTGTTTGATGCTCTACCATATCGACGATCGGATACATGTCTGCTCCTCCTAGATTCACGAGTGAACCTAATTATATCACGATTGTCCGTTACAGAGAGACTACGTCGCTAATACTGGCTATAATATGCTTCGGACGGTATTCCGTGCGAGCCGCCATCTCCTCCGTGCTGACCCCGGTCAATACGAGGACGGAGGCCATCCCAGCGTCATTGCCCATCTTGATATCCGTCTCCAGCCGGTCGCCGATCATGTAGCATTGCCCGGAATCCAGCCCGATATGCTCGATGGCAGCCTGAGCGGCAATCGGCGAAGGCTTGCCTACGACCAGGTCGATCTCTCTGCCGGTCGCGGCCTCCAAGGCTGCGATGAACGTCCCCGTATCGGGGAGCTGCCCATCCTCCAGCGGGCAGGTCGAGTCCGGATTGGAGGCGATGACGACGGCCCCGCGCAGGGCGGCCTGAAACACGAGATTCAGCGTATCATAGTTAAAGCTGCGGTCCCAGGACAGCACGATGTAGTCGGCGTTCATCCCATCCTCCGTCAGCGGAATGCCATGCAGGCGAAGCTCCTCGCAGATCGGCTCCTCGCCGACGACATATACTTGTTGACCCGGCTTCACGCATTTCTGCAGGTATCTGGCCACGATCAGGGAAGAGTTCAGCACATCGTCAATGGTGGTCGGAATCCCCATCTTGTTGAGCTTCTCGACATAAGAGCTTCTGGTTGCGATCGGCTTGTTGGAGAGAAAGACGACTTTGTCCCCCCTCTCCCGCAATGTTCGGATAGCTTCGGCCGCGCCCTCAATCATGCGGTCTCCCAAATACACCGTGCCATCCAAATCAAAAATATACCCTTTCATGCCTTCTGCCTCATTTCTTGTGGAAAATAGAAAAACCCTTATCCACAGTAAACACACCTCTCCCATGAGAGATATGATTACGGATAAGGGTTACTCCTCGTCTCAAACCTGTTACCGTATTCGTATTGGTTTGAATTATATACAGGGTACAGGCCGATTGTCAACGATTTTATTCTTGCGGTTTATTTCTGCCCGTTAGTCCCGGGAGGCCGCCTGCCGGTCGGCCAGAGTTATCCCGCGCTCCGCAAATACTTTTCTCGCGGCCTCCAAAGCCCCGCATGCCTTCGGAAATCCGGCGTACCCGCCGCAGTGCAGAATGGTCTCCAAAATCTCCTCGGGCAGCAGCCCGACATTAAGCGCCGCATGCAGGTGGAACGGCAGCTGCTCCATCGCTCCCTGGGTGATGAGGGAGGTGATGGTAATAATCTCCCGCTGCTTCAGGTCAAGCACGCCTCGCGCGTACAGATCGCCGAAGCCGAAGGCGACCAGAGTATGGCCGAAATCCGGGAAAAATTCGCTGATCCGGCTCATCACTTGAAGCCCTTGCTCGCCTACCATCGTCTGCAAAGTATCGATGCCGGCCGCATACCGTTCTTGGTTGGTTTGATTGGGATTCATACGCTCGCTCCTTAGCCCCGCTTCATCGTCGGGGGAATTTCTGTCGGGTCCATGATCATATCGATGACACAAGTCTCATTGGCGTTTAAGGCTTCCAGCACCGCCTGCCGCAGCTCGTCAGCCGTCGTGCAGCGATAGCCCCGCGCCCCCATCGCTTCGCCGAATTTGGCTCCGTCCAGCGGCACCCTGTAGGTGGTTCCGACCGCTTTGCCCAGATGGCGCGCCATGCCTTTGTCCACCATATCGATGCTTCCGTTGTTGGCGACCAGGAACAGCACAGGCGCGTCGTAATTGACCGCCGTGGACACCTCCGTGCCGTTCATAAACATGCAGCCGTCGCCGCTCAGGCATACGACCGTCCGCTCGGGCGCCCCAAATTTGGCCCCTACCGCGTAGCCGATCGCCCGCCCCATAGTCGCGAACACCTCTTCGAAGTAAAAGGTGCCCGGCACCCGGATATCGAAATATTTGATGGCATAGAACGAATGGCTGCCCGCGTCGCCGTACATCAGCGCATCGCCCGGCAGCACCTCGCGAAGCACTTCCATCACCTGCTTGCCGCCAAGCAGACCCGTCCGGTTGTCCGGCTCCCCGCTCTCGAAGGCTATGGGCAGATCGCGAGGCGGAACCGACGTATCGGCATAAGCGAGCAGCGCCCGCAGATTGCTGCGGATATTGCCGAGAACCGGCGTCGTCGGCACCGGCAGCGACTTGCCGATAAATCGGATCTCCTGATCGAATTGGATAATATGTTCGGGGTAATGGCTCGCCTGGAGGCTCGGAATCTCCAAATCGCTGAGCTGGCTGCCCGCCACGATAAGAAGATCGACGCCTTCGCCGATATAAGCCTCGGTAAGCGCATTGCCGCCAAGTCCATACGGTCCCAGGTAAAGGGGATTGTCCGAGCGGAACACGCCTTTGCCGCCCGGCGTCGTCGCGACAGGGATCGACCATTTGCGGGCAAAGGCTTCGATCTCCCGGTAGGCGTCAAGCGCATGAAGCCCGCCTCCGGCCAGGAGCAGCGGACGCTTCGCGCCGGCCAGCAGCGTAGCGACCTGATCCAGATTGGACGCGATTGTCGCCGGGAGAGCATCGGGCAGCGCAAGCTCGAAGTCCTCTGTCTCCTCCATGAGAACGTCGTACGGAATGCACAGATGCACAGGCCCGCGCACGCCGGTCCACGCCTGCTGGACGGCATGCTCCAGATGAGCGCGGAGCAGTTCCCCGCGCTCCACCCGTGCGCTGAATTTGGTCACAGGCTCAAACATCTTCACCAAATCCGTGCCGAACATGGTGCTATCCTGGCCGAGCACTTTGCCGATCTCGCGGATCGGCGGAGAGCCGGTTAGAAACAGAACCGGCACGCCCGTATACAGCGCCTGGCCGGCGGCGGTCAGCATGTTGATCCCTCCGGGTCCAGCCGTACCGACCGCGACCCCGAACGTACGGCTGCTCAAAGCGTAGCCGGCCGCCTCCAGGCCCGCTCCCTCCTCATGCTTGCTGAGCACAAACCCAATGTCTGCCCGATCCAGCTCCAAGACAAGCGGAGTGACCGGCTTGCCGGGTATTCCGAACACATGCGTGACTCCCCAATTAGACAAATGCTTGGCTAGAATGCGGCTTACAGTTGGCATAAGAACGGAATCCCCCCAGATATGATCAATATAACTTCTTTATTTTGGATAACAGAGCCGAAAACGACCCTTCGAACTCTTCTGCCGGAATAGGAGGACTGAAATAATAACCTTGGACCTCATTGCATTTTTGTATCTGCAGAAAACGGAGCTGCTCCTTCTCCTCCACCCCTTCGGCAACAACCTCCAGATTCATGCTATGGGCGATCGCAATAATGATGCTCACGATGTTCGTCCCGTTCGATCCCTTGGACAGGTCTCGCACGAAGCTCTGGTCGATCTTCAACCGGTCGATCGAGAAGTTTTTCAAGTAGTTGAGCGAGCTGTAGCCCGTCCCGAAATCGTCCATGCTGATCTGAATGCCAAGGGAATGCAGCTTGCGCAGCATCGGGATGGCGTGATTGACATTCATCGTCATCGTCTCGGTAATTTCGAGGTCCAGATAGCGGGGCTCAAGCCCTGTCTCATCCAATACTTTCTTCACGACGTCCACCAGGGCATCGTCCAGAAACTCCTGCGAGGACAAATTCACCGAGACGCGAAACGGCGGAATTCCTTGGTCCTGCCATTTTTTATTCTGCAGGCAAGCCGTCCGCAGCACCCACCGGTCGATCTGGGTAATCAGCCCCGATTCTTCGGCGATCGGAATAAACTCGCTGGGGGAAATGAAGCCCTTCGTGGGATGCTGCCAGCGGACCAGCGCTTCGACTCCCTTCAGCTCCCCGGTTCGAATATCGACCTGAGGCTGATAGAACAAGCGGAATTCTTCATTTTCGATCGCACGCCGAAGGGAGCTTTCCAACACGATCTTCTCGCGCGTTGTAACATTCATGTCAGGCGAGTAGAGAGCGTACAGATTCAACCCCCGATTTTTCGCGCTGTACATAGCGGTATCGGCTGCAATCATCAGATTCTCGAGATTATGGCCATCCTTCGGATAGATCGAGATGCCCGCGCTGGCGGTCAGATGGAACTCGTACCCGTTGAGACTAAAGGGCTCCTGGAAGATGTGAAGAATGTCTTTCACCCTCTGCAAAGCTTCTTCCTTGCTCCCCATGTTAGGAAGGACGAACATAAATTCATCGCCTCCCATCCTTGCCACGATTTCCCCCGGTAGGAGAACATTTCCGAATCTTGTGGCGACCATGATAAGGAGAAGATCACCGCTGGAGTGGCCCAGCGTATCATTTATGATTTTGAAGCGGTCCAGATCGAGACAGACGACAGCCACCTGCTGACCCGTGCGCTGCGCATGCTCGATAAGCTGGGGCACTTTTTCCTTGTAATATCTGCGGTTCGGGAGCTTGGTCAAATCGTCGTGATTAGCCAGGTAATTATATCGCTCCTCCGCCTTCACCCGATCCGTAATGCTCCTGAACTGGCCGAATGCGCCCAGCAGCTGCTTCTTCTCATCGTATAGCGGATACGCGTCGAATAAGCAGACCATCCGCTCCTCAGCCTCGCTCTGCTCGAAGGTCATCTGGATATCCTCGAACGTTTTCCCGTTGCGGACTACCTCGTAGATATATTCGCCCATGGAGCCCAGGTCCCGCACATTCGTCCCCAGCATATCCGCTCTCGATCGCCCGGTAAACAGCTCCGCATATTGGTTGAAGGTGGTGATCTCCCCTTCGCGGTTCGTCATAATAATGCCGTTCCGGGCATTATCCATGATGATCTGATTCTGAATGTTGAGCTTGCGGTTTTGCTTGCGCAGCATCAATTCCCTCTCGATGGAGTCCACAGTCGTAGCGAGCAGCGTGATCATCATGGGATTCTGGAATTCCTTGGCCGTCATAATAATCAGGCTGCCGAGCAGGCCGTTCACATCGGTATAGCGGAAGGCGACCGCATAGCAAGCGCTGCCATGCAAATATTCATGGTAGTGATCATCGCCGATCAGCTGGATCGGGGACTCGTTATAGGTCAGGGACAAGTTCACCACATTGGTCCCCATGCTGGCTTCCGTGAACTGGATACCCAGTCGGATGCCGAGATCATTCAATGTTTTTTTGATCGTCTCATCCCCCATCATATGGAGGATAAAGCCCTCTTCATTGGAGACGGCCAACAGAATAGGCGTGCCTTTTAAGTAATGCAGGATTTTTTCGCCGAAGAAGCTTACTACGGATAAAATTTCGTCATAATCTTTGCTTTTTTGCCAGAGCTCGGCAGGGGATAAAATCTTCTGAGGAAAAGGAATCTCGTCGGGAGCCATGCCTATTTCCTTGCAAAACAACTGCGACTTTACAATAAATTCAGGTTTATTCAAAAAAATCACGATCAAGCCCCCAATTTGGCTGACTGCTTGCAGGCATCCCGCCTGTCAATTTCCAGATTCCTTCAAATATTTCATTCTATAACAATCGATTATTAATATAAAGAATTGTATATGATTTTTACCATTTTGTCGAACGCCGATGCGGAAAAAAGGCCGTTCATGTCAGATAGGTTTCATAGGTTTATAGGACACGGCCCGCGACGTTTAGAGTGACTCTTAGAGCAGCTTTACAGCGACTTTATAGAGGATCGGCTTCCTGCTTGCCAATGGCATCCGCCTTGGGTATAATCTCCATAATCAAGCCAAGGAGGAACTCGCCATGCCCCGGTTAAAAATCCCCCGTTAAGCCCGAGGTCCTCCATTCATGCCGGAGTGTACACGCCCGCCGAAACCATCTATAAGGGAGTTGTATTCACTGATGAACATGAATGGACCTGTACCCCGTACGCGAAGCGAAAGGCTGGATACCAGCCGCCTAATCGCCGATAACTTGCATGCGCGTTACGGACATGAACTGCTCGCGCTCGGCCTCTATGGCTCCATGGCCCGAGGAACGGACGGGCCTTATTCGGATATCGAGATATTCTGCGTGCTCCGGGAGTCGGCCCTAAGCGATGAAGCTTGCTATGAATGGTCTTCCGGCCCCTGGAAGGCTGAGGTCAATGTCTGCTTCGCGCATTCGCTGCTTCAGGAAGCGGCTTCCGTAGACGGAAGCTGGCCGCTGACCCACGGCCCCTACTTCACTCCGCTGAGCCTGTACGATCCTGAAGGCTTCTTCCCTCAGCTGAGACAAGCCACGGAGTCGCCGGAGCGGCGGCACTTCAAGCAGGCGATCGAGGAGGTCCTGGTAGGAGAAATGTATGAATTTGCCGGCAAGCTGCGCAATGCCAGCCGGAATGGCGCTCATTCCTTCTTGCCCTATCTGGCCATGGAATTCGCTCATTATGGGGCTATGCTGGTCGGCCTGCATAACCGGACATATTATTCGACAGGGTCCCGCGTTTTTCTCGAATCGCTGGAGCTGCCCGGACGCCCGGCGGGCTTCGATCCTCTGCTGGAGCTGGTTATGAGCGGAGCGCTGTCAAAGCCTGAGACAATCGTGGAGGCTTGCGAGGCATTCTGGAGCGGTCTTGGGACATGGGCTGCCGAACATGATTATGTGATCAGCACAGGGCGTATGCCGTTTTAAGAAATCCTATTGGCGCACGTATGCGGGAAGGCGCACCGGTCTTAAGCGCTAGACTTAAGAAAAGCCGTTCATCGCGTCCCCAGGGCGCTATGAACGGCTTTCTCTAATTGGTATCGCTCCTGTAATCAAGGCTTTTTCTCATGAGTCAGAGCCCCGGTCACTGTCTTCTTATCTTCCTGATCGAGGGCGAGGTTAAAGACGAACAGCTCGCCGGCCTTGCTTCCCGAGTACGAATAAACGCCCTCTTCCTGCATCACGAAGTTCTCCTTATAACCGGCCTTATCCGCATAATCCTTGTACAGCTTCACAACTTCCGCGAAGGGCATCTTGGTCTCGATGGACACCATTTTATTGCCTGACTCCTTGCTGCTGATGGAAGCCGTAACCGCAATGGCGGCCGGCAGCGGGATATCGCTAGGGAAACCCTCCGGCAGCTTCGCCTCGCTGGACAGCGTGACCTCTTTGCCCCCGTCCGTCTTGTACGTGACGCTCCCTTTATCGCCGGCAGCCTCATGGATCTCAACCGACGAGCAGCCCGCCCCGAATACTGCCGCGATAAGAACGGCTGCAGCCATTTTTGCATAACGCCTGTTAATCATGTCATCCTCCATAGGCTCAGGGAAACGATTCCCCTAAGTTTTGATTCTAGAGTATGCCATCAGAGAGGCGTATGCCAGTTACAGCATGTCATAAGTTTTGTCAGCCGGGGCCGGGTCTGCCCGCCTATCCGGGACCTTCATCCTAAGCCGACATCCGGATAAAGGCTAAGCTTGGCCATGACCGCAGGGGAGAACGACGGCGTCAAGTCAAGTACCGCAATAGGTGCGGTACGGGCGCGGCGACGGCGCAGGCAGCGCTGCATATTCGGCCTGCTCGGGCGAATACGCGAATGGATCGGACAACGCCACCAGCAACCGTTCCAGCACGCTGTAATCCCCTTGCTCGACTGCGGCCTCCAGCGCCGCCTCCACCCGGTGGTTGCGGGGGATGACGGCGGGGTTGCTGCTGCGCATCAACCGGTCCGCATCGGCCTCAGATTCCGGCTGTCTGCTCCGTCTCGCCTGCCATCTCTCCAGCCATCTCGCGAACTCTTCGCTCCCGGACAGCGCCGTATCCGCCGGGGCGCCCAAGGTTAACGCCCGGAATGTATCGGTGTAATCCGCATGTCCCTGCTCCATCATGCCCAGCAGTTCCGCCACAAGAGCCTCATCCTCCGGCTCTTCGCCGAATAAGCCCAGCTTGGCCCGCATGCCGGCCAGCCAATGCCGGCGATACAGCTCAGCGAAGTTCGCCAGCTCGTCTTCGGCCAGCCGGATGGCCTGCCCCTCCTCCTCATCCAGCAGCGGCAGCAAAGCTTCCGCCAGCCGGGCGAGATTCCACGTGGCTATACGCGGCTGATTGCCGTAGGCATAACGGCCTTGAGCGTCTATGGAGCTGAACACCGTCGCGGGATCGTAAGCATCCATGAAGGCGCAAGGCCCGTAGTCGATCGTCTCGCCGCTAATGGCCATATTGTCGGTGTTCATCACCCCGTGAATAAAGCCCACCAGCTGCCACTTGGCTATAAGCTCGGCCTGACGCTTGATCACGGCCTGCAATAAGGCAAGATAACGGTTCGAAGCATGATAGGCGTCCGGATAATGCCGCTGCAGCGCATAATCCGCCAAGGCGCGAAGCTCTTCAGTCGTGCCTGCGCTCGCCGCATACTGAAAGGTGCCGACGCGCAGATGGCTGGCTGCAACCCGGGTGAGCACCGCACCCGGCTGCTCGGTCTCGCGGTAGATGGGTTCTCCCGTCGTCGAGACCGCCAAGCTGCGGGTTGTTGGAATGCCGAGCGCATGCATCGCTTCGCTGATGATGTACTCGCGCAGCATCGGCCCCAGCGCCGCCCGGCCGTCGCCGCGGCGGGAGTATGGGGTGATCCCCGAGCCTTTCAGCTGAATATCCATCCGTTCTCCGCTCGGCGTCAGCTGTTCGCCTAACAACAGCGCCCGGCCGTCTCCGAGCATGGTAAAATGTCCGAACTGATGTCCCGCATAAGCCTGGGCAAGCGGTTCGGCCCCTTCCGGGACCCGGTTGCCTGCGAACACCGCCGCTTCTTCCTCGCCTTGCAGCGCCTGGACGTTCAATCCGAGGGAGAGGGCCAACGACTGGTTGAACAAGACCAGCTTGGGCGCGCGTACCCGAGTCGGCTCCTGTCTGGTAAAGAACAATTCCGGGAGCCGGGCGTAACTGTTGTCCAGGTTCCAGCCGCCGGTTGAGGATGCATAGGGGTTGGTCATGAGTGACCTCCTTCTCTCATATGGACTTGTTTATTGGCTAACGTTATTCCCTGTCATGCTGAGCTGCTCTATCTGTATGCGACAGCGGGATGGAAATATCGCAAATAGCGCATCCTAACTCTGCTCCCCTTTATATTACCCGCTTCTTCTTCATCTCATAGGGGCAGCGCTTCGATGCCACGGAAAAGAAAAAAGCTCCTGATCGGAGCTTATTGCGCGAAAATTCAATTCATCTGTGCTGTTGACCGCCCCAATCGGCTGCCTAAGCTTCCTTCAGTATACGAGGCTTAGGGTTAGACGGGTTGGCTGGTTTACCGCCCGTCAAGCCAAGCGCCTTCGCGGTTGTTGCATGGATGTCTTGGATGAGGTCGGGGTTTCCGAACAGCGATACGCCATAAGAAGGAATCATTTCTTTGATTTTCGGCTCCCACGTCTTGATGTGCTGCGGGAAGCATCTCCGGATGACTTCCAGCATGACCGAAACGGCCGTGGAAGCGCCAGGCGATGCGCCGAGCAAGGCGGCTATCGAGCCATCCGCCGCGCTGATCACCTCGGTGCCGAATTGCAGCGTTCCTTTGCCGGCAGCCGTATCCTTAATAATCTGGACGCGCTGGCCTGCGACGAGCAGCTCCCAGTCCTCGCTCTTGGCGTTCGGAACAAATTCTCTCAAGGCTTCCATCCGCTTTTCCTTGGACAACATAACTTCCTTGATCAGATAGGTGGTGAGCGGAACGTTCTTGACACCCGCCGCCAGCATCGTGAAGAGATTATCCGGCTTGACGGAAGTCAGCAAATCGAACATGGAGCCGGTCTTCAGGAACTTTGGCGAAAATCCGGCAAACGGCCCGAAGAACAACGATTCCTTCTTATCGATAAATCGGGTATCCAGATGGGGAACGGACATCGGAGGAGCGCCGATTGCCGCTTTGCCGTATACTTTGGCCCGGTGCTGCGCCACGATCTCCGGCTTGCGGCAAACCATAAACAGGCCGCTTACCGGGAATCCGCCGATGCCTTTTCCCTCGGGAATACCCGACTTCTGCAGCAGATGCAGGCTTCCGCCGCCGCCGCCGATAAAGACGAACTTGGCTGTCCGGCGTTCGACCGTACCGCTATCTACGTTGCGCACCTTCAACTCCCACATGCCGTCGCTGGTCCGTTTAATATCATCCACATTATGCTTGAACTTGATATCGACGTTTTGGCTCTTTAGATGTTTAAACAAGAGGCGCGTTAAAGCACCAAAGTTGACATCCGTTCCGGAATCAATCTTCGTAGCCGCGATCGGCTTGTTGATCGTCCGGTCTTTCATCATCAGCGGAATCCATTCCGCCAGCTTGGACGGGTCCTCGGAGTATTCCATGCCTTGGAACAAAGGATTATCAGCCAAGGCTTCGAATCGGTTTCGGAGAAACTTAACGTCCTGCTCCCCTTGCACAAAACTCATATGAGGCACGGGCACGATGAAATCCCGCGGATTGCGGATCAAATTATGATTGACCAGATACGCCCAAAACTGCTTGGAAACCTGGTATTCCTCATTGACCTTGATCGCTTTACTAATATCTATGGAACCGTCCGGTTGTTCCACGGTGTAGTTGAGCTCGCACAAGGAAGAATGCCCCGTACCCGCATTATTCAGTTCGTTGGAGCTTTCTTCTCCAGCGCCGGCGAGCTTCTCAATGACCGTAATTTCCCAGTCCGGTACTAATTCTTTCAGCAGAGACCCTAAGGTCGCACTCATAATGCCGGCACCAATTAAGATAACATCTGTTTTCGTTTGTCTGTCGCTCATGTTTACCGTCCTTCTACCCTATAGATTTGCAGAAAGAATGCAGGCGCTCGACCAGACGCCTCAGCATGCCAGGGCGCCACCTCGTTACACATTTTTTCTGGATCATATCTAACCTTATTACAGTGTATCACTATTAGTAATAGAATAAAATATTAAATTCCTGTTAGAACACGGGGGTTTCAGGAATATCCTCCGAAATTTCATATTATTCGGCCGCTATTCGGCAGCTCCGCTTATGTCTATCCCCGGCTCTCATCGCAAGGCATCCTCTACTCTTGTCGCATGCTCATACATTTCCTTGACTCTCGCGATCTCCAGCTTAAGCAAATCCGCTCCTGCGCTCGATATGCGATACAGCTTGCGCCGCTCTTCCTCGGCAACCACCTGGATCAGGCCATCCTTCTCCATACGGGCCAGGCTTCCATACACGGTGCCCGCTCCCAAGCGGATTCGTCCGCGGGTCAAAACATTCACATATTGAATAATTCCATAACCATGGCGTTTATCCGTCAAGGACAGCAAAATGTAGTACGCCGTTTCGGATATGGGCATATAACGGCTAATCGGCTTTTCTTTCATCCATTCACCCTCACCTGAGTTGCTTAACGCCCTGCTATCTGGCTATCTGGCCATCTCGCTATATCGTATGCCGATATAACCCGGTTTGATTATATCACCGCTCGATATATCACGCAAGCCAGTCCATGCCAAATAGATCGCTTAGCCCGTTAGGCCAGCGACCTGTCTCTGGTAGTATACAGGAGGCAAGTTCTGCCGCTGACGCTGTTATTACTGCTACTGCTGCTTGACGCCGTTCTGACTCGCCGTCCGCGCCGCATCGCGGATAAACCGCACCCATCTCCGGTGTACGCCCCGGAGCAGAATAAAGCAAGCTTCCATCATCGTGCGTCGAAGCGCCGGCGGGCAAACGACCGGCTTATTGCGCTCCGCTCCCCGCACCGCAAGTCTGGCAAGCTGCTCAGCTCTCATCGGCTTCCTCTTCTGCATGCTTGCCGGCCTGCTGCGCTTTAACTCTCACACGAGCCCTTGTACAGACGCCTCGCTTCGTTCCGGTCCGACACCTGCAGCTTGTTCAAAATCATGGATACGTTGTTCGCCACCGTTTTGACGCTGATATAGAGCCGGGAGGCAATCTGCGCATTCGTATCGCCTGCGGCAATACGCTCCAGGATCTCCATCTCCCGCTTGGAAAGCTCGGCCAAGGCAGGGTGGTCCGGGCGGACGGGCGTCTCGGACGCCGCGAAGTAATGGATCATCCGCGCTGCGATATCCGAGCTGAAGACCGCTCCGCCGCTTCCCACCATCCGGATGGATTGCAGCAGCTCCGCTTCGTCGGCGTCCTTCAGCACATACCCTTTGGCCCCGGCCCGCATGGCTGTAAACACAGACTGATCGTCCTGGAACATGGTCAGGATGAGGATCTCGATACGGGGGAACCGCTCCTTGATCAGCCGCGTCGCCTCGATGCCGTTCAAGCCGGGCATGCGGATGTCCATCAGAATTAACTCCGGCTGCAGCGCGGCCGCCAGCTCCAGCGCTTCATCGCCGGTCGAGGCTTCTCCCACGACTTCCAGGTCCTCCGTAGTTTCCAATAAGTTGCGAACGCCGCTCCGAAACAGCGGATGGTCGTCGGCGATGATTAGCTTCATATCCAGCTCTCCTTTGTTCAAGTGACCTGCTTCTCCTAGAGAGGCAAAACGGCAAACACCCGCGTCCCGCCCTGCTCCAGCCGCTCGATCAGGCATTGTCCGCCGAGCTCGGCGGCCCTCTCCCGAATCGATTGCTGACCGATGCCCCCTTGGCCGGCAACGAAGGCAGCCGCCGCGGCAGAAGCTCTTGCGCTGCCCGCCAGCCCATTGTCCGTGATTTCCACGATCAGTTGACTAGCCGAATCGACATTCAGCCGTACCGTGCAGGCGGTTGCCTGCGCATGCTTGACTACGTTGACAACCGACTCGGTCACGATCCGGTAGGCCGCAACCTCCACCGCCGCAGGCAAGGGCGGCAGAGGCAGCGGCACATTCAGCGCTATCCTAAGCGGCTCGGTCCCCTGCTCTTCGGCCAGCAGCTGAGCTGGCTTGGACAGCTCATGAATCCGCTCCTGAATCGCCCCGACCAGCCCCAGCTCATCCAGAGTCGGAGGACGCAGATCATGGACCATGACCCGGATCTCGCTCACGGTTGAGCGGATGACCCGCCGCAGGTCGGCCAGCATGTCTATAGCGGTGGCCGGTTCTTTCTCCACATATTTCTGCGCCGTGGCTGCATTCAGCGCTAGCGCCGCCAGCCGGGGAGCCAGGTCGTCGTGCAGGTTTTTGCGGATTTGGCGGCGTTCTTCCTCCCGGGCCAGCACCAGCTTCTCGCGCGACTCCTGCAAATCCTTCGCCAGCAGCTTCATACCGAGCGTCATGTTCACGTTCTCCACGATAGGCCCCGCTTGTCGCAGCAGGACGTCGAGAAATTTATGATCTTCCGCCGAGAAGCCCTCTCCAGGGGAACGGCTGGCGATATACAAGGTGCCCAGCTCTTCTCCTCTATGAATAATGGGGAAAGCATGCACCTCATTCACCCGCTCCCCCGCGGAAGCTACCGTTTTCTCCTGGCCGCCGACTCCGATGGCGATGGCCGTATACGTCAGACGGAGCGCATCCTTGACCGTTCTGACTACGGCATCAAGCATAGCCTCCGGAGCTAACGGCTGGATCAACTGGTTGCCGAGCTCAAGAAGCACGGCATAAGGATCGTCGTGCCTGCCTTTCATCAGCCGGTTAATCTGGCGCTGCAGCCATTCCTTGAGCGGCGCGAACGCCACGGCAACTACGGCGGTAGCGAGCAGGGAGATGATAAAGTTATCCTTTGTTTGAAACAGCCGGCTTAAGTAAAGCACGGCCATCGTATACAGCAGCACGACACAAACGGACAACGCCGCATAAACGAGCGTCCGTCTCACCAGCGGATCGATGTTCCATAATCGCTGGCGAAGAATCGCCATCATCAGCGTAATGGGTATGGCTGTCAAGGATAAGTTGAGGATCGCATTCAGATACACATAGGTGATCGCCGAGCCGTCATTAAAGCCTGGATAGAACAGCACGCTCATGCCGAGAAAGCCGACAAACCCGATCGCCACCCCGTACACGACCCATTTGGTTTGCTGCCGCTGTACCGCTCCCGACACCTTGCGGAACCGGTAAACCTGAGAATAGATAAGGATCACCGTGGAGCCGACATACCACAGCAACCGAACGTATTCCGGCACGTTAAAAACAGTCCATAGGCGGCCGCTATAAGCAAATTGAAGCACATCGACAACGACGATGAGGAAAAAGACGAACCGGGTCCATCTGGGAACGAAGAAGCCATCCGGAAACAAAAAGAAAAACAGCGACAACGTAATCCAGCCCAGCATCGCATTCATCATGAACCAATGATAGGCGAGAAAGCTCCCCTCGGAGGCGACCATCGTAAGCGAAGGGAAGGAGGTGCCGAAGGAAACCATCGCCGCGGCCGCCAGCAGGCCCATCGGTTCGCGGAATCCTTTCCAGAGCATCGCGGCGGATGTCGCATAAAACACGAAGGTAAACACGCAATCGATCAGTACGAACAAAAGGGCGTAGTGCTCCAGCGTGAGGCCCTGCTCCGGGATCGGCATGGCCGGAACGGAATTGCCGCAGCCATGCGCGATGCAGGTCGAAATCAAAGCCTTATAGTAACGCGGAATGCTGCTGATATACATCGATATCGTGATGAGACAGAAAGTCAGGACGAGCAGCTGCAAGCCTGCCAGTCTCCCCGATTTCAGCTTGCGGACTTCCGAGGCCATACGTGACATGCCCTCCCGAGTAGTTGATAAGCCAATTATAGCTCCCGGCCTCCGGATTGGATATGGATGGCTGATAATTTCCCGCCGCTCCTCCCGCTTTTTTCCCGAAACAAGCGCTTTTTCTTCCCGCCAAACCGGGAATAGGCTTCTCTGGTCCCCGGGCATTCCCTGCCCTTATCATAAGTTCATAAAGCATGAACCTACCTTAAGGAGGCTGTACACGAATGAATGACAAGCAAATTATCCGCTGGCTCGGCATGATCTGTATCCTGGCAGGTATTGCGCGTATCGGCATGACGCCAACTTCCATGATCTGGGGGACCGATAGCCCGCAGGAGCTGACCTTCGGCTTTATCGCATGCATCCTGATGTCCGTCGGCACGATCGTCACGTACCTGGTGCAAGCCCGTGAAACCGGAGTAACCGGGTTTGTGGCGACACTGGCAATTATTATCGCTAACATCGTGACGACAGCGATGGTATGGACCCCATTTGTCATGGGCGCGGGAGCCCCTATGCCGGAAGGCATTGTGGTCGACATCTCTCGGGCTGTCATGATGGTAGGCTTGATGGGGGGATCGCTGGTGTTCGCCATCCTGTCGTTCAAAGCCCGGGTATTTCCGCGCTGGGTGCCGGCTCTGCTTGTGCTGATGCTTCTCAACCTCTTCCTGCCGATTGCGGACAATCAATTTTTCGCCGCTTTCTGGGGACTCGCTTATGTCGGCATGGGCTACTGCATCTGGGCAGGCAAGCTTAATTCCCCGGCGGCCCGGCAAGCCGGCTCTGTGACTGCATAAGCGCACTGCTGCGCATCCCGGAGCGAAACAGCGTTTTTTTCTGCGAACATGCGGTTTATATCGACCTATCTTACCGCCGCGGCGAGATGCCGGGGCGGTTTGTTTGGGTTGAAGGAGAACGTATGACCTCCTTAGCGTAATAAGAGAGGAACAGGGCGAGGATTGACAGGGTTGAGATGCGAGCCAACAACCGGTCCGGGACCCAAGAGCGCCGGTGGCTTCACTTAACCCTCAAAGTAATGGTGCTGAATGTAATAAAAGGCGGGGCGCTCGCCTATCTGACTAATTAATGAGAGATCGAGCAGCTCCTTCACTATTTTCCTGAGAGTCGCTTCCGATTTGTTCAGTATTTCGGCTAGCTCTTTTATGGTGAGCCCGCTATTAGAGTCGAAAAAGTGGTTTTGTGCAAGTATAAACATGACTGCTCCATGAGAATCCTCCATGCCATTTAATTTCGGCTCTTTCTGCAGCTTAGCTGCCGCCATGCCTAACAGCTCGCTTTTTTCTTTTAACTCTGTATTCATTTCAACGAGAGTCTCGACCATAATTGTTAAGAAAGCTTCAATAAAATAATTCAGCTCTCCTCTACTCTTAATACTATTGGTAAAGTCAAAGGCTTCCAGGTATTTATTTGAATATTTATTGCAACCTCTGGATAACGATAGCGAGGGGATATTACCCAGTGTCTTGGAAACATATAAGCTACTTATAAATCTGGACGTTCTTCCGTTTCCATCATAGAAGGGATGTATATATCCGAAATAGTAATGGCCGACCGCGACCTTGATTAATTGAGGAATGTCTTCTTTATCATTCATAAATTTTAGCATTTGAGTGATTGCAGCGGAAATTTCTTTTTCGGGGGTAACCCCCTGGTGGATGACCTTTCCAGTGCCTGATTTTTTTAAAACATAGGTTGCCTCTTTCCTGAAAACTTCACCGTCCGGGAGTTCCTCCAGGTCTATTTCTCCATTCGTAATTTCGTCATATATTTTCCGGATATCTGCGGGTACTTTAGGTAACTCAATATTATCCTGAAGCAGACCCATGTACGATTTGATCATACTATCGAACCTTGTTTTTGCTTTTCTATTGAGCTTTATTTCTTTTGCGCTTTTGGCAATTTCCTCTCTGCTGCTTCTTATCCCTTCCAGTTGATTGCTATTATATAATTCCTCTACCAGGCATTCATTAATAAATTGATTCTGGGCTACTGGTGGAAGTTCGTGAAAAGTACGCAGAAGCGCATTTGATACAACGTAAATTTTACTCACAATATTCAACATTTTATTAGTGGGCACGTAAAATAACTCATAAGTTTGCGGTTGACTCATCGGTCTGATAACTAAACCCAGAGGAATGGCGGAATCAAAGTTAAACCTGTGCTGGTATAGTTCGTTAAATTCGGTCGGGGTTCGTTCATGATATAATTTATAAATATATCTCAAGTATTGACACCTCATTTCTTGCCATATAAACAATTTTTGCATATAATAATCGAATTGTCTATTCCTATGTGCAAGAAAAGTCATTTTTTTATAAATACATGATAACCCGTTAGTTTTAAATTAATTTATTACCTTTATATGAACTCCACATATGCATCTCCCATTCCCATTTTTTTTAATTTTGACCTTCATGCTGCAAGATGGACAACTAACCGTCATTCCAAGCACCCTCCATCAGCTAGTGTTACTAGTTTCGACCCAAAAGTGGGAGGTTAATCTCTGCTGCTTGATCTTGAACGAAATATTTGTGAATGAACGATGCGATATTGTCTGATAATTGTACCCGCAACAAATAAAGAGGCGCCTTCCGGCGCCCCCAAGCGTTCGGCAAATGTTATTCGGCAAGCAGAGCGCCCAGCCGGTCAAAGTTCTTTTCATTGCCTTCAACGATCGTATAACAAACGCAAACAATCGCAACAAGTTCACAACATGTATTTGTTACAGTTAAAGCGAGCCAACCAATCAAACATTAACTAGCGAAGGACTGATACATGTTGAAATCAACAAATGTTATCAAGGAACATTGGCCTTTTATCCTGGGTCTGGGCGCTATAGCGCTGATCAGACCTGTCATGAAGATGACGGGGATTATGGACATCCTGGGGCAGCAATTCGGAAGCATTCTGATGACGATCCTTATTTCCTTGGCCTGGCTGGTCATCGTCCTCGTGAAGAAAACGCCTAACCCTGTTGCCGTTCTCGTCTGTGCGGGCTTGAGCTATGCCCTGTTCGCCATCATAGTCAGCGGCATCCTTTCTCCAATTTTGGACGGGAAATTGCAAGGCCCCCTTACTAACCCGCTTGCAATTGTCAGTGTTTTTTCAACCAACGCGATCTGGGGCCTGCTTGTTGGCGGACTCGCCAAGGCGCTGGGCCGTAAATGGTAACTGCCTTTCTGCAAAAAACGTAAGTTTTTCAGCGGCCCCTACCAAATAGGGGCTTTTTTGCATGCAGCGGAATGGCAATCCTCATGAAAACCCTATAGATGCTTGCTTATTCCGGTACCGGAACGACTCCGTTCGTCCCGGTCTGCGGTATCACAAAGGACCAGTCGGCATCCCGGTACTGATGGTTGACGATAAGACGTTTGATCGTCAGCCGCTTGGGCATTGTCTTCAAATCCTGGATAATAAAGCCGCCATCGTGCATCTCGACTGCGCCTGATTCATGGATGGATACGCTACCTCCTACGAACATCGAATATTCCTTGCCGGTCTCGTCGACAGCGACCCAAGTATCCCCATGTATATCATGGCTCACTGTGCCTCCGCCTCCGAATGGAATGACAGCGCGCGTCTTATCCGACTGGGAAGCAGCCGGGTCTGCATGCGGCTCAGGACCGATCTGCAGTCCTTGGAGCAGCAGCTTATCCCCCGAATCCTCGAATATAGCAGGCTGCTCGGCCGATATCGCCGCCGGATCGAACGTTACCGACGCCGTACTACGCTCGCGGATCACGTAGCTGTCCAGCACGAACCGGATTTTCTGCTTGTCGTATGCGAAATTATCGAATTGATAAAACCATTGGGTCACGCCGCTCCAGCGCTCGAGCTCATACCGGCGGCCGAGCTGGAAGAGCGTGCTGTCCCCGAGCCGCTTCCCCTGCTCGTCTTCCAGATGAAAGTTAAGCTGATGGAAGCCGCTTTGCCCATTCACCGCCCGTCCGGCCGCTTCCGGAGTCAGCCTGGTGGTAAACTCCAGCGAGCCCCCGCTCGGCGTCCGGGAAGCCCCCTGCATATGGATTTGTATGCCGCCTGGAGTCTCATACGTTTGATCGATCGCGGTCAGCAGCGTGAGGGGTTTGGCTTTGGCCAGATCGGCCTCTATAATCAGCTTCCAATCCCCTTTTATTTCTTTGACGGGAGGCTCCGCATTCAGCTTATCCTTATACAGTCTTAGCTCCTTGATATGCGCATTAAGCTGCAGCTTGTCGGTCAGCAGGGGACGCATGAACTTAAATTCCATGCGGTTGGTCGTCTGGTTGCCTCCCTGTCTCATATCATAGGAAACATCGGCAAAGTTGCCCCGCTCGTTGAAGTAAATATTGAAGTCGGAAGTCGCGTAGTCAATCTCTCCGGCGATGGTATTTCCTTTGTCGTCATACACATCGATTCCGATAATCAGCCGAGTGGAGTCGGCAATCACCTCGTTGACCTGCAGCCTATAGCCCTGATCTACGGCGCTGACGCCGGATATCTGCACCAGCCCCATGTCGTGGACATTTTTCATCCCATTGTCTACCAAGCTATCCTTGGCAAATAGCGATCTTACCATACTCGCCAGGGTAGGCTGCGTATACAGAAGCGTTCCGCCCACCAGCATCAATGCGGCTGCCGCCGCTCCCCAGGTTTTAAGCGTAAACGCGCGTTGCGCGTTGCGGGCACGCTTCAGCTGAGCGGCGATGGAAGTATCGGTCGGATGGGTTGCTCTGCCCGGCCGAGCGGACATCGGGGCTTCCTGTACAGCTTCGATCTCTATCCCTTCCAGGTGCAGCATCACTTGGTCGGTGAATTCGTCCGGCAGCTTGTCGGCAAACAGCGTTTGCTCCCAGATATTGTCCTCCATCGCCGGCCTGCCGCCATCTGCTTTACGGCTGACTTTTTTCTTTTCGGTACGCTCCAAGAATGTCACTGCGTTTCCCCTCCTTGGCTTCGACGATTTTTCGCAGACTGATTTTGGCACGAAAGACAATATTGGTAACCTGCCTGACCGACATGCCGGTAATCCCGGCAATCTCCTGATGGCTGAGCTGGTTAGTGTAGCGCAGAAGCAGTACGAGCCGATAATGTTCAGGCAGCTCCTCCAGCAGGAGATGCAGCTCGGAACGCAGTTCCTTCTTCAGCAGCATGGATTCCGGCGTTTCGGGTTCATAGCTGTTCTCCTGCAGGGAGCTCGCTGTTTTCCGGGCCCCCCGGTCCTTCTGCAGATTGATAGCGATCGTGTAGATCCACCCTGCAAAGCTCTGCGCCGGATTATGCGCCGCCAGCTTGCGGTAAGCTTTCAGCAGCGTCTCCTGGGTCAGATCCTGAGCGTCCGCTTCGGAAGAACCCATCTTGCGAAACAGCCCGTAAAGCTTATTCTGATAGCGCCGGACGATGCCCGCATACGCTTGCTTATCGCCTTTCAGTACGGCTTCGATAATGGCATGATCATCTGTCAGCTCCACGCCTTCCCCTCCTCGTTACAGTCTCCTATGTTCATCTCTCTTCTAAGACTTGACTCCGCGTATGTTCTCTCACTTGATTTCGGATTCCCCCCAACTTTCCCTCACTTATTTGCTATTGACAACCCAGCAATTGGGATGCTGGTGGGCGACCAACAAGACATTCCGGCAGCGTTCAGATGGCTCAGCGGCAGTCTCAACGGCTCTCAGATGCATGAGCTTCCGCCGCTGGTGATAGCCGTTCTCGTCTTTGCGCCTATCGTCGCCTTACTGGGCAAGCAGCTCAGCTTGCTGGAGCTTGGAGAACAAACGGCCACTTCTCTCGGGGTGAATACGGACCTGACCAGAATTGCGCTGATCGTAAGCTCTGTCTGCATGATTGCCCTTGCTACCGCGACGACAGGTCCAATAGCTTTCGTCGCTTTCCTTTCGGGACCGATCGCCAAACGATTGGTCGGAGGCGGCTTCTCCAATGTCATTCCTGCGGGTCTGGTCGGCGTAAATTTGGTTTTGGGAGATTTATAATGAAGCCGACACATACGTTTCAAGCTGAACAAATCGTTGCCGGTTATGATCATAAAACGGTTGTCCAAGGCATAAGCCTTGTGATTCCCAGCAATCAAGTAAGCGTCATTATCGGGGCCAACGCCTGTGGCAAGTCGACGCTTCGATGAGCCGACAACTTTCCTGGATATTACGTATCAGGTCGAAATTCTCGACCTGCTTACGGACCTTAACCGCAAACAGGGCACGACGATCGTCATGGTGCTTCATGATATCAACTTGTCGGCGCGTTATGCGAGCCATATATTTGCGCTTGCCGGGGGAAAGCTTGTGGCGGAAGGCGAGCCGTCCCAGGTGATTACAAGCTCGCTTGTGAAGGATGTTTTCGGGCTGGACTGCACGGTGATCGAAGATCCCGTATCAGGCTCGCCGCTCGTTATTCCCAAAGGGCGGTATCATGTTCATCATGAAGCTACACCTTAGACGGCAACTCGGCCAAAAATAAGTTACCCCCTCCAGCGTTTGTCCGGACAAGATCCGCAAGCGCTGAGAGGGGGTTTTCGTTGTACCGGTATTGGCACTTACTTGGCATTGTCATTTTTTATCGAATCATGTAGATTAATATTAAACTAATCCACGTTGAGATGCTTCCCTGCAAGTAGTGGGTATTATCTTTAAATAGGACATACATTCATCATTCGGGAGAGACATCTCATGCAGCGCATTTCTTTCAACAGCACTTTGACGATCGGACTGATGTTATTCGCCCTGTTCTTCGGAGCGGGAAACCTCGTATTCCCGGCGATGATGGGCCAACACGCAGGCGATCAATACTGGCAGGCCAATCTCGGCTTTCTGATCACGGGCGTCGGCCTGCCTTTACTTGGGACGCTCGCTCTCGGATTTTCCGGATCGAAAAGCTTGCTTGCCTTGACCAGTCGCGTACATCCCTGGTTTGCCTTCGGCTATACCACCTTGCTTTACTTAACGATCGGACCTTTGTTTGCCATGCCAAGAACCGGCAGCGTGGCGTACGAAATCGGGATTAAACCGTATATCGAAGCGGGGTATGGTCCGTTAGGCTTGGCCATCTCCACCGTCTTATTTTTCGGAGTGACCTTGCTGCTTGCCATTAACCCGGCCAAAATGGTTGATATTGTAGGCCGTATCCTGACGCCGCTGCTGATCACCTGCATCGCCCTGTTGGCCATCGCGTCCCTTATGGCGCCTCTCGGCCAGCCTCAAGCGCCGGAAGGGGGTTATGTCTTCCAAGCTTTCTTTAACGGCTTCCAGGAGGGGTATCTGACGATGGATGCGCTGGCGGCGTTCGTATTCGGCATTATCGTCGTAGACGCTATCCGGGCCAAAGGGGTCAGCGCACGCAAAGGCATGCTGACCGTCTGCTTCCAGGCGGCAATGATTGCAGCGGCTATGCTCGCCCTGATCTACACCTCCCTGACTTATATCGGAGCAAGCAGCGTATCAGCCTTCGGGATGTTGGCCAATGGCGGCACGGTGCTGAACCTGGTGACCAGCCATTATTTCGGCACGTTCGGAGGATTTGTACTCGGCCTTATCGTGCTGCTTGCCTGTCTGACCACAAGCATCGGCCTGACCGCCGCCTGCAGCAGCTATTTTCACCAGATCATGCCAAGCCTGTCGTATAAAAGCATTTGCGTCGTCCTGAGCGTGGTCAGCGCCCTGCTGGCCAATATCGGACTAGAGCAATTGATTCACTTTTCCGTGCCCGTTCTGACGATCCTCTACCCGCTGGCTATCGTGCTCATCTTGCTGACATTTCTGCATCATGGGTTTAAAGGCAAACGCGCCGTTTACGCGGTCAGTCTGCTGCTGACCTTTCTCGTCAGCTTGGTCGACGGCCTTGAAGATACGCCGCTCGGTATTCATCAGCTCCACGATTTCTTCAACCGGCACTTGCCGTTGTATAGCATTGGCCTGGGCTGGCTGATTCCGGCCTGCGCGGGCATGCTGATAGGACTGCTGCTGCCGGAACGGCAGGCAGAACAACCCTCATCCAGTCCCGTGGAGGACTGAAGCCGTGGGCTAGCCGCCTGAAACGAGCCGAAGAACGGGTGAGGAAGTCGCCGGCTTAGCGGACCTTATTGCCTACCAGTTCTCCTGTACTCCTCATCCCTATCCAAGGGATCATTATCCGAGAACAGATCCGGATTGTCCTTCAGCATGTCCGTTACGATCTCCGCCACCTTGGCCGCATCGCACACCCTTACGACGGCATCGCCAAGCCGCCCTTTATGCATCGCGCCCGTCTGTTCCAGGATGCCATCTATTTTCCAAAAATGCTCCGACCATGACAGTCCGCAATGTCTGCGGGAAGGGACCGGGATTTCTGTCCCATCAGGCAAAACCGTGTACAGCATCTCATGGTCATCCGTTAACCTTCCCGGTATGTCCGCCCACTCCTCGACCCCATGAATAAAGGTATTGCGCCGCAAATCGACCCCAACCAGCAATATCGTCGCCTTGCGGTCGAGCAGCTTCCCCCAAGCGGAACCTCTGGCGCATGGCGTATCGAACTGATGATCGCCGCCGGTGAACGCTGCAGCATCCCGGCCCAAGGCCGCCACCGAATGCGTGGGGTGCAGCGAACGCACTACGCCAGGCCGCCCGCGGAACAGTTCGGGTAATATCCCTACGCAGGAAGGCGAATGTTCCACGTAGAACCTCGGATTGTCCGCCTTAATATAGGACCATGTATGCGTGGGCAATACCAGCAGCCCCTCTTTCATATACTCCGCAAACGCATCCAGGACCGTATCCGCGCCGCCCTCGACCGGCCCCATGCTTTTCATGGAAGAATGCACGAGCAACGTTCCTTTGCCGTCTATGCCCAGCTGCTCTAATTGCATGATTAAATGCTCTTTGGTGTACATGTATGTTCTCCCCTCTAAGAGTTCTAAAGCTACTGTATCATACGAGTGGAGTTATGGGGTACGCGTTTATAAGTCTCCTTTGCCCGCTTCGGCTCACGTCCAAGTTAACCAATCAATTTCCAATAGTACTGTCTCAAGGGGAGGTTGGAGCGGATGGCAAATTAAAACCGGTTATCGCGGACAAGTTCCACGGTAACCGGTGTCAGGGCAACACTTACTTGAAATACCGATCCAGGAACGAGTTGCGGAACTTTCCCTGCGGATCGCAGCTGGCTGCGAGGTTTTGGAAATCACGGTGCTTCTCATAGAGCGACTTCACTCGTTCGGGAGCCATCGTGAACAGCTTACTCCAGTGCGGACGCGCCTCATAGGGCTCGAGCGCCGCTTCGATGAGCGGTAGCACGCGCTCGACCGCCTCACTGTGCGGCTTCCATGTAAAATGAATGCCGATGGAGTCCCGGCCGTAGTTCGGACTCATCCACAGCTGGTCGGCGGCAATGGAGCGCACCTCCGAAATATAGAGATGCGGAGCGATATGCTCCTCCAACTGGAAAATCGCCTCTAGCGCAGCATACGCATGGTTTCGCGGCACAAAGTATTCGCTTTGCAGCTCCTCTCCCGCGCTCGGAGTAAACGCCATCCGGAAATGCGGCAGCCGCTCGTGCCAAGGTCCTCTTTTTCCCAGCTGCTCGCTGCATGGCTCCGCAGAAATGCCCGGCACGGGATGCAGCGGCACAGCAGCCCTCGTCGCCCCGTAAAACTCGTCTCGGACGAACGCTTCATCCGTACTTGCGATTTGTTTCAACCAAACCTGGGTGAATCGGCGGCCGGTCCAATCGGTAAACAGGCTGACGCTGTACGCGCTTGAGAAAACATCGTCGATATGGCCTTCCAGCCGGGATAAAGGCAGACTTTCAAACACCAGCTGGCTGATATCAAAGCTCGGCACGATGTCGAGCGTCAGCTTCGATACGATGCCTAACGCTCCAAGATTGACGATGGCTCCATCCGCTTCCGGCTGTTCGCCGCGCGTATAAACGACCGCTTCCCCGCTCGCCGTCACCATCTCAACGGAGCGTACTACGGTAGCCAGGTTGCCGTTCCGGTCCCCCGAGCCATGCGTACCCGTTGCACATGCGCCGGCAATCGTAATATGCGGAAGAGAAGCCAGATTATGCAGCGCATAGCGGTTGGCATGCAGATAACCGGCCAATTCTCCGTACCGAATGCCGCCTTCTACGGTGACGGTGCCGCGAGAGGGGTCAAGCTCCAACACTCGATTCATCTTCCCTAGCGAAATCAGACCGCCGGACGTATCGGCGATGCTATTGAACGAATGGCGCGAACCAAGCGCTTTGACTTTATGTTGTGCCGCCACCCATTCCTGGAGCTGCTCCATTCGCTCTGGCTCGAAGAGCTCTGCGGCGCTGTATGTATAATTCCCCGCCCAATTCCGTAATTTTTGCATCGTACTCTTCACTCCATTCCACGCTTTCCGCGGCTTCCGGCACTAACCATTTTTACAGCAGATTCCCTATCCTATTTATTTTTGTATCTTCCTATTCTATACCGACATCCGCGGAGCGTAAAGGAGCCAGCCCTATTGGAAATAAGGACGTTATTCCCGCCGCTGAATCTGTTTGGCCAGGCCGATATTCATGAGCTGAGACATGGTAAACCAAACCGAGAACGAAGTTTGGACAGACGGTCTACAAAATAAACGGCAAAGTGATTTTGCTCATCTCTCTGCTGCTCGGACTCCTTGCTTGGCAGCTGGTCCCGATGACGACCGCAAGCGCTGTGTTTGCTGGTCCGATAGCCACGTTCCAGGTATTTCTGGCGGAGCTTTCGGACGGACTGTATTTCAGAATAGAAATCGTTACTCTTGGCATCGTCATTATCGGGGTTATTGGATTTATACTGGATAAAACATTACTCTACATGGAAATAAAGCTGGCGGGAGGGCAGCACCGGCCGGCTGTCCCGACAGATCGAAAACGTCCTTACCAACCGGATCGGGTGGATAAGGACGTTTTTGTCGTATAGTCGTGCGGTCTGCTAGGCATGGTGCCAATCTTCCCATTCATCGGCAGACAAATATCGCACATTCGCTTTAACCTTGCGCCTTGCCGCTTGGCCGTCGAAAGCGGCCCCTCCCAGAAGAAACCGTAATTGCGGGTTATGCCGTGCGGCTGTTTCAATCCACTCCATAAGCTTGTCTATATAACGAGTGTCCGTAACGGAAATGGCGACAAACGAGATATTCTGACCTCCGATAATCGCTTCCAGGTCCTGAAATGGCGTGTCGGGACCCGCATACAAGACATTCACGCCCCGTTTGCGCAGGAAAAGGCTGAACGACAACAGTCCGAGATGATGACGCTCTCCTTCCGGGCAAAAAGCCAGCACTGCCGGCAGATCCGGATCGACGGGATATACCCGATACAAGGCTGACAATCGCCGCATGATCGTCTCCGAAGCGAAATGCTCCTGAACGACGGCAATTTTGCCCGCCTCCCACTCCGCTCCGATCCGATATAGAACAGGAACGAGTATGCATCGAAACGTTTCCTCGAAGTCGTACAGGGCAAACGCCAGATCTATTGTTTTATCCGCTTGCAGGGCATTGAAGCTTATTAGATCGGTGTATAGCTTGTCGACCAGACCGTCATACGACCGGCCGGATATCGGCCGCTTGGGAGCCTGCTCCTGGTCCGGTTCCGCAGGGACAGACTCGCTTTGCTGCAGCAGCCTCGCCGCTTCGCTGATTTTCAAGCCGTTTTTTTGGATCTGGTCTTTAAGAAAGCTGAGCTTGGCAAGATCCTCCTCGCTTAACAGGCGATGTCCGCCGCTGCTTCGGTTGGGTGAGATGACCCCGTAACGGTTCTCCCAGGCACGGATCGTGACCACAGGGATCCCCAGCAGCTCGGAAGCCCTCTTCATGCTGTACATACGTCGATCCACTCCTCCTTTGTAATTATACATAATCGATACAAAATGAGGAGGGTTATGCCGAAATTTTATTCGTTATACGCCGTTTTTAAACATTCTCTTGTGATTTATGTATAGATTTTGTATAATTTTTACTAAAAACCTATACATAGTTGAGGAGCTTGTTCTTATGAACATAGAAGAAGCCAAGGTTTTGAAAGAGCATCAAGGAGAGAAGCATCTTCTTGCCGTCGTGTCGGCCATTCAAGGCTCCCTTGCCATGATCGAATTTGATATGGAGGGTTGCGTGCTTAACGCCAACGATAACTTCGCACGATCCTTTGGCTATCCGTCATCCGGCATGCAGGGAATGTCCCATGCCTCTTTCTGCACGCCTGAATTTCGAAACAGCCCTCAATACGCAGAGCTATGGGACGGGCTGCGCCAAGGCAGGACGTTTCAGAACAAAATCCAAAGGGTTCGAAAGGACGGCAGTCTCATTTGGCTTGAAGCAACCTATATGCCGATTATCGGGGAGGACGGGTTCCCTTCTTCCGTACTCAAGATCGCGGCCAACATCGACGAACGTGAACAGACGGCTTCCCGATTGACCAGTGACCTTCTGCAAATTTCCCATGAGCTGCTAAGTCACGCCCGGGAAGGCATGGCCCGCAGCACGGAAACCCAGGCAGCTGTCGGCAATGTCGTATCGAGCTCCGAAGACAATATGGCCGTACTGCTTCAGTTGGAAAGCCAGTCCGAATCCATACGCGGGATCGTCCGGTCAATTAAAGAAGTTGCCGAGCAGACGAACCTTCTTGCCCTTAACGCGGCTATTGAGGCTGCCCACGCGAAGGAGCACGGCCTCGGGTTCGGGGTTATTGCAAGCGAGGTTCGCAAGCTGGCCGCCCAAGTCGAACAAGCAACCAGGGAAGCGACCGAATATGTGAAGGAGATCTCGACCCGCATCCGGGAAGTAGAGAGCAGCACGAAAAATTCCCGCATGCTTGCCGCCGAAAGCCAGATCCGGCTCCAGCAAGCCATCAACGCATTCCAGGTAGTGGAGGATACTGCCCATAAGCTCGACGGAAAGGCGAATCAAATTAAGCTGATCCTGGAATAAAGATTGAGGACGACTAGGGCGGCAGAGGAAGTCATAAGCTTCAGGACTGCGGATTCGATATACAAGCAAAAAGCGCTGGCCCTCCTCGTCCGGCAGCCTCAGCTATGATTCGCTTGGCGTCCCTCCGCTTGGCGAGCAGAATCGGCCAATCGCATTGTTGATCTTACGCATTAGCAATCGTGCCGAAGCTTCTTCCACTTCTCCTTCAAGGCCCGCAAATCTTCAACGAAAAGCCTGTGCAGATTGGGACGTCTCCTTACGGCAAGCGGATGATAGGTGAAGCTGATCGGTATACCTTGAAATTCATGCCAGGCGCCTCTCAATTCCTTGACACTTGCGCTCTCCTTATCCGGAAATAGAGCCTCGGCCACGACATTGCCGAATCCAAACAACACAAGCGGCTGCTTCTGAACAAGCTGCAGCTGCAAGTGAGGCAAACATGCCGCTCTTGCCACAGGCTTGTTGTAGGCGCGAACCGGCCGGCATTTCAGCAAATAGCTCACATACACATCGTCTACGGCAATCCCCGCTTCCCTCATACCAATTTGGAGTGTTTCGCGTGTACCGCACAAAAATGAATTTCCTTCCCGGTCCTCCCTTGCGCCGGGATTATCCAGAATCATCATTAGCGGGGCTCCCGGGTTTCCTTCCCCCCAGACGACGCGGGTCCGCTGTCCGGACAATTCGCAAAGCTCGCAATGCTCCGCTCCTTCGGGGGCCTGTTCCTCAGGCAAAATGACAAAGGGATGGTCCATTTCCGCGTCATGCAGCTCCTTCCTCTTGTACGCAATGATTCCATTATGCCCATTGGCATGCAAAAATTTGCCCTATGGCGCACAAACACTGTCGCCGCTCCGTTATGTCTGTTTATCCAGCCTACGGGAGGGATTCGCCTTGCTGCTGCGTTGCAAAGCGTAATATGCATCGAACGATGCGAACTTTACCGTTCCTCTTGCGGCATCAAAAAAAGCCGCCAAAGCGGCGGCATGTCTATACCGAACTATGATCTATAGGAGACCGTTAATGAAGAGTTTTCCAAAGCCGCAATAATACGACAGCTGCCTCCGCTCTTGTTGTCCGTCCATCCGGCACAAACTGGTTGCCATCCCGGCCTTCCACCATCCCGTGTTTGCGAGTTGCTTCCACGTATCCTTTGGCCCAGGCCGGAATACTTGCGTTATCAGCAAATGAAGTGTCCTTCAATCCCGCAGTCTCCCATTTCATTGACTTGGCGAGCATCGCAGCCATCTCAGCCCGGCTTACCGTTTGCTGTGGACGTAAGGTACCGTCGAGAAAACCGTCAAGAACACCTTTGGCTACCGCCGTCCGGATCGCTTGCCGCGCCCACTCCGGGATGCTTTCCTTGTCAAGGAAAGGCATAGGGACCGCTTCGTTGCTTATCGGGATTCGTTGGGTACGCAGCAGCATGACGGCGAACTCCGTCCGCGTTACGCGGACGTCCGGCATAAAAGTTTGGGCATCCACGCCTTCTACGATTCCAAGCGCCGCGGCTTCACAAATCTCCGGTTCGGCCCAGTGGTTCCGGATATCCGTAAAGGTGCATCCGCCGTTCGAAGGCGGGGTCAATTTAACCGTATGGCGCGTAATGGTTATCGTATAGGTCTTGACGCTCCCGTCCTCTGCCCGGACTTTAAGAACGATCTCATTGATTCCCATCGCCAATGGAATGATTTTCGTGTCCTCTACCGGTTGATCCCGCCATGTCACAATCGCCCCGGGATCGGCCAACGTGACCCGAAGCCGTACCTGTCCGGCGTCTGTCTCAGCTGTGTAGTGAGTAATTTCGGGCGCAAAGACAGGAGTTAATCCAAGTGTTTTTCCTTCGAGATCAAGCATGAGAAGGGCTATATCCGCATTGCTTGATCGTTCCGCACTAGATGATCCGGAGCTGCCTGAGGAAGCCTCCTGAGGTATGACATTCACCGTTCGGGTGACATCTGCCGCCGCGTTGCCCGAGCTGTCCCTCACCCTATAGACAAGGGTGTAAGTACCTGTTTGATTCGCATACACCGCTCCGCTTACCGTGATCTGCGAGGTCAAGTCGCCATCGATCGCATCGTGGGCCGTCGCGCCGGGATCGGTAAATGCGCTTCCGGCTTCTATCTCCATCGGGTTTGGTCCGTTCAGCGTTATCAGCGGAGCACCCAAATCGACCACCTGTACGGTGCGCGTTTTTGTCGCCACATGACCGGCGGCATCGGCTACTTGGTACGTGAGCGTATAGGTGCCGGCTTGGCCTGTATACACCGCTCCGCTTACCGTGATCTGCGAGGTCAAGTCGCCATC
>NZ_FMYY01000014.1:40641-175625 GCF_900101595.1 Paenibacillus sp. cl123
TGCATCGGATTAGGACCATTAAGTGTGATCACGGGAACACCCGTATCGACCACCTGAACCGTACGCGTCACAGCTGCCACATGGCCTGCGGCGTCGGTCACCTGGTACGTCAGTGTATAAGTGCCGATTTGGCCCGCATCCACCGCCCCGCTTACCGTAATTTGCGAGGTCAAGTCGCCATCCGCCGCATCCTGGGCCGTCGCGCCGGGATCGGTAAACGCGCTTCCGGCTTCCATCTGCATCGGATTAGGACCATTGAGCGTGAGCACGGGGGCAACCGTATCCACCACCTGTACGGCACGCGTCTTTGTCGCCAAATTGCCCGCGGCATCGGTCACCTGGTACGTCAGCGTATAGGTGCCGACTTGGCCCGCATCCACCGCCCCGCTCATCGTAATCTGCGAGGTCAAATCCCCATCCGCCGCATCCTGAGCCGTTGCGCCGGGATCGGTAAACGCGCTTCCGGCTTCTATCTGCATCGGATTAGGACCATTGAGCGTGAGCACGGGGGCAGTCGTATCGACCACCTGAACCGTACGCGTCACAGCTGCCACATGGCCTGCGGCGTCGGTCACCTGGTACGTCAGCGTATAGGTGCCAACTTGGCCCGCATCCACCGCCCCGCTTACCGTAATCTGCGAGGTCAAATCCCCATCTGCCGCATCCTGGGCCGTCGCGCCGGGATCAGTAAACGCACTTCCCGCTTCTACCTGCATCGGATTAGGGCCATTGAGCGTCAGCACGGGGGCAACCGTATCCACCACCTGTACGGCACGCGTCTTTGTCGCCAAATTGCCGGCGGCATCGGTCACCTCATACGTGAGCGTGTAAGTACCTGCCCGATTGGAATCCACCGCCCCGCTTACCGTAATCTGCGAGGTCAAATCGCCATCGATCCCATCGTGAGCCGTTGCGCCAGGATCGGTAAAGACACTCCCAGCTTCCATCAGCATCGGATTGGCTCCATTCAAGGTAATAACGGGCGGAATCTCGTCGATCGCCAAGCGAACGCCAAAATCCTTGCCGGATTGCCTGCCAAATGCCAAATCCCTTAACCCGTCGCCGTTAAAGTCTCCGCTAATTAAGTCAGTAACGCTGCCACCCATATCAAAAACGACAGCAGGTGCAAGGGCTCCAGTGCCATCCCCTGCCAGGACCGAGACATTATAAGAACTCCAATTGCCCGTTACCACGTCCGCATTCCCATCACCCGTAAAGTCTTCAATCAGGATTGCTCGCGTATCCGAGCCCCCGACGCTATACTTAACGGCGGCAGCAAAGGTTCCATCTCCCCTACCTAATAGTACGGAGATAGATCCTGGCAGCAGCGTACCGTCGCCCACAACCAGATCTAAGTGTCCATCCTTGTTGAGGTCACCTGCTGCACCCCCCGAAGCGGCTAACTGAACCCCATAATCTACTTTGGGAGCAAAGGCCCCCAGACCATTTCCCAAGAGAACGCTAACTGTTTTACTGCCAAAATTGGCGACCGCGAGATCAAGTTTTCCATCGCCATTAAAGTCCCCCGGCAGCACCTCATAAGGTCCATCCCCAACAGCATAACTTACTGGAGCAGCGAAGGTCCCGTCGCCAATTCCTAACAGAATATATACAGCATCTTCACGAAGGCTGGACACGGCCACATCCAGTTTATTATCGTCGTTAAAATCCCCTACAGCTAAACGGAGTGAAACATCCCCCACCGGGAAGCTCAAAGCATTGGCGAAGGTCCCGCCGCCATTCCCCAAAAATACGGAGATCGAATCACTATCCCGATCAACCGTTATCAAATCAATATTTCCATCGCCATTAACATCGCCATGCACTATCGCCTGAGGGCTTTTTCCTGAGCCATAAGCAGCCGAATTGCCGAACGTCCCGTCCCCATTGCCAAGCCGAACCGAGATAGTATGGGAGGTAGTGTCTGCCACAGCGATATCCGTGCGTCCATCCTTGTTAAAATCAGCAGCAGTTATACCATTAGGATAACCATCTACGGGATAACTGGTTACATCCTGGAAGGATAAGGCATGCAGCTGTAACGGTGCGTGAAGCATAAATAGCGGAACTAAAATCCACGCTAGTTTTACAAGCAGACCTTTCTGCGTCTTTAAGAGTTCCATCTTTTTTCCTCTTTTCTGCTATTCGTCGGGCGCAACATTATCCCATCTTCTGTATTTGAACGCTTTTACCCGATAGTAGCATAACGCAATGAAAGAATTCTGAAAGATACGCGCCTTGCCGGATGGAGAAAAGATACTATAAATCCCCCATACTAAACGAAAAAGACGACTGTTACCCCTATTGGGGAGCACCGGTCGTCTTTCGACTCTCATTATTGCTTTATCCTTGGAATGGAGGCTATATCTTTCGCACCCGAGCCTTAATATTGTCCTTTTATGACAAAAAATGAGCCCCGGATCGTTCCGGCCAATTTCGACTTTTGTCTGGCAAACTTAAACTTGCCTAACTCCTCCGGTATTTCCATTCCTTCAGAAAGCTTAAAGCCAACGGCCCGTTTCTTGGGATCATCAACCGTATACATGACGTTGACCGCAAGACCGTCCTCATAGAAGACGTAGGCCATTTTGATATTCTCCACCTGAAAACGCGACGTCTCCAGAGGCTTGCCCGACAATTCTATATCACGCTCTTCTTTCAAAATCCGGTTCACATACGCCAGGGTTTCCTGGCTTTCACTGGCCGGTACCACCGTAAATTCATGCTTGTATTTGTTCATAAAATAGCGGGCTTCATTGGCGCGCAAACCCGCCAGCGCTTCCGCGACAGGTGAAGAATCCAAACCAGCCTTAGACACATTTTTAAAATCAACCATATAGGACATTGGCGTCTCCTCAATTTCTGCTATAATCTGCGGCTTGCCGGACGCAGCGCCCAGGACACGAGGCCAAGCGCGGCGTAGAACAGCGGAAGAATAATATGGAAGCCGTAATCGCCATAATCGTTAGCGAACGCATGAGATAAGGCCGCACCCGTCATTAGGAAAAAGATGCCGCTATAAGCCCATTCCTTAAGCCGGGGCAAGCCTGGCAATACGATCGCAATGACCCCCAGCAGCTTCCAAACCCCAAGAATGCTCGTGATATATAACGGGAATCCGATATCGGTTACTAAATCGACATTCCCTCCGTACCGC
Source organism: Paenibacillus sp. cl123 (assembly GCF_900101595.1). Lineage (GTDB taxonomy): Bacteria > Bacillota > Bacilli > Paenibacillales > NBRC-103111 > Paenibacillus_G. The sequence continues at coordinate 43,799 of NZ_FMYY01000014.1, forward strand.
ATCAGCTGCCCGATACCGCTTAGGGCAATGGAGAATGCGAGTATGCCGGTGACGATCCAGTAAGCGGCCACTCTTCCAGTAGGACGCGATGCTGCTTTCACGATTTTTTCAGTACTTGCGATCGTACTCATCCTAGTTCCTCCTCTGAACTCGTTTATTTCTTAACAACAGGAACCCACATTTCGCCAAATACGACGCCGTCACGCTGTCCCATCTCAACCGTTGTATTGGGTCCGCCCACATAAGCAAAATTATCGGCTTGCGGCAGGACCTGACCGAAGGCAATGCCGGAAAGCTTATTGCTGAGCTCATCGGCCGTTTTCCCTTCGCCTTTAACGACAAGGTATTGTCCTTTAGGGAATTGGATCAATCTGTGTTCCTCTTGTACCGATGCTTCTGTCATGACGCCTGCGTAGTACATCATTTTGTGATTGACCGCTTCGCTCACGGCAAAAACGTATTCGTTTGTGGCAATGGCCTTTAAAGCGTCAAGCCTTCCATCCTCCTCCATTGTCCGCCAAAAGCTTTCCTTCTCTTTATTTATGCCGGCATAATCCGTGTAACTGCTCTTCAGCTCCGTACCTATACCAAGCACCACAAAACTGTCTTTTTCCTCAAGCGTGTATGCTGCCATCATTTAAAACTCCTTTTTGTTTGGATTGATCAAGCGATTTGCTTTTTTTCTTGATGCCTTTATAATAACCATTAATCATGTCAAAATATGATACTGTTTAGAGGTTCCCATGAAAAAAATAGAACGGATTAATATCATCATGCGGTACATCAACAACCGCGCCCATTTTACCATTACTGAAATCATGCGGGAATTCAATGTTTCTCGTTCGACTGCCATTAGAGATATCCGGGAAATTGAGGCGATGGGGATGCCGCTGGTCGCCGAAGTCGGGAGGGACGGGGGTTATTTCGTCATGAACAACTCTGTCCTGCCGACCGTCCGCTTTACCGATAATGAGATCAAAGCACTTTTTATCGCCTTCATGGCTACAAGAAATCAACAGCTTCCTTATCTCAAAAGCCGCCAGTCCTTAGCGGAAAAATTACTCGGCCTCATCTCGCAAAACCAGCAGGATGACCTTGTCCTGTTAAACCAAATCCTGCTGTTCGAAGGGACCAACCCCCACAACCCCGACCTGCTTGATCTGTCAGATCTGCCTCATCCCATGCTGGAACAACTCATCCAGCTTATTCTTACGGACAGCTACTTAATGGTTTCGGTTGAAGTAGGAAGAGAAATACAGTCTTATCCCATCTATCTGCTGCATCTCTATCGCGAAAAAAGCTCTTGGCAAATTGAAGGCTTTGACCTGGAGGAGGAAAAGCGGCGGATTATTGCTGTCGACAGCCTCACCGATATAAAGCCATACGCTGCCAAAAAAAGAACCAGCAAGAAAAAGATAATGGAGCAGCTAAGCAAACAGGAGGGGGCCTACAACCTTTTCCTGGAGCTTGGTCCCAAGGCGATTGCCCAGTTCAAAAAATACCATCCGTTAAAAATTTCAATCGCCTACACGAATCCTTATCAATCTACAGCTATATTAAAAACTTTCGTTAATGTCCATCATCCGGATGAATTGGACGAAATAACAAATTGGCTGCTTTTCCTGGGACAAGATATCACGATCAGGGAAGTGCCGGAAGAGGTTATGGAAAGTTTGCAGGAGCGAATGATCGGTTTCACTCCTTCATAGGAAGGAACGACTTGGTCGTACAAGAGAAGCAACGATACTGAATCAATTATCCGGGCTCACCGCCCGGAAAAGATTCATTTCCCAACCGCTGCCGCAGCAATGCTCCTTTATTTCATTCTAGCTCAATCCCGGGGTTCATGATATGCAGCGGTTACCCATCCCTCACAAGGACTGTCCGCTGTCCACCGTGATAATCTGGCCTGTCATCGCATCCTGCTCCAACGCCGCACAGATCATGGATGCGATATCTTCAGGTGTAGAAATACGCTTCAAGAGCAGGCGGGGGGCAAGCTGGTTCATTTGTTCTTCTCTCCCTGACCACCACCTTGTAGCGACGGCTCCCGGCACAATACAGTTAACCCGAATATCAGGGGCCAAAGCTTTTGCCAGCGATTTCGTTAGACCGTGAACAGCCGCTTTGGATACAGCGTAGGGAAGCGAAGAGCCCAATCCGGTCTGTCCGGCGATGCTGCCTAGATTGACGATCGCCCCTTGACTATTTTCTTTCATATAGGGAGCAACAGCCCTAGCGCAGTAAAACATGCCCTTCACATTCACATCGAATAATTCGTCCCAAACTTCCTCCGTGGCCGCCTCCAAATTATCCATCGGAATATGCCGGGTGATGCTGGCATTGTTAACAAGCAGGTCTATGGTACCGAATTGCTGCACGGCAGCTTGAACCATGGCCCGTACGTCCCCGTCCAGGGATACGTCGGCTTGGATGGCTGCAGCCCTCCCGCCATCCTCGTTGATCCTTCGCACGGTTTCATCTGCATCAACTTGAGAGCGTGAATAGTTTACGATCACGATTGCTCCCCGCTTGGCCAGCGCCAAACTGGTTGCCTTGCCAATTCCCGTACCTCCGCCCGTCACAAGAGCTACTTTGTTCAGTAATTCCATTTCAAACCCACTCCTTAGTTTTTATTTTAGTGTAATTGGATGGAGGGAATTTGTATAATTGAACTAATTGAACAATCGATTCATTTTTTTTGATAGGAGGATGGATTGCGGATGGATTTCAAAACGTTGAAAACCTTTCAAATGATAGTGAAACACGGAAGCTTTAATCGCGCAGCACAAGAAATGAACTACGTGCAATCGACAGTTACGATGCAGATACAAAAGCTTGAATCGGAATTGGGTGTTCAGCTTATTGAACGCGGGAAAGAAGTCGGCCTGACAGAAGCCGGAAGGCTGCTTTACGACCAGAGCCTGCAAATAGTCAAGAATATGGAGCAGCTGCAAGCAAGCTTATTGGATATGAAATCCGGCGAAGCAGGGCACATACGCGTCGGAGTAACGGAGCCTACAGCGAGCTATCGTTTGCCTGGTATTCTGAAGAAGTTTATGTCCATGTATCCGAACATTCACATCTCCTTAGAAATTTCAAGTACGACACACCTTAGCGAGCTGGTACTTAAAGGAGAAATCGATTTTTCACTATGCACGGCACCTGGCGCAGGGTCGGATTTATATTTTGAGCCCTTATTTGCAGAAGAGTTTGTAGCCGTATTGCCCGAGGATCATCCCCTTCTACAGAAAACGGTTATTGAACCGGAGGATTTTCAGGGGTATCGTCTTCTCGTCACATCGGCAACTTGTCCGTATCGCAAGAAGTTGGAGATGACGATGCAGGAAAAGGGGATTGTGTCGCTTGATACCATGGAGATCGGGAGTATGACGGCGTTGAAATTTTATGTCGAGGAGGGATTAGGAATCGCCCTTGTCCCTAAAATTACAGTGGAATCCGGCAATCATGGGACAAGGGTCCGGAGGATTACGGGAAGCCTCATCGAAATGACATTCGGGATTCTATGCAAGGAATGGGCATATCCATTCCAGCTGGCGAGACAAAAGCTTTATCAATATCTTAAGCAAGAATTAACCTCTCATACCGAAGAATAAGCGAAGCTTGCCGTTGCGGTTAGCATGGATACGATCCGGCGCCCCGCTCACGGCACTTTCCTGCTAATCCCCCGCCGAAGACTTGCCTAATCCCGCAGGACAGTAAAATTGTATCCCTGAAGAGTGAGCTTACCCCGCTCCTTTCTGCTGAAGTAAGGATTATAGTAAATGGGCGACTTAAAATAAAAGGGGTGAAAGCGCTTGCTTTTAGCTGGGGGAGTTGTCGTGCACGTACATAGGAAGCAAACTAAACTTTTGAGGAGGTACTTATGCTTACCAGGAAAGTAATGAGTCTTCTGTTAGCGCTTGTCGTTGCGATTTCAGGGTTTATCCCGCAGGCAGCCAGTGCAACCGATGTCATTCAATACGTGGATTCCGCCAGTCCTGCAGCCTTGCCGCAGGCAGCAGCCGGACCGGCCGTCATCCAGAACTACCCGATGCCTTCCATTTACACCGCATCCGAAGTCTTTACCTTGAAGGCGGATAATGAAGCGGTTCCTGTCATCAACTATTTGCCTTATTATGACTATGCTCAATTTTCTTTTGCAGGTACGGTTACCATTGAAGTGACGGCAAACAAGCCGATTACCTCGTATTCGATCAGCCCGTTGGCCAAAAACATCAAGGGGACGGTCGATGGGAACAAGCTGACCTTTACGCTTTCTGCCTCCACCTATGTCATCGTGGATATTAATCCGGACCCGAAGGAAAACCCGGATGAAAAAGATCCGGCTAAAATAAGAAAAAGGCTCGTCATCGCAGCCGATCCGCTGGAGACGGATATTCCCGCTTCCTCAGGCCCCGGCATTTACAATGTCATGGAGGCTCCTTACAATGCGGATAACACAGGGGCTTCCATAACGTCCGCTGCGATTCAAAGAGCCATTGACGACGCCCATCAAGCCGGGGGAGGCATTGTGTATATTCCCGCCGGCGTCTACACGAGCAGCAATCTGACCTTAAAAAGCAATGTCACCTTCTACCTGGCTGGAGGCGCTGTCATTGTCGGCACAGGCAGAGGCGAGGATTACCGGAATGACTTCCGCAAGGATTCCATCTCGGATGGCACATACTTTATCATGACCGAAATAAATTCCGAGAATATTACCATGCGGGGACGCGGCACTATCGACGGCAAAGGGATCGAAATGCGGAAACGCAAGATGACGGATCCCCCGGCCACGCATAAAAAAGGCGAAGGCTTCATCAATAACCTGTTGGTTCCGATGGCAACCAGCAACTTTACCTTTGACGGGTTGATCCTGCGGGACGGCGGCTTCTGGGCTTTCATGGTCGTTCGCTCCGACAACGTAAAAATCACAAACTACAAGGGCTTTCAGGATTTGCACACCCTTGAGGACGATGCCATAGATATTAACGAGAGTCAGAACGTGCTTGTTAAGCATGCCATTGCCATCTCCGACGACGACGCCTATTCGACCAAAACCTGGCCGCAGAAAGGGATGTCCAAAAACTGGCCTGGAGCCATCGAACATTTGGAAAATGTAATCTTTGAGGACTGCATGGCCTGGACCCGCTGCGCGGCCTTCAAGCTTGGGATGGGCATATGCACGCCGCAGATCGGCGTAACTATCCGAAACTCGTATGTGTATCAAAGCGCCAGGGCGCTGCTTGTCGACCATGCCTATACGGAAAATCCGCTGCCGGAGGAAGGCTGGGCCAGAGATATTACGTTTGAGAATATCGATATCGAGCGGGTCGGCATCAACCAGTTTGGGAACTACTGGCTCAGGATTTCCACCAGCACTTCCGGCGATGTAAGCAATGTTGTGGTCAAAAATATCAATGTTCGCGATACGGGAGGCGGAACCTCCGTCATCCAAGGGAATTCCGTCAGAGGCGGGATGATCAACGGGGTAACGTTCAGCGATGTTTATATTAAGGGCAAGCTGGCGGCAAGCCTGAGCGACTTGAAAGCGAGCGCTAACAGCTATACCAATACGATCATCTTTGCCAATACCAAGCCGCCGCTGTTCAGCGATGACTTTGAAACGGGAGACTCCACCAAATGGACGACGGCTACCGGTACCTGGACTGTCGTAGCAGATGGCACTAACGTGCTGGCTCAGAAGGCTAACAATACAACGGGTCTTATTATGGCCGGAGATTCGTGGACGAATTATGGCGTGGAAGCCCGAGTGAAGATGCCTATAACCAATGCCAATGCAGGCGTGTTATTCAGGGTAGCCGATGCGGAGAACTACTATATGTATCGCATCAATTCGTCAGCCAAGAAGCTGGAGCTTTACAAAGCAATCAACGGAACCTTAACCGCTGTATCGAGCACTCCTTTCACAGCTGCCGCCAATCAGTGGTATACCGTTAAAGCCGTCGTGGAAGGAAACACGATTAAAGGTTATGTGGACGGGGAGTTAAAGACGGAATGGACCAATCCGGTCACCGAATTAACGGCAGGGAAAATCGGATTCCGAACAACCACGCTAAACGCAGTTTTTGATGACGTAGTCGTTTCGGCGATAAATGGAGCGCCTGCGGATATTGCGCTTTCGCCTGACAGCATAGCGGAAAACACGACTGCCGGAGGCGTCGTCGGCAAGCTCTCCACCACCGACTCGGACGCGGGGGATACCTTCTACTACTCGCTCGCCAAAGGGGAAGGGGATACCGACAACAAAAGCTTCTCCCTGTTGGGGGATACGCTGATTCTTGGCGTAACACCGGATTATGAGACCAAAAATAGCTACAGCATCCGGGTAAGGACCACAGACTCGGGCGGGCTCTCTTATGAAAAGATCTTTACGATCCACATTCTAGATTTGGATGAGACGCCCGTCTATTCCAATCCGAATGCCATCCTGTTCGGTGACGACTTTGAAACCGGGACTACCGCAAACTGGGCTTCCACCGGTGGCACTTGGAATGTAGCAGCAGAAGATACGAAGGTTCTGGTTCAGAAGTCGAGCACTACGGCCCTGCTTACAGCCGGTACTTCCTGGACGGATTATGCCTACGAAGCCAAAGTAAGGGTGCCGATTACCAATGCCAATGCGGGCCTTGTCTTCAGGGTGCAGGATTCCAAAAACTTTTATATGTACCGGATCAATGTAGCGGCCCAAAAGCTGGAGCTATACAAATCGGTTGACGGAGTCATGACCAGCGTATCCAGCACGCCATTCACGGCCGTTTCGAAGCGGTGGTATACGCTGAAAGCAATCGTCCAGGGAAATACGATTCAAGGTTATGTGGATGGGGAACGCGCGATGGTATGGACCAATCCCGTAACCGAATTAACAGCTGGCAAAATAGGCTTTCGAACAACATCTGCAGATGCGGCGTTCGATCAAGCATTGGTTACAGCGCTCAATAAGGCCCCTGCAGATATTTCCCTTACCAACGCCAGCGTATCCGAACTGGCGGCTGTAGGAAGCAGCGTAGGAACATTGTCGACCACCGATCCGGATGAGGGAGATACCTTCACTTATTCGCTGGCGGCAGGCGACGGGGACAGCGGCAATGCAAGCTTCGCCATCTCCGGGAATACGCTGCAGACGGCGGCTGCCTTCGTGTATGACACGCAGAACAGCTACAGCATCCGGATCAGAAGCATGGATTCAGGCGGACTCTCTGTTGAAAAGCAGTTCACCATCGCCGTTACCAAAGCCGACGCTCATCTGGCCGATGCCTCCAACAACACCGCGACCCTTGACCGCACCCGAGTAGCGGCAGGCGACACAGTAACGATAACGGCTGCAGGGGACAGACAGACCGCTGACGGCTTGGCGGCAGGCGATGAGAAGTTCATCCCGACAACCTGGTCCTCCACGGAGAGCGGTAAAAACGGCAGCTTTATGTGGAATGCGGAAGAGGAAGCATATACTTCAAGCTATACGGCTTCGGAAGCGGGAACACATCTCGTAACGGCTGCCTTCCAGAAGCAGAGCTGGAACGGTTCGTCCTGGGTGGGCGGAGCTACAGATACTAAGACGGTGACCCTCGACGTCTATGCGCCGGTCAACCCTGAAGGCAACAGTCTGAGTGTCAGCCCAGGCAGCGCAGTGGTGGGGCAGACCGTCGTCATAACGGCGGAGGGCTACAATCAGAACGTGACGCCGTCCATCATCGGCGACGAAAGATATTATCCGCTGGCCTGGAGCTCCACGGAGGCCGGCAAGTCAGGGGTATTTACCGTAACCGGCCAAGTTTATCAAGCCGCTTACATTCCCGCTCAAGCAGGCGATTTCCAGATAACCGCGACCTATCAGAAGCAAGTATGGGATGGAACAGCCTGGACCGATACCACTACGGATACCTTGACTGCGGCCCTTACTGTGAGTCTGGCACCTGCGGCCAATGCGGAGGGCAACACGCTCGAGCTGAATGCAGCAAGCATAACGGCTGGCGGCACAGTTGTGATTACCGCGGCGGGCGACAGACAGCATGCGGCGGGAACCATTCTGGGAGAGGAACGGTATTATCCGGTCGCATGGAGCTCCACAGAGGCTGGAAAATCGGGGGTATTTACGGTAAATGGACAGACATATTCGTCCAACTACACGACCTCAGCGGCCGGCCAGTACATCATAACAGCTACCTTCCAGAAGCAAAGCTGGGATGGAACGGCTTGGATCGACGGCACAACCGACACCAAAACCGTGAGCTTGACTGTAAATGCCCAATCCACGGGCGGCAACGATGATCCGGATGAGGAGGAATCATCTCCATCTCCATCCTCATCACCGACACCATCACCTGGCGCAGGTAATCCGGGTGCAGGCACTCCGGCCGATGGTGTCGGAGCGGCCGTTACGACGCAAGAAGGCGGTCAAACCGTCACAACCGTTGCTATCGATTCGGGCAAACTGGAGCAGCAGCTGGCACAAGGAGGAAATGGCGCGACCGTCATCATTCCGGTAAATACGCCATCTGATAAAGTAGTCGTTGAATTGACCGGGCGGATGATGAAGAGCCTGGAGTCCAAGAACGCCTTGCTGCAAGTAAAAACAGATCAGGTCACCTATACCCTGCCCGCGGCGCAGCTCAATTTAGATGCCGTGTCAAAGCAGATAGGGACACAGACGGAATTGAATGACATCACAATCCAACTTACGATCGCAGCGCCTGCCGCGAATACGGTAAAGCAGGTGCAGGACACAGCCGGGAGAGAAGGTTACCAGCTGGTTGCCCAGCCGGTAGAGTTCAAAATCACAGCCACCAGCGGCAGCAAAACAGTGGAGGTTTCCACTTTCAACGGCTATGTGGAAAGAACCATTGCGCTTCCCGATGGAACCGATTCGAGCAAAGTGATGACGGGCATTGTGCTAAATGCTGACGGTACTTTCTCCCATGTGCCTACCAAAATAACGGTCATCGCCGGAAAAATGTATGCCAAAATTAACAGCTTGACCAACAGCACGTATTCGGTCATTTCCAGCCCCAAAACCTTTGCCGATGTGAACACGCATTGGGCCAGGGAAGCGGTCAACGACATGGGCTCCAAGCTTGTCGTTGATGGCAGCGGGGATGGAAGATTTGAGCCCGACAGAGACATTACCCGCGCGGAATTCGCGGCGATTATCGTCAAAGGGCTTGGGCTGATGCGGCCGGGCACCGGCAAGGATGTATTCAAGGATGTGGCCCAGGACAGCTGGTATTACGATGCGGCGGCCATCGCTTACGAATACGGACTTATAGAGGGATACGAAGACGGAACCTTCGGTCCTATGGATAAAATTACCCGTGAGCAGGCTATGACCATGACGGCAAGAGCGATGAAGCTCACCGGCTTGAAAGCCGAGCTTACACAGGAAGAGGCCGACAAGCTGCTTGCTGGGTTTGAAGATGCCGGTTATGCTGCCGACTATGCGAAGCCTGGTATTGCTTCCGTCCTGAATACCGGGATCATTACCGGCCGGGATGGCCATATCATGGCGCCGAAGAGCAATATTACCCGCGCGGAGGTTGCTGTTATTGTAAGCAGGCTTTTGCAAAAGTCGGGATTGATTTAGAAAGTTATATATCATTAGAGGAGTGGGGTTATCCCACTCCTTTTTAAGTTGTATCGACGTATTCACTGTGTTTGTGGTGCTGTTCCTAGGCTCCCATCAGTTCTCCGCCGCCGATTAGCCGATGGCGAGGACAATCTTGCCGCGGCCGTGTCTCGTTTCGATCAGCCGGTGTGCGTCCGCGACCTGTTCAAGCGGGAACGTCTGCCGGATATGGATGTGCAGCTTGCCCTTACTGTGCAGATCGACAAGCTCGGCCAGACGGGCGGCGGAACGCTCGCCGCGGATGACTCGGAGACCAAGCTCCTCGATAAGGTCGTAAGCGACGAACGTACAGATACGGTTCTTATCCTGCACCAATTCGACCGAAGCACGCACCGCTTCCGCCCCGGCCGTATCGAACGCAGCGTCGACGCCGTTCGGCGCCAGCGCCCGCACTCGCTCGACAAGCCCCTCCCCGTACGTAATCGGGATAGCCCCGAGAGAACGCACGTAATCGTGGTTGCCCTCGCTGGCTGTGCCGATGATCGTCTCGGCTCCCCACTCCTTCGCCAGCTGTACCGCAAAAGCTCCAAGCGATCCGGCCGCGCCATGGATCAGCACCGTGTCGCCCGGTCCGACGCCGATGGCTTTCATGGCGATATACGCGCCCTGGCCATTGCCGGTCAGCCCGCCTGCCTCTTCCCAGGTCATGCTGCCTGGCTTACTTACGATTTGGTCGGCGCCCGCGACCACGTATTCGGCGTAACCATTCAATAGCCCGAAGCCGAGCACCTCGCTGCCTACGTGAAACCCGGTAACGCCTTCGCCCACTTGATCGATAATACCGGCGAACTCGTTGCCCGGAATTTGCGGAAGCCGAATGTCGACGCCCTGCGGCTCCCAGCCGCTCCGCACGCTGCAATCGTAATGCTGTACCCCGGCCGTTTTCACCCGGACCCTGACTTGCCCTGGACCGGGCTCCGGATCGGGAAACGCCATGACCTCCATCACTTCAGGTCCGCCGGTCAACCGAAATGCCGCTGCTTTCATCTTGCCATCCTCCTCCTATTTATCCCTATAGTCGCACCGTTACCGCAAAGTTTTTAATGCGCCGCCCCATGCGATAACTTGATCTAACATGATGTTTAATTTATCAACGTGCAGTTCGGCAGGTTTAAAGGTTTGGAAGTTTTCAAAATCCGTAAACATCGAAAATGTGGGATACGCGCGAACGTCCGCTACGAGTAATTCTCCCAAGATTCCGCGTAAATGTTCGGCTGCACGCGCCCCGCCCGTTGAACCATAGCTAACGATGCCGGCCGCCTTGTTATTCCATTCATCTCGTGCGGAATCCAAGGCATTTTTTAACGCCCCCGTAATGCTGTGATTGTACTCCTGGACAATAAATACGAACCCGTCCAAGCTGGAGAGCTTTTCCGGCCAAGCGAGTAATCCGGGCTCCTCACCCGTCCCTTCTCCGAGAAAAGGCAGCTTGAAATCTGCAATATCCACGATTTCATAATTCGCATCTCCGCGCCGATCGGCCATTTCTTTAACCCAATTCCCTACTTGCGGACTGAGGCGTCCTTGGCGGGTGCTTCCTAAAATAATGCCTATACTTAAAGGTTTCATAGGGGGTCCTCCCATTCATTTATATGGTTTGTTTCAACTCATTTTCCTTTGAACCGGTATTCCTAGCCCCGCCGAACTGCATAGAATAGAACAACAAAATGCCTACATGCAAAACCGCAAGAACCAAGTAAATATTGCTGTAAACGGACGCTGCCGCGTGCGAGTTCAACGGATTCCAATGCATACCCGCGCCTTGGTCGACGAACCTGCCGTAAGCCCCCGCTGCGATGGCGCCGGAAATAAAGTTCGTCATCGCCAGCAGCCCCATGCCAACGCCTGTTTGTTCCCTCGGCAGCGAACGGGATATCGCATTGGACAATGCAATGGATAGGAACGATTGGCCGACATTGCCGAAGATCAGAATGAATGCGATAAGCACGGGTGACATCCCTGCAAAAGTGGACAATAACGCGAAACATGCTAGCAGCAGTGCCGACGCCAGATAGAAAAGAAATGAATTGCCCCTCTTATCCGCCAGCTTGCCGCCTGTGCGCCCCAAAGCTGCCGTCGTGGCCGCGGCCGGAACCAATGCTAGGGCTACCAGCTCCGGCGCCAGCTGGTATACATGGGTCAGCAGCTGCGGGCTAAGAAAAATAAGCGAATATCAGCAAAAATGCGGACGAAACCCAGCTGACCTGCGACAAAGACAGGTCGAAATCGGCGGCGATCTCGGGCAGCACAATATTGAACATCGTTGCGCTCATAACGGAGATGACCAGCGTGAAGGCCAGAATCCGAATCAACTTCTCAGCGGCATGTTGCCGGACGGCGCCTTCCATGGCAGTGAGCCCTCCTTTCTATCCGAGGTGATATTTTCTACGCGAAGCGTCTTGATCTCCCTACAGGTTTTATTTTACAATTGCGTATAGATAAACAGAAATATATCTTTAACCATAAGGAGTATATACTCGGGTATATGGAAAGGAGCGACGTGTATGGAGCTGCTGCAGCTGCGGTATTTTCGAACGGTTGCCCGGATGGAGCACATGACTAAGGCGGCGCAGGAATTGTTAATTGCGCAGCCTGCGCTCAGCAAGACAATTTCGAGGCTGGAGGAAGACGTGGGGGTTCCGTTGTTCGACCGGCACGGAGGCCGAATTCGCCTGAATACGTTCGGCAAGGTCTTTCTGGACAAAGTCGAGAAGGCACTCGCCCTATTGGAAGAAGGAAAGAAAGAAGTATCCGAGCTGGCCGGACTGGAGCAAGGGAGCATTCACCTCGCGACATCAACGCTGGACCGGTTATCGGATGCGCTGGGCGAATTTCTCGCGCTTCATCCGGAAGTCAACTTTAAGATTACACAGACTTCCATGGAAGAGATGGCGCAGTTAGTGGAGGCAGGCGGGGTCGACCTATGCTTCACGCCGCTGCCGATCGACCGGCCCGACATTAGCACAGTATCCGTTTTGAAGGAAGAGGTGTATTTGGCTGTTCCCCAAGGACACCGGTTGGCCGGGAGAAAGAGCATCCGGTTAAGCGAGCTGGCGGAGGACCCGTTTATCGGGTACAAAGAGGGATTTCCTTTTCAAAAAATGAACGATTTGTTTTTTCAAGAAGCCGGGATCACGCCTAACTTCGTCTGCCGGGTCGACGAGCCTGCCGGCATTGCAAGTCTTGTCCGAACCGGACTGGGCGTTGCACTTGTAGGCAATTGCGGCGGCCCAAGCTCCGCGATGAGCTTGCTGCGTATTGAGTCTCCCGTTTGCCAGCGCAATTTTCAAATCATATGGCACGAGAAGCGGTACCTATCCCTCGCCGCGCGCAGGTTCCGCGACTTTCTCATCAAGTACTTTGCTCAAGCAGCGTGAGCGGGCATTGTCCGTGTATATGCATGCTATGGCTAAAGCCACCCCAGACGACTGGAGTGGCTTCTTTAGTGACCGCATTATACACTTTTTTCTATGCTCCAGTAACCACTCCAATAATTCCGGATTAGCGGCCTCTCAGAACATGCTCGATACGCTTATCCGGCATGAACCAGATCACGGCTACGAGTACGAAGAAGACGCCGGATATCCAAGGACTCACATAAGCGGTCAACGCTGCTACCAGGTAGAGCAAGGGAGATAATTTTCCTTTCCAGTCTTTCCCCAAAGCCATGACGAATGAGGAATCGCCGGAATGCTGATTCATAATCGCGCTCTGAAGCAGCCAGTACGAGAGCGCCGCTAACAGCAGAATCGTACCGTACAGTGCCGTTGGCGTGGCTGCAAAATTGCTTTCCCCCATCCAGGCTGTCGTAAAGGGCACAAGGGATAACCAGAATAACAGCAGCAGGTTGAGCCACATCAACCGTCCGTTCATCGCCTTGACCAGGTGCAGCAAATGATGATGATTGTTCCAGTAGATGCCGATATAGATGAAACTGAAGATGTAGCTAAGTAATTTCGGACCAAGTTCGATTAATGAAGACCAGTCATGGCCTTCCGGTAATTTAAATTCGAGCACCATGATCGTAATGATAATCGCCAAAACGCCATCGCTGAACGCTTCCATCCGGTTCGCTTTCAGAGTAGTTCCTCCTCTTTTTCTCTTCTCGCTCGTCTCTACTATAAGCGAATTTTGACTTCTTTATAAGAAGGATACGGCAGCACGCTAGGAACTTGAATGAGGATGATTCGCGAATCTGCCTGTTCCTTGGACTGAATATGTAAGGTTTGTGTCCTTTCCGCTTCGCAGACTACGAATTCGCCGGCGCATACTTGACGCGTATTGATCTCAAATTGCCAAGTGGACTCACCTTCTACGGCAAGTCCCGCAACGGAATATCCTTCGGGGATCATATGCTCGGCAGACTCCCCCGCGGGAAGCATAAGATCCCACATCTGCGCGTCAGCCACCATTCGAACAGGAGAGCCTGAACCAATAATTGTTTTGATTGTTACGTTATTGCGTATTTGAACAGGAAAATCCCGATCTTCATAATCCGCATAGGTTGGTTCCGCATAGTTCGTTTCACCCATAAAGGGCTCGAACCAGATTTGAAATCCGGAAGTTTTTTCTCCGTACTTTTCGGCATGCTGAACTCCACTGCCTGTTTGCATGAGCTGCAGTCCACCTGCTTGGATCGATCGCTCATTCCCCAGCGTATCCCAATGATGCACGGAGCCCGCTAGCAGATAGGACAAGATCTCAAATCCGCGATGCGGGTGCAAAGGAAGTTTCGCCTCTTCCGTTGTGCGAAACCACGCCCAGTAAAACAATGTTCCAATACGATCAACGGCTGACCCTTCCCCGGGAAACCCAATCGGTTTTTGCTCTGTAATCTTGCCTTCATCGAATTTTCCTGAAGCTTGTTGATCAACGGAATAAATCCGGATTGTCACCACAATCATCCTTTCCCGCGAAAAGTTTATCCATTATTTCCAAACACGACTCACTGTAACGCTCTGACGGCGAGTCGTTCCAGCTCCTCCTTTACGATTTGCATGAGCAATCGTGCGGATGCCCCAGCCTGGCTGCTCCCTTGGAGTCGCAGAAAGCCAACCGGTAGTAGAGATGCATCCCAGCTTACGTCGATTTTCTGTATGTCCGGCGGTAATGGAGTAGAATCTAACACGACGCCAACGGCCGTCGTCTGTTGGACAAAGTAAGGAATCGCAGAGATTTGGTTTACCGAATGCAATAAAGGGGCAGCTTCATATCTCGATAAATGCTTGGCTAACTGCAAGTAGTATAGACACGAGCGTCCTCCTGCTATAAGGGAGTAGGCGAGTATATTTTTAAAGGGCACGCCTTCCCTTTCGATTAACGGATGGTTCTCATCTGCCACAAATACAATCCGTTCTTCATAAAGCGGCTCGAAATAAAAAGCATTCGGATCGAGCGGTTCTCCGCATATTGCGAATTCCAGCTCATGCTGGCGTAGAGCTCGAGACAGGGCTTCCGTACTCCCCACACTAATCTGACAATCCATCCTCGGTTTACTCTGATGAAATCTGCGAACGGAGTCAGGAAGTACGGATTGAATCAATGGTTCAATAACCCCTATACGCAGACTGCCTATCTCGTCTCTCTCCAAAGCCCTGGCCATTTCGGCTACGTCGTTCCAATGCCGGAGGAGCTTGTCCACCTCGGTCGCAAATATTCGTCCGGCATTCGTTAATTCCGCATCCCACCCTCTCTTGAAGAGCTGTATTCCGATTTCCTTTTCCAACCGTTGAATCTGATTCGTAATCGTAGACTGAGCATAGTTTAATTTTTCAGCTGCCCGAGAGAATGTGCCTTCCTGAAGGATCGTTTGAAACGCGGTGAGCTCCTTTAAGTCCATTTCCTCCCCCCTCTTAATCGATGATTTTGATGAAGACTATTGTTTTATTCCATTATATAAATGAAACAGCTCCGTATACAATAAATATATCTTCAGAAAGGGGAGCCCAACATGCCATTCATAAGAGTTAGCTACTTAAAGTCGCACTATGAGTCCGCCCAATTGGAACGAGTCAGTCATACGCTTATGAGCGCTTTAATTCAACATTTCGAAGTACCGGCGGACGATCTGTTTCAGGTTTTTCATTCGCATCATCCAGATGAGTTCTATTACAGCAGCCATTACTTGGGCGTCGAACGAAGCGACGGATTGCTTTTTATTCAGATTACGCTCAAATCAGGAAGAACGACTGAACAGAAGACAAGCTTATATAGTACATTAGCCGAACAGTTATCCAGAACGGTTCCGATGAGAAAAGAAGACGTGTTCATCGTACTCGTCGATACGGAATACGAGGACTGGTCGTTCGGAAACGGAATGGCTCAAATGCTGAATCAATAGTTCTAGGGAGGTCATAGGATGCAGCGCGAAATCAAATCCCATGCACGTGAATCCTTCGGGGATTTTGCTCCGACATTCGTCAGATACTCGGAAGAGGTTTTATTCGGGGAGTCCTGGAGACGGGAAGAGCTGCTTCTACGGGATCGCAGCTTCATAACGGTTGCAGCGCTGGTTGCGGGAGGGATGACAGAGCAACTCCCCTATCACTTGAAATTAGCTGTTCAGAATGGATTGAAGCAAGCGGAGCTGGTGGAGGGGATTACTCACTTGGCTTTTTATGTAGGCTGGCCTCGCGCCGCTTCCGCACTTCAAGTGGCGAAGAAGGTATTTATGGAAGCTGCCCAATAGACCACATGGGAAGGGATAACTACCCCCTACGGCGAAGGCATCCGGTTGGGATGCCTTCCGAATTCGCATCACTTGTGCACCTAACGTCACTCGGGCTGGTTGACCGGAGCAAGCTGTTTCTCCAAGAGCAGCTCCGCGGCCCTCCGGAAATACTGCGGATCGAAATTCGACCTGTCCAAGTAGCTTTTCATAACAAATCCTTCGTACAACATCCGCAGCTGCGCAGTCAATTCTTCGGGCTGACGTGCCCCCCCCTCCCTAGTAAGCACTAGGACCCGGGACCAGAAGCTCCTCTGAATGTCCAGCAATTTGATATGGGCCGGGTGATCCCGATCCGGGAATTCTACCGCCGCATTCAAGAACGGGCATCCCCGATATTCCGGCGTCCCCATCTGTTCGGTCACATCCCGGATAAGCGTGTCAAGCTGCTCCTTAGGGGAGTTCGGATACAGCTTCCTCAGCCTTTCCAGTTTTTCTACTTTTAGCTCATCCCTAGCTTCGAGATAAGCGACCACCAGATCATCTTTCGTCGCGAAACTTCGATAGAAGCTTGCTTTGGCAACGCCGGATTGCTTGATAATCCGATCGATGCCAACCGCTCGTATTCCCTCCAAGTAAAACAATTCGGAGGCGACCTGCAGTATACGATCTCTAGCCGTTTCTTTTTTCATCTTCGATCCCCGTCTCTATAGGAGGTATGGAAAAAAGCGTATTGACACGAGACAGATCTGTCTGTATCATTTCTCTCATAAAGAGACAGACCTGTCTCTCCCATTATAGGAATACTTCTCGCCTGCTGTCAATCGAGTGAGCGAGTAGCGAGAGAGGAGAATTTTCTATGCCCCATACACTTTCGGACGCTTCCGCCCAGCCGGTGCAGACTCGCGAATCCATCTCCGAAGGGGACGGACGAGGATCGCGTCTGATGCTGCCGGCTCTGCTTTTGCCCGTATTTATGGCTGTGGCGAATGTGTTCATCGTGAACGTAGCCACTCCTTCCATCCAGAAAGGACTTGGGGCCAGCTTCACCGATGTACAATTCATCCTTACCGGGTATACGCTTACGTTCGCCGTTCTGCTGATTATGGGTGCCCGACTGGGCGATCGGTTTGGACGCCGGCGGATGCTGTTCGTCGGGGTAGCCTTATTCACCGTCGCTTCTCTGTTATGCGGCTTATCTGCCCATGTCGGTATGCTCATCGCGTTCCGTGTTTTGCAAGGCGTCGGAGCCGCTCTGTTTATGCCGCAGGTTTTATCCCTCATTCAAGCCAATTATGCCCCGGAACGTCGAGGTGCGGTGTTCGGCATGTATGGAGCGACCCAGGGAATCGCAGCGACGGCCGGGCAGATCATCGGCGGACTGCTTCTCCGCATGAATGTGTGGGATCTGGAATGGAGAACGGTGTTCCTGATCAGCGTCCTGCTCGGGGCTCTGATCTTGGCCTTAATCCCATTTATTCCGGAATCCGGCTCGCCGGATCGCGCCGGACTGGATTGGATCGGAGCCGCACTGGCCGCTACCGGCTTGCTGATGCTCGTCTATCCGCTTGTACAGGGACAGCGTGAAGGATGGCCTGCCGGGCTCGTCGTCAGTTTGCTCTTGTCGGCTCCTGTGCTAGCTTTGTTCACCTGGTACGAACGGCGACTGCTGCGCCGCGGCCGGCTCCCATTTATGAATGTCGATCTCTTTAGACATAAGGTGTTCACGTTCGGCATTCTCGTCGTGCTGCTGTTGATGTCGTCACAGGGCGCCTTCTTCCTTGTAGCCGCCTACATGTTACAGCTTGGGCTTCATTTCTCGCCTCTGCAAGCAGGTCTTGTCATCATGCCGATGGGTCTGGGCTATTTCCTTGCATCGTTGTTCTCTTCCCGCGTCACTGCGAAGCTCGGAGCCCATGTGCTGACCGTCGGCTCCATCTTGACGACAGCAGGTTACCTGCTCCTTGGCTGGGCGGTCCGAACAACCGGGGGTTCTTCCGATATTGGCGTGTGGCTCCCGGCTCTAACTGCACTCGGTATCGGTCAAGGCCTGGTCGCCGCGCCACTGACGAATATCGTTCTGGCGAAAATCCGCACAGCCGACATCGGCTCCGCATCCGGCGTTATGACAACCAGCATTCAGATTGCTTCTACGATCGGAATCGCCCTGATCGGCATCGTTTGGCTTAACGCTCTGGAAGCCCATACCGGCTCGGTATCCGCCTTTCCCGACGCTTTTACCATCTGCCTATATGTGCTGGCTGCCGCGTCTGCGCTCATCCTGCCGCTGGCATGGATACTGGCCGGGCGAAACGCAGCTAGTCGATCGTAAAAGAAATGAGGCATACGATCGGTAACTTGAGGGTGGAGCATTGTCAAACCGGCATGTTTTAACCGGGGTTACATAGGCGGCTATGAAATGAAAAAAGCTGACGCCGATAAAGTTCCGGCGTCAGCCTTAGCCCCTAGACACGAACCGATTGCCTTCCTGCCAAAAACGATAAGGATAACCCTTCGCTTCTCCCGTATTGTCAATGCCTATTCTTGGCCCAACCGCTACTGAACTCACCTGCCTGCCCGCGGCAATAAAAAGTGGTCGTTCAAATAAATTTGCACCGTAGAATTCCATGCCAATCCCAAGAGCCTTGGTCAATTTACCCGGTCCGTTCGTCAGCTCTTGCTCCTTCTTTACGCTTCCACGGCGCTTGTACATCCATTCTATTCCATCGCAGGGCTCAAGCGCCCGAATCAGAACGCTTTCCGGATCACCTATCCGCCCACCCACCACGTTCAAGAGACAGTGAGTATGTATCAAATGCGTGTAAGCTCGTCCTGCAGGTCCGAACATCACCTCTGTCCTCCGCGTCCTGCGGTTATTGAAGCTGTGTGCCGCCCGATCAAACGGACCTAAGTAGGCTTCCGTCTCCACAATCCAACCTGAGACTATTCCCTCTTCGGTTTCATTTACTAGGAGCATCCCGAGGAGAGACCGCGCCAGGTCCAGGGTTGGCTGCTCGAAAAAAGATTCCTTCAAAGGCTGCTGCAATCCGCCCACACCTTTCTATATGGCTGTTTAGTCTTCAGCTACTATATTTTCTTTTTTCATGAAGCTTCACTCCTTTTTAAACAAATTAATGAAAAGCTAACAAGGCTGAAGAAGACCGCTATCGCTCGTGTTTGGCCGATAGCTTGTTTAAAAAGCCGTATATCCGCCATCCACCAGAGCCCCCTAGAATAAGAACGCTATCTCGCCAGCTCCTCCGCTTCTAATAAATCTTCTTCAGCATCTCTATCGTTTCATCCAGGGTAAGGTCAAAGGATTTGTAATAGGAGACGTCGCGAATCATTTGCTCCAAAATCATTTCGTTGCGTATTTGCAGCTTCTGATCGGGCGTTAGCTCGGCTACAAAGCAGCCCTTGCCCGTCATGGTATGGATCAACCCGGATCTCTCTAGTTCTTCCCAAGCCTTCTTCACGGTAATGACGCTGATGCCAAGCTCCTGGGCAGCTTGCCTAATCGGCGGCAGACAATATCCGCTGTCCAACCTGCCCCCCAGAATCTGGGCGCTGATTTGCTCAAAAAGCTGCTGATAAATCGGTTTCTCTGAGGTGTTCGAGATCGCGATATTCATCAGATTTCGACTTGGAGGAATCGTTTGAACGCAATCCGGTAAGCAAGGACAGACGTTACCGAAAAAATCACGATTCCTGCGATTAGAATTGAGGTTTGAAGTAACAAATTGTGCGCATCCCTGCTATAAAAAATGTCAGACACGACTGGGCTCTGGATGCCAATCCATTGGGCGATTCCTGCAAACAGCATCGCGACCGTAATGGAGACGAACAGCGCCTTGCCGAATTTGTACGCAGTCTTGTAGAACATGGGGATAAAGATAAGGTTAAAGATCGCAAACATGACAAGGCACAGCCCCCAGAAACCTATACTCGGAGGGAAGAAATAGTACTTTAGATTCGGGTATAAGAGTATCGTGAATATACCGAAGATCGCGGCAACTATAAGATGCAGAAGCTCCAGCAGGACGATAACGGATACTCTTGCTTTCACCATATCCCGTTTGGTGACAGGCATCATCGACGTAAACATGAGATCGTTTTGTGCTCTAAATTGGTTGCACATGTTCGGAATCGTGATCCAGCAGAAGTACAGCAGGACAATAAAATATATCCAGCCGGGAATAAGCATTAAAGCACCGGTCAAGAAAGGCATTACGAGAAAGATAGGATGCACGCCCAATTTTAAATCCTTCATCAGCAAGTTATACATACTGCTCCTCCTTTTTCGCGAAATAAATCATGATCTCCTCAAGGCTTGGCGCCGTCGCCTTCATGGCATAGGAAGCATCGAAATCGCTGGCATGAATCAACCCCGTAAATCCGAACGAATTGGTTTTGTAGGAAATCAACCGGTCCTTCACTTGATCCAGTTGGTTTACAGCACCGTTTAGAATGAGATAGGACTCTTTGAACGCTTCCTTATCACAGCTGCGAATGATTTTACCATTTTCTATAAAGGTTATATAATCTGCGCATTTCTCCAAGTCAGAAGTAATATGTGTCGAGAACAGAATGCTGATCTCGCCCCCAACGACGAGCCCTTGGAAAATATCCAGCAGTTCGTCCCTGGCTACCGGATCAAGTCCACTAGTCGGTTCGTCGAGAATGAGAAGCTTGGCCCCATGGGATAAGGCAAGCGCGAGGTTGTACTTCACCCTCATGCCCATCGACATTTCAGCGATCTTTTTATTTTCATCCAACTTGAATTTTCGCAGGTAATTGCGGTATGTCTCCTCGTCCCAATGGGCATAAAACCTCTTGATCACGTTGGTCAGCGTCTTCACTTTGCTTCGGGTGTAGAAATCTACGGTGCCCATGGCATATCCGATCTCCTGCTTCAAGTGGAGTTCGTGTTCGATCATATTCTTTCCCAGAATATGAACCTCACCGCTATCCAGGCGGGTCATATTCAAAATAGATTTGATCGTTGTTGTCTTGCCTGCGCCGTTAGCGCCGATAAAACCCATGATGTAGCCTTTCTCCAGCTGGAAGGACACATTCTTGAGTTGGAAATTGGGGAAGTTCTTACTTATGTTTCGAACGTCTAACGCAAGCATATCATCCGTACCTCCTCCATAAAATTGTGTATATCGTATATGCACAATGTATCACCAAGGAGCTTCCCCTGTCAATAACCCCCTATTTGGCTTTTAGAGGAAATACAAAGAGGCTGCCCGCGCAGCCCCCTTTAATAACTTGCGGTTTAACCGTCTTCGACATTCAGGCTCTTTGGGAAACCTTATAGAATACGTCCCCATGCATATGTTGGATCCTGTCCCAGAGAGCGGGATTGGTCGTGTCTGGGGAGCGATTCTCCAGAATGGCCTGGTACAGAGCCGTCTTCTCTTCCAAATGGGCAACATGCAGCTTGGCTTCTTCGAGATTAGCGAGAGCAGCTTCTTTATGCTCCATCATGAGTGTGTAACGTTGCGGAATGGTCGAATCCCCATCGAGACATAGATCGATATACCTTTTAATAACATCAATCGGCATCCCGGATTGCTTGAGACATTTGATGCCATGCAGCCAGTTGATCGATTCTCCATCGAATAATCGAATATTATGCTCATTGCGCTGTACGCTTGGCACCAGACCTTTATCCGTGTAAAAGCGCACGGCGTGCTCGGTGAGTCCCGTAATCTGAGCGGCTTCTTTGACCGTATACATGTGAAAGCCTCCTTGAAATTAAAAAATAACAGCCTCTTGCCTTCGTGTAACACGAAGGTATTAAGCTTATTGTAATGCAGCTGAGCCGTAATCGGAATTCCCGCTCCAGTCCCAAATTTCCGGAATACGTGCCGGTTAGTGTTATCCATCTGAATAATAGGAGGAATCACAATGCAAACTGTAACGTTGAACAACGGTGTGAAAATGCCGATCTTAGGTTTCGGGGTTTACCAGATTCCCGATGCGGAAGAGTGCGAGAACGCGGTGTACGAGGCGCTGTCGGCCGGTTACCGCTTGATCGACACCGCCGCCGGTTACCTTAACGAGGAAGCGGTCGGACGCGCGATCAAGCGCAGCGGCGTGCCGCGTGAGGAGCTGTTCATCACGACCAAGATTTGGGTTCAGGATGCCGGTTACGAGAGTGCCAAGCTTGCGTTTGCAAAATCGATGAATAAGCTGCAGCTCAATTATCTCGATCTGTACCTGATTCACCAGCCATTCGGGGATTATTTCGGCACTTGGCGCGCGATGGAAGAGCTGTATCGTGAAGGTAAAATCAAGGCCATCGGGGTCAGCAATTTCATGCCGGATCGTCTGATGGACCTTATTGTGCATAACGAAGTTGTGCCCGCTGTCAACCAGATTGAAACACATCCGTTCTACCAGCAGACAGAGAGCGCTGCTTTCTTGAAAGAGCAGGGCGTTCAACACCAGTCATGGGCGCCGTTCGCTGAAGGACGAAACAATTTGTTCGGCAACGAAGTGCTGGCCTCGATCGCGGAAAAACACAACAAATCCGTCGCTCAGGTCGTATTGCGCTGGCTTGTTCAGCGAGATATTGTGGTCATTCCCAAATCGGTACGTAAAGAGCGAATCGTCGAAAATTTCGACATTTTCGATTTTGCGTTGAGCGCGGACGATATGGAATACATTTCCGCACTCGATACCCGGGATAGTCTATTCTTATCGTACCGAGATCCGGGAGTGGCCAAGATGATGGGCAACTGGAGAGTCGAACTGTAAGTGAAGGCTAAAATATCTGGGGCTGCCGCGGCACCAAGCCAACTCGGGCTTGCGAACGCTGCAGCCCGGTTATTGGCCTAACCGCGTTTTTGTTAAAGTGTCGGCACTTCCCCTTAACCGCTCTTCCAAAATCAAGCGCAGCTCATCAGGAATCCGTTCAAACTCGACCCCTTTCCCCAAAAACAAAAGCCAATCCGCGTAATACTCCAGCGTCTCAACATCGGTCACATCCAATTGAGCATTGAAAATCCCACTCGACTGGAACATTCCCGTAAAGGACAAAATAATCCCCGGCGGGTGCAGGCGCTTAAAGCGCAGAATCCCAGTCGTATCTAGCTTTACAATCAGATTGGACTCACGTGCGCCAAGCCGTTTTTGGCTTAAAATCTCCTGCTCGGACCGCCTCATCTTCTGCTTAGAAATGGCCGAATCCCGCAGCATCTCAACAGGCAAATAACGAAATTCATCATTATCAAGATCATAAACCTCGACCAGCCAGCGAGCGTTTGAGTTAAAAATATGAATCACAAAAACATCCATTAACTGCGGCCAACCGGGATTCGGCTCATACGTCAAGCGCAAGTGCTTATCCCGCGCGGCAAGCGAAATCAACTGATTCAACTCCGCCGGCGCTGCATCATCGAGTTCCAAGAGATTCGGATTAGCAGGATTTGTATTTTCAAATAGCAAAATATTATTCAGCTCGATCAGTTCGTCATGCTGGGTTTGCGAAGCGATGCCGATGAGTTTTTCAGTGATGGAGCGGCGATTTTGCAAATAAGGCAGCTGCGAATTTTTCGAGGCGATAAAGCTGATAAATATCGCTTTCAGCTCTTCTGGCGTGAAGCGGACGGCGGACAAATACTGATTTTGCAGGACATTGTAGCCGCCCCCGCGCCCAAGCTCGGTCGTCAGCGGAAAACCCATCGCCTGAATTTCGTTAATGTCGCGGATCGCCGTCGCGCGAGAAATCTTGAACTCCCGCTGAATCTCTGCAATCGTAAAATGCGCGCGATTATTGATGAATCGCATGATCAGGTTCACTCGTTCTGTCTTTTTCATGCTTTTATTGTATCAGAAATGCAGCACCCGTACTGATTTGGATTTGTTTTTGCCAAACTTTTTGATCATCGATAAAAGGTATCGTTTTTTGATACATTTAGAGAATAGTATCAATCTTGTAAAAACAAAACCGCTAAGGAGAGATCAATATGTCTAACTACGCTATCCAAAACATTTCAGAAAACTACAAAATGACTGCTTTCGGTGTTTTACTTGAAGACTACAACGACTGGGCAGGCAATGCAGCCAAAACTGCGGCGAAAAAAGCGGAAATCACTGAAAACGGCAAGCTTGCCGAACTTCTCGCGCTCGCTGATGGGCAAGAACATCAAATTAACTACGTCATCGACGGCAAGGCTTGGCGCGGCTTCGGGGTGATGGGTGCATACGACGTAGAAGGCGCAGTCGTCCTTGACTTCCTCGCTGGGGACTACCTCGTAGTGCCTGGCACAGGCGCTGACAAAGACCGCCTTGCTGATGAAATAACGGGCAAAGTTTTCGGCGGCCTGCTGCAAGAAATCACAGAC
The DNA here is from genome assembly GCF_900101595.1 of Paenibacillus sp. cl123. Lineage (GTDB taxonomy): Bacteria > Bacillota > Bacilli > Paenibacillales > NBRC-103111 > Paenibacillus_G. The sequence continues at coordinate 68,466 of NZ_FMYY01000014.1, forward strand.
TACAAATATGTGGGTCCCGGAAACTCCACATTCGTCAAAGCAGCCGAAGACGGTACATTTTATGGCGAAATGTGGCTTCGTGTAAAAAAAGCAGCAGGCTAATCTCAGTTAAAGGAGCACGCCCATGGCAAATTACACAGTTGAACATAAGCAATCATTTACATTGACCGCCTATGGTTTTTCAATCCGATCCAATTTCCAAGACGCGCCGGCTTTGCAGAAGGAAAAAGCAGAGTTCTGGGGAGGACTCAAGGCCGACGGGCGTTATGACAAGCTCAAAGCGGCCGCAAAAGACGATCTCGAATGGTCAGTCAATGAGGTGTATCAAGGCAGACCGTGGAATTATTTCGCGGTGGAAGCTAGCAAATCGGTGGTTGACGCAACACGCATCATCGAGTTTCCAGAGAGCGAGTATATCGTGCTCGCAGGAACCGGCGACAAGGAGACTTTGTTTGATCAGTTGACTTATCGTGCTTTTAGCGAAGTCTTGTCACGAGTGACTGACTATGCATATATCGGCGGTCCCAATGCGACTTATCGCAAAGAAAACGGTGACGGCACTTTCTACGGCGAATTTTGGGTTCCTGTGGTTAGAAAATAGCAGGCATAATAACTAAACGGGGTTTTCCTAATAAAAGGAAAACCCCGTTTGGTGGACTACCTGTTATACAAGTTATAAATGATAACCGCTGTTTCAGCCCTTGTTGCGGCAGCCTTCGGATTTACTGAATTGCCGCTGCCTTTTATAATGCCAGCTTTAGTCAAAGCTGCAGCATCATTTACTGCGTAACCGCTTATTTCTGCCGAATCCGAATAGCCTTCCAGTTCCGATTCGGAAGCGCTCGCCAAGGGTCTTCCAGCCTTATTCATAGCTCTTGCTGCAAGAACCATCATGTCTTCCCTTGATATCTTGGCTTCTGGATTGAAGTTATTGTTACCAACCCCATCTGTAATTCCAAGAGCTTTAGCTGTTGCCAGAGCTTCAGCATAATAGGCGCTTGAGCTTACATCTGCAAAGCTGCCTTGTGTTTTGGCGGATAACCCAAGAGCCTTAACAAGCATGAGGATGAAGTCTGCCCGCTTAACATCGGCAGATGGATCGAAGGTTGTTTCGGAAGTTCCGTTAATAACACCCTTGGATGCCAAAACTTCGATTGCTCTACTTGCCCATGAATGTCCGCCAATGTCTCCAAAACTCTTCTTCACATATGCCGCTGCATAATGGCCGAAGTGTGTTGTTTTAAAGATGACCTTACCCGTTCTGGCATCATATTTGCCTGTTGGTACCACCGCTGCCTTTCCTGCTTCATCCATGTACCATACGACGATATGTTCCGGATCGGCAAGTTCGGCTGCTGTTGGCTTATACGGTATTTCCACGGTAACAGGCGCTTCAGGATTGCTCCATGATATCCTGCTGCCGTTTATACTTACATGGAGTTCTACTGCCGGTCTCGTACCTATTTGTGACTTTACTGCCGTATCAATCACTATGTTTGTATTTGCTTTTGCTAAAATGAGACTTATACTTTTCGCCCCTCTTGCATCTAATGGTGTGAGCATGTTTCCAGGCACGGATACCTTACCGAGCTCCGTTGCTATTTCGATCTTCTTTGATGCATTCTCTGACATCAGAGCTGGTACCGTGAAGATCGCTTCATAGGCGCTGGCTCCCTCAGCCTTCGGTACATGGATTGTTGCTGTATCCGATGTTTTGAGAGCTTGGATCAATGCATCCGCATCAATGGTAGTTGAAGCTACGCCTGCATCATTCACTACAGGTGCAGATGCCTGAATGGTGCCCGGAGCCTTTTCTATCGGCTTTGTTGGCGGTGGGGTTACCGGCGGTATGGTTCCCGGTGTTCCGGATGAACCCCCTTCGCTCGGATCGCTTTCACCATTACTTTGTCCGCTTCTTCTAACGGTTACAACACATGCTGCTGTCTTACCGCCGTCCTCGGTTGTTACGGTAATTATCGCGGTTCCTGCTGCCACAGCGGTTACTTTACCACTACTGTCGACTGTTGCAACACCGGGATTACTGCTTGACCATGTAACATTTTTGTTTATTGCGCTGGATGGGGTTATGGTTGCTGTCAGCTGTCCGCTACTTGTTACCGTCAGGTCCATTGTGTTCTTGTCAAGTGTTACTCCATTGACTTTCTTCGCTGCTTCCGCCAGTTCCTCATACTGTCTTTCTGCAGCTGCCAGTTCTTCATAGTTATCCACTAATGCTTTCTGATCATCAGACAGTTCATGATAAGCTTGTCGTGCAGCATCGATATCTCCCTTGCTTTCCAAGGTAACCATGCCGATTGCATGAATCAATGCCTTTACGGTTTCCACTTCTGCATCCACAACTCTTATTTCCTGTTCATACGTAAGCTGCGGATTAGCAACACTGATCGCTCTTACAACCACGGTTCCGACGCTAATTGCTTTGATTAAACCTTCGTTCGTTACGAGAAGTACACGTTCATCGCTGGAAGTCCAGCGAATGTTCTTTATGGATGCATTATCGGGCGTAACTGAAGCATCGAACTGAGCCGTTGTCCCTTTCTCGATGATGGCTACACCCCCTCGCACCTCGAGGTTAGAAACGGGTATGGGAGCACCGAAATAATCGGTTACCGTTACTTCACTACGGGCATATACAGCATCAGAAACCGTAGAATAAGCCTTGATGATCGCCGATCCTGTTGTTAGGCCCGTAACAACGCCTTTATTGGATACCGTTGCTATTTCAGGGTTTAAGCTGACAAATGCAACACTTCCCTCATTTATATAGGGTGGATCTGTAAGAATAGCGGCTGTTTTCTTATGGTTTCGTAAAACCGTAAATTTTTCAGAAGCAAACTGAATGGAATTAACCGTGGTTTGCGCCAAGCTTCCAACGACCTCAAATTCATATAAAGAATAGCCATACGTGGTGCCGCGCTTAATACCTTGCATACGCACGTATCTTCCCTGTATCGGCTCATCAAGAACATACTTCTTCCATCCGGCAGCGCCGCTTTTTTCATAAACTACATTCGTTATCGAATCGCTGTCATTGTACACCTGAATATTATACTCTTTACCGTAAGCTGCTTCCCAAAGCAAATTAATCTGATAAATATGGCTTTGAGCGCCTAAGTCAATGGTATACCACTGGTTGTCTGATCTCGCAGACGCCCAACGCGTGGCTGCATCTCCATCTATAGCAGCTTTAGGATCGCTGTTAGTGGTGTCATTGCCACTTGTTGTTGCGGTTTTTCCTAGCGCAAGATTTTGAAGCACAGCTCCATCTTGTCCGCTTTGCGCCTTAAACGAGAGAACACGGAACTCATAAAGTGAATAGGCGGCAGGTGCTTGTGTCCCGCTTAATCTAACATACCGGTATTTTTGCACTTCATCCCATGCAATCCAGACATTACCGCCTTTGCCGTTCGTCTCCGTATAAAGATTCACCCAGTCATTTCCATTCAGAGAGCCCTGAACCATATACTTGGTTGCATACTGCTGCCAGTTAAGCTCAATTGCTCCAAACCCTTTAGGCGATCCCAAATCGACCTGAAGCCATTGAACATTTCCTGCACTGGACTCCCAACGGGAAAGATAATCACCATCTGTTGCTTTATTTGCAGGATAAGTACCACTCGCAGAACTTGCCGAAGTAGTTGCGTTAAGTGCAAGGTTTTCTGAAGTACGGACATTAACAGCTGCACTTACATCTTCCTTCGTTCCAAAAACGGTAGCTGTTAGAACCGCTGTTCCAAATGCTGCAGCCTGCAGTGCCCCTGTTGAAGAATTCACTGCAGCAATGTCCTTATCGGAAATCGTATAGGTGATTTCACCGGTCGCATTCATCGGCGCCAATTTGACGACCGGAGCTAAATTATACTTCATAACCGCTTCAAGCTGCTTATCCCTAAAGCGGATCTTTTGTATGGGAGCAATTTCATGGACATACGATAGGGACAGGTCGGCGATGGCAATTGAATCGGCTTCACCGCTTATTGTCAGCAATAGGTAGTTCGTACCATTCTCTAACTCCGGAATGCTGTAAACCACTTTATTGTAGCTCCCATAATCACGAGCGGCAATCTCTTGAGTGGAAGCAACAGGCTTATAGCTTTCCCCGTCTTTGGAGGACATCATCGAAACGGCGCCGCCATTTGCTTTGGCGATAAAAGCAGTAAGATTGGCACTTCGTATATGGGTATAGCTATACAGGATCGTTGCATGTTCAGAGCCGTTTTTTATGAGAATATCCTTATCGCCGCCGAATTTAACACCGTCTCCCTTCATATAGGCGGCATCGCCTTTTACCTCATAGGTTCTGGAATCATCCAGCATCGTATCCATTACAAAACGGTCGGAAGTCCAGGCATAGTTGATGACCAGTTTCGAAAGCTGCGGCGCCCAAATCTTAGTATTATTGGAAACGGAAATCTTGATAAATCTTATGGAACGATCCAAATCCGCTGAGTTGGTGTAAACAACCTTACTCCACTTGTCTTTAACTACGGTTCCGTTTTTGGCTGCCGGAATGGGAATCCAGTTCTCATTATCCGTAGATCCATAGAATTGAAGGATGGTATTATCCCCTGCATTAGCCAAACCATAGTCATAGGTCGTCAATTCAAAGTCTTGGGGGGTTGGCGTATAGTAGGTGACATATTCCTCTCGTCTTGGATTCGTTTTATCCGCGTCATTTCTCTTAAAACGAGTAGAATCTCCCTCATAATAAGTATTCGCATTGGAAGCGTCGAATGCCCATCCACCGGAATAACTGACCGTCTTGGAGAAATCCTCGAATTCTTCGATCAAAGTACGTGTGCTGCCAATATGATAGGATCTTTCAGGCGACAGGCTGCCTTCCCCTGAATCATTCATTGCTTTAACCGCAAAATAATAAGTCGTATTGGCATTCAATCCTTTGATCTCCGCTGTATTTCCGGAAGTAACGAGCGATTCCGTATACCGTCCACTTTCCGTACCGTAAACCAGCTTATACCCTGTTGCTCGCGAAGCTTTTGCAAATTCAAGACTCAATGTGACATCGCTTAATGCCATAGTTGTAATGGATGTTTCTCCTGGCGCCTCAAGGGGCTGGAAGGCAAACTCGGCTTCGATCGGATTCCCAAAAGAATGATCGACATCCACCTCAAACCTAATGGACGGAGAAGTTTGAATCACTTTAACCCGGCTGTCTTTAGAAATAACCCCCGCGGCTGCCCGATTGATATCCACGGTAATTGTGCCCGAATTTCTCTTTGTCGTATCGGAAAGCGCGAAGCTAAGTTGATGATCATCTTCTTTTATCATTATAGAAGCAGCTTTATCGACAGAAAGATAATCTTTGACACCCATTGCATCCATGGATTGATCGCCATCCTGCCAGAAGTTCACGCCAAGCGTATGGAGCGTTTTCTCATATACAGCGTGTACATCATTATCCTGGCGGATGATTTCAATATCGCTGGAGTCTGCGTAGTTTTCAACCTGCTCTGCGGTCATTCCAGGCATTAGAACGTATGCATAGCTTTCATTCACCGGCTTGGAGCCATGATCGATCCACACCGTAAGGTAATCGGCTGCCTGCACTGTTTCATCAACATTATAAGAGCCCAAATCCGTCCATTTTCCATGACGGGTTTCACGGACTGCGCCGATCTTGGTTTCTTTCGGAAAATAAACGCCCATATTGGAGCCCTTAACGTTTCCTTCTATCAGCGCCCACCTGGCATTATCGACATTGCCGCTCCAGCCCAGCTCGTTCGACTGTTTTTCTCCATTGATAATTAGAGCATTATTATTTGTAATATAATGGTTGTCAATCGTGGTTTCAACCTTGTTGTTATGGGTTGAAGTAATGCCTGATCCTAACGCTACAACCTCGTTATCAAACATAAACCACGATTTTTTTGCGCTCACTTTTGTGCTGCCGGATGAAATCTCCAGGCCGGCAGTGCTGTAAGAACCATGAAGAGTGGTGCTTCCTCCAAAGGAGTTTGTATTTTTATGACCGCCAACCGTGATGCCGTTAACGGCCGTTACACCAGCAAGCCGATACCAGTCAACGGTTGGTTTTTGATAGGTATACTGTCCAATATCGGGTGTATAAACATAAGTCTGGCCAAGACCCGTATACCAACCTTTTGTATTACTATCCCCCTGCTCAAAGGTTGTGATATCCTTGCTGTACATAGAAAGACCAAAAGAGAACTTGTCTGTCGTATGAACCGTTCTTGCGCCTTTACCAAAGGTATAGCTTTTTCCCACATTTGAAACCGGCTTGATGGAATCATCCTTAAGGATTTCCAAGGTTTTGGAAAGATTATATACGGGGAACATATACCATGCAACACCGGCGCCCTCATTTAAAGTACGTATGGCATTTTCATTATTCATCCATTCTTTAATCATTCCTTTAAATCTCTTGCCCGCTTCCTCGGATACCGATTCGGAGAACAGCAGCACATCGAGGCTAATGGTAATGCCAGCGTACGCATCAGTCGTATCTTTCCGGGTGATTTCACGTCCTCTTACCATATCCATGAAGACGCCTTTATACATAAAAGGCACATAACTTTTTTCCACGATGGTACTCATATTATCTCTTTCGGGGCCGGTAATTTTCCATGGAGAGTCGTCCAGCATATAAATAAAGTGACTCACATCGGAAAATGCTTCTTTACCATAGCCGCCATTATAAACAACATTTCCGTGCTGCATAAAAGTACCGTCTTCATAATAGCCATCGCCGCTTGTCACATATCCCATAAAGGAAGGAACATCCTTTTTAACATAGGCAAGGATGGAGCTATCTTTAAGAAGAATGCCCGAATACATGCGGACACGATCTCTCCACAGAGCATTCGCACCAACATACATATAGGAGTCTCCCCCGATTTTGGTCGCTCCCCGATAAGCAGTTGATGTATAAGCCTGGACCTGTTCTGCTGTCAGATAATCATACATCAGCAGAACGGTCTCGCTAAAATAAATCGGTCCCCCGATTTCCCAAGTAAACCAATTCCCATAGGAATTCGTTTCTACTCCGATCTTAAAATGATTTTTATAAATATAATCCATTCCACGGAGTATCTCATTTTTCAATCTTTCATTCTGATAAAGCTCGCAGCCTTTCGTCTGAAACGCTACTGCCATAAACTTGAGGCTTCGGATCGTGAACTGGGTATTATTTGAATCGTTATAGGCAGAACCGCGATTGCCAAGCATATATTCCTTCCAAAGGTAATCATTCTCGCCCCAATCCGGTGTAGGATTAGGATTGATCCTGTCCAGAAGATCCTGGGCTACATGATTTATCGCCTGAAGCAGCCCTTGCATATTCGGGTCCTTGGGATCGTAATCGCCGCCCATAGCCAAGTACCGCCATTTTTCCCGCAGCTTATCAAATTCATCGACGGTTTCCCCTTGTGCGGAAACAGTCATACCGTTCAGAACCATGGTCAGCAGCATTACAAACGCTAAAGCCATACACAATAGTCGTTTTTGCTTCATAACGACTCTCCTTCATAACATATTTTCAAGTGAAAATAAATTAGTTTACCCTTCAACCGGATTGTCGTATTTAGTCCTGGACCTTTGCCGCTGCCGGCGTTATCCTTTGATCGATCCCGCGAGCAACCCGCGTATGAAGAACCTTCCCAAGAAAATATATACGGCGAGGGTAGGCAGCGCGGCCAACAGCGCTCCCGCCATCTGCACGTTCCATTGCACAATCTGGCTTCCGGACAGATTCTGCAGCGCGACCATGATCGGCTGCTGTTTCTGCGAAGTGAGCGATACGGCGAACAAGAATTCGTTCCATACGCTCGTAAACTGCCAGATGCCGACGACGACAAATCCGGAGACCGACAGCGGGAAAATTACCCTTCTGTAAATCCCCAGGAAGCCGTTGCCGTCGATTTGCGCCGCCTCCAGCAATTCGTTCGGAATGCCGGCGTAGAAATTGCGGAACATCAGGGTGCTTATAGGCAGACCATATACGACGTGAACGAAGATGAGGCCGGGGATCGAGTTGTAGAGCTGAACCTGCTGCAAAAATTGAATCAGCGGTATGAGAATGCTCTGGTACGGGATGAACATCCCGAAAAGCATCAACGCAAACAACGTGTCGGAGCCCCGGAATTTCCATTTGGACAGCACATAACCGTTCATGGAGCCCAGCAGCGAAGACAGCAGCGTCGCGGGGACGGCCAAATAGAAGCTGTTGGTCAAGTTCGGAATCAGCTTGTCGTAAGCTTCGTTATAGCCTGAGAAATTCAGACGGGAGGGAAGCTTCCACATCTGGTCCAGCGTAATTTCATCCACGCTCTTGAAGCTCGTGACGAGCATGACATAGATCGGGACGAGGAAGGCGGCTGCGAGCACAACGAGCGTGAAGTACAGGACAAGCCGTTTCGAGCGCGGCATCGCCATTTTACGCCTTCTCCTTTCGGAACGCGGAAATCAAATAGGGCACGATGACGAGAGATACGAGCAGCAGCATGACCATCGCGATACCCGCGCCTTGGGCGTAATGGTTCCCGCGGAAAGTCGTCTCGAACATATACATGCCGGGCACGTCCGTCACGAACATGGCGCCGGGACCCGTCATCGCGTAGATTAAATCGAATATTTTCAACGAGACATGCGCCAGAATGATGATCAGGCTCATAGTGATCGGCTTCAGCTGCGGAAGGATGACTTTGCGGAAGATTTGACGCTCGGCTGCGCCGTCAACGCGTGCCGCTTCACGCAGATCTTCGGGAATGGCCCGTAGTCCGGCCAGGTACATCGCCATGGCGAAACCCGTCATTTGCCATACGGCGGCCAACACGACGGCGATAATCGCCATCGGAAGGCCGAAATCGATCTGCCCCGTATGAACCTTCGGGATGATCTGGGTGCTGACGAACCAATCGGGCACATGCGTAAAGCCGATTTCCTTCAGAATCAGATTCACTCCGGTTTTGGGCGATAGGATCCATTGCCAGACGACTCCGGTAACGATGAAGGACAATGCCATCGGAAAGATGAATACATTGCGGAAGAAAATCTCCCCGCGGACTTTCGTATCGACAATCCGGGCCAGGAACAGGCCGACCATCATGGATAAGCCGATGAACAACACGGTAAAGAAGAGCGTATTGCGCAAATCGGACTGAAACCGAAAATCATTAAAAAGAAAGCGGTAATTGTCGAAGCCGATCCAATTGGACGATTTCACGAGCGTATTCCAATCCGTAAAGGATACATAACCGGTCCAAGCGATGAAGCCGTAAACGAATATCCCGATGACCACAAAAGACGGCAGGATCATCAGAATCGGCGCCATCCGGGCGAATGTCAGGCTGCGGCGTCTTGGAGCCGTTACGAAACCTGTATCTGTCATAAGCGATCACTCCCAATAAGGAGGGCCAGCCGCACGGTTCACGCCTCTGACCCTCAATGCTATTCTCTACTTGATGCTCGAGCTTTGCGCTTGCTTCAGCGCTTTCAGCGCTTGATTCACATCGCCGTTGGTGACGAAAATGTTGACGACCTGATTCGCTTGCGTCGTGAAGCCTTCGGGAGCGGCGGAGCCGTGAGCCATGCTCGGCGCCAGCTTGCTTGCCTTGAAATCTTCAATCGTCGATTGCCCGTATACGTCATACTTGGATTTGTCCGCATCGATGCGAGCCGGAATGGAGCCCTTCAGCGGGTTGAACACATCCTGTCCTTCTACCGAGCCGAGCACTTTCAGCCATTCTCTGGCTGCCTCTTGGTGCTTGACGCCTTTCGGAATCGCAAACGTGTCGGTGACGACCATAAACATGCCGGAGGAGTTCGGCGTCGCCACCCAGCCGAAGTCTTTGTTCGCGGTTAATTTCAGATCCGTCGTGAAGTAGCCTTTCGCCCAATCGCCCATCACGTTCATCGCCGCTTCGCCGTTCGACACCAGCTGCGCGGCGTCCTGCCAGTTGCGGGCGGCATGGTCGGGGTTGATATAAGTCAGCATCTTCTTGAACGTTTCCAGCGAAGTCTTTACCTTGGCGTCGTCGAAAGACAGCTTGCCCGTCCACAGTTTCTTGTAATCTTCCGTGCCGAGCTGGCCGAGCAGCACGTTCTCGAACAGCATCGCGGCCGCCCACGGCTCCTTGTCGCCCAATGCCAGCGGAACGATGCCCTTGGCTTTCAAAGCGTCGGCCACCGCGAAAAACTCGTCAAACGTCGTAGGGGCTTTCAGGCCGTTGTTGTCGAAAATTTTCTTGTTGTAGAACAACACGTTGCCGCGATGGATGTTGACCGGTACCGAGTAGATGTTGCCGTCCTTGCTAACCAGGTCGATCAGATCTTGCGGAAATTTGGTTTTCCAGCCTTCGGCCTCGTACAGATCATTCAGTGGAATGACCTTGTCGGCCGCCACCCAGCCGGTATTCAGTTCAGCGCCGCCGTGCACCTGAAACGCATCTGGCGGATCTCCGCCCTGCATCCGGCTTGCCAGCACCGCCTTGGCGTTCGTGCCGGCACCGCCGGAGACGGCGGAATTGATGACTTTGATGTCGGCATGCTTGCCTTCAAATGCCTTGATGAGTCCTTTCAGACCCGCTTCCTCGCCCGCGCCGGTCCACCAGCTGAAAATTTCGACTTCTTGCTTGCCGCCCGGCGCGGCGGGTGCGGGTGCGCCTGCGCCTGCGCTCGGCTGTGCGCTCGGAGAAGCCGCGGAAGGCGAAGCGCCGTTGTTCGACTTGTCGTTGCACCCCGCCAGCATCATGCCGAAGACGGCCGCCGCCGTAAAAACCAGGCCCGTTTTGTGTTTCATGGAACTACCCCTTTCGATCCGATGAATGATGTAATCGCTTAACATCCTTTATCCTAATCGATCGGGATTATCGATATAAGGAGGCGTATCTATCTTTTCGTCCGCTTTTTCGCCCAATTTTAAACCGCTTTCATATTTGCCTTTTCCGGAAATCTCCCGGCGACATGCCCGTATTTTTCTGGAACCATTCGCTGAAGTAACGCGGATTCGGATAACCGACCGCTTCACCCACTTGATAAATTTTCAGCTTGCCCTCCGTCAGCAGGCTGCAGGCTTTATCAAGGCGTATCCGGGACAAGTAGTCGATAAACGATCGTCCGGTCTCCTGGCGAAACAATCGACTCAAGTAATTCGGCGTCACGAACAACTCGCCCGCGATCTCCGCCAAATGAACCTCTTCGGCAAAATGCGCATGAATGTACTTCAGTGCCTTCTTGATCAAATAAGAGCTCGGTTCCTCCAATGGCGCGGTGGCGTCTGGCGGCATGCTGGACAGAAAAGCTCTGTCCGAAGCGCAAAGCGCCTTGGCCTTCAGCAGGGCGTTTTCAATCTCCTCCACCTCTGTCGGCTTGAGCAAATAATCGACCGCTCCCAGCCGCAGCGCTGCCTGTGCGTATTGGAAATCACCGTAGCCGCTCAAGAAGATCACCTTGATGGCAGACAAGTCTTTGACCGTGACCGCGCCGCCTCCCCCGTCTACGCGGCCGCTGACGCGAAGCCGGGCCACCAGCTCGAGCCCCGTCATGTTGGGCATGCGTATATCGGATAAGACGATGTCAACCGGGTCTTTCTCCAAATAAGCAAGTGCTTCGGCGCCGTCCTCGAAAACGTTAACGAGCTCGATGCCGAGCTTCTCCCACTCGATATGTTCGCATAGTCCTTCCCGAATCCAGGCTTCATCGTCGATAATCATCGCGCGGTATTCCGCGTTAGCCAACCTGATCCCCTTCCTTTCACGGAGCCGCCCGCGCCGCGAGACGGCGCAGATGAGTGGACGCCTCTCGGAATGCATCCTGCGGTTCTTCGTACAGCGTCACGACTTTGGCGAGAGCCCGTTCCACCGCGTCCACCATCGCCGGATAATAGGTAACCGACGGCTCGTTTTCGGCCATCTTCATTGATTCCAGAATGAGCGAAAAATCGGGCCGCTTCTCCCGGAACGCCGGATCGCCGAGCAGCGAACGTCTCGCCGGTACGCCGCCGGCATCGGCATAGATCATTCCCCCGCGTTTACCGGTGGCATATGCGAGAAACTTCCACGCCGCTTCCTTGTTGTCCGAGTTGGCGTTGATCGCCAGCGTCCAGCCGTGCTGGAAAGGAGCCCGTTGAACCGTTCCGTCGCTGTCCTTCCTCCCCGGAAGCAGCGCGATCCGAATGAAGCCCACGTAAGGGCCGTCGCTTAGCTTGATCGTCGGATAGGCTGAGTTCCAATACGGTGCCGCCATGGCGGCTTCCCCGGACAAGAGAGCGTCCCGCGTCCGCACGAAGTCCCAGGACAGAAGATTGTCCGGCACAATCTTATCCCGAACAAGCCGCTGCAAATAGTCCCCGGCACGGACCGATGCTTCCGAATCCAGCAGCACCTTGCCGCTGTCTTCCTCCAGGAAGTTTCCGCCGAAAGACCACAGCAAGGAGGCGAATATTTTGGTCCGCTCCTCCGGAACGACGCCCGGCATCGCCAGCCCCCATCTCGTAGGGGATTTCGGGTTCCCGAATTGCGAGAATCGCTTTGCGGTCTCGTACACTTCCTCCCAGGTATCGGGCGGACTCGGAATCAAATCGCTGCGGTAGTACAGAAAATGCGTACTGATGTCCGTGGGCAAAGCATAGATCGAGCCTTTGTAGCGATACACCGTCAGAAAATCGTCGAGATCGAATCCTTCGGGATCGGATGATTGCGCGCTGCTTATGTAATCGTCCAAAGGCGCGATCGCTTTCGCCGAAGCAAACTGGGCGATGGACGTGTTCGGGACGAAGACGATATCGAACGTGTTCGAGCCGGCGAGCAGTTGCGTGCCTACAGCTGTAAAGTAGCCGTCGCGACCGATCTCAATGAATTCGACCCTGATCCCCGTATCGTTTTCGAAGGGTGCCAGCAGCTGTCGCAGCGCCGCCGACTCGGTGCCCGTACGGATCAGCACCTTGATTTTGCGAACCGGCTCCGAAGCTGCCGTCGAATCCGCAGTCTCGAGATTCAGGAGTATGGTTCCGCTCAGCGCCCAGACGAGCAGCAAGATGAATGAAACGATGATCAACCCGTTGTACTTCCCGCGATTCAAGCCGTCCCCTCCTCAGCACCGATATCTAATGCCATTCATTGTGGGGAATGCAAACTGTTACCGCCGTCCCCTCCGTTTCGCCCTCTTCCAGACGGATACCGTAATCTTGGCCGAATGCCAGGGAAATGCGCTGCTGGACGTTGCGAAGCCCCAGATGCTCATTGGACGATTCCTGCAGCTGAAGGCGGACTCGCTCCGTATCGATTTTCCGCCCGGTATTGTAGATGACGATGTTGACGCATTCGCCCTTCTTGAAGGCGCGGATCGTGACTTGGCCGCCCCCGCCAGCCTTGGAAATACCGTGTTCGAGCGCGTTCTCGACGATCGGCTGCAAGAGAAGAGGCATAATTCTCGTATTCTTCGTGTCCGGATCGGCGACGATTTCATAGTGAAGCCGATCCCGGTAGCGGAATGATTGAATTTGCAAATAGTTTGCGATATGCTCGAGCTCCATCTGCAAAGTGGTCCATTCCTGCTCCGCGTTCAAGGTGAACCGGAAAAACTTGCCCAGCGCGGTCACGAGCTTGCTGATCGGTTCCGCCTTATGCTTCTTCGACATCCAGTAGATCGTATCGAGCGTATTGTACAGAAAATGCGGCTTGATTTGCATTTGGAGCGCTTGAAGCAGCGCCTCCCGCTTCTCCTTCTCCTGCTGCTCGTTCTCTTGGATCAGCTGCTGAATCCGCTGCATCAATCGGTTGAAATTGCGCTGCAGGACGCCGATTTCCTGAACGGAGCCCTGGATTTCCCACACCTGCAGCTGGTCGATTGAAGGTGACGACATCAGCTTGGCCAAATTGATAACCGGCTTGGATATCGCGGTTGCCATGAGAACGGATACAATGGTGAAGATGACCGCCCCCAAGCCGGCCATGACGAGCAAGTATTTCAAAATTTTCTGATTCGGGCTCATGAGCTCGTTTAACGGAACAACCGCTGTCATGCTCCAGCCGCTTACGACAGACGTTTCATGGGCCGTCAACCACTTTCCCGCGAATTTATCGACTCCCTCCGCGGAATGCGGCAGCGATTTCACCAAACCCTCAATGCCCGGCTCATCGAATAAGGCCGACTGCTGCCGATAAATATCGTCCCCCGCCGCGTCGGACAACATGAGAGCCCCGGTCGAACCGATTCGGACGGGGGCTAGACTTTCATCGATAAAGCGATCGTTCAATTGGATGAACAAATACCCTCTCAGTTCGGACGTATTGCTGTCGATGAGCTGCCTCGCCGCCGTCACGGAATCGCGCACCGGGGTCTTAAAGCCGTCCTTGGCCCGATAAATCGCCCGCTTGTCGCTGAACCAACTCATTTTAAGCGGCTGCTGCCGAATCTGTTCGACGATATGGTTGAAATTCTCCAGGTCCAACTGTTCGTAAGATTGAAAGGCGTTGTCCGTGGACAGCACCGTTCGGTTCGGGGTGACCAGATAAACGGCGCGGACATGATCCAGCCGGCCCCGCAGCAGATCCGAATACATCAATTCTTTGAACTTCTGATTCGCTTCCTGCAGCAAGTACGGGGTATTGATGGGCGTGTCCAGAAAATCGAGCGGGCGCTGATACAGCAAAGGCCACGTAAGCCGGTCGATCTCCTTAAGATCCGCCTCCAACGCTCGCTGGGTCTGACTGACGGTCTGCAGCAAATATTGGCTGACCTGCTTTTGAAAAATCCCGTTTTGTTTCTCGTACGTGATATAGGTGATGACGATCAAAGGAAACAGCATGAGAAGCAAAAAAACAGTTAGCAGCATCGCCCGTATGGAAATCGGCCTGTTCAACGCAAAGATCGTTTTTCCTCCTTCCCGCTCTCGGTCGTTGCCTTACTTTTATTCAGTTTTTATTCACCCCCCTCCCCCAATAAGTATAACATTTTCCAGTCGTCCCCAGGAATGGCAGATGGAGCAGAACCCGAGTCCCGGATTTTATCATTTAGCCATTCAGCAAAAACTTGCCCTCATTATATGGTAAGGCTCAGCTTAATGGGGCTAGATCATGAAAAAGAAGCCGCCCCCGGGTCATTTTCATGACCTTTGGGACAGCTCCTTCATTGACTCCTTATTTTGTTCCCGCCTGCGTGTGCCACAGTCGCAATAGTAACGTCGTTGCTTCCGCCCTTGTAGCTGGATCCATTGGGCTGAACCGATTGCCTTCACGTCCGTGTACTAGATTTCTCTGAACAGTGCCTTGGACGTATCCTTTAGCCCAATACGGAATATCCGCATCATCTGCAAAGGAAGTTCCCCCCTGCTCGATCTCCCACTTCATTGCCCTTGCCATCATGACAACCATCTCTGCCCGGCTTACCCTGTGCATCGGTCGAAGTGTACGGTCCGAATACCCCATCAATAAGCCGTTCTCTACTGCCGTGCCAATCACATCGGTCGCCCAAGCAGGAATTTGATCCTGATCGGTGAAGAGGAGCTTGCTCCCGGCGGGCCCTGAATTGATGCCTAGCGTACGCAGCAGCATGGCCACAAATTCGGCTCGGGTAATATTCGCTTCAGGTTGGAACATGGTCTCGGACTGGCCCTCTACAATCCCTATCTTGAAGGCTTCACAAATGGAACTCTCTGCCCAATGACCCTTAATATCGCGGAAAGTGCAGACGGGAGCTTCCGCTTCTGGTTCCACGGGCTTTGCCAGGCGATGAATCGTCAGGCTGTAGGTTTGGAGGGCACCGCTCTCCGCTCTAACCTTGAATTCAAGCTCATTGTCTCCCTCGTCAAGCGCAACTGTTATTTCTCCAACAAGATTGGCCTGATTTAAGGTGATAACAGCTTTTGCATCGGATGGAATCGCTTCGATCGTTACCTCGTCCGCCGTCGTTTTCACTTCATAATGGGTCGTGCCCGCCGCGAACTCTGGCGTTAATGCGAGTTCGTCTTCATCCGCCTTAACGGTAAGCTTTGCGAGATTTGCATTATCTGATGTCTCATAGCCGCTCCAGTCTGAGCTGCCCTCAACGATGCGTACCGTACGCGTTACCGGAACCGCAGCATTCCCCGCACGGTCTGTCGCCGCATATTGCAAGGTATAAGTGCCAGGAACCTGATTGTTTACGCTGCCGGTAATCGTAACCGGGATGTCTTCTTCCGCATCTGTGACGGTCACGCCAGGATCAGCGAAGGATGCTCCTGCTGTGAGGGTAATCGATGCATCGCCTAACAGCATAATGACAGGAGGTACCGTATCCACCGTAAACCCATGCTCCGCCGATAAGCTGGTCGGATTTCCGGTTGAATCCACAACGCCGGCTCTTACCGTATGCAAGCCTTCCGCCAGCCCGTCAGGCGGCGTCCATGACCAGTTCCCCTCATCGGTCGCCATTACCGTTGCCGCTTCGCTTCCATCCAGAATAATGACCACTGTTGCTCCCCCATCCGCCGTACCGCTGAACACCGGTGAGCGGTTATTCGTGTATTCACCGTTCAAGGGTGTCATGAGCGCGGGCACAGCTGGCTGCTTCCAATCGGCATATAAAAGAATATTACTGCTCAATACGATCGATTCATGAGCGCTATAAGTATCCCCGCTGCCATCTGCCGCTGTATTCCATCCCTTAAATCGATAGCCTGCTCTCGTCCAATCGTGGCTTTTGTCCCGGATTTCTACTAACGATCCAGGCAAGTAGGATTGGCTGCTAATCTGTTCACTACCGTCATCCGTACCGTTCCCAGCATAAGTTACGAAAGCTTGAATGGCCTTTATATAGGGGTATCCATCATGGTGTGGGGCTTGCATGTCCCAATTCGTATCAAAGTCCCAGCCCGGATAGTTCAGCCTGTCCTTCATTTCATCAGAAGTTAGACCTTGCCCGCTCCCACCCGACTGTCCTGTCGTATCCCTATTGTAGAAGCTGCTGTTCACAGATCCACTACCGCTAATACCAACTAAGCCGCCTACGAGATAATCCCCTGTTACTCGCCCAATCGCATAACTATTTTCAATATCTCCGTCGCTATTATCCCCTATTAGTCCCCCGACAGAGTCGCCTTGAAAACCAGATTCACATGAGCCGGTCACCGTTCCAGTTGCAAAACTGTTGGAAATGAGCGAGTTGCCATTATCTCCAACGAAACCGCCGACATCTTCACAGCCTGCTACGTTACCGGTTGCATAGCTGTAAGAGATAGTTGTATTCTCTTGTTTACCGATAAACCCGCCAACATCAACCGGGCTGCTAACATCAACCGCAGCATAACTGTAGGATACAACCCCATCATCCATTCGTCCGCTTAAGCCGCCCACATCATTTGTACCCCTTACAATGCCGGTCGCATAGCTGTTCGATATATTTGAATCTTTACTTGCCCCCGCCAGGCCACCTACAAAATTTTGACCGTACACGCTCCCCGTAACCCCAACGTTATGAATGGTCGTGCTATTCCTGCCAGCCAATATCCCTACATAATCGAGGCCCCTTACTTCAACTGCATGTAGGGTCAGATTTTGTATAAAACTGCCTGTCCCTCCTACAACACTGAATAGCCCCGCAGGCTGATCAGAAGAAGGGGTATTAATGACCAAATTGGTAATTTTAAAATTTCGGCCATCTAAACTCCCTGTGAATGGAGTTGTCTCACTGCCGATCGGCTCCCACGGATGATCTGCAGTGAACACACTCATATCAATATCCTTATTCAAAATAAAGTGACTGCCCAAATAATCCCTTACCTTATTCAGTTGTTCTGACGATTCAATCTGAAAGGGGTTGCCTGGTGTGCCGTCTCCTCCTGCAAAGCCGTCTGCCGCGTAAACGGTCCCCCCAGTCCCAATCAGCCCTGGGTAAGAACCAACCGCTAACACAAACACCAGAAAAACTATTATAAATCGTTTTTGCATGACGTTCATTTTTACCGCCCCCTAGTTGTAAATAAATTCGTAGTTTTTACGTACAGCCACTCCATGATTTTCCACCCCTTATCCTAACATTGACCTATGAAAGAACTATGAAAGATTCTAAGTTTTTATATTTCTTTCATAGTTCTTTCATAGCGGTCTGGTATACTGCGGAATGGATCTAACGATCTAGAATTACCCGACTGGAGGGAAAAGCATGTTGAAAAGAGCGGCGCTTCGCACGATGGCATTGTTGGCTTTTCTAACCGCCTTCTGGACGCTAGTCCCTGGACAACAAGCCAAAGCGGCATTGTCAGGCGACTTCAACTACATGGATAATGGGGACGGAACAGCGGTGATTAAGTCATACATGGGAACGAATACGGACGTGATCATTCCGAATGTATTGGAAGGCTTAACGGTAACCGAAATCGGGAAAGATGCCTTTTTGGGCAGAAATCTTACCAGTGTCACCCTTCCGGACACCTTAACCAGTATCGGAATGAGAGCCTTTGGGGCCAACCGCCTGACAAGTCTCACGATTCCGGATAGCGTGATGACGATTGGAGATTATGCGTTTCGGGACAATAGATTGGCCAGTCTGACGCTCTCGAATGGCTTGAAGAGTATCGGGATTTATGCATTCGCAATTAACCATCTAACCAGCGTCATTCTCCCGGAGGGCCTGGAGTATTTGGCGGACGCCGCGTTCCGAAGCAACCAATTGACGCATGTCACGTTCCCGAACAGCATGACGGGTATTGGGAGCCAGGCTTTCCGGAACAACCAAATCATCAGTGTCAAGCTTCCCGATCATTTAGAGAGTATCGGTAGTTATGCATTCACTAATAATAAACTGACAAATCTTGAAATTCCGGAAAGCGTGACGAGTATCGCGCATTATGCATTTACTAGTAATGCATTGATTCAAGTTACCATCCCCGGAGATGCGACAAGTATCGGGACGGAGGCTTTCGTAAACAATCAAGCGTCCCCGGACAACCTGACCTTCATCAGTTATGACCCCTCACCGGCCAAAGATTATGCGGATGCGAAAGGTCACACTTTTCATAAGCTGAACCCGGAACTGAGCGGGTTGACGTTGAGCGAGGGCAGCTTAAGTCCGGCGTTTGCTGCGGGCTCGCTCGCTTACACGGCTTCAGTGACGAACAGTGTGTATGCGATCACAGTGACGCCGACCGCGAGTTACAGCACCTTCGCCATCACGGTAAACGACGATGTGGTGACGAGCGGCCATGCATCGCCGCCAATTGCGCTTCATGTCGGTGATAATACGATCGCGATCGAAGTCACCACGATCGACAGCACAACCAGAAGCTATACGATCGACGTGACCCGTGCGCCGTCAAGCGATGCTTCCGAAGATGACGACAGCGAAGAAGACAGTAATGGCGAGCAAGGGGAAGTCCCGGCACCTGCTCCTGTCATTCCGCGATATGATATGACGCTAACGACCGGGGATAACGAATCCCAAACCCTCTATTATGAACAAAAGGATTTGCTCTTGGATGTCGTTGAGGCGGATAGCGGCGAATGGCAACCGGCTAAGCGCTCGAACGCCTGGACGCTTACGATTCCGGTACAAACGATGCGGGTACTGGAAGAATATAATCCCGAGGGCGTGGTGCGGTTAAGGACCCCTATGGCGGATTACGACTTGCCTGTGGCGGTGTTATCCGAGATCGACACAGCGGAGGTATCTGGAACGAAGCTAACAATCCGTCTTGCCGATTCCATCCTTCTGCGCGATATGGAGCAAGCCGCGGCGGCGATCGGCGCCCGATTGGCCGGGGTTCCGGCAGAGACGAAATTGGCGGTAATGAAGGATGACGGGGAACGGAACATAGATCGATACGCGGATTATGTTGCTTATACTTTGGCTTTGGCTGACGCAGGAGATCCCTCTGTACGAATTGGGGTGCGCTATGATCGATCGAATCAAACCTACCATTACGCACCGTCCAGAGTGGAGGGAGCTAAAGCGGCGTTTCAGAGCCGCTCAGGCGGCATCGCTGCCGTGCTTGTTCATGAGAAGGCATTCGCAGATGTGAAGGGCCTGTGGTCGGAAGAGGTGGTCAATCGGCTCGGCACTAAGCTGATTGTTAACGGTATGGATGACACAAGATTCGCTCCGGATGCTCCGGTGACCCGCGCGGAAATGACGGCGATGCTGGTGCGATCCCTGGGTTTGCAGGCAGTGGCGGTAGGAGTGACCGGACTCAAGGATGTGGACCCGGCAAGCTGGTATGCCGATGCGGTGGTTACGGCCTTCCGTGAAGGATTGGTACATGGGGATGAGACGGGCAGGTTCCGTCCTGATGATCGAATCAGCCGGGAAGAAGCCGCGGTCATGATCGTTTCGGGGATGCGCTACGCGGTTGATCGAGCGGATCGGGCTGACGATGGGGTCCTGACTCGTTTTCGAGACGCAGGCGAACTATCGCCTTGGGCGAAGGACGAGATGTACGCGGCCTTGCAAGCCGGTCTGATTGAAGGCAGCGGGAATAACCAATTGCTCCCGAAGGAGACGACAACCAGGGCGGTGGCGGCCGCGATGCTCGACCGCATGCTGCGGAAGATTGGGTTTATCGATTGATTGTTGGCAAAGCCATGATGAAGAAGATACCTTAGCGAAACCGGACAATCCAACCGCAGCAAGCGGAGCTTTCGAACATCTCCGCTTTTGTCCTCCTCATGGTCACGTCGAGAATTTTCGGCAGACAGACGATCTCCAATATGACCTTCCATGACTTCGTGAGCGGCATCACGCTGGGCGCCGTTGCGGCAGTCCGTATCCGACATGTTCACTTTTTTCGCCGTACTTATGGTACGGTTTCAACGTATCACTCTAACGGCAAAATAAACAAGTCTACTCAGGCAGACGTATTTTCCACTAACTGGGTAGACTTGTTTTGTCCAGTTCTTGTCAGAATCTTCGGGCAACCTCGCGTGCTTGTTGAATTGCCTTTTCTTTTATTGCAGGCTCTAGCTCAGGTTTCGCAGCCATACCCTCTACAAATATCGCCTCAAAACTTGGAACTCCAACGAAATCCATAATGACCTTCAAGTGGCGGTGACCCATTTCTAAGTCTGCATCATCCGAGCCTGATGACAAGAAGCTTCCGCTAGCTTGAATATGAACGGCTTTTTTATCACCGAGCAAGCCAACCCGCCCGATATTCGGCAAATATTTAAAAGTCTTTCCTGCTATGCAAATGGAGTCGATGTAGGACTTCATAACGGGCGGATACGAGTAATTCCAAATCGGATTAACAAATAAGTATTTGTCAGCGGCAACAAATTGGTCAACCAACTCTCCGATACGGCTTAGTTTCATTTTCTCCGGCTCGGTCAACTTATCAAATGCAACACCCTCTTTCAGCTTTCCCCATCCGCTAAAAACATCTTTATCAAGTTGTGGTATATCTCTTTTATACAGATCAAGATGGATCACTTCGTCATATGGATTTGCTGATCGATATGCCTGTACAAACTCTTTACCTACTAACATGCTGTATGATTTTTCTTCATCGTGCGGATTTGCCGTAATATATAACACTGTTGCCATAATGGAAATACCCACTTTCACTTTTTTAAAAGCAATGACTTTAGAAGGGCTATTTGCCTGCAGACACGGTTACAACTTGTCTTGTGGAGACGTTTAATCGATTCCAAAGGTTGGCCGTTGCGATCCCGGCGATTAGGGTGGCCAGTGCCGCCACATCGAAGTGTCGGGCTGCCTCGTTAAAGATATCATCCGGTACAGGGTCTACCCGGTCATTGAGTCGGGTTACTGCTTCACTGAGCGCGAGGGCAGCACGCTCGGTGTCATCGAAGTATTCCGTTTCACGCCATGCCGACACGGCCAGTAGTCGCTCTGTAGAATCTCCTGCTGCAAAGGCATTACGTGAATGAAGTTCGACGCAAACACTGTCCCCATTGATTTGGCTCGCCCTCAAATAGGCAAGGAATAGCGTACGGCTAGGAATCCCTGTTTTCTTCGCGGATGCAAACAGGGCTTTGCCTAGAGCCTGTAAGGCTTGGGACATATCGGGTACGATCAAAGCAGGACTATCCATTCTTGATTTCATTTGAAGCACTCCTTTAATTTCGATTAGAGCAATCTGTGGCTCTTTACTATGCTGACGAATCGACCCTAGGGAAATGTGACTGCATTTTCTTCAACTATGAAAAAACAACGCATGCTTGGTACGCTGTCACATTGCAGAGATTAGATTCGTCAATACCTATAGAGGTGTTTTATTTCTGTACGGAGGGGTTTGGATAATGAGCGAACAGGTTTGGTTGGCAGATACATTCGAAGCGCACCGGAAGCACCTTCGGGACGTGGCTTATCGAATGCTTGGATCTCTGAGCGAAGCGGAGGACGCGGTACAGGAGTCCTGGTTTCGTCTTAGTCGTGCGGATGCAAGAGGCATTGGGAACATAGGAGGATGGTTGACCACCGTTGTTTCACGGATATGCATCGACATGTTACGATCGCGTAAATCCAGGCGCGAAGAATTTATAGAAGCTCAGTTACCCGATACTTTCGGAAATCAAGAGAATGTGATCGACCCCGAGCAAGAAGCCATAATGGCTGACTCTGTCGGTATTGCACTGCTATGCGTACTTAGTAATTTAAAGCCGGCGGAACGCATCACATTCGTGCTGCACGAAGCTTTTGCCATGCCCTTCAATGAGATTGCTACTATTGTAGGAAAGTCGGAGATGGCAACCAGACAACTTGCGAGCAGGGCACGTCACCGGGTTCGCGGGACGAAAGCAATGCCGGAAATCGATCTTGCTCTTCAACGCGACGTTGTTCAAGCTTTTCTTGCTGCAGCGCATGCAGGCGATTTCGATACTTTAGTTGCTGCGCTCGATCCGGACGTTATGCTTCGTGACGATCGTCAAACTGGATCCGCTCGAGTAACACGAGGTGCGGCTGCTCTAGCGAAACAAGTTTCGGGACGTGCACAGAAAGCTGCAGAACTAGCCCTCGTAAACGGAACCGTAGGAATCATTGTGGCTCCCCTCGGCCGGTTACTCTATGTACTCCAATTTACGATGAATCACGGAAAAATTACTGAAGTTGACTTGATCTCCAATCCTGAACGCATAAGCCAGCTTGGACTGGCCGTGTTGAGCAATTGATCACTGTTGCGGAATAGGCAGTTGCTCATTTTGGGCAACCCTCGCAAAGCCACCCCGGCTGCATTAAATCCAGTACGCCCTCCAATTCTTGCAAATCTTGAAGCGGGGCCGATTCTTTCCCTTGGTACTTAATGAGTGATATGACTTGGGCGCCATCGTCGCTCAGATTAGCCGCGCGCGAATAATTGCTAAATAGCACGGTCTGATCAATCCCGTAAGCAAATTGCTGTTTAGGCTTGGGAAGTCGTTTCAAGGCCACATCCAGACAAGCCGCGGTAACCTCAATCGCTTGTTCTTTCCAAGTGTGAAGGCTAGTTTTTTCTGCAAAGGGCACCAACTCATTGGCAATAGAAGGCGATGTGGCAAGGATAACATGGAGCGTATCGATTTTCGTTCCGTCTTCACAGAGAACCTGCCGCACGACCCCTTCCCGGGTATCGATTGACGTTACTTTGGTATTCGCTACAAATTGCACGCCCAGGCCGGATGCCTTTTTCCGCAATTCCTCGATCAACTCGCCCCAGCCACGATCCAGGTACAACGCGCCTTTCAGGGCATTCTGCAGCTGGTTCAATGCAGGACCCGCGGCTGGCAAATCCGGACCGACCACATAATTGACGGCTCGCAGCAATGAATAAAAGATGTTGCGCACCATGGGATCTTGCATATTCCCTTCTACCCATTCGCGGACACTGATCCGGTCAAATTGACGAGTATCCGCTTTTTTAACTTTCATAAGACAAGAAGCAAACTCCATCTTTCCTTTGCCAGACAACAGCGGGGTCGTAAACAAGGATTTCATATCCGAAGGCAAGGCATGCAATTTCCCTTTTCAAACGCCATAAGCGAACGCAGAAGGCCGCTTTCCTTGCAAGCTCAACCCTAATTCTCGAAAAGTCGCGTACGCATCTCCCTTATACAAGGAATGCGCACCCAAATTGAAGTAAGCTCCTTTTTTCTTATTTGTAATGGCCCGGCCGCCTAAGCGATTCTGTTTTTCAATGACCACCGTTTGTTTTCCGGCTTTGGCTGCGTAAATTACAGCGGTTAAACCCGCAATCCCTCCACCAACTACGACCACATCCATCTTTTGCATCGCTCATCATCCCTTTCAGCTTTACCTATAAGTCGGGCAAGGGATGTGAAGTGACATAAACGCATAAAATGATGATAGTGAAGTGATTCGTTGATTTAAAGCTTAGTTCAAGCCATGATCGAACGCTCATAAATAAACACGGATAGCCGCCGAAATAATCGGCGGCCTTGCAAACTTGATTCAACTATCGTTCCTCTTCCGGGTTAACTCTTTGTACAATCGCCTGACGGATGGAATCAATCCAGGTCCATATTTTCGTCGTTGTAAATCGGCGATCTCTTGTTCAGTTACAAGTTCTGAAACCAAATAAGCTATTTGACTGCTTTTTATGTAGTCCTTATCGAATTTTCTATCAAGTCCTTTGAAATACTCGTCCCAAATGATGCTTGATAGGCTGGATAAATCGTCATCCGTTGAGATCATATTGACTATTGAGATGCCACCTACTCCCCATAATGCATCTCCCCAATCAATTAGCATAACATTTTCATCTGTTACGGCTATATTTCCTGACCAAAAATCCTTATGAACGCATGTAGATGGAATGCTATTCAGATTATTTACATGATCCTCATAATGGTCAGAACTGATGGATAAAAGTCGTTGAATTATTTCGGATTCTTCGGCATTGGAAAACTTTAGGGCCCACCTGCCTACATTATCCACTGCTTCTTGTAACCGTTGGGCCTCACACTGTGGCAAAAGTTCTGAAAATAAAGAACCTTCAATAAACGTCATTCTTTGCAGATTTCCCAAATTGAACGCTGCCTTTAAAGCATACCTCGCCTCAATTCCTTCATAGGAGCATGTTCCAGCATTTGCAACTAGAAACCATCGCCATGTAGATTCAGGGATCAAATCATCGTTGATAACTTCAGGTACAATGTTAGGTAAAAGTATATGAAGATGTTTGGTTACCGTCGCTTCTTTCCGCTGCCGAGGGGTACCTTTAAGAAAATAAGTCTTGTTATTATTTAGCGATATTTTATAGCAGTGTGACCATGCACTATTTTCCCAAGGTACCTCGATGTTTTTTACTAAACCATGAAAAATTTCTTTCGTTTTACCTAGAGCTTTTTGAGAATCGTTATCCATAATAACCCCCTAAGATCAACTACTGTTTATAGCTGTTGGTGCATTATTCTGCCCGTTAGCATTCGGAGCTTAGTGGATGACCCATTCACTTTAATCCGGCTATCGTAAACTTTCCCTACAAAGCGCTATTCAGCACTCCCGATTCTTGAAAGATAAAAGTCTTCCCAATTATCTCTTGTGTTCTGCGAACGGGGATTAGCAGGAATGATCATTTTTTCCGTTGGCAAGTAAAAATAATTCTTTTGGGTATGTTTTTGCAAGCCTGAAATTTTCTTTAAGTCCCTTTGAAATGTTCGATAAAAAGATTGTATCTTTTTGTCAGGGTTCTTTTTATTCGCCAGCGAGCATCTCCCCGGTTTCAAGCAACGTCTTCATACCCGAAAGCACGATTGGCAACCCATTTTCTAGAATCTTTGCGGTGCTTACCGCCATTTCGAATTCATCATGTACAACGGTTACGAGGGTCACGCCATGAAGCTCGGCATGCGATCCGATCTCCCACGTTATGCGCGACGGGGTGTCCCCCTCCGTACCCGGAAACGAAATAAACCTCCAGCTCATCACGAGTTTTTTTGGAGGATCGATGTCAAGTATGATCCCTTCTGCCGTCTTCTCGTTGCCGTTCCATAGTTCAAATGGCGCATCGATTTCCCAAGTGGATCGGATGGCGCAATTGAACCAAAACTTCGACGTCCTGGCAGGATCCGTGAGAGCTTGCCACACTTGTTCAGGCTTTGCTTTAATCGCTATCCGATTAACATGACAGGGTTTGTTTTCCATATTTGTTTCACGCTCCAATTCGTTTTGAAGAGATGTTAGTCCGATCACCCATGGTTCGGCGTATTTGCTTACCCATCGCTCATAAATATGACGGATGGGCACCGCATTCAAATAATGAAGCTTTTCACGGCCTACTTTTCTTGTGGTAATGAGCCCGGCTTCCTCCAAAATATTCAGATGCTTCATGACGCCGAATCGGGACATGTCGAGTGGCGCGCAGAGATCATTCAGCGTCCGCCCGTCAGAGGCGTGAAGCAAATCTAAAAGCTTACGGCGGCTGGGATCCGAGAGCGCTTTGAAAATGTCATTTTCCAATTTGAAACACCTCCTTTTGACGGTTTGAAAAAAATTGTTTTGGACCACTTGACATGTTACTATTTGGTAACGTAATATTAAGGCATAACAAGTTACCATACAGTCACATAATATCACAAACGGATCTGTTTGTCAGCCGGCGACATGCCTATCCTTACCCACAACCATTTGAAAATGAAAGGTGATGTTGAAGATGAAAGTAACCTTGATCGCAGGCAGTAATCGCGCAAACGCAAGCAGCACGAACCTTCTCAGGTACATTGAGAGCCTTTTAGTAGCCAAGAACATATCGGTCCAATTCATTGATTTATCGGAGTTGCAGCTGCCGCTTTTTTCACCCGATAACTGGGATTTTCATCCCAATGTTAAGCAAGTCTTGGAAGCAATTGCAGATGGGGACGGTTTGATCCTTGCTACCCCGGAATACCATGGCTCCGTATCAGGAGCACTTAAAAACGCCCTGGACTACATTACCGGAAGCCAAGTTGCGGGCAAGGCAGTTCTTTCCGTAAGTTCCGCAGGCGGTCCGCTCGGAGTTAGCTCACTGTCGCATTTGCAGACTATTGTACGTAATTTGCACGGAATCAACTGTTCGGAGTGGATTTCGATTGGATATGGATCGAACACATTAGGTACCGACGGCACTCCGCTAGATGAGGGAATGAGAGACCGGGTTCGAGATGCGGTGGGTAGTTTCGTGGATCTGACCCGTAAGCTTGCCGCTGCTGCGGTAGCAAACTAATAGCACAGGTCTTTTTTTATCACCATCATGTTACCGTATAGTAACATGATGTCAAAGGAGATGTTTCGAATTGATAATGAATGAACAGAAGCATTTTGATAACCATTGGATGGGTTCTTGGTTTGCAAGTCAAACGTACTTTGATGGGAAATTTGCCGAAGAGCGATTCAAGGATCAAACCATCCGAATGATTATACATCCGCATGCCTTCGGTTCCAAGATCCGCCTGAAGTTTTCCAATCTTTACGGTTCTGAGCCTGTGGTATTCGGCAAAGTGACTGCAGCTTTATCCACAAAAGACGGGGGAATCGTTTCCGAAACCGGTCGCCAAGTTACCTTGAATGGGCAATGCGCCGTCGTCATTCCTGCAGGCGAAGAAATTTATACGGATCCTGTCGATCTCCAAGTAAACGACCATGTTGACGTAGCTGTCAGCGTTTATGTTCCCGAATTGACCCGAACCTCAACATGGCATTTTTCACCTCCCAGGTCCACTTATGTTGCCGAAGGGGATCATACCGATGATAGCAGTGCAGAATTTTTTCAAAAGAAGATTCATTCATACTACTGGTTATCGGGTATGGAGGTTTTAACACAAGGTGAGCATTTTCGAGTCATTGTCGCCCTTGGCGATTCTATTACAGAAGGGAGTACGTCTACTCAAGATGCTAATCATCGTTGGCCGGATATTTTCTTTAAACGACTTCATCGGGAAAATCCAGCCTATCCGATCTCCGTTCTCAATGCAGGAATCGTAGGCAATCAAATTCTGAAAAATGGTCTTGAGGTCGGTTTGCCAATGGGTGGAGAGAGCGCGCTTTCCCGTCTGGATCGCGATATATTTTCACATTCTGGAATTACCGATGTAATCTTTCTCGAAGGTATAAATGATATCGGACTCGGAAATGCGACCGCGGATCAGATTATTGGCGGAATGAAGAAATTGGCAGCTAAAGTACATGAGAGAGGACTTCGCATTTTTGCGGGTATGCTCCCACCATTTGGCGGCGCTCCTTACTACTCCGATGAAAAGGAACTCACCCGGCAAGAAGTGAATCGATGGATCCGAACCAACGAAGTATTTGACGGTATTATCGACTTTAACAATGCGCTGGCTGATCCGCAGCGTCCTGAACAACTGCTTCCCGACTATGATTTCGGCGATCATCTCCATCCTTGCGATGCGGGATTCAAAGCATTAGCCGATTGTATTCCATTGTCCCTATTCATGGATAAAACCTAAAAAGGTTTGCCCCAATATAACCTATTTCAACAATAAAAAAGGAGATGTTTTGTATGAAAACGATGGAACAAAAAAATGTTGAAGCGGTAACTGCGTTTATCGAGGACATTACGAAGCAGAGCATTTTGGAGAAGACCGATCAATTCTTTGCCCTGCAAATTACGGAGGCATTTACGGATCGGCGGTTTACCGTGGATGAGGTCCTGGCTCAAGGAGAGAAGGTCATTGCTAGAATCTTCATGACGGCTGTGCATGCTGGCCATTTTGCAGGAAATGCACCTACAGGAAAAACCGTTAAGGCAACACAGTTCCGCGAATTTCGCGTAATCGATGGGAACATCGCTGAACACCGCGGTTGGTTCGATACGGCTACGCTTTTACCTCAAATCCAGGCTCAATAACTGCTGCTGATAAAGCACAATATTTTTGTCGTTAAGTCAATACCTAATACCAATTCAAAGGAGATGTTTAAGAATGAAAACGATAGAACAAAACAATGTAGAGACGGTAAACCAATTTATCGAGGCATTTTGGAATCAGAGTGAATTGGACTCTGTGGATCGATTTCTGTCCGACGATTATCAAGAGCTCTCTTATCAATCCAAGGAAGGCCTGAAAAAATTCGCAACAACGATCTTGGAGGCATTTCCCGATAAACGCTACACTGTGGAAGAGATCATCGGTCAAGGGGATAAGGTCCTCGTGAGAATGACTGTGACAGGCACACATCAAGGCATGTTCTTTGGGACCGCGCCCACGGGCAAAATGATTGATGTCACGCTTTACCGTCAATATCGTGTTGTGGACGGCAAGATCGCCGAGCATCGGGGATGGATCGATATGGTGACCATGTGGAGCCAAATTAGAGGCAACTAACTTCCCGTAGATAGTATACTTCCCATGTACCGACCCAAACTGGGTCGGTTTTGTATTATAATCGTAGATTTAACACATGCCAACAGCACAGAACTAGCAAATACACCGTTCCTCGCGACTTTTCTCGAGCTTATCATTAACCGCCGTTACTTATGGTAAGGTTACCGCGCTGTCTGTAACGGCAAGTAAAATGACCATCCACAAAGGACGGTCATTGGGTTAACTCAACTATTTAAGCGCATTTTGCAAAATAACGCGATGCCGCAAAATCCAAGCGGCTGCTCGAGCTCTCCAAGCAAGCCCCCACAGCGGTCCTTGACAGTCAGGAGTAACTCCAATCTCGATCGCTTGCTCCGCCGTCTCGCGTACGACTACCTCCACGATCAGATCAAACATTTGACGCCTCTGTGAGGGATCTAATCCGTATGCATCTACAACTAGTCGAAGCTGCCTCGCTCGAACATCAAGCGATGGAAGACCTACCCTCCTGGCAACATCGTCGTCATGAAGCTGCGGAAAGAGCCAACATACTCGCGCAAGCTCCACCATCGGATCTATTGGGCCGGTAAATTCCCAATCGATCAACGCAATAGGCATTCCTTTGCGCGTTACCGTATTCCAGGGCGCCACATCGCCATGACTGATTACCCGCTTCGACACGCCCAGTTCCCGCAGGAACCACGACTGCCATACGTCATCGGCATTAGGAACGAACGTTAAGCTGGCATCGTGAAGACTCCGCAACGTCCGCCCGACTTCCACCAGCGCCTCGTCATTCCAAGGACTGGGATGGATGAATTCCCCGTCAATGTAGCTTACCATCTCGCGACCCTCGGAATCCACGCCAGAGCCAATGATGCTTGGTGCCGATGTAAAGCCTGTTGCATGTAAGTGTCGGAGAAACGAGTGAATACTTGCTGTCCAAGGGCCAGAAGGCCGGAATACCACGTTCTCCCTGCGAATCACGGACTTGTCTGATGATAGAATAACTTCTTCCAAATCGATACCCCTTTCGACATTTAAGGGGAATTATGCCGTTTACCGGGCTAGTTAGGCGACATCCCCATTTTGAAAATTGCCCGCTCTTTCTTAACATCGCTTTCCATTGGCAACGCCTCCGTTTCATTGGTAGCTATAGTTTATCATAAAACTTGCCGTACTTGTCGGCGAAGGATGCTAAAAAAGCTGCCGCGGCGCAAAGTTACGAGTCTTTCAATATCCGATTCTGTTTCATAAATCTACACAAAAAGCCGCCGAAGTAATCGGCGGCCTTATTATGGATGATTCAACGATTGTTCTCCGTGCGGGCTGTTTCATGTCCGACACCGCGATCTCCAGATACCTCCTGTCCGGTCCCGGATTTAAACCATGGAGACTTCTTCAACAGTCTGCTCTGGTGGATGACCCCAATCGTATCCGCCAGATGTGCGATCTCCTGAAAATATGGCTGGAGATTCAAGAACGTCTTTCCATGTTTCTTGCACAGCCTTTGGCAAGTCCCAATGTTTCATATAGCCGGTATGAGGGTTTCCCAGGGTTCTCCGTTTACCGTTCCTATAAAGCGATATACAGGCTGGTAGTACCCTTTGGAATCATAAGTATACGCCAGCTCATATTGTTCAATGCGCAACAGGTCTTTTTTCTTTAGATTAGTAAACATATAAAAGTTCCCTCGAAGCACTTCCTCGTATGCCTGTGCCGGGCTAATCACATCCACTTTACGTACATACTTATTCTCCTGCATAAAATATTTGAAATCATGAGGCGTCTTCCGACCATTAGGAGAAGGGGTCAGCATAATCAGTCCATTTTCAAAATCCTTCTCTTCCTGCGCAATGGCGGCCACGGAATGTCTCATGTCCCATCTCAGCATATTGCCGTTCTGTATGCTGAAGACAGCCTCCGCAGGCAGAATATCATTAGATTGCATCCAGCTTTCATAGAACTCCCTATGCTTCCCCGCCTCCTCCTCACTCATCGTGACGCTCTCCCCGGCTTCATTATACAGCTGCCATCCGCCATCCAGTAAGCTATAGCTGAACACGTAGCGACTTCCGCTGGTGTCCGTAAATGACCATGTCCGGTTCATTCCTTCAATTCGGTTCCCATCCTCCAGCTGCAGGCCGAAAGACTCCCCGACAACCTGTGCCATCTTCTTCCCAACCCACGGATTGTAGATTTTATCATTGACATACAATGATACTGGCTCTGCCTCGTCTGGAAGCTTTACAGCAAGTTCAACCTCAACTCTTCGTAAGTCCTGCTTTATGGCAGGTCGAATCGAAAGATTGCCGAACTCCTTAGCATGATAGACGGCGAGTGCACCAGTGAACAGCAGACAAAAAATCAGCGGAATGCATAGCGCGAGCCCTGTTGCTTTAAAGGCCAGTTTCCGCTGTTTTATACTGTCTTGAATAGCCCTCATAATGAAATAGCCCGCTAAGCTGCCGAGTGTGTTGTGCAGAATATCGTCAAGCTCAAAGATCCCTCTGCGGCTAAGCATCTGAGACAGTTCAATGCCAATGGTTACGGCCAGTGAAATGAAAAACACAGGCATAAAACGCCGAGTTTTCATCCCCAGCAGCGGCATTAAAAATCCAAGCGGCACGAACATAAGCATATTAAAAATAATGAGCTGAAATTCGCTGAGAGACCATTGATACCAGGCACTCTTATAACCGCTGAACAGCCTTACATTAATCCACCCTTCAAAGTTTGCTCCCCTGCTGAACATGGTTAACACCATTACGGTGCCAAACCACATAATGAGCAAAAAAATAGTTATAATTTGTATAGGCGAGAAGCTTCTCTTCCCGCCCTTCTTACGATATATGACATAAGAGAGCCAGAGAGCTCCTATACCCGCTAGCGCCAAGATCAGCACCTGAGGCAGAATCGACAACAGCTTGTTGATCACAGCTTGTGTATCCACTTATGAACTACCCCCACAAATGAAGTAACTTCCTAACCAAAGCGCTATATGCTTTTCATTGTGTCCCTGCTCCTTTTTCCGTGAGTACTTTTGAATGGGATAAAAAAACACCCTTGATGAGGTACTTTAATCGTACCAAGTCAGTAGGTGTTTATTTTCCGTTTTATCCAAAGGAGTTCTTAATTTTACCCAAAGAAATTCTTACGATAATCCTACGAAACCGCAGGGAGGAATATCGTAAACCGAATTTTCTCATGTTCACTAAATATTGAAATTGTTCCATTGTGGCGTTCCACAATTTCCTTGGCAATCGCTAGACCTAATCCAGCTCCGCCTGTCTTGGTAGCTCGGGAGGCATCCAGACGGAAAAACTGCTCAAATATGCGCTCCTGCTGCTCGGAAGAAATCGTATCCCCTTGATTTTCAAATACGATCCGTACCCCGTCTTCTTGATGGATAATGTTAATCGTAATGACACCGTCTTCATAGCTGTAATTGATCGCATTGTGTAACAAATTATCGAAAACCCGCTCCATTTTGTTCGGATCGCATACGACCTCCAAGTTAGATTCCATGCTTAACTCACATTTGAGATTTTTTTCAGCAAGCATCGGTTGAAATTCAAACGTAATTTGTTCGAGCATCCGTGAGATATTAACTCGTTTTGGCTGAATGGATATCTGATTTAAATTAAAACGTGTAATTTCAAAAAACTCATTGATAAGATCCTCCAAACGTTCAGCTTTTTCCAGTGCGATGGAGAGATACTTGTCACGCAGCCGGGCTGAGATTTCTTGTTCATCGTGAAGCAACGTTAGGTAGCCAATGACTGAGGTCAGCGGTGTTTTCAGATCATGGGCCAGATAAACAATCAAGTCATGCTTTCGCTGCTCCGCTTCTTGGACCAATCGTGCATTTCGAAGTGCTTCTCGTTTCACCAGATTCATCTGATCTTCGACATGTTTCAATTCCACCGGCAATTGAATTTGTTGATCATCAGTCTCAACTATTTGGTTGGTCGCTTCCACAATGATATCAATATAACGCAGCGTCTTTCTCCAGTAGATGAGGAAGATGATAAGGAATCCGCATCCCCAGCTTAATACCAGAAATTCAATGATGTTATTATTAAACGTCCGAAAAAATACATACAACAACCCGCCTGAATACCATTTAATTGCGGAGAACATATAAGCCATCGCGAAGAAAACGATGATTAAACCGATCGTGAATACACCTAAAACCAAAAAAAACCGTGTGATCGTGGTGGCGGTGATCCCACGTCCCGAGACATGTCTATCTCTCGTCTTATTGATCAATGGTATAACCTACTCCCCATACGGTTTTAACGTATTTCGGCTTTCTGGAGGGCTCGTTCATTTTTTCCCGCAGCCTGCCAATATGAGCCATCACAGTATTATTGTTATCCAAGAATTTCTCACCCCAGACCGCCTCAAATAAATCCTCGGAAGAAACGACCTTCCCTCTGTTCTCACAAAGGGTCCACAAGATTGAAAACTCAATCGGCGTTAAGGACAGCGGCTTTCCATTCAATGTGCATTTGTGTGTATCCTTGTTAATCGTTAAACCCGCGAAGGCATATTCCGTTATTGCAGCAGAAGTACCCTCTTCTCTATGCCCCGTGGAGCTGTATCGCTGGTATCGCCTAAGCTGCGCTTTTACTCGTGCAACCAGTTCAAGTGGGTTAAATGGTTTGGTGACGTAATCATCCGCACCAAGGGTCAGACCGGTAATTTTATCAATATTCTCAATCTTCGCCGTCAGCATAATGACTGGATAGTGGTAATGCTCACGTATAGTTTGGCACAGCTTAAAGCCGTCCACACCTGGCAGCATGATATCCAAGATAGCTAAGTCATAGGGCTGTCGACTCACCGCCTCCAGTGCATCACTGCCGGTATACAAACAAGTAACCGTGTATCCCTCATTGTTAAGATAATAAGCCACTAAGTCTATAATTTCCTTCTCATCATCTACTACTAAAATATTTGCTCCCATATTCAATCACCCCACCCGGATTGGTAAATGGACTTCCTCTAGTATTTTACAATATATTCGCCGGTACTTATACGGTTTACCGTAACCGGGCTATCAGTGGAAAATATAGCCTGTGTTTAACCACAGACTAGAGTTGGCAGAAAGCCGGAATCTGGGATCGAATCCTGGAACATGTGTCCATTGAACCTGACTTCGAAGCCCATGATTCGGTCCTGGGCTGGCTGGCTTAGGTTTGCATACACACCCTAGAATGCATAGTGGAGGTCTACATCTGAGGCAGCGGCTTATGCGGCAACTCCATGGTAACTTTTCCTCCGCCTGACGTTGGATCGTTGGCAACATGGAGCTCCCCACCATGCAAGGAAGTTATAAAGCTAGCAATGTACAGCCCCATGCCGTAATGTCCCTTCGCTCTGCGTGCCGAATCACCCATATAGAACTGCTCGGTCGCCAGCTTGAGTGCTTCCGTTGAGAATCCTGGACCCTTATCTAGAACGCAGAACCGTATACGCTCTTGCGTATAATCAATGAGCAAGGAGAGCTCGCTATGCCTAGGCGCTTGATCTACGGCGTTGGAGATGATGTTCATTAGCGCTCTTTCCAACAGCTCGGGATCGACCTGCATCGTATCGGGGAGATCATGAGCTATGATATGTGGAGTAAGCTCCTTTACGACAGCCAGTGCCTGCATCTGTCCTTCGATCTTTCGTATGAATCCCCTTAGATCAACAGTCGCGAGTTGAATCGAGGTTGAGCTCTCTGTTTTCGTCATTTCAATTAACGACTTGATATAGGCTTCCATCTGTCTTGTACTCTCGGTAATGTAGTCCGTATACTCCTTCTGCTCTTCCGTTAAGCTCGTTTCAGTAAGAAGCTCGACATTACCACGAACAATAGTCAGCGGCGTCTTAACATCGTGAGCTAGTGCAGAGATCTGATCCCGACGACTACGTTCCAGCTTCCATTGCCCCTCCAGCGACTGCTTCAAGGCATGCTTCATCTGGTCCATAGAATGAAGCACACGGTCAATTTCAGCGATCCCGCTG
Source organism: Paenibacillus sp. cl123 (assembly GCF_900101595.1). Classification (GTDB taxonomy): domain Bacteria; phylum Bacillota; class Bacilli; order Paenibacillales; family NBRC-103111; genus Paenibacillus_G. The sequence continues at coordinate 103,709 of NZ_FMYY01000014.1, forward strand.
TATTGAACAGTAAAATCCAAATTTTGCTGCTGAATAAGTTGAGTCGTTTCCTGCAGCCCGTTCATTTTGCGCGCCAGCTTGCGTCCAAAGGAGGAAGCAAGCAAGGCTGACACACCGAGGAACGCGACGCAGAAACCAACAAAAAAGAAAAACTCAGCACTAGGCACAAGTCTGCGAAGTAAGGGATTACTGAACTGAGCGGTTAAGGAATACCGAAGAATATACACCTCTTGTTGATAGGTGGTTTTCATATAGTTATATGGGGGAGTGTAAGAAGAATTTTGATCCTCTAGCAGCTCCCAAGCAAAATTTGCCTGCTTATCCGACAGGTTATGCTCTAGCAGCCCACCATCTAATGTATACTTCGCATATTTGTAAAGCGCATAAGACGAGTCCTTTTCAGGCTGTTGGCCTGCTGCGATTGCAGAGCTAGCTTCTATCGCCTGCTTCTCCGCATAATTAGCAGGTAAGATCATGCCGCTATACATGCCTCCAACAAAAAGTAAGGCCAGAACTAGAGTAAGTCCTATTGTGCTCGCACAGAAAACGGCCAAATATCGGAGAAACAACGTACGGAGCTTGGTTAGCTTGCGTCCAGATGTTCGAGAATTTACTTCCATCGGTATCCAATCCCCCATACGGTTTCTACTGGAGCGACCTCTATTCGTGTCAGCTTGGCACGGATATTTTTAATATGCTCCACAATGGTAGCGGCATCACTCTCGCCGTTATAGCCAAAGACAGCTTCGTAGATCTGTTCCTTGGAGAAAACTTGTCCTCGGTTCAACGCCAGAAATTCACAAATCGCATACTCACTTTTGGTGAAAGGAATGATCGTATCCCGTACCGTAATTTCTTTGCCGGATAGGTTGAAATTCACCTCGCCAATACAGAGTACATTACGTTTCTCGCGATTTTCCCGACGAAGATGAGCATGAATTCGCGCTCGTAATTCTCCTGCGCCGAACGGCTTAATGATATAGTCATCCGCACCTTCACCGAGCCCTGCCATCACATCATTTTCCATGGATTTGGCGGTCAGGAACAGAATGGGGCAATCTACCTTACTGCGAATCATGCGGCAAAGGGTAAACCCATCCAGCTCTGGCATCATCACGTCCAACAGGATGAGGTCATAAGCACCCAATTGAAGATTCGGCACCTCAGTAGAATTTGTGTAGGTTGTCACGACATGTCCGTCCTTTTGCAATATATTGCGAAGCAACGCGACAACAGCAGGCTCATCATCGACAGCCAGTATATTCGCCATGACACTCACTTCCTTTACATATGTTCTATTCTAACGATTTTCGTCCTTCCCATCGCTTGAACCAACCTCCTAATAATATCATGATTGCTGCAGTCCCACCTATACAACACAGGATTCCCGGCTGAATAAGCAGCTCGGACGGATACGGTACTCCCCCTGAGAGCTCAATCTGCATCCAGCTCATGATGAATCTCGCAGCCCATGCGCTCGGAATGTAAATCCAGTTCTGATCGCCGAGCCCTGTCAATAATAGAGCAGCTACTAGGCTTTCTATAATCCCCAGACCAATGGAGGCGCCTTTGCCAAATCTTAAGCTGATGTAGACATGCAGAGCATAGAGAAAGACACTGCTTCCAAATAGGATACAAGCAGCCTTCACATAAAAAGCAAGCTTGTAGGGAGATTGATCCAACCCATAAAGAAAGCCTGCTCCAAATCCAACCACAGCCAACAACGCACTGCCAAATCCTAAGACGAGAAGCAGCGTCAGCTTGCTGGAAATGGGGATAAGTCGGCTCGGCTGGGCCAGCATCTGCTGGTAATTCCCGGCTGATGCTTCTTGATCAGCTGCGATGGCGCAGGCAATACCGATCATCGTTGGAAAGGCGATGGCAATAACCTGCAAATATCCGCTCACCTTGGAAACAGGTGTATACGGGGTATAGGCGAAGTAGGCTAGAAATATGCCCAGCCCTGCAAGTGGAACAAGCAGGTGAATAAGCAGCAGCGGCTGCCTTCTAAGCTTCATCAGGTCTGACTTTAAGCTGTGATAGTAAGCAACCATATTATTTCGCCTCCCGGTTGCGGAAAGGCAGCATCGTTAGCGCGGATAGCAGGATAAATAGAGCAAGCGTGATTAGCACACCTGGAACAATGAGCCCTTTATCCAAAAGCGCATCGTTAACTGGCACCGGCAAACCGTTAGGGAGTACCCCTATGACGGCGCACATAAGACGAGCAGGAATGGCATAAGGTACTGCCCACCAAAGCGATGTTTCGCTAAATAAAATCATGCAGGCGACATTCCCTAACACATTTATAATGAGCGCCGCGAACATGCCGATCCGATCTACAAGAAACAGACAAAGCGGAATCTGCCATAGAAAAGTCAGAAACAGCAGCAGGCTGGCAGTGGCGCTTTCTTGTAAATTTATATTGCCAGGAAAAACAAAGCCGCTTAGGGTAATGCCCGTAAACAGTACGATGGTCGAGGCTAAAAGCATCAATGAGCCAGCACCGATCTTACCAAGCCAGACCCGCCCTAGATGAATGGGAAGACCGAGTAAGGCACGGTATTTTAGCTTTCTCCCGTCCTTTTGAACCAGTCCAACACACATCAACGTGAGCGCCCCGGGCAGAAGCATTGCATACCACCAGTTATAGCTGGCGATTTGCAGGAATGGTCCTCTCATCAACGCCGTGCATAGCAGCAAGGTTAGAAGAGGAGCCAGCCAGATCAACTTATTCGCAAAGGTTCGTTTGACTTTTAAGATTTCAGCACGAATGTACGCTTGCATCCTAGTTCTCTCCCTTCCGATACGCTCGAGCAGTCTGCATAAATAAGGTTTCAAGACTCTCTCCTGGCGTGATCGCATCTTGGTAGGCGAGAACGCCCCCCGCTATAATGCCAATGTGATCTGCTATTTGTTCTACCTCAGACAAAATATGGCTGGACAATATAACGGTAATCCCTTGCTCTGGAAAGGAACGAATCAGCTCCCTCTGCTCTTGAATACCGATCGGATCGAGGCCGTTGGTTGGCTCGTCAAGAATGAGCAGCTTCGGATTATGGAGAAGGGCAATCGCGATGCCAAGCCGCTGCTTCATTCCCATGGAAAATTGGCCGGAAAACTTCTTTCCTGTATTCGTCAAATCGACCAGCTGCAGCACCTCGTCAATACGAGCTTCTGGCAGCCCGAGCAGCGTCGCCCGTACCTTCAGGTTTTCCCTTGCCGTCAGGTTTTCGTACAGAGGCGGTGACTCAATCAAAGCGCCAATATGGACTAGGTCCTTGCGCGTCCAAGGCTTGCCTTGAAATAGAATTTCGCCGGAGGTAGGCCGCAGCATGCCAGTGAGCATTTTGAGCGTTGTCGATTTCCCTGCTCCGTTCGGACCGAGCAGCCCATAGACAGAGTGCTCTTGAATAGATAAGGAAACGTTGCTTACCGCCTGCTGGCCTTTAAAACTTTTACTTAGATCTCGTGTCTGTAAAATAATGTTTTCCATCGATACCTTCATCCTTTACTTTCGTTGTTGTGCTTATCTTAAAGGCGAATTCTAAGAAATTTATAAGGATTACCGAGCCGCCGATGATTTTCTAGTAATTCATAGACACGTCGTTAATAAAAAGCACCGGATACGATCTGGAATCCGGTGTATACGGTGCTGTATACTTTTACTAGCGCAATCAAATTCTATGGGTGTAGCGTGATTGGTTACTTGCGAGAGGCGTTACTAGAGTCATTAAAAGAGAACCGATAGTATTTACAATCGATTTTGTAGTTACTTAAGCAACCATAATATAAAGTGTATTTATAAACTTTCGCCCTCACTTGTGATACGGTTCAGCTTAAAGGGGCTAACGGCGAAAAATGTTAAAAAGCTGCCGCGGCGTATAGTTAAGGGTCTTTCAATATCCGATTCTGTTCCATAAATCTACACAGAAAGCCGCCGAAGTAATCGGCGGCCTTATTATTGATGATTCAACTATCGTGTCCCGATAGCTCAACGATTTATCAGATTTTACGCCAAAAGTGTTTGATTTGGATTGGTGCCTTTTAAATACAATCAGCGACAGCCATGGACGAGAAAATCAGTCCTAGACTGCCGCTGTTTTATTAAAACTCTTAATTCCAGGGAATGGTATGAACAAATAGTAAATCAATGATGCCCACTAAAATAAAAACCATGAAGGTTATCCTTGGAATGACATGCCACATGGCGGATCGCCACTGATTCTTAGACATATCGAAACCGGCTCGAAGTCGGCTAGCAATCATAAAGTAACTCGGTTTGCGAGTATTGTAGACGATTTCTACAGTACCTTTTTTCTTAAGACCAAAAGGAGTCCACAAATGAATATTCGTGTACTCTTGATTATTTAACATGAAACTACAATAAACCAGGGTTACCTTCCCTCTAATACCAAAATCATGATCATACCTATCTTCAGTTCGCTTACCGATGCTCGCTCTGCGGAACTCCCCATATCTTAATAGAGCCAGACGTTTCTTCGCCCGATATCCCGTCCATAGTACGAATATACTTACAATTAACAATGTGTTTCGAAGTGAATCATCAGCATCTGGTTGTTTGAGATCGTAGAGAGTTGCTAGGAGTAAGAAAAGCCACACTAATAACCAAAATGAACAAGATACCCCGACTACTGCTGACCAATGTAGATTTCTTTTAACCGTTGTCATAATCTTCCCCCTATTATATGAAAGACTGCTTTATTGTTATTACTTAGGTACCCTACAGAACGGGTTGTCCATGGATGGCGCGAGAAAGTGAAGAAAGAACGGGGGATCCTTGTTTGATTAGCGTGGAAACAACGCTGCGCAATCTGGCGAAGATCATTGCACCTGCTTCCGTTCGAAATGCACCTGAGATCTTCTGCTTCACCTTGACCATCCGCAAGTCCCGTTCGGCTTGATTGTTGTCAAATGGAATGTGGGGACGCCAAAGAAACGAGAGTATGGCCTCTTTGTGAAGCAACATTCGCGATCCCAGGTTGCATGAACGCGGCTCTCTAATTGCTCAATGCGTTCGGCCTGTTTTTCGATCGTATTCAGAAGCGTTTGGACAAATGCTGCGATCTCTTGATCACCTTTACAAATCGTCAATACTTGATCCGGTGTGAGATTCATTTCATCCCGCCTCCTCGTTCGATCATTCGCTGCTTTACCATTCGACAAGGGAGAACGGAAATCCTTTCCTCCAAATTGGAGGACCTAAGTAGTAACAGATAATTAAACAGACTGCCGATCAAGAGGTCTTTATTGTCGCGAATTCAAGTATATTCTTGTCGCTACACGCACACAACAACAATGGGCCTCCGTCCTTTGCTTAGTTGCACTATACTGCCCTTCAGCTCAATGAGTGGTTGAAATTTGAACCGGGATTGACGCTTACTAATATTCAAGATGTGGTAAAATATAGATAAAAATCCTGGATGTGAAGGTATTTATGGCTAACCTCGAGACATTGCCGCTGTTCTCCACCACGGACACGGGCGGGCGGATAACAGTACTCCGGCCGGGACGTCGCGTCGGACGCACGGCTCCGGTGCTACCATGGCTGCTCGCAGCCGCTGCGCTGTGGGCGCTGACTGGCTCCGTGCCGTTCGGCGTCCTTCTCGGCTTGGCTCCGACACCGGCGATTAGCATTTTCCTCGGTCACCCGGTCACGGTGGGCTTCGCCGTGGTGCTGCTGTTCGTCGCGATCGGCGCGACTGGCGGCGTGTACTCGCAAGGGGTCGAGCAGTTCGGACAGATCAGGGTCGCCGGCCTGTTCATGATGCTCGCGATCGCGGGAGGAATCGCCGCAGGCGCTGGAATCCTCCTACTCTGGACGCTGACAAGTGATCCGACGCGCTCCTTCGATCTCGAGGCCATCGCGACCTCGCAGACGATCCCGCCAGAATTTGGTGCCGTTGTCGGAGCCGGATTCGCCCTCTGGGCCGCCATCGTGCTCCTGCTGTTGCCAGGATCGGTCGCACTTGCCCGGCGGCGTCAGCTGGACATCGAGCGCCTCCGCGCGGAAGGCTCGGCATTCACCGGTAAGCTGACCGCCGTGAACTTTACGAACAGCTGGCTCTTCAATTACCCGTTATTCACGGTCGAGGTAGGTTACATCGGCGACGGTGTTCCTCGTGTCGTCTCGGCCCACATGCGCACCAGCGCCGAACGCGTCCCCGTCGTCGGCTCGCGCATGCTGGTGCTGACCGACGATCGCGGCACCACCCATGTGGAGCTGGACCCGTCCAATGAAGCAACATTCGAGCCGGACGTGAACAAGTACGCCGCATTGGACGGCTGACATAAGCTTTTTGAATGATAAAGGAAGCACCCTAGGTACGGCAGAACTCGAGACACAGGCTGTAGGGTCAGGGGTTCATCTGATTGATGATGCCAATCCTAATGTGTATATGTACGAAACGATTTGTACAGTAGGTAATGCTCACTACTTTTATTACGCTAACTGGGAACGTTAGTTGAACAACAATGCATGCTGCCACACAATTAGTGGCAGCATGCATTGTTATATTCGACAATTAGGGAGACTCTACATGTTCTTATGTATACTTGAATTAGAACGTTTATTTGAAAAATTGGAAATCATATAGCTTTAAACGCCATGCTAGCAGTTGTTACTTTTGATCTTAAAAACTACACTACATTTTAGACTGACCCCTTTCACCTGCGGCAGCCCTAAACGAGAAAATAAAGTTTAGACTGCCGCTTCTTTGTTTAACTATTGATCTTCGTTTATTTGAAAAAATGACAATTTTATCTAGTATTTCCTGATGATATCATTCTTTCTCATTCAAATGATAGATTAGTTGCACAACGCCAGAGGAGAATGTTCTTGTATTAACCAATTTTAAATTCACCCTCTGTTTTATATCTATAAACAGAGGTTTTCCTTCTCCCAAAATTACAGGGTGCACAGATAATCTAAACTCATCAACAAGCCCTAAATCCATAAAAGTTGTAATGAGACTTGCTCCGCCATATAGCCACATGTCTTTACCAGGCTTATTCTTTAATTTATTTACTTCTTCAAGAATATTATCATTTATGAATATTGCTTTATTATCAGTCCCTTTTTTTGTCCTGGAAAACACATATTTTTCTTTACTATGATATAATCCCCACATTTCTTTTTCAGTATCAGTAAGTTCAGTTTCTGGAGTAAATTCTCCCCATAAATCATAGCTTTTTCTTCCATACAAAATAGTATCAATTTGATTTAAGAAATCAATAAACCCCATGTCAGAGTCCGTGATGCACCAATCAACTTCCCCATTTTTCCCTTCAATAAAGCCATCTAAAGTAACTGCTAAATCTAAAAGTATTCTTCGTTTCATAATTTGTTACTCCTTTCGTTGATCTACCACCCACACATTATAGACCTTTAAAATGTCACCTTGTGTCATATATAAAATGGTATCTTTTTAACTATCCTCCCTCTATGAAGAATCGTTTTCCTCTTAAATACGCTTGCTTTCTTAGATTTTGAACGTTTTACTTTGGATCGGCTACACTTAGTTGGACAACAAAAATAAGGGCTTGTAGAACAGACCTATCATGCAAAGGAGCGGATCTCTACAATGCCAAAACAACAACGACGTACCTTTACTCCAGAATTTAAACAACAAATGGTGCGGCTCTATGAAAATGGAAAGTCCAGAGCAGCCATCGTGGAGGAGTATGATCTTACAGCCTCTGCTTTGGATCGCTGGATTAAGCAGGCCCAAACGACAGGTTCGTTCTCCGAGAAAGAAAATCGCTCTCCGGAAGAGGACGAGCTTATCGCCTTACGGAAAGAGAACCAGCGTCTCAAAATGGAGAATGACAAATGGTAGCGCTGGCTGCTATACGCATTACGGGCTGGAGGAAATCAAGATGCGTGAAGCTGCACGGGAACGAGCCATCACATCGGCAATTCTACAGTTCATCCCGGGGGAGCAACATGATGCTGTGATCGCGCTTATGGAAACGGTAACTCGTGAGTATTACGAATCCATCGACTTGGGTGAAGCCTATGCGCAGCAGTTGGCGAGGGAAGCGATGGAGGATCATGTGTAACGTAAAGGAGAACGCCTGTGATGGACGTTCTCTTTTGTTGGCTTGTTGGAGCATATGGTGGGGACTATGTGTGGGGCTGTATATTATTTTTGGGGTCTGTAAAATGAAACGTGGAACCTTTGAAATGGATTCAAATGGGACATACTAGTTCCATCAAACATTCGATTTCGGAGGGAAAACGTATGACAGAGAAATTTTGGAGCAAGCAAGCGATTCAGGAGTTAGTTAATGAGCATAAATTTCAGTCCGTAGAACAGATTCAAGCGACAATGAAAGAGATGTTCAAGGACGTGCTAGAGGCCACATTGAAAGCAGAGCTCGACACCCAGCTCAATTATGCTCCGTATGATCACAATAAAGAGACGAAGAACAGCCGAAACGGATATGGGAAGAAAACCGTCCATACCGAATATGGCGATTTGGAAATCAAGGTGCCGCGTGACCGCTTGGGTGAATTTGAGCCGGCGGTCATTAAGAAAAACCAGACGAACGTTACCGGCATTGAAGATCAGATTACTTCCTTGTATGCCAAAGGCGTCAGCACGCGGGATATTCAGGATCACCTACAAGGTCTGTATGGGATTGAGGTGTCTCCGACTTTAATATCCAATGTTACGAATAAAATTATGCCCGTTATTAAAGAATGGCATAACCGTCCGCTGCATCCGACCTATGCTGTGGTGTTTCTGGATGCCATTCACTTCAAAGTTAAGCAGGATGGAGCCATTGTCAACAAAGCAGCCTACATGGTCATTGGAGTCGATCTGGACGGTAACAAGGATGTGCTGGGCATCTGGATTGGCGAAAACGAGTCGGCCAAGTTCTGGATGAGCGTGCTGAACGACCTGAAGAATCGCGGTGTACAGGACATTCTGCTTGTTTGTGTGGACAATTTGACCGGCTTCAGCCAAGCGATTTCCGCTTGCTATCCGAGAACCAATATTCAGAAATGCATCGTTCACCAGATCCGGAATTCGGTCCGTTACGTGTCGTACAAGGATCTCAAGCGAGTTACTGCTGACTTGAAACCCATTTACAAAGCGGCAACCGAAGAGGCCGCCTTACTAGAGCTGGATCGGTTTGAAGAGACCTGGGGCCAGAAATATCCCTTGATCGTGAAGTCTTGGCGTCAGAACTGGGACGAACTGTCTACCTTTTTCATGTACCCGGCTGAGCTGCGGAAGCTGATCTATACAACCAACATGATCGAGGGGTACCACCGTCAATTGCGCAAGGTGACAAAAGGAAAGAGTATCTTTCCGACCGACGAGGCGCTGCTGAAAATGTTGTACTTGGCCACAATGGACGTGGTGCGCAAATGGACCGGGCGCGTACAGAATTGGGGACAGATTCTGCTGCAATTAACCGTATGCAATCCAGACCGCGTACAAGTACGCTAAAGCGGCTTGAGGTGGAGGAGGCGGGTCTGGTAGGCTGATGCCCGGCGCGAGCAAGGCTTTAAAGACCATTTCGCCCATCGCGCGTGAACCGGACCCGCCAGAGGCTCCAGGTCAAGCCGCGGCTTGGTAGTTGCGAGGTTCTGGTTTCAAAGGTTACACATTTTACTTGACAGTCTCTATTTTTGATAAAACCGGTTATAAATTCTCGATCTGTTTTCCAATTCAACTTTTTCGTTATGGGACCCGAATCTTTCAAATAGCTCACCATCATACCATACTGGCTCATTGAAACTTGTTTTAAATATAATTACTTCTTTTCCATAATATTTCCTCGAGCCCATGTTAGACAACATCATTTGCAGAAAACTAGTCGGCTGAACCGGTGCAGATTTTAGTGATTCTTTGATTTTGTGCAAATATTTGTCCAATCCACCAGCAAGTCTGTTTGCTTCAGCCTCAACTCCAGTTATATGGAAGTCTTGCTTACTCACATAATTTAATCCATACTTTCTTTTATGTAATTCCGCATCCTCTTTTTTATCGGCAATGCCTATTAATAAGTAACCAATTTGATTAGGACCAGAATTATTAATTGCTGAAAGGGTTTTAGCTATTTTTAGAATAAGATCGTGATTATAGCTTTCATCATTGATATTGAACACACCTATTTTAAAATCATATAAACTCTGTTCCGTCAAAGACTGCATTAAAATATTGGAAATTTGTTCAGACCAATCATCATAAGCGGGATCTACGATCTCATTCTCAGCAAAGTGATTTTGGATTCTGCCGATTATAGCTCTAACAGTCTTGTCTTGGAACCTCCATCCAGATAAGTTGTGAATAGTATTGCTGGTAAGTAAATCATCACCCATACCCGTTAGTTCATTGATAAGCCCTGCTTCATTAACGACCTTCTTAGATTGTTTAACTATCAAGTTATAGAAGGCCATAAAGACCGCCTGAAATGCCCTAACATGATCGAAACTTGAGCTGTTTTTATAAATTAACTCTCTAAATTTTTTGTTGCTTTTCACCATTAAATCATCGATAGTTGAGTAGACACTTAGAAAATTTCTCTCCACCACCTGTCCAGATATTCTATCAATTGCATCCTCAATCTTTGACTTACCTAGTGGAGTAGGAGCAAGCGGGTTAGAAGTAAACCCATATAAAGAATCCAGTACATGGCTGTTATAGTTGTCTTTTTTATCGAGAATCATATTAGAAATGATGTGTCCAATAAGTTCCTCATCTATGGATTCACGAATTTGATTAAAAGTTAAAATATTATTTCTTACCCAGAAGGTATCATATACATTTATCCCATAGTATTCTAATCTTTTATTTGTCAGGCTGATTTTAGACATATCATTCAATATTAAGCTATCTCTTGATATATCACCTCGAATATACGCAGATAATTTTCTCACTAAATCTGGGAATTTACCGGTTGCGCCAGCCTGTCTAAGTTCTTGACTGGATAGGTGTCGACCATTTGAGTTTATCCTACGAAAGGTTTCCTCAATTTCACCCATTTCTAAAGCACTTGCTTTTGATACCGGGATTAAATAGTTTACTATTCTTCTACAAGTTTTTTCGTCAAGCTTAGGTTCTCGTTGAGTAATCTTCCCTTCTTTTAGCAGCGCAAGCGTGTCTGCCATAATCGATAAATCAAAAAAGCCATCCTTCAGACTGTATTTCTGTTCAATAAATGAAAAGATTGCATCTAATCTTTGCATACCGTCAATAACTTCCAATTTTGTTTCTCCAGAAAATTGCACCTCAGCGACCAAAAATAGAGGAATTGGTAGCCCCTTTATTAGAGTATCGATAAAATTCCTTTTTTCTTCAATCGTCCATGCTAACTTGCGTTGATACTTTCTATTTACTAAAAATCTTTTTGTAAGATATTCTGAGTAGTAAGTTTGAATATGTACTCCTTGGATAGATAGATCGCGCAATTCTGAGATAATTGGCATTTAGTTGCCTCCCACTATAAAATAATGTTCTCGCCTGTTTTCTCACTCATTCGCAGAATTTCAACTTTATCAACTTGACGCAGCAGTCGAGGTGGGGGCGTTTGGGTCCGAAACGTGAGCGTGAACAGAGCTATGGATCGTTCGTGTTCCAAAACTGCGAGATGATGGCTATATTCGCACAGTATATCTCCACTTGTTCCCTTGGGGATTAACCTCCGATGTCACGCCAGGTCGTTACCTCTCAGGGGGTGGATGCCCATTCTTGCTCCTTTGTAGGGTCGTTACCCTTACGGACTGTCAGACTTCAGCTTCTCCGGTGCTTTCGTTATCACGTGTTGTTTCTTGGAATGGTTGTCAGGCGTTTGCTGCTTTAAGCCTAAGCGGCCAGTTCTCGGATCTGAGTCTGTCGTACTGCCCCAAGCACTTCTGCTACGTCCAATGGATCGGTCCAACCAGTTGCGGATGCGTCCCTTCACTTGAATTAGACTCGCCGACACCTTCTCCCGCAGATTCATCAGGATGCGCAGGTCTGCATAGGCTTCGTCGGCAGCTTCGGCTCGGTATTTCTGCCGTTGCGAATCAAGTCGGCGATGACCTTCGCGTCCTTGTAGTCGCTCTTCGACAGCGAATTGCCTTCGAGTCTTTCGTCTTGTTCACATGATGGGGATTGACGACAACGACGGTGATGCCTTGCTCTTTCAAGAAGGCGGCCAGTGGAAACCAGTAGTGTTCGGCAGGCTCAATGCCAACACAGAGGGTTTCATCTAACCTCGATACATGAACCTCGTGAAAACAGCATTATAACCCCAGTATCCGAAAGCAATTACCATTCCTATCATACCACATACGTGGAAAATAGTGGACAATTATACGGTAGAAAAGTACTAAGAAACCTCTGGTTCCAATGGTCCCAGAGGCACGTTAACCCACATTATTATTTCCTTAACAACTCATTTTTTCGCCGTCACTTATGGTACAATTCCCCCGATTAATCTAATCGCCCGCTTCACTTGCTCCAGCAAAGCACGTGTATGAGTTGGTGTGTAAAGGCGAACACATCCGCACCTCCTAACCGCATCGCGCCGAAAAGAAGCTTGTCCATTTCTTGCGTGACCGTATCGCTCGATGATAATACGATACTCTATGAAGTTCATAAAGCCCAACCAAGATGATTATCCTTTATTTCAATGACTCTTCCGTTCTCCTTCACTATTTTATTATCTTTATCAACAACAATAACTCCATAAGTTTTCTTGGCATGACAATTTGGACAAAGAACCCATAGATTATCTATTGTTTCTCCACCTCCTTTTGCTTTATCGACAATATGGTCTACATGGATAATCCAAGACTTTTCACCCTTTTTACTCCAATATTCTTGATAAAAACCGCATACTTGACATGTATGTTGCTCTAATTTTGCGATCCTCTCTTTTTGTGCTTTACTTTCTTTCCGAATCTTACTTCGTTTTTCACTTTCAATATATTGTTCGGCATAGTCATTAAATTTTTCAGCTTCTTTTTTCAGTTGGTCCATGGATTTAGAATTTAATTCTTTAACAATTATTTCCTCACTAAATATCAAGTATTGATTGACTATGAATTTATCCACCGAGTTATAGAGTAAAACTTCTTCATCATATTTAATTCTTAAATGGTAATGCTTAATACCACCACTACTACTCTTTGATGAATCAGCATTCTCCATGTACTTGTGTACTATACTGACTGGTATTTTTAGTATACCTTCATATCCCAAGATTAAGCACAAATGAGAAATCCCTTCTGATTGATATTTTTCTAATGTACTTGGTGTTATACCATACCAATACCCCACTCCATCTTTATAAAGATGTGAGAATTTCATTGAAACTAATTCATTTGTTTTTAATGTGTAGTAACTTATAGAGTTATTTTTATATGTATTTTTATAATCTAAAAGTTCAGCAGCAGTCTTGTCACTTATTCCTCTTCTATTTTCTTCCATGGATTAAACCTCCAGTTAAATTTCACCCAACGTTATCAGCGTTTACAACATCCAATGGACTAAAATGTGTTCTCCGATTCCACTTCCTAACAAAAAACTACGAACAACAACACTAGGGAGAACGCCATAGTGGCCGTTCTCCCTGCGTTTATTCCGTAAGAACAAGTATTGAGCAGATGGAACAAGTAGTAAGTACTTGCGAGTTAAGCCCAAAAATGATGAACAATTTAATTCGTGATTAAACTGTTTTCAAAAATTACTTTATCAAAAGATTCGACTACTGTTTTCTTATTATGAAATAAATACTCTTTCTCTTTTCTAGAGTTTCTGGCCGAGTACTGAAGACTGTATAATTTTGTGGGACAATCATCGTAAAGTTCTAAGATTGCGTCTTCACAATCATATGTAGTAATCCAATGATAGTCATTTAAGTCTAGTATACTTTTAGCCAATTCTTGATGATCGTTATGGTTAAAAAAATTTGTGTAAAGGTTTTTCCCTTGTTTATAATATGGTGGATCGAAAAATATAAATGTTTTATTTTCATCCATATTCTCTTTAATCACTTCTTCAATGAAGTTTACTGCATTTAAATTGAATAAAGCGATAGCTTCTCTTTGTTTCGATATATCTGAAATTTTCTTAATAAGATTTGGTTTATTGAAGCGACAATCAATTTTATAATCACCTGATTGATCATGTCCCCCAATAGGTCCACCTGTAATAATTCCAGAATTGTTTGTACGGTTTAGAAAAAATGTGGAAAAGCCTAACTCTAACAATCTTGTACTATCTTTATTTGAATAAATATCTTTTTGTTTATACCATTCCCTCATATTAATAGGTGTATCTAAAATCAATTCAATAAATTCACCAGTATAATTTAGAATAGAATACCACAAAGCATAAATTGCCATGTCAAAATCATTAATTACAACCTTAGATACTCTTTTTTTGAGTAATAAATCCATTGCTATTCCAGCCCCTCCAGCAAAGGGCTCAATATAGATACCATTAGAAATATTGTTACTAAGTAACAATTGATATATGAAGTCAGACATCTGCGATTTCCCACCAGGGTACCGTAGAGGAGACAAAGTTATTGGCAATATATTCCCCTCCTAAATCTTTCTTAATTCACTTACGGATTACTGTTTAGGTTTTCTATCATATACTTCACTATTATTCTCCATCTTCTTTCAATATCCCATAAGGCATCCGTAGAAGGCAAATTATATTTTCCGTGTGTAACGGAATTCAATTCATCATGATCCTTTTTTGCATGGGCCATATTAATCGTTCTTTGATAATTTTGATTGATACCTTGAAAAGAGCCATTTGTAACACAGTAATTCAATAAATCGGTTATTGATGGATCCTTGGCCGGATTTCTCCATAAGGAAAATAGATTGTTTTTTAATAAAAACTCTTGTAAAGTACATTCCAACAATGTCCGAGTTAGATAAGTCGCACTCAAAGTGTAGGTTGAAACCCTTGTTCTATGTAATTCAAATAATGCTCTTTTTATTCCGGGGTGATTTCCACTATAAATAATCCCCTGAAACAGAAATGAAATATTTTCTGGCTTTTGTTGCTTAATGTTATCTTGAGGATCAGGCTGAGATTGGGTAGTCGTATTGTTTGTTCTTACATCCTCTTCCTGTAGTTCTTCTTCCGAACTGGAATCATTTTTTGTATTTTCGGGACTATTTGGCCCTAGTCCTGATCCTTGTCCTTCTTTCGTTTCATTAGAATCTACAGGTGTTGATTCTTCTTTTGTATCGGGTTCTTTTGCTGCAGCTGTTTCTTCGCTAGCCTCCGAACTTTTAGGCCCTGGATCGACAACTGGTTCATCGATATTTTCTGACGTGGGCACTTCCGAATCCGACGATTGATCAGGATAGCTGTTTTTCCATTCATCACTATCAATGAAGTATTTTTTATAAAAATTCTCCCGGTCATCTTTGTAGTAAACATCACTCACTGTAATCTTTTTGCCCTTCAATAATTGTAGGATATATAAAATCTTCTTCTCACTTTCTGCACTATCCAATTTTATTTCTGGTACCTTCTTGTCAATTACAATCCCTAAGTGATTACGTAAATCTGGATCGCCAAATATACGTTCCATCGTTGAAAGAGACCTTTCAACTTTGAGCAAATTATCTAAATAATCAACTAAATATATTTTAAAATCATTATTTGTAAATCTGTTTTGGGCTTTATAGTCCCATTGAAGACGTCCAGCTCCTTTATTCTGACCGATATGCTTGTTTTGTATAGTTCTTTTCATTAGGTCTTCTTCAGCTGGGATGTCATACACAACGCAATCAACGGAAGCTATTGGAGAATAATTATAATCTACTTTGATTTTTTTAATACTTTTGATTAAAAACTCTCTCTTATCTATATCAAGAGGTAAAAAGTCGGGATTATTTAATAGCTTAATACATGTGATACGTCTGTTACCGTCCATAACTAGGTATTTATTCGGAGCTTCATGTTCAACAACTATTATTCTTTCAGAAATTTCAAAACCATACTGTGCAATTGATTTCATTAAGTTAAGTAGTTTCCGATCGCTACCCTTCTTAAACAAGATTTTAACTGCTGCAGCTTCGTTCTCTTGAGGTTCATCCCTAGGATTTTCTTCATTTATAAATAGGTCATTAATTTTAACAACTTTTGGTTTCATGTCGCCTCGCTCCTTCGCTGGTAACTTATCCAAATCCTTCATATTAAAATAATAACACAAAAACATTCGAATAGGTCCAAGTCCCTACAGCAATCGACATAAAAGCAAAAGATTTTTGACTAATTTGTAGATTTTATTCGTTCTACACCCCTATTTTTCTCCGTCACTTATGATAAGGTTCCCCCCGAATAATCCTAAACACCCGATAAACCTGCTCCACCAGTACCAGCCTTAGCAGCTGATGCGGATAAGTAATCCGCCCGAAGGACAGCTTCATATCCGCGCGGCGCAAGACTTCCTCCGAAAGCCCTAAGCTGCCGCCGATAACAAAAGCGAGCTGGCTTCGCCCATAGGTCCCTAGCTCCTCCACATGCTTAGCCAGCCGCTCGGAGGTCCACATCTCTCCTTCTATCGCCATGGCGATGACATAGGTATCCTGTTTGATATGGCTGAGAATACGCTCGCCTTCCTTGGCCTTTACCTGCAGCTCCTCCATAGCGCTCAGCTGCTCCGGAGCCTTTTCATCGGCAACCTCCACCAAGGATAGCTTGGCATAAGGACCCAGCCGCTTCAAATATTCCGCTATGCCCTGGATCAAGTATTTTTCCTTCAGCTTCCCCACCGAAATTATTTGTATATGCAAGACGGTTCCCCCTGTCTATTCTCTTAATCGTGCCGCGCCATGCCAATTCGACCTGCCCATATTCGGTTAAATAACAATAACAGCCGCAACTATTCTTAGTCTGCTTGCGTTTATTACACCAAAGCACCATCAACTCAAAGGAGGAATCGAAATGTCCGTAATCCCCGCAGCAAAAAGCCGCACTTGGGCGTGGTGGACAGTAGCAATGATAGCGGCCACAACCGGAGCCATCTGGCTGATTCGATTCGGGCTACTCGGGCAGGAGTGGCGGGCGGACTTTGCCTTCCGTTACTTTCTGCTGGCGGCGGCAATCGGGCTGCTTACTGGAATCAGCGGCTGGTTCGGAGCCCGTTGGGTATGGGGCAGTACAACCGTTGGGACGATCGCCGGTCTGATCCTCATGGCCGCATATACCGGTAATATGGACGGTTGGCAGGACCTGGTTAGCCTCCTGATGTTTTTCATGGCAGCTGGCGCCGGCCTGGTCATCGGCGTACTGGCTGAGCTTATCGCTTTCGGACTCCGGGTTAGAAGAACGAAGCAATAACGATCAAAGCGGCACACCAGCATTTCACCGAACTTGAACTTTCCAACTCCCTGAGCCCCCCAAATAGATCAAAAAAAGAAGGCCGTCGCCGACCCTCTCTCCCCTGCTGCCTATTAAACGACCAGATACCGGCCCGCTTCCTTGCACCGTTCGCAATGATCAGGAGGCGTCCACTCGGTAAAGGTGACCTGTTCCAGATCCACAATATCCGGCGCATCCTCGTATTCGTCGACGAACATATCAATGGCTAATTCCAAGTGCTCTTTGCAAACCACGTGCATAAACGAAACCCCTTTTTCTCTTCCCAATTCAATTCATTCGCTGAGTCTGCAAGCCATACATGCCACGCCTGATCCTATACGAATCTCGACCAAGCACGCGCGCTTGCCCAGCTCATCCCATAGCCCGGCACTTGCCAAGCCGTTCCTTTAGTTTACCCTAATCGGCCGTATCCCACAACCGCCGAAAGCCGCAATTCTCTCCCCAGTACGGCCGTACGATGATGCGCTCGCAGCCCGAAGAGCGGGACAATGTCTATACGCCGCCCCGCTCCCATATCTGACCCACGATCCTGACCGCGCCGCGGCATCAGCGATCCTTCAATTCCTCCAGCGTCACATTCACCGTTTGCTTCTTGCCGGCCCGATAATACGTGACGGCCAGCTTATCGCCAATCTTCTTGGCGCTATAAATATATTTGCGCAGCGACAAGGTGCTGTCCACCGGCTTGCCGTCCAGCTCCACGATGACGTCGCTTCCCTTGAGCCCCGCATTTTGGGCCGGTCCAGTCGCTTCGATGACAAGGATGCCCTGCTTCACATCCTTGGGCAGCTTGAGATCCTCGATGTTCTTGAAGGCTTGCAGATTCTGCGTGACAACGCCGATATAGGGACGCTTAACCTTCTGGTCCCTGATCAGCGATTCGATAATCGATTTGGCCTGATTGATCGGGATGGCGAAGCCTAAGCCCTCCACACCCGACCCGGCGACCTTGAGCGTGTTGATCCCGACTACCTTCCCGTCCAGATTGACGAGTGCGCCGCCGCTGTTGCCGTGGTTAATGGCGGCATCCGTCTGGATGACCTCCATCTCCCAATCGAGCTCGCCTTCGCGGCCGAGTGAAACGGGGATTGTCTGCTTGGGCCAGCTGATGATGCCTTTCGTGACGGTCGGAGCGAAGCCTACGCCGAGCGGGTTGCCGACGGCAATGGCCGTCTCGCCCGGCTGCAGCGCATCCGAATCGCCGAATTCGGCGACCTGCTTGATCCCGCTGCCGTCCATCTCCAGCACGGCCAGGTCGGTGATCTGATCGCGTCCGAGCAGCTTGGCTTTACGGCGCTCCCCGGTCAATGTGATCACATCCAGTTGATTGAAGCCTTCGACCACATGGTTGTTGGTCACGATTCTTACCTGATCGCCGGCCCGGGAGAAAATAACGCCGGAACCCAGCCCCATCGCTCCCTGTCCGGACGGAGACGATTTCTCACCCTCCAGCCCGCTGCCCAAAATGCTGACGACAGCCGGCCATACTTGAGCCGCTGCGCCGACGACCGTGTCGCTCATCTGCTTCTCGCCTGAACCGGAGGAAGCGCCGCCAGGCAGCCCTAGTCCGCCTCCCCCGGTACCGGGTGCCGTAGCCCCTGACGGACGGCCCATAGCGGCTACCGCCTCCTGTTCGGGCACCGGGCCCCCGCCGCTTACACTATACACCGCAATCAGCAGTCCGACCGCGAGAACTCCGCCCACGACCGGGATAGACCAGCGCGGGAGATTCCCCAGACCAAACGGTCCGCGTTTCGGAAGACGCCATGCCTCCCGGGGGGACATTTTCGTTGAATAGAAATCGTCATCAAATAAGCTCACCGCCGCTGCCCCCTTGTACGGCGCCTGTCACCAAGCGACTCGTGCTTGCATTGTCATGGTCGTGCCTTGCATGCCTATCATCCTTATATCATCGCGTCCATACTCACATTCATGTGCTGCCCAGCCTGACGAGGCGGAGCTGCTTGCTCTTTCATTGTAACCGAAACCTAGTACTCTCAGAAACTAAAAATATAAGGAATAGATGACGCCTAACCGGACTAGAATAGAATCATACGCCTCCCCGGCACACACGCGCAAGCAAGCCGGAAGAAAGGATGATCTCTATGTCCAAAAACCGTATTCATTCGCATCTCGACGAAATCGCCTGGATCGGCAAGCTCGCCGACCTTCAGGAGCATCAGTACCGCAGTTCCCTGCTGCTCACGGCTGTGGTGGAGCTGCTGCAGGAGAAGGGCATCCTGTCTCTGCAGGAGATTACGGATAAAGCCTGCCTGCTGGAGCAGCTGGATACCGCCACTGCCGGATTAAACGGCAGCGAAGCGGAGACAGAGACGACATAGCCGGGGCCGGCTGCTTCGATACCGCGCTTATTCCCTCCGAGGTCCACAGCGATCCCGATAAGCGGGCACGACGGGCTTATTCCTCGTCCAGCCGGTCCCAGGCCGTCGCGCGGTCGTGGTACGTATCCATCAGCTTCGCCCGGTGATCATCCGGGGCCAGCCGATCCTCTACTACATTATTCACCGTGAGCTTGGCCAAATCCATCAGATTATGATCCCGGCTCAGATGAGCCAGATACACGCGTTTCGTGCGCTCCGAGACGACGTCCAGCATCGCTTCGCCTGCCGCTTCGTTGGATAAATGGCCGACGTCGCTCAAGATGCGTCGCTTGATATTCCAGGGATAACGTCCGACCCGCAGCATGTCGATGTCATGATTGGATTCGAGCACGAGCACATCGCTGTCCCGCACCTTCTCCTTAACCTTGGAGCTCATATAGCCGAGATCCGTAGCCACGCTCAGCTTCTGATCCTCATGGTAGAAGCAGTAGCCGACCGGCTCCGCCGCATCGTGAGAGATGCCGTACGATTCGACCTGCAGCGAGCCGAACTCGCGCACCTCGCCGGTCTGCATGACGCACCGGTTGGACTCGGCGATTTCGCCGATATGCCGCTCCAGCGCCTCCCACGTCTTCTCGTTGGCATAGACCGGCAGGTCGTACTTGCGTGCGATAGCCCCGAGCCCTTTAATATGATCGGCATGCTCATGCGTAACCAGGATCGCGTCGATCTCCGACAGCGACATATCCCGCTCCTTCAGCAGCTGCTCGACCTTCTTGGCGCTCAGTCCGGCGTCGATCAACACCTTGCCCTCCTCGGTCGCCACGACCGTCGCATTGCCCGTCGAGCCGCTTCCCAATATGGTGAATTGTAT
Source organism: Paenibacillus sp. cl123 (assembly GCF_900101595.1). GTDB lineage: Bacteria > Bacillota > Bacilli > Paenibacillales > NBRC-103111 > Paenibacillus_G. The sequence goes on from NZ_FMYY01000014.1 coordinate 124,303, forward strand.
GCCCATAACGTTCTCCTAACCTGTTTAAGCTATTGATTGCTGCTATCCAGTTACCTGTTGGCCATCCTCGCGGCCTTATGCCCATGTGGTTCCGGTTTCCATTCAGCTTCCAAACATATAACGTCCGAACGTCCGAACGCCCGAACGGCTGAACGCTCCGCTCCTCCTACTTAAGGCCGTTTGTTCTGAGGCGCCTCTACCGCTCCATTGATCGCATGAATAAAGTACGGGTCTCCGCCGCTCAGCGAGACGCGCCACGAAGGCACCATGTACATCGTCTGCGAATTGTACACTTGTCCGTGATAGCCCAGACGCACCCCGGTGATCACCGAGCCCGGAGGCAAATAGTTCTCGATCAGACTCGCCAGCACCACATACGGCGAAATGACCGTCTGCTCTTTCTGCATATCTTCGGACTGCACCTCTACATACCCTTGCTTGTACGACGTGACGACGCCGTCCTTCTCCAGCAGCTCCAGCTGCACCTCGAACATCGGCAGCGTGCCGTAGAGCTGGTGGAACACATACGCGCCCGTCCGGCTGGCCACCGGGTCGAATTGGTACGATTCCGTGTAAGGGATGCCTGTCTTCGCCAGCATATCCTTGAACGTGCCCTTGTTGATCAGCGGGTCAAACTTGAACGGCGACGTCAGCATCATCGCCTTGTCCGGGTTCGAGCGCTCGTCGAACTTTACGACGATCTCCTTCAGCTTCGGCGTCTCCTTCGGGATATCCGAAGGAAGCTGGATATTGTTCAGCTTCATCAGCCGCTGCAGCTCCTCTTGAGCCTGAGCTTCGGGATTCGTGCCGAAGTCGTTCAACAGATCGGACCGGCTCGAGCCCAGCTGGACAGCCAGAATGATATTCAGCAGCAGAAAAGATAGTATCAAAATCGTCTTGGCCCGGCCCCAATCCATCCGCCTTCCTCCTCCCGTGCGCGTAGAGCTTTAGCCCAAAAATTCGTATTCGCCGTTATACAGCTCCACGGCCCACATCGGCACCAGATCGAAGGCTTTCTCCGTGATGACCGGACGGTACGCGGGAAACAGCGAGACGATCTGCGATCTCTTCGGGTATTGCTCCAGCAGCGCGTCAAGCGCCTCGCCGCCGGCCAGCGACGCATCCCGGCGCACCAGATCGCGGGACTCCAGCGACACCGTGGACCGTTCGTAGCCCGAGACAATATCCTTCTGAAGCGTCACCTTCATGAAGCCTATATTTTCATTCCGCGGGTTAATGATCGGGAAGGAACCGTAATATTGCCGGAATACATACGCCTGGCTGCCCGGCAGGAACCTCTCCGGCACTCTTTGGACCCCATACGTGCCATTCCAGCCTCCGTGCTGATTAATAAACTGCACAGCCGTCAGCAGCCCGCCCACATAGTCGATCCGGTTGTCCGTCGCCGGGGCGACCGGGTCCGAATAAGTCATCCAGTGCTGATCGTTCTTCAGCTGCAGCCCCCGCTTGGAGTCCGTGTAAATTTCCGAGCCGTCGCGCTCCATCAGATTCCGCGTCAGAGCCGGATCGACGAAGAAGGTCCGCTTTAGCTGATCGGCCGTCAGCTGCGAATATCCCATCGTAAAGGCATTCATCGGGAAAGGCTTGGTCGGGATATACATATCCGTCTGGAATAGCTTGTACGGAATATACGCGCCAACCGCACCGACGAACCGTTCTTCGATATCCTTGGTCGTGTAGTCCGCCTTGGTCACCTCATAGACGACGTTCGCCGTGTCGGTGAACAGGATCGTCCGCACCTCATTATCCGTCTGGGCGAAGATCCAGATGCGCGTGATCACCTCATTGTCGATCGGGATATCGCCCTTGAGCTGGATCATCCGCTGCAGCACGCCGAGCGGCAGCCCGTCCCGGAAGCGGACCTCCAGTCCCGGCCGCTTGGTTCGGACTTCCTCCCAATTGATGCCGAGCATCGTGGCCGGGCTTTTGCGCAGCCCCTCCATATTGCGCTGCTTGACCGTATTCATGATCTCCGTGTATTGACGGTCGAGCGGATACAGCACCGTATGCTGCTGATTGCCCAGATGCACGATCAGCTGATCGGGAAACAGCATATCGTCCAGCGAAGCCTGAGAGCCCAGCATCTCGGTTTTCACATACTCCGCCTCCATGACCGGCTGCTCCGGCTGCGGGTAGCTGTACGACAGCAGGTAGCTTTGGAACAGACTGACCAGCACGAGCAGCGTCAGTGCGACCGTCTTCAGCTTCTCCATCATAGGACAGCCTCCTCCTGGTGGTAAGGGAGCGTAAACGTAACCTTCGTTCCAAGGCCGTACTCCGAATCCAATTGGATCGTGCCGCCATGCGCTTTTACTATTTCCCGGGCAATCGACAGACCGAGTCCGGTACCGCCCATCGACCGCGAGCGCGCTTTGTCTACCCGGTAGAATCGCTCGAAGATGCGGGATAGATCCTTGCGCGGAATCCCGATCCCGTCATCCTTGACCGATACCTCCAGCCTGCCCGCATCCGGACAGCTGGCGTGAATCGAAATATGTCCGCCCTCGGGCGTATACTTGATCGCGTTGGAGACCAGGTTGTCCAGCACCTGATCGATCCGGTCCCGGTCGAGCAGAATGCTCCGCACGCCGGGCTCCACGTCCACGTTGATGGCAATGCTGCGCTGCTCCAGCTGGAACGAGAAGCGGTCCGCCACCTCCTCCAGCATCTCCGTGACATCGGTCTTCTCCTTGGCGATCGTTACCCGCCGGGAGTCGAGCCGGGAGAGCTGCAGCAGGTCGTTGACCAGACGGATCATCCGCTCCGTTTCGTTGTGGGCGACGCCTACAAACTTGCCGGCCAGCTGCGGGTCCTCCAGCGCTCCGTCCTCCAGCGCCTCCAGGTAGCTCTTGATCGTCGTCAGCGGCGTTCGCAGCTCATGAGACACATTGGCCACAAACTCCCTCCGCGACTGCTCCAGCTTCTCCTGGCCCGTCACATCCTGAAGCACCGCGATCGTACCCGCCGCTCCCCGGCCCTTGCTCTGGATCGCCGTATAAGTAACCCGGATGAAGAGAGGGTCCTCCTCCTCATGGAAAAACTGCAGCAGAGCCGTATGGTCCTCGCTGGCCTCCAGCTGACGGACGATGTCCGGCGTAATCCCGAGCAGCTCCGCAAGCGGCATGCCGAGCGTCGTATCCTCATTGACCTTCAGCAGCTGCTTAGCCCGTCTGTTGATGACCATCACTCGTCCGTTGTCGTCCGATGCGATCAGCCCGTCATTCATATTCGCGAGGATCGAAGCGAGTCTCTCCTTCTCCTCCTCGTTGAGCGTAAGCGCCTCATGCAGCCGCTCCATCATGAAATTGAACGTCTGCCCGAGCTGGCCGAGCTCGTCCTGGCCCATGATCCGCACCTTCTCGTCGAACCGTCCCTCGGCGACGGCTCCCGCCTGCTTGGTGAGCGCCTTGATCGGATTCGTGATCGTCGCCGAGAGCATAACGCCGAGCACCGCCGTCATGGCGAGCGCGATCAATGTGCCCGTAATGAAAAACCGGTTGATCCGGTTCATCGTGTTGTAGACCTCTTCCATCGAAGAGACCATGTAGACGGCGCCGATATATTTCGTCCCGGACCCGATGGGCTTGGCGATAACCAGCTTTCGCACGCCGCTCGTATCGGTGAAAGTGCGCTGGTTTTCCTTGATGCCCTGCAGGGCGCGGGTCACTTCCGTCTGCGTATTTTTGCTGCCGATCACCGACTTGTTCGACTCCAGCGAGGTGGTCACGACAAGACCGTTGGCGTCGATGACCTGAATTTCCGCCTGTACGCTGGCGAACAGGCTGTTGACGACCTGGTTCAAGTCCGCATAGGACCGCTTCGGCTCCCGCTCGCCTCCGCCGCCTTTAGCCGCCTCCTGGCTTTGATTCTCATTCAGATACGTTTCGGCGTACTGGGCAAGCAGCATCGCCTGGCTATTCATATTGTCGATATAATCCTTCTTCAGCGACGCCTCCAGCGTCTGGGTGAAATAGACCGCGATCAGCTGCATCGCAATCATAATCATCAGCAGGTAGATGATAATCAGCTTGGCCTGGATCGACTGAAAAAAACGGATGCGCTTCATCGTCCGCAGCACCGCCCGTTCACGTTAGTACCCGCCCGCGCCGTTCTTCGCGTTCCTCATCATATAACCCAGTCCCCGGCGGGTGATAATATATTCGGGACGGCTCGGGTCGTCCTCCAGCTTCTCCCGCAGCCGGCGGATCGTCACATCCACAGTCCGCACATCGCCGAAATATTCGAAGCCCCATACCGCCTGCAGCAGATGCTCCCGCGTCATCACCTTGCCGCTGTTGCGGGCCAGATACTGCACCAGCTCGAATTCGCGATGCGTCAGGTCGAGCGGCGCCCCGTCCTTGTATACCACGTACATATCCATATCGATGAACAAGCTTTGGATGCGCAGTCCCTGGCGCGACGTCTCTGCCGCCGCATCCGCCCCTACGCCGGCCGGCGAAGCCGACTTCTGCTGCCTGCGCAGATGAGCCTTCACCCGGGCCAGCAGCTCGCGCGTGCCGAACGGCTTGGTCACATAATCGTCGGCTCCGAGCTCAAGGCCGAGCACCTTATCAATCTCGTTATCCTTGGCCGTCAGCATGATGATCGGCGTATTCAGCTTGGCCCGGACCTCGCGGCATACATCCATCCCGTCCTTAACGGGAAGCATCAGATCGAGCAAGATCAGATCGGGGCTCTCCGAGTAGGCCAGCTCCACAGCCGTTCCGCCATCATAAGCGAGGATGACCTCATGTCCCTCTTTCTCCAGATTAAATTTCAATATATCGGCAATCGGTTGTTCATCGTCGACCACTAATATTTTGGCCATGACACGCCTCACCCGCCCGTCTCCTGCAATGTTTGGAAATCTAGGTTCATTCTATTTATTTTACCATATCTGCAAGTAAAAAGAGACATGGAAAGGCCGCATTTCCTGCGACTTCCATGCCCCCGATATATTTACCGCCCATCGTTTAAACGCTCTAGTTAACGGTTAAGAAACTTTAGAGGATTTTGCGGAGAATCATTGCTTCTGATCTCGAAGTGCAGATGCACGCCGGTCGAATCCCCTGTACTGCCCATAATGCCGATCTTCTCGCCCTTCTCTACGATCGAGTCCTTGGTCGTCAAAATCTTGCTCATATGCCCGTACAGAGTCGTATAGCCATTCAGATGATCGATAATCACATAATTGCCGTAATCGCTCTTCGTACCCGCTGCGATAACCTTGCCGTTGTCGGCTGCCAAAATATTTTTGTTGCCTGTTATGTCGATGCCTTTATGGAAAGCTCCCCACCGGGTGCCGAATGTGCTGGAGATCGAAGCGGACACCACAGGCCAGGCGAACTTGCCTGTCCCCTCTCCCTTGACGACCTTCGTCCCGCGCTTGATGACGGCCTTCACCGGCTCATTCACGATACTTTCGCTAAGCACCGTTTCTTCTTCCAGCTTGCCGTTGACCTTGGTCAATTGGAAGGTGACCGTCTTCAGCCCGTTCTGACCGGCCTTGATCGTCTCGGTCACGCCGAGCCGCATCGTATCGTCCTGTACATATTCCGTATCATATTGAATCTCCTGATTCTCAACGACCTTCTCTACCGTGCGTACGGACAGCTGCGGCTGCAGCACCGTCAGATCCAGCTGCTGCCCGACCTTGATCATGTCATTGGTCACCGACGGGTTGTTTTCATAAATGACCTGCTTGGGAATATCGAGCTTCTTGGCGATGCAGGATACACAGTCGCCTTCCTCTACCGTATATTTCGTCGGAGCGATACTGCCTGTCTCCAGCTTCTTCTGGAGCTCGTCCGGCGTCATCAGATCCTCTTCCTGGATCCGGATTTCCTTCATCTCTACCTGTTGAACAAAATCCGCCTTGAGCAGCTCCGTGGATACCGGCGCCTGGGCAGCCGAGGCAGACAATATTCCGACCTTGCCCGATTCCTTCTTCTTGTCGAGCGAAGCGACGGCGTTCGCCTTCATCTGCTCCAGCATCTGTTGGACCGAACTTTCATCCTTAAGCACGCCCATCGGCTTGCCGTCCACCATCAGCTGTACGCCAACAGGATACGAGCTGAAATAGCCGCCCAGCCGCTTTAGGACAGCTTCGTCATCCGTTTGCTCATTGAAAGCCCTTTCATGCTTTAATTCAATCCTGGGCTCGACCACGACCATTCTGACATCTGATGTCACCTGGGACAATTCGCTGCGCTTGTCCTGCTTGAATTGCTCGATCTTGGCCGGATCGGACACAATTCCGATCTCTTCGCCGCTTACGATCACCTGGTAGTAGTCTACCATGCTTGCCTGCACATAATGATGGCCGCTCCACACTACAGCGATCATCAATCCGAAGGCGGCTGCAGATTTTCCGAACAACCATTTATGTTGACGGATGCGCTCTCCGATCGTCGCGTTACCGTATTGTTCCTTGTGTTCATCGGATCCTGTCCTGAAGTTTTCAGTCAAGCTGTCTGACCGATCTTCTGTCCCTTTGGCGCGAAGCTTGTCCAGAAGGCTCTTGAACCGATCCTTTCCCTTGTTGAATACCGTCATTTTTTTCTCCTTTTAAGCCGTTTTTTGCCGCATTCGACCTGACGACACTTGCCACTAGCACGCTGACGCTACCCCGCGTCAAGCGTCGTGCCCCTTACTCTGCCTGGTGGACGAGTTGCTGATTCTGGAAGATACACGCAGAGCTCTCGAAGCCGCGCTCCGGTCCCGCTGATTGCCGGTCCCTGGCTTGGCCTGGGTTGCTTTACGACCTGCACATAAAAACACCTAAAAATGGGACAATAACCATGATGCACAACAATAGACTTAATAAATTTACCACATTGACTCTACCTATTTCAACAAAATTGTATATTATACCACACTATGAGTAAAAAACGTGGCGGGAGTGTGAAGGGAAGCAATGGAAACTTTAACGGCGCAATTTCAAAATCAGCAGGACTTGGAGCGGGCGGTAGCCGCGCTCCGGGAGCAGGGAGTCATTCATATCAAGGCTGCGGAAGCCGGCTCGACGGACAGCTTCTACACCGATTGGCAGACGCTGTCCTTGCAGGCAGGCGCCTCAGATCCTCCCATGGCGATGAATCGGCTTCAGGTTCTCGTAGAGTCGTCCAGACGCCGTCAGGCGGAGGATACGCTTATCCAGTGCGGCGGCCAGCTATAATTATAAGCTTACCGGAAACAGACGAACGCCCTGAGGCGCCGCACAGCGCTTCAGGGCGTTCCTATGATGGCCAGCAAGTCCTGGAATTCCTCCGGCTTCAGATGCTTCTGCAGGATCGTCTCCACTTCCTTCATCTCCGCCGCCGTGAGGCCGTCCTCCATCAGCAGCGAGATGCTCTGCATCTCTTCGGGCGGCATCCGGGTCACCAGCATGGAGAATATTTTAGCCTTGGCCTGATCGGACAGCTGATCCTTCTTCTTGGTGAATTCCTCGCTCGACACGACCACCCGGCGCTCTTCCTCCGTAACGCCGGCCGCCCCGGAGCCGGAGCTGCCGCTCTGCGTGGACTGACGGCTCCAGACGGCGACGGCATCCTCCGGCACCCGGTAAGGGTCCGGCTGCCCCAGAGGAGTCTTGGAGCCTGCATCGCCCTTGCCGGTGCTTGAGCCTGATCCCGTCTCGGTAGACGGCTGGCCGCCGCTGGCCGCTACCGCATTCTCCTTCTCCGGCCCGGAGGACGCTTTCCCCGAAGCGCCTGCGCCTGTAGCGTCCGCAACGCCATCTGCACCTGAAGATCCCGCCGCCGCCGTCCCGGCCAGAGAGCCGAATCCTCCCGCAAACCGGCTCAGGAATGCTCCCCATTCCACTTGGGCTGTCGCCGGACGCTCGATGTGAAGCTGCTCGAGAATCATATCGACATAGGTGTTCACGGTCATGAACGTAAACGCCACGCAGCAGCCGGCCGTCACGAACGCCGTTACGAGCAGCTTGATTAACCATCTCAATCCTCTCACTTCCGCTCATCTCTCCTTCTATCCCATCGCAAGTCTCTACTCTCTAGTATGGACCTTTTTCTGGGAAATCAGTCGGGCGGGAGGCAACAAAAAAGAAGCGAAGCCCCGCAGGCTCGCTTCTTCAGCAGCTGATCTTAATAAATTTTACCGACAATATTCGTCTGCTCGCGGTTGCGGCCGACCGAGAAGATCGCGATCGGAATTCCGGTCAGCTCCGATACCCGCTCTACATAACGGCGGGCATTGGCCGGCAGCTCTTCCAGACTGCGTACGCCGCCCAGGTCTTCGCTCCAGCCCGGCAGCTCTTCGTAGACCGCTTCGCATTCCGCCAGCATCTTCAGGCTGGCCGGGTAATGCTCGATCAATTCGCCACGGTATTTGTAAGCCGTACAAATTTTCACTGTCTCGAGTCCCGCCAGCACGTCCAGCGAATTCAGGGACAAGCCGGTGATGCCGCTGACACGGCGCGCATGGCGCACCACGACGCTGTCGAACCAGCCTACGCGGCGCGGACGTCCGGTTACGGTGCCGTACTCATGGCCGCGCTCGCGGATCCAGTCGCCGGTCTCATTGATCTGCTCCGTCGGGAACGGCCCGTCTCCGACACGCGTCGTATACGACTTGGCTACGCCGATGATCTGGTGAATCTTCGTCGGGCCTACGCCCGAGCCGATGCACACGCCGCCGGCCGACGGATTCGAGGAAGTGACGTACGGATACGTGCCTTGGTCGATATCCAGCATCACGCCTTGAGCACCCTCGAAGAGCACCTTCTTGCCTTCATCGATCAGATCGTTCAGAACGACCGATGTGTCGGTCACATATTTGCGAAGCCGTTCGGCATAGCCGAGGTATTCCGTGATGATCGAATCCGCGTCCAGCCCCTTGGAGCCGTATACCTGCTCGATCAGCACGTTTTTCTCCGCTACGACATGACGCACCTTGCGCTCGAATTCCTCCGCATCCAGCAGATCGGCGATCCGAATGCCGTTGCGTGCAGCCTTATCCATATAGCAGGGACCGATCCCCTTGCGGGTCGTCCCGATCTTGTTATCGCCTTTGCGTTCTTCCTCGAGCCCGTCGAGCAGCAGATGGTACGGCATGATCACATGCGCCCGGTCGCTGATTTTGAGGTTATCCGAAGAGAAGCCGTTATCGTGGATATATTGAATTTCTTCGAGCAATGCGCCCGGATTAATAACCATCCCGTTACCGATGACGCAAACCTTGTCATGATTGAAAATACCTGACGGAATCATCGTCAGCTTATATTTTTTATCGTCGATGAGAATCGTATGTCCTGCATTATTACCGCCTTGATAACGCGCTACGACGTCTGCGGACTCTGCCAGGAAATCGGTAATCTTCCCTTTTCCTTCGTCTCCCCATTGGGTTCCGACAACTACTACCGTTGACATTTTTGCACTACCCCCGCGAGGTGGAAACCACCCATGATCTGCCCTGAAGGCGCATGACACCATGACTAGTTTAGCAGTACCCGCTGGCAAAGTCAATAAAAACGAACGATTCCCGATTCCCCTTATCTAATGTTCGGAAACCGTTCATCCGGCGTCAGAACCGCCCGCCGAAAAGCGCTCCGGCCATTCCGAGTCCGCATATTGTCTCTCTGCGCCGAACGCGCCTTTCTTGGGCTCTTCCCCGGAATCGCCCGCTTACTTGCCGACCGGGATGACGAATTCCAGCTCCTGCTCGTACTCCGGCAGCTCCATCTGCCGGGTCGCCAGCGTCAGCTTCTCATTCGGACCGAACGCGGGAAACTCGCGAATCCACTTGTACGCGTACGGGTCGACGACGGTAGTCCGCTTGCCCGGAGGCAAGTGTTTTTGTCCCGCTTCATCCTCTATCCATAAGGAAGTGCCCTGCAGGTGAGGCGAAGCCCCTTCGGCCTGGTAATGGACGAGTGTCTTATCCGACAGACGTTCGACCCGGGTGACGAGCAGCCGGCCGGCGGCGCCTTGAGAGAGCGCCAGAGGCTCTTCCTCCGTAGGCAAACGCTCCAGCGGTACGCGCGTCTCGGAAGCCTGACCGCCGCTTGTCCGGGGTCCGTCCACGTACGGATGGATGACCACATATTCCGGGATGCGCCGGGCCGGGCCGAACTGTTGTCTCCATTCGGAGATCTCCATCTCCCCCTGCCGCTCCCCCGAGCCGCTTCCCCCTTGCTGCTCCAGCATCACGCCTTGATCGTCGGTCATCTGAAACTGCATCAGCTGTCCGGCTTGCAACATATTCCGAGGCGCTCTATACTCCACCACCAGCTCCGTGGAGCCCGGGGTAAAGGCGATCCTCTTCACCGTAAGGGTAAGCTCGCCTGCGGACTTCACAGCCATAGGCATCACCACCCGATTGTTCGACGCCATCTTGCGCACCGGAAATTCAAACGACCACATGCCGCTGGTATCCCCGATCCGGGTGGTCGTCAGCCCGAACGTAAACTGATCGGGCAGCTCCTGCTCCGGCGTCAGCGTCAGAACCCCCGCGTAGGTATGCGGGTCCATATAGCTTCCGCCGCCGCTCCACGGCCCGCTGTATTCCTGCCCGTTCACATGGAACCGGATTCCCCCGCCGCTCATTTCTCCTACATTCCCGGGCGATTCCTGCATATAGCCCACCGACAGCCGGACTCCGTCATACATCACCTCCGTAATTCGGAGCGTAATCCCTTGGTCGGTCACGGTCTGGCCAATCTCGGTGACCATTCCCTTCTCGTCGGCAGCCCGAAGGCCGAAGTCGCCTGCGAGCTGGAACACCGACGCGGCCAGCGGCACACGGCGCAATGCGGCGGCCATATCGGGCGAGACAAACCCCGTGCCAAGCACGCCTATGCCCAGAAGCGCGGCGGCGGCCACGCCACCCGTGAGACGGGGCAGCCAGCGTCTGGGGCGCTTGCGCTGTTCGGGCAGAGCGGACAACGTGCTGTCGATCCGTTCCCGGACGACAGGGGGCAGCGGCGGCAAAGGCTCGTATTTGGCCTGCTGCAGCAGGCTTTCCCATGATGGGTCGATCGGCTTACGATTCACAGCTCATCATCCTTTCCGTAGAAGGCCCCAGCCATTCGGCCAGCAGCAGACGGGCGCGGTGCAGCCTGGACTTGACGGTTCCTTCCGGCGTACCCAGCACCTCCGATATTTGCCTGAGCGGCATATCCTCGAAATAATGCAGCGTCACCACGACGCGAAGCCCCTCCTCCAGCCTGTCCACCACCGTCCGCAGGTCCACGCGGTCATAGTCGCTGGACGCTCCGGCAACGGCCATCCCGGCGCCCAGCGTATCGGACGGGATGCTGCGCTTTCTCTTCTTCAAGATGCTGTTGCATTCGTTAATCAGTATACGGAACAGCCAGGTCTTGAAATATTGCGGCTCCTTCAGACCGGGTATAGCATGGTACGCCTTCAGGATCGTTTCCTGAATCGCATCCGCGCAATCCTCGTCCCGCGTAACCATAGACCTGGCTACGCCATAGAGCCCGTTCTCCAACTCATGGATCAACCGGATGAATGCTTCGCGGTCTCCCTGCCTGGCCAGCTTCACATCGTCCTCCATCTGCAAGCGGCTTCCCTCCTCTCGGTTCGTCTTGGATATGGATTAGATACGCGGGCACGTCGAAAGGTTCGCAGCCTTGTAAAAATTTGACCTTCGACTGTCCAATCGTCCAACCCCTTCCGGCATCAGGGCTGGTCACGCAATCCGGGACGAGGAGGGTGATCGCCTCATGGCGTCTTTACATACAGACAGACGAGAGACGGGTGACGCGGCCGGACGCCTGGAACTCTAACGGTCGATTTCACCCGCTTGGGGTCGCTGAGTTCCGCTATACTCCGTCCTATTAAATTCCCAACACGCCAAAAAAACAGCCCGGGACCATACCCAGGCTGTCAGGCCATACCATATATCCAGGCCAATCCGCTTCTCTCGCCGGAGGAGCAAGCCAAGGCAGCTAGCGATCCGCGGTCAGCTCGCCGGCTCCTGATGAGTGCGGTCCAGACCGACGAATTTGTTGAAGTTTTTCAAGAACGCCAGCTCGACTGTCCCGACCGGACCGTTCCGCTGCTTGGCGATAATAATCTCGATAATATTTTTCTTCTCGGATTCCTTGTCGTAGTAGTCGTCCCGGTACAGGAAAGCTACGATATCGGCATCCTGCTCGATCGATCCCGACTCCCGAAGGTCGGACATCATCGGCCGCTTGTCCTGCCGCTGCTCGACGCCCCGGCTCAGCTGCGAGAGCGCGATAACCGGCACGTCCAGCTCACGGGCGATCTGCTTGAGCGTACGCGAAATTTCGGAAACCTCCTGCTGCCGGTTGTCGCCCTTGCCCCGGCCGTGAATCAGCTGCAGGTAGTCGATGAGGATCATGCCAAGCCCCTTCTCCTTCTTCAGCCTCCGGCACTTGGCGCGAATATCGGCCACCGTCACCGACGGCGAGTCGTCGATATATATATTGGCTTCCGACAAGGAGCCGATCGCCATCGTCAGCTTCTCCCAGTCGTCCGGCTCCAGGAAGCCGGTCCGCATCCGTCCCGCATCGACGTTCGCCTCGGCGCAGATCATCCGCTGGACGAGCTGGGCCGCGCCCATCTCCAGCGAGAAGATGGCGACGGTCTCCTTCTCCCGGACCCCGATATTTTGCGCGATATTCAGCGCGAACGCCGTCTTCCCTACGGAAGGACGGGCCGCCACGATGATGAGGTCGGAGCGCTGGAAGCCGGACGTCATCTTATCCAGATCCGAGAAGCCGGACTTGATCCCGGTCGTGCTGCCCTTCTGGTTGAAGAGCATCTCAACCTTCTCGAACACTTCCATCAGCACGTCCCGGATCGCGATGAAGCCCGAGCCCGAGCGCGCCTGGGAAATCTCCATAATCCGCGCCTCGGCGTCGCTGAGCAGCGTCCCTACCTCGTCCTCGCCGGCATAGCCGTTCGAGACGATCTGGGTCGCCGCCCGGATAAGCCGCCGCAGCATCGACTTCTCCTCGACGATCTGCGCATAATAATCGACGTTCGCCGCAGTCGGCACCGCATTGGCCAGCTGGGACAAGTAGGAGATCCCGCCCACTTCCTCCAGCTGCTGCTTGTCCTGCAGCCGGGCCGTCAGCGTGATCAGATCGACCGGCTCATTGGCTTCGGCGATCTCGATCATCGCTTCGAATATATGCTTATGCGCTCCGCGGTAAAAATCCTCGTCCGTAATCCGCTCCATCGCGGTGACCAGGGCGTCCCCGTCGAGCAGGATCGCCCCGAGCACCGCCTGCTCGGCCTCCAGATTTTGCGGCGGCACGCGGTCCATAAATAAGCTTTCGTTCATACTCATCTTAGTTCGTTCCCCCCGGTTACTCGCTCTGCCTGCCTACGATTATCGGTATGAGAGCCGGGCGGACGACCATGCCCACCGGAGCCGCGCTCCCTGTCCATCCGCCCCCGCAACAACAAAGAACCGGCACACCATGCGTACCGGCTCCGTATCTTCTCGGGTAGACTCGCTTTGTTCGCCCGGGCAGCCCGCTCTCCCTCGCGGGCGACCCAAGCTGCCGGCTACTCTTCCGTGACCTGCACCTTCAGCTTCGAAGTGACTTCCGGATGCAGCTTCACAACCACTTCGGTCACGCCGAGCGTGCGGATGGCGTCTTCCATCACAATCTTGCGCTTGTCTACTTTGATGCCGAGCTTCTCGAGACCTTCCGCTACCTGCTTGTTGGACACGGCTCCGAACAGACGACCGTCCGTGCCGGACTTCGCCTTGAGCTGTACGGTCAGCTCCGCGATACGGCGGCCCAGCTCTTCGGCGTCTGCCTTCTCCTGAGCTTTCTTGCGCTCTTCCGCCTTCTTCTGCTGATCCAGCGCCTTGATCGCCGAATCGACAGCAGGGGAAGCCAGCTTCTGTTTAAACAGGAAGTTGGTTGCGTAGCCTTCGGATACTTCCTTGATCTCGCCTTTCTTGCCTTGACCCTTCACGTCTTTCAACAATATGACCTTCATTCGAATAGCCCCTCCTCGGCGTGAATTTGACTCAATACCTGCTTCAGGCGCTGCGTAGCTTCCGCTACCGTGCCCTCCAGCTGCGTAGCCGCGTTGGTCAAATGACCTCCGCCGCCCATCCGTTCCATCACGACCTGAACATTCATCTGCCCGAGCGACCTGGCGCTGATGCCGATAAGCCCGTCATTGCGCTCGCTGATTGCAAATGATGCCATGATCCCTGTCATAGTTAACAATGTATCAGCTACCTGCGCAATGTTCAACTGAGAATATTTACGTCCCGGCTCCGCTACGGCCAGGGCGATATGATCGAAGATGACAACGGCATTTCTAATAATTTCCGATTTCTTGATATATTGATCCAAATCTTCCTTCAGCAGCCGCTGGATGAGAGAAGAGTCCGCTCCGTTGCGCCGCAGATAAGAGGCCGCTTCGAAGGTTCTCGCTCCCGTCCGCAGGCTGAAGCTGCGCGTATCGACGACGATGCCGGCCAGCAGCGTCGTCGCCTCCAGCACGCCCATCGTCAGCCGGTCGTTGAAATAAGGCAGCAGCTCCGTCACCAGCTCACAGGTTGAGGAGGCGTACGGCTCCATGTAGACGAGGGTAGCGTCATGAATAAAGTCCTCGCTGCGGCGGTGATGGTCGATGACGACCCTCCGGTGCGTCATCTGCAGCAGCCGCGGTTCGCTGGCCATCGCAGCCCGGTGCGTGTCCACGACGACGACCAGGGAACGCGAACCCGTAATCTGCAGCGCCTGCTCCGGCGTGATAAACCAGCGATTGAGCCGCTCGTCCTCCTGGATCGCCTCCATCAGCTTCTGAATGGCCGGATTGATGCCCTCGAGTACGATGTAGCCTTCCTTGCCGCTCACATGGGCCATCTTCAGCACGCCGATCGCCGCTCCGACCGAGTCCATATCCGGCAGCTTATGCCCCATGATCAGCACATTGTCGCTATCGCGGATCAAGTCCCGCAGCGCATGCGAGATTACGCGCGCTCGTACCCGGGTCCGCTTCTCGATGGCGTTGGAGCGCCCTCCGTAGAAGGACAGCCGCTCGCCCATCTTCACCGCTGCCTGGTCGCCGCCGCGGCCCAGCGCCATGTCGAGGCTCGTCTGCGCCCAATGTCCGAGCTCCGGCAGAGAAGCCGCACCGGAGGCGATGCCGATACTAAGGGTCATCGGCAGCTTGTTCTCAATCGTGATGTCGCGAACCTCATCGAGAATTTCGAACCGGGACTGCTCCAGCAGCTTCAGACTTTTCTGGTTCATCACGAGGAAATACCGGTCCGACGCCGTCCGGCGCAAGTACAGATGGTGCTTCTGCGCCCACTCCGTAATCTCGCCGGTAACCTTGGCCATCATGATGCTGCGCGACTGATCGTCAAGCCCTTGCGTCGCCTCGTCGAGATTATCCATCATGACGATGCCCATCGCGATCTGTTCCTCGCTCGCCTGCGTCTGCAGCGTGCGCAGCGCGGTCATATCCGTGATGTACAGCAGCCTCTCCTCCGGCTTGATCTGGACCTCATAGATACGGCCGTCCTGCGTCATCTCCATCCGCAGTTCCTTTTCCTTGCGGTTCTTCAGAGCAGGAAACTGCTCGGGCAGCGATTCGCCGATCAGCGTATCCTTGCCAAACATGCGGGCAACGAACGGATTATGCCATTCGATCACTTTCTCCTCATTGAACAAGACGATACCGAGCGGCAGATCATGCATGGCTTCGCTGCCGGCCTTCTTTACCCGGAGCGTAAGCGTGCTGATATAGTCGGTCAAGCCGCGGCTGAACTCCTGTTCGGCCCGGTACAGCAAAAACGCCGCACCCACAGCCAAGACAAGAAAGACGACCCCGAGCCGCCATTCGAATACCGACACCGTTACTATCAATGCGAGCAGAAGGCCGAGCAACCCGTACATATGCAAGCCGCGCCAACGCTTCAACAAGAACTTCGGCATTTCATTCGCTCCAATCTGCTGAATTGCGCAGGTTCCGATTCCGGAGATCTAGCCTTTACTTTTGATGCGGTCCCGGATGGGAAACGCCACATCGAACACCCCGACCAGACTGAGCAGGAAAAAGGCCGGCGGGAAGACGAGCAGCAGCACAATGCCGATAATCGGCAGCGTCTTGTTCCATCTTTTGACGTGAGCTACGAAGAACAAGAACGAGATGGCTTGAATCGCAAACACCGTACTGAGCAGCGGCAGCAGGTTCAAGACAAGCGTAAACACGGTCGACTGAGTGTCCTTCGCAAACATCTCCAGCACGAGCGCGATGACGTAGATCCAGATAAACGACTTCGGCAGCATCCAGTCCTTCACCGGACGGAAAGCGGGAATCGACTCGCCCGCCCGCACCAGGAAGCGTCTGGCGATCGTATGGGATATGATCGTATACAGAAGGGAGAACACGATCATATACAGAGGCAGCATCTGCACGGACAGCTGAACGAGCGTATCGACATCGATGCCGATCAAGCTTCTCATCTGTGGCGAGTACATATTGAACGACTCGATCATGAGCGACTTGAACTTGCCGATCGGATTCAGGCCGAACAGCTGGGCGATCACCAGACTGAGAAGCAGCTCCGCAAGCAGCGTGACGGCTCCGGCTGTCAGTACGTTCCGGGCCGGGGCGCGCTTTTTGTACAGATTGCCCATCTGAAATACCGGAGGCAGCAGGAACAGGGAAATCGCCACGAGCAGCGCGCCGACCCAGCCTGCCAGCAGAATCGATACGAGCACATACACGATGGCCAGACAAGCCACGTAGTGAATAAGAAACGCTTTGGTTCCCAGCCGTACATACATCACCAGCACCGGCACCAGCAGGAAAAACATCGTGAGCAGCAGCACAGGCGGCAGGAAAAGCGATAATAACGTTACAATGTAAACGATGCTCCAAACGAGCATCCGCGGCTTTTGCGTTTCTTGCAAGCCCTTCACCTCTTACGCAAGTGATCTTCTAAAGCGGATATATCGCCGTACCATTCCTCAAGCTGATGGCCTTCTTCACGATGCTTTTTCATCTTCTCCAACACCGCTTCATCCAGACTGCGCAGCGAGATGCCCAGCCTTCTGCCGAGAATATAACAGCAGGCCACCAGGCTGGCGAGCCCATCCATCATTTTATGATGGCTTCCTTCCCATATGCCTTTGAGCAGATGAGCCATTTGATCAACAAGTTCCGTTTTCAGCCATTCGATAATTTTGGCCCGCTTGGCCAAGTCGACATCCTTATCCATAAATGACAAGCCGCTTCTCCCCTTACATCGGGCACTTTAATCGCTTAATTTAAGTATACCACAACTCCTAGTTCTTTTGTTCGGACTGCCACAGCTTGAAGCAATAATCAATGATTTCGCTGCGCCGGATTATGCCGATAAATACTTCGCTGTCGTCGATCACAGGCACATAGTTCTGCCGGGTGGCGAGCGTGATCAGATCCTGCATCTGCTGATCGATGCGCACCGGATGAATGGCCATATGCTGCGGAACATCCTTCAGCTGCAGCTTGTGCGCATGCTCGAAGCCGATCTCCGGCGAGCGCTTCAGCTTCCACAGCAGATCGCCCTCTGTAATCGTACCGGCGTATCTGCCTTGCTCGTCGATCAGAGGCACCGCGGAATAGCGGTGATATTCCATGCGTTCCAGCGCTTGTCTGACCGTCGAATGCGGAGATAAGTACACAACCTGGTCCTTAGGTACTAGAAAAAAAGCGATATTCAAGAAGACTCCTCACCTTTCATATAATGCGGGCGGTTCAAACAGGTCTTTACCCTGCCGGCCTCAAGGAGGCTCGATTTCCCCCTGCCATGCAGGAAAAAGAGTCACAGCCGATCGATCATCCGGCCTTCGGCAGTCATTATTCTTTATGAAGGAACACAAGGCTCTATGCTGCCCTTCTGCCCCTCCGACCCGGCCAATTTTCCCGCTCTTTCACTATATCACGTTCCTGCCCTTATTGAAAAACCCTGGGTGAGCTTATCTCCTCCCGGCTCGCCGCAAGCGGTCCTTCCACTCCCGGATATGCCAAAAAAGGACTGACGAGAGCGTCAGTCCTTTCTTTAATAAAGCCGTTAGGCCTATATCCTACTCCGTTGTGTAAGGCAGCAAAGCGATTTGACGGGAACGCTTGATAGCGATCGTCAAGGCGCGTTGGTACTTAGCGGAAGTTCCCGTTACACGGCGCGGAAGAATCTTGCCGCGCTCGCTGATGAACTTCTTCAGCGTTTCGATGTCTTTATAATCAATGTGCTTGATTTTATTTACAGTGAAGTAACAAACTTTACGGCGCTTGCCGCCTTTTTTGCCACGTCCGCTGAACTTTCTTTCGCCGCGTTCGCCACGGTCTTCGGAACGTTCTCTTTTCTCAAATGCCATTGTTCTCCATCCTTTCTACGTTAGATTCATTCCATACCGTTCTAGCTAGAACGGCAGATCATCGTCGGAAATATCGATCGGTCGCCCGTCGTCCTGGAACGGATCTTGATTGTTATCGCGTCCACCGCCGTAGCCGCCACGGTTGCCATTGCCTCCGCTTCCGCCGCCATAATTACCGCCGCCGCCGCTATTGCCGCTGCCACCGCCGTAATTACCGCCGCCTGCGCCTGATGCCCCGCCTTCTTCACGGTTTCCGCTGTTCGCCGATTCCAAGAAACGCACATTGTCAGCAATGACTTCAGTCACGTAAACGCGCTTGCCTTCATTGTTGTCGTAATTGCGCACTTGAATTCTGCCTTCTACAGCAGCCAATCGACCTTTGCGAAGGTAATTCGCGCAAGTCTCCGCCAGCTGGCGCCAAGTGACGATCGGGATAAAGTCCGCCTCCCGCTGCCCGCCTTGGTTGGAAAAAGGCCGGTCTACTGCAAGGGTAAACTGGGTCACAGCCACACCTGCAGGCGTATAGCGCAGTTCAGGGTCACGTGTCAGTCTTCCGATCAGAATTACACGATTCAACATCCGCATTCCCTCCCGGATTCGCTGCCTGCATCGCTGCTTGCAGCTTGCTCGATTACAGCACTGATTAAGCTACGTCTTTCGTGATCAGGTAACGAATGATTTCGTCGGAAATCTTCATCACACGATCAAGTTCAACGATAACTTCATTAGTTGCGTTGAATTGCACCAACACATAATGACCGTCACGGAACTTGTTGATCTCATACGCAAGACGGCGCTTACCCATTACATCGTGCTTCGTAACTTCGCCACCGTTGTTGATGATGCCTTGGAACTTCTCTACCGTAGCCTGAACCGCTTCTTGCTCGATATCAGGACGGATGATGTACATCACTTCATATTTGCGCATGTTGTCACCTCCCTTTGGACTATGGCCCCTGACCGGCTTGTACCGTCAGGAACAAGGAGCGAGAATAATACGTTAGGTAAAAAACTCGCACCTGAATACTATACCAGAATATACAGGCCGAAGCAAGTCGCAATCCTGCCATTTATTGACCTACATGCCGGCGTCCGTTCCCGGTCAATCTATAGGTACATCTACAAGCAGGAGGTGACCTGTGATGGGTGAATGGAGTCAATTCCGTCCCGGCGACAAAGCGCCTAACGACGGCGAATACATGGAAGTTGGAGAAGATGCCTTCCATATGGGGATCAACGACCCGAAGATCGTGAAGCTGAAAAAAGGCGATGCCTTCCCGGAGACAAGCAACCACAATCGCAAGTGGAAGCGCATGTTCCGCGGCTGACGCTCTCTCCCGTCCGCCTTAAGGGGGGACGGGGCTTTTAAGCCCGGAGAACCTTGCCCGGTCCCAAGCCAAGCAGCCAAGTGATACGACATCGGCAGATGACAGCCCGTTTATCAAGCCTTCTATAGCAAAGGAGCTTTGACCTGATGACTTATAAATGTACAGCCCTCTTCACCATGATCGGCGCAGCACTATGCTTGATTCATTTTTTCGGCCATGAATACGACCCCGTTTATCTGATGTTCTACGCGCTGAGCGTGCCGGCCTGGTTTTATCCGATCTTCACCTACACCGATGTCAATCCGCTGCTGCTCTACCTGCTGACAACCTTGACATGGACATTGATAGGATATGTCGTGGACCGGTTTTCCGTTTACCGGCGCAGCCGTCATTCGTCCGGATAAGCCCGGATCGATACGGATGATAATCCCAGGAAGGCGTACTTGCATGCGTCCTCTCCCGGGATTATTTTTGTTGACCCGGGACAAGCGAAAAACGGCGATTATCATAGGATATGAAAGAAAACAATTCGGTTAACCGCTTACATAAACGATGTTATTTCTTTTATCCGCTCTCAATTTTAGGTATAATGCCATACAGTGAACATCGGCCCCGACTTTTCTGAGAGTGGAAAGTCATCATCTACCGGATAACTAGGAGGATTATTGGTTTGAACAAACAATTGAATAGCAACGGCTGGTTCAGCAATACGCGGCTGGATATGCTCTCGGGCATCACCGTGGCTCTTGCCCTGATCCCGGAGGCGATCGCTTTCTCTATCATCGCAGGGGTAGATCCTATGGTGGGTCTTTACGCCTCCTTCAGCATTGCGGTCGTCATCGCCTTCACAGGCGGACGGCCCGGCATGATCTCGGCGGCGACGGGCGCCATGGCGCTGCTGATGGTCAATCTGGTCAAGGACCATGGCCTGGAGTATTTGTTCGCTGCCACAGTGCTGGCGGGGGTGCTCCAGGTGATTCTCGGCATGCTGCGGCTCGGGCAGCTGGTATCCTTCGTCCCCCATTCTGTCATGACCGGCTTCGTCAATGCGCTGGCGATCCTGATCTTCATGGCACAGCTGACCCACTTCACCGGCGCCGGCTGGCTGATGTACGCTTTGGTTGCGCTGACCCTGGTCATCATCTACGGATTGCCGCGTTTGACCAAGGCAGTGCCGTCCGCTCTTGTTGCCATCATCGTCGTCTCCCTATTGGTGATTTCTCTCGGACTGGATGTGAAGACGGTCGGCGACATGGGCAAGCTGACGAGCGCGCTTCCGGTTTTCCATCTGCCCCAGGTACTGCTGTCGCTGGACACGCTGTGGATCATTCTGCCTTATTCGATCTCCTTGGCTATGGTCGGCATTCTGGAATCGCTGCTGACCGCCACCATCGTTGACGAAATGACGGATACGACCAGCGACAAAAACCGCGAGGTCAAGGGACAAGGCGTCGCCAATATCGTGACCGGCTTCTTCGGCGGCATGGCCGGCTGCGCGATGATCGGACAATCGGTGATTAACGTCAAGTCAGGAGGCCGTACCCGGCTATCGACCTTGGTAGCCGGCGTGTTCCTGTTGTTTCTTATTATTGTTCTGGGCGATGTCGTCAAGCAAATCCCTATGGCCGCCCTTGTTGGCGTCATGATTATGGTTTCGGTCGGCACCTTCGACTGGAGCTCGGTCATTCGGATCAACAAGCTGCCCTTATCCGATGCAGTCGTGATGCTCGTGACCGTATCCATCGTGGTGGCTACGCATGATCTGTCTTACGGCGTGTTCGCCGGCGTTATTCTCAGTGCGGTCATCTTCGCCTGGAAGATGTCCAAGATTCGTGTAGCTTCCTCCCTGCAAGCTGACGGAAGCGTGGTCTACCGGGTATCCGGTCCGGTGTTTTTTGGCACCGTATCGGCGCTGCTGGCCTCCTTCGCTTATCAGGAAGACCCGAAGCGGGTCGTTGTTGATCTCACCGGGTCGCATGTATGGGATCACTCAGCCGTTACGGCCCTCTCCAAGACAATCGCCAAATACCGGAGTCTGGGCAAGGAAGTAACTCTCATCGGGCTTAATGAAGAGAGCCGGACGCTCATCGACCGAACCGGCTTAAGCATACCGCAAGGCCATTAAGCTCTAAGAAGGACCAGGAAGGATGATGAGTCATCCCCCAGGTCCTTCTTTTTATTTCGCTTGCAGCTTTGCCCCGCCCATCAGGCAGGCGACCTTACGCTTTTACACACCTGTTGATAATAGATAGAGCAACTTGGGCTGCGCCTTTATCCACATGTTCATAACTTTTTCGGACATGTTATCCTCCGCTTGGTTTGCAATTATCAACAAGCCGTGCCGTTTTATCGGCTCCTTGTGTTATCCACAACGCGTATTCGGGTTACACCGGATGCTTTTTTATATCCTGAGCCATATTAAATGATGGGTAATCAGCCGTCTAGGGAGGATGAATCATGGATAGAGAAAAGAATTACGGAAGCGACTATATGTTTATTCCGGCAACTTCCGTTCGGAGCGGTGTCGGGGTTGAGATACGGCCTGACCTATTTTGTTACACGGTTCAAATCGTCAATCTCTGCCTAGTCGGCAGCCCGGCAACCGGCGAATTCGTGATCGTTGACACGGGTATGCCCAAGTCGGCGAATGACATTATAGCTGTCACCGAAGATCGATTTGGCCCTAAGAGCCGTCCTAAAGCCATCCTGTTGACTCATGGCCACTTTGATCATGTCGGCGCTGTTATCGAGCTGGTCAACCACTGGGACGTGCCAGTCTACGCCCATCCGTTGGAGCTGCCCTTCCTGACCGGCCGGCAAAGCTATCCGGAGCCGGACCCGACGGTCGAAGGAGGCATGGTGGCGAAAATGTCCCCTCTCTTCCCGATCGAACCGATTGACTTGACCAATCACGTCCACATGCTGCCTTCTGACGGCACAGTACCTCATCTGCCTGATTTTAAATGGATACACACGCCGGGGCATTCGCCGGGCCATATTTCGTTATTTAGGGAAAAGGACCGCGTTTTGCTTGCAGGAGACGCCTTCGTTACGGTGAAGCAGGAATACCTTTATAAGGTGCTGACGCAGGAGCAGGAAATTAGCGGGCCTCCGCGGTATTTGACCACAGATTGGCAGGCCTCCAAGGAATCGGTCGCTATTTTAGAAGCCCTGAAGCCTGCGGTGGCCGTCACTGGGCATGGCTTACCGATGTCCGGCGAGCTGCTGGCCGCCAGCCTCAGCAAGCTTGTGCGCGAGTTCGATCAGATTGCAGTACCTGATTACGGAAAGTATGTAAACTGAGTTACGCCTTAAAAAGCCGGGAAAGTCATCGACCGGACAGAAATTTAAAAAAACCTCCCAAACTGTGCAAGCACACAATTTGGAAGGTTTCGGAACAAGAGCAAGCTATTCAGCCCGGGTTAGGGCTCTTTTGACAGCCCCTTTTACTTTCCCCTTACTTGCTGTCCAAAGAAGCGGCAGCAGGAGCAGGGGCTGCTCTTTCTGTATGAATCAAACTGTCCAATTTTGATTTCGCATCATCGATTTGATCCTGCGTCAATGGCGTTCCAGCGGCAAAGCTTTTAATAATTTTCTTTAATGTGTCCGTGTCGAAATCCTCCCGTGCGTACATCTCAACGGTGAATCCTTCCTTCTCCCAAATAACGATTCCATTGGCGAAATAAACTTTAGTTCCTTCGAATACCTCGGTTTTAACTTGCTCCGTGGTTTCAATGCCATTATTCCCGCCATGTGAAATCAAGAAATTAACTGTTCTCTCGCCCTGCTTATATTGAACTTCCACCATCGTTTTGCCTTGAACGACGGTGTTGACGTATTCATAATCAGCCATCCAAGACGGCGCCGGGAAATTGATACCGGTTGCCGCACGAGCCTCCTCCAGAGTCAGCTTTGGCTGCGCCGGCAGCTCCACTCTCCCCGTCTCTGCTTCTCCCGCCTGGTCCGTAGAACCATTAGGATTTCCGAGAACCGGTCGTTCTTTATCAACTTGAACGATTTCCATATTGCCTACTTGAAAACGTGCCAGAACGGATTGAATTATTTCTTGGGCGTACGAGGTCGTCGAAAATACCCCGCCAATAGCCACTAGAGCGACAGCGGCTGCAGCAGCCGTTTTCCATTTGCTTTTCATCATAGAAATCCCGTCCTTATTCGATTTTGTCGATTGTATAGTTCCCGTCTCGATTTTGTGTACCAAGCGCTTAAAAATATGCTCTTTAGCCAAGGTATTATCTGTCTCCATACTATCAAGCAGCTCAATGACTTTTCCGTATTGCTTCAGTTTCTGTTTTTCACTCATCCTTGAGCCCACCTGTCTCCAAGATTTTTTGTAATTTTCTTAAACTCCTGTGGACTACAACACCGATGTTGGACTCGCTTTTTCCCAAGAGCTCTGCAATTTCTGAGTTTTTCAGACCGGCGGCAAATTTCAATGCGATGATATTACGCTCTTTGTCGCGAAGCTTGGCCAACGCCTGAAACAATGCCTGATGAACGTCGTCCCGGATCGCCAACTCCTCAGGAGACGGCTTGGGGAAAATGAACTCGGTAACAGAATCCAGCGAAAAATGAAATCTTTTTTTTCGAGCACGATAGAAATCTGTCACAGTGTTTCGTACGATGGCAAATAGCCATACATCAAATTTAGCTTTTTCCTCGCAAAACTTGTGATAATTGGAAATGACCTTTTCAAATACATGGCTGCATATGTCTTCTGCCTCATACTGATTTTGAATCCGGTAGTAGATATACTTGTAAACGCGGTCGAAGTACTGTTCATATATCTCGGAAAACTGTTTTGTAGTTAAAACATCTCCAAGAAGCTTGTCTTGCCCCTGCAAATAAATCTCCCTCTTTACCGCTTGAGTGCTGTACTCCAAATACTTCCCTCCTTCCTACTATCAGCCTGTAAAAGAATTTTTCATATATGAATACGCGGTACCATGAAAAGCATTAACAAAAGGTCTTCAGTTTATAAAAAAAAAGCGGCCCGACACTTGGGCCACTCGACTTTGCTAGTAAGGAGTCTCCGATTAAAGTATACTCCACCTCATTGAAAATTCCTTTTGAGATGTATTTTCATCTATTTCCTCTTGTAGGATTTCAAAACCGTTTTTGCAATAAAAATTAATTGCGTTGGCATTTCTCTGATAAACTCTAAGCGTTATAGTCTCATGCTGTTTCTTTACAAAGTCCAACAATTGTTTTCCATAACCTTTTTTTTGTTGAGAAACATCAATAAATAATGCAGCCAAGTAATTATCAACCATCGAGACAAAACCTACGATCTTCGTTTCTTGATCAATCACATACGTCTTAGACATTGGCAAATATTTATTCTTCATCTCCGGCCTCATAGACGCCCAATACTCTTCTTGAATAAAATCATGAGCTGTGACTGATCCCTTAAACCAAATGTCCAGTACTGGTTCCATGTCTTCTAGTTGAAACGGTCTAATTTTCATTTATAGCTCCTCCTTATTGCTCCTATTATAGATGCCCCACACTGTTCATCCCTGGGAAGAGACGGGCAAAGACATTAAAATATATCAGGATTACAGATAATAAAATAGCTATTAGTAGAATGGCCAATAGGTTTTTTTGGCCTTTTGGGATGGTAAGCAGCAAAACAACTATCATGATCAGATATAATCCCATAAGCCATGGGATTAAATAGTAATGTGTGTGTACGGGTAAGTAAGCGTTCCGTAATTCAAACCCTTCTGCCAACAGCACTGTGATTGGAAGAGCCGAAACCATATTAGAAAACAATCCGCTTCCACGCGCATACCACATCATATAAGCACAAATAGGAGATACTGCCGCGCATATACTCCAAAAAACAATTTCTCTTTCCGGGAAAAAATGGAGCACAAGCGTTGTGTAAACATAATAAGCGGTAAGCATCGATCCAAAAAAGGCGAATACTTTTACAGCCGCCATTTGGGGCGAATAGCTGAAAACCGATAAAAGTGTTGCAACAAATACCCATACACTAAGACGATCACCGATATTAGTGAATAATGGGTTGAAATCAGGACTATCCACAATTTTTGCAAGTAATCCCAAAATCACTCCGGTAATAATAGCCATGCCTATTGAATAAACTTTTTGTTTTGCAGTTGATTTATTCGCAGCTCTAACCCGATTCAACTTATTGTATATTTCCATTATACCCTCCGATTTAGATACATGCTTTCCTCATATCCTCGTCCGAAGCTTCCCCATTGTCATGACCCGCAAGCTGGGCGATGTTTGGCCCTAATAAAAAACCTCCCTAATCGTGTTTGAAACACATTAGAAAGGCTCTGGTAGTATATAACCCTCATTCCCTGATAAGCCAGCTAAACAAAAAAAGCGGCTCCACCCTAGAGCCACTTGGTTTCTTATGTATGGCGGAAAGAGTGGGATTCGAACCCACGCACGGCGCGAGCCGCCTAGCTGATTTCGAGTCAGCCCCCTTGGGCCTCTTGGGTACCTTTCCGCATTTCCAAAAGGGACAAGTAGTATATTACCATACTTCCTACCCTAAATGCAAGAGGGCTTGGGGGTTATTTTTTTATCCCTCGCCGTCTCCTGCGGGATTCGCCTCAGCGTTCGAGCGGAGCACCTTTTTCAGCTTGCTTTCGAACTTGGCGCGGGGCACAAGAACGCTATGCTTGCAGCCGACACATTTGATCCGGATGTCCATCCCCATACGAATAATCTCCATCTCATTCGTTCCGCAGGGATGAGGCTTTTTCATCTGCACGACATCCCCCAGCTGATACACCTTTTTCTCCATCTGCCTCCTGCTCGCCCCTTTCTCTCTCCTTCTCTGAGCACCGGTTAAGGAATGTCGATGCCTTCCTCCCCGAACGCTTTACGGATCTGTTCGTTGAGCTTTCGCGTGACGCTGCTGGCCGTATTTGGCTTGCACTCCGCTGTTACCCTTAGCGTAATCTCCGATCCGCCGACGTTCTGGATTCCGAGCACCTGAGGCTCCTTCACCAAATCAACGTTTTCTTCATACCCTTTTTTTATAGTATCTTCGAGCAGCTTCCTTGTCTTGGCAATATCCGCTTCCCTGCTGACTGGCACATCGATAACAGCGAGTGAATTATGAATAGAGAAATTCGTTACCTGTGCAATCGTTCCATTCGGAATGATATGAATTTCACCAGTCCAGCTTCTTACCCGGGTAATACGAAGGCCAATTTCCTCTACATTGCCCTTATAAGCGCCGATTTGTACAACATCTCCAACGGCAAACTGATCTTCGAATATAATAAAAAATCCGGTTATAACGTCCTTAACCAAGCTTTGAGCGCCGAAGCCGATGGCAAGACCGACGACCCCAGCACCCGCCAGAAGCGGCCCTAGATCGATATGAAACTGTCCTAGAACCATCAATATCATTATAAAATTTACCACATATGTAATAATATTACCTACAAGCTTCCCAATTGTTTTAGTCCGCCGGGTATCCAGCTTCAGCGGGTTTTTATCCCTTGCCACAATCAGCTGCTCGACAGCTCTATGAGCGACTTTCGTTATAACACGGGCTACGATATAAATAAGCGCAATTTTCAAGACGATGAGCAGCAGGCCCAGCCACAGCTCGGGGTTGGAAATGTAGGCAATAAACTTCTGCTGCATGCCGGTCCAGCTTTGCTCCCACTCCTTAATCGACTTGACCTCGGTCAGAAGCGGAGGTTGGTTAGTAAACATGAGGCTCCCCTCCCTTCAATCCATCGTAACATACTTCCCATCCAATTTGAAATAAATGCCGCGTATCTCGACTCTTTCATTTTTTACAATTTCCTTTACTTTCTCCAGCGCTTCATTGGGGAATTCCAGCGACAAGGCACAGCCGGCCGTTATCTCCTTGGGAGTCGGGCACATATCATTTTCAATATCCGCATACTCCAGCAGCATCTCTGCCCGCAGAGCCTGTTGAGTCGAATCGAAAGCCATCAATGCCATGACTGCGCCGCCCCCTTCCTTCTCGTGATGGTTCTCCAAACAGGAGTCTATTCTTTGAAAACCTTCATTTATTTCCATGTTTCTTTCGCAGAACGCGTATAAAACGTTTCTATGAACCGTATACTAATACTATTCTATTTGCCCAGATGTTACTAGCCCTGCCAACCTCATCCCCCAAGGAGGGAATTTGATTATGAAGCTGCCTTTTTCGAAAGATTCTTCCCCCAAGGCCAAGGAACCGTCTTCATCCTTGCAAACCATGAAAATTTTGCATTCCGAATCCAACTGCATCGAGCTCTTATCCGAAGCTTTATTCGCCAGCATCCAGCATGTACCCGCTCATCAGCCGATTGTCGTCGTTTGCGTGGGAACTGATCGTTCTACGGGAGATGCGCTTGGCCCCCTCGTCGGCTCCCAACTCAAACGCCTGGATCTAAATGGAAGCGGCATTCACCTGTATGGTACTCTCGATAACCCGGTCCATGCGATGAATCTGAACGATACGTTGACGACGATTTACCAGCATTATAACAATCCATATATATTGGCAGTAGATGCATGCCTTGGTCAGCTAACCAGCGTAGGTTGTATTCAACTTGGTCAAGGACCCGTTAAGCCTGGCGCCGGCGTGAATAAGGAACTGCCTCCGGTAGGCGATATGCATGTCACAGGCATCGTGAATGTGGGCGGATTTATGGAATATTTCGTGCTTCAGAATACCCGCTTAAGCCTGGTCATGACGATGGCGGAGACGATCGCCAGCTCTATTCATGCAGCCTTGCTGATGAAGCGCAGATGGACGCCTATTCCTTTAGGTAAGATCGATTGATCGCTTCCTTCTCTTCGGGCGACAAAGCGTATTTCGATTGCCCTTTTTCCAGGGGTTTTGCATACACATAGGTCTGTTCCCGGTTATGTATCCCGCTAAGTACAACCCCTGTTCCTTCATCATCCACGAGTGCGATAGCGAAGCTAAGATCGGTGCCACCTTCCGAGAAGGCATTAAACCGGTATACGCCGAGTCTGGATTTCATGCGGGTCATGTCCTGACGGATCGTCTGGATGGCATGATCCGCTTGATCATTTTGCGCCTTCACCAGGTTATATTGGTTTTGCAGATTGACTACGATTTCTTCTATATTCATTCCGGTAGTCCCATTGAGCAAGGCGGTGTATGTTTTTTTAAGTTTGTTCAGCTTTACCCACAAGACAATAACCAGGATTAGAAAAAGAAATACGATGACGGCAGCAGCCAGTATGACAACTTCAATCGGTAGTTCCATTCACATGCCCCCATCCGTTATTACTGCTTCATATGTTTCGCTATCTCCCTAACTGCAGCAGCCAATTGTTCAATCTCCGTCTTGGTCGTATAACAGCCTACGCTTGCCCTTACCGCTCCCCGTTCCATCGTCCCTGCTGTTTCATGAGCGAGCGGACTGCAGTGATAACCGGCTCTTACAGCAATCCCGAAGGATTGATCCAGAATAAAGGCAATTTCCGAAGAGTCGGTTTGAGAGACGGTGAAGGAAACGATGCCGGTTTTAGCTTGCCCTAATTCAGGGCCAAGCAACTGTACGCCTTCTATTTCCAGCAGGTCTGTCATCAGCTGCTGAGTGAGCTCCCACTCATGGCGATAAATACGATCGACAGTTTCCCGCTGAATCCATTTGACGCCTTCTACCAAGCCGGCGATGCCGGGCGTGTTTTGGGTGCCTCCCTCAAACCGGTCCGGACGCACGCTAGGCTGCTCGACAGCCTCGGATTGACTTCCGGTTCCCCCATGAAGCAGCGGCTCGAGTTCAATATCCGGATGTACGTACAATCCCCCTGTCCCCTGAGGCCCCAGAAGCCCCTTATGACCTGGGAAAGCCAGCATATGAATACCCATCCCATTCACATCAATATCGACCGTTCCTGCGGTCTGAGCCGCGTCTACCAGCAAGGTGATGCCGCGCTGCCGGCATAGCTCTCCTATATCGGCTACAGGAAGGATGCTGCCCAGCAGATTGGAGCTATGGCTGCATACAATGAGCCGGGTATTCGGCTGGATGGCGGCGATCACATCTTCCATACGTAGATGGCCATGCCTATCCGTTTTGACATAAGTCACCTGAACATGCCGGGATTGCTTCATGTACTCTAGCGGCCGGCGTACGGAGTTATGCTCGACAGCCGTGCAGATGACATGATCGCCTTCCTTCAGGAATCCTTTGATAGCGAGATTCAAGGCCATCGTTGTATTTAATGCATAAGAAATATCATTAGGATTTTTCACGCGGAATAATTTGGCTAATTGTTTTCTTCCTTCAAATAAAGTCCGGCTGGCCTTAACGGCCATCTCATGACTTCCACGGCCCGGGTTGGCTGCATACTGCTCCATACATGCCACCATCGCCTGTACGACCTCCGGCGGCTTAGGCCATGAGGAAGCCGCATGATCCAAATATATAGAAGACAATTTCATCTCTCCTATCCGCTGTATGTTCTCTCTCACATAAATATAGCATACCTGGAATCCCCTGATCTTATCAGGCCGATCCTTGGTATGCTATGGAGGTATCTACGAGGTTTTGCCTTGCAAAAGCTCCAACAATCGGTTCAGATCTTCATTCGAAAAATACAAAAGTTCAATCTTGCCTTTATTATTGTTGTGCTTAATCTTGACAGTCGTCCTATATACTTCGCGAAGGTTTTCTTCAATCTGATCAATATACGGATCTTTACGTTTCGGCTTCAGCTTGTTTTTCTTGGAGTCGTCCTTCTCTTCCAGCTTCTTGACTTCCTCTTCCAGTTCCCGTACGCTCCACTGTTCTTTGATAGCGGTATCTGCTAAAGCTTTGATCAGCTTTTTGTCCTTCAACCCTACGATTGCTTTCGCATGCCCCATAGACAATGTTCCACGTGAAACATATTCCTTCACTTCTTCCGGGAGCTGAAGCAATCTGAGGAAGTTGGCAATATGCGAACGACTTTTACCAACCTTGGTTGATAATACTTCTTGTGTCAACGAGAATTGATCAATTAACGCCTGATAAGCGATCGCAACTTCCAGCGCATTCAGATCTTCCCGCTGCACATTTTCGATCAACGCGATTTCCATGACCTGCTGATCGGTGAACTTCTTAACAACGGCAGGGATCGTGGCCAATCCGCAAGCCTGCGATGCACGGAACCGTCTTTCGCCGGCTATTATTTCAAAACCTTTCAGCACACTTCGCACAATAATCGGTTGAATGACCCCATGTTCTTTAATCGAGGAGGCCAGCTCTTGAATCGTCTCATCGTTGAAATGTTTACGTGGCTGATACGGATTGGGTCTAAGCTGCGGCAGCGGAATCTCGACAACCTTGTCGTCATCGTTAATACTCAATGCAGGCAATAAGGCATCCAATCCTTTTCCTAGTCCTGTTCCAGCTCGCTTACTCAAATTGCAATCACTTCCTTCGCCAGCTCCATATATACTTCAGCGCCCTTCGATCTCGGGTCATAAGTAACGATGGATTGACCATGACTTGGTGCTTCACTCAATCTTACATTTCTTGGAATAATGGTTTGGTATACTTTTTGTTGGAAATATTTTTTGACTTCTTCAATTACCTGCATCCCCAGGTTCGTCCGCGCGTCAAACATCGTGAGCAAAACGCCTTCAATTTGAAGGGTCGTATTCAAATGCTTCTGCACGAGCCGCACCGTATTCAACAGTTGGCTAAGCCCTTCCAGCGCATAATATTCGCATTGGATCGGTATAATGACGGAATCGGCTGCGGTCAACGAATTAACGGTCAAAATACCTAAAGAAGGCGGACAGTCGATCAAAATATAATCAAACTGCTGCTTGACCAAATGCAAAGAACGCTTTAAACGGACTTCACGCGAAATGGTCGGCACCAATTCGATCTCCGCTCCAGCCAGTTGGATCGTAGCCGGTATAATCTTCAGATTAGGAATCGCTGTATCGACCATGGCGTCCTTCGGATGAACATCATTAATTAACACATCATAGATGCAATATTGCACATCCGCTTTATTGACTCCGATCCCACTAGTCGTATTGCCTTGGGGATCGATATCCACTAGCAGCACTTTTTTCCCAAGCGAAGCCAAAGAAGCGCCCAAGTTCACGGACGTCGTCGTTTTGCCAACCCCACCTTTTTGGTTTGTGATGGCGATAATTTTAGACAACCTATTCACCTCAAATAAATACTAGGATAGCCGAGTATGCCGGGTATTGGAGCATACGTCTTAACGCTGCCTACACCAAGCAATCGGTACAAAAAGGATCTGTAAGCGTCAGGAAAACTCACTTTGTATTCCAGTGACATAACCGGTAAAGCTCTCATTCTTCCCTAGCATGCGTCTATCATTTTTTCGTATGGCGGCAAGGCAGAACTATAAACAAATCTTCTCTCGGCTTCTTCTTCCCCGTCAATTCTGGACAGGTTGGTACTATCGGCACAAGAAGTACAGCTCAAGACGTCGGAACTGCTAAAAAAAATCATCAGAGAGCTGTGGGTGCACTCCCCAATGATCGGAATCCGACTCTATTCTATTCTATCGTTTTGGAATTCGAATTACAATCTCATAGTGATCATCGCGATCATTTTCTTCTGTATTAATCGGCAAACCGGATGATGTCACCATATCAACCGATTGCCGAATCGTATTGAGAGCGAGCCGGACATCCTTGGAGAAGGAAACACGCTTGGCTTTACTCGTCTTTATTTTCTCGGCTTCTTTTAAGAAAGCGATTCTGGTTTCCGTTTGCTTCACATTCAGCTCCTTTGCGATAATCTCTTCAAGCAGCTTAACCTGCTGCTCTTCATTATCCAGCGAGAGAAGCGCCCGTGCATGGCGTTCCGTTACTTTTCGTTCCATGAGGGCATTTTTAACAGGCTCGCTCAACTGCAGCAGGCGAATTTTATTGGCGATCGTCGATTGGCTTTTGCCCAATCGTTGAGCGAGGCTTTCTTGAGTCAAACTATGCAGATCGATGAGCTGCTGATAGGCGATCGCTTCTTCAATAGCGGTAAGTCCTTCCCGCTGAAGATTTTCAATCAGTGCGATAGAAGCAGCCTGCGCATCATTAAACTCCCTTATGATCGCCGGAACCGTTTCGAGACCTAATTTTTTTACCGCCCGCCAGCGACGCTCCCCTGCGATCAGCTCGAACTTCTGATTACGCACCCTTACTACGATCGGCTGGATGACACCATGCGTTTTAATCGTTTGGCATAACTCTTCAATCCGGTCATCGTCAAAAATCGTACGAGGCTGATAAGGGCTCGCTACGATATCTTGAACAGGAATATTTTTCACTTCATCCGCAGAAGCTTTTTCATTGAAGCCAAATAATCTGGAAATCTGTTCCTTCATAACGATAACCACCCGATCTTTTTCATCATGATAGAACAAGCTATCTTTCTGTCTTTTCACACGGTGACGCTGCAACCCGATCTGCGCTCAGTTAGCTTGTTCCCTTTCCTCCTGGCCGCTAAGGCTGCATATAGTTTCGAGTAACTACATGCCAGAAAGTCTCGTGTATGTAAGTAAGTAATTGTAAATTCCTTCGCGCTTTCCGTTGCTAACTTATTCTCCAGGGAACCGCCATTTTCCTGCTTAGGCACCTGCAGAACTTTATTGTATGATTCTCCAAAAGAATAATAGAGCATTTAAAATAAAGGTCGGCATATAAAGAGGGACAGGGCAGCAGACAAAGCAAGGCTGATTGCCTTCCTCTTTCCCGTCTCTGTTCCCTGCCTTTAACTTGTATAATGTTCCACGTGAAACACGGTGTTCTTGAATTACTTTCTGTAATCACAGTAAAGGAGATTTTATCGGTGTTCCTGCTTTCCGCGGATATTTCCGGGGTGTCGGTGCTTTTTTTCGAATTTGGATCAGCTGTCTGGTCGATTCTTCAACAGGGAGCTGAAAGTGATGAGTGTTCATCCATTCTCCCTGCAGCTCCTTAAGACTGAAGCTCGCTTCAGCCAGCTCTCCCTGCACATCCTGGCCTTTCATAGCGATAAATTGACCGCCCGGTTTGACAAATGGCAGGCATAATTCATCGAGCGCAGCCAGTCTTGCGACAGCTCGGGCCGTAACAAGATCGTATTTATCCCGATGCTGAGGCAGACGCGCAATATCTTCAGCACGGCCATGCACGCATTGCACATTTTCCAATTCAAGCTCGGCAACGAGATGCTGCAAAAACTGAATACGCTTATTTAAGGAGTCGACTATAGTGACTTGGAGATGAGGAAAAGCAATCTTTAGCGGAATACTCGGGAAACCCGCTCCGGAGCCAATATCAGCTAAGGTTCGAATTTCGGGAACAGGCGTGAAAAAGGCCAAGGAAAGAGAATCATAGAAATGCTTCACATATACCTGCTCTCTCTCTGTAATCCCGGTCAAATTCATCCTTTCGTTCCAATCGATCAACTCGCGATAATAACTATCATATTGACCGAGCTGGCGCCCGGTCAATTGAATTCCCTTCTCCTGCAATAGACCGGTAAACAGCTGCTGGACTTGATCCATCACTGTGCCCGCGCCGCTAAAACTCGATTATAATGCTCCAGATGCACCAGCAGGATGGAGATATCCGCGGGCGTTACGCCTCCGATACGGGACGCCTGACCGATCGAGATAGGACGGATTTTGGACAGCTTTTGCTTGGCCTCCATCGCGATGCCGTGAATATCGTCGTACACAATGTCGTCAGGAATTTTCTTCTTCTCCATCTTGCGCAGCCGTTCGACTTGAAGCAGCTGCTTTTCGATATAGCCGCTATATTTCACTTGAATTTCAACTTGCTCTTTCATATCCTCGGTCAGTTCGACGGAAGCCGGCGATATTGTCTCCAGATGCGCATAAGTCACCTCAGGACGACGCAGCAGAGACAGCAGATCCACGGAATTGGCGATCTCCGTGCTGCCAAGCGATTGCAGCATGGCTTGCACTTCCTCCGTCGGCTTCACCTTCGTCGTTTTCAGCCGCTCAATTTCCTCCTCCACCCGAGCTACCTTCTCGAGAAACCGCTCATACCGCTGCTCGGTAATCAGCCCAATTTCATGACCGATTTTTGTCAAGCGCATATCGGCATTATCATGGCGAAGCAGCAGACGATATTCGGCGCGGGACGTGAGCAAGCGATATGGCTCGCTTGTGCCCTTCGTAACCAGATCGTCGATCAATACGCCGATATAAGCCTCCGAGCGATCCAGAACAATCGCTTCCTTGCCTTGTACTTTACGCGCCGCATTGATGCCGGCCATGATTCCTTGACCTGCCGCTTCTTCGTAGCCGGATGTGCCGTTTATTTGACCCGCGGTAAATAACCCTGATATCGCCTTCGTCTCCAAGGACGGCAGCAGCTGGGTAGGAACAACCGCATCATACTCGATGGCATAGCCGGTCCGCATCATCTCGACCTTCTCCAGCCCAGGGATGGAACGCAGTATCTGCAGCTGCACATCCTCAGGCATACTGGTCGAAAGCCCTTGAACATAATACTCCTTCGTATTACGGCCTTCCGGCTCCAGGAAGATCTGGTGCTTGGGCTTGTCGCTGAATCGAACGATCTTGTCTTCGATAGAAGGACAATACCGCGGCCCCGTACCTTCGATCGCTCCGGAGAACATCGGCGCCCGATGCAGATTTTCATTAATAATCCGATGCGTATCCTCGGACGTATAAGTCAGCCAGCAAGGCAGCTGGCCAGGTACTTCTTCCGTCGTTTCATAGGAGAAAAACTTGGGCTTGTCATCGCCCGGCTGAATCGTCGTCTTCGAGAAGTCGATCGTATCTTCATGCACGCGCGGCGGAGTTCCCGTCTTGAAGCGGACGAGCTCCAGCCCATGCTTGCGCAGATCCTCCGACAGCTTGACGGCCGGCTGCTGATTGTTAGGGCCGGACTCATACATCAATTCGCCCATGATGATTTTGCCCCGCAGGTACGTACCCGTTGTAAGTACGACAGACTTGCCGTAATACGTTGCTCCGGTTTTCGTCACAACGCCCTTGCAGACGCCATCCTCGACGATAAGGGTTTCCACCATGCCCTGGCGCAGCGTCAGATGCTCCGTCTTCTCAATCGTTTCCTTCATCATATGCTGGTACAGGAATTTATCGGCTTGGGCGCGCAGCGCATGAACGGCCGGTCCTTTTCCGGTGTTCAGCATCCTCATCTGAATATACGTTTTATCGATATTGCGGCCCATCTCGCCTCCGAGCGCATCGATCTCTCGCACGACATGCCCTTTGGCCGGCCCTCCGATGGACGGATTACACGGCATGAAGGCAACCATATCCAAATTAATCGTCAGCAGCAGCGTCTCACAGCCCATACGCGCAGCAGCCAGCGCCGCTTCGCAGCCCGCATGTCCCGCACCGATGACAATAACATCAAACTCACCTGCATTGTAGCTCATCCTGCCTACCTCCTAACATCTATTTGTATATCTAGTGTTTGTTCTAAAAGTCCGGTGAATAAGCATCCGGACGCTGAAGCTTACTTGCCTAAGCAGAACTGGGAGAAAATCTGATCGATCAACGATTCGCTGACCGCATCGCCGATAATCTCGCCCAGATGCTCCCAGCTGTTGCGTATGTCAATCTGAATCATATCGATCGGCACGAAAGCTTCCGCAGCCGAGAACGCTTCTTCCAGAGCAGACCGGGCCGACTTCAACAGATGAATATGTCTGGCGTTGCTCACATAGGTCAGATCGCTCGCTTCCACCTGACCGCTGAAAAACAGGTCCGCGATGGCTTTCTCCAGGTCAGTTATGCCCTGATGCTCCAGCAGCGACATCCGGACCACATGCCCCTCTCCAAATACGTCCACAAGCTCGTCGATCTCCAGCTGCTGGGGCAGATCGGACTTATTGACGATTGCGATCACCTGCCGGCCTGCCAGCTCCTTCACCATCTCGCGTTCTTCGGCCAGCAGCGGTTCCGCTCCGCTGAATACGAGCAGGATCAGGTCCGCTTCGGACAAAGCCTGCCTTGATTTCTCCACGCCGATCTTCTCCACCACATCGCTCGTTTCCCGAATGCCGGCCGTATCGAGCAGCTTCAGAGGAATGCCGTTCACATGCACATACTCCTCTACGACATCGCGCGTGGTGCCTGCAATATCGGTCACGATGGCGCGGTCCTCCTGGGCCAGCGTGTTCATCAACGATGACTTGCCGACATTGGGTCGGCCGATAATCGCCGTCACCAATCCCTCACGCAAGATTTTACCCTGCTCAGCCGTCGCCAGTAAACGCTCGATATCTTCCAGCGCTGCCCGGCACTTCTCCTTGATATAAGAGTTGGTCAGCTCTTCCACGTCATGCTCGGGATAATCGATGTTCACTTCGATATGAGCCATCAGCTCCACAAGCCGGTGGCGCAGCTCCGATATCCGCTTCGACAAGCTGCCCTCGGACTGCTTGAGCGCAATCCGGAACGCCCGGTCCGACTTCGCCCGGATCAGGTCGATGACTGCTTCCGCTTGCGACAGGTCGATACGTCCGTTCAGATAAGCGCGCTTCGTAAACTCCCCCGGCTCAGCCAGTCTTGCCCCGCTTTCGAGCAGCAGATCAAGCACCTTGCGCACAGAGACGAATCCCCCGTGACAGCTGATCTCCACTACATCTTCCTTGGTAAAGGAACGCGGAGCGCGCATGACGGTAACCAGTACTTCCTCCGTCCGCACGCCCGTTTTCGGCTCCCGAATATAGCCGTAATGCACCGTATGGGTAGGCACATCCTCCAGCTTCGCTTTCCCGCTGAACAGACGGTCGCTGACCGCGACCGCCTGCTCCCCGCTTACGCGTATGACCGCGATGCCTCCCTCGCCGGAAGGCGTCGCGATCGCCGCGATGGTGTCCTGCATCATGTGTATTCGCACCTCATTTATCATAACTAAAGAAAAAGCAATGAAGTCATTGCGAAACATGACGTCATTGCAGCATCAGATCAACTTAGATCAACGTAATACGATAACGACGCGGCGATTCGGTTCGTCGCCGCGGCTGAACGTTTTTACCTTGGGGTGTTGTTGCAGCTGGGAATGAATCACCTTGCGCTCCTGGGGAGACATCGGCTCCAGCACCACCTCTTTTTTCGTGCGGATGGCGCGCTCGGCGAGCCGATCGGCCAGCTCCTCCAGCGTTTTCCGCCGCCGCTCCCGGAAATGCTCGGCATCGAGAACAACACGCAGATGATGATCGGAGTACCGGTTGGCTACGATGCCTACCAGATATTGCAGCGCGTCGAGCGTCTGCCCTCTGCGCCCGATCAGCATCCCCAGCTCCTCGCCGTGCATATGCAGCTCAAGGCCTTCCTTGTTCTGCTTTTGTTCGATCCGCACGTCAAGCTCCATCGTACGCAGAATGTCCTGCAGGAACTTGACGGCTTCTTCCATGGCATCGGGCAGCAGCTCCAGCTCAACCTTGGCGCTCCGCGCGCCGATGAGGCCGAACAACCCTTTGGAGGGCTGCTCCAAGACTTGAACGTTAACCCGGTTTTCGGTTGTGCCGAGCTGCAACAATCCGCTGCGGACAGCGTCTTCGATCGTTTTGCCCGTTACCACGATTTTTCTCATCTCATCGGCCACCCTTATTTTTTAGATCCGCCGGATTTCTTAGACTTGGCTTCGACAACCTCCACGCCCTTGGCAGCCGCCGGTTTTCCGTAGATAAAATAAGTTTGCACAACGGTGAACAAGTTGCTGTATACCCAGTACAGCGGCAGCGCTGAGGCGAAGTTCATTGCCATCACGAAGATCAGCACCGGAAAAATAAACATCAGGCTTTGCATCTGCGGGTTCATCTGCGAGGACATCATCTTCTGCTGCAGGAACGTGGTCAGCGCCGCGAGCAGCGGAAGAATATAATAAGGGTCCTTCTGCCCAAGCTCCAGCCACAGGAAGGAATGGGTGCCGATATCCGGATTCCGCATAATGGCGTTATACAAGGCGATCAGGATCGGCATCTGGACCAGAATCGGGAAGCAGCCGGCGAGCGGGTTGACGCCTTCCTTCTGAAACAGCTTCATCGTTTCTTCCTGAACCTTCTTCGGGTCATCCTTATATTTAGCCTGAAGCTTCTTGATTTCGGGCTGTACTTCCTGCATTCGTTTGGAGCTCTTGTACTGCTTAAGCGTCAGCGGCAAAATGATCATGCGGATAATGATCGTCACGACGAGAATCGAAAGCCCGTACGATCCGCCCATCAGGTTGGCGAACCAGTCGAGCGTATCCGATAGAGGACCTACAAAATACTTGTCCCAAAAACTGTTCTCGCGATCTAATTTTGCCGTAGCCGGATTGCTACATCCCGCCAGCAGCAGCAATGCCGTCAGAGGCAAATATTTGTATAGTCGACGCGTCAAAAGGGCATCCTCCCAGCTTCATCTTTTCCAATAATAAACTATATCACATTCGTTCCCACAAAGAAACTAATCCACAGGTTTCGTTTGCTCCCTCGGACGCAGCAGATTCGCCCGCTTCAGCACGTGAAATACACTCTTCTCCATCTCGTGATACGACATCTCGGTCACCGGCTTGCGCGCGATCAGAATCAGGTCGTATCCTCCCGGCAGCCGGTCGGCGTTCAGCCGGACGATCTCCTTCAAGACGCGGCGAATCCGGTTGCGGACGACGGCATTGCCGAGCTTCTTGCTCACCGATACGCCGAAGCGGAACGACTCCTGCCGCGGCTGTGTTTTATAATAAAGGACGAACTGGTGATTGGCCGACGATTTGCCGTGCCTGTACACCTTATCGAAGTATTCTCTTTTAGTCAGCCGATTTTTCTTCTCCACCTCTAGGTTCTCTCCCATACATGTCATTCGGGTGCATGATCGAAGATGTTCGGAATCTTCCGCTTCCCGCCCCCGGCTTCGGGAGAGGTCCCGTCAGGCAAATTCCAGGGCTCTCCGCTCCCTGTTTGGCTGCTTCTTGCATATGAAAAACAAAAAAGACCACTGGGCAGTGGTCTTTCGTCTTAGGCGCTCAGTACTTTTCTTCCTTTAAGGCGACGAGCAGCAAGCACCTTGCGGCCATTCTTCGTGCTCATTC
The DNA here is from genome assembly GCF_900101595.1 of Paenibacillus sp. cl123. Classification (GTDB taxonomy): domain Bacteria; phylum Bacillota; class Bacilli; order Paenibacillales; family NBRC-103111; genus Paenibacillus_G. The sequence continues at coordinate 164,063 of NZ_FMYY01000014.1, forward strand.
TTTTACGGAAGCCGTGAACTTTCTTGCGCTTTCTTACATTCGGCTTAAATGTCGGTCTCATTTCGAGCGTGCACCTCCTCTAGGACAGGATTTATTCCAATCCCGAAAATACCTTACAACATTAAACCATTTTACGCCCCAAAAGTCAACATCCATCATAAGGCATTTGTCAAGGCCGATAACCGCCCGCTGTACCATGAATATCTGTTTTTCTGAAAATCACGACTTCCCCTCCCGGCCCCTCTGCCCAGGGCTCAAAAAAGCTCGGTTTGAGTTATACACAGCGCCTTCCAATATCCGCCTCAACCCCCCTGTGCATAAAAAAAAGCGGATTTCCACCGATTTTGTCGAAATGTAAACAGATTATAAACAATATCTTGTGCTGTTGATAACTTTTATACACAAGGTCTTGGGTATGTGGATAAATCGGAACCTTCCATTGCGGAGCCTGGTCTTTTTTGATATCATGAATATGTTTTCCGTTGTGGATACTCATAGCCTGTCTGAAAGTTATCAACAGCCTGTGGATAGGATTGTGAACAATTTACAAGGCTCTGTATAAGAGGTTTGTCGGTTATCTGCACAATGTGGATGAATTCCGACACCTTTCATTTTTTTTCTACAGCCGCGCTCAGAAGCGCTGCACCGGTATCCAGCTGAAGGAGTGAATAATTTGTGGAAAGCCATCCTAATGAACAATGGCAGCAAGTCCTTTCCATTCTGCAGAAAAGGGTGAGCAAACCCAGCTACGAAACGTGGCTGATCTCCACAAGGGCTGTCGCATTCAACGAATCGGCCGTCGTCATCTGTACCCCCAATAATTTCGCGCGCGACTGGCTTGAGAACCGGTATACGAAGCATATCAAGGAAGCCGTCTACGACTATACCGGCAAACAGGTCGAGCTGAAGTTCATCATTGAATCCGACGACGAGAACCTTTCGTTCGGTGCGCCCCCCGCCCCTGCCATTCCTCCAGCGAAAGCCAGGTCTGCGGCCGAAGAAACCTTTGCTCATATGATGAACGCGAAGTACACATTCGATACATTCGTCATCGGATCCGGGAACAGATTTGCTCATGCCGCCTCGCTCGCAGTCGCCGAAGCGCCTGCGAAGGCTTATAATCCGCTGTTTTTATACGGAGGCGTGGGACTTGGGAAAACTCACCTCATGCATGCGATCGGACATTACGTGCTGGAGCACAATCCGAGCGCCCGCGTGATGTACATCTCGTCCGAGAAATTCACCAACGAATTCATCAATGCCGTGCGGGACAACCGCGGCGAAGATTTCCGCAACAAGTACAGAACGATCGATGTGCTGTTAATTGATGATATTCAGTTCCTGGCCGGAAAAGAAGGCACGCAGGAAGAATTTTTCCATACGTTTAATGCGCTCCATGAGGAACGCAAGCAGATCATCATCTCCAGCGACCGCCCGCCCAAAGAAATTCCGACGCTCGAGGAACGGCTGCGTTCCCGCTTCGAATGGGGCTTGATCACGGACATTCAGCCGCCTGACCTGGAGACGCGAATCGCCATCCTGCGGAAGAAAGCGAAAGCCGAAAATCTCGATATCCCCAACGAAGCCATGGTATATATAGCCAATCAGATCGATACGAACATCCGTGAGCTGGAAGGCGCCCTGATCCGCGTGGTCGCTTATTCGTCCTTGATCAATAAGGACATCACTTCGCATCTGGCCGCGGAAGCGCTGAAGGATATCATCCCGAGCAGCCGGCCAAGAGTCATTACGATCCAGGATATTCAGCAGAAGGTCGGGGAGTTCTACGGACTTAAGATTGAGGATTTCAAAGCGCGGAAGCGGACCAAGATGGTCGCCTTTCCACGGCAGATTGCGATGTATATGGCGCGCGAGATGACGGATTTCTCCTTGCCGAAGATCGGAGAAGCTTTCGGGGGACGCGATCATACGACCGTTATTCATGCGCATGAGAAAATCTCGGAAGCTATCAAGGCCGATCAGGAATTATACAAGATTATTCAAAACATAACGGAAAAAGTGAAAAACGTGACGATGTAGGCCTCCCGCCAGCCGGCTCTTCGGCCATCGATTCACGACTGAATAAACCAAAGCCTATGCACAAACTATTCACATGTGGATAGGCTTTGGTTTTGCGTTGTTCATGCACATATCCACATATTAGACGCCCCTACTACTTCAACTAAATAAAAAAAACATGTAATATAGATGCATATGACCATCTGGCCCACTTTAGAACCTGTAGGAGTGACATTATGAAATTAACGGTCCTTAAAGATTTCCTGAACGAATCCATTCAGCACGTGTATAAAGCCATTTCGAGCAAAACGACCATTCCCATTCTCACAGGCATCAAGATAGATGCAGATTCGTCCGGCATGACGCTGACGGCCAGCGATACCGACATTTCGATCCAAAGCTTTATCCCTATCGAAAAGGGCGAGCTTCAGGTTATCGAGATGAAGCAGTCGGGCAGCGTCGTTCTCCCTTCCAAATTTTTCGTGGAAATTATTCGCAAGCTGCCGGCGCAGCATATCGAGATCGAAGTGAAGGAGCATTTCCAAACGATCATCCGCTCCGGTTCCTCCGAGATCCAGCTGATGGGACTTGATCCTGAAGAATATCCGATCATGCCGGGCATCGAGGAAAGCAAGCGGATCCAAATTCCGAGCGACGTTCTGAAAACGATGATCAAGCAGACGTCCTTCGCCGTATCGACCAATGAAGCGACGCCTATATTGACCGGCGTTCTCTGGACGATTGCAGGAGGCAAGCTCAAATTCATCGCTTGCGACCGGCACCGGCTTGCCACAAGAGAAACAGCGATTGATACCGAGGAAGGGTTCACCTTGTCCAATGTATCGATTGCCGGGAAAACGCTCAATGAGCTGTCCAAAATTTTGCCTGATCAAAACACGCTGATCGATGTCGTATTCGCCGACAATCAGGTGCTCTTCAAGATGAGCTCCATCCTGTTTTATACCCGCATCCTGGAGGGCACTTATCCGGATACTTCCAAGCTGATTCCGCAGTCCTATCAGACGGAGCTTGTCGTTTCGAACGATAATCTGGTCGATGCAATCGACCGGGCGTATCTGCTGTCGCGAGAAGACAAGAGCAATATCGTCAAGCTTGTGATGCGCGAGGATCAGACCATTGAAATTTCATCCAGCTCCTCCGAGCTCGGCAAAGTAACGGAAGAGCTGAGCGCCGCGAGCTTGACCGGGGAGCTGCTGCGCATTTCCTTCAACTCCAAATATATGCTGGATGCGCTGAAAGTAATGGACAGCGAGCAGATTCATATCGGATTTACCGGTGCCATGCAGCCGATCATTATCCGGCCGGACGAGAATGCGAGCCTGCTGCAGCTTATTTTGCCTTACCGTACGACCACCTAAGATGACGCCGCGGAATGCGGAAGCCAGCCCAGGAAGGAAGGCGATCACTTTGAAGCCGGTAACGATTCATACAGACTATATTACGCTCGGGCAGTTTTTGAAGCTGTCCGACTGCATATCCACAGGTGGACAAGCCAAGCATTTTCTGCAGGAAACGAAAATTGCTGTGAATGGAGAAGCGGAAAACCGCCGCGGACGGAAGCTGGTGGCCGGGGACCGCGTTGTCGTAGACGGCTGCGGCGAGTTTCAGGTTGTGCAGGAGTAGGTGGGAGGAAGACGTTCGTGTTATTGAAAAAGCTGTCTGTCCAAAACTACCGCAACTATGAGCACATCGAATTTGAGACCGACCAGATGGTCAACATCATCGTCGGTCCCAACGCCCAGGGGAAAACGAACTTGCTGGAAGCGATCTATGTGCTGGCGCTGACCAAGTCTCACCGGACCAACCAGGACAAAGAGCTGATCCGCTGGACGGAAAAAACGGCGCTGCTTCACGGCGAGATCGAGAAGCGGTACGGCTCGCTGCAGTTGGACCTGTCGATCTCTACCCAAGGCAAGAGGGCCAAGGTCAACGGTTTGGAGCAGCGCAAGCTGAGCAATTTTATCGGCTCGCTCAATGTGGTCATGTTCGCTCCGGAGGACCTGGAGATTGTGAAGGGCTCGCCGGGCGTGCGCCGCCGGTTTCTCGATATGGAGATCGGGCAGGTGCACCCGGGCTATTTGTATGATCTGTCGCAGTACAACAAAATTCTCGTGCAGCGCAATAATTATCTCAAACAAATGTTCGGATCCGCAGGCAAAACACCGCTGCTGGACGTATGGAATGAACAGTTGGCGCAATTTGGTACTAAAATTATTAAAAAACGTCAAAGCTTTATAAAAAAGCTGCAAAGCTGGGCAGAAAAGATTCATACCGGCATTACAAACGGCCAGGAAACGCTTCAAATTGCTTACGACAGCGCTCTATCTTCCTTCACGGACCAAGAAGACGCTGTTTTATTTGACCAATTTATGATAAAGTTATCACAGGCAAAAGAACAGGAATTGCGACGAGGCATTACGTTGGTCGGCCCGCACCGCGACGATTTGCGCTTTTATATCAACGGCAGGGAGGCGCAGACGTTCGGCTCCCAAGGTCAGCAACGCACGACCGCGTTGTCTTTGAAGCTGGCTGAGATAGAGCTTATCGGCGAGGAAGTCGGCGAATACCCCCTCCTGCTTCTCGATGACGTTTTGTCCGAGCTGGATCAGTTTCGCCAGACGCAACTGATTGAGACTTTCCAGCGCAAGGTGCAGACGTTCATAACCACGACCGGAATTGAAAGTATAGATTTGTCAAAATTGGAAAGTGCTTCCGTAATTCATGTGCGGGACGGAAGCTTCATATAGATCGATTTGCCGATTAAGGAGGGGCTTCCTCAATGTTTATCCATCTAGGCGGGGAGAAAATCATCCGTGCTTCGGAGCTAATCGCCATCTTTGACTTGTCCATTGAGAAATCTTCGAAAATATCCAAGCAATTCGTTACCTATGCAAGCAAGGAGAAGCGGGTGGAGATTATCGGCGAGGAAGAAAGCAAATCGCTTGTCGTCACCCAATCGAAGGTGTACTATTCCCCGATCTCATCCATGACTTTGAAGAAACGCGCTCATCAGCTTCTGACCACTTGACTTGCCGCTCCGAGCTGCCCCATTCAAGGCCGCTCCATTGTTGAACAACACCTCGGCAAACGGGGTTAACGCATTTTTTATCATGGAAAAGTGGGTGTCTGCATGTCTGTAAATCCGGGTACAACCTATGATGAAAGTCAGATACAGGTGCTTGAGGGTCTTGAGGCGGTACGCAAAAGACCCGGGATGTATATCGGTTCCACAAGCGCACGAGGACTTCACCACTTAGTCTGGGAAGTCGTTGACAATAGTATTGACGAAGCTCTGGCCGGCTACTGTTCCCGAATCGAAGTGACCGTTCATAAGGACAACAGCATCACTGTCGTCGACAACGGACGGGGAATTCCGGTCGGCGAGAATACGAAGCTGAAGAAATCGACCGTCGAAGTCGTGCTGACCGTTCTTCATGCGGGCGGCAAGTTCGGGGGAGAAGGCTACAAAGTTTCCGGAGGTCTGCATGGTGTAGGCGTATCCGTTGTAAATGCCCTCTCCAAGAAGCTGATCGTGACGGTTAAGCTGAAGGGCAAAGTGTATCAGCAGGAATATCGCTGCGGGGTTCCTCAGTATGAGCTGAAGGAGATCGGAGAAACGAATGATACCGGTACGACGGTGACCTTCTGGCCGGATGAGACCGTATTTACCGAAACGACGGAATTTGATTATGACACGCTGCAATCGCGGATTCGCGAGCTGGCGTTCCTCAATCGCGGCATCGAGATCGTGCTGACCGATGAGCGGACCGATGAGAGCCAAACCTTCCTCTACGAGGGAGGGATTATTTCGTTCGTCGAGTATTTGAACCGCACTCGCGAAGCGCTCCACCAGCCTCCGATCTTTGTCGAGGGAACCAAGGATAATATTCAGGTAGAGGTTGCCTTGCAATACAACGACAGCTACTCGGAGAACATCTATTCGTTCGCTAACAATATCAATACCCATGAAGGCGGAACCCACGAATCCGGCTTCAAAAGCGCGTTGACACGGATTTTGAACGAATATGCGCGCAAGTACAACACGATCAAGGAAAGCGATGCGAACCTGTCCGGGGATGACGTGCGCGAAGGCTTGACTGCGATCATTTCCGTCAAAATTCCTGAGCCGCAGTTCGAGGGGCAAACCAAAACCAAGCTGGGCAACAGCGAAGTTCGCGGTATCGTGGAGTCGCTGTTTGCGGAGAAGCTGCAGGAGTTTCTGGAAGAGAACCCGGCTATCGCCAAGAAGATTGTGGAGAAAGGCGTCCAAGCGCAGAGAGCCCGCGAAGCGGCGCGCAAAGCGCGTGAGCTGACCCGCCGCAAAAGCGTGCTTGAGGTTAGCTCCTTGCCCGGCAAGCTGGCAGACTGCTCCTCCAAGGATGCCTCCATCAGCGAGGTTTATATCGTGGAAGGGGATTCCGCGGGCGGATCTGCCAAGCAGGGCCGGGACCGTCACTTCCAGGCGATTCTTCCTCTGCGCGGGAAAATTTTGAACGTCGAAAAGTCGCGTCTGGACAAAATTTTATCCAATGCGGAAATTCGCGCTATCATAACCGCGTTAGGGACTGGCATCGGCGATGATTTCGATCTGGCCAAGGCCCGTTATCACAAAATCATCATCATGACCGACGCCGATGTCGACGGAGCGCATATTCGGACGCTGCTCCTCACCTTCTTCTACCGGTACATGCGCAAAATCATTGAAGCCGGTTATGTATATATCGCGCAGCCGCCGCTTTACAAGCTGGAGCGGAACAAAACGGTCCGTTACGCCTATAACGACCGGCAGCGTGAGATCATCATGGCGGAATTCGGCGAGGGAGCCAAGGTCAATGTGCAGCGGTACAAAGGTCTCGGGGAGATGAATCCCGGCCAGCTGTGGGAGACGACGATGGACCCGGAAAGCCGTGCGATGCTCCAGGTCAGCATCCAGGATGCGATCGAAGCCGATATTATGTTCGATACGCTGATGGGCGACAATGTCGAGCCGCGGCGCGAATTTATCCAGCAGCATGCCAAGTACGTGAAAAATCTCGACATCTAGCAGTCAGCCTAAAGCTTGCCCACCTGGTGGAGCAGGATGCTTATCATCATACATCTGTCATGGCCGTGCCGATGCGGTCCGCATAGTTATGGTCGCCCGGGCTCTTCCGCCCGGGCGGCTCCTCTGTTCGGATACGTCGTTCACGATTTGCCTTGGCTGCAGCTCTCGCAGCGGAATCCTTATCCACTCATACGAAGCGGCTTGCTCCGTAAATTTGTAGGAGGTACACATGTCGGAAGAATCCCGTTCGCAGATTAAAGAAATCGATATCGGCTCTGAGATGCGCACGTCCTTTATGGACTACGCCATGAGCATTATCGTCAGCCGTGCGCTGCCCGACGTCCGGGACGGATTGAAGCCGGTGCATCGCCGTATTTTGTTCGCAATGTCCGAACTGGGCATGGCCCCGGACAAGCCGTACAAGAAATCGGCGAGAATCGTCGGCGAAGTTATCGGTAAGTATCACCCGCATGGCGACAGCGCCGTCTATGAGACGATGGTTCGGATGGCGCAAGACTTCTCCTTGCGTTATATGCTTGTTGACGGACACGGCAACTTCGGGTCGATCGACGGCGATATGGCAGCCGCCATGCGTTATACGGAAGCCCGTCTGTCCAAGATCGCCATGGAGCTGCTTCGCGATATTAACAAGGAAACGATCGACTTCGCTCCCAACTATGACGGCGAGGAGCAAGAGCCGGTCGTCCTGCCGTCCCGTTTCCCTAACCTGCTCGTGAACGGATCGTCCGGGATCGCAGTCGGGATGGCGACGAATATTCCGCCGCATAATTTGACCGAGGTCATCAACGGCGTACAGCAGCTCATTGAAAATCCGGATGTCACTTCTCTGGATCTGATGCAATCGATCAAGGGACCGGACTTCCCGACCGCCGGCTACATCATGGGTCGCGAAGGCATACGTCAAGCTTATACGACCGGTCGCGGCTCCGTCACGATGCGAGCCAAGGCGGACATTGAGGAGAATGGCAACAAAGCGCGGATTATCGTGCAAGAGCTGCCGTACCAAGTGAACAAAGCCCGCTTGATCGAAAAGATTGCCGAGCTTGTCCGCGAGAAGAAAATCGACGGCATTACCGACCTGCGCGATGAATCCGACCGCAACGGGATGCGGATTGTCATCGAGCTTCGGCGCGATGTCAATCCGAACGTCGTCTTGAATAATCTGTTCAAGCATACGGCTATGCAGTCCAACTTCGGCATCATTATGCTGGCCCTCGTCAATGGAGAGCCGAAGGTGCTCAACCTGCGGGACATGCTGTTCCATTACCTGGAGCATCAGAAGGTTGTCATCCGCCGCAGAACGGAATATGACCTGCGCAAGGCGGAAGCCCGCGCCCATATTCTCGAAGGCTTGCGTATCGCGCTTGATCATCTGGATGAAGTCATTGCGTTGATTCGCGGCTCCAGGACGACAGAGCAGGCCCGTGAAGGCTTGATCGAACGCTTTGGACTCAGTCATGACCAGGCGCAGGCAATCCTTGAGATGCGGCTGCAGCGCCTGACCGGACTGGAACGCGAGAAAATCGAAGAGGAGTATGCCGAGCTGATGAATCGTATCGCCGAGTACAAAGCGATTCTGGCCGACGAGCAGTTGGTGCTCGAGATCATCAGCAACGAGCTGAACGAAATCAAAGAAAAATTCGGCGATGACCGCCGCTCCGAAATCACGATGGGCGGCGACATTGAGGATGAGGATCTTATCCCTCAGACCGATGTGGTCATCACGATCACCCATACGGGCTATATCAAGCGTCTGCCGGTTACGACTTACCGCAGCCAGCGCCGCGGAGGCAAAGGCGTGATCGGGATGGATACGAAGGATAATGATTTTGTCGAGCATTTATTCGTAACCAACTCGCATCATTACCTGATGTTCTTTACGGACAAAGGCAAGGTATACCGGCTGAAGGCTTACGAGATTCCGGATCTGAGCCGGACCGCACGTGGGACGCCGATCATCAACCTGATCCAGATCGAGCAGGGCGAGACGATCAATGCGGTCATTCCGGTGGAGAGCTTCGATTCGGACAAATATCTGTTCTTCGCGACGAAGAACGGGATTGTGAAGAAGACACCGCTTGACGATTACGGGAATATCCGGAAGGTCGGTCTGATCGCCATCAATCTACGCGAAGACGATGATTTGATCGGCGTTCGCCTGACGGATGGCAACCAATCGATCATCATGGGGACGAAGGAAGGCATGTCGATCCATTTCCCGGAAGAAGATGTACGGGCAATGGGCCGGTCGGCTACAGGCGTCAAAGGCATTCAGCTCGACGAGGGCGATGCCGTGATCGATATGGATGTGGCGCGGGAGAGCGACAGCGTGCTCATCGTGACGTCCAAGGGCTACGGCAAGCGTACCCCGATGGAGGAGTATCGTATTCAGTCGCGCGGCGGCAAAGGGATCAAAACTTTGAACGTAACGCCTAAGAATGGCCCTGTCGTCGGTCTGAAGGTCGTCCGGGAGGATGAGGATCTGATGATCATTACGGCTCTTGGCACCGTTATCCGGACGAGCATGGCAGGAATCTCCCTGATGGGACGCAACACGCAGGGCGTACGTGTCATTCATATCCGCGAGGAGGATGAGGTCTCGACCTTGGCTCGCGTGGATAAGAGCGATGAGGAGCCGGAGGACGGCGTCTATGAAGAAGGACCGGTCGTATCTGTGGAAGTCACCTTGGAGGAAGGCACAGAGGAATAACAGACGGGACCGGCATAATAATTATTGGTTTGCATGAAGAATGGGGTTACATCCCCATTCTTTTTCGTTTATAATAGGGGCAGAAATGGGTCAAAAGTCCGGGGTTTGGCGCTGATAAGACCCTTCTGGCTATATTCGGCTGAAATGAGGAATCACCTATGGCGACAGTTCCCGTTTCTCAATTGAAACAGGGTGAGCGGATCATCGAGAATGTCATGACCAAGTTTAATAATGTGCTGTTTACCAGAGGTAAAGTGGTGACGGAGCGGGATTTGGAAATTCTTCGGGCGTTTATGATTCCTTCCGTTCAGATTGACTCTAAGAACCTAGATGCCGAAGAGGCGGCTGGAGCTGAGGCCGGCTCGGCGGAATCGGCTGCGGTCTCTCTGCCATTTCATGACTGGTATGAGCGGATGCTGCAGCTGCTTCGGCGTATTTTCAAAACGGCGAACTCAGGCGGACAGAACCTGCCTATTCTGGATATACGAACAACACTAGAAGGACTTATCAAACATATTGATCAGTACGATATTTTGACTTTCAACCCCAAGCAGTTTCAACTTCAAGACTTTGTCTATCACAACAGCATTATGGTGAGCCTCACCTCCTATCATCTGGCCAAATGGGCGGGAATGCCGGTTAAGGATCTGCTGCCGATCGCTTTGGGCGGATTATTTCACGATATCGGCACTGCCAAGATCGACCCGGCCATTCTGTACAAGCCGACCAAGCTGAGCGTTCAAGAGCTCGAAGAGATGAAGCAGCATACCGTGATCGGCTACAATATTTTGAAATCGGTGCCTGCGATCAACGAAGGAGTTAAGCTCTGCGCGCTCCAGCATCACGAACGTGAAGATGGGTCCGGCTATCCGCTGGGAGCGCGTGGAGACAAAATCCATATGTACGCCAAGATCGTGGCGATATCGGATATGTTTCATGCGATGAGGACCGACCGTTTTCATAAAAAGGGCATTTCTCCCTACCTCGTGTTGGAGCAGCTGCAGGATGAAGCTTTCGGTAAAATGGAACCCGTTCTGGTACAGACATTTGTTCAAAAAATCACCTCGTTTCAAAACGGAATGCTCGTGAAGCTGAGCGATAATTCGATCGGGGAAATCGTCTTTTCGGACCGGGCGCACCCGACACGACCATGGGTTAACGTCAACGGAAATATCGTGAACCTGACGACTGCCCGCAGCTTATACATTCAAGATGTCATTCAGAAATAAGAGTTAGTTACTTAAAAAGCTTGACTCTCACATAGGCGCTGTGATATATTAATCTTCGCTGCTTCGGCGGCGGGGATTTTTTTAGGAAGTTTGATTCGATAGCAAAGATAACTTTTTAAAAAAAGCTTGCAATTGAGTGTTGAAATGTGTTATATTTTAAAAGTCGCCGATTGAACGGCTGACCTTAATTGCCCTTTGAAAACTGAACAACGAGTGAGTGTTAAATAGAGAATGAAAATTCTCGCTAGCAGTAAATTTTGAGCAAGTCGAACTACCCTTAATGGAGAGTTTGATCCTGGCTCAGGACGAACGCTGGCGGCGTGCCTAATACATGCAAGTCGAGCGGATCTGTTCCTTCGGGGATAGGTTAGCGGCGGACGGGTGAGTAACACGTAGGCAACCTGCCTGTAAGATCGGGATAACTACCGGAAACGGTAGCTAAGACCGGATAGCTGGTTTCTTCGCATGGAGAGATCATGAAACACGGTGCAAGCTGTGACTTACAGATGGGCCTGCGGC
>NZ_FMYY01000001.1:0-58459 GCF_900101595.1 Paenibacillus sp. cl123
TAGTAACACGGAGGCTTAGCGAAGTGGCCAAACGCAGCAGACTGTAAATCTGTTCTCTGACGAGTTCGGTGGTTCGAATCCATCAGCCTCCACCAGTATTTTAGTATGAGCCATTAGCTCAGTTGGTAGAGCACCTGACTTTTAATCAGGGTGTCGTAGGTTCGAGTCCTACATGGCTCACGTTTAATCTTGTTACGCGGTTGTGGTGGAATGGCAGACACGCTATCTTGAGGGGGTAGTGGGCGTACGCTCGTGGAGGTTCGAGTCCTCTCAACCGCACCATCATTCATATGCGTTCGTGGCGGAATTGGCAGACGCGCACGGTTCAGGTCCGTGTGGGCTAACCCCCCGTGGAGGTTCGAGTCCTCTCGAGCGCATCTTGAAACAACTAATCGGGATACCGACTTTGCCAAAGCCGGTATCCCGATTGCATGTGCCCTTAGCTCAGCTGGATAGAGCGTTTGACTACGAATCAAAAGGTCGGGAGTTCGAATCTCTCAGGGCACGCCATTATAACTTCATCGAACTACAAAGTGAACTGAGACTTAGATTCGAACGAAGGAGTTCGTCGGAGCTGCGCTTCGGAAGGAATACTTCGCAGTCGGCCAAAGGCCGCATCTCTCAGGGCACGCCATTATAGCTTCATCGAACTACAAAGTGTACATATGACTGAAATAGTAAAACTCTTAGGATCAGTTGTTTTCTGATTTTAAGAGTTTTTTTGCGTACAAAGATTACCTGCCTACTGGGCTTAGAGGGTGCCGTCCAACAGCCGGTCTACAAACCTCTGAGCCGCGGAGGAAAGCGGAACGCCGCTAAGCGAAACGACGCCGATATGTCTGGGCGGAATCGGTTCGGTTAGCTGAAGCTCATACAGTTGTTGGCTGGCAAGCTCTTGTGCAATGAAATTGCGGATGACGCAGGAGATACCCAATCCGGTGCGGGCGAAGTCGACCAGCAAGTCTATACTGCCCAATTCGATCTCGGGCTTCAGCCTCACTCCCAGACCGGCAGCGTGCATGTCGATGTAGTGACGTATGCTGCTGCCCGATTCGAGCAGGATGATCGGATAAGAGAGCAGGGCTTCCATTGAAATCGGTATTTCCGAAAGATGCTTGAAAGCAGCGCCGGCGACAAAGCAATCCTGGATCTGCATAACTTCGCGGATGTGCAGCTTATTCTTTGCGACAGGCAGCTTGTCTGCAGGCAAGGGCAAGTTGACAATGCCGATATCGATAGCGCCCTCCTTCAGCAAAGCGATCGTTTCCAAGGTAGTCCGATTCGTGACATGAATGCGGATTCCGGGATAGATAAGGTGAAAGGAGGCCAGAGACGGCAGCAAATAATGCTTGCACAGCGTATCTCCTGCGCTTATACGAATGTCGCCTGCCTCAAGCTGACGCATGTCGGCCAGTAGACGTTCACCCGTATGAATGAGCTGCAAGCCTTGCTCAATATAGGTGAATAAAACCTGACCTTCTCCGGTAAGCTGTACGCCCTTGGCTGTTCGGAAAAAAAGCGGGCCGCCCAGCTTGCTCTCCAACTGTTTGATGGCATGGGTGACAGCGGGTTGGGTCAAAAAAAGCTGTTCCGCCGCTTTAGTTAAACTCCCCGCTTTGGCTGCGCAATAAAATACACGATAGCCTTCCAGATGCTCGGACATTTCATCAACTCCATTTATGACAGAGATTAGTAACATTCATTATATTTATATCATTACCTTGATTATAATGAATGCGAATGGAAGAACTCAAGTGCCAAGGGAGAGGATTTTATGAGTGTGACAGCCGTGGTGGGAGCGAATTGGGGAGACGAAGGCAAAGGGAAGATGACGGATGTGCTGGCTGAGGAAGCGCGTTATGTCGTAAGGTTTCAGGGCGGGAGCAATGCGGGACATACGGTCGTTAATTCCTACGGGAAGTTTGCGTTGAGGCTGCTTCCTTCGGGAGTATTCCATACCGGCACGGTTAATGTGATCGGTCCTGGAGTCGCTCTGCATCTTCCCGACTTCTGGAAGGAAAGAGAGATGCTGATCGCCAGAGGTGTGCCGGAGCCGTCTCTCTTGATCTCGGACCGCGCTCAAGTGCTGCTTGGCATTCATAAGCTATTGGATGAATTGGAGGAAGACAGGCTTGGGGATCGTCGGTTCGGTTCAACGAAATCGGGCATTGCGCCTTTCTACAGCGACAAATATATGAAGCTTGGCATTCAGGTAGCGGATCTGTTCGAACCCGAGCGATTAAAAAGCCGTGTCGAATGTATGCTGGTGGGTAAAAATGTACTGCTGCGTCAATTGTATAACAAGGCTGAGATTAGCGCTGAAGCCGTTCTGAGGGAGCTTGAGGCTGAAGGGGAGCGGATAAAGCCCTTCGTCTGCAATACGACGATCCTGCTCCAGGAGGCCTGGCGCCGAGGAGAGAAGGTGCTGCTCGAAGGACAGTTGGGAGCGCTTCGTGATCCGGATCACGGCATTTACCCGTTCTCGACATCGTCTTCCCCTCTCGCAGGATTCGCTGCAGTAGGGGCGGGGCTTCCTCCTCATGCCATCCAGCGCATCGTAGCTGTTGTGAAAGCTTATTCGAGCTGTGTCGGCGAAGGGCCGTTCGTAACGGAAATCCACGGATCAGAAGCCGATGAATTGCGCCGGAGGGGGGGCGATGCGGGGGAGTACGGGGTTAACACAGGACGGCCGCGCAGGATGGGCTGGTTCGATGCCGTAGCCACTCGCTATGGCTGTATGCTCCAGGGAGCGACGGAGGCGGCGTTGACGAATCTCGATGTGCTCGGATATTTGGATGAAATTCTGATTTGCACCGCCTATCAGCTTGACGGAGTCGCAGAAACGGCATTCCCGGTATCCGCACGAATCGGGCGGTCAGCCCCTGTATTTGAGAATCTGCCCGGCTGGAAGTCGGATATTAGTGAAGTTCGTACGTTTAGGCAGCTGCCGGAAGAAGCTAAGGCTTATGTACGGCATATAGAGCATTTGATCGGAGTTCCGGTTCGTTATATATCCAACGGTCCCAGACGGGATCAGGTCATCGAGAGAGATTAAGATTCAAGCCGATACCCTGCGTTTAATGAAGGTGCAAGAAACGGACGGGAGGGTTTGGGATGAGCCTGGTGCCAATATCGCTAAAGCTGGTGATCGGATTCGCCGGCTTGTGGATCATTACAAGATTGCTGGGCAAGAAGGAGATAGCTCAGCTGACGCCTTTTGATTTCGTGTCAGCCCTGATGCTTAGTGAGCTGGTGGGAAACACCATATACAGCGACGATGTCGGATACGGTCCGCTCGTGTATGCCCTCGCCTTCTGGATGCTGCTCAGCTTTGCGATGGATAGGCTCGTGTACCGCAGCCGCCGGCTTAAGAAGCCGCTGGAGGGGGAGCCCTCGCTGCTGATTGTGAATGGAACCGTCAATCAGCGGGAGCTTGACCGCAACAATGTAGATATGGAACAACTGCGGACGATGCTGAGGCAGCGGGATGTGTTCTACCTGGCCGAGGTGGCCTTCGCCGTGCTGGAGACGAATGGCAGCCTAAGCGTGCTTCGCAAATCCGAACATGAGACGGTCACTCGGGGAGATTTGAAGCTGCCCGACCGGAAGAGCGAGCTCGCCAAGGTCTTGGTCATGGATGGAGAGGTGCGTGAAGAGGGATTAAGGCAGATTGGAAAGAGTAAGGAGTGGCTGCGGCAGGAGCTGCAGCAGCGCGGCTGCTCCGGGACTGAGCAGGTTAACTTTGCCGAATGGTCGGAGGAGAATGGACTATACATCGTGCGCAAGCAAAATAAACCATGAATGAGGACCAAGGCGCTGCAGAGCCGGAGGATGACACTGCATGGGCAGACTAGGCTAAAGGCCTAGGGACCTAGAAGCAATCCGGCATCCCGGTACCGCTCTTGAGCCTAAGGCGTGTCTGCGCTCTGCTTGGATTCTTCGAGATAATTATACATGGTGAATTTGGAGATGCTGAGATAGGTAGAGATTTTGTCGCCGGCTTTCTTGATCAGGAACGCGCCTTTCTGGTCAAGCAGCGAGATGAATTTCATCTTATCTTCCTTGCTCATCACGGCGACAGGCTTGCCGATCACATCCTGGGTCTCCTGGATCAGCATATCGAGCAGGTCGTTGACATTAGTGACGAACGCTTCATTTACGTCGGGTTGAAGGGTTGCGGCAGTCAGCGATTGCAAGGTTTTTTCGGCCATAACCAGGTTGGTGATGTCGAAGTTGATGCAGAGAGCGCCAATGCTCTTGCCTTCCTTGTTTTTCATGTAAAGGGAAGTGGAGCGGAGAATTCGCCCGTCCTTGGTTTGGGTGATATAGTTCATCCGGTTGCCGTTGTCCGTAGTGCCGCGCAGCAGCTCCAGCCCAAGATTAGTGCCAGGGTCCCCTACCTTGCGTCCGGTAATGTGGCCGTTGGAGATGGCGGCGATCGTGCTTTCGTAGGGCCGGGTCAGGTCGTGAAGCACGACCTCGCATTGTTCGCCGAATTGGGCGGCTATTCCTTGTACGAGCGATTCCAGAAATTCTTGTTCATCATGAATATGTTCCATGAGAAGTTCCCCCTATTATGCCGATGAGAGGATCGTATCATATTTCCGGCAGAAAACAAACTGCTAAACCAAGCCTAGTCTGGAGGCAGGCCAAAAGACCCCTAAAGCGCCGGGGTCATATTGCTGCCGGTTATAGGCATCTGACATAGCTTGAGAACTATTCGGATTTTTTTTTGTCCCGAAGCGGATTCTCAAGCTTCTTAGCCTTGCTCGTAATCTCACTATCTTCAGACTTTTTCTGCCCCCCCGCGCCCTGATCATTGCCGCTTTGCGGACTGTTGCCGGAGGAGTTGTTTTCCTTCGTAGCCGCCCAGGGATTGCCGCTTCGGCGAAGCATTTTTTGATATTCGATATCATGCTTCAAAGCCTTTTCCTGGGTTTCTTGAAGTTTTTTTAATTGTTTTTTCTCGGATTCCCTTTTTTTCTGCTCAACCTCAAATTCCTGCTGCTTAATTTCCTGATACATTTTCATCTGCTGCTGCAATTGGGTATCGATCGGCTTGTTGTTTTGCTGCGTGGACTGGATCTGCTGTTCAGGCTTCTGCTGCTGTCCACAGCCTGTGATCACGATAAGGGGGATAAACAGCCAGCAGCCCGCCCGGCATAAGGTATGCTTCATCGGTACGAAACCTCCCGGCTCGCGGCTTGCCAAGGCAGGCAAGCTTGGCGAATGATGATATCTCTAGCGTGCCCGATCCGCGAAAAAAAATGTTGCCGGGAGGCGGTTTTGTATTATGATGAAGATACGGTAATGGCTGTCAGCTTCGCGTATCTGTTTGATCGCTGGATAGAACGTATACCTTCACATTTTTCTTCACACCGAACTGGAGCGCCTCGTTCACATCTTGCATAAACACGTCTATGCGGGCGCCGCGGATGGCGGAGCCGGTATCTTCCGCTTTGCGTATTCCTATGCCATCAATAAAGACGGTTGTTCCGATCGGAATTATTTTCGGATCTACGGCTATCGTCCGGCCTTCTTCCGCTTTGCTGCCGCTGTACGTGATGCCATATTGCGGATGCGAAGGCGACTTGCCGGTTGATTCGACGCCGGCCGTATAGGCGGTCAAGGTTGTGGAGAGAACTTGCTTCACCGTGTTGGTTCGGCCGTCTGCCCACTGCAGGGCAGGCTCCCTTACAGGAATGTCCAGCTTCATCCCAATCGACAGCCGATCGGGAGACGCCAGCCCGTTAGTGGACACAATATCGTGAACGCTGACGCCAAACGACCGGGAGATGGCGTACAGCGTATCTCCGGACTGAACCTCGTAAGGAATGGCGGAAGGCAGCAGAACGGTTTGGTGATCAAGCGAGTCCGTATTCTCGAGCAGTTCGGGGTCTTCCGAAGCGATATAGAAATCATTGACGAAGATAGATTCATAGGGATCGCCGGAAGCGCGGGATAAGGACGGCGGGAGAGCCGAAGCAGCTGCTGCACAGAGTAAGGCGAGTAACGTCAGGACGCAGCGAGTCATACCATTCATTAAGAAATCAATCCTCCTCTAGCAAATTATGCTGAACCTAGCATTAGATTCGCCAGATTTTGAGGATTCTAAACATCAACTTGTCGGCAAAGGGGAATAAGAATGTCCAGATTACACGGAAAACGGGTGGCTATCACAGGTCCGCGCAAGGCCGCAGAGATGAGCGCCATCGTCGAGAAAATGGGCGGTATTGCCTTGGTCCGGCCTGCTCAGGGGACGGTAGCCGTAGAGGATGAGCTGGTGCAGGCGGAAGTCAAAAAGCTGCTTGTAAACGGGGCAGACTGGTTGCTGCTAACTACCGGCGTGGGCACCGAGCTGCTGGTACAAGCGGCCGAAGCGATCGGCGAAAAAGAGGCTTTTGTTCATCTGCTCGGGCAAGCCAACGTCGCCGCCCGAGGCTACAAAACAGTCAATGTGCTAAAAAAGCTGGGTGTCCATCCGGCTGTTCGCGACGATGACGGAACCACCAACGGGCTGATCCGAGCGATGGAAGGATGCGATTTGAAAGGGAAGAAGGTAGCTCTTCAGCTGTATGGCGACCATGCGCCGAGGCTTGTACAATGGCTGACGGAGCAGGGCGCCGACTACCACGAAATTTTGCCTTATCGGCACATTCCGCCGGAGCTGGCCGTCGCTGATCGGCTGCTGGATGAGATCATCGGCTCCGAGCTTGACGCCGTCACTTTCACCAGCACGCCCCAAGTCAGATTTTTGATGCAGTACGCCCGGGAACGCGGTATCTCAGACCGGGTCTTGCAGGCGTTCGATAGGGGCGTAATCGCAGTGGCCGTAGGCAAGGTTACGGCGGAAGCGCTGCGCGAGGAAGGCGTCACCCGCATCATTGCGCCGGAAGAAGAACGGATGGGCAGCATGATGGTCAGCTTAGCCAAATATTATGAAAAAGAGGCCGGTCATTTGAATTAAACGGCTATATTATGATACACTTGTATTAATTACTGCCTTGAAATGAATGAAATCCAACACCTAGAGAAGGAGGGGACCCATGAATTTTAGCACGGTCAACAACCGCGCAAGCAGGCCGTTTGTGCTGGTATTTGCGGTGATCCTCCTATTCTCTTTTCTTGCCCCCGTTATTGAAGTCAGCGTGGCGACCCGCACAGCCGGCGTCACAGCCGGCAAGGGATTTTCACAGGTTTTATCCTCCGGCGACCCGCAGCCGGTCAGGACCGGATCGCGGTCTGCGCTGGCCTTCGCATATATGCAACTGCTGCTGTCACGCATCAGAATCAGGCTGCCCGGCCTGGTGATGTCATCGACAGTTCCTACCCGATTGCGAATAAGTTTGCTTCGCCCTCTAAAGTTTACCTCCCATTACGTTGTATGGAACCTTCAATTGTTTAGGTAAACTATACAATGGAGGGAAACCAACAATGACAAATATCCGAGAAACCGATCTCCCCGGAATTGGGCGCAAGTACCAGCTCGTTACCGCAAGCGGAGACAAATTGGTTGTGATTATCCATGATGACGGTCGCAGGGAGCTGTACCAGTTTGACGCTAGCGACCCGGATGAGACGCTTGCCGTCCTGACGCTCGAGGATGACGAGGCACGTATTGTCGCCAGCATCGTAGGCGGGATGCAGTACAAGCCCAAGGCGCTGGAAACCATCGAAGTCGCGCTTGACGAGCTGATCATCGAATGGTACAAGATCGAGCCGCATTTTGACTGTGTAGGCAAGACGGTGGGCGAGCTGAAGATTCGTCAGGAGACGGGCGCAAGCATCATCGCTATCGTAGAAAAATCTCATCAGAAGAAAATTAATCCAGGACCAGAGGTTGTGCTGACGGCCGATGCCGTTCTCATCGTTGCAGGAGAGCGCAGGCACTTCAAGGCGCTTAAGGCCATGCTTGCAACGGGGAAATCGTCATGAGCGATCACATCGTACTAGAGGTCGGCTTGGCGGTGGCGCTTATCGCGGCGGCAGGACTGCTGTCCGCGAAGCTGCGCTTTTCAGTAGTTCCTTTTTACATCCTCATCGGTATGGCCGTCGGACCTCATGCGCCGAAGCTGGGCATATTCGATTTCCGATTTATCGAGAGCGCTCCGCTCATCGAATTTATGGGCAGGCTTGGCGTATTGTTCCTGCTGTTCTACCTCGGACTGGAGTTTTCGGTTGGCCGTCTGATCAAGTCAGGACGGTCCATCGCCTTCGGCGGAACCATTTATATTCTCATCAATTTCACCCTGGGTGTACTTCTGGGGATTATGTTCGATCTTCCCTGGATGGAAGTGCTGGTTGTGGCGGGAATTACGACCATATCCTCCAGCGCGATTGTAGCGAAAGTGCTCGTTGATTTGAAACGCACCGCCAACCCAGAGACGGAGATGATTCTTGGCATCATTATGTTCGAGGATGTTTTCCTCGCTGTATATATCTCCATTCTCTCGGGCCTCGTACTCAGTGGCGCCACCTCCGTAGCAGGGGTTGCGATGTCGGCTGTCATCGCGCTGGGCTTCATGCTTGGCTTCCTCGTGATAGGCCGCAAGGCGCTGCCGCTGCTGAACCGTCTGCTGAATATCCGCTCCAATGAGCTGTTCCTTCTTGTCGTGTTCGGCGCGCTGATGATTGTGGCGGGCTTCTCGGAAACCATTCATGTCGCTGAGGCGATTGGGGCGCTGCTCTTTGGTCTTGTCCTCGCGGAGACGGCGCATATGAAGCGGATCGAGCATATGATTTTGCCCTTCCGCGATTTCTTCGGGGCATTGTTTTTCTTCAGTTTCGGTCTGACCATTGATCCGTTCGGCCTCGGCGGCGCGATCTGGCTTTCGCTCGCTGCGGTTGTTATCACGCTGATCGGTAACTTCACGGCGGGCATGGTCGCAGGACGAAGTGCGAAGCTGTCTCCGCAAGCTTCCGCGAATATCGGGTTGACCATTGTGTCGCGCGGAGAATTTTCGATTATAATGGCGAATATCGGCAAGGCAGGCGATCTGCTGCCTCTGCTTCAGCCATTTGCCGCGCTCTATGTCCTTATCCTGGCGATTCTCGGCCCGCTCCTGACCAAGGAATCGAAGACGGTATTCAAAGTTTTGAACAAGTTTTTGCCGCTAGGAACAGCCAAGACTGCGAAAAAGCTGCAAAAAAGCACCGGTGAAGGCCCGTAAAGTTGAATGCGGCCACCAGCAAGCAAGTTAACAAATTTACAATATCGGATGAAGCTAGTTTGGTCGAAATGAAGAGGTATGGTATACTTTTCCTGCTGGAGAAGATACCATACCTTTTTTTAGGGCAAAGAAAGAAAGTTTATGTATTCAGTGCGGGTTCACGTGCGGAAGAACTTTCGGACCATAAGGATAGATTGCTTAGGAGGCAGGAGGTTAAGCATGGTAGCATCAGTCGTACAGCTAACGCAGGTAACGAAAAAAATCGGCTCCAAAACGCTCGTCGACGGACTCACCTTCGAGGTGCGCCCCGGTGAAGTATTCGGGTTCCTCGGGCCGAACGGGGCAGGAAAAACAACGACGATCCGGATGATGGTCGGCCTGATGTCGATATCGGCCGGGGACATTCGTATTCGCGAATTCAGCGTGGGCCGGCAGTTCGAACAGGCCATGCGCCATGTCGGCGCGATCGTGGAGAACCCGGAGTTTTACGGCTTCATGACGGGGTATCAGAACTTGATTCATTTCGCCAGAATGCTGCCCAATGTCGATAAGGAACGGATCGATGAGGTGATCCGGCTCGTGCGTCTGGAGAATCGGATTCATGACAAGGTGAAAACTTACTCGCTCGGGATGAGACAACGGCTCGGCGTGGCGCAGGCGATCCTGCATCGCCCATCCGTGCTTATTCTCGACGAGCCGACGAACGGACTCGATCCGGAGGGCATTCGCGAGCTGCGTGATTACTTGCGCATGTTGGCCAAGGATGAAGGGCTGGCCGTCATCGTATCCAGTCATCTGCTGTCGGAGATGGAGCTGATGTGCGACCGGGTTGCGATTATCCAGAATGGCCGGCTGCTGGATGTGCGGTCTTTCAAGGAAGCTGCCGGCGGAGCGGAGCAGCTGGAGGTGCGCTTCGAGGTAAGTGACCAGGCTTCAGCCTCTGCTGTGCTGCTGGAAGCGGGCTGCGAGACGCGGACGAACGGCTCCGAGCTCTCCGTGCAGGTGCCGGACCGCAGGGAGACGGTAGCTGCCTTAAATGCGCGCCTCGTGGCTGCGGGGATAGCCGTCTACAGCATTCGGACCGTGACGAAAACGCTTGAGGAGCAGTTCCTTGAGGTGACAAGGGGGAATCGCATTGTCTAGTCTGCTGTCGCTTGTGCAGAATGAAAATATGAAAATCTATAATCGGCTGCGTACATGGATCATGATGGGGATTTTGATCTTTACAGTTATAACGGCGGGCATCCTGATGAAATTTGTGCTGGAAGTGCCGTATACCAATGTCCTCCAGTTCATGGGCGCTACCACTTATTTGACCGGTTTATGCACGATATTCAGCGTGATTGTCGCGGGAGATATCGTCGCCTCCGAGTTCAGCTGGGGAACGATCAAGCTGCTGCTGATCCGGCCGGCGTCCCGCAGCAAGGTGCTGGCGTCCAAGCTGATCGCGGCCCTGCTCTTCATGCTGGGTCTGCTGGCGCTGCATTTCATCTTTTCATACTTTACAGGCTTGATCCTGTTCGGCATGGGGGCGCCGCTCCTCCCGGGAGGCGAGTCGATGGGCAATATTGTCCGCACGTATCTGCTGGATACGGTGAGTATAGTGATGACCGTCCTGCTGGCCTTCATGATCTCCGCAGCGTTCCGCAGCAGCTCGCTGGCTATCGGACTTTCGATTTTCCTGCTGCTGACGAAGGACGGCGTCGTGCTGATTCTGGCCAGGCTGAAATATGATTGGGTCAAATACTTCCTGTTCACCAATACGGACTTGACGCCCTACGTAACAGGCGGGAAGCCGCCGGTCGAAGGGATGACGCTTGGCTTCTCGGTAGCGGTCCTTGTGGCGTATGCGGTCCTGTTCTATCTGATCTCCTGGCTGCTTTTTACGAAGCGGGATGTGGCCGGCAACTAGGGCGAAAACCAATATGGCAAAAAGGCTTCACCGGACGATTAGCGGTGAGGCCTTTTTGCTGTGCCCCCAGGCGATATCCGCGGAGGTTCAAGATAACGCCCCGCTTCCATCGGCTTAGCGGGATGACCAATGAGCAGGCCGGCTGAGGATTGGCGGCAGCTTGACGGAGGCATCTCCTTTTGCCGAATTCAGCTGAGCCTGGGTGAGGAACAGGCTCTCCGTGAGATCTGCGCCATGCAGCTCCGCATCCCGGAGATCGGCCCCGATGAGATCGGCGCCCCGCAGATCCGCTCCTCGCAGGTTGGCCGCGATCAGGTAGGCGCCCCGCAGATTGGCCCCGCGCAGGTCGGCACCTTGGAGCTTCGCTCCGATGAGGTCGGCGCCGCGGCTGTAGGTTTTCCGGCGCTTGGAAGCGGCCGGGTAGCGGCGAAGAGCGTCCTCTCGCACAAGCTCGCTGGTCCGAAGGAGGAGCAGATTGACCTCTGCCCGATGCGCTCCTGCATCCAGCGCCAGAAGCTCGCCTGGACTGAGCCGGGTCAGGCGTTCCGTTTTATCGAGCGCCTCGCTCAGCGCCTCCCGCATCCCGGAGGCGGGCTTCAGCGTCAGCGCCTCGGACAAATACCAGAGCAGCTCGTGAAGATGCCGCATGATAGGGAAGGCATCGAACATTTCCTGCGCGCGGTCGGGTGTCTGACGCCAGTCCTGTCCGCCGTATGTTACCTGGGACAGATGCTGTCCGGCGCCGAAGCAATCATAGACCGTACAGCCGCGGAAGCCCAACTGACGAAGCTGAGCATGCACGCCGCAGCGAAAGTCGGTTTGCAGATGGGTGCAGGGCTGCCCGGCCTGTTTGTCGACGGCGAAATCGGCCGAAACCGCAAAGGGCAGAGCAGCGCAGCACAAGCCGAAGCAATTGGCGCAGTCGGCTTTCAGATGGGAACGTTGTTTATCGGAGGAATCCATAGCATGCTGTTTCACTGGCAAATCGTTCTCCTTCGAAATATCGTCAGGAATGAATTTTGAATAAATGTTGATAGTTTAAGTCTAAAACAATTTGCCGGCGATGGATAGCGCCATTTTTATTATACCGGTATTCGGTCTTGACGGGGGAGGATCAGGCCGGGCGTGGTCTATGAAACGGGTCAGCGTATCGCAGCGGGGAGAACAGGGAAAGCTACTGGGAAAATTAAGGTTGCGTAAATGCGAAATCAAGAAGAGGATAATTGCGTTTGATGTCGAATAATTTTGTGTTGGACACTCCAAACAAAAGGGGATTTATGGCAGCTGATGATCGAATTCAAGCAAGTATCCAAAGTTTATCCTAACGGAACCGTGGGCTTGAACAAGCTGAATCTAACGATCCACAAAGGCGAATTTGTGGTGATTGTAGGCTTGTCGGGAGCGGGCAAATCGACTATGCTCCGCTCGATTAACCGGCTTCACGAAATTACCGACGGTCAAATATTTATAGACGGACGTTCCATCACCGCCGCATCGGGAGCGGAGCTGCGCAGAATGCGCCGGGATATCGGGATGATCTTCCAGAGCTTCAATCTGGTCAAGCGCTCCACGGTGCTGCGCAACGTACTCTCCGGCCGGGTCGGCTACCACTCAACGCTTCGCACGCTGCTCGGACTGTTCCCGAAGGAAGACATTGAGCTGGCGTTCAACGCGCTGGAGCGGGTCAACATTATGAACAAAGCGTACTCCCGCGCCGATGAGCTGTCCGGGGGCCAGCAGCAGCGCGTATCGATCGCCCGTGCGCTGGCGCAGGAAGCCAAGATCATCCTGGCGGACGAGCCTGTCGCTTCCCTTGATCCGCTCACGACGCGCCAGGTGATGGACGACTTGAAGCGGATCAATCAGGAGCTGGGCATTACGACGATCGTCAATCTGCACTTTATCGATCTGGCGCGGGAATATGCAACGCGCATCATTGGGCTGCGCGCTGGCGAAGTCGTATTCGACGGGCCGGTTGCGGAAGCGACGGACGAGAAGTTTTCGGAAATATACGGCCGGGCGATCAAGAAGGACGAGCTTCTCGGGGGGGATGCGTGATGACGGATTCCGACCGCAAACGCGTACTGCAGAAGCCTTCGCGGATGAAGTCGTACATGACGACGCTGCTTCTTATCGTGCTGCTCTGGTGGAGCGCGGAGAATACGGATTCGAGCCTGCCCAGGCTGATCAGCGGCGCTCCCGAGATGGGCAAGCTGCTCGTCGAGATGGTGCCCCCGGATTGGAGCTATATCGATGTCGTCTGGGCGCCTATGATGGAGACGGTTCAGATGGCGGTTATCGGGACGACGATCGGCGGGCTGCTGGCCATTCCGATCGCGCTGCTCGCCGCGAGCAACGTTGTGCGCACGCCGTGGCTTTATCAGCCGGCGCGCTTTATTTTGAACCTGATCCGCACGATCCCCGAGCTGCTGTTCGCCGGCTTGTTCGTAGCGGTATTCGGGATCGGCGCGATCCCGGGGATTTTGGCGCTGATCTTCTTCTCCTTCGGTCTCGTTGCCAAGCTGACCTATGAATCGATCGAGGCTATCGACCCCGGTCCGCTGGAGGCGATGACCGCCGTTGGCGCGAATAAGGCGCAATGGATTCAATTTGGCGTAGTTCCTCAGGTAGCTGCGCAGTATATGGCTTATTTTCTGTACACGTTCGAGGTCAATGTACGCGCGGCAGCCGTGCTCGGACTCGTGGGAGCGGGCGGCATAGGGCTGTTTCTCGACCGCACGCTGCAGCAATTCCGGTATGATCGCTCTTCGCTTATCATCCTATTGACGCTGGCGATCGTTCTGATCATCGACTATGTCAGCACCAAGGTAAGGGAGAAGCTGCTATGACAACGAGACCTGTTCCACCCAAAAAGTTCCGTATCCGTTATTGGCTTGTCGCGCTGATCGTTCTGGCGGTTTACGTATGGTCGTTCACCGGCATCGAGTATACCGGCTTGACACAAAGCGCAGGCAAAGACTTTGCAACTATTTTGCGCGGACTATTTAATCCCGACTGGGGATTTGTTTACGATCCGGAAGGCGAGGATTTGCTGAGAGGTTTGCTGGATACGCTGGGCATCTCGATTATCGGGACGTTTATCTCGGCTATTCTCTGTGTCCCGTTCGCTTTCTGGGCGGCAGCGAATATGAGCCGCCACCGCTGGGTAACGGGCAGCGGAAAGTTTATGCTCAGCTTGATCCGGACTTTCCCGGAAATCGTGATGGCCATTATCTTTATTAAAGCGGTAGGCCCCGGCGCTTATGCGGGCGTGCTCGCCCTCGGGCTGCATTCGATCGGAATGCTCGGCAAGCTGTATTCCGAGGCGATCGAGAACCTTGATCTCGGACCGTCGGAGGCATTGACCGCCTGCGGGGCTAATCGTCTGCAGGTGCTGTGGTTCGCCGTTATGCCGCAGGTGCTGCCGCATTTCTTCTCGTTCGCGCTCTACCGCTTCGAGATCAATATCCGTTCCGCGTCTATTCTCGGCTTGATCGGAGCAGGCGGTATCGGGGCTCCGCTGATCTTTGCGCTGGAGGCGCGCGCCTGGAACCGGGTCGGCATCATATTGCTCGGGATCATCGTGATGGTTACGATCATCGATATCATTTCCTCTTCGATTCGCAGACGTCTGGTCTAACTGAACCGGCGATTCCCGCGCTTGCCGGAAGCTTGCAAGAGAAGCCCTGCTTTCCGTTATTTCGGAAAACGGGGCTTTTGCTGCTTGCAGGAGCTTCAGTCTTCGATGCCTGAGACGGGATGCGCGAATATCCAGGCCAGAAAGCGCTCGGCTTGGACGGATAGCGGATCGCCGTCCCGCCAATACACGGCCAGCGGATTGGTTATCGGAGGGCCGGGAACCTGGACCCGCACCCGGGCGACTTCTCCGCGGGCGATGAACTCCCGAACCTCGGTCGCGGAAGCAAATAGCGTCCCGTAGCCGGCCGCTACGGCGCGCACCGCTTCATTCATGCCTCCGAGCTCAAGTCCGATGCGCGGCATGTCCACATGCCGGGACCTGCATAAGGAAATCAGCATGCTGCGGGTAGAGCTGCCTTCCTCCCGCATAATGAAAGGCTCCTGCAGCATCTCGCCAAGAGTCGTCTCCCGGTCTGCCAGACGATGGCCAGGCGGCACGACGAACCACATCGGGTCCTCGGCAAGAGCTTTACGGACGAGGCCCTTGCCGGCCTCCAGACGGCCTCCTACAAAGGCAAGCTCCGCTTCGTAGGTAAGCAGCATATCCAGCGCGCGGTCCGCATTGCTCGTATGCAGTATAAGCTTGACGTTCTCGGCCGCCCGCTTGAAGCCCGACATCCAGGCGGGCAGCAGAAAGTTGGCCGGCAGATAAGTGGCGGCCAGCCGCAGGCTGCCGGTGCGTCCTTCCCGGTATTCATGGATCAGCAGGCTCAGCTCATCCTCCAGCGCTACGAGCCGTCTAGCCTGCAGCGCGACAAATTGCCCGGCTTCTGTCAGCAGAATGCCTCTTCCCCGGGAGGCGAGCAGCGTCAGACCCACCTCCTGCTCCAGCTTGCGCAGCTGCATCGTGACGGCGGGCTGGCTGATGCGCAGCAGCTCCGCGGCTTTCGTGACGCTGCCTGTGCGGGCGACAGCGTCGAGAAGCTGCAGTCCATGGGGATTTATGCGTAGCGGCTTCAAGCGGTCTCATCCTTCCTGGATCAGATTCATAATATAAATTTATATTTCGTTAAATTAAATATATTATACTTATCATAGCTCATGCCTTATGGTGATGTAAAAGAGAAAGGTGTGAGCGCAATGAGATTGAAAATGGTGTGTGCCGAATGTGCGGAAGAAAAGCCGCTGGACTCCGTGGCCTTCAGCTGCCGCTGCGGCGGTCTTATGCAGATCGTGCAGGAAGGCGCCAACTGGGACGCGGAGAAGCTGAAGCGAATTTTCGACGAGCGGCTGAAGGAGCGGGGAACGCTGCAGGCAAGCGGTGTGTGGCGATATAAAGAGCTGATTCATCCGGAGCTTCCTCTCCATGCCGCGGTCACAAGGAATGAAGGAAACACCGGACTGTATGCGTCGGAGCAGGTAAGAGCTTATGCAGGAGTACGCAGGCTATGGCTGAAGGCGCAGAGCGAAAATCCGAGCGGCTCGTTCAAAGACAACGGCATGGTCGTCGCCGTATCTCAGGGACTTTCCTTGGGATACAGCAGATTCGCCTGTTCCTCGACAGGAAATACTTCGGCTTCGCTCGCCATGTATGCGGCCTGGGGCGGAGCCGAAGCTTATGTATTCGTCCCCGAGCATGGAGTGGCTGCAGGGAAGATCGGCCAAACGCTGGCATACGGCGGCCGGATGATACGCTTTTCCGGGACATACGACGATGGAATCGCATTCTTGCAGCGGCATGCGGCTGATCTGGGCCTGTATGTATGCAATTCGGTCAATCCGTGGCGGATCGAAGGGCAGAAGAGCATCGGCTACGAGATCGCCCAGCAGCTTGGCTGGAGGCTGCCTGACTGGCTCGTGCTGCCGGGCGGCGCGCTAAGCAATATGACGGCGCTTGGCAAAGGATTAAAGGAGCTGCTCGCCGTAGGGCTGATCGATAAGCTGCCGCGAATTGCCGTCGTGCAGGCGGAGGGAGCGTCTCCCTTCCACCGGATGGTGGCATCAGGCGCAGACGTGCTCGTGCCTGAGCCGTCTCCCCGAACGCGGGCCAGCGCGCTATGTATCGGGCATCCGCCCAGCTGGAGAAAAGCCGCCGCGCTGCTCAGGGATTTCGACGGGGTTACGGTGTCGGTGACCGATGAAGAGATTTTCGCGGCAAAGCGGGTGGCGGATCGATCCGGCATCGGCTGCGAACCCGCATCGGCGGCATCTGTTGCCGGACTGCGCAAGCTTCAAGAGGCGGGTGTGGTGGACAGGGAGGCTGAGGCTGCATGCATCTTGACCGGACATATGCTGAAGGATCAGGAAGCGATGTTTATGTACCTGGAGGATGAACGGGATCTTAAAGGAGAGAAGCGGGAAGAACTGCGCCCGGAAGCGGTTCGCGCGTTGTTCTCTTAAATGGGGCCAGGGCCAGGAAATTCGGCGGAAGAAAGGCGATCCCGTTCGCAACATAAACTGCTCCTGATCGGAGCCGCCCAATACGATTTCTTATAGCTCAAGAGGTGAACAACCACCGGAGCTTATACTTGCTGAGCTTTGCAGTAAAAACACAGCCCCCGCATAATTGCGGAGGCTGTGTTTGGTTGCTCTTGCCATATGGACGCCACGGGGGCAGCTCAGGTTCGGACAGCCGATATTACTGGCCTACACCCTTGGAGTATTCACGGACGATATCGAAATTTTTATCGTCGGACTTCACGTAGCCGCGGTGCGAGTATACTTCGTAAATGATTTTGCCGCCTTCCGGATCTTTGCCGATCTCGATGAATGCATTGGCAATCTTGTCCTTCCAGGCTTGGCTCATATCGGTGCGCACAGTGATTGTATCGTTAGGAATTTTGGAAGTAAAGGCGAGCACGCGGGTTTGCTCGAACACGTCCGGCTTGTCTTTCTTGACCGTGTTGCGGGCATCCTGGAAAATAGCCGCAGCGTCGGTTTGGCCGTTCAATACGGCGAGAACGCCCTTGTCATGGCCTTTAACTTCGATACCTTTGACATCCTTCTCCGGGTCGACGCCGGCTTTCTTCATATCATTAGCCGGCCATACGAAGCCTGCCGAGGAGGTTACCCCCTGCCATGCGATCGATTTGCCTTTCAGATCGGCCAGCGTTTTGATCGGAGAATCCTTCTTGACGATAATCATCGCCTTGTAGAAATCTACGAGCTCGGTCGTCTCCGCGCCTGTAGCGTCGTCGATGCCATAGCGCTGGGCTTGCAGCAGCAGATCGGCCGCCTTCTTCTCATCATGCGCGAGCACATAAGCGTTGGGAGGCAGGAAGCCGATATCAACCTGCTTGGACGCCATAGCTTCGATAACGGTATTGTAGTTGGTCGAGACGGTTACCTTAACCGGGATGCCGAGCTTGTCCCCCAGCAGCTTCTCCAATGGCTTAGCCTTGGCTTCGAGTGTTTCAGCGCTTTGCGAAGGGACGAATTGGACGCGAAGCTCCTTCGGTTCGAAGCCTTTGGCTGCGGGCGCCTCCTGTTTGTTATCGGACGGAGCGGGAGTTTGTCCGCCCGGCGTCTCGGTTTTCGTGCCGCAGCCGACGGCGATTCCGGCCGTCAGGATCAAGGAAAGGCTGAGAGCCGCCATTCTTTTAAACATAACAATTGACCTCCTGTTAATTCTGTTAATGTGTCAAACACCTATGACTATACCACAAATTGGAGCGAGGAATCATTAAAATTTTGTGAAAGCAGCCGAATGTGTCACGATAACTGACCCATATCTCACATTGTAGCTCTTTTTCCCTGTATTTGTTAAGATAAGAGAAATCAAACTACAAAACTGGAGCTGACCTCTGCTGTGACTCATTCCCATCAATCCGAAATCACCATCACCGTATTGGAAACGACCGACATTCACGGGAATATCATGCCCATTCAATATGCAAATCATAAGCCGACCGAAACGGGATTAGCCAAGCTGGCGACTTTGATTCGCGCCGAACGCAGGAAGGCGGAGCATATGCTCCTTATCGACAACGGTGACCTGATCCAGGGGACGCCGCTCGCTTATCATCATGCCCGCTTGAACGGGGACCAGCCGAATCCGATGATCGCTTGTCTCAATGAGCTGGACTATGACGCCGCTGTCGTCGGGAATCATGAATTCAATTATGGGATGGGGCTGCTTCGCAAGGCGGCCGCGGAATCCAACTTTCCTTGGCTGTGCGCCAATATTACGAAGGAGACTGACGGACAGCCGTTTCTCGGCAAGCCGTACATCATCAAGACATTCGGAGAAGTCAAGGTGGCCGTGCTGGGGCTTACGACTCCTTATATCCCCAACTGGGAGAAAGCCGAGCATATAGCGGGGTTGCGCTTCGAGGATGCCGTGCAGACGGCCGGGCGCTGGGTGTCCGAGCTGCGTCAGCGGGAGGGGGCGGACATCGTGATCGTTTCCTACCACGGGGGCTTCGAGCGGCACCTGGAGACGGGGGAGGCGACGGAGCCGCAGACCGGCGAGAATCAGGGCTATGCGCTGTGCCTGGAGGTGGATGGCATCGATCTGCTGCTGACCGGCCATCAGCATCGAACGATCGCCGGGACGAAAGTCTGCGGAGTCCCCGTGCTGCAGCCGGGCAGCGCAGGCGGCTGGATCGGCAAGGCGGTTTTGCGCGTGAAGCGCGATACGGAGGGCCGCTGGCGCATAGCGGATGTAGAGTCCGAACTGCTTTCTCCTCAAGGAGCGCCGGCCGATTCCCGTATATTGGAGCTTGCAGAGCCGCATGAGCGGTTGACTCAGGTTTGGCTGGATCAGCCGATCGGGCGGCTGGTCGGAGAGATGCGCGTGCTTGATCCGATGGATGTCCGGCTGCGGGAGCATCCGCTGATCGAATTTATCAACCGGGTCCAGATGGACATATCAGGCGCGCCTATATCCAATACGGCGCTGTTCGACAACATATCGCCGGGATTCCCGGAGCACATCACGATGCGCGATATCGTATCCAACTATATTTATCCGAATACGCTGCAGGTGATTCAGGTAAGAGGAAGGGATATTGAGGCCGCCTTAGAGCAGACGGCCGGTTATTTCGAAACCTATCATGGACAAGGGGATATTCGAGTCAGCGCCGCATTCAGCGATCCGAAGCCGCAGCACTACAATTACGACATGTGGGAAGGGATCGAATATACGCTCGATATATCGAAGCCCGTCGGCCAGCGGGTCACGAAGCTGCGGTTCCAGGATGCCCCGCTTGATCCTGACGGTCTGTACGAGGTGGTTATGAACAACTACCGCGCTGCCGGAGGGGGCAATTATGCGATGTTCCAGCGCAAGCCGGTGGTCAAGGATATTCCGACCGATATGGCGGAGCTGCTGGCGGGGTACATCATGGAGCGGGGAACGATCGAAGCAACGCTGAACCGGAACTGGGAAGTGGTCTGGGACGGGAAGCCCCGGGAGTAAAGCGCAAAGCATTAAAACGCCGGAATAAGCCGGTATAAAATATATATAATTATTCTCCACCTTGCGGGAGCCGGTCCCCATATGAGTTAATAGTACTTGTAGCAGGCCAGCTAACACTCTACGAAAGGAGTGATCGGAAACGATGATGACAACAAGCGAGGTGGTCTCTGCGTAAGCGGAGACCTTGTGCAGAAGAGCTTTGGACGTGGAGTCCGGTGCCGGATGCGGAAGTGTCCGGCAGCTTTTCGGGGGCCTCTCGGGGCCCCTCCTAATTTCTTCCCGACGATTCCTTGGCGGAAACGCCTTTTCGAGGATAGACATATTTGGAAAGAATAGTTTATAATATGGAATATGCTTCAAGCATACATTTTAACGAAGGGAGTGGCGTGTGATGTCGGTAGTATTCAACACGGCCTTGATGATTAGAGTAAGAGGATTTGAAGACAAGTGAATAAGCATTTTCTCCATCACCGTCACCTGAAACCCGTCTTTTACAGGAACTGAACATAAAGAGGCATTCGGGCACGCATCGGCAGATCGTGTTTTTTTTTGTTTGCTGGATCTGCGGAGCGGGAAGCCCCCTTGAAAAGCTTCGACAGAGGTTTTTTTGTATGCCCTCAAGACCTAAGTGAATCCTGTGTATCCAAGGGCACATTCATAGGAGGTGTGAAGATGAAAATGCTGACGACTTTCGGAAGTAACGCCAATACGGCGCGAAAGGAGGCATTCATCGGTGGGGTACAAGAATGGGAAGGATATATTGCCACCTAACCTGCTTAAGCAGCTGCAGGACTACATACAAGGCGAGATCATCTACGTACCGAAGAAGGATCAGACCCGTGCGGGCTGGGGCGAGAACAACGGCACCCGGCTGACGATTCAGAAGCGGAACCATGAGATATTCCGGCTGTATCAGAACGGTTACTCCGTGACGGAGCTGATCGGCAAGTTCCACTTAAGCGAAGACAGCATTCGCAAAATTATTGTCAAAACCCGCGGACTCGCGGCGAGACCTTAACTTGAATAGGCGAAAGCGGTGCATAGGCGGCATGGCAACGGTTGGATTGCGGCCGCCGGCAGCATCGATGGATAGCTTAGCGACAGAGCCAGAAGTGGATGCTTTTGGCTTTTTTTGCATGGGCGGGGCGTAAAGCTCACGGACGGATAGGGTTATAGAAAGGAAATGCCGGTCAGCTTGATGCCGCTGATCAGGATAATGGCGGCCATGACGGTACGCAGCGGCTTGGCGGGAACTTTCGCCGACAAGGTGCTGCCGACCAGCACGCCGGGGATAGAGCCGGCCAGCAGGTTGAAGGCCAGCATATAATCGATGTTGCCGAACCCCGCATGCATGATGCCGGCGGCGGATACGAGCAGAAAGGCATGCACGATATCGGTGCCGACGAGCTCGGCGGCCTTAAGTCTGTAGAAAAACATCATGGCGAGAGCGAACAGGGAACCCGAGCCGATCGAGGTCAAGCCGACGATAAAGCCCAGTACAATGCCGATCAGGATAGACAGCCCTTTCTTGTCGGCAAGCGGCTTATCCTGAAGGGAGTTCGGACGGGCAGGCATAATCCATACCTTGGCAAGGCTCAAGATAGCGACGACGATCAGAACGATGCCCAGCGAATGCTTGATGATCGCGTCCTGGTAGCCTTGCAGCGGAGGGAAAAATTTCAACAGCAGGATCGCCAGAACGGCGCTTGGCACGCTCCCCAAGGCCAGATGCTTGACAAGGGTAACGTTCACCGTCTTCTGACGCACATGCTGGATGCTGCCGAACAGCTTGGTAACCGAGTTATAGAAGAGATCTGTGGCTACCGCAACGGTAGGCTGTATGCCCAAAAACACCAGGAGCGGGGTTAATAAAGCGGCTCCGCCTACTCCTGTCAGTCCGACAAGCAGCCCGACAAGCGCTCCCATTAAAACGATACTCATATCCATGCTTAATCCCACCTCAAGTTATCTTGTCGGTCAGACTCATTATAATACCAAGTTAACCGATGTGCAATTAATAATTTGTTAAAAATGGATGTTCTCTGTGCTTACTATATGTAGGAGGTGGAGGTTCTGGTTCCCGTTAGGCAAGCCGAATATCCCGTTTCCGAGGGACGCAGATGATAAAGTGTGTCGCATCCGTCGAACATGTTACAGGGACAAAGATAGTCCCGTCTTCCTGAGAAAGAGCGGGACGCGTATGGTATGATGAAAGCAACCTTCGGCCAAAGGAGTGGTCAGCCTTGATCCCTGTGTTTGTATATGGAACCTTGCTGGTGGGAGAAGTCAATCATCATGTGGTCGCTCCGTATGTGCTGTCGGTGCGTCCGGGTGCGGTGCCGGGAATGCTGCTGGATGCCGGAGATTACCCTGCTCTAGTATTGTCGGGCCCAAGCGGGTGCGGGCTGGTGAAGGGCGAATGGATAATTATAGCTCAGGAAGGACTGGGCAAGTTGGACGAGCTGGAGGAATATTATGGACCGGGCGAGCGCAACGAATATGAGCGCATATGGATTCGCGACGGGTTGCGGGAAGAACGGGAGGGCTGGACTTACGTATGGAGGGAGACGCGCGGATATCCGATCATCGAGGGCGGATCATGGCGCCTTCATGCCGGGAAAGGAAAGAGGCCCCTCTCGACGTAAGAAGGGCCTTCCGGAGTTTCGCCGCGCCGTTTAGGCGCGTACGGAGAATCGCTTCCAATCCTCTTTCTCCGATTTTTTGATTATCTCGGTAATTCGCATGACGATGGCGTTTGCGTTTTCTTCCCCGATCGACAGGGTCAACTGCTCGAAGGACAGATTGTCCTGATGGAGTTTCCGCGTAACGGAGCTTTCCTTGTACCAGGCTTCGGTGATGGCGAAGGAGCCTTCTTTTTTCAGCCAAATCTCGTGATAGTATTGATCCCGCTCATTCTGAGTAGTGAGAGTGAGGTAATACGCCTGCATCGGGATACGGGGATCGGAGAGGCGCTGACTGACGACCGATCCCGAGGAGACAGGCTGACCGAAAGATACATATCGGGAGACTTTCCGGATTAATTGATCGACAGAATGCATAAATGTTATCCCCTTATAGGACGTTTGTCCTAATATTTCAATACTATTCATAAAGATATCTTTATATTTATAATATCATAGTTCTTTAGGATTATAAAGCCTGCATTTTCCATCTCATCCGTTCGCCGCAATTTTCTTTTTCGTTCCAAACATTGTGGTTCATGTTATAATGTAGGTAAACGATCAGGATGAATAGAAGCGGGGAGAATGTGAATGAATCCCAGAAAAATTTTACTTGCCGACGACGAGGAAGCGCTGCGGTTTTTGCTTACGGAAACGCTTGCCGACGAAGGTTACGACATCATGGAGGCGGCCGATGGCCAGGAGGCTGTGGAGCTGCTGAGCGAAAATGATTATGATCTGGTTATTTTGGACTATATGATGCCGGAGAGAACGGGTGTCGAAGTTTGCGAATGGCTGCGCAGTCAGCCCGGCTCCAACCGCAATGCGCCGGTCATTCTCTTGACTGCCAAAGCGCTCGACAAGGATCGCGAACGGGCCAGGGAAGCTGGCGTTACCCAATACATCGTCAAGCCCTTCAGTCCGCTGCAGCTGGTGGAAACGGTTGAAGAGCTTATCGAGCAGCGTTCGCCCCAGGAGGGGATTACATAATTATGGATATAGATCGGGAGTGTGCTAAGTTTGCGTCACAGCTCAGATGAGGATAGGGCCGCGAGAGAGCGGCGGTTAATGAAGGAAGGCAAGCGCAGGTATGTGGAGGAGCTCGGCCTTCAGCTGGCACAGCTTAGGGAGTGGCTGTCTTCGGATGTGGAGCCCGGACAAATGATGGAGCATGCGAGGAGAGTATATCGTGTCGCTCATACGCTAAAGGGCAGTGCTCCGATGTTCGGCTTCGTCCGTGTGGGACTGGTCGCCCAGAAGCTGGCGGAGCTGTGGGAATGGAGCCAAACGGACTGGGAGCAGTGCGGCGAAGCGGTCTCCACGGACGACGGACGCAGCGCCTATCTGAGGGAGAGGTCCGTCGCTTATCTGGGCGAGCTGGAGCAGGAGCATGACATCTACAGACGCGAGCTGGAGCTGGACGAGCATCAGGAGCGCGTGCAGAAGACCTTCATGCAGACCGGAGGCGAACGGCTGCTTGTCATTGACGATGACGAAGCGCTGCGCTCCTATCTGGTGCGCAGGCTTCGAATGGACGGCTATGAAGTGGACGAGGCGGCTGATGTCGGCTCGGCGGAGAAGCTTCTGCGGGAGAAGTCCTACCAGCTGGTGACGCTTGATCTGATGATGCATCCGGCAAGCGGGTATGAGCTGTTTGAGTTTTTGAAGGAGGACCCGACGCTGAAGTGGCTGCCTTTGATTGTATTGTCGGGGCGGGAGGATGTAAGCGACAAGGTTCGCTGCTTCTATCTGGGCGCGGACGACTACGTAACCAAGCCGTTCCAATACGAGGAGCTGGCCGCGCGCATTCACAGCATGCTCAGCCGGACGAAGGCCTTCGAGCAGATGGCCTTCCGCGATCCGCTCACGGGCGTATACAACCGCCGGTTTTTCGACCATCAGATTCAGGCGGAGCTGCAGCGTATCGCCCGCTACCCGGGTCCTATTTCCCTTGCGTTTATCGATATTGACCGGTTCAAGTCCATTAACGACACCTACGGGCATCATGTCGGCGATCTTGTACTGCAAGGGTTGGCGCATCTGCTGCAGGCCAATCTGCGAAGTACGGATGTGCTGGCCCGCTTCGGAGGCGAAGAGTTCGTGATCGTCTTTCCTAATACGAGCGGCCTCGACGCCAAGCGGACGCTGGAGCATATGCTGAAGCAGGTGCAGCTGGAGCCGGTGGCCCAGAACGAGGGCCAGGCGCTGAGCATCACCTTCTCGGCAGGCATCTCGGAATGGGTCAAGGGCACGGATGTGAAGGAATGGATTGCAAGCGCGGATAATGCGATGTATGCGGCCAAGGAAAGCGGACGCAATCGCGTCGTTCTTCAGGCGGAGCGGGAGGTCAGGCCCGATGCGGACCAGCCGGCTGAGGCTCCGGCGCGCAAGCGTGTGCTGATCGCGGATGACGATAAGATCCTGCGATCGATCTTGATCGCCAAGCTGAAGAATCTGCCTATCGAATTCCAGGAGGCGATGGACGGCGAGGAGGCTTACAAGATCATGATGCGGCAGCCGGTGCATCTATGCATTCTGGACGGGGTTATGCCGCGCCTTGACGGCTACGGGCTGCTCAAGCGGCTGCAGGAGAAGGGCGAGCGTCCCGCAGGGATGAAGGTGATGCTCTTGTCCGGACGGGGCCGCGAGGAGGACGTAAGACGGGGGCTGGAGTATGGGGCTGACAGCTATATGCATAAGCCGTTCTCCATGGTGGAGTTGGAGCTGCGCGTTACCGAACTGCTGGGGCTGACTTAAAAGTCCGGAGATCAAGAGGGCGGAGAGCCGATGGGGAGCTGAAACAGCGAGTGGTCACCCCGATCGGCCGCAGGCCGCGCGTGTTCGCCGGACTTTTAAGCCCCGGCGCTTTTCCCGGCGCATTCGACGCCTTCATCGGCGGGAGAGCAGGACTCCTGTTTGTTCTGCCGGCGAAAGGCTTGGGCGTCAACTGGATTTATACTAATTAAAGGATGTGGAAGTTTTGACGGAAAAGACGGTCGATATGCTGACGATCAAAAACCGAATGACCTTGCCCGTTACGTTGGGCACCTTCATGCTGGCTTTGCTTACGCACATGCTGTTCCGATGGGTAGGGGTGTTCCAATCCCAGCACGGGGTCGATCTGGCCACCTACAGCATGAAGCTGAACAGCGTATTGGTCGCACCCGTTGTGCTGCTGGTTGTCGGCGCCATAGCGTATGCGATGGACAAGCAGCGGCTTGTGCCGGTGGCAAACGCGCTGTCCATGACATTATCCAGTGTGGCGATGATTTTTGTCGCCGGCGGTATGGTTGAATTTTTCTTCTCCATATTCATGGTCATCGCGTTGATGGCATTTTATGAAAGCACTGCGCTGATCTGGCTGATGACAGGCGTGTTTGCTCTACAGTATGCGACCGCGTTTTTCTTTTTCCCTGAGCTGGTGTTCGGTTCTGAGGGTTATGGCGTCAAGCTGCTGCTCGTTCATCTCGTCTTCCTCCTGCTGACGGCGGGAACGACGGTCTGGCAAATATCCAAGAAGAAGGTAACGGTGGCTCTGCTCGAAGCGGACAAGCTGCAGAAGCAGCAGCTGCTGGAGCAGACCTTGAATCAACTGACGGTAAGCTCGGGCCAGCTTGTTCGTTATGTCGAACACTTGAACGACAATGCGGATCGTACGCTTGTGGAAAACCGCAGCATTATGGAATCTATGCAAAGTATGGCTGCTGCGACGGAGGAGCAGGCGCAGAACAGCAATGACAGCGCCCGCGCCATGGAGGAGATGACGATCGGCGTACAGCGTGTGGCCGAATCGTCCGGCATGGTGACGGAAGCTTCGATGGGGATGGTTCGCGAAGCGGAGAAGGGCAGCGCAACGATCCATCATGCGGTGGATCAGCTGGACTCCCTGCAGGATACCACACGCCAGGTGGCCCAAGCGCTGGAGCGGCTGGAGCAGCAATCGATGCAAATCGGCGAGATTGCTACGATTATATCCGGAATCGCCTCGCAGACCAACCTGTT
Source organism: Paenibacillus sp. cl123 (assembly GCF_900101595.1). GTDB lineage: Bacteria > Bacillota > Bacilli > Paenibacillales > NBRC-103111 > Paenibacillus_G. Next base: position 26,824 of record NZ_FMYY01000001.1, read on the forward strand.
GGCTCTGAATGCGGCGATTGAGGCGGCTCGTGCGGGCGAGCACGGAACGGGCTTTGCCGTTGTAGCTACGGAGGTGCGCAAGCTGGCCGAGCAATCGGAGGCTTCCGCAGGACAGATCGGGGAGCTGATCGAAGAGGTTCAGCGGGCGACGTCTTCCGTCGTCGAGATCATGAAAACAGGCACCTCGGAGGTCGAAGCCGGCCATCAGGCGGTCGGAGAGGCTGGTGAAGTATTCCGGCTTATCGTAGAGGAAGCGCGCGGAGTATGCGACCAGATACAGGAAATATCTGCCTCTGCCCAGCAAATGTCGGCGGGAACGGAAGAAGTGTCGGCATCCTTGAACGAGATGGCTCGTCTGTCCGGGAACAATGCGCAAGGAGCCCGTCAGGTGCTTGCCTCCAGCCAGCATCAGCTTCAAGCGATGGAGTCTGTATCGGAAGCGACCGAGGGGTTAAGGCAGCTTGCCCGTGAACTGGAGAAAATCTGCGTTGGCTTGAACGCAGGAGATAGCAAGCGGACGTAACTGACCGGAAGAGAACGCCATGGGGCTGTCCCGAGGCATGCGGGGACCCGGGTTCCCGCTTTCCCGTCCAAGAAGCGGCGATAACAAAATGACCTCCCAATCCACGCCTTAGCGGATTGGGAGGTCATTTTGTTTAGTCGTTCCTGCCTTCTACAGATCGTCCCAATTCAGGTTGGACGACTTGCTGTAGTTCGTCACCTTTTGCTCGAAGAAGTCGGTTTTCATGCTGTTCATATTGCTGAAGCTTTCGACCCATTTCATCGGATGGTCGACGATCTCCGGATACAAAATCTCAAGACCGAGCTTGCGCAGCCGCTCATTGGACAAATATTTGATATATTGGTCGAGAATTTCATTGCTCAGCCCGTTGATCTTGTTGTTCGTGATGTACTGGCCCCACTCGATCTCATGCTCGACGGCCGTACGCATCATGCCGCGCAGGTCCTCGATCAGCTCGTCCGTGAATACCTCGGGATTCTCCTTGCGGATCTCCCGGAAGATGTTCTGGAACAAGGCCAGATGGGTCAGCTCGTCGCGCTGGATATACTTGATCTCGGACACGGTGCCGAGCATCTTGCCCTGGCGTCCGAGCGCATAGAAGAAGCTGAAACCGCTGTAGAAGTACAAGCCCTCGAGAATGTAGTTGGCCATAATGGTGCGCATCAGGTTGTCGGTCGTCGGCGATTCGATGAAGCGCTCGTACAGGTCGGTGATGAACCGGTTGCGCTTCAGCAGATGTTTGTCTTCCCGCCATTGGTTGTAGATGTCGTCGCGCACCTCAGCGGAGCAGACGCTGTCCAGGATATACGAGTAGCTCTGGCTGTGGACCGCTTCCTGGAACGTTTGCACGGTCAGGCACAGGTTAACCTCGGAGGCGGTAATATATTCGTTGATATTCGGCAGGTTTGCAGTCTGCAAGGAGTCAAGGAAAATCAGGAAGCTGATGATTTTATCATAGCTTTGGCGCTCCTCCGGCGACAGGAACTTGTAGTCCTTGGCGTCCTGGGCGAGGGGGATTTCCTCCGGAATCCAGAAATTGTTCATCATCGTCCGGTACATCTTCGTAGCCCAGTCGTATTTGACATTATTCAGCTCGATCAGATTCGTCGTGTTGCCTCCGATCATCCGGCGTTTGCCCCAGTCGCGGTCCCCGTTTTCATTGAACAGCTTTTTCTTTTGCAGATCCATATATGTACCCTCCCGATTAGAAGTCTGACACAAGGAAACAGGGGCAATTAGCCCCTGTGTAGGATTTCATTTCCCGACGGCCGTTATGCACGGTTCGCCCGTTCTCTCTGCGCTTCAGGCTTAGGCGCTGCAGCTTACGCAGTCTTCGACCTCGAGGCTCTTGTTGCGGACGTAGTAGACCGTCTTGAGCCCATGCTGCCAAGCGGCCATGTACAGCTCCAGGAATTCGCGTGCAGACAGCTCCGGCGTAATGTACAGATTGAACGACTGCGATTGGTCGATATGGCGCTGACGCGCGCCCGCTGCCTTGATGCTCCACAGTTGGTCGATGCGGTGAGCTTCCTTATAATACCACATGGTATCGGCATTCAGGTTAGGCGCCGTTTGCGGGATGACGGCATTTTTCTTCTCCTCGACGAAAAACTTGTTGAAGATCGGGTCGATGCCAGCCGTCGAGCCGGCGATCAGCGAGGTCGAAGCGGTCGGCGCGATCGCAAACATCCAGCCGTTGCGGACCCCATGCTGCGCGACCAGCTCCTTCAGCTCCTGCCACTCGGGGCTGTCATAGCCTCTCGCTTCGAAGTAAGCGCCGGATTGCCATTCGCTGCCTTCGAAGGCCGGGTAGGCGCCTTTCTCACGGGCAATCTCCATGGAAGCTTTAATCGCGTAGTAGTTCATCCATTCGTAAATTTCGCTGGCTTTCTCCACATGCTCGTCCGATTCCCAGTTGATCTTCAGCTGGGCGAGCATCTGATGATAGCCGCTGGAGCCGAGGCCGACGGCCCGGTATTTTTTGTTCGTAATTTCCGCTTGCGGAATCGGATAATAGTTCAGGTCGATGACATTGTCCATCATCCGCATCTGCGTCGTCACGACGCGCTCGATGTCTTCCTTGGTATAGACGCGCCCCAGGTTGGTCGAAGACAGGTTGCAGACGACGAAGTCGCCGCTCTTCACCTGGGAGGTGATGATGCCGTCCTCGTGCGTTGTCTGGATGATCTCCGTCGCGCTCATGTTCTGGCAAATTTCCGTACACAGGTTGGAGCAGTAGATCATGCCCTTATGCTTGTTCGGATTGGCCCGGTTCACGGTGTCGCGGAAGAAAATAAACGGCGTGCCGGTTTCGAACGAGCTGGTCAAAATCCGCTTCATAATATCGATCGCCGGAATCTCGTCCTTGGAAATCTTATCGTCGCTTACGCAGTCCAGATACCGCTGCTCCCACTCGTCGCCGAACGAGTCTTCCAGCGAGTAGCCCTTGTACTTGCGGACCTCATGCGGATCGAACAAATACCAGGAGCCGCGCTCCTGCACCGTGCGCATGAACAGGTCCGGAATGCAGACGCCTGGGAAAATGTCATGCGCCTTCATTCTGTCGTCGCCGTTGTTCGTCTTCAGATTAAGGAAGTCGAGGATATCCTTATGCCAGACGTCCAGATAGACGGCGACGGCACCGGAGCGGACGCCGAGCTGATCGACGGCGATCGCGGTATTGTTGTAGTTTTTGATCCAGGGCACGACGCCGCCGGCGACGCCTTTGAACCCGCGGATATTGGAGCCGCGGCTGCGCACCTTGCCGACATAGATGCCCATGCCGCCGCCATGCTTGGATACTTGCGCGAAGCTTTGATCCACGTTGTAGATGCCCCACAGATTATCCGGCACGGTGTCGATGAAGCAGCTAGACAGCTGATGCAGCGGCTTGCGCGCGTTGGCGAGCGTCGGCGTAGCGACCGTCATCTCCAGGCTGCTCAGCACATCGTAGAACTGCTTGGCCCAGCGGAGCTTGTCCGTTTCCTTCATGGCCAGATGCATGGCGACGCCCATGAACAGCTCCTGCGGCAGCTCCAGCACTTCCTTGTCCAGCCCGCGGATCAAATAGCGGTCGGCCAGCGTCTTAAGTCCGATATAGTTGAGCAAATAATCGCGCTCCGGCTTGATGTACGAACCGAGCTCCATAATTTCCTCGCGGCTGTAATGCTCCAGTATATAAGCGCCGTACAGCCCCATATCGGTCAAATAGGTGATAAGCGAATACAGGTCGCCGTAGCCGAAATGCCCGTATTTGCGGTTCAGACGAGCTTCCTTGTACAAATCATAGGCCAGCAGCTTGGCGGCGACATATTGCCAGTTGGGCTGCTCGACGCTTGTTTTCTCAACCGCGACTTGAATCAGCAGACGCTGAATTTCCTTGGTCGTAATCCCGTTGCGGAATAAGGGCAGCAGCGCCGTTTCCAGCTCCAGCGGATCGCATTCCGGATACGTTTCACAGGCGAAATCAATCACCTTTTTCATTTTGGAGAATACCAGCTCTTCCGGGGTGCCGTCGCGTTTGACGATAATCATGATTCCAGCTCCTCTGCAATAAGTTCAATCGGCAGGCGAATGAAGCACGCGCGCGCCTTGCGGGCAGCGGCATGCCGGTTGTGCGGGACAGCCAATAAGGCCAGCTTCAGACCTGACGGATGATGTCGAAAAAAGGGAGGGCAGCGAGCGCCCCGTCCTTGAAATGCTGGCGTGACTTTACAAATTGGATACTATATGTAGTATTAGGTAATCATTGCATATACAGCATATAGAGTATTTCCGAATGAGACAATAAATTGAATGTACATGATGGAGACGCCATCTGTCAATCTATTTAGCGAGATTTGTCGTTCATGGAATCGTTGATTTCACCCTCCCGGGGATGTGGTCCGAGGCTCCGCTTTATGCTACATTAGAGGCTGACAGGCTGAAACGGAGGTTATGGTTATGCATCGTATGCATGGTTCTGGATATTTTCGCTTGCGCGAGGGCGCTAAAGTATGGGTCTTCGTGTGGCTCATCGCGCTTGCGGCAGGCTGGCTGCTGCCGCCCGCTCCGGCGATGGCCCATGCGGGTTTGCTGCAGGCGGTGCCGGCAGCGGGCAGCGAGCTCGCTGAGCCGCCGTCGGCCGTGACGCTGACCTTTAATGAACGGCTGGAAACAGGGGTTTATTATTTGCGAGTCTATGACATGGAGAAGCGCAAGGTAACGGAACGTCCTGCCGCCATGAATGAAGCCCGGACGACCGTGACTCTGGAGCTGCCCGAGCTCGGAAAAGGGACTTATCTGGCAACCTATCATGTCATCTCGGCTGACGGTCATCCGGTACAAGGCAGCTACCTGTTCGCAGTCGGCCAAAGCCTGGATGCCCCGTCCGCCGCAAACGCCAACGAGGCGCTGGAGCAAATGCACCGGCATGGCGGGGAACTGGCAACGGGACTTGGGACGAGGGACGTGCTGCAGTTCGCAGCGCGGATCGCGTTTTTCATCTCCATGCTGACGCTGACGGGCTGGGCGCTGTGGTACCGGTGGTTCGCGCTGGGGAGGCAGGAGGCGCTGCGCGCCAAGCTGGGGAAAGTACAGGCGGGCCTGCAGCAGCTGTATGCCGTTGCCTATATTTTATTTATGGGAGCTCATCTGGGCGATCTGATCGGGGACGGCGGTACGGAAGGGCTGATCAGCCTATTTACGAAAACGACGATCGGTCCTGCCTGGCTGGCCGGGCTGGTGCTGGCGCTGCTGTCGTTCGTTTGTCTCCAGCGCGGCCCTTGGCTGACGTACATCTGGGTAGCCGCGGTCTGGCTTGGCAAAAGCCTGCTCGGTCATGCGGCCGCCTTCGAGCCCAAGAGCCAAACGCTGCTGCTCGACTGGCTGCATCTCGGGGCGTCTGCCGTCTGGGTCGGAGGACTGGTTATGCTGCTTTATTTGTTCCGCGCGGATCAGGAAGCCGCTCGGCCGCTGCTGCCGGCTTTTTCGTCGGCCGCGCTGCTGTCGATCATCGTGCTCGCCGTGACGGGAACGCTGTCAGCCTTTATTTTCCTGCCGAATATCGAATATGTGCTTGAGACCGCGTGGGGCCGCTGGCTGCTTGTCAAAACCGGCGTCGTCCTGCTGGTCGTCATAACCGCTGCGCTGATCCGGTACGCTTACCGAAAGAAGCAAGAGCGCACCGTAGGGCTTCTTATTCGGCTGGATGCGGCTTGGATGGCGTCCATTCTCATTATCGTAGGCATTTTCACCTATCTGACGCCCATGCCATCCAATGCCCCGCTGCAGTGGCATGTGATGGGCGAGCGGATTCATATGACAACCCAGATCAGTCCGAATGCGCCGGGCGTCAATGATTTTACCGTGAAGGTGTGGCTGCTGGAGCAGTTCGGCCCGCCTAAGCAGGTCATCGTCAAGCTTCAGTCGCCGGATACCCCGGATATTGCCCCGTTCGAGGTGCCCGTGACACCGGTGGAGGATACGAGCGTGGACGAGGACTTCGGCATGAAGCGATATACGTTTAAAGCGAAGGGGCCGTATCTGCCTTATGCGGGGACTTGGCATATCGAGGTTCGGGTCATGAACAGCCAGGACGATGAGACGGTTTATAAGAAAGAGATTCGTATTTATTAAAGATTTCGACATATTTCTTGAATTGAAATGAAGTTTTTGGGAAAGTAGGACTTTACGACCAAATTATGCTTGTCGATTCTTTGCCGTCCCCTTACAATAAAGACATACCTTTTCAAGAGGAAGCTGAGGATCAATATGGAAAAAATGCAAGATATGCCGGACCGTCACAATGAGAAAAAGCCAGGCTACGAGAGCAGACGGGCTTCTCTCGCTCTGGCGGTGCGTCTGTGGTGCGCTTTCGCCGGCGCAGCATTGGTCTTTTTGTCTGTCAAAGAGCTGACCGGGCATCCGAACGATCTGTTTGTTTATTTGAAGGCCGTGTGCGTCAGTCTTGTTTTGACTCCTCTTTTATATAACGGAGTCAGGCGCCGCATCGGATGGCGGCCGATCAGGACCTCGCTTGCGACGGCGGCAGTCCTGCTGTTCGTGGAGATGCTCGACACTGCGATGACGCTTTATCAGACAGGCCATCTCATATGGTTCGGAGAAACCGTGGATAATCTGCTGCTGCTGCTGCTGACCATTCCCGTGATGGTTCTGGTAGCCGCAGATATTCATCGGCGGGACCGCACGTTCTACCAGCTGACTTATCTGGCTTACCACGACCAATTGACCGGGCTTCCGAACAGGCAGATGTTTCAAGAGGTATTGAAGGTGGCGATCGATGGCTCCGAGCCTTCCCGGCCGTTGTCGGTCATGCTGATTGATCTCGACCGGTTCAAGCATATCAACGAGACGTTCGGGCATGGCTTCGGCGATCAGCTGCTCAAGGAAGCCGCCAAGCGACTGATGAGCGGCCTGTATGAGGAGGATGTGGTGGCCAGACAGGGCGGAGACGAATTCATGCTGCTGATCAAGGACACCGCCCGGGCGGAAGAGGCGGAGAAGGTCGCCAAAAAGATTATGCGGCTGCTTAGCCAGCCCTTTACTATAGATGGACATGTGCTGCGGGTCGGCTGCAGCATCGGCATTGCGATCTATCCGCACGACGGAGAGGATTTCATCAACTTGATGAAAAATGCCGATACGGCGATGTACCGGGCCAAGGACCGGGGCAAAAACGGCTACCAGTTTTTTCAGTCGGAGATGAACGAGACGGTTATTCAGAAGCTGGTCATGGAGGAATGGTTGAACCAGGCGCTGGAGCAGGAGGAGTTTGTTTTGCACTATCAGCCGCAGGTGGATATTTTTACGAGCCGCATGAACGGGATGGAGGCTTTGATCCGCTGGAATCATCCCCGTCTCGGGTTTATTTCACCAGGAGAGTTCATTCCGCTGGCTGAGGAGACCGGCCTGATTATCCCGATCGGCGAATGGGTGCTGCGCTCGGCCTGCAAGCAGAACAAGGCCTGGCAAATTGCAGGCTTCCCGCCCGTCAAGATGGCCGTCAACATTTCGCCGATCCAGTTCCATCAGCAAGACTTCGTCCAGGTCGTCTTGAAGGCGCTGCAGGACAGCGGACTGGAGCCGCAGTTCCTGGAGCTGGAAATTACCGAAGGCATCGCGATGATCAACGTCGATCAAGTTATCCAGAAGCTGCATACGCTCCGCGATATGGGCGTGCATATTTCGATGGATGATTTCGGGACCGGCTATTCCTCGCTCAGTTATTTGAAGAAATTCCCGATCAACAAGCTGAAGATTGCCCAGCAATTTGTCCGTGATATTACCGATGATCCGGATGACGCGGCAATTATTCAGGCGATTATGGCTATGGCGCATAGCTTGAAGCTAAGCGTCATCGCGGAGGGCGTGGAGACGGAGGAGCAGCTTTCCTTCCTGCTCAGTGTCAAGTGCCGCGAGATTCAGGGTTATATTTATTCCAAACCGATTCCGGCGAGAGAGTTTACGAGCTTGCTGCAGCGTTTGTCGGCGTAAGGCTGAGAGCGTACATAAGGAAACCCTTCAAAACCATCTCGGAAGATCGAGGTTTTGAAGGGTTTTTGTTGATTTCCGCTTTCCCTAGGGGAAGCTGCCGCTCAGACGCTTAGGCCTGCTGCCACGCCTGCGGATGGCCGTCGCCTACGTATGCGACTGCGGCGGCGTTGGCCTTGACCTGCTCGGGGCTTTTGCAGCCCGGGATAACGGCGGTGACGGCCGGATGCTTCAGGCACCAGGCCAGCGCCCAGGCGGACATATCGACGCCGGGAGGGATCTCCTGAGTGCGGATGCGCTCGACCTCTTCGAGCTTCAGACGCGTTTGCTCCGCCTCGTGGCGGTGACGTACGTCGTTCTCGGGGAAGACGGCGCCTGGTTTGTATTTGCCGCTCAAATAACCGCTCGCCAGCGGCACACGCGCCAACACGCCAAGCTGCTGCTGCTGGCAGGAGGGGAAGACATGCTCCTCCGGGACGCGGTCCAGCCGGTTGTATACGACCTGGATGACTTCGGACCCGATGCGGGACGAGGCTTCGACCTGATGCAGGTTCGCATTGCTGCCGATGGATGTGCCAAGATGCCGGATTTTTCCTGCCTGCACCTGCTTGTCCAGCAGCGTCCACAGGTCATCCTGGTCGAATACCTCGTTCGTACCGGAATGGAACTGGTAGATGTCAATATAATCGGTGCGGAGCGCCTTGAGCGATGCTTCCAGCTGGGAGAGCACCTGCTCCGGCGACCATTCTTGCGTCCGTGTGAAATTTTCTTGGAAATGATGGCCGAACTTCGTAGCGACGATCCAGTCCTCGCGGCGTCCGCGCGACAAATAACCGCCGATCAGCGCTTCCGAGGTGTGATCGCCGTAGCACTCTGCGGTGTCGATCAGATTGATCCCGCTCTCACGGGCCTGATCGAGGATCGCATCCGCTTCCTGCTGCGTGTAGGGCTTGCCCCATTCGCCTCCGAGCTGCCATGTTCCTACGCCAATGACGGATACTTTGAGATTTGTTTTGCCTAACACTCTGTACTTCACGTCACACGCCTCCTTCGTAACTGATTCATAGTCTATTGTAGAGCATAGAAGGGGGCGGCATCAAACTAACCCGTGCGCCTTCAGCCCCGCGGCAGACCGGGACATGGCATCCATCGTCTCCCTAGGCAGAGGAAGCATTACCGCATGTCATGCTTTTGTTTCAGCCATTCCGACATTTTGCCTGTTTCGATGCCTGCCAGCAGGACAATACCTATTCCATGGGTATCATTGGTCACCGCGTTCAGCTCTATCTTATAGTAGTCCGGCGTGAAGGAATACCGGGAGCCCCGGCATACCCCATGTACATTTCCAAACCGGTCGATGCCATATTTCGTCAGGGCCTCCCAGCCTCTGTTCACTGCCGTTACCGCCTTAGGCTTCAAATCTTCCCTAATCCAGCCCTGTCGGACGCCTCTGGATAAGCCGTAAACAAACATACTGGTGCAGGACGTTTCCTCATAAGAATCCGGATGAGTCAATACCTGATGCCACAGCCCGCGTTCTCCTTGCAAAGCCAAATAGCCTTCGGCAAGCTCATTGTAGAAGGTCAGCAAGTCCTCCCGCTCCACGTGCGTTTCCGGCATAACCTCCAGCAGCTCCGACAGCGAGAAGAATACCCAGCCGTTGCCCCGGCCCCAGGGGACATTGGTAGGCTTGTTGTGCTTAAAGTCGTACACATGGGACATGATCTTGAGTTCGGGAATAAACAGATACTTCTTAAACCGGTTAAACTGCCTTGCGGCGTCATCCAAATAGTTGGCATCCCCCGTCAGCCGATAATAACGGATTAAAAACGGAGTGCTCATATACAGGTCGTCAGCCCATAACGTATTTTCCTGGAAGCTATTATGGCAGATGCGGTAGAAGGCTCCATCCTCGAGCCGTTCTTGTTTATATTTCATATGATTCGCGATCTGTCTAACCAGATAAGGAGTATGAGGATCTTGCGAGTCGCTGTACGCTTCGAGCACGGCGGAGCCGAAAGAGCCGCAGTCATCCAGCATATCCATTTCCACCAGCTGATTGTTTACCGAAGGATAACCGTACTGCTCCGCATCCCATTTGGCATACTTATAAATCCGGGTGCACTCCGTAATATGGTTCAGCGCATAATCGAGGATTCCGGGCTTCTGTAAAAACCGGCCGGTCTGCAGCAGCCCGTAAAGCGTAACCCCCAGGGGATAATTCCATTTGGCGAACAGGGGATTGTCCAAGTAAGGTCTTACCCAGGTGTCGGGCTGATCCAGCCGCCAGAAAAATTGATTATCTCCCTGCTCAAACAAACGGTACAAGGAACAAATACGATCGGCGGGCTCCTCCAGCGGATTATCAAAAGGCCCCAGATACAGCCATGGATCACGGCTCCCCTTCACGCCCCTGGGAATCGACAACGCCGCGGTCTCGCCGTCCACGATAAAATCGAAGCCGTACTCCCATCCCTTTTCCGCGGAACACAGCTCCGCCAGCAGCTCATGCTTCCCAGGATCGAGCTTGAATTCCGCCGTTTCCGATGTGTTCAGCGCCCCTGAAAACACCTCATGGCCATCCAACCATATCCTCAGCTTCCCGGAGGAGCTCCCCTTCAGGCTGCATATCTTGGAGCCAGCGCCGGCATGACTAAGCTCCGACCAAAGGTAAGCCACCTTATGGGGAGTACTGCCGAAAATCCGCGCGCACGGATTCATCTTCATCTTGTCGGCATCCCAGGAAAGCGCCGGGTACCAGGTCATGCCGGAGTGCTCTTCCGTGCCTGTATATGCCGGAATTTGCTCTTCGCTGAAGCAGTCCGCATTCATGGCGTCGGAATAGATCCAGCCGGCCTGCCCCTTTCTTTCCCGGAAGGGGGACATAAACTCCATAGGATTCCATTTGGTGTGCAGCGTACCGAAAATCCCGCCAAACCCCGCTGCGGTCTTCACAAATTTAATGCATACGGAATTCCAGCCCTTTTGCAGCTTGGCGCGAATGCCTTTACTCATTTTGGGATTAACTTCTTCGTTAATATCGGCTTTATACAGAAATTCCCGGTTCAAATAAACGGAAGCAGGACCGTAGCAGCTCAGGCCAAAATCCGTCCACCCGTCATGGTTGCTCCAGAGCAGACCAAAAACAAAAGCATACTGGCCCGGTTTGGCTTCCGGCAGCTTCTCTTCAAAATTCATGTTATATCTGCCATTATTTTTCTTAAGAAAGCCTTCCCGCGAAAAACTCCGGAACTCAAAAGGAAGCGGGGGATTCCTTCCTATGTAGGCATTGGCGACGGTTTCAAGAATCTCATCCGGACGGTCGTACAGCTTCGAAAAAATACTTTCCTGTTCATCGAAATATGGCTTCATCATCCCAGCTCCTTTATGAAGTATTCTACGATTCATGCTAGCATATATGGAGTATTTAAGGGATGAATGATATGATTTGATTTGTAATATATCCTGATTATTTGGTGGTGTGACGGTCCTGAAGACTACCGATGTTTTAAATGCCATGATTCCACATTTTTACTTCGCTATCAAACGGCTCGCTACCCCTTCCTGGAAAATTCCTCATGCTGTTTTTCAACATCATAATCTCATGCTGGTCATTGACGGCGAAGCCAATCTTCTTTGCAATGATGCTGAGTTTAAAGCGACTAGCGGAGATATCGTTTATTTTAAACCAGGCGACATGAGGAGGGGAGATACGAATCCAAACTGTCTTGTGAAATGCTATACCGTTGATTTTCAATATGCGTGCCCCATTATGGAGAACGGCAGTTGGGTTAATCTTGATGTGGCGCTTCCGTTTCCCGCTCACAGCCATATTCAAGACCGGTATTTATTTCGTCGTTTGAAGGAATTGTTTGAAGAGTTCATGCGGCATTGGTCATCGGGACACGAAAATAGGACCTTCAGATGCCGCGCCTATTTCATGGAAATCCTTCTTCTTATTTCTCATTACTTTGAAAATAACGCCATAAATTACAGCTCTATTCATAAAGTGGAGAAAGTAATTAACTATATTGCAGCAAACTATACCCGCAAGCTAACGCTCAAGGAGCTGGCCGACAGTATCCATATCAGCCCTTCCCATCTAGGTCATATTTTCAAGGAAACGACCGGAGAAACGCCCTTTGAGTTTATTATTAACTATCGGATCGCCCGCGCAAAAGAATTTCTGGAAATGGGCTGCTCCGTAACCGAGACGGCAAGATTAGTCGGCTTTGGCGACATGTTTTATTTCAGCAAGTACTTTAAGAAAATAGAGGGGATCTCCCCGACAACCTATACGGGCTTGTAGTGCCGGAAGCCCAAAGCCCTTCCCGCGACCAACGCGAAAAGGGCTTTTTATATAGCCGCTGTTGCTATAGATGGTGAGGTTCACCCTTTAAGCGCGCCAACCATGACTCCCTTCACAAAATACTTCTGCAAGAAAGGATATGCGGCCAGGATAGGGAGGGTAGCGACCATAATAGTTGCATATTTGATCGTTTCTCCAATGGACTGACGGTCCTGGGCTACTGTTCCGGACATCATTTCATCCGTGCTGTTGGAGATCAGAATCTCCCGCAAGGCCAGCTGCAACGGCCATAAATCCCGATTTCTCAAGTAAATCATGGCGCCAAACCACGCATTCCAGTGGCCGACCCCATAATACAGCACCATAACGGCGATAGTCGGCAAAGCCAGCGGCAATATGATTTTGAACAGGACGATGAAATCATGTGCGCCATCCATATGGGCGGATTCTATCAGGCTGTCCGGGATTCCCTGAAATGCCGTTCTCATAATAATCAGATTCCAGGTTCCGATCGCTCCGGGAATGATCAAGGCCCATAAGGAATCCATTAAACCGAGATTTTTCACCAACAAGAAATTGGGAATCAGTCCCCCGCCGAAAAACATGGTGAAAACAATCATGATGGTCATCGGCTTTCTCCAGAAGAAATCTTTCCGAGAGAGAACAAAAGCTCCCATGGATGTCATTATAATGTTGTAAGCCGTGCCCACCACTACAATAAAAAGCGTGTTCATATACCCGGTATAAATCATCGGGTTTTTCAACACAGCTTTATAGGCGTCCAGACTGAGTCCCAATGGCTTCAGAAGTATGCCGCTATGGGCCGTAAGCTCATCCGCTTGGCTCAAAGAGGCGAAAATAACATAAACAAAAGGATAAGCCGTCATTACAGCCAGGGCCGCCAATAAAATCATATTCACCGAATCAAAAATGTAATCCCCAACAGTCTTTTTGACAACCATAGCTGACACTCCTTACCACAGACTGGTTTCATTAACCTTGCGGCTAGTATAGTTTGCTGCTACGATCAGAATCAGGTTCACTACAGAGTTAAATAGCCCTACCGCGGCACTGAAGCTGTAATTGGCCTCGACCAATCCACGCCGGTATACGAAGGATGAAATGATATCCGCGGTTTCATAAGTACTGGGGTTATAGAGCAATATAATTTTTTCATATCCTTCACTCATCATACGGCCAATATTCATGATTAACAGGATCACGATGGTGGGGGCAATTCCCGGTAACGTAATATGAACAAACTGTTTCCACCTTCCGGCTCCGTCGATCGTTACCGCGTCATATAACTCCGTGTCAATGGCGGTGAGAGCAGCGAGATAGATAATCGACCCCCAGCCTACGCCTTCCCAGATGCCGGTACCTACATAAATGGACCTAAACCAGCCTGCTTCCACGAGGAAGATGGTTCGGGAGCCTCCAAAATAAGCAATAATATCGTTAATCAGGCCGTTTTTTGCGAAAAAATCGATAATCATGCCGCAGATAACTACCGTTGAAACAAAATGCGGTAAGTAGGTAACGGTTTGAATCGTCTTTTTAAAGTATTTGCTTTTGATCTCATTGAGCAACAACGCCAGTATAATGGGCGCCGGAAAAGCAAAGACAAGCTGATAGAAATTGATTAACAAGGTATTCCGGATAACTCTCCATGCGGAGATACTGTTAAAGAAATCATGAAAATGCTTGAGTCCCACCCAGCTGCTGTCCCAGATGCCTTTTACGGGGCTAAATTGTTTAAACGCGATGATGACCCCATACATGGGAACATAGTGAAACAAGATATACCAGGCGACTACGGGCAGGGCCATCAATATCAGCCATTTATTTTTTTTATAATCTTTTTTGATGGCCTGAATGAGGCTCGGCTTTTTGTATATCAAAGGCTGCGGCTGCATCTTTACTTCTGGCACTGTCGGAACCTCCTTGGATGTGAAATGGGGGAATCGCTTCCCCCATTCCAATCATGCTATTTATCAAAGATGTCGCTGATATTAAACGACCGCGGATTTAATGCCTGCGGGAATTTTTTTATGAACCGGTCATAGGCGTCCTGTCTGACTTTGTTGATATCGTCGATACCCAGCTTTTTGATTTGCTCCACATATTTATCCCAAGTAGCGTCCACATCCTCTTTCCCCATCAGCCACTTCAGGAACATTTCATCCTTATACGTGTTAATTTCATTTTGTTTGGTCGTGGTTTGAGAAACTTCATCCGGTGTCAAGGTTCCTCTATAGTTCTTATTGGCTTTGGTGACCTGGTCGGCATATTTGGTCCAGGTTTTTAGCGACTCTTGCTGCTGGGGCAGAGCCATGTACTGCTCAAAATACCGTTTGTCTTGTACGAAAGGTCCGTCTTTAAAGGCGCGGGCGTAAAACTGTCCCATGGTGGCGATAGGCTGTCCGTTCGGATTATTTGTAACCAGTTCCGTATATTTGGGATATCCGTTCTCCATCTTGTAGCTTAGGCCCTCTACCCCGAAGTTATAAAGCATGGAGCCTTCCTTCGTATAGCCATAATTCAGAAATGCGAGCGCTTCCTTCAGATTCTTCTTGGCTGAGCTGGTCACGTTCCATGCGCCGCCGCCGGTCGTAGGTCCATCCTTGGGCATAAAGGGATTGAAGTCACCCTTGTTAAGAACGGGATACGGCATGGCGACCAAGTCGAATTTAGGGTCCTTGTTTTTCATCAGAGGCAAGTATTTGCCAAGACCCGAACCGGTGTTTCCTACGGCTGCGCCGGCTTGATTTCCGGTAATTTTGGCATCGATGGTCTTGGAATTATTGGTAGCCAATTCGGGGTCCAGTAGACCTTCCTTATACCATTTCGCCATGGTCTTGGCATATTCTTTAAACCTGGGGTCGATCGCCCCGTATACGACCTTGCCATTCTCAATGAAGTGATCCTGGCTAATCCCCCATGCTCCGGTAAAGTAGATCCCTTTAATATTTCCGACACTTCCGGTAAAAGGCGCTATGGCCCCCTTCTTCTCTTTGAAGGCTTTCAATACCGTATACATCTCGTCAATCGTTTCCGGCACTTGCAGTCCCAGATCGTTCAACCAGTCCTTACGCAAATAGCCTCCGAAATAAGTGTATATACTCTCGTGACCTTTGAGGAAAGGGAAGTAAAACTGCTTTCCATCCTCTGTCTCGACATCCATCAATAAATCAGGATAAGCTTCATAGATTTTGGCAAGATCCGGTGCGTACTTGGGAATTTCATTTTTTATGTCAATCAGGATGCCATCCTCGTAGGCTTTTACCCGTCCTCCCGGATAGTCTCCAAAGGTGCCCACAATAAAATCGGGTATATCGCCGGACGCAAGCATCAGGTTAAACTGTTCCTTCGCCGAGCCTTCTGTAGGATGAATATATTCAAGGGTGACATTCAGTCTCTTCTGCAGCTCTTTATTCAGCTCCGACTCGGCATAATTTTTCATAACGGCAAGAGCGGTGCTTGGCAGGGGCTCCCAGACGCGGAATTTTACCGGTTTCTCAAAAGGTAATTTTACGGCGGTATCAGTCGGTGCCGAATTTGCCGGCTCAGCCTTTTTTTCCTCATC
Source organism: Paenibacillus sp. cl123 (assembly GCF_900101595.1). Taxonomy (GTDB): domain Bacteria; phylum Bacillota; class Bacilli; order Paenibacillales; family NBRC-103111; genus Paenibacillus_G. Next base: position 42,733 of record NZ_FMYY01000001.1, read on the forward strand.
CCCGCATCCTGACATCACCGCTGATAATAAAAGCGCTATCAAGAGGGAACCGGTAGTCATCTTGGTAAAACCCTTTTTACTTTTCAACTTCTTTTCCTCCCCTTAAGTTTTATGTTTTGCTGCCCACCATTGCTATCCTGTGACTGCAAGCCTTCACGCTTCATCGCCAGCTGCAATGGCTAGGGAAAGTGTAGTATTTCTAGCAACCGTAAATCAATCCTCATCCGACAGAATGCGTATTCAATATCCCCAAATTCAATATTAAATATGGAAAAATCATCACCAAAAACAAAAGGCTCGCGTAAAATCGAGACGGAACCCGAGGCTGCGTACGGCCGGAGCAGAATCCCAGCGGAAAATTGTGGAATTTCAGTCATAGTGTATTGTAGTATAATATTTAGCCGTACAAGCTCTCCAAGACCGGCTAACGCTGCTTGCGGAGCGGGGAGACGAACTCTAATCCTGATAATGAGGGGGATCTCATGAACGTAAAGAGAGTGTTGAGCACTAAAAATAGTATCATTTTCCCCCAAATTTTATCTTATATATTGATTTTGCTAATTCCCATCATTTTCACTGGAATCGTTTATTTTGTTACGGTAAGGACCATTGAGCAAGAAACCAACAGGGCAAATCTTGCCATGCTGAAACAAGTTCAGCTGAACATGGACAACATTTTAAAGGATGCCGAGCGCTTAAGCTTTGATATTGCTTTTAACCCGGATATTCAACTGCTGGCCAATTCGCAGGAAACGAACTGGATTAACAAACAATACGAGGTTTCCCAGATCGTAAAAGATTTCAAAAGGATGAATATAACGAATGGCTACATAGATAATTTTTATGTGTACTTTAAAAACCTGGATGCGGTGATTTCTTCAACAGCAGCTTCAAGGAGCAACTATATGTACCCCATTCTTGCGAATAAGGATATCGAGTACGAGCAATGGATAGATACGCTTCAAAATGCATACAGCGGCAGATATATCTCAATAGGCAATAAGGCAGACTCAACCGAGGATTCAGGAGCGCTCGCTTACATGCGTTCAATCCCCATATCAAATTCGGAGAAGCCTCTTGCCACCATCGTCATCCTGTTTAATAAAGAACGATTTACTGAAATGATTCAAAATATACAATCGGCGCAATATGGAAGCACTTTTATTTTAGATGAGGATAACGGCATTCTTGCATCGACTGCTTCTTTCCATTTATCGGATATTTTACAGGTGGATGAGCTTAAGAGCAGCGATAATATGCTGGTGAAAGGGAAAGGAAAGGAATCCTTAATCATATCGTATACGAAATCCGATGTATCCAAGCTAAAGTATGTTTCCATTGTTCGGCGAGAGATTGTGATGGAAAAAAGCGAGTTTACGGAAAAATTAATGATCGCCAGCATTATACTATGTTTAATTTTTGGGGGGGCCGTATCGGTTTTACTTACATGGCGTAACTATAATCCGGTTCGTAATCTCATCCGCATCGTCCAAAACGGGAAAATAAAAAACTCTTATGACAGATCCAGTAATGAATATGAGTTTATTTATGAGGCGATCCAGGAAGCTCTTCAGGAAAAGGAGCAAATAAACCAAAAGCTTAAACAGCAAAGCAGTGTGGTGAGAGCGGATTTTCTGCAAAAGCTGTTAAAAGGGAAATTTGGCAATATATCCGTACATCACAACGCCTTTTACGCTCTCGACATGCAGTTTATATCCGGTGATTTTATAGTAGTGCTCCTATCCATAGAGGATAAGGGCAAGCTTATTTCCTTAGGGATTGGAGATGATTTTGAAGCGAAGTCAAAGCTCCCCAGCTTTGTCATAACCAATGTTTTTGAAGAGCTCTTGGGACAAGGGTATAAAAATTTTGTGACAGAGATTGATGAGAAGCTGGTATTTCTGGTGAATCTGGGAGATCCTGAATCGGTCGATCATGTACAAAAACTAGTAAATATTACAGAAGAACTGCAAGGATTTTTTGAGAAATATTACAATATGACGCTTACGATTTCCATTAGCGATCCTCATACTGGTATTCATGGCATGCAGGAAGCCTACCAGGAAGCTGCAGAAGCCCTGGAGTATAAATTGATTGCCGGTACCGGGAAGATCATCAGCTTCCAAAATCTGAAAAACAATGTCAGGGATTATTTTTACCCGCTTGAAAAAGAGCAAAAATTAGTGAATTGCATTAAATCCGGAGAGTTTGAAAAAGCAAAGCAGCTGCTTGATGACATTATCCGCTCCAACTTTATGGACGGCACTCCCACTGCTGAAATGACCAGGTATTTTATGTTTGACCTTGCAAGCACCATTGTAAAAACAGTCAAAGAAATATACGCGGCTGAGCCGGTTGAAAAATTGTTTGAATGCGAAACCGTAGCTGAACTCCAGGAGGAAATTACCAATACGCTTTCATCCGTATGTGAGCGCATACAGTCAAAGGCCGGTAATCGTTCCTACGAGCTAAGCAGAAGTATTATCGAGTTCGTTAACAGCCACTATGGAGAAGTGACGCTAAACGTAGCCATGATCGCAGAAAATCTCGGAATTACACCAAATTATATGTCCAAGCTTTTCAAAGAACAAACCGGAGAACCATTGCCGGACTATATCAATAAGGTGAGGCTGGAAAAAGCGAAAGTACTATTAAGGGACGAAAAGCTCAATATTTCGGATGCGGCTGTCAAAGTCGGGTATTTAAATAGCAATGCGTTGATACGCAGCTTTAAAAAGTACGAGGGAGTTACTCCGGGAAAATATAAAGAGTGATAAGTTTTTCCGCGGGAAACCAGATAGTCCGCAAAACTCCCCGTTCCGTGCCCCAGCCCTTTTTCCACTCCTGCCTTGTGCTTGTGAATAAACGCCAAAACACCGCCTGATCCAGCCGGGATCCAAGCGGTGTTTGCTTTATAACCACTACGACGCCTTTGGCAATACGGAGGTCATCTGCCGGCGGCTGCCGTGGCGGGGCCGGGAGTGCAAACATGAAGAGTATGAGCCGTGGCTGGGTGCGGATGACAAGTGCATGGAGCACTGGTTTGGCAAAACATATGACATCAAGGCGTCGGCTACGATTAAAAACGCATTTACTGAGGTAGCGCACTTAAATCGATTTCATCCTACTATTGAATACCTTGAGGCCCAGCAGTGCGACAGGAAGCCCCGCGTCGATCGCCTGTTTGTGGACTATTTAGGAGCCGCTGATACGGATTACGTCCGGGAGGTGACCCGGAAAATGCTGGTGGCTGCTGTTAAGCGCCTGTATGAACCGGGATGCAAATTCGACTATATGCTGGTCCTGATGGGTACGCAAGGTGCCGGCACAAGCACGATCATTCAAATGTTGGCGCAGCGCTGGTTCAGCGACTCGCTGAAGAGGTTCGACACCAAGGAAGCCGGGGAGCATGCGCTTGAGGAGTATGAGAGGGCCTTCAGCGGGCTGCAGGAGACGCTAGAGGTATTAGACTGAAGTAACCCGGCAGCGCATGGAGACCGTTATCGGGCAAATACAGAGCTTGGAGACAGCCGTCGAATATCAGCGCGACGCGCTGGGGTTGCCGCTGAAAATAATCGCGGAACGGCTGGGGTACAGTGAGATTTACATCAAAAAAATCAGTTCCCGGATTCCACGTCGGAACAAGCGTAGTCGAAAGCGTTGAAAGAGTATACTTTCTGTATACCCACGGTATTGCAAATCCGTGATATGATCTTATCGTGAGCGAGTTGGGCGAGAACGAACTGAATAATCAAATCAAAAGGGTCGCAGAAATGCGGCTCTTTTTCGCGCTAGATAAAACGAGTGAACACTGTGTCAATCTGGGCAAATGTGCATAAGATACCTTGTAAAATAAATGATTTGGAGGTATTTTTTGTGAACTATAACCCTTATTACCATCCGTATTTTACGGAAAGAAGTCTTACACCCACATATGTTTTATTAACAATTACCGACGTACAGCCGTATTTAAACAAATGGGGTATATTCACCGTTGATGGGCAAAAGGTTGTTGCATTCGTCGATAAACTTAATGTAGGAGCAAATTCGATAAATGTTTTTTACCCCAACAATACTCAAGGGGTCATTGATGTAAATAAGATTTCTATGGCGGAGGGCCCATTCCCGACAATGCCATCTATTCCTTCCACAACGGGGACAACATCTGGACCAACATCTGGACCAACAACGGGTATGGGAACAATTCCGCCACCGCCACCTCCACGATGCCAATGGTACTATTACGGTCCTCCTATCGGATGGAAGTATGTATGTTTTTAAGTTAAGCTACTCCGGCACTCTTAACCGAGTGCTTTTTTATTTTTGCTTTGGGACAAGATTAATATGGCATATCACCTATAATCGGCTAATCGGCTGAACAGCCAAGAAGTTTTTGTCCCCTACTAATCCTGGGTGATTTTAACGGCAAATGTTTATCCGTAGATAAAGAAAAACCCTTGCGCCGCAAGGGTTTTAAGTCACATAAATGATAAGCGGGTGAAGGGAATCGAACCCTCGCCTCAAGCTTGGGAAGCTGGCGTTCTACCATTGAACTACACCCGCAAATGATGTTTTGCCTTCAAAATATAGCACAATATAAAGGGGAAATCAATCTGGAAGAGTTGGAAGGCGTATGCATGGCGCAACAAATTTCCGTTAAGCTCGTCCATGAACGTATATAAGAGCCAAACTTGAACAATCGGAGGGATACGATGCTGCCTATGGAGCAGGAGACGATGGAGCTGCTGGTCATCGGCTATGCCATTGTGATGGGGATTGCTGTTGTTTTCGTCAGCTTGCTTTGGATCAAGGAAAGGAAAGAAGTATACGCCAGCGCGTTCGGCTGGATGCTTGCTCATTTTCTCGTATTCACTGCGGCCGTCGCCTGCTGTCTGACGGCGATAGGAAGCCGGCACGAGCAGCAAGCGATGGCCTCCGAGGCCAACTCGCTGTGGCTGGGCGCGGGAGGGGTGTTATGGGCCGCAGCGATGCTTTGCTTGCTGGCTGCCGTTTCCGCCTTCACGGCCCGGAAGATGGACTCCCCGAATTGAGTGGAACTGAAGCAAGGCTTAAAAGCTCAAAGCTCAAAGCTCAAAGCTCAAAGCTCAAAGCTCAAAGCTCAAAGCCCAAAGCTCAAAGCTCAAAGCCCAAAGCCCAAAGCTCAAAGCCCAAAGCTCAAAGCTCAAAGCCCTAGCTCTTCCTTCACGGCTTTGGTCAGCTTGCGCCGGACAAGCTGATAGGATTCTTCCAGCATATCGAGCACGATGTCATCGGATAATGTCCCGTTCAGCACCACGGTGTTCCAATGCTTTTTGTTCATGTGATAGCCGGGCAGCACGGTGCCGGGATAAGTCTCGCGGGTCAGCCAGACGGTTTCCGGGTCGGCCTTCAGATTGATGCTGGGTACCCCAGAGGTTGTGCCGAGCAGAGCGAACATTTTGTCGCCCACAAACAGCACCGGAAGCTCCGGGTCGAACGGGTAGCGCATCCGGGTGCCAGGCTTGGACAGCGCATGAGCGGTTATTTTCTCGTGGTTCAAAGTATACAACTCCTTCAGACATTCGATATATACAGCATAATCGATGGTCAAACTTGTGGGAAGGCCGAGGCAATCGCAAATGCGAGTGAAGGGATAAACTCGGCTCATAAAGCCGGCTGGCTTGCTTCTGGTGCCTGAGTTTCGTACATGCGAAGGCGTTCACTCTGGAACGCCTTCCGGTCTGGGGACGTTATCCCGCTTCAGATGGACGATGCCGAAATGGCCATGCTATCATGGAGACGGATTAGGAGCTATCCATGTTAATTCGATCGTGAGGCACGGATACAGGAGGACGGGAGTATGGAAAAGCGACAAGCCGCCAAGCGGCGGAAACTCGTGATTGCAGGGACCGGGAGCGGCGTGGGCAAGACGACGGTCACGCTCGGCATCATGGCTGCTCTGCGGCGCAGAGGGCTGATTGTTCAAGGCTTCAAATGCGGCCCCGACTATATTGATCCGACCTACCACAAGGCTGTCACTTCGCGGCCTTCCCGGAATTTGGACAGCTGGATGATGGGGCCGGAGGCAGTTCGGGAGATCTTCGACCGCGCTTCGGGGGATGCGGACATCTCGATTATCGAAGGCGTTATGGGCTTCTATGACGGCAAGGACCCGAAGTCGAATACAGGCAGCACGGCGGAGATCAGTATATTGCTGGCCACTCCGGTACTGCTGGTGGTCAATTGTCAAAGTATGGCGCGCAGCGCGGCGGCCATCGTGAAGGGCTTTCAGCTGCTGGACCCAAGGGTGAAGATAGCGGCCGTGTTTGCGAATAATGTCGGCAGCCTGAATCATTACCGGATCGTGAAGGAAGCGATCGAGAAGGAATGCCGGGTACCGGTAATCGGATACATGCTGCGCAGCGAGGAGCTGTCCATGCCGGAGCGCCATCTCGGCCTTGTGCCGTCGATCGAGCGGGGTGACTTGGACGGCTTCTACGCTGCGCTGGCCGACCGGATCGAGTCCGGCGTCGATCTAAGCCGGCTGCTGGAGCTGACAGGCCCGCGTGAAGAGCCGACCGGCGAACAACTGACCGGCGAACAACCGACCGATGACGAGGGACGGCATAAGCCAGCTGCAGCACCCGAACCAGCTCCAGGCTTTGCCGAACCAGCGACCCTCTCCGGGGAGACGACAGGCGAGCCAGACGCTGCCGACGCCGCGCTCTCTCCCGGGCGCTATCAGCCGGCAGCGCGTATGGGCCGGGCCTTGTTGTTCGCTGAGCCGGACCGAAGGTTCAAAAGTGGTAGTTGCTGTCGCGAGGGACGCCGCTTTTCATTTCTACTATGAAGAGAATCTGGAGCTGCTTGAGCTGCACGGCGCCCGGCTGGCCTTCTTTTCGCCGCTCGCCGGTGAAGTTGTTCCGGCTGAAGCCGCCGGCTTGTATATCGGAGGCGGCTTCCCCGAGGAATTTGCCGCCAGGCTCGCCGAACAGACGGAAGTCGCCCAATCGATCCGCGCAGCTATCGAGGCGGGTATGCCTGCGTTTGCGGAGTGCGGAGGCTATATGTACTTGACCGAAGCGATCCGGGACACGAATGGGAACAGTTATCCGATGGCGGGCGTTGTGCCGGGCAGCATAGCGATGCAGAAAAAGCGGGCCGCTCTAGGGCTGCGCGAAGTGAAGGGGCTGCCGGGCAATTATTTGCTGCCGGAAGGCGAGACTGCGCGCGGACATGAATACCATTATTCCGTCTATGAGCCAAAGGGAGGCGGCTTGCCTCATGCCTACGAGACTGTCGGGACAAGTGGAGTCAAGAAGGAAGGAAGCTTATACGTCCGACTGGTGGCTGGCTACACGCATCTTCACTTCGCGTCCAACCCGGGCTTGGTCAGCCGCTGGCTGGAGATGTGCCTGTATTATCAAGAGGAACGAAGCGCGCCATGCTGAGGAGCAAGAGCCTGCGTCAGCAGCTAATCCCAGGACTGAGGTTTGGTTCTGGGCCGCCGGGAGAGGGCAAGCTTCTGCCACCATCTGCGCTTCTGCTTGCTTTCCTGATATGTGCGCAGCTGCTGAATAACAAGCTTGGCACGATCTTCATCCTTGAACTTTGAACGCAATTCCTCATACATATGTTCGGTTTTCATCGTATCACCTGTGGTCATATAAATTTCCGTATGCGATTGGGATGGGAATGTATGTTCCTATTATAAAACGCGGAGGAGCCTTTATGCAAGCCCGCAAAACATATAAACGCAGATCAGCGGCCGCTGTCTGCGTTTGTATGTTCTGCAGGTAGAAGGTTGACTGCCTGCAAAAGAAAACCGTTTCTCTTGATTAGAGAGCACATACATAGATCTTCTGCCAACTTCGAATATGTCCAGGCTTTGTAATGGATGCATACATGCCGAACCTTTTAAAAGGCACAAAAACGGTCGCCGTATAATCCATACGTAGCTACTTGGCAATTTTCCAAGCTTTCTCCTGCAAATGATTTTACAGGATACCGTGTGATGTCACGGATTTCACCGGCAAGCAGCGGCAATATACGTCTCCTCCCCTGCGTCAGTATGGTTAAAGGGAGCTGCTTATATCAGGGTTGACTATTCGAAACGATTGCCTTAACTCTCCCGACTTGACCATCGCGTAATTTTACTTTGATGCCGTGCGGATGGGTGGGGGAGTTGGTCAGGATATCCTTCACGATCCCGCGTGTCGTTTTGCCTGTCTGTTGATCCTGCTTCAGCACGATATCGACCTCGAGTCCGGGGCGAATCTGGCTTCGCAGCTGTCCGGGGTTGCTCATTCCTGGCCTCCTTCCTGGTCTGCAACTGGGTTGACTGACTCGTTTTGCCGGGCAATGCTACGGACGGCGAAAGCCTTCCTCCTGCAAGTACTGGACCGCTTCCTCATACGTCTCGAAGGCCGATTCCAGATTCAGTCCGGCATACACATACCATAGCTCGTCCTCGTGAACCAGCAGCAGGGTTTGGTTGTCCGGGCCGTGCCACCGTTCTTCATCATCGGCCGTCCCGCTGACGGCGAGCTCGGCTGCCGACTTGGGAGCAAGCGACAGGATGGACGCTTGAATCAGCTTGCGGAGCTCGTCCGCGCCGTAATCCCGGATATTGACCATCCCGCGCTCATCCGTATCCGCTTCGGTCAGATGGCCTGCATACACAAAGCCGTTTCCGTTCGGATGGAGGTGATAGACGACGATCTTTTTATCGTAGCCGCTGTTTTCGTAATGATAGTTCACCCGTCCGAGCGATACGTCCTTGCGTGTCAGTTCGGGGAAAGCTTCGATAATGGCTTGCTTCTGTTCATAGCTTAACATGATAATTCCTCGTTTCTCCTCACGGGTCAGGGGTTTGGTTGATTATACCATAGAGGCTTGTGTTCTCAAAAAAAGCCGTTTAATTATCAGAAAATTCATACTATAATAGAGGTATAAACGCATTCATTTGGAAGGGACTGATGGACATGACGGATCTGCCCATCCTGCTTCTCTTTACCGGTACCGGAGGCTCGGGACGCAAGTCGGTTGCGCGGCTCGTAGGCAAAGCTCTTCAATTTTCGGCGGTCGTCTCTTATACGACCCGGCAGCCGAGGCCTAAAGAAACGAATGCGGATTTTTATCGCTATATCTCTGAACAGGAGTTCGACAGGGCGGAGCAAGCCGGCGAATTCATCCAAACGGTCAGGATAGCCTCTTATCGCTACGGCGTCAAACGTGCGGAGCTGGAAGACGCCACCCGGTCGGGCGCAGGCGCCTATCTTGTGTTGAACCCGGAAGGGGCGCAGTTTTTCAAGCGAATGCTTGGCGCACAGGCGGTTACGATCTTCATTTATACGGGCAAGCAAACGATCCTGGAGCGGCTCGCCGCCAAAAACATTCCGTATGACGTGCTCGAAAGCTACCTGGCACAATACTCCGAAGAGGTCGCTTACCGCAAAGCCTGCGAGATTGTCGTGGAAAATATGGAGCTGGGCGCGACCGCGGCCAAGGTGCTTGATCTCGTGACTGCGCGACGGCTTGTTTCCTGACAGCTCGGCTTCCGGCTCGCCGCCTCTTGCATCCGCGGCGGGGATTGCATATAATACTTGGTAAATCCATACTGACAAATGCATGGACGGAGAAAAGTAAGCAGTGCTTCTTCACAGGGAGGAACCGCCGGAGACTGAGAGCGGGACCGATAGAATCAGGCTGCCGAAGTTCGCTCCCGAGCAGTCCTTTGAAACCCCGGATGCGGATGATTCTCATACGGAGGCAAGTAGAAGGCCACCGGTTTTCGAACCGTTATGTTCAATGAAGTGAGAAAGCGAGCGGCGCAGCAGGTGCTGCTGCGGCTTTCTAACAAGGGTGGTACCACGGCTTTTTCGTCCCTTATCGGGGAGGAAGAAGCCTTTTTGTCGTTCCCGCAAAACCCATAGCTCACGAAGCCCGGAGCTGGCGTTGGGAGGAGACGCAGCAGATGAACGAGGAGAGCAGGAATCTATGGATAGAGTCCGGCAGAACGGTGTTTCGATTCCGGGACGGGCTCATTTCAGAGATTGAGGATTACAGCTGAACGTTATCAGAATGGAGAAGGGAGCAGGAACATGAAGGAACGATTGCTGCAATTAAAGGAAGAAGCGCTCGGCGAGCTGGCGGGCGTCCAGAACCAGCAGCAGCTTGGTGAGCTGCGGATCAAGTATTTGGGCAAAAAGGGGCCGCTGACTGAGATTTTACGCGGGATGGGCGCGCTCAGCGCGGAGGAGCGTCCGGCGATCGGTCTGGTCGTCAATGAGGTGCGCGGAGCGATCGAGGAAGTGATCGAAGCGCAGCAGGAGGCTTTCAACCGGGCGGAGACGGAAGCCCGTCTCGCCTCCGAGACGATCGACGTTACGCTGCCCGGCCGTCCGGCCGCGCAAGGCGCGCAGCATCCGATCAACAAGGTGATTCAGGAGATCGAGGATATTTTCATCGGGATGGGCTACACGGTCGCCGAGGGACCGGAGGTCGAGCAGGATTACTACAATTTCGAAGCGCTAAATTTGCCTAAAAATCATCCGGCGCGCGACATGCAGGATTCCTTTTATATCACGGAGGACATTTTGATGCGGACGCAAACTTCGCCCGTGCAGGTGCGCACGCTGGAGAAGAGCAAGGGCAAGGTGCCGATCAAGATCATCTGCCCGGGACGCGTTTACCGCCGCGATGACGACGATGCGACGCATTCCCATATGTTTACGCAGATCGAAGGACTTGTCATCGACCGCAACATCCGGATGAGCGACCTGAAGGGGACCTTGCTGCGCTTCATGCAGGAGCTGTTCGGCGAGCAGACGAAGATCCGGATGCGCCCGAGCTTCTTCCCGTTCACGGAACCAAGCGCGGAGGTCGATGTGACGTGCGCGATGTGCGGCGGCAGCGGCTGCCGGGTGTGCAAGCATACGGGCTGGCTGGAAATTCTCGGCTCCGGGATGGTGCATCCGCGCGTCCTCGAGATGGCCGGTTACGATCCGGAGGAATATAACGGCTTTGCGTTTGGCCTCGGCGTCGAACGGATCGCCATGCTCAAATACGATATTGAAGATATCCGGCATTTCTATACGAACGATCTGCGCTTCCTGAAGCAGTTCGTGCATTTGTAAGGGAAAGGGGCGAGTGAGGCGCAATGAATGTATCTTATCAATGGTTGGCGCAATATGTGGAGATTGCCGATTATACGGCTGCTGAGCTGGCGGAGAAGCTGACCCGCAGCGGGATCGAGGTCGATATCGTCGAAAGCCGCAACAAGGGCGTAACCGGCGTTGTCGTCGGCTATGTGACTTCGAGGGAGAAGCATCCGGATGCGGATAAGCTGAGCGTGTGCAAGGTGGATGTGGGCACGGGCGAAGAGCTGCAGATCGTGTGCGGCGCGAAAAATGTGGATGCCGGACAAAAGGTCCCGGTGGCGACGGTCGGCGCCAAGCTGCCGGACGGACTGGCGATCAAGCGCGCGAAGCTGCGCGGCGTGGAGTCGCAAGGGATGATCTGCTCGGCCAAGGAGCTGGGCTTGAACGATAAGCTGCTTCCGAAGGAAATTCAGGAGGGTATCCTCGTTCTGCCGGCGGATACGAAGGTTGGAGAAAGCATTCTGGATGTGCTGGCGATCAATGATGAGGTGATGGACCTCGACCTGACGCCGAACCGTTCCGACTGCCTCAGCATGCTTGGGGCGGCTTATGAGATCGCCGCCATTCTTGGCCGGGAGATCCGGCTGCCGGACAGTTCCGCGGGCATTCAGGATAGTGAAGCTGCTGTGAAGGCAGCCGAGCGGATTTCCGTGGAAATTACGGCGAAGGACGCCTGCTCGCATTATGCCGCTCGTTTGATCGAAGGCGTCAAGGTCGGGACTTCCCCGCTTTGGCTGCAAAATCGGCTGATGGCCGCAGGCATTCGTCCGATCAGCAATATTGTGGACATTACGAACTATGTGATGCTGGAATACGGTCAGCCGCTGCATGCCTTTGACGCGGATCGCCTGGAGAACGGGCATATCGATGTCCGCTATGCGCGGGAAGGCGAGAAGCTCGTTACGCTGGACGATGTCGAGCGGGCGCTTGAGCCGCATATGCTGCTGATCACCGACGGCACGAAGCCGGTCGCGCTGGCGGGGGTTATGGGCGGAGCCAACTCCGAAGTGACGGAGGGGACAACCCGCATTTTGCTGGAATCGGCCAGATTCGACGGGGGAACGGTCCGGAAAACAAGCCGTCAGCTGGGCTTGCGCTCGGAAGCGTCTCTTCGCTTCGAGAAGGAAGTTAATCCCGAAGCGGTCATCCCGGCCTTGGACCGCGCTGCCGCTCTGATCGCCGAGCTGGGCGGCGGGCAAGTGGCGTCCGGTGTTGTCCAGTCGGTTGCGAGCGAGCATCGCCCCGTTCAGATCGAAGTGACTGCGAGCCGGATCAATTCGTATCTGGGAACGAGTCTGACGGTGGAAGAGATTACCGCAATTTTCGGACGCCTGAACTTCACGGTAGAGCCGCTGGAGCAGGACGGACTGCTCGTTCATGTGCCGAGCCGCCGGGGCGATATTACACGCGCCGTCGATCTGATCGAGGAAGTGGCGCGTCTGTACGGGTATGACAATATCCCGACGACGCTGATGAATACGGAGACTACTCCGGGCTCGCTCACGAAGGAGCAAGCGGTCCGCCGCACGGTCCGCCGCCTGCTGAACGGCAGCGGTCTGCACGAAGCGATCACCTATTCGTACACGCATCCGGATCAGATCGCCGCATTCCCGGGCATCTACCGCGAGGCGAAGCCGGTTGCGCTGGCGATGCCGATGAGCGAGGAGCGGAGCGTGCTGCGGACCAGTCTTGTGCCTCATCTGATCGATGCGGCTGTATATAACCGCAACCGGAACAACGACGATGTCGCCTTGTTCGAGATCGCGCCCGTCTTCCTGACGGAGGAGTCCGCGCTGACCAGACAGCCGGAGGAGAAGCTGCTGCTGTCCGCGCTGCTGACGGGCAAGCGCAGCGAGCTGCACTGGACGGGCAAACCGGGCAACGTCGATTTCTACGACCTGAAGGGCGTATTCGAGAACATCGTGTCCTACCTCGGCATTGAAGGTCTGCGTTATGTTCAGACTCAGGTTGAAGGGTATCATCCGGGCCGTACGGCTGCGATCGAGGTTGAACTGGATGGTGCTCGCCGCGTGATCGGTACGATCGGACAGCTGCATCCGGCCTTGCAGCAAGCCAGGGATCTGGCGGATACGTATGTGCTGGAGGTGGAGATGGAGGCGCTGACGAAGCTCGTCGCCGAACGCTTCGCTTACAGCCCGCTGCCGCGCTTCCCGGCGAGCTCGCGCGATATGGCTTTGGTCGTGGACCGGGGAGTCGCTGTCGGCGATCTGATCGCCACAGCGCAGGAAACCGCAGGTCAGCTGCTGGAGTCGATTCAGGTGTTCGACATCTACACTGGCGAGCGTGTAGGCGCGGACAAGAAAAGCGTGGCCATCGCGCTTGTCTACCGGACGGCGGACCGCACGCTGACCGACGAGGAAGTGAGCGAGCTGCACGGCCGCGTCGTGTCGGCTCTCGAAGCTTCCTATGGAGCGGAGCTGCGGAAATAAGTGCTGGCGCTCGAGGCATGACGAAGGGGATTATCCGGCCGTGCTGCGACGGCTCCAGGCCGGTTTTTTCACCGGATGAGAATCCGCTGCAGGCCGGCTCGGAGCAAAGGCTGGCGTCTAGAAAAAAGGAGGGGGCAGCCCCTCTTTTTTCATGCCATTTTCATTCGACAATTCCTGTCGGCGGGCAGCAGGAAAAGCGATTCTCCGTAGCGAATAGTTGAGGATACGGAGAATTTTTTGGTCTTTTGGAAAGGGGACAACCTGCGTGAACGGTGAAGAGAAAGTGCGCATGACCGTCGACATCTACGGCACCCAATACAAGTTGGTATCAAGGTCCAGTCCTTCTTATATAAAGCGAGTCGTCGCTGTGGTTAATGATCAGATGCATCGCATAGCTAACGGAAGCCCCCGGTTGGATCTTCCCAAAATCGCTGTTTTGGCAGCGGTTAATATGGCTGATGAATGGACGCGGATGCAGGAGCAGATCGATCATTCGCAGGAACAGAAGCGGCAGCTGGATAAGGCGCTGGCCGATATGTCCGCAGCCGGCGAGCTGCTGGAGCAGCTGCAGCAGGAGCTGACGGAGGAAAGGGAGCGGCTGTCCGAGGTTGCGGCAGAACGCGATGACCTGCAGGCGCGCAAGGAAGCGCTTGAGGCGCGGGAAGCGGAGCTGGCTAAGGAGCTGGAAGCGCTGACCGAGCATAAGCAAGCGATCGAGTCGGAATTTTCCCAGACGGCCGAACGTTTGGACCGGCAGCTTGCGCTGCAGGCGGAGCTCGAAAGCAAGCTCGCCGCCGAACTCGAGCGTGCCAGGGAGTTTGAGGGGCGGAATGCGGAGCAGGCCCGCGAGGCCGAGCGTATGACGCTGCTGCTGCTTGAAGGCGAGCAGCAGCGTGAAGAATTGGAAGCCCGGCTGGCGGAACAACGTGCCGAGCAGGAGCGCCAGCGTGCGGAGCTCGAGAGCCGTCTGGCGGCTGAGCTGGCGGCTCAGGAACGTCAGCGTGCGGAGTTTGAAGGCAAGCTGTCGGCTGAGAAGGACGAGCGCGAACGTCAGCGTGCGGAGCTCGAGGAGCTGCTGACGGCCGAGCTGGAGGCGCAAGAGCGTCAGCGAGCGGAGTTTGAAAGCAAGCTGGCGGCAGAGCAAGCGGAGCAGGAGCGTCAGCGGGCGGAACTGGAGAGTCGTCTGGCAGCTAAGCTGGAAGAGCATGAACGCGAGCGTGCGGAGTTCGAGAGCAAGCTGTCTGCAGGGCAAGCGGAACTGGAGCGTCAGCGAGCGGAATTGGAGAACCGTCTGGCGGCTAAGCTGGAAGAGCATGAACGCGAGCGTGCGGAGTTCGAGAGCAAGCTGTCTGTAGGGCAAGCGGAACTGGAGCGTCAGCGAGCGGAGCTTGAAGAGCTGCTGACGGCCGAGCTTGAGACGCAGGAACGCCAGCGAGCGGAGTTCCAAAGCAAGCTGGCCGCCGAGCGAGCTGAGCAGGAGCGTCAGCGGGCGGAACTGGAGAGCCGTCTGGCAGCTAAGCTGGAAGAGCATGAACGCGAGCGTGCGGAGTTCGAGAGTAAGCTGACTGCAGGGCAAGCGGAACTGGAGCGTCAGCGAGCGGAGTTCGAGGCCCGTTTGGCGTCTGAGCAGGAAGAGCGCGGTCGCGAGCGGGCTGAGCTGGAAAGCAAGCTGTCTGCAGAGCGAGCCGAATATGAACGCCAGCGTGCGGAGCTCGAGGACATGCTGACGGCCGAGCTTGAGACTCAGGAGCGTCAGCGTGCAGAGTTCGAAGACAAGCTCGCCGCCGAACGAGCGGAGCAAGAACGCCAACGTGCGGAGTTCGAGACGCGTCTGGCGTCGGAGCTGGAGGAGCGCGGCCGCGAGCGGGCCGAGCTGGAGAGCAAGCTGTCTGCCGAGCGAGCTGAGCAGGAGCGTCAGCGTGCGGAGCTTGAAGCCCGTCTGGCGTCTGAGCAGGAAGACCGCGGCCGCGAGCGGGCTGAGCTGGAGAGCAAGCTGTCTGCCGAGCGAGCCGAACATGAACGCCAGCGTGCGGAGCTTGAGGACATGCTGACGGCCGAGCTTGAGGCTCAGGAGCGTCAGCGCGTTGAGTTCGAAGACAAGCTCGCCGCCGAGCGTGCGGAGCAAGAACGCCGGCG
>NZ_FMYY01000001.1:58734-377966 GCF_900101595.1 Paenibacillus sp. cl123
CGTGCGGAGCTCGAGGACATGCTGACGGCCGAGCTTGAGACTCAGGAGCGTCAGCGCGTTGAGTTCGAAGACAAGCTCGCCGCCGAACGAGCGGAGCAAGAACGCCAGCGAGCGGAGTTCGAGGCCCGTCTGGCGTCTGAGCTGGAGGAGCGCGGCCGAGAGCGTGCGGAGCTGGAGAACCGGCTGGCGTCCGAACGCGA
This sequence comes from Paenibacillus sp. cl123, assembly GCF_900101595.1. Taxonomy (GTDB): domain Bacteria; phylum Bacillota; class Bacilli; order Paenibacillales; family NBRC-103111; genus Paenibacillus_G. Next base: position 58,935 of record NZ_FMYY01000001.1, read on the forward strand.
AGAATATGCCGGCAAGCTGGCGGAACGGGAGCGGCAAATTGCGGAGCTTAGCGAGCAGCATGATCAGCTGCAGGAGGAGCTGATTGCGCAGCAGCAGGAGGTTGAGTTTCAGGTTGCGCTTTATAATGAGCTGGCCGAGCAGAACAAGGTTCGGGAAGCCAATCTCCAGGCTGAGCTGGGAGAGGAAGCCGAGCGTTCACGTCTGGCTCTGGAGGCTGAAGCACGGCGCAGGGCAGAGCTGGAACAACAGATCGATCGCTTGGTAAAAGAGGCGCAGGAGAGCGCTGCCGCGGCTGCGGCTCGTGAGAAGGAACGCGAGGCTCTTCATGCGAGGCAGATAGAGGAAGCCGAGCTGCGGCGGCAGGCGGAGCTGGACGAGCAGATTGAGAAGCAGCGCCGGCTGCAGATTCAGCTCGGGGAGCAGCTCGAGCTGGGACGCGAGCTGCAGCAGCAGGCTGAAGCGCTGCGCCATGAGCTGGAGTCGGGGCGCATGAAGCAAAGCGAGCAGTTGGAGGAGCTTGAGCTGCAGCTTGAGCTGTACCGCGAGCTGGAGAGCGAGCTTGCCGGGCAGCGGCAAGCCAGCGCGGCGCTCGAAGCGGAGCTGCAGCAGCGTTTCGAAGCCGGACAGGCTGAACTTGAAGCGCGGAAGCAAACGGAAGCGGAGCTACGGGAGCGTCACAGCCAGGAGCTGCGGCAGGCGGAAGAACAGCGGCAGGCCGAGCTGGAGCAACTGGAAGCACGCCGCCAAAGAGAGCTGGAGGAGGCAGAGGCCAAGCGGCAGGCCGAGCTGGAGCAGTTGACGGAGCGCGCCCGCAAGGAAGCGGATGCGCTTGGCGCACGCGGCGCCGAGCTTCAAGCCGAGCTGAGCGAGCGGGAGCAGCGAGCTCAGCAGCTGGAGCGCCAGCTGGCGCAGCAGCAGGCCTATAATATGCAGCTGCAAGAGAGCAGCAGCCAGTGGCAGCAGCGAAGCGAAAGCCAGGCGGCTCAAGCCGATGAATTGCGAATCGCGCTGCTGGCACGGCAGGAGGAGCTGCTCTTTCAGCAGGAGCTGTACGACGAGCTGCAGAAGCAGCATGATGAGCTGGCCGCGCGCCTTGCTCAGCAGGAGCTAAACAGCAGGCAGGAAAGCGAGCGGCAGCGGAGCCGGCAGGAAGAGCTTGAACGTGCGCTTGAGGAGAAGGAGAGCCAACTGGCCGCCCTGCAAGCAGATATCCGTCAAGCCCAGGAGCTCGGCCGGGCGCTTCAGGAGCAATGTGCGGCCTGGGAACATAAGCAGAAGCACTCTTTGGAGGAGCATAACGTGCTGACAGCGCGGCTCGCTTCGCAGGCCGCAAGGTTAAGTGAGCTGGAGGCGGTGGCTGTAGAGTCGGAACGCATGCAGAAGGAGCTGGAGGCAAACCGTGAGGAGCTGGCTCTTCAAAACGAGCTGTACCACGAGCTCCAGCAGGAGCTGAAGCATCAAAACCAGCTGCATAAGGCGCTGCAGGCCGAATACGACGAGCAGCAGGAGAAAGCCGAGAGAGTGTTCCGCGAACTGGGGCTGCTGCAAACGGAGTATGAGAAGCTGCAGGTCGAGTATAACGAATGGATCGAGCTGGTCGAGAAGGATTAGGTATGAATGGACTGGATTACGGCCTGCTGGTCGTTCTCGCGATGGGACTGGCCTTGGGGTATGCCCGGGGGTTTATTGGGCAGCTCGTTTCAATGGCCGGTCTCTTCGCGGCATACCTGGTGGCATTTTTTGGTTACAGGCAGACGGCCCCCTGGATTCAGAAGTGGATGAATTTGGCCGGACATGAGACTTATGCCAGGTACGAGCTGCTGGCTCAGGAGCTTCGGGTGGATACTTATGTGTACAATGTGCTGGCGTTCGGACTTCTGCTGTTCGGAACGAAGCTGGTCTTCGGGATAGCGGGAAGACTGCTTCAGTGGCTGGCTGCCGCTCCGGGGATCAAAACTTTCAATAAATGGAGCGGAGGCGTTCTCGGCTTGCTGGAGGGGGCGCTCATTGCAGTCATAGCGGTTCATCTCATGACTGTTCTGCCGAGCGACACAGCCCAGAAGCTGCTCGCAACATCGAGGGCGGCGCCCTATGTGGTAGAGCAGACGCCGCTGGTGACAGCCAAGCTGAAGGAGTTATGGCAAGCCCAGGTGCAGAAAGCTCCGGAGCGCCAATAAAGGCACTCATTGAAGGCAGAAATTCGAATTCGAGCGCATAGAAAATCAGCAAATAAATCAGCGACGTCACATCCGGCTTCAGGCCGTTATGTGACGTTTTTGTTTGGCGAGAAGAAATCGCATGCCCATTAGTCTCCACTGTGGCGGAAAATAAAAAAGGAAAGCAAAAAGGCGTCCGCAAAGGACGCCTTTCTTAACCCGGTCACCTTATCCGACTACTCAACGATCAGCTTGGATTTCATGCTGATATGGCCGGAGCCGCAAGGAATGCTGCAAATGATATCGTAAGTTCCCGCTTTGTCGGGCTTAACCGTCGCAGAGAGCTTATCTCCCTTCAGCTCCACATTCAGTCCGTTGATGGCAACGCCGTGAAGGCCGGCCTTGTTCTCCAGCGTAAACGTGACATCCTCGCCTTTTTTGACTTTGTATTCCTTCTGATCGAATTGATAGTTTGTTGCCACCAGTTTGACCTGCTGACCCGCGCCGCCTGAAGCAGGGGCGGATTGGCCGCTGGGAGCAGGAGCAGCCTCCGGCTTGGCGCCGCAAGCGGTCATGACTGCGATCAGAGCGATTGCCGATATGGATACGATCCATTTTTTCATAATTAAATCCCCTCCGACATCTTATGATTCTGTGGATGGCAGGACCTTGAACGGCCCCGCTACCTCCAAGCATAACCGATTTTGCGCCGGTTGGCTGTGTCGAATGGGTGACAACCCTATGAAAAACCCGTGAAATTTATAAGTCCGGTGAATAAATCTGAAAAGCCGATAAGCAGTTGAATCTGCGCGCGGAAATCCCGATCGGCCGTGGTGCGCGCGTTATTCGCAGCCAGTAAGGGAGGCGGCAATATGCTTATAACTAATTTATCACTAACTCCCGCACGGCAGGTTAATATAAGGTAAAGCTGGCGGCTTAGCTGACAAAATCAGCCGTACTCGCCGGCTGAACCCGGCGAGCACGGCTGATCGCTCTGGCTGTACTACCTGGAGCCTTCCCGGCCGCTGACTCCATTTTCGAACGGAGTTTTGACCGGAATGAAGAGATCGATAATCCCGATCACGAGCGCCGCGAGAATCGCTCCAATGATGCTGGTCGATACGTTGCTGACGATGAATTGGGCTGCCCAGATCACGAGCGCGCTGACCAGAAAGCCTACAATCCCCCGTCCGAAGGGAGTAATTCGTTTGCCAAACACTCCTTCGATGACCCATGCCGCTACGGCGATGACGAGGGCCAGGAAAAACGCGCTCCAAAATCCGCCTACGGTGAATCCCGGAACGATCCAACTGACCACCAGCAGCATTAAAGCGGAGACGATGAATCTGACAATGTGACCTAATATGTGCATCAGACAATTCCTCCTTTGCTTTCTTGGATTATGGTATGTTCTTGCCTGTACACTCATTAGACTTACCCGCAGCGTCAGTGGATATGAGTGGGAGGTGCAGGCAAAATCATTCGCTTTGGGAACGCAAGTTGGATATAATAGCAGATGTAACCGGTTAAGGCTATGAAAGGCAGGTTCCTTATAGAAACCGATGAAAACTATAACTACTTATAATCAGAAAATACTGAATACGCTTGATTACCGGGCCGTGCTGGACAAATGCGCCCATCACGCTTCAACTTCGCTCGGACAAGAGCTGGTCACGGAGCTGACGCCAAGCGGCGATTTTCAACAGGTGAAGACGCGTCTTCAGGCAACCGAAGAAGCTGTGAATGTGGACCGGCTGAAGGGAGGGGCTCCGTTCGGAGGCATTCGCAACATCCGCAATGCCCTGCATCGCGCCCGGATAGGAGGCGTTCTTAACACAACCGAGCTGCTGGACACGGCCATGACCAGTCAAGGAGGACGGAGGCTCGGCAAGTTTCTGGAAGATGCTAACGGCGATTATCCGATTCCGCTGCTGCTGGAGCTGACGGACCGTCTGACCGATCACAAAGCGATGGAGGACAAAATCCGTCAGTGCATAGACGATCATGCGAATGTAGTGGATTCGGCAAGTCCGGAGCTTGCCCGCATCCGTCAGGAGCTGCGCGGCAGCGAGTCCAAGGCCCGCGAGCGGCTTGAGCAGATGGTGCGGACGCCGTCTATCCAGAAGATGCTGCAAGACAACCTGGTGACGCTGCGCAATGACCGTTATGTCATCCCGGTCAAGCAGGAGTACCGCGGCCATTTTGGCGGAATGATTCATGACCAGTCGGCTTCAGGCGCCACGCTGTTCATCGAGCCGGAAGCGGTCGTCCAGATGAACAACCGGGTCCGCGAACTGAAGCTTAGGGAAGAGGTCGAAGTCGAGAAAATATTACGGATGCTCACTTCGCTTGTCGCCGATGGAGCCGATACGCTGCTGGCCAATGTGGAAGCGTTGGCGGAGCTCGACTTCATCTTCGCCAAGGCCGGCCTCGCCAGGGAAATGAAAGCGACGCTGCCGATCCTGAACGATCGCGGGTTCATCAAGCTGAAGCGCGGGAGGCATCCGCTCATCGCCGCGGATCAGGTCGTGCCGCTGGACGTGGAGCTGGGCAACAAGTTCTCCGCCATCATCGTCACGGGTCCCAATACGGGGGGAAAGACGGTATCCCTGAAGACGGTCGGGCTGCTGTCGCTGATGGCGATGTCGGGACTGTTCGTCCCGGCGGAGGAAGGCAGCCAGCTGTGCGTGTTCGACGCAATTTATGCGGACATTGGGGATGAGCAGAGCATCGAGCAAAATCTCAGCACATTTTCCAGCCATATGACGAATATTATTCGAATCCTGAAAGAAATGACGCCCAAAAGTCTGGTCCTGCTTGACGAGCTGGGCGCTGGCACCGACCCGGCGGAAGGCTCCGCGCTGGCGATCTCGATTCTGGATTATATCCACCGGATGGGCTGCCGCATTCTGGCGACTACCCATTACTCGGAGCTGAAGGCTTATGCTTACGACCGGCCGGGAGTCATCAATGCCAGCATGGAGTTCGATGTCCAGACGCTGCGGCCCACCTATCGTCTGCTTGTCGGCGTACCGGGCCGAAGCAATGCCTTCGCGATTGCTTCGCGGCTTGGACTGCCCAAGCCGATCATCGATCACGCCCGCGGCCAGGTCGGCGAGGAAGAGCAGCGCGTCGAGTCGATGATAGCGACGCTGGAGGAGAATACGATCCAGGCCGAAGCGGAGCGGACGACGGCCGCGCAGCTGCGCGGGGAAGTGGAGCGTCTGCGTGAAGAATTGCGCCGCGAACGCGAGCGCTTTGACGAGCAGAAGGGCAAACTGATGGAGAAGGCGGAGCGCGAAGCTCGGGAGGCGGTCGCCAAAGCTCGCCGGGAAGCGGAGGAAGTGATTACCGAGCTGCGGCGTCTGAAGCGGGAGGAAGGCGCCGGCGTCAAAGACCACAAGCTCAGCGAGCTTAAGCGCAAGCTGAACGATGCCGTGCCTGACCTGAAGGTAAAGCAGCCCTCCTCCGCCAAGCGCAAGCCTGACCGTCTGGAGCCGGGCGATGAAGTGCTGGTGACTACCGTGGGCCAACGCGGACATGTCGTCGAGCTGGCAGGTGATCATGAAGTGACGGTACAGCTGGGCATTCTGAAAATGAAAGTGAACAAGGCTGACGTCCAATTGCACAAGCCGGCGGCTTCCATGGCGAAAGCCCCGCAGCCTCCGAAGGCAACCTCCAGCTTGAAGCGGACGCGGGACGAGAACGCCAAGATGGAGCTGGATCTGCGCGGAGCCAATGTGGAAGAGGCGATTGTGGAGATCGACCGTTTTCTGGATGAGTCGTATTTGGCCAATTTTGCCCAGGTCTATATTATTCATGGCAAGGGTACGGGCGTACTCCGCACCGGGGTTCAGGAATATTTGCGCAAGCACAAGCATGTCAAAAGCCAGCGTTTGGGTAATTATAACGAAGGCGGCGCAGGAGTTACCGTGGCGGAGCTGAAATAATAAAGTTTGAAAGGTTTGAAACGTTCGTGTCCCGGCTCCGTATGAATAGGTATGAACAAACGATGCTAATGAATCTGCAGGCAGTGTATAAGAGATTTTTTAACCTAGGAGGACTGGAAAATGGGGATTTTTAAACGGTTTCGCGACTTGACGATGGCTTCGATCAATGACTTGCTGGATAAAGCGGAAGATCCGGTGAAAATGCTGAATCAATTCCTCCGCGATATGGAAGCGGATATCCAGGAAGCCGAGATTGCGGTTGCCAAGCAAATTGCGATTGAGAAAAAATTCAAGCAGCAAGTTGAAGAAGCGCAAGAAATGGTGCAGAAGCGCGAGGAGCAGGCGCTTAAAGCGCTTGAGGCCGGCAACGAAGATTTGGCCAGACGCGCGCTCCAGGATAAGAAGGAGCATCAGACCCGCCACGATGAGATGAAGGTGCAATACGATACCGCGAAGACCAATGCGGATCGTCTGCGCAGCCAGCTCTCCGAGATGAAGGATGAGTTTGGCAAGATGAAGAACAAGAAGGACCTGCTGATCGCCCGGGCCGAAGCGGCGAAGGCGCAGAAGCAGATCAATCAGGCGATGTCGGGCTTCGGAACGGACAACGCGGCCAAGGGTTTCGACCGGATGAGCGAAAAGGTGCTGCAGCTGGAGGCTGAAGCGGAAGCCAGCAACGAGCTGCGCTCGAAGGACAAAAGCCTGGATGACGAGCTGAACGCGCTCGGCAAAAATGACGGCGTCGACGACGAATTGGCCGCTCTGCGGGCAAGATTGGCTGCCAAGAAGCAACCTTAAGCCTGGTACTTGCAGGAGATACAGGATACACGGAGACTGAAGGTCCACAAGCCTTCAGTCTCTTCGATTGTTTCCGAAGCCTACCGGAAGGGCGAGGTGAAGATAGATTATGCCAAATGAAGAGGTGGACCTGTTTATGAGCAATCCGTTCGTGGAAACGTTGGCGTTTTTCTCGGTTGCGGTGCTGGCGCTTGTCGTGTTTCTGGCCATATTTGAGCTGGTGACGAAGTACAAGGATTGGGATGAGATCAAGAAGGGCAATGTCGCTGTTGCGATGGCGACAGGCGGTAAAATTTTCGGGATATGCAATATTTTCCGTTTCGCTATTTTGAATAACGATTCGCTGCTCGTTTCGCTGACCTGGGCCGCTTACGGATTTGTTCTGCTGCTGGTCGCTTATTTTATATTCGAGTTCCTGACTCCGTATTTCAAGATTGATGAGCAGATTCAACAGGATAACCGGGCTGTCGGATTAATCTCCATGATTTTGTCCATTTCGCTGTCGTATGTGATCGGGGCGAGTGTCACGTAACGCTCCATTTGTACATACCGAACGTAAACCGCTATTTCAAGGTGAGGTGCCGAACCGGTGAAGTATTTGTGGGGGATTTTGCTTGCGCTTGCGCTTGTTTTTTTGGGCGCGGGCGTTTACTATTTTATTAATCACGCATAAGGGTTTGAGGAGGAATCGCGTTGTCCCATCCGGAGGATCAGGTTTGCCCATGGTGTCAGACTGAAATTGTATGGGATCCGGAGATCGGTCCGGAATCCGCTTGTCCCCATTGCTTCAACGAGCTGGGCGGGTATCGCAGCATCCAATTGACGGTGAAGCAGACCGGACAATCAATTGAGTTCGACGAGGACGATGAGGATGACGACGAGGCATTTGCCGACTACGATGAGCTCGACGGTGAAGAACTGGAAGCGCTTGACGAATATGAAGAAGGCGTGCAGCGGGTGCTGGATCGTCAAGAGGAAGCTCCCGAATGTTCAGCCTGCCACAGCTTTATGGTGCATGCGGGTGCCCATGCCTCGACTGAAGCTTTCGAGCCTGCGGTGTCTGAAGTCATCGGAGCGCCGCTGCTGTCTGCCGGTTATGCCACGCAAGTTTATGTTTGTCCGTCCTGTTTTAAGGTCGAACATATTTTGGCCGAGAAAGACCGCCTGGCCATGACGCGGCTGCTGAAGCAGGCAGGGAGCTCTTAGCAGCCGACCCGCTGTCTCTGGAACGGTTAAGCTTATAGTCTGCGCTTACCCGTTAAACTTGGAAGCCCTTGAGCCATCGTGCGGCCGGGCTTCTTTTTTGTTTTTTTAGACAGTAAGGTATCACAGAGCACACTCCTAGAGCGATTGGAACCCTATATCCAAACCTCCCCACGAAAACTAAAGGTTGGAGCCGCACGCGGAGATATTCAAGGGTCTGGACAAGAGGTTATTTCTGCCGCTCATCATGCTTTCCGTAGGTTTGGGGAACGTTAATACCTACATTCCAAGGGATAGGATGGAGCGCATGCATACCGGATCTAGACACTTTCCGCAACAAGGCGTACGCGCCGGCGATGAGGCGGCGTCCATGCTGCCGAAATGGACCGTCTTCGAAGACCGGCACGGTCACACAGGGAAGGGCAAGGGCTCCGGGAGAGCGAAGCCCAAAGGGAAGCCCCTGGACGGTCAATCCCGGCTGCTGCTCGCGGTCAATGGACTGTTCGCGGCAGGCAACGCCTTGTCTGGCACCTTCGTAAATGTCTACCTGTGGAAGGCGCGGCATGATTTTACGCTTATCGGGTGGTTTACGCTTATTCATTACGCAGCGATGGCGCTGACTTTTTGGCTGGCCGGCAAATGGGTGAAAGAGCATAACAAAATGAATTGCCTGCGCGCGGGTGTGGCGGTTTCCGCGTTGTTCTACATACTCGTGCTTTGGTTTGGCGAGAGGGCGGCGGATTTTTTCGTTCTGCTCGGGGTTGTGCAGGGAATGGCCGCCGGTTTCTTCTGGCTGGCCTTTAATGTCGTTTATTTTGAGGTGACGAGTCCCGATAATCGCGACCGCTTTAACGGCTGGGCCGGGCTGCTGGGCTCCGGAGCGGGGATGGCCGCCCCCTGGATCTCGGGGTTTCTGATTGTTCGGATGCAAGCGGAGACCGGCTACCGGTTAATTTTTACAATCTCCTTGGTCGTATTTCTGATCGGGGCTGCCGTCAGCTTCTTCCTGAAGAAAAGAAAGACGTCCGGCACGTACGAATGGACGCTGACCTGGACGTGCCTGCGGCAAAAAGACACGGCTTGGCGCAAGGTCGGCTTGGCGCTGATGGCTCAAGGCATGCGAGAGGGCGTCTTCGGCTTCATGATCGGATTGCTGGTGTACGTTCATACGGGCAATGAGATGAAGCTGGGCAATTTTGCGCTGATATCGTCCGCGGTGGCTCTCGTATGCTTTATGCTGGCGGGACGGTTATTGAAGCCGCAATACCGCCGCAAAGCGATGCTGATCGGCGTTGTCATGCTGGTCGCGATCATCCTGCCCTTCTTCTGGCAGGTCAGCTTCACTACACTGCTTATCTTCGGGATCGGGGCCGCATTGTTTTATCCGTTGTATGGCATACCGATGACGACGATCGTCTTCGATCTGATCGGCCGTGATGAAGAAAGCGCCAGACGGCGAGAGGAATATATCGTCCTGCGCGAGCTGGCGCTCAATGCGGGCAGACTGCTGGGCACAGGCATCTTTATTGTCGTTGTATCGAGGACGGCGTCGCCTGCCGTTTTGAATATCCTGCTGTTTGCGCTGGGCTCTACGCCGCTGGCCGCCTATTATTTTATGCGCAAGGCGGAAGCGGCTTGAGATGGGCGGCTCCTAGCTTCTGTTGGCCAGTCTCTTGACAATACGGCTCCAGTCTATAACAATTAAGGCCATGGGTATTGCAGGGATTACAAGGTTTGCGGCAATGGCCGGGATAGCGGAAGGAGCTGCTTAGCAGGTATGAACAGACAAGCAAGAATGGTAAACAGTGTGGCGGAGCTGATCGGCGGTACGCCTGCCGTCCGGATTCGCAGATTGACGGGAGAGCAGGACGCGGAACTGTACGTCAAACTGGAGTATTTCAATCCGAGCGGCAGCGTGAAAGACCGGGCTGCCTACAATCTGATCGCACAGGCCGAGCTGGACGGCAGATTGAAGCCCGGTGCAACGATCATCGAGCCGACAAGCGGCAATACGGGGATCGGGCTCGCGATGAACGCAGCCGCCAAAGGCTATAAGGCGATTCTGATTATGCCGGATAATATGAGCAAGGAACGCATCAATCTGCTGAAGGCTTACGGGGCTGAGGTTGTGCTCACGCCGGCCGCCGAACGTATGCCCGGGGCGATCCGGAAGGCGGAGGAGCTGCAGGCGGTCATTCCGGGCAGCTTTATCCCCCAGCAATTTGAAAATAAGGCCAATCCCGATATACACCGGACCACAACTGCGCCAGAAATCCTGGAGCAGATGGACCGGCGGCTCGATGCGTTCGTAGCGACCTCCGGCACGGGAGGCACGATTACAGGGACGGGAGAGGAGCTGCGCAAGGCGCTGCCGGAGCTCAAGGTCTATGTGGTGGAGCCGCAGGGCTCACCGGTGTTATCCGGCGGCGAGCCGGGGCCGCATAAGCTGGTAGGCACCAGCCCGGGGTTTGTGCCGGCGATTCTGAATACGTCTGTCTACGATGAGATCGTCCAGGTTAGCGATGATGACGCCCTGCAGACGATGCGGGAGCTGGCCAAACAGGAGGGCATCCTGGTAGGTCCTTCGGCCGGCGCGTCGGTATGGACGGGTCTGCAGATCGCCCGCAAGCTCGGCCCCGGCAAGCGGGTGCTGTGTATAGCGCCGGATACGGGGGAACGTTATTTGAGCATGAATATTTTCTAAGCTTAACCCGGTTTCCAGGACGATGGAAATCGGGTTTTGCTTGCTTGCGAATGATAAGGCGCAGAAGGGGACAGGCACACGTGAAAATGATTTGAATATTTATTCATTATAATGTATAATAATAAATACAAGTCATTTCATCCGTTAGGCAAGAATTATGCTGGGAGGGACATGAGATCATGAAAATTGCTTTGCATAACGAATTGCCGTGCGAGGCGCAAGTTCGAGAGCTCATCGACGCTATGACAGGCCAGGCTTCGTCTCTGGAGGCCTTTGAATATGAAACGCTTCGCTCCGGCGGAAAGCGCCTTATCGCCGCTTATGATCAAGACCGGCTAGTCGGACTCGGCAAGCTGGCCGAAGAGGGCATTTCCTCCGGCTCCGCTATCGAGTTTGCGATCCTGCCTGCTTACCGGGGCCGCCAGATTGAAACTTACATGAGCAAGCTGCTGCTCGCGGCTCTGCCCAAGACAGCTGTTCCGGCTTGCTGATCCCCATCCAACTTGTCCCGTACCGCCTCCTTGAATGGAGGCTTTTTTTTCTTTGCCAAAGAGCCAGCCCAAGGTGTAATATGGAGAGATAAGCAAAAGCTTGAAAGCTTTATGCTTGGATGCATGACCTTGGTCAGGAGGATGAATTCATGGAACAATTCAAAATGAAGATCGTTGAGCTGCTGAAAGAAGACGCGCGCCGGAGCCCTGCGCTGATCGCAACCTTGCTTGGTGCGTCCGAAGCGGAAGTGGCGGAGGCGATCAAGGAGCTCGAGGAAGCGAATGTCATCGTGAAGTACGCGACGGTCGTGAATTGGGCCAAAGTGGACAGCGAGAAGGTAACCGCCTTGATTGAAGTGCAAATTACGCCCGAACGCGGACGCGGCTTCGACGCGATCGCGGAGAGGATCTACTTATATCCGGAAGTCAAATCCGTCTACCTGATGTCGGGAGCCTATGATCTGCTCGTCGAAATCGAAGGCAAGACGTTGAAGGAAGTCGCTTCGTTCGTATCCAACAAGCTGTCGCCGATCGATCGGGTGCTGTCGACCAAAACGCATTTTATTCTTAAAAAATATAAGCAGGACGGGATTATATTCGAGGATCATGAGGATGATCACCGCCTCCTAATCTCACCGTAAAGGACGCTGAGAACGATGATAGAGCAGAAGCAAAGCACGGGGCAAACGCCTAGGTCCATGGGCAGCTATTTGACCACGGTCGTAAGAGATATCCCGCCGTCAGGCATTCGCAAGTTTTTCGACCTTGCCGTAGGCAGCAAGGATATCATCTCGCTTGGCGTAGGCGAGCCTGATTTCAGTACGCCCTGGCATGTGAGGGATGCCTGCGTGTATGCGCTGGAGCGGGGCAACACAAAGTACACGCCCAACTCCGGGCTGCCGGAGCTGCGCGAAGCGATAGCCGAGTATTTGAACGACTCCTTCCAGGTGGCCTACGAGCCGAAGGACGAAGTGCTGGTTACGGTCGGAGGCAGCGAGGCGATCGATCTGGCCCTGCGCGCTCTGGTCTCGCCCGGCGATGAAATTCTGGTGCCCGAGCCGACCTATATTACGTACGGACCGATAGCCAAGCTGAGCGGAGGGACGCCCGTCGGGATCGAAACCTTCGCCAAGGATAACTTTAAGCTGACGCCGGAGTCGCTGCGCGCTGCGATCACTCCTCGCTCGAAGGTCCTGATTCTCTGCTATCCAAGCAATCCGACGGGGGGCATCATGACCTACGACGATTGGCTGCCTATCGCCAAAATCGTCGAGGAGCATGATCTGATCGTCATCTCCGATGAGATTTATGCCGAGCTCACTTATGGTCAGAAGCATGTCAGCTTTGCTTCGATCCCCGGCATGCGGGACCGGACCGTTCTGGTGAGCGGGTTCTCCAAATCCTTCGCGATGACGGGATGGCGGATGGGTTATGTATGCGCCCATCGCGAACTGATCGCAGGTATGCTCAAAATTCACCAATATACGATCATGTGCGCTCCGTCGATGGGCCAGGTGGCCGCGCTCGAGGCACTGCGCAACGGGATGGAAGAGAAGGACCGGATGGTGGAATCCTACAATCAGCGCAGACGGCTGGTTGTACAGGGCTTCAGGGAGGTCGGCCTCCCCTGCCATGAGCCTCAGGGAGCGTTCTACGCGTTCCCGTCTATCCAGGCAACAGGTCTTAGCTCGGATGAGTTCGCGACCCGGCTGCTGTTCGAAGGAAAGGTTGCCGCGGTCCCGGGCAATGTGTTCGGACTGGGCGGAGAAGGCTTTTTGCGGTGTTCGTATGCCTACTCGGTCAGCCAATTGACCGAAGCGTTCGACCGGATAGGGAAATTCATGAAAAAGTTGTAATTTCGACAAAAAAAGCCATTTTCAAGTTACCCTAAAACTGGTATGTTAGATACATGGAAGTTTCATAGGTTTAATCATTTATGAAGCTTGCCATCTGTGGGTCTAAAGATCGGGAACAGGGAGGGATGAATAATGGCTTTTCCGGAATATCGGCTTCGGCAACACCTTCAAGTCGGATGGATTCATGAAAACGACCATAAGGCCAAGTGGATTTTTGGGAAACAAAAAGCAACCTCGACATCTGTATCCTTAGAAGATGAAATTTACCGTTTGCGTCAAGAGCTGGAGGCGCTCGTACAAGGCGGAGACAGCTTGACATCCCCCCGCGTCGTCGAGATCAGCATGGAGCTGGATCTTAAGATTAACGAATATATGAACCGCAACCAGAGAGGCCGCTGAGAAGCGGTTTCTTTTTTTTAGCGGCAGGCAGGTTGAAGGGCCGACAGACGGTTAACGGAGTAAATAATTTTTGATCCGAATCATTCCGGTATGGTAAGATATAGCGATGAGAAGGTCATGCAAATGGCAACCTGCAGAAGAAATACCGGATGGAGGGAATGGGTCTTGAGGAGAGGAAGCTGGCTGATCTGCGTATTATTGGTGCTGGTTCTGGCGGGCTGCGGCGGCGGTCCGAAGGAGGATGTGCCGATCTTTATGATGTCTAAAACGGGCATCCCCGGAGAAGTGGCGGAGAAGCTGGAGAAGGCTCTTATCGCCAAGGTGGGGGAGACGCCGACGGTAGCGATATCCGCGTCGCCCATGTTCTCGATGGACAAGATGATTGTTGAGATTGCGGCGGGCGGCAACGGCATTCTCATTATTCCTGGCGAGCAGTTCCATGGGATGAGCAAGCAGGGCGGCTTCGTCCCCTTAGATGATGTGGCGAATCCCGCCGATTTCCCGGACGGGGTGCTGGAGCTGCCGGTCGAGGAGGAAGGCAAGCCGGCGGATAAGTCGAATCCCAAGCTGGAGAAGCATCTGTACGGCATCCCGATGGAGCATACCAAGTGGTTCAAGGAGCTTGAGCTGAACGGCAAGGATTTGTATGCCTTCATCCCTCAGAACGCGAAGGATATTGAGAAGGCGAAGCAGGTTCTGAAGCATATCGCGCAGAAGTAACCCCTTAAGTCCGGGACATGCCCCGGCAGCATCGAGCAGCAGAAGCAGCCAAGTCATGCGCAAGTCACAAGTCACAAGTCACGAGCAAGTCATGAGGAAGTCACGAGCAAGCCGCCCCGGTTCCCGGGGCAAAACGGTTCGGGTGCCCGCGTTCGGACGCGTCAAGCGTCGCGGGTTAAAAGGGAAGCCGGTGCGACTCCGGCGCGGTCCCGCCACTGTAACCGGGCGATAAGCCTCCGAGAAAGCCACTGTTTGCCGCGCAAGCGGCGATGGGAAGGCAGGAGTGCGCCGAGAGGAGCCCGGAAGCCAGGAGACCTGCCCGAACCGTTACAGCTGATGCCTTTCGAGGAAAAGGAGCGGCAGCGGTAAGGCGACGACCAGGCAAGCGGCGGCAAATGCCGGCAGCCCTGTCGGTATGAGTCTGTCCTCTGCTCCGGACCGGTGTCCGCTGGCAGAGGTTTTTTTGTTATGTCTAGGAAGGCTAAGTTCAATAAGTGCCGGCACGCTTACCAGCTTTCGAGACGGCAAGAAAATTTCCGCTGAGACGCGGCCTCTTATCGGGAAAAGATATTAATTAAGGGAGAGAAGTAGGATGATAAACGGAAACAAGAGGAAACAAAGAACAAGGCAGCTGCTGACGACTGTTCTCGGGCTCGCGCTCACAGTCTCGCTGGCTGCATGCGGGGGAGCGGCCAAGACGCCGAATCAGGGACAGCTTGTCGACCCTCCGAAGGCGGAAAGCGGAAGCGGGCAAGGAGCGGCGCAAACAAAGCGCACCTCCTACCCGTTGAAGGTCAAGGATGCGACCGGCAAGGAATTCGTATTCGATAAAGCGCCCGAGCGGATCGCCTCCACATCGCCGAGCGAGACGGAGATGCTGTTCGCGCTCGGGCTTGGCGACAAGGTGGTCGGCGTTTCGGACTTCTGCGATTATCCGGCTGAAGCGAAGTCGAAGCCAAAGCTCGGCAGCATCACGAAGCCGAACGAGGAAGCGATCATCGCAGCGGGCGCGGATCTGACGCTGACGGGCGTGTCGATGAAGACGCCGACGGTGGAGAAGCTGCGCGAGCTGAAGGTCAATTTGTTCCAGGTGCAGCCCAAGACAATTGACGACGTGCTGGCAAACTTGCTGGTCATGGGCGAAATTTTCGACCGCCAGGCCGAGGCAGAGAAGCTGGTCAATCAGATGAAGGCGGACCGCCAGCAGGTAGTTGACGCCGTCAAAAACTTGAAGCCGGAGCAGAAGAAAAAGGTGTTTATCGAATTTTCCCCGGGCTGGACCGTCGGCTCCGGTGAGTTTCTCAGCGAGCTGATCGAAACGGCCGGCGGCATCAATGTATACGGTTCGGAGAAAGGGTATGTCAAGCTTAGCGAAGAAAAGGTTATCGCGGAAAATCCGAAGGTCATCTTGTATCCGAACAATCTGATCGACGATAAATCGAAGAAGCCGCTGGATCAGCTTATCCGTGAACGCAGCGGCTGGGATCAGATCGATGCGGTGAAGGAAGGCAAGCTGGCCGGCATCGATAAGGACACGACGAGCCGTCCGGGACCGCGGATTACCCAAGGCTTGAAGGAAATCGCCAAGGGGATCTACCCCGAACTGGTGAAATAATGAAGCGCAAGATCATGGTTTGGGGCGGGGCGGCCTTAGGGCTGCTTCTGCTGGCCGTGACCGTTGCGCTTTCCGTCGGCTCGGTGCGTATCCCCTTTCTTCATGTGTGGAGTATCCTGCTTCATCATCTGCCGGGACTGGAAGGAAGGCTTGGGGGAGGCTGGCTGGCATCCTCCGAGCAGATCGTGTGGAAGGTGCGGCTTCCGAGGGTGGTGCTTGGCATGCTGGTAGGCGCTGCGTTAGGTCTGGCGGGGGCAGCCTTCCAGGGCGTGCTGCGCAATCCGCTGGCCGATCCGTATACGCTCGGCGTGTCTTCGGGAGCGTCGGTAGGCGCTTCCTTTCTTATTTTATTCGGGCTGCAGTATGTATTCGGCGAATGGAGCGTTCCCGCAGTCGCATTTTGCACGGGCGGGGTGTCGCTGCTGCTGGTGTTGCTGCTGGCCAGGACGGACGGAAAGCTTCGGATCGAGACGGTCATCTTGTCCGGGGTCGTGCTGCAGGCTTTTTTGTCCGCGTTCGTGTCTCTGATGGTCTCGATGTCGAAGCAGGTCATTAATGAAATCGTCTTCTGGCTGATGGGCAGCCTGGCCCTTAGAGGCTGGTCGTACTCTCTGCTGATGCTGCCTTATCTGGCCGTCGGCGTGATTGTTCTGCTTGGCTACGGGCGTTCGATGAATCTTTTTGCCCTTGGCGAGAGGCAGGCTGCTCACCTGGGCGTTCATGTGGAGAGAACGAAGCTGATCGTGCTCATCGCCGCTACGCTGATCACGGCCGCGGCTGTCTCCGTCGCGGGCGTAGTCGGCTTCGTCGGGTTGCTGGTGCCTCATCTGATACGGCTGATCGTCGGCCCCGATTACCGGCTGCTGCTTCCTTTGTCGGTCATCGGCGGGGCGATCTATGTGCTGCTGGCCGACACGCTGGCCCGGACGCTGCTGGCTCCGACTGAAATTCCGCTTGGCGTCGTAACGGCTTTCATGGGCGCTCCGTTTTTCGCCTATTTGTTAAACCGCCGCAAGCGGCTGGTCCGCGGACAAGAGGTTTAAGCGTTTTTATTGAAGCTGTCGGCGATGTTGACGGTGAGATGAGGAGGGAAAAGCGTGATCGAGGTGACGGCCGAGGGCCTGCAGAAGCGATATGGCACGCGGATGGTGCTGGACGGCGTACAATTTCAGGTGAAGCCCGGCGAGTGGTTTGGTATCCTCGGTCCCAACGGCAGCGGCAAAACAACGCTGCTGCAGGCACTGTCGGGCGTAGAGCCGGTCAACGCAGGCAGCATCCTGCTGGGAGGCCGGCCTGTAGAGGCTTATACGCGCAGAGAGCTGGCGCGCCAGGTTGCGGTGCTGCAGCAGGACGCCCTCCCGCGCATAGGCTTTACGGTGCAGGAAGTTATCGAGATGGGCCGTTATCCGTATCAGAATTGGCTTGGGGAGGAAACGGGCGATTCCTCCGCGCTGGTTGAGCGGGTGATCCAGTGGCTCAAGCTGGAGCCGCTGCGAGAGCGGACGGTAGATCAGCTGAGCGGCGGAGAACGGCAGCGCGTGGCGCTGGGCAAGGCGATGGCGCAGGAGCCTCGGCTGCTGCTGCTGGACGAGCCGACGACTTTTCTCGATATCGGCTACCAGGTGGAGATGATGGATATGGTTCGCCGCTGGCAGAAGGAATGCGGGATGACGGTCATAGCCGTCCTGCATGATCTGAATCTCGCCGCCCAATACTGCGACCGGCTTATGCTGCTGCATCGAGGCGCGGTAGCCGCGGACGGGGTTCCGCAGGATGTTATGCAAGCCGGCTTGCTGGAGCAAGTGTACGGCACCCGGCCGCATGTGCTGGCCCATCCGGCAAGCGGAGTTCCGCAAATTTTACTGGCAGGAGGAAGTCGGGATGAATAACAGGCTATGGCAAAAGACAGCGGCGGGGATTGTGCCGCTTGATGAGGTCTCGGTCGCTCGGGCAGCCGAGCGGCTGGACAGTCTGACCAAGCCGCCGGGCAGTCTTGGCCGGCTGGAGGAAGTGGCCCGGCAGCTTGCGGGCATGACGGGAGAGCTGACGCCGGAGCTGTCGCGCAAGGCGGTCATCGTGATGGCCGGCGATCACGGCGTTTGCGAGGAGGGCGTCAGCGCTTTCCCTGCTGAGGTTACGCCGCAGATGGTGCTCAACTTCCTGAGCGGAGGAGCGGCGGTTAACGTGTTGGCGCGGCAGGCCGGAGCTGAGGTTGTCTGCGTCGATATCGGGGTGAATGCGGAGCTGAGCCATCCGAACCTCGTCTCGCGCAAGGTGCGCCGGGGAACCGCGAATATGGCGGTGGGAGCCGCGATGACCCGCGAGGAAGCGGAGGCGGCGATAGAAGCGGGCATCGGTCTGGTCGACGAGCTGGCCGGCCGCGGATACCGGATGTTCGCCACCGGAGAGATGGGGATCGGCAATACGACGGCCAGCTCGGCTATTTTGGCTGTGCTCGGCGATACGGACCCGGAGGCGGCCACCGGCAGGGGGACCGGGATCGATGACGAGCGGCTGAAGCATAAGCGGCAGGTAATCGCCAGAGCGATCGCCGTCAACAAGCCGGACGCCCGCGATCCGCTCGATGTGCTGGCCAAGGTCGGAGGGCTTGAGATCGCCGGTCTGGTCGGCGTCATACTGGGAGCGGCCAACCGCCGCTGTCCTGTCGTGATCGACGGCTTCATCTCGTCGGCCGCTGCGCTGCTCGCCGCCCGGATCGCTCCGCTCAGCGCCTCGTATATGATTGCGTCGCATCTGTCCCAGGAGCAGGGGCATGCCCGGCTGCTGGAGCGGATCGGGCTGAAGCCGATGCTGCATATGGATATGCGGCTGGGCGAAGGTACGGGAGCCGTGCTGGCCTTTTCTCTGATCGAAGCGTCGGTGCTGATCATGAAGGAAATGGCGACGTTCGAGGACGCCGGGATATCGAAGGGCGGAGCAGAAGCGGACGCCGGCGAGGGAGCTGGAGTTGCGGATAGAACGGGAGACAGGCCGGGAGACGGGCTTGACCGAAAGGACGTGGCGGCTGCGGACGAAGAGGCGCAGCGGCTATGAGCGGCGTAGAGCGGAACTCGGAGAAGCGAGCGGAAGCGATGCGGCAGGAGGAAGCGCAGCAAGGAAAGGCATTTGCCGAGGAAAAACTGGTTGAGGGAACGCGGCGGGAGGAAGCGAAAGCTGCAAGTGGAGACCGGGAGGAAACGCGGCAGGAGGAAGCCCAGGCGGACAAGCGGCGGGAAGTCTTCAGCCTGAAGGCACTCGTGACAGGCGGCGCGCGCAGCGGCAAAAGCTCGTTTGCCGAACGGTATGCGGCCACGCTGGGCAAAGACGGCCTGTACATCGCCACGGCTCAGGCTTATGATGAGGAGATGGAGGAGCGCATCGCGCTCCATCGTAGGGACCGGGAGCTTCGCGGCTACCGGTGGCAAACGGTCGAGGCGCCGTATGAGTTGGCCGGGGCGATCCGGACGGCGCAGGCGCCGGTCGTGCTGGTGGATTGCCTGACCTTGTGGCTGTCCAACTGGCTGCTGAGGCTGGAGCAGGAGAAGGAGGCCGCTCGCTTGCTGGATGAGCTGGTGGACGAGCTGGCCGATGCGTTCCGCTCCGCCCGGCAGCCTATCGTGCTCGTAACCAATGAAGTGGGCAGCGGACTTGTGCCGGAGTACAAGCTGGGGCGGTTGTTCCGCGATGCGTCGGGGCGCATGAACCAGCGGCTTGCACAAGAGGCGGACCAGCTGTTTCTTGTGACGGCGGGAATTCCGGTGGAGCTGAAGAGCCGGGCTTTTATATACTGATCGTTCACAGAAAAACTTGGATCAATCGCACGGCGGATAAGAGATCGAAGGACAGGCCCGAGGGGGAGCCGGGAAGCCTGAGCGAACATTGGACTTCGAGAGGAAGCGTCTGATACAGGCGTATTTTTTGCCTTTGCAGGCATCATCTTTTTACGGATGGCGGGGGACTTCGGTTGTTGTTTTATAGCTTGCAAGAAACGCTCTGGATGGCGGCTGCCGCGATTCTAATCGATTGGATAGCAGGCGATCCGCCATGGCGGTGGCTGCCCCATCCGGTCGTGCTGATCGGACGCTGGATTGGCCTGCTTGAGCGGCGTCTGCGTCCTTCGGGACGCAGCTTGTCCCCCGCGGCGCTGCGCTGGCGGGGGATCGCGCTTGTTATTCTGACCGTTGGCCTGGCCTATCTTGCAACAGCGGCTGCGGTGCTGGCGGCGGGATCGATTCACCCGTGGCTCGGCTATGCCGTGAATGTCTGGTTCATCTCGACCACGCTGGCTGTGAAAGGACTGAAGCAGGCGGCGATGGCCGTGTATATGCCGCTGTGCGAGGGCAGACTGGATGAAGCCCGCAAGTATACCGGCTATATCGTCGGACGGGACACCACAAGACTGGATGAGCCGGAGCTGACGCGGGCGACGGTGGAGACCGTGGCGGAAAATAGCGTCGATGCGTTCGTCTCGCCGTTATGCTGGGCGCTGCTTGGCGGAGCGCCGCTCGCGATGCTGTACCGCGCGGCGAATACGCTGGACTCGATGGTCGGCTATAAAAATGAGCAATATGCCGACTTCGGCTGGGCGTCGGCCCGCTGGGACGACGTGCTTAACTATATCCCGGCACGTCTGGCCGGGGTGCTGCTGATTGGCTGGGCGTATGCGATCCCCGGTTTGTCGGGTACGCGTGCCGCCCGCTCCGTGCTTCGCTTTGCGAAGCTGCACCCGAGTCCGAACAGCGGAATTCCGGAATCGGCGGTGGCCGGAGCTCTGGGGATTGAGCTGGGAGGCGTCAACGTGTATCACGGCCGAACCAGCGAACGGGCCCGGATGGGCTGGCCGCTGAGAGCCAGGGAGCGGGAGGATATCCGCTCGGTCGTGCGGATTTTGTACGGGATAAGCTACATCATGGCGGGAGGACTGGTTATATGGGGGCTGCTGCTCGTGTGATCAAGGAGGCCGGCGCAGCCTGTGCGGCGGCCCTGCAGTTTTTGACCCGGCTGCCGGTTCCGGTCAAGCTGGACTATCATGACGCTTTGTTTCGCCGGAGCGTTATTTTTTATCCGCTGGCCGGCTGGCTGCTGGGCACGCTGACGGCGGCCTTCGGCGTGCTGCTCGCAGATGTGCTGGAGCTGCCGGCCTCGGTGACGGCGGCGCTCACGCTCGGCTGCTGGGTGGCCCTCAGCGGGGCGCTGCATCTCGACGGTCTGATGGATACTGCCGACGGCGTGCTGAGCCACCGTTCGCGGGAGCGCATGCTGGAGATTATGAAGGACAGCCGGGTCGGGGCGATGGGCGTTATCGTATGCGTGCTGGTGCTGCTGTTGAAATGGACCCTGCTCGCAGAGCTGCTGCCCGAATCGGGAAGCGTAGGCGCATCGTCCTGGCTGCTGCTGCCGCTGGTCACGCTGTGGAGCCGCTGGTTTATGGCTGCGGCCATTTGGGGCTGGCCTTATGCCCGTTCACGCCAGGCAAGCGGCACCGAGGACGGTACAGGCACGGGCATAAACAGCGGCCCGGCGAATTCGCTCCCCTCTTCGTCCGGCGAGCCCGCAGACGCTTCCTCTGGGAGCGCCGCTTCGGGCGGGCTGGGGGGCTTGTTCCAGGGCACCGGGCTCAGGCATGTGCTGGCTGCGGCAGGCTTGGCTATGCTGCTGACTTGTGCGGCGATAGCGGTGCCCTCAGCGCTGGACTGGTTGTCGCTGACAGCGGGACAAGGGCTTGGTCTTGTGCTGGGCATGGCAGCCGGCGCGGTTGTAGCGGGTTCGGCTATGGCGGCATATTTGAACAGCAAGCTGGGAGGACTGACCGGCGATACGTACGGGGCGATCAATGAGCTGTTGGAGGCGGGACTGCTGCTGATCATCGTGATGCTGGCAGTATAGAGAGAAGGAGGCTGAGCGTAATGCTGGAACGGTACGGACATGGCGGGGATTTGTGGACAGCTGAGGAGCTGTACGGCATCCCTAGGGAAAAGATGATCGACTACAGCTCCAATATGAATCCGCTGGGACCGCCCGATGCGGTCAAAACGATCATGACCGAGAAGTGGAGGGAGCTCATCCACTACCCCGATCCGGCCGTGCGCGAGCTGACGGCCCGATTGGCGGCGAAGCATGGAGTGGAGCCCTCTTGCGTGCTGGTCGGCAACGGTGCGGCTGAGCTGATCGATCTGGCGGTCCGCATGCTTCGCCCGCGGGTAACGGGGCTGGTGAGCCCCTCATTCGGCGAGTATGAGGAGACGGTGGAGAGAGCGGAGGGTCGGAGCATCGGCATCGCGACCGACGAGCCGAGCGGGTTCGTGCCTGCGCTTGAAGCGCTGCGGGAAGCGGCCGGCTCATGCGATGCGCTGATTCTCGGCCATCCGAACAATCCGACCGGCCGGGTGCTGCCGGAGGAGGTGCTGCGCTGGCTGGCCGCCGGCGCGGACGGCAGCCGGGTAGTGGTGGACGAGGCGTTCCTCGACTTTACCGAGCGCGAGGAGCAGCTTACGCTGGCCCGCGAGGCGGCGGCGAGCGCTCACCTGATCGTCATCCGCTCGATGACGAAGTTCTACGCGGTGCCGGGCATCCGGCTCGGCTATGCAATCGCACACCCGGATGTAATCGCCCGGATGCGGCGTCTGCAGGTCCATTGGAGTGTAAACGCGCTCGCCCAGTGGATCGGTTTGGCCGCACTCGCAGACAGCGGTTACTCGCAGCGGACGCTGGCCTGGCTGCCTCCCGCGAGAGACAGGATGACGTCCGGGCTGCGTGAACTCGGACTTCAGGTGTATGAGAGCGATGTGAACTTTATTTTATTTACGGTGAAGCCGCTCGGGTTAAAAATCACCGATGTGCAGCGCGAGCTGGGCCGACGGGGCGTATTGCTGCGCGATGCTTCGACTTTCAAGGGGTTGGACGATACTTATGGGCGTCTGGCCGTCAAAGAGGAAGCGGACAATATGAGGGTGCTCCGGATGCTGAAGGAAGCGCTTGAGACGTTAACGCATGCGCGGGGCGAGGTCCAGACTCTGGGCCAAGCTCAGACGCAGGTTCGGACCCAGGCACAGGTTCAGGAGCAGGTTCAGGAGCAGATTCGGACCCAGGAGCAGGAACAAGGCCAGATTCAAACGCAGATGCAGGTTCGGGGCCAGGTCGTGCCTGCAGAGCCGGTGCCGGCCTCCCTGATGCCCGCTGTCGGCACAAGGTCTGAGCGGCCGACCGCCCCGGCGAGCTTGGCGAAGACCATCATGCTGCAAGGGACGGCCTCCGATGTCGGTAAAAGTCTGCTGACGGCGGCGTTGTGCCGCATCCTGCTGCAGGACGGCTGCCGGGTGGCTCCGTTCAAGTCGCAGAATATGTCGCTGAACTCTTATGTCACTCCGGACGGCAAAGAGATCGGCAGGGCGCAGGGGATGCAGGCTGACGCCTGCCGGATCGCGGCGACGACGGACATGAATCCGATCCTGCTGAAGCCGAAGAAGGATATGGTGTCGCAGGTCGTCGTTCACGGGAAACCTTATCGGGACCTGGACGCCAGGACATATAGAGAGAAATATTTGCCGGAGGCGGAGACGGTCGTGAAGGAAGCGCTTGGCCGGCTGCGCCAATCGGTCGATGTCGTCGTGATGGAAGGGGCCGGCAGTCCGGCGGAGGTTAACCTGAAGAGCCGGGATATCGTCAACATGCGGTTGGCAGGATGGGCGGATGCGCCGGTGCTGCTCGTAGCCGACATCGACCGGGGAGGCGTATTCGCTTCGCTCGTCGGCACGCTGGACATTTTGACCGAGGAGGAGCGGGCAAGGGTCAAGGGCTTCGTGATCAACAAGTTTCGCGGCGATGTGACGCTGCTGAAGCCGGGCCTGGATTGGCTGGAGGCGCGTACCGGCAAGCCGGTGCTGGGAGTTGTGCCGTATTTGCCGGATCTTGGGCTGGAGGACGAGGACTCGGCATCGCTCGACCGCAGGCTGGCGGAGGAGCAGACGAAATCACTTGCAGCAGAAGGCCGTTCTTCGGAAGCCGACGGCCCGAAGCTCGACATTGCTGTCATCCGCCATCCCCGGCTGTCCAACTTCACCGATATCGACCCGCTGCTGCAGGAGCCGGACGTGCGAATCCGCTTCGTGACGAAGGCGGCCGAATTCGGCCATCCGGATGCCGTCATTTTGCCCGGCAGCAAGAACACCGTGGATGATCTGCTCCAGCTGCGCGAGGCCGGTCTTGACCGGGAGATCGTCCGGCTGGCAGCGGCGGGCGGCTGGGTCGTGGGCATCTGCGCGGGGTATCAGATGCTGGGCCGGCGGCTGCTTGATCCGGAGCTGGTGGAGTCGGGCCTTGCCGAGCTGTCCGGACTTGGCTTGCTTCCTGCCGAGACGGTATTCGCCGCCGACAAGCGTACCGTACGCGCGGAGGGCCGTACATCGCTGTATGCGGCCCCTGGCAGTCACTATCCGATCACAGGTTATGAAATCCATATGGGCCGCACGTCCTTTCTGGAGCCGGTTGAACATCCGTTTATACTGAAGCCGGAGCCTGGCGAACTGGAAGGAGAGTCTGGCACGGGAGAAGGGAAGCCGGAAGGCGACTATCCTCAAGATCGGAAAGGTCAGCTTGCCCATGACGGCATCGTGACGGGAGACGGACGGATCTGGGGCACTTATCTTCATGGCATCATGCATAATGATGATTTCCGCCGTGCCTTTCTGAACCGGATACGCGCCGGCAAAGGGCTCGCTCCGCTGGAGCCGGAGCTGCGCTTCCTGGAGCGCCGGGAGGCGGCGTTCGACCGGCTGGCCGAGCATGTGCGCGGAAGCTTGGATATGACGCGTTTGTATGAGATGATTAATAATCAATAAGTGATGCGCACGATACAAGGAGGGCTTGGGATGCGGATATATACACGAACAGGAGATGCCGGACAGACCGGCGTAATAGGCGGACGCGTAGACAAGGACGACGACCGCGTGGAGGCTTACGGCACGACGGATGAGCTGAACTGCTTCGTCGGCCAGGCGATGGGATTCCTCGACCCGGTGCGGGATGCCGACATGCTGGACGATCTGCTGGAGATTCAGCATGAGCTGTTCGACTGCGGCTCGGATCTCGCTTTGTTGAAGCAGGAGCTGCGCCCGTACAAGGTGAAGGCCGAAATGGTGGACCGGCTGGAGACATGGATCGACAAATATGACGCCGAGACGCCGGATATCCAGCGGTTTATTTTGCCGGGAGGCTGCCTTGCTTCATCGGCGCTGCATGTATGCCGGACCGTATGCCGCAGAGCGGAGAGGCGCGTCGTTACCCTGGCCAGGACCCAGCCTATCAATGAGGAGGTCCGGCGTTATTTGAACCGGCTTTCCGACCTGTTTTTTACGATCGCCAGAACGGCGAATTTCCGGGCCGGCGTACCGGATGTGGAATATGCGAGGAGTGCGGAAGTGTTCCGCCGCAAGTCCAAGTCATGACAGCCTATTACAAGCCTCTGGAGTACGAGGTGCCGCCGGAGGACGAAGGTCTGCTGCTGCGCACTGTGCTGCAGAAGCGGATGGGGCTTTCCCGCAAGCTGATCTCCCGGCTGAAGCTGACGGAGGAAGGCATTACGGTCAACGGGGAACGCAAATATATCGATGTCGCAGTACGAGCGGGCGACCTGGTTGCGGCGCGCATGGCCGAGGAGGACTCGGAGGATATTTTGCCTCAGCCTATGCCGCTGAACATTTTGTACGAGGATGATGATCTGCTCGTCCTGGACAAGCAGGCCGGCATCATCGTTCATCCGACGCATGGCCATTATACGGGAACGATCGCGAACGGAGTCGTCCATTATTGGAAGGAGCGGGGGGCAAGTTTCCGCTTCCGTCCGATTCACCGGCTGGATCAGGAAACATCGGGTTGCCTGGCCATAGCCAAAAATCCGTATATCCACCAGCAAATCTCGGAGCAGATGCAGGCGGGTGGCCTCAAGAAGGAATATCTCGCGCTGGTCCATGGAGACGTGGTGCCGGATAAAGGCACGATCGATGCCCCTATCGACCGCAATCCCGACTCGCCCCATATCCGGATCGTAATCGAGACGGGAGCTCGCGCTGTCACGCACTTCCGGGTGGAGCGGCGATTCGGAGCCGCCACGCTCGTCCGGCTAAGGCTGGAGACAGGCCGCACGCATCAGATTCGGGTGCACATGAAGCATCTGGGTTATCCGTTGGTCGGCGACAGTATGTACGGTTTGCCGGATGCGGAGGTCCCCGGTCTGATCGGCAGACAGGCGCTGCATGCGGCCACGCTAGGCCTGACGCATCCTGCTCTTAAGAAATGGATGGAGTTCGAGGCTCCGGTTCCGGCAGATATGCTGGCATGCGCCAGGCTTCTGGAGGAGGCTGGGGGGCCGACAGTCACAAAGGACGTGCCCTGAAGGAAGCAGGAAGAGCAGCTAGTTTCAGAGGTGGCCTGCAGGAAGCTGGAGGGCCGCTAACGGCCGCCTAAGGCGGTCAAGGAAGCGCCGAATACGCGAAGCTCTGCCGGCCGGCAAGCTCCGCTATGCCGCAACAGACAAAAACGCAAGCCATTCCGCCATACAAACGGAACGGCTTGCGTTTTTGCGACGTATACAAGTTGGACAGGAAGTTGTTTGTACAGAGGCTGGCCCGCGTAAGCCTTTGCCCGGCTGGGCGGCTGAGACGGCCTGTACTCCCGCTTATTGCAGCATGCCGAGATATTCCTTCAGGGCAAGCGACATCTTCTCCAGCGCGGAAGCTTGCGGCGTCCAGAGCTGGGTAAACGCCCGGGGATGCTCGCCCCTGCTTGTGCGGAAATCTGTCGGATAAGGAAGCACGGCGACGTTCTCGGCGTTGAAATGGCTGACCGCTCTGGCCATATGGAACGCCGATGTGATCAGCACCGGCCGGCTCAGTCCATGCCGCTGCAATAGCTCCCGGGTGTTGCGGGCGTTCTCCCGGGTATTGCGGCTCGTGTCATCGAGCAGAATTCGGTCTTCCGGGATTCCAAGCTCGACAAGCATCCGTTTGGCCAACCGACCTTCATTGCCCGAGGCGGCATATACTTGGCCTCCGGAGAAGACGATGGGCAAAGGCTGCCGTTTATACAACTGAACGGCGGTGACGACCCGCTGCAGCGTCTCTCCCGATAGCTGCCCTTCTCCGGCAGGGCTAGGGACGGAAGCCAGGGAGCCGCCGCCGAGCACGACGTAAGCATCCCCCGTAATGGCCACGGGCGGCTCATAACGCTGCTCGAGCCGGCCGATCACCGCATCGGCGACGACCGGCACGGAGAACATGTACAGCAGCAGGGCGGCGGCGCCGACGAGCAGCCCGGCTCGCCGGTTCATGCGGATGGCGATGAAGGCGGCGAGCAGAGCAAGCAGCAGTATTAGCAGGCCGGGGGGCAGCAGAAAGCTGTACAACGCTTTTAACAAATAGATCATAAGCACTCCTTAAACTGGCCTCATTCCGAGGCGTTTCCCATTGTCATCCATTATGGCGGTACATGCGCCAGGTTGCAACAGGGAGTAAGCGAGAAGCCGATCAAGCCGCTTAAGCGTCCATTTCGACAAGGCGGGCATGAAGCGCCGGGCTCGCCGCTGTTGTGCCGTCGAGCTTACCTTGGTCTTGCAGGCGTATTTGCAGCAAACGGATGTTCATCGTTATAATGAATAGGGCATCAGGCCCCGAAACACGAATATGTTCTAGAAAAGGATGAGATGATGACAACACCGGCCGATCATATAACGATCTACGAATACCCGCCCTGCGGAACCTGCCGCAGCGCCGTGAAATGGTTGCAGAACGAGGGATGGAAGCTCGACCGCATCCATATCAAGGAAACTCCCCCAAGCCCTCAAGTGCTGGATGAGCTGATTGCGCTGAGCGGTTTGGATATGAAGAAATGGTTTAACACCTCCGGCGAGGTGTACAAGGAGCTCCAGCTCAAAGACAAGCTGGCAGGCATGTCGAAGGAAGAAAAGCTGGAGCTGCTTTCGTCGCACGGCATGTTGATCAAAAGGCCGATCGTAACCGACGGCAAACGCGTCACCATAGGCTTCAAGCCGGAAGCTTATGCCGAGGCTTGGAGCCGTTAAAGTCAAAAACCAAAGGGGTGTGGGAGTACCTTGCAGCAATCGAATCGAAAAAAACAAAGTCCGCTCTGGTACATCGGCGCGGCCGCCATGTTTATCCTGTCGCAGCTGAAGGCCATTCTCCCGCTGCTCAAGCTGGGGAAAGCCGGGGGCGCGATCATCACGATGGCCGTCTCCATCTGGGCGTATGCGCTGCGCTTCCCTTGGCAGTTTGCCGTAGGCTTCGTCCTGCTCATTCTCGTCCATGAGATGGGCCATGTATGGGCATCCAAGCGCAAGGGACTGCCGGTCAGCGCCCCGGTATTCATCCCGTTCCTGGGCGCGATGATCAATATGAAGCGCCATCCGCGGGATGCGGCTACCGAAGCGTATGTGGCAATGGGCGGACCGCTCGTCGGCACGATAGGCGCGGCTGTCGTTTTCGCTGCGGCCTATGCGACAGACAGCGGGCTGTTGTACAGCCTGGCGTATACGGGCTTTTTCCTGAATCTTATCAATCTGCTGCCCATTCATCCGCTGGACGGAGGGCGGATCGCGACGGCCGTTACACGGTGGCTTTGGCTGGTCGGTCTGATCGGAGGACTTGTCGTTATTGTTTATTTGCGCAGCTGGCTGTTCGGCATTATTTGGGCCATGTTTGCCTATGATCTGTATGTGAAATATGTCAAAAACCGCAAGGGAGGCGAGCCTCACGACATCCGGGCCGTGAGCCTGACCTTTATGGTGCCTGCCGAGCCTTTGATCGAGCAGGGGTATTTGATTCCCGGACCGGAGCATAAGCGCGAGCTGCCCTTCAAGACTTATACGGATCTGCAGGATGAGACGCAGCGCGTAGAGCTGTATTGGGAAGGGCTGCAGTTTCACGGAACCGTGCCCATGACGCAGCAGGGAATCATTCACCGTGCCCATGTTACCGGCCTGGAGCGCATACAGAAGGAAGATGGCTTGCAGCTCGCTATCCATTGCCAGGTCGATTATTCCCCGTACGATAACGATAAATATTATGAAGTTCCGCCTGCTGTAAGATGGAAATTCGGGATCGGTTATATCTCCCTCGCCGCCGTGCTGCTGGCGATGATGTTTAGCGTGCACGAGCTGTCCGGAATCAGTTTCTTCGGGCGCTAAGCGCTGATGGCCGGGAGATGTGCCGGAGACGCCCGGCCCGGAACGAAGCAGGGAAGATCGTAGGAGGAGCGATAAAGCGATGAAGCGTTGGGAATCGAAACGACTGGCCGAACTTGGTTCGGCTATTTTTTCTGAGGTGGCGAAGTGGAAGCAGGAAGTGACGGCTCAAGGAGTCGATGTCATCGACCTGGGCATCGGAAGCCCGGACCGTGGACCGTCCGAACGGGTCCGGCAGGCGCTGGTTGAGGCGGCGCTCGATCCGGCGCAATATGGGTATCCGGGTACGGAGGGAACGCCGGAATTTCGTCTAACGGTGGCTCAGTGGTACCGGCACCGCTTCGGGGTTCAACTGGACCCGGACACCGAGGTGGTCGCGCTGATGGGCTCTCAGGACGGTCTGGCGCATCTGGCGCTTGCCGTCACCGACCCCGGAGATATGGCGATCGTGCCGGACCCGGGTTATCCGATCTATTCGGCGAGCTTGGTGCTGGCCGGGGTGAAGCCTTATCTCGTCCCGCTCCGGGAAGAGCATGATTACCTGCCGCAGCTGGACGAAATACCGGAGGCGGTGCTGAAGCAGACCAAGTTTATGCTGCTGAACTACCCGAGCAATCCGTTGTCCGCCGTAGCGACGCTGCCGTTTTTCGAGAAGCTTGTCGAGTTTGCCCGGGAACATGAGCTGCTGCTCGTTCATGATGTCGCTTATTCGGAGATGGCCTTCGACGGCTTCGTGCCTCCAAGCATCCTGGAGGTCGAAGGCGCCAAAGAGGTTGCCGTCGAATTCCATTCTTTGTCGAAAAGCTTTAATATGGCAGGCTGCCGGATTGCGTTTATGGTCGGACAGCCGGATGTGGTGCGCGCGCTGCGCACGCTCAAGTCGAATATGGATTACGGCGTCTTTCTGGCCGTTCAGCGCGCCGGAATCGAGGCGATGAGAGAGGATATGGAGCCGGGCAGCCGGTCCGTAGCTGCGCTATACGAGCGCCGCCGGGATATTGTGATCGACGGATTGCGTCAATACGGCTGGGATATCCGCAAGCCGAAGGCTTCGATGTTCATCTGGGCGCCGATTCCGTCCGGCTGGACATCTCGACAAATTTCCCGGGAAATGCTGTATTCCGCCGGCGTCGTTGTTATTCCCGGCGACGCATTTGGCCAAGAAGGCGAGGGTTATGTCAGAATTGCGCTGGTCCAGGAGGAGGAGAGGCTGCAGGAAGCTGTTCGCCGGATGGGCGAGTTTATAAGCTCCGTATGGGGAAGCCTTGCTTGAGGGGAGAAGCTGACGATCTGCATGCACATAAGATATAGGACGAGCAGCGGCGATCAAGAGATAACGGTATGCGATGTGCCGGAATTATATGGCGAGAAGGGGAGCTTCCGCGTGCTGCAATTCTCGAATGAAGCCATTCAGGGTGCGATGGATCTGAACCGGCCGGAACGTATGGTATTCGAATACCCGCGGGCGATCCTTCACCTGATGGAGATCAATGATCCGGCTTTTGAGGATGTATTTATGATCGGCCATGGAACCGGAATGCTTGCCGGCCGCTTGACTGACAAGCGGTGCAAGGTGGCGGAGATTGACGGCGAAGTGGTGGCCATAAGCAGGGCATGGTTCGGGTATAGCGGAGACAACGTGACCGTAGGAGATGGCCGTCAACTGCTGGCAGAGGAGAAGCCGCATACCTTCGATTACATCGTGCTGGATGCTTTTACGGAGAAAGGCACGCCCCGGCATCTGACATCGCGGGAGTTTTTCAGCCTGGCGCGCGAGCAGCTGGACCCGGAGGGAGCGATCATCATGAACCTGACGGGCAAGGGGGAGCATGACCCGCTCATCTGCGCCATCCATGCAACGCTTGACGGGGTATACGCGTATACAGGAGCCTTCGTGCTGCCTTCGGAGGGAGCGGGGGATATTAGGAACATGCTCCTGATGGGCAGCGCCAAGCCGATCCGCCATCAAGCCCGCAGCATGGCCGGTTTTCGGGAGATAGAGCTCCAGCCGGGTCATGTTCTGTGGGATATTTCTCCGGCTCAGGGGTCGAGCAGCGGTACAAGCTGTGATATACTGGAGTAAAAAAAGATGGAGCGATAACTGATTATGGAAGCTTCTGCAATACCTGCAGCCCAGTTGCCGGGCTCAAATAATGTGCTGCTGGTTGACGGGATGGCGCTGCTGTTCCGCGGCTACTATGCCAACTCTTACGGCGGCTATATCCGCAAGACGAAAGCAGGGCTGCCGACCAATGCCGTATTCGGCTTTATGAAATACCTGCTTGACGCGATCAAAACGTTCAAGCCGACGCATGTTATCTGCTGCTGGGATATGGGCAGCAAAACGTTTCGGACGGAGAAATTTACGAACTACAAGGCGAACCGCCCGGAAGCTCCGCTTGAATTGATTCCCCAGTTTGAGCTGGTGAAGGAGGTCGTGGCGAGCTTCGACATCCCGAATGTCGGGATAGCCGGCTACGAGGCGGACGACTGCATCGGCACGTTGTCACGTAAGTTCGGGGTCGATAGCGACGTGCATGTATTGACCGGCGATCACGATATGCTGCAGCTGGTGTCGGAGCGGGTGAAGGTCATCATCATGAAGAAAGGCGCTTCCAACTACGCGGTCTACGACCCCGAGACGCTGCTGGCGGAGAAGCAATTGACTGCTGCGCAGTTTATTGACTTGAAGGGCCTGATCGGAGACACCAGCGACAACTACCCTGGCGTGAAGGGAATCGGCGAGAAAACGGCCGTCAAGCTGCTGCTGGAGCACGGGTCCATCGACGGGATCGTTGCCAATCTGGGGCTGCTTGCCAAGTCCGTGAAGACCAAGATTGAGGCTGATCTGGAGATGCTGCATCTGTGCCGGGAGCTCGCGACTATTTACTGTGAAGCTCCGATTGAATGTGCGCTCGAAGAAAGCCTGTGGAGCCCCGACTTCCGGAAGGTCCATGACAAGTTCACGGAGCTGGAGCTGAACAGCCTGGTGAAGGAAGTCGAACGGCTGACGGCGGTGTCTTAGCCTTAACAGGACACGCCGGCGAGCCACTCAACATTTCATTGTCGAAGCAATGCCGGACTTGTGGAGCGTGAGGCCGCATCCAAAGCGGTACTGGAACAAGGAGTTGTCCAACAAGGAGAGCTTCTCGCTTAATGATACACCCCCATTCTTTTGATAGATGGGGGCTATTTTGCGCTTACCCCAAGAGGACCGGGCCGAGTCATTCAGCCCGGTGGCGGCCGGGCCTTGGGATACGGGCTTCAGGCGAATCGTTGAGCACGCTTTTTAGTAAACCTCAACTAAGATAGGTTTTGAAACAACTGTATAGGGGATATATTGGTTTTCGATTATTCCCTTTAATCTTAATTCACTTTTAGCCTGAAGAATGTATTCTCCAGGGCCAGATAGAGATATGGATCTCTGTTGATCTGGCGGCAATTCTGTACCCGGTTCATATATCTCCGAAGGGTTAATGGTTTTTTCAACAGCGATTGAGAGGATTGCATCAGGATTAATCTTTACGACATTCCCTTTTAAATCATAGACATAAATAAAAGCCATTACAGAAGCATGCTCAATAGTAAGTTTTTCATCGGTTAAATTTTGCAGCGATGTCTTTATTGGAACCCTTTCATTACTTTTTAATTTTGCGTCAGGAATTTCAAATTTCAGCTCAAATAGTCCCCCTTCTAAATGAGGAATTTCCTTTTGAGTCTTAGGAGTATCTGAACATCCGCATATCAATATAACTAAGATAGAAATAAAAACATACATTTTTTTCGTTGAGAACACTAAACAACTACCCCTCCTTCTGATACAGCAGTTTTACTGGATTATAACATAAAATTGAATGGTCCCGACCTGCGGCCGCCAAGAAAGATTTGCGCGGAACATCCGTTACAATATAGGTCTCCGAGCGAACAATAAAACAAAGTCATAGGACAACTATCCCGCCATACGTTAAAAGAGGCTGAGCCCTGCATAGGGACAGCCTCTTCTTCAGCGTGGCGTTACTTGCGCATCTCGAAAAATTCGCAGGCGCTGCGTGAATGATAAGCCACATCGCCGACCCCGGCTTGGATGACGACCGTATCCTCGGTAAAGCGGACGATGATTCCGCCGAAGTCAACGACATGGTCTTGCTCAAACACGCGGATGCGGCGCTGACGATCCATCGCTTCCTGAAAATCCTGATCCGTGAGCAAACGTCGGTTTTGGGCCACTTGGCTGCAACTCCTTTGGCAAAGAAAACTGGATGAACTCGTATGGTAAGAAGTGTACCCGATGCGGGAGCCGAGAGCAATAACACAAGCGTTGACGGCTGGCCTGCCAGCTGCTTCTAGCCGCCGAGAACGTTTGCGATGTATAATGTTGGCAAGACAAGACGCAGGCGCACGGGTACAGGGTTAAAAGCCGTGCCTCAAGCACCCCGAGGAGGAAGATGCCGCCCATGATCGAACGTTATGTGAAAGAAACCCGCTGCTACAAGACAAACCGTGTATTTCCCACTGATGTGAACAACCATAATACGTTATTCGGGGGCAAGCTGATGGCCTATATCGACGATATCGCTTCCATCGCGGCTTACAAGCACTGCCGGTGCAGCGTCGTGACGGCATCCACCGATTCGGTCGACTTCTTGACGCCGATCCGGCCTACGGATTCCGTATGCTTCGAATCGTTCGTCACCTGGACGGGCAGAAGCTCGATGGAGGTGTTTGTTAAGGTCATTAAGGAGGACCTGAGGACCGGCGAGCGGGATATTGCGGCCACTTCGTTTCTGACCTTCGTGGCGCTGGATGAGCAGAACCGGCCGGTGGCGGTTCCTCGCGTCATCCCGGAAACGGCGGAGGAAATCCGTCTGCACGAGACGGCCGAGCATCGTTCGGAGATGCGCAGACAACGGCGGGAGCAGAGCAAGAAATTCGCCGATGTGCTGACGACAAAATTTGCCTGGGAATAACGAGCCAAAGAAAACCGTACACAACCTGAAAAACGTACCGCGCCCGGGCGGGCGGAATGCGATATAATCGAAGCGACCGCGCCTTGCCTGGCGCCTATCCTAGAGTGAAGGACGTGTGCGAAGATGAGCAACATCAATGTATGGGAGAATGCCGAGCCTGGCGTGAAACGCAAAATTTTCGAGCCTGGAGCAGGCATTATGATGATGGAAGTTCATTTTGAAGAAGGGGCGGAAGGATATCAGCACAGCCATCCGCATGAGCAGTTTTCGTACTGTCTGGAGGGCAAGCTGGAATTTACCGTGGACGGGGAGAAGAAGGTGATTGTCGCCGGCGAAACGATCTATATCCCGAGCGGAGCCCGTCACGGCTGCCAGGCGCTGGCTCCGAGCAAGCTGCTCGATACCTTTACGCCGGTGCGCGAGGATCTTGTGAAGCGCTGATCCGGGGCGGAACGGTTCGCTGCCCATCTGCAAGTCAATACCGTCTCACGGCGCCGGCAATTCCGGTGCAGGGAGACGGTTATTGCTGCAGGAAGGGGTTGCCGTCCGGTCAAAGGGCCTGCACGACGGGTCCAGGCTACAGGTCGGTGAAATGGACCGGTCCGAGTATGGCGCTCAGAAACTCGCCAAGCTCGGCGGCCTCTTCTTCAGTCAGCTTGTACGCATGCTCCAGATAGCCCTCGGCTTCCAGATCATCCGGACCGAGCACGGCCGTGCGGCCGCTCTGCATATCGGTGACCAGCTTCTTGCCGTAGAACCGGTTGGTCGTCGTAATCGCCAGGTCGAAACGCCTCATCGTATCGCCAACAAAGCAGACGAAGCGTGTCTTGGTTTCCTCTGAACCGTCATATAAATAATCGAATTCTGTCATATCGGGGTTCACCGCTTTCTTTGGCTGTCATCCTTCAGTCATCCGCATTATACCAGATGGGCGAGCATGGCGGCAAAGACCCGGCGACAGCATGCCGCATTCCGGTACTGGGGCAAGCTGTTCGTTTTCATTTGCGGTGAAACATGATACAATCGATAGAGCGAAATAGAATAGGCAGCCGGTCGGAGTTTAACGTTAGCGTATGGCTCTGATTGAGATGCAATTGATAGAAACGGAGGCTCACCTCGAGATGGCAAAGACCAAAATGAGAAGTGACATGATCAAAAAAGGCTTCGACCGCGCACCGCACCGCAGCTTGCTGCGTGCAGCAGGAGTCAAGGAAGAAGATTTCGATAAGCCGTTTATAGCGGTGTGCAACTCTTATATCGATATCGTGCCGGGTCACGTTCACCTGCAGGAATTCGGCAAGATTGTGAAGGAAGCGATCCGCGAAGCGGGCGGCGTTCCATTCGAATTCAACACGATCGGCGTCGATGACGGTATCGCGATGGGGCATATCGGCATGCGTTATTCGCTGCCGAGCCGCGAGATTATTGCAGACTCGCTGGAGACGGTCGTCTCTGCTCACTGGTTCGACGGCATGGTCTGCATCCCGAACTGCGATAAGATCACACCGGGGATGATGATGGGCGCGCTGCGCGTGAACATTCCGACTCTGTTCGTCAGCGGCGGGCCGATGAAGGCCGGTAAAACAAGCGACGGCCGTTCGATCTCCTTGTCCTCCGTATTCGAAGGCGTCGGCGCGTATCAAGCCGGTAAAATCGACGAGAAGGGCTTGCAGGAGCTGGAGCAATACGGATGTCCGACATGCGGTTCCTGTTCCGGCATGTTCACGGCCAACTCGATGAACTGTCTGGCTGAAGGACTTGGACTTGCGCTGCCGGGCAACGGTACGATTCTGGCGGTTGCTCCCGAGCGCAGAGAGTTCGTGAAGCGTTCGGCAACGCAGCTGATGGAATTGATCAAGCTGGACATCAAGCCTCGCGATATTGTGACGATCGAAGCGATCGACAATGCGTTTGCGCTTGATATGGCGATGGGCGGCTCGACCAACACGGTGCTTCACACACTGGCGCTGGCACACGAAGCCGGCTTCGAATATCCGATCGAACGCATCAACGAAGTGGCGAAGCGGGTTCCGCATTTGGCGAAGATCGCCCCTGCCTCCGACTACCACATCGAGGATGTGCATAATGCGGGCGGCGTGAGCGCTATCCTCAACGAGCTGCTGAAGAAGCCGGGCGCTATCGACGGCACCCGGATTACGGTAACCGGGAAGACGTTGGCTGAGAATGTCGCCGGCTGCGAGATTTTGAACCAGGATGTCATCCGTCCGCTGGACAATCCGCACTCGGAAGAAGGCGGCCTTGCCGTATTGTTCGGCAACCTGGCTCCTAACGGCTCGATCATCAAGGTCGGCGCGGTGGACAAGTCGGTCGGCGGCTACCACAAAGGGCCTGCGATCTGCTTCGATTCCCAGGAGACGGCTCTGGAAGGCATCGCGAACGGCAAGGTCAAGGAAGGCCATGTTGTCGTTATCCGCTACGAAGGTCCGAAGGGCGGACCGGGGATGCCGGAGATGCTGGCGCCAACTTCGCAAATCGTCGGCATGGGTCTGGGCGCGAAGGTCGGCCTGATCACGGACGGACGCTTCTCGGGCGCATCCCGCGGCATCAGCATCGGCCACATCTCGCCGGAAGCGGCTGAGGGCGGTCCGATCGCCTTCGTCGAGGATGGCGATATCATCGAGCTTGATTTGAAGAACCGCACCATTCAGCTGGAAATCAGCGATGAAGAGATGGCGCGTCGGCAGGCGAATTGGAAGGGCTTCGAGTCGAAGGTCAAAACAGGCTATTTGGCCCGTTACTCCAAGCTTGTGACTTCGGCCAGCACGGGCGGCGTCATGAAAGTATAATTTCAGTCAGCAGAAAGCCGTTTCGGGGTTTGTTACCCGGAACGGCTTTTTTAATAATTTCAGAACGTTAAACCATAAGGCATTGTCCCGGGTGGAAAGGCTATGCGGAATTACGGCTCTTCGGAATCATGCGTCGGATGGTCGCCGGGATATTCCCGCGGAAGACCGGCGTGCAGCTCGCGGTTTTCGTACGTGAAGGAGTTCGGGGGCCGCTGGTCTTCTCTCCAAGGGCTGCTTTTGCCCAAGGATTCCGTCAGCAGATCGCTGCCGTACGGTCCTTCCGGAAACTCCTCGGCGGTCAAATCGTTGCGCGAGGATTCGACAGTCGACAGATCGGTATATTTGCGTTCGGGCGCCTCTTCGATAAAGCCGGCCTGATTATTGCTGTCAGATGCGGTCATGAGCATGTCCTCCTTTCTGGGCTGCAGAGCTTCTGAATCATTTATGTTATTAAGTTATCCGTTAGCGGGATGCTTTATCCCGTTAAACGCCAACGAGCCAAACCATAGGTTCGCCCGTATTTCGCTGAACAATTGACGGTATATACAGGTTCGTGATAGTATGGTAATAATTTCAAACGCGTGGACTGAACAGTCCAATGAGGAAGCACCTCTTTTTTGCCGGCAGCGGCAGGAGAGGTGCTTTTTTGCGTTTGATGACACTTAATTTCAGGGAGGGATTTGGGATGGATGTGTTGTTTCTGAACAGTATGGAGAAGGTGGATGAACGAGGGGTTGTCTTCACGGGCCGGGTCTCTATCGGTGAACAGCAAGGGGTTTGGTATGTGATGTGGACGGAGGACACGGAAAGCGGGGCGTCGATTCAGGAGTCATGGTATGAAGGACTTCATTGGGATGAAATGCTGAACGCATTCCGGCAGCGGGTGATAGCCAAGCAGTGCGAAGGCTACAAGCCGCTGCTGGAGGTTCGCGTCAGCGAGCTGGACGCCTTGGACGCGAGAAGCGCTTATACCAGCATGCTCCATTTCTACAGCGAAGGGCATGCCGACGAGGCGTTATATGAGGAGCTTAGACAGTGGAGACTGAAACAAGCCTCCCAGGAAGGCAAAGCGCCGTTTATCGTGGCAACCAACCGGCTGTTGAAAATGATCAGCGCCTTCATCCCCCACACGGAGGAAGAGCTGCGCCAGATCCCGGGGATGGGGAAAGCCAGGGCAGGGAAGTTCGCCAAGGATATTTTGTCCTTGACTGCCCAGGTCGAACGAAGCACGGCTTTCCCGCTTGATTGGGTCGGGGACAAGATCGATCCCTTGAAGTTGAATGGCTGGCTGCTGGAGGAGAAGGAGCGCAAGCGCAAGGCGGAGTCCGATAAGCTGGAGAATAAGCGTATGCTGCTCGAGGCCATCGCCCGCGGTGAGACGCTCGACGAGCTGCAGTCGACAATTCAGGTGCAGCGCCGGGAGCTGGTCGGCTGGGTCGAGGAATTGGACAAAGAGGGCTATGACCTTGGCCCGTATATCGATCTCATCCTGGCGCGTGTTCCCGATTCCGAACGCGAGCAGGCCTGGCAAGCCTTCGAGCAGCAAGGAGACCGGTACTTGAAGCCGATTCTGCAGCAGATTCGCAAGCCGGAGCTGCTCACCCCCAAGGAAACGGAGCTTGCTTATGAATGGCTGCGTTTCTTGCGCCTGAAGTTCCGTCAAGAGAAGCGGGACCGCCGTGCGAGAGAGGAGGAGGCCAGCTAGAATTTGCGCACAAAAAAACTGGCTCTGCGAGTCAGAGCCAGTCTTTCTTACGGAAAATATATAACATAAACATACCAAGGCAAACCATTGTTATAACCGCGATCATTCCGCCATATTGCCAGTGCAGGCCAGGTATATAGTCGAAATTCATCCCATATATGCCGGTAATGAAGGTGAGCGGCATGAAGATCGTCGTCAGCGCCGTAAACACGCGCATGATTTCATTGGCCCGGCTTGCCAGGCTGGATTGATAGGCTTCGCGCAAGTTGCCCATCAGATCGCGGAAGGTGTCGAAGGTTTCGGATATTTTCACGGCGTTCTCGAAGATGTCGCCGAAATATTTGCGCAGCGGTTCGCTGATGAGCTTCAAATCTTTTTTATTTAAAGTGTTAAGAACTTCTTTCTGAGGAACAAGCACTTTTTTCAACCAAAGAATTTCGCTCCGCAGCCCGATGATTTCATTCAGATGCGACTTCTTCGTATGCATCAGAATATCTTCCTCAAGCTTCTCGATCTTCGCTTCGATCCGGTCGCCGACGATCGTATAATTATCGACGATCAGGTCCATCAGATGATACAGGAACTGGTCGGGAGCGGTAACCTCTTCTTCCCACAGCACAGGCTTGAGGGCGCGAATTTCGTTGATTTTCTGCCGGGTGATCGTAATAATATAATGCTTGCCCAGAAAGATATTCAATGCGCGCAGGAAAATCTCCTCGTCGTCGAATCGGATGCTGTTGACCACGACAAAATAATGCGTGTCGTACAGCTCAATCTTGGGCCGCTGCTCCTCTTCGGTGAGCACATCCTCCACAGCCAGCTCGTGAAGATGAAACAAGGGCTGCAGCAGCTCCAAATCCTCAGGCTCGGCGTCAATCCAGTAAAAGCCGTGCTGGGGAGCTTCAACCGTTTGGGTAATATCGTCTACAAGTGTAAAAATGCCGTCTTGAACCAAGCGTGCCTTCACAGGTCTCACCCCTTTCGCGGTTTACCTGATCGGAAAGCGCGGCAGCCGCAGCTCTATCGCGAGCCGCCATCCGCTGGGTCTAGGCACATCCACGTATTCTCACGAACGCGCATGCCAAGCGGGCAGCAGCCGGATTCCGATCCAGGTCTTCTTATGTCGATATGAATCGTTGGAACGACTTATCGGGTCTCCGTCCATTCGAAAGCTGCACCCCTTTAGGCAGAAGTTTGTCGAATACTTGTCTAGTATACCCCTTCAATTTTGAGAATACAATCAATTTGTATGAGGATAGTCCTCTTGTGCTACACTATGGCGACAGCCCTTTTTTGGTGCATGCTGCTGCTTGACGCGCCAAGCATTTTCGATTACATTAGTTATATTGAAAGCTTAGCTTAAGCGTTACAACACTAACTGAATAGATTCGGTTTCACACTCTTATCAAGAGCAGGTTGAGGGACTAGCCCGATGATACCCGGCAACCGACACAAGATGGCGTTAGCTCACCCCTCGCGGTGATGCGGCGGCTGCCAGCTTGTGCACGGTGCTAATTCTTGCGGAGCCTTTTACTGGGGAGCTTCTCCAGGCAAAGATTCTGACAGATGAGAGAGGACGATGTATTATACAAAGGCCTTTCTCTCGTGCGTGCGAAGAAGGCCTTTTTCATTTGTCCGCGCTTATCCGCGGCGGCTGACTCCAGCACAGAGTGCGAGAAATTTCGAATCCAAAAAGAAAAGGAGTGATCCAGGTGCCTATCAAAATTCCGGACCATCTGCCCGCCAAGGAAGTGCTGAGTAATGAGAATATTTTTGTCATGGACGAGAGCGTAGCGTTTCAGCAGGATATTCGTCCGCTTCGCATTGTGATTCTGAATCTGATGCCTACCAAGGAGACGACGGAAACGCAGCTGCTCCGGCTTATCGGCAATACGCCGCTGCAGGTCGAGTTCGTGCTGGTGCATCCGAAAACCCACACGTCCAAAAACACCTCTGCGGAGCATCTTCAGCAATTCTACAAAACGTTCGACGATATCAAATACGAGCGGATGGATGGGATGATTATCACCGGCGCTCCGGTCGAAACGATGGATTTCGAAGATGTCACCTACTGGAACGAGCTTCGGCAGATTATGGATTGGAGCAAGACGAACGTCACTTCCACTCTCCATATATGCTGGGC
The DNA here is from genome assembly GCF_900101595.1 of Paenibacillus sp. cl123. Lineage (GTDB taxonomy): Bacteria > Bacillota > Bacilli > Paenibacillales > NBRC-103111 > Paenibacillus_G. The sequence goes on from NZ_FMYY01000001.1 coordinate 99,642, forward strand.
GGCTCAAGCCGGCTTGTACCACCATTTCGGGATAAACAAGTACGGGCTCCCCGAGAAAATATTCGGCGTATTCCCGCACACGGTGACTACTCCCAATGTAAAGCTCGTACGGGGCTTCGACGAGATGTTTCTGGCGCCGCAATCCCGCCATACCGAGGTTCGGCGCGAGGATATCGAGGCGGTAGAAGAGCTGGAGATTTTGTCCGAATCGGAGGATGCCGGCGTCTATATTGCGGCAACACGCGATGGAAGGCAAATTTTCGTAACCGGACATTCCGAATATGACGCATGTACATTGAAGGCCGAATATGACCGCGATGTGAGCAAGGGCATGGAGATCGCGATACCGAAAAACTATTACCCGAACGACGATCCTTCCAAACCGCCGCTTAACACGTGGCGGGCGCATGCGAACCTGTTGTTCTCCAACTGGTTGAACTATTATGTATATCAAGAGACGCCTTACGATCTATATAAGGGGGACTACGTTATATGAGTTCGAGTGATAACAGGCAGCCGTTGAAAATCGAGAGCAGGCTGGCTCAGATCGGTTCTGTGGAGGAGCCGGTAACCGGGGCTGTCAGCTTCCCGATCTATCAGGCGACAGCCTTCCGCCATCCTCAGCTGGGGAAAAGCACGGGCTTCGACTATGCGAGAACGAAAAGCCCGACGCGCAAAGTGCTGGAGGATGCGATCGCTCAGCTCGAATCCGGGGATGCCGGCTTCGCCTGCAGCTCCGGTATGGCCGCTCTGCAAACCGTGTTCGCCAAGTTCGGGCAGGGTGACCATCTGATCGTTTCCCTGGATCTATATGGCGGCACGTACCGGCTGATCGAGAAAGTGATGTCGCGTTATGGCGTTACCGCTTCTTATGTCGATACCAACGACTTGGAGGCATTGGAGGCTCTTGCGCAGCCTAACACAAAGGCGATCGTCATCGAGACGCCGACCAATCCGCTTATGATGATCACGGATATCGAGAAAGTTTGCGCATGGGCCAGAGCGAAAGGAATTCTCTCCATCGTCGACAATACGCTGCTGACGCCGTTCTTCCAGCGTCCGATCGAGCTTGGCGCGGACGTGGTGGTCCATAGCGCAACGAAATATTTAGGCGGCCATAACGATGTGCTGGCCGGTCTGATCGTGACGAAGGGCAAGGAGCTGTCCGAGGAGATAGCGTTCCTGCACAACTCGATCGGCGCGGTGCTGAACCCGCAGGACAGCTGGCTGCTGATGCGCGGCATGAAGACGCTGGCTATCCGCATGGAGCGCCACGAGCATAACGCGACCCGGATCGCGGAATATTTGCAGCAGCATCCGGACGTAGAGGTCGTCTATTATCCGGCTCTTCCTTCGCACCCGGGGCATGATGTCCAGCGCAGACAATCGTCGGGCAACACCGGCATCTTCTCCTTTAAAATGAAGGATGCCCGTTATATCGAGCCTATCCTGAGGCATATCCGGCTCATTGCCTTCGCCGAGAGCCTGGGCGGCGTCGAATCGCTGATGACTTATCCGGCAGTCCAGACCCATGCGGACATCCCCGAGGAGATCCGGCTTAAGGTCGGCGTGGACGACAAGCTGCTTCGTTATTCGGTTGGAATTGAACATGTGGAGGATTTGATTGCCGACCTGGCAAGAGCAATTGAACTGGCCAAGCAAGAGGTCGAAGCCGGTCTGACCTTGCAGAGCTGACACGGGAGCAAACTCGGCACGCTCCTGCATAAACGGTCCGGATCGATTCCGGGCAAAAGGAGATGACCGCTGCAGCCTATGCGCTGCAGCGGTTATTTCGTTTGGAGTGGAATTTTCAACGTCTTCCTGCTGAAGGCGCAGCTCCATGTCGCTGAGCCTATCAACTGTGAAGTGATCGCCGGAGGCGCCAAGCGCGAAGAGGAAGCGGACATGCCGGTCGAGATGTATGTGAATATGGTGCAAGGCTTTTACTGCAAAACCGCGGCCGCTTATTCCCGGTCAGGAAAGGGTTCTCCGGCTGAGCCAGCTCAAGGAGAAACTGAATCTGCATCGGAGGAGTCAGCCTGCTTAGCTTACTGCTATAGAATGTCTGACGGCAGCGTCAGGCGGTTTTGACGTAAGGGCGGTTTGAACGTTTCTTAACAAAATATCGCGACGGCGAATGCATGTTCGGAAATGGCTGGGTTTAGTTATAGCGAAATACGGGTGATTTATGATACGATGGAAAGGATAAAGGAGATGACTGCGATGAGTTCCATCGACCGGATATTGGAACAAACGCTCGCCGGCAACCGGCTGAGCGTAGAGGATTGTGTAGCTTTATACGAATCGGATCAGATTGAGAAGATGGGACATGCCGCTAATCAGATGATGCTGCGCTACCATCCGGACCCGATCACAACGTTCGTCATCGGGCGCAATGTTAATTATACGAATATTTGCGATGTTTACTGCCGGTTCTGTGCTTTCTACCGCGCCCCTGGCTCCAAGGAAGGTTATGTGCTGCCGGACGAGACGATTTTCCAGAAAATTCAAGAAACGATCGATGTGAAGGGTACGGAGATTTTGATGCAGGGCGGTACGAATCCAGATCTTCCTTTCACCTACTATACGAATATTCTCCGGGAAATCAAAGCAAGATTCCCGGAGATTACGATGCATTCCTTCTCCCCCGCGGAGATCATGAAAATGAAGGAAGTATCGGAAGGGCTGACGCTTGAAGAGGTTGTCCGCGCGCTGCATGAAGCCGGTCTGGACTCGCTGCCGGGCGGCGGTGCGGAGATCCTGGATGACCGTACGCGGCGGAAGATCAGCCGCAAGAAGGGCTCCTGGACCGAGTGGATGGACGTGATGAAGACGGCCCATCGCATCGGGATGAACACGACGGCGACGATGGTTATCGGCTTCGGCGAAACCTATGAAGAGCGCGCGATGCATATGCTGCGCGTGCGCGAGGCGCAGGATGAATGCATCAGGGCCGGGCATCCGTCCGAAGGCTTCCTGGCCTTTATCTCCTGGACCTTCCAGCCGGACAATACGAATCTGAAGGCCGAGAAGCTGGGCGCCGAGGATTACCTGAAAAATGTCGCGATAAGCCGTCTTATGCTGGACAACATCAAGAACTTCCAATCCTCGTGGGTAACGATGGGACCTGAGGTTGGCAAGCAGTCGCTCCACTATGGCTGTAACGACTTCGGCTCGACGATGATCGAGGAGAACGTTGTTTCCGCCGCAGGAACGACGCACAAAGTCAACATCGGCTCGACCCTCGACCTGATCCGTCAGGCAGGCAAAATTCCTGCGCAGCGCAACACGCGATATGAGATTTTGCGGATGTTTGACGACGAGAATGTGAAGGTCGAGAACGACTTCGTGATGCAGAACTAAGGGTTTGAGATGCAGGAGCTTCAGCGCTTGTCCGATAGCAGCCTCGTTGTCAGACAAGCGCTGTTTGGTGCGGCCCGGTAACGGGAAAGATGTATGCTGTCCCCGATAAGGGTCAAACCTATATAATGAAAAGGAGAGTGAAGCAGTTGGCTATTGAAGTATACATGAATTTTAACGGAAATTGCCGGGAGGCCGTCGAATTTTACGCTGAGGTGTTCAAGACGGAGAAGCCGCATATGATGACTTTTGGGGAGGCTCCTCCCAATCCTGAGTTTACTTTGCCGGAAGCCGCCAAGAACCTGATCATGCATGCGAAGCTGGTGATCGACGGCAGCACGGTGATGTTCTCCGATACATTTCCCGGGATGCCTTTCACAGCGGGCAATAATATCAACCTGACTGTCGTCAGCAAAAACGTCGATGATATTAAAGCGTATTATAACGGCTTGAAGGAAGGCGGCAAAGTAGAAATGGAGCTGCAAGAAACGTTCTGGAGCCCATGCTACGGCAAGCTGACCGACAAGTTCGGGATTGAATGGCAGCTCAGCTACGATAACGGTCAGATGGGCCAATAGCATAAGCAAGACCGCGGCCGGCAGCCGTCCGAAAAAGGGACAGGCTGCCGGCTATTTTTGCGACAGGGCGTGCAGATCAGATCGGCGACAGGTATACGGGAATATAACGAATATAAGCGTTTTTTCCGTATAAGCTCCAAACCGAATTTGATAAAATAAGGAAAAGAAGCAAGGATTAAAGGAAGGGGAGTTTGCCGATGGAGAAATACGGAACGGTAGGTATAGACGGCTTCGAGCTGGCTTACCGTGTAGAAGGGGAGGGCACTCCCATACTCGTAGTAGGCAGCCGTATGTATTACCCTAGGCTCTTCTCGGAGGAGCTGAGGAACAAGTTTCAATGGATCTTTATCGACCATAGGGGCTTTGTGAAGCCGCCCGGAGCAGTGAGCGCCGAGCAGTATGCTTTGGAAACCGTGGTCGATGATATCGAAAAAATCAGACAACACCTGGGCCTGGAGCAAGTAGTTATGCTGGGACATTCGGGGCATGCTTTTTTGGCGCTGGAGTATGCGATTAAATATCCGGAGCGTGTCCGCGAGCTGGTGCTGCTTAATTCGGCGCCTTCGAACAGTGAGGAAAGGCAGCGGCAGAGCTTGGCTTATTTCGCCGAGCATGCAAGTCCGGATAGAAAGAGGAAGTTCGAGCAGGACATAGCCGGGCTGGCATCGGACATCGAGCGGGAGCCGGACAGGCGTTTCGTCCATCTGTTGATTAGGATGGGAGCCCATAGCTTCTATGATTATAACTTTGATTCCGGCTATTTATGGCAAGACGTTTATACGAATATGCAAATTATCGATCATTTGTGGGGAGAGGCGTTCGCGAAGCTGGATATGATGGAGCGCTTGGCCTATGTACGCATGCCGGTGCTTCTCGGCCTGGGCAGCTATGATTATTTGGTAGCTCCGCTCTCCCTATGGGATAGGGTGGAAGAGAGGTATCAGCATGTCAATAAGGTTGTGTTCGAGCACAGCGGCCATAATCCGATGCTTGAAGAGCCTGAGCGATTTGACTCCGTGCTCGTCGGCTGGCTTAATCAAGAAAACCGCGCGGCGGCATTCGGCGGGCGTATCAAGCAGCTGCGCCGGCAGCAGGAGCTGACGCTGCGGAAGCTTTCGGAGAAAGCAGGCATCAGCTATTCCTTAAGCCATGCGATTGAGAGGGGCGAGCTGCTCCCGACCGAGGAGGCGGTGTTGTCCATCGCCCGCGCTCTCGGCCAACATAAGCCGGACGAGCTGCTGGCTCTGGCCGGCTATGGACGCGAGCAGGGCAAAGCCGACTGAGCGGTTGAGTGCCGAGTGGCAAAACGAACGATTAAGCGACTAAGCGACTAAGTGCGTCATCCCAGCCAATAGAACAGGACGCCATCCGCCCGTTCACGGGCTTCTTCATAAGAAGCATGCGCAAGCTGCGGGATCAGCAGTCCTGTACGGCCTGCGGCTTCGCCGCCACCTGCAGCTTTGGATGGGAGCGGCTCTCCACTTCCGCCCGTCCCCGCATCCCCGATGACGACTTCGGTTCCCAGAGGAACAAGCTTGAAGAGAGCGGTCATGTCCGCATTGTTTAGCCGTATACAGCCCAAGGAACGGTTGGCGCCGATCGACGCGTCATCCGCTGTCCCATGCAGGGCGATCTCTTCCAAGCCAAGCGCTGCGGATCCGTAAACGCCGGGCGTCCGGCTTGAAGGCGACAGAACACGCGCATTCACATGAAAGCTGCCGGAGGGAGTAGAGTCGCCGGCCCCCAGGCCCACGGGGTAGCGGGCAATTGACAGTTTGCCGCTGCGGAGCTCCACGAGATGCTCGGTACGATTCACCCACAGCTTTACCGGCTCGAAAGGAAGCTCGGCCGCCGTTTGCGGTCCTGCAAGCTCCTGCCCTCCCTCCGTCAGCGTTGTATTCGGATAGAACATCGCTTCTGCCGATGCCGCGTTTCTATCGTACACCCAGCCCCCGCTTCCATCAAAAAAGGTCCGGACATCGTCCGAACCGGATCGGGCTTCCTCGGGAAGGAAGCTCAAGTAATTATGAGGATACGCTTGGAGCAGCTCCGCAACTGTTGCCGGGGCATGCCCGTTACTCGCCGTATAGGCGACAAGGGCGGTGCGAACGAGATTGGCCGAAGCCTGGTTGCGCGATTTCAGCTGAGGCAGATCCGGCTGGAGAAAGCGGATTTTAACAGCCCGATCTACGGCCGGATTATATTCGGCGATGACGAAGGCTTTGCTCCTCCATGCTTCATCAGGCAGCGGAACCGCTTGCAGCTCCGGATAGTCCGCAGATGAAGCGACGCCGTACAGCATAATCAGCGAGTTGGGATAAGCTTTGGCCAAACTGAGCGTTTTCTCATGAAGGGCATGCTCGACATCCTGATTGGACTTGCCATGCGGAATCGTCAGCATAAACGGATGCTCGGCGCTTTCATAAGTGACGGACTTGCCGACGACAGGCCAAGGCTTCAAAAACGTCACAACCTTCGTTAGGGAAGGCGGCGTAAAAAACAGCAGCAGCAGCACGACATTGACAAGCAGCAGAGTGAGCAGCAGCACTTTGAGAAATAAAGGCAGCACGCGTTCCTCCCGCGCAGCGGTTTCCTCCTCGGCGGCCGATGCATCGGCAAAATGATGCTCTTCCTCCTGCTTGATCAAGCGGCGGATCGAAGCGGATGCCTGATAATAGTAGTCCGACGGATAAGTATGCATCGCTTGCTGGTAATGCAAAATGGCTTTTTTGCGCATCTCTTTCTGTTCATAGTGCTGGGCCAGACGGAAATGTGCTTCGGGCGAATGAGGGTCGAGGTAACGGATGACCTTCTCATGATAGAGCGGGTCAAACCGATTCAGATAAAGATTTTTGCGCAAACGCACCAACTGGTCTGACGATGGAGAAGGGAAACGACCGCGTACAGGCTGCATCACAATCCTCCTAGCTTAGCTTTGTCGTACAATTATGATACAAATAGTATCATAATGAAGCGTATAGTTCAAATATAATACAAAATGTATCCTTGTGGAAATAAAAAAACCTTGCATCCCCTACGATGTCAAGGTCACTCGTTCTTCCTGGTACAGCTCGATCCGATTGCGGCCTTTATGCTTGGCGCGGTAAAGAGCCGTATCCGCGCCTCCAAATAAATCCTCTTTGGCGCAGCCTTTATAAAAGGCATGCAGGCCGATGCTGATGGTGACCTGATTGCCGTTTAACTCCTCGTGCCTTACGGCAGAAATATGATGACGGATACGCTCCAACTGCAGCAGCGCATCCCGCGCATCGGTTTCTGTGAACAGGATGGCGAATTCTTCGCCGCCGTATCGCGCCGGGAAGTCGTTGGGCGACACCATCTCTTGAAGGATACAGGCGACTTTCTTCAGGACCGCGTCTCCAGCGCGATGGCCGTAAGTATCGTTCACTTTCTTGAAATGATCGATATCCAGCAGCGCCAGCTGGAAGCTTAGATCATTCTGCTCGCCTTGCCTTATCAGCTCTTCGAGATATTCATGGAACGACATATGGTTGTACAGGCCGGTAAGCGCATCGGTTTTGGCGAGCTTATCCATCAAAATATTTTTGACCAGCAGATCCTGCTCGGAGGCGATGGTGGAGCGCAAGTCTTTCATCAGATCCGATCCCCGCTTCATCACCTCAAGCCCAAGAAAAGTGCCGATCAGCAAGACGATCGTCATAACGAACAGATCAATGTCTGTATAAGCGGACATATGTTTCAACTGAAGGCCATACAAGGTCCAGAGAGCGGCCAAGGTAATAAAAAAGGCGAATACAATCTTACGTCCTTGAAAGTAAAAAATAGATGTCAAAATCGGCAAAAACAACGTCGTAATTAACGGACCGATCATGGGAAACGAAATTATCAAATTGAGCGACAAAATAAGGCCGCCCGTAATTACAATATAATCATTCCAGCTCTTCAGCAGCTTCAGAACCGCTTCAACGACTAAAAGCCCGATGCAGGTCCAGCACGCAAACTGACCGACAAGTGCAATCGGGTAATCCTGTGAACGAGTGTAGCTGTAGACCCCGGCTAATGCTGCGCTTGCCGCGATGCAGATAACAGCTATAATCCAATAGCCGTTCAAGAACCTCCGGTTCCAACGCGGCATCTTGGCGTGATTGACCACATCAAAAACCATAGGACTCACTCCATAATTCTGGTTAAATCTCATTTATTACTATACCATGGCCATTTGTTGTTTGTATATATGGTAGTCGCGGGCCATATACTTTAAAGGAACAAAGCAACGGGACTGAAAGGAGTGAAGCAAGCATGAAGCTGTTAACGGTTATGACTCATGTGCGAACGGAAGCGCAGGCGGAGCATGCGGCACGCATGTTTAAGCTATCCGGCGAGCTCTTACATAATGCAAATAAAATTCAGATAACGGCTGACAAGCATGGAGGAACGCTCAAAATCGATCTCTCCGGCCGGCTGCCCGACTTTCAGCTTCAAAGGGACGGAGAGATCTTTTTGGCGGAAGCGGCTGAGGCATTGGCGTCTTACATTATGCAGGAAGAGGAAGAGAGGCTCCTGTGCAAGCTGATTCGCGTTGATTTTCATTACAAGCAAGAGGCGGAAATTGAGCAAATTTTGACCTATTGCGACCATATTCTGAATGATGCCGAAGAAGTGTCAGCCGCAAGCGCCAGCGCGAACGCGAGAAAACGCCGTAAGGAAAAGCTGGCCGGCGAGATCGAGGCTTATATACGTACGGAAACCGAGCTTCATATCGATGGCTTGCTGCGCTTTCGGCTTCAGGCGTACAAGCAGGAGCTCAGAGAGGTGGCCGAATACGCGATCGACGAATTTATGATGGACCGCCAATATCAGGAGTTTATTTCGCTGCTGCAATATTTTGTCTATATTCAGGAAGCGAAAATTCCGTTCGTTCATCTGGTACACAAGGGAGGCAGCGAGTTCAAGCTGCTGAATGACCGGATGGAGGAGATTGAGCCGGATGATCCCGAGGCTGTCGTGACCGTAGAGATGCTGGAGAAGGATATGAATTTCGAGGATATGATCGTCAGCACGCTGATCACGGTGTCCCCGCAGACGATCTACATTCATACCCGGGAGCCGGAGGCTCAGGTTATCAGGACGATCCGGCAAATTTTCGAGAACCGGGTAGAGCTGTGCGGGTACTGCAGACTATGCCAAAATCTTGACCGCTCGGCCGCGGCCGAATATAATAAGATTTAAAGCTGAGGATCTGTTTGCGTCGCATGGTATGCGGGCCGGAAGCTTGATGCCGGCAGACGACGGGTTGATTTAGGGTGGAACCACGAGCCAAGCGCACTCGTCCCTTTGTGGGAGGAATGCGCTTATTATTATTTCAAGGCTAAGCAAGGCTCCGCCAGGAGCGATTCTTAAGCATGAATACGGAGGTTTGGCGAACATGGCAGTGAAGGTAACGTTTCCGGACGGAGCTGTTCGGGAGTATGAACAGGGAACAACGATCGAAGAGGTGGCCGGCTCCATCAGCAGCGGTTTGAAGAAAAATGCCGTGATCGGCAAGCTGAACGGCAAGCCTGTGGACTTGAATACGGCCCTGGAAGAGGATGCGGCGCTGGAGATTGTAACGCTCGACAGCGAAGCGGGGCTTGAGGTATATCGTCACAGCACGGCTCACTTGATGGCTCAGGCAATCAAGCGTATTTATGGAGAGAAGACGGTCAAGCTTGGGATCGGTCCGGTAATTGAGGACGGATTTTATTACGATATCGATCTGGAGAGCTCCATCACGCCTGAAGACCTGACGAAGATCGAGAAAGAGATGGAGCGCATCGTCCAGGAAAATCTGCCGATCCGCCGGCGTGTCGTCAGCCGCGAGGAAGCGCTGCGTATTTTCGGCGAGCTGGAAGATCCCCTCAAGCTGGAGCTGATCCGGGACTTGCCGGAGGATTCGGTGCTTACGATCTATGACCAAGGCGAGTTTTTCGATTTGTGCCGGGGGCCTCATCTGCCTTCCACCGGCCGCATCAAGGCGTTCAAGCTGCTCAGCGTAGCGGGCGCGTACTGGCGCGGAGATTCCAAGAACAAGATGCTGCAGCGGATTTACGGTACGGCGTTCCCCAAGAAGGCGGAGCTGGACGAGCATCTGCATCTGCTGGAGGAAGCGAAGAAACGCGACCACCGCAAGCTCGGCAAGGAGCTGAAGGTATTCGGCTTCTCCAGCGAGGTCGGACAAGGCCTCCCTCTTTGGCTGCCTAACGGAGCCAAAATCCGCCGCACGATGGAGCGGTATATCGTTGATTTGGAAGAGCGTCTCGGCTACCAGCATGTGTACACGCCTGTGCTTGCCAACGTCGAGCTGTACAAGACAAGCGGACACTGGGAGCACTATCAGGAGGACATGTTCCCCAAGATGGTGATGGACAACGAGGAGCTTGTTCTTAGACCGATGAATTGTCCGCATCATATGATGGTGTACAAGAGCGATATGCGCAGCTACCGGGATCTGCCGGTACGGATCGCCGAGCTCGGCATGATGCACCGTTACGAGATGTCGGGCGCGCTGACCGGACTGCACCGCGTACGCGCGATGACGTTGAACGACGCCCATATTTTCTGCCGTCCGGACCAGATCAAGGAAGAGTTCGCGCGGGTCGTAAACCTGATTCGTCATGTATACGAAGACTTCGGCATCAAGGAATACCGCTTCCGTCTGTCCTACCGCGATCCGAAGGATACCGAGAAATACTTCCAGAACGACGAGATGTGGGAGATGTCGCAGCGGATGCTGCGCGAGGTCGTCGAGGAGCTGGGGCTGCCTTTCTTCGAAGCCGAAGGGGAAGCCGCTTTCTACGGGCCGAAGCTTGACGTGCAGATCAAGACGGCGCTCAAGAAAGAGGAGACGCTGTCTACGGCGCAGCTCGACTTCCTGCTGCCGGAGCGGTTCCAGCTCGAGTATGTAGGCGCAGACGGACAGAAGCATCGTCCGGTCGTCATCCACCGCGGCATTATTTCCACGATGGAGCGTATGACGGCATTTCTGCTGGAAAACTTCGCGGGAGCGCTGCCGACTTGGCTAAGCCCTGTTCAAGCCAAAGTGCTGCCGGTATCGGGCAACTTCGACGCTTATGCACGCGAGCTTCAGGAAAAGCTGCAATTGGCGGGCATCCGGGTGGAAGCCGATCTGCGCAATGAGAAGCTGGGCTATAAGATCCGCGAAGCGCAGCTGGAGAAAATTCCTTATATGCTTGTCGTCGGGGAGAACGAAGTGAAGTCCCAGGGAGCTTCTGTGCGCAAGCGCGGAGCGGGCGATCTGGGTGCGCAAAGCATCGACCAGGTGATTGCGATGATTCAGCAAGATATTGCGAGCAAAACCGTATCCTAATACCATGAGCACAAATGAAGACGTTCCTTCGGGAGCGTCTTTTGGCCGTTGCTGAGCTGAAACACAGGTTTGTGTATAAAACCTCCTCGTCCTGGAGACTCTTCTATAGTAAGGGGAGGTTTAACAAAACCTATGTTAACGAAAAGCGCAAGTCATGCCAAATGGATCTGTCTCCTTGTGACGATGCTGATCAGCTTGATATGGCTTGAAGAAAATCGAACGCCACCGATTACCAGCGCAAATCATCAGCCGTTTGCCGTCTCGGGTCCGATCGCAAGTCCGGTAAGCGCCGTCTCGGCTGCCGCAGGTCAGGAGCCGTCCGGCACGCCTGTAAGGGCTGCGGAAGCGTCCGTGCGAAGGCAGCGGGACTATAAGCTGTTTCCTCGCCAGGACGAGGACCTGTCCAAGCTTCGCGCCGTTGAGGTAACGGCGACGGGTTATTATGCAGGTCCCGAATCGACGGGAAAGAGGCCGGGACATCCGGAATACGGCGTCACTTACTCCGGCTTGAAGGTTTCACGCGACTACGGTTCCTTATCTACGATCGCTGCAGACCCGCATATTTTTCCGCTGGGCACGATTCTCTACATCCCGGGTTACGGGTACGGCGTAGTGGCGGATACCGGAGGAGCAATCAAGGGAAACCGAATCGACTTATATTTCGAAACGAAGGATCAGGTATATAAAGAGTGGGGCAAAAAAACGTTGAAGGTATTCGTGGTGCGGCTGGGCGACGGCAAGCTGACAGAAACCATGTGGAAGCAGATGAAGGAAGACATGCTTCGATAAAACCAAATTTATGATTCATAAAATCCCCCCGTATCAGGCCATACTATGGTTGTCGGGGAGGTGATAGCCATGGCGAAAAACAACAAGAACAACAAAAATAACAATCAGCAATATAATGCCGAGTTTGCCCAAGAAGTTGGTGCGAATCAAGCGAACCAAGTAAACCAAGTAAACCAAGCTCAAAACAACAATGCCGTTAATCAAAATAACGCGGCAAACGAAGAACAACAATAAGCTTGTCGATGCGAAAAGGAAGCCTTGAGGCGAAAGCCCGGGTTTCCTTTTTTAAGAGTATCTTCCTCGAAGGCTTTGATCAGCAGCTTTTCTTGGCGAGGAAAGGGGGAAGGAAAATCGTATGGTGCCATTGGATTCGAAGCTTGCGGGGATAGAGGAGCCTTACGACAAAGCTGCGGGCGTACTGCAGGAGTTCGAGTTTTCGCTTGGCGGCAACTGGGATTATGAGCACGGCTGCTTCGACAGGTCTCTGGACGAAGGCCATAAGGTGTGGCTGCGCATCCCGTTCGAAGTGACTCATGGCGTGCTGGAGGGCGAGAACGGGGGAGTCGGCACGGTCATTCAGCTTGGCTCGCCGTTCGTGCTTAAGCATCTGTATAATGAAGGCTTGGATGAGGAAGCCCAGGTGCGCGTCGTCAGCGCGCTGTTCGATCAGTTCCAGGAGCCTGTCGATAAGGATGCGCCCGTGGAGGGAGAATGGGTCGATCAGGCGAAGCTGGTGCTGAAGGAAGTGGAAAGCCGCTGGCTGCAATAAGCAGAAGCCGATCAGGAAGACCTCGGGACTGACGTTCCCTTGGTCTTTTTTGTCATGATGAAAGGAAAATGGGGTTATTTCGTGCTGTCTTGACAGGTTTTAACTTCGTTTTATGTTTCTTTAAGGTTGTTTTAAGGTTACAGGTTCAATATATAGACAAGAGCAAAAACTTAGCGCTAGCGCACTCGCAGATGACTATTTCCGATTATTGAAACGGAGGTAAGGCACGATGGAAAGCAATAATAACAATAATAACCATAATTCCAATAACTCGGGCGGCTCGTACAACCCGTTCAACGATTTCTTCCGCCAGCAAGGTGGAGAGCAGGGGCATGCCGAATCGGGAGTTGGAGCTTCGGATGGACGCGAAAAGGCGATGCGAGAAGAGGCGCCCGGTTCGCCGGAGCAGACGGACGAGCGGGCGGAGAAATCCTCCCATTACTTCGCCTACGGCCCGTATCAGCGTGGGGCAGCGGATACGACCTCCAGCGACAGCGCCGGCTCATCGCCGGTCGAGGTGACGCCGCCCAAGCCGGTTCGTCCTCTGTATATGGGCGACGGCAACAATCCCGGTCCGGGTCAATGGCAATTCTCCAAGCCGGAGAAAAAAAGCAGCGGCTTCCGCAGCCTGTTTGCCTCCTTCATGGCGGGCGTCGTGGTCGTCGGGGCGTTGATGTTCGCTTCCGACAAAATGAACCTGTTTACCGGCGCTGAAGGTGTGATGGCCGGACCGGGCGGAGGCGGAGCCTCAGCGGCGGCGCCAGCCGCAGGCAGCGGCGCCGTCCGTCCTACCGCGCTGGATATGTCGCGGCCTAATAATATTGCGGCTATCGTGGAGCAGTCGAGCCCTGCGGTCGTGAAGATCGAGACGAAGGTCAAAGCCAAAAGCTCGCGCGGCGGCAGCTCATTCTTCAACGATCCGTTCTTCCGCCAGTTCTTCGGCGATGATTTCGGTTCTTCGCCGCAGGATCAGAACCAAGGCGGCCAGCTGCAGCCCGGAGGGATGGGAACAGGCTTTATTTTTGAGAAATCCGGCTATATTCTGACCAATGAGCATGTTATCGACGGCGCCGACGAGATCTGGGTATATGTGCAGGATCACAAGGAGCCGTTCAAGGCGGAGCTGCTTGGCAACAGCTACGATCTGGACTTGGCCGCGCTGAAGATTACGCCGGAGAGCGGCAAGGAATTCCCGACGCTGCCGCTGGGAAGCGCCGACGATCTGAGAGAAGGGGACTGGGTGGTCGCTATCGGCAACCCTTACGGCTTCGATCATACGGTAACCGTGGGCGTACTAAGCGCCAAGGAGCGTCCGATCAGCATTCCGGACGCCAACGGCACTCGCAACTATAAGCATCTGCTGCAGACGGACGCTTCGATTAACCCCGGCAACTCCGGCGGCCCGCTGTTGAACTTGAACGGGGAAGTTATCGGCATCAATACGGCGGTGAGCGCTCAAGCGCAAGGCATCGGCTTCGCCATCCCGACGAGCACGATCTCCTCGGTGCTGGAGAATCTGAAAAACAATGTGAAGATTCCGAAGGAGCCTGTTCCTTATGTAGGGATCTCCATGGCGGACATCGACAAGGAATGGGTAGCTGAGCTGAAGCTGGAAAACAACGAAGGGGCGATCGTCTCGCAAGTCGAGCGCAAGAGCCCGGCCTTCGCCGCCGGCATTCGTCCTTATGATGTTATCGTCGACCTGAACGGCACGAAGGTGAAAACCCCGGCTGAGGTGAGCGAGACCATCAAAAAGATGAAGGTCGGAGATAAAGTGACGATCGGCATTATGCGCGACGGCAAGAAGCAAAGCATCGAGGTTACGATCGGCAACCGGAATGCCGAGTAAACCGGCATACAGGAAGCAGGGCTCTCACGCAGGATGCCCTGCTTCTTTTTTTTGAAGAATGCCGGAAGCCGAGCGGCGATTAGATTCCAGGGGCTCTTTTCGTTACAATGAGGATATAAGGAAGGTGAAGCGCGCGTGCGAGAGAAAATATTGGTGATCGACGATGATGAGAAAATAACGTCCATGCTCCGCAGGAGTTTGGCCTTCGAAGGATATTCCGTCCTGACGGCCAATCATGGCATGGACGGCTTGAAGCAGATCCTCGAACATGAGCCCGATGTCGTCATCGTGGATGTGATGATGCCGCAATTGGACGGCTGGGAGGTTGTCCGCCGCATCCGGGAGGGCGGCTCGGAGGTGCCCGTGCTGATGCTGACGGCCAAGGATGAGGTGAGCGACAGGGTGAAGGGGCTGGATCTCGGCGCCGACGATTACCTCGTCAAGCCGTTCGCGCTGGAGGAGCTGCTGGCCCGCGTCCGTGTACTGCTTAGGCGCAAGACTGCGGATAAGACGGAAGCTTCGACGAACAAGCTGCAGTACCAGGATGTGTTTATGGATCTGGATACCCGAGAGGTGTTCAGGGGCGGGCAGCGGATCGAGCTGACGACCAAGGAATTCGATCTGCTTCATCTGTTCTTGCAGAATCCGCGCCGCGTGCTGTCCAGAGACATTATTATGGAGAAAATATGGGGTTATGATTACAGCGGAGAGTCCAACGTGCTTGAGGTATATATTGCGCTGCTCAGGCAAAAAACAGAGGAGCACGGACATAAGCGGATCATCATCACGGTTCGCGGCGCGGGGTACGTGCTAAGAGGAGAGGCTTGACATGTCGATTCGCTTGCGCCTGACACTATGGTACACCGGGATTTTGACGGCAACTCTCTTTGTGCTGGCGCTCGGGCTTTATTTCTACATGAACTACATTATTTTTACGGGGCTTCGCCCGGACCTGAAGGAAGAGGCGAATTACGTGCTGCCGCGGATCAAGGCGCTGCCCACCGTCTCTTCCCAAGGGTTCGGCTTTAACTTCGAGCTGTCAGGACGCAACTCGATACGCAGCAGCAAGCTGCTTATTCAGGTGGTCAATCTGCAGGACGGACGCAAGTTTCGTTCGGATGAGCTGATCGACGCGGGACTGGAATTTCCCGGGGTGAACGACAAGAAGGTGGCCTGCGTGCTGGCCGGTGACAGCGATTGCCTGTACGAGAAGGTCCGGATCAAAGGCTACGACTTCCTGCTCTACAACGCGCCGGTCTATGCTTCTACCTTTTTCGGTGTGCAGGACCAGCCGATCGGGATGATGCAAGCGGCCTTCTTCATCGGGCATTACGAGCAATTATTCGGCAAGCTGCGGCTGGTGCTGACCGTTACGATGCTGCTGGGCATCGTGCTGGCGGCTTCGATCGGCTGGTTCCTCGCCCGAAAGGCACTGCGTCCTATCGAGCAGGTCATAGCGGCGACCAATCAGATCGAGAAGGGCGCCGATCTGCAGCGGCGCATCGAATACAAGGGGCCGGGGGACGAAATAGGCGTGCTGACCGAGACGATCAACGGCATGCTGGGCCGGCTTCAGGGCGCGTACCGGGAGATGGAGGAGGCTTATGCGGCGCAGCGGCGGTTTGTATCCGATGCGTCGCATGAGCTGAGGACCCCATTGACGACGATCCGGGGCAATGTGGAGCTGCTGGAGAAGATGTGGAAGCAAACTCAGCGGCAGCAGGAGGAGGCCCGGACGATGCCCGCCATCGAGCTGAGCCTGGAGGCGATGCGCGACATCTCGGACGAAGCCGAGCGCATGTCCCGGCTTGTCAACGATCTGCTGGCGCTGGCCAGGGCGGATGCGGGCTTCCAGATGACGAGGCAGCAGCTGGAGCTTAAGCCGCTGCTCGAGGATGTAGCGCGCAAGGCGTCCATGCTGCCCCGGACCTCGACCTGGACGGTGGGCGATCTGAGCGATGCGGAAGGGACTTTTATTTACGGCAATCCGGATTATATGCAGCAGCTGCTGTTCATCTTTATCGAGAACGCCTTCAAGTATACGGAGAAGGGCAGCGTTCGTTTGGAAACAAGGCGTCATGACGGCCAGATCGGAATCTGCATCCAGGATACGGGCATCGGGATGGATAAGGATGAGGTGCCGCATATTTTCGACCGGTTCTACCGGGCCGATATCTCCCGCGGGCAGAAGACGGGGATAGGACTCGGCTTGTCCATCGCCAAGTGGATTATCGATGAGCATGAAGGCTCGATCGAGGTGACGACGCGCAAGGGAGAGGGCACCGCCTTCGTGATCTGGTTTCCGATTACGCCAAGCGCCGTCTCAGGGAGCAGCGAATCGTCCACCCATTTCCTCTCTGACGGGAATCGGGTATAATGGAGTGACAGACTATTTTCGACAGGCGGTGCGAGGCATGGACGTCATCAGAATTTCTCCCAGAGGTTACTGCTACGGAGTCGTGGATGCGATGAAGCTGGCTATGCAGACGGCTCAAAATTTTAATTTGCCGAGGCCGGTTTATATATTGGGCATGATCGTTCATAATGCTCACGTGACCGATTTTTTCGAGAAGGAAGGCATCATCACCTTGGATGGGCCGAACCGGCTGGACATTTTGGAGCAAATCACGGAGGGCACCGTTATATTCACGGCGCATGGGGTATCTCCGGAAGTGCGCCGCCGTGCCAGGGAGCGCGGGTTATCCATCGTGGATGCGACCTGCCCGGATGTCACGAAGACGCATGATCTGATCAAGGAGAAAACGGCCGAGGACTATCATATTATTTATATCGGCAAGAAAGGCCATCCTGAGCCTGAGGGAGCGATCGGCGTGGCTCCGGAGAGGGTGCATCTGATCGAAAGCCTCCAGGATATTGACCATTTGGAGCTGTCATCGGAGAAAATCGTTATTACGAACCAGACGACGATGTCTCAGTGGGACATCAAGCATATTATGAACCGGCTGCTGGAGAAGTTCCCGCGGGCGGAGATTCATAACGAGATTTGCCTGGCTACTCAAGTGCGCCAAGAGGCGGTGGCAGAGCAGGCGAAGGATGCGGATCTGGTCATCGTCGTAGGAGACCCGCGCAGCAACAACTCCAACAGGCTGGCTCAGGTGTCGGAGGAGATTGCCGGCGTCAAGGCTTACCGGATCGGAGATATATCCGAGCTGAAGCGCGAATGGCTGGCTCCCGTGCGCCGGGTAGGCGTTACTTCGGGCGCTTCGACACCGACTCCGATTACGAAGGAAGTTATCGATTATCTGGAAAATTACCGGGAGGAAGATTCCTCGACTTGGGAAATACGCAGAACCGTCAATATGGACCGTCTGATTCCAGCAGTCCGAACGAAAGCCGGCAAAACAGACTGATCAGGAAAGAAAGGGATACAGGCCTATGCGCACAGCTGCGAAACCGAGAGACAAGTTCCGACTTCATTCCATGGGCCGCTGGTTCAAATACAAGTATGTGCTGCTGATTCGCGCCAAAGGCGGACCCGCAATGGTCGCCATGGGCTTCTCCATCGGATTGTTCGTGGAGATGTTCACCCTGCCTACGGCCGGCCTGGCTTTCTTTCTCATCTTTCCGCTGGTGTATGTGCTGAGAGGAAGTGTAGCCGCTGCGCTGATCGGCTTCGTATTCGGCAAGGTGATCTATATCCCTTTCTCCTTCCTTCATCGGGAGGTCGGAGGGCTCGTGATGCCGCACCGCATTAACGGCCAGTGGCTCCAGATGCTCCCGCACTGGCTGGATTCGTTCATCCGGTTTAATCTGAAGCTGTTTGTCGGGGGAGTCATCGACGGGTTGGTTCTCGGCCTTATCGTTTATTTTCCGATCAGATGGGCGCTGGAGTGGTTTCATCAGAAGCGCAAGGAGAAGCGGCAGAGGCGCAAGGAACAGCTGCTGCCGAGCTAGTTTGCCTGCCTGAGCTTAGTCTTAAGGCTTAAGTCACATATTTATCGATACAAGGAAGCTCCCGGCGGGGCTTCTTTTTTGCGCAGCAGAACGTTTGATATCCTTATGGAACGAAGCATAGGGGAAGAGGATTTTTTTTAAAGCGTTATCCAGAAGTTTCGCCGCGTCCATTCAAATGGGACATGACTTCAAGAGCGGTTGGAACCGCAAATCCATTCCCCCACGCACCAAAGGAGGGAGCCATACGCAGAGGGGAGTGAGACAAGACGCAGAGAGCAGAGAGTGGGGGGACACCTATCCGCAAGAAACGCTTGACGCTAGGCCGGATAGCAGTATATAATCACTTTAACGATTAAAAGCTTAAAAGCGAATAAGCGTTGAAGCGTCTAAGTAATGAATTCTTGTCCGATTCCGATTTCCGATTTTAGAAAGGATGGATATCCAATGATCGCAATTCTGTCTAACAAAACACCCGAAGAGCGCGTTCTGGAAGTCGTTCATTATATTGAAAAGCATGGCGTGCAGGCGCATGTTTCCCGAGGCGTGGACCGGACGGTCATCGGCATTATCGGGACGGCCAGCCCTGTCCTGGCCGAGCAGCTTCGCCAGCTGTCAGGCGTGGAGCAGGTTGTGAAAATTTCGAAGTCCTATAAGCTGGCCAGCCGCGATTTTCATCCTGACCCGACGGTTATCAAGATTAAGGATGTGGAAATTGGCGGCGATCAACTGGTCGTGATGGGAGGCCCTTGTGCGGTGGAATCGCCCGAGCAGATCGACGAGATTGCCCGGCTGGTCAAGGCTAGCGGGGCGCAGGTGCTGCGGGGCGGAGCGTTCAAGCCGAGAACAGGGCCATACAGCTTCCAGGGCGTAGGAGTGGAAGGGCTCGTCATGATGGCGGAAGCGGGACGCAAGCACGGAGTGCTGACGATTACGGAGGTCATGACGCCGGAATATGTGGACGTATGCGCGGAATACGCGGATATTCTTCAAGTGGGTACGCGCAATATGCAGAACTTTGATCTGCTCCGCAAGCTGGGGACGATCCAGACCCCGGTGCTGCTGAAGAGGGGCTTCAGCGCGACGTATGACGAGTTTCTGAATGCGGCGGAATATATTCTTGCGGGAGGGAATCCGAACGTTATGCTCTGTGAGCGCGGAATCCGAACGTTCGAGACATATACGCGCAATACGCTGGATCTGGCCGCCATTCCGGTGCTGCAATCGCTTAGCCATCTGCCGGTCATCTCGGACCCGAGTCATGGCACCGGGCGCCGTGAACTGGTCGAGCCGATGAGCAAGGCGTCGGTCGCGGCAGGGGCGAACGGGCTGATCGTCGAGATGCACACCGACCCGGATAACTCGATGACCGGAGACGGGGTCCAGTCGCTGTTCCCGGACCAGTTTGCCCGTCTGATGCAGGATTTGGAGCAGCTTGCGCCGCTTTGCGGGAAGCGGTTCGATACGCGCAAGCAGCCTGTGTAGATAACGGAAGGCCATGATATTCGGTTTTGCCAATGGATGAACTTGATGCTGCCTAGGGGAGAGGCGGCGTCAAGTTCTTTATTTTTGTCGGAACTGTGAACGTATTTGTTCGAGTGTGAGAATACCTCACATATCCATAAAAAATACCTTACATAAGTATTGACGATTCTCGTCGATAAGTTTTATAATAACCACATATTCAAGAGAAAACTTGAACAATGAGCGATCGAACAGCCTGAAATGTTCGGAATTTAGGAGGTAGGCAGTCTATGTCAGTTCAAAATGTGTTAAACACCATCAAGGAAAAAGGTATTGAGTGGGTAGACTTCCGTTTTGTCGATCTGAACGGCAGAGCGCATCATATTTCTTTGCCCGCGGTTGAAGTGGATGAGTCCACATTCGAAAACGGCGTAGCGTTTGACGGTTCTTCCATCGTGGGCTTCCGCGGCATCGAAGAATCCGATATGGTGATGCTGCCGGATACGGAATCCTCCTATATCGATCCATTTACGGCTCATCCGACTATGATCATTATGTGCAGCATTCATACGCCAGACGGCGAGCGCTATGAGCGCGATCCGCGCGGTATCGCCCAGAAGGCAGAAGAATATTTGCAGAAAGCCGGCGTCGGCACAACCGCATTTTTCGCGCCTGAATCCGAGTTCTTCATCTTCGACGAGGTTCGTTTCGAGAGCAAGCAAAACTCTTCCTCTTACTTCGTAGATTCCGAAGAGGCTCACTGGAACTCCAACCGCAAGGAAGAAGGCGGCAACCTGGGCTTCAAGATCGGCCACAAAGGCGGATACGTGCCTGTTGCTCCTACGGATACGCAGCAAGATATTCGTTCCGAAATGTGCCGCCTGCTGATGGAAGCCGGTCTTCGTATCGAGCGCCATCACCATGAAGTGGCAACAGCCGGTCAAGGCGAGATCAACTTCCGCTTCGACACGCTGACCAAAACAGCCGACAACCTGATGAAATACAAATATATCGTGCAAAACACAGCTCGCCAATATGGCAAAGTAGCTACCTTCATGCCTAAACCGCTTTTCGGCGATAACGGCAGCGGGATGCACGTTCACCAATCGATCTTCAATGGCGACGAGCCTTTGTTCTACGACAAAAATGGCTATGCCAACCTGAGCGAAATGGCTCTGAACTATATCGGCGGTATTCTGTACCATGCACCTGCGCTGATCGCCTTGACGAACCCGAGCACGAACTCGTTCAAGCGTTTGGTTCCTGGCTACGAAGCACCGGTTAACCTCGTATTCTCCAAAGGCAACCGTTCCGCAGCCGTCCGTATTCCGATCGCTGCCGTTACGCCTAAAGGCTGTAGAATCGAGTTCCGTACGCCGGACAGCACGGCCAACCCTTACCTGGCATTTGCAGCTATGCTGCTCGCAGGTCTGGATGGCATCAAGAAAAAGATCGATCCGCGCGAGCTGGGCTACGGTCCTTTCGACAAAAACATCTACGAGCTGTCCGATGCCGAGAAGAAAGAAATCCGCAGCGTTCCAGGTACGCTCGACGAAGCGCTTAACGCTCTGGAAGCCGACTATGAGTTCCTGACAGAAGGCGGCGTCTTCTCCAAAGACTTCATCGACAACTACGTGGCTCTGAAGCGTGACGAAGCTAAAGCGGTAGCGATTCGCATCCATCCGCACGAGTATTCCTTGTACTTCGATCTGTAAGAAATATAAAAGCTGCCTGAGGTCTTCGCAGACCTTGAGGCAGCTTTTTTTTAGCTGCGGAACTATAAATTCATAGAGCCGGGAGTCGTTTATACAGCATGGACCCGAATGCGGAGACTATCAGGACCTGGCCGGGCGGTCAGGTCCTTTCTAATACAACTATTGATGCCGGATCCAGAAGGTTCTCAAATCTGATGTTGACGGTATATCATAGCGTGACCGCGACCTCCCCTCTCCCGGGAAGGGATTCCATGGTGGATGGACAGGTTCGCTTCCGCAACTGCCGGTGTTTAGCTGCGTGTATCCGGCCAAGAGGCTCTTGGAGACGACATTTCCGGTCTTACAGGCTTGGCTGAGCTGGGCCCCGTTCGGCCGATCAGATAGATGCCTGCCCCGCTCATATTGAGCAGCCAGGCGATGCCGAGCGAGCCGAATAACCCAAGCGCAAATGCGACCGGGATAAACAGAAATACCGAAGCGGGAGATGAGACCGGGATGAGATACGGCATGATATACACCTGAAGTCCCAGATGAATCCAATAAATCGCAAAGGAATAGTTGCTGACAACCAGAAGCGGCGTAGGGATTCGCTTTAGCCGGGATGCCAGATAAAACAGCAGAATGATCACGCCGAAGGTATAGAACAGCACGTCAATCCGCTTGGAATGAACCGCTTCGATCACCCCGCTGCCGTTGAGGTAAAGCATGATGCCGGCGAAGCCGATGACGACCGCCGCCGCCGCATATTTGTAAGACGCGCAGAAGGCTTTGAAGGCCGCATAGTTTCTGCCGCAGTAGTAGGCTGCCGTGAAGTAAGCCAGCCAGGCCGGGAAAGCAATCGGAACCAGTCTCTTCCAATAATATTCGTTAAACAACGGAGGGGAGAAATTGAACAGTCCGAGATAAGCAAGCGTGATGCCTAGAGAGACGGTCATGACCAGGGCGGGGGAGAAACGTTCCATCCGCAGTTTTTGAAACAGAGCATGCATCACGTAAAATTGAAAAATAATAAGAATAAAATAACCGTGAAAATCGGCGAAGAACAGATTGCGGATGCTTTGAATCAGGAAGGCCCGGAGCACGTCTCCCGGATAGTGGCTAATAGCGAAGAGCAGCGCATAAATCAGAGCCATCGTGAGAAAAGGGAGGGCGATAAACTTCAGTCTTTTCGTAAAAAAGCCGGAAGGCAGACGATTCGGATACGAGTAAGAGAGCAGGAATTCGGAGATAAAAATAAACATCGGCGTGCCGAACATAAGCAGCATCTGACCGGATTCGAGAAGCTGAGCCATGGCGGCCGGAAGCTCAAGGGAATCGTACTTGCTGAATGTGATGGCATGGAGAAAGACAATAGCCAGACATGCGAGGCTTCGTAATAAAAAAATTTCATTTACTTGTTGTTTCGACATGTTCTCACCCTTCGTATGATACATTTTGTATCTATTATATCACTTTTGTAATAAGCGATGTAATGGTTCTCCAGTACCCATTGACTTGATACATTTTGTATCTTATATTGTTTATGATACAAAATGTGTCGTTTGGGGCGGATAACCCTACATAACGGCTCACAAAGGAAGGGGAAGAGAACATGCAGGGGATTCCGGATCTTCTAAAGATGGATTGCAGACTTTCCGTATCGCGTATCGATAACCGTCATGTGCAAACGAAGCAGGCGAAGGTTGAGCTCACCTATATGGACGGGAAAACGGTCCGCTTTGTCAGCCAGCTGGCGCTTCCCGTGCACCGGCACATCATCGTATCGTTTACGCTTGCGCTTCCGGGGCGCACGGTCGTTTTCACAGGCAGGCTGGCGGGAAGCGTGAGCGCAAACGGCGTTCACCGCTACACGGCTATCCATACGCTGGATGAGGCAAGCCGGAAGGAACTGCTGAAGCTCATCGGTCAGCGCCAAGGCTACAAGGAGCTGCAGCGGGATAAAGCGGCGGACTGTTACCTGTTTTTTCACTCCGCGCCGGAGCCTGTCTCATCGATCGACAGGCTCGCCTAAGCAGGGGCATGCTCATAGCTCATGAATCGTAACTTCGCTCCGCACCAGAAATCTGGCATTAAAAGCTGTTTGCCCCAGTCCCTTCGAAATGTAATAAGCCCCGTTATTCGTCGTGTGCAGCCCCTTGTATATCCCCCTGGCCGGCAGCGGTCCCATCGGTCTGAAGCGGAAAAACAGCGGCACGTTAAGCTGCCTGCCGTGCAGATGGCCTGCCATCAAATATCCGAACGGACGGTTCAGCTTCAGTACAATATTCGGATCATGGGTGATGACGACCGTGGGTTTATTCGGGGTAGTCCCGGAGAAAGCCAGGGCGGGATTGCTCTTGCCGCTGCTCAGATCATCGATGCCGACGAGCTGGAAGCGGGGGAAATCGACCGATTCATTGCGAAGCACTCTAATTCCGTAAAGCTCGATAAAACGAATCAGCCTCCGCACCTTGGGCTGCTGATAATCATGATTGCCCAGTACGGCATAAGCCGGAATAGCGCTGTCCCGGATAACGGCCAAGTACCGCCCCAGCCGGGGAAGCTGCGCGGGAAGCTTGGTGAAGTCTCCGGTTACAAACAGGTAGTCCGGTTTCTCTTCCGTCAAGACGCGTCTGATCCTTGCAGGGGGAATCCGCATTCTCTCCACATGCAGATCGCTAAGCTGCAGCGCCTTGATGCCAATTCCGGCGTGGAAGCGGATGCGCTCCACCTTCAGCCACTGGGTGGGCAGGATCAGCAAGGCGTATACAAGCAGCGCAGCGGTAAGCAGAGCAGCCGTCACGGCTATAATCGTGAATATATTCATCACCTTCCTTGCCCATGCGTTCGTGACTTAATTGTAGCATGCGGCAGGGGAGAAGAAAAACCTGCGCGCTGCAAAAAGACCTGTATGCTGCTCTCAAGCAAGAGCAGGATATCAGGTCTGATCGTCGACTTGGGATCAAGTCTTATTTGGGAAGAGGTCCCCAGGTGTGGTCCTGACGCAAGCATACTTTTTCCGGAGGATTTGTATGCTCAACCGTTGCGATTTTAATGCAGCTGGATAAGCCGGTTTCAAAAACGATGGATTCATGTTTCACGATTTCCGGCTTGCTGTACAACTTTTTGCTCATATTTGTCAGCTCCCTGTTCTTGATATGGTGATTGATACAATTTGTATCTAGGACTATTATACAATATCCTTTTCTTTTTTAGCAAGCCTATTGATTAAAATTTGATTTCTAGGAGTTTTGACGCATTTTGGCGAATATTTGGCGATTGAAAGCAAAGAAATCAGAGCCTAGCTTTGCGGGCGGAATACATCAAAAAAATATTAAGATACAAATTGTATCGAAAGGCGAAAGCGTGTATAATGTAACATAAACCACAAAAAGTTTGGGGGACGGAATGTTGATCAGTACAAGAGAGAGGAAGGATAGGCAACCATGAAGTTAGGAAAGAGAATTTCCCAGCTTAGGGAAACAAGACAGTTGACACAGGGCGAGCTGGCGCAAATACTCGGGGTAACCCGCGCAGCGCTTTCTCATTATGAGAATGACCGCAGGCAGCCGGCCTACGATACTTTGAAGAAGATCGCGCAATACTTTTCCGTAAGCGTAGAGTATGTAATGGAAGAAGTGGAAAGCAAGTAAAAAGAATCCTATAACATGAGATGAATACGCTTTCTAACGAGCCGGGGAGAAAAACGTCGGGAATGGCTTGACATGATACAATTCGTGTACTAAAGTAGGGTTTGAGTGATACGAATTGTATCCTTTTGTTTAATTCTAAGTAAATAGGGTAGCGAGAAAACGACTTGGAGGGTACCATGCTGATCCCTTTTTTGCAAGCCTTATACCATGACCATCTGCCCTTCCCGCGAACGGAGGAAGAATACCGGCAATTGATGGAAGAGATCGAACTATTCGTGCTGGCTCCGCAAGTGCATCATCTGCTCCAAGCGGGCGGCCGGCATGAGGAAATTCCCGCCTGGTTTCGGGAGAAGCTGAAGGAAAGAACGGCGCAGGCCAGCTATCACAACATGTTTATGAAGCATAAAGAGGACGAGATTTTGCAGCTGTTCGAAAGACAAGGGCGCCGGGTTATTCCGTTGAAAGGCATTCAGTTCGCCAAGCGTTATTTTGGCCATTTTGCCGCAAGGGTGACAAGCGATATTGATCTGCTGATTCCTGCCGCCGAGCTTCAGCAGGCTATCGCTCTGGTCGAGACGCTCGGCTACGAATTCGAGATTGTCAAAGATCACCATGCGAGGCTGCAGAAGAAAGACGGACTTATGGTCGAGCTTCATTGGACGCTTGACAAGCTGCAGTGGTCCGAGCTGCGCGCCGAGCCTTTCTGGAACAGCGCCGAGCCGCTTGGGGAGTTTCAGCATGTCAAGCAGCTCTCCGCTTTGCATACATTTTATTTTATATGTCTGCACGGAGCCAGGCATCAGATGGATTCCGTCCGTTATGTGCTGGATGTTGCCCAAATGCTGCATTCCGCCCAGGACGAAATCCCGCTGCGCGCGCTGATGGAGCTGGCCCGCCAGGATAAGACCTCGAGAAGAATACAGGCCGTATTGTCGATTGTGTACTCCCAATTTCCGCTTCTCCAATCCAGCCATCCTCTTCCCTTCGATATTCTGGATACGCATTGGGACTATCCGACGATCAGGAATGCGAGACTCGGGATCAGGTCCAACAAATATTACAGGTATAAACTGTTTTTCCGGCATTTTATATTCGATACGCTTAAGCATCAGATGAAGTCGGTTCGCAAGGCTTATTAAGATGCGGCGCAAGGAGCTGATAACGACATGACAAGGATCAAGGCCAAGATTGAAGTCGATATCGCGGACCATCACGTAGTCTTCGAGACGCAATCGGAGTGGATAGCGGCGTATATCCGGGATAAATTCGCCGAGCTGGCTGTCGAAGCCTCAGGCGCGGAGGCCGATCTGTATATTGCCGTAGAGGATGGGTACGGCGAAGCCTTCGTGGATTACGATGTGGCCGCCGAACGGGACGGCGAGCGTGTGATCTATACGCGCACGGATTACAGAATTGAGCTGGACAGCTCGTACCGGACGGCGCAGGTGGGGGTTTATGATGATTTTGCTTTAAAGCATGCGCTTGTCAATGTATTCAGCGCCTTTCTCACTCACCGGGAATGGGGACTGCTAGTTCATTCCTCCTGCATGCTGCAAAGCGGGCGCTCTTACTTGTTCGCCGGCCATTCCGGGGCGGGAAAGTCAACGGTTGCCCAGCTCTCCTACCCAAGACCTATTTTGTCGGATGAAGCGACACTGCTTCGGATAACGGAAGAAGGGGTTCAGGTGTATACGTCCCCGTTTCGCAGCGATACCCGGATGCCGGAGCTGAAGGGACCGTACCCCCTGGCGGCGGTTCAGTTTCTGCGCCAGTCTCCGGAAAACAGGCGGGTGCCCGTCTCCAAGGTCGAGGGGGTCGTAGGACTGATGAACCGCGTCTTTTATTGGGCGCATGATCCGGAGGAGACGAGAAAGGTGCTGCGCTTATGCCGGAAACTTATCGAGCATGTGCCTGCCTATGACCTGCATTTTCAGAAAAACGATACCTTCTGGGAGGAAATATCATGACCAATCCGATTGTTTCAACTGCGTACCGCCGGGCGGCGAATGCCGAAGCCTTTGAAGTCGAAGGGCAGTGGGTGATCATGCATGCGGATCAATATACGATAACGAAGCTCAATGAAGTGGGCGGCCTGATCTGGTCGAAGCTGGGCGAGGAGCAGACCTCGGAAGCGCTGGTCGGCGCGATCCTGGATCAATACGAGATAACGGAGCCGGAGGCGGAGCGGGACGTGGACGCATTCCTGACGCAGCTGCTTCAGCTCGGTCTGATCGAGTATGCGGGCTAGCGGACAGACGGCGCAGGCGATCCGCCGAATGCTGGCCTCCAAAGGATACGTCGACATTCCGTCGCATGGGGTAAGCATGTTTCCTCTGATCCGCACCGGCAATATTTGCAGGTTCGAGCCTTTCTCGGCCGAGCGCCTGCAGGCGGGCGATATTTTGCTTTATTTGTCGGATAAAGGCGTATTGGTCGGCCACCGCTATTGCCGGCAGACGAGGGAGAACGGGCGGACGCTGTTTATTTGCAAGGGAGATTCTCAGGATTACGACGATCCTCCGCTGACAAGCGAGCAGCTGCTCGGCAGACTGGTCTCGATCCGCAAGGGGCGCGTCGAGCTTCGGGCGGACGGCCTGCTGCTGGCGGGCTGGGGCAAGATCATCATCCGGCTGCCGCTCCTATCCACCGGTATCCACTGGTATCTGAGAGCGGCAAGAAAACTACGGGGAATGAAGGCTGTTACATGAAGAGTGCGGGCAAGCTGCAACGCAAAGTGAAAAAGCTGCTGGAAATCGGGGAATTCCGCAAGCCGATGGCCTTTCTGCTGCGGTACGTATTTCGATATTGGGAGACATACTTCTGGCTGTTCGTTTTCATGTTCACGAATATTGGAGTCACGCTGTTCTTCACATGGTTCATGCAGAATGTCACGGACGCGGCCATCGCCAAAAACGCGGAGCAGGTGACCCGGCTGCTGCTGTATGGCGTCGGTTTTATCGCGGTCACCAGCCTGATGTATTTCTTCGGCACGTATCTGGAAACGTCGGCGGTTCAAAAAATCCGCCGCGATGTGAAAAACGATTTATTCGCGCATATGCTCCGGCTGCCGAGCCGTTATTACGGAGAAAAGCATTCGGGCGAGCTGGTGTCGCATCTGACCAATGACGCCGGCAGCATCGACGGGGCGATCGGCGGCAATCTGATCGGCATGATCCGGCTCCCGTTAATGGGCATCGCCGCTTTTATTTATCTGGCGAACATCAACTGGCAGCTGACGATGATATGCGTGCTGCTGGGGCCGATCGCCGCTGTGTCGGGGCTTGTGTTCGGGAAGCTGCTTCGCTCGAACAGCAAGCTGCTGCATGAGAAGCTGGCCGGGCTGCACAGCTTCCTGAACGACAGCTTTGCCGGACAGACTGTCATCCGTTCCTTTACGCTGGAGAAGCTGGTTCACGATAAGTACAAGGGGCAGAACGAGGGCCTGCTGGGGCTGGAGCTGAAGCTGGCCAAGCTGCGCGGATTTTTCCAGGTGGGGGCGAGCGCAGCGGGCACGATAGCATTTATCGTAACGCTGGGGATCGGAGCGTACTTCATCATGCAGGACACGATGACGGTCGGAGCCCTGCTCGCCTTCATCAATCTGATGAACCATCTGGTCGCTCCGCTAACCGGGCTTGCGGCCATCTGGGGCTCCTTCCAGCGTTCCATCGCAGCGGTAGAGCGCATTCAGCGGGTGCTGGACATACCGGCCGAAAGTCCCGAGCTGCTGTCCCAGACGCCAGCGCCCAAGCTGGAGCATGGCATTGAGCTGCAGAACGTATCGTTCAGCTATGACGGGAGCAAGCCTGCCGTCGCCGGCTTCGGTCTGACGGTTCCGGCCGGGAAAGCGGTCGCGCTGGTTGGCCCGAGCGGGGCGGGCAAGAGCACGATCTTCAATCTCATGATGGGCTTCTATACGCCGGATGCCGGGCAAATTCTGATCGACCGCAAGCCGCTTCGTTCGTTTTCCTTCGCCGAATTGCGCAGCTGCACGGCTTATGTGCCGCAGGACACCTACTTATTCGCAGGGACGATCCGTGAGAATATCGCCTTCGGCAAAGCGGATGCAAGCGAGCTGGAAATCGTGAAGGCGGCGAAGGAGGCCAACGCGCATTCGTTTATCACCGAGCTGCCCGGCGGCTATGACACGGAGATCGGCGAGCGCGGCGCCAAGCTGTCCGGGGGCCAGAGACAGCGTCTGGCCATAGCCCGCGCGCTGCTCAAGAACGCCCCGATCCTGCTGCTGGACGAGGCGACCTCGGCGCTGGACAGTGAGACCGAGCACCAGGTGCAGGAAGCGCTGGAGCGCCTGATGCGCAATCGGACGACGATCGTCATCGCTCACCGGCTGTCCACAATCATGAATGCCGATCTGATCGTCGTAGTCGATGAAGGCAGGATCGTCGAACAGGGCACTCACCACGAGCTGCTGGCGAAGAAGGGAATGTATGCCCGTCTGTACCAGCTGCAGCTCGGCGATCAGGGAGGGCTTAGAACGGCCGGAGGGCTGATGTAAGCGTATGTGAAATCCGGGAGGACAATGAGTTATGAAAAAAATGAGGCTGCTTATCCTGAGTCCGGTTGCCGAGCGCGGCGGCGCCGAGCGCGTCATGGTCGATATTCTCAAGCATCTGAATGCCGACCGGTTCGAGGCGGAGGTTGTATTTTTCCAGCAGGGGAGACTGGTGCAGGAGGTGGAGCAATTAGGCTGCAGGACCCATGTGCTGGCAGCGGCCCGATTGCGCAATGTGACCTCCTACGTGCGGGTCATCAACCAGCTGCGCGGCCTGATTCGAAGCCGGGGCATCGACCTGGTGGTCAATTGGATGCCCAAGGCTCACTTATACGGCGGAGTGGCGGCGCGTCTCGAACGCAAGCCGGCGGTGTGGTGGCAGCATGGGGTCCCTGACAAGCATTGGCTGGACCGGCTTGTATCGCGAATCCCTGCGACCGGGGTGCTGTGTCCTTCCTTGATATCCAAGCATTATCAGGAGAAGCTGAAGCCCAGAGCGCCGGTGCTGCTCAATAATCTGGGCGTAGATCTGGAGGAGTTCCCTGTCGCGCCTCCTGAAGGAAGCGACTTCCGGGCCCGTCACGGCATACCGCAGGAAGCCATCGTATTTGCCTTCCTGGGCAGGCTGCAGCGCTGGAAAAGACCGGATGTTGTCATTCGCGCATTCAATCGGGTAAGCCGGATGCATCCCGTCTATATGCTGGTGATCGGCGGAGCGCTGTTCGGTCTGGAGACGGAATACGAGGATGAGCTTCGGGCGATCGCCCGGGAGGCCGGGCATCCGGAGCGCATTCTATTCCTAGGTCATCAGCAGCAGGTCGCTCCGATCCTGGCCGCTACCGATGTCGTCGTGCATGCGTCGCTGCTGGAGCCCTTCGGCATGGTCATTACCGAGTCGATGGCGCTGGGCAAAACGGTGCTTGCCGTAGGACGGGGAGGCCCCAAGGAAATTATTAACAGCGGATTCGACGGGCTGCTGTACGATGGAACGGAGGATCAGCTTGTCGAGCTAATGACGAGTATTATAGAAGGAAAGGTTTCCGTCCAGACGCTCGGCAAAAATGCCCGCTCCACGATAGAATCCCGCTTTACGGCTCATAAGATGGCCGAGCGGTTCGAAAACAACCTGAACCAGCTGCTGGTGCAGGCCAAGGCCTGATAGCGCATCCGGCGGCAACGCCAAAGAAGGCTGCTTCTTAAGCTCTTGCGAGCTGGAGAAGCAGCCTTCTTGCTGTCTGTCCGGCGGTTACTGACGGTTTTTCCAGAGCACGCCGCGCACATCGTAGTTCCATTGCGGGAAGGTCGCGGTAATGCCGTTCACCGTCGTCATCTGGATGCGAACCCCATCTCCATCCTTCACCTGCGGCAGGTCAATGGATTTGCGGACATTTTGCGTCACATTGACGATCGCCGCCTGATTGCTTTTTCCTGCCGTTACCAGCTCGCGGTGCTGGTTGGCGCTGGCCCAGAGCAATCTGACCGTTTGAGCGGTCGAATAAGGGGAGGAATAGGCCAGGGTTAACGTGTACGGCTGACCGGCTTTCAATTCGATGGAGCCGTTGCGCTTCGTTTCGCACCAGTTCACCAGCTTCTGATCCCCTACCCACAGCTCGACCCGGCAGTTAGGCGACTCGATGATGAAGGTATAGGTCTCCGAATATTTTGGGACGATAGTCCCGACCCATTTCCAGGAGCCTTTTCGGGCCGGAAGCATCTCCTCGGTCGTATCGAAATTAATGAGCTTGACGTCGCGGGCCGATTCTTCCTTCTTGAATTGCTCATCTACATACGTGATTTCCTTGAAGGTCGAGGAGGATCTGGCCGGATAAGGTCCCCAGGATATGGAGGCCAGCCCCGTGCTGTTGGGCACGAAGGACAGGACGGCTCCTCCGGCAGGCTTCCTCTCCAGCTTGACATCCCGAATCACCGGTCCCTGAAGCAGCTCTTCAATAACAAGGAATCTCGGGTAGTCTACCGTTTCCAGCTGAACCGTGATTGTCTGAAGGGTGGCCTTCTTTATTGTAACCGGCATATAGCGGTTGTCGATCGGGTCGTAAGCACTTACCTTGGCACCGAGCCCTTGAACATTGGATAAGGTGACCTCGATAGTTCTCGGAGCCATATCGTAACGGGCCGGATCAAGCGGATCCTTGCTCGCATCACGCGTTTGCGCCAGGTTGCGGGTTACGGCATAGTAGCCGACAGCGAACTTGTTTGCCTTCAGTTGGGTAGGCAGAATGGCAATGTCCTCATAACGGTCCGGATTCATGGCGCTGCTGTCTCCCTTGAAATCAAGCCGGGGGGCGGAATCCTTCAGCTCGGAAACCTGCAGCTCCCGCGGATTGTCGAGGGTATCACCCGTTTTCATCAGGCTGACTACTCCCGCCAGCGCTTTCAGCTGGGGACCGGATTTTTCCCGGACGGCCGGAGTCAGCACATATTTGTTTTTGCGCAGCTCGTCGAAGAAGGCCATCGGAATAACGCCGTTCGATAAGTCGTTATCCTTCGCCGCGAAGAGGGTAACGGCCTTGACCCCCTTATGGCTGAAAAAGGTATAGTGACGCAGGGTGGACTTGCTCCCGATCCGGTGCATCACGTTCAGCAGCGCAGGGTCCTGATTCGTGGCCCCGGTTTGCTTCATGAGCTCGCGGGCAAAGTTCAGGCGGGCCATGTTCACCTCGGACATCCAGACCTCGGTGGGAATTCCGTTTCCAGGGTTAGCATAGCGGCCATGCAGGCTCCATGGACCGGGGAAGGGCTGCAGATCCCGGACGGTAAACTCGGTTTGCACGGCGTAGAACCATTTTTCCGGAAAAAACGAGATGTAATCCGGGACAAAGGTGCTGGGTGTCCGTGTGTCGTCCAAAATTTTATCCTGCTGTACATTGAAACCGGCCGGATTGATGTAATCGTAGCCGGTATAAGGATGCCGGCTGAAGCCGTCCATTCCGTACCAGTTCTCGGTGCCGTTTTCCCAAGGGCGCTGATTGGAGAAGCCGCTGATGACTTTGACGCCGGGCAGCTGGTTGGACGCGTTTTTGACATAGTTGATCGTCAGCGGAAGAATGATTTCGGGGCCGGTCATCGTATTTCCCCCTGCGGAATAGCTGATGGGGGAGCTGAATTTGAAGCCGGGTTTGTAATAATTGTTAATATCCAGGAACTGGCTGCCGAACGTATACTCGTTCCATACTTCCAGATCGAACCCAGCATCGGCTGAACCGGCTGTACCCAGCGTATTTTTTACATACTTCGTGACGGTTGCCACGTATTTGACCCAGCCGTCCAGCGTTTCCTGAGCCGCCGGATTCGGAGCGCCGCCCTCGAATACGGCTCCGGAGAACGGCTGATACTTGAATTTGCGGAGCGTAAGCTCGCCCTTCGCGATTGCGCGAGGCAGCGGAGCGGACAGCTCGCATCTGCCGGTGACGGGATCAATGCTCGTGATGACCGGATACATGGACTGATAAGCCATATTCACCAGCCCCGTGTAGCGCGGAACGATGCCGGCCGTCGAGGTCAGATAAATTTCTTTGGCGCCTGCCGCTGCATTTTCCTTTAATGTAAATTTTAGGTCTTCAGCTGGCACCGGCAGACCGGCATTGGCATTTAATAGCACGAGAGGACGAATCTTGTGCTTCTTCAAGGCTTGCAGGATCTGGGTGAACTGAGTTTCCGAATAAGGCTTCAGCTTGGTATCGTCCTCATAAGAAAGGCTCCCCCAGCCAATCTCGATCCGCGCCCTGCGTATGCCCGACTCCGCCAGAACCTGTGCCGTGGCATCGGCTTCCTGCGCATTGACATTGAACACAATAGCCGGTGTTTCCAGGAAGCGATTCGCATCCCAGGTGTCCATATACGATTTCCAAGGCGCGTGATAGAAGGAACGATAGCCGAAAGGAACTTCCTGCTGCCGCCAATCCTCATACGATTGTCCCTCAGCCGCGGCACTGAAGCCGGGGGTGTTTGAATCACCGAATGGCACTGCCCCGGTCAAGCTCATGGCGGCGACAATCCATGCAAGTAATGACAATCGCTTCCATCCTGGTTTTTTCATCCTTGCCCCTCCTTCATAAATTGTTGTTGCCTCTGGCTACTTTACCATCTAGGGTATGAAAAAAAT
The DNA here is from genome assembly GCF_900101595.1 of Paenibacillus sp. cl123. Lineage (GTDB taxonomy): Bacteria > Bacillota > Bacilli > Paenibacillales > NBRC-103111 > Paenibacillus_G. The sequence continues at coordinate 133,694 of NZ_FMYY01000001.1, forward strand.
ATCGGACTTGTTCCTCAAATCCCGAGGCAGCACTCTTTTCTCCATTAACCGCCTATAGGGATTAAGACACCCGTCCGACATTAAAAAAAAGAAAACACCAGAGACGATTGATCGCCTCTGGTGTTCGTTTTTGTTTTTTAAAGATTATGCCAAGTATTGTCTGACTTCAGGCATACGCGCTGAACCGGATCGGTACCGTCAACGGTCGCGACTTTGATGCAGCTGGACAAACCCGTTTCGAAACTGATCATTTCATGGTTCACAATCTCAGGTTTAGCATAATATTTCTTCTCCAACTCACTCACCTCCTACCCTATATCTCTATTTCTCGGAAATAAGATACGTTATGTATCTAGGTGGATTATATACGTTGTGTATCAAGATGTCTAGTCCCCAGATTTCGCTTATTTTAAATGATCGTAAAAAAGCAATCAAAAAAGTTAAATTTAGAGGAAATTACAAAGAAATGCGTAATTTCGTGACAAGGTTAACAAAAAAAGTGGTTGACAAGATACATATTGTATCATAGAGTAAGGGTATGATCTTTGATACATTGTGTATCCTTTTGATTCCTTTATCACGAACAATGCCATTATCCCATTACGGAGGTTAGTATGGAGCCCAAAGAACTGATGCGTGTGCTTAAGAAACGTTTATGGATTGTCCTGCTCGTGGTTGCTATAGCTACGATTACGACAGCGATGTACAACAAGTCCAATTATCAGCCTATTTATCAAGCTTCGACAAAAGTCATCGTCAATAAAACAGTCGAATTGGAGCAGCTTGGCAATGAACAAATGGACTTGGGCTCAATGGCCTACAGCATCCGTTTGATAGACACCTACAAGGAAATAATCCGGACGCCGGCGATTATGGAGAAGGTCGTCCAGCGTTATCCGGACCTCAAGCTGACGGCGGGCGAGCTGAGCCAGATCATCAACGTCCAGTCCATTAACAACACTCAGGTGATGACCATCATGGTCAGAGATTTTTCTTACGAACGGGCGATGCAAATCGTAAATGCGGTGACCGCTGTCTTCCAGAGCGAAATCCCGAAAATTATGAAAGTGAACAATATAGAAATTTTGCACAACGCGGAAATGAAAGAAAGGCCGGTTCCGGTTAATCAGCAATCGAACATGTATGTGTTCATCAGCGCTTTCGTCGCTCTCGTCTTTGCGCTTGGCGCCGTGCTGCTGCTGGAGTTCCTGGATGACACCTTGAAATCGGAGCAAGACGTAGAACGGGTCATGGGGCTGGAGCTGCTCGCGGCCGTCCCTGTCATGAAAAAAAATCGGGCGAAATTCGTGAAGCAGGCGCGGCCTCGGAATCAGGGAGGGGAGATCAGCTATGCGACAGTCGAAAACTAACGAAGCATCTCAGCCGGAGCTTCCGGACGCTTACGTGGAACTGCGGGTGAACATCGACTTCAAGTCTTCTTCGGAGAAAGGGATCGGGACAGTTGCCGTAACATCGGCCGGGCGCGGCGAAGGGCGGACGACGACCGCTGTCAATCTGGCCAGCGCCTACGCCCAATCGGGGAAAAGAACAGTTCTTGTCGATGCGGACATCCGCAATCCCGGCATCCATGCCGTGTATGGCGACTCCAATACGCGAGGCTTGACGAATGTTCTGAACGGGACGAGCGAATTATCCGAGGCGCTGGCAGTTTCCGACATGAGGAACTTGTCGCTGCTCTATGCCGGCCCGGGAACGGCACAGGCTTCGGATCTGCTCTCTTCCAAAGAGATGGATGATCTGCTGCTGAGGCTGAAGCGGGAATTCGACATCGTTGTTGTCGATGCGCCTCCGGTGATCGGTCATATCGATTCGAAAATTGTCAGCGCGAAATGTGACGGCGTTGTGTTTGTCGTGCAGCAGGGCAAGGTGAAGCGTTCTTTGGCCAAACGGTCGAAGGAAGAGCTGGAGCGCGTCAAAGCGAACATTTTGGGTGTCCTCATGAATAAGGACAAGACGGTCAAAGTTTAGCGGACCGGTTCGTAAGCATGCATGTTGTGAAGGTTGAAGAGAATTGACGAAATAGCGGGAAATCCTGCCGGACAGGAACAGGTAATGCCTACTGTACCTTTATCATTGTAGGCACTCGGCCATGCTGTGGGTGATTTCACCTTAGACATCTATTGTCAAGGGTGTGGCGTGAGGGGGGGTTCGATGCCCCGATTTTTCTAAAAAATCTATAAAAATGCTACTTATGCCGTTTTGCTGCAGCCGGTTTACCGGATGCGTGGAGGCGGGCGGCGAATCAAAAAAACGGCATAGTTAGTCTTTTTATCCATGATGGTGTACCGCGAAAACCTGGCTGCACGCACCTGAATTTCTTCATCTTGAATGGTTTTCGTCTTTTTATATATCATACTTATCCTATAAGACATGGAGGAATTAGTGATGAAGAAAGTAAGAAAAGCAATCATCCCGGCAGCGGGTCTCGGAACCAGATTCCTTCCTGCCACGAAGGCTATGCCCAAGGAAATGCTTCCTATCATCGACAAGCCTACCATCCAATATATCGTCGAAGAGGCGGTAGCGTCCGGCATCGAAGATATTATCATCGTGACCGGCAAAGGAAAGCGGGCGATCGAAGATCACTTCGATCATGCCTTCGAGCTTGAAAGCAATCTGGCTGAGAAAGGAAAGCTGAAGCTGCTGGAGGAAGTGCAGCGCTCGGCCAAGGTCGATATTCACTATATCCGCCAGAAGGAACCGAAAGGTCTCGGACATGCCGTATGGTGCGCGAGACGGTTTATAGGCGACGAGCCGTTCGCCGTGCTGCTCGGCGACGATATTGTAATGAGCGACAAGCAGCCCTGCCTGAAGCAGCTGATCGACCAATACGATCAGACAGGTTCCTCCGTCATCGGCGTTCAGCCGGTATCCGATCAGGAAACGCAGCGCTACGGGATCATCGATCCGGTCAGTAAGGCCGGCGATCTGTATGAAGTCCGGTCGTTCGTGGAGAAGCCGGCGCTGGGGACCGCGCCGTCCAATCTGGCGATTATGGGACGTTATGTGCTGACCGCGGATATTTTCCCGTTCCTCGATCTGCAGCTTGAAGGCGCCGGAGGCGAGATTCAGCTGACCGATGCGATTCAGAAGCTCAACGAGGCGCATCGCGTGTTCGCTTACCACTTTGCCGGCAAGCGGTACGATGTCGGCGAGAAGCTCGGCTTCATCCTGACGACGCTGGAGTTTGCGATGCGCAGCTCGGAGCTGCGCGCCCCGCTGCTGCGCGCGATGGAGCAAATGATTGAAGACAGCGCCCTGCCGCAGGCGATCGGCTAATCGGCTAGAGGAGGCACAATATACGATGTCGGATACGAACAATGCGGAGGCTTTGGGCTCGCGGCCTAATTATAAGGAAAGCAGTATCGGTGTGGAAGCCGGTTCCCGCAAAGCTTACTTGTGGGCCAAACGGGCCATGGACATTATCGGAGCATTCGCCGGTCTGCTGCTGCTGCTGCCGGTGTTTGCGGTCATTTCGGTGATGATCAAGCTGGAAGACCCTAAGGGAACCGTGTTTTTCCGCCAGATGCGGGTTGGAAAAAACGGCAAGCCGTTCGCCATGTATAAGTTCAGATCGATGGTATGGAATGCCGAAGCGCTGCTCCAGGAGCTGCTCGACAAAAACGAGATCCAGGGCGCGATGTTCAAAATGAAAGATGATCCGCGCATTACGAAGGTCGGCAAGCTATTGCGGGTGACCAGTCTCGATGAGCTGCCGCAGCTCTGGAATGTGCTGAAGGGCGAGATGAGCCTGGTCGGGCCGCGTCCTCCGCTGCAGCGGGAGGTCGATCAGTATACCCGCTACGACAAGCAGCGTCTGCTGGTTGTGCCCGGCTGCACGGGACTGTGGCAGGTAAGCGGCCGCAACGGACTGTCGTTCGAGCAGATGGTGGAGCTGGATTTGTATTATATTCGTCATCAAAGCCTGTGGATGGACATCAAGCTGATTGTCCGAACCGTATGGATCATGTTTTTTCCGAAAAATGCGTATTGACCGTACAATCTCAAGCTGGGTAAGGGGAAAAGGATAATGAACGTTAGCGTCATTGGAACGGGCTATGTGGGATTGACGACAGGCATTTCGCTTGCCTATCTCGGCCACCAAGTCACCTGCGTGGATATTGACGAACGAAAGATTGAAGGCTTGAAGGCAGGGGTTCTGCCCATCTATGAGCCCGGTCTGGATGAACTGCTGAAGGAGTCGGAGGAGCGCATCCGCTTCACGACTTCTTACGAAACGGCGGTATCCGAAGCCGAAGTCCTTATATTTGCCGTCGGCACGCCGGCTAATGATGACGGTTCGCCGAACCTCACTTATTTGTTCGGGGCGGCCGACGAAGTGATGACCCATCTGGTCGACAAGGATACGCCGACCGTACTTGTCAATAAAAGCACTGTACCGGTCGGGACCGCCGACTATATCGCCGAGAAGATCAAAGCCTTCGGCCTTCGGGACAAGGCCGTCATCGCTTCGAATCCCGAGTTTTTGCGCCAGAGCCGCGCCGTGTCGGATACGCTCTATCCGGAGCGTATTGTCGTGGGCGGAGACGAGGAGGCCGTGCGAACGCTGCGGGAGATGTATGAAGGTCTGGTGAGCCAGACCTTCCGCGCTCCGGCGTTTGCGCCAAGGCCGGAAGGTCTGACGGCCGTGCCGTTTCTGGCTATCGATCTGCGCAGCGCGGAGCTGGCCAAATATGCGGCCAATGCGTTCCTCGCGATGAAGATCAGCTTCATCAACGAAATCGCCAATGTGTGCGATGCGGTCGGAGCCGATGTCAGACGGGTTGCGGATGTGATCGGAGGCGATGCGCGGATCGGCAAAGCTTTCCTGCATGCCGGCATCGGGTACGGAGGCAGCTGCTTCCCGAAGGATACGCGGGCGCTGCATCATATCGCGGATACGAACGGCTACGACTTCAAGCTGCTGGCGGCCGTTATTGAAGTGAACGGAGCACAGAAGTTCAAGCTGATCGAGAAGGCCAGGGAAAGCCTCGGCACGCTCTACGGCAAGAAGATCGCGGTGCTGGGCTTGACCTTCAAGCCCGGAACCGACGATATCCGCGAAGCCCCGAGCCTGCCGATCATCCAGGCGCTGATCGCGGAAGGAGCCGAGGTGCGGGTTCACGACCCGATTGCGCTGGGCAAGTCCCGGCACTATTTGCCGGCCGAGGCTCGCGCTTGCGAGAGCGTGCGGGAGGCTCTGCTGGACGCTGAGGCTGCGCTGCTGGTGACGGAGTGGCCGGAGTATGCCGAGATCGGCCCGGACAACCTGAAGGCCTGGATGGCCCGGCCGCTCTGGATCGACGGGCGCAATGCCTTTGCCGACCGCTACTCGGAAGAGATGGAATATAGGGGCGTGGGGATTCGGGGCGGCGCCAGCCGCGAGCCGGTTCACGTTCATCTGTAAGGTGGAGAGATAACGATGAGAATCATGGCGATCAGTCATCCCTGCGTAACCGATGTGAATCAGCAATTTTATGCCGAGCTGGAGGCGCTCGGGCATACCGTCCAATTGATCGTGCCTTCCAACTTCCGCACGACCTACTCGGCCGATACGGTCGAAGTATCCAGATGGCCCGACTTTGCCGGCATGATTGAGCAGCGCAAGGTCGGCCTCTCCGGCAGCATTCCGCTCCATTACTACCAGTCCAACCTCCGTCCCTCCATCAAGGCGTTCCGTCCCGATGTGCTGTTCGTGGAAGAGGAGCCGTACTCCGCCAGCGCCTGGCAGGCTTTCTACGCTTCGCGGGACCTCCCGATGAAGCGGGTCGTCTACTCGGCGCAGAACATCCTCAAGCAATATCCGCTGCCCTTCCGCTGGATGGAGCGGTACGTGCTGGACCGGACCGACCTTGCGGCTGTCGTCAGCAGCGAGGTAGGAGAGGTGCTGCGCAAGAAGAACTTTCAAGGCGGGCTGCTTTCGTTTCCGCTCGGAGTCGATACGGGGCAATTTCGGCCGATGCTTGAGGAGCGGCGGAAGCTGAGGCGGGAGCTGGAAGCGGACGAGAAATTTATCGTCGGTTATGTGGGGCGATTCGTCGAAGAGAAGGGAATCCGCTTCCTGCTGGAAGCGGCCGAGAAGCTGGCCGGGCATCCGGTCAGCTTTGTCTTCGTCGGCAAGGGAGAGCTGCTGGAGGACATCCGCCGCGTCCAGGCCCGGCATCCCGGGTTGATCCGGATTCTCGATTCGGTTAAGCACAACGATGTTCACCGGTGGATGAATGCGATGGATGCGCTGGCGCTGCCGTCTCTGACCATGCCGAACTGGAAAGAGCAATTTGGCCGCGTCATCGTGGAGGCCATGGCCTGCGGAGTCCCTGTCATCGGCAGCGACAGCGGCCAGATTCCGGTGCTGCTGCGGGAAACCGGCGGCGGCTGGATCGTGCCCGAGCGGGACGCCGAGGCGTTGGCAGCCGTCATCCGCTCCTTGATGGAGCAGCCCGGAGAACGCGACCGCTGTGCGGAGGCCGGCCTTGCGGCCGTCAGCCGCACCTACAGCAAAAAGGGGCTGGCGAAGGCATTCGAGCAGGCTTTGATGAAAGGACAGCCCGAGGAGCAGTCCGGGAGGGCGGCGTTATGACGAGCAGGAAGAAAATTGTAATTGTCGCCCACGATGTCGGCGGCGGCGGGGGGATGGAGCGGCATCTGGAGGAAGTCATCATGCGTCTGAAGCAGGACGCCGATGTGACGGTGGTGGCCGCCTCCATGAAGCTGGCCGATCCGTCCGGCGTCCGCTTTATCCGTATTCCGGTGATGGCGAAGCCTGTGCCGCTTAAGATGATGGTGTTCGCTATAATGGCTACCTTGCGCTTGCTGTTCATCAAGCGCGATTTGCTGCATACGACCGGCGCGATTGTCGCGAACCGCGCGGATGTATCGACCGTACACTTCTGCCATGCCGGCTACGTCGAGGCGACCGGCAACACCCGCTCCAAGCTGAACCGGTCCTTGCTCCGCCGCTGGAACAGCGCGCTTGCTTCCTCTATAGCGCTCGGGATGGAGAGGCTGATCTACAGGCCCGGCCGCACCCGCAAGCTGATCGCCGTATCGGGACGCGTGCGTCAGGAACTGCTCGCTTCGTTTCCTTATGAGCCCCATGAGGTCGAGGTCGTGCCGAACGGGGTGGATATGAGCTGCTTCAGGCCGATGACGGACGATGAAAAACGGACGCTCCGGCTGAAGCACGGCTTGCCCGAGCACGGGAGGTTTGTGCTGTTCATGGGCGGCGATTGGCCGCTGAAGGGACTGGATTACGTCATCGATGCGTTCAACCAAACCGCTCCCGCGTATCCTGACCTGCATCTGCTCGTCGTCGGCAAGGGAGACAAGGAGGCGTACGCGCCGAAGATCGCGGAGGCGGTCCGCTCCCGCGTCATCTTCGCCGGCAAGCGTCCGAACCCGGAGGAATGGTTCGGACTGAGCGATTTGTTCATCTTTCCTTCCAGCTACGAGACCTTCTCGCTGGTCGTCCATGAGGCGGCGGCGGCCGGGCTCGTCGTGCTGTCGACACGCGTCGGCGGCGTCGAGGATTTGATCGAGGACGGGGTCAACGGCTATTGGATCGAGCGGGACGGCGAGCAGATCGCCCGGCGGCTGCGCAGCGTGCTGGATGCTCCCGAAGAGCATGCGGCCATGCGGGAGCGAAGCCGGAGCCGGGTATCCGCTCTGACCTGGGACCACACGTACGGCCTGATGAAGGACATCTACCGCAGCATGCATGAACCACAATACGGAAGTAGGGGCTTCGACATTGAGCGTACTCATCCATAGAATGCAGGATCACCGCGTGCTGAAATGGGCGCTGGTGCTGTTGTTTGTCGTCTGCGGCGGATATTTGCTCGGCAAGTGGTCGCTCGAGCCGGGTAAAATCCGTCTGCTGATTTTTCTGGGGCTGATGCTGCTGGCGCTTCCGCTGACCGTCAAGCATCCCCGCGTGCTGATGTTCGGCATGCTCATCTATTTGCCGTTTCTGGGCTTTTTCCGCCGGATGCTGATCCCGGTGTCCGGATGGAGCTCTTATGATCCGCTGGTCATATTCGTGCCGGTTGTCGTTCTGATGATGGGTTTTTTCTGGATGTACCGGACTTATATCGGACGGCAAGGCATTCAGAAGGAAGACGATACTTACTTGTTCAAGCTCGTGCGCTGGATGATCATCATCGATCTGATCCAGGTTGTGAACCCGCTGCAGGGCAGCATTCTGACCGGCTTCGGCGGCATTATGTTCTACGTCGTGCCGCTGTTCTGGATGGTGCTCAGCCGGCTGTACATGACGGAGGCGTGGCTGAAGCGCATCTATGGGGCCATTTGCGGCATTGCGGTGATCAGCAGCTTGTATGGCTTGAAGCAGATCACTTACGGCTTTGCCGAGTTTGAACGGATATGGATTCAAATTGCCGGCTATGCGGCGCTTATTGTCGGCGATGGCTCGCGGGCATTCTCGTTTTTTACCAATGCCGCGGAATATACGACCTTTCTGGTCGTTTCCGTAGTCATCCTGTGGGTCTATCTGCTGCGCGGCAATGCGGTCCAGCGGCTGTGCGCCGTGCTGATCATCCCGCTGCTCCTGTACTGCATCTTTATGCAGTCCAGCCGCACGCCGGTCATTTTGACGAGTTTGTCGCTCGCGGTTATGACCGTCGTGCATGCCAAAACGACGGCAGGCCGTGTCCTGTCGCTGCTCATCATGGCCGGCATGCTGGCGGGCGCCTTTGTCGGCATCAGCCGCATCGAGAGCAGCAATGAACTGATCGCGCACCAGGTGAACGGGCTTACGAATCCGATGGACGAGGAGCATTCGACTGCCGGCATTCATGTGGCGATGTTCGTAAACGGCATGCTTAAGGGCATTGTGAATCCGCTCGGCTACGGACTCGGGTCTACGACGCTGGCCGGGGCCAAGCTGTCCGACACCGGAGACAGCTCCGAGGTGGATTTAAGCAATATGATGATATCGACGGGAATTGCGGGCGGGCTCGTATACGGGCTGATCCTGCTGGAGACGCTGCGCCGAGCATTCCGGATGGCTCAGAAGCATACGACGGCCCTGATCATATTGGGCATGCTGATAGCTACGCTTGGAGCGTGGTCGAACGGGGGCAACTACTCCGTATGCGCCCTCATCTGGCTCAGCATCGGATTTTTGGATAAATTGACGCTTACGCAGGGAGGAATTAGGCAGACATGAGGAAAAAACGGCGGAAAAACATGCACCTTACCCGTCAAGGCATCACAGCGGTGGTAGCGCTGGGAGTCAGCTTCAGCATCATTACCGGATGTGCGAACGTGTTAGGCTCGAATGCAGCCCCGGCAGTCAACGAGCAGCAGCAGTCCAAGGCCGTCAAGGTGGCCAAGCTGGAGAAGATCAAGCTGGGAGAACCGCCCGAGCTGACCGCGGAAATCGTTTCGTCCGTCCAGTTCGAGCTGTTCGCCAAAGCTTCCGGCGAAGTGACGGAGGTGCTCAAGCGGCGCGGCGATACGGTAAACGAAGGGGATGTCATCGCGAGAATATATTCCAAGGACGCGGACTATGAGCGCAGCAAGGCGGCGATGGCGGTCCAGAATGCGTCCGAAGCGATCAACACGGCGAAGAAGGAGCGGGAGATTACGAAAGCCGGCCTGCAGAATTCCATCTTGAAGGCGGAGCAGGCCCTGCACGATCTGACGCGCAACACGAACAAGCTCAAGAACGATTACGATGCCGGGCGCATCAATAAAACCCCGGTGCAGGAAGCGGAAGTAAAGCTGAAAAACGCTCAGCTGGACCTGGAGCTGTTGAAGCAGCAATTAAAAACCTTGAACGGCCAAGACAACTTGTCGGCGCTCAATCTGCAGCTGAAGGATGCCCAGATGAACGTCGAGAAATGGAATGCGGCTCTTGCCGACCTGGAGATTCGGGCGTCCACCTCGGGCATTTTGACCGAACAAACGCTGGAGAAGGGCGCGCTGACAGACGGAAGCAAGCGGATCGGCGTCATTCAGAAGATGGACCCGGTCAAAATCAAGGCATTCATCCCCGAAGCTTACGTGAAGGCGGTCAGGGAGAAAACGGAATTGACCTTTAACGTTCCCGGCACTACGGAGAAAGTGAAGGGCAAGGTGACTTATATGTCGCCTGTGATCGACACTCAAGCGAAGGGGTACGAGCTGAATCTGGAGGCGTCTAACGCGGATCTGAAGCTGATGCCGGGCACGAAGACACGGGTGCAGCTGCTGGACGAGCAGCAGCAGATCGCGCTGGCCGTTCCAGTATCGAGCATCGTCAGAAAAGGCGAGGATACGTTTGTGTTCGTCCTGAACGGCGATACGGCGGAGCGGCGCAGAGTCGAGCTGGGCCGCATGAGCCAGGATGAGCTGAACCAGGAGGTGCTCGTCGGCGTGAAGGAAGGCGAACAGCTCATCGTCTCCGGTCAAAATCATCTGAACGATAAAGATAAGGTACAACTGACCCCCTAAGCCCAGACAAACTACAAAGCGAGGTATCTATCTGTGAATAAGACGTGGAAGAGAAATATGACTGTATGGATGCTGTCTGCCGCCCTGTGTGTACCGGCGTCGTCGTTCGTGTCGGCCGCCGAGCCGGCCCCGACTGCCGCCGCTCCTGTTGCCGCCGCTTATACTTTGACCGATGCGATCAAGGCGGAGATCAAGAGTGTGCTCAATGAGAATGCCGGCAGTGAGACGCGGATCGGCGTCGTGGTGCGCTTACATAATACATCGGACCGGATGCGGCGCGTTCCCGACTACGAGCTGCGCATGAAAACCGCAGACGGCACCTCGTACACGCTTCGGCCGAGTGCGGCCAATACGACATCCATTCAGTCGCAGGAGAAGGTGGAGCTCAGCTACCTGATTACTGTGGAGCGCACCGACAATGTGGCGCTGGCCTCCCTGGACTGGATTGAAATCGACGAGTTCGAGTACCCGCAGAAAGAAAAAACAGTGCTGAGCATCCCGGTTGCCGGCTTGCAGTGGACGGGAGAAGGGGCTATCCCCGAAACCGCGTTAGTCAAGCCTTGGACTGAGGCCTTCACCCTGCCTGTATTCTCTTCTTCGATCGAATATACGCCGGTAAGCCTGTTTTACCAGAATCAGCCGGAGGGCCGGGTCGCGTTTATCACGCTGCTTGCTGAGAATAAAGGCAAGAAAAAAGAAGCCATCCCACAGCTGCAAATCGACGGACAAGCGGACAGCGGATGGTTCAAAGGCCAGAAGCCGATCGTCCCGTCAGACACGCTGGAGCCCGGAGCGAAGCAATACGTGTACTTCGCCATCTCGGTCGACAACGAAGCCGAGCTGAAGCGGCTTGTGGTGCTGTCTCCGGAAACTTTCGTCCATGCGGATAAAACGACTCTGGATTATACGATCGGAAGAACGGTCATCGACCTACAGGATGTGGACGGCAAGAAGCATGAGGTTCAAAAGCTGCAGGCGTATCAGCCGGGCTCTGCCATTGAGTTCGATCCGCTGAGCAAGCTGATCCGCCAGGGGGTTGAGATTTCGCTGGTCGAGCTGCATATGCATGGCGCGGAAGGCGACGGCTATCAGACGGTGGTCGCCAAGTTCAAGCTGCGCAACAAGCTGGAGAGCCCCATCGCGCTCCCGGACTTTCAGGCGGAGCTGCGCACGGCGGACGGCTTCAGCTACCTGGGGACGCGTCAGAGCACGGTGGACCAGAACCTGATCTCCAACCTGGGGTATGTGATCAGCTATTCCTTCAACGTGCCAAGCTCGGAGAAGGGCGAGAATCTGGTGATGAACCTGCTGGACGCGAAGACGGCGGCGCCTTATTATGTGCCGATCGCTTCCTTCCAAACGAAAACTCAGGAGCAGACCAATGATGATGTGATGCGCTTCTATCCGTTCAACGTGAAGCTGGCGGACTGGACGATCGCTCCTTTATACAATGCCGGCACTTACAATTACAAGATGAATATGACGCTGGATATCAGCCGGGAGGACAATATTGTCGTCAATCAAAACTTCTCCAAGATGAAGGTGGAGCTGGAGGATCAGCTTGGACGCACCCTCGGGTCGGAGACGTTGTCCTTCACGGGAACGAAACGGCTCGTCAGCGCCAAGCAAAGCTTCACATTCAGCGAACTGTATACCGATCAGATCGAAAGCGGTCTGGTCATCAAAATCTACGAGTCGATCGACACGCCGCTTGGCGAAGCCAAACGTCTCGTAAAAACCTTACAGCAAAGGTAGGCAAGCATGAAGCGTCTATTTCTCTCAAGTCTTTCCATTAATGTGCTGGTCATCCTGATCAATCTGATAACGGGGATCATCAGCGCCCGCTATCTCGGTCCGGAAGGACGCGGAGAACTCGCTACCGCCACCCGCTGGAGCATGCTGCTGACGATGCTCTTCACGCTAGGGCTGCCCGGAGCCGTTATCTTTCTGGGCAAAAAAAATCCCGACCGCCAGCGCGAATTTTTCGGCGTATACCTGGTGCTGGGCGTCAGCATGGGCCTGATCGCCTTGGTGGTCGGAGAAACGCTGATGCCTGTGCTGCTGCAGGGCCATGCCGAGCATGTTGTCCTGTTTGCCCAAATTTCGATGCTGGCCGTCCCGTTCGGGCTGCTGGCCGACGGGCTTATCGGGACGCTGCAGACGCTGAACATGTTCCGGCGGGTGCTGCTGCTGCGAATCTTAAACCCCGTCGGCGTGCTGCTCGTCATTACCGGATTGCTGCTTATGGATATGTATACAGTAAAAAACTTCATCATCGGCAGTCTGGTCTGGTCATTCCTGCTCTTTCTGATGACCTTTACCTGGGTATACACGAGCGTTCGCCCCAAGGTGACCCGGGTGTTACAGACGGGGCGCGAGCTGTTTAACAAGGGCGTTCAGATTTACTCGGTCGGTCTCGTCTCCGCCTTCGGCGGCAACCTGGACCAGCTGATCATCTCCCTGTTTCTGACGACTTATATGCTCGGGTTATACACGGTTTCGTCGAGCATAGCCTCGATGCTGCCCTCGATCATCACAGGCGCGCTGGGCACCTTCTTATTCCCCAAGCTGATGGACCTCGCGCTGGACCGGCGCCAGAAGCAGGTAGAGCGGATGCACGGCACCTTGTTTTACGGCACGCTGCTGCTGGCTGCGGCCGCCGCCTGCGTCATTCCCTTCGCCATCCCGTTCGTCTATGGCGCGGATTTCAAGGAATCGGTGCTGATGGGGCAGGTGCTGCTGATCTGCACGCCGATTAACATCGCTTATGCGGTACTGACCAACTATGTGTCCACAGAAGGCAAATTTCATTATGTGTCATTGTCGGAGGTGCTGGGGCTGGCTTCCGGAGTAGGGATGACGCTGCTGCTGGTGCAGCCTCTGCAAGGAGTGGGAGCAGCGCTTGGGGTAGTGACCATGGCTCTTGTGAAATGGAGCTTTATCGTCTACCGGTGCACGAAGATGGGGCTGTCGCTGCGGAGTCTCCTGTACGTATACCCCGAATCATTCCGGGCGATGTTCCGAACGCTGCTTGAAGGGAGCCGGCGCATCGGCCGAAAATCCGCTTCCCGTCAGATGCATGTAGCCGGCGAAACGGAGGGAAAGGTGTAGAGTATGAAAAAAGTGCTTGTGCTGACGAAATATTATCATCCCATACGCAACGGGCTGTCGGATCATACCGTGTACATGGCCAACCTGCTCAGGGAGGGAAGCTACACGGTGTCCGTTATATGCGAGGAAGCGGATAGCCGCCGTCAGCCGGAGCAAGCGGCGGAGGCGGACCGCGTTTCGGTTCATCCGTACCGCGGATACCGGGAGCTGTTCCGGGTGTTCAGCCGGGTATGCCGGACCGAGCGGCCGGATGTCGTCCTGTTCCAATACGTTCCCCATATGTGGGGACAGGGGGGCGTGGCTCCCATCGCTTCTCTGCTGCCGTTATGGATCGGGCTGCGCTTCCGCGTGCCCGTGATCGCTTATTTGCACGAGCTGTTCATGGATTGGAGCGCCAAGCCCAAAGGATTTCTGCTCGCTTTATGCCATCGTTTGCAGCTAGCCATGATTGGCCTCAGCAGCCGTTCCCTCATCATTACGAACAACAAGCGGGAACGGCTGTTGAAGCGGGGTCCATGGAGCCGCAAAGTACACCGGATTCCGGGGGGCAACGTGAGCGGCCGGAAGGAAGACCACCTGCGCAAGCCTTATTATTCCTACCCGTACCTGACCTGGTTCGGCACGATATCGGCTCTGCAGCGGCTGGACCAGCTCGCGCATGCTTTCGCGGGACTCGCGGCGCAGCGGCCGGATGTCCGGCTCGTGCTGATCGGGGGCTTTGACCCGTCGTCCCCGCGCATGGTGGCTCTGCGCAAGCTGGCGGCCGACCATGGGGTGGAAGACCGGCTGGTCATCCGGGGCTTTGTCGAGGATGACGAATTAAGCGATACGCTGTACGGCAGCTTGGCCAATGTGTATGTAGAGGCGAGCGGCCCGTCCGGCAGGCGGGGCGTCATAGCGGCCTATTTGCGCAGCGGCCGGCCGATTATCGCAATTGACGGATCGGAGACGGACGCCGATTTCCGCCATGGGGACAATGTTTATCTGGTCAACGACGGAGATGCAGCCGCTTTGTCCGAGGCGATGCTGCGCGTATGCACGGACGACGGGCTGCGCCGTCAGCTGGAGCGCGGGGCCAGGAAGCTGTACAAGGAAACGTATTCGGACGGAGCCATCTTACATAAGCTTAAGCAAGTATTGGAAAGCGTCTAAATCAGGCAAAGGGAAGGGGCAGGGTGAAACGTGAGCAACGTGTGGCTGGGCTGCAGCGCGGGACTTGGCAGCGGCGGATTGGGAGGGCATCTCGATTTCGTCTACAAGGCCGCGCTGGAAGGAGGGGTAAGCCCTCATGTATATTGCCGCGAGGCTCCGTCCGCAGACGGGTTTACCAGCATTCCGTCCCCCTCGTGGTACCGGTATATCAAATATACGCCGCTCAGATGGAAGCCGTCGGCCCATGTCTACATGGGCGCCGTGCAGTTCGATAAAGCGGTAGCCGCCGCGATGCCGGCTGCACCGGCGGTTTATCATTCGTTCCCGGCGTTCGCCGAAGAAAGCTTCCTCCGCGTGCGGAAGAGCGGCGGCGTGAATGTGCTGGAGGCGGCGACCACGCATGTCGACGAGCTGTATGCCTCGACGATGCAGGAGCACAGGCAATTCCGGATGAGCGGCGAGCCCTTCTCGATGCCCTGGGTAAGCCGTGTGCTGAGGGAGTATGAGCTGGCCGACTATATCACGGTAGCTTCGCGGCTGCAATGGGAAACCTTCGCGGACCGGGGGATTCCGGAGAAGAAGCTGCTGTTCGCGCCGCTTGGCGTCGATACGAAGCGCTTCTCTCCGGAAGAGGGTCAGCCGAGCTTGAGGACGCGGGAGAAGGGAGAGCCGCTGCGGATCATCGCCGTCGGGCAGGTTTCGCTGCTCAAGGGCTTCCCCTACTTGCTCGAAGCGGCGGCGGCGCTGAATGATCCGGAGATCGAGATTACACTGTTCGGCGGCGTCGGCTGGAGAGGGATACGCAAGCTTGTGGATGCCTACATCGGACGCGGCCTGACGATCAAGCTTGGCGTCGGCGACCCGCTGCCTGCGCTTCGCCGCTCTCATATTTGCGTGCATGCCTCGGTTTCGGACGGCTTCGGCCTTGCCCCGCTGGAGGCGATGGCGGCAGGGCTGCCGGTGATCGTGACGGAGGGCACGGGCATGAAGGACGCCGTCAGGGACGGAGAGAACGGCTTTGTCGTTCCGAAGAGAGACGCAGCGGCGCTGGCCGGCAGGCTGGCCGAGCTGAAGACGGATGACGCTCTGCGCATCCGGATGGGAGCCGAAGCCCGGAAGACGGCGCTTGGTTATGATGCGGCCCGCATGACCGCCGCTTATGCGGCTCTGCTGGCGCCCGTATGGAACTTGTCCAAATCCTCATAGGAGGTAGACGTTTATGACGGCTGTATCCGTCTTATTGCCGACTCGCAACCGCGCCGGTTACTTGCGGCTGGCTATTGGCAGTGTACTGGCCCAGACGTTCGGCGACTTCGAGCTGCTGGTGCTGGATGACGGCAGCACAGATCATACGCAAAGGCTGGTTGAGAGCTTCGCCGATCCCCGTATCCGCTATTACCGCCACCCGACTCGGCTGGGCATGGCGTCCAACTGGAACTTCGGGGTCGAGCATAGCCGGGGACGGTATGTGGCATTTCTTCATGACGACGATGAGTGGGAGCCGGAGTTTCTGAAGACGGCGGCCGAAGCTCTCGACCGCGAGCCGGAGGCGGCTCTCGTTTTTACCGATCATTGGCTGATGAATGGCGAGGGCGAGCTGCTGGTGGAAGAAACCCGGGTCAACAGCCGGCTGTGGGGCCGGGAAAGACTCGGCGCCGGATTGCATCAGCCGTTTGGCGATTTGGCTGTTGTGGTCAGGCCGATACATATTGTATCAATGATGTTCCGCCGAAACTTGCTGCCCTCGCTGAGGGAAGGCTTGGAAAGCGGGAGTGTGATCGATTACTGGATGGTGGTGCAGCTCGCGCTGAAGGGCCGCGGCGCTTATTACATCCCTGAGCGGTTAAGCCGTTACCGGGTTCATGCGGGCTCGGAGACGGCGACGGGCAGACTGCGCACCTGCCCGGGGTATATCTGGATGTTCCGCTATCTGCTCCAGGAGCCGGCATGCGCCGTCTATGAGCCGTATCTGCGCAAGAAGCTGATCGGCAGCTACGTCGGCTACGGCTCGGCTCTGCTGCAGGCCAAGCGTTACAAGGAGTCCAGACGGGCATTCGCCAGTGCCTGGCTGCTGGAGCGGACCAATAAAGCTGCGATCGGCGGCTGGCTGCTGAGCTATTTGCCGGATTCCCTATTTCATAGGGCACGGCGCTTTAAGCACAACCGGATGGAGGTTTCCTGATGCGTATTGCTCATTATTGCTACGGCTATTTCCGGGAGGGCGGGATACAGACCTATGTCCGTACGATCTCCCGGGCGCAAGCCGAGCAGGGCCATGAGATGTATTTATTCGACTACTTGACGCCGGAGATGCCGCGCAAGCCTTACGAGGAGCCTTATGGCACCTATCACGGCTTCACATCTCCCCGCGAGCTGGCAGACTTATGCGAGCGCCTCTCCATCGACGTGCTTCATCTGCATGATTACTGCCCCGTTTCGCTGCGGGACGTGCAGGCAGAGGGCACGCGCGTGATCCGGACGATCCATAATCACGGCCTGCATTGCCCCAGCGGCAGCAAGTTTTTCAAGAACGGCGAAAAGGTGTGCGAGCGCGGTTTCAGCTATATGGGCTGCCTGTGGGGCCATATGGTCAATCATTGCGGCAGCCGGCGTCCGAACAAAATACTGGAGAACTTTCAGAGCCTGTTCACCGAGAAAAGGGTGATGGCGGATATCCCGATCATCGCGGTCAGCGATTATTTGCGGAATCAGGTCATCGAGGCCGGGTTCGCTCCGGAGGACGTGAAGACGCTCCATCTGCCCATGCAGTCCAGGAACGCCGCTGCGCCGCAGCCTTTGCCGGACGGCCCTCCGCGGTTCGTATTTCTGGGGAGAATTACGCCGCTGAAGGGCCTGGAATGGCTGATCCGCGCTATAGCGCTTACGGATGAGCCTGTCTGCCTCGATGTGGCGGGCGAAGGCTATGAGGTTCCCCGTCTCAAGGCGCTGAGCGAAAGCCTCGGCTTGGCGGATCGGGTCGTTTTCCACGGCTGGCTGAAGAGCGAGGATTCCATGCGCCTGATCCAGGGCAGCCGGGCCGTGATCGCCCCGTCGCTATGGCCGGAGCCGGCCGGCTTTACGCCGTTCGAGGCGATGGCGCAGAACCGGGCCGTGATCGCCAGCCGGATCGGCGGCCTGCAGGAATCCGTGCGGCATGGCGTCAACGGCCTGCTGGTCGATGTAGGCGATGTGAAGGCGATGGCCGACGCCATCCGGACGCTGGCGGAGGACACGGCGCTGGCGGAGGCGATGGGCGAAGCGGGCTACCGGCTGGTAAAAACCAGGCATGACCTGGGGCAGCACGTGGCCCGGCTGACGGAGCTTTATCAAGAACATGCGGCCCGCAAGGCGGGCAGGAGAGTGAGTCATGGTCAAGGCGCTTAACGGACGGCTGCACGTGGTGGACCAGAGGTCCAAAGCCGCATATTATTTACACGCGCTGCGTTGGTTTTCGGCATTTTATGTGATGATTTATCATCTGCGTCCGGTGCTGTTCAAGGGCTACGAGCAGCTGGAGCAAAAAAGCCTGCTTGTGAAGGGGCTGTATGCGGCGACGAGCATCGGCAATGAATTCGTGATGCTGTTTTTCGTCCTGAGCGGCTATCTGATCGCAGGCAGCGTGCTAAGGTCGGTGGCGGCCGGGACCTGGAGCTGGAAGACGTATTTGCTGAACCGCGTCACGCGGCTGTGGGTCGTTCTCTTCGCTTCGCTGCTGCTGACTTATGTCTGGGCACGGGCCCAGCTCTTTTTATTTCCCCAGTATGACCGGTTCTCGGATTCGCTGGGCTGGCTGGATTTTGTCGGAAACTTATTGTTCCTTCAGGGTCTGGTCGTTCCGAATTACGGCGAGAACATTCCGCTTTGGAGCTTGTGCTACGAGTTCTGGTACTACATGATCTTCCCGTGCCTGATTCTGGCTTTCGTCGCCAACCGGATATGGAAGAGAGTCGTATACGGCGCGGCCTTCCTCGTCATGGCCGTGCTGCTCGGCAAGGCGATCATGCTGTACTTTCTCATCTGGCTGCTCGGCGCCGCGCTCGTGTTGGTGCCTGCTCCCCGGATCTCGGAGCGGCTGCTGACCCGGGTCGCCGTACCGGCTGCCGGCTGCGTGAGCGCCGTGCTGCTGGTTGCCGGCAAAGCCGTGGCGGGTGCGAACGAGCATGCGGCCGGGCTGGCCGGGTTTCTGGCCGTCTGGTTCATTTCGGTCGGCTTTGCCGCGCTCATCTACGCGATTCTTCACGGCTACAAGCGGCAGGCCAGCGTTCAGGAGGTCAAGCGGCTGCATGTGCATGTCGTGCTGGCCGGCTTCTCTTATACGCTGTATTTGACGCATTATCCGATCGTCAATTTTGTTCGCGTCTGGCTGGGCGACGGGAAATGGGGCAGCTGGAACCCGGATCTTCCCCATCTGCTGCTTGCCGTTGTCATAGCGATCGCGATCTGCGTCTATGCCTGGCTGCTGTCGCTGATCACGGAAGCCAAAACCGCGGAGTTCCGGAATTTCGCCAAAAAGCTGCTGGACGCTCCGTTCCGGGGAAAAAAATCTGCCTTTGATGCGAAAGGCCATCATATACAAGGAAGTTGAGGAGCCATGAATATCTTAGCCACGGGAATGGGTTGGATCGAGCATACGCCGGGCGGGCTGAACCGCTATTTTGCCGATTACTTGAAAGCGATGAGCGATTACGGTCATGAGGTCAGGGGCCTGATGACCGCAAGCGGGGAGAGCACGACGGCTCCGGGATATATGGAGGATGTTATCCGCAAGCAGGAGCCGGCCGGTACGCTGACCAGGTCGCGCGCCTTCCGGCAGGCGTTCGCCGCGCAGGCGAAGCGGAAGCGCCCGGATATTTACAATCCGCACTTTGCGCTGTACGCCTCTCTGATTACCCGCAATCTGGTGCCGCAAGGGGTGCCGATCGTTACGCATTTTCATGGACCTTGGGCGCAGGAGGGGATGGTCGAGGACAAGGGCATCGGTCAGAAGCTCCGGTTCCAGCTGAAGAAGAACGTGGAGCTGCTATCCTACCGGCGCTCCGATCACTTCATCGTGCTGAGCCGCTATTTCCGCGATATTCTGGCCCGAGACTACGGCATGGACAGCGATCGCATCCATGTCATCCCCGGCGCGGTGGACACCCAGAGGTTCCGGCCTGCGCCGGACCGCCGGATGGTCCGCGAGCAGCTCGGTCTGCGGGAGGATCAGCCGGTGCTGTTCTGCGCCCGACGGCTTGTCCCGAGGATGGGGATCGACCATTTGATCCGGGCGATGGTACGAGTGAAGCGGGAGAAGCCGGAGACGGTGCTCTATATCGCCGGCAGCGGCATCATGGGCAAGCAGCTTGAGCAGCTGGCCTCCGAGCTTCAACTGGGAGAGACGGTCCGCTTTCTCGGGCGCGTCTCCAATGAAGACCTCGTACGCTGGTATCAAGCGGCCGATCTCAGCATCGTGCCTACGCTGACGCTGGAGGGCTTCGGTCTTGTCACCGTTGAGGCGATGGCCTGCGGCACGCCCGTTATCGGCACGCCTTACGGCGGAACGAAGGAGATTTTGGACGGCCTGTCCGAAGAGCTGCTCTTCGCCGACAGCTCGCCCGAGGCGATGGCCGAGAAGCTGTGCTCCGTTCTGCAAGGCCGCACGGCGATACCGAGCCGGCAGGAATGCCTGGACTACGTGCTGAGCCGTTATACGTGGGATAGGGTGGCCGGCGCGGTGACGCATGTATTTGAACAGGCAAGCGATAAAGGGAAGGGGCATGCAACCCGATGAATATAGCGTTCTATAACCATACGAGCGTGGTGAGCGGAGCCGAGATCAGTCTGTTGTTGACCGCTGCGAATCTGCCGCACTCCCGTGCGATTTTGTTTGCCCCGGAGGGCGAGCTGACGGACCGCGCCGAGGCGATGGGCATCAGGGTGGTCCGGATTCCCGGCTACCGGGCGCGCATGTCGAAGAACCCGCTGAGGCTCGCGAAGGATATGATCGGCATGCTGTGGGCCGGGCATGCCTTCGCCAGATCGATCAAGGCGCATGGGATCGATCTGATTCACGCCAACTCGCTGCGGGCGGGCATTATGGCTGCGCTGTTCATTTGGCTGCACCGCAAACCGCTTGTTTGGCATGTTCGGGATAACCCGCCGCAAGGCATGTTCGGCCGGGCGATCGGATTCGTCGCCAGGCAGACGACGAGCGCCCTGATCTGCATCTCGCAGGCGGTGAAGGAAGGCTTCCAGGGACGCAGGCTGGATGATCGGCTGCATCTGATCCATAACGGCGTTTCGCTGAAGGAGTTCGACGAAGCCGCCAGGAAGGAGCACCGCCGCCGGCTCCGCGAGGAGCTGGATACGCCGCAGGATGCGGCCGTGCTGGCCATCATCGGACAGATCGCGCCCTGGAAGCGCCAGGAGGATGCGATTCATGCGCTGAAGCATCTGCGCAAGAGCGGGCATCAGGCCATTCTGTGGATTGTCGGAGAAGCGAAATTCCGTCAGGAGAATAAAGATTATTGGGATTTTCTGCACAAGCTCGCGGAGGAGTTTGGGCTGCAAGACGCGATCCGGTTCACCGGCTTCCGCGAGGATGTGATGGAAATTTGCAGCGCGGCCGATCTGCTGCTGCTGTGCTCTGATCATGAGCCCTTCGGTCGGGTATTGATCGAGGCGATGTCCCAGTCGATCCCGGTGGTTGGTACGAATGCCGGGGGCGTGCCCGAGATCGTCGTGCATGACTCCTGCGGCCTGCTTTACCCGGTAGGCGATGTGAATGCCCTGACGCTCCATGCCAACAAGCTGCTGCAGTCGCCCGCCTTGCGCATCTCGATGGGACGCCGTGCTGCGGCTAGAGTGAGAGAAGCGTTCACAATTCAGGATACGGCCCGCAAGGTCGAGGCGCTGTACGAGACGATCGTGCCGGGCCGCCGCGCCCGGAGCCAGAGCCAAGCCCCCGGAGCTGCGGACTCGTCCGGTTACGCGCTTGAGACCGGCGGCGGGAAGGAGTTTTCGCGGTGAAGCCATTGAAAGTAGCTATCGTTCACGATTATTTGAACCAGATGGGCGGAGCGGAGCGGGTTGTGGCCGTGTTCCACAAGATGTTCCCGGAGGCTCCGATCTATACGACCATCGTAGACCGCGAAGCGCTGCTGGATGAGCTGAAGGATGCCGACATCCGCACCACCTGGATGCAGCGCATCCCGGGCATTCTGCAGAGATTCAAGCAGTTTTTCTGGCTGTACCCGTTCGCCGTCCAATCGATGGATCTCAGGGAGTACGATCTTGTTCTCAGCTCCAGCAGCGCATATGCGAAAGGGGTGCCGATCGCCGAGAAAACGGTCCATATCTGCTATTGTCATACGCCGATGCGCTTTGCCTGGGACTTCGCCACTTATATGGAAGGGATGAAGGTGCCGGCTCCGCTCAAGTGGCTGGCGAGCAATACCGTGAAGCTGCTGAAGCAATGGGACATCCGCTCGACCCGGAGCGTGCATCATCTCATTGCCAACTCCTCGGTGGTGCAGCAGCGGATCGCCGCCTGCTATAACCGTCAGGCTGTGAAGATTTATCCTCCGGTCGATGTCGAGCGCTACGAGATGAATCCGGAGCCGCTGGGCGATTATTTCCTGGTCGTGTCACGGCTTGTTTCCTATAAAAAAATCGATCTGGCCGTTCAAGCCTGCAGCCGTCTCGGCCGGAGGCTTGTTGTAGTCGGAGGCGGTCCCGACCTGGAGCGTCTGCGGTCGATGGCCGGAGAAAGCGTCCAATTCACAGGACGTCTTTCCGACGAAGAGGTAGTCCGCTACATGCGGCATTGCCGGGCATTTCTGTTCCCCGGGTTGGAGGACTTCGGCATTACGCCGCTTGAGGCCAACGCCTGCGGCAGGCCGGTCGTCGCGTACCGCGGCGGCGGCGCGCTGGATACTGTCCTCCCCGGCGTCAATGGCTGCTACTTCGCGGAGCAGACGGTAGATTCGCTGGCGGCCGCTCTGGAAGATTTCGAGCGAATGAGCTGGAACCCGCAGCAGATTCGCCAGCATGCCGAGAAGTTCAGCGAGCAGCGCTTCCGGGAAGAGCTGATGGCCCTGGTTGAGCGGCATATGCAGGAAGAAAGCGGCGCCTACAGCTATGTGGCTGTTTCCAAATCTTAATCCATAGAAGAGCGGAGAGTGAATGAAGATGAAATTGATTTTATTGTCCGGCGGTTCCGGTAAACGATTGTGGCCCTTGTCCAATGATTCCCGTTCGAAGCAATTTCTCAAGGTACTGAAAAACGACGAGCAGCAGCTCGAATCGATGGTGCAGCGGGTATGGAGACAGCTGGGCCGCGAAGGATTGGCCCGGGACGCTTATATCGCCTCCGGCAAATCGCAGATCGAGATGATTCAAAGCCAGGTAGGCAGCGAAGCGCCTGTCATTATCGAGCCGGAGCGCCGGGATACTTTTCCCGCGATAGCACTCGCCGCCACTTATTTATATTCCATGGTCGGCGTGGGCTTGAACGAGGTGGTGGCGGTGCTGCCCGTCGATCCCTTCGTCGAGGACCGCTTTTTCACCAAAGTGAAGGAGCTGGAGCATGTTATTGCTGAGTCCGGCGCCGACCTGGCGCTGATGGGCGTCAAGCCGACTTACCCGTCGGAGAAATACGGCTATATCGTACCAAGGGAGGGCGAGGAGGGCGCTTATGCGACCGTCAGCCACTTCATCGAGAAACCCCGCGAGGATAAGGCGAAGGAGCTGATCGGTCAGCAAGCGCTTTGGAATTGCGGGGTTTTTGCGTTCAAGCTGAACTATATCATTCAGCTCCTTATTGCTCAGGGACTGCCTATTCAATATGAAGAGATGCTCAAGCAATACGGGAAGATGAAGAAGATCAGCTTCGACTACGAGGTGGTGGAGAAGGCGTCCCATATCGCAGTCGTGCCCTATGACGGCTACTGGAAGGACCTGGGGACCTGGAACACGCTGACGGAAGAGATCGAGACAGGCATTATCGGACGCGGTACCATTTGCCCGGATTCCCGCAACACGCACCTGATCAATGAGCTGGATATCCCGGTGGCGGTGCTCGGTCTGTCGAATGTCATCGTATCGACAAGCCCCGACGGCATTCTGGTGGCGGAGAAGGATGCCAGCCCGCGGGTGAAGGATCTGATCCAGGCGTTCGAGCAGCGTCCGATGTACGAGGAGCGTCGTTGGGGCTCCTACCGCGTGCTGGACTACAAGAAGCAGGCGGACGGCAGCGAAGTGCTGACCAAGCGTATTTTCGTGGCCGCCGGCAAAAATCTGAGTTATCAGATTCACCACAAGCGCAGCGAAGTATGGACGATTATTGCCGGTACCGGCGAAGTGGTCGTGAATGGTTCGTTCGCTCCTGTGCAGGCCGGTGATGTGCTGAAAATTCCGGCGGAAGCGAAGCACAGCATCCGGGCAACGACAGATCTGGAAATTATCGAAGTACAGCGGGGCAGCGAGCTGGTGGAGGAAGATATCATCAGACTTTGCATGTCCTGGGATGAAATATGCGGATACTGCGCCGTAGTAGGCTGATTTTACTCTCTTGCGCAGGCACAATAAAGCCCCCGGTTCTTAGGACCGGGGGCATGTTGCCGTTTAGAAGGAACGCTCGGCTCTGACAAAGGCGATAAACCGTTTCGCTTCCTCCGGCGTCAGTTCCTTGCCGTCGATCGTGAGCGCGAAGTTCTGCAGGATACGTTCGTCGGAAAGCTCGAGGCTGTCTACGAACAGCCGGACCTCCGTATCCAGCACCATCTCGGGATCTTCCGTGCGGCCCAGCAAATAATCGATGGAAACTTTGAAAAAATTCGCAATGTTTACCAGCGTATCATAGTCTGGTTCTCTCCGATTCTTCTCGTAATGCGACAAAGAAGCTCTGGAAATATCCAGCTTTAACGAAAGATCTTCTTGAGTCATGCCTTGTTTCTCGCGCAGCGCGGCGATTCTATTTCCTATTTGCCCCAACAGTGACCACCCCAATCGGTTGTTAAAGTATACCTGATCGTTAGATAGAGGTTAAAAGCTCTGCAGCACCTATTCTTTGAAATTTAGTTCAATCGTCATGTTTCAAAGGGAAGACTCCCGGGTAATTATAGAGCGGAGAACAACCCCCGGGCGCCGGCGCTTCTCTCCGGCGTGCATAATTTTCTGAAATAATGACGACGAACGTTAGCCATTAAGAACAGGGGGGGATCTACAGATCATTTTGGCTTGCGGATAAGTAAATTATACATTACGTATCGTCGTTTGTGAAGAATAGATCAGCATTCCTGCAAAGGAAATTTTAGAGTATAAAATTTACATAAAGATGATACAATATGTATCTGGAATATGTTACAATAAGTATTGTATTCGCAATGGCGATGTCCTAGACATGGGAGGCGGTTATTTAAAAGCGCGTTCCGCTCTCACGAAGGCGATAAAGCGTTTGGCTTCCTCAAAGGACAGCTTCGTTCCATCGATCGTCAATGCAAATTTCTCCATCAGCAGGTCATCCGACAATTCGAGTTGATCGACAAATGATCGGATATTTGGGTCTAAAGTTTGGTGAGGGTCGTTCGTCCTGCCCATTAGATAATCCAATGAAACTTTGAAGAGATCCGCGACCTTCACGAGGGTCTCATAATCTGGTTCTCTGCGGCTTTTCTCGTAGTGGCACAGCGAAGCGCGGGAAATATCGATCTTCTTGGAAAGTTCCTCTTGCGTCATGCCGAATTTCTCCCGAAGAAGAGCGATCCTGTCCCCGATCATATTCATTTTGCGGTTCCCTCCAAACTGCTATTGTACCTAAATATTGAAATTGTCGAATTGTGTTGGTGTCGCTCACGTTTAGATTATACATTACGTAGCAAGGTTTGTGAAGAACTAGAAATGGAAATCACTAGGGACTTTAGTATCGTTTTTGTTAAAGGTTGGATGAAAATGATACAAATAGTATCTTTTTTGTGATACAATGAGTATATAGTTACAAGGTAGACGTCTTGCCATTCCACACAACCTTTAGGAGGAATACCCGAATGATAGGTACACGTATTCAAAATTTGCGGCATCAGAAGCGTATGTCCATAACAGAGCTTGCTGCACGGGCAGGCGTCGCCAAGTCGTATCTGAGTTCTATCGAACGGGATTTGCAGTCCAACCCGTCGATTCAGTTTCTGCGGAAGCTTGCTCCGGTTCTTGGGGTTAATGTGCAAACGCTGATTCTTCATGACGCATCCGAGCATAAGCCGGAGCCTCTGGATCAGGAATGGGTTCAGATCATTCAGGAGCTGAATGAGCTTGGGATGAGCAAGGATTCGCTGAGGCGCATTGTCAGACAGCTCAAATCGCGTGAAAACCTCACTTATGAGCAGGCGCAATAAGCAGATTTCTATGCTTGTGTGACAATACTTGACAAATGCCGGGAGGAATTCCGTTCATTTTCAAATCTAAAAAAATCTTTAGGTTTGCAAAAATAGCTATTTCAGACTATCAAAAAATAACGGATTTGCCGATAAAATACTCTACGTGGATAAGGAGTAATATTCATTTTTGAATATGACCAGAGAGCAGACTTGAATTAACAACAGAGAGAGAGGTTTTTATGGAAACAGCCATATCTTTGGACATTAAGCATGCGTTGA
Source organism: Paenibacillus sp. cl123 (assembly GCF_900101595.1). Taxonomy (GTDB): domain Bacteria; phylum Bacillota; class Bacilli; order Paenibacillales; family NBRC-103111; genus Paenibacillus_G. The sequence goes on from NZ_FMYY01000001.1 coordinate 160,063, forward strand.
GGCAAATGGGCATAAATCCTATCAAAGCCATGGATATATTAGCCTTTGAAACAGCGGGCCATGTAATTGCCGGAATGGAGCAACCCTCTAACACCGCTCTCCCTGAAAGTAACCATGCGTATCATACCCGCGAGCTGGAGCGCTAAGCCGCCTTGCCCCTCCGTTCTCTTACACTTTTCACTTGGCAATCGGTTTCTGCTTGGATTGTTAGCCCGGGGTCGGGCTGCCGGAGAAACTAATACTTGAATCGGCGGCGCATCCTTTGCTATCATAGCGATATCCTATGAAAAGCAAAGGTGTGAAGCCAGTGACTAAGCGCGCATACAATTTCAACGCAGGCCCGGCAGCCCTGCCTCTGGAAGTTCTCCAGAAGGCGCAGGAGCAATTTGTTGAATATCAGGGCATCGGGATGTCCATCATGGAGATTTCGCATCGAAGCTCCCAATATGAGCAATTGAATGAAGAAACGCAGAGCCTCTTGAAGGAACTGTACGCCATCCCGGACGGCTACAAAATCATGTTCCTTCAAGGCGGGGCCAGCACCCAGTTTGCCATGATCCCGATGAACCTGCTGAAGGCCGGTCAGACAGCTTATTATGTACAGACGGGCGCCTGGGCTACGAAAGCGATCAAAGAGGCCAAGCTGTTCGGCGAGACGGCGATCGCAGCCAGCTCCGAGAGCGACAGATATACGAGAATTCCGGATCTAAGCCAGCTGAAGCTCGGCGATGATGCGGCGTATTTGCATATCACGTCCAACGAAACCATTGAAGGCACTCAATATGCGGAATACCCGGATACAGGCAGCGTGCCGCTGATCGGCGACATGTCCAGCGACATCTTGTGCCGTCCGGTGGACGTCTCGAAGTTCGCCATGATCTATGCGGGCGCGCAGAAAAACCTGGGGCCTTCGGGCGTCACTGTGGTCATCGCGCGAGACGAGCTGGTCCGGGAATCGCCAAAGCATCTGGCGACGATGCTGCGCTACGACACGCACGCCAAGGCGAATTCCCTGTACAATACACCTCCGGTATACTCCGTCTACATGATGAATCTGGTGCTGAAGTGGGTCCGCGACAACGGCGGAGCAGCAGCCATGGAGAAACGCAATAAGGAGAAGACCGGCTTGATCTACGAGGCGATCGACCGCAGCGAAGGCTTCTACCGCGGTGTAGTTCAGCCTGCTTATCGCTCGATCATGAACATCACGTTCCGGATGGAGAACGAGGAGCTGGAGAAGAAATTTGTCAAAGAATCGGAGCAGAACGGATTCGTCGGGCTGAAGGGCCACCGCGATGTCGGAGGCTTGCGCGCATCGACCTACAATGCCGTTCCTTTCGAAGCTTGTCAAGCGCTCGCTGCTTTTATGAGCGATTTCCAGCAGCGTAACGGTTAATATCCGGCTTTAAGCCGCCAACAACAACTCCGCCCGGGATGCTTACGCATCCCGGGCGGAGTTGTTTGTCAAGCCGGCGATTCCTTCATCGTAGGCTCGGCGAGCTTATAGCCGACATTGCGAATCGTAACAATAAACTCGGGCGTGCGCGCATTCGTCTCGATTTTTTCGCGCAGATGGCTGATGTGCACGTCTACGATACGCGTGTCGCCCAGAAAATGATAATCCCATACGCCATGCAGCAGCTGCTGGCGGCTGAGCACTTTGCCGCGATGCTTGCAGAGGAAGAGCAGCAGATCGAATTCCTTGGGCGTCAGCTCGATGGATTCGCCCTTTACTTTCACCTCGCGCTGATCGGGCTGGATGACGATGGGCCCGATCTCGACCGGCGGGTTTCCGGGGGAGGAAGGGAGAATTTGGATACGCCGCAAAATCGCCTGAATCCGGGAGATCAGCTCCTGGGGGCTGAACGGTTTGGTCATATAGTCGTCCGCGCCGTTGTCGAGGCCGGCGATTTTGTCGGACAAATCCTGCATGGCGGTCAGCATGACGATGGGGACCATATTGTTTTGGCTGCGCAGCTTGCGGCATACCTGGATGCCGTCCATTTTGGGCAGCATGAGATCGAGCACGATGACGTCGGGCCTGAATTGCCGGATGGCGTTAAATACTTCTTCCCCGTCATAAACGCAGTAAACCTCGAAGCCAACCAGCTTCAAGTTGAATTCTATCAGCATCGAAATCGAAGGCTCGTCGTCGACAACAAGAATTTTCTTTTTCATCATTTCCAAAGTTCTCCTTTACGGGTTTATTTCACAGAGGTCCCTGCCGGCTAAGGCTGATGAAAGGTTGATAATCCTCCGTATTGCGATTATGATCGTAATAGATTGCGGCAGCTTCCTTGCTATTATCTCAAGGGACCGTCAACCTTATATTAAGATGGCGTAAAACGAGTGTAAAATGTGAAAGGAATGTTACTGGTTATGGCGTTTCATATCGTATTGGTCGAGCCGGAAATTCCGGCCAATACCGGCAACATCTCCCGTACTTGCGCAGCGACCGGCACCTGGCTCCATCTGGTGCGTCCGCTGGGCTTCGATACGGATGACCGCACATTGAAGCGGGCGGGGCTGGATTACTGGCATTCGGTGAAGCTGGAGTATCATGATTCCTTCCAGGAAGTGAAGGATCTTTATCCGGATGGCCGGTTTTTCTTCGCTACGACGAAGGCGGACAAGCTGTACACCGAATGGGAGTTTCAGGACGGGGATTTCCTCGTATTCGGCAAGGAGACGAAAGGACTCGACCCGGGCCTATTGGCCGAGCATCCGGACTCGTGGATGAGACTTCCGATGACCGACGCGGTCCGCTCGCTGAACTTGTCCAATTCCGCTGCTATTATTCTTTATGAGGGCCTGAGGCAGACGGGATTTGCCGGGTTGAAGTAAGAGAGGCCGGGACATGGCCCGCCGCTGTTTCAGATGCGCGCAAATCGGGTATGAAGGTTGGTAAGGCCGGCGTGGCGCTGCAAGAAAAAGGAACAAAAGGCGGCAGGAATTTTTACACGGGTGTCGAATTGTTAGGGAAGTGAATTCAGTTTCACAGAGTGTATAAAGTGAGGTGAATTGATGATGAAACCGGCAGGTGTCGTACGCAAGGTCGACCAGCTAGGGCGGATCGTGCTTCCCAAGTCGTTGCGCAAACGATATCAGATGAATGAAGGAGATCCGGTAGAAATACTCGTGAGCGGCGATCATATTATTTTGGAACGCTTCCGTCCACGCTGCGTTTTCTGCGGCTCGATGGAGCAGGTGAGCGATTTCAAAGAAAGACATATTTGCTCCGAATGCTTGGGAGAGATGTATCATTTGAGACCAAGCAATTCGCAGGCTTAAGATTTCCATAAGACCCGAACAGGCTTGCCGGAACCAGATCCGGCAAGCCTGTTTTGCTATAACAGTTTTTCCATCAGGCGCTGCCACTTCCGCATTTCCTTCGCGTTGCCTGTTCGTCTGTAAATCCCGATCAGCCTTTCGTAGAACAGCAGCTCATCCCCCGTACCATACTGAAGCCCGCTGTGGAGGAATGCGACGGCTTCCATATATTGTCCTTGCGAACAGCCGTAGTCTGCGGCCCATAGAGACAAGCTTTCCCACAGCAGCTCCACCGTATCCTTCTGCTTCAAGGAGAAGGGATCGTAGCATCCGGGCAATATTTTACCCTGCAGCTTCTCCAGCAGAAGCCGGCACATCGAATACCTGTAAACGCTGTCTTCCGTATCCCGGGCGAGCTGGAGCTGCTTGAGCAAGCTGATCAAGTCGCAATCGACATCAAAGTTCAGCTTCACCGCATCCCGTCCTATGGTAAGGCAGGGGGTGTCGAATTCGGGGGATTCGAGCAGCTTGGCGAAATGGCTCAAATATACCCGCAAATTGTTCATAGCCTGTGAGAAGTCTTTCTCCGGGAACAGCGCATCGCATAGCTGCTCGCGAGTCGCGCTGCGGTGGAAGGCCAGGTAAACCAGCAGACTTTTGGCATGCCGCGTGTTCCAGCCATGCGGGCGGAACTCGCCGCCGATGGCTACCTCGAATTGGCCGATGCAGCGAATCCGGATCTGAGGGCGTCCGGCTGCCGCAGGAGACAGGCCGTTCTCCCAATGTGAGCGCATCCATTTTCTCAGTTCAAGCTCGAGGGGATGCGGTTTCCAGCCCTCTACGCGCTTCAGCCGCCGGACGAATCGGTCGATGAAATCCGCCGTATAGGCCGGTTCATCCACGAACACAAGGCTAGCGGCGTCCGGTATGATCAGAGTCGATGCGGTCTCGCTGAGCTGGGAGGTAAAATAAGCAAGCGATGGAGGGAATCCGGGGTCCTGCTCTCCGCCTATCAGCAGCAGGGGCTGATGAATGCCCGCCCGCATGGTCATATCGAATCCTGCAGCCGCTGCCGACTCCAGCAACTGCCGGTATAATCTCCGGGATACCCGGGCGAATGCATCCCGTATCCGTTCAGCCATGTGCGGAATCTCCGCAGCCCGGCTGCTCAGCGCAGGGAGCCGCAGATCGGCATAATGGCGCATAGAGTCGGCGCGCTCCAATTGACTGATTCGCGCTTCCAGCTGCAGGCGCATGGCTGCAAGCGGTGCAGGCCACAAGGGAGAGATCAGCACCGTGCATGCGACTTGATCCGGATACAGCCAGGCGAAGCGTTCAGCTATGTAAGCCCCGGTATCATGAGCGATCAAAATGACACGCTCTTCCGTCAATGACCGCAAGAGAAGCAGCAAATCCTCCGCCATCGATTGGAAGGAAAGCGGATGCAAATCGTCCTCGCTTTGTCCGTGCCCGGCTATATCATAAGCCAAGACCGCATAGGATTCCGTCAGAAGCGACAAAATCGGCTCCCAGATGGCGGAGGACAAGCCAGCCCCATGAAGCAGCACGATCGTGCCGAGAATCTGCTTCTTTGGATGAGGAAACCAGTCGTAGTAGGTGCGAAAGCCGCGTAATGACAAAAACATAAGTCAAAAGTCCTCTCCTGGCCATAATAATGTGAGAATATATAGGAAAATGGGCCTAGGCACTAAGACAGTATAGCAGAAATTTGATCAAAATATAATTGAGATTGGTTGAATTATTGTAAATTATGATAAATTTGTAACCTTTCTGTAACGGTCGATATGGTAAAATTCACATTAAAGGGAAATGAAGTAAAATTCGCAGCTTAAAAAGGATGGGACTATACGGCAATGAATACGGCAAAGGGGAACCCTGTGGAGCTGGATATTTATGAGCTGATCAAGCAATTGGGCTTGGACGCCGAACGCTGGAGAAAGGCGAGTTTGAGTGAAATTATCGCAGACAAGCCTGCAGTCGATAGCGAGTTCGATGAGGACGGAGATGCTGAATAGCAGGACCTTTGGAATGGCGGGAATGATGGTTGATACAGTTCGTATCTAGCAGGGGGCGAAGACGCAGACAACAAACCTGGGCGGGGTGAACGAAGCGATCGGTATGCGCTAAGGCCGATCGTTTCGTTCACCCCGTCGTTTTGCTGCAGGGCTTACAACCCTTTAGTTTTGTCTTCATTGTAGGAAGCTGTAAGCATTGCTGTAATAAAAAGTAGAAACACGGTAATGACTAACCAAAATGTAGCGGACATGTTCAGCACCTCCCAATCTGTATTATAACCAACAGCCGTTCAAAAGAAAACGTATAAATCCGAAGAAACCGTTATAAATATGTGAACGCAATTTAGAACGCGACTTACTTGAAAAATAAAAAATTGGTAGCAAGCGTACGCAGTCTGCCGTTGTCGGACGGGCGATTGATCACCTGTCCGTCGAAGATCAGGCTGGAGGAACCCCCGCCGTCCAGATTGTAAGCATCCTTGATGCCGAGTGCCGCCAGCTTGTCCTGGAGCTCGCTCAGCGTTGCTCCCGACTTGCCGTTCTCGTCATATCCATCCGTTACGATAAAGAGCAGCTGATCGTTCTTGAAGCTGCCGACGACTGTCCGCGGCGCGCGCGCCGGCGAGGTAGCCCACTGGGCAGGAATCGGCTGCTTCTTGCCGCCTTGCAGCAGGATGGGGACGAAGGTGGCGCCGAACGCAGGCTTCAGCTTATCCAGATCCTCCTGCTTGTAGAACTTGCCTCCGATCAGCTTGCGATCTGTGCTGAGTCCGATAAATGTCAGATCCTCGAACGATGGCTCGAAGCCGTATACATATTTCCCCCCGACAACCGTCGTACTGAGCGGGTAGCGCTTGCCCGAGCGAGGGTCGTCGGCAAAGCCCCCGGCATTAACTCCGGCGATGGCGCCGTAGCGGCGAACCGCCTGCATCGTCGTTTCGCTTCCGCCGACCTTGTCTTCCCCGAGCACCATCTTCATGCCCTTATCCGATTTCAAATCCACCTTAAGCGCATAGCCTTTGTATCGCTCTTCGGTGAAGGTATACAGCTTCAGGTCGATATTGCCGGAGCTGGCCGTTCGCGTCATCTTGCCGCCCAGCTTGGCAGCAACCCGGGAGTCGAACACCGCCGCGGGGCGGGCAGCGGCTGCATCGGCCAATTGCGACATTCGGCCGGCTTCGGCCGAACTTTTGGCGTACAGCTCATAATACTTCTCAATCGTGGAGCGCGTTAGCGCCGCATCGCCGCCGGCACGATCCAGCCGGGAGAGCGCGGACTGCACGGATTCCTGCTGCTGCAGGCTGACGGCCGGCAGCTTCGCAGGCGAGTCCAGGCTGACGGTTGGCTGGCTCCATACCAGAAGCCCTATCACGCCGAGGAACGGAGCCAGCGCCAGCAGCATCATGCGGTTGATACGCTGAATGGGATTCAGAGTCATGCGATAGCCTCCTTTACTGCAGCGCATCGAGCTGCTTCTTCAACTCGTCCAGCTTCTTGGTGACCTCGGACAGCTGCGTATACAGCTGGTTGCTGTTATCGGTTTTGCTGCTGGCGCTGTCCTTGGTGAAGGAGAGCAGCTCGTTCACCGCATCGATCTTCGTCTGGAGCTGCTTCATATCCGTGCCGACCTGTGCCTGCAGCTCGGCAATTTGCGCCTGATATTGCTGCTGAATCAGCGCCAGCTGGGCTTCGGTCTGAACGGAGATATCCGCCTTCAGCTGCTGCTGCAGGCGGTCGGTGTATGCTTTCGCGCCCCAGCCGCCTAAGCCTACAAGCAGAGCCCAGACTGCCAGCAGAAGCACATAGGTTCTCGCGCGCTTGGTCCGGGGCTTGCCGCTTCGGACGGGCATCTCATGGGCTGGCGTACCGGAAGGAGGCTGTATTGGAGTATTCAAGATTCTCTCCCCTTTCTGTACTCGTTCGGAGAGACGCCCTCCATCTTCTTGAACACCTTGCTGAAATATTTCTCATCGTCATATCCCACCATAGCAGCGACCTGGGCGATGCGCAGATGGGGATTAAGCAACAGCAGTTTCGCCTTCTCCAGGCGAATGCCGCTTAAATAATCGGATAAGTTTTCACCGAATTCCTGTTTGAATTTGCGGGAAATATATTCGCGGCTCAAGTAAAAATGGTTGGCTATCTCCTGCAAAGTAATGTCCTGATGATAATGATTGCGAATATAGGCGGCGATGTCAAAAATAACGTTGCTCTCCTGCCGCTGCGATTGCAGCAGCTGCTTGGACAGCTCGGTCAGGCTCCGGACAAGCTGCTGCTCCCACAGCTCAAGGGCCAGCCTTCCTTCTTCGTCCGTCGGAACCTGAAAGCGTGCTTCTTCCTGCTGCGGGCGGTCGGATGGCGGATGATCGCCAAACCATTCGTTCAGCCAGCGGTTTTTGTAGCCGTTGTATTCATGCCACCATAACTCTAGCTGCTCGCTGTCGATGGTCTTGAGTTGCTTGACGGTCTGAATCCAGGCGCCGACCGATTTGCGGATCTGCTCTTCACTGCCGCTTCTGACCGCATGGCGTATGCTTTCGGCATGGTCATTCATCGAGAGCAGGGTAGGGGCATGGGCGATGCTGTCCTTGAATTCATGGATGCGCTTGTCCCGGGCGAGCAGATTGCGGCGTCTTAGCGCCAGCTTGGCTTCCGAGTATGCCTCGCGGAGTGCCTCGGGGAAAGCCATGATGCCGCTGACGCCCATGTCGAGCGAGCTTTGGAACGTATCGGTGATGCACGTCTGAACAAGCTGCAGCAGAACATTCGACTGCTCCAGTTCATTCCACAGGAGCAAGACGATCTCTTGATCATTGTTCCAGTAGCGGAAGGCAACGCCGGCGCGCTCGGAACGGTTATCTGTGAGCACTTCGTTGCACACATTGATCAGAGAGAAGTAGACAAGGTCCCACTCTGACCAGAAGCTGTCCTTCAGCTTGCCGCTGATCGTATCCAGGCTCAGGACGGCTAGCCGGCATTGTTTGACGTGGGACCCCAGCTCGTACGTCTCGGCAATCTCCTTGGCATACTTATCGAACGTTTTGGGCTCCGAGACAAGATTCGACCATATCGTATCCCAGTAGACGGGCTTGATCTGATTCATCTCTATATTTTGCTCATGCTGCTGCTGACGCTGGGCCTGTTCCTTGAGCAGCAGCTCTACGGCGCGGGATACCGTCTCTACCAGCTGATCGGCGTCGATCGGCTTCAAGATATAATCGACGCCGCCGTATTTGACCGCATGACGGACCAGATCGAACTCGTCATGCCCGCTGATGACGATCGTCTTGGCCTCAGGCATATGCTCATGGAGCCAGACCATCAGCTCCTTGCCGTTCATTAGCGGCATCATCATGTCGGTAAACACCAGATGCGGACGATGCTCCTGCATGAAGGCGACGGCTTCTTCGCCGTCCTGGGCTTCGAGCAGGGTGTCGATTCCGAATTCGGACCAAGGCACGAGCAGCTTGATGGCATCCCGGACATGCTTCTCATCATCAACGATCAATGCGATCATTATCTTCCTCTTCCTTTCGCTTGCCTGGGATAAGAAGCCTCACCTGAAATCCGCCGAGAGGCCCCCTCCGTTCCAAGTGCATATGAACCTCTTCTTCATAATACAGCCGAAGCCTTGCTATAACGTTCTGTAACCCGATGCTCTCCGTCTCCCCCAGGTTGTCCGTCTTCTGTCTCAGCTTAAACCGCAGTTCGGCCAGCCGCTCCTCGCTGATGCTTCGTCCGTTATCGGACACATCCAGCACAAGCTGTCCCGTCTCATCGCAGCCGGCCGTGATCGCGATGCGTCCGGTCTGGGTCCGGGGATCGAAGCCGTGCTTGAAGTAATTTTCCACGAGCGGCTGCAGGATCATTTTGGGGACCAGGCGGGCGGCCGCCTCCTCCTGCACCTTATATTCCACATCCAGTTCGCTGGCGAACCGCTGCTGCTGCAGCTGGAGATACGAGCGGACATGGTCCAGCTCCTTTTTCAGCGGCACGAAGGTTTCGTTCGTGTTCATGCCGTAGCGCATCATTTTGGCGAGCGAAGAAAGCAGCGAATAAACCTTGGGCGCTTCGTGCTGCAGGGCGAGCGTACCTATCGATTGCAGAGCATTATATAGGAAGTGCGGGTTAATCTGAGCCTGCAAGGCTTTTAACTGATTTGTCTTATTGGCAATCTCCAGCTTGTATTCTTTGGTGATCAGCTGGTTGATCGTCTGCATCATTAGCCGGAACCGGTGGGCGAGAATAGCGAACTCGTCATTGCCTTTGACGTGAATATCGACCTCCATGTTGCCGGTCTGAATCTTGCCGATATAGCCGAGCAGCTTCTTGATCGGTGCGGTGAACCGGAACGAGATGAACACGGTGCCGGCTATAACGACGACCATGAAGGCCAGCAGGATCATAGCATTGGCAAAGGTGAGCTGTCTGGCATGCTGATAAAGCAGCTCATTCGGAATTCGCTTGACGACCGTCCAGTTGACATAGGGTTCGTTGATCCGTTCGTAAATATGAATGCCCTTGAAGGCGGAGTCGCTCCAGTTATAGCTGCCTCTGTCGTTCTCCCGGGCGAGCAGCTCGGTCACCCAAGGCTCGCCGAGCTGCTTGCCGCGGAAGGCCGGTTTGGAGCCGTATACGACGGTGCCTTCGCTATCTACGATGTAAAGCTCTTCGCCTTGCGAGTAGAGCTGATCGGCAATGGCATTAATAAAACCGATATTGACGTCAACCGAGATCGAACCTAGATCCTCCATCGTCAGAGAGTTTAGGATAGATCGGTGCAGAGTAAAGACGATTGAAGCAGGCAGCGGATTGACAGGCTGTATGCCGTACGTATGGCTTGGATGCGTAGCCTCGATACGAAGGTCGCCCTTGCTGATATCCGGGAGATAGGCGCTTTCCCCTTCACCGCGCGGGTTGAGATTTCCTTTCGTATATAAATAGGCCTTGTCGGTCACCTTGATGTACAGGTAAGCCTGGTGAATTTCCTTGATCGTATTGGTAATGCTCTGCAGCCCGCGCACGATCTCGCCCCGGCTGCTGTAGGACGTCGCTCCATCCTCGATGACCGCGTACAGAGAGGTGTCATTATAGACGAGGAGCGAGGCCTGCTTGATGCCCTCCAAATAATTAACCAGGTTTCTGGTGCCTTGGTAGATCAGATTCGAGTTGGTCTGGATCGTGTCCCTGATCACCTGCCGCTCCGTTACCAGATAGGTGACAACGATCGAGGTGGACAGCGGCAGCAGCGTGGCGACCAGCAGAAATAAAATCAGCTTGTTGCGTATGCTGTTGCGTATGCTGTTGCGGATCATGGTTGTCCCTCCTCAGGGCTTTCCGAAGGAAAGCCGGCGTCGAAAGCATGAACTTTGGGCTTTCTGAAAGAAAGCCGGCGTCGAAAGCGTAAACTTCAAGCATCAATTGTATCAACAATAATCAATAAATTCCACCTGTTACGTCACGAGATTGCGTGTTCACAGGTCTGGCGTTTTTTTATACTTAAAGTATATTTTAACGATGAGTTGCAGATTGTAATACAGAAAAGGAGGAGGTTCCCATGAAGGAAAACCAGCGGTTCTCGACAACGCTGCAGCAGCTCGTGTTCGTCGGGCCGGCTTTCGTTTTTTTTACTATCATTGTGTTAATCCCCTTCCTCATGAGCATGTACTACTCGTTCACCGAGTGGAATGGGGTAACCTCTCATGTGAAATGGGTCGGCTTCGACAACTTTAAGCAGATTTTGGTCAACGATAAAGACTTTCATAAGTCGTTTTGGTTTACGACCCGGTTTACGGTGACCGAGGTGATTCTCTCCAACATAGTCGGCTTTGTCCTGGCCCTGCTGCTGACGCAGGCGCTCAAGACGAGAAATGCGCTGCGTACCGTATTTTTTATGCCGAACGTCATCGGCGGCCTGCTGCTCGGCTTTATCTGGCAGTTTATTTTCGTCAAAGGCTTCGCCAATATCGGAGAGCTGACCGGACTTGGTTTCTTCCAGCTTCCATGGCTCGGCGATGCGCCGACCGCTTTCTGGGCGCTTATTATCGTCAGCGTTTGGCAGCATGCCGGCTATCTGATGGTCATCTATATCGCAGGGCTGGCCAACGTGCCGAAGGAGCTGCAGGAAGCGGCTTACATCGACGGCGCCACCCGCTGGCAGTCGCTGCGCAGCATTACGCTGCCTCTGATCATGCCGTCCGTCACCGTCTGCCTGTTCCTGACGATCTCATGGGCCTTCAAGATGTATGACCTGAACGTCTCGCTGACCCAGGGCGGACCGTTCAACTCGACGCAATCCGTTGCGCTCAACATCTATGAAGAGGCGTTCCGCAACAACCGCTACGGGCTCGGCACGGCCAAGGCATTTCTGTTCTTCGTCATCGTAGCGATTATTACAATGATTCAAGTCCGGGTAACGAAGAGCAGGGAGGTGGAGGCCTAATGGAAACGACGAAAAATTACAGCTTCCGCCTGTTCTCGCTCGAAGTGCTCGCCATCATCCTGGGCCTGCTGTTCCTGGTGCCGTTCTACTTCGTTATCGTGAACTCCATGAAGACGTTCGGGGAGCTGCTCGTCAACTCCTCGAACCTGCCGCAGTCCTTCAATCTGGCAAACTATGCCAAGGTATGGACGATCATGAAGTTTCCGCGGGTATTCAGCAACTCGCTGCTGATCACCGTGATCAGCAATCTCGGTCTTGTTGTCATCAGCTCGATGGCCGCTTATCGTTTGGTCCGGTATCCTTCACGGTTCAACAACCTGCTGTTCCTGGCCTTCGTTGCCGCGATGGTTATCCCGTTCCAGTCGATCATGATCCCGCTCGTGAAGGTCGCGAGCCAAGTGGGTCTGATGGACAGCCGTCTGGGCCTGATCATCTGCTACTTCGGCTTCGGCGTATCGCTCAACGTGTTCCTTTACCACGGGTTCATCAAGTCCATCCCCCGGGAGATCGAAGAATCGGCGCGGGTGGACGGCTGCTCTCCGTACGGCGTGTTCTGGCGCATCGTGTTTCCTCTGCTGAAGCCGATGTCCGTGACGATTGTTTTGCTCAACAGCTTGTGGATCTGGAACGACTTCCTGCTGCCGCTGCTCGTGCTGAACAGCCCGGATCTGAGAACGATCCCGCTGGCGACCTATTCGTTTTTCGGCCAGTACACGAAGCAGTGGGATCTGGCGCTCGCCGCGCTGGTGCTTGGGGTCATCCCGATCATTATTTTCTTCCTGTCGATGCAGAAGTATATTATTGAAGGGATTACCGCAGGTTCTGTCAAAGGCTGATCATGGTGTCAACAAATTCCACTATTTCGATCAATTTAATCGGTGTATTTGATAGCGGAACTTTGATTACAATAAAAGTGTAGAAAGTAAAACGTTTTCATAGAACAAGGGAGGTTTTATACATGAAAGCAAAAAAAATCGTTAGCTTGAGCTTGGCCGCGGTACTGGCGATGACAGCCGCCGCAGGCTGCGCGAAAAAAGAAGAAACACCGGCTCCGGGCGGAGGCACAACAGGCGGCACAACGGGCGGAGCCAAAAACGTCACCTTGAAAATGTTCCAGTTCAAAGTCGAAATCGCCGAGCCGCTTGCAAAGCTGGCTGCGGAATACGAGAAGTCGAATCCGGGCGTGAAGATTCAGATCGACACGGTCGGGGGCGGTGCCGACTACGGCGCTGCGCTGATGGCCAAGTTTAACTCGGGCGACAAGCCGGACATTTTCAACAACGGCGGTTTCTCCGACCTCGATAAGTGGATCGAGCATCTGGAAGACTTGTCCGCAGAGCCATGGGTGAAGGATCTGGTTGAAGTAGCGAAGGAGCCTATGACCAAGGACGGCAAGCTGTACGGCCAGCCGCTTAACCTGGAAGGCTACGGCTTCCTGTATAATAAGGATCTGTTCGCGAAAGCCGGCATCACCGAGCTGCCGAAGACGCTCACGCAGCTTGAGGCTGCGGCGAAAAAGCTTCAAGGCGCTGGCATTACGCCATTCGTCAACGGTTACGGAGAATGGTGGGTGCTGGGCAATCACTTCGTAAACCTGCCGTTCGCTTATCAGCCGGACCCTAATAAATTTATTGCCGGGCTGAATGACGGCTCCGCTAAAATTGCCGGCAACGCCGGATTCGAGAATTGGGTGAAGCTGTTCGACCTGCAGCTGCAATATGGCAACAAAAATCCGCTGCAAACGGACTACAAAACCCAAGTAACCGACTTCGCAACAGGCAAAGCGGCTATGACGCAGCAAGGCAACTGGACGCAATTGCAGCTGACGCAAACCAACCCTGATCTCAAGGTAGGCTTCCTGCCGATGCCGATCAGCGATGACGCTGCCGCAAGCGACAAGCTGCCTGTCGGCGTGCCGAACAACTGGGTAATCAACAAAAACTCGGCCAACAAGGAAGAGGCCAAGAAGTTCCTTAACTGGCTCGTGACCTCGGACATGGGCAAGAAATACATGGTGGAAGAGTTCAAGTTCATCCCGGCCTTCACGACCATCTCGGCTGACGAGAAAATTCTCGGACCGCTTGCCGCCGATCTGATGAAGTACAGCAAGGAAAACAAAACGCTTAGCTGGAACTGGTTCAAATTCCCTGGCGGCGAAGCGTCGAGTAAGAAGTTTGCCGCTACTATGCAGGCCTATGCCGCGAAGCAAAAAACGAAGGATCAAATGTTCGCCGAGTTCCAGGAAACATGGGACAGCCTGAAGAAAAAATAAAGCAAGCCGCATGTGACGCCGTCCGGACAGCCGGGCGGCGTTTTTGGCGACTAGGTGACCGGGGGAACACTGGCTTGGGCGAGAAAATGTAGAAGATACTCCTATTCTCCTGCGGAGATCGCGCTCCAGGCCCGATTATGGTCTCAAACGCGCCAAAAGCGGTTTTTTACGGGTTTTCAAGCTGAGGGGGCGTTGATACAATGAACCTGATCGGTACATATTTAAGCAGCGTGAGAGACTAGAGAGGCGGCATGGTGGCGGATGGGCTCAAAGTACGGAGCGGCGTTCACGGAATGGCTGGAAGCGAGAAGGCCGGCGATTCCGCCGGACAAACAGTTATCCAAGGAAGCAGGCGTGTCGCTTTTTATCCATTTTTGTTTTCAATTCGGGGCGTCGATGTCCGGCGTGTTCCTGACTCTGTATTTGTGGCGACTGACGCAGAGCATGATCATTAACGGCATTTATTTTGCGGTGAACTACGTGGTGGTGGCGATAGCGTTCGTGCTGGGAGGCTGGCTTATCAAGCGCAAGGACCGGATGGTCGTATACCGGATCGGGATCGCCATGAATGCTATCTTCTATTTGGCTGTTGTATTCGCTGGAGAACGAGTCGTTACATTCTATCTGCTGTTTGCCATCTGCAACGGAATTGCGAGCGCCTTCTATTGGGTCGGCTATCTGACATTGATGTACGACGTTTCGACCGACCGCAACCGAATACGATATCTGGCGGTGAATACGATCACCTTTACGCTCGGAGGGCTGATCGGGCCCGCGCTTGCCGGCTTTCTGATCCGCTCGGCCGATGGGCTGCAGGGCTATACGATGGTGTTCGGTACAGCCTGCGCCATGTTTCTTATAGCGAGTATCGGCAGCTTGCGTATCCGGACGAAGCCCTCTCATCATAAAGCGTACTATTTGAAATATACGAGTCTGCTGCTGCGCAAACATCCGCGATGGACCAAGTCGCTGCTCTCGTTCTTTACGCTGGGTCTTCAGCAGGGGATTATGCTGTTTCTTCCCAATATCCTGCTGTACCGGATCGTGGGGCGCGAGGATGTCGTCGGCTATTTGGGCGTGTTGTTTGCAGGACTCAGCATCGGGGCAGGCTTCTTCATTTCCCGCTTCGGCACGGAGGAGCGCTCCAGAAGCTTCATTTTATATACCTCGGTTGGCTTTGTCATCGGGGGACTGAGTCTGCAAGCCGGCATAACGCTGCCGACCGTGCTCATTTTCATGATCATCTATTCACTTTGTTCGCCTGTGCAAGGCAATACGGTCAGCTCGTATTTCTACCGGCTGATCGGGGATTTGCCGCTGCGCGGCGAGCTGCGGGTGGAATCGGTCGTGCTTCGGGAAATCTTCATGAATGCCGGACGGGTAGTGTCGATCGTATCGTTTGTGCTGATCTCCGCTCGCTTCGGGTTCGAGCTGCTGCCATGGATCGTACTCGCCGGGGCGCTGCTGCAGTTTTTGATGGTTCGTCTGATCGAACGGGATAAGGCAGCGGGAGCGGGAGAGAGCAAGAACAGGAGCAAGAGCGAGGTGGCCGGCTGACCTAGATAGGAACGTGCTGGAGGCAGGCAGGTTAAAAATGCGGGAGAAGGTGAAAGCAGTTCACCTTCTCTTTTTTTCTCTATAATAACGTTCCTTGCGGTGATGCCGCACATAGCTGTGATTTTGCCAGGAGCCTTCTTTCTTATATAACGTCTTCATGAAGCGGTGATACAGAATCAGAATATGTCGCAGCACATCCAACACCTCACCTTATTGTAAGCGGTTAATTCTTGTCATTCTATTGTAACTGAATGTTTGATATGGGTCAATTTTCCTATAGATTTCTTAATATTTAGGTCTTGGGGTACAAATTTCACAATGCATGATTTGGTCTGGAAAAGGGGGACACTGGTAATAGGAAAGCGATCCGCTCAGGCTGCCGAAAATGATAGGATCGCTGCAGCAAAGCAAATACAGCAGGCGCTTACGCGGCTCCGAGGGTAAAGTTCGTGTGAAGAAGGGGCAGCGTAGGCCGTGCGGGGCCTTGCAAGCTAGAGCAGAGGAGGAAGCAGGATGTACGATTGCTTGATTGTCGGGGGCGGCTTTGCCGGTCTGCAAGCTGCTATCCAGCTGGGCCGTTACCGGTATTCGGTGCTTGTCGTGGATAAAGGGAGAGGGCGCTCTACGCTCTGCGGCAATTACCGCAATATTATCGGCTGGCCGGACGGAGTGTCAGGAGACAGGCTGAGAAGTTTGGGACGGGCGCAGGCGGAAAGCTACGGGGTGCATTTTATTCAGGATGAAGTCATTGGGGCCGCCCGTCACGGGGAAGGCTTTGAGCTCGCGCTCGGATCGAGCGGGGGGAGCTGCAGAGGGAGAACGCTGCTGATCGCGACAGGCATTTCGGACCGTTATCCGGCAATTCCCCGTCTGGAAGAGAAGCTGGGCCACAGCGTGTTCGTCTGCCCGGATTGCGATGGCTATGAGACGGCCGGCAAGCGGACATTGGTGCTTGGCTCAGGCACTGCAGGCGCAGGCATGGCCTTGACGCTGCGGCATTGGTGCGAGGATCTCGTCTACGTCAATCATGAACGTCAGGCTATCGGCAGTGCACAGCTGGACGAGCTTCAAGCTCAGGGGATCGCGTATATCGAAATGGAGATTGCCGAAGTGCTCGACGGCTCCGAAGAGCGGCTGGCGGCGGCGGAAGCCCATGGGGGCGCCGGGGAGCAGGGGGAGAGCAGCGAAAGGGATGGCAAAGTACTGCCTGTCGCCTCCTCGTTTGGCGGCGTGCTGCTGAAGGACGGCACCGTCCTTCGCGGCAGCAGAGGATTTATCGCGTTCGGGGGCAATCAGGTTCACTCCGACTGGGCGGTTCATCTGGGCGTCGAGCGGATGGAGAATCGTCATATCGTGACGGACCCGCGGACGAAGAGGACTCATGTACCCGGCGTCTGGGCGGCTGGGGACATCGGAGTACATGCGGAGCAGTCCGTCATCGCCATGGGAGAGGGGGCCCAGGCCGCGATCTGGATGCATAAGGAGCTGTCCAGGCGGCGCAAGCAGTCTTCGGATTATTAACCCGGACCACGGACTGAAGCGCGGACCGGCAAAACCTCGTCCTCGAACCTCAGGTCGAGCGGCCCGAGCCTGCTTTCCGGCGTGCAGGCCGCCGGGTGCCGCTCGCGGTTGCAGATAGCTCCGCGGCGATGTCTGACAAGGCCGCCGCGGCTTCAGATTTCAGGGTCTCACTCACTGCAGATTTCAAGGGTTCGCGTGCTTCAGAGGGAGGACCCTCCGCTGTTCGATACGCCTCCACCACATGCGCGAACGTAAGCAGCGCTTCCTCGCCCTGCGGCGACAGGCGGTATATTCCCCGCTCCACCCGTTGAAACCACAGGTATACATTCTTTTGAAGCATGTCCGCAGCCCGGCTGTTCCCGCACAGCTCCCGCAGCTTGCGGGGCGGCAGCGGCCCGTGAGTCGCAAGCATGGCGGCCAGGCGCAGCGATTTCTCCCGGTAGGCGGTTACAAGCTTCTGCTTGGAGCTGCCCCCTACATTGTAATCGCCATGGCGCTCGCGGAATTCCTGCTCGAGCTTGTCGGCGGCGTACTTGCTGCGCCTTGGCTTGCGCGCAGACGAAACACCCGCCGCGAGCGTCAGCTCGGGCGGATGGCATTCGACCTCCACGCGGGGCTTGCGGGTGCGATAGAACTGCACGGTCATCATACCGATCCCAAGCATGCCGCACAGCCGCCTCAGCTCGGGCCAGCTCGCTCCGTGCGGCGCGCGTCCTTTGTTCGGCCGCTCGAACGCGACGTAAACCGTCCGCGACAGGCGAAGCCGGTCGATCCCCTGCAGCAGGAGGGGGACGGAGAAGCTCCGCTTCAGCTCTACGATAACCGGCGGCTCTTTTCCCCGGATAGCGACCAGATCGCAATGCCGCACCTCTCCGCGCACTTCATAGCCCTGCTGCTCCAGGTAGGTCTTGACCGGTGCGTACAGCTCCGTTTCGCTCTTGATCGGCACCTCGTTCACATCCCTTGCACGAACATGTTAAGTACCCACATTATAGGCCAATTGAGCTGGTTTGTCTAAAGGCTGCCGGGTATTTCTCCGTTTTTCCAACTTCATTAAAATATCGGTCAAGTTCGTACGAGTTCATGCATAGGTATTTAATACACTTCGGATTTCTGACGAGCGCTCCCTCATAACTTAAGTTAAGTCACTGACCGCCCCAAAAACTGTGCCGACATCTTGAAAGCTGGTTTTGCCTGCTGCGCAAAGCCCGGAGGAGGTAAGAAACATGAACATATTCAAGAAAATCGCCGATTATCGCACCGAGACGGAGAGGCTGGCCTGGACCGGCACCTTTGCCGAGTACATGGAAAAGCTTCGCGACAATCCTCGTCTTGCTATGACGGCGCATGCGCGCGTTTACGAAATGATCGCCTCTCACGGCATCATCGACGAGGGCGGGCATCGGAAGTATCAGTTTTTCGAGAAAGAGATTTTCGGTCTGAACTCCGCCGTAGAGAAGCTGGTAGAGGAATACTTTCATTCGGCGGCAAGGCGTCTGGATGTGCGCAAGCGGATATTGCTGCTGATGGGGCCGGTAAGCGGGGGGAAATCGACGCTCGTGACCATGCTTAAGCGGGGGCTGGAGCAGTTCTCACGCACGGAGGACGGCGCGGTTTATGCGATCAAGGGCTGCCCGATGCATGAAGAGCCGTTGCATCTGATTCCGCATGAGCTGCGCCCCGAAGTGGAGCGCGAGTTCGATGTGAAGATCGAAGGCAATCTGTGCCCTTCCTGCCAGATCCGGCTTCGCGAGGAGTATGGCGGACGGATCGAGGATGTCATCGTGGAGCGCGTGTTCATCTCCGAGGACAGCCGGACGGGCATCGGAACGTTCAGTCCGTCCGATCCGAAGTCGCAGGATATCGCCGATCTGACGGGAAGCATCGACTTTTCGACGATTACGGAATACGGCTCGGAATCCGATCCGCGCGCCTATCGCTTCGACGGCGAGCTGAACAAGGCCAATCGCGGACTCATGGAATTCCAGGAGATGCTCAAGTGCGATGAGAAATTTCTCTGGAATTTGCTGTCGCTGACCCAGGAGGGCAACTTCAAGGCAGGACGGTTTGCGCTGATCAGTGCGGATGAGCTCATCATCGCTCATACGAATGAATCCGAGTACAAGTCGTTTATCGCCAACAAGAAAAATGAAGCGTTGCAGTCGCGCATGATCGTGATGCCGATTCCATATAACCTCAAGGTGTCGGAGGAAGAGAGAATTTATACGAAGCTTATCGGCCAAAGCGACATGAAGCATGTACATATCGCCCCGCACTCGCTCCGCGCCGCAGCCATCTTCTCGATCCTTACCAGGCTGAAGGAGTCCAAGAAGCAGGGGATGGATCTGGTGAAGAAGATGCGCATGTATGACGGTCAGGAAGTGGAGGGATATAAGGAAGCGGATCTGAAGGAGATGCAAAGCGAATATCTGGAGGAAGGGATGACCGGCATCGATCCGCGTTATGTCATCAACCGAATCTCCAGTGCGCTGATTCGCCACGATCTGGAGTTTATCAATGCGCTGGACGTGTTAAGGGCGCTCAAGGACGGTCTGGACCAGCATCCGTCGATCACCAAGGAGGAGCGGGAGAGGTACCTGAACTTCATCTCGATCGCGCGGAAGGAATATGACGAGCTTGCCAAGAAAGAGGTGCAGAAGGCATTCGTATACTCCTTCGACGAATCGGCCAAGACGCTGTTCAACAACTATTTGGACAATATCGAGGCTTATTGCAACTGGTCGAAAATCAAGGACCCGCTGACGGGAGAGGAGATGGACCCGGATGAGCGGCTGATGCGCTCGATCGAGGAGCAGATCGGCATTTCGGAGAATGCAAAGAAAGCATTCCGCGAAGAGATCCTGATTCGCATGTCGTCTTATTCCCGCAAGGGCCGCAGATTCGACTACAGCAGCCATGAACGGCTGCGGGAAGCGATCGAGAAGAAGCTGTTCACCGATCTGAAGGATATCGTCAAAATCACGACGTCCACCAAAACGCCGGACGAGAATCAGCTGAAGCGGATTAACGAAGTGATCAAGCGGCTGGTAGAGGAGCATGGCTATACGACGGCATCGGCCAATGAGCTGCTCCGCTATGTAGGCAGCCTGCTGAACCGGTAGGACGGTTCCACGTACGATATCCCTTCAGGAAAAGGAGAAGCCTGCCGAACCATCAAGCGGCTCAGCAGGCTTCATTTTCTTGTGCGCAGTTATTATTCATAAGTCAGGAAAGGGGGGCGCTTCCGGCGGTTTGACGGCCGGCATATAGATTTCAACGGTCGTGCCTTGGCCGAGCTTGCTGCGGATCTTCATCTCGCCGCCATGATTCTCGATGATCTTGAACGTAACCATCAGTCCGAGCCCGGTTCCCTTCTCCTTGGTCGTATAGAACGGCTCTCCGAGCCGTGAGATGCGGTCATCCGGAATACCGCAGCCCTGATCTGTAAAACGCATCAGCACCCGTCCGTCGGCATTCAGCTTGAACTCGGCCTTGATCGTGCCTCCGTCCTTCATCGAGTCCACGGAGTTGTTCAAAATATTGATGAACACCTGCTTAATCTGATTCTCATCGCAATTGATCATAGGAAGATCGGGATCGGCCAGCGTGTCGATATGAACATTATGGATAATAGCCTGCGAGCCAGTCAGCAAAATCGTATTTTGCAGGATGGCCACAGGGTCCCTCGGCTGAAACAGCACCGCTTGCGGTTTCGCAATGACCAGAAACTCGCTGACGATGAAGTTGATGCGCTCCAGCTCTTCGAGCATAATGTTGAAATAGTGATCGAAGCCGTCCACCCGCGACTGCATCAGCTGAACAAAGCCTTTGAGCGAGGTCAGCGGATTGCGGATCTCGTGAGCGACGCCGGCGGCCATCTGCCCGACGACGGACAGCTTCTCGGAGCGCAGCAGCATCTCCTCGGCCCGCTTGCGCTCGCTGATGTCCTGCCCGATCATAAACACCCCGGCGATCTGCTTGCCAACGAAGATCGGGAAGCTGTGCATGCTCAGCTCAATCCGGTGGCCGTCCTTGCGCCGGAAAGCGATCTCATAATGGGAAGGCGTACCGCCCAAGGTGAGCAGGAAGTTGGTTGACCACACGGTATAGTGCTCCGGAAAAAGCAGCGCATCGATCGTTTTATTCAGCAGCTCCTGCTCGGTGTATCCGGTAGCGGCGTACATGACCGGATTGATGCTCGTAATCTGCCCGTTCAGGTTGAACGAGCAGATCGGGTCCGGGTTATGCTCGAACAAGGACTTGTAGCGAAGCTCGCTTTCCTCCAGCAAAATCTCCGCCTTGCGCTTCTCATACAGCGCTTTGATCATGGCGTACGAGCGGGCGAACCGATGATCCTCCTCCTGAGCCAGGATCGTCTCGAAGATATCGTCCTCTTCCTCCGGAATACCGTGGTCCAGATCTTTCATTTTACGCAAAAGACTGATCACGTTCGTGATATGCTCGCTGTGAATCCATGCCGCCGAAGCGGTTTTGTAGGGCGAGGCAGGCGTGGGCTGCAGCTTGACCGTGCCTTTGCGGGATTCGTATTCGGTCACATGGTTCATATTGACCACATTCATCTGATCAATGAGCCGGAAGCCCTCCTCGAACAGCCATTCCTCGAACGCCTCCAGCGAAGCCGCCCAGTAAAATTTATCGTTTACGGTATGAATGATATATTCCTTATCGCGGATGCACTCGATCTTGACCACTTCATCCGAGGGAATGATAAAAATATCGGAACTCTTCTTATCGCGAGTCACTGGTATTTTTTGCATAAAATGAAATCACCTGCCTGTCACAATTCGATTCATTATATCATGGAAGCTTTCCGTATCCTAGCAAAAAAGCTGCGAGAATCTCGCCAGATTATCTCATTATAGCGCTTGTCAAAATATGAAGTAAATAATCATTGCAGAACGGGGAAAAACAATGCTTTAGTGGAAAAGTTCACATAATCTGGTCATGACAAATGGCGTTATTTTCATTATAATTTAGTAAAGCAAGGATAATAGAGTTCAGGAAGATAAGGAGATTGCATCTTGATCGACATACATACCCATATCCTTCCGGGGATTGATGACGGTGCCGCGAGCGAAGAGCAGGCGGTTCGTATGGCCCAGGCCGCCGAGCAGGAAGGCATCCGGACGCTGATCGCCACTCCACACCACGCCAATGGCAAATATTCGAATCCGGGACTGCATATCCGGCAGGATGTGGAGACGCTGATCCGGCTGTTCTCCGCCCGCGGCGTGTCTGTAGACGTACTGCCCGGCCAGGAGATTCGCATTCACCGCGAGCTGCTGGAGGAGCTGCAGGAGGGAGTAGCGATCGGGCTTCATGACACGCCCTATTTGCTGCTGGAGCTGCCTTCCTCGGACGTGCCTGCTTATACGGAAGAGATGATCCATGAATTGCGCATTCTCGGTCACACGCCCATCATCGCACATCCGGAGCGCAATGCCGTACTGGCCGCCGATTCGGACAGACTGTCGCGGCTGATCGAAGCCGGGGCGCTGTCGCAGCTGACCTCGCACTCCGTCAACGGCGCCTATGGCCGCAAGCTGCAGAAGCTGTGCCTGGAGTGGTGCGGGCAAGGGTTGGCCCAGTTCATTTCCTCGGACGCGCATAATCTGGAGCACCGGGCATTCGGACTCAAGCAGGCCTACTCGCTGATCGCTCAAGAATGCGGAGGAACGCTGAGCGCTTATTTGAGCGATAATGCTCACAGGCTCCTGCAGCATGAGGAGATCAAGTTCCTGACGATGCCCCAGGCTGGCCGCAAGCGTTGGTGGAAGATTTGGTAGTTCTCTTTTAAAGGTGAAATTATGGATATACCTGGAAAAATAAAAAAACCTTTATATTCTTTGAAATCCAGTTTATTGAATTGACCATTTCTTGATAATCATGTAACATTTCACTTTGTACGCGATTGGCTTATATCAATCTTGTAATCTGCCGATAAAGATGTAGAAGAGACGCTTCTCCTGTTCGTTATATACTACAATCGCAGCGGGAGCCGGTGTCTTTTCTACTAAATTCTTTATACATAATATTGTTGGACGAGGAGAGGAATGTAAATAGTGAAGAAAAAAATAATCGCAACTACTGTAGCCGCCAGCTTGACTGTCGCATCCTTCGCGGGCCTGCCGCTTAGCCAGAAGGGTTTGTTCGAGAAAATCGGGTTCAGCAGCACGGCGCATGCCGCTACGCTGGATGATGTAGCGGGCAAGATTCAGACGTTGAAGAGCTTTTTGTGGGAAGAGGGCGAGTTGGCTTCGATTGAGACAGCTAACACAGCGCTTAAGGGACTGACGGACACTTCGTTGATTCAGCCGCTGATTCAAGACATCGACACTACTACTTATCCGATTGACGCCGAAGGCGTATTGGATCTTTTTACTGAGCTTACCCCGTTCTTTGATACGAACAGCACTAATATGAAAGAGTACCTGAATAAACCGTTTGTCCGGGGCATTCTTCATCAGCTGGAGGCGGCCTCGGGCGTGGATCTCAAGGAAGGCGAAGTCACGACGGACGATGTGATCAACTATGCGTCGAAGTTCCAGTCCGAAGTATTCAAACAGCTCGAGAGCGCCGGTTTGGAAAGCTTGGGCAAGTTGGCTCTTAATGACAGGGACGAGCTAAAAAAACTTATCAAACAAGCTGCAGACGTAGTGATGAGCGATACGACCAATTCCTTTAATCAAATCTTGCAAGGACTTAGCATCACCTCCACGGATATCGCTGAGACTAGCGTGAACTTCGTGACTGCCGCCGACCCTGATCATAAAGCTACTTATAACCTTGGCGTAGCGGCGCTTCGTTACAAAATCAACCAAACGTATAAGGTTATTGAGAACTCCAGCAGCAGCGGTACTTATAAAGCGCAATTCAACATTGCCGGCATTAAGTTCCCTGCAGCCTTGTTGAAAGTCAGCTTCGAGCCGGCTAACGGCAATGTCTCGATAAGCTATGACGGTGCCACGGGCACTATCTCGGCTAGCAGTTCTTCTGCGGGCAGCTCGATTGGCGGACAAGTGACAGGACGCATTAACCTGCCGGGTAATGCGCTCCACGACAAGCTGATTATTAAGCAATCCATTACCCTTTCCAAGGATGAAGATAAGCCTTCCAGTGGCGGAGGCGGCGGTGGTGGCGGCTTCTCCAGCACTACTGATCCAGCTGTTGACGCTGTAAGCAAAGAGCTCGACAATGCGGCAGCCGAGATCGCCAAGCTCGAAGGCACTGCCAAGCAGGAGTATCTGGATAAGCTGGTCGAGAAAGCTTCCGAAGCGCTGGCCAAAGCAGCCACGCTCGACCTCGCTAATAAAATGACTGTCACGGACGGCAAGGCTGAGCTGAAGATTGACGCGGCTGATCTGGCCAAGCAAATCCAAAATGTCCTTGACCAAGCAAAGCTGCTCGGCGACAAGCTGGACAAGCTTGGCGTAAAGACAGACCTGGCAGCCAAGCTGGAGCTTAAGCTGAACCTGGGAACGGTCAATGCCGCTTCCATCGCCGTACCGCTGCCGAAGGCTGTTCTGTCCGCCGCACAAACCGGCAAAATCGACAGCATCGCCATTCAAGTGAACGGCGTTGGCGTTGCGCTTGATCCTGATGCATTCAAGGGCGACACGAACCTGGCGATTCAAACGAAGGATGCGTCCGCAGCCAAGGAGGCAACAGATCTTCCGGTCGCTTCCAAGGTTTATGAGTTCACCATCACCGTGGACGGCAAGAACGTATCCACGTTCTCCGAGCCGATCGTGCTGAGCCTGCCGGTTGGCGACGTATCCAAATTCGACGCCGAGAAGCTGACGCTCGCCAAGATTATTGGCGACAAGCTGGAGTTCTACGGCGGTAAGTATGATGCCGGGTCCAAACAGCTCTCGCAGCAACGCAGCTCGTTCTCGTCCTATACGGTTGTAGAGAACAATGTCAAGTTCGACGATACGGCTTCCGTGCAAGCATGGGCTGGCCGTCAGATCGAGGTTGCTGCTGCCAAGGGTATCGTAGAAGGCCGCGCAGACAAGCAATTCGTACCGAACGAAACCGTGACCCGCGCCGAATTTGCGAAAATGATCGTCAATACCTTCGGCCTGCAGGCGCCGAACGCCAGCGAAAGCTTCGATGATGTCGATGCTTCCGACTGGTTCCAGCCTTATGTGGCGTCCGCTGTGAAGCACGGTCTGGTCAACGGCCGCTCCGAAGGCAAGTTTGAGCCGAACGGCAAGATCACTCGTGCCGAGATGGCTACGATTGCGGCACGTGCGCTGACCTCCGTCAAGGAACTGGCTGCCGTTAAGGACACCGATGCAGCGCTGAAGGGCTTCGTAGACAGCGCGGATATCAATGATTCGCTCAAAGCCGGAGTTGCTTTGTCCGCTTCCGCCGGCATCGTCGTCGGCGAAGAAGGCGACAAGTTTAACCCGAACGACAACTCTACCCGCGCGCAAGCTGCGGTTGTTATCTACCGTTTGTTGAACAAGTAATCAAGCTTACAGTTGGATACCTCCTCTCCTCGTGAGGGGAGGTATCACCTTTGGCGATATCCGCGAAATTTGCGGAATGAACTCGAAGATTATTAGGTCACAAGCATGTTCATAAGTTGTTTTTCTAGGAATGGGGGTACATCATGGAACTCGATTTAAAGGATTATATCAAGATCATTCGCAAGCGGATCTGGCTAATCCTTGCTTTTGTATTACTGTGCACACTTTCAACAGGTATTGTCAGCTATTTCTTCATGGAGCCGGTCTATGAGGCTTCTACGAAGCTTATCGTGAACAAGTCAAGCGAACAGCAAGGCCTGCAGCAGGTAGACATCAACTCCGTTAATTTGAATATCCGATTGATCGATACGTACAAAGAGGTCATCAAAACGCCACGGATCATGGACAAAGTTGCCAAGGATTACCCGCAATTTAACCTCAATTCGGATCAACTGATCAAGAAAGTTCGAGTTAGCTCTGTCAACAACACCCAGGTCATGACACTTATCGTACAAGACAACTCTTACAATAAAGCAGCGGATATCGTAAATGCGGTGTCCAAGGTATTCCAGGATCAGATACCATCCATTATGAAGGTAGATAATGTATCACTTCTGAACGAAGCGACTTATCTGGAAAATCCGAC
Source organism: Paenibacillus sp. cl123 (assembly GCF_900101595.1). Classification (GTDB taxonomy): domain Bacteria; phylum Bacillota; class Bacilli; order Paenibacillales; family NBRC-103111; genus Paenibacillus_G. Next base: position 186,302 of record NZ_FMYY01000001.1, read on the forward strand.
TCCCGTGAAGCCCAACCCGAAGCTCAATATTGCGATTAGCCTCGTCGTTTCCTTGATGATTGCCATCGGTCTGGCCTTCCTGATGGAATATCTCGACGACTCGATCAAGACAGAAGAGGATATCAAGCAATATTTGGATCTCCCTACCGTCGCGATGATTGCCAAGATCAAGGACGAAGATTTGCTGGGAACCAAATCAACCGCCTCTTCACATAAATCCGGACAAGTAGGTGAATTGACCCGTGCAACCATCCACAAATAACCGCCGGCCGATCATCACACACGAAAATCCGAAGTCTCCGATCTCCGAAGCCTACCGTACCCTGCGGACGAACATTCAGTTCTCCGCTATTGATGAGGAGCTGCGGGTGATCATGGTCACGTCGGCAGGTCCGGGTGAAGGGAAATCGACCACCTTGACCAACCTGGCCGTAGCCTATGCTCAGACGGATATGAAGGTCGTCGTCATCGATGCCGATCTGCGCAAGCCGACCATGCACCATACGTTCTCTGTGACGAACCGCTGGGGACTAACGTCCATCCTGGCCGGTCAGGCAAAGCTCGGTGACGTGGTCCAACATACCTATGTGGATAATTTGTCACTGATCACATCCGGACCGATCCCTCCGAACCCTTCGGAGATGCTTGCTTCCAAGCGGATGACGGCGCTGCTCGATGAGCTGAAAGGCATCTACGATATTATTCTTATCGATGCTCCGCCTACCTTGGCCGTAACGGATTCCCAGATCGTGGCGACCAAGTGCGACGGTGTCATCCTCGTCGTCGATTCAGGCAAGGTCAAGCGAGACATGGCGATCAAGGCGAAGGCCAACCTGGATCATGTCAAAGCCCGTATCCTGGGCGTCGTCTTGAACAACATGGACCGCAAAAATGCGGAATCGTATTATTACTACTACTACGGGACCACCGAGTCCCCCAAATAAGGGTTGCTAGATAACGGAGGATGGACATGAGTTACGAGAAACGACATTCGCTGCTGGTTGTACTGGACATGGCGATCGTTTGGTTCAGCATTTTAACCGCATATGTACTTCGTTTTGACGGAAGCATCCCATCCTCCTTCATCCGGCAAGCACTCATCTATGGGGCTGTATCCTGTGTCATCTGCTTTCTTACGATGCGATACTTCAAGCTGTACAATCGGGTATGGCAATACGCCAGTATCGGAGAGATTCTGGCGATCTTCAAGTCGGTGACCGTGGGCGTCCTGCTCTCGTTTACCGTTACATACGCTATTACTTTAGAGAGAGTGCCTTTGTCCATCCTGCTGCGGCATTATGAGACCCTGCTGCTTTTTGTCGGAGGCTCAAGATTTGTCTGGCGTATCGTGCGGGATAAATTTCTGATCAAGAAGCCTGCGAGGCAGAAAAGCGCCCTGATCTTCGGTGCAGGGGATTGCGGCGCGCTGATCGCCAAGGAGATGCTCAGTCAGTTGGATGCGGATCTGTATCCGGTGGCCTTCATCGATGACGACCGCTTGAAGCATAAGCAGCGCATTCATGATCTGCCTGTCCTGGGCTCGCGGAAACAACTGGCAACCATAGTAAGTTCGATGCATATTGACGAGATTATTATCGCGATCCCGTCCCTGTCCAAGAAGGCAATCGCCGAGATCATCGAGGTTTGCAAAGGGACAAAAGCCAAGCTGAGAATCATCCCCAATCTCAATGATCTGATCAACGGGAAAGTAACCGTCAGGCAGATTCGCGACGTTGAGGTCGAAGATTTGCTCGGACGCGATCCTATCAAGGTTGACCTGGAGGGTATCGCCAATTACGTAGAAAATAAAACGGTGCTCGTCACAGGGGCCGGAGGCTCCATAGGCTCGGAGCTATGTCGGCAAATCGCTCCTTTCCAGCCAAGCCGTCTGATACTGCTCGGCCATGGCGAGAACAGCATCTACAATATCGAGATGGAGATGCGCAGGAAATATCCTCTAGTTCCGATCGAGACCGTTATTGCCGATATACAAGATAGAGAGAGAATCGATGAAGTATTCCAGATGTACCGGCCTGAGGTCGTCTTCCACGCAGCTGCCCATAAGCATGTGCCGCTGATGGAGCGCAACCCGGCCGAGGCGATCAAGAACAACGTGTTCGGTACGAAGAACGTCGCCGAAGCCGCCGACCGCTATGGCAGCGAGCGCTTCGTCCTCATCTCGACCGACAAAGCCGTCAACCCGACCAGCATCATGGGTACAACGAAACGCATCGCCGAGATGATCGTCCAGTCGCTGGGTCGCACAAGCAAGACCAAGTTCGTCGCCGTTCGTTTCGGCAACGTCCTCGGCAGCCGCGGCAGCGTCATCCCGCATTTCAAACGCCAGATCGCGCTCGGCGGTCCGGTCACCGTCACTCATCCGGACATGATCCGCTACTTCATGACCATACCGGAGGCGGTGCAGCTCGTCATCCAGGCAGGCGCCTTCGCCAAGGGCGGAGAGATCTTCATCCTCGACATGGGCGAGCCGGTGCGGATCGTTCAGCTCGCCGAGGACCTGATCCGGTTGTCCGGCTTCGTGCCGTATGAAGACATCGACATCGAATTCAGCGGCATCCGGCCCGGCGAGAAGCTGTATGAGGAGCTGCTGACGGATGAAGAGGGAATCGGTTCGACGACGCATGACCGGATATTTATCGGCAAGCCGACACTGGTCAATCAAGCGCAGTTCGAACTGGAGCTGAAGATGCTGGAGAAGAGCTTGAGCGGAGATCGTACGGAGATCCGGGAGAGCTTGAAGAGTATGGTGCCTACGTTTTTGAATGTGAGTTAGTATGCTGTCGCGCAGGATAAAGCTTCGGATAGAGTCTGTTCCGTTGGGGCATGGCGGATCGGAGGCTTTATTTGCTTAAGGAGAGCGTGGTTAATACATACGGGAGGAAGTTCTCAAGTCATGGGAAATCGAATATTTCTTTCATCGCCGCATATGAGCGATGAAGGGTATGAAATGCAATATGTCAAGGAAGCTTTCGATACGAACTGGATTGCCCCTCTTGGTGAGAATGTCAACCAGTTTGAGCAAGAGTTAGCGGACAAGGTCGGATCCAAAGCCGCAGCGGCATTGTCCTCAGGCACAGCTGCGATTCATCTGGCCCTCAAAGCAGCCGGAGTTGGGGAAGGGGATATTGTGTTCTGCCCGTCACTGACATTTTCGGCTACAGCCAATCCTATTATTTATCAGAATGCCATTCCTGTTTTTATAGATAGTGATTACGAGACTTGGAATATGTGTCCGCAGGCTCTCGAGAGGGCATTTGAAAAGTATCCGAATGTGAAGGCAGTAATTGTCGTACATCTTTACGGCTTATCGGCGCAGATGGGGGCCATCGTAGACCTCTGCCGGAAGCACAATGTCGTATTAATCGAAGATGCAGCTGAAAGTCTAGGTACTTATTATAAAGGTAAGCATACAGGGACATTTGGGGATTATGGGATATTTTCCTTTAATGGAAACAAGATCATAACAACCTCAGGCGGCGGGATGCTGGTATCGGATAATGTGGAAAGTATCGCCAAGGCCAGATTTTGGGCAACTCAGTCCAGAGATCAGGCCAGACATTATCAGCATAGCGAGTTAGGATTTAATTATCGGATGAGCAATGTAGTTGCCGGTATTGGAAGAGGACAGCTTAAAGTTCTCGATCAGAGAGTCGCAAAGAAACGATATATTTTTGAATTCTACAGAAGCGCGCTGTGTGAGCTGGATGGTATTGAATTTATGCCCAGCAATGATTGGGATGAGCCGAATTATTGGTTAAGCTCTATGATGCTAAACGGGAAGGTCAGACCGATAGATATTATGGAGGCTCTTGAGAAGGAAAATATCGAGTCCAGACCGATCTGGAAGCCCATGCACAAGCAGCCGTTTTTTGAAAAGTACGATTTTATCGGAACGAATGTAGCAGAGCAGCTGTTTGAGAATGGCGTTTGTCTGCCTTCTGATACGAAGATGACGGATGAGGAATTGGAGAGAGTTGTAGAGATTATCAGGAGATTGTGGTGGACATGATGGGGCATTTTAAGGGTGGTTTCTATCAAAAGTTTATGAAGCGGCCTATGGATGTCGTCCTATCTTTGGTGGCTATTATTGTTCTTTGTCCGTTGATTCTGCTGCTAGCGTTGTTAGTAAGGAACAAGTTAGGCAGTCCTGTATTTTTCAAACAACAAAGGCCGGGCCTGCATGAGAAGATTTTTATGATGTACAAATTTAGAACGATGACCGACGAGCGGGACGGTAACGGGGAGCTGCTGCCTGACGCTGTACGGCTGACCAGGTTCGGTAAATTCCTGCGCTCTACATCACTCGATGAACTCCCAGAGTTGTTTAATATTTTAAAGGGTGATATGTCGATTGTAGGGCCGCGGCCTTTGCTTGTGCAATACCTGACTCTATATAACGATCATCAGAAACGACGTCATGAGGTAAGGCCAGGATTATCCGGTCTCGCTCAGATCAGCGGCAGGAATGCTATTGGCTGGGAAGACAAGTTTGATCTGGATGTACAGTATATAGACAATATAAGCTTCATTGAAGATTGGAAGATTATTTTTCTGACGATAAAGAAAGTGTTTGTTAGAGAAGGTATACATTCGGAGACGGCTGTTACGATGGAGCCTTTTAAAGGAACGTCAAGGGAAAGAGTAAACATATGAGAGAACAATTACTCATAATTGGCGCCGGAGGGCACGGAAGAGTTATTGCTGACATTGCGTTGAAAATGAATACTTGGAAAACTATTGCTTTTCTCGACAATGATAAGCTTATCCAATCATCAATGGGGTTAGAGGTTGTCGGTAAATCGGACGATATGCTTGCATTTATTGACGATTGGGACATCTTCGTTGGTATTGGTAATAATGCGTTGAGAGAAAGGATCCAATCAAAGCTAGAGGTTGCGGGAGCACATATAACAACTTTAATTCATCCTAGGGCCGTTATAGGTGAGCAGGTTGAATTGGGCGTGGGAACTGCAGTAATGGCTGGTGTCGTGATTAACTGCTGCACCAAGGTTGGAAAAGGCTGCATTATTAATACTGGAGCTACGATAGACCATGACAGTTTAATTGAAAATTACGTTCATGTATCGCCGGGGGTTCATATGGCTGGGACTGTGAACATTGGTGCTGGAGCTTGGTTAGGCATTGGAAGCATTGTGAGTAATAACGTAAATATCACGAGTAATTGCATAATTGGTGCCGGTGCTGTGGTGGTAAGGGATATTGTTGACGCTGGGACTTATATGGGTGTTCCGGCTAGGAGAGTTTATTAATTTTTGGAGACCAATAATGATGAACATATTGTTTATATCCTTATTAGATTTTGATAGTTTAGATGAACGAAATATATATACAGATTTACTTAGAACTTTTTTAAAACACGGTCACTATGTATGTGTTGTATCTCCTGTTGAAAGACGTAAGCATAAAAGGGCACTTCAGCTAGAAAGCGAAAATTTACTTATTTTGAAGCCGAAAATCGGAAATACGCAAAAGACTAATTTAATTGAGAAAGGTATATCTATTCTAAGGTTAGAGTCGAGATTGAAGCAAAGCATTAAAAAGTTCACAACACATATAAAATTCGATTTGATTATATACACTACCCCGCCGATCACGTTTTACAAGGCGGTTAAATATGTGAAGAAAAGAGATAATGCCAAAACTTATTTGCTTTTAAAAGATATTTTTCCTCAAAATGCTGTAGACTTAGGTATTCTTAGTAAAAAAGGGTTAAAGGGAGTTGTATACAAGCATTTTAGACATAAGGAAAAAAGGTTATATAGAGTATCCGATTATATTGGATGTTTATCTCCAGCAAATATTAGATTTTTATTAAGGCACAATCAGGAAAATGTCTCAAAATCTATTGAGGTTTGTCCAAACAGTATTGAACCTCAGTATATTGTGCCAAGAGACAAAGGATTACTAAAGAGGCAATTTGATATACCTGAAGAAAGTACAGCATTTATTTATGGTGGCAATTTAGGTAAACCTCAAAATATTGATTTTATTATTTTATGTTTGAAGAAAAATATTAATATGGATGATCGTTATTTTATTATCTGTGGTACGGGGACAGACTATTACAAGTTGGAGGAGTTTTTCAGCAAAGAAAAGCCTAGAAATATGAGATTAATAAATGGTTTACCTAAAGAGAAGTATGACGAGTTGGTATCATCTTGCGATGTGGGCTTAATATTTTTAGATTGTCGATTTACAATACCCAATTTTCCTTCTCGATTGCTTTCTTATATGGATTATTCTATGCCTACACTTGCCTGTACAGATATTAATACTGATTTAGGGGAAATAATGGAAAAGGGGAGTTTTGGATGGTGGTGTGAAAGCAATGATGAAGAAATGTTTCTTGAAAAAATAAACTATATTTGTGAACATAAAAATGAGATAGAAAAATTCGGGTTAAATGCTCGGGAGTATCTCGAAAAAAACTATACTTCGGAACGAAGTTATCAAATCATAATGAAACATTTTACGAACAGCGTTTTATAAGATGGGGGTAGTTGAAATGTTTAAAGATAAAATTTTATTAATAACAGGTGGGACAGGTTCGTTCGGAAACGCTGTGATGAAACGTTTTTTAGATACAGAGGTAAAGGAAATACGTATATTCTCTAGAGATGAGAAGAAGCAAGATGATATGAGAAAGTTATACAAGAATGATAAACTTAAATTTTATATTGGTGATGTTCGTGATTTAGCAAGTGTTAAAGATGCAATATATGGGGTAGATTATATTTTTCATGCAGCGGCTCTTAAACAAGTACCGTCATGTGAGTTTTTTCCATTAGAAGCTGTAAAAACTAATGTTATGGGAACTGATAATGTTATTACCGCTGCTATTGAAATGGGAGTAAAGAAAGTCATTTGTCTTTCTACCGATAAGGCTGCATATCCTATTAACGCGATGGGAATCTCCAAAGCTATGATGGAAAAAGTGTTTGTGGCAAAATCAAAAACTGTAAATCCTGAAAGAACACTAATTTGCGGTACCAGATATGGGAATGTAATGGCTTCTAGGGGATCGGTTATTCCGTTGTTCATAGAGCAAATCAAAAATGGACAGGAACTAACTGTTACCGATCCAAAGATGACGAGATTCTTAATGAGTCTTGAAGATGCAGTAGAACTTGTGGTATTTGCTTTTCAAAATGCAGCTGCGGGAGATATCATGGTTCAAAAAGCACCTGCCTCAACAATTGCTGATTTAGCTCAAGCACTTAAAGAGCTATTTAATGTTAATAATGATATAAAAGTTATTGGTACAAGGCACGGAGAGAAGTTATACGAGACTCTTCTTACAAAAGAAGAGTATGTAGTAGCTCATGACTTTGGGGAGTATTATAGAGTCCCTGCTGATACTAGGGATCTAAATTATGACAAATATTTCATTGAAGGAAACGATCAACTACAAAAAATTGATGATTATAACTCACATAATACAAGCCGCCTAGATATTCAAGGAATAAAAAATAAATTACTTAAACTTAACTATATTCAAGAGGAACTGAAGAATTGGAGGTTAAGTAGATGAAAATTCGTGTATTCGGTTCAACTGGTATGGCGGGGGATCTAATTTCTAGATACTGGATGAATAAGGTTACATTCTTTTAAGATTATTCAAAATTATATGGGGATTGTGAATAGAATGGTATGGAAAAAGGTATGAATATTATGGTATTTGATGTGCCTGCTGAAAGTGGTGGAGCCCTTTCGGTCTTAATTGATTTTTACAATGATTACAAAAACGATAAAAACAACAAGTATATTTTTATAGTAAGTAAACCATTATTAACAGATTTCCCTAATATTAAAGTATTACGTTTTCCATGGATTAAGAAAAGTTGGCTGCATCGCCTGTATTTCGATATGTTTATTGCTCCAAAACTAGTAAAAAAGTATGAAGTAGATGAGATTTTGTCACTTCAAAATATTATTATCCCATTCGTAAAGATTCGGCAAATTGTATATGTTCACAATTCTCTCCCTTTTGTGGAATATAGATTTTCGATATTTAATGATAGGTTACTTTGGTTATATCAAAATTTATTGAGTAAAGGTATCTATCGATCGATAAAACGAGCGGATAAGGTAATCGTTCAGACGGAATGGATGAAAGAAGCGTGCGTGGAAAAATTATATATTGATAAGGAGAAAATTGAAGTAAAACCACCAAAAATCGAAATTGAGGTTAAAAGGCCCTATAAGAGGACAAATGAAAGCTTAAAAACTTTTTTCTATCCTGCTAGTGGCTTGCCGTTTAAAAATCATAAGCTAATTATTGATGCTTGCTTGAAATTGAAAGAGGAAGGTTTAATTGATTATGATATTGTATTTACGTTAAATGGAAATGAAAACAAAAACATTGCAAGTTTATATAGAATTGTGAAAGAAAATAAGTTACCAGTAACTTTTATGGGAAAATTATCGAGGGAAAAAGTGTTTGAATATTACTCAAAATCTTCGTTAATTTTTCCTTCATATATTGAAACAGTTGGCTTGCCATTAATCGAAGCGAAAATGCATGGGACTCCTATTTTAGCTTCTAATTGCAATTTTTCACATGAAGTGTTGTTCGATTACACACAAAAAAAATTTTTCAATCCATTTGATTCAAGTGAGTTGTTTAAATTATTGAAAGTTCAGTTATTCAGTTGAGGCAGTGAAACCACAGCATGTTGTTCAATTTGCACAACTTTCCGAAGGAAGCATGTTATCAAAAAATTGATATAAGAGATGAAAAGTAAAAATGTCTAAAGACCAAATTATTAAATCAGGATTAAGAAATATAGTGATAGTGGTTTTCGCACAAGCAACGAGTCTTGTATTAGGAATTATCAAGATTCTCTGTTTGCCTTTAATGCTTGGAATTACAAATAATGGTTACTGGCAAATTTATTTATTGTATCTATCGTATGCTGGCATTTTTGCGTTAGGTGTTAATGATGGAATATATCTACGTTATGGAAAGTATAACTATGAGGATTTGCCTAAGAAATTATTTCGATCAAGTATTAAAATTTTTTTAATACTCCAACTGTTGATTGCTATAATTGTTTCCTTATTTGTTTTACTCGAGACAGATGTAGAGAAGCAAAAAGCGATGATGTGGGCTTCGATTAATATTCCAATTGTAGGACTATCAGGCATCTTACTTTACACTTTGCAAGCTACTAATCAACTGAAGAAATACAGTTTTTACAATATTCTAGATAAATTTATAGTTCTTTTGTCATTATCGGTTATATATTTTTTTTCGATAGACCAGTATACTGTTATAATTATTGCTGATACATTCTCTAAAATTATAGTCTTATTATTGATGGGCTACTCGTGTAAGGATGTATTATTTGGAGAAGGTAGTCGGTTTAAATTAGCGTACACTGAATTAGTTGAGAATATAAGTGTCGGAATAAAATTATTGTTTGCAAATTTAACAGGAATGCTCGTACTAGGATTTGGACGATTCATTGTAGAGCGATTTGAGAGTGTGGAGGCTTATGGAAGTTATTCAGTAGCATTATCTACAATAAATTTGCTAGTTATATTTATCTCAGCGATCGGTCTAGTCATATACCCGACTTTAAATAGATTAGACAAGACTATGTATTCGAAGTATTTCGTGGATTTGAATAAACTGATTAATATTATGGCATTTGGGGTGTTGATACTTTACTTTCCCCTATATATTTTTATTAGTAGAATGATGAAGGAATACGTACTAATTTTTGACTATTTACCTATAGTCTTTGCTATAGTATTTATCCAATTTAAAATGCAGATTTTAATTAATCCATATTACAAGTTACTTCGCAAAGAAAAAGCAATGCTTAATGCAAATATTGTTGGTCTACTTTTCGCAGTTTTCCTAATCACACCACTATATTACATGAGCAAGTCAGTTTTAATGGTTGCTGTGGGAACCTTATTAGCAATGACAATAAGGCTCTACTTATCTGAGTTATACATTGCCAAAATTCTTAAAATAAATAAATCCAATATTTTGTTGGAATTATTGGGGATTGTAATTTTTATTTTGTTTTCATATCAATCAAATATTCTATTTGGTTTTCTTGGCTATTTGATTGTTTTTGGTGTTTTTTTTATCTGTCATATAAAGATTATCAATAGATATTTAACAAAATTTTACAGGGCGTGAGGGTGTGCATATAGTATTTATTGTAGGAAGTTATTATCCGTATTATTCTGCTGTGGGGAAATGTGTGGGGAATGTCGCTGCTGAATTGGAGAAGAACAATAAAGTTACAGTTATTTGTAAAAAAAAATTTACGGAGCAAATAAATATAGAATATTTCCATAACCAACGGATTATTAGAGTAGAGACGTGGGAAGATAAATTTAGAAATAAACTTAATATAGGGATACATTCTAAAAGAAGGATATATAAGCAGATTTGTAAGTTTACCTTAAATGTATATAGAATTTCAAAAGTAATAAAAACTATATTTTCTAAGGTTTCTATTAATAAGGAATTAATAAATTCATATGTAGATGCACTTAATAAAATAGAAGAACCAGTTGATGTAATTATTCCGGCTAGTATGCCCTTTGAAAGTGTGGTAGCGGCATCAAAATTTGTAAATCAGCCCCACAATAAGTCTATATTGATTCCGTATTTATTTGATCAGTTTACTGGTAGTGATACTTTACACAGATATTATATAAATAAATTGTTTAAAAGAAAATGGCACTTAGATTTGGAAAAATTTGTATTTTCAAATTCTTTTAGTATTTTAGCAATGCATTCATTAAATAAACATTTTTTTAATAATCTTTCAGAATTTAAAAATATAAACTTTATTGAACATCCACTTATCTTAGAAAATATATATTCAAATAAAATAAGCAATGATGATAATGAAATTACTATTTCTTACATTGGTGGCCTATACAAAAATTATGTTACACCTCATTATTTACTAGAACTTTTCCGAAACTGCAATTTAGAAAAAGCAAAATTGCACTTTTATATTGTAGGAAATTGTGATGAGATTGTTAATAAGTATTGTTGTAATTTTCCTGAAAAAATTATAAACCATGGAAGTGTCGATAAAGAAATCGTTGATAGAGAGGTTGCACGCAGTAGTATATTAATCAGTATTGCTGAAAAAAAAGGGATCCAAATGTCCAGCAAAATTTTCGAGTACATGTCTGCAGGGAAGCCTATTATTCATTTTTATACTGTAGATGAAGATGTAAATCTAAAAATACTAAAAAAATATTCATTGGCTTTATGTTTAAAACAAGAGCTTGGTAACTTGGAACAAAACATTAAATTATTTGTAGAATTCTGCCAAAAACATTCAAGTTCTCGGATGTTGTATGAAGAGGTAGAGGAGTTATTTTATGATGCTACTCCTAAATTTACTGCAAAGTTGATTAATAAACTTATTGAACCAAATAAATTCAATTAAAGTTATTAATTTGAAAGTGGGCGTTAGGCAATGAATATAATGGAAAAAGTGCATAAAGTACAACTAGAAATGGCATTAGAAGTAAAAAGATTATGCCAAGAACATAATATAAAATATTTTATTATTGCCGGCACGTTGCTAGGAGCTGTTAGACACAAGGGATTTATTCCTTGGGATGATGATCTAGATATTGGAATGATTCGAGAAGATTATGAAAGATTTGTACACATAGCAAAGAAAGAAATGAAAAAAGAATATTTTTTACAAACTTGGGATACAGATGTTCATTTTGCATTACCTATTGCAAAATTAAGGAAGAAGGGGACTAAGTTTATTGAGCAGAACTCTTCTAAATCTAATTTACATAGCGGTATATATATAGATATTTTTCCTTTTGATAATGTTCCAATTAACAATTACAAGAAAAAAAATCAAAATTATAAAACTTATGTGTTAAAACGACTTATTATAACTAAGCAGGGTTACGAGGTATGGGATAAAAATGAGCATTTTAAAAAAATTATATACATGCTTATGAAAATATTAACAAAAACAATATCTCTAGATAAACTGAAAAGAATGCTTGGGGAAGAAATGACTAAATATAATTCTCATAAATCTGATTATGTAGTTACATTTGGTGGGGCCTATGGTTATTGGAAAGAAACGATAAATCGCATTTGGGTGGATTGTTTAACCACTATAAAATTTGAAGGGCATGAATTATCTTGTCCAGGAGAATACAGAGAGTATTTAACTTACTTCTATGGTGATTATATGACACCTCCTCCAGAAGATAAAAGAGGTAACCGTCATAAAATAATTCAAATTGAGTTGGGAGAGGATTAAATGAGAAAGGTGATTACTTACGGGACTTTTGACTTACTACACTATGGACATATAAATCTCTTAAAAAGAGCAAAGAACCACGGTGATTATTTAATAGTAGCACTATCAACGAATGAGTTTAATGAAATCAAAGGTAAAAGATGCTTTTTCTCTTATGAAGAAAGGAAAAAATTGGTCCAGTCAATTCGTTACGTAGACTTGGTCATACCCGAAGAAAGTTGGGATCAAAAAATTGATAATATCAAAGAGTTTAAAGTGGACGTCTTTGTTATGGGGAATGATTGGAGGGGAAAGTTTGATTTTTTAATGGAATATTGCGAGGTAGTTTATTTAGATAGAACACCAGAGATATCGACAACAAAAATAAAAGAAGAGTTAGCTGTAAATAATCGGAAGCATTAATTGGTAGAATGGAGTCATAGGTATAAGGATATATTTTAAATTAGTTGATTTTTAGATATTGAAACGAAATTTGTTAGGTAAAGGGAAGAGTATTATTGTGAGACTAATAAAAAATAATGGTGATAATTTAATAATAAACAAGAAGGTTGACCAGCCAGTAATCTACTTCTTTATACTTTTCATTACCTTTTGTTTTGCTATTTCTGGTAGTGTTGAATCCAGTAGAGTGGTTTATGTTTATCATATTAAAGCAAATGTTCTTTATGTTACGACTCTTATTTGTATTTTATTTGTTTTAGGTTCTTTTTTTAAACGACCATTATTTGATAAAATAACATTAGGTTTATTTTATGGCGCCATTCTAAGTCTCATACCTATTGTTTATGCTGAAATTACTAGTAGCTACTGGGGCAACTACTTCCCCTTGCTAATTTCCTTGACTTCGTACTATATTTGTATGAAGTCTACATTAGATTTTACTAATAAAATATTTAAAATAGTTTGTTTAATATCGGTGATAATTTCAATACAAGTTATTATGACAGAACTCCATTATTTTTCAAATCTTTCCTTTGGTAATTTCAGCAATATTGCAGTAAAAGGCTTTATGAATTTGCCAATCGGCTCTTCTAATTTAATTGCAGCATATTTGTTGCCTCTCTTAATTTTTATAATTACTTTCAAGCGAAATAGATTAACAATTATTATCTCTGGATTGATATTGTATGCGTTAGTCCTCTGCCGTTCCAAAAATGCATTGTCATTGGTGGTTCTGTTTCTATTTTTTATTGTAGTTAAAAAAATATATAAATTTGTTGTTAGTGATAAGTCAGTAGATCGAAAGACCAAGTTATATATTATTGTGTTTTTAACGGCAGTTCTTGGGTGTATTTTTATTTTTGTTTTACAATTTTTGGGTGTTATTGTTTCTGATCTGCAGTTTACTACTTATAACACAAGTTATACCAATCCATATTTAAGTTTTATAGATAAAATAACTTCTGGAAGATTATTAATACTTGAGAATGAATTATTAAGGTTTTCTCAACACATATTTTTAGGTAACGGATTTGGATATGTTTTAGGTCAATCAAAAAGTCATAATTGGATCATTGAACTCTTAGTGCAACGAGGAATAATTGGGTTTATTATTTATATATATTGTATTGTTAAAGTTTTTAAAAGAGGAATACAATTTTACAAACTGGATACTTTTATAAGGGCGGGTATTAATTTACTGTTTATAATCTTCATTCAAGGGCTATTTGAAGTTACGATATTTACTACTGGGATAGAGTTTTTAACTTGGAGCATATCTGGATTTATAATAGCACGATCTAGTTTTTTAGATAAATCTGGTGAATGAAAGATGAATCACTACAATTTTATATTGGAAGATGCATTCTCGGGTTTAAAGTTAATGATATGTCGAAGTAAGGATAAGGGTATCTATTGCTTATAGTAATAAAAAGAACTTGGAGGGGAGTATGAATATATTTAAAAGATTAATAGTAAATGGCTTGGCTAATAGTCACATTTGCCCTTTGAAAATTAGACTTAAATTATATAATTTAATGGGTATTAAAATATTTCCTAAAGAAATAAGACCTAACTGTTATTTCAATTCTGAATTCGTATCTATAGGACAAGGAAGTTTTGTGAATTATTTCTCTCAATTTCATTCTGGTAATGATATGAACGGGAAAATAGAATTAGGGGTGAATTGCTATGTCGGTATGAATGTGACATTTTGCACTATTTCACATGAAGATGGAGGTAACATCCAAAGAGCTGGCCGTAATGTCTACAAACCAATTAAAGTAGGTAACGGGAGTTGGATTGGCGCGAATTGTGTTATCTTGCCTGGAGTAACAATTGGTGAAGGCTGTATTATAGCAGCAGGCTCCATCATTATAAAAGATTGCGAATCAAATTCACTATATGCAGGTAATCCAGCTATTAAGAAGAAAAGTTTGTAACTAATAGGATACAATTGAGATTGAAATTTCTTAATAAGATATACGTGACTGTCGAAACCGGGTATTAAACATCTACTAGTTTTGAATATATGTATCAAAAAAATCTGCTTATTTTCTCGATTCTACGTGTCAACTCTATTTGACAAACATACAATGCAGGGAGGAGTCTAAAAATAACAACCTGCCAAACAAGATAAGGAGTGAGACGATTGAGAAAAAAAGGACTAATTAGTCTAGTCTTTATCGCTGTAGTTCTCAGCGGAGGCGGCTACATGGCTTACAAATATGCTCTGAACCTAGCCGCTGATAAGATCGCTGTAGAGCTCTCCTCCAAGCTGGCTAAGGATTCTGAGCTGTCAGGGGAATTAGATAAGCTGATAGCTTCCAATCTGGATAGCACGGCTACGCCAGGTAAAGAGCCCAGTAAGCCTACCGAGGGTAGCAATGGAGCGGTAACAGGGAAAGTTTCCGAAGGGAATACCTCAGCAGGGTCTGCAGGAGCCGCTCATTCAGCAGGATCAGAAGACGGGCAGACAAACTCGTCCCCGCAGCCACCAACCACAAGTACGGACTCATCTTCCAACCCCAAGTCCGACCTTCAATTCTCGGACAGGCAGGCGGCGGTCAAATTCGTCATGGGTCGATTTACGGCTTCAGAAATTAATAACATCAGGAAGATGGCCAGTGGGGAATTAACTTCCGAGAAAAAGGCTGAGCTGAAGAAGATCGCTTATTCCAAGTTTACGCAAGCCGAGATTGATGCCGTTCGGGTGGCTGTTTCTAAATGATTGTTCTTAATTAAGAATAATAGAGTATAAGGGAGATTGAAATGATGCGTAGTTTGAAAGCAGCTGTATTGGCCGGAGCTTTGTTTGTCTCAAGTTTGTCGGCGACAGCCTTTGCAGCCCAGACCCCTAAAAATGTCAATGTGTTCTATGTTCCGCTCCAATTCGTTTTTGATGGTCAGCAGGTAGCTCCGCCGAAGGATCAACAAGCTTTCATCTTTGAAGGCAATACTTATGTGCCGCTGCGGTTCATCTCGTATTCCCTGAACAAGGCTGTACAATGGGATGGCGACAGTTATACGGTATCCGTAGAAGAACCGAAGGAAAAAGATAAGCTGGAGATTGCCGACTTCAATCTCAACACCAAAGTGCGGGGTGGCAAGCTGCGCGATAAGTTTGATACGACCGAATTGGCCGCTTCGAACATTGAGGTTTATCAGGAAAAGGTAACCTATGTGTTTGACGGCAAAGAGAAGGAGATTAGCGAAGAGCTGCCCGGCTTGTTCGTGGATAACAAGCTGTATGTGCCACTGAGGTTTTTCTCAGAGTCGGTAGGCAATAAGATCGAGTGGAATGCAACGAGCTATACGATTTCGGCCGTCTCGCCGGCCAAAGAGAAAGCCGATAAAGAAGCCGCAGCCAAAGCCGCGGCGGAGAAGGCAGCGGCTCAGAAGGCTGCTGAAGAGAAGAAAGCCGCTGAGGCGAAGAAAGATACTCCTGCTATTCCGGCAGGCGGTGGTGGTGGCGCTATTGGGGGAGGCTCTTCAACTACGGCCAAGTCCGAAACAGATATAGTCACTCCGTACTTAACTCGGAGTGCTGCGTTGGAATCCGAAGCCAGGGCTTATTTTGAAGGGAAATTGAAGGAGTTTTTTGAACACCCGGAAAACTATAAACAAATTAAAGCCGATGCCATAGCTCAATTAGCTGAATATGACAGCAGATTCTACGGTTGGATGGAAGAATTATCGGCTGAATTAATAGCCAATAAATATACAACAGCAAAAGTGACGGAACTCAGCTCACAATATGAAGCCAGAAAAGAAGAGCAGAGAAGGGCACTTGGATATTAAACAAAACTCCCAAGGGAAACACAGTCTTCGGACTGTGTTTTTTTATTCAGTCAAACTATAACCTTATTGCTCTCACGTCCGGACATTTTGATGCATAAATGGGTACCTACCTTCGGTATCAACCGGAATTAAAAATCGAAAGTCGATTAGGGAACGGATGATGGACATGCAGACCAAAAAATTTCGCGATTGAGTGGCCTCATGAACGGATCTGGCGTTGCGTCCTGAGCAGGTGCCAGAGGACTGTCGGACGACCGTAGGTGAGGCCTTTCAACTAGTGCTGAACATACTGAACGGCTGAAATGCCTCAATGAACGGTAGACAAATGAGCAGTGGAGCCACGATTTGGACCAATTGCTTTAACGAGTTGAAATACTGCGGTGTACAGGACATCCTGATTACCAACGTAGATCATCTGACCGGCTTTTCTCAAGCCATCCACCGGAGATTCGTTGGCCGGCTTACACTACGAACATCCTTGAGAGTTATCATCGCCAATTGTGGTGAGTAACTAAGGCAAGAATATCTTCCACAGCGCGAATATTGCTTAAAATGTCTACTTGGCTACCATGGACGTCACTCGCATGTCTGTAGAACTGGGGGACAGATGCTATTCAAACTCTAGGAGCTTTCTTTGGATCGGGTCCGGGTCGGACAAAATTTGCGTTTATGGAAATATCCTCCTCCAGGGAAAGGACCTCAACAGAGCTTACACAGAATTCTTGACAGCCCTAAGACCAATTCATCGGCGATAAATTTTGAATTCAACTAAAGAATCATTTAGCCAAGAAGGCTTAAAAATTCATTTTTTTTTAAAAGGTACATATATATGGAAGGAATTATGAGTGTATCGTCAAGCTTGTATTCGAAATCACGTCCACGTGTCGAATGCTTCCCTGAACCTGGGATAAATCGTCAGTTGTGTTTTCAATAGCACGAATGCCAGGCTTCTCATCATATGATAAATAAACATGGCAAAGTGGCTTCAGCCTCTTCATTTTCCAGTATATGCTCTACCTGCCGGAATTCGGGTCAGGGATGGATGAAATTTAAGTACCTCTGTAAGAAGAGAATTAGAGTTCAGCTTGAAGCTTGTTAGAATATGGGGCGAGAAACTTAGTAAAACTGGATATGATCATACTTGCCAATGGGGGAATACAATATTAGGAATATGAAAGAAGGTTTGAAAATGAAATTTACTAAATGTAATCTAGCTGGAGTGACCATTGTTGAGCCGCAATTATTCGGTGATCATCGTGGCTGGTTCATGGAAACATACAATGAAGCCAAATTTTTAGAGACTGGAAATTTGAAGTTTATTCAGGACAATCATTCATATTCATCAAGCAAAGGTACGTTAAGAGGAATACACTATCAATTAAATCCTAAAGCGCAAACGAAACTTGTTCGTTGCACTAAGGGAGCTATTTACGATGTTGCCATAGATATTCGAAAAGGTAGCCCTACTTTTGGCGGATGGTTTGGCATTGAGTTGACGGCAGAAAACAAAAAGCAATTATTAATTCCAAAAGGCTTTGCGCACGGGTTTATAACTTTAACGGATGATGTTGAAGTACAATATAAAGTAGACGAACTTTATGCACCCGATTGTGATAGGGGTATTATTTGGAATGACCCTGATGTCGGAATAAAATGGCCTTTGGGTATTACCCCGATATTATCAGAGAAAGATGAGAAAGCGCCATTATTAAAGGATGCTGAAAATAATTTCAGCTACGTAGAATAATATCAATGAATATTCGAGTGACAGAATATGAGGTAGCTTACCTTGCAAAAAATGCAAAAGAAGCAAATGCTAAATTCAAGTATTTCAGCACATTATGTGTTTAACGAAGAAGGTTAAGCACCATTAAATGAATCAAATGAGCTTTAGTGAATTGCGTCGCAATACGAATATGAGAAAATACAAACTATGAAACTGTATAATATCAATCCCGATGATTTATAATTTTGACTTAACTAGCACTGTTCTCCATTACGGAAAGCAGTGCTTGTTCTATTATTATAAATATCTATAACCTCTATCACTTCTATATATTTCCCCAATAACCACTCCATCCCCCATAATAAACTCAACAAGAGAGGAGTGGTACTCAATGTCCAACAACCCTATACCAGCCCAGCAATGGAACGCGCAGCATTACGATCAGCAGATTCATTTTGTCTCCGAATTAGGGAAAGGTGTCGTGGCTCTACTGGACCCGCAGCCGGGGGAACGTATTCTGGATCTTGGATGCGGTACCGGAGATTTGGCGGAGGAGATCAGTCGCTCCGGAGCGGAATGTGCGGGCATCGACTATTCGCAGGAGATGATTGATCAGGCGAAGGTGAAATATCCCAAGCTGACGTTTCGTCAGGCGGATGGAGAGGCTTTTCGTCTTCAGCCGGGAGAGCAGCCTTATGATGCGGTATTCTCCAACGCGGCACTGCACTGGATGAAGCGGCCGGAGAGGGTAGCGGAATCGGTCTGGCTGGCGCTTAAGCCGGGAGGGCGGTTTGTAGCGGAATTCGGAGGTTCTGGGAATGTGCAGACGATCGTTCAGGCCATCTGCCAAGAGGTTGAGGCGTATGGCATTGACTGGCGGGCGAGATATCCGTGGTATTTTCCGACGATCGGAGAATATGCATCTGTATTGGAGAGGCAGGGCTTCGAGGTAGGCTATGCCCAGCTTTATGATCGGCCGACACGGTTAAGTGACGGGGAGCAGGGGATGCGGCATTGGTTGAATGCGTTTGCCGGCGTATTTCTGGAGGGGCTGGGTCCGAAGAATCGCGAAGAGGTGATAGAACGCTGCATACGGACCATGAGACCGACTTTGCACAACGGCGAGTATTGGGAAGCGGATTACCGGAGAATTCGGATTCAGGCTATCAAACGCGCATGACAGGGAAGAGCCCCTGTTCACGAGCCTGAGCAAGGAGCCTCATCACTCAATGAGCAGAGCACGAGCCTAAAAACAACGAGCCTCACAACCCAATGAGCAAAGCACGATCCTGAGCAACGAGCCTCATCACCCAATGAGCAGCATACGAGCCCGATCAACGAGCATCACTACACAATGAGCAGTCTACGAGCCCAGCAAACGTTCAGCAACAAGCACTAAGCAGCCCGGGAGATACGCCATGTTGGCGCATTTCCCGGGCTTCGGCTACCGGCAGGATTTATGATTTTGTTCAGAGCTACGCGCGAAATTTTGCAAGCTTACGGACACGCAACCGCCCGCTGTATCAATTCACCAAGCAAGCAGCGATAAGTGAATACTCCTCAGCCAAGGCCAGGCTTTTTTCTCCATGTTTCGACTACGAGCCTGCGTCGATAGGGACGCGGGCCAAGTCTATACCGCTTCCCGGGTGATTTCAAGAGTCAAAAGCTTATACCGATTCGCATACAATGCTGTAATTAGTTCCGGCCAGCCGGCAATTCGGAGGCCTGGGTTTCGAGCTCGGACATCCGGTCCTCGATGGAACTGAACATTTTATCGAGCTTTTTGAAGTTGTCGTCGATGCAGGCGTATTTGCGGTGAAGAGCGAGCAGTTCGGCAGTGATGGATTGAAGGTGGTTTTCCAAACTTTTCTCCTCCTAGCATATTACATTGTCTATTATCTTGTCATATAATAGATTCGACAGCAGGAATCGATTTATGTCGGTAGAACAGGCGCGCACAGCGGCTTTAGGGGACTGAAGGTCCTGGCAGTTCACTATGTACCTGTGTATGAAAGCGCTTGTAAAGCCGGCGTAAACGACGGGAGAAAGTATGCAGAGCCCGCCCTGACACAATAGCGTTACTTCCCGAAGAAAGGGGTCTGCTTAACTATGAATATATGGAAAAATCTTCGGAAGGTCAGGTTGAAATGGGTTCGGCTGGCGTTGTCCATGGCTGTGCTGGGTTCGCTTGTAACGGCTTACCGTCTGACGGACGTTCAAGGAGAACCGCGCGTCCAGCCCTTCGTCCTGATGCGGCTGGAGGACATCGGCCCCGGGGGGCAGTATGCATCGTTGGAGCAGCTGGGGAAGCTGCGGGCGGTGCTGGACTATTTGCAGGAGCAGGGCGTCTCCTATCATATCGGGGTGATCCCGCGTTGGATCGACTACCCCAAGGATGGCCCGGCTTACGATGTCCCGCTGGATAAGGAGGATGATCCTTACACGGCGTCCTTCCGCCGGGTCCTCCTGGAGGCGGCTTCCGGCGGCGCAACGCTCGGCATGCACGGGTACACGCACCAGATCGGCTCGAGCCGCAGAGACGATGGGCATCACGAGTCAGGGATCGGCAACGAGTTTGACGTCGCGGATGTGCCGAATTCATTGACTCCGGCCTTTGCGGAGAAGAGGGTGAAGGAAGGGCTCGCAATCCTGGACCGCGCCGGCATAACGCCGCAGTTCTGGGAGGCTCCGCATTATCATACGACGGGCGCGCAGGATGAGGTGTTCCGCTCCTACTTCGGACTCAGCTACCAGGCCGAGGTGCAATTCCACCGGGATGCTCCGGACGCGTTGTATCTGAATCAACGCAATTCCGGCTACGGAGAGCCGACGCTGGCATCGGCTTATGTCCCGACGCCGCTCGATTATATTCCTTACAATAAGGATGAGAAGGTGATCCTGGATAGGATCGGCAAGACCGGGCAAGCGCCCTCGTTTTTCTACCATCCTTTTCTGGAGTTCAGTCATTTGGCACCTGTGCTGGACGAGGACCGGGAACCCAGCTACCGCGACGGCATTCCTCAATTTCAATATACCGCTCCGAATAAAAGTGTGCTCCAGCGTCTGGTGAGCGGGCTGAAGGCCAAGGGCTACAAGTTTTATTCCATTCAGGATTATGTCCCCTTCACGCCGGCCCATCATATCAAGGCTGATGGACGGATTGGTCCGGCGAAGCAGCTGCTGGGCGATGCGGATGGGGACGGCCAGGCGGATGCGATCTATTGGAGCGAGACGGACGGCAAAATTTATTTGGAGCGGGGACGGTTCCGCGAGCAGCGCAATACGTCGCCAGGCGCCTTGGAGCAATGGGGCAGCGCTGAGTACCGCCAGGGGGCAGCGGCTGCAGTCAGCGACCGAGACAAAGAAAGACCTTGCAGCCTATGGACGGCGGGGCCGGGCGGGAAGCTGCAGCGGTATGAGGCGTCAAACGGCCGCTTTGGGCCGGTAGGCAGCTGGAGAATTGAGCCCCGAGGCTGGAGCCGCCTTTATGCCATGCCGCTTGCGGATGGAGGAACGCTGGTGGCTGGCCTATCGCAGGACCGCCGGGAGCTGTATGGATGGCTGATCCATGGTAACGAGGCGAAGGCGCTGAAGCCTTACAAATTCCGCAGCGAGCTGCGCGCGGACCTTGAGCCCCGGATGGGGGAAAGAGGGGCGCTGATTTCCATAAAGGAAGGTGCCTCGGAAGGCGTCGAGTTTACGCCGGATGCCTCCGCGCTCGCGTGGAAGGTGGAGAGGGTGGAGCTGGATGTTCCTGCCGAGACCGGCAAGCTTCGCTTCGGCGACTTTAACGGCGACGGGCTGGAGGATGTGCTGAGATGGAACAAGCGCCGGATGATAGGCACCGTCTATCTGGCTAAGGCGGACGGAGGCTGGGGGCTGCTGTCAGGCTTCGGACCATGGGGCGCCCCGGCGGACGAGTCCGCGCTTTTGATCGCGGATGTGGACGGCAATGGAAGAAGCGATCTGGTATTGGCGAACAGCCGGCAGGGAGAGCTGGACGCGGCTCTGTCCTTTATTCGTCAGTAAGCTGCTTCCTTCGAGTTAGCAGGAATTGTCATAGGCTTTGTCGAATTTCTGGAAAAGAAGATTAACCGGTTCGTCCGGATAGCCAGGAGTTTACAAGTGCGCCGACATTTGAATATGAAGATAATCCCTTTCCTGCTCCTTGCCCTGCTGCTGTTCGTGCTTGCGCTGGGGAGCAGGCAGGTTGTGTTCAGCCCGCCCGGGCCGTCGGCTGAGGCAGGGGTGCTTGATCTGCGGGGCTGGAAATGGAAGCAGAAGCCGACTGTGCGCTTGAACGGGGAGTGGGAATTTTATTGGGAGCGGCTGCTCAGGCCGGCGGACTTCGGACGCGATGCCGTGCAGGAAGCTCCCGTGTTCCTCAAGGTGCCGGGTCCATGGAACGGTGGACTGGTGAAGGGCGAGGAGATCGGCGGCCGGGGCTACGCCACGTACCGGCTGCGCGTGCTTCTAACCAGGCAGGAGCGTGAGCTGGCCGTTCGGCTGCCGGCTATCAATACCTCCTACAGGCTGTGGATTAACGGCCGGCCGATTGCGGCTGCCGGGCGCGTAGGCACATCGGACCTGCTGTCGAGGCCGCAGTTCTTGCCTGTGCTGGCGGGCACGCCTTCCGGTCAGGAGGAGCTTGAACTGGTGCTTCAGGTGTCCAACTTCGATCATCAGAAGGGCGGGATTCGGCAGCCGATCGAGCTGGGCTGGTTCGAGGCAGTGGCCAGGGAAAAGGAGCTGTCGGTCGCTTTCGACACGCTGGTGATCGGCAGTTTGCTGATCATGGGGCTTTATCAGATTGGCTTGTTTACTGCGCGGACGAAGGAGCGTTCGACGCTATGGTTTGGTATCTTCTGTCTGATCTTTGCGCTGCGGATGTCGCTGCTTGGCGAGATTCTGCTGATCAAGCTGTTCCCCCGCTTCAGTTGGGAGCTGGCCATCACGCTGGAGTATATCACGTCGGCGTTGTCACTGCCGATATTTACCGCATTTTTCACCAGTCTGTATCCCAAAGAGAGCTCTCGGCGCCTGAATACCGTACTGACCGTAGGTGTTATGGCTTATACAGCGGTTATTGTGTCGCTCCCCGCCTATTGGTTTACTAAGGGATTGTGGGTGCTGCAGCTGCTGGTGGCGCTCGGCTTGGCGCATATCGTGTCTGTGATTGCAATAGCCTTCGCCAGAAAGCGCGCCGGCGCGGCCGTGCTGCTGGTACCTTGCTTGCTGCTGGGCGCAGCGGTTCTTAACGATATGCTGTATGCCCACGAGCTGATCCAGACGACTGAGCGGATGGCGGCATTCGCGCTGCTGATCTTCGTGCTGTTCCAGTCGGTGCTGCTGTCTATGAAGCTGTCACGCGCCTTCGTCAACGAAGAGAAGCTGTCGGAGGAGCTGAAAGGGCTAAACGGCGGACTGCAAGAGAAAATACGCGAGCGTACCTATGATCTGGAGGCGGCTAATGAGGCGCTTCGGATCAGCAATGAAGAGATGTCGCGGCTGGAGAAGTCCCGAAGCCAGCTGATCAGCAATATTTCGCATGATCTGGGTACTCCGCTGACGTCGATCCAATGCCATGTGGAGGCGATTCTCGACGGGATTGTCGATACGGAGGAGCAGCGCGAGGCTTACTTGCGGATTATTCGCGATAAAGTGAAAAGCATGGACCGGCTGATCGAAGATCTGTTCCAGCTCTCGCGGCTGGAGGCGGGTCAGGTGGAGTTCAAGCTGAAGCGGATAACGTCCGACCGGCTGATCGAGCATTTGTACCGCCGCTATGAACTCGATGTGCACAAAGCCGGCTTGCACTATGACCTGATCGTCCAGGGAGACGCCCCGTGTGAAGGAGGCTTCTCTACCGTGCAAGCGGATCTGGACAGGCTGCATCAGGTGTACGGCAATCTGATCTACAATTCGCTGAAGTTCACTCGTCCGGGCGGCCGGATTCTCGTAGAGCTCGAGGACGATGGGGTGGAGCTGATATGCCGGGTAAGCGATACAGGGGAGGGCATCAAGGAGCAGGATCAGCCGTTTGTGTTCGACCGGTTCTACACGAGCAATACGTCCCGCAACATGCGAACGGGCGGCAAAGGGCTTGGGCTATCCATCGCCAAAGAGATTGTCGAAGGGCATGGCGGCCGGATTTGGATCGAGCGGACCGGCCCTGAGCAGGGGACGGTCATCTGCTTCTCTCTCCCGGCAGAAAAGGCTTGACTTTCAGGAGGGCGCTTGCCTATTCTTAATCTTAAGTGCCAGCCTCAGGCTGGACCAGTTTGGACGGTGATAGCCATACATGACGATGCAAACAATAATGATCGTGGAAGACGACCCCGAGATTCGAGAGGTGACTCGTCTCTATCTGGAGAAAAGCGGTTACCGTGTTGTCTGGACGGATGACGGAAACGAAGCGGCCCGGCTGATGAAGGCGGAGCGGCCGGATCTGGCGATCCTGGATGTGCTTCTGCCCGGCAAGACCGGCTTCTTGGTATGTCAGGAGCTGCGGGAGATTTCCTCTATCCCTATTCTCTTCCTGAGCTGTATGAAGGACGAATCGGACAAGATTAATGCGCTCAATCTTGGCGGAGACGACTATGTGACGAAGCCCTTCTCCCCTAACGAGCTGATAGCCCGTGTCCGGGCGCATCTGCGCAGGCCGTACCTAAGCAAGGAGGAGCCGCAGTCAGATTCGCCCTCCAAGCTGGTGTACGGCGGCAGGCTCGTGATCGACGGCTGGAGCCGGGTCGTCAGCATCGACGGGCAGGAGATTCCGCTGTCGCGTAAGGAATTCGACCTGCTGCATTTTCTGGCCTCGAACCCGGGGAGAACTTATACGCATGAGCAGCTGTTCCGGCAGATCTGGGGACAAGAGAGCTTTAATGACACGCGTACGATTATCGTGCATGTCAGCAATCTGCGCAAGAAGGTCGAGCCTGATCCGTCATGTCCGGCCTATATTATCAATGTGCATGGGGTCGGTTATAAATTCATGCCGAGCGGCAAAGCTTACGATGAAGAGGTCCGTGACCGCGATCGTGAACCCGGGAACCGGGCCGCAGACTATGCAGACTAGAGGAGGAGACGGAATCATGGACGCGCATATTAAAGAAGCGGCGATGGAGCACAGCAAGGAGGACGGCTATCTGGGACGAGTTATTTTCCAGTGGCAGGAGAAGCCGACCCACTACGAGCTGACGCTGCAGAGCAAAAATTCGCGCGACTGGAATTACAGCCTGAGCTTCGCGGGAGAGTCCGGCAGCGAAGAGGATTTCTATGCGGTGGAAGCGCGTCTGGAAGAAGACGATGAGCTGTTCGACAGCCTGGTCGATGCCGCCATGGAGCAGCTGGAAGCAGCGGAAGCCGAAGGTAAATAAAGGCTGAAAGTTTGCTGTTGACGAATAGCCGAAGTTCGATTATTATGGCATTGTAGCTACGAAATTTTAATTGAACATTAACAACTGGCGTGTTACCGAATAAAGGGCATGAGCCAAGAAAAGACTACTACTGTTCCCAGTAGACTCTTTTTTTGGCTCATTTTTTGTTCCCTGGAAACAGCGGCACGAACTAAGAACAAAGGTGGTGACCCTCGCCTTGCAGCCTAATGGTCTCCTGCGCATCGAACGAGTCATCAGCAACAATGTCATCATGGTTGTCGATCCCGACTCGGGGAAAGAATACGTATTGCTTGGAAAAGGAATAGGCTTCTCTTCCAAAAGCAGCGGGACGATTCAGGCCAAGGACCCTCGGATCGAGAAGCGCTTTCGCTTGGATGACCGGGATCAGCTGAGCGAATACCAGACGCTGCTGGAAGGAATCGACCCGGAGGTGATCCGGATCTCGGAGCAGATCATTGAGCAAGTGACGGATTCCTTCTCGCTTCAGCCGAATAGCAAGGTCTACTTCGCGCTGCCGAGTCACATCCAATTCGCTGTTTACCGGCTTCGCAACGGCATGGACATTACGAATCCGTTTCTGCAGGAGACGCAGCTCTGCTTTCCCAAGGAATACGAGATTGCGAAGCAAGCGGCGGCGATCATCAGTCATACGTTCCATATCGAAGTGCCGGAGGATGAGATCGGCTTCCTGGCCTTCCATGTCCACTCGGCGGTCACGGATGTGTCGGTAGGGGAACTGGTCAAGTTTTCCAATCTGATCAATGAGAGCGTGGATCTTATCGAGGAGAGGCTGAGTATCAAGATTCCCCGCGAAAGCATGGATTATGTCCGGCTCATTACGCATCTGCGCTTTACCGTAGAACGGATTTCGCAGAATAAAGTGGTGGCCAATCCGTTTATGCAGGAGTTTCAGACACGCTACCGCAGGGAATACCAGATAGCTTCGGATATAGGGAAATTGATGACGGAGAGGCTGCACACCGAAGTACCGGAGGACGAAATCGGATACTTGGTCATGCATCTGTACCGGTTGTTCCAAGCTTACATGCCGCATCGGTCTTAACATCAAGGAGGGAATTCAACATGATCAAACAATTGTTCTCTAAACATAAATCCAGCGACAACCGCCTCGACATCGCCTCGCCCTTGACAGGGGAAGCTGTACCTCTGGAGCAGGTGCCGGATCAGGCGTTCGCGGAAAAATACATGGGCGACGGAATGGCGATCGAGCCTGCCGAAGGCAGACTGGTCGCTCCGTTCGACAGCAAGGTGGCTCATCTGATTCACTCGCATCATGCGGTTATTCTGGAGCATGCTTCGGGACTTCAGCTGCTGGTTCATATCGGGATTAATACGGTGGCTCTGCAGGGCGACGGATTTAAAGCTCATGTCCAAACCGGCGATGAGGTGAAGGCCGGCCAGCTGCTGATCGAATTCGACATCGCCAAAATCAAAGCGGCGGGTTATCCGGTCATCACGCCTATCGTGATTGCCAACGGAGATGAGACAGTCGAATCGCTCGAAGCCAAGCTATCCGGGACTGTTCGCGCAGGGGAACAGGGCGCTTTGCAGGTCGTATTGAAAAAATAAGATATTCGCGAAAGGGTTGAGCTCTATGTTAGCTGCTCTTCAAAAAGTAGGCAAAGCGCTGATGCTGCCCGTAGCTTCGATGCCCGCGGCGGCACTGCTGATGCGCTTCGGCGCCGTCGATTACGTGAAGGAATTTCACCTTGGAGACAGCGTAGGAGGCTTCCTGAATCAGTTCATCGCGCCGTTTCTGTTTGCCGGCGGCTCCGCCATCTTCGACAACCTGCCGATGATTTTTGCCGTCGGCGTGGCAATCGGTCTGGCCGGCGACGCTGTTGCAGCTCTTGCCGCTGTAATCGCTTACTTTGTATTGACTAACGTGCTTGGCAAGGTGCCGGCGGCCTTCGGATTCATCCATGATGATGTCAAGCTGAACATGGGGGTCTTAGGGGGGATCGCTTCCGGGGCATTCGCAGCTTACTTTTATAACAAATACCATAATATCAAGCTGCCGGATTGGCTCGGATTTTTCGCCGGCAAGCGCTTCGTGCCGATTATCACCTCGCTCGCGATGGTGTTCATCGGACTGATCTTCGGCTTGATCTGGGGGCCCGTCCAGGAAGCGCTGGATGCCTTCGGCCGGTTTATCGTAGGACTGGGCGCTTATGGCTCGGCAGGGTTTCTCTTGGGGAACCGGTTGCTGCTGCCCTTCGGTTTGCATCATATTCTCAACTCGATCGCCTGGTTCCAGATCGGAGACTTTACGGATGCCGCCGGCAAGGTGATTCATGGGGATTTGACTCGCTTCTTCGCCGGAGACCGTTCTGCCGGCATGTTCATGACAGGCTTCTTCCCGATCATGATGTTCGCTTTGCCTGCCGCTGCGCTGGCTATGGTTCACACAGCGAAGCCGGAGCGGAGGAAGCAGGTGGCTTCAATATTGTTCGGTACGGCGCTTACGTCGTTTCTGACGGGGATCACGGAGCCGCTCGAATTCGCCTTTATGTTCCTATCCCCGCTGCTGTACGGCATCCATGCTGTGCTGACGGGCGTCTCCGGTTACGTTACCTATGTTATCGGCGCGAAGCACGGCTTCGGCTTCTCGGCCGGTCTGATCGACTATTTGCTTAACTACCCGCTTGCAACCAAGCCGCTGGTTCTGATCCCGCTTGGTCTGGCATTCGCCGTCGTTTATTATTTCCTGTTCCGTTTCCTGATCGTCAAGCTGAACCTGCAAACACCCGGACGCGAAGACGAAGAGATGGTCAGCGGCGATGCTGTCCCGGCTCCCGGATCGACAGCGGTCGGCTTCAAGGCTGCGGCTTCCGGCTCCAAGGCGGCTCAGGTGCTTACAGCTATCGGCGGCTCGGACAATGTGATCGGCATCGATGCTTGCATCACGCGGCTGCGGCTGGTAGTGAAGGACGATAAAGCGGTGGACGACAAGTCGCTTAAAGGTCTTGGAGCATCCGGCGTCATGCGTCTCGGTCAGGGAGCGGTGCAGGTTATTTTCGGACCGCAGTCGGAGCGGTTGAAGGATGAGATCAAGAAGCTTGTGTAAGGCAGAGAGATAGCGCACGGTGTGCTTGTTCGGATTCGGACCAGAGTAAATACCCTACTATGAAGCAAGGAGCTGTTTACTATGCAAAAAGAATATGTGATCGAAAATGTACTCGGTCTTCATGTCAGACCCGCCAAAAAAATCGTGCAAACTGCATCCAAGTATGCTGCGGATGTGTTTCTGGAGAAGGACGGCAAGCGTGTCAGCGCTAAAAGCCTTGTAAATGTGCTGACTCTTGGCGTCAAGCATGGGGAAAAGGTTAAGCTGATTACGGAAGGCGACCAGGCGGAGGCGGCGCAGCAGGAGATCGGCGAGATCCTGTCGGAGGCGATCGAAGCGGCGGCTGCCAAGAAGGAGTCTTAGGATGAAGTGGCAGGGGATCGCCGCCGCTCCCGGCATCGCCGTGGGCACGGTCCGCTTGCTGCGGGAGGAGGCGCCGCCTGAGCGGCGGTCCCTTCTTCCGCAGCAGCTGGCGGCCGAGCTTGAGCGTCTTGATGCTGCGCTGAAGCAGGCAGAGGCCCAGCTCGGGTCTATCTGTGCAAGCCTCATTGAACGGGGCCGGGCGGATGAGGCGGAAATATTTGAAGGCCATCTGTTGTTCCTGCAGGATGAGGAGCTGATCGGCCGCGCGCGCCAGATCGTGCAGGAGGAAGGCGTCAATGCAGAGTATGCGGTCCACAGCGCGATGCAGGAAACGGTCTCTGTCATTGAAGCGCTGGATGACGCTTATTTGCGCGAGAGGGCGGCGGATATTCGTGACGTGATGCGCCGAGTCATCCGGATTTTATCGGGCGGGGCAGCCGAAGAGGCCGGCTCGCCGGCCGGCGAGAAGATCGTATGGATCGCAGACGAGCTGTCGCCTTCGGATACGGCCAAGCTGAATCCGCAGACAACGGCGGGGTTTGCCTCGGCTGCGGGCGGACGGACCTCTCACTCTGCGATTCTCGCCCGCTCTTTGGGGATACCGGCTGTCGTTGGCTTAGGTTCTAGGCTGCTGGATGAGCTGAAGGACGGTCAAACTGTCATCGTGGACGGGATGCAAGGCGAGCTGCTGGTCGATCCGTCTGCCGAGCAGCTGGCGGAATACAGGCAGAAAGCCGGGCAGCTGGACGACCGCAAAGCTTTGTACGAGGCTTTCCTGGATCGGCCCACGACGACGCTCGACGGCGCGGCGCCGGAGCTGGTTGCCAATATCGGGACGCCTCAGGATGCGGCGACGGCTGCCGGGAATGGCGCCGAGGGAATCGGCTTATTCCGGACGGAGTTTCTCTATATGGGGCGGGAGCATCTCCCGACGGAGGAAGAGCAGACGGAAGTTTATACAGCTGTCGTGCGTGCGTTCGGCCCGGGCGCGCCTGTCGTTATCCGCACGATGGACATCGGGGGGGACAAGGAGCTTCCGCTGCTGGAGCTTCCGAAGGAAGACAACCCATTCCTGGGTTATCGCGCGATCCGGATCTGCCTGGACCGGCCGGAGCTGTTCCGGACGCAGCTGCGTGCGGTGCTGCGGGCCAGCGCGGAGGGTAACGTCAAGCTGATGTTTCCGATGATAGCGACGATGAGTGAATGGAGACAAGCGAAGGCAAGGCTGGGGGAAGCGAAGGCGGAGCTGAAAGCGGAGGGTGTCCCGTTTAATCCGGAGCTGGAGACCGGTGTGATGATCGAGGTGCCCGGGGCCGCCTTGATGGCCGACCGGCTGGCCAAGGAAGTGGACTTCTTCAGCATCGGGACGAATGATCTGGTCCAGTATACGATGGCGGCAGACCGGATGAATCCGAAGCTGGCTTATCTGAGCGATGCCTTGCATCCTGCGGTATTGCGGCTAATCGCGCAGGTCATCCGCGCGGCTGAGCGCGAGGGCAAGTGGGTAGGCATGTGCGGCGAGATGGCCGGCCAGCCTCTAGCCGTGCCGGTGCTGCTGGGCCTCGGCCTGCACGAGTTCAGCATGAATGGCCTCTCCGTCCCGCGCACGCGGGCGCTGCTGGCCAGGCTGAACCGGGAAGATCTGCGGCCGCTCGCCGAAGCGGTGCTGGACCTGGACGATCCGTCCGAGGTGAAACGCTGTA
This sequence comes from Paenibacillus sp. cl123, assembly GCF_900101595.1. Taxonomy (GTDB): domain Bacteria; phylum Bacillota; class Bacilli; order Paenibacillales; family NBRC-103111; genus Paenibacillus_G. The sequence goes on from NZ_FMYY01000001.1 coordinate 217,144, forward strand.
TCGAGGTAAGTCTTCCATGGATTCAGGAATTTGTTTAGCAGGCGGAGCATGCCTGTGTAAATGCAGAAAGACCGTGTATGAGGGCGCCCGTGGCGCGTCGCTCGCTGCACGGTCTTTTTTGAGTGCTAAGAAGTTTGAAGGCTTTAGCGAGCTAAGTTTGGACGGCCTGTCGATTATTTCCCAAGAAATATGACGAAAGAACAGCGATCCCTGCTGTCCATTGCGGCTTTTCATACTGCGATGTTTCCATGATACAATGGGATTATAGGAACAAAGCGACAAGGGAGGAAGCGGAGATGCTTAAAAGCGCGAGCTTGCTTGTAGCGCTGGCCATGGCGGGGACAACGCTGGCCGGCTGTTGGGAGCCGAAAGCGCCGACAGCCGGGAGCGCACCCGGCGATGTTCGGCAGGAGAAGACGGAGGAGCAGGGAAGTCCGGAGCTTATGCTGGAAACGGCAGCCGAGAAGCTGAAGACGCCATGGGCGATCGATTTTCACGGGGATGTCATCTATATCAGCGAACGCGGAGGAAGCATGGTCAAGCTGGCGGACGGTGTGGTCCAGCGTCAGAAGGTGCAGCTGGCCAAGCCGGTGCATCAGGAGGGAGAAGGCGGCTTTATGGGCTTTGTCCTTACTGCGGACTATGCGGACACAGGGCAAGCCTATGCTTATCATACCTACAAGGAAGGCGGCCAGACGCTGAACCGGGTCGTGCTGCTAAAGGAGGACGGGGACAGTTGGCGAGAGGTGAAGCCGCTGCTGGAGCGGATTCCGGGATCGCGCTTTCACAATGGAGGCCGATTGGCTATCGGCCCGGACAAGCAGTTGTATATTACGACGGGAGATGCTCAGGAGGAGAGCGTCGCCCAGCAGAAAGACAGTTTGGCCGGGAAAATATTGCGGATGACGCCGCAAGGGGATATTCCCCCGGATAATCCGACCCCGGGCTCTTATGTGTATTCCTACGGCCACCGCAATCCGCAAGGAATCGCCTGGAGCGGGGACGGAAGTCTGTACAGCTCGGAGCACGGTCCTTCCGGCGCGCCGGGGGGGCATGACGAGATCAACCGGATCAAGCCGGCAGCCAACTACGGATGGCCGCTCATTATCGGCAACGAGCGGAAGGAAGGGATGGAGCTTCCGTTGTACCATTCCGGCGAGAGAGCTATCGCTCCGTCGGGCATCGCGGCGGACGGGACGGGAGGATTTCTGGTCGCCACCTTGGTGGGCGAGACCTTATACCGTTTCAACCCGCAGGATAACCGGATGACCGTCGTTCTGCAGGAGCAGGGAAGGCTCCGCGATGTGAAGGTGAAGGATGGGTATGCTTACGTCATTACGAACAACACGGATGGCAGAGGGCAAGCCGGCGCGTCGGATGACCGGTTGCTGAGATTTAAGCTGCGATGAGCCTGGCCGGTCGGTCAGTCAGCCGGGTGAAGCTCGAAGGCTGCCCGAGAGACGGAAACAGGGAAGTGTTGGCAAAGAAAGAGCCGGGCGCCTATGGGGAGGCAACCGGCTCTTTGGCTGAAACAGGCGAGGAGTGGACCGGGAAGCGAACCTCGATTTTTGTTCCCTTGTTGACCTCGCTCGAAATATTCAGGATACCGCCATGGGTGGCAAGTATTTTCTTGCTGACCATCAGCCCCAGTCCCGTCCCTTTCTCCTTCGTCGAATAGAAAGGCTCGCCGATCCGGCTCAGGCGTTCCGGAGGAATACCGCAGCCCTGATCCTCTATCTCGATAGTGAACTCCCCGTTCTGTTGCTGCCGTACTCTTATATAAATATATCCGCCGCTGCTCATCGCTTCGATTGAGTTTTTAATCATATTTATAAATACCTGCTTCAACTGGTTCTCATCGCATAGGATAGATGGACCCGGTTCGACAAATTCCTTCTCAAGCTGAACGTTATGGATGTTGGCCTGACTTTCCAGCAGCGCGATCACATGATTGAGCAGCGGGATGATCGGCTTCTCCTCACGCTTGGACGGCTGCGGCTTGGCGAGGATCAGCAGCTCGTTAATAATCAGCTCGATTCTGTCCATCTCGGAGAAGATGACTTCGATATAGCTTTTTTTAGCCATGCCTGCATTCATCAGCTGCAGAAAGCCCTTGATCGCGGTGAGCGGATTCCGGATTTCATGAGCGATGCCGGCGGCCAGCTGGCCGGCCACGGAGAGCTTCTCCGAAGAGAGCATCAGCTCTTCGGTTCGCTTGCGCTCGGTGATGTCGATAAATGTGATGACGGCTCCGAGCGGCATATGCTCGCTCCGAATCGGATAGACATGATATTCCGCATGGTAAGAGGTGCCGTCCTTACGGTAGAGCAGATCTTCGCTAACATGAAGCGGGATCCCTTCCTGCAGGGCAAGCATAAGCGGACAGTTCTCTTGGCACAAGGCTGGAAGGTCAGGCTTTATATGACGGACAAGCTCTTCGAAAGTAAGACCTGCTACCTCCTCGTAGGAAAAACCGCTCATTCTCTCTGCCGCTGCGTTCCAGAATATGGTCCGCCCTTCGGCATCTATGCCGTATACCCCATCATTGATACTGTTCAGGATTAGCGAATGCGTGCGGCTGAGCCGCTCGAACTTTTCCCGATTCGCCTTGGTTTCCGTAATATCTCGCCCGATGATGTACACGCCTTGCGTAATGCTGTCATCTGTCATCGGAACGGTACGGATAAATACATCCCGGACAGACCCTTCGGCATGAAGCAGCTGAATGACGAATTCGAAGCTGTCGCCCTGCACGCTCTTCTGGAAGTAGGACCGGAAGAGCTCATGGTCCTGGGGGGCGATCATCTGGAAGAAGGATTGCCCCATACTGAGCCGCTTGCCGTAACCCATCGACGTCAGCACGGACAAGTTCGTATTCAGAATAATGCCCTCCGTATCGACCGAGAAGATCATATCCGGATTTTGCTCGAACAAGGACTGATGATGGCTTTGGCTGGTCTTCATCTGCTTGCCGATAATGGCGAACAGAAGAGCCAGGCAAAAAATAATGACGATCACGATGCCCATCACGATGGCGAGCAGACCGGGCGTTAAGGAAAAGGACCAATGGCGCTCTTGCTGAACCGTCTCTCTTAGGAAGGAAGCGGACCGGACTCCGAAGTAGTGGATGCACCAGACTGCGATTCCGAGAAGAAACGAACTGGCCAGCCTCCAGCGCGGCGCCCGGGTATTCAGCATCGGCTTCCAGAGGAAAGCGGCCAACAGGAGGAAAACCACCAGCCCGACCGCATTAGCGGCAAGAAGCGGACGGTAGCGGATATAACCGTCGAAGCGGATCGACCCTATGGCGGTAAAGTGCATGAGGATGATGCCCGCACTTAGTGTTACCGCTGCCCAGAACAAGCTGCGGAAGCCTGAATCCTTGCGGCTGAGCAGCAGGAGGGCCCCGAGAGACGCTGTAATGGGCCAAAGCAGCGACAGCAGTGTCAGGAATACCTCATATTTGGCATGTATACTGAGATCCAGTGAAAGTATGGACATGAACTGCATGGTCCACATGCCTGTTCCCATCGAGAAGGAACCGCCGACGAGCAGAACGGTTCTCGCGTAGTTATCCGCTTGTCTGAGCTTGATGGCCATATCCATGGCGAAGTAGGACGTCAGGACAGAGATCATAAATGAACAAGCGATCAAGTATACATAATAATTGCCGGGTAAGTACGGATCCATTGGACGACTCCCTTTGTCTTGATGTCGGTTCATTGCCTATGGATGATAAGTTCGCCGATAATTTGGAAAACCCTTCGACTTGTGCTGCGAAATTTTGAAAATATCCGGGAAATATCCGGGAAATCCCCGGGATTCGATCGCGCTAATGCTCGCTCAGTCGCCGATATCTGTGTATACTAGTAGGCAGCATATCGATTGGAGTGAAGGTAAAGCATGATCAAATTAGCCGCATTCGACGTGGACGGCACTTTGCGGGACCGGGAGTATTTGCCCGAATCAACGCGTTTGGCCATCCGGCGTCTAAAGGACCATGGCATTATTCCCGTGCTCTGTACGGGCAGAAGCGAATTCGAGATGGCGTCGCTCCGTCAGGAGCTGGACATGGATTGGGCAATTACTTGCAATGGCAGCCACATCGGCCATCAGGGGAAGACGGTGTTTGGCACTCCTTTCGAACGGGCAAGGGTGCGGGCCTGGCTGGAGGAAGCCGAGCGTTCGAATCATGCGCTGCTGCTGTACGGAGCCGAAGCGATGTATACGAACAGGGCGGGCGATCCGCTGTTCCTGCAGGCCCGGGAGGAGATCGGGTTTATGGAGCCGCAGCTGCTCGATCTGTCGGTCGGCGATGAGGCGCTGCCCGATGTGTATCAGAGCATCATATTCTGCGAGGAGCTTCATGAGAACCTGTACACCTGCGGTCAGGCGCAGGACTATTACATCCACAGGTGGAGGCCGTGGGCTGTCGATCTGAATCCCAGCGGCATGAACAAAGCGGTAGGACTCCGAAAGCTGCTGGAGCATCTGTCGATCGCTCCGGAGGAAGCGGCCGCCTTCGGCGACGGACTAAATGATATGGAGCTGCTCGCGTCGGTGGGAACGGGGATCGCGATGGGGAACGCCATCGGCGAACTGAAGGACATCGCCCGGCATGTGACGCGGACGCTGGATGAGGACGGGATCGCTTACGCCGTAGACACTTGGATTTTGCCTCGTTAATCGGCTGCGGAAGGCGGAGGGCTCGCTGCGGGTTCGCTTTTCGGCGTCCCGGGGCGAGGCTTTTCGGCCTGCCGGCAAATTAATTTATCCGTGGAATGGAAAGTGAGTTGCAATTCGAATCGGAGTGTGGTAGGATAATAAAAGTATCGAATAGAAAATGAATTCACATAATGCAAAGGGTAATCATTTGTGCTATGGAACCTTTTTCAATGTGTGAATTTTTTATTTGCTATATGCGGAATAAAAAGAACATGTTAATAAACTTTTGGAGGAATTTCCCATGCAAACAGGTACAGTAAAATGGTTTAACGCAGAAAAAGGTTTCGGCTTTATCGAAGTTGAAGGCGGCAACGATGTATTCGTTCACTTCAGCGCGATCACTGGCGAAGGCTTCAAAACGTTGGACGAAGGCCAACGCGTTGAGTTCAACGTTGTTCAAGGCAACCGTGGTCCTCAAGCTGAGAACGTTGTAAAACTGTAAGCTTCGCTTACTTCGAAGACTGTCCTAACCTGCGGGTTAGGGCAGTTTTTTGCTTTTCTGGAGATGGGTCAGTCGCGCTGGACTCATGCTGAGTTAGCTTAGTACTATCTGAGCTTCCCTCGCAAGGGGAGCTAAGAAGTAACTTGAAAATCGTATAAAAGTGCCACGACTGCGGAAAAAAATAGGGGATATGTACGGATATTCGTATAAAAACGCTACGACTGAGGACAAAAGTATGGGATTGTATGGAATATCGTATAAATGCCCCAGATGTCCCATAGCCCATAAACGTATGGAAGAGTGCACTCGACATATTTCAGATTCAGCTCGACCATTAACTATGCTCGTAACCCCCTAATAAGGTCCAAACGCGTAGAAGAGGCCGTATAAGCAACGGCCATGGAGCAAGAAAGGGCTGTTTGCCGTTTCTTGCTCCATTTGTGATCACGGACAGGACAATCGACTATAAAAACTTCCGTTGATGCTTCTTCCCGTCATAGCTGAAAAGCACGGGCTTATCCTCGATCTTCGTCTCCAGATGAGTCGGCTTGCCCCATAGCTGATAAACGTATGGAAGAGTGCGTTCGACATATTTCAGATCCAGCTCGATCCCCTCGTAATTATGCTTCAGGTACAGCTCGCCCGTCCGGTTATAATCCCCGTCGATCACGACGATGTACGGAAACCCGCCGTTAACGCGGGAATAGACGAGCTGGTCCCGGATACCCTCCCACGATTTGTCCGTAATTTTCCACTCCGGCCCTTTCTTCTCGAATACATACAGATCCAGGTCATCGCATAGCTGCTTTGTCATGTAGTTGCGCAGGAACGACTGGTCGGAATCGAACTCCCGCACCTCGAAGATTTTCGCCCGGCCTCGTCCGGGCTCGCGTCCGAACCGCTCGCGTTCCTCGGCTGTCGGCTGATCCCACCGCTTCTCGATGTCTTCGAAAATTTTCAGACCCAGGTAATAAGGGTTTAAGCTATGACGAGAAGGCACGACAACCGAGGAGTTCAGCTTGGCGTATTCGATTGTCTCATCCTCGGTCAGATCCAGCTCGCGCAGGATGCGCTGATGCCAATACGAAGCCCAGCCCTCGTTCATGATTTTCGTCTCCAGCTGCGGCCAGAAGTACAGCATCTCGTCGCGCAGCATCGTCAGGATGTCCCGCTGCCACTCCTTCAGATAAGGGGCGTATTCCTCGATAAACAGCAGCAGATCCTTCTCCGGACTCGGCGGAAACCGGGTGTCCTCTTGGGCGGAGGCTTTCGAGCCGCCGTCCTCGTCCTTGGGCTTATCCAGATCCCAGAGATCCTCGTAGCCGAACGAGCGCTCCGCACGGTCCGACAAGCCGCTGCGGGCAGGTCCATGCCGCTCCTTGCCTTGCCTGTAAGGCTTGACGATGACAGGATCTATATGCTCCTGGATGGTCAGTACCGCATCGATGAACTGCTCGACCTCGTGAGCGCCGAACTCAAGCTCATACTGCCGGATGCGCTCCGCGGTGGCGGACATGCTCTCGACCATGTTGCGGTTCGTCTTCGAGAAGCGGGCGTTGTTCTTGAAGAAGTCGCAGTGAGCGAGCACGTGGGCGACGATCAGCTTGTTCTGGATCAGCGAGTTGCCGTCCAGCAGGAAGGCGTAGCAGGGGTCGGAGTTGATCACGAGCTCATAGATTTTACTGAGTCCGAAATCGTACTGCATCTTCATCCGATGGAAGTTTTTTCCGAACGACCAATGGCTGTAACGGGTCGGCATACCATAAGCGCCGAACGTATAAATGATATCGGCCGGACATATCTCATAGCGCATCTGATAGAAGTCCAGGCCGAAGCCGGTGGCGATTTCGGTAATTTCATCAATCGCATATTCAAGCTTGCGCATATCCTCGGGTGTCATCGTGCCAGACCTCCTTCAGCCTGCTTGGGGAAAAACGTTCGCAGCGCTTTGTACACTTCGCCCTTCTCGCGAATGACATAATGCAGAAACTTCGGATCGTGCAAGTTGCGATAGGCCGACATCAAGGTGCTGCTGCGGTTGTATTGGTTGACCTCGCCGTAGCCGAACAGATTGCTGCGCTTGATCAGCTCGCCGATCAGCTTCACGCAGCGTTCATTGTCCGAGGTCAGATTGTCGCCGTCGGAGAAGTGGAACGGATATATATTGTACCGCGAAGGCGGATATTTCTTGTCGATCAGATCCACGGCGAGCTGATAGGCGGAGGAGCAAATCGTGCCGCCGCTCTCTCCCTTGGTGAAAAACTCTTCCTCCGTTACGACCTTCGCTTCCGTATGATGGGCGATGAAGACGATGTCCACATGCTCGTATTTGGAACGCAGGAACCGGGTCATCCAGAAGAAAAAACTGCGTGCGATATATTTCTCGAACGAGCCCATACTGCCGGACGTATCCATCATGGCGAGAATCAACGCGTTCGATTGCGGGGTGACGATCTCCTCCCAGGTGCGGAACCGCAGGTCGTCGGGGCTGATGCCATGAATGCCGGGATCGCCCTCGCGCGAATTGCGCCGCAAATTTTCCAGAATCGTGCGCTTCTTATCGATGTTGGACATGATCCCTTTCTTCCGCACATCGTTGAAAATGATCTCCTTGCTCATCACGTTGTCTTTTTCCTTCTGCTCCAGATTCGGCAGCTCGAGCTCCTCGAACAGCATCGTCTGCAGCTCTTCCATTTGCACCTCGGCGTCATAATAGTCTTCGCCCGGCTGATCGCCGGCTCCCTCGCCCTTGCCGGGACCGGCGGCGGCCTGCGGATCAACGCCAAGCACATCGCCTACCTGGCTGTCGCCGTCTCCCTGTCCGACATGCTTGCTCTTATTGTAGTTATAGCGGAGGCGGTATTCGTCCAGGCTGCGGATCGGGACCTTGACGATTTGCTTGCCGTCGGACATCACGATGCTTTCATCGGTGACCAGATCGGGCAAGTTCTGCTTGATGGCTTCGCGTACCTTCTGCTGGTGGCGCGTTTGATCCTGGTAGCCTTTGCGGTGCAGCGACCAATCCTCGCGGGATACGGTAAATAGCGGTTTCGTCATGCGGGACACCTCCTGGCAGTTTTGCGCTGCGTGTCGTTTCGCGGCCTGGCTCAAATGATGCAAAGCGGCGGACTGTAAGCGGGCCGAACGCTTACTCGTCTTTGTCTGCCCTGCGCATCAATATCCTGTGGAAAAAAGAATGCTTGTTACTAAATATATTCAAGCGGGACGGGGATATGTGAGCGGGATGAATGCCTATTTATCGGAGGGGGAGGGATTGTCGAACAAGTCCAAATCCCGTCGTAATCTCTGTGATTTCTGCAATGGCATATTCCAGTTGTTTAATATCCGTAGATGGCAACGCTAAGAAATCGAAGCGATATGTGTTATAATTCAGGTAAACGCAACCAGATTTCCGAAGAGGATATTAAGCATGGCCAGATATACACGAAGGGTATAGATAAGCCGTAACAGGTGATAAGCTCGAAGGAGGTGGAGCCAAGTGTCGAACCTGGATGACAAGAAGCAACATACGTATCAAGATTGGTTGTCATGGGACGGAGCATGGGAGTTAATTAACGGCAAGGCATATAACATGTCGCCGACTCCAACAGCCCTTCATCAGTTTATCGTAGGTGAGTTGCATTTCGCGCTTCGAACTTACTTGCACAATCAGAGCTGTTACGTGTTTGTCGCTCCATTCGACGTCTTCTTTAGCGAGAGCGGTCAATATGATTCGCCTGATCATGTTACGCAGCCGGACCTATCGGTGGTTTGCTCTAAGAATCAGATCTCGAAGAACGGCTGTCATGGCGCTCCAACGATGATTATTGAAGTGTTGTCACCCTCAACGGCGCTGAAAGACTTCAATGAGAAGTTTAATCTTTATCAAAAATATGGCGTCCAGGAATATTGGATCGTTGATCCCGGCAATCGCACTGTTCATGTGTATGCGCTGCAGGATGGCATGTATCAGGTGCGTAACTTATATACGGAGCAGGATAACGTGCGGTCGAATGTGTTCAAGGATTTTCGGATATCGCTTGGTAAGTTATTCAACTTGGAAGTTTAATACGATAAAGCCGATTCCCGCGGGAATCGGCTTTTTTCTGCTCAGATAGTAAGCATCCTTGCCGTTACGAAGCCTAGTCTTTGCTCATACTCTTCGTCTCCAGCTGCGACCGGAAGTACAGCATCTCGTCGCGCAGCATCGTCTGCATTTCCATCGTCCGCACTGTTATTCAGCAAGGCTGTGGAACGGGACATTGACTCCTTGCTCTCCGTCGCTTCCCCACCCGTCGGACATCCCCGTACTCAGAGGTGTAAAATCAAAGAATTGGTTTAAATTGAACGGAGGCACTATCCACCCACGGCGGCAGCGGCTATAATAAATTTCACCAATTGAACGGGGGATCAGGGCATATGAGGCAGAGGGTACCCAATTACTTTATGAATATGATCGTTAAAATCACATTCTTCACAACGCTTATTGTGCTCATCCTGTCGGTCCTGCTGTACACAAGCTTCAGAAGCTACAATATTAAAGTCGTGAATCAGCTCAATGAATCGCTGATGCATCAGGTGATTCATAATGCCGAGCAGATTCATGCCTATATCCGCAGCTATTCCGTTTCGCTGACCGGGAACACCGATGTGAAAAATTTGATGTACGGAGAAAACTTATCCGTGTATGAAACGCTCGGCAGCATACGCGCCCTGGATCTGGCGCTCGAAGCGAACCCCTATATGGAATCCATGTATGTGTATAATGCGCGAAGCGATACCTACTATGTCATGGGGCCCAATCCGGTTATCCGCAAGGGAGGAGCTTTCGATCCGCAGATTGACGGCTTGTTGAAAGCAGGGACGCCTATTCCGCGCCTTACTCCTATCCCGAGATTCATCGCGCATACGGAAGAGCAGCCGAACAAGGACGCGCAGGTATTTACCTATGTGCTGCCCGAATTTTTCCGGGATGGCAGTACCTTGAAAAGCGCTATCATCATTAATGTCAAAGTGGAGAGCTTCCTCAATAATGTGGCGGCGGACGGCACAAATACCATGGATATGAAAAGCTTGTGGTTTCTCGGCCGCGGAGGCGAGGTTTTTGCTCATACCGATCAGGAGCTGTTCTTACAGCATGTCGGCGAATTGGATTATGTGGGCCGAATTCTCCAATCCCCGCAGTCATCGGGATATTTCACCGCTCCGCTTGAGGGGACTACCTCTGTGGTGACCTATGTACACAGCGACCTGCTGGATTGGAAGCTGGTCGGAGTCACGCCTTACGATACCGTCGCCCGGACAGCGGAGCGCGTGAAAAGTCTGGCCATCGGTATCGGCGTCATTATGATGACGGCCTGCCTGATCGCCGCCGTGATCTTGACGCGCAACTTGTACGCGCCTGTACGTACGCTGCACAACAAGTTCAGTCCCCATATTCCGTCAGATGATCGCGCTGCCGGCAATAATAATGAATTCGAAATGATCTCGGAGGTATTCTCTACGACGCGCCATAAGCTGCTTGATCTTCAGCAATTCAGAAACAGCAATTGGCTCGCGCTCAAGCAGAAGGCACTGGAAGATTTCATGCGCACCGGATTACCGCCGGCCCGAAATGAATACGAATGGCTGCAAACGTATGCAGCCGGGATAAACCCGAACGGGCCATGGGCCGTTGTTGTTATACGGATCGACCGCTATGCCGATTTCTGCGAGAAGTACAGTGAGCCCGATCGCGCGCTGCTGCGCTATGCGCTGACGAATATTGCCGGGGAGATCTTACGGACAAGCTTCGCCTGTGAGACGTTGGATATGGGAGAAGACCGGGTTGCGGTTATCCTGAGCGTCGAGGAAGACGAGGGGGGCAAGGCGGGTCGGAGGGAATCGCTGACGGAGCTGCTGCAGCAAGCTCGGATGAGCTTTGAACATTACTGCGGCTTTGCGTTCTCTGCCTTTGTCAGCGAAGCCGCAATGACGCTGCGCGAAATTCCATATTTATATCGTGACGCGCTGGAGTTGGCCCACAACAGATTCAAAGCCGGGCACGGGTGCCTCTTATTCCGGGAGGAGAGCGAGCCTGCCGGGCCGGAATATTTCAATCTTAATCATCCCCTGGTCGACCAGCTGCTGGAGGGAATTCAAGAGGGCAAGCCGGACAAGGCCGGGGCAGCGTACGGCCTGCTGACGGAGCTGCTGCATCGGTGCGACTATGACAATATGATGTTCGCCGTCTCCTATTTGTCCTCTTCTATCTTCAACCTGCTGCATACGATGGAGAGCAATCGCACCGTTACGTTTGGACTTAGCTTCAGTGAATTCGACAGGAAGCTGAAGAGGATGGAGACGTTCACGGAGATGGACGCCGAATTTCGCCGATTGTTCGAGGCTATCGCCGGACGTATTCACCAGATTCCGAATGAAAAAACCAAGCTTATCGTATCGGAGGCGCTTCGCTATATTGATGAGCATTATGCCGATAACGCGCTGTCGCCGCACCAAATCGCCGATTTGTTCAATTTGACCCCCGCTTATCTGAATAAGCTGTGCCGGGAGCGAACCTCGCATTCGCTGGGGGATTACATCACGCATGTCCGAGTCGAGAAGGCGAAACAGCTTCTGGGCGAAACGAATCTGACGATCGACCAGATTATCGGACGGATCGGCTGGGAGAATAAAAAGTACTTCTTCCGCATCTTCAAAAAGCTGACAGGCGCGACGCCCACAGAGTACCGCTTGAAGCTTAATGTCGATCAGCTGAATGCTCCTTGAGCAAGCTTTGCAGCCTTTGAGCGTTCCGTTCGGAGGCTTTTTTTGCGAAATGCCGCTGTTTCACACCATTTTGCATCCTGTACACCTCCGTTTTACACCAAATCGCCGATTTTGACCCTTACGTCCGGGCGCATTCCTGACATACGATGAGCTCACGACAGGCAAGCCAAAATGAAGCAAAGAAGGTGTACATGTATGAGCAAGGTCCAGCCTGCCATGAAGCTGCGGAGTCATGCAACGAAAAAGACGGCAGGCGTCCCCGGATGGTGGAAGCAATTCCGCAAAAACCGCTTTTTATTGATGCTGACGCTGCCCATGGTCCTCTTTATCTTCCTATTCAAATACGTTCCGATGTTCGGAGTCGTTGTTGCGTTTAAGCGCTTCCAATTTAATCGGGGCATATGGGGCAGCGAATGGATTGGCCTCAGCAACTTCAAGTTTCTTCTGGATTCACCCGATCTATGGCGCATCGTGAGGAATACGCTGGCGTTCAACTCCGTGTTCATCGTCTTAAATCTGGCGGGCGCGCTGTTGATTGCGCTGCTGCTTTATGAGATTTCAAACAGGAGGCTGCTCAAGGCGTATCAGACGGTCATGTTTTTTCCTCATTTCCTTTCCTGGGTCGTCGTGGCTTATATGGCCTACGCATTCCTCAATCCCCGATCCGGGATGATGAATCAGCTGCTGGAATGGATGGGCTACGCATCGCTGGATTACTACAATCTGGCGGGGCCATGGATATACATTCTGCCCATCGCCCAGTTGTGGAAAGAAATTGGGATGGGGGCGATTATTTATTACGCTGCGCTGATGGGAATAGACCCGACCTATTACGAGGCGGCCAAGATAGACGGGGCCAACAAGGTGCAGGTGCTGTTCTATGTGTCGCTGCCGTTCCTGTATCCGGTGATGACGATATTGACCATTCTGGCGATCGGGCAAATTCTGGAGGCCGACTTCGGGTTATTCTACCAGCTGCCTATGAACTCAACAACGATCTATGCCACAACAGACGTCATAGATACGTATATATTCCGGGCTCTGACCGTAAACGGCGATATCGGGATGTCGGCTGCGACCGGCCTGATCAAGTCCTTGGTGGGCTTCATGCTCGTCATCGGAACGAATGCCCTCGTAAGAAAAATCAACTCGGATAACGCGCTGTTCTAGGAAGGAGGTTCTCCCATGCGGGCAACGATTGGGGAGCGCTGGTTCAACGGCTGTACGCACCTGTTCATGATTTTGCTGAGCGTCGCTTTTATTATTCCGATTATTTCGATCGTGTCCATATCTTTGTCGAGTGATGAGAACATCGCGCAATTCGGCTATCGGCTGCTGCCGGTCGAGGTCGACCTGGAGGCTTACCGCTTCATCTTCTCCACGCCTATGACGTTGTTCAATGCCTACAAAGTCACCATCATCATGTCAGCGGCAGGCACCTTCATCTCTCTGTTCATGATATCGACCTGCGCTTACGCTTTGTCGCGCCGCGATTTCATTTATCGCCGTATCATTACGTTCTATCTGTTTTTTACGATGCTGTTCAGCGGCGGACTTGTCCCTTTTTATATCCTGATGACCAATTATTTGCATTTGCAGGATACGTATGCGGCTTTGATTATTCCGGTGCTCGGCAATGTCTGGTACGTTTTCCTGATGCGAACGTTCTTCCAGCAGCTGCCTGAGGCGCTGGCCGAATCGGCCACCATAGACGGGGCTGGTGAGCTGCGTATTTATACAAGCATCATCCTGCCGCTTTCCAAGCCCGTGCTGGCGACGATCGGACTGATGCAGCTGCTGACGTATTGGAACTCCTGGTACCCGGCACTCCTGTTCGTATCGCAGAAGGACATGTACCCGCTGCAATACTTGCTGCAGGTGATGCTGCAGAACATTAGCGAGATCACGAAAAACATGCAGGATAACGTCATGGTCGATCTGTCCGCCGCCGCCAATTTGCCGACGGAAAATATGCGTATGGCGATGTGTATCCTGGCGATCGGTCCGATGCTTCTGGTATTCCCGTTCGTTCAGAAGTATTTCGCCAAGGGGCTTACCGTTGGGTCGGTGAAGGGATAGCCTCGAATGAAACCCGGTTAGCTATTCGCTGTCATTTAAATAAGGAGGGGCTTATATGCAAAAGAAAAAGAAGTTGAGATGGGGATTGCCGCTGGCCAGTCTACTAATCACAGGTTCGGTGCTGGCAGCATGCTCCGGTGCGGATGCACCGAAGCAATCCCCGGCGGAAAGCACCGCCGAAGCCACGAAGGGGCCGCCGGAGAAGCTGATCTGGTACGTTCGCTACAGCGAGCCGGCGAATGCCAAAGCTGTGATAGCGAAGGCCAATGAACGGATTCAGAGCAAGATCAACGCGACGCTCGATCTGCGTTTTATTAATCCGGGCGATTACGATAACAAGATGCAGCTGATTATGGCCTCGGGAGAGGAGTATGATCTGGCCTTTACATCGGCCTGGGCCAATAATTACCTGAACAACGTCGATCGCGGGGCCTATATCCCGCTGGACGATATGCTGGCGAAGTACCCGGACCTCCAGTCGATCCTGCGGAAGGAAGTGTGGAACGCGGTTAAGGTCAAAGGCCACACCTACGGTATCCCGAATAATCAGATCATGGTCAGCCAGGATGGCGTATGGTTCAAGAAGGATATCGCCGAGAAATATGGGCTTGATGTCCAGCATGTGAAAAGTATCCAGGATCTTGGCCAAATCTATGCCGCCGTGAAGGAAAAGGAGCCGGCGCTTATACCGCTGCGAGCGGGCAGTGTTTCGCTTGGCTTCAACAGCTACGTGCCGAGTGTGGAAAACTTGTTCTCCGTCGATACGTCCACTTGGAAGGTGTATGACAAAACGCAAAATTACGTCGATGAATACAAAACGTTCAGAGAATGGTATCAGAAGGGGTATTTCCCGCAGGACGTCGCCACGCTGAAGGACGAAACGAGTCTTATCAAGGCGGGTAAAATATTCAGCCGCTATGGCCGCCAGAAGCCCGGCGGCGACGCGGAGTTAAAAATAGCCTATGGCTTCGATGTTGTGCAGGCGGCGACGAGCAGCCCGATTATCGGTCGAAGCGCGGCCTTGTCCACGCTGACGGCGATCAGTGCTACCTCCAAGAAGCCGGAGCTGGCGATGAAGCTGATCCATCTGATCAATACCGACAAGGAGCTGATCAATCTATTGTCCTTCGGCATCGAAGGGACCGACTATATCAAAACCGGTGACAAGCGCATAGAGAAAAAAACCGGAAGCTATGAGCTGCCAAGCTGGATTCTGGGCAATGTATTCAATACCTATTTGCTCCCGGGACAGCCGGATGATGTATGGGAGCAGACGCAAAAGATCAACGAGACGGCACAGATCGATCCGCTGATTTCATTCAATTTTGACCGGACGAGTGTCGAGAATGAGATGGCTCGCCTGACGGCCATTGAAAAAGAATTTCAGCCGATCCTGGATAATGGGTTGGACGATACGGACAAGACGCTGAAGCTGCGTGAGGAGAAAATGAAAGCGGCGGGGTTCGACAAGGTGCTTGCCGAGGTTCAGCGTCAGTTGGACGAATGGAGGAAAACGCAGAAATAAGCTACGGTGATTTGCGCCGGAAGGTTTGTATCCCGTTGAGGATTACTGACCTTCCGGCTAATCCTATAATCCAATGAAGGGCGGATGAATGATGATCATGGGTAAAGCAAAAGTACGCAAGCTGGCATGTTTGCTGGCTATTATGCTGGCGCTGCAGGGGTGGATGTTTCGTTACGAACTTGTAAGCGCTTCCTCTTCGGTCTATTATGTTTCAGTCAGCGGAAGCGACAGTACAGGCGACGGGAGTGAAGCGAACCCCTGGAGGACTGTGCAAAAAGCCGCTGACAGCATGGCGCCGGGAGACATCTGCTTCATCCGCGAGGGGGTGTACCGGGAGACGGTAACTCCCGTGCAATCCGGGACAGCGGAAGCCCCCATTACGTTCAGAAGCTATCCGGGGGAGACGGTCGTCATTAGCGGAGCCGATCCGCTCGTCGGGTGGACGGAGGACACCGTCGCTCCCGGCGCCATTTTTAAAGCGCCGATGGCGTGGAGCCTGGGGGCCGGAAATCAGCTTTTCATAAACGGAGAGATGGCGGAGGAAGCCAGGTGGCCCAATAATACGGGGACGCGGCTGGAGCCGACACTGGCCGTGATGAGTGCGGGCAGCAATACCAGCCTGACCGATCCTCTGATTCCCGCGAACGTGGATTGGGTGGGGGGAACCGTCTGGTTCGCCGGAGGAGCGGCATGGGTCGGCCAGGATAGCGTCATTACCGGCTTCAACCCGGCAACCGGCGTCTTGACCTATACGTCTGCGCGGGCAAGCAATACCAATTATGACGCTCGCGTCGGTAATTCCTATTTTTTGTCCGGTGTTAAAGGTGCTCTTGATGCGGATAAGGAGTGGTGGTATGACAGCGCCAATCAAGAGCTTTACCTGCAGCCTCCTGCCGGAGCGGCCGTTACTAGCCTGCTGGTCGAAGCGAAGAAACGGCTTTACGGGTTTGATGTATCGGGCAAGTCGCATATCCGGATAGAAGGAATCGATTTGTTCGCAGCCAGCATAAAGACCGATGACCAGACCAAGCATTTGCTGATCGACGACATGAAGGCTTCGTATATTTCCCATAACAGCCGCAATCCGCAGAGCAGTCCGAATGACAGCAATAACGGTCTTACGCTGAGAGGCGAATACAACGAAATCCGAAACAGCGAGCTTGCCTACAGTTCAGGCAGCCTGCTGAATGTGAAGGGCGCGCATCATAAGATCGTCAACAACTACATGCATGACGGCAACTATGCCGGGACATGGAACGGGTTAATCTCGGCGGCGGGCCGGGAGCACTACATCGGCTACAACACCTTGACCCGGTCGGGAAGAGACGTGATGAAGCTGGATAACCCCGATCAGATGATCGTGGAGCACAATGATCTCTCCTACGGAGGACTGGTGACCTACGACAGCGGTCTGATCTACACGGCGGGGGATGATGCGAGACGTTCCGAAATTCGTTACAACACGCTTCACGATATGTATACGCACCTGGGGATGGGCATTTACACGGACAATCAGAGCAGCAACTTCATCATCCACCACAATGTCATCTGGAATGTGCCCCATGCGGACCCGATCCGCTTGAATTCTCCGAGCAACTACAATCTGGTGTTCAACAATACGGCGGGCACGAATACGAAAGGGATGGACACCTGGGCCATCGTATTCCGCGGCGACATGTTCGGGGATCGGGTATTTAACAATATATTCGCCGGAGGCGACATCAGCTTTGGGGATTCGACGGGAGTGGTCACGGGGAACAATGTTGCGGCCGGACTCGATCCGCTGTTCGCAGATCCGCTTCAGCATGACTATCGTCTTCAGGCAGGATCGCCGGCTATTGATGCGGGACGCGTCATTCCTGCCATTACCGACGGGTACGCCGGCGCGGCGCCTGATGTCGGAGCCTACGAATACGGACAGCCGTTATTCCGAACGGGGCACGATTTTCTTGCGCAGCCGGCCATTGGCACTGTTATCAGAAGCATACCGCCCTATGTGAACTTGGTTCGAAACGGCGGCTTCGAGACAGGCACGCTGCAGGAATGGACATCGGTTTCCGGAATCGCCAGTCCCATCTATGCTTCCGGCGGCGCCTGGTCGTCCGAGACGGCAGCGATGCGGACGCAGAGCGGAGGTGTGCAGCTGAAGGGCTCGGGCTCCGAATTGGAGCAGACCGTTGCGGGCCTGGAGCCGAATACGCGTTATACATTCTCATTATGGACGAAGACGAGCTCGGCTTCGGCACAGGCGACCTTCGGCGTGAGGGATTATGGCGGTGCGACCATCGGGCAGAGCGTCTACGGGGCAGATTGGATGCAGCGTACCCTTGACTTCACGACAGGACCTGCGCATACGACGGCCACTGTTTTTCTTGGTCAGACGGGAAGCAGTGCCGGCGGCCCTGAATTAAAGGAGCTGGATACGCAGACGATGGCATCGACGACCTCGGCGGTTATGGAATACGATGCCACATCCTTTATTCAATCGCAAGCCAGCGGCGACGGCGCTGCGACCTTGAACATGAAGGGCGCCGGCAGCAGAACGACCTTCGCGCTAAAGCGAAGCGGAGACAAACAGCCGAAGCTGATCGTTACGGTGGCGGGCTCTTCGACACCGGTGGAAATCGGGGCGACGCACAGCGCAGGCGTGCGCAACCGCACCGGGACGACGGATGCGGATAGCAGTTTCACGAATCCGACCTCTTTCAATGCAGCTAATTGGAACAGCGGTTATCAGGAAGAATTTTATTTGAAATTCCCGTTGAATGAGCTCGCGGGAAGCCAGATTACGCATGTCAAGCTGAGATTGTACGCTACCGGGGCCGCGGCCGCCGGAGCGAAAAGTACGTTGTTCGGCCTGGATGATGACAACTGGTCGGAATCGTCGCTGACCTGGAACAACAAGCCGCAGGCTTTGGAGATGACGGTCAGCTATGATGATATCGGCGTGATTTTGCCGCTGGAGCACCGGTCAGAGGCTGATGCGCTCCGGGATGTTATTCTCGCCTCGCAAGTCATACATGCCAGGGCTTTGGCCGAAGATGAGTTTTCCTCTGAGGTGCTGGAGGATTTGGAGCTCATGATCGAGCAAGCAAAGCTCACAGCGGCCAATCCTGCGGCGACGGATCTGCAATTGGCGACGGCGCGGGAGCTGCTGCAGCAGAAGCAGGAGGCGCTCCAGGCTCGCAAGGAGCTGCTGCTTGCTCTGCAGCAAGCGAATCAGCTGCTGGAGCTGTCTACGGAAGGTACGTTGCCGGGCCAATTCGCGGGAAGCGCCCGGACCGCTTTACAGGATGAAATTTTGCTCGCGGAAGCGGCATTTGCGGATGCGGAGCGGAATCGGCAGCAGCTGGCGGCTGCGAAGCTGGCTCTGGAGGCGGCGGAGAGCATGTATGAGTCACGTGTTGTCACGACCCCCGTGCTGCTGCTGCCCAAGATTCATCTTGACGAGATGCTTGCCAATCCTCAGGGGTGGTCGGAAGCCTATGCTTCGCTCGGGGATGACCGGCATCGTTTCTCCAAGGACTTCACCCGATATACGGCTGAATCGTTCGGTAGCGGCGTGTTCGGCTGGAATCTGAAATACCCCTTCCTGAATATAGCCTCCGAATGGCCGGGTATTCTGTTAAGATCCCAGAAGCCGAGCGGTCCGCTGAACCAGGACACGACCTATCTGGTAATATTCAAGTCCGGGGTATGGGAGCTGCAGAAATGGGTGGACGGCAAGCAAACCATGTTTAAGACGTTCCCTAATACACAGTTTGACGGCTCGTCAACCCCGGTTTATATGGGCGCTGTCAATGTGGATGGAGGCGTGCGGCTGCTCCTCTATGTCGACGGTCAGCCAGTATTCGATCTGATCGACCGGGTGAATCCGATCTACGAAGCAGGTTATTTCGGCTTCGTCTCCGCTGGCCAGTCCGGGGACATCGAGGCGAAGCCGCTGTATCAGCCGTCGGCTGCATTGCTGGGAGTGTCTGAGGTTACCGCCGGCCATCAGCTTACTGTTAAATGGCATGTCAGCGAGTTAAGCAACAGCATCCAGCATAGCGTATACGGTGCTGTGTATGGCGGCACTATCAGGGTGCAGTTCGATGCCGCGGCATTTGAGTATTTGGATGCGGAAGCGCTGCTGGAGACGGCGAATGTTCAGGTGACTCCAGGCAGTGGCACACTCACGGCAGAATGGTCTTCTGACACGGCAGTACGGCTGGAAGAAGGAGAGGCTGTGCTGGAGCTTATCTTCTTAGCGAAGGCCGCCCACGGGTTCCATTCCTTCAAGCTGAAGGAAGCCGTACTTGTGAACGAAGAGCTGTCGACTATTCCGGCAATTCCTCTGTCTCATCGTGTTGAGGTGCTGCCTACTCCTGGAACCTCCGGATAAGACGAAGATTGGTTAAATGTGCAATAAAAAACAGCGAACCAGCCATCCTCACGGATGGCTGGTTCGTATACCCTGATGACGGCCTACAGCACCTGCTTGCCGTCGTATGTCGCGATAGCCTTGTACAGCTCGGGGCGGCGGTCACGGAAGACGCCCCACTCGATCCGCTGTACCTCCAGCTGGTCGAGGTCGAACTCGGCGACGAGCACGGCTTCCTCGTTGCGGCCGGCCTCGGCGATTTTGTTGCCTTGCGGACCGGCGATGAAGGAGGAGCCGTAGAAGTCGATGCTTGACTCCTCGTCTTCTTCGCGGCCGATCCGGTTCGAGGCGATCACCGGCATCAGGTTGGCTGCGGCGTGGCCGAGCATGCACATCTGCCAGTGGTCCTTCGAGTCGATCGAGCCGTCCTGAGGCTCGGAGCCGATCGCGGTCGGGTAGAACAGCAGCTCTGCGCCCATCAGAGCCATGCAGCGGGCGGCTTCCGGGTACCATTGATCCCAGCAGACGCCTACGCCGATTTTGGCATACCGCGTGTTCCATACCTTGAACCCGGTATCGCCGGGATTAAAGTAAAATTTCTCCTCGTAGCCCGGACCGTCGGGAATATGGCTTTTGCGGTAGACGCCGAGCACCTCGCCGTCGGCATCGATGACAGCCAGCGAATTGTAGCGGGCATAGTTTTTCTTCTCATAGAAGCTGATCGGCAGCACGACCTTCAGCTCGCGGGCAATTTCGCGGAAGTGGTTCACGGCCTTATTGGTTTCGAGCTCGGCCGCATAGCGGTAATAGTCCGACTTCTCCTTCTGGCAGAAGTACGGCGTCTCGAACAGCTCCTGGATCAGGATGATCTGGGCGCCTTGGGCAGCAGCCTGGCGCACCAGCGCTTCCGCCTTGCGGATATTGTCTTCGATATCTGTAGAGCAGCTCATCTGCGTAGCGGCTACTTTGACATTTCTCATGGAAATCACCTCATTCTGAAGATTAGCGTCCGGCTAGCGCCGGGTAAGCCTAAGCTATGCTCTGACTCTGGCGCTGGCGGGCATCTGCTGGGTGGTGCAGTGGACGTTGCCGCCCTCCTTGATGATGGACATCCCGTCGATGGTGCGGATGCGGCGGTCCGGGAACGCTTCGCCAAGCACACGCACGGCTTCGCGGTCAGCGGCTTCAGCGGTTCCGCCGAAGACAGGCAGGATAATCCCGCCGTTGACGAAATAAAAGTTCAGATAGCTGAGCGTGAGCCGCTGCTCGCCGAAAAAGGTTTTGGGCGGCTGCTCGATCTGGATGATATCGAGAGCTCGTCCCCGGGCATCGGTGGCTTGACGCAGAATGCTCAGATTCTCTTGCGTAATCTCGTAGTTCTCATCAGCCGGATCGTGGCATACTTGCAGGATAACGCGTCCGGGAGCCGCGAAGCAGGCGATGTTGTCGACATGGCCGTCGGTTTCGTCGCCGTCGAGGCCGCGCTTCAGCCAGATGATCTTGTCGACATTGACGAAGTTTTTCACAAGCTCTTCGATCTGCGCGCGGCTGAGCTCAGGATTGCGGTTCGGATTCAGCAGGCATTCCTCGGTCGTGAGCAGCGTACCCTCGCCGTCGACATGGATGGACCCGCCCTCCATCACGAGCGGAGCGTCGAGACGCTGGATGCCGTAATGCTCCAGCACCTGCGGAGCTACGGCGTCATCGAGGTCCCAAGGCGAGTATTTGCCGCCCCAGGCGTTGAATTTCCAGTTGACTCCGGCAATCTGCCCTTGAGCGTTCAGCAGGAAGGTCGGTCCGTTGTCGCGGAACCAGGCGTCATTGTGCGCGATCACAAGGAATTCCACGTTGTCTTCGGTGAAACGCGCCTTGACCTGCTCCGCATCCGACGGATTGACAATAACGGTAACAGGCTCGAACTCGGCGATCGCATGCACCAGATCCTCGTAGCCCTGGCTTACCGCCGAGTAATCTTCCGGGTAAACCATGGAAGCTTGTACGGGCCAGGATAGGAAGGTGCGCTCATGAGCCGTCCATTCGGCGGGCATTGTATAGTGTAAATCTTTGGCATTCATCTCATCCAACTCGCTTCATTCTTGAATTTGTAGGTCGGGAGCGCATGAAGCCTTATATCGGCAGGCTGCGCCATCTTTCATCATAACCTAAAAGAGCGGCGGGCTCAATGCCGAAGGAGAAAGAGGCGGTTTTGCAGCCCTGGGAGGCGGGCGAAGCCGGCTGGCGCTCTGCAAAGCGCGCGTCCGAGGCCGCCGGGCATTGTTCAATTATTTTCAACCTTTATTCGACACAATTCTACATCCGTTGTTATAATGGAGAGGACTGTTCTGTTCTGGCCTTCCGGCTGACAATGAAAACAGCGATGAGGTGTTAAACGTGCAATGGCTCAAGAAGCTGCCCATTAAGACGACGCTGTTGTTTTTAATTATTTTGATCGGGTTGAATTTAGTTTATTACCAGCATGCCAAAGAAACGATTATCAAGAGCGAGCAGGAGAAGCTGCGGCTCATTTTCCATAGCATCATCGCTACGATCGAGCAAACGGCGGCCGGGGAGAAGTACGTGGAGGACATGATGGGGCAGCATCTGCGCACGGCAGCTATCGCCATCCGCAATCGTCTGGACCCGGACATCGCGCATGTCACGAATGAAGAGCTTGTCCGCTTGAGCCGAGAGCTGGGCATTGACCATATCACGTTGTTCGTGAAAACAGAGGATGACATTATCGGGGCGAGGTCATCCGATCCGCTGGAGCTGGGGGTCAGCTCCAGGTCGTGGTACTATTATTATGAAGCGTTCCAACAACTGCTGGAGGGGCGCGATGTGAATGTCGGCATCGGCCAAAGCTTGCCCAATTATTGGAGCGGACCTATCGAGAATAAATCAAGCATTCCTCAAAAGGTGAACAAGTGGGGCTACTATTACGACGGCACGACGAACTACATCATTAATCCGTTCATGCATGCCACGCACTTCCGGGAATACCAGGAGACCACCGGCATCTCGGACGCCATCGCCAAGCTGGCTCGGGAGTACGAAGGACTGGGGCTCGAGATCGCCGTTCTTAATACGGATAATCTGATGGAGCGTCAGCCGCATGATAAGCTGGCAACGGACAGCATCTGGCTGTCCAAGCACGCCGTTATCCTCGGCAATTACGACGAGTGGGATGAGCGGGAGAAGCAATATGCCCAAGCAGCGCTGGACAAGAATGAACCGACTTTCTTTTTCAGCGAAAAGCAGGGAGGGACCCAGCTCAGGAGCTTTACGCCCATTCATACGGATTATTTGAAATTCAAAGCGGGCGGGCAGCCTCCACTGGTTGCGATCTCCTCCGATTATTCTCAGGTGGAGGCCGAGCTTTCCCGGCAATTGAAGCTGTCTCTGCTGTTCATGCTGATCAGCTCTTTGTTGAGCGTCATGGTGATGGCATTTATCGTGATGATCTATAACCGCAATAAGGAGCGGGCGCTGCAGGAAGCGCAGGAGGCGCATACCGACAGTGTCGAGAAGCTGTTTCAGTCCATACGGGAGCAGCGGCATGATTTCAGCAATCATATCCAGACGATCCATTCCTTCCTGTCGCTTAAACATTATGAGGAGCTGCAAAACTATACCAGCGCGCTTGTCGGAGAGATCCGGGTGGTGCATGATCTGGTCAATATCGAAAATCCGGCGCTCATCGCCCTGATTCAGGCGAAGCTTACCCAGGCCGAATGCCAGAGCATCCAGCTGGAGTATGCCTTCAGCGGCATGGGGAGACTGAATGACGCGACCGTTCAGGCGACGGATGTGGTCAAGGTCGTAAGCAATCTGATCGACAATGCGTTCGACGCTTCGATGGAGCTGGAGCCCGAGGACCGCTACGTGATGGTCGAAGGTTCCGTATCCGAAGACCTGCTGGAGCTTAAGGTGTGCAATTGGGGCAACCCGATTCCGCCGGAGGTGCGGCGCAAGCTGTTCGATTCCGGATTTTCACTCAAGAGCCGGAAACGCAATTCCGGTCTTGGCCTGCATATTGTCAAGCGGATCGTGGATCGGCACAAGGGAGATATTGTCGTGAAAAGCGAGGACGGGGTCACGGAATTTACGATTACGCTTCCGCTGGAACGTGCGTAAGCAGCATCCGATGCTGCTTACGCACGGAGCACGAAGCGGCGGAGCAAGCGCCAACAGCCTTAGTCCGAGCTTGACGGACTAAGGCTGTTGGCATTAACTCGCGTTAGGAAAGGAAGGCCAGCTGCTTCAGCAGCCGCTTGAGCATCACGCCGGCTTCGGCGCGGGAAGCCGTCCGCTGCGGAGCGAAGCGGTCAAGCTCCTGCCCTTCGACCATCCCGAGCTCCCGGAGGCGAAAGACGGAGTCGCGCGCCCAGACCGCGATATCCGCCTGATCCGCATACGCGCTGCCAAGCTTGGCAGCAGGAGCCGACAGGGCGCTCGCGCCGCCTCTCGCCGCAAATGTGTACGCTCGGTCGATCAGCACGGCAAGCTCTTCGCGGCTGACCGGAGCATCCGGCCGGAAGCTGCCGTCCTCATAGCCCTGGATCAGGCCGTGAGCGGTGGCGGTTCCGATGGCAGCTCCATATGGAGCCGTCGCAGGCATGTCGACGAAGGCTGCCGCCGCGCCGGCGTCGCGGGCGTCCGCAAGTCCGAGGCCCCGGACGAGCAGGCTGGCGAATTGGGCGCGGGTTACCCGGCCGTCAGGGTCGAAGCTCCGCTCGGATACGCCGTCCACAATCCGCTTGCTTGCGAGCAGCGACAGATCGTTTGCGGCCCAATGCCCATGCAAGTCATCGAATGTGCGCTTGGTCTGCGCGACGACATACAGGCTGTTGCCGGTCCGCTTGGCCACGGCTTGCCAGCTGCCGGTATTCGTCTTGACGAATACCGAGGGGACGAACTGCATGCGCCCTTCGCCGGGATCAAAGACCAGCACCGTGGCCAGTCCCGGATCGAGCTGAGCCGTCTCCGTGACGGGGATGGTCCGCTCCACGTACATGCCGAAATTATTCCATTCGGTCCGCAGACCGCCAGCAAGGGCCGTCACGCTGTATTCGACCGGAGCGGCGAGCGCGGTCCAGCCGCCGCCCGTCAGCAGCTCCGAGACGCGCCCGGAGGAAGAGTCATCCCCCTTGGCGATGCGGATCTCGATTGTGACGGCTTCAGGCTTCGTCTTCAAGCGCTCCGCCATGGCCGGCAACGGGAGAGCGGCCAGCGGCAGGACATAATCGCCGAGCGTGGTGCTGACCCGCAGCTTCAGCTCCGGATGCTCTGCGGCCAGCTTCGCCAGGGTAGCGTCAGGGAGCCGGAGAACGATAGCCGGGTCCTGGGAGGCTGAGCGGAAGGCCAGCTCTCCATCTGTGACAGGATGCTCCTTCATGAAAGCGTCCAGCTGCTCGGGAGCAAGCTCCAGTAAGGTTTGCCCGTCCTTGGAGGTTTCCGCCAGCGGCTTCGGCTGAGACGAAGGCGAACCGCCGGCGCTTGACGACCCCGTGTCCCCTCCGGCCGATGAACCGGAGGACGATTCCTCCTCCCGTACGCGTACGGTCCGGATAACCTCCTCGGCTGCATTTCCGGACGAATCCTTCACCTGGTACGTCAGTGTATAAACGCCGGGCCTGCTTGTGTCGACTTGGCCGGCTATCACGATGCTGCCTGTCAGATCCCCGTCATACGTGTCCGCGGCCGTGGCGAGCGGATCGTGGAACGCCGAGCCGTAATCGAGCGCGATGTCGGCTGAGCCGTTCAGCCGGATGACCGGGGGCGTCGTGTCCCGGACGTATACGGCGCGCGTAACCGTCTCGGCGGCGTGGCCGTCTGCGTCATACACATCATAGGATACCGTGTATCGGCCGATGCGGTTCGTGTAGACGCTGCCGGATACCGTGATGCGGGAGGTCAGATCGCCGTCCTTCGGATCGTAAGCGGCAGCTCCGGCATCCGTATACGAAGTCATCGCTTCCGCATAAGCGGGGTTGTCGCCCAGCAGCCGGATGGCGGGAACGTCCCCGGCAATGACGATTTCATTCAGATTGTTCCAGGCGTCCTGATCGTTGCCGGTACCGGCGATGCGCACATAACGGGCCATCGTGTCGGGAACGGGGTGGTTCTCCAGCACATCGGCCAGTCCGCTGCTCGTTCCGCTGTACACGGTACTCCACTGGCTGCCGTCCAGGGACAGCTCGATTGTGAAGTTATATTTAAAAGCGCCGAAGCGGGCAAGCAGTACATGGGAGACGAGGCGCGGCCGTCCAAGATCGAACTGAATCCACTGGTTGCCCTTGCCCGCCCAGCGCGTGCCCACATCGCCGTCCGCAGCGTTCTGCGGCGGATAGGACGCGTGAGAATCGCCGGCGGAGGCCGCCGCGATCGGATAAGGCATCAAGCCCTGCGGGAGCGGACCGGATACGGGAAGCGTATGGAACTGCACGGTGTACAGCAGGGATGAGCCGCCCGGACGCCGAACGGTAATGACGGCTTTGCCTCCCGGCGAGTCGGCCTGCATAATCTCCGCCGTATCGCCAGCCTGTGCAGAGGCTTCAACCCGCGGGGCGTTTGTCGTGCCGAGCGGCAAGCTGACCACGTAATCGTACAGATCGGGCTTGAAGCCCGCGACCGTTCTGCCGTCCACCCTAAGGTCGGTCAGAAGCGGCAGCTGCTCCTGGCCGGCCTGCGGATTGTCAAGCTCTCCCCCGCCTACCGGCGATTGGGCGATATGGCTAAGAGCCTGTTCGCCGAGGCGCTCAAGCAGCTGTTGCTTGTACAAGCTGCCAGGCTCTACATGTCGGCCGACAGATTCCCAATACGCTTCCTTGCGCGGCCTTTTGTCATACTTGTCGGGCACTAGGCCGGGGACAACTGTCCCGATATGGCCGATGGCGTAGTTTTGAGCCGTCGGAGGCTGCTGGCTGGTCAATTCTCCCTCCGTATTCCAGGTGACATAGTTGGCCCCGGCCCAGCCGTGTCCGCTTCCGAGCCAGGCGCGGTCGCGGATGGAGATCGGCGCGCGTATCCCGTCGAACAAGCCGCCGACCGACCATTTGTGATGGGGCTCGCTGGTGTTGTAATTCCGCTCGGCGCTGCTGTCCAGGAAGACGTTGGGCCCTTGCACGCGGCTGTCCAGCACGAAGGCATGCCGCGCCGTCTCGGCGTAAGTGCGCTGCACGAGACTTAGCTGTCCCTGGATATAGTACACGTAACGCCGTCCTCCGGTAATAATGCTCACCATATCGTACATCTCGCTGTCCTGGACCGTGACCCACTTGGCGTTGCGTCCGATCTGCGCGAGCGCGTAGGACAGGTGGTAGGCAGTGATGTTGCGCACCCAGGCGTTCTTGACGCTGTTCAGCACGACGAACCGTTCGGCATGCTTCTCATCGGCGTGATAAGGGTCGGTCTTGCCATTGTCCATCACCGTGTCGATGACCGAGGGATCGAACTCCGTATCGACCCGAATATTCTCAACCCCGACATTCTCGATGCGGGCGGCATCGGAATATTTCATCAGCGACGCGCCGCCGTACTTCAGCTCGACGGCGCTAGCGAGCGGAGCGTCCACCGTAACGGTATTGCCGTCTACAGCGGTAATGACGCGGTCAAAGTCGAGATTAAACGTCCCCCACTGAGCGGTGCTGTTCGTCCCCGGACGCATGTAAATATAGTCCATGCCGATGTCCCGGATGAACCGGGCGTTGCCGAAGCGGCGCACAATGACTGTGTCGCCTGCCCGGAAGCCGGAAGCGTCCTTGACCCGGAACGACCGGGCGCCCGCAGGCACATACAGATCGGCTACCGGCGTGGCCGAGGACGTATCTACAGTCAGGGCTGCGCTGCCGCCGATCTCGAGCAGGTTGCGGGCGACGGCGCCGGTCGCATACAGCAGCGTGCCGTCTTCGCCTTGTCCTTCGCCGCGCAGCACGACCCCGCTGGCCGTGATGGTCAGCTTGCCGCCGATCTCGTAGCGGCCCTTCTTCAGCAGCACCGCTCCGCGGAAGCCGTCAGCCGAAAGCGGTAGCTTGGAGACCTGGTCGACGGCGGCTTGGATGCGAGCGGTATCGTCGCCTTCTCCCGGCTCTACGGCTATGCGGGCCTGCACGTCCGGCAGCTTCACGCCGCCGCCCTTGTAGCCGGCATGGGAGAAGTCCAGCACGCGATTGCCTTTGTAATCCGGCACATAAGCGAGCTTGCCGTCCTCGCCGAGGTAAGCTACCGAGCTTTGGCCGGACGGAATGCCTGCCGGAGGGAGGACCGTGAAGTAGAAGCTGTCGTAAACATCCCCCTCTCCGTCGGGGGTCAAGGTCAGCCTCAGCTCATACGAGCCTGGCTCGGCCGCCGTACCTTCCAGGCTCAGCGACCTGCTCTCTCCCTTGCTCCAGACGCCGCCCGGCACTTGCAGCACAGGCGTTCCGTCCCGCAGCAGCACGCCGTGTACCTGCAGCGCCACATTGGCCTGCACGGTTACAGCCGGATAGGCGTCGCCGGGAGCGAGCAACGCCGGCTGTCCGATCTCGGCCTTCATCGTCGGATGAGAGAGGCTGGTGTTCGCGATCAGCGCTTCGGCCAGCAGGTCCGCCGCGTCCGTCACCACGATCCACAGATCGGGGGTCAGCAGCTTTCGGCCGTCCTCCATCGCGACCTCGGCGTACACCCGGCTTGCGCCGGCGGCCAGCGCCTGCACGCTTCCCGACGCGTCGATGGCGACATTTTTGGCCGAAGAAGTCAGCTGGCGCAGTATGCCCCCCATATCGATCTCGCCGCCGCTTGTGCGCCTGCCCTTGAGCGTCAGCTTGGCCAAGCCGTCCTTGGGCAGCCGGATCTCTTCGTTGAGGGTATAAGGCCGTCCGGCTTCATCCGTGAAGTAGATCGCCTCCAGATCGGCCGGAGGGGGCGTCTCCGTGGAAGTATGACGGTAGATGCCCAGCTCGAACAAATTCAGATTCAAATCCCGTGACAGCATAAACTCCACCTTCACATAACGTGCCGCAACCTCTTGGTCCAGCAGCAGCAATTCGTCCTTATTGGACGGTTTTTTGGCCAATGCCGGCGTCCAGCCGGTCTTGTCGTCCGATACATACACGCGGATGCTGCTCAGATTGTCGACGCGGTTCAGATGAACATCGACAGCGTTGAAGGTCCGCTTCTCTCCGAGGTCAACCGACCACCAGACGTTCAGGTCCGTCCTATCCGCGCCGGCAGGCTGCCACCAGGTGCCGGTGGCATCGGTGTCATTGGCTTTGCCGGGCTCGCGGGATGACGTGGAGGAGCTGGCCTCAGCGGGCCGGTTCAAAGCCAGGTTGAGCGGCGGCTCCGCAGCCGCAGTCGCAGCCGCATCCGTCTGGCCGGAAGCGGCTGCCACCACTGCAGGGGCGGGCGCAGCTGCTTGTACGGCGGGGGGCATAGCCGTGTGGCCCGATGTGCCCAGCGCTAGGACGATCGTGCCTATGGCAGCGCGTTTGACCCATCGTCTTGATTTGTCCATATTGCCATCACCTTTCCGTTTCGGTATTGTACGGCCAATTGTTTGAAACCGGTTTCATCTTAACAAATGAAATCTGTACCCAAATAGGTAAAATTTTACGCTTGGCCTGTGTAAAATTGCGAAAAGCTGTGAAGACCTGTTGTTTTCGGCGGCTTTTTCTCTATTACGGCCTTCGCGCTCCGCGGCAAGTCTTGCTAGAATGAGAAAGTCGCATAAGCGTAAGCGCGCTGAGGATTTGCCGACAATTCAGAGGAGAGCCGGAGGGGTTCAGAGGTATGGCTACAATGCCGATCAAGCAGGGAGAGGTTGTGCTGTTCATCGGGGACAGCATTACGGACGCAGGAAGAAACAGAGAGAGTTCGGCCCATATGGGCAGCGGGTATGCCCTGATGGCAGCGGGGGCGTTCGGGGCGCGGTATCCGGAGCTGGGCGTCACCTTCTACAACCGGGGAATCAGCGGCAACCGCGTCAAGGATCTGGTCGGGCGCTGGCAGGAGGATTGCATCGATCTGAAGCCGGACTGGGTATCGATCTATATCGGCATCAACGATGTGTGGAGAAGATTCGACAGAAACGATCCGACAAGCGTCGAAGAGTTTGCCGAAGGCTACCGGTCGCTGCTGGAGCGGACGAAACGCGAGCTAGACGCAGGCCTCGTGCTGATCGAGCCTTTCGTGCTGCCGGTCCCCGAGGACCGCAAGCAGTGGCGCGAAGACCTGGAGCTGAAAATCCGCGTCGTCCGCGAGCTGGCTGTAGAGTTCGGGGCGCGTTACGTGGCGCTGGACGGCCTGTTCGCCGAAGCGGCGACCGAAGCGCCGGCTGCCTTCTGGGCGCCCGACGGCGTCCATCCGTCGCCGGCCGGACATGCGCGCATCGCGGAAGCATGGCTGCGCGTCATGGGCGCGAACGGCTAAAAGTCCGGTGAATAAGAGGCCGGAGAGCCGATGGGGAGTTGAAACAGCGATAGCGGTCGCCTTTGTAGCCGGATTTTCCCCGAACAGGGGATCAACAATCAAAAAATCTGGCTACAACAGCGGGTGGAAACCCGATCGGCCGCAGGCCGCGCATTGTTCACCTGACTTTTAAGCCGCGCTGTGGCAAGCGGCGGCTTTACCTGCTTCCTCAAGGCGGACAAGCCTGGAGAATTTGATATCCGAATCGTAAGAAAACACAGTTCGGATGCAAGTTTCCCCATGGCTGGTCCGTCTTTTGCGTTGTAAGCTAGGAGCAGAACTTACGACACAAGGAGGAAAGCCAATGCCCGCCAATCTGCAGCATGCTACCCGAAGCGCGGTCAAGTCATCGTCGCGGGCCAGCGAAGTCTGGCGTTTGATGAGGAAGTACCCCGCGATTTACCTCATCTCGATACCCGGAATTTTATATTTTCTGGTATTCAAATATATTCCATTGTTCGGCTCGATCATGGCCTTTCAGAATTACAATATTTTCAAAGGCATCGCCGGCAGTCCATGGGTCGGACTGGAGCATTTCAAGCGAATGTTCGCGTATGAGGAATTTACCAACATTTTGATGAATACGATTCTGATCGGCTTGTACGATATTGTATTCGCCTTTCCAGTGCCGATCCTTCTGGCGCTGCTGCTCAACGAGATGCGTCTGGCCTTGTACAAGCGGGTCGTGCAAACCGTCGTCTATGTGCCGCACTTTCTCTCCTGGGTCATCATCGGGGGGATCGCCGTCGGTATTTTGTCGCCGACGACAGGCGTGGTCAACCATATCTTGAATCTCTTCGGGATCGAGTCCATCTACTTCCTCGGGGAAGATTCCTACATCCGTACCATATTGGTCAGCGCAGGCATCTGGAAGGACAGCGGCTGGGGCACGATCGTTTATTTGGCCGCCTTGGCCGGGATCAACCCGGAGCTGTACGAGGCCGCCAGGATGGACGGCGCGAATCGCCTGCGGCAGACGTTATCCGTCACGGTTCCTTGCATTCTGCCGACAATCGTGATCCTGTTCCTGCTGAACATCGGTCATTTCCTCGACTTCGGCTTCGAGCGCGTTTATGTGTTTTTGAACTCGCTGAACTCGGTCAACGGGGATATTCTGGACACTT
Organism: Paenibacillus sp. cl123; assembly: GCF_900101595.1. Taxonomy (GTDB): domain Bacteria; phylum Bacillota; class Bacilli; order Paenibacillales; family NBRC-103111; genus Paenibacillus_G. Next base: position 248,616 of record NZ_FMYY01000001.1, read on the forward strand.
ATATATACCGGGCCGGTCTGCAGGAGCGGCAGTACAGCTATACGACGGCGATCGGACTGTTCAAGTCCGTGGTCGGGCTTATTCTGATCGTCATCGGCAACACGCTCAGCCGCCGCGTGACCGATCAAGGTCTTTATTAGGCGGAGGCGGTGAGAAGCGAAATGAAAACCCAATCTCATACATGGTTCGATTATCTCAACTATATAGTGATGACTCTGCTGGCTTGCGCCATGGTATTTCCGGTGCTTCATGTCATCTCCCTGTCGCTCAGCTCCGATGTGGCTATCAACACGCGCAGCGTGTTCCTGTGGCCAGTGGATGCGACGATAGCGAATTACCGCATTATTTTGAGCGACATGTCGATCTGGCGCGCTTTCGGAGTGAGCGTGTTCGTCACCTTGGCCGGTACGTTCATTAGTCTGACGCTGACGTCGATGCTGGCTTATCCACTGTCCAGACCCGAATTTGCCGGCCGCAAATATGTGCTCCTGCTCATTCTGGTCACGATGATTTTCCATGCGCCGCTTATTCCGAACTATCTGCTGCTGAAAAATCTGCACCTGATCGACAAGATCTGGGTGCTGATCATACCCGGCGCGATCAGCGCCTATAATTTGTTCGTCATGCGTTCTTTTTTCGTGAACCTGCCCAGTGAGCTGATCGACTGCGGCCGGATGGACGGGGCCGGTGAGCTGCGCATCATGTGGAGCATCGTGCTGCCTCTCTCCAAGCCGGCGATGGCGACGATGGGCTTGTTCTACGGCGTGTCATTATGGAACGCTTACTCGAACGCCTTGTACTACATCAACACCCGGACGCTGTACCCGCTGCAGGTGCGGCTGAGGGAGATCGTCATCACCGATCAGTTCGGCTCCTCCGATCAGTTCGAGGTATTCGGCGATATGTCCCCCGAAGGGGTCAAAATGGCGGTTATCGCATTTTCGGCGCTGCCGATTATGATGGTTTATCCGTTCCTGCAGCGCTTCTTCATCAAGGGCATGCTGATCGGCTCGATCAAATCGTGATGCGGATGAACGATCAGAGCATCGCACCGTCAGCTTGGCGGAGGCATGGCTTGAAAAATGGCAAATAGCAACAACTAACGACCGGGCTCCGTCCACGGCCGGCGAACAGGCCGGACGAGGACGGAGCCCTGCTGCACGTTGCCGGGGATTTGCCTGGCATACGGGAGCATAGTAAGATCAAAGCACAGGGAGGCGTAAGCATGCGATTGTTAGTCGTGGACGATGAACCGATCATCCGTAATGGGCTGCTGAAGATGGCCCAGCAGTATGCGCCCGCGTTCGATATGATCGAAACCGCTGCGAACGGGGCGGAGGCAATGGAACGGATCGCCGAGAATGAGCCGGATATCGTCTTGACGGATATCCGTATGCCGAAGGTGGACGGCTTGGAGCTGTGCCGGTATTTGTATCAGGGCTACAGCCATATCCAGACGGTCGTCATCTCGGGTTTCAATGATTTTGATTATGCCCAGAAATGCTTGTCCTACGGGGTTAAGCATTATTTATTGAAGCCGGTTATCGCAACGGACTTGCATGAGCTGTTCGACCAGCTGATGAAGGCGCAGCTGCAGGGTTATGTCCCGATGTCCCGCTATGTGGAGTGGATCGAGAGGATGGAGGAGCATATCTGGTCGCTCCAGGTTGACGAGATGAGCCGGATGTACGGGCAGTGGCGGGAGCAGTGCGCCCATCTGAACGCCCAGCAGCTCCGGAGCAGGCAGCATGATGCGATGGAGATGCTGTACAAGCGGTTTCTGGAGAAAAACCGTCCGATCAAGCCGGGAATCAGAGGCGAGAGCAAGGCGCAGAGCAAGGCGGAGCTGTTCGCCGAGTTCGAGGCCGGCCTGCAGGCGATCGCGGACGGACTGTCCGCCTCGCGCAAAGGGAATTTCAAGGACCCGATGCAGGAAGCGAAGGCGTATATCGACAGTCACCTGTCGCAGGAAATTACGCTCAAGGAAGTGGCGGAGATGGTCGGCTTGACGCCAACCTACTTCAGCGCGCTGTTCAAGAAGCTGACGAACGAGAACTTTGTCAGCTACCGCATCAACCGCCGGATGGAGAAGGCGTGCGAGCTGCTGGCATTTCCTCATCTGCGGACGGTCGATGTCGCGGCCGAGGTCGGGTATGACGATTATCCTCATTTCACCAAGACGTTCAAAAAAATCGTCGGCGTCTCCCCGTCGGAATACCGCGGAACTTTGGGGATCAAATGAAGCGCGCGGGCTTATACCCCAAGCTGCTGCTGTCCTTTGTCATCGTGATCTTCGTTTCGATGACCGGCGTAGGCGTGTTCTCCTACTATATGTCTTCCTCCGAGCTCGATAAGCTGATCGAAACCCAGATGTCGCAAATTTCCGGCAATGCCGTTCATCATACCGATATGTATCTGCAGGCGTACGAACGGTCGATGATATCGCTGCTGTCCAATGTCGAAATGAAGCGGTTCATGGATCTTCCTGCGGATGAGAAGGGATACTTGTATTATGAATACCGCAAGCTGATCAAGGAAGGCGGCATCGATTCGGTATTCATCCGCAATCCCGAGGTAGCGGCAGTCTATCTGATCAGCTTCCAGGGCAATGCCATGACCTTCTATAACGGGACTACAGGCTATTCCTTCACCGAGGAGGAGGTGCGCCAGTATTCCGAATTCTACAGGCAGGCCTCGAAGCCCGACGGCTCCCTGGCGATTCTGAATCACAGCCTGCTCCCCGATCCGCAGACCAAAACGCTGACGCTTGTCAGGCAAATTCGCGGATTAAGCTCGCAAAACAACAAGGGTGTGCTGGCCATCGAGCTGCGTTCGGCCGAGCTCTCGAGCCTGTGGAAGGGGATGGATCTCGGGGATAGCGGGTATTTCTTCATCGCCGATGAAAATGGCGAGATCGTCTATCATCCGGACCCTGCGAGAATCGGTTCGACGCTTCAGCCCGGATTAAGGGAGCCGGCGCTTCAGGCGGGAGAGAAAGCGTTTATTTTCAAGGAGGGAGACGGCGAGCGGATGTACATGAGCCGGCGCTCCTCGTTCGGCGGCTGGCGGCTGGTCATATCGATGCCGTTGGATGAGCTGCTGAAGCCGGTACAGACGATCAGGACCTCGACGATCGTGGTCGGAGCGCTTACGCTCGCTTTATCGTTATGGCTGGCCCGCCGTTTCGGCATCTCGATCACCAGACCTATCCAGGAGCTGAAGGATGCGATGCGGGAGACGGAGAAGGGCAACTGGGCGCTCATCCCCCTGCCTGATCACCGCGATGAGATCGTGGAGCTTCAGAAGCGGTATAATACGATGGTAGGGCGGCTTTCGGAGCTGGTGGACAAGGTGTATCAGGCGGAGCTGCGCGATCAGGAGAACCGGCTGGAGCGGCAGAAGGCCGAGTTCCAGTCGCTGCAGCTGCAGATCAACCCCCATTTTCTGTATAATACGCTCGAGACGATCGTATGTTATGCGTTCGTGCGCGACTCCAAGGAAATATCGGAGATTGTGAAGGCGCTTGCCTACATGCTCCGCTATTCGGTGCAGACGAATCTGGAGGAAATCACGGTAGCCAATGAGCTTAAGCATGTCATGCTGTATATGGTCGTGCTGAGGCACCGGATCGAACGGGACTTCGAGGTCGACGTCATCGTCCATCCCGACCTGCTGCTGCACCGGATGGTGCGTCTGACGCTTCAGCCGCTGGTGGAAAATGCGTTCCAGCACGCGTTCCCGGACGGGCTCGAGGATTACCATTATATTCGCATCGACGGAGGTGTGGATGAGGAGGTGTTCTGGATCAGCGTCGAGGATAACGGGTCGGGCATCGAGCAGGAGCAGCTTGCCGGGCTTCGGGAGAAGCTGAGCGCCAACAGGCTGGCGGATGCGGCTTCCCAGGGCAATACCGGGGGGATCGGCGTGGTGAATGTGCATCGCCGCATTCAGATGGTATACGGGGAGCAATACGGCTTGCGCATTGACAGCGAGCCGGACAAGGGCACGAAGATGACGATGATCATGCCGCGTCCGGGAGCCGGAGCGTCCCCCGGCTGATCTTGGGACGCTGTTCTTGTCCGATTTCGCCGGAAGCGCGAAAATCCGCTCCGAGGCGGGAAATTGAACTCGACTTAGGTCCAGGTCCAAAACAGTTCGCGGGTCCGTACTTTCTTGGCGTATAAAGCGGTAATTTATATAGAGAGCATCACCGCACCGGCCGAGCAAAGCGTAGAACTGAAAGAGGGGCTTCCGATGGATCGTATAAATAAACCCAAGATATTGCTGCTCACCGGCTCCCTGGGAGACGGGCATAATCAGGCGGCCAAAGCCATACTTGAAGCATCGCGCATGATTCGGCCGGATGTGGAGGTCGTAACGGTAGACTTCCTGGAATGGACGCATCCGTACCTGCACGGCGTAGGCAAGTTCTGCTACATGCAGTGGGTCAAAAGCTTGCCGAGCATGTACGGATATTTGTATGACAAGACCCGCAACCCGAACACGATGTCCAACCTGTTCAAGCGCATCAAATCGTTCAGCATCTCCCGTATGCTCAAGCTGCTGGAAGACGTGCGGCCGACTGTTGTCGTAAGCACTTTCCCTTCGGCTGCCGCCGCCATGTCCATGCTGAAGGCGCATGATATGACCCGCATTCCTACAGTGACGGTCATGACCGATTATACGGATCACAGCTATTGGATTCATCCCTGCACGGATCGTTATCTGGTCGGCTCCGAGCAGGTGCGCAGCGCGCTGCTGCGCTACGGGGTGCCGTCCAGCTCGGTCCAGGTGACGGGAATTCCGATCCGCTTGTCCTTCTCCCGGGCTCAGGACCGCGAGCAATTGCGGCGGCGGTACGGTCTGGAGGACGGGCTGCCGACCGTGCTCGTGATGGGCGGCGGTCACGGACTGATCGGCAAGGAGCTGGTCGCGATGATCAGGACGCAGCATGCCGCGGCACCCGCCCGGTATATACTGGTTTGCGGGCGCAATGAGAAGCTTCGCCAGCAGCTTGAGGAAGAATTCGCGGACATGCGGAGGCATGTGACCGTAGTCGGTTTCGTCGATCATATTCATGAGCTGATGGCTGTCTCCGATCTGATCCTTACGAAACCGGGAGGGCTGACCGTCTCGGAAGCGCTTGCCATGGAGCTGCCGATGCTGCTGTACAAACCGATTCCCGGCCAGGAGCAGGCCAACGCCTCCTACCTCGTAGAACTCGGCGCGGCGATCGAGGCGAAGAATGCCGAGCAGCTGCAAAAAAAATTATTTGAGCTTATCACCGATAAAACATCGTTATCGAGATTGAAAAATAGAGCAAAGCTGGGTACCATGAAGGAAGGAGCAATTCAAGCTCTGCATTCGATTCTGGGCGCCGCCCGGGATCATCAGGGCCCGGTTTGGCAGGAAAGCCGACAAGCTGTGTACGCCAATGCTTGAAGCCGCCGTATATTCCTGTGCAACGGGATAGGCTGTTCTCAGGAGGTAAGTTGATGGAGAAGAAACTTGCATTTGCTTTTATGTGTGTGCTTGCCTTGTATATGGTGCTGCCATGGATTATGACGCGAGTATTCGGAATCGGGGTGCTGCGGCATGGAAAAGGAGAGAAGGAGGTAGCGTTTACGTTCGATGACGGCCCGGACCCGGTGTACACGCCGCAATTGCTGGAGCTGCTGGGCAGGCACGGAATTAAGGGAACCTTTTTCGTACTTGGCTCCAAGGCCCAGGAGCACCCGGAGCTTATTCTTCGCATGCATCGGGAAGGGCATCTGATCGGGGTGCATAACTACACGCATACGTCCAATTGGCTGATGCTGCCCTGGACGGTGCAGCGGCGCCAGGTCGAGCGTTCCGCCGATATTATCGAGTCCATTACCGGAGTGCGGCCCGTGTACTACCGTCCTCCGTGGGGGATTATCAATCTGTTCGATTACCTCTTGCGCAGCAAGTATACGATCGTGCTGTGGTCGGTCATGGTTCAGGATTGGCGCAGCAAGGTCGGAACCAAGCGCATGAAGTCCGTTCTGCTGAACCGGATTCGGGACGGTTCTATCGTTCTGCTGCATGACAGCGGCGATACGCTTGGGGCAGATCAGGACGCGCCGGGGTTTATGCTGGAGGCGCTGGAGGAAGTCATCGGCGAGCTTGGACGTCAGGGCTACCGCTATCTGAGGGTGGATGAACTGGCGGCCGGGCCTTCCGTCGTCGGTTTCTCCAAACGGCTGCTCGTCGCGGCCTGGATGTATTGGGAACGCGGATTCGTCAAGCTCATGCACGTCAAGCCGGTCGATTCGGCCAATACCTTGCTGCAGCTGCGGGTGACGGAGTACCGCGGCAAGCAGACGCTGCTGCTGACGGACGGCGAGCAGATTCAGCAGGGGGATCAGATAGCCGAGCTGCATCTGGACAATCATTTGCTCTATCAGCTCGGCGCGACCTCCAGCAGCTCCGTTCATCTGGCTATTCAACTGGTGCGCCGCACCGAGCTGCTGATGCCGCAGATTATCAGTCTGCTCCAGACGGACCCGGCGTACAAGAACGTCAAGGGGCTTTACGGCATCAGCATTATTCACCGGGGGACCAAAAAGCTTGGCTTTACCGTGCTGGATCTGCCCAAGGGAATTTTTTCCCATATGACCCGGCTTTATCTGCGTTTTCTGCTCTATGTGGTTCATCCCAGAGGCAAGGACCGGATGAAGGAAAAGTCCGAGCTCCTGGTGCCGAAGATCATCGCGATATCCAGAAAAGAACTTATGAACCGTTACGTTGCGCGGGCCGTAGAAAGGTGTGTCAGCTATGCAGAAGTTCCGCAACCTCTTGATCCTTACGGCAAGCTACGGTGACGGACACTTGCAGGTGTCCCGGGTGCTCAAGCAGAAATTTGAGCAGTATGGCTTCCGGAGCATCCGCATGATCGATCTGTTTGAGGAAGCGCATCCCCTGCTGAATAAGGTTACCCGCTTTCTATACATGAACAGCGGCGCCTTGTCCGCCTATGGGCTGGATTATTACGGCTGGAGTTATTATTTGACCCGGGATATGAAGCCGGACAGCCTGCTGGCCAGATGCCTGAACGTGCTCGGGATTCAGAAGCTTATGAAAGTGATTTTGAAGGAAGAGCCGGATATGATCATCAGCACCTTTCCGTTCGGCGGCATCTCGGAGCAGTTGAAGCGCCGCGGCATCTCGATCCCGACCTTCACTATCGTAACGGACTTCGCCCTTCACAACCGATGGCTGTATTCGATACCCGACCAATTTTTCGTAGCGACGGAACATCTGCGCCAGAAAATGATCGAAAGAGGGATACCGGAGCATATCATTACCGTGAGCGGCATTCCGATTCGCGATACGTTCTATATGGCCGATCCCGAGACCGAGGAGCATGCCGTAGCGGAGCGCGCCGTCCTTGTGATGGCAGGAGCTTACGGCGTGCTCAGAGACTTGAAGAAAATGATCGAACAGCTGCTGTATCTTCCCGGCGTGCATATTCATGTGGTCTGCGGGAAAAACCAGAAGCTGAAGGGGGAACTGGAGGCCGGTTTCGCTCAAGAGTCGCGGGTGCGCTTGTACGGCTTCGTCGAGCAGATCCATGAGCTGATGAAGCGCTCCTCCTGCGTCATTACGAAGGCCGGGGGGATCACCTTGTCCGAAGCGATCCACGTGAACGTGCCGATCGTCGTGTTCAAGCCATTCCCCGGGCAGGAGAAGGAGAATGCCGGCTATTTGTCCGAGCAGGGAATCGTATTCATCGCAAATAACCTGACGGAGCTGATCCGTTATGCCGATGCGCTGACCAGCGATCATGAGCTCCGCCGGACGGTCAAGGAAAAAACCTGTTCCTTGCAGGCCGGCTATGCGGCCGAGCGCATTGTGTCCGATGTGCTCCATATGCTGAAGGGCCGGACCCAGGTACAGACACATAAAGGCTCAAGCGCTTGAGAAGGCCAGACGGGGGTTTGCATGAAACGTAAAGAAGGAACCATATTCACAGCATCTTTTATTCGCTTGGCGTTGATCCTGTTTTTCACGGAGGTCGTTCGGAGCGCCTTCGTGATTTCGTTTCTGCCGGCCTACGCGGCAGACTATCTGGGCATCTCTGTAGCGGCCGTCGGGTTGGCCGTCTCCGTCCATTATGTGGCCGATACGGCTGTCAAAGCGGTAGCAGGATACTTGCTGGATCGCTTCCCCCCCAAGGCCATCCTGCATATCTCGCTGGCTGTCGCCTTTATCGGCTTATGGCTTGCGTTCTTCAGCGATCTGCCCTGGATGCTGATTACGGGCGCCGCCTTGATGGGGCTTGGCGTATCGCCAATCTGGCTCATCTGTCTGAGCTCGATTCATGAAGATCAGCGCGGGTCGCAGATGGGGACGATCTATACGGTATGGCTGGCGAGCCTGGGTCTTGGTCCGGTTGCCGTTAATTTTGTCATCGACAGCGGCTATCAGCTCACCTTCTGGGTGCTTGCTGCGATCTATGCGGCCGGATGGCTGGTCGCGCTCAGATGGAACGAGCAGCTTCGCCCGATTCAGACCATGCCGCTGCGGGAGCAGCTGGGCCAGCTGAAGCTGAAGCTGGTTCTGATGAAGCCGCTGGTGCCCGGTATGATCCTGCAAACGGCTGCAGCCGGTCTGCTTGTTCCCGTCCTGCCTACGCTGGCCCGTCAGCATCTGGGACTTACCTATTCCCACTATTCGCTGGTGATTATCGCCGGCGGTGCCGTGACTACCTTATGCTTGATACCTTTGGGCCGTTTGTCAGACAGGTGGGGGCATAAATGGTTTCTGGTGGCCGGTTTCGGAGCGCTCGCCGTCGGTCTGATCGCCCTGCTGTTCTCGGCGAATCATCTGTACATGACGATGCTGATGGCCGCTCTGCTCGGCGGCTCCTATGCCGCTGTCCTTCCGGCCTGGAATGCGCTGATGTCCTACTTCGTGCCGCCGGATCAGAAAGGGACGGGCTGGGGAGTGCTATCAAGCATCGAGGGCATCGGCGTTATGATCGGACCGCTTATCGGAGGCTGGGTGGCAAGCCGCTACGATGCTTCGATAACGGTATGGATCAGCGCGGCGCTGCTTGCCTTTATAGCCGTATATTATTTCCGGACTCCCCTGGTCAGGCCGGCCAGGGAGGAAGGGCTGAGGTCCTAGCGTAACGGACAGCAGGGGCCGGTCTTGTTGTTTCCCTCGCCTCCCGGCCGGCTGCTCCGCCAAAGCATGTCCTGCTCCAGGTAACATGTGTTACACGCAAAGACGCCTCCAACCCCGCGGTAGCGGGCCTGGAGGCGTCTTTGCGTCTTGCCCGTCGCCCGGGGCCCGGCTTGACCGGGCGGCTTCCGTCTATCTTAGAGTCCTTCACAATCACGGTTAAAATCATCGGGATTTTCTTCAAAATGGGTTGTCCCGCTCCCTTCATCCGGGCCCGTGTTAAATCGATCTTAGGTCTTTAGTCTCGAAGGAATCCAGGGAACATACGTCGAACTTGTAACCCATCACTTTATCCCAATCAAGGTGGAACATGGCATGAATTATGAGTTGGAGCTCAACTTTTTGATCCAGCGCCGAAACGAAATGATCGGGGAATGGGCCCGGATGATGGCGGATGAATTTCCGTCTTTTTACCAAAGAGGGATATTTACCGGCAGCTCAACAGTTTTTTTTGACTACCTATGCGATATCCGGGTTCCTCTGCAAGACCATCCGATTCGCCATCTGGCCAGTTCCTGGGCACAGAAGCTGATTGAACACGGCATTCCGTTCAATCATATTTTCCGAAGCAGTACGTTCTGGCGAGTATCGTTGTTCCGCCTGTATGAACGCGAACCGCAAGCGAATCCGGAGGGTGTCCTTGGATGCCTGTCGATTCTTCTTGACCGGCTTGATGAATTCATGGTGCTGGTCGCTGAGGAATATGTATCGCTTACGACCAGTCAACTGGAAGTTCATAAAGAGGCCATCACCCAGCTTCATGACGACAGGCTGAATCTCATAGGTAAAATGGCAGCCAGCATGGCCCATGAGATTCGCAATCCGCTTACCTCCATCCTCGGGTTTCTGAAGCTGATACGCGAACAGCTTCCCGAGCGGCTTTCCGAAGAGCAGCAGGATAAGACGCGGCAATATTTATCGATTGTCGAAGCCGAATTCGAGAATATCAACATGCATATTACCGGCTTCCTTAGCTTCTCGAAAAACCGGGTAGCGGAGGAAGCGTGCGTAGCCATGACGGCGGAACAACTGCTCGATTCGGTGATTTCGCTGCTGAAGCCGCGATTTGTCGGTGAAAATGTGCAGTTGTTCGTCAGCATATGCAGCCCGGCCGTGCTTTTTATCCAGAAGGTAGCCGTTCAGCAGGTCATTGCCAATGTGATGAACAATGGGCTGGATGCCTTATGCGGCGTTAGAGGACCCAAAGAAATGTCGGTCCGGTGCTATAGGGAAAAGGACGCCTACACGATCGAGATTTCGAATAACGGTCCGGTCATCCGTCAGGATATGATGGATTCGCTGTTCGAGCCGTTCGTGACGGATAAGCTGGAGAGCACGGGTCTCGGGCTAGCCATCTGCAGAACGATCATGCGCAAGAACAAGGGGGATATTTCATGCGACTCAACGCCGGGAAAAACCTCATTTCAGCTGACCTTCCAGCTGCATGAATCGGCAGCCGCGGCGGCTGCGGCTGCCGAATAGAGGGTAGAGAGGCATGGCTGCCGGCTCCTCTTCCGTCAGACGTAGGCCTTCCCCCGGGTGAGTATGCACGGCACTCCGTTGCCGACGGCGCCTGGGACGGACATTTTCTCCAGATAGCGCACGCCGCGTTCGCATTTGCGGCACTTGGCGCACACATCCGAGAGCACCACCTTCATATTATATTTATTTTTGTCGATTGAGCTGGCCGGAACATTTTTTTTGGCCTTCTTGCTTTTGCTCATAGTGCTCATCTCCCGCGGCTTGATGATGTATTGTATGTGGCTTAGCCTTGCAGGGTGCGGCTTCTTGGGGCGGACTTCTATCATGCGGGCGGGCTGCGCCCCATTGTTCGCGATGAAGAACGACGCTGCCGGGTCAAGCAGGAATTTTGCCGGGAAATGTCGTATTAGAGTTTAAGAAAGTCAAACAGGTCCCTGGGCGCTCAGCGAGTCAGCCGACCTATAAGGAGGCAAATCTGTGGAGTATAACATCTGTCAGACCGTGAAGATTGTGGATATGAATGACGAGATTATTTCCGAGGTGTTGTTTGAACACGGTCAATTCGAAATTTCCTCCCTTACTATTGGTTCCTCCGTATTGTCTTATCAACTGGGACTTAAAGAGTTTGAAGTCGTGTTCGATAAGCGGGACGGCAAATATCAGCGCTATAAAATCGTAGATGTGGAAATCGATCTGATCCAGAAGCCGGCAACCCTGAAAGCATTTTTGGAGCCGGTCACCTTAATCGTCGGACAACATGATATCGGCTTGATGTAGACCCGGGACCCGTTGTGCCCATCCCGCTAGCTGCCCCGAACGGGCGGCAGCGGGATTTTTCTTGCGATCATCGGGATTTGGCATGGGGAGACCGATGATTTATGATAAGGAAAGACTAATGGAGGTGAAACAAAGTGAATCGGACATTTGTCATATGGGGAAGTATATTCGGTTTTTTATCGGTGGCGCTCGGCGCTTTTGGCGCGCATGCGCTCAAAGCGGTGCTGAGTCCGGAGCTGCTGGCGAACTTTCAGACCGGGGTGCAGTATCAGATGATGCATGCGCTCGGGCTGATCGGAGTTGGGCTGGCCTCGCTCGGGCTGGGGCAGCGCCGCGCTTTGACGGTGGCCGGGTGGTCGATGCTGATCGGCATCGTAATATTCTCGGGCAGCTTATACGCTTTGAGCTTGTCGGGCGTCAAGATGCTGGGGGCGATCACCCCGATTGGGGGCGTAGCCTTTCTGATCGGTTGGCTGAGTCTCACTGCTGCCGCCTGGAAGAAATAAATATAGGTCCCTCTATAGGACATCCGTCTCAATCGGCAGAATTGCCGATTTTTTTTGTGAATAATGACACGATTTATCATTTTCAGCCGGTTTAGCAGGAAAATGTGCGAGTTTCGTAGAATTGTTCACGTAGCCGGGCAGTGGGTAAGCATGGGTAATAAGGCGCTTTTCTAGAAGGGGGATATCCATGTTTAGGACAAAAGATACGGGACAACGGAGTATGGAACGGTTTTTCCTTCGCTGCAGCTGGGCGATTACCTTCCTGGCCGCCGTCAGTACAGCCGTATCCGTACTGCTGGCCCCATTTGCGGTCGCCGCAGTATGCGGGATGGTCATGCTCTCTGCGCTCGGGATGAGCATCTGTATGAGAAAAGCCGTTCGCGAAGCAGCGTATGCCCGGGAAGCGGAACGTCACTGCGCGCGTCCCGAGGCGCAAGAGGAAATAGAGGAGCCTCACTCTCTGCTCGGAGCTCTGTATCAGCATATACCAAGCGCCGTAGCTGTTCTGGACATGCAAAATAAGATTACCCGAATCAATGCTTCAGGGACGCATATGACGGGTTATGCGGAGCATGAGATGCGAGGGAAGTCGGTGCTGGAGTACCTGGTGCCGGATCGAATGAAGTCGAACTCGGCGATTTTCGCCGAAGTGCTCAAGGGAACGACCCGTTCGTTCCGTTCGGCGATTATACATAAAGATGGTTACCGCGTAGATGTAGAATCTACGGCCGTGCCGATTAAGCGGGACTCGGAGATCGAAGGGGTCGTCGTCATCAGCAATGACGTATCGTCGGCAAGGCGTACGGAAGAGCAGATCAGACATATGGCCTATTATGACGACATGACGGGGCTCCCCAACCGGCGGATGTTCCTGCAGCAGCTGGATATGGCTCTGAACGCAGAGCTGGCGCGCGGAATCCGGCTCGCCGTATTTTTTATCGATATCGACCGTTTTAAGATGGTGAACGACGGGTTCGGACATGATTATGGAGATATGCTCCTGCTCCAGGTGGCGGAACGGTTTACTCGCTGTATGTCGGAGGATGATTTCCTGGCACGCTCCGAAGGCGATGAGTTTGCGCTGTTCTTTGCGGGATGTACGGTCAGCGGTGAGAGGGACCGGGTGCAGGCGATGGCCGAATCGCTCGCCCAGGTGCTCGAGGAGCCGTTCACACTGGGGCAATACCAGCTTCATATTACGGCAAGCATCGGCATCGCTCTCGTATCGGATGAGGAGAACACCGCCGAGGAGCTGATGAAATGCGCCGATATGGCGCTGACCCGCGCCAAGGAGAAGGGACGCAATAATTATCAGCTGTTCAACCATCTGATGAAATCGGCCTCGCTGGAGAAGCTCACGCTGGAGCAGGAGCTGCGCCGCGCGTTGTCACAAGGCGAGCTGCTGCTGCACTACCAGCCGCAGATGGACGTAAAGAACGAGCGGATAGTCGGCTTCGAGGCGCTCGTGCGCTGGTCCCACCCGAAGCGGGGGCTCGTGCCGCCCGCCCAATTCATTCCTTTCGCCGAGGAGTCCGGCCTTATCGTGCCGATCGGCGAGTGGGTGCTGATCGAGGCGTGCCGGCAAAATAAAGCCTGGGAGGATGCGGGCTACGCTCCGCCTCCGGTAGCGGTTAACATATCGACCAGACAGTTCCTGCAGCATAACCTGACTGGGCGGGTGGCTGAGGTGCTTGCATTGACGGAACTGCATCCCAGCCAGCTGGAGCTGGAAATAACCGAAAGCTGCACGATGGATGTCGAATACGCGATCGAGCAGATGCATGATCTCAAGGAGCTGGGCGTCAAGATCAGCATAGATGATTTCGGTACGGGGTACAGCTCGCTGTCCTATCTGAAGAAATTTCCGATCGACAAGCTGAAGATCGATCAATCCTTTGTCCGCGACATTATGACCGACCCCAACGATGCGGCCATCGTCGCCTCCATCATCGCCATGACCGGCCATCTCAGCTTGAAGGTTATCGCCGAAGGCGTAGAGACGGAGGAGCAGCTGGAGTTTCTCCGCCGCAATCACTGCGACGAAATTCAGGGATATTATTTCAGTCCTCCTCTGCAAGCGGGCAAGGCCGAACAGCTGCTCAAGAACCCCGAATATGCGGCGACGGCAGCCGCTAAGCGACTGCCGTCGTAAGACCCGCCTGGAGGCGGGATGATTCAGCTGATTCAGCGTACTTCATAGTCGTCGATTTCATTGATTTTGAGCAAATATACCTTCTTTTCGTCCACATGATAAACGGACAGGTTGCCGCTGGGCGGATCGATGTTGATGATTCGGCAGGGCATGCTTAGCTTGACGCCCTTGGCTTTGATAATATGAAGCCGGATTAACGTATTGTCCGTTTGAAACCGTTTCATTTCCTCCCAGATCTGACGATGCTGATCGCCGGCCAGCTCAGCGGCAGGGGGAGCGGCGGCTTCCTTGGCGCTACCGCCCGGAGGCTTTGCTTCCTTGGCTGCTGCCTGCGGGAAATCCGGCGCTTTCTGCCGTTGTAAAATCGTCTCTTTCAAGGACTGCTCGATTTGTCTCCCCAGCTCGATCCCTTCCCTGATCTGATAATCCTCGAATGTATTTGAGTTGAGCACATGCAGAAGGGCTTCCAGCGCCCGTCCGTTCGTCTCTTCTTCGATAAGAATGTCGACTTTGAATAAAAATTTCTTGCGCTGTTTTTTCTGGCTATCCATAAGGAACCTCCCTAGTTAGGTAGTACTACTATACCATGAATCAGCTCACTCATGTAGGGGAGATGGCCTTTGTCCCATAATTGCAGGGAGACGGCCGGCTGACGCCTATCCCGGGAATTGGGTGCGGGCCAGCGCACCCCCCGTATCCCGTCCTCATATAGTAAAAGCATACCAAGCCTTAAGGGGGTGCTGGATCATGATGCGAATGGAGCCAGTCGAAGTGAGCGGGGGTATGGCGCTTGCCATCGAGGTAAAGCTGCCGAAGACGACTCTGTTGGCTGTCACGACGGATAAAGGATATATTATGTGCGGAGCGCTGGATGTGGGACTGCTCAACGAAAAGCTGAAGGACCGGGGGATTATCGCGGCGCGGGCCACCGGCGTGCGCACGATCGAGGAGCTGCTGGAAGCTCCGCTCGAATCCGTCACGCATAAAGCCCGGGAGCTTGGCATTGTTCCTGGCATGCGCGGGATCGATGCGGTCGCCCTGATGCTTTAGTTCGATCAGGCCGGGAACTGACAACAGACCGGGCCGCTGCGGCGCTGTCAGCCGAAGGCCGCAGGCGGCCTGATTTTCATGGAACGGCGGGACAAGCCTGCAGGAGGGCAAGGTACCTGGGCTGCTCCCGGCCTGGTACGGCCTGAGGCATTTTCTGGTATAATAAGGTCATCCGATTTATAGGGTAGGGGGCTTTCCATGCGCAATGATCATTTTACGTTCGAAGATCCGGATGGAATTCGCATATATGTATACCGTTGGCTCCCGGACGCCGGCGTTCCGGTCAAGGCCGTCGTTCAAATCTCGCATGGGCTGGCTGAAACCGCAGCCCGTTACGCCGAGTTGGCCGCGAAGCTGACAGCGGCCGGATACGCGGTCTATGCCCATGACCATCGCGGTCACGGGAGAACGGCCGGCACGCCTGAGCAGGTCACGGTGATCGGGACTAACGGCTTTGACCGGATGACGGAAGCCGTCGCGATACTGATCGGACGCATCCGCTCCGCATACCCCGAGCTGCCCGTCTTTCTATTGGGTCACAGCATGGGCTCCTTTGTGGTCATGCAAGCGATGTACCGATACCCCGGACTTGCGGACGGGATTATGCTGTCTGGCACGATGGGACCTCAGCCCATCGCGCATGCCGCAGGCTGGCTGCTGGCGGGGCTGCTCATGCTGACGCAGGGCCCGGACAGACGAAGCAAGCTGCTGAACAGCTTGTCCACCGGCGCTTTCAACAAGCCTTTCCGGCCAAACCGTACCCCGGTAGACTGGTTGAGCCGGGACGAGGCCGAGGTCGACAAGTACATGGAGGATCCGTTCTGCGGCGGGGCTGCGACCAACGGGTTATGGTTCTATACGTTGAAGGGATTGCTGGGCAATCATAAGCCTGCCCATCTGAGGCGGATACCGAAGACGCTGCCTTTGTTTGCCTTTGCGGGCGATCAGGACCCGCTCGGTCTGCAGGGCAAATCCTTTCTGGCCTTGATGCGCCAGTACCGGAGGCTGGGGATGACCGGCGTTACATACAAGCTTTATGAAGGCGGAAGGCACGAGATGCTGCATGAAACGAACCGGGACGAAGTCATGCAGGATGTGCTGGACTGGCTTGACGTCCAGGTTCGC
The DNA here is from genome assembly GCF_900101595.1 of Paenibacillus sp. cl123. Taxonomy (GTDB): domain Bacteria; phylum Bacillota; class Bacilli; order Paenibacillales; family NBRC-103111; genus Paenibacillus_G. Next base: position 264,918 of record NZ_FMYY01000001.1, read on the forward strand.
AAATTCTCGGAGAATAAGAATAACGAAGGCTGAGCCGGGAAGCGGCAGGGAGCGCGGACGCGCCATCTGACCGGTCCGGAACGGTCCTGACGACAGGAGCGCTTGGATGGACATTCAGAAGATTACGACGCGTAAAATTTATGAGGTGATTGCCGATCAGATCAAGGACCAGATCACGGGGGGACAGCTGAAGCCGGGGGATAAGCTGCCGTCGACCAAGGAATTGTCCGAACGGTTCCAGGTTGGGCGCTCCACGGTGAGAGAGGCGCTCAGTGCCCTGAAGGCGATGGGGCTCGTGGAAATTCATCAGGGCGAGGGAAGTTATGTGCGCACGATCGATTCCGTCGATGTCGATCTGCCCGAGTGGAATTCGCTGCTGATGAGCCGCGAGACGATACTTGATCTGCTCGAAGCGCGGCAGGCGCTCGAGATTGCCAATGCTGGCTTGGCGGCCGAGAAGCGGAATGAGGAAGACCTGCGCCGGTTCGAAGCCGTTCTGGAGCGGATGGAGCGCCATCTGGGCGATGAGGAGGAGGGAGAGCGGTCCGACATCGAGTTCCACCTGACGCTCGCCCAAGCGACGCATAATGATATTCTCGCGCGGATGATCGATTCGATCTCTTCTCCTATGCAGCTGGCGATCCGGGAAACCCGCCGTCTGCAGATGTACGGCAGCCGTGCGGTATCCGAGCAGCTCTGGAAGGAGCATCAGGCCGTATACGAGGCGATTCGCGACGGCAAGGCCGAGGAGGCCCGCGAGCAGATGCGCCGCCATTTATTCCACGTCGAGCGGGTGCTGGTCACCTTTCTTCAAAAATAAAATCACAGCAATCCCACGTTATCCCGCCCGCCGGTCTGCAGGGCGGGATATTTGCGCTGCGCTCCAAACCGGCGGTTTTAAAGAAGCAAATGATGAGCAATCAGCATAAATTTGTCAATATAGGGTAAATAATAGGCAAAGCGGCACATGAAAGTGGCACACACTAATAATCTCCTAATAATTAACTGAAACTTTCTGAAAGATTGCTAGCTATAGTGAAGTTAACAAGTTGATGGAGGTGATGGAGATGAAAGACATGCAGCTTCTCCATAAAGGAAAGGTATATCGCGGGCAAGTTTCCTATGAAGGCTCTGACCTCATGGAGGTCTCGTTCAACGAATCTTCCGACTTTGAGAACGGCGAGTCGGTGATCTGCTTCAATTACCAGAAGCGTGTGCAGATGAGGGTGCTCCGGGTATCCAAAACAAAGCTGATTCTGGTGCCGGCCGATTCGGAAGTATTCAAGATCGAAGCGCAAAGCGAGCAGCACTACGATATGTACCGGGACGAGGACAAAACGTTTGAAAGCTATAAAATCAATATGTTCGGCACGATCAACGATGATTTCAAAATACTGCCGGTTCGCTACAGCTCGGTCAGCCGGCTTGGATTTGGTTTCGAGGTCAACGACTTCACGGTGAAAATGAACCATGTCTACGATACGATGATCATCTGTGACGACGAAACGATTCATCCGAAGCTTATCGTCCGCTATGCGCATATCCAGGAAAGTACCATCCGCTACGGCGCTGAAATCCATGCAATCTCGCCATCCGACTTGAACAAACTGCGCTATTTCTTGGTGACTCAGCAGTTTCTGAAAAATTGAGCCAGCGCTTCCTTCCTCGTGAATATAATCCGGCCGCAGCCTTCGGGCGCGAGCCGGTTATTTGTGTGCGGCAGACGCCTGGGCGAGCCGGCGAAGCGCAGCAAGCCCTGCCCGGGTTCCGGGCAGGGCTTGCTGCGTACAGAGGCTGTCCGCTATGCAGCGGTAGGCGGCCTCGTTGAACGGACAGACAGGATTGGAGTTGCGGCTTGGAAGTCCGGTGAATAAAAGGCCGAGAGCCGATAGAAAGTTGAAACAGCGAGTTTTGAACCCACGATCGGCTGCAAATCACGCGTTATTCGCCGGCTGAGCTTTTAGATCTGCCGTTCACGGGAGGGCTGAGCGGCAAACGAATGTTGCAGGCAAATCGTATGCTTTTTGACAGGGAGTCGTGGTCGTTTATGCGGTTTTTCGAACAAACGGCATGCGCTCGACTGTCTGTCGTGGTCGTTTATGCGGTTTTTCCGCTACAGCTTGGCTGCTCCTCCGACCCATACCTGCTCGATCTGCAGGTCGGTACTGACGAGCAGTGCGTCGGCCAGCTTGCCGGCTGCAAGGGAACCGGTCTCCTGGAACAGCCCGATGGCCTTGGCGGGGTTGCGGCTGCCCAAGCGGCTGGCTTCCTCGACCGACAAGCCGATCCGCTCAACCATGAAGCGAAGAGCATCGATCATCGTCAAGGTGCTGCCGGCCAGGCTGTTGCCTTCCTTGAGGCGGGCGACGCCTTCCTCGACAATGACAGGAAGACCGCCAAGATCGTATTCGCCGTTGCCGAGGCCGGCAGCGGAGATGGCGTCGGTGATCAGCAGCAGGTTGTCGCTGCGTTTAGCCAGGGTGAGCAGCTTGATGCCGGCCGGGTGGACGTGATGGCCGTCGGCGATGATCTCGGCATGGATGCTGTCCTCGGTCAGTACAGCCCCGACGACGCCCGGATTGCGGTGATGCAGCCCAGTCATCGCATTGAACGTATGGACGGCATGTCCGAGTCCGTAGGAGACCGCCTCCAAGATCTGATCGTAGGTGGCGTCCGTATGACCGGCGGCTACCGCGATGCCCTGCTCCGCCAGCCGGCGGATGACGGCCGGCGCGCCCTCCCGCTCCGGAGCCAAAGTCACAAGCTTGATCAGCCCCGGATATTCGGCCGTCCAGGCGTCGACCCAGTCCAGCCGGGGATTGACGATGAAGGAAGGATTTTGCGCGCCGGGCCACTTCGGACTGATGAACGGTCCTTCCAGATGGACGCCTGCCACTCTCGCATAAGGCGAGCCTTCGCGGACATAATCGCTGACAGCCCGCAGCACCGCTTCGATCGCTTCGCGCGATTGAGTCACCGTCGTCGGCACGATGGTAGTGGTCCCACGGCTGTTATGGAATTTGGTGATCGTATCCAGCGCTTCTTTGGTGGCATCCATCACATCGGAGCCGTATCCTCCATGGATATGCACATCGACGAATCCGGGCAGCAGCCAGCTGCCGGCCGCATCAATGCGGCTTGCGGCGCTCGCGGCCAGCGACTCATCCAGCTCTTCCATAGGACCTAGCGAGACGATTCGCCCGCCGCTCCATGCGGCATACCCAAGCTCCCAAGTGATCTCTTCCGCTGCGACCTTGGCATTGACGATTAAAGTATCCCAATTTACTGTTGTCATACGAGCAGACTCCCCGCTTCCTGATCCAGAAGTACTACGACGTGAGAATGGGTTTGGAGCAGCGATGCCGGGCATTCGGTCGTAATCGGACCTTGCAGCGCTTGCTTCACGATTTCGGCCTTATCTTTGCCGCGAACGACAAGCACGATCAGCTTGGCCTTTAGGATCGTGCCTACGCCCATCGTGATCGCGTGCGTAGGCACCTGCTCCGGCTTGTCGAAGAAACGTGCGTTGGCTTCACGGGTCTGCTCGCGAAGCTCGACGACATGCGTCCCGCACACAAGAGCGCTGTCCGGCTCGTTGAAGCCGATGTGGCCGTTATGGCCGAGCCCGAGCAATTGCAGGTCGATCTGGCCGCTGTCCTTGAGCAGCCGCTCGTAACGGAGGCATTCCTTCTCCAGATCTTCGGCCATGCCGTCAGGAATATGGCAGCGCTCCGGGGAAATATCGACCTGCCCGAGCAGATGCTTCTGCATAAAGGTGTAGTAGCTGGCTTCATGATTCCGCTCCAAGCCGATATATTCGTCGAGGTTGAAGGAAGAAGCGCCTTGGAAGCTGACCAGACCTGCCTGGCAATCGCGGACAAGTTCCTCGTAGATGCCGACAGGCGTTCCGCCGGTCGCGAGCCCGAGGCGGGCGTTCGGATTCGTCTGGAGCAGGGCGGTGATGATGCCGGCTCCGGCTTTGTTCAGAGCTTCTTGGGTTTGAAAAGTCAGGATGTTCATCGGGTTTGTTGTCATCTCCCTTTTTCTTTGCGGTATTTGCGGACTTGCTGAAAAGAATGCTCCAGACGAGGCACATACTCGTCGAAGTTCTCGCTGACAAGCGCAGTGAACAAAATATCCATCACATGCAGTTGGGCGATGCGGGAGGCCATATCTCCGCGCCGCATGCCTTCTTCAAGCGAGGAGGCGAAGAGGCGGATATCGGCTTCCTGCGAGATCCGGTTGGAGCCGAACTTGGTCAAGGAAACCGTCACGGCTCCCCGTTCCTTGGCGCAGAGCAGCGCATCATAGGTCTCGACCGTCTCGCCCGAGTAAGAAATGGCGAAGGCGACGTCCCCTTCCTCCAGGCTGGAAGCCGAGGTAATCTGCATGTGGGCGTCCGGCCAGTAATAGGCTACCTTGCCGATCCGCACCAGCTTCTGCTGGAAGTCCAGCGCGACAACGCCCGAGGTGGCGACGCCGTACAGATCGATCCGCTTGGCTCCCAGCAGGGCGTCCACGGCTGCCGCCACGGCCTGCAGATCAAGCTGGCGCGTGGTGTCGGATATCGAACGCACATGATTCGCTTCGATGGCCTGGACGATGCTGTGCAGCGAGTTGCCTGCAACAATATCCTGGTAGGTCGACTGAGGGGGCGTAACGGCAAGCTCGGCGCCCAATCTCATCCGAAAATCGCTGTAGCCCTTGAGCATCAGACTGCGGCAGAAGCGGGAAACGGTGGCCGTACTGATGCCGGAGCGCTCCGCCAGCTCCGTAATGCTGAGCTGCACCGCTTCATGGGGATGCTCAAGAAGAAAATGCGCCAGCTCCAGTTCCTTGCGGTTCATGCCCGCCTGCTGTTCGCGGATCATTTGGATAATACTGGACAAGGGAATCACCCTCTTTATGAAGGTTTTGAAAATTTTTTGTAAAAAATTTAGTCTGTATAAGAAAATTATTTTCATATCAATCATACCTCAACTTTTGGCAGCTTGCAACCGCCGTCTGAGTTTGAAGAACTGCGCGGCATTCAGAAAAGACAGGCTACAGAAGCAAGGAGAACGCAGCGAAGCGGAGCGGGGGAGCTGCGGAAATCAGCGGCCGCAAGCGCACGGTCGGTCGTTTTTGCTGAGTTCCGTAAGGATGGAAGATTGCGAGAACAGCGACTAAAGGGAGGGGGTGGCGAGTCCCGCTACTGTTCCCGGGGCGCTATCTGCCTAACGTCCGATGTTGGATGTCAGCTTGATGGGGAAGGAGACGAAGAGAAATCTGTCCTAATGATGACCAGAGGTTTCATGGAAACAAATCCCGGATAGAGACCGGAATGGTCCTAGAAGTCCTGGAGAAATCCTAGTCTCGGCGAAATCGAAGAATACATAGATTTAGAAGAAGGGGGATAGATGGGGAAGAAGACTTCAAGAGCGGGAGGAACCGCACAGCCGTTCCTCCCGCGCACCAAAAGTATGGAGCCGTGCGCAGAGATCTTCAGGTCCTTGACGATGGAGCTGTCAACAGCCCCGATGGCCAGGTTTTCTCAAACTCCGCCTGCATCCAAATATAAGGATCGTTCTGCGGCCGACGCTCCTGACGATTCCTCGAGCCTGACAGACAGCTTGCGCGACTGAAGCTCCTGAAGCAGCAGCTCGATGAATTCGCCATCAAGCTGCAACTTAACGGATATCGTATAGGCGGCGGTCAGGTCCTGATCGCTAAGCCATCTCATGATAGTCCCCTCGCCATAGTTATTTTCGTTTCCTGCTGCTTTTCATCAGCGTCATGCGGCGGGAATGCCGCAGCCAGGAGTAGTAGGTTTTCAAATCTCGCAGTTCCATGGACTGCGACATGCAGCCGAGGAAAGTGACGGCAATCAATTTATACAAAGGAGCGCCATATTGCTCCGACTCCTGCTCGGCTGGTACGAACTCGACGACCATCAGCAGATCGCCGTCCACGACAAATACGTCTTCTTCGTTGCGGTAATAGGACTCGATCCGGCCGTCTTTGAGCCTGTCCCATAGAAAGCGGGCTATCTCCGCGGCGCTCCGATGATCTTGAGCGACCCGGGTTTTCCAGCGATCATAGGCGTGGTGGGTAAGAATCAGCTCAATGATTTTCTTATCCTCCAACTCTGCAACGTCTCTCTCTCGGGTGTTGATTTCATTCCGGTTGACGTGCTTCATCGCAGGCACTCCTCTCACTAATAAACAGCCCATATTTTCCATATAATACTATTTATCATAAGCTTAACTGCGCCCGGATGCATCGCATATCTGACCAGAATCCATGCTATTTTTTTTCATCTTGTTGCAAAACATGCAAACAGGAAGCTGCATCGAAGCAAAACCCCCCAGCTATTTGGCCGCAAATAAAAAGAGATCGCACGATTAGCGGAACGCTAAATATGCAATCTCTTTTTAATCTGGTAAAATCATACTAGGAATTCCGTCTAGCCCCAATCGCTTTCGCGATCGGTTAACGCTTTCTTGCCGTCGATGTGAATGCGGGTGAACGTACCGATCAGAGCGGAGGACTCTTCTTTCGACAAAGACAGGTCGGCCGGTACACGGTTGGGTTGGCTTGGGGCGCCCTTGCTGTTGAGTTCGTGAACGACGTTGTGCAATTGCGGATGCAGCTTGATGGTAAGCATGTTAGATACACTCCATTCTCGGGAAAATGGTACTTCAGTCCTAGTATAGCAAATTGTCCCACAGAAAGGATATGATTTTTGGAGAATGTTGAAAAAAAATATTTGGCCCATATGGATTATGACTATTTTCCTAGTCGCCCAAGCTTGGTGCTCCTTTATCACTTTTCATTATCCATATATCGGAATAAGCCTGGAGCAGACGGAAGCCCGGCAGTGGGTGATCAGGGAACTTGAGCAGGAAAACATCAGAGCGCAGCTTGGGCTTAAAGTAGGGGACATCGTAGTTCTTGTGGATCATCTCCCTCCTGAAGAATCTCCTTCCGTACAGAAATGGAAGATGGTCGAGCAGGCGCGCTCACTGACCGTGATAAGAGAAGGCGAGCGGATCGACATCTCGATCGACATTCCAAGCACGACCATCGGGGATATGATCCCGATCGTTCAGGAATTGGTCTGTCTCATCATGGCGGCGCTGCTCTGGTTCAAGGTGCGCCGTTCCAAATCTTCCGTCATGCTGGCGGCCGTCTTCCTGACTATCGCCACCATATACATGAGCTTGGGAGCTTCCGTTCGAGGCGATGCGGTAGGCAAATTGCTGATCACGGGCTTTATGATGGTGCTTCCTGTCGTCTTTTATCATTTTCTCGTTGTTTTTTTCGAGGAGAAAAGCGGATTGACGCTGCCCAGCCGCATGCTGAGCTACCTGTATGCATTTGTGGGAGCGGGCCTTGTAGTCCGGCTGCTGTATTTTTATCCACCCATGTCCTTCACGGTGTACCAGTACAGTCCTACCATCTCGCTGATTTTCTTCGTCATAGGGTTTGCTTGCATTATGGTTGTGCTCTCCAGGCTGTATGTGCGCAAGAAAAAGGAAGCGGGTCACGTGATCTCCATCATCACAAGCATATGGGCGGCCTTTTTCATTTCGTTCCTGCCCGTGATCTGCTTCTCCTTTTTGCCCATTATCTTTACGGGCCAATCGATTATGGACGCCAGATTCACGAGCGGCTTCATTCTGTTTTTCCCGATCTCATTCGCTTATCTGATTGCTTCGGATCAGCTGTATGATATAGGTCTTGTGCTCCGGCGGTTTCTATTCACCTGCTTGCTCGCCGTTGTGCCGGTCGTCGTGTTTACAAGCGTCTACGTCTTCATGTTCCATCGGAATAGCGACTACAGTCAGATTATTTTCCTGTTCGTGGGCTTGATGATCATGGTGTCGCTGGTGCTGTATGCGGCCGAGCATTGGACGACCCGGTTGGAGCCTTATCTGTTTCCGAGAAAGTTTATGCTTCAGGCGGCGCTGAAGAAGATTTCAAGAAATCTGGGCAATATTTCGAATTTGCGGGAGCTGCGGGAGCTGATCCTGGTCGATATCGTCGCTACCTTGCAGGTTTCCGGCAGCGCTATCGTGTTCTGTTACGAGAACGATATGGAGATCGTCCATGAAGGCAAGATAGATCCGGCCGAGATTCGGCAGCTCATCCAGTCGTCCTCGCTGCTTCAAAACCGGTATCTTACTTGCATCGAGATGAACCGTCATGAAGCTTATACAAGCTATCTGATCATTACGCGCAAGAAGACGAATACGATGCTGGCCAAAGAAGAGCTGCAATGGCTGCACCTCATTACGTCCTATCTCGAGGTCAGTCTGGAGAACGTTCACCTGATCCGCAAGCTGACGTTCCGTTTGCAGGAGATGGCCTCACAGCTGCCGCAGGAAAATTCGGCCCGGGATATCCAGTGGTTCCGCAAGGTCATGTTCGATCTGCAGGAGGAAGAGAGGGTGCGCATCGCTACGGAGCTTCACGATACGACGCTGCAGGATCTGTTTTTTCTTAAACGAAGGCTGACCGGGCTGGCCGACAGCGCCGCTATGCACAAGGAGGAGCAGGAGCCTTTGCGCGGGATGATCAATTATGTCGAGATGATCAATGAAAGTCTGCGGCAGAGCTGCTTCGAGCTGAATCCTTATTTGCTCAAAGAAGTAGGGCTGATTAAGACGTTGAACATGTACTTGGAGAAGGAAGCCTATACGACTCCGTTCGAGCTGGAGTTCAAGGTAGAGCCTGTGCCGGTTATCGAGGAGAACGGCATGGCGACCGAGCGTCATCTGTTCCGGATTGTGCAGGAGCTGCTCAATAACGCGAAGAAGCATTCTCAGGCAACGAAGGTGAGCTTCCATATCACGGAAGCCGACGGGCGGCTGCGGCTGGTTTACGAGGATGACGGAGTGGGCTTTGACGAGCAGGAGGAGGTCCGTCTGCAGATCGGAGCCTCCGGTCTCGGGCTGGAGCAGATGAGGACCAGAGTTTTGCAAATGGGCGGGGAAATCGAATATATCACGCAAAAAGGAAAGGGAACAAAGGTAGTCATCATGGTGCCGACTGAGAGGGGAAAACAAAAATGAGCGAAATGATTAAAGCTCTGGTGGTCGACGATCATCCGCTGGTCGCCAATGCAACCAAGACGCTGCTGGAGGATATGGGCCATATTAAGGTGATCGGGACCGTTCCGACGGCAAGACAGTGCATGGAGCAGGCTTCCTTGTATCAGCCGGATCTGGTGTTCCTGGACTATCATTTGCCGGATCAGCCCGGCACGGAGGTGGCCGCCTGGCTCAAAAGCAGGTACCCGGCCATTCATATCGTTATTTTTACCGGAGTGGAGCTGACGGGGATTCTCGACAAGCTTATCGAGATCCGTGTCAGCGGCGTGCTCTCGAAGGAGTCGGGCGAGCACACGATTAGGAATATGGTCAGCTGTATATTGGACGGGCATACGATGCTGCCTTTATCGATCTATCACCGGATGCAGATGAACAGTGGGTATGCTCCTGAGGACGAACGTCTGGAAGAGGAAGAAATACTCATGATGAACCTGATGGTGAAAGGCGCTACGCACGAGCAGATAGCGGCCCGCATTCATATGAGCAAGCGCACGGTCGATAACTATTTACGGAAAATATACGCCAAGCTTGGCGTCAAGTCCAGGGTGGAAGCGCTGGAGAAGTTTATTACGAGTAAATATTATACGCAGGATGAGGTGTAGGGATGAACCCGGATATCCGGCGGCAGATGTGCCGCATTGTGGACGACTATATAACAGTGGAGGAGCTCGGCGCGCTTCTGAAAGCTTTCATCGCGGACAAGGCGCTGGAATACGGGACATGGTCCGACATGACGATCTGCACGCACTATATGCTGGGCGGCTCATCGCCTCATATTGAACGGCTGGCCGCGGTAACGGAGCTGATCGTGCTGACCCTGGACATCGTGGACGATCTCCAGGACCAGGACCAGGGGGGCAAGCCCTGGATGCAGTGCCCGCAGGCGGTTGCGCTTAATGCGGTGCTTGCCTTGCTTCTGGGAGCCATAGGCGAGTTGGGAAGGCTGCAGGTCAGGCCCGAGGCGCTGACGGAGCTGGCCCTTCTGCTGACCCGGTCCGTGAACGGCCAGCAGAAGGATGTGAGCGGAGCGCTGACGACGCCGGATGATTATATCGCCATGACGCAGGAGAAATCCGGCTCCTTGTTCCGGCTCGCCTGCTTTATGGGCCATTCCGCCTTGAATGCCGCGCCCGCCACGATCGAGCGGCTTCATCAGCTGGCTGACTGCGCCGGTCTTATCCACCAGATCCAGAACGATATGAGAGACCTGATCAGCTTCGATATCAAAAGCGATCTGCTCGGCAGGAAGCGTACGCTGCCCGTGCTGTATTTGCTTCAGGTGGAGGAGGAGGCTTTCCGGCCGTTCAAGGATTATTATGAAGGCCGTCTTGACGCAGACTGGCTGCTGGCGCATAAGGAGGAACTGGTGCATACGATCCGGCATTCGGGATGCATTGAATATGCGGGGGTCGTCCAGTCCATATGCGTGCAGAAGGCGCAGGAGATTTATGCGGGTATAGAAGCGGCATCTCCGTGGAAAGAGAAGCTGAAGGCCGCGATGCTCGGCTCGTTCCTGGATGAGGAGCAGGCTGAAAGCACCGCCTGAAGAATATGTAAAGCCAGAAGAACAGCCAGAAGAACAGCCGGAAGAACAGCCAGAAGCACAAGGACACCCAGAAGCGCAAGAAAAGCTAAAAGCACAAGTAACAACCGGAAGGATACCCAGAAGCACAAGGACACCCAGAAGCGCAAGCTGAGTACCAGGAAGAACATGGACAAAAAGCCGCAGGCGGTGCCTGCGGCTTTTTTGCAGCTGTCAGTATCAGATGATGCCAAACGCGCTCTAAGGCTGTTATTTAAACAGCTTCTTGAGGTTTTCCTTGTAAGGTCCGCGGATGACGCCCTTCTCCGTTATGATCGCGGTGACGTATTCATTGGGCGTGACATCGAAGGCCGGGTTGTATACCTTCACGCCAGCCGGCGCGGTGCGTTTGCCGAAGCCTTGGGTGATCTCGTCCTCATGCCGCTCCTCGATAGGAATATCGGCACCTGTCGGCGTATTCAGATCGATCGTGGACATCGGGCAAGCGACATAAAACGGAATGCCGTGCGCCTTGGCCAGCACCGCTACGCTGTAGGTGCCGATCTTGTTGGCGACGTCGCCGTTGGCGGCCACGCGGTCGGTGCCGACGATGACGGCCTGCACCCAGCCCTTGGCCATCACGGCGCCCGCCATATTATCGCAGATCAGCGTCACATCGACCCCGGCCTGCTGCAATTCAAAGGCCGTCAGCCGCGCGCCCTGCAGCACAGGACGGGTCTCATCCGCGAATACCTTAAGCGCGATGCCCTTCTCCTGAGCCAGATACATCGGCGCCAGCGCGGTGCCGTAACGGGCCGTTGCCAGTCCTCCCGCATTGCAATGGGTCAATACGCCCATCCCGTCGCGGAACAGAGAGAGCGCATGCTCGCCGATCAGCCGGCATGTTTCCTCATCTTCCGACTGGATGGCGATCGCTTCATCCAGCAGCGCGCGCTGAGCGGCTGCGGGCTCAGCCGCGCCGTCGCCGGTCAGCAGCGCCGCAGCCCGCGCCCGCATCCGGTCGAGCGCCCAGAACAGATTGACCGCCGTCGGGCGGCTGGTCGCCAGATAGTCGCATTGGCGGTTCACTTCCGCCAGCAGTTCGTCCCGTCCGCCCCGCACCTCGCGGATGCCGAGATAGACGCCGAAGGCGGCGGCGATGCCGATGGCCGGGGCGCCGCGTACGGCGAGCTGCTTGATGGCATCCCACACCTGCTCGGCGGTTGTCAATTCCAAATATACGATTTCATCGGGAAGCAGCCGTTGATCCAGCAGATCCAGCCGGTCCCCCAGCGAGTTCCAGCGTACCGATTGAAGCCAGTCGGCCGCCGGAGCTTGTCCGTTCGTCATAGCACTCATCTCCTCGCGTTATGCTTGTTGTCTCTCGTTAATTGTAGGCCAGCGCAGCCTGCTCGGCGGCTTCGATCAGCTGTTCGATCGAGACGGCCGTGCGGTTCGATTTGATCAGCGATACGCCGATCGTCAAAGCGATGCGCTGGGCGCGCTCGCGGGCCGCACTATCTTCGATCTGGTTAATATCGGCGACCTGAGCCAGGCCATGCACGCGGCGCACCATCTTGCTGCCGGAATAGCCGATGGCGTCCCGCAAAATCTCCTGCATATAATAATCGGCGAAGCCCGGCGTGCGGAACATGCGGTCTGTCCCGTGCTCCTCCCACAGCGCGCGGAATTCAGCCTCGAACTTCGTCCAGATTTCCCGGATCGTTCCTGTCAAATAGGCGCGGTACTCGCGGCGGGAGGCGTTGTCGGAGCTCCATCCCTCCTGGGCGGCGAAGTTCAGCAGCAGGTTGGCGAACACTGCGCCGATATCGAAGCCCATCGGTCCGTAATAAGCGAATTCGGGGTCGATTACCTTGGTGGAATTAGGCTTGATGAAAATGCTGCCTGTATGCAAATCCCCGTGCAGCAAAGACTGCGCCCGGGTCAGAAACTTGTCGCGCAGGATGGCGACTTCGATATGAAGCTGCGTATCCTGCCAGATCGCCTGAACCGCATCTTGGATCGCCGGAGGCACGTTGTTGTTGGGCGAATCGGTATACGGATCGTCGAAGATCAGATCCTCCGTTATTTTGCAAAGCTCGGGATTGATAAACTGCTTCACGCGCTCCTTCTTCTCCTGCTGGTTCATGCCGAGGTCGGAGGTGAAAAAAAGCGTCCGGGCCAGGAAAGTCGCGATATGCCCGGCGAACAGCGGGTATTGCTGCCGCTCGATCAGCCCTTTGCGCATAATGACGTGATCGCTCAAATCCTGCATCACGGTAAGCGCCAGTTCGGGCTCGTATACATGCACATGGGGGACAAGCTCAGGGCAAAGGGCTTCTTGTATGAGAAGGGCTTCGCTCTCGATGCGCGCCCGGTCGAGGGTGAGCGGCCATGACTCTCCTACGACCTTGGCATAGGGAAGCGCCTGCTTGAGTATAATGCTGCGGCCCGAGGCCGGCTCCGAGATATGGAAGACCAGGTTAAGGTTGCCGTCGCCGATCTCGCGGCTGACCAATTCGCTGTCTGGGGCGAACAGTTCGGGAATGCGCCTGGAGTAGGCGATAGCCTCGGCTTCCGTAAAAGGGTGATATGCGGACATTGAGAATAAATTCCTCCTTTTTCCATAGCAAAACAAGTTCATTCCCTCTAGTATAAAACAATTTGCCGCAGGTTGGAATAGCGCTATGGAGTAAGGCGGAAGGGCAGCCCTGGTGACGAGAAACGGGTCATGGACCTGGACAGTCGAAAAAGGGAAGGCCTGGAAGCCTTCCCTTCTCCGCCGAAGCGCGGATGCGCTGCGGCATGCCCCAGAAGTCCGGTGAACAAGAGGCCGGGTTGCCGATGGGGAGTTGAAAAACAAAAGTGGAGACCCCAATCGACCGCAGGCCGCGCGTTAGTCACCGGATTTCTAGAATGGCGATCTTCTGCGGTGCTCCACCAAATCGATCGCGCCGAGCACGACATGAGCAAGCCCGAAGCCGACTACTGCGGCTGCAGCCATCGGATGCTTGCCGCGGAGCATGGCTCCGGATGCTGTTACAGCCGTACCGAGTACCGTTGGAATCAGTCCTTCACGCATCGTCCTGTTTCCTCCTTGGCCAAACGTTTTGGGTTGGTGCCGTCTTAGCATCGAACTTTGCGATTGATTTTATGCTGGTTCGGAATTGCAATGTTTTGCCTAAAAATCTATAATTATTTGAATGGTTGATCCCGTGCGGATAGCGAACCGGACGCGAGACCCGCTATTACGGGATTGCAAAGGAGGGTGAGCGCGGTTGGACGAAGAGGGCCTATGGGCGGCCGGGCTGAAGGAATGGGCCGTCGCGGCGGATGCTTTGGCGCGCGGCGATCAGATCCTGATCATGCGCAAGGGAGGCATCCGCGAGGAAACAAAAGAGTTTCGCGTGGAGAGCGACAGCTTCTATTTGTACCCTACATATGAGCATCAACGCAAGGAGCTGGTGAAGCCTCCGTATGCGGACCGGGTGGAGGAACTGGTGTCCGGCTGGAGCGCCGAGCAGATCGAGATCGGCATCGAGCTGTATGCCGAACTGGCCGAGGACATCCTGATTCATTCGCAGGAGCAGCTGGACAAGCTGGCGCCGTTCCATATCTGGACGGACCGGTTCGCCGAAGAAAGATTGAAGTGGAAGCGCGCCAAGCCGCTTCATCTGATGCTGCTGAGGGTGTACAAGCTGGAGACTCCCGTGAGGATTCCCGTTTTGCCCGCCTACAACGGCTGCAAGTCCTGGATCGAATTGCCAGGCAAGGCGCTTGACGCGGTCGAGCGGCGGCAGGTATTGTCGGAAGAGCAGTTTCAGGTCAAGCAGGCGGAGATTAAGGCGGCGTTAAACCGGTGAGATCCAAAGAAAAAGCGTCAAAATGAGCGCAGGCAGGTATTTATTGATTCCAAATGGTAAGATATAATAGTATATTATGATTGAGAATCATTGAGAATCAGTTTAGAATGATTCTTAAGAAGAAACAATTCCAAAAAATAAAGAAGTACGGAGGCAAACACGCTATGGCAAATTCTCCTCATTTTCAAATAGAGGGCTTGAAAGCATCGATCGAAGGCAAGGAAATTCTTAAAGGATTGAGCCTCGAGATTAAGGGCGGCGAGATCCATGCGATCATGGGACCGAACGGTACGGGGAAAAGTACGCTCGCTTCCACGCTGATGGGACATCCGAAATATGAAGTGGTGGGCGGCTCGGTCACCTTGGACGGGGAAGACGTGCTCGAGATGGCTACAGACGAGAGAGCCCGCGCCGGCCTGTTTCTGGCGATGCAGTATCCGAGCGAAATTACCGGCGTCACCAATGCCGACTTCCTGCGCAGTGCGATCAATGCCCGCCGCGAGGAAGGCAGCGAAATTTCCCTGATCAAGTTTATCCGTCTGATGGAAAGCAAGATGAAGGAGCTGGAGATGAACCCTGAGTTCATGCACCGCTACCTCAACGAAGGCTTCTCCGGCGGCGAGAAGAAGCGCAATGAAATTTTGCAGATGCTGATGCTCGACCCGCGCATCGTCATCCTTGACGAGATCGACTCGGGCCTTGATATCGACGCCCTGCGCATCGTGGCAGCCGGCGTGAACGCGATGCGTTCCGAAGACCGCGGCTTCCTGATCATCACGCACTACCAGCGTCTGCTCGACTACATCAAGCCCGACTTCGTCCATGTCATGATGCAAGGGCGCATAGTCAAATCCGGCGGACCTGAGCTGGCTCAGCGTCTGGAGAGCGAAGGCTATGACTGGGTCAAGGAAGAGCTGGGCATCGTCGATGAGACGGTCGGCGGCAGCGAAGAAGAGGAATTCAAGATTCCGATGAACACGACAGCTCCAAAATATTAATCAGCTACCCGGGAGGGACAGGAGGAAAATACGAATGAGCACACAAACTCTTCCGATCGACCGCGTGAGCTTGGTGGAGCAGTCCAAAGCACGGAAAGAACCCGAATGGATCACCTCTTTGCGTGAACAGGCGCTTCAGCTTGCCGAAACACTCGATTGGCCGGTATTGGAAAAAACAAGAATCGACCGTTGGAATTTGTCTTCCTTCGGCACTTATAAGCAAGCCGAGAAGCTGACGAATCTCGAGTCGCTGCCCGAGTCGGCGAGAACGCTGCTGACCGGCGGCGGCGAAGGCAGCCCGGACAATCTGCTCGTACAGCGCAACTCCGGCGTCGTATACAGCAGCTTGTCGGCCGAGTTGGCCGGCCTTGGCGTCATTTTTTGCAGTCTCGAGGAAGCGCTGGTGCAGCACGAGGAGCTCGTGCGCAAGCATTTCCAGACCGTCATCGCGAAGGATGAGCATCGTCTGACGGCGCTGCATGCCGCTCTGTGGAGCGGCGGGGTATTTTTGTATGTGCCTAAGAACGTCGTAGTCGACGTGCCGGTGCAGGCGCTGTTTCTGACGGACGACGCCGAAGCGAGCTTCTCGCCGCATGTCCTGATCGTGGCCGAGCAGCATTCCTCGGTCACTTATGTCGAGAACTTCGTATCCGAAGGCAGCCTGAACGGCCTCGTGCAGAACGGCGCGGTTGAGGTCGTCGTGAAACCCGGAGCCAAGGTGACTTTCGCTTCCGTTCACAACCTGAACGAAAGCGTCACGGACTTGACATATCGCCGGGCGGCTGTCGAGAACGACGGGTCGATCGAATGGATCGTCGGCGAGATGCATTACGGCAATGCCGTATCGGATACGACGTCCATACTCAAAGGCAACGGCTCTACATCGGACGCCAAAGTGATTTGCGTAGGAACCGGCGAGCAGAAGCTGAACGTCTCGACGCGTGCCGTACACTTCGGCAAAAGCTCGGACAGCCAGATGATCACCCGCGCGGTTATGCGCGATGCGGCGACGGCGATTATCAACGGCATCACAAAGATCGAGCACGGAGCGACGAAAGCGAACGGCGAGCAAACGGAGAAAGTGCTGATGCTCAGTCCGAAATCGCGCGGCGACGCCAACCCGATCCTGCTGATCGACGAGGACGATGTGACGGCAGGTCACGCGGCGAGCGTGGGCCAGGTGAATCCGGAGCAGGTGTATTATCTGATGAGCCGGGGGATATCCAGAGCGGAAGCGGAGCGCCTGATCATCTACGGCTTCCTGGACCCTGTCGTTGCCGAAATTCCGCTTGAGCTTGTGCGCAAGCAGCTGCAGCTTCTCGTCGAAAGGAAGTTGGGACAATGAATACGGCCGATATCCGCAGTCAGTTCCCCATTTTGAAGCAAGAAATTAACGGACATCCGCTCGTCTATCTGGACTCGGCGGCTACCTCGCAGAAGCCGGTATCCGTCATCGAGGCCGTTACCCGGTACTACGAGCAGGACAATGCGAATGTACACCGCGGCGTTCACACGCTCGGCTCCCGTGCGACCGACGCCTACGAAGGCGCGCGCGAGAAGGTCCGCCAATTCTTGAACGCCCGCTCTGCCGAGGAGATCATCTTCACGCGGGGAACGACGACGGCTATCAATCTGGTCGCTTCCAGCTATGCAAGAAGCGTATGCGGACCCGGCGACGAGATCGTCATTACCCCGATGGAGCATCACAGCAATCTCATCCCATGGCAGCAGGTCGCGAAAGCGACCGGCGCCGTGCTGAAGTATATGCCTCTGCAATCCGACGGCACGATCAAGCTGGAGGATGTGGAGAAGACGGTGTCGGAGCGCACGAAGTTTGTCTCCATCGTCTACGCCTCCAATGTGCTGGGCACCGTGAATCCAATCAAGGAAATCGCGGAGATCGCCCATAGGCATGGAGCGAAGATTTTGGTGGACGGCGCTCAGGCGACGCCGCATAAAAAGGTTGACGTGCAGGAGCTGGATTGCGACTTCTACGCCTTCTCGGGTCATAAGATGTGCGCTCCGACCGGGATCGGCGCCTTGTACGGCAAGAAAGAGCTGCTCTTGAATATGGAGCCAATCGAGTTCGGCGGCGAGATGATCGATCACGTGGGCCTGTACGACTCGACATGGAAGGATCTCCCGTGGAGATTCGAGGGCGGCACGCCGATCATCGCCGGCGCCGTCGGGCTCGGGGCGGCGATTGATTTTCTGCAAAGCATCGGGCTGGACGCTATCGAGCAGCACGAACGAAAGCTGACCGCTTATGCGATGGAGCGCATGCTGCAGGTAGAAGGACTGTCGGTATACGGCCCGCATACGAACCGGGTGGGCTTGATTACGTTTAATCTGGATGACGTTCACCCCCATGACGTGGCTACCGTGCTGGATGCGGAGGGCGTGGCCGTCCGCGCCGGCCATCATTGCTGCCAGCCGCTGATGCGCTGGCTGAACGTGACGGCGACGGCACGGGCAAGCTTTTATTTGTACAATAACGAAGACGATGTGGACCGGTTGATCGCTGCCCTTATCAAAACAAAGGAGTACTTCGGTCATGCAATTGGATGATTTATACCGCAGAGTCATTATGGATCATTATAAGAATCCCCGGAACCGCGGGAGCTTCGAAGGGGAGTCGGTCAGCATCGACCTGAACAACCCGACCTGCGGCGACAAAATCCAGCTGCAGATGCAGGTGGAGGACGGCAAGGTAAAGGCTGCCAAGTTCATGGGAGAGGGATGCTCGATCTCTCTCTCCTCCGCTTCGATGATGACGGATGCGATCAAGGGCAAGACGCTGGAGGAAGCGCTGCAGATGGCGGATTCGTTTTCCTCGCTGATGAAGGGCGAGCAAGCCGAGTTCGAGTACGAGGATATCGAAGCGCTGTCGGGGGTCAACAAGTTCCCCGCCCGGATCAAGTGCGCGACACTGGCTTGGAACGCACTGCGCAAAGGAATCGATCAAGTCAAGGCATAAAGGGTAAAGTAAGTATAGATAGTTTCTAAGGAGGTACGAAGGCCATGGCTAAGAAAATGCCGGAGATGGAAGAGTACAAGTATGGGTTTCGCGACGAGCATAAGAACATCTTCCAGAGCGGAAAAGGGCTGACGCGCGAGATCGTAACCGAGATTTCGCGGATGAAGGGCGAGCCGGAATGGATGCTGGAATTCCGGCTGAAATCGCTGGAGCAGTTCCTGAAGATGCCGATGCCGAAGTGGGGCGGCAACATGGACGATCTGGATTTCGACGACATCCAGTACTATGTGAAACCTTCCGAGAAGCAAGGCAAGACGTGGGAGGAAGTGCCTACGGAGATCAAGGAAACGTTCGACAAGCTGGGTATTCCGGAAGCCGAGCAGAAGTTTCTGGCGGGCGTATCCGCCCAATACGAATCCGAGGTTGTTTATCACAGCATGCAGAAAGATCTGGAGGATCAAGGCGTGCTGTTCATGGACACGGACACCGCTTTGAAGGAGCATCCGGAAATTTTCCGGAAGTTTTTCGGGACGATCATCCCTCCGAGCGACAACAAATTCGCCGCTCTGAACAGCGCCGTCTGGTCGGGAGGCAGCTTCATCTATGTCCCTAAAGGCGTGAAGGTGGAAATTCCGCTCCAAGCCTACTTCCGGATCAACTCCGAGAACATGGGACAATTCGAGCGGACGCTGATCATCGCGGACGAAGGCAGCTTTGTCCATTACGTGGAAGGCTGCACAGCTCCGGTTTACAGCACCAACTCTCTGCACAGCGCGGTTGTTGAGATCATCTGTCTCAAGGACTCCCGCGTGCGTTACACGACGATCCAGAACTGGGCGCCGAACATTTACAACCTCGTCACCAAGCGTGCCGTGGCTGAAGAGAACGCGACCATGGAATGGGTGGACGGCAATATCGGCTCCAAGCTGACGATGAAATATCCGGCTGTCGTTCTGAAGGGCCGCGGCGCGAAAGGCATGGTACTTTCCATCGCTGTAGCAGGCAAAGGCCAGCATCAGGACGCCGGCGCCAAAATGACGCACTTGGCTCCGGATACAACGTCCACGATCGTGTCGAAGTCCATCAGCAAGCACGGCGGCAAGGTCACTTACCGCGGACTCGCCTCGTTTGGCCGCAATTCCCAAGGCTCCAAGGCGAACATCAAGTGCGATACGCTGATTATGGATAATCAGTCCACGTCCGACACGATCCCGTACAACGAGATCATGAACGACAATATTACGCTTGAGCATGAAGCGACGGTATCCAAGGTATCGGAAGATCAGCTGTTCTATCTGATGAGCCGGGGCTTGACCGAAGCGGAAGCGACCCAGATGATCGTTATGGGCTTTATTGAGCCGTTCACCAAGGAGCTGCCGATGGAATACGCGGTAGAGATGAACAGGCTGATCAAGTTTGAAATGGAAGGCAGTATCGGATAAAAAGACATCTCAATACGTGTCCGCAGCGACTTCGACGCAAGTATGTCAAAGTCGCTCGGACACGTTTTTTGCGTCTGCCGCCAAGAGGGCGGGATCGTCCGCCCTGCACGTTCCTTCCGCTGCTCCTGCATTGTCCGTGCGGGGTTAGCGGAGAGGCTCCGATCGGCTAAAACACGAATGTATCTTCCTCGAATAGCACGATCAGGAGCTTTATTTATGCGTGTCCGACATATGCATCTGTTCCCAGCGTTTTGCATGCATACCTGATTTCTTCCTATCCCATGCTAAGCTTATAGTTCCATCCATGCGATAACAGACAAGGAGTCGGTATGATGAAGCGTTATAGCAGACGATTGGCAGCATCGGTATTGGTTCTGAGCGTACTTTTTACGTCGGGCTGCGGCCAACTGTCCAAGGAACAGCGGCAGGCTCGTCAGCAAAACCTCTCAAGCCAGGAGCTTCGTCCTTCGCAGAGGCAGCTTAGCGAGGAGAAATATGGAAGAACGACGGCGGTTGGCGAAGGCAGCACAATCCGGATGCAAAGCGGATCGGAGCAGGCTACGATCCCGTTTCGTACGGTGAACGGAGTCGATTATGTCGTGGCTTCCGAGTTCGCTACGATTGCAGGCTTCCGGTTCAAGTGGGATGAAGCCTCAAGCACTTTCAAATTCGGCGATAATGACGCGGCGTTCCAACTGAAGCCGGGCAGTCTGCAGGCGCAAAAAGAGGATAGCAGCGTCCAGCTCGCGGAGCCGCCGATCCTGCATAACTCGCAGGTGCTGATTCCCGTGTCTGCCTTCGCCTTCTTACTGTCGGATGAAGTCAGCTATCAGCTGCAAGGGAAAAATATGATTCTTCAGGCATCCGGAAATGCGGTGTTGGGACCGATCGACGGACCGGATGAAGTGAACACCGGCAGCGAGCTTGATTTCGAGGATGATCCGAATGATCCGAACAAAGGGGAAAGGCAAGCGGCGCCGACGCTGGGCCAGGTCTGGCTGTCCGCAGACGGATGGGAAGATATTCATGCCGTGCCCGCGTTGAAAAATATTGATCTAAACGGGCTGATTACGCAGGCCAAACGGTATATTGGAGTCAAATACGACTTCGGCGCCGATCCATATCCGCAATCTGGCAAGTTCGACTGCTCCACGTTTACCCAATATTTATTCAATAAGCAAGGCATCAGCCTGAGCCGGACCGCCCGCGCACAGGCCAAGCAGGGGGTCACGGTCAGTCGTAAGTCGCTCCGCAAGGGGGATCTGATGTTCTTCTATGTGCCTGGCCGCTTCAAGACCAATAAAGTGGTCGGGCATGTAGGCATCTATATGGGCGATCAGCGAATGATTCATGCTTCCCCGGAACCGAAGGACGGGGTGCAGATTACGAGCATCAACAAAGCCTATTGGAAGCATACCTATCTGAAAGCAACGCGCTTGGCTGATTGACTTTCGTTTAAAAATGCCGGGGTCCAATAGACGTAATGTCCATTGGCCCCGGTATTTCAAAATGTAGCGCGGCGATTCGTTAAAGCGGCAAATAAGGCTGTGCCGACGAATCCTGTTTTAAACGAAAATATGCTCTACGCCCAAGTCCTGACGCAGCGATAAATCAATGAAATGACCGTCAAAATTCACAAGCGGCCGAAAGAAGTCGGTCGGATGGGTCATGACGATTTTGCCGATCTCCCCTGTGCTGAGCTGCAATTGCTTGCCGATAAAGTTGGGCACCATATGCTTGATAAACGCATGGGCGATATGAGGCTCCAGCTCGCCGAAGCTGCACCGGTGAATCTCGCGCAGCACAGACAGCAGATCGCGTTTTTTCTGGTACACCCGGGTCGAGATCATGGCGCTGTATACGTCGGCGACGGCGATGATTTTGGCCAGCGGGTGGATGTCGGGGCCCTTTAGCCGCAGCGGGTAGCCCGTGCCGTCCATTCGTTCATGATGCTGGAGGGCAGCCAGGCACAAGCCTTCGGGCAGACCCGATTTCTTGAGGATATCATATCCGAAGACCGTATGCTGCTTGATGTGCAGGTACTCTTCATCCGTCAGCCGTCCGGGCTTGGTCAGCACGCGCTGGTCCACTCTGCTTTTCCCGATATCATGCAAATAACCGGCCTTGCCCGCGAGTACTGCCTCGTCTTCGGGCTGCCCCATCCATTTGGCGATATAATAGGAGATCATGCCGACCTGGACGCTGTGCTGGTATGTGTAGTCGTCTTTATTGTTCAATACAAGCAGGAGGGAGACGACGTCCTTTTCCTGATGCACCTGCTCGACAAGCGGATTAAACCCTTCATTGATCTGTTCCATCGAAACATAGCCATCGGCAGCTACCTGCTCGAAGACGCTTTTGATGCCGGACACTGCCCCTTGATAGATCGCTCGCGTCTCCGCCAACCGGTTTTTCCCGGGATTGGAGAGTGCGTAAGCTTCCTCCTGCCGGTTGTCCTGCCTTTCTTCGACTGATGATGGCTTCTCGTCACCCGGCTTGATATCCACCTCATCCACATGATGGAGGGATAACTTGAAGATATCGTCTTCCGACAAGACGGTAGCGGCGGACAAGACCAGCAGTCCCGTATGGTTGAAAACATCAGATCCCAAACGATCGCCAATCTTGATTTCGTTAATCGGTATCCGCAAAAAAGTCACCTCTGCGTTTTCGGCATTATACAAAGCTAGTGAGTATCCCAGTAGAGGGCACGTCCTACTATTATACCAATAAAAGTTAATTATGTTAACTATACACGCCAGATGATTACTAAAATTTTTTTAATATTAACTTCATATGAAAATAGGTACATAGACTCTTGATAAGCCTCACATACCGATGTAACGACTGTAAAGGCTTTTGGCAGCAACGGGATCATCCGTGCCTTGTACGATCAGCCGTCCGTCGGGGAAGAGGACCAAAGTCATGCCTTTGTCATCTAAATGCAGCTTCAGCAGAAACGGATTGCGTTCGATCCGGCCGAGCGGGGCGAGCCTCGCTTCCCAGTCGGCTAACGAGAGCCGCTGCGGGCGGCTGGGCTGTACCTGGACAGAATTGCGGCCGCATAAGGATTGAATCGTATCCTCTTCTACGGATGCCTCCAAATAATCGAAGCTGAGCTGTCCACAGCACGGGCAATCGGCTTTGCGGGCCTGGCTGACGTCAATTCCCGCATGCTGGTTGTACCAGATGTCCCAATGCATCATCTTGGGGGTGAGCGCGGCGCGGGCGCCGACCAGCAGCTTGAGAGCTTCGGTGGCCTGATGGGAGGCGACCACGTGGATCAGCGGACCGAGCACCCCGGCTGTATCGCATGTCTCCGCAGTGCCCTGACCGGGCGGTTGTCCGAACAGGCAGCGCAGGCACGGAGTCTCTCCCGGCACAATCGTGAGCGACACGCCGCGGGAGCTTACGGCACCGCCGTATATCCACGGAATGCCGTGTTTGACGCTCACATCGTTGATGAGAAAGCGGACGGCGAAATTGTCGGTGCCATCCAGAATCAGATCCACATCCGTCAGCAGCTCCTCGGCGTTGGTTGCGTTCAAATCGGCTACGACAGGCTCGATGATAATCCCCGAGTTCGCCGCCCGAAGCCGGGCGGCGCCCGCTTCCGCTTTGGGGGAGGATGAGGCGGCATCCTCTTCGTCGTAAAGCATCTGCCGCTGCAGATTGCTGCGCTCCACGAAGTCCCTGTCAATGATCCGGATAAAACCAATACCGGCGCGCGCCATATGATTGGCCAGCACGGTGCCGAGCGCGCCCATCCCGACGATTGCGATGCGGGCTTGGAGCAGCTTGGCCTGGCCCTCTTCGCCGATCGGAGCGAACAGCATCTGCCGCGAATAGCGTTCGCGGTCCAGGCCGGTCAGCGGCGGCAGGAGATGATCGGCGGCATTCATGGCAAATCCCCTCCTTGGGAAGGCGTTGACGGCTCGGACAGCGGGTTCCATGGGCCTTGTTGATGGCCCTTCCACTCGGACCCGTCCGACCATCTCTCCTTCTTCCAGATGGGCACAATCTGCTTAAGCCGCTCGATGGCGTAGCGGCTGGCTTCGTAGACATCTTGACGATGGGGAGCGGAGACGGCAATGACGACACTGATCTCGCCGATCGCGACCTCTCCGAGCCGGTGGGTGATGGCGCACAAGGCTCCGGGCCAGCGCCCTCCAATCTCGTCCGCTATCTGGGTCAAGGTGCGCAGCGCCATAGGCTCGTAAGCTTCATATTCCAGCAGAACGGTGCGCTTCCCATGGGTCCACTCCCGGGTCGTGCCCGTGAAGGTAAGAGCGGCTCCATGATCCGGATGCAGCACCTTGCGCGTTACTTCATCGGGGATGATCGGTTGAGACGTAAGCTCGGTCATCTCGGGCTCCCCTCCGGACACGGGCGGGATAAGGGCGATCTCGTCATTCTCCCGAATAGGCGCGCGATCGTCCGCATATTGTTGATTGATTGCCATATAGGCATTGGCGATGGCCTCGGCAGAGTCGGGATACTGACGGCTCAGGATCGCTTTCAGCTCCGCTGCAGTCAGCGGGCCGAGGTCCGGATTTCGTTCGATGTCAAGCTGCAGGAGACGGGTGCCCCAAAGCTCGGCAAGCCCGGCAAACAGCAGGATATTCAGCTTCATGACCATTCACTCCGTTGCTCGAAAATTTTCGTATATGTACATGGGATTGCAGAATAGCAAGTATGTTCAGCATACCATATCCGCATCCAAAAGTGATATAATGGCTGGTAGGCCGGTCATCAGTTCAGCCTATATGGAATTTGTCTGTTCACTTACATAAAAGCTCAAACAAGAAGCGGAGGCCTATCGGATATGATTGAAGTGGTGGATGATCAAAGAGGAAGCCGAACATTTGCCTCGGCCGGCGAGCTGGCCGCGGTCTCGGGAGAGCCGTTTGCAGCCGGCAGCCGCGTGAAGGGCGCGGAAGGAAACGCCGTTGATTGGCAGCATTGGTACGCCGCCTGGAGCGGAGGGGATGACGCTGCGGCAGCGAGCCGGCCCACGCATCTGCAGGTTTTCGCGGCCGATGAGTTCCAGGCTACGATCCCTTGGCAGGAGCTGCAGGATGCTTTCTTCGTGTATGAGCAGGACAACGGCCTGCCGCTGCAGAAGAGCCAGCCGATCCGTCTCTATGTGCCGAACGGAAGCAGCGAATGTCTGAATGTCAAAAGCGTCATCCGGCTTCGGATCGCCCGCGATCCTCTGCTTGGCGAAGCGGCGACTTACGGCTTCCTGAACCGGATCAGTTCCGAGCAGCTGCTGTCGGCGCGGCGCGGTTGACGAGTTGACGAGATGAGACAAATTGCCGAACAACAAAGGAAGCTTCGTATCGTCCATACGAATGATATACATAGCCATGTCGACCGGATGGGCAAAATCGCCGGCATCATCCGGAAGCTCCGCGAAGAAGCGGGGGAACGCCACACGCTGACGTTGGATATTGGCGATCATATCGACCGCATGCGTCCGGAGACGGAGGGGACCGACGGCGGGGTCAATGTGGCTGTTCTGAACGCAACCGGCTACGATGCGGTGACGCTGGGCAACAATGAAGGATTGACCTACACGCCGGATGTTCTTCAGAAGCTGTATGCCGAGCAGGCGCAATTTACAGTTGTCCTGGGCAATATGTTCGAGGCTTCCACCGGTCTTGTTCCAGCGTGGGCAAAGCCTTGGCATTTGCTGGAGAGGGGAGGCTTGCGGATCGGGCTGATCGGAGCGACCGCGGCTTTCTCCGAGTTTTATCGGCTGCTGGGCTGGGAAGCGCGCGATCCGTTTGCGACGATCGGCGAGGCGGTCCGCGAGCTGCGGCCGCAAGCCGATCTGCTTATCGTGTTGTCTCATCTGGGGCTGCGCAACGATGAGCGTTTGGCGGAAGTTTTCCCCGACATCGATGTCATTTTGGGCGGGCATACGCATCATCTGCTCAGCGAGCCTTTGATCATCGGCAAAACGGTCATTGGCGCGACGGGGAAATTCGGCCAGTACGTCGGCTATATCGATCTGGAGGTGGATACGAAGCAAGGGACGGTTAGTGCGGCAGGGGGAGGCGTCCTGGAAACGGCCGGCCTTCCGGGCGACCCGGAGATCGAAGCCTTGCTGGAGGGCTATGCCCGCTTGGCCCAAGATAAGCTGAAGCGCGAGGTCGCTTATATCGGAATGCCTCTGCCTATCGACTGGCACGGCGAGGCGCCGCTTGGCAATTTGCTGGCATCGGGCTTGAAGCGATGGGTTGGCGCGGAGCTGGCGATCGTCAACACCGGTCAACTGCTGGCAGCGCTGCCGGCGGGTCCGGTCTCGGCGGGCGATCTGCTGGACCTGTGCCCTTCGCCGATCAATCCGTGCAGGCTGAAACTGACCGGGGAGCAGATACTCCGGGCGCTGGAGGAATCGCTGCTGCCGGAATTTCAAGATAAGCCGATAATCGGCTTCGGCTTCCGCGGCAAGGTGCTCGGCTCGCTGGCCGTGGCCGGCATGCGGGTGGAATACGATCCGCAAGCGCAGCCTTACTCCCGCATTGTTTCGGTTTATATAGGCGAAACTCCGCTGCAGCTTCAGCACGACTACTCCGTCGCGACGATCGATATGTTCACCTTCGGCATCGGTTATTTATCCATAGGTCAAGGCGTTGAGCCTGAGTTTTACTTGCCGGAATTTATCCGGGATGTGCTGTTGCAGGAGCTGCTCGACCCCGAGGCCCTGCATGAGAGCGAAATGAAGCGGTGGATCGAGTGTGAGCGAAGCTGACAAAGACGGTTTCGGCAAGCCTAGAGCTTGCCTTTTTTTTACTGTCGGATCGTGCAGGAATTGTCGGAAAAACAAAATTTTTGTTGCTCTTTTTCTGCGAATCCGATACGCTATTAGAACAACGAAAATTCTAAATTTTTCATATAGGAAGAGATGAGGAAACGGTATGCGTCTGCTGCCGCTCAGCATGGTGGAGCCAGGGATGAGGCTCGGTAAAAAAATTTATAATTCAGAAGGATTAACGCTTCTAGGCGAGCAGATCGAGCTGACTCAAAGCATGATACGCCGGCTGGAAAGCCACGGCATCGATTTTGCATATATTGACGATCCTCGTACTGATGATATTATTGTCCGGGATTTGCTTTCCGAGGAAACGCGCGTCCGTGCGGTAACGGAGATTCGCGATTCATTCCGCAAGATTGCGGATGATCAGCTGAGGCGCAAGACGAGCGGACAAGTCCAAGTAGGCAAAGCGTTCCGCAAGCTGATGGAGATGATTATGAGCGACCTGAGCGATCACCGGGATGCGATGATTATGCTCACGAATATCAATGCGATGGATGACTATTTGTTCCATCATTCCTTGAATGTCTGCGTCTACTCGACCATGCTGGGCATAGCCCATGGCTACAGCCAGGACGAGCTGATGACGCTTGGTCTCGGCGCGCTTCTCCACGATGTGGGGAAAACCCAGATCCCCCTCGAGCTGTTGCGCAAGAAAGATCGGCTCTCGGATGAAGAGTTCTCTCATATTAAGCATCATACCTCGTTCGGCTTTCAATTCCTCAAGGACGAGCCCAATATTCCGCTGCTTGCCGCGCATTGCGCGTTCCAGCATCATGAGCGGCTCGACGGAAGCGGGTATCCGCGCGGCCTGAAGGGCGAAGAAATCCATGACTTCGCCAGATGGATCGGCTTGGTGGATTCGTATGATGCGATGACGACCCATCGGGTATACCGGAAGGCGATGCTGCCGCATCAGGCTATGGAGATTTTATTTACAGGCACAGGGAGTCTGTACGACAAGCAGAAGATCGAGCTGTTCCGCGATAAAATTGCCATTTATCCGATCGGCGTCACCGTTACGCTCAGCACGGGGGAGAAGGGCGTTGTCGTCGATCTGAATGCGACGGTGCCTCATCGGCCCGTTGTTCGTCTGCTCCAGGACGAGTTCGGCCAGGATCTGGACGGCAGCCGGGAGATCGACTTGTCCAAATCGCTCAATGTGATGATCGTCGGCGTGAGCGGCGAGATGGTTGTTTCCTGAAGCGCGTGTATATGAAAGCCCGCTCCCCTTGGGAAGCGGGCTTTCGCGCGTCCGGTTTTCTTTTCCGCATGATTGCGCTACAATAAGACTATATCTTTCTAATGAAGAACTACAATCCTACAGAAGAGTCAGGTGTCTTCCTATCATGTCCGAATCATTTTCGTTACCTTCTACGCCTCTGCCCGAGATTTCGCCGCAATACGATCCCTGGGACCCGCTTCCGGCATATCGCCTCTATGGGGAGCACCGATTGACGAGCGTGGAGCTGACCGTAACGAATCTGTGCAATATGCGCTGCGAGCATTGCGCGGTCGGTGAATCGCTGACGTTGACGGAAGGCCCGCGGCTCCCTCTGGCCGATGTGCTGCGCCGTCTGGATGAGGTGGAGCAGCTGGAGACGATCAGCATTACGGGCGGCGAGCCCAGCTTCCATGCGAAGACGGTTAGAGAGTATATCGTGCCCTTGTTGAAATATGCGAGAGAACGCGGCGTAAGATCGCAGATCAATTCCAATCTGACCCTGGATCTTGCCCGCTATGAGGAGCTGGCGCCTTATCTGGATGTCATGCACATCTCGTTCAATTATTTGAATGAGGATGACTTCTACCAGGTCGGCTTCGTTCGTTCCGAACGCCGGACCAGCCGGGAGTCGGCTGTCAAGTTATACGAGCGGATGCTGGAGAATACGCGGGCGTTGTCCGCGGGCGGCCTGTTCGTCTCGGCCGAGTCGATGATTAATTTCCGCACGCATGAGAAGCTGGTCGGCATTCACCGGCTGATCGCCGAGATGGGCTGCTTGAGGCATGAGGTTCACCCGATGTATCCGAGCGCGTTCGCTTCCAATCTTCCGGTACTGACGTTAGATGAGACGCGGACGGCGATCCATGCTCTGCTGGACGGCCGCGACAAGCGGCTGTGGATGCTGTTCGGCACGCTGCCGTTCTACGCCTGCAGCCCTCAGGAAGCGGATAGAAGCATCGTTGCCCGCTTGCGTCAGGAGCCCATGGTGACGGTACGCAACGATCCGGACGGCCGCAACCGATTGAACGTGAATTTGTTCACGGGCGATGTGTTCGTGACCGATTTTTCAGATGTCCCGGCTTTGGGTAATGCGCAGTATGACCGCCTGGACCAAGTCTTCGCCCGCTGGCGACAGCATCCGCTGTATGCGACTGTCGGCTGCTATTGCCCGGCAGCCGCCTGCTGCGGCCCGAATTTGCTAGTGGCGGATACGTACTATAAGGACGTTGATTTCAGGAAGCGTCATGCGGTTGTCTGAAGATGACCGCGCAGGACCATACCCTAAGCAAAGGAGTTTGAACCCCATTGGCCAGTAGTATAGAAAGCCATAGTACAGGCTTGGCAGGCTTTGATTTCGGCTCTATCGCATTGAATCTCGTTCTCGTCGTATTTTTGGTATTGCTTAACGGTTTTTTCGTGGCGGCGGAGTTCTCACTCGTCAAGGTGAGGCAAACACGCCTGCAGCAGCTGGAAAGCGAGGGGAACGGCAAGGCCCGATATGCGCTCGCCGTCACCAAGAAGCTGGATGCATATCTGTCCTCTACTCAGCTTGGCATAACACTGGCCTCACTCGGGCTCGGGTGGGTCGGCGAGCCCGCGATTTCGCATCTGATCGTGGAGCCGCTCTTCGGGCTGATGGGGCTCGGTCATGCCTGGTATGCCGACGCTCTGTCCATCGCGATCGGCTTCGCCGTCATCACGTTTCTTCATATCGTGCTGGGCGAGCTGGCTCCCAAGTCGCTTGCCATCCAGAAGTCGGAGATGACGTCGCTTTGGCTGTCTGCGCCGCTTATGTTTTTCTATAAGCTGTTCTTCCCCGTTATTTGGCTGCTGAACGGGGCGGCAAACCGGCTGCTTCGTCTGGTCGGCATTCACCCGGCGACCGAGCACGAGGCGGCTCATACGGAAGAAGAGATCCGCATTCTGATGGATGAAAGCGCGCGCAGCGGCCATATCGATCAAGACGAGATGGCGCTTTTCGACAATATTTTCGAGTTCTCCGAACGGGTTGCCCGCGAGATCATGCTGCCCCGAACCGATATGGACTGTCTCTTCACGGAACTGTCGTTCGAGGATAATCTGAATATCGTCTACGAGACGAAGCACACGCGCTACCCGGTTGCGACCCATGACAAGGATGAGATCATCGGCTTCGTCCATATTACGGATATGCTCACCGCCAAAGGCGCGCAGCAGGATCTGAAGCGATTCGTCCGTCCCGTCCTGATGGTGCCGGAGTCGATGGAGATCAGTCATGTGCTTCGGATGATGCAGAAGAAGAGATCCCAGCTTGCGATCGTCATCGACGAGTACGGCGGAACAGCCGGCCTGATCACAGCCGAGGACATTCTGGAGGAGATCGTCGGAGAAATTCACGACGAATTCGACGTAACGGAACGTCCCGAAATCGAGAAAGTCGGCGAGGGCTACTCCGTTGACGGCCGGGTGCTGCTCGAGGACCTTGATGACATGCTTGGGCTGGGAATCGAAGATGAGGAGGTCGACTCGATAGGAGGCTGGCTGTTCAAGCAGCTGGAGGGCTCCGTAGACAAAGGCCAGCAGCTTGTTCATGAGCGATTTGTATTAGAGATCACGGAGGTTGACCGGCTGCGGGTGATGAGGCTGACCATTCATCAGCTGCCGGCGGCGCCGGAGCCTGAGGAGAACGGGACTCGGGAAGCGGAAGATTAATATAGAGGAGGGGCTTGGCCGCACATGTCAATACGAACGGTGCTGTTGTGCGTGATCGGTGTGCTGCTGCTCTACGGATTGTTTACGATAGGCTTTCCGTTTCTGCTGGCCATGCTGGTGGCGATTCTGCTCGAACCGGTCGTCCAGATGCTTATCCGGTATGCCCGGATGAGCAGGACGGCAGCCGCCATCACGGCATGCACGTTATTTACCGGCGCAGTTCTTGGATTTTTTTACCTTGTCGGCTTTAAAATGGTTTCTGAGCTTGTCCAATTTCTGAAAAATGTGCCCGGTTATTTCACTGAAGCTCAAAGCTTTATCGAGGATACGACGGTCAAGACGCAATTCTTCTTCGACAAGCTGCCGCCGGCTGTAGCTGCCGACGCTATACACTGGATGGAAGAGGGGCTGGCCGGCCTGACGAGCAATTTGAACACCGTGATCTCGGGAATCACAGGGTATTTGATCGGCTTCGCCAAAACAATCCCGAACCTGTTTATTTTCTTCGTCGTGTTCATCATCGCCCTGTATCTGATCTCTCTGAGCTTGCCCAAGCTTCACCAGTCGTTTCTGAATTTGTTCGACGACGCTTCGCGAACGAAAATGGGCACCGTCCTGCAAGATCTTCGCAAAGCCATCATCGGGTTTATTTTCGCTCAAGCGCTGATCAGCCTTCTGACGTACATCGTCACGCTAGTCGGTCTGCTGCTGCTTAGAGTCGATTATCCGCTGGCCATCGCGCTGGTCATTATTCTGGTGGATATCCTGCCGGTATTGGGCGTAAGCGCCGTGCTGCTGCCTTGGGCGGCCTATGGCTTGCTCGTCGGCAATGTGAAGCTGGCTATCGGGCTGGTCGTCTTGTACCTGGTCATTCTGATTTTCCGCCGAATCGTGGAGCCGAAGATAATCGGGGATGCGGTGGGCATCAACGCGCTGGCCGCTCTGGTTAGTATGTATGTGGGCTTTCAGGCGATTGGCGTAGTCGGCTTGTTCCTGGGTCCGGTTTTGATCATTATTTATCACGCCTTGCGGCGGGTCGGCTTGCTGAAGATCAAGTTCAAGCTTGACGGATCGTAAGGACGCGCCTACCATTAAAACTATACAATATCCTATTATCACTTGAGGAATAAGGGGGAAACAAGCAGTTGCAAGGGGAACTCGCGAATATCAAGCAGCATACCAAACTGTCGCCCGCCAAACTGGTGCGCCGCGCAGTCCTTATGTTCATCGGGGCTGCGCTCGTCTCCGTCGGACTGGAAATTTTCCTGGTACCAAATAATATCATCGATGGCGGAATTGTCGGTATTTCCATCATCACCTCGCATCTCTCCCAATTGCCTATCGGCGTTTTTCTAATTTTATTCAATCTACCGTTTCTTTTTATCGGATACAAGCAGATCGGCAAGACGTTTGCTTTGTCCACCTTATTTGCCGTCGTTGTTATGTCGGTCGGGACCTATTATTTGCACCCGGTAAAGGCATTTACCGCCGATCCTCTGCTGGCGGCCGTATTCGGGGGGATCATACTGGGAGTCGGCGTCGGCATGGTTATCCGCTCCGGGGGATCGCTTGACGGTACGGAGATTATGGCGATTTTGTTCAGCAAAAAAACGCCTTTCTCGGTTGGCGAGATCGTCATGTTCTTCAACCTGTTTATCCTGAGCAGCGCCGGCTTTGTGTTCGGCTGGGATCATGCGATGTATTCTTTGATCGCCTACTATATCGCCTACAAGATGATCGATCTGACGATCGAAGGGTTTGACGAGTCCAAGTCAGTCTGGATCATCAGCGAGAACAGCCGCGAGATCGGCGACGCGATCATTCACCGGCTGGGCAGAGGGGTCACCTATCTGCAAGGCGAAGGCGCCTTCACCGGAGGCAACAAGCTGGTTATTTTCTGCGTCATCAACCGGCTGGAGGAAGCCAAGCTGAAGTCGATCGTCGAGGAGATGGACCGGAGCGCTTTTCTGGCGGTAGGCAATATTCACGATGTCAAGGGCGGAAGATTCCGCAAGAAGGACATTCACTAGCATACAAAGGGAAGAGGGGTCGTCTGCGGACGGCCTTTTTTCCCTATCGGAAGGCTTAAATCGGTGAGACCGACCGAAAACCGGCTTTAAGGAGCGGTGAGTTCCGTTACAGTTCCGGGCGCGCCATCCCTCGTCCGTCTGTGGGTGAGGACATCGTCGGGAGCTTTTCTTACTTGCCGGTCATGGAGGGAGATCCTTTCGGGAGCAAGGGGGAGGTATACGCGGATGAACAAAGTGCTCGGCATTCTAGGTGTTTTGCTGCCTTTTCTCAGTATAATCTGGATGAAGGAAACGTCGATGGGCTTTATTGTCGGCGACTATCTGCTGGGTCTGCTCGGGATTCCGGCTTGGTCGAGGGGCGGGGAAAGCGGACTGCACTGGAGCGCGATTAGCGGACTCGTGCTGCTGCTCTTGGGCTGGCTTGAAGCTCGCCGATATGGCCGGACGGTACGAAGCCGGCGTTGGTGGACCAGGTACAACGTGGTACTCGTATTGTTTTTTATGACCTATTCGACCCTTGCGGGCAAGCTTCCTTATGTATGGATGGCTGGCGCTCAAGGAGTCGAAGCAATCGGTTATTCGCCCAAAGGCTCGGAGTGCAGCTACAAATCCGAGCCTCCGCAGGAACAGGTAGTCATCGTGATGACCTGCAGCTACCGGTTGGTGAATTACAGCGGCAAGCCGGTTACATTCCTGCTCAGTCCGGATGTCAACCGCAGACTGGGCGGCGGCATGAACCTTCACGGAATTATCAGACCGGTGGAGTTCGAGCCGTTCCGGCATACGATGGAGCCGCGTGCGGAAATGTCGTTTACGACAAGCTTCCGGAGCGGGCCGGTCGGCAGCTATTCCGGAGAAGGAAGCTTCAATCAAGTACGGTTCCTTCTCAGCTCGGAGGGCATAACGAGGCAGCTCTGACCGGCGACAGGGCGGAAATATGAAATGTCGCGGCCGGACGAAAGAGTGAGGTGCTGCGGCAGGATGAAGGAATGAAGCGCCGCGGCCGGACGAGTGAGCTGCTGCGGTCTGGATAAAGGATTAAAGCGTTACGGCCGTAAGAAGGAAGCCGCGATGCAGCCCGGATAGAGAGAGCGCTACTGGATCAAAGCTGCTTGGAGGCAGGCCCTTCCTTTTCCCGTCAGGGAGGGGGAAGGGCTTATTCGCATTAAGCTGCGAAGGTTCAGCGCCAGCGCCGGAACCGGCGTCAAAGCGCTGAGCCCGCAAGGGCCATGGACTTGCTCCGAATGGACCGGGCGCATATACAAGAAAAATGTGTATTGCAGGAAGGGCAGATCCTGGACTATGCTGGACCCGATTATGCAGGCTGGGAGAGCAGTCCCTATCGTCCGCGCGGGCGATAAGCGGCTGCTGCCCGGCTGGAGCAAAGCGAAGCATGGATCGGGGGAAGAGAGCATGGGACAAGAGGATACGAAGAGCCTGCCCGCCTACTGGAGCTGGTTCAAGGAAAGCCGGTACGGGGCGTTTATTCATTGGGGACCGTATGCGCAATACGCGCGCGGTGAGCAAATTTTATTCCGTGAGCATATGGATCATCGGGAATATGCGGAGGCGGCATGCCGTTGGAATCCGCAGCATTGGGACCCGGAGCTTTGGGCTTATACGATCCGCAAGGCGGGGATGAAATATGCCTGCTTCACGACCCGCCATCACGACGGTTACTGCATGTGGGATTCGCAGTATACGAATTATTCCAGCGCCAAGCAGGCGCCGGGCCGCGACTTCGTGGCGGACTTTGTCCGCGCCTTCCGGGCGGAGGGGCTGCGCGTCGGCTTGTATTACTCGTGGCTG
Source organism: Paenibacillus sp. cl123 (assembly GCF_900101595.1). Taxonomy (GTDB): domain Bacteria; phylum Bacillota; class Bacilli; order Paenibacillales; family NBRC-103111; genus Paenibacillus_G. The sequence goes on from NZ_FMYY01000001.1 coordinate 299,393, forward strand.
GACTGGCGGATTCCGGCGTACTTCGACGGGCCGGAGAAGGACCCGGAGGGCTGGCGGGAGATGCGCGATTACTGCCATCATCAGGTGCTGGAGCTGCTTAGCGGTTATGGGCGGATCGATCATTTTTTCTTCGACGGCGCTTGGCCACGCACTCATCGCGAGCTGCGCAGTCTGGAGTTGGTTCAGCAGATGAGGGAGCTGCAGCCGCATATTTTGATCAACAACCGGCTGGGCGTGGCCGAGGAGCTTCAAGGAGCGCATGCCGACGGAGGGGGAGGAGCGGGAGAACGCGACGATCTGGGCGACTTCGGCACACCGGAGCATCGGATCGCCGAAGACCCGAACCGGCTCTGGGAATCCTGCCAGGTGACAACCTCACGGCTGTGGGGCTATGCGGCCGGAGAGAGATGGCGTTCCGCCGAGCAGTGGCTGGATATGCTGTGCGAATGTGCGGAGACGGGGAGCAGCGGCGGCGGCAATCTGTTGTTGAACGTAGGACCGCAGCCTGACGGGCAGCTGCCGGCCGAGTTCGTAGAGCGCGCGCTTGAGGTGGGAAGCTGGCTGGATGTACATGGCGAAGCGATCTATGGAACGGATGGCGGCAGCCTGACGGAATTTGTTACCCGGGGCCGGCAGACGCGGAAGGGATGTTCTCTTTATCTGATCATCCGCTTCTGGGACGGGCGTCCGGAGATGCTGCTGCGGGATCTTCCTACAGAAGTGGCGGGTGTGACGCTGCTGACTACAGGCCAGACGCTCCCCTACCGTCAGAATGGGGACATCCTGACGATTTTCGGCTTGCCGAAGGAACGGCCGACCCGTCTGTTCCCGGTAATCCGGGTGGAATTCACAGAACCGCCCCAAACTACGGTATGGGGGAGGGAACGGCTCTGGCAGGGCGATCCTTCGCGTATTGCGGACTGGGCGCGAACGAGAGGCACGTCCGTGTACGCGGACGGCGAACCTGGAAAGGGGAGTCAGAGATGATCCGGGACGAGGTTTATATTCACAATGCGGCTGAGCTGGAACCGGACCCGCGGACCGGAGGCATATATGTGCGCCGGTTTCCGCGAGAGGTGCGTCATGCGCTGGAAGACCGGGGCCGGTGGATTTCAGAGGAAGCGAGCGGCTGCGAGCTTCGCTTCGTGACGACGGCGAAGACGATTCGCGTAAGCCTGTGCATCCCTGAATGCGACGGAGAAATATTCGTCTACAAGGGCGGCCTGTTTCATTCCCAGCACCGGCTGCAGGCAGGCCAGTTCCGGACGCTGCAGCTGGAGGAACCGGTAAGGCCGAATCAGACCGATCGCGCGCAGCTGCTGCAGTCCGGCTTCGCGCCGGAGGTATGGCGCATTTGCCTCGGCCGCTACACTTGCGTTTGGGGCGGGGTGCAAGCTTTCGGACACCCGGTCCGTCCGCCGCAGGCAGACGAAATGCCGCAGCTGCGCTGGCTCGCTTACGGGTCCTCCATCACCCATGGATTGTATAACCATCCGATGACCTACATTCATCAAGCTGCCCGGCATCTGGGAGCCGATGTGATGAATAAGGCGCTTAGCGGCTCCTGCCTGATCGAAAAGGAGGCAGCCGATTTTCTGGCGGCGGCGGACGACTGGCAGATCGCCACGCTGGAGCTGGGCGTCAATATGCGGGGCCGGTTTACCCCGGAGCAGTTCCTTGAGCGCTCCGCCTATCTGCTGGACCGTATCCGGGCCCGGCATCCGGACAAGCCGTTGTTTCTGATCACGATCTTTCCGAACTTCGCGACATTCGCCGATAATGAAGTGACAGAGACGGATTTGCGTTATAATGACATGTTGAGGGAGCATGCGCATCGTCTGAACGACCCGCAGCTGCATGTTATTGAGGGAAGCCGGGTGCTTGACGACTTCTCTGGGCTGTCGGTCGACCTGGTGCATCCGAGCGAATACGGCCATGTGCGGATGGGCTGTAACTTGGCTGGCTTGATGAAGCAAGCTCTGAATAACGCCTGATCGGCCGGCATGAAGCGATAGTAGGAGAGAGGGGGATGCTTCTTGCAAAAAAAATGGTTGTATCGTCTGATTATGTCCTACATCCCGATCTTTTTTGCGGTCGTGTTCTGCCTGATGCTGTTGTTCTTCATGACGATGAGCGATCTGGTCCGCAAGCAGTCGGTGCAGGCAAGCGGCGTGTTCGCCTCCCAGGTTATGCAGATTGTGGACTCCACGCTGAAAAATATCGATACCGCCGCCAGCAAAAGCCTGCTGCTGAACGAGAAAATAGCCGGTTACTTCAACAGCAGCGGGCCTCAGGCTACTTATGCCTATTATGAAGTGACCGAAGTGCTGCTTGATTTTATGACCCAGGTCGGGCTGGTTGATTCCATTTATTTGTACCGGGAATCGGATGGAAAAGTGCTGATGCAGCATTTTTCCTCCGAGCTGGCGGAATTCGGCGACCGCGCCTTCATCGCGGAGGCGATGAAAACGCCGGGCAGTCTGATGTGGAGCGATATTCGGCAATTTGCGCTCTTCGATACGCCCGATACGTCCAAGCGGGTAGTATCGCTTGTCAAGAAAGTGCCGTATTATTCGGGCGAGCAAGGCTTGATCGTCGTCAATATCAGAACGGATTCGCTGCACGCCTTGATCAGGGAGATGAGTCTGGACGGCGTCTCGTCCTTATGCATGACCGACGGCCGCGGCAGCAGCTTCGAAGGTTCCGACCGCACATGCCCTTCCGGCAGCGGAGAGCAGGGCAACGTGATGGAGCTGCAGTCCGATTACAGCAGCTGGCATCTGCGGATCGGGATGAAGCAGGCCGGGTTGTTTACTTATGTTTCGGCCTTTTCTTACGTCTGGTTTGCCCTTGGCTTCGTGGCGATTGCCGGCGGTATGCTGGCGATGACCTACATCAGCCACCGCCATTACCGGCCGCTCGAGCAGGTGCTGCGCCGGATTCACGCCTTCGCCGACAAGCGAAGCAGCTTAGCGCGCCGCGAAGCGGCGGAGGATGAGTTTGCATTTATCGATAAATCGCTGGAAAGTCTGATCGAGCACACGAATAATTATGACAAGCTGCAGGCCGAGGGAAAGCTGTACCGCCGGGTGCAGCTGTTCAACGAACTGATGGACGGGTCGCGTGCCTGGTCCATGGAGCAGTTGAAGAGAGAGCTTAGACAGGTCGGCTTGAACGGGGACTTCGATGGTTTGGCGGTCGGGCTTGTGGAGATCGATTATTATGCGCCTTTCGCCGAGCAGTACTCCCCGTCCGACCAGTCATTGTTCAAATTCACGCTGCGCAGCGCCGTTCAGGAGATTGCCGAAGCGGAGAATGAGCAGCTTTGGACGGAATGGGTAGCCCCGAATCGGCTTGGTCTGATCTACCGGCTGGAGGGGACCGGCAAGGAGCGCCAGCAGCTGCTTAAGCTGAAGCAGCTTGCGGAGCGGGCACGCGTATGGGTCGGGCAATATCTGAAGTTTACGGTCACTATCGGAATGAGCGAGCCCGTCAAGCGAGGAGAGGAATTGCCTGCCGCGTTCCATCAGGCTGCTGCCGCCGTCGAGCGCAAAATCTCGTTTGGTCCCAATCAGGTCTACGTCTATGAGGCGCACTGGGCGCAGACGGCTTCGAACCGCGGACATGACGTGCTGCTGCAGGAGATGCGGGAGACGGCGCAGCTGTACCGGCTGGGAAACCCGGATTGGGAGCTTCTGCTGGAGCAAACTTGCCGGACGATGGCCGCCGGTCTGTACACTCGCGAGGACTTGACCGGCTTGATCCGGATCTTCAAGTCCGAGATCAACCGCGAGATGCAGGAGCTGCCTCAGGAATCGCTGGGACAGTGGCAGGCAAGCGGCTGGAGCCGGCTGAGCGGCATGCCGGAGGAATTCGAATGGATCGGTGACGCTCGCGAGCTTCTGCACCCGCTGCTTCAGGACGCTCAGCAGCAGCTTCAGAGCTTGCGGATGAATCGCCAGCAGTATATGCTGGCTTCCGAAGTTCGCAATTATATCGCCGGGCATTACGCCGATCAGGAGCTGTCGCTGTCTCATCTGAGCGAAGCGTTCGATATGAACACGAAAACCTTGAGCCGTATATTCAAGGAAGAAATTGGCGAGAAGTTCGTCGATTATTTGGCCCGGGTGCGGATCGAAAAAGCGAAGCAGCTGCTGGAGGAGACGAATGAACCGGTCCAATCGATCGCCGAGAAAATCGGGTATTTGTACCCGATGTCGTTTATCCGCGTCTTCAAGAAGCTGGTCGGCATGACGCCCGGCGATTATCGCAAGGAAATGGAGCATAGGAAGTAAACGATCTAAAAAAAGGCTGCGCCTGGGCGCAGCCTTTTTTCGGCATACTGGGAGTTGCAGTCAGAGCTATATCGGCCAAGACGGGCATGCGAGCCGATAAACGGCTTCCGCAGCTATCTTCAGAAATCTTAGCAGCCTTTGTCCGGTATACGAGAAAACTGAATATTGCCCCGTGCGGCGCCCTCCCCTAAAGTGAGTGACAGGCAATAGCTCAGACACAGCAACAGGAGCGAAGAGAGGGGAATACCTGCATGCAATCGGAACAGGCGGGAAGCGTAAGGCAAGGAGGCAGCGCGGCGCTGCCGGCGGGGAAGCGGTCGTCGCAGCTCAGCCGCCGCTTCAAGCAAAATGTACCGCTGTGGATCATGTTCATCCCGGTGGCGGTCTTTTATATCGTATTCAAATACACGCCCATGCTTGGGCTGGTCATCGCCTTCAAAAACTATACGTTTTATGAAGGCATATGGGGAAGCGCCTGGACGGGCCTGCAAAACTTCGAGCATCTGTTCACGCAGGCCCAGTCGGTGCAGATCATCCGCAATACTTTGCTGCTCAGCGTCTTAACGGTGTTCGTAGGCTTTCCGTTCCCGATTATGCTGGCGATCATGATGAATGAAGCGCGCAAAATGTGGTTCAAGCGCACGGTGCAGACGCTCGTCTATCTGCCTCATTTCTTCTCCTGGGTCATCGTCGGCGGGATCGTCGTTACCTTGTTCTCGCAAAGCGGCGCGGTCAATGCGCTGGTGGAGAAGCTGACCGGCGAGGCGTATCCGTTCCTGTTCCGCGAATGGTCGTGGATCGCGGTTTTTCTCGGCTCAGGCATCTGGAAGGAGGCAGGCTTCAGCGCCATCATTTATTTGGCGGCCTTGACGACGATCGATCCGAGTCTGTATGAAGCGTCCAGTATGGACGGCGCAGGCAAGTGGAAGCAGCTGTGGCATGTGACGCTGCCGGGCATCAGCTCCACGATTGTGCTTATGCTGATTTTGGCGATGGGACGGGTGATGGAGGTCGGTTTCGATCAGGTGTATGTCTTGCAAAATTCGATCGTCGCCAACATATCCGAGGTTATCAGCACCTTTATCTATCAGATCGGTCTACAGGGAGGACAGTTCAGTCTTACGGCGGCGCTTGGCTTGTTCGAGTCGCTTGTCGGCCTGGTGCTTGTCTTGATCACGAATGCGATCGCCAAACGATTTAACAAAGGGCTCTGGTAGGAAGGGAGGATGCTTATATGAAATCAACCGCAAGCGAAAAGCTGTTTTACGGCATCAACTATGTGCTGTTGGCCATAGTGGCCCTACTCTGTCTGCTTCCCCTGGTTCACCTGGCTTCCGTTTCCCTCAGCGGCAAGGATGCGGTGCTGTCCGGCTTCGTCTCCTTTTGGCCGGTCGAGGCCACCAAGGAATCTTATGAGATGCTGTTCGCCGGGACGCCCGTTGTCCGCGCCTTTATGAACAGCGTGACGATCACCGTCGTCGGCGTGGCGCTAAGCATGGTATTCACGATATTCGCCGCCTACCCGCTGTCGCGCAAAGTATTTTTCGGGCGTCGGTATTTGACGCTGGCGATTGTGTTCACCATGCTGTTCCAGGGCGGCTTGATTCCGACCTATCTGGTCATCAAGCAGCTTGGGCTGATCGACTCCTACGGCTCTCTCTGGCTGCCGGGGCTGGTCAGCACGTTCAATATGCTGATTATGCGTTCATTTTTCGAAAACATCCCCGAGGAGCTGGAGGAGGCGGCGCGCATCGACGGAAGCGGAGAATGGAGACTGCTGCTGCGCATCGTGCTGCCGCTGTCGCTGCCGATGCTGGCGACGATCGCTTTGTTCTACGGGGTGCATTACTGGAACTCGTTCTTCAACGTGCTGATCTACATGAACAGTCCCGAGAAATACAACCTGACGGTGCTCATTCAGCAGATGGTGCGAAGTCAGGCCGTACTTCAGGAGCTGAATGCGATGAATGCGGAAGACGTGGCCAACGTGACGCCGGAAGGAATCAAGGCTGCGGGAATTATGGTTATGATCATCCCGATGCTGATCGTGTACCCGCTGCTGCAAAAGTATTTCGTCAAGGGGGTGATGATCGGCGCGATCAAGGGATAGCCGGGAGCTGTCCGATTGCAGGCTGGCTGGAACCGATGGAGAGGCAGTAAACTGAATGTAAGGAAGAGGAACATCCGGGGAGGTCTTGATCACATGTTCAAGAAGATGAGAAGAAATAAAGCCGGGGCGGTTTCGGCCATTCTGGCGCTGGCGCTTATGGCGGCGGGCTGCAGCGGAACCGGCGGCAAGCCGGCGGACACGGCGGAAGCCGGAGACAAGGGCGCCAAGACGGAGGAAAAGCGCGGCTCGATCACCGTTTCGCTGTACGACCGCGGCACAGTACCCGCCGAGGAAGGCACGATGGACAACAACCGCTGGACCAAGTGGGTTAATGAGAAAGGGCCGGCCGATGTCAAATATATGACCGTACCGCGGTTCGAGTCGCTGCAAAAGTATAATGTCATGTTCGCCTCCGGCTCTGCGCCCGATTTGATCTTCGAATTCGACACCGCTTACCATGGCCAGCTGTACAGCCAGAAGCAGCTGATGCCGCTCGATGATCTGATTGCGAAGCATAGCACGACCTACAAGGCGATGCTGGAGCAGTACCCGGCGCTGAAGAAAGCCGGCACGATGCCGGACGGCAAGCTGTACACGGTTGGCCGCCCGATGCAGCTCGCGCCGCAGCATTATTTGTTCGTGCGGGCGGATTGGCTGAAGAAGCTGAACCTGAAGACGCCGACGACGCCGGAGGAACTGCTTGAGGTAGTCAAGGCATTCACGCTCAACGATCCGGACGGCAACGGCAAGGCGGACACGCAGGGCATCGGTCTGAGCTTTGTATCGGGCATTATTTTGAACAATATGTTTGGCACCGGCTTCACCCTGTTCGGCACGGATCAATACCCTTGGTACGTGAAGGACGGCAAGGTCGTCCATGACTGGGAGCGGCTGAAGGCGGCGCTTGACTACCAAAAGCAGATCTATGAGGGCGGCTATGCGGACAAAGACTTCGTGACCGACAAAAACGGCGAGAAGCAGAAGCAAGCGTGGATCACCGGCAAGCTGGGCATCTACGGAGGCAATGGCGCAGATGTCAACACGTATGCCGCGCTGAAGAAAAATGTGCCGGATGCCGAGGTTATTCCGATCGCTCTCCCGAAAACGGAGTTCGGCCAGTTCAGTCCGACGCTGAGCAACCCGATCCAGATGACGGGGATGGTCAATGCGGCGGCGAAGGACCCGGTGTCAGTCATCAAAATGATCGATTTCATGGCGTCGGAGACATTCACCCATACGATCGAATACGGTATCGAGGGGCAGCACTGGAAGGTCAGCGCAAACGGCTGCCCGGAGCCGATCGACGCGGAGAAAAACAAGAAGGAACGCGATTACAACCGCGACATGAACATGCTGTTCCCGCTGCTCGGCAAATGCTACGGGCTGGCCAACAAGCCTAATCCGTCGGCTACCGACAAAGAAATGATCGAAATTATTAATCAGGCCAAGACAGCCTACATGGACCAAAGCCGTCCGATGGTCGGCATTACGCAGAAAGCTTATCTGCCGATTCTCCCGCAGGATCTGGCGCAGATCAACAACAACTCCAACAAGACGATTCTGGATCTGGCGCTCAAGGCGATCGTCAGCGGCAAATCCTACACCGTCGACCAGTTCCTTCAGGAAGCGAAGGCAGCCTGGGAAAAGGCGGGCGGAGCCAAAGTCGACGAGTTTTATGACAAGTGGTACCAGGAGAACAAGGGAACGGCTATTCTGATGGACGATATTTATAAAATGAAATAAGAGCATCCTTCATACCGGCATGCAAGTCGGCATCAGGTCTAAGCGGGAGGCGGTCTTCACGGAACGCTTCCCGACTTAGCGACTTACAGCTTAGCGGCTTAGGCCAAATCGGAAAAAGGTGGGATATGATGATGAAGAACGCCAAGCGGCGTGGAAGCAAAATTGCAACCGTTTTCCTTATAGCAACGCTTATGCTGGGGCTGGCCGCTCCGGGTGCTGTTCCTGTTCCGGCCGCGTTTGCTGCATCAGCTGTGGCTGCGGATGACAGCGGGGACGTGCTGGCCGAGACATTCGACGCGATGACGCTCGGACAGAAGCCTGCAGGTTGGACGGGCAATCCGCCTGCCGCAGCCGTGCCCGATGCTTCCTACATAGCGAAGGCTTCGGTGGAAGAGCTGGACGGGCATGGGTCCCGACTGCTCAAGCTGGAGAAAAACGCCAAGTCAACGGCCACCTACAATCTTGAGCGCGCCGTCAGCGGGGCGACCTCGCGCAGCGAGCTGACGTATAAGGTTCGAGCCGAGCAGACAGGGGCAGTCGTTTATTTGCCATCGCCCAAGAACGGCACTTCCTCCATCAAGTTTGCCTTGAACGGAGGGCAGTTCGCCTATATGAAACAGGGCGCATCAAGCTGGACGAATCTGATGCCTTATGACAGCGGCGTCTGGTACGAGGTTCGTCTTGTCCATGATGCGGAGGCCGGGCGGTTCGATCTGTTCATTAACGGGCAGCAGCTTCTGTTCCGGGAGCCATTTCAGGCGGGAGGCCAGCTGACGGCCTTTTATCTGGGCATGTACAAGGACAGCGCAGGGGTCGTCTATTTCGACGACTTTTATGTACGCGCTTACAAGCCGGCCATAGCCATTACGCCGGCGAAGGCGGTTTACCAGCTGACGAAGGGCGTCAGCGAGACGATTAATCTCGCCTTTCAGCCCGCCGATGCGACTTTCCGGACGGTGGACTGGAGCTCCAGCGATCCGGCTGTAGCGGAGGTGTCCCGTACGGGGGTTGTCACCGCCAAGGCGGTCGGTACGGCGCTTATTACGGCGCAGTCCTACGATCCGCTGCCACCGGTGACGGTCACGGTCAAAGTGACGGAGGCGGGACAAAGCGGCGGGGATGTGCTGTCGGAGAGCTTCGATACGATGACGCTGGGGCAGCGGCCATCCACATGGACCGGTAATCCGCCGCCTGCCGCCCCGTCCGCCTCCCTGCCGTATATCGCCAAGGCAAGCGTAGAGGAAATAGCCGCTTACCCTGGCCGCGTGTTTAAGATAGAGAAAAACGGCATGTCCGCGTCGACTTATACGCTGGACCGGAAGGTGCCGGCGACGACATCCAAGTTTCAGCTGACGTACAAGGTGCGGGCCGAGCAGACGAATGCCGTGATCTATTTGCCTTCGCCCAAAATCGGAGCCGCCGCGGTCAAGTTCGCGATGAACGGCGGGCAGTTTGCTTATACGAAGAAGGACGCCGAGGGCTGGACGAATATCGCTCCTTATGAGAGCGGGGAATGGTACGAGATCAAGCTCGTGCAGGACGGCGATGAAGGCGTGTTCGATTTCTACATCGACAATGCGCTGAAGCTGACCAGAGAGCCCAGCCTGGAAGGGGCGGGACCCAGTTCCTTCTACTTAGGTATGTACAAGGACAGTGCAGGCATCGTCTATTTCGACGATTTTAACCTTTATTCCTACACGCCGGCGGCCGGTGCAGCGCTGGAGCAGGCTTCTTATAACCTCGCCAAGGGCGCTCGCTTTCAAATACCGCTTGTCTTCGACCCGGTGAACGCCACGATCCAGAGCGCCAGCTGGACCTCCGCTCGGCCGGATATCGCTTCCGTGACGAACAGCGGAGTAGTAAGCGGCCTGCAGACCGGCTCGGCCGTTATCACGGTCCAGCCTTATGCGCTGGAGAACCCGCTTGAGGTGACGGTGCATGTATACGAGGTGCCGCTGACCGGCATTTCGCTGGAACCGCTGGCGGCTCCGGTGCCAACCGGCTCCCGTGTTTTGTTGAAAGGCGCGGCAATCCCGGCGAATACCACATCACCGGAGCTGACCTGGACCACGGAGCATCCGGAGATCGCGACGGTTGACCGCTATGGAGAGCTGACAGCGGCGGCCCTCGGGACGACCAAGGTGTATGTGAGCGGGGCAGAGGGAACTATCCGCAATGAAATCAGTGTGACGGTCGTGCCTCGCGGCGTCGCCCAGACATTGTACGTCTCGCCGTCGGGCAGCGACTTGAACCCGGGGACGGAGCAGCTGCCGCTGGGAACGCTGGCGGGAGCGCAGCGGCTGGTGCGCCAGATGAACGGCAGCATGACGGGAGATATCGTCGTCCGGCTGAGGGGAGGCGTTTATACGCTGTCCGAGCCGCTCCGTTTCGATGAAAGCGATTCGGGCAGCAACGGCTACTTCGTCCGTTACGAGAGCTACCCGGGCGAGCAGGCTGTCCTCAGCGGAGGCCGTAAGATTACCGGCTGGACGGAGCATGACAGCGAACGGGGCATCTATAAAGCGCAGGTCGGGTTGAACTTTGCGACCCGGCAGCTGTTCGTAGACGGGGTGCGTGCCACCCGGGCCCGCAGCGAGGGCGGGTTGACCCGGGCGATCAAAACTACGAACGGCTACACATCGGACGATACGTTTCTGGCCGGCTGGAGCAAGCCGGATGATCTGGAATTTGTGTTCCACGAGCTGTGGACCAATCCGCGCGCGGGTGTGGAAAGCGTAACCCTGGCGAACGGCAAGGCGGAGATCAAGCTGGAGAATCCGGGCTGGTATGCCGTCGCCAACAAAGGCATGACCTCGGCCACCGTGCCGGTCTATTATGAGAATGCCTACGAGCTGCTCGACCAGCCGGGCGAATGGTACTACAACAGCACGGACGGCTATTTGTATTACAAGCCCCGGGCATGGGAGCGGCTGGAAACAGCTGAAGTGACAGCTCCGGTGCTGGAGCGGCTTATGGAGATCAAGGGAGCATCACCCGATCGTCCGGTGCGCAATCTGCAATTCGAAGGGCTGGGCTTCCGGTATACGACCTGGATGCGCCCGAGCACCAGTGTCGGTCATGCAGACGCCCAGAACAATTATTTGCGTTACCCGGGCTCGCCCGACGAGCTGGCGGACGGCGCGATCATGCTGGAGCTGGCGAATACGATCAATTTCAAGCGCAATGATTTCAGCAAGCTGGGCATTACGGGCATCGTAATGAACAACGGCGTTCAGAATTCGCAGATCGAGGGCAACAAATTTTATGACATCTCGGGCGGTGCGATCAATATCGGCCAGCCGTTCTCGGGCGTAAGAGACAATTTCAATCCGGCCGACCACCGCAAGACGCTGAAGAATAACAATATCGTCAATAACTATATTCATGATATCGGCGTGGACTATAAATCGGCGGCTGCAATCTCCGGAGGCTTCCCGCTCGACATGGAGATCAGTCATAATGAAATCTACAATATCCCCTATAGCGGGACACATTTCGGCTACGGCTGGGCGAAGGACTTCGACCCGGTCATGAAAAATATCCGGATCAAGCACAACATGATCTATGACTTGATGGGCATGGGATTGCGCGATGGCGGCGCGATCTACAGTTTGGGTGTGTCCGGAGCGACTGCGGCGGATAAAAATCTCGTTTACGGCAACTATATCCGCAACCAGATGGACGACAGCGCGGCGCTGTATGCGGACGAAGGCTCGGCCTATTGGCGGTATGAGCGCAATGTCATCGACCTGCGCGAGTCGGGGCCGTGGCACAGCAAGATGCGTTGGGCGCAGGCATGGGCCGTGACCATTCACGATCAGGATTTTATCGACAATTATACGACGGAGGCTTATTACGTCAACAACGGCTTCGATAATCGGTTCGAAGGCACGAAGGTAGTGCCTGACGGCAATTGGCCGGAAGAGGCGCGCAACATCATTGCGGCCTCGGGACTGGAGCCTGCCTATGCCGATCTGGCGGCGGGCCAAGTGAGCCGCTGGTCGGCTGAGCCTGTGCAGCTGAACGTCGGAGGCTCGGCGGCGGTGAAGGTGACGGCGCGCGACGGCAAGGATCGGATCGTCGGCACGGAGGGCAGCCGGATATATTACGCTTCGAACAATCCGGAGATTGCCGCGGTCGATAGCCAAGGGCAAGTGACCGGGCTGCAGACCGGCCAGACGAAGGTCGTGATCAGCATCGTCAACGGCACCATGCTGCGGACGCTGGAGGCGGATGTATTTGTCGGCGATACGCTCAGCGACATCCGCCTGGAGCAGACGACAGGCCAGATCGTCTTTGCCGAGGCGGGCAAGAGGCAGCAGCTGCATGCGTTCGGCAGCACATCGTTCGGCAACAAGATCGAGCTGGACAGCGTCACATTCGATTCGCTGAATCCGCAGGTTGCGACGGTATCGCCGGATGGTCTGCTGACTGCTCATCAGGCGGGCTCGGCGGTGCTGAGATTGCGCGGCTCCTTCCTCGGACAGGAGCGGGACGGCTACTATCATCTGAAGGTGTGGAGCGGCTCGTCTACCGGCACTCATCCGCTGATCGATGAGGTTGCGGATACCGATTCGTGGTACGTGTACCCGTCCGCGGTCAATAATGTGCAGACGGGAGCGGACTCGATTACGATTACGACCCCCAACAGCGGTCACGCCGTCTACCAGGGGCGGCAGTATGTGAATGAGCTGCTGGATTTCAAGCTGACCATCAACGCGACCAGCAGCTGGTACGCCCTGCTCTTCGGCAAGCGGAGCGATACGCTCGGCTACAGCAATGACAGCAACTATCTGGTTGTCGTCTCGGAGTCGGGTCTTGAGCTGCAGCGCTATAACGACGGCAAGCGAACCGTCATCTACGGCACGATCGCGGGCCATACGAGCCTGGCCGGTCCGGCGATTCCGAATACGATGCTCCCGTTCAACGCGGAACGCCGCATCCAGCTCGGCACCTATAATGAAGCGGGCGGGGTCCGGATCATTCTGAAGGTGGACGGCGAGGAGATCATCAATTACCTCGATACGGCGGATGATGCCCTGAGAGGCCCCGGTTACTTCGGTCTGGTGGCCCGCAGCGGCAGCCTGACCTTCGCCAAGCCGACTCCGGAGCCGATGCCTATTATCGGCCTGGCGGCGGACGGCCCGGAGATGATTGCGCCGGGTGAAAGCGGAGCGACGGTAGTCCGCGCCGTTTATGACAACGGGAAGCATGCTGTACTTGCGGAAGGAATCAGCTATACAAGCAGCGACCCGTCCGTCGTCTCTGTCGATGCCTTTGGCATCGTGAAGGCCCACAGGCCGGGCATGGCGTACATTACCGCTTCGTATGAAGGTCATGAGGCTTCCTTCCGGGTAACGGTCGGCGGGACGGCCGGCATCGTCTGGCCGGAGGATGCTTTCGCGGTGGCTCAGCCGTTCGGACCGAACAGCATGAGGCTGAGCTGGACCTCGGCGGGCGGAGACGCGGTGAAGGGTTATACCGTTTATATGAAAACTGTGTCTGACGATGTTTACGCCGAGGTTGTCTCGGCGCCTGCCGGTTCATTTACGGTGACGGAGGGCGTATATCGGTTGTACTCCTACGAGACGGGCGGCTTGCGCCACGAGACCGTCTACGACTTCAAGATCGAGGCGTTAAACGGGGACGGCGCCGCCAGCACGAACGGTCCGTCGGCCCGAGCGGCAACGCTGCCGGGCGAAGGGCCATCCGATACGGAGAAGCCGGTATGGCCTCCGGGGGCGGCTCTCTCAGCTCCGCTGACGGGTATCCGAACGGATAGCGTCATGCTGGGGTGGCCGTCTGCCGCCGATACATCCGGCATTGCCGGGTATGAAGTGTTTCAAGGCCCGGCGCTCATTCGGACGGTAGCCGCCGATGTATACGGCTATCAGGCGACGGGCCTGACGGCTGACACGGTCTATGCGTTCAAGGTTACGGCGCTCGACGCTGCCGGCAACCGGAGCGAAGCGCTGGAGACGCAGGTGAGAACGGCGCGCGCCGCTTGGCCGGAGGATCCGGAAGAGCCGGACAACAACTCTGGCGGCGATTCCGGCGAGAATGTGGGTTCGCCGTCCGGATCGGGGCCGGGAACCGCACTGCCTCTTGCGGAGCCGCAGGAGCCGGCGATTACAGAGCAAGGCGTGCTGCTGAACGGCGATGCGCTTCATATTGTTAGCGGAACGAACAGCGACGGCAAGCCGATAGAACGCGTGGAGGTGTCGGTCGCAGCGTTGAAGCAAGCATTTGCCGCTCTGGCCGGCCAGCCGGACGCTGCCCGTCAGCTGATCGTAGCGGCCCCGGCTCCGGGCGGAGGGAAGGGAGTGCAAGTTGAACTGTCCGCCTCCGCTTGGGCCGAAGGCTTGAGCCGGGTTCCGGGAGCGGTTGTCGTGGTCCGCGCGGGCTCAGCCGCCTATCATCTGCCTGCCGGGCTTGCGGACATCCCGCAGTGGGCCGGCCAGCTCGGAGCGGCTGCCCGGGACCTGCAGCTTGTCGTTGCTGTAGAGCGGGTGGAGGGCCCGGCAGCCAGCGGGGCAGCCCGTCAGCTGGCCGATCTGGACGCTGCGCCGGTGTCCGATATGGTAGAGTTCAAGCTGCTGGCGCAAGCGGGCGAGCGTACGATGGAGATTAACGATTTCAACGTGTATGTAGAGCGCAGTCTGAGCTTGACCAAGCGGGTAGATCCGGCGCAGGCCGCCGGCATGACGGTCGATGCGGACGGAAACCTCAGCTTCGTTCCCACGATCATCCGGGAGGAACAGGGCACACAGGTTGCCTGGCTGAAGCGCCGGGGGAACAGTATTTATATGGTCGCGGAGCGCAGTCAGTCGTTCGCTGATCTCGGCGGGCATTGGGCAAAAGCGGATGTCGAGCTGCTCGCCTCCAAGCTGATCGTTCGGGGGCGCTCCGCGGACCGCTTCGCCCCGGACCAGCCTGTTACGCGTGCGGAATTCACCGCATTGCTGGTCCGCTCGCTGGGGCTGCAGGACGCTCCGGCGGCCTCGACTTACAAGGACGTGACCTCGGAAGCCTGGTATGCGGGCGCAGTCGGGGCCGCAGCGCGGGCGGGTCTGGCGGAGGGCATGGATGACGGGCGCTTCCGGCCGGATGAGCCGATCACGCGGGAGCAGTTGGCCGTGATGCTGCTCCGGGCCGCCGAAGCGGCAGGAGGCTTGCCGCAGCGGTCTCCATTGTCCGCTCAGGCTCACGCGACTGTCTTCACGGATGGCGCATCCGTCTCCACATGGGCGGCAGACGGCGTGGAGCAAGCTGTCCGCGCCGGCCTGCTGCAAGGTGTGGCGAACGGCAGCTTCGCTCCGGCGGAGCAGGCTACGCGCGCACAGTCGGCCGCTGCGCTGAGACGCTTGCTGCAGGCCGTGCAGTTTATCAACTAACCCCGCCCGGCGGGGAGTAAGCAAAAATCCCGGAGCAGCCTGCTTAGGCCGCTTCGGGATTTTTAATGGGGCAAGGACATATGCCGAATCCGGCCGGCTTTCGATCGCTGCATCGCGGGAGCGGGCTAATACACCCGTCTGGCCCCCGTGTATTTCGGTCCCCAATAGCTGCTGTCCAGCTTCTGAACATAAATGCCCGCGGAACGGGTAGCCGAAATAAACTCCCCGTTGCCGATATAGAAGCCGACATGCGAGACGACGCCGGGATCATTCAGCGCAAAAAAGACGAGATCGCCGGGCTGAAGCTTGGAACGGCTGATGGGCGTTCCCATCTCAGCCATTGCGGCCGAATTGGTCCGGGACATGGCAACGCCGTATTTATTGAACATGAAATAAACGAAGCCCGAGCAATCGAAGCCTGCCGGCGTTACGCCTCCCCATACATAGGGGGTACCGATATAGGAGTTGGCGTTTGCGAGCAGCTTCCTCTTCACCAGCGCCCGGTCGATCGCCGAACGGGTAGCGACGTCGGACTGTCCGGTAGCTGTCAGCCCGTATGCCGATTGAAAGGCTCGCACGGCTTGCGCCGTGATCGTGCCGAAGTAGCCGGTAGCGGTCTTGTATGTGAAATAGCCAAGCGTCTGCAAATCCTGCTGGAGGAGCGAGACGTCGCTGCCGGACATGCCGATGGATACGGCAGCGGCCGAGGAAGCGGCGGTTTGCGCACCGGCTGCCTGGGCCGGCTGGACAGCGCTCGGAGCGGCGGCAGAGGCCCCGCTGACAATCAAAGTTGCGATCATGAATTGAGCAAACGGTTTCTTCATGAGCGAGCAGCTCCTTTTCAGCGTGAGTTTAACAAATTTTATACGCATAGGGCCAAGCCGGGCAATGTATAAATAATGGTAGCCTATGTAAATGAGGAGGAACGGCTCATGGAGCAAGTCCGAGTATGGCACCCTTATGTCAGTCCGTTTGACCCTTGTCCGCCGATGCGCGTAAAGACCTACAGCACCCCGCCCCAGCTGTTTATTCCTTTCCAGCCGCCGGGGCTGCCGCAGTTTTCCCCGATGGAGGCGCTGAAGCACGGCACCTTGTGGCCTGCGCTGTACAGTCCGTACGAACCGAGAAAATAGCTTCGCGCAAAAAGGAGGAGAAGGCCGCATGTCCCACACGGTTCCCGAACACTACTACACGAAGCTGAAGGAGCTGCAGGCGATTGATTTCGTCATCGTAGAGCTGACGCTGTATCTCGATACGCATCCTGATGATACTCAGGCCATCGAGCAGTATAACCGGTTTGTGCAGCATCGCATGCAGATTGCGCAGGAATTTCAGGCCGAGTTCGGTCCGCTGACCAGCTTCGGCTACAGCTTTTCCAAGGCCCCCTGGCAGTGGAAGGAAGCTCCGTGGCCTTGGCAGGTATGAACGGGCGCCTGGCCGGCGCGTGAGGTGAAGAAGGAGGGAGAATCGGCATGTGGGTGTATGAGAAGAAGCTTCAATACCCGGTCAGAGTCAGCAAATGCGATCCTCAGATGGCCAAATTCCTGACCGAGCAGTACGGAGGCGCTGACGGTGAGCTGTCTGCGGCGCTTCGGTATTTAAATCAGCGGTACACGATACCGGATAAAGTGGTCGGATTACTTACGGACATCGGAACGGAGGAGTTTGCGCATCTGGAAATGATTGCCACTATGGTGTATAAGCTGACTAAAGACGCTACGGTTGAGCAGCTGAAGGCCGTTGGGCTGGGCGATCATTATGCCAATCACGATAAAGCGCTGTATTACGAGAACGCCAGCGGGGTGCCATGGACAGCTTCCTATATCCAGGCCAAAGGCGATCCGATCGCAGACCTGTACGAGGATATCGCTGCCGAAGAGAAGGCGAGGGCTACTTATCAATGGCTGATCGATATGACCGACGATGTCGATCTGCAGGACAGCCTGAAGTTTTTGCGGGAACGGGAGATTGTGCATTCGCTGCGCTTCCGGGAGGCGGTGGAGATTCTGAAGGCGGAGCAGGGGGCGAAGAAGTTTTATTGAAACGATGCGACAATGGCGTACAAGACCACCGCTAGCCGAGACTAGAGGTGGTCTTTACGCGCGGCGGCGAATGGCTTGGGCCGATAACCGGCCGAGCTTTTTGGACAATTCGGCCAGTTTGCAGGCGTGGAATGGCGAGTAGGCCATATCCCGTTTGACGCCGCTTGAAACAACTTTCCGAAAATTTTGTCGTTTTTTAATATTAGCCCGATATTCAACTTCTCTTGGTTTCGTTATTATTAGAGGTATCCTTCTATTAAACCACTCCATTATTCTACCAAGAGGTGTCAGCGATTGAACCGGCTTTCTTTCTTCAAACGATCGGCTATGTTTGCGCTCGGAGGGCTGCTGGTGACCATGTCGTCCCTGGCTCCGGCCGATGATGTATATTACCGGGACCAGGTGGCCGTACTGCTCTACCATCATGTCAGCAAGGCGGATCAAAGCAATGTCACGATCACACCCGAACTTTTCGGCAAGCAGCTGGCCTATTTGCAGCACAAAGGCTACCATTTTATCGATATGCCCGCTTTCCAGCGTTATATGAAGGGAGAACAGGTGCCGAGCAATGCGGTGCTGGTCACCTTCGACGACAGCTATAAAAGCATTGCGGAGGAAGCGCTGCCGGTCCTGGAGAAGATGGACGTGCCGGCTGTCAACTTCGTCATTACACAGGACCTGGACGGACCTTTCAGCAGCCAGCTGCCTTCTCTGAATGAAGCCGATGTGGAGCGGATGTCGGCGTCCGGCATCGATATCGAATGCCACTCCAACCGGCTTCACCGCAAGCATAATGGAATTGCGCCGTTTCTGACCACCAGACTGTCGGAGGAGGGGTTGAGCGAGTCGGAAGAAGAGTACCGCGGGCGGGTCGAACGGGATACGATCTTATGTGCCAGGCGGCTTGAGCGGCTGACGGGACGCAAGATCAACGCTTACGCCTATCCTTTCGGAAGCTATAATCAGACGGCTATCGAAGAACTCAAGAAGGCAGGGATCGAATACGGCTTCACGATCGTCCCCGAGATGGCGACCCGCGGAGACAACGAGATGCTCATCCCCCGTATTAACGCCGGAAGTCCGGGCATCACCCCCCAAACGCTGCACAATACGATCGTGCGCCAGGCCGTGGAGCCGGACAAACGTGAGGATTATGTGCCGCTGCGGGATACATTTGCCCAGTTGGGCGGCGTCGTCATCCGGGACGAGAGCGGACAGGTCAATTTGTATTATGGGGAAGAACGCTGGATCGTCCAAGTCGACAAGGGGATCGTTTCCAAGAATGGAGTGGAGACACGGCTCGCGCATCCCTTGATCAAGAGGAATAAAAAGCTGTGGATTCATCAAAGCGATCTGGAAACGGTAACCGGATTTGATATTATGTATCAGCCGAACAGCGGAAAATACGGCATTCGTCAGACTCCGGCAATTATAAAGAAAATTTAATATAAGAAATGTAAAAAAACGGTTTTTTCGGAGCATCCTATGATAGAGGTTCTCATACCTTGCTTGATCATCCCGTCATAGGAAAGAGGAGAGCGTCATACATCTCATTCTGACAGGCGTTACGCTTATATGTTTCTTTCGGTCAAGGGATTGGAAATCGGGGGAGCATCACGCGACAGCGCTATACATGATACTTGGCAGTCTTCTGTATCTTGTATTGACCGCCGGATATTTATTGTGGTCGTTCGTGCCGGATGTCCCGATGCTGCGATTGTACTGTGAGCTTATATATTCTTTAATCGTCTTTCCGCTTGCCGTGCTTATGTTCTTGAATAATTATCCAGAAAACAGCAAAAAAAGCAAGGTACTGCTTCATCATCTGAGATGGATCGGTTACTTCTCCGGAACAGAGTTGCTGCTGGTTTGGACGAATCGGATCGAGTACGGGAACGGCTGGAGCTGGTATTGCTCCGTCCTGTTTGATACGATGATGTTTCCTATGCTTCGGCTGCACAGCCGCAGGCCTCTAACCGCTTACGTCTGCTCGGTGTTCATCATCATCGGACTGCTGCTCGTCTTTCGCGTACCGCTGCCGCAGGTATCCGAGGCTATACTTCCTACAAGGCCCTGATCCAATTGACATTACGGACAAAACGTGATTGTATTAATTTAGCATAGGGGTCCGTAAAGGTTTATGTAGGAGGGGGAGCATTCATGGGAACAAAGTCGCTGCCTGAAGCGATGATATTTGACGTAGACGGTACTTTATTTCGGACAGAGACTCTGCTGCTGCCGGCTTACCATACTACGTTCGACCGGCTTCGCTCGGAAGGTTTGTTCCGGGGTGAAACGCCGCCTGAACACTATATTATCAATGGTCTCGGCATGCTGCTGGAGCACATATGGGAGCGGGTGCTTCCGGATTACGGGCGTGATGTCCGCAGACGAGCGGATGAACTGCTGCTTAAGCTTCAGCTGGACGGTTTGAAGCGCGGGGAAGGCGAGCTGTATGAAGGGGTACAGGAAACGCTGCAGGGACTCAGAGAGCGAGGCGTGCGCTTGTTCACTGCCAGCAACGGCCTGGAGGCTTATGTCAAGGGCGTGATCCGTCACCAAGGGCTGGAGCCGTTGTTCGAGCCGGACGGGCTGTACAGCGCCGGTGAGTTCCGCACCCGCTCCAAAGTGGATTTGGTCAAGCTGCTGCTGGAAAAACACAATATTCGCAGCGCATGGATGGTCGGCGACCGTTCCTCCGACGTGGAGGCGGGACGGGAGAATGGCCTCTATGTGGTCGGCTGTGATTATGCGGGCTTCCGCAAGCCCCGTGAGCTGGAAGGGGCGGATGTGCGCATCGCGTCTTTTAGCGAGCTTCTGTCGCTGGCGGATGAATCGATGAAGCAATCGCCCGCCTGACTGCCGGATCAAGCTGCAACGATAGAACGCTCTTGGCATGCTGCGCGCATGACGGAGCGTTTTTTTTGGAAAACGTTACTCCCGGACCTCACTCGAAAGGGACGGCCAGGCCGTAAACGAAAAATCGTATAAATGGGCTCGGCTGGCGGGCAAAAGTAGGGGAAATGGGCGGAAAATCGTATAAACTTGCCCGACTGGCGGACAAACGTAGAGGAATTGTACGATAATTCGTATGAATAGTCGAAAATGTATCGCGAAGTGATCATAGTTGTACGAAAAATCGTACAAAGTCGGCGTCAGAGACGAGGTCGGCGCCAAAGACGAGGTCGGCGTCGGAGACGAGGTTGGAGCCGGAGAAGAACTCCGAACCGAACCCGAGATCAGAATCGAAGTCGAGACAGAACCCGCGGGTGACGGTGCCCGTCCGCTCAATTTGCGCCGTCGCTCGCCAAACGCTATGGGCCGCGGCCAACGCGTGCCGGCGAAAGCGCCGCTGCGCCCGCATGACCAAGAACCGTCCGGCTGCCCGGACGGTTCTTGCTTTAGCTCGATTCCGACTGCTTCTGGCGAATGAGCCACAGGCCGTATTCCAGCGGCCGGCTGATCGCTCGCCGGTACGTTTCCTTCTCCCCGATCCGGCTGAACACCTCGCGGGAAGGCTTGGGGTTGACCTCCAGCAGCCAGACATGCCCCCTGGGATCGACGGCAAGGTCGAGGCCGGCTTCGCAGAACGGGCCGAACTTGGCTTCCAGATGGTGAGCGATGCGGATGCCAAGGTCATAAGCCTCCTTGCGGATGTCGCTCACCTTTTTCCCGCTGCCGAAGCGGCTTCTCAGCAAGGACTCCATGGATATCGCCGACCCGCCGCCATGCAGATTGGAGGTGACGGACTGCCTGGGGCCGATCCGGCCGGCGCAGCCGGTTACCCGCCATTGTCCTTGACCGTCCTTCTGCACGAGCATTCGGAAGTCATGCACCCTGCCATCCTTCAGCTCCAGCGGAATTCCCTGCTGCACGATGTAGCGCTCGCCAAGCTTCCAGCCTGCCAGCCGGGCGGGGATTTGCTCGACCGTTACTTTGCGGGCCGAGATGATGCGCCGATCGGAATCACGCCCCTGCATCAGGCAGGCATTCGCCCCCGGGAGCCGCTGCAGCCGGATAATGCCCCTGCCGCCGGTGCCGCTTTTGGGCTTCATGAACACGATCGCATGCTTTTTCAGAAATTCGCCCAGCTCCTTGGTGTTCTTATAGCGCAAGGTCGCAGGCAGATGAGGGGCGATGCCCGGATGCTCGGAGAGCAGCTGATGCATCGTCCACTTGTTGGCCAGCGGCTTGCTCAAGTAGCGGAGCTTCGTATATTTCTTGCGGAATTGCGATATTTTGCGAAAGTTGTCTATCCCGTGATAGCGGCATCTGTCATAGATGACCTGCGGAAAACCGCTCCACTTTCGCACCCATCTGCGTTCGGACGCCTTGTAAGTCAGCGTGTGTATCCGGGTCCCATTCTCATGGACGTCATCAGGAGTGAACACAAGAACTTCCACGCCCAGCTTCTCCCCCGACACGCACAGCTTGCGGAAGAACGACAGCTCTTCGAGCCGCCGTCCGTTCATGTACATGGCCAGCACGCCTATCTGTTTGCTCATCTGACATTCACCTGCCTACCCTTGGCTGCCGTTTTTTCGGGACAAAAAAATGGAGTAGCGAATCAAGTTCTCCAGCGATTTTTGCCGGATCGGCGGCTCATCGAATTTCATCGGCTTGGAATTGGCCTCGAAAAACCAGATGTGCCCGTCGTTGTCCACACCCAGGTCCATCGACATCTCTCCCAAAGTTTGCCCGCTTGACGCTTCGACCTGCTTGGCGATCAGAAGCGCCGCCTGCTTGGCGGTGCGAATAATTTTTTTTCCTTCCGTCTGACCGAACGCATGGGCAAGCAGCTTGCCGGGATCGTCGATCGAGCCGCCTCTGGGCACATGGGTCGTGATGCTGGATCTCCCGGCAAGACGGGCGCCGACCCCCGCCACGGTCCAGTGGCCCTTATAATTTTTTTGGACCAGCACGCGCAGATCGAACGGACGGCGCTTGTAGCTGGAGAGGGCGATGCCCTGTTGAATGATATAATCCTTGGAGCCCACAAGCTCCCGGACCTGCGACCAGAGCTGGGAAACGGTAGGATACCGTGAAATTTGACTTCGCGTTTTATCCTGGATGCTTAGCTCGAACTGCCCGGCCCTTGCCCGGCCCTCCGTCCGGCTGACCTTCATGATGCCTTTGCCTGCTTTGCCGCGAATCGGTTTGAGATACAGGAACGGGTACGATTGCAGCAGCTTGTCGATATCCTCGCCGGAGGACAGCTTTTTCGTTTCCGGAATATAAGGTTTTGTCAGCTTGGATTTGTTCAGCCACTCGAACATCGTCCACTTGTTGAAGAACGATGGGTTGAAAAACCGGACCCGGCTATGGCGCAAGCAGGTCTGGATGACCTGCTGCACCTCCGGCAGCACTTCAAACTTCCGATAGGGAATCCGGTTGTAGATGACATGGGGCATCGGGAGCAGCTCCCGCTTCCAGGACTTGGTGGCCGCCCGGTAGCGGTAGCCGACGGCCTGCTTGCCGCTGAGCTTGAAGTCGGCGGTGGTCATCACATAGACCAGCACGCCGCGCTCCTCTCCGGCCCGGATCAGATCGATAAAATTTTCCTGATTCCCCCGAAAAACTCTTTTTTCATCCGCATACGTGAGAATGGCAAGGGTCGGACGCTGACGGGTGTTCTGGATTCGGCCCTCCACTCAAGAATCCCTCCTTGCGCGAAATCGGCTTAAATACAGGCAGTAGTCATATATATACTGAAGAGACGCCCTGCCTTGTTCCTTCAGCGCCGGATGCTTGAAGATCGAGCGGCCGGGCTTGGAGTTGGCTTCGAACATCCAGATCCGCTCATTTTTGTCGATGCCGATATCGAAGCCGAGCTCGCCCAGCGTATGCCTGTAGTTGCGCTCGATGTCTTGCGCCAGCTTGATGGCCGCTTCCTTGGCATGCGACAGCACCGAATCGGCACGACTGCCGAATACCTGGCGCAGCACCTGCTCGGGCGTCATCAGCATGCCTCCGGTGCGCACATGCGTCGTTACGCTGCCTTTGCCGGCCTTCTTGGCTCCGATGGCGGCGACGACCCATTGGTTCGAGCTATTTTTGGTCATGTGGAAGCGGAAGTCGATCGGACAGCTGTCCAGCTCGATCAGGCGAATGCCCTGCTGGGCGACATAGCCGTTTAATCCGCCGCTTTGGCGGTTCAGCATCGTCATCAGCGAGTCGAACTTGCTGAAGCGGAGCAGCACATTGCGTCCGGCCCGGCGGAAGCGGGCGTAATAGCCGCGCTGCGGATTATAGGTCAGCCGGTAAATCCCGATGCCGAGGCTGCCTCCGGTCGGCTTGAAGTAGATGAACTTATGCTTGTCGAGCATCTCCTTGATCTGCGAGGCGCTCGGATTGATGTGGGATTCGGGCACATGGCGGAACGCTTCGGTTCCGGCGAGCAGGTTATATACATCCCACTTGTCGAAGAAGCTCCAGTTGAACAGCGGAATTCCCCGCCTTACAAAGCGCTGCTTGAAGGCGTTGTTGGAGGCCAGCTTCTCGGCCTTGCGGCTAGGAAGCCTGTTGTAGACGACGTCGGGCAGCGGAACCACCTTGCGCACCCAGCCTCCTTCGCTTCTCGGGACGGTGGCGGTGATCGTGCCTTGGGTCCAGTTGACGTCGCCGGGAGAGAACCCGAAGTAAAAGGCCCGATCCGCTCCGACCCTCATGAACTGGCGAATGAACTCGGTCCGCGAACCGAAGGGAGCCGAGCTGCCACGGACGACGCTGGTCAAAATGCCGATCATCGGTCCAAGCCGCAGCTCCCTGCCGTTCGAGCTGGTCACCAGCGTCGTGCCCGCTCTGGGCAGCCTCAGCTGGGAGTAGACGGACGGTGTAAGGTACAGATGATTTCCGCTTTTCTTCAGCAGCTTGAGCCCCAAGGAGATGCTTTTGCTGCCGAGCTTTAAAGTTATGCTGCGGGATTTGGCCAGCTTCAGCGCTTTGGCCAAATCGCCGCTGACATATACGACGCGTTCCTGCCGGCTAGCGACATGAATCGTGCAGGTTGTCAAGCTCATGTTGAACCTCCTAAAGGACGATGCCGCTTAGGCATTGATTTGAGGTACAGGATGCCGGGAGCCCGGGAAAACGGATGGGCATATCGGCATATGCTGTACCCGGTGTACCCGGACTGGCTGTTTCTTGCTCGCGCGAATCTATTTCTGCTCACGAAGCTCTGCCTGGCCTTCCGTCCGGTCAGCCGTGCGATATGCCTTCACAGTCATTGCCGCGCCCGGAGCGAGACCGCTGCCCCCGGCATGACGGAGCAAGTAATCGGCGTACCGGAGCGGAGAGGAAGCAGCAGCCAGTTGCGCTCGTTCATCGTGTAAATGAGTAAAGATAGAGCGGCCGGGTTTGGAATTGGCTTCCAGCAGCCAAATATGTCCGCCGCGGTCGATCCCGAAGTCGAGACCCAGCTCGGCGAGCCGCCCATGACCGGCTTCCAGCGCTTCTGGCACGATCTCGCAGAGCCGGCTCAGCTCTTCCAGAAGAGCGTCAGCGCGTTCCCGTCCGAATTCCCGGGCGAGCCATGGCTCGGCTGCCGCCACGCGGCCGCCTCCGTGCAGATTGGAGGTCAGGCTGCCGTTCTGCCCGAGACGGACGCCGAACCCGGTGAGCCGCCAGCTGCCGCCAGCGGCCTTCTGCACCAGAGCGCGCACATCGAAGGCGTCGCCGTCTCCGGTATGCAGCTGCAAATAGCGCTGCACCAGGTAACGGCGGCGGCCGATGAGCCGGCGCAGCCAGCCAAACAGCTCGCCGGCGTTCGGGAAGCTGCGCGAGATGACGTTGTTGCAGGCGTCGCGGCCGCGCACGGTGAAGCGCGGGAAGCTGCCTTGCGCTTCGCGCCGCACATGCAGCACGCCGCGGCCCTGCGAGCCGCCGGCCGGCTTCAGCACGGCTTCGCCGTACTGCTTCAGCCACTCTGCCGCCGTGCGCATGCTGCGCAGCGGCTCGGTTTCGGGCAAGTACCGGGCGATCCGGCTGTCGGCTGCGAGCAGACGGTGCACCTCCCACTTCCCCTTCAAGCCGCAGCCGAGGAGGCGGATGCCGGGGCGGCGGTGAAGCTCAGCTATCGCAAGGCGGTAGTCGGCATATTGGCGGCGTGTCGTGCAGAAGCAGCGGTCATAGACGAGCGGCGGCAGGGCGAAGCTGCCGCTTACCCAGCTATGCGTCCCGGCGTCGTAATAGAAACCCGCGATGCGGGATTGCTTCCAGTCCGCACCCTCCGGCGTGAACACGAACACCCGCAGGCCGAGCTTGCGGCCGAGCAGGCATAAGCGGCGGTAGAAGCCGCGATTTTCGAACGGAGGAAATTGCTCCGCGGACGTAGTCAAAATACCCAGCGAGCGGGTGCTGCCCGGAGGCATTCCGGTTGTCGGCATAAGCTTTGCACCTCGCTATCCGTCCTAAAATTTCGCGGCAAACCGCGAATACTGCACCAGCTGTCTGACCGAAGGACGAATTTTGTTCTCGGCGGACAGCGGGGTGTTATCTTCCTTGGAAGGCTTCGAGTTCACCTCGATCAGCCAGACGCGTCCGTTCGCATCCAGCGCCAGATCCACGCCAAGCTCCGCAAAATGGCCCTGCACCTGGGCTTCGATTCCTTTGGCAATCTGCAGAGAGGCGCGCCGCAGCTTGGCGAGCCCTCCGGCAGCGGATGCCGAGCCGGAACGGGCCAGCGCGTCCTTGACCGTGCTGAGCGTGCCTCCTCTGGCGATGTTCGAGACGAAGTGATGATTGCCGGCGATCCGGGCCACGATGGAGGTTACGCTCCATTGCCCGGTCTCCCCGCGCTGCACGACCGCCCTGAAGTCGACGGGCCGTCCGCCGACCGTCAGCAGGTTAAGGCCCTGCTGGATTTGGTAGCGCTGTGTTTTGATCTTGCCGGCCAGCGCCGAATACAGCGCAGTCACCGACGGATACGAAAGCTTCCTGGACCCGTTCAGACTGGCGAAATGACAGGCGTAGCCTCCGCCCTCCTGCCTGCGGATGCGGATGATCCCTTTGCCGAGACTGCCGGTCACCGGCTTCAGGAACACAGTCGGGTACTTGGCGCACATCGACTTGAGCTGCTGAAGCGACTTAAGCAGGTGGGACTCCGGCAAATACACCTGCAGGCCGGCTTCATGACGGAGCGCGTCGAACACCTCCGACTTGTTCAAGTATTTCTCATTGAACAGCAGCGTGTTCTGCTTCGCTCTCGCATGGGCGATAAACTGCTGCACGCTTGAGCGGTTTTCCAGCTTACGGCTGGTCAGCCGGTTATACAGCACATGCGGGAGCGGGAATGCCGCCTTTTTCCAGCCGCCGGCATAATGCCAGCCGCGTACCGTATCTCCTTGGGCGACGAGATCGTCGGGAGTGCTGAAGAATACGGCCGCCCCGTAGAGCCGGCATGCCTCGGTCAGTTCCCGGCAGAAAGCGGTATTGGCGCCGAACGGCTTGTCGGGAGTTCCGGCATAGACGCGGCTGACCATAACGCCGATCAGCGGGCCGAGCGTCAGCGCTTTGGCGGCCGATTTGTACTGCAGGCAGAGCCGGTGGCCGGTCGTCAATCCCATGCGCGCTGCCAGCGCGCCGTTCAGACGCAGCACGCCCGGGGTGCCGGAAGGGATAACCCTTACGTCCTGACGGAAAGAACCGAACCGGAGCTGGAGCGGCTGGTGAGGCGGGATTTTCCATTTGCGCAGAAGCGAATCGCTGACCGCCACGATGGAGCCGTCTGTGGACGCGCCGGGAGCCTGTATCTGGATCTTTACCTTTGTTCTTTTCATACGGTACTCCTTCCCAGCAAGAAGCGTCCTCCCAAGGTCCGATCATGCTTGGAACATTAAGAAACGAACTACTTCATCATATGAGGGCATTTATCCCTTGGTGAGAGAAAACGAACGATTCTTGCAGGGCTCTTGTCCGCGCCGCCGCTTTGCGCAGGCTGAAACGGAGGCCCGTCTCCGGCAGGAGAAGACCGCCGCAGGCCGGCATGACGGGGCATGCCAAAGAGCCCCCTTCGCCGTTCCATACAGGAAAGGCGAAGGGGGCTGGGCAGCATGCCTAGGATTACATCAAATTGGAGCTTCCCGCAGAGCTGTACGGCTGCGACTGGGAGCTTTGGATGATCGAGTCCATCTGCTGGATGCACTGCTGCAGGCGGCCTTGAATGTCTTGAATACGGCGCTGCTGAGCCTGCATCTGAATCTCGACCTGAGACTGGGCTTGCTGAAGATCCGTCTGAACCTGGACAAATTGCTGCTGCAGCTGGCGGAGCTTCTGGGAGCTGTTGCTGAGTCCGGACTGGGCGAGCGCCATCTGAGCCTCCTGAGCCTGCTGCATCCGCTGCTGCTGCTGCTGTTCCAGAAACTGCTGATAAGATACGTTGTTCTGCATCAGGGAACATCCTCCTTGGAAATGGATTCACCGATCCTTAGTATGAGCCGAACGGCTGGATTTATTCACCAGACAGCCGGCTGCCCGCCATTTTTCCCGGAGATGTCGCAATTAAACGCCGCCCGGCCATTCCCTCAGCTGCTTAAACAGGATATACTTGGGGTATTTGCATCAGACTATCTATAACTAATTATGATTGAGAGAAGGTTGAAACGGTTTGTCAGAGATCACCAAGCCTCGCCCCAAGCTCCTGGAGCTTGATATCGTTCGGGCCGTAGCCATACTTGCCGTACTCGCGATCCATAACTCCTCCGACGCTCTGGTTGAGCTTCAGCCAGGCGGCTCGCAGACGATGTATGTGCTTATCAACAAACTTAGCAATTTTGCGGTGCCGGTATTTCTGCTTCTCAGCGGGATCGTCCTGTTCTACAGGTATCAGTCGGATTTCGACGGCAAGCAGGCTTTGATGTTTTATGTCAAACGGGTCAGGCAGGTGCTGATTCCCTATGTCGTCTGGTCTCTGTTTTATTATCTGTATTACCAATGGATGTTCGAGAAACCCGGGCTGCACTTCAATGCGGCGGCGTTCTGGGAGCTGCTCCCGTGGGCCGACGCCTGGTACCATCTTTATTTTATGGTTATTATTATCCAGTTTTATTTGCTGTTCCCGGCGCTTATGTGGCTGTGCCGCTGGGGCTGGTTCCGCCGGTGGCTCGGATGGATTGGCCTGGCCGTGCAGGCGGGCTTTTATTCGTATCATTACTGGATCGAGCCGTTCGAGCATGTCGCTTCGTTATGCTTTACCTATTTCAGCATGTTCACGCTGGGGGGCTGGATCGGACTTCATTACGCCTCCTTCACCGCCTGGCTGCGGCGCAGCTTCCTTCCCGTGCTTGCGGCCACGGTAATTGCGGGCGCGGCCTTCGCCGGCATTTTTCTCGCTGAGGGACGGATTGCGCTGCAGGTGCATCCCTATGCTTATCAGGCGTTGTTTTTCAGCTATGCCGCGCTCGCTGCGCTTACGCTCATCCGGATCGGTCAGCTTATCGTGGAGAAGACCAGGGCGCTGGCCCGCCTGCTGTTCAGCCTCGGCTCCGTCTCGTTCGGGGTATATCTGATGCATCCGGCGCTGCTGACCTATTACCGGGTTCATTATCATTATGACGGCGGCTCGGTGCTGCTGTACCATGCCTACACGCTGGCCGGCTTCGCGCTTTCCCTGGGGATTCCGTGGCTGCTTGTCCATATGTACCAGCGTACCGCGAGGAAGCTGGTTCGCCGTAAAGCGCCGCGGGCCAATCCCCAGTCCGGTTAACCGGAGTGCTATTCCCGCCAGTCCGCACATACATATATAAGGTACAAGCTGCGGAGGAGGATAAACGCATGGGAAAAGGGTGGAAAAACATCCTGTATATGGGATTGTCGCTTGGGATGATCGCGTTCGCGGTGCCCCGGATCGACCTGGGAGATTGGGCGAATCCAAGTACGATTTTCGGCGTCGTCTGGATTGCGTTTGCGCTGCTTATCGTGGCCGCTCATCTGCATGAGCTGCTGGGCGTAGAGGAAGAGAAAAAACGGCAGCTGCTGCGAATCAAGCGGATGAAGCGCTGGCAGCTGCAGCAGGCGGTTACCGGCAAGCGCAGAGTGCTGCAGGTAAGGCGTTAGACGGCGTTGCGGCTGGCCCGGCTGTCGGGCGGCCCCGGCCGGCTATGCCAGCCACAATGCCATGAGAAACAACCGCGGCTAGACTCCGGGAAGGGAGGCTGGTCGCGGTTGTTTTTTGCATGAATCGCCGCGGCGGGACGGATCGGAGAATCAGGCAACCAAAGCGATCGCAAGCAGATTAAACAGAGCGAGAGGCAGTACGACATTGTTGTAATAGGGATTGAACGGCGGAAACGGGCCAGGGAAAAAAGCGCGCGTATGGCTGGCCGGCATCTGCAGATACACAAAGGTGTGATCGACATGCACGATGATTCCTTCGTGCGTGCTGCCGTCGACCGTCTGTACGCGTACCGGCTTATGCAGATGCTGCGTGCAGATCGAGTGAATTTTTTGCTTGCATTTGTGCAGAACTTCCATGTCATTCGCATCCAGCTCATAGATGGACTGCGGCTGCCCGGTATACGGCATATTAGGCATGAGTCAACGCACCTCCCGTGAAGTTTGAGCTATTATCATGTCTATGCGCGATTGTCCGGGGTTATGGGTGGAAAATAAATTGGCGCCCCGTATCAGCGGGAACATGGCTCGCCGGCTGACTGAACCAGATGCAATAGGCCGCCTGGACATGGTATGATCATGAATACAGAACTATCACAGCGTACATGAGGATGGTAGAACAGATGGATCAGCAATCAGGACCGGTATTGCCGGATGCGGCGACCAAGCATGAGCAGATTATCAAATATATTGAAGGACTCAAGATCGGCAGCAAAATTTCTGTCCGCAAAATCGCCGAGAAGCTCGGCGTAAGCGAAGGGACGGCTTACCGGGCCATCAAGGAAGCGGATGCTATCGGACTTGTGGCGACCAAGGAACGGGTCGGGACGGTTCGGGTGGAGAAAAAGCTGCGCGATGAGCTGGACAAGCTTACCTTCGCCGAGGTCGTCAATATGGTGGACGGCGATGTGCTGGGGGGCAGAAGCGGACTGGAGAAGACGCTGCACAAGTTCGTCATCGGCGCGATGCAGCAGGATGCGATGATGCGCTACATCGACCCGGGCAGCCTGCTGATCGTCGGGAACCGGGCGAAGGCGCATATATGCGCGCTGGAGCAGGGAGCGGGCGTGCTGATTACGGGCGGCTTCGGCACGAGCGAAGAGGTGGTGCAGCTCGCCGATCAGCTCAAGCTGCCGATCATCTCGAGCAGCTACGATACGTTTACGGTAGCTTCCATGATCAACCGGGCGATCTACGACCGGCTGATTAAGAAAAAAATATTGCTGATCGACGACATCATCGTCCAGCCGATGCAGGTGTACACGCTGCGCAGCCACCAGGGGACGGAGGACTGGAAGCGTCTGCACGAGGAAACCGGACACAGCCGTTTCCCTGTCGTGGACGAATGGAATCGGGTGATCGGCATGATTACCCCGCGCGATCTGATCGGCGCCTCCGGCAGCCAGACGATCGACAAGCTGATGACGCGCAACCCGGTAACGGCCCTCGCCAATACGTCGGTGGCCTCGGCCGCCCACCTGATGGTATGGGAGGGCATCGAGCTGCTGCCGATCGTCGATGCCGGCCGCAAAATCGTCGGCGTCATCAGCCGGCAGGACGTACTGAAGGCGATGCAGCATGTGCAGCGGCAGCCTCAGCACGGCGAGACGTTCGAGGATCTGATCTGGTCGGGCTTTACCCAGGACAAGGACGCCTCCGGCCAGCTGCTGTTCCGGGGGGCGATCACGCCCCAGATGACCGGCAGGCTCGGCACGGTGTCGGAGGGGGTGCTGACGGTGCTGTTGACGCAGGCGGCTTATCATTCCATCCAGGATATGAAGAAAGTCGATCTGGTAGTCGACAATATGTCGTCCTACTTCGTGAAGCCGCTGCAGATCGACAGCATCGTGGAGATCCGGCCGAAGATCATCGAGATCAGCCGCAAATTCGGCAAGCTGGACGTGGAGATGTACTTGAACGGAGCGCTGGTCGCGAAGGCGATGCTGACGGCGCAGGTCATCGAGCCGGCTTAGTGGGCGGGGAGGGTGAAGGAACTGGGAGGAACGGCAAAAGCCTGACAGGAAGCTGTCAGGCTTTTGCCGCAGGCGCCGTCCGGCTAAGCCTTGCGGCTGTAATGCATGTGGTTGCGCAGGCCCGCGAACAGATTCCAGACGCCGAGCAGCAGGCAGACGGTTCCGAATATGCGGCGGGTTACCGAATCTGTGAAGAAAAACAACTGGGTCAAAGCAATGAGGATCAGCATCACGCCCATCGCTATGTTCATCCGGGCGGACAAGATCCCCCGCTTGGTCTGGTCGGCCTGCCGGCGGTACCGGAAGCTGTAATAGACGGAGAAGGCGACGGCGATAACGATAAGCGTGCTGAGGGTGAGCTGGATCGTTTGCAGCGTCATGAGAGCACATCCTTAAACTGGGTTGTTCATATGTATGTATACACTTTAGCCCATAAGCGGCAGGGAAATCAACCTCCTGCCATGGAAACCGGAATTCGCTTCCATTCCTTGACGGTTACCCATACTTTCAGCTCCGACTGGGTCAGCACGATCCATCTGACGGACAGAACCAGGTAGTCTTTGTCCAGCACGCCGAGCAGCGGCTTTTCCTTCAGAATTTGCTCGTAAACGTCAGGCATCGCCGCGAACTCGGATATTTTCCGTCCGACCACGACCGGCTTGAGCTGAGCATGCACGCGGCGCTGGAGCTCGCTCTCCGTCACCTTGTCGATTTCCGTATGCTCGTCCGGGTCGATATACACATTGAGCAGATTGATCGTCGTCTGCTGATTTTTTGTTTTCCGCAGGTTGGCGACATCGCCTTCCAGCCGGCTGTTTTCCGTCAGCAGCTCCCGGTTCTGCTCGATCATCATATTAAGCCGCGCATTATAGATGCTGAGGAACAGCGCCGCACCGATCACCATCCCGGCGATGACCAGGCCGATGGCCTGCAGATGCTTGAAGCCGAGTCCTTCCGGAGGCACTCTCACCCGGCGCTCCCCCCCCGGCATATCCACTGGATCAGCGTCGTTCCCATATGGGCGCCGGTGAAGGCGCAGACAATATACAGAATTTGCTGAATGGCAGGCGAGATATGACCATCCTGAAAATGCGTCTCAATGGCGCGAATCGGGTCAATCGTGCCGCCGATCGCCGCAACCATCGCCCATATCTTGATCTGCTCGGCCACCGTCAGCATCCTGTGAACCGGCGGGTCGAGCGTGATGACGGAGGAGATGCCCGCCAGCATAGTTCCTCCCAAGACGACCCCGAACGCAATGAAGAAATCCAGCAAGCATTTGGACAGAAAAACAGCCACGTACGAACACCCTTTCTTGGCATTGACCTTTCCGCTTTCTTCGGACGGCGTCTGAAGAGCCAAGCAGGAGCTTGGCCGCCGGGCGGTTACTATCATCTATATGGCACACTTGTTCGTATTATGCTAAAATATATGAATGAAGACAGAGAACGGGGAGGCGTCGGGCGCGTGAGCGATTTTGTCCATTTGCATGTACATAGTGAATACAGTCTTCTTGATGGCGCCGCGCGCATCGACGAACTGGTCGGACAGGCGGCTTCCATGGGCATGAAGGCGCTGGCGCTTACGGATCATGGCGTGATGTACGGGGCGATTCCGTTCTACAAAGCGTGCAAGGCCAAGGGAATCAAGCCGATCATCGGCTGCGAGGTTTATTTCACGACGGGATCGCTTCGGCAGAAGGGCAGCAGACAGGAGCAGCCGATCTATCATCTGATCCTGCTGGCGAAAAATTTGGCCGGCTACCGGAACCTGATGAGACTTGTATCGGTCGCCCATCTGGAAGGCTTTCACTACAAGCCCCGGATCGATCTGGAGCATCTGGAGCGCTACTCGGAAGGGCTGATCTGCACCAGCGCCTGCCTGGGGAGTGAGGTGTCCCAGCATCTGCTGCACGGCCGCTACGAGGAGGCGAAGGCGGCTGCGCACAGGTACCGGCATATTTTCGGAGATGACTTCTATCTGGAGGTCCAGGACCACGGGATGACCGAGCAGAAGAAGGTGCTTCAGGAGACGCTTCGCCTCAGCGCGGAGACGGGCATCCGGATGGTTGCGACCAATGACGTGCATTACGTGCGGGAGCCTGACCATGAAGTGCAGGATGTGCTGATCTGTATCGGAACCGGCAAGACGGTGGAGGATGAGGACCGTCTGAAGATCGGCACCTCGCAGCTGTATTTGAAGAGCCAGCAGCAGATGGCCGAGCTGTTCGCCCAAGTGCCGGAGGCCATCCGGAATGCGGCGGCGATTGCCGATGCTTGTCAGGTGGAGCTTGAATTCGGCCGCTCGATCCTGCCGCAATTCGACCCGATTCCCTCGGGGATGACGGCGGGCGACTATTTGGCCGAGCTGTGCCGGCAAGGGCTGGAGGCCCGGTATGCGGGCAGCTTGGAGTGGCAGGATACGCAGTGGCGCGCGGAAGTGGAAGAGCGGCTGTCCTACGAGCTTGGCGTCATCGAGCGGATGGGCTACTCGGATTACTTCCTGATCGTATGGGACTTTATCCGCTTCGCCCATGAGCAGGGCATCGTGACCGGACCTGGCCGCGGCTCGTCCGCAGGCAGTCTGGTCGCGTACACGCTGAGCATTACGGATGTCGATCCGATCAAGTACCGGCTGCTGTTCGAGCGCTTCCTGAATCCGGAGCGGGTGACGATGCCCGATATCGATATCGACTTCAGCGATCTGCGGCGCGATGAGGTCATCGACTACGTAGTCCGCAAGTACGGCCGGGATCGGGTGGCGCAGATCATCACGTTCGGCACGATGGCGGCGAAGGCCGCCGTCCGCGATGTGGGCCGGGCGCTGAACGTCCCGTTCCAGGAGGTGGACCGGGCGGCCAAGATGATTCCCCATCAGCTCGGCATGACGCTGGAGGAAGCGCTGCGGGTCAGTCCCGAGCTGCAGGCGCTTTCCGCCAAGCAGCCAAAAACCGCCGAGCTGCTTCGCTTCGCGATGAAAGTCGAGGGCATGCCGCGCCATGCTTCCACCCATGCGGCGGGCGTCATCATCTCCCGCGAGCCGCTGACGGAGTATGTGCCGCTGCAGGAGGGCAGCGAGCAGACGGCGCTTACGCAATACACGATGGAGCATCTGGAATCGATCGGTCTGCTGAAGATGGACTTTCTTGGTTTGCGGACGTTGTCCATCATCGAGCGGACGCTCGGCTGGATTAGCGAGCAGACGGGCACGGAGATCGATTGGACTAAGATTTCTACCGATGATCCTCTGACCTACGAGCTGCTCGGCAAAGGCGATACGACCGGCGTATTCCAGCTGGAGTCCGCCGGGATGCGAAGGGTGCTCAAGGAGCTGCGGCCGTCTCACTTCGAAGATGTGATTTCGGTTCTGGCACTGTACCGGCCGGGTCCGATGGATTTCATACCCAAGTATATCAGCTCCAAGCATGGGGAGACCGAGGTCGAGTATCCGCATCCGGACCTCGAGCCGATTCTCCGGGACACGTACGGCATCATCGTTTACCAGGAGCAAATCATGCAGATCGCCTCCCGGATGGCGGGCTTTAATCTCGGTGAAGCGGATCTGCTGCGACGGGCCGTCAGCAAGAAGAAGCGCGAGGTGCTTGACGAGCAGCGCGAGCATTTTGTGCAGGGCAGCTTAAGGCAGGGCTACGGGGAGCAGGATGCCCACCGGGTGTACGACATGATCGTACGCTTCGCCGACTACGGCTTCCCCCGGGCCCACGCGGCAGCCTACGGCGTTCTCGCCTTCCAGACGGCTTATCTGAAGGCGCATTACCCGGTTCAATTTATGGCGTCCATGCTGACAGCCGTGATGGGCAGCCACCACAAGGTGGCGGAGTATGTGGACGAATGCCGGAGGATGGGAATCGCGGTGCTGCCGCCTGATGTGAACGAAAGCGGCTTTCTGTTCACGCCGACGTTGTCCGGCGGCAGTCCGGCTATCCGCTTCGGCTTGGCGGCGATCAAGAACGTCGGCACCCACGCGATCGAGTCGGTCATCGAGGGGCGCCGGGAAGGGCCATATGGAAGCCTGAGCGACCTGTGCCGCCGCGTGGACCTGCGCGTGTGCAACAAGCGGGTGCTGGAATCGCTGGTCCAGGGAGGCGCGCTGGGCACGCTGCCGGGCCACCGGGCCCAGCAGCTGGCTATGCTCGAGGAGGCCGTCGATGCGGCGGTCAAGTGGCGCAAGGACCGCGAGGCGCTGCAGCTGGTGCTCGACGGCTTCGATGAAGAGGTGACCTGGGAGCTGGAGTATCCCGACATCTCCCCCTATACGCTGATGCAGCAGCTGGAGCTGGAGCGTGAGCTGCTCGGTTTGTATATTTCGGGCAGTCCGCTGGACGACTACGAGGAGCTGCTGCGGAAGCTGGAGCCGGACACGATGGCGCTGCTGTCCGAATATGCGGAAGGCAGCGAGGTGCTGGTGGCGGGGCTTGTCGTGTCGAACAAGACGATCGTGACGAAGAAGGGCCAGCCGATGGCTTTCATGGAGCTGGAGGACCGGGTGGGCAAAGCCGAGGTGGTGTTGTTCCCCGAGGTGTGGAAGACGTATGCTCCGCTCGTGCAGAAAGGCAACCCGGTGCTGGTCGTCGCGAAGCTGCAGCATGGCGACGAGCAGTTCAAGCTGCTGGCCGACCGGCTGATAGCGCTGAGCGATCCGGAGGCTGAGCTGAAG
This sequence comes from Paenibacillus sp. cl123, assembly GCF_900101595.1. Lineage (GTDB taxonomy): Bacteria > Bacillota > Bacilli > Paenibacillales > NBRC-103111 > Paenibacillus_G. Next base: position 335,735 of record NZ_FMYY01000001.1, read on the forward strand.
GCAGCGAAGCACGGCGCGCAGAGCGCGGCGGTCCCGGCGGGACGCGCGGCCGGAGGCAGCGGCTACGCGCGGGGCATGCGGCAGGCTAGGCCGCCGGCCGAAGCCGCTGCGGCAGCCGGCAGCCGGGCACAGCCTGCGGCGGTGGGCGGTGCCGCGCCAGCGGGCCCGCCGGTGCCGGGAGCCGGCGATGCCCGCGCCCGGCCGCCGCAGCGTGGCGCAGGCGCAGGCTCCGGCCCGCAGGGCGGCGCAGCCGCCGCCCCGAGCCGCGGCGCGCAGCCGCCGAAGGCATCGCCGCAGCAGGCCGCCGCCAGGCCGGCCCGGCGGCAGCCCGGCGGCCCGGCGGCTGCGCCGCAGGCTCGCGGCGCGGCCGCAGACGCGGCCCGGCCCGCGTCTGCGGCGGGCCAGCGCGTCTACGTGCGCATCGCCGCAGACCGGGAGCAGCCGGCGGTGCTGGCCGCGCTCAAGGAGCTGATCGCCGGGCACAGCGGCCCGCTGCAGGTCGTCCTCTATTACGAGAGGACGCAGAAGACGCTTGCGCTCAGCGGCGAATTTAACGTGAAGCCGTCTCCTCAGCTGTTCGCGCGGATCGAGGAGCTGCTGGGCAAGCAGAGCGTAAAGGTGAAATAATACAAGCCTCCTTCGCATACATTTAGTAACCCGAGCTATCGTCGGCCCGCCGCATGCCAAGCGGCCGGAGAACAGCGTGACGCGTGTTACGAATGAATCGAAGGAGGCGTTGTTGTTATGTCGCATCAACCTATCGTGGCTTATCTGGAGAAGCGCGGAGTAACGGTGGAGCGGATCGCGGATATCGTCTATGAGCTGCAGGCTCCCTACAATCCGGCTCTGTCCAAAGAGGCGTGCCAAGAGAGTGTGCTGACCGTGCTGCAGAAGCGGGAGGTGCAGTATGTGCTCTACACAGGGATTGCGCTCGACGAGCTCGCGGAGCAGAAGCTTCTGCCCCAGCCGCTGCAACAGTTGATGGAGACGGACGCTTCGCTGTATGGCGTGGATGAGACGCTTGCCCTCGGCATCGTACATGTGTACGGAATGATCGGACTTACCAGCTTCGGCTATTTGGATAAAAATAAAATCGGCATAATTCGCGATTTGAACGATCATGCGGATGCGATCCATGTGTTCCTCGACGATCTGGTTGCAGGCTTGGCGGCCGCGGCTTCCGCGCGCATCGCCCATAGGCAGCAGGATGAGGCGGACCGGCAAACCTGAGGAGCTGGCGCTGCGATTTCGAGTGAATCCGCGTTGTTTCGCCGAATTTCTGGTACACGGAGTCCTCCTGAGCTCGGTTGCGGGAAAAAGTGGAGTTATGATATCATTATTCCATTATGTTCGGGAGGTCTTTTTTCATGTGGACCGTGATCTATATCGCACCTACGGCGAAAATAGCCGATAGAATCAAGCTGAAGTTGACCGAAGAAGGCTTTCTGGTACAGGTTCGGGCTATTAACATGACCAAAAATCAGTTTGAAATCCTTGTTCCCGAAGGCGAAGTGGAAGAAGTTCAAGAGGTGCTGAATACCATTTTGCATAGATCCTGAATGCTCGGATGACGAAAAGCTGCGGTATGCACGGACAAGTCCAACAAAGTAAGGCGAGGTGTGATCGTGCAATTTAAAGACTTGTTTCAGAAGAAAAGAAAGTACGCGACCGTCCCCAATACGGAAAGGCCTGTCGCCGGCCAGCCGCTGGACGGCGGCATCGACGTGCCCGAGGAAAGGCCAAGGCGCGAAATTCCCGAGGGATTGATGAACAAATGCCCGAAGTGCGGGACGATTCAGTACAATAAAGAGCTGGACAAGAACCTGAAGGTATGCTCCTCCTGCGATTATCATTATCGGCTGAGCGCAGTGGAGCGCATCCAGATGACGATGGACGAGGGAGAGTTCACGGAGCTGGACAGCGAGATGATCTCGGAGGACCCGCTCGGCTTTCCGGACTATGCCGGCAAGTACGCGAAGGCGATGGAATCGACGGGCATGCAGGATGCGGTCATCACCGGCGAAGGGCGCATTGGCGGTCATCCTGTCGTAATGGCCGTGATGAGCTTTGATTTTATGGGCGGCTCGCTTGGCTCCGTAGTCGGGGAGAAAGTCACCCGGGCTATCGAGTATGCGATCGAGACAGGCCATCCGATGATTATCTTCTCGACCTCGGGCGGCGCGCGCATGCAGGAAAGCATTCTCAGCCTGATGCAGATGGCGAAAACCAGCGCGGCCTTGGCCAAGCTGAACGACCGCGGGGGATTATACGTCTCGGTCATCACCGATCCGACCTTCGGAGGCGTGTCGGCAAGCTTCGCGATGCTGGGCGATTATATTATCGCGGAGCCGGGGGCCGCTTTCGGCTTCACGGGCCGCCGCGTCATCGAGCAGACGATCAGGCAGAAGCTGCCGGACAACTTCCAGACTTCGGAGTTCAATCTGAAGCATGGCCAAGTGGATATGGTTGCCCATCGCAAGGATCTGCGGGGGATGCTGGCCAAGCTGCTCGGCATGCATACGGTAAAGGAGGAAGTCGTCCATGGCCAATGAAATGCCCTTTGAGCTGCCGTTAGCGGAGCTTCGCGCCAAGATTGAGGAGCTGCGCAAGTTCAGCCGGGACAAGCAGATCGACTTCTCCGAAGAGATTGCACGTCTGGAGCAGCGGCTGGCCCAGCTGGAGGGGGAGCTCTACGAGAGCATGTCCACCCAGCAGAAAATGCAGGTCGCGCGCCATCCGCAGCGGCCGACGACGCTGGATTATATCCAGCATTTGTTTACGGATTTCATGGAGCTTCACGGTGACCGTCTATATGGCGACGACCTCGCGATTGTAGGCGGCATTGCCCGTTTCAACGGTATTCCCGTTACGGTGATCGGCCATCAGAAGGGCAGAGACACCAAGGAAAATATCGCCCGTTTCTTCGGCTCCCCCCATCCCGACGGCTTCCGCAAGGCGCTGCGGCTGATGAAGCAGGCCGACAAGTTCAATCGTCCGATCCTGACCTTCATCGATACGAAAGGAGCTTATCCGGGCAATGCGGCGGAGGAACGCGGACAAGGCGAAGCCATTGCGCGCAATTTGCTGGAGATGGCGGCGATGCGGGTGCCGATATTGTGCGTCGTGATCGGCGAGGGCGGCAGCGGCGGCGCGTTGGCGCTCGGCGTCGGCAATCGCGTGTTCATGCTTGAGAATTCGATCTATTCGGTTATCAGTCCGGAAGGCGCGGCTTCGATTCTTTATAAAGATGCTTCCAAGTCGATGGAAGCGGCGGAAGCGATGAAGATCACCGCCGATGAGATTTTGAAGCAAGGCGTGATCGATGCCATCATCCCCGAACCGAAGGGCGGCGCCCATCGGGATATTGCGATGCAGGCAGAAGCGATCAAGACGACGCTGTGGCAGCATCTGCAGGAGCTGATGGCGATGTCCGGGGAGCAGCTCATCGAAGACCGTTACCGCAAGTTTAGACAAATAGGCAGATTTACAACCATCCAGGAGGGTAACCATGCGTAGAACCAAAATTGTATGTACTATCGGTCCAGTGAGCGAATCGCTGGAAATGTTCAAGAAACTGATCGGAGCAGGCATGAACGTCGCCCGCCTCAATTTCTCTCACGGCGATTTCGAGGAGCATGGCAACCGGATTAAAAACGTCCGCGAGGCGTGCAGGGAGCTGGGCCGCAGCGATGTGGCGATTTTGCTCGATACCAAGGGTCCGGAGATTCGTACCGGCAAGCTGAAAGACGACCAGAAGGTCGAGCTGATCCAGGATCAGCTGATTACGCTGACAACGGAAGAGATCGTCGGAGATGCCGAGCGCGTCCATATTACGTATCGGGATTTGTACAAGGATGTGCGGATCGGCTCGACGATTCTGATCGACGACGGTCTGATCGGTCTGACGGTTGAAGACATCCGGGGCACGGATATCGTCTGCCGCATCAAGAACGGCGGGCTCCTCGGCGGCAAGAAAGGCGTGAACGTGCCTGGCGTGAAGATCAACCTGCCGGGCATCACCGAGAAGGATGCCAACGATATTATTTTCGGCATTCAACAGGGCGTTGATTTCATCGCCGCTTCGTTCGTCCGCAAAGCGAGCGACGTTATCGAAATCCGGGAAATTCTGGAGCGTCACAACGCGAATCATATCCAGATCATCTCCAAGATCGAAAACCAGGAAGGCGTCGACAACCTCGACGAAATTCTGGAAGTATCCGACGGCCTGATGGTTGCGCGCGGAGACCTTGGCGTGGAGATTCCGGCCGAGGATGTGCCGATCGTCCAGAAGGCGATGATCAAGAAATGTAACCAGGCCGGCAAGCCGGTTATTACCGCGACTATGATGCTCGACTCCATGCAGCGCAACCCGCGTCCGACCCGTGCGGAAGCGAGCGACGTGGCCAATGCCATCTTCGACGGCACGGATGCCGTCATGCTGTCCGGCGAGACGGCTGCCGGGAAATATCCGGTCGAGTCCGTCCAGACGATGGCCCGCATCGCCGAGCGTGCGGAGAGCGCGCTGGAGCACCGCGAGATTTTCATTCGCCAGAGCAACGCCCAGCAGACGACGGTGACCGAGGCGATCAGCCAAGCGGTTGCGAACTCGGCTCTGGACCTGCATGCACGCGCGATCCTGACCGCTACCGAAAGCGGATATACGGCACGGATGGTGTCCAAATATCGTCCGAAGGCGCCGATTATCGCCGTTACGCCGGATGACAGCGTGCTCCGCCGCCTGTCCCTCGTCTGGGGCGTTGTGGCGCTCAAAGGCGAGTCGTGTACGTCGACGGACCAGTTGTTTGAGATGGCTGTCGATGCCAGCGTGAAGACCGGGCTGGTCAGCCTCGGCGATATCGTCGTCATCACGGCGGGCGTGCCGGTAGGCCGCTCCGGAACGACGAACCTGATCAAGGTGCATCAGGTCGGCGAGATGATCGCCAAAGGACAAGGCATCGGCACGCAGAACGCGACGGGCAAGGTCATCGTCGCCCGCAGCGCCGAAGAAGCGAATGCCAAAGCGACCGAAGGCTGCATTCTCATCACGCCAACCACCGACAAGGAATATATGCCGGCCTTCGAAAGAGCGGCAGCGGTCATTACCGAGACCGGCGGCATTACCTCCCATGCGGCTGTCGTCGGCATCAGCCTCGGCAAGCCGGTTATCGTCGGCGTAGAAAATGCGCTGTCCATCCTGAAGGACGGAGCGGAAGTATCCATTTATCCTGAGGTCGGCGTGATTTATTCGGGCCGCGCACGGGTATTGTAAGAGGGTAAGGGTTGAATAGGAAAGAAGGGAGCGAAATCGAATACCGGTTTCGCTCTTTTGTTTGCCGACAAGAGGTAAGGAGATGACTCGGGCGATGTGGCATAACTATGAAATTCGGGTACGCTATCAGGAGACGGATCAGATGGGGGTCGTATATCATGCCAATTATTTGACCTGGCTGGAGATCGGCCGGACGGAAATGATCCGCGAGCTGGGCATCCCCTACGAACGGCTGGAAGCCCAGGGCTTGCTGCTGCCGGTCCTGGAGGCCGATCTCAAGTTCAGGCAGCCGGCCCGCTACGATGACCGGGTCACGGTATATACGCGGCTGGAGTCCTTGACCCCGATGCGACTGCATTTTGCCTATGAAGTGAAGCGGGATGACGACCTGCTCGTCGCGGGCGCCACGCGGCATGTATGGGTGAACCGGAGCTGGAAGCCGGTGCGTCTCGACCGGGAAGCGCCCGCCGTATACGCGCTGCTGACGGAAGCAGGCTCCCGTTAAACCGGAACTGAGAGCTTAGACTCAGAAAGTCGGGATATGCCGCCTGGTATTTACATAAAGTTTACAAAAGATGCATTGTCTCTTAACATTGTCGAATTACGATGGAGGAAACAGAAGCCCGCAGACGGAATTAGACAATGATGCGGATGCCATGGGGGTATAGTACCGATGAAGGAAAGGGCTTCTCGAGAGATGCATGTCAAGGAAACGGCCAACCATTACCTGAACCGGGATTTGAGCTGGGTGGAATTTAACCGGCGGGTGCTGGAAGAGGCGCAGGACCCGACCACACCGCTGCTGGAGAGAGTAAAGTTTCTGTCCATCGTCTCCTCGAATCTGGATGAGTTCATGAGCGTCCGGGTAGCGGGTATCGTGGATCAGATCAAGGCCGGCTATACGAAGAAAGATTTTACGGGGTATACGCCTGCCGGTCTGTTCAAGAGGATCATGAAGCGGGCCGCGAAGATGGTGGCGGAGCAGTACAAGACGTACCGGGAGATTTCCAGGTCGCTGGGCAAGGAAGGCATTCATTTTACGAAATACGATGATTTGAATGTCACCCAGCGGAAGGCGATGGACGAATACTTCCATCACTTCATGTTTCCCGTGCTGACGCCGATGGCCGTCGATCAAGCCAGACCCTTCCCGCTTGTCCATACGCAGGGCGTTTACCTGGCGGTCGTATTGAAGAAGGAAGGCGAAGAGGAGCCGGAGGAGGAGCCGTACTTCGCTATATTGGAGGTTCCCTCCAACCTGAATCGGCTGATCGAGGTTCCGGTACGGGCCAACAGCAAGAAAAGGGAATATATTTTGATGGAAGAGCTGATCGAGCGGCATATTCAAACCTTGTTCAACGGCTATCGGGCCGTATCCGTCCATGCTTTCCGCTTGACACGCAATGCGGACTTGACCCTCAACGAAGAGGGAGCCGAGGATTTGCTGGAGGAGATCGAGCTGCAGCTTCGCCGGCGGCGATGGGGAGCTCCGGTGCGGCTTGAGGTGCAGAAGGGCATTCATCCCTATGCGCTGGCTCAGCTGGAGTATGAATTCGAGATCGCGGACAATATATTCGAGATCGACGGTCCGCTTGATCTGACCTTCCTGATGAAGCTGGCTGGCTCGCTCAAGGGTTATGATCAGCTGCGTTACGCACCGGTGCAGCAGGCGTATCCGGCCGAATTCGACGATGTCTCCGATATATTCGGACGGCTGCGTCAGCGCGATGTGCTGGTCTATCATCCTTACGAGTCCTTCGATGCGGTGACGGATTTCGTCTGCCAGGCGGCTTACGATCCCCAGGTGCTCGCCATCAAGATGACGCTGTATCGCGTCAGCGGCAATTCTCCGCTAATCCAGGCGCTGGCCAGAGCGGCCGAATCCGGCATGCAGGTCACCGTCGTCGTCGAGCTGAAGGCCCGTTTCGACGAGGAGCGCAACATCGCGTGGGCGCGGAAGCTGGAGCAGAGCGGCTGCCACGTCGTCTATGGCCTGGTGGGACTGAAGACACATGCGAAGATTACGCTCGTCGTCCGCCAGGAGCAGGACGGTCTCCGCCGTTATGTTCATGTCGGCACAGGCAATTACAACGATAACACAGCCAAGCTTTACACGGATATCGGACTGTTCACGACCCATACGGATATCGGCGAGGACGCCTCGGCGCTGTTCAACGAGGTAACCGGGTATTCGGCGCCGCATAACTGGAAGGCTTTTGGCGTGGCGCCTACCGATATGATGGATAAATTGATCGGGAAGTTCCGGCGTGAAGCGGAGTTCGCTTCCCAGGGCAAGCCTGCCCGCATCATTGCGAAGTTTAATTCGCTGTCCAATCAGCAGCTGGTCGATGAGCTGTATTTGGCCTCTCAGGCCGGGGTCCGGATTGATCTGATCGTTCGCGGCGTATGCTGTTTGAGACCGGGCGTGGAAGGGTTAAGCGAAAATATTACGGTGCGCAGCATCGTGGACCGGTTTCTCGAGCATTCCCGCATCTTTTACTTTGAAAATGGCGGCGAGCCGGAGATTTATATCGCCAGCGCGGACTGGATGACGCGCAATCTGCTGCGCCGTGTCGAGCTGATGTGTCCGGTATACGATGCGGATATTAAGCAGACGATGATCAACATCCTGCAGCTCAGCTTGAAGGATAATGTAAAAGCCCGCCGGCTTCAGCCAAACGGGCTTTACGAAAGAATACAGCCGGGCACGGATGCGCCGCAGCGAAGTCAATTCGAAGCGATGCGCATCAGCTCATGGAAAACAACGGCTCCCGAGGCTTGAGCTGCAGTCCCCACAGCTTTTTGAAATCTTTCTGCAGCGCCGCGACCTCTCTGTATTCCGCAGAGGGGTCGTGAATTGCCCGCAGACCCAGCTGCAGCGACTCGGCGTCGGCCGACGCCTCCACCAGCTCCAGCGCTTGCGTCTCGCTAATGTCTAAGGCGACAGCCAGGTGAAGCAGTTCGCCGAGTTTGGCGACAAGCTCCAGATCCTCGCCCGGCAGGATATCCTTGTAATCGGACATGACCTGCTGCGTGCGGTTCTTCGCCTTGTAGGAGGCGATGAAGGCGCAGAGCAGCATCTCCCGATGCGTCAGACCGTCGATGCGGGTCTGGGAGATCAGGTGGAAGGAATGCTTGGGATACTGGTAATATTGCAGCGAAGCGCCGATCCGGTACAGCATGGCGGCGATGCCGAAGCAGAGACGCATACGCTCCGGATACTGGTGACAGCCCGCATCCTCCAGTGCGTCGTACAGCTTCAGAGCGGCCCCGCGAACCTGCTCGATATGCTGCGCCGGCGCCGTGGAGTGGAGCGCCAGCAGATTGGCCGCGCTGAATTCCGCCACCTGCCCGGCGGCAGGCTGACGGGGAGCGAACGATTCGAAAAACAAGCCGTCCCGCAGACCCGCTCCGCTGACGATGTACTGCGTAGCTCCCGCCAGACGGAACAACGTCTGGAGGATGATGACGCCCGGAATGATGATGTCGTAGCGATCCTTGGACAAACCGTCCACCTTCTTGCGCTTTTCAGCCGGGAGAGAGGGCAGCCAGGCGGCAATGCCGTCCATCTCCTCAGCCGGGACGGTGTAATGATGAGTCTGAGGGAAGGAGTATTTCCGCCGGCGCTGGCTGATTTTGCATAGCGTGCGGACGCCGCCTCCGAGGCCGATCAACGGCAGCCCGGGACATTCCCTGATCCACGGCTCCGCGTCCACGGACTCTTCGACCATACGCCGGATATCGTTTAGCTGGGCTTCGCCGAACTCGCCGTCCTGCGAAAATTTCCGTGTCGTATTGACCGCGCCGAAAGGAAAGGATACGCTGCGCAAGAGCTTCCGCTCCCGAAACAGGCTGACTTCCGTGCTTCCTCCTCCGATATCGACGAGAATGCCGTCCTTCACGTCCATCGTCCGGATCATCCCGAGGAAGCCGATGCGGGCTTCGTCTTCGCCGGAAAGAATTTCGACAGGAAGCCCCGTCTCACGGCGGAGCACTTCCCGGATATGGTCCGAATTGGAGGCGTTGCGGACAGCAGCCGTAGCCGCTACCCGGTATTCGCCGGCTTTATAAGTATCGCCGATCCGCTTGAAGCGGGCCAGGATGTTGACAAGCCGCTGAATCTCTTCTTCGGGAAGGGAGCCGTCAGGGACGATCCGGCTGCTGAGACGGGCCGATTCCTTGAATTCTCCTACGACCCGGTAGCCTCCCGTCGCGGTTAATTCATAGATAGCCAACCGGATAGAGTTGGAGCCGATATCGATAATGCCGATGATGCGACTGCTAGTCATGGGTGGGACCCTCCTTCCTTGTGCAGCGGAATGGCTGGATATAGAGTGATTTTTATTTTACCCTGTTCCAGCGGGTGAAGTCCACTTTCGGAGTCTGGAAGCGGAGGGATTTTGCAGCCGGATCGCGATGAAATTTCTTGAGCAAGCATGAATTGTCAGTCTTAGGGGAATGATTGATTTGTCAGTAAACATAAGGGATAGTATATGTTTATGATGCTGATAATGAACTTTTATGTCTAAATTTGTTCACTTTGATTGCCAAATCAATTATAGTAGACATATGTGAATTGACGCAAAAGGAGAGATTATCTTGACTGCTACCAAAGGATTGGAAGGAATCGTAGCCACCACGTCTTCCATAAGCTCCATTATCGACGGCGTGCTTACGTACCGCGGCATCAATATTGACGACCTCGCGGAGAAAGCCACCTTCGAAGAGGTTGTCTATTTGTTATGGTACGGCAAGCTGCCTAATCGCTCCGAGCTCGCCGGATTGGTCAAGGACCTCAGCGATAACGCTTCCGTCCCGGCGGAAGTTTTGAGCCAAATTAAATTATATCCGCAGAATGTCAATACGATGGCAGCTCTGCGTACCGCGGTTTCCAGTCTTGCCTTGTACGATGCGGAAGCCAACGATATGACTCCCGAATCGAACCTGCGCAAGGCGATTAAATTGCAAGCCAAGCTGCCTACGATCGTGGCCGCTTTCGATCGCATCCGCAAAGGCCAGGAGCCGATCGCTCCCAAGCAAGGCGCCAGCATTGCCGAGAACTTCCTGTACATGCTGACCGGCAAAGATCCGGAGAAAATCGCGATCGAAGCGCTGGACAAGGCGCTTGTTCTCCATGCTGACCATGAGCTGAACGCATCGACGTTCGCCGCTCGCGTGACTGTCGCCACGCTGTCGGATATTTACTCCGGCGTCACATCGGCTATCGGCGCGCTCAAGGGCCCGCTGCACGGCGGAGCGAACGAAGCGGTTATGGCTATGCTGGAAGAGATCGGCACAGCCGATAACGTATCCAGCTACATCAATGAGAAGCTTGAGAATAAAGTGAAGATCATGGGCTTCGGCCACCGCGTCTACAAAAACGGGGATCCTCGCGCGAAGCATCTGCAGAAGATGTCCCAGGAGCTCGGCAAGCTGACCGGCAACATGAACTGGTACGACATGTCGATCCAGATCGAAGAGATTGTAACCGGGCAAAAAGGTCTGAAGCCAAATGTAGACTTCTACTCGGCTTCCGTATACACTTCTTTGGAAATCCCGCGCGATCTGTTCACTCCGATCTTTGCGATCAGCCGCACATCCGGATGGACCGCTCACATTCTCGAGCAATATGAGAACAACCGTCTGATTCGTCCTCGCGCCGAATACACGGGCCCTTCTCACCAGGCATACGTTCCGATCGACAACCGTTAATCGCAGCGACTATGGCCGTCATCATTTTGTTTACCCGCATGGGCTGTCTGCGGCAGTCAGCCTGATCCCCCCGGGGCGAAGGCAGACTGCGGCGGCTCCCGTTTGTCTTTTTTAGATGGTAATTTTATTCATGGGTCAGCCCTGCTGACTCTACTTTTACGAGGAGGATTACATATCATGGCACAATTCGAGCAATATGCACTGCCTACTGAGGGCGAGCGCATCACGATCACTAACGGCAAATTAAACGTTCCTAACCAGCCGATCATCCCTTTCATCGAGGGCGACGGTACAGGCCCGGACATCTGGGCGGCTTCCAAGCGCGTGCTGGACGCAGCTGTTGAGAAAGCCTACAACGGCGAGAAGAAAATTGCCTGGTACGAAGTGTTTGCCGGCGAGAAAGCTTTCAATAAATATAACAACTGGCTGCCAGCCGACACGCTGACAGCGATCCGCGAGTACATCGTAGCGATCAAAGGCCCGCTGACGACTCCGATCGGCGGCGGTATCCGTTCCCTGAACGTTGCGCTTCGTCAGGAGCTGGATCTGTACGTTTGCTCCCGTCCCGTGCGCTACTTCAACGGCGTTCCTTCCCCGGTTAAGCGCCCTGAGCTGGTTGACATGGTTATTTTCCGTGAAAATACAGAAGATATCTATGCTGGCATCGAGTGGGCCGAAGGCTCCGCCGAAGTGAAGAAAGTGCTGGAGTTCCTGCAAAACGAGATGGGCGTTAAGAAAATCCGCTTCCCTGAAACTTCCGGTATCGGCGTAAAGCCGGTGTCCAGAGAAGGCTCCCAGCGTCTGGTTCGCGCGGCTATCGAATATGCAATCCAGCATAACCGCAAGAGCGTCACGCTCGTTCACAAGGGCAACATCATGAAGTTCACGGAAGGCGCGTTCAAGAACTGGGGCTACGAGCTGGCCGAGCAGGAGTTCGGCGACAAAACCTTCACTTGGGCGCAATACGACAAGATCAAGGAAGAGCAAGGCACGGATGCGGCTAACAAGGCGCAGAAGGAAGCAGAAGCTGCCGGCAAAATCATCGTTAAGGATGCGATTGCCGATATCGCGCTGCAGCAAGTTCTGACTCGTCCGACCGACTTCGACGTTATCGCTACGCTGAACCTGAACGGCGACTATCTCTCCGACGCTCTGGCTGCACAAGTCGGCGGCATCGGTATAGCACCGGGCGCCAACATCAACTATGTAACCGGCCACGCGATCTTCGAAGCTACGCATGGTACGGCTCCTAAGTATGCAGGTCTTGACGTTGTTAACCCGGGTTCCGTTATCCTCTCCGGCGTTATGCTGCTTGAGCACCTTGGCTGGCAGGAAGCGGCTGACCTGATCTACAAAGGTCTGGAGACGGCTATCAACAACAAGACAGTAACTTATGATTTTGCACGTCTGATGGAAGGCGCTACGGAAGTAAAATGCTCCGAGTTCGCTAACCAGGTTATCGCTAATTTCTAATTTCACTGCGTAATGCGCCCTGATTGCCAGGCAACTGAACCATATGGCTGAGTCCAGCCCGGCAAGAGGGCGCCTTGCTGCGTTTTCACCCAAAAAACGTATGAATTAGGAGGAATTCCCTTATGGCTATCCAACGTAAAAAAATTACGGTTGTCGGCGCAGGCTTTACAGGAGCGACGACCGCGTTGATGCTGGCGCAAAAAGAACTGGGCGACATCGTACTGCTCGATATCCCGCAGCTGGAAAACCCGACTAAAGGCAAGGCGCTCGATATGCTGGAGGCTTCTCCGGTTCAGGGCTTTGACGCTCAAATTACCGGTACGTCCAATTATGATGATTCCGCTAATTCCGATATCGTCATCATCACCGCCGGTATCGCCCGCAAGCCCGGCATGAGCCGCGACGACCTCGTCAATACGAACGCCGGCATCGTGAAATCCGTTTGTGAAAACATCAAGCGGACGAGCCCGCAGTCGATCGTGATCATCCTCTCCAATCCGGTGGACGCGATGACTTACGTCGCCTTTGAAACGCTGGGCTTCCCGAAAAACCGCGTGATCGGCCAGTCCGGCGTGCTGGATACTGCCCGTTACTGCACATTTATCGCGCAGGAGCTGAACGTATCGGTCGAAGATGTCCGCGGCTTCGTGCTGGGCGGCCACGGCGATGATATGGTTCCGCTTGTCCGTTACTCCAATGTGGGCGGTATTCCGATCGAGAAGCTGATACCGGCTGAACGGATCGAGGCTATCGTGAAGCGTACGCGTACAGGCGGCGGCGAGATCGTCAATTTGCTTGGCAACGGATCAGCTTATTATGCCCCGGCCGCGTCGCTTGTTCAGATGACGGAAGCGATCCTGAAGGACAAGAAACGGATCATCCCTTCGATCGCTTTGCTGCAGGGCGAATACGGCTACGACAATCTGTTCATGGGCGTGCCTACCTTGCTGGGAGGAGACGGCATCGAGAAAATTTTCGAGCTGGAGCTGCTTCCGGAAGAGAAGGCGGCGCTGGATAAGTCCGCCGAATCCGTACGCAATGTCATCAAAGTTGTAACGGGTTAAGACTATTACAATATGGCACATCCACAGCTATCGGTTTACGCCGGTAGCTGTTTTTTTGTTCCAAAAATAAGAAGATTCGGGTTGTCAATTTTTAAGATTTGTTAACATTTGATTCGATGTCGCTCAGAAAGCCGGAATAGCCCGCGTTTCCGGATGGAAACGGTCCAAGGATGTTTTATAATGGAGGCCAAGACGCGATCGAGAAACATACGACAAGCCGCTATGAGGCGGCGGCCGGGGGGCAATGCGATGATACGGATATCCATAAAAAACAGCAGTGTATTTCTTTCGTTGCTCATTTCCTTCGTCATCGTCATGCTTGTGCCGATCGGCATTGGGAGCTTCCTGTACGCCCGGATGTCGGCGGAGTTGACGGACAACGCCAATCGGGCCCATATCAGAACACTGGAGCAGATCAGGCTTAGTGTGGACAATCGAATGGTGGAGGTAGATCAGTTGACCAGCCAGCTTGCGCTGTATCCCAAGCTGCAGTGGCTGCTGTCCCATCCGCATATTGACGAACTTCAGCGGCAGTTTACGTCGATGGACATGATGAAGCAGATGCAGAACTACCGCCAGGTAAACAATTCATTCGTTACGGATTTTTATCTCTATGTCGCACAAACGCATGAAGTGCTGACCTCTTATGTGAAATCGGACGCACGGCTGTTCTTTGATAGACTGGGCTACGACGACAGCGGCTACGAGTCATTTGTCCGCAGCGTTTGGCAGAGCTACCACAACGGAACATATATGCCGGCCGTCGTATCCAGACTGGGAACCGTCCCCAGGCAGGTTATTCCATATGTACAGTCGCTGCCGTTAGGCGAGACTCAGGACATAGAGGGAACTTTGGTCATCCTTATCGACCAAGAGAAGCTGGTGCAGATGCTCGATCACGCCCGGGAGTCGAGCCGGGGAGCCGTCTTTATCCTGAATAGTCAGCGGGATATTTTGGCGCAAAGCGGCGGTGAGGGGATAAACCTGCAGCTGCAGGAGGTCTTGCCGTCCATGCAAGGCGATCATGGGGCCGTCTCCGCTGTATGGGATGGCGAGGAGATGCTGCTGACCTTTGCAGCCTCGCGGCAAAACGGCTGGATCTATATCTCGGCAGTGCCCAGAAGCGAGGTGATGGCAAAGGCAATGGAGGCGGAGCGATGGGCGCTTGCCTTGCTGCTCGTCTGTCTGATTGCCGGTATAGCCGTATCCTATATGCTTGCATACCGCAGCTACCGCCCTCTGAAGCAGATGGTCGGGACGATTCTTTCCCTGCAGGGAAAAGGAAGCAAGGAGCCGCAGAACGAATTCGACTTCATCCGTATGACCTTAATCGATACGCTGGAGGAGGAGCGGCATTTGCGACACACCCTCGACCGGCAGATGCCGGTCATCCAGGCCAACTATTTATCGCGCGTTATTCGCGGTCATGCGGATCCGGAAAGCGTCTCCGAGGGGGCGCTGGACTTTATGGGTTTGAGCTTTGAGTCGGAACGGTTCGCTGTCATGGTGTTCGACATCGGGAATATTTCATTATTCGCAGCCGGCGATACCGAGAAAGAGTGGGCGCTTGTTCGTTTTATCGTTTCAAACGTAACCCAGGAGCTGCTCGAAGGGCGTGGATACGTCTCGGAGATGGATCGCAGCCGTATCACGGTGCTTGTCAATTTCCGGGAGTCGGACGAGCCGCGCCAATTGCTGCGCGACCTGTCAGAACGGTTCCAGGTTATGATCCGCGAGCGGTTCCGGATGAAGGTTGCAATCGGGATAGGAGGCGTACACGAGACATTGGGGCTGATCGCGGATTCGTACCGGGAAGCGCTGTACGCGCTGGATTATACGATCGTTCGCGGCGAAAATGCGATTATTTTCTATGAGGAGGTTGCAGGGAGTGTGCCGACCGCCCTCTATTACCCGGTGGACCTGGAAGTGAGACTGATGAATGTGACGAGGCAGGGAGACAGCGACAAGGTGGAGGAGCTGCTGGAGCATATCCGAACGATGAATCTGCACGAAAAGGAGGCGTCGCCGGAGAAAGCGCGTTACCTGTGCTGGGAGCTGAGCGCGACGCTGCTCAAGCTGCGGCAGGCCGTCGGGCTGCCTGTTCAAGAGACAGGGCATCCTTCTGATCCGCTCAAGTCAGCGATGGAGGCGGGAACGGTGGAAGAAATGCTGGATCGGCTGAAGGAGCAGTACCGGAGTCTGTGCGAGCATGTGAAGCAGACGCGGCCAGACGCGGCCGAGCAGATGTACCGGCGGATGGAGCAGTATGTACACGAACATTGCACGGATGCGTCATTCAGCGCCGCGGCCATGGCGGAGCATTTCCGCCTCACTTCCCCGTATTTGTCCTCCTTCTTCAAGAAGCAGGGCGGCAGCAGCATAACGGACTATGTCGCCAGGGTGCGTGTCGAGCGGGCCAAGGAGCTGCTGCGGCAATCAACGCTGACGCTGACGGAAATAGCGGATCAGGTTGGATTTCTCAACAATGTAGGATTTATTCGTGTTTTCAAAAAGCTGGAGGGCATCACGCCCGGGAAATATCGCGAAGCGGCTGGCCAGGACTCAAACGAGCTCGGAGGCAGTTCAAAGTAACATTGGATAATGCCTGATCTTATTGGAGGATAACAGATCTTATCATTTGTCTATAGCCGCAGAGAGCTTCCGGCTCCTATGATGGGTTCAGGTCCAAGGCCGAACGAGAGGCTGTGATGCCGCTCAACGGTCGGCCGTTCAGAGACTATATCCGGGGAGGTTCAAGTATGAGTACGAAACGAAAAGCGGCCATATCCATTACGATGTCCATCACGCTTGCAGGAGGAATGCTCGTCGGCTGCGCCGGCGGAGGCAATGAGGAGCCGAAGGAAGCGCCGCCCGCGGGCAAAGACTCCGGGCAAGCGGCGCAGGCGGCGTATCCGGCGTCTGTAACGTATTGGGCGGCGCTTAACGCCAATGCGGCTGCAACCATGAAAAGTTTCGGAGAAATCGCCGCCTATCAAGAGCTGGAGAAGCGGACAGGGACGAAGGTCGAATTCCAGCATCCGCCTGTCGGGATGGAGAAGGATCAGTTCAATCTTATGATCGCCACGTCCTCAAAGCTGCCCGACGTGATCGAATACAACTGGAATACGGTGTCCAAAGGTCCGGACAACGCGATTAAGGAAAAGAAGATCATCCGGCTCAACGAGTTGATCGACCAGCATGCGCCGAATCTGAAGAAGTATTTATCCGAGAATCCGATGATCAAGAAGGCAGTGACGACAGATGAAGGGAACATTTATGTTTTTCCTTTCATCCGCGGCGACGATTATCTGCTGACCTTTCACGGACCGTCGATCCGCCAGGACTGGCTTGACAAGCTGAAGCTTCCGATGCCCAAGACGGTCGCGGAGTGGGAGGAAACGCTGCGCGCCTTCCGAGACAAGGACCCGAACGGCAACGGCAAGCCGGACGAAATTCCGTTCCTGCTGTCGATGGGCGATATCGAGATGAATCACGCGTTTGTCGGGGCATGGGGCATTACCGCAGGCTTCTACCAGAAGGACGGCAAGGTTCAATACGGGCCTATTCAGCCTGAATACAAAGAATTTCTGATGACGATGAACCGCTGGTACAAGGAAGGGTTGATCGACAAGGATTATGCCACCGTGGATGCGAAGCTGCGCGATGCCAAGGTGACAGGCGATCAGCTTGGTGCTCTTATGACGTATTCGGGTAGCGGAATCGGCAGATATGAGGACTTGGCCAAGAGCAAGATTCCCAGCTTCAAGCTGGTAGGCACGCCTTATCCGACGCTGAAAGCAGGCGATAAGCCTATTTTAGGACAAAAGGATCAGCCGTTCACCGGCATTGGCTCCGCCGTTACATCGGCTGCCAAAAACCCGGAGCAGATCGTCAAGTGGCTCGATTATAAGTATGGGACCGAAGGACATATGCTGTTTAATTTCGGTGTAGAAGGGACCAGCTATACTCAAGTAAACGGTTACCCGACCTACACGGACGCGGTGCTGAAGAACCCCGACAAGCTGCCGGTAGCGCAGGCGATCGCGAAGTACGCGCTTGCCAGCTTCAGTGGCCCGTTTATTCAGGACAAGCGCTATATGGAGCAGTTTGCCGCCAAGCAGGAACAGAAAAACGCTATCTCTGTCTGGATGCAGCCAAGCAACGAAAGGCTCATGCCTACCGTGACGATGACGTCGGAGGAAGGGACCAAGTTCGCTTCCATCATGAACGATGTCAAGACGTACAACGATGAAATGGTTGCCAAATTTATCATGGGCAGCCAGCCTCTCGATAACTTCGAGACGTATACGAAGACGCTCCGCTCCATGGGAATCGAGGAAGCCATTCGCATTCAGCAGAGCGCACTGGAACGCTATACCAAACGGTAATACACCAAACGGTAAGCGTCGAAGCTCCTTGAGCATGACGGCCACGTAAGGCTGACCGGCTGCAGAAGCCGGCCAGTCCTCGGCGGGGTCAGCTTCGTCATGCATAAAAAGCAGGAAAATATAGAGGAAAAGCGGGAAAAGGAGGAGAGGACCATGTCTCTCATCGCAAAGGCCGGCAAGTCTTCTGCAGCGGATCGGGAAACGTTTGGCCGGCGCGTGCGCAATGATTTCCGGATGAACCGGACGATCTATGCCATGCTGTTGCCGGTGGTGCTGTATTTTGCCTTATTTTATTATGGTCCGCTCTATGGTCTGCAGATCGCCTTCAAGGATTACTCGCCTGTGGCCGGCATATGGGGGAGCGAGTGGGTTGGTTTTCAGCATTTTCAGGATTTTTTTAATAGCTTTTATTTCTTGCGCTTGCTTAAAAATACACTGCTTCTCAGTTTCTATGAGCTGATAATTGCGTTTCCGGCCGGTATCTTGCTGGCGCTGCTGCTCAACGAGATTCGGATGGAGCGGTTCAAGAAGACCGTGCAGACGATTACTTATCTGCCGCACTTCATTTCCGTCGTCGTCGTTGTTGGTTTTATGGTCGATTTCCTGGCACGCGACGGACTCATCAATCAGCTTCTGGCCGGTTTCGGGATTGAGCCGATTGCCTTCCTCAGGGAGCCGGGCTGGTTCCGGACGCTGTTTATCGGCTCGGGCGTGTGGCAGAACGTAGGCTGGAGCTCGATCGTCTTCCTGGCGGCCATCTCCAATATCGACCCGTCGCTCTATGAGGCGGCTAAGGTGGACGGAGCAGGCAGACTGAGGCAGATGCTTAGCATCACCATCCCGGGCATGGCGCCGACAGTCATCATCATGTTTATTCTGCAGATCGGGACGCTAATGGCGGTCGGCTCGGAGAAGATTTTGCTGATGTACAATCCGGTCACCTACGAGACGGCGGACGTTATCGGCACCTACGTCTACCGCAAAGGGATTCTTGAAGCCAGTTTCAGCTATAGCTCGGCGGTAGGGTTGTTTAATGCGGTTATCAATTTTACTTTGCTCGTATTCGCCAACAGCCTTAGCAAGCGGGTTAGCGAAACTAAGTTGTGGTAGAAAGGGAGGATGCCTTATGAAAGGAAGCACATGGGGCGAGCGGTCGTTTGACGTAGCGAATATCGTGTTGATGACTGCCTTGTCCTTCGTTTCGCTGTACCCGTTTTTGTATGTGTTGTTCGCTTCGCTCAGCGATCCGGCTTTTATCACGCAGCAGAGGGGCATGCTGCTTTACCCGGTCAATATGACGCTAGAGGCCTACAGGCTTGTCTTTCAGAATCCGATGATCGGCATCGGCTATCTGAACACCATTCTCTATGTCGTCCTAGGCACAACGCTGAACATCGTGATGACGTCGTTAGGCGCTTACGGCTTGTCCCGCAAGCAGGTGATGTGGAAAAATCCGATTATGTTCATGATTGTATTTACGATGTTTTTTCAGGGCGGTCTGATTCCTTCATATATACTGATCGACAATCTGGGTATGCTGGATACCCGCTGGGCGCTTATCATTCCAACGGCGATCAGCGCCTATAATCTGATTATTATGAGGACCGCTTTTCAGGGCGTGCCTGTCAGTCTTGAGGAATCGGCGCGCATCGACGGAGCCGGCGACATGACGATTTTGCTGCGAGTCGTTGTGCCGCTGTCCATGCCGGTTATTGCTGTCATGGTGCTGTTCTACGGCGTTGCCCACTGGAATTCCTGGTTTAACGCCATGGTCTATTTGCGCACCCGGGAGTTGTTCCCGCTACAGCTCATTCTGCGCGAGATATTGATTACGAACAGTACGGACTCTATGCTGACGGGCATTGGAGGGGGAGATCGGATGCCGATCGGGGAAACGATCAAGTATGCGACGATCATCGTAGCAACGATCCCCATTTTGTTTTTATACCCGTTTTTGCAGAAATATTTTGTCAAGGGCGTTATGATCGGCGCTATCAAGGAATAAGGGCGGATACGGTAACAAACGTTCAGGAGCATAACAGCAGAGAAAGGGGAGGCTTATGACACGTATTGTTCGACAACGCAGTTTGATCATCATGCTTATTTGTACCGTTTGGCTTGCCTCGCTGCCAGCGCTGACCCCGCTGTCCGCAGCGGCCGTCGCTCCGGGGGGAGCGGGGGGCGATGAGTTCGACTTTCTCCGGGAGCGATGGCTTCGTGTGCTTACGGGCGGGGAAGGTCTGCCGAAGGACGACCCCGATCTCGCAGCCCGGCAGGCTGCGGAGGACGACCGTGTGAAGAACGGAACGGCCGGCGTTTGGGATTTGCTGCAGACCGGAGCTTCGCGCGATGCATGCGGCTGTCTTTGGACAGACCTTGCAGACTCGGACAAATCCGGCAGACTGGTCGTGGCGTACGAGCGACTGCGCTTGATGGCATTGGCTTACCGCACGGAGGGGAGCCGGTTTTACGGAAGCGAGGAGTTGAAGCAGACGGTCGCAGAGGCGCTCGACTGGATGTACGAGAACTGGTATAACGAGCGGACGGTTCGCTACGACAACTGGTATCACTGGGAAATGTCGGGACCGCAGCATCTAATGGATACGGTCATTCTGCTGTACGACGAGCTCCCGGCGGAGCGGATTGCGGCTTACATGAAGGCAGTGGCGGCATTCTCGCCCGATCCGAATCTGACCAACGGCAGCCCGGCTACCGGAGCTAACCGTGTGGAGAAGGCCTGGGTCTTTATGCTCCGTGCGATCATTGTCAAGAATGGTTCGGAGCTGGCGTTAGGGCGCGATGCGCTTAGCGACCGGACGGGTACTCCGACCTCGAACAACGGCCTCTACAGTGTGTTCGCTTACACGAAGATGCCTGAAACCGACGGCATGCATACGGATGGCTCCTTCCTCCAGCATGGCCCTCATCCGTATATCGGCAATTACGGAACGACGTTCTTTCAGCTTGTTGCCAATGCGATGTACTTGCTGAGCGGATCGTCATGGGACATTCGCGATCCGGAGGCTGTTCATCTGTACCGATGGATTTACGATTCCTTCGCTCCGACGCTGTACAAGGGCGGACAGATGGATATGTTCCGGGGGCGCCTCATCTCCAACCCTTCGGTACAGAGCCATGTTGCCGGGCACAGAGTCATTCAGGCGGTGCTGCTGACTGCGGAATTTGCCCCCGAGCAGGATGCAGAGGCGTTTCGCCGGCTGGCCAAGGCGTGGCTGCAGGACGATACCTACCGTCCCTTCTCGAGAAATGCGCCGGCGTTCTATGCGCTGCTTGCCAAGAGGCTTCTCGCCGACCAGACCATCGTTCCCCGACGGGACGATACGGTGAACAAGCTGTATACGCAGTCGGATCGCTTCGTGCACCGTCGTCCTTCATTTGCCGTCGGACTGGCGATGTCATCGTCGCGCGTTTACCGCTACGAATCGATTAATGGTAACAATCTGCAAGGCTGGCGAACCGGGGACGGCGTGACCTATCTGTACAACGGAGACCTGGCTCAATACGACGAGGACTATTGGGCAACGGTCGATAAATACCGGCTTCCGGGCATTACCGCCGATGCTCGCAAGCTGAACCCGGCCGCGGGCCAGAGCACCAAGACCCCGCACAATTGGGTGGGAGGCGTATCGGACGGGGAATTCGGAATGGCCGGGATGCAGGTTACGCCTTATGGCACAACATTGACGGCCAAGAAGTCGTGGTTTTTCGGCGACGATGAATTCATAGCGCTTGGCGCAGGCATTACTTCGTCTTCCGCAGAGCGGGCGGAAACGATTGTCGACGCGAGGAAGCTGAGCAATCCATCCCGCCAGCCGCTGACCGTGCAGGGAGCGCAGCAGCCCACGGAGCCTGCAGCCGGAGAGCGATCGCTGCTGGGAACGGGCTGGGCACACCTGAGCGGAGAGGAGACGAATGCCGACATCGGGTATTACTTCCCTGAGCCGGTCGAGCTGGGCACCCTGCGGGAGGAACGTACCGCAACGTGGGGAGACAGCCAGACGGGGGCGGCGACGGAGCCGATTACAAGAGCTTACCAAACGCTGGCGCTGAACCACGGAGTGAAGCCAGCCGGCGCGACCTATCTCTACGCTGTGCTGCCGGGGAAGACGGCCGCCGGGACGGAGCAATATGCCATGAATCCGGATTTCACGGTGCTGGCCAATACGCCTGAGGTGCAGGCAGTGCAGGAAAGGAAGCTGCAGCGGATCGGGGCCAACTTCTGGAACGACCGCGAGGCTACGGTGGAGGCAGACGGACAGCCCTGGCTGACTAGCCGCTCCCAAGCCTCGGTCCTGACCTTCATGAATAACAACGGAGTGGATATCTATGCAGCCGATCCGACCCAGCGGCGGACGACGCCGCTGGAACTGGAGCTGCATCGTCCGGCGTTGGGCATCGCCGCACTGGACCCGGGAGTGACAGTGACTCAGTTGCAGCCGACTGTCCGCCTGTCTATAGATGTCAACGGAGCGAAGGGAGCTTCAAAGCATATCAGGCTGCTGTTCACGGGGGGCGACGACTCGAAGCCGCCGGAGCAGCCTCAGGGACTTCTGGCAATGGCGGCCTCGCGAAGCGAGATAAGGCTGCAGTGGGAGCATGCTGTTGACGATCAGGGCGTCGCAGGATACGAAGTATTCCGTGGAGGCGTCCATGTAGCGACGGTTCATTCCCCGGGTTGGACGGACAGCCGTCTAGCTGCCGATACGGCTTATACGTACACGGTTCGGGCAATCGACACGGCGGGAAGACGTTCGTCCTTCAGTGAGCCGGCGACCGCCCGAACGCTCCAGACAAGCTTTTATCTGATACGGGATTCGTTCGATGGCGCCCTGCCGGGGCAGCCGCCTGCCGGCTATGAGCTGGACACTGCCGGCGGTTCCGTTACGACCGAGGAGGTGCAAGGGCGCGGAAGCGCTGTCCGGCTGGAAGACAACCGGACGGACAAAGCCGTTGTGCTTTCCAAGTCGCTCGGCGTGCAGAGTCGCCCTATCTATATCGGCTTTGACCTCATGCTGCCGACGCGCAGCGATTACCATTCCTGGATACTGAAAGGAGACGGAGGGGCCAACGCAGTGACGCTGGCGACGGCCGGAGGTCAACTTGTATACAAGAATTCGGCTGGCGGCGATGTCGCACTTATGCCTTACGAAGCAAACCGGTGGTACGCCATCGCGATGCTGGCAGATCCGGTTACTGATCGCCTGTCTGTGTATGTGGACGGTGTGCTGCGCGCCAGTGGCGTGCCGTTTCGGACCAATGTGACGACGTTGACCCAGTGGACGGCGGCGACCGGCGTAGCGGGCACGGGCGCCCACTATGTGGATGAGGTGACCGCGTATGCGTGGGCTCCGTTCATCGAGGATGCCTTTGACGCGGAATCTGAAAGAGCCGCCCCGGCGGGATACAAGCTGAAGGGCGGGGACTGGCTGCAGGTTCGGAAAGTGCCGGGACATGACGGGCTCGCCGCTTGGGCTGATGCGGAGGGAGCGGAGGAGCGGGTCACGGCGGTCAAGTCATTTCCCCCGCAGCGGCATATGGTCGGACTGCAGGCCGAGCTGTACTTGACGGAAAAAAGTGAAGGAGCGGCATGGGGGCTAATCGGCGCTTCCGAGCAGGAGGCAGTCACGCTGTCCGTATACGGGGGACGCTTCCAGGTGCATGGAGGGGCGGAGCATCCCGTCGATGCGGGGCCGATCCGCGGCAATGGCTGGCAGACGATTCGCCTTCTGGCCGACATACAGCGGCAAAGCTACGACCTGTTTGTGAACGGGGCGCTTCGCGCGGAAAACATCCCGTTCGTGAACAGCGCCGATGTGCTGGAGGGAGTGCGGTTCACTGCCGGCGGCAAGGAAGGCGGGACGTACGGATTGGACGAGGTGAAGGTATACCCGCTTGTCTATTTGATCGATGATCGGTACGACGAGTTGCCTGCCAGCGCTGCTCCTCCTGCATATACGCTGGATCTGGGAGGGAATACAATCCGGGTGGAGGACACGGATGGAGGCCAGCGCCGCAGCTTGAAATTCACCGATACGACGAACAAGGCGGCCGTCGCTACCAAAACCTTTGCCACCCGAACCGACCCGGTTGTCACCGAATTCGAGATCATGCTGCCCAGTCAAGTGGCGTATCACTCCTGGAATGTAAAGGATGAGGCGGGAACGAATGCCGTCACGGTCATGACGTCGGTTCTTAACGGACGGCATGTGCTGATCTACAAAAATGCCGAGGGCGGCGATACATTCCTGGCGGATTATGAGGTTGGGCGATGGCACCGGTTGAAGCTGATCGCCGATCCGCAGCGTGGAAGGTTTACCGCTTATGTGGACGGCGAACCGAAGGCTGTGGACGTGCCTTTCCGGTATCCTGCATCGACCGTTGGCCGTTTTGCCGCGTCTACGGCCACAGGCGGGTCGGGCGTATTCTACATGGATAATTTGCGCGCCTATCCGCTCGGGGAACGGGAGTCGGAGCTGCCGCTCGTCGAACTTCTCGGCGAGCCGCTGATCGACATGTCGCTGGAGGATTCTTATGCGGAGCCGGGCTACCGGGCGACCAGCGTGTATTACGGTGATGTAACCGACCGCGTTCAGGTAACCGGTAAGGTCGATGCCGGGCGGGAGGGAGGTTATGAGCTGCAGTACACGGCGAGCGATCCCTCCGGCCGAACAGGGCCGCCCTCCTTCCGATTCGTACAGGTGAGACAGCGGATGGGTATTGCCGAGGCGACTGCAAGTTCGTCGTTCGTCAACAACGACGGTATACTGGAGATAAAAGCTCGCGTCTGGCATAAGGAAGGAGCCAAGCTGATCGTGCGGGCAGCGGTCGGAGGCGTGGAGAAGAGCGTTGTTCTGGACCCGCCGCCTACCTCCCCTGCGGGAGAAGCCGTTATCCTGCGCTGGGCGGGCACGGAGCTGCCCGAAGGACGATGGACGGCCGAGGTGACTGCGAGTACGGAGGATGAAAAGGTCGTGACGGCCTCACTCTCTGAGGCGATTATCGTAGACCGGACGGCGCCGAGTGTGGCCCTGACGATGACCCTCCCGGACGGAAGCCGTTACGAGCCTGGAGAGGTCAGCTTGAGCAGCGTTACGGTGACTGCCGATGCCTATGATGCGCACAGCGGCATAGGGGAGATTCAATACCGGTTAAACGAAGCGGACTGGTTCGTTTATGAGCTTCCGGTGCTGATCGAGGAGTCTGGAAGGCATCGGCTGGAATGGCAGGCCGTCGACCGGGCAGGAAACCGAAGTATGCCGGTAGTGGCGGACGTGTATATCAGCAGGCAGGAGCCGGTGATTGTGCTGCTCGGAGACAATCCGCTGACGGTGCCATGGCAGGGCGTGTATGAAGAGCCGGGCTATCGGGCAAGCAGTTTGTATTATGGCGATTTGACCTCGCAAGTTACGGTGACCGGTGATGTATACACGAACCGTCCGGGCGTCTATCGGCTCCTGTATGCAGTGACAGACCCTGGAGGAACGCCGAGCGCCGTCAAGGAGCGGCTGGTGATCGTGAAGAAGAGCGATTATGAAGAGCCGGATGAATCGCATGAACCCGAAGAGACGGGCAACTCGAACCAAGGCGGCAGCGGATCTCAGCATCCGTCCACCGGCATGCCGGATGTTCCGGCAGCAGATGCGCCGGTCCTGCGCGTTCATGGACGGAGCGAACCGTTTCAGGATATGCGCTTGGTCGGCGGAGAGCTGGTCGCTGCAATCCCTGCCTCCGGCGGCGGCTACGAGCTTGAGCTGCCCGAGGCCGTGATTCGCTCTTGGGCGAAGCAGGCAGATACGGTTCGGCTGGAGACAACGTGGAGCAGCATATTGCTGCCTGCGGCCGGGCTGCTTCGGCTGTTAGGCCATGAAAACGGCAAGCTCCTCCTTCAGGTGGAGCAATCGGAGATGCGAAACGAACTGCTCGCCCAGCTCCCGGGTGAGGCGATCGGGAAGCCCCTTGCTGTCAAACTGAGCTGGGTGCCTGAGCGAGGACCGGCCAGGGAACTGTCAGGTCCCGGCTTCCTTGATCTCATTACCATGTCACTGCGGCAGCCTTCTCTGACGGATGCAGCCATTGCCGGACGGAGCGTTGGCGTTGTCCGGTTCGACCCTGCGACGGGCGATATCCGCCCGGTGCCTGCTAATCTGAGACTGAGGGTTGGAGGCGAGGCGGAGATGCTTTTCCGTTCCAACAGCGGGGGCATATATGTGGCTGCAACGAGCTCCGGCGCGAAAGAGTGGAGAGACCTCGCCGGTCATTGGGCAGAGAAGACCGTGCTGGATCTCGGCGGCCAACTGCTGCTGCAGGGTACGAAGGCTGACGCATTCGAGCCCGAACGCCCTGTGAACCGCGCAGAATTTGCGGCGATGCTGGTGAGAGGACTGGGACTGCTAGAGACTGGCGGCAAGAACGAAGCGCTCTGGCCGGATGTGTCTCCGACTTCCTGGTATGCGCATGCAGCTGCGGCAGCGGCAGAGCATAGGCTCATCGAGGGTTATCCAGACGGCACGTTCCGGCCGGATGGAGAGGTGACCCGGCAAGAGGCTGCCGTGATGCTGGAGCGTGCGATGCGCAGCTTGATGCGGCTCCATGAAGAGGCGAACGGCGAATCGAACAAGCTGGGCGAAGACACAGCGGCAAGTAAATATTTCGGAGACGCCGAGGAGATAGCGGAGTTTGCTCGTGAAGCAGTCGCGCGCTTGGCCGAAGCAGGCTGGCTGCAGGGCGACGAGAGCAACCGGTTCAATCCGGCAGATGCTCTATCGCGAGCGGAGGCGGCGACCTTGCTGAAGCGTCTCATCCTTGCCTCATTTCCTTGAATGAATGGATGGGGAGGGAGGCATCGTCCTTCATTTGAAGGAAACGGTCCTGCTTGGTCGTAGAAAACGCGATGCCGTGTGCATTTGCTCACAGGCCGTGCTTTCGATTATACTAGAGTCAAACCTTACATACCTTAGGGAGGCTCTGGCATTATGCTTCAGGTCTTGTTGTATCTTCACGTATTAAGCGCGATTCTGATGGGAATTTATTTGGTGCTGCCTTTTTTAGTGGGCCGCGTGGACAAGCTTCAATCTGGCGCGGCCAAGGTCGGCTTTCTGAACGTTTTGTTTGCGACCAATCGCGTCGGCCAATTTTCCTTGATCCTTGCCTTTCTTACCGGAGGCTACATGGTGAGTAAGGGGGATTATTCGGTCCTCTGGATGGTGTTAGCGGTTGTGCTGTTCCTGGCTCTGGCCGCACTGACGGGCATCATGGGCAAGCGGATGCGTCTGGCCGTCGGCGAGGCGTCGGGCACTTCGGTGGCCGCTCAGCTTGGCTCGATCAAGACGCTGTCGTTGATCAACGGCGTCGTGTTTTTTCTGATCGTGACGATGATGAAGTTTCCGAATCTGTTTTAACCAAGAAGAAAAGCCTGCCGGATTTTTTATACCGGCAGGCTTTTTTTCATTCGCCGCGAGGCGCTGTGCTACAGCTCGTCGACCGTCTTCTCGAAGCTGGGAGCCATATGCTCCAGGAAGTAATTGAGCTCGGGCAAAGCCAGCTCGGCCATGGACTCCTCGATCTGCTTTTTGGCCGTGGCAAATTCACGATTGCCCGCCGACAGCTCGGTTACGCATTTCAGATAAGCATCGAGCAGGTCGGCCGCCTTGAGGTATACCTTGAACGCGGCATCCTGGTCATTTTTCTTCGCATCGATCAACGGATCATAGACCTGCCGCAGAGGCTCGGGGATCATATCCAGCAGCCGTTCTGCGGCAAGCTGCTCGATTTCGCGGAAGTTGGACAAAATTTTCGGGTTATGGTGCTTGACCGGCGTCGGGATGTCCCCGGTGAACACTTCCGTAGCGTCATGGAAAAGCGCCATGCTGACGATCCGGTCGGTCGGCACGCTGCGCTCGAATACCGTATTGGCGATTGTACAAAGCGCATGAGTAAGCATGGCTACATGAAAGGAATGCTCGGCCACGTTCTCCTTCATCACATTGCGCATCAGGCTCCAGCGCTCGATATATCGCAGTCTGTACATATAAGCGAAGAAATGGCTGTTCATGAAGTCATCATCCTTACGTGAGGGTACTTGGCGAAACATGCCGCAGAACGAATTATACACGATTCGGACGTCTCGTGCGTCTGTTTACTTGTAAAACCTCCGTGACAATTTTTGGACCATTTTGTGGACCATGGAATGAAACGCGGTTTCTATCTATGAAAAGGAAGTGCCGGAGCGAGGAGCTCTATGGTATGATAGAATCATATGCCAACCACCGAAAGGAGTCTTTATTCATCATGAAGCAATTTCAAGAAAGTATGTATAAATTGATTGTGGAGACCTCCACCAACCTGCCGGCCGACGTCCGGGAGGCGATCCAGGAAGCAAGGGCCAAGGAGGATGCGGGCACGCGCTCAGCGCTGTCGCTGTCCACCATTGCCGACAATATCCGGATGGCGGAGTGCAACGTTTCTCCGATCTGTCAGGACACAGGCATGCCGACTTTTATCGTTCATACGCCGGTCGGGGCAAACCAGATCGAGATGAAAAAGGCGATTATCGCAGCGGTGGCTCAGGCGACGAAGGACAGCAAGCTGCGGACCAATTCCGTCGACAGCCTGACGGGAGCGAACAGCGGAGACAATATCGGACCGGGAACGCCAGTTATTCATTTTGAGCAGTGGGAACGCGACGAGATCGAAGCGAGCCTGATCTTGAAGGGCGGCGGCTGCGAGAATAAAAACATCCAATATAGCCTTCCTACGGAGCTGGAAGGCCTCGGCAAGGCCGGCCGCGATCTGGACGGCATTCGCAAGTGCATCCTTCACGCCGTCTACCAGGCGCAGGGCCAGGGCTGTAGCGCGGGTTTCATCGGAGTCGGCATCGGAGGAGACCGAACCACGGGCTACGAGCTGGCCAAGCATCAGCTGTTCCGTACCGTAGACGATGTAAACCCGAATGAAGAGCTTCGCAAGCTCGAGGACTATGTGATGGAGAACGCCAACAAGCTCGGCATCGGCACGATGGGCTTCGGCGGTCAAGTTTCGCTGCTCGGCTGCAAGATTGGCGTGATGAATCGGCTGCCGGCCAGCTTCTTCGTGTCCGTAGCCTATAACTGTTGGGCGTTCCGCCGTCAAGGGGTTCGGATCGACGCCGGTACGGGCGAGATTACGGAATGGGTATACCGCAGAGGCAGCGAGCTGCCGATGCAGAAGGACGAGCCGTCTGTGGCTGCAGCGGCAAATGGCGGAGAGCGCCGTGAGATCGTGCTGCAAACGCCGATTTCCGAAGAACAGATCCGATCGCTGCGCGTAGGCGATGTGGTCATCATCAACGGACCGATGTACACGGGCCGCGATGCGCTGCACAAATATTTGATGGACCACGATTCCCCGGTGGATCTGAATGGCGCCGCCATCTACCACTGCGGTCCTGTCATGGCCAAGGACAGCGAAGGCGGCTGGGTCGTGAAGGCAGCCGGACCGACGACGAGCATACGCGAGGAGCCTTATCAGGGCGACATTATCAAGAAGTTCGGCATCCGCGCCGTGATCGGCAAAGGCGGCATGGGAGCCAAGACGCTTAAGGCGCTGCAGGAGCATGGCGGCGTTTATTTGAACGCGATCGGCGGCGCAGCCCAATATTATGCGGAGTGCTTCAAGAAGGTGGAAGGCGTCGATTTCCTGGAATTCGGTATTCCGGAAGCGATGTGGCATCTGCAAACGGAAGGATTCGCGGCGATCGTCACGATGGACTCGCATGGCAACAGCCTGCATGCCGATGTCGAGCAGGACTCGCGTGCGAAGCTGGAGCAGTTCAAGTCTCCGGTTTTCGTCTAAGCGCGGTCAGCGGCCCGATATGAGAGAGAATGGGAACCGATTGAACAGGCTGCTTGAACAATATTTATTTCTGTTGACCCCGGTATCGCTGATACTCGGGTTTCTTTTATCTGGTCAGATGCACACCTGGGTGGATGCGATTCCGTGGCTGTTTGCTTATCTGACCTTCGTGATGGCCTCCGGCTGCAGTCTGAAGCAAATACGAGATGCGCTGAGAATGCCCGGGGCGATGCTGCTGACATTCGGCCTCACCCATGTGCTCGCTCCGGTTATCGCTTACGGAATCGGCAGCTGGATATTCGGAGCCGAGTCGCCGTACGTCATAGGCTTCGTCTTGTTCGCCGTCATTCCGCTCGGCGTGTCGTCCGTAATCTGGGTATCCTTGTCGCAGGGACATGTGCCGTTCACCCTCGCGATGATCGTCATCGACACGGCTCTCAGTCCGTTCGTGATTCCGCTGGCGCTTGAAACGTTGTTCGGTGCCTCCGTCGAGCTCGACCATGCGGGCATGCTGGCCGACCTGCTGAAGATCGTGGTCGCCCCGACGCTGATCGGGGTGGCTGTGAACGAGCTGTCCCGCGGCCGGTTCAAAGCTTGGTCGGCTCCGGTATGCGGTCCGACCTCCAAAGTTGCCCTGTGTACAGTCATTATGATCAATGCGGCCGCTATCGCCCCTTACGTCGTGGAGCTGAAGCGGGATATGGTCGTCGTTGTGCCGCTTGTCGTGCTGCTTGTTATCCTCTGTTACCTGATCGGCTTCGCAGGATCGGTATGGCTGCGCAGGCCGGAGTTGATGATCGCGATCACGTTCAGCTCAGGCATGCGCAATATTTCGCTCGGGCTTGTGCTGGCGCTCACCTATTTCAATCCGCTGACGGCCGTGCCCGTTGTGCTGGCGATCCTGATTCAGCAGCCTTTCGCTACGCTGAACCATACGTTTATGAAGGCGTTTATGCGTACGAATCTTTACAAAAAAATAACTGGTATTCCTCCAGGCGAACAGGTACGATATTGAGTAAAATTCGTTTCTTGCTGAACCGCTAAGCAGGTTAACCGGCTGGAGGGACCTTTACACGATGAACATGTTTCGTGCGCGGCTTACGCTTACCTTTATGGCCTTGATCGGGGCTTCGGTGCTGGCCGTCGGTATTTTTATGGGCAGCATGCTGAGGAACTCCTATATGGATTCGCTGAAGCTGAACATGGAACGAGAGCTTCGGATTATTATGACGACGGTCAATATGCAGCAGACCGGCACGGAAGAGGAGAAGCAGCGGTATTATACGGAGCAGGCTCAGCTGCTGGAGAAGTCGGCGGATGCGAGGGTGACGTTCCTGCAGGCCGACGGCAAGGTGCTTGGGGACTCCGACCGCCGCGCTTCCGAGCTTGGGTCCCATGCCGACCGGGAAGAGATTGTCGAAGCGGCGGCGGGCGGAATTGGCTATGCGACCCGTTACAGCGATTCCGTAGGCCGGAATCTGCTGTATGTGGCGCTGCTTGTTACGCCTGTCGGGGGGACGGTCGGATTTTTGCGGCTGTCCATGAGCCTCACCGAGATCGAAAATGCCATCCGCAACGTATGGCTGGTTCTGCTTGGCGGGCTGGCCGCCGTCTTCGCTCTCGCGGCGCTGATCAGCTACAGGGTAGCCTTTAATGTCACCCGGCCGATCGAGCTGATCACAAGCGTGGCGCAGCAAATCACGGATATGAATTATAAATACCGGGTAACGGTCGGCAAAAAAGATGAAATCGGCCAGCTTGGCAATGCCATTAACCGGATGGCCGACAGTCTGCAGCTCCAGATGGAACGTATTCTGGAGGACGAGAGCCGGCTGAAA
This sequence comes from Paenibacillus sp. cl123, assembly GCF_900101595.1. GTDB lineage: Bacteria > Bacillota > Bacilli > Paenibacillales > NBRC-103111 > Paenibacillus_G. The sequence continues at coordinate 367,329 of NZ_FMYY01000001.1, forward strand.
AGCGTGCTGGAAAATATGATCAGCGGCGTCGTCATGGTAGATCGTGAAGGCAGAATTGTGCTGCTGAACCGGTCGGCCGAGGAAATTCTCGGCTTCTCATCCCAGGAGCTGCTCGGCAAGCGGTTCGACCAGGCCAAGCAGCAATACGAATTTACCCAGCTGATCCAGGAATGCATCGAGTCCAGAGAGCACATCCGGGACGAGGTTGTCTTTTACTTTCCATCCGAGCGCATTCTGGAGATCAATTTGAATCCTATCTCGCAGCAGGGACAGGACTGGTCGGGGCTGCTTATCGTGCTGCACGACATTACGGCTGTCAGAAGGCTGGAGCGGATGAGAAGCGAGTTCGTGGCCAATGTGTCGCATGAGCTGAAGACGCCGATCGCCGCGGTCAAAGGCTTCGCCGAAACCTTGCTGGCCGGGGCGTTGAACGATAAGGAGACGGCCAGGTCGTTCCTGCAAATTATTTTCGATGAAAGCGAGCGGTTGAACAGGCTGATCGGAGATATTCTGGAGCTTTCCAAAATCGAGTCGAAGCGGATTCCGCTGCAGTTCTCGCCGATCCACCTCGAATCCTTCGTAAGTAACTGTCTGAGCGTGCTGCACGCACAGGCGTCATCCAAGTCCATCACGATGAGCATGGAGGTGCCGTCCGATCTTTATATGGAGGCGGATGAGGACCGGCTGAGGCAGATTCTCATCAATCTGTTGTCCAATGGGATCGGCTACACGCCTGAGGGCGGCCAGGTCAGCGTCACAGTGCAGCATGTTCCGAGCGCGACGGGGCTTGCTGAAGCGGATCAAGTCAGATTTATAATCAGCGATACCGGGATCGGCATTCCGAAGAAAGACATTCCGCGTATTTTCGAACGCTTTTATCGGGTGGACAAAGCCCGTTCCCGCGTTTCCGGAGGCACCGGCCTGGGGCTTTCCATCGTCAAGCATCTGATCGATCTGCACAAGGGGTCTATCCAGGTAGAAAGCGAGATAGGAGTCGGCACGACATTTAAGATCGATATGCCGCTGATTCATTAGACGCCTCAGGAGACGGCAGCATGCGGATTAATCGTTTGTCAATCATCACATGCTATGATAAGCTTGAACTATAGAATTTGGATTCGGGGTCGGGGGATACGCATGCCGCAGAAGATATTAGTGATTGAGGACGAACCTACGTTAGCGCGCCTATTAACTTATAACCTGTCGCAGGAAGGCTATGAGATTAAGGTTGCCGATCACGGCGGGGACGGCTTGCAGGCAGCGCTGCAACAACCGTTCGATCTGATTGTACTGGATATCATGCTTCCAGGCATGAACGGATTTGAGATATTGTCCAAGCTGAGACAGAAAGGCAATAAGACGCCGGTCATCATTTTGACCGCCCGCAATGCGGAGGAGGAAGTGGTCCAGGGGCTGAAGTACGGGGCCGATGATTATATCACCAAGCCCTTCGGCGTAGCCGAGCTGCTGGCCCGCGTATCGGCGGTGCTGCGGCGCACGATGTCAGGGGATGGACTCCAGGAGAAGGCTGCGAACGGCGAGAAAGTCATTACAGCCGGAGACCTGCATATTTATCCGGAGAAATACGAGGTTGTGCTCGGCGGAGAGTCGATCCCGCTGCGGCCGAAGGAATTTGAAGTGCTGCTTTACCTCGTTCAGCGGCCGGGAGTCGTTATTACGCGGGATGATCTGATGAACATTGTGTGGGGATTTGATTATATCGGCGGTCAACGGACCGTAGATGTGCACGTCAGTTCTCTGCGCAAGAAGCTGGAGATGAACCAGCAGTCGGTGCAGATCGAATCGATTCGCGGCGTTGGCTACAAGCTGGTCACCTCACCGGTGAAAAAAGCTTAGGCGTTTCATGCAAAAGGTAACACAGGCATATGACGAAGGGCTCCCTTGGCTGCCGAGGGGCCCTTACTTTTTTTTGCAGAAGACACAATCGGATGCAAAGAAAGCCAAATCAGGCATATCTTTTCCCTGTGCATTGTCTATACTAAACGTATTGCGCTGCAACTTGGTGCGGCGGATGATTCGTTTATGTGCAGAGGAGGAGCAAGGAATGTCTAAGGAATTCAGAATCGGAATTATCGGGTGCGGAGGAATTGCGTTCGGCAAACATATGCCGGCCTTGAACAATCAACCGAATGCCCGGATGGTCGCGTTTTGCGATATTGTAGAAGAACGCGCCCGGGATGCGGCAGAGAAGTTTGGAGCCGAAGGCGCCCAAGTATACACGGATTACAGAGAACTGCTCAAAGACTCAAGTCTGGATGTCGTACATATATGCACGCCCAACGACTCCCATGCGGAGATCACGATCGCATCCCTGGAGTCGGACAAGCATGTGATGTGCGAGAAGCCGATGGCGAAGACGGCGGCTGACGCCAGAAAAATGGTGGATGCGGCCAAGCGGACCGGCAAAAAGCTGACGATCGGCTATCAGAACCGGTTTCGGCCGGACAGCCAGTATTTGAAGCAAATATGCCAGGATGGCGAGCTGGGCGAAGTTTATTATGCGAAGGCTCATGCGATCCGGCGCCGCGCAGTTCCGACATGGGGCGTATTTCTGGACGAGGAGAAGCAGGGCGGAGGACCGCTGATCGATATCGGGACCCATGCGCTCGACCTGACGCTGTGGATGATGGACAATTACAAGCCGAAGGCCGTACTGGGTACTGCTTTTCACAAGCTGTCCCAGCGGGAGAATGCAGCCAACGCCTGGGGACCATGGGACCCTAAGCAGTTCACCGTAGAGGACTCGGCGTTCGGTATGATCACAATGGAGAACGGCGCGACGATCGTACTGGAGTCCAGCTGGGCGCTTAACCTGCTGCAGACCGGCGAAGCGAAGACGACGCTGTGCGGCACGGAAGGAGGCGCAGATATGTGGGACGGACTGCGCATCAACGGCGAGAAGCACAGCCGGCTGTTTGCGAACGAAATTCAGCTCAGCGCCAAAGGCGTTGACTTCTACGACGGCTCGAAGGAAAGCCCTGCGGACCTGGAGGCCAAACTGTGGCTGAAAGCGATCGAAGACGACACCGACCCCGTCGTGACGCCTGAACAAGCCTGCGTGGTGTCTGAAATTTTGGAGGCGATCTACGAATCGTCACGGACCGGCAAAGCCGTTTATTTCAACGAAAATTAAGCACAACAGCCAAGCAAGTACCAGCAGCTCCGGACCTCCGCGGCGGCTGGTACTTTGTTTTTTCAAGCACCGGACACAAAGACACAGAGGTTTTACACGGGAAGCAGTTTCTTGTCTTGCGCTTCCTCCTGTTCTTGCTTGACTGGCTCATCCTGTCCTTGCTGGGTTGCATCCTCCTGAGACGGTTTCCCGCTCTCGGACTCACCTGTTGTTGGCCCCACGTTATCACGTTCCTCTATGCTTGGTTCATCTTGGACCGGTTGCTTCCTATCGTTTTCTCCCTGAACATGTCTATGGTCAGAGTCTGTCGGCTCTTCTTGTCCGATCTTGAATTGATTGATTTCCTCAAATAGCCGCTGAGCCAGCATCATCATATCATCCGATTCCTGCGCGATGCGATGAATCGCGGCGTCTTGGCGGAGCGACGAGGCATTTACTTCCTCCACGCCGGCCGCCGTCTCCTGTGCGATGGCCGCGACATGCTGAACGGAGCGGACCAGCTCATGGTTTTTGCCTTCGGCGGCTTCGATACGCTTGTGGATCAAGCCGATATGTCCGGCCAACTCTTCCATCGATAAGCGGATATCTTGGAAAGCGGCGGAGCTCAGCGCCATCTTGCTGTTTTGAGCTTCCAGCGACTGTCTGGCCTCCCCTAGGCTGGCTTCAAGCTCTTGAATTTGCCGGGTCAGCGTTTTGACGATCGTTCCGACCTGCTTGGAGGAGTCATTTGTCAGACTCGACAGCAGCCGCACTTCTTCCGCGATAACCGAAAATCCTCTGCCGTGTACGCCCGCGCGTGCAGCTTCGATAGCGGCGTTCAAGGCAAGCACATTGGTTTGTGACGATATATCCGTAATCGTACTGACGATTTGGCCGATCCGGGCCGAGCTTGCCGTCAACGTATCCATAGCGGTAAACACTTGCTGCAGCACCGCCTCCGAATGCCTGGCAGATGTCTGAAGTCCTTCCATGGATTCGGTGCCCGTGTACGTATTGAAGGCTGCCTCGCGGCTCTTGCGCTGAACCTCGTTCGTCAGGCTGGCCATATCCCGGATCTGGGCGGCCAACTCGGAGATCGTCGCTGAGCTGGACTCCGAATGCCTTGCCTGCTGCTCGGTTCCTGCGGAAATTTCCTCGATCGCTCGTACGATGTCGCGATTAACCGCCGCCGTAGATCCCGAGAACTCGCGGAAGGTTTCGGATTGGACAGATAACGTGGAGGCTATCCGCTTCGTATTGGCGAGCATCGAGCGCACCTGCTCCACCATATGATCGAAGTCCCGGCTCAGCATACCGAGTTCATCCCGGGAATTTTGATTGATGGTTTCGCTTAAGTCTCCTTGGGCGATGCGTTTGACTGCTTCTTGCAGCCGCCTGACAGGTCTGACGAATGAGCGGATTAATAAGGCCGCCACGGTCACATTGACGAGCACTACCGCCGATAGCGAGAGGAGCGATGCATGTAAGGAAGAGTCTACATAAGCGTTGGAGCCGGCGATTGCCGCTTGAACATCCTGGGCGTAAGCCTGATTGAATTGATCGACAAGTTCGAAGATATATTCTTTATGTACTTGCGAAAGTTCGTGCAGCTTGGCCAACTGGCTGTTCATCTCGGCAGGCATCAAGCTTTTATTGCGGACGATGTCTACGGCGGAGCCGAAAGTGGCCGTATATTCGGTTGAGGTATTTTTCAGCTTGGCGCTCCACTTGCGCTGATCCGCATTGGAGGCCGTATCGGCAATTTGTTCGACCAGCGTATAAAATTCCTTCTGACTATCCTCGAATTTGCCAATCAGCGCCTCATCCTTCGAGATGAGGAACCCCGACTTGATCGCATCGATTTCATTTGTTTTTATTTTAAGCTCCAAAGCCAGCTGCTGCTTGCTCATCTCGCGGTTCTGATGCAGAACCTGATTATGTATGCCGTTCACCTGATTTCTATGATAGACGGACACGCTGGCGAAAATGGCAAGTAATACGGCAAAGCTTAGCAGCAGCTTGGCCTGCAGCGTCAATTGCAGCTTGGACAGAGGCTTGGGTCTAATAGACATGTGAATTCCTCCTAATAATGAGTTGTTGGTTGGATAATAGGAATACAGGACCATTGTACGATTGCATAATTAAGTCTAAATACACATTGTGTTAACGCTTTGTAAATGTTTGTGGACTTTCGAATTTCAACATTTTTAACATTGCGTTAACAAAGGAACGAATTAGCGAAAACATTAGAGCTGTAACATTGCCCTTGTGAGCAAATACACAAACACTTAAGGAGTGGTCAAGTTGTTTAAGAAAAGTACGTTGGCAGTAACCGCAACAGTTTTGGCATTATCTCTGGCAGCATGTGGAACCAAACCGGAAACGACTACGCAAGGCGGTGGCACTACTCCTGCACCAGCTCCTTCTAAAGAAACACCTGCAGCCTCCAACCTGAAGGGTGAAATTAAAATTGACGGTTCCTCTACGGTATTCCCGATTTCTCAGGCGGTAGCCGAGGAATTCATGAAAAAACATAAAGACGTTAAAATTACAGTCGGCGAGTCCGGCTCAGGGAATGGAGCCAAAAAGCTGATTGCCGGCGAGATCGATATTGCCGACATGTCCCGGAAGTTCAAAAAGGAAGAGCTTGAAGAGATCAAGACAAAGCAAAATACGGAAGCGGTAGAGATGCCTGTAGCTCTCGACGGCGTAACCGTGGTCGTCAACAAGAAAAACACATTTGCCAAAGAAATGACTGTGGAAGAATTGAAGAAGATTTGGAGCAAGGACAGCACGATCAAGAAATGGAACGAGGTTCGTCCCGAGTGGCCGGACAAAGAGATCAAGCTGTACGGCCCGGGCACGGCTTCCGGTACCTTCGAATTTTTCACGGAAGCGATCAATGGCAAAGCGAAAGAATCGCGTTCCGACTACACGGCTTCCGAGGATGACAACGTACTCGTTAAAGGTGTTGCCGGCGACGAGTTCTCCATGGGATACTTCGGCTTCTCCTACTATAAAGAGAACGAAGCCAAGCTGAATGCCGTAGCTATCAAAAAGGATGCCAATTCGCCAGCCGTACTGCCAAGCCATGATACGATCGAGAAGATGACTTATGCGCCGCTGTCCCGTTACATTTTCATCTACCCTTCGAAAAAAGCTTTGGAGCAGCCGCATATCAAGGAATTCATCAAATACTATAACAGCGCTGACGGTGCCGCTTTGGTAGAAGCAGTCAAATATATTAAGCTTCCGCAAGATATCGTGAACAAAAACCTGGAACTTGTGAAGTAATTATCGAATTGTTGGTATCTGGCCGCGCGCTCACCGGATCAGGTTATGTGGGCGTCGCGGCTTTTACACTATCATTTGCTTTAAGCGGGGGAATGGGTATGGAGAAAATGGCAGGCAGATTAGCCGCAGCTGTGCCAGAAACAAAGGTTAATTACAAAAGAAAAAAAAGCATCATATCCTCTGATGTTCTGATTCCGAAAATACTGGCGTTTTTTGCCGTTATCTCGATTCTTACTACCGTAGGCATCGTCTTTATACTGGTTTTTGAGTCGGTAGGATTTTTCCGGGAGGTTGCTTTCTGGGATTTCATAACGGGCCTCAAATGGACACCGCTGTTCGAGCCTGCTGAATATGGCGTAGTTCCGCTTATCACCGGCACGCTGCTGATTACGGTAATAGCGAGCATTGTCGCTATTCCGATCGGACTGGGCAGCGCCATCTATCTAAGCGAATATGCTCCTGCCAAGGTACGCAATATCATCAAGCCGATTTTGGAAATTTTGGCCGGTATTCCAACGATTGTATACGGCTTCTTTGCTCTGACATTTGTCACTCCTGTACTCCGGTTTATTATTCCGCAGACCGAAATTTTTAACGCGCTCAGCGCTGGTATTGTCGTAGGAATTATGATTATTCCGATTATTTCTTCGTTAAGCGAGGATGCGATGGTGGCGGTTCCCGCCTCGCTGCGTAATGGCGCTTATGCGCTCGGGGCAACCAAACTGGAGGTCGCCATCAAGATCGTGGTGCCTGCCGCATTGTCCGGTATCGTATCGTCCTTCGTCCTGGGGCTGTCCCGAGCAATTGGCGAAACGATGATCGTTACCTTGGCCGCGGGCAATATGGCTGTTCTTGCCTATAATCCGCTGCAAAGCCTGCAAACCTTAACCGCCTATATCGTCTCGGTGAGCTCCGGGGATACGCGCTACGGGTCCACGGAATACTTAACCATTTACGCGGTAGGGATGACCTTGTTCGTCCTAACGCTGATCATGAATATTCTGGCAAGCTATATCTCGAAAAAGTTCAGGGAGGAATACTGATGGAGAGTCAGGAGACGCTGCTACACATCAACCGCCGCAAGCGGAAAAATAAGCTCTACCATCGGCTGTATTTGGCCTCGACCTGCTTTGGCGTGCTAGCGCTTGCCTTGCTGCTGATACAAGTCCTTATCCAAGGGGCCGGCTGGCTGGATTGGGATTTTCTAACCAACTATTCTTCGCGGCTGCCGGAACGGGCCGGTATTTTGGCCGCCTTCGTCGGGACGCTTTGGCTTATGGCCATCACGGCGCCGCTGACCTTTATTATCGGAGTTGCCACGGCAATCTACTTGGAGGAGTATGCCAAGGATACCCGCTTCAGCCGGATTGTCCAAACGAATATTGCGAACCTGGCGGGTGTGCCGTCCATTGTGTACGGACTGCTTGGACTGACTATTTTTGTACGCATGCTCCATCTGGAGCGCAGTATCTTATCCGGTGCGCTTACCATGACCCTGCTGGTGCTGCCTATCATCATCGTATCGTCCCAGGAGGCAATCAAAACCGTACCGCAATCGCTTCGCAATGCGTCATTCGCCCTCGGAGCGAACCGTTGGCAGACGATTGTCCGCGTCGTGCTTCCGTCGTCTTTGCCCGGCATTTTGACAGGTTCCATACTGTCCATGTCCAGAGCTATTGGCGAAACCGCTCCGCTGATCGTAGTTGGCGCCGTCGCCTATGTAGCGTTTCTGCCGCATTCGCCGCTTGATACGTTTACGGTCATGCCGATTCAGATTTTTAACTGGGCGAGCCAGCCGCAAGCGGAATTTCAGAATGTCGCGGCCGCAGGTATTATCTTACTCCTCATTATGCTGCTGAGCATGAACGCTTTCGCTATCTATCTGCGCAACAAATATCAGAAAAAGCACTAGAAGACGGGTCAGGGGGAACAAAGGATATGTCAACGATTGTCGATATCAAGCAGCTTGAGCTGTACTATTCCGAATTCCATGCGCTTAAGAAAGTCAATATGAACATTTCGGAGAATTCCGTCACCGCCTTTATCGGTCCGTCCGGCTGCGGCAAATCCACTTTGCTGCGGACGCTAAATAGAATGAACGATATGATCAAGGGAATCCGAATCGAAGGCCAAGTTAATGTGGACGGGCAAAATATATACGACCCGGACGTCAACGTCGAGCTGCTGCGAAAAAATATCGGAATGGTGTTTCAGCAGCCCAATCCATTCCCAAAATCGATCTACGATAACATTGCTTATGGGCCTAGAATACATGGCATCAAAGATAAAGAACAGCTCGATCATATCGTAGAATCCAGCCTGAAGGCCTCCGCCTTGTGGACGGAAGTTAGCGGCAATCTGAAGAAGTCGGCTTACGGCTTGTCTGGCGGTCAACAGCAGCGATTATGCATCGCGCGGGCCTTGGCCGTTAATCCGCGAATTCTGCTGATGGATGAGCCGACCTCGGCGCTTGATCCTATTTCTACCTTGAAAATAGAGGAATTGATCCGGGAGCTTCGCGACAAGTACACCATCGTTATTGTTACTCATAACATGCAGCAGGCCGCGCGTATCTCGGACTTCACCTCCTTCTTCCTGAATGGAGAAGTCATCGAGTCCGACCAGACGGAGAAGATTTTCACCACACCGACGGATCAACGTACGGAGGATTATATTACAGGACGCTTCGGATAAGAATACAGGGGGAGAATGCCAGAATGGATACAAGATCGAATTTTCATTCCGCGGTGGAAAGTCTGCAAAACGAACTGCTTCACATGGGAAGCCTGGTCGAACAAAGTATTGAAGGCGCGGTGGAGGCGCTTGACAAGCGGGATGAAGCTCTAGCCAAGCTCGTTATTGACCGAGATGATCAGATCGATGACCTGCTGCTCGTAATTGAAGAAAATTGCTTGAGACTTATCGCTCTTCAGCAGCCGATGGCCAGCGACCTCCGTATTATCGGAACAGCTATCAAAATCGCCATTGATTTGGAGCGGATCGGCGATCATGCGGTCGACATCGCCAAAATAGCCCGCCGCCTGGCGGGAAAAACACCGGTTAAACCCCTGGAGATCATTCCAAACATGGCGGTGCTGGTCAAAGAAATGCTCAGTGAAAGTTTATTGTCCTACACAGAACGCAACATTCACCGCGCTGCCTGCCTGGCCGAACGCGACGATGAGGTCGATAAGTTGTACAGCGCTGTCGTCGACGAAATCAACGGCTTGATGAACGTCGATCTGTCCCGCAACAGGGAACTATCCCAGCTCATGCTGGCAGCCTTATATTTGGAGAGAGTCGCTGATCACACAACCAACATCGGCGAAAGCGTTATTTATATGGTGACAGGCAAGCGCAAAGATTTAAACTTATAACGGATTTGATCGCTTTATACTTTAAACGGCAGTCTGTGTGAGCCCGCTCTTCGGAAATTTCCGGAGAGCTTTTATTCGTCACGGTATAGGGAGAGGGACTGAGGAAGCGTTGGGCGGCTGGAACAATGAACTGATGAAGCGCGTGGACCGACGGACCCCGATAGACCGACGGACCAAAGGACCAACAGACCAACAGACCAACAGACCAACAGACCAACAGACCAACAGACTGACAGACTGACAGACCGACAGACCGACAGACCGACAAACCGACAGACCGACAGACCGACAGACCGACAGACCGACAGACCGACAGACCGACAGACCGACAGATCGACGGACCGACAGATCGACGGACCGACAGATCGACGGACCAACAGACCGACGGACGGATGAAGCGCTGGACCGTAAATTGGGAAAAATAGCAGGTTGGTTACCGTGATTTTAAGAGGCGGAGGGGTGGGGGGCATGCTAGTATGCGAACGTTTTTGGGGATTATCCCGGTCGCTCAGGAGGCAGTAATCCTTCATACAGCCTGAACTGCTTGTCAACAAACTGGAGACTACTTAACTCACTTAGGTCGCAGGAAACGGAAATGGGAACATAATGATAAAAACCTTACAAAGGCTACACGGCAGATTCGCGGAACAGAACCGAAGAGCAGAGCCGAGGAGCAGAACCGAGGAGCAGAACCGAAAAGGAGGACTTTCGAGTAGCACCGAAGAACAGGCTTGAAGAACAGAACCCCAAGGCAGAACCCCAAGGCAGAACCCCAAGGCAGAACCCCAAGGCAGAACCCCAAGGCAGAACCCCAAGGCAGAACCCCAAGGCAGA
>NZ_FMYY01000001.1:378071-442574 GCF_900101595.1 Paenibacillus sp. cl123
AAGGCAGAACCTAAAGGCAGAACCTAAAGGCAGAACCCAAAGGCATATCATTTATACAGAGAGAAAAGCACTCAACCAGTGTGATGAGTTAGGACGAATAAAGACGCGATGAAATAATATAAAGAAATGACCGTTTTTGTCTGGAGCTGTTGAAAATATTTAGCTAATACGCAAGGCGAGTTCCGTGCTTAAGCTCGAGTTAGGAGTTAAGAAATATTCCTCCAGCCCACAGATCAAATAGCTTAGAGATAAAATGATTAGATAAATTCAGATTGAATAATACGGCGATAAGTAGTTCGTGGAGAAGAGGCTGCCAACTGAAGCAGGGATGAGAAAAAGGGGCGGGCCAAGCTTGAAAGTTTGTATCTATACGCGAATTCCTCCAGATAGGATTGAAGGTGCTTGGGTCCAATACCATGGAAAGTTTGGTTGATCCAATTGCCAAGTTTACGGTTGAGCGCGCATAATGGTTGAAAACGTCTGGAACAGTAGGGCCTTGTTACGAAATGAGCCTCCGAATGCTGGGGAGAAATATAATTTTGCGAAAAGTGCTTTGTACCGCTTCGAAGTATGGAATCTCCATGCATGTGCGCGGCGGGCACTTTTTTGATTTTAAGGTGAACGGGTGAGCCTTGTTCATCTATGTCCGCACCGATTAGAAGAGTCTGTTTGCGTGGATGCTCCAGACTGCTGGAAAATCGGGGTCGTCCGTAATTACCAATGTTTACACGTATAATTCCTGTGAGCAGCTCTTTGTTATTATCAAGGGTCATCGCATGTCGAAGCTTATGTAGCATAAGCCAAGCTGTCTTATAGGTAACGTCGATGATGGAGCTCAGCTGCCGGGCATTTATACGGTAGGAGTCGTGCGAGAGCAGAAAAATGGCCTGGAACCATTTGACGAGGGCGGTTTTGCTGCCCTCCATCACAGTGCCGGAAATAAGAGATTCCTGAAAGCAGCAGCGGCTGCATTCAAACAGAGGAAGCCTTCTTGTACGGATTTGGTACGCGTGACGGTGACCGCATACACTGCAAGTAAAGCCATTAGGCCATTTTGCTTTATATAGAGTATTTTCGCAGGCAGATTTGTTTGCATACTGCGCATTAAACTGTTCAAATGTGATCGGGGACGCTTCCATAAAATCCTCCGTTCAAGACATAAGAATTATTTTATAGCGGAAAAAAGATACATCTGCAATGAATTCTTATAAATATCCTTATGTATCAGGTTATTTTGGGTTATGAACTCTATGAATGAATCTCTGTTAATTACGAAAAAATAGGAACGTTTGTTCCTTTTAATTATACCGAACGTATGTTTCCGTGTCAATCTTTTAGGAATGGAATTTGGGCAGTGGCTGAAGAATTCCTTTCCTGAGGGATGGGGATCATTCCCCAAAGTGCTGCATTGGGAGATGTGGAGAATCGACTCTTTCGCAGAGTAAAGCGGCTTTTAACTATAAGGTGCCATTTCTCTGAGTAGAGCAGACGACTATAGAAATAGAGCGGCAGTTCGACGCAAAAGCAAGAAGCAAGAAGCAAGAAGCAAGAAGCAAGAAGCAAGAAGCAAGAAGCAGGGAGCAGGGAGCAGGAAGCAGGGAGCAGGGAAAAGGGAGCAGAGAGAGGAGCAGAAAGCAGAGCGGAAACTAGAGAGCAAAGAACAGAGAGCAAAAAAAGTGAGCGGCAATGAGTCAGGTGTTTATAGGGAGCCAGAGAGCAAAGTGCAAAGGACCAAAGGACCAAAGGACCAAAGGACCAAAGGACCAAAGGACCAAAGGACCAAAGGAGCAAAGGGCCGAAAGCAAGAGCAAGAGCAAGCGGATGTTTTGGCTAACAATATTTACAACACATTTACATAAGTGCAGAAGGATTTAACATGGGGTTGAAAGTCCTATGATAAAGTAGGAATTAGGTACTGTGAGACAAAGAAAAGTGGGGATACATGCGATGGCTGCACAACGGGACAAAGGGACACCGGGAGATGAAGTGGAGACTTTGCGGCAGGAGCTTGGACATATTATCGAGCATCAGACCATACGCTCCGTTTATCAACCGATAGTTTCTTTGAGTGACGGAGAAATTACTGGCTATGAGGCATTGACCAGAGGGCCAGATGGCAGCTTGCTCCACTCGCCGCTGCCTTTGTTCGAATGGGCGGAGAAGCTAGGGGTGCTGTATACCCTCGACCGTTTGGCTCGCGCCAAGGCGATTGAAGGCGTCAGGATGAATAACGATAAGCAGTTGTTATTTCTTAACGTGTCAGCCGAGATACTGAATGATCCGTTGTTTGCTCCTGGACAAACGTTGGAGCTGCTGACAGCTCGGGGGCTCAGGCCCTCCAATGTTGTCTTTGAAATTACGGAGCGGAGCTCGATTGAAGATTTTGCCTCAGCTCAAAAAATATTGGATCACTACCGGCAGCAGGGATACAGAATTGCCATAGACGATGCAGGAGCGGGGTATTCGTCCTTGCAGGCTATTGCCGAGCTGAATCCGGATTACATTAAAGTAGATAAGTCGCTTGTGGCGGGTATGCATCGAAGTAAAACCAAGGAGTACATGCTGGAGACGCTGGTTGCTTTCGCTGATAAGCTCGGCATTTATTTGATAGCGGAAGGGATCGAGTCGCCTGATGACTTGATGAAGCTAACGAGAATGGGGGTTCATTACGGGCAGGGATATTTGCTGGGCAGACCTTCGGGGCAGGAACTGAAGCAGATACAGTCCGACATCAAGCGTCAGATCGCCGAGCATCGCAGCATGCGTGAATGGTCAGGACATATGCCGGCCATCGGCGAACTGGCGGCGCCTTGCCAGACCTTTGACGCAAGAACACCGATATCGGGGGTGGCCAACTATTTCAAAAAGCATATGGATGCGCAGGGAGCAGTCATATTAAGAGATAATCGACCGGTGGGGCTCATTATGCGGGAGAGGCTGTTTCAACAATTGGCCGGTCAATACGGCTATTCTCTATTCTGGAACAGACCGATCGATCAGTTGATGGACGAAGCTCCTCTAATCGTGGACGACAGCAAGCCGGTGGAGGCTGTTTCGAAGCTCGCGACCTCACGCGCCATCGGTCATTTGTACGATCTGGTGATCATTACGTCTAATGATCGATTGCTTGGCACCGCGTCGGTGAGAACTATTCTGGAGTGTATTACGAACGTCAAGATGGAGAAAGCCCGGGTAGCCAATCCCTTAACTGGCTTGCCGGGCAATTTGCAGATTAACAGGGAGATCAAGCGCCGCCTAACCGACGGCAAGCGCTTCTCCGTCATTTACGCGGACTTGGATTTTTTTAAATGGTATAACGATAGATATGGCTTCCACAAGGGTGATCAATTAATTCAGTTCACGGCCGACTGCATTCAGCATTCGCTTCATTTGCTTGGGGCCCCCCATGACTTTGTCGGTCATATTGGCGGAGATGATTTTATTGCCGTCACGGCGTGCTCGGATTCGGAGAAGATTTGTCAGGAGATGATTCGCAGGTTCGACACAGGTGTAGTTGCCTTCTATGAAGCAGAAAGCTGGACCTATGTAGAAGACCGTCACGGCAACCGGGTAGAAAGCGACGGCGTCACCTTGTCCTTGTCGCTGGTCGTTTGCGAAGCGGGCTTGCATGCAACGCCTGAGCAGATCTCGCAGACGGCCGCCAGACTAAAGAAACAGTCCAAGGCACATCGGGGCAGCGTTGTATTCTGTGACCATGTCGGGCACCGTATTTCGATGTGAGCATACGGACCGTTGGCAGCTCAGGAAAATAAGCCTGGCAACTGATCTATCCGCTTGATCAGATATACTTGGCGTTTGCCGAGTTTTTGCCGGGTAATCTTGGGCGACTCCGAGACAGGGTCCCCGCTCTCGTGCAGCCAGACGGCGTCCATCCCGACTTTAACGGCGCCGCAAACATCGTGCCTCCATGAGTTTCCGACCATAACGGCATGCCGGGGGGCGAGCTTTAGCGCATGCAGAGCGGATTTGAACAATACCGGAGAGGGCTTCTTATCCGCCGGTCTTAAGGCTGTGTAAACCCGCTCCGCAGGAAAAAACGACTGCAGACCGAACCGCTCGAGCAGCAGGAGCACTTCGGCACGGGGGCTGTTGCTGATGATCGCCAAGGTAAAGCGAGGCATGAGCAGAGTGAGTGTATCATGAGTGCGAGGAGGCATGGTTTTGGCGGAAACCTGCAAATGAAGCACCTCTTGCATAAAGTCGCGCGCCATCGACCCGGAGACTGGCAGCCTGCGTTCGAGAAAAGCCTCCCGCAGGCACTGCTGCTGCAGCTCGTCGAGCTGCTTGAAAGTCGAACGGGCTTTTTTGCGTTGGTGCCAGCGAGTGATATAGGCTTCCCAGAGCTTGTCGCTTTCTCCCGTCTCCGCTGAGTCCCACCGCGCCGCGTAGGCGCTCCACACCTCCCGAAAGCAAGCCTCGAAGCTCAGCCCCTGCAGCACCAGCGTCTGGTTTACGTCGAAAAAAATGACTTGTTTGCCGCTCAGCGGCTTCGATTCATTCACGGTCATCCCTCCGATTCTCCGGCACATTCATCATTCTCCAACATGCTCGGTAAGGATCGAGTCCTTTCATTTTATGCGACGTGTAGGCAGGTCACCCCTCTTCCTCTCTGTTTTTTGCGATGTTTTTTTCTTTCGTGCTCCTATGCTATCATGGAGGTAGAAGGATAGTTTGTACGAATGGGGTGTAATCGTTGTCCAAATCGAAGCTAATCGTCATTGACGGGAACGGGATTGCTTACAGAGCTTTTTTTGCGCTTCCGCTGCTCAGCAACTCGAAGGGGCTGCATACGAACGCGGTGTACGGATTTACTACCATGCTGTTGAAACTTATGGAAGACTATAAGCCCTCGCATTTTCTGGTCGCATTCGACGCCGGGAAGCAAACCTTCAGACATCAGGGCTATGCTCAATATAAAGGGACGAGAGAGAAAACCCCGCCAGAGCTATCGGAGCAGTTTCCAGTGCTGCGTGAACTAATAGCTTCCTTCGGTATCCGGCAATTTGAACTGGACGGCTATGAAGCGGACGATATTATCGGAACAGTGACGAAGTTCGTAGAAGAAAGCGATACTTACGAAGCTATCGTCGTCACCGGGGACAAGGATATGCTTCAGCTCGCTTCGGACAAGGTGCATATCGCGCTGACACGCAAGGGAATCAGTGAGATAGAGCTGTTCGACCCCGCGCATATTGATAAAACCTATGGCTTAAAGCCGCATCAGATCATTGATCTGAAGGGACTGATGGGTGATGCCAGCGATAACATTCCAGGTATTCCGGGAGTGGGCGAGAAGACGGCACTGAAGCTGCTGTATGAATATGGTTCGGTGGAGAAGGTTCTTGAAAATGCCGCCGGCATCAAAGGAAAGATGGGAGAGAAGGTTGCGGCTCATGCCGAGGAAGCGAGAATGAGCAAGGAGCTGGCGACCATTCACCGGGAGGTCCCGCTGGATTTTCCATTAGAAGAGCTCGCGTACAGCGGCTATGACCCCGCCTTGCTGGGCGATGCTTTCCGCCGATTGGAATTCAAATCGCTGCTGGAGCGTCTAGACCTGAACGGAACAGATAGCGGCGCTTTCGATACCCAGGAAGACGCAGCGCCGGGGACTGCTGCACATGCGCCTTGCTCCTGGGCAGCGGAGCCCGGGGAGCTCGCCGAGCTTGTGGGGGCGCTTGGGAGAGTAACTGCGCTCCACGTTGAGGCGATCGGTGAAAATCCTCATGTTTCCGAGCTGCTTGGCGTCGCATTCTTCACCAAGGGGAATGAAGCGGAGGACGAAGCCGAGGATAAGACTTATTATGTCCCTTATGAGGCCTTGATCTCTTCGGCCGCGGCTCCTGTGCGAGACTGGCTTGCGAATCGGGATAAGGCTATCCATGTATACGATCTGCATCGTGCGCTTCTCGCGTTATATTGGAGGGACATCGAGCTGAACGGCGTCGCTTTCGACGGGCTTCTGGCCGGTTACCTGCTGGACCCGACGGAATCGGCGCTGACGCTGAGCGGTTTAACCGCGCGCTACGGACTTCCCGCTTTGCCTGCGGATGAGGACGTATTCGGCAAGGGAGCCAAGTTCAAGCTGCCCGAACAAGATGTGCTCTGCGCGTTTATGGGGCGCAAGGTGGAGGCCGTGCACCGGCTGACCGCAAAGCTGGAAGCAGCGCTCGAGGCCGGCGAGATGCGGGAGCTGTTCCACGAGCTGGAGCTGCCGCTTGCGCTGGTCCTTGCCTCTATGGAGCGGAAGGGAATTCAAGTAGATATTGAGGAACTAAAGGCTTATGGCATCGAGCTGGGCAAGCGAATCGAGGAAATTATGGAACAGGTTTATGCTGCCGTAGGAATGGAATTCAATATTAACTCTCCTAAGCAGTTGGGAGAGATTTTGTTCGACAAACTCCAGCTGCCCGTAGTGAAGAAAACGAAGACCGGTTATTCGACCGACGCAGAGGTGCTGGAGAAGCTGGAGCCGTATCATCCGATGATCGGCCACATTCTCCATTACCGAACGCTGGCCAAGCTGCAGTCCACCTACGTGGAAGGGCTGCTCAAGGAGGTACGTCCGGATACGGGCAAGGTGCATACGTATTACCGGCAGACAATCGCGGCTACCGGAAGGCTCAGCAGCCAATATCCGAACCTGCAGAACATTCCCATCCGGCTGGAGGAAGGGCGCAAGATCCGCAAGGTATTTGTGCCTTCTATGCCCGGCTGGCGGATTCTGACCGCCGATTACTCGCAGATCGAGCTGCGAGTGCTCGCTCATATTTCCCAGGACGAGAGGCTGATAGAAGCTTTCCGCGAAGACATGGACATCCATACAAAGACGGCGTCGGACGTGTTCGGCGTGCCGGCGGAGTCCGTGGATTCGAACATGCGGCGACAGGCGAAGGCCGTTAATTTCGGTATCGTCTACGGTATCAGCGATTATGGGTTATCCCAGAACTTGCACATTACCCGCAAGGACGCGGCGCGGTTTATCGAGCAGTATTTCGCCGTATTTAAAGGGGTGCGCAAGTATATGGACGATATCGTAGCCATGGCCAGAGAGGACGGATACGTGACGACGCTGCTGAAACGGCGCCGGTATCTGCCGGAGATCAAAGCCTCCAACTTCAATCTTCGCTCGTTCGCGGAACGGACCGCGATGAACACGCCGATCCAGGGGACGGCGGCCGACATTATTAAGCTGGCTATGGTTCAGCTGGATAAGCGGATGACCGCCGAGGGAGTCCGCAGCCGAATGCTGCTTCAGGTGCATGACGAACTGGTATTCGAAGTGCCTGAAGATGAGGTAGAGATGATGAAGGCTATGGTCGCGGAAGTGATGGAATCCGCGCTGCAGCTCGATGTGCCGCTGAAGGTGGATGTAGACGACGGAGTGAACTGGTACGAAGCAAAATAAGACTTACGGAAGAAGTACGAAAGGAAGATAGCTGTGCCTGAGTTGCCAGAGGTAGAAACCGTCCGCCGCACGCTGCAGCAGCTGGTGGCGGGCAAAACGGTGGAGAGCGTCAAGGTGATGCTGCCCCGTATCATTCAGAAGCCCGACGATATTCAGTTATTCGCTTCGCTGCTTGTAGGAGAGACGATTCGCTCGGTGGAGCGGCGGGGCAAATTTCTTCGCCTGATGTTCGATCATTATACGCTCGTGTCCCATCTGCGGATGGAGGGACGTTATGGCATTTATCAGGCTGGTGAACCGGTTGAACCGCATACGCATGTTATTTTTTATTTCACGGACGGGAGCGAGCTGCGGTACAGGGATGTGCGGCAGTTCGGCACGATGCATATTTTCGATAAGGATCAGGATCTGAAGGAAAAGCCGCTGGTGAAACTCGGTCTGGAGCCGCTGGACGAGACGTTTACTTTGCAGGCTTTCCGTGACAGGCTTAGCCATCGGACGACGAAAATCAAGCCGCTGCTGCTTAATCAGGAATATATCGTAGGGATCGGGAATATTTATGTCGATGAGTCCCTGTATCTGGCTGGCATTCATCCGGAGCGGGAGGCGAATTCTCTTACCGGCCCGGAATGGGCCAAGCTGCATGAAGCCATCGTAACGACGCTGCGCGATGCGGTGGCCGTAGGCGGCTCGTCAATCAAATCCTATGTGAACGGACAAGGCGAGATGGGCATGTTCCAGCATCAGCTGCGCATGTACGGACGCAAAGGAGAGCCGTGTTACACCTGCGGCGGTCCGATCGAGAAGTCGGTTGTTGCGGGCCGGGGCACGCACTTCTGTCCAGCCTGTCAAAAGCCAAAGCCGCGAAGGATTATCCGCAAATAATGCACCACCCGCCCAGAAATCCCATATAGTAAGCCATGAGCCGCCAGCCCGGCGTCACCGCTGCAAGCGTGAGCAGGCTGTGCGCAAACAATCGATAACCTGCGCATGCTCGGGTGTGCGGGGTTATGGGCTGGGAGGGAAGGGCGCATGCTGCCGTTTTTTTCGCTTTTTTTGTTGGCCTTGGCAGTTAGTTTGGACGGGTTTGGCGTAGGTGTTACTTACGGGCTTCGCAAAATTCGGATTCCATTGTTTTCCATCGCTATTATTTCATGCTGCTCCGGCTTGATTATCTTTGTTTCCATGCAAATAGGCGTTTGGATGAGCGGGTGGGTTTATCCGGACTTGGCCAAAACGATCGGCGCTTTGATTCTGGTAGGGATCGGCCTGTGGGCCTTATACCAGCTCCGCAAGGAAGAAGCGGACTCCGAGGAGGCCGGTTCGGCCGAGACTGTCTCGGAGAGCGCTGCAGTTGTCCTGGGTCCTGCCAGCGCCAAAGAGATCATCTATATCGAGCTGAAGCGATTTGGGCTTGTCATTCAAATTCTTCGCAAACCTTCGATCGCGGATATGGACCGATCGGGCATTATTTCCGCGTATGAAGCAACCCTGCTCGGGCTTGCATTATCCCTTGACGCCTTCGGGGCGGGGATCGGAGCGGCTTTGCTTGGATTTACGCCTTGGCTGACTGCTGCAGTCATTGCGCTCGCAAGCGGCATGTTCCTGAGCTTCGGTCTGCGAGTCGGCTTCCGCTATGCCGGGGCCTTCTGGATGCGCCGATTATCCGTTGTGCCAGGATTTGTTCTTATTATCATGGGCATTATGAAACTATTCTAACCATTAAAGAAGCAGGGAGTTAGGCTATGAATATCGGATTAACCGGAGGCATCGCCTGCGGAAAAAGCACGGTAGCCGCGATGCTGGTCCGCCGCGGAGCCTTGCTTGTGGATGCGGACCGCATCGCGCGGGAGGTAGTGGAGCCGGGCACTCCCGTGCTGGCGCAAGTGATCGAGCGGTTCGGGGCGGATCTGTTGCTGCCGGACGGCTCCCTCCACCGCAAGAAGCTGGGCGAGCGTATTTTCGGAGACGGCGAGGCTCGCCGGGATCTGGAGAGCTTGCTGCATCCTCCTATCCGCGCGACAATGCGCGAGAGGATGGCCAGCTTCCAGGAGAACCATCCGGACAAGCTGGTAGTTGTGGACATCCCGCTCCTGTACGAGTCGGGCCTCCAGCAGATGGTGGACGAAGTGATGGTCGTATATATTCCTCGGGAGCTCCAGCTCGAGCGGCTCATGACGCGGGATGGCTTGACCTTGGAGCAGGCGGAGAAACGGCTGGATGCCCAGATGTCCATCGAGGAAAAAAAACGGCTTGCTGATATCGTCATCTTCAACACAGGCTCTCTTGAAGAAACGGAAAGGCAGATCAGCGCGTTCTGGAAGGAAAGGGGGCTTACATGAAGTTCTGGCGCAAGAAACGGGTATTCGCCGTGTTATTGGTGACCTTTCTTGTATTTCTGTTCTTGAGCAGTTCTTTCGTCGGACGACTCCTCTATGCGATTAAGTATGAAGAGGAGATTCACACATACGCCAAGCAGTATGACCTTGACCCGCTGCTGGTCGCCGCCATCATCCGTGTGGAAACAAACTACAGGCCGGATCTTGAGTCAAAGAAGGGTGCTTACGGCTTGATGCAGCTCATGCCGGACACTTCGGACTGGATTATAGAAAAGGCTCCTTTTGACGACAGTTACAAGTCCAGGCTTCATGATCCGGCTGTCAGCATAGAGCTCGGCTCCTGGTATTTGAACTGGATGAGCAAGCAGTTTGAGGGTAATCCATACGCGATGGTAGCTGGATATAATGCGGGGCATGGGAAAGTGGGCATGTGGCTGGAAGATAAGCAGTGGGACGGAACTTTGAAGAACTCGCAGCAGATCCCTTACGGAGAGACGAGACACTATCTTCAGCGCGTCATGTACTATTACCATAAGTACGTGAAGCTTTATAGGGAGGAATAGGAAAGAAGCGCCGGACAAGCGCCCTTTGCGGGGAGAATGACCGGCACTTCTTCTCGTTTTCAGTAAAACGTGGTATTATTTGAATTGACCGGCAAGAGATTGCTCGGCAATTTGGACCAAACGGCGTGTAATGTGACCACCGATTGCACCAGTATCACGAGTAGCCATGTTACCGTAGTAACCGTCTTGAGGAATTGCGATCCCCAATTCTTGAGCTACCTCGTATTTCAGTTGATCAAGCGCTGCGTTAGCTTGTGGCACTACCAGTGTGTTGCTGCTCCGGGATTGACCTGTACCCATGTCTGTTCACCTCCTTGTCGGTTGGTAATCCTATTATGCTCGTTTGACTTTTCTTCATGTAAGGGAGTCTCTGGAAAAAAGAAAGGAGGAACTGACGTACATGAAATGTCCATTCTGTGATCATTCCGGCACCAAAGTGCTTGATTCGCGTTCTGCAAATGAGGACAAGTCGATACGCCGCCGTCGCGAATGTGAGAAGTGCGCCAAACGATTTACGACCTTCGAGATGGTGGAAGAAACGCCCCTGATCGTCATCAAGAAAGATGGAAGCCGGGAAGAGTTTAATCGAGAGAAGATGCTGCGCGGCCTTATCCGCGCCTGTGAGAAACGACCGGTGCCTTTAGAGCGTTTGGAGATGATCGCCTCCGAGGTCGAGAAGCAGATCCGCAACACGGCGCATGCCGAGGTCGACAGCCGCGCGATAGGCGAAATTGTCATGACCGAGCTGTATCCAGTCGATGAGGTTGCCTATATCCGATTTGCCTCCGTGTACCGGCAATTCAAGGACATCAACATGTTCATGAAGGAGCTCAGCGGGCTGTTAACGAAGCATCAAGTTGGCGGAGACGGCGGAAAAAATTAATTTTCCGCCAAACGTTGACAAGCCCGCTGCTCCATGGTATTATCATTCTTGTCGCCAAACGAGGGGCCTTAGCTCAGCTGGGAGAGCGCATCGCTGGCAGCGATGAGGTCAGGGGTTCGATCCCCCTAGGCTCCATAATGAATAAAGCCTTTAAACACAAGGAATTCCGAGTGTTTAAAGGCTTTTTTCTATACCTAGATAATGATGATTTGAGGGTGTGGTCACACGTTTGGTCACAGCAAGTATTTTTTTGAGCTTTTTCCGGAGAAAATACTATAAACTGTGAGCAAAATAGTCACTGGTTTTCGCATAAATTCAAAATAAGCGCTAACTGTTG
The DNA here is from genome assembly GCF_900101595.1 of Paenibacillus sp. cl123. Lineage (GTDB taxonomy): Bacteria > Bacillota > Bacilli > Paenibacillales > NBRC-103111 > Paenibacillus_G. The sequence goes on from NZ_FMYY01000001.1 coordinate 389,620, forward strand.
AATATATTTTTTTTATTCTAGCCGAACAACATTTCCCCATATTGTGTAGCGGTCTGTTTATGAACTGAAGGCAAAACATGAGAGTAAGTGTCAAGGGTTACTCTAATGTCGGAATGGCCAAGAATTTCTTTTACCACTTTAGGATTTATGTTTTGGGCTAACATGAGCGTAGCTACTGTATGTCTGAGATCGTGGAAACGGATGCGTGGGACATCTGCTTTCTTGATCAATTTATAGAAGTTACGAAGTAAATTTCGAGGGTTAAGGGGCTTGCCTGATTTTGTACAAATAACCAAGTCATTGTCTTTATATTCTGAGCCAGCTGCAAGCTTCTGTTTTTTTATTTTCTTTTGCTGTTTCTTCAGGTCGTCCAATGTTCGCTGAATTAATGTTATCGTCCTTGCACTTGATTTGGTTTTGGTGTCCTGAATTATTTCCTTGCCGTCATGACTTAATGTTTGACGAACTCGCAGCACACCTAATTCAAAATCGACGTCCTTAAAACGAAGACCCAATATTTCTGACTGACGCATACCAGTGGTTAAAGCGAGAAGAAAAGCAATGTGGAGATCGTCCTGTTCGGCAAGTTTTAGAAATCGAACCGCCTCTTCAAGATTCCAGACAGACATTTCTTTACGAGGTACTTTTGGGGCTTCCGCATCAGCAGCCGGATTATATGATATATATTTGCGCTTCTGAGCAGTATGAAAGGAGCTCTTTACGATTTTCTGAATGTCCTGAATGGAGCGTTCTGACAAGCCAGTTTCTTTGAGCAGGAATGAATAGAACTTTTCAATCATTGCAGTTGTAATCTTGCCCATTTCCTGATTTTTAAAGTACGGCACAATATGCTTCTGAATATTTGACTTATAGGTTTTAAAGGTCACTTTTCTTAGTTTTACTTCCTTACTGTCAAGCCACTCGCCTTGAAGAAATTCTGTGTACTTCAAATGATTGCTTTTGACATAGGTATGATCATCCACTTGCTGTAATATTTTCCTCATTTCTTTCTTTCTCTGATTTGAAGCCTCGCCGTTTAATTTGTCTGCGTTTGCCATCCTCATCTTTACCGGCACTTACTACGAACCAGTACGTACCGGTTTTCTCATCTTTGTGGACTTTCATTTGCATTGGTGAATCCTCCGTTCAGAATAGTTTCGATAAACACAAATAAGCAAGAGCAAATAAGCCCCTGCCGATTACAAAGCTGTTACCAGACAAATTCTTTTTTATTTGGTTGAAGCGGCATACAATAATTGCTCGCGCTCCGCTCGAAGCATCTCAATTTCTATTTTGATTATTTCTTTCCACTCAAGGGGGTTCCAAGAGGGCTAAACTCTAATGCCAACTTTACGTGCTTCCTTCCAATATCAACCAAGCGTTCAAGATAACCATTGTTATCTTCCAGTGTAGTCCAAATTGTTGTTGCTCATTGGTTTGAACCCTCCTGTAAAATCGGTAAGAACAAAATAAGCTGCGACAACAAAGCCGCAGCTTATTCCAAGGTTCATTCATCTTCCGCTAACTCTTTGTAACTTGTTATGCTCATCTTCGCTTGAGTTAGTACAAAGTTTTTTAATGCCATTTTTGGAATCCGATATGCTTTCCCAATCTTGAATGAATTAATTTGTCCAGATCGCAATAAATCGTATGCTTTATTACGACCTATTGCTAGTATCTCCATCATGTCTGAAAGCTTAACAACATCATCGTAGTTGGAGAACATAGGCATCCATCCTTTCAATGTATTCCAGAGTATAATATATACTCGAATCTGTCTGCGATACTGATTTGATAACCGTATTTTCATATTGATTTTCCCACATTCCCGCATTCCCACGTTCCCACGTTCCCAAAGCTTTAAGTGAATTTTCGTATATGGTAGACTGGGTATAAAATTAGTTGATTTTAGCACTTTCTTAGCCTGCCTTTCCGTCACGTTGAATTTGATTATTATACTTTTGTTTCGTTTAGATTAAATTATTATTCGTTAAATTATATCTGGCTCAACCAGCGTCAGTAGCTTAGAATCTAAATAAAAGGGGTGGTGCAATATGGAAGTATATCAGTCAGAAGACTTTATAGAAAAATATGTGGGGAAAGTAAAGAATATATTTTTTGAACTCAAGCTGGATGACATTAGGAAAAAGATAAACAGGATTCTTCAAAAGGAGAATTTGTATTTTGATGATGAAGCGTATCTCGTATTACAGTCTGAAAACAAAGAAAACGAGACTAAAATTTGCAACTTTTTTGTTCTTCCTACACATAGCCTATATTTTGATGATGGAGAGAAGATCAATGAAGCAGGGATTGCTGTAGAACTATATTCGCAATTCAACGATGAAAAGTACAAGCGCATTCTTGTAAATCTAAGTGATGAGGTAATTGAGAAAGGTAATTGGCTAACCACTGCGTATATTGATCGTGATTTCTTTGTGTATAAGCCGGACTTATATAGGTATTTGAGGATTGCAATAAAGTTGTCTTCACGTATCCTTAAGAAAGAAGCTAAGAAGGTTTTTTATAATGACGAGTGGCTTGAAGATGATGAAGCAATTGAGCATATTTCTAACTACTGGTATGACCGAAACATGCTCTCATTAAGGAAGCTTGGTAATGAAAGTGAATTTGAATCCAGTCACAAGGAAGTTACAGATGCGGTGCATTTTTTAGAAGCTCAGAACCAGTACATAGCTGAGACCGAATTGCTCCCCTTTCCGGAGAAGTTACCCGATGAATCTAAAGATCAGGGCTGGGAAGACAACGATTTTTATTACCTAATTTACTCAAAGGCATGGAGTTGGATTCGTGCTTATTTCAACCGTAAGGGGATTAAGCTTAAAACTACTGAAAAGGAATTAGATCATTACTTGGTTGAAGCAGGGGTCTTCGAAAGTAACGAAATAAGACCAAAGACCAATTTAAAGCGTGCTGATCGAAAAACTACTCAATTGAAAGAACGAGTATTTATGATTAACAAAATAAGGTTTAATGAGTTCTTATCTCGAAAGTGAAGTAGCAACAATCGCAATATATATGTATATTATTTAAAGTAATATTATTTATATCAGTCATACTTACAATCGATAATTCTATAGTGTTGGTTCAATTTGTAAGAAAATAAAAGTGCGCAAACACATTCAGAAAGGGGATGTGTTTGCGTGAAAATTGGTTATCATACCGTACTGTTAACAATTCCGATTGATTTCTTTACTGAGGAAACTTTATTCAAGGCATTACAAACATATTCAAAGGAATTGAATTCCAAGTTCTATAAGCAAGAATGGGCGAGTATTTCGTGGACTACATTTGAACTTTTTAAGGAACACGGACTGTTAATTTATTTGAAGGACTACCACTACAGGAGCGATAATAAGAAACGCATTTATAAAGTGCTGGAAGTTAGGTTAAATCCGAAGCGGTTGTCTGAAAAAAATGAATATGTGCAGGTAAGCACCTACGAAGATTACAAAGTAATCTCAATAGCGTTTAAAAAGGTGCTGGAACCTCTGAAACGTGCTTATAAAAAAATCTGCTCGAGTGGAGCTAATCCATTTATTATGCCATTTTTATTCGATGATTTATCGCAATACAAGGTTGACCGAATTGACTATTGTATTAACGTCCGAACTCCACACATGAACAGGTATATGGAGCTAATCCGCCGCGCAGACAAGCCAAAAACATTTGAAATGTGCCTAGAAGACAACTTACGAACTAAACGTAAAGAACCCTACAAAAATGCTTTCAGAATTACCAATCAATCGGTTCTGGTTAATTTTTATAATAAGAGCTTTCAGATGGCTAAGGTATTCGGTGATGAATTTCCTGAAGGACAAGAAGCAGAACAAATCATTCGTCTTGAAGTTCAATGCAAAAAAAGGAAAGTAAATAACCTCAAATATCATTATGGTATCGAAGGTAGGTCACTGCTGGATTATTCCCGTGAAGAATTATCAGAAAGTGTGCTGTTGTCGTATTATGAGAAAACCGTTGGGTATGAGGATTATTATACTTTGCAGGAAGCAAGGCATTTGATCAGCAATTCCGATTATAAACGGAAAGATCGGGAACGTATGATTGAAGTTCTTGAGCTAATCAATCAGAAAAGATCAATTTGGAAAGCTAGGGATGAATGCAAGGATGGAAAAAAGCAGTTTAATGAAGCTGTTAAAAATATAAAAAAAACGGGCATAAACCCTGTCACAATTCCTGTTTGGTGGGGATTTGAACAGCTTCCCAATCTATTACAGAAAATTGAACAGTAGTTTATGACCAATTAGCGGTTAAATTTATGTTCAAGCAATATCCTTATACAAAGGCAGAAGAATAATGAAGGGGAGTATCTCCCCCTTTATTTCCTACTTTTTGTTATCGGAATCTTTTCCATACTTATCGCTCAATTCCTGTGCTGTCTTAATAACATCGAAACCATTGTTGAGTGTTTTGCTGATAGCATCGGTTGCTGCGTTTTTCATTTGCTCCCACTTGTCGTTACTCATAGCTTAGTATCGCTCCTTTTGGTTATCCGAACCATTTTTTTGTGAGTTTCCACCCTCCTGCTGCGCCACTACCAGTTCCAAATAAGTACCCGAGAGCAGTCCCAACACCAGGACAGAATAGCGTTCCAACAGCAGCCCCAGCTGCACCACCAGCAAGAGCACTACCGCCAGTGACTGCAGTTTTTCCTGCTGTTTCAATGATTTTATCGCCCATATATTTCACCTCCTTCCAACATAAGAAATTGACCATACTAGTTTGTCTTTTTCATTAGAGAGATGAAAGTAGACTACGTATTGGTATGTTCATGATCAAACTTTTCAAAGAAGGCGTGGATGTGTAGGAATCAAACCCGACTTCTTGGTTTCGTTATAAGTCGAATGATTTTGAAAATGAAATAAATCAAGTAGAAGGGTGTAACTGCCCAACCAATAAACGTTGACAAAATAGTTTTGTAAACGAAATAGTTCGATATGGTTGTAAAAACAATTACGTTCCGCTGCAATCTGCTTATTAATGCCCATCCAAATGGGATGCTCAACAGTACGTAAGCTGCAATCAATTATAGCCCCTCCACTCTTGCTTCCGTAGTGATAGCAGCATCTATCATTTGTTTAATGTACGGTACAGCGGTATAAGCATGTTTATACTCCGTAACTCCGGGATTATGGCGTTTTTTGACTAAGTTCTTTCTTGTTAACTTCGAAATGATTGAATAGACTTGCTTTTCCTTGTCGATACGAATTCTATGCGTTGTCGTATTTTTGAACGTAAAATATACGCCCCATGCTCCTTTTTCAATTTTAAAATCGGGATGTTGATTTATGGATGATAATTGCGTAAATAATTGATCGTCCGTTAAAGGTCTTGCCAGAGAATAATCCTTAAAATTTAATTTGAACAGCTTGATTCCCGAGACTCCTTGCATAAAGATATAGGACGCTGTCCATCCGATGACTGCTCCAAATAGAGCACCTACGGCCCCTCCCATTGCAGCAAGAGCAATCGTTCCTGCGGGAATGAGGATGAGGTATGCTTTTTTATAAGCTTTCATTGGGTTTTCAAGCTGGATTGGCTCTATATCAACTTTGGGAATAACAACGTTTTTATCGGCTTCGATTGACATAGCGATGCTCCTTTTGTTTGAATATGATCGACTACTTGACCTTGCTACACAACGCGGCACTCAAATTTGAATCTATAAATGCATCCTTTCATCGAGAATAGCTGTCATGGTAGGCTCATTCCATTTTTAACAGATTCATTGCTCTTGCATTCCGTTCGTTGACCTGACACTCTACTGTTTATGGTATCAACGATAAGCTTCTTTAAATCCTCAGTAGTAAGTACAGTCAGAACGGCATTTTTATCATTTGTCCGGTTGTCTAGCGGTGATTCACTACCAAACAAGTTTTCCAAAGAGCACCCCAGACCAGTCGCTATCTTTTCGAGTGTATTAATCGTGCAATTGTTTTTTTCTCCCCGCTCAATCTGTCCAAGGTAACTTATGTTAATAGATGAGTGAAGCGCCAGTTGTTCCTGGCTCATTCCTTTCTGTAGTCGCAAGAGTCGTATTCGCTCACCGATATGTTGTCTTGGATTCATAATTCACACCCCCATAAAAATGATAGATTTTTCCTGTTTTTGCTTCAATATGATATAGCCACTAAAAAAGTATCTGGAGATACGATATCGTGAATAATCATCCGTATTTTATGGCTACATATATGAATTCCCGCCTTTGGGCAACAAAAAAGACGCATACAACGAAGGCAACTTTAAAGATTGCACGAGAAATAGTCTTCATCTCATGAATCTTTGAAGTTGTCCTGTGTCTGCGTCAAAATGTTTGTTATTATTGGCAGCTAGTGCAAAGTCATTATACTTTACGGCTGTGGAACCCTTTGCTGAAATCGCGAGTTCCATATCAAAAGTGGGAAAACCGTTTATGAGAATAATATACATATACTTACCAATAGTTTCAAGGGTTATTTGTTTTTCACATTAAGCCTTTTTCTTTTAGACTGACGAAGGTGTTTCCTCCAATTATGAGGTGGTCTAGCACTTCTATGCCCACAATTTCTCCTGCTCTCGCCAGCCGTTTGGTTAATTCAACGTCTTCTGGAGAGGGATTAGGGTCACCACTCGGATGGTTATGAGCACAGATGAGAGAGGCGCTACAACGTTTAATCGCTGCGCGGAATACTTCCCTTGGATGAACGATTGCAGCGTTGAGAGAGCCAATCGAAATGATTTCTTTAAAGATCACTCTGTTCTTTGTATTCAAAAATAAGCAAATGAAATGTTCTTTGGTTGCATACCTGAGTTCAGGTTCAAGTAAGTCAAATGCGTCTTTAGGACCGCGTATTGTTGTTTGCTCATAAGTTGGAATGGTCAAGTTCTTTGCAAGCTTTAACAGGGCTGTTAACTGACGAGCTTTACCCATGCCGATTCCTTTAATGCTCATGAGTTGCTGCTCGGTTACGTCCATTAGTTCTGCTGTAGTCGGAAACTGGTTGAGTAGTTGTTGGATGGGATAGCTGTCGGCACGTTCACGTAAAACTTCTGAAATCAATTTTTTCAGATCATCTTTGCGATTGTTCATTTAAATCTACCTCCTGATTATATTGATGGTTACAAAAAGGCTAGACACTTATGAAAGTGTCCAGCCTTTTGTCGCCTCTTGCGAGGACTACCTATCTGTATAGGTATCAGGTGTATAATATATAATCCTTTTGGTCTAAAATGCGACAAAATAGAACATTTGTTTGGAAGGATGTGGTACATTTTATGGCGAATTCTGTAAATAGGAGTAGATCAAATGTCATTATTAGAGAGGGGTTGAGTTATGTCCAGAAATATACATTCTGCACAAGCATCAATGTTAGGATATCGATTTCAGCCTCTTTATGCATTGCTTGTACTTTGGAAAGAAGCGGATGACGATTCTAATGAGATTAACATTGAGGCCGAAGATGATATAGTTTTGAAAGGTAACTATACAAAGCTATATCAACTAAAGCATAGTACGGGAGATGTACATGAACTTACAATAAAAAACGATGGTTTATGGAAAACTCTTAGAATTTGGTCTCCTTACGCTGAGTCTGATAAACACAAGATGTATTTCGTTACAGGAGATACCATTGCTCAAACCAATCCATTATATAAGTTAGTCAGTGGAGACTTAGATCGACATGACATAGTAGCTTTATTGACAAAAGAAGCCGAATTGGTAACTGAAGCTAGAGAAAAAGCAGTTGCTATAAATTCTAAGAAGTTACCATATGAGAATAAGTATCCGGGTTGTAGTACCTTTTTACAACTTAGTCCAAATCAGCGATTGAAACTATTAGAAAAGATAACGGTTCGTATAGACACCTTCAATATATTACAGATTGAAAATAAGGTCATTGACCAATTGGATCAAATGGTAGTGAGAAAAATTCGACCATTAATTGCCAAAAGACTATTGGAGTGGTGGGATAGAAGAACACTTTCTTCATCAAAAATTACAAAGACTGAACTTTTAGTACAGCTACAAAGTTTAATTGCGCAAATTCAGGATAATAACCTCCCAGATGATTTTTCTAAATTATCCCCAGCATCAATTTCTGGTGAACTAGGCGGTTTTATGGAAAAGCAAATCGACCTAGTTGATGGAGGCTATAGCAGAAAGAAAAGAGCAGCGGTAACAAGATGGCGAGCAAGAAATCAACGTGAGAAATGGATAACAGATGACATCTTGAATGCGTTAGAGCTTAATGACTACGATCAACTATTAATCGAGGCTTGGGCTGATCGTCACGAGCCAATGAAAGAAGATTTAGAAGGTGAAGAAGATAATTTCTGTAAAAAGAAAGGATTAGAGTTGCTTGACTGGACGCATAATGACGCACATCTTTATATAAATCCAATACGAGATGAGTGGAAACAACATTTTTTAATTCAAGGATCGTATCAACAATTATCTGAAGAATTAAAAGTAGGTTGGCACCCCAATTTTTTTGAAATGCTGGGTGATAACCAATGACTTCATCTGATGTTTTTTCCATAACAAACCCTGCCTTAACATCACTTTTATTGTGGTCATTTTTAGAAGGCTTTGAGACTGGGGAAAGAAGCGGTTGCCCGTTCCCTTTAATTTTTTTACCATTACCCTTGGTGCTCTCCCAATCAATTAGGGATGATTTCAAAGGCACTAATGCAGCAACTGGATTATATAGTTGGATTACTCGTCGCCAAAAAATATTAATTAACCTTGACACAAGAATCAATAAAACGGCGAGTTTAACTAGAAATGCTATTATTTTTGGTGCTTCGAATGGAATTATAATATTTGAAGCAAATGGGACTTTAAAATCTGGTAGCAAAGGAATAGTTAAGAGTCGGTTGAAAAATAATTCTGATGAGATTAAAGAAATGATTGGCGCAGCAAACAAACTGGGTGTATGGTTTTCCCAAATTAACTCGACATCCAGTATATTAAATAGTTTGGGGTTAACGGTATGAAAAGATGGAATATTCGTCAAATTCTATTGTACAGTCATGATGATCGTAGACATGAGATTACTTTTGAAGTAGAGCAAGTAAATATTATTACTGGTGACTCTCAGACTGGAAAGTCGGCTCTCCCTGAAATCATTGATTATGTTTTAGGATCAAGCGAATGTCACATACCTACATATGTCAGACGAAGTGTCTCATGGGTTGGTCTTGTTTGGAAGAAAAATGAGACTGAATTTGCAATGTTTAGAAGAGTACCACGAGCCCCATACAAATCGAGTTCTGATATGCATTTTATTAATGGACGAAATATTACTGTTCCTAATCAAGCCAACGAAATTCCATCGTCGACGAATATTGCTGGTGCATTAAAAAAATTCGAGAGATTAATTGGAATTGGAGACGTACAAAGTGAAGTTTTTGGCTCACAAAGAGATCGACATACGATTTCAATAAGAAGTGCAATACCGTATTTATTACAGGATGATAATATTATTACTAATAAAAATACGTTGATAAGAGGACTTGATGATTACCAGAGGCTTCAGACAATCATAGATGCTTTGCCCTACTACTTTGGAATAACTGATGAGGCTACAATTGAAAAGGAGATTGAACTCAAAAATTTAAAAAAACAGTTGAAGAGGCTAGAAAAAAACAGTTCAGAAGATGAGCAAATTACGATGAGTACCAATGCCCATACTCTTCTGTATCAAGCAACACAATTGGGATTGTGTGAAGCGTTACCTTTCGGGGCAACTGAAACGGTTGTAAATAGTATGCTACATAAGGTTGCTCAATGGAATCCATATTCCGATTCTTCATTAGTTGAGGAACGACTCGGTGATTTGTATGAGCAATTAAGTGTTCAGCAAAATGAGGTTATTTCAATTAAGAAAAGAATTAATTATGCCAAGAAATCTATACAATTTGCTCAGGATTTCAAGAGCACAGCTACTGCTCAACAAAGACGCCTTTCTGTGATTAATATTTTCAAAAATCCGGTTAATCCAGTTTCATGCCCACTTTGTCAACAAAATCTTGAAGAAGTTAACGAACCCATTAAACAGATCAGTGAGACTGTAAAGAAAGTCCAATTTGATCTTGATAATGTTGAAAAGGAGCGACCAAGCTTAGACAGTTATATCACTTATCTAACCGAATTACTTGCTTCAGCAGAAGAGAAGATTTCTTCTATTAATGTCCAGATAGGAGCCCTTATTAAAGACAATGAAAAATTAGAGTCCGGTCTGGATTTAAAAGATAGAAGGAATAGATTGGTTGGAGTAGTTAATTTTTATATAGATTCTGTAGCAAAGGTGGCTTCGAAATCTACCACATCATTCTCATCAGACCTTTCAGTACTAAGTGAGCGTATTAAGAATCTTAGTTTAGAAATTGATGTGGAATCAAAAAAAGAGGCGCTTGAAAATGTAGAAAGACGAATAGCTGCTATGGCTAAGGAGATTATTGCAGACCTACCTTTTGAGGATAGGTATAAAGATAATCCGCTGTATTTAAATTTGCGTGACTTCAAAGTAGGGGTATCTTTACCTACTCGCATCGAATACATGAGAGATGTTGGCTCGGATGAGAACTATTTAAGTCTTCATATATCAATGATGCTTGCCATGCATAGACATTTCGCAGAACTAAATCGTCCAGTACCTGGTGTTTTACTATTTGATCAGATAAGCCGCCCCTATTTTCCTTCTGAGGACGTTACGGAAATGGTTGAAATCGAAGGAAGTAATGATAATGATACAAAAGCATTGTTGCAGTATTTCAATTTGCTATTTAATGAGGTCAATCGTGGGGATTCTTTGCAAATAATTGTGATCGAACATGCTTATTTTAAAAATCATCCAGAGTATATGAAGGCAGTTAAAAAGCGTTGGAAAAAAGGCATTGACGGTTTGATACCTATTGGTTGGCCGGAAAAGGATTAAGCTTCGTAATTATTCAGGTAATAACACTTTGGAGGATTACTATACAAATGCAGATTAGAAAAATATGGATTGAGAAATTAGGGGGACTAGCGGACTTCCATTTGGCTTTTCCTAGTCCCCTTGAATATCATTTTGGGGAAATGAAAGTATCTATTCTTGTTGGAGAAAATGGAACAGGCAAGACCTCGATTCTAAAATTCCTATCTCAGATTTTTGTTGATCAGCGCTATTTTGATCAATTAAAATCAAGCTTTCATCTTGAGTACGAAATAAATGGTGTCGAAAACTTCTTATCCAATCAAAGTTATAGTAACAACTGTTTACCTTCAAAGGTTATAGTTTCTTCCTATTCAGCGTTTGAGCCATATCGATATAATTCACCTAAAAATTATTCCCCCGCTGAATATATATATCTAGGAACTTTAGGGAAAGGTACATTTGGACCAATTGGGCCAATTGCGTCTCTATCATCAGTATGTATACCAATTCTTGAAACGTTTTTTCACAAGGACAAAAGAAAATTGTCAGCAATACAAGAGTTGTTAAATGAAATAGGCTATATAGAAGTACCCCAAATTCAATTAAGCTTTATTCAGTCCGAAAATTATCTAAACAAGAAATATGAAAACTTAAAAGATCAAGGGATTACTGATGAGAACTTGATGGAGATACGATATTTACTAGAAAAGCTACATACTTTTCATCGTGACGTTTTAAATATTAAAAGAGTAAGAGGCAGACATCTTCTCGATCCAATTATTTTGGAAAACTATGTAGATGGTCCGAGTGGTTGGCTATCCGATGTAAAAAGATTAGCAAACTTACCGGGAGGCTTCAATATAGTAAAATCATTAAGTTTTAGAAAAGGGAATGAATTTGTACCACTTAATCAATTAAGTTCGGGCGAACTAAGCATGTTTTTTAGGTTCTTTAAACTAATAGCCGCTATCTCTGATAACTCAATTGTATTGATTGATGAACCGGAGACTCACTTACATCCTAGATGGATTCAAAAGTATCTCAATATGCTTAAATCAATATTCAGCAACTTTGACACCCATTTTATTATTGCAACACATTCACCTTTAATTGCTGCTGATGTACCCAACGAATCTATCATTGGTTTGCGAAAAAATAACAATGGAAGAGTTGAGCAGTATTTCGTTAATGAACAGACTCTTGGTACAAGCCCTCAAGAAATACTAAGAGAAGTATTTAAATTGGACAATCACTTCGGTGACTTTACGAATGATACGATATTAAAAATAAACAAACTAATTGATAAGGGAAAAATCGATCTTGCAAAAAAATTGTATGATGACCTTGGAGATTCTGATGAAAAGTTTTCTTTATTTTTACGTATGAAACAACAGTTAGACAAGGGGAAATAACATGTGGAAACTCAGTCCAATAGAGGAAATTATAGAGATAGACCGTGGTATTCAAGAGTTTATATCCGATTTTTTTGAGTGGGTTTTGAATGCGGATGCTAGTAAAAATATCGATGAACTAAGGAAGCAAGTAACCATTAAAGAGAGTAGAATTGGTAGAGTAGCAGCGGCAACTAATATGAAGGAGTTAATAGTATTACTTGCAAAATCCTCACACAAAAAGATCATTGCGACATATTATGAAGACTTAACATCCAAATATTTAGATTTGGTTGACGGTGTAATACCTCCGCCACCTAAATTATCCCCTGAAAGTCGATCTTTAATTCGAGAAATTTTCGAATATTTCTATGATAGTATCTTGGATTCTAAGACATTTCAACAAGAGTATATTCCTCAATATAGCGGTTCGACTGAATTAAAAGCTTATTTAAGAGATAAGTTTGGAGACAGTAGAAAAGTATGTCCGTATTGTGATATACAATGGATAGGACATTCAGCGCATTCTTCGATTGATCATTTTTTTCCGAAATCTAGTTATCCAATGCTATCTATATTTATTTCTAACCTAATTGTTTCATGTACTGGCTGCAATGATAGAATTAAAAAGGCGAAATTATTACTGCCATTGTTTCATCCTCATTTTCATCAAGCGGCGGATCACTTTGAATTTGTACTTGACAATGAATGTAATAATATTGTCGATATCAAATTACTTTCTGATCAACGAGATTCACACAAAAGAGTTGTTAACTATTTTCAATTATTTAAACTAGAGGAGCTTTATGCAAGTGTCTTATACAAAGTTAAGGAGGACAGAAGAAAGCTAAGGGAAACAGTGAGGAGACTTTTTTTAGCTACTAACCCTTCCGGAGATAAGCAAAGGGTACTTCGAGATATCCTTCATGAAGAAATTAGCAACAGGATTGCCCAAAATATATTAAAAAGAGGACATTTCGATTTAACTAAGATTAAATATGATTTTTTACAAAGTATGAAGGGGCCGCTTTTTGATATTGAAATTGAGTATCTATCTTCCCACTTAAGATTAGATAGTCATATAGGGAATGATAGGAGCTTAAAAGATTCCGTTGTTACCGATCCAAATAAAATTGCTTAACATTTGGTCACATTTCTGGTCACACTTTTTCATTTTCGAGCGCCGCGGCGCACTCGAACGTAGAAACATAAAACTCAAAAAAGCCTTGTCCCACAAGGCTCTCCTCTCCTCTTTCCTTAACGTAAAAAAGCCCATCTCTCCACTGGCAGCGATGAGGTCAGGGGTTCGATCCCCCTAGGCTCCATACAAAATAAACGTCACCACATCTCGTGGTGGCGTTTTTTGTATGGATTGCCTAGCGGAGATGAAACCCTAAAGGTTCGCCAGTGCGTAGGCGAAAGGACACTGCGAGAAATTCGACCAGTGGATTCGCCGCAGGTTACGCATGTGCTTATGGAAGCAATGGAAACGAATGCATACCAGAATCAGTGAGCTCCGGGCACTCAGCGTCCCAGAATGGGCATGTTTTGTCATGGCTAACTCCAGATGCGGAGCGTGGGAAATGTCTCGAAACACAAACAACGCCCTTCCGACTTCCTATTGGGAATCGAAAGGGCTGAAAAGCTTTGTTAACCTTTTGGAACCGCCGTATGCGGACCCGAATGTACGGTGGTGTAAGAGGACGGAGGTTAGGCGCCCCCTCCAACTCGATTAAATTCTATCAAAAAATTGCCGGGCTTAAGAAGTATAATGCATTCGGGTCAAATGCGGCACTAGATGATTTAAAAACACCAAAATTGTATCTTGTATTTGCTTCAACAGTAAATGACACCCATTCGTTATTGTTACCAGGATTTAGATCCGTCACCGTAACAGGCTCAGCATCATTCTTATTTACAACAAAAATGTAATGAAAGTTATTAGGATTTTGTAAGAGTACTGTCATTGTCCGACCACCATCGTTTGGCCCGGTCTGAATATAGTACCAGTCTTTATCAGATGCACTATTTATCTTCCCCATTGCAATATCACCATATTGCATTTGTTGTGCGACATAGTAGTCATCGTTATAACCTGTATCAACGATAGTTGCAGCGAAAGCTGCTTGTGAAGTAAAAACTAATGAACCAAAAATGATACCAGTTGCCACAATTTTTTTAGCAATGCTCTTAACCATTTCAATTCCTCCTAAAATTTAAATATTTACATCCCAAATTTTACTATTTTATAAATATTAATTCCAATTAAAGTAATTTATTGAAGTTAATATATTATATATTTTCTCTTATTACAAATATTTACTTATATTGTGCTCGGGTGGAAAATTATTTGCTGTTGATGAAATGGAATGAAAAAAGCAGATTTTATGACTTTAGATCCTCTTTCTTTGATACTAGGAATTGTGAAGAGTTTTACAGAAATCATTATTCTAAGAAGTTTGCAGAGCGCTGCAGCTGCACCTTTTCACCTGTTGCGCTCGGCTTTATTAGCGCAGGTTTTTGGTCGCGGGGATTGTCGGGCAAGTTATCAGCAGCCTTGTTAGCCACCAGTATTATTGGAATGCCGTTGCCGTAATTTACTCAGTGACTCTGCTATTGGTTATCATGCGTTTGCCCAGAGAAGAGAAGAATTAATGGATTCCGTCACTCTTCAAGCAAAAAAATGATCAAAAGATTTGATAGCACGCCCGGACTCCTAGATTACCCCAACGACCGTTCGGAAAGCTCCGTTACGCTCTGAATAAAGGATTGCAATTCGTCTATAAATATTTTGGCAGCTTGCCCCATAAATTTATCCGTTCGATATAGGATGCAAATATCCTGGCTTGGTGTAGGGTTGAGAAGCGTGACGGCTGTAATGTTATCGAGTTTCAGATAATGAAGCAGCAGCCTCGGAAGAATTGCCGCTCCTATCCCTTGTTCGACTAAGGACAGAAGTGTCGATAATGTAAAGGTTACGATTGTATGGTTCAATGCAATCCCTTTTTCTTGGCAACAGGAGTGGATGACTTTCGTAATCTGATGCTCCGGTCCGAACATGACCATTTTGAGCTGCTGTAACTGTTCGAAGGGGATTGCCTTTAACTTCGCAAAGGGATGGCTCGAATGGATGGCCAGAGCAAACTCTTCATGGAACAAAGGGATGACCGAGATGCGATCATCCGGATTCGCAGGCACAGTGGTAATGCCAAGATCCCTTGTGCCGTTGACAACCTGCTCATACACATCCACGGTTTCCGTCACGTGTATGGAAAGCTTGGGATATGTACGGATTGAATTGGACTTGTATGCTAAGAACTGCGTATGATGCTAACGGACGAACAGACAGCGCGTAGCGAAGCGGAGAGCATCTATTGAGCCGAAGGCTTGAATATAGAAGGGAGCCAGCGTAGTAAGCCGACCCCCCGTGACGTTTTACATCAATCCGTTTTCACGTAACGAATAAAAGTTATGAAGCGACACGACAAGATGATCAAGGAGTTCCACGCCTAATATCTCGCCAGCTTCTGCAAGGCGCTTAGTAAGCTGGATATCTTCATGCGACGGTGTACAATCCGTGCTGGGGTGATTATGAATGGCGATGATCGATGCGGAGGCTTTAACTATCGCTCGACGGTATGTCTCCCTTGGGTGGAACAATAGCGGCTGACAATGAGCCGACCGATATGCGCTCTTTCGATATCACATGGTTCTTGGTGTTGCAGCAGATTATCCAAAATTCCTCGTGCATCAGGTGTCCGACTTCGTATCTCATCAAGTCGAATGCATCCTTTGGTGAACGGATTACATATGTGTCATTTTTCGGCGTATTCAAGGCTCTTGCTAATTTCAATGCGGAAGTGATTTGCTTTGCTTTTGACCCGCCGATTCCTTTAACGGTTTGTAGTTCTGCTGATCCTTGTCGCGGGTTGCGGTGCAGATGCAACCGATTTTAGCAAGGATGGAGCCAAGACAAAGGTAAAGCAACTCATCACGGAAGATATCGGCGGCGATTACGGCCCCAAGGTAGCAAAGACGGTAAAGGTCACCATTTCCAAAGTTGAGAAAGGCGCTTCTGACGGCAGAATGTTTGTCAGCGGCAACGGTAGCTATAAACGTGACGGATGGAGCGAAAACGGAGTGGAGTAGGAAAGCACGACAATGTTCAGCTTTGGATAGGAATTGCAGCACAATGGTAAGGACTGGACTGTAGTTAATAGGAAGATGCACGAGGAAAAGGCTACATACAAAAATAAATAAGTGGGGGAACCGCATTGCGCAAATTGATCGTCTCAGCATTATTGCTAACAGGGTTACTTGCTGGATGTAACAACAATAACGGCACAATAAACAGCAGTAGTCCAGTAATCAATCAAGGCAAGGCTATTGAAGGGATATCGAACGTCGCTTGGACGTACAAGACGGATGAAAAGGCCGCTGTCAGTCAGCCTTTAGTTACACAGGACACAATATACTTCGGAACCGATAAGACGCTGTATGCGGTCGATACGAAGTCTGGAACGAAGAAATGGACTCGCCCTATTAACGTACTCCCGTCCGTTCCTGCCTTGGCAGGGAATACGCTGATCTACAATGATAAAGACGGAATTCACGCCGTCAATGCCGACAACGGAGAGGAAATTTGGAAGTACGATTACAACCAAAAGGCTCCTCCCGAGCTTAAACCGAAAGCAACGATTGCTTCCCCCAACCGCGCATTTATCACGGAACAGACTAACGGCGGGATTACCCTTAAAGCGGTGGACATCAAGACAGGCAAAGTAAGCTGGGAATACGGCAACGCTGTCCCCTTTGTCGGTCTTGTTCTCGCCGAGGATAAGCTGTATGTTCCAATCGACGGTGTGATTCGCATTATAGATGAAAAGAACGGGAAGGAAATCGACTCCATCAGCACGGATGCACCAATATCCAGTTTGAACGTCGCTAGAGATCAGCTTTTCTTTGTTGATATGGGCGGCAAGATCACTGCATTTGATTTGAAGTCCAAAAAGCAGGCATGGCAGTATAGTAATGAAGCATTCGAAGTGCCCAATGCTCCTACTCTAACCGTACTCAAAGATAAGGTGATTGCTTCCGAAGTGAAAAGCGGCCTAGTGGTCGGTATCGATGCTAAAGCGGGCAAAGAGCTATGGAAGATCAAGATGGGTGACGGGAAGTACCGTGCTACGCTCCCCTGGATTATTACGCAGCCTTCCGCACTTGGAGAAACATTATACATCGGTACTTGGGGCGGCGAGAATGATAAGGCTAAAGGTACTCCAGCATACTCCGATTTGATAGCAATTGACGGTAACAAGGGAACGGAGCTATGGCGGCAAAAGGTCGATGACTTCATTATGTACCCCCCAGCCTTCAATAACGGTCAGACTATCATTACCAACATGTATCAATCCGTGACAGCGTATAATGAAGGAAAGGTCACAGTACAAGCGGCGGCAGTAGAGCCGAAGCCATTCGTAGAAGCATCAGCCACTAACAAGCCTGTGCCTGATGAAGCATCAACGGAAGATGTGGAATATGAACTTAAGGACTTTGAAGGAAACTGGAAATCAGATAAACAAGCCTTCAAAATTGCTTTTACAGATAGCGACACTGGTATTATTACCTTCTACGATCAAGGCGAGGAGAAAGCTATTCGGTTCGAGTACAAGAAACCTGTATCTGAATACAACTGGGTAATGCTGCTTGTCGGCGCAGATAAAAAGCCGATTAGCATAAGGCTGAGCGATAAGGACACGCTTGGCTATGCAGATGAGAAAATGAGGGATTCACTCAAGAGACAGGACGAGACACAAACGCCGAGCGATTCCGCTAAAGCACTTATCAGCGGATTTGAAGGAAAATGGTGCGATTCCTTTCAAGCTCTATGCTTTGAACTTAAATTGACCGATGTGAACAAGGGTATGCTCGACTATTATCAAGAGCGCGATCCGATCAAGGAATCTTTCGATATTACCTACATGGATGAATACAGAATCGACATTAAGATCGAAGGTTCAAAGCTGGCTACCATTAGCTTGAGCAAAGATAAGATGATAATGACATACGAGACAGATTCATTGACTGAAATGATGACAAGACAGGAATAGCGCCCATGCGGCGCTATTGGTATATTAGGAATATCTTGCACAAAATCTTGAAACAAATTACACTTGTTTTTGTTGCATTCAACAAGTTTTTTTCAATGCCTAAAAGTAAAAGGAGATGTTACCTTTGACTCCAGAAGAGTTACTGGAAGTATTGAAACGGTACAGTGACTACACTGCGGCTGTGCCAACTGGTTCTGAGTTATTCTTTAAATGGGCGCCTATAGTTTCTCCTATTGCATCGCTTATACTAGTTCCTTTATCTATATTCGTAGTTTATTGGAATGTGGACAGAACCCAAAAAAAGAATAGAGAAAATGATATCTTGAAGCAAAGACGCGATCTGGAATTGAAATCAGCAGAAGAGATGTTGGAGGAATTGACTAAAGTAAAGATAACCTACCAGGACATAATTGGAATCAAGCTAATCTACGAAATGTTCATATCAATTGGCTCAACAGTAACTGTGGACTCTGTTAAAACTCATATTGCTAAGTGCATGGTAGAGCAACATAAGGTTACTAATTCAGTTGCATCACAGTTTAGAAAAAGAAGAGTCATATTAAGAGATTTAAATAGCGACATAGAAAAAGTATTTAATTGTGGATCAGATATGGGGGATAAACTAAATCAATTTTATAAATACTTTTCGAGCGAGCCAGGTCACACTGATAATGAAATCATGCAAAGTGCTGCTATTATAAGCCAAAACGCTTTGGATTTAACAGACCATTTAAACCAGATAATTGATAAGCTTCAAGATAAATATTTTGCACCTTTGTTTGTCGAGAAATCTTAATTTGGACCTATCATGTTACAAGCATTCAAAGGTACGGCGGCAGAACGAGGAGCGACATTAATAATAATTAGTGAACCACTATATGTTTTATAAAGAAGGTGTGTGCGTGCATTATCTTAAATTTAAAAGGGAACAGACAGGGAAATGCAACATATGCGGTAAAATCGAAAAGCTGACATGGGATCATGTTCCTCCTAAAGGTGGCCAAGCCTTTAACGATATTGAGCAGGAATCCATCTTCCAATACTTGGCTGGTAGCAATGGAGAACGTAGATATCAGTTTTCTCAGAACGGAGTCAAATATAGAACGATTTGTAGCAACTGTAACAATGCATTATTAGGAGCAAAGGCCGATCCTGTTCTTAATGAACTTGCAGCGGATGTCATGCTTATGATTAAAACCAGGCTTACACTGCCACAAGCGACGATTCATGTTAAGACAAAACCCGCACTAATTTGTAAATCTCTACTCGGTCACATGCTTTCAGCAACTGGTGATTTCGGCATGAGCAAGATTGATGATAGGTATCGGGAGTACGTATTAGATGAGGCGATGATTATTCCTAAAGGAATAAAGGTGTTCTATTGGATATATCCGTATATGAGCCTAAAGGTAATTAGAGATATAGCAATGCCCCGATACAGAGGTGAATGGAGCGATTTTAGCAGAGGGGGCGTCGGTATGTTCAGCATACTTAAATATCCCCCTGTCGGTTATTTGGCTACAGATTTGAATGAATACGAAGGGTTACATGAATTGACTCAGTACTGCGGAAGTAGCTTGGATGATGAGGCAGAAATACCTTTCAGATTAGATGTGATACAGCCTGAATACTGGCCTGAGGCTGGAGAGGATAACTTCGTCATGGGAGGAGAAGGCTTGGGGAATGGAGTGTCTGCCAGACCCCGTAGTAAACGAAAGTAGCGTTTGAAGCAAGCACTATCTGTCAATCCATAATAAACAAAGGCTGCGGAGAGTCAAATTCTCACGCAGCCTAAAGCATTCAATGTGTTCGTCTCAAGCTGTTTAGTTGCTCGGCGGAAAGTCCAGTCAGTTCTGCGATGATTGCAATGTCCATACCTTTATCCAGCATGTTCTGGGCAACTTCTAGCTTTTCTTTGGAGCGACCAATGGACTCGCCTTCTGCCCTAGCACCTTCCAACATGGAAGCTTCATCATGCAGGGCTTTTTGTCTCATCTCGTACATGCGACGTGCTTCTGCATCCTGACTGAGATATTCCAATGCGGTCATTGCTTTACCCAAAGTTGGTTCGTTCACTTTCAACACCTCCCAGTTCGTCGTGTCTTCGCTTTTCAGAAATAGCAGCCAGTTGAGCAAGCCGCCTTCATTGGGTATGCTTTGCGTATTCAACTTGGATAGCTCCATGATGTGAATTTCGATGTCGTCGATCAGTGTAATGCCGCTATGGTCTTCCCGTAGATGGAAAATGTTATGGTAACGGTCATTAGGTAGAATGGAGAAGTTAAGGATATTGATCGTGACGCATTTCCGAAGCTGCTTGTAGGACTGTCCCTCTTCAAGTTGCCCTGCATATTGCCTACTCCAGTAGTACAGCGTACGTTTTTCATTGTCGTATTTGTTAAACAACTGCATTTCTATATTAATTAGCTTTCCTTCTGTCGTCTTAGCTTGGATGTCAAAGATGGATTGCTTATCGCGCGGCGAATCCTTATCCGTATACGGATTCATCAGGACGATCTCGGTCAACGGCGGCTCTCCAGCCTCCATAAAGGTTCTGTTAAGGAAGGCGAGCAGGATATCCTTATTTTCTTCGCTGCCAAAGATGCGTTTGAAGACGAAATCGTTCTTGGGGTCAAGCAGGTCATGCATCCGAATCAACTCCAATCCTTGTCATTATTATTATACCATGATTCCCATTTATGTTGCATAGTGACGCGCCGCGCATCGCATTATCTCGTCTTTCAGGTCGTCGCCGTCTTCCCTTAGCTTCATGAGGCGAGCTAGGAATACCTTGTCTGTTCTTACAGCGGCCAGTTCAACCCGTAAAACCAGTTCAATATTCGTAATAGCAGAGACAGCATTCTGTACCGTCTCGTAGTCCAGCGTAGCCGCAGAGTGATAAATGTTATCCAAAACAGCATTGATCATCTCTTCGCATGTTTCAATTTGAGTGTACAGTCGGTCTTCATCAAGCAATAGCGCTTCATATTTACGGGTCGAGTTTTGTTCCATTGGACAGGACTCCTTTATTCGTTTTAGGGAAAAAGAAAAGAGACTCCATAACAGAGCCTCCTATAACAAGAGATTTGAGCTGAGGGGTGATCACAATCATGATCACGAACCCTAGATTATCGACGGAAATTCGAGGATACAACAGAGCATACCGAAGTCCGAAAACCCGCATAGGAGTAGGCTTTCGGACATATGGGTACACAGCAGGAAACCGTGCTAAGCAAGGGTTATACCATAAATGGGAGTTTACGTATGATGCCGCACGAAACGTGTATGTGTGTCCGCAAAAACAGGAATTGCCCTACCGGACAACCGACAGGAACGGCTACCGTCATTACGTGTCGGATTCGAAGGTCTGCTCCAGTTGTCCGATGCTTCAGAAATGCACACGATCCCGAAACCGCCGGAAGATCGTCACCCGGCACATTTGGGAGGCTAGCAAGGAGAATGTACGGGCAAACCGGCTGAGCAAATCCGGAAAACGCTTGTACCGCAAACGAAAAGAAACGATTGAGCGAAGCTTCGCGGATGCTAAACAGCTCCATGGGTTTCGCTATTGCCGTTTGCGGGGGCTGCGGAATGTGACGGAGCAAGCGCTCATGACCGCAGCGGTGCAGAACATGAAAAAGATCGCCTTCCATCTGGAGCGGAAGGCGAAGGAGGCCTGACTCCATCTCTGCCCCAAAAAAACTCGTTCAAAACACGAAAGAAACCCAACGTCTTAACAAAACGTGGGGTTTCTCGTCAATCTGGGAGGGCTTACGCCCTCCAATGAAATTTCAGTTCTCTACTCTACATTGAACGTTAACTAATCGGAATTAAGCCAAGTATAAAGATTCAATTAAAACGAAAACCGGTTAATTTTTCGACGGTATCCTTGAGCATCATGAAGACATCTCCATCCGTCAATTTATTAGGGTTGGCTATGAGTGCAACGGTCGATTTGTTAACAAATCCCTTGCTTAATAATTCGGTCTGTGCGTTTTCCGGGGTCGTCTGAAGCCCTATGCCTAAGGCAATCGTATAGCTCGCTTGCTGCAAGGTCAACGCTTGCTTCGCTGGTTCATTCACATTTTTTAGAGCTTCAGAAGGGTTTCCTTCAAAAAATGGTTTATATTTTTTCTTTATGATATTCAGTTCATTCACAATACGCTGCATATTGGAAGGGTTGTCCAGTTTAAACGCCTCGTTATGATACGAGCCTACAGCCAGCCCCATGTATACAGCGGCTTTCAGACCCTCATATTGGTTATGCTTCATAAAGCTCATCTTTTCGGCCGTATAGGGCTTGAGGTCCATGCCTTGATCGTTAAGCGACTTCTGGAGCTCGGCAATCAGCGTTTTCGATTCTGCCATTGCTCGAAAAGTAATTCCATTTTTGATAGCTAACTTGGCGGCAGCACCGGCTGCTTGACCCTCAGCCATACCGACCGGAATGACACGTGCGCTGCCATGTGCGAGCGTATCGTAGCTGGCCGATCTTCCCACGACGAGAATCCCGTCCACATTGTTCGGAACGATACTACGGAACGGCACCGCATATTTCAACGGATCCACGACGACAGACCCGTTGTCATTTGGGGAAATTCGTTGAATATCCGCAGGGTAAGATCCGAAGGCGATGCGATCCCACTGATCCCGGTTCTCCAGTAAATCGATGACAGTTAAACGATATAAGCCATTCAGATGGCGTGTCTCGCGAACATATAATTCAGGAGCAATTCCACTGAGTTCAACGTTTTTGAATTCCTCGAATTTTTTCAAGAAATTAATGACATGCGGGATTTCTTTGTTTGCAATATCCATTCCTTCTTTGACGGATTGAGGATTCAAGCCGTCAATTCCGAAGATCTGCAAGGCGTTGATCAGAATCGTCCCGTCTAGCTGCCTTCCAATGTTGAGACCGCGCATTTTCACGCGCTCTTTGTTAAGCGGTTCGTATTCCTTCATTTCTTTACCGTAGCCCCATGCGGACATTTTACTGACACCGGTATTGCTGTCCCCGTCTCCATTTAACCGTTTGGCGATCAAACTCCAGGCCTTATCGTCGATATTATTTAAACGGAATACCGCGGTGACGGCCATCCGGGAGGCTGCATCACCCAGATCCTCACGCCCGATTGTAAACGAGGCTCCGGAAGCGGCTGCCACATCGGCGTCTTGAGTAGCGTCAATAACGGCTTTTGCTTGCACTTTTTGCTTCGTTCCGTCCGGTAAGCCGACAGTGAGGCCTTGGACTCCTACGTTAGCCCCATCCTTTTGGACAATCGGTTCTATGGAGGAAGCTGTCATATACAGATCAATATGCTTCTCGGCTTTAACCAATTCGTAAAAAGCATTGGCTCCCGTCGTCACATCAAAGGAATGGCCTTCCGTTTTGTTGTACCATTCCGTGAAAATTCCTTTGTTATAATAATCCTGCTCTTGTCCCGGCAGCTTCGCGGATGTTTTATCCCAATTCATGTCGATGCTGTTCAACCAACCGACCGTCATCAGTCCGCCCAGGACCGCACGGTTCCGGCTGTCGATCAGCAGTGTCTGCAGCCCGTTGCGCGCCGCGGAGACTGCTGCTGCAATTCCCTCGGGGTCTGTACCGACGACAACTACGTCATAGCTTTCTTTCAACTTGTCCACGGATTGTACAACCTGGGGCTCGCGCTTCACATTCTCTGTCGGCGAGACAAGAACTCCTCCGTCGCCGTTTTTCGATGAGTTCATATACCATCCTATCCCCAGTCCAAGCAATACTATGAATATCGCTCCCGCTATAAACCGAACTCTTTTTTTGAACAATATGAACACCTCTGCCTATATGATTTTTGTACACAGCAGGATTGGTACTTCATTAATCTCTGCCGTCGTCCCAGTATAAACGATAAATGTTAATGTTCTTTATGCAGGCGCTTAGCGGTCGCTTAATAGATTCTTAATAAAAATTAAGAAATGCCGCAAACACAAAAAAAGACCGATTATCGGTCTTCCTGTGATCCGGGAGATATATTCTCATATAGGGGAAGTCTGGTTGCAAAGGCCGTTTCCTTGCGGCTGCTCCGCACCGAAATCAAACCGCCATGGATCTCGATAATGCTTTTCGAGATCGCTAGCCCAAGCCCGGTTCCGCCGGTTTGTGAAGATCTTGATTTGTCGGTTCGATAAAATCGTTCGAAAATATATGGTATATCGCGCTCGGGAATAGGGTCGCCATAGTTGACGATTTCCACGACAGCCTCGTCGTCAACTTTGCTGATGCGGATATCGATATATTTGCCGGTGCTTCCGTAACGAATCGCGTTGGAAATCATGTTTTCGTACGCGCGCATTAATTGGTGGCCGTCAGCAAGCACATACAAGCTATCGTTCGGGGCAGACAATCGGCATGCCATGTTTGCTTTTTTTAACTGGGGAGTAAATTCCTCCGCCAATTGCTTCAGGAAGCCCAGAATGTTTACTTTTTTCATTTGAAACTGAATGCCTTGCCCGCTTAGCGACGTATACTCGAAGAGGTGATCGATCAGCTTTTTTAAGATTTTCGTTTTTTCATAGGCGATGTTTATATAATACCTTAGCTCCACCTCATCTTTATAACGATCGGTCTCAATCAGCTCCAAGTAACCGAGAATCGAGGTGAGCGGAGTGCGCAGATCATGGGATACCCCTGTGATCAGTTCGTTTTTAGTTTTTTCGGCATTTCGCTCTTCTTCAATCGACTTCCGCAGTTGTTGGGTCATATGATTAAAATGTTCCGCCAAGACCCCCAATTCGTCCGAGGATTTGGTCGTAATTTCATATGATAAATTGCCTTGAGATATCTCTTGCAGCCCCCGCGTGATCTCCTCCAAATACGAAAAAACTTTACTGCTGAGCACAAAAAAATAGACAAGAAAAAGCACACAGCCGGAAATAATCATGATCGGCGTGGAGCCAATATGATTGACGACCCAGCGCATCGGCGTAGAGAACGGCCATACAAAAACAAGCTTCAAGCATAGACGATAACCGATATATTCGGTGATGGCAGTTAGTGCAATGCTGAGCAGGAACAGCAATATAAATTTCCAGCGCATCGTATTGATGAATTTTATTTTCACGTCCAATCTCCAATCCGTACTTATGATATTGCAGACTACTCAATTGTGTAGCCTATTCCCCATACGGTTTTGATGTACTGAGGGGCGCTTGGATCTTTTTCGAGCTTTTCCCGAATTTTACGAATATGAACCATAACTGTATTATTAGATTCGTAGAATGGCTCGTTCCACACGGATTCGTAGATTTGCTCCATACTTAGCACGCTGCCGCGGTGTTGGGCAAGCACCTGCAAAATAGCGAATTCACGCGGCGTCAGCTTAACCTGGTTGTGACCGACAAACACTTTGTGCGTCTTCAAATTTATAAGGAGATCATCGATCACAAGCTCGCTATCATCCTTTGCTTGATTCGCATGGAACTGCTTGAATCGGCGAAGCTGCGATTTGACCCGGGCAACAATTTCCAGAGGACTGAATGGTTTAACCACATAGTCGTCCGCTCCAATGCTTAATCCCGTAATTTTATCGATCTCTTGGCCTTTAGCGGAAAGCATGATAATCGGCATTTGCTTTTCCTCGCGGATTTTCATACAAGCTTGAATCCCGTCCATTCGCGGCATCATGACATCAAGGATGATTAAGTCGACCGTATTCGTTTGCAAAATGTCCAATGCCTCGATTCCGTCACTTGCCGTACATACATGAAATCCTTCATTTTTTAAATAAATTTCCAGAAGATTGGTGATTTCCTTCTCGTCATCAACCAGTAGTATAGTGGCTCCAAACATAAAATCGTCTTCCTTTATCTGAAATTTAAGCGCTCATGCCATTATCATACATGAATAACGCGAAAAGCAAGCCGCTGTGATGGCGGCCCTTTTATTTTGTTTGAACAATGGGCCCATTATCCCAGCCATACCCTTCGATTATCAGATATCAGGATACGGAGTAATTTCGCCCTAGCTCGTAAGCTTGAGCCAGCAGCTTCTCCCGAGTTTCCGGGTTTGGATCCAAGGTGTTATACAAAATTTCAACTCTGCTATTCAAAATTCCGCAGTAACTGGCTATTGCGACATTCAGCTGCTGGTTCATCATGTTCTCGTATTGTCGCTTCGCCATGTCTTCCTTCGAATCTGCCGCTAGGCCAAGCCAAAGTACTTGTTTATGAGGCAGTTTATTTGAACCGTATGCAAAACCATTGTTCCAAACCCGGTCAATATATCCTTTGAGCATAGCCGGTAAACTGTACCACCAAACCGGGAAAATATAGGCGAGAGCCTCGTGTTTCTTCATGCGTTCCATTTCTGTCTCAACTTCAGGCGAATACCGCTTATGATCAGATGACCAATCCGGCTCATCCGCTTCCCCAAGCACAGGATTAAATCCGCTGCGGTGCAGATCCAGCACTTCCGTTTCATGGCCTCCGTTTAGGAGCCCTTGCGTGAATCGGTCTGCAACAGAAAAGGTTAAGGAATTCACCCTTGGGTGTGAGACAACGGTCAGTACTTTCACGTCATATCACCTTCCATTCTACATTTTTAACAACCGCATATGGTACAAATTGAATTATGCCGTATAATAAAAAACATGGAAAGAACGCACTTTTTTGTTCTTATAGAACCAAAGAGTGCTATAGGTACTGAGAGGTAACTATTACATGTGTTAAAGGACTGTGACCAATGAAGGAGCAAACGACCCAAGTCCATAATATCCCTGCCGAAGCGACATTGGAGGTCATTGGCGGGAAGTGGAAGCTGTTGATTTTATGTTATTTAAACTGCGGCCCCATGAGATCGAGCGAATTCAGAAAGGAAATCCCCGATATATCCCAAAAAATTTTAACTCAGCAGCTTCGGGAGTTGGAGGAAGACGGCATCATCACCCGGACCGTATATAATCAAGTGCCTCCGAAAGTTGTCTACGAATTGAGTGAATTAGGGAAATCCTTGAAGCTCATATTAGATCAATTGGGCGAGTGGGGCGAATATTATATCAGAGCCCGTAAAAGCAAGGAAGCGGAATGAGCTTTAGGGCAAGGCTTCGATTCCCCCAGGCTCCACCAAACGCACAGATGCGGCACGCCAGCTTCCGGCGTGTTTTCTTTTTGTTTGGCGGAGCAATGAAATAAATCGTTATTTTCCGAGCAAAGGGTGTTGATTAATCAGCTACTCTGTGTTACTTTATAGTGGTAGTTAGTAATACTGCATACCTGTTATACAGAATAGTAAAGGGTGATTGTATTGGAAGACCTGACGGAAATGCTCAAAGGTGTGCTCGAGGGCTGCGTGCTTGAAATTATTAGCCGCGAAGAAACGTATGGCTATGAAATTACACGGCGGTTGAACGCCTTCGGCTTCACGGATGTTGTTGAGGGAACGGTGTACACCATTCTGATCCGGCTTGAAAAAAGTAAGCTAGTAGAAACGACCAAAAAGCCCTCCGACATGGGGCCGCCGCGAAAGTTTTTTACGCTCAATGATGCGGGACGTGAGGAGCTGCGGAGATTTTGGGAGAAGTGGGAGTTCGTTTCATCAAAAATTAACGAATTGAAGGAGTGGAAATCATGAATTTTTGGGAAAAAATCACAGGCAGCGACATGACTAAAGCGATGAAAGCTTTCGAGGTGCGAGCCCAAAAACTGCCGGCTGATTATCAAGCGGCATGGGAAAAAATCAAAGTCAATCTTTGGTCGCATTCAGATTTTACCGGACGCAACCTCATGCCAATTCTTGACGGTGTCCTCGGGCTGCTCGAAGAAACGGCGGCGGACGGCCAGAGTGTCCAAGAGGTTTTGGGCGATGATATCAAAGGCTTCTGTTCAGCGCTGGCCAGCGAAGAAGGGGCAAAGTCTTTACGTGACAAGTGGCGCCAGCAGCTCAATACGACTATCGCTAAAAAATTAGGCAAATAGGAGGATAAAAAATGAGAATCCAGGATATCAAAATGAAATTCCAAGATATCATCGAAGGCAAAAAAGAGTGGAGAGCGCACATGGCTCGTGTCAAAGCGCTTCCTCAAGATTATCAGATTGTTTATAAAGAGATTCAAAAATATCTCTTTAAGGTTTGCCCGGTTGAGCTGACCGAGGGGACGGGGGTGCTGTCGGGAATAATCGATCTTTTTGAAGAGGGCGCTGCCTCGGGGAAAGGCGTGCTCGAAGTGACGGGCCGGGACGTAGCGGCCTTCTGCGACGGTCTGATCACAGATTCTAAAACCTACATTGACATCTATCAGGAGTCTGTTGATGAAGAAGTTAACAAGGCCATGAAAAAGGCTATGGATAAAACCAAGTAAAAGGAGGATACCGGGATGGAGAAAGCCATTCAAGTGAAAGGTCTGCGAAAGTCATACAAGGACAAGGAAGTCCTGAAGGGCGTCGATTTTGAAGTGAGGCGGGGGGAGATTTTCTCTCTGCTTGGCTCCAACGGCGCCGGCAAGACGACGATCATCAGAATCCTCGCCACGCTGCTCAAACAGGAAAGCGGAACCGCTGCCGTCAACGGCTTCGACGTTGCGGCAAAGCCCGACCAGGTGAGACAATCGATTAGTCTGACGGGGCAGTTTGCCGCGGTGGATGAGATGTTGACCGGGCGGGAAAATCTGATCATGATTGCCAGGCTGCGGCATCTTCATCATCCTCGTCAAATTGCGGACGATTTATTGAAACGATTCGGTTTAACTGACGCCGCCGACCGCAAGGCGTCCACGTATTCGGGCGGGATGCGCCGCAGGCTTGACATCGCCATGAGTCTTATAGGAAAACCGCAGCTTATCTTCCTCGACGAGCCCACCACCGGGCTTGACCCCGAGGCACGCATGGAGACGTGGAGAATTGTCAAGGAGCTTGCCGACGGCGGCACGACGGTATTTCTGACTACGCAGTATTTGGAAGAGGCAGAGCAGCTGGCCGATCGCATTGCCATTTTGCATGAGGGCAGGATTATTGCCAATGGCACGCTGGAGGAACTGAGAAAACTGTTCCCGCCTGCAAAAATGGAATATGTGGAGAAACAACCGACCTTGGAGGAGATCTTCCTCGCAATCATCGGGAAAAAGGAGGCCGTATAAATGGAAACTGTAAAAAGTCATTTTTTCAGCGACATGAGCGTTATGCTTGGACGTTCCATCCGACATATATTGCGAAGCATGGATACCATCATCACCGTTTGCATGACTCCGATTGCCATGATGCTGCTGTTCGTGTATGTGTTTGGCGGCTCTATCCAGACAGGCACAGATAACTATGTGAACTATCTGTTGCCCGGTATTCTGCTGATCGCGATTGCAAGCGGTATAGCTTACACGGCTTACCGGCTGTTTCTGGATAAGCAGCGGGGCATCATTGAGCGGTTCCACTCCATGCCGATTGCGCGTTCCGCCGTGCTGTGGGGGCATGTGCTGACCTCGGTCGTATCCAATGTCATTTCGCTTGTCGTCATCATTCTCGTAGCGCTCCTTATGGGCTTTCGCTCATCGGCGGGGATACTGTCTTGGCTTGCCGTAGCCGGCATACTCGTGTTGTTTACGCTCGCTTTAACCTGGATCGCCGTGATTCCCGGACTGACCGCAAAATCGGTGGAGGGCGCAAGCGCGTTTTCTTATCCGCTGATCTTCCTGCCGTTTATCAGTTCAGCGTTTGTGCCGACCGAAACGATGCCGTCTGTCGTACGCGTTTTTGCCGAAAACCAACCGGTCACGTCGATCGTTGAATCCATCCGTGCGCTGCTGGCCGGCCAACCCGTGGGAAACGACATTTGGATCGCTCTCGCGTGGTGTGTCGGGGTCATGCTCGTAGCTTATATGTTTGCGATGAGGGCGTATAAAAAGCGGGTCTGAGGCTCCCTCCGGGGAAAGGTAGCCCTTTAGGGCGCGTTGGTAGCCGTGTAGTGGTGTGGCTCAAATTTGTAGTAACCCCTATGGGTTTTCTGACGCTCGGGCACTGTATAAAAAATCAAAAAACGCCTTGACATTGAAGTCAACTCAAATGCTATTCTGAATTCATGGAAAAACAATATTCTATACAAGAGGTTTCGCAGTTGCTGGGGATGTCCAAGGATACGCTTCGGTATTATGACCGGATTGGGGTCGTCTCCCCGTTCCGGGAAGACAATGGGTACCGCAGGTATTCGAAGAACGATCTCATAAACTTGATGAATATTCAGATTATGCAGTATGCGGATTTTTCCCTTGACGAAATCAGGGGGAAATTCAGTTTCCCAAGATCGGAAAATATCGATCCTGCTTACTGCGAAGAAGTTGCGGCGTTCATCGATGCCAAAAACGCAGAAACACGCAAGAAGATTGACCGTCTGGAAAAGGTCAGTCGGCTGCTAAGCTTAGCGGCTGAAACGTTAAAAGACTTTAATAACGAAAGCGACCAACGGTTGGCAGAATTCGTCCGTGAGCTTTATCAGGATATTCGAAATAATGAACCGGCAATTTCCAGGGAGGGCTGTTCTGAGCATGAAGATTAGAAATTTTTATTATCTGATTGCAGGCGTTCTTGCGATGCTGTTTGCCGCCACACATGCTTGGAATGGGCAATCCGCTGTGCTGCCGGCCCTTAACATGAAGACGATATCCATGGAAACACAGACGATATTCACGTATGTTTGGCACATTATCACAGCGGAAAATCTAGTCTTCGGCATCGCATTTATTTTTATGTCATTCCAAAGTGAGCGATCAAGGACCTGGCTTGCCGCATGGATGATCGCGGCGATCCTGATCGTCCGCCTGTTGGTTATACTTGGCGTAACGGCATGGCTTGACGCCGCTTCACTTGCGAATACGTTTATAGATTCGATTGCCATAGTCATCTATGTCGCTTTGATCACACTGGGCACATGGAAGAAAAGACAGTCCGGTCGTCAGCAGCTGCAGTAACGGCAATGTCTTAGGATCAAAGTTGGAAGCTACATTTTCGCCTCGCCGCCCAGCAAGGCTGCTGCCAGCTGCGTCCGGTTTTTCAGGCCGAACTTTGCCAGCATAGCATTCACATGCTTCTTAACCGCTGCCTCACTGATATAAAGAGAGGCAGCAATCTCTCTATTCGTGCATCCTGCCAATAGAAGCTGAGCCACATCGTTTTCTCGCTTCGTCAGCTCATGCCGAGGGATCGTCAGATCAATCGGCTGGGCTTTTTGCGGCAGCGGAAGCTGCTTGGCGTCATCCCTCTCCGTTCCGATCATTCGCTTCACATAGGCTCTTAGATTGTCGTTCCGCGTATCCAGCCAATAGGTGGATGCCGGTTTCGGCAACCCGTAGTCATTATGATCCGCACCTTGAATTTTTTTGAAGCCGAATCCCGACATCGCCTGGTCGTAATAGTCGAGCGGAGGAGGTGAAGTGACGATCAGATTGCCCGCCAACACATATTCGAATAGATGAGCGACGATGTCCGAGCGGGTTTGGTCATTTTCCAGATCCTCTACATCCACGCTCAGTAAGTACCAGGCCTTGCCCTGCGCCGCAGCCGCAGACAACTGCCGCTGCTGATCCTCAGAGATCGACTGGAACAACGCCCTTGAAACCGCGGCGGAGGCCAGATAATCCCATGTTTCCGAATTCACGGCCACGACGGTGAATACGCCGATTACACGTCCCGCGACGTTGCGCAGCAATTGAACGGACCGATTACCGTCTGACATGCTGAGCACATCGGGCCAGTTCACGGCCGCCAATCTGAGCAGGCTTTCTTCGGGCGTAAAAGAGAAGCGGTATAGCTCCTGCGATTCCGGGTCGGAACAGATGACATGCCATGCCCGGGGGCGTTTTTTCCGTTCTATAAGATATGTCTCAAGTTCCTGCGAATTTTGTTCATTTAGCGGTTCGCGATAATTCGGCGAGGCATGCGTATGGCGGTAGTGCGCCCTCAGGATCGGGTTACCGGTATAATGAAGCAGCTCGGCAAGCTCTTTCGAAATGTTCTTTCCTTGTGCGATGCCGTCTTCCAATTTTTTCTCGGCGAAGGCAACTGCGATTCGGTTATACTGTTCGAATTGTTCCGGCATGCGTTCACGGAATGTTCGGCGCATAGCTTCCCAAACCATGTCGTGCAGCCGCCATCCGCCCGACGAACGGCTTACGAAGGAGAGCTTGATCAAATGATCAAAGGCGCCGGGGCTGATCGGCTTCCCGATTAACTCCTCCAGCAGCTCTTGCTGGAAGGTTCGTACTGCGGAGGATGCCAATAACAGTCGCCGGAGCTCATCATCCGGCGCTTCCAGCAGCCAACGGTCCAGCAGCCAACGGTCCAGCATGGCTTCAATCGGCTCTTGCCCGGCTGAGGCAGAGAAATCCGGCGTTTCCGTCAGCTCTCCGGGTGCGGGAGCAAGCAGGGAAACAGCGATCGGATGGCCTAACGTGCGAAGCCAAACCGCATCGATAGCCTCCTCATCGGTAACTCCCCCATTCAGCAAATACTGCCGGATATCCTCGTAGGTTAGCGCAGAAAGCGGCAACCGCACGATCAGATTTTTCCAGGCCGAATACCTCCAAAGTCCCTCCAGCGGATAACGTCCTGCCACAACGATAAGAATATTCGTGGGCAAGCGAGGAAAATAAAAGGTACGCATCCAGTAGTCGAGGGAGCCTGCTTCCTCGTATCCGTCAATCAGCAGCACGACCTTCTTGTCCTCGGTCAATCGGCTAAGCTCCAGAATACTTTGATTGGCTGCCGCCTCGTTGTTATGGTTCGTGGTCATGCCTATTCCATGCAGGACAGCACGCTCAAACGCTGCGGTATCACCGTTTATTTCCTGCAGATCAACCTGTATAGGAATGGCGTTCAGTTCTTCGGCTATCAAGGCAAAATGAGCCAGCAAATACGTTTTGCCGATGCCGGCCGTGCCGAACACATTGAGAATCCGTTCTGTCCGATCAGACAGATGATTGACAAACTGCTGAAAAAGCCCCGTCTCAAACGAACGCCCGACGAACTGGTCGAACATCAGATTGTTCAATCGCTGACCGATCGTTTGCCGCATAGCAGCGTCCCCCCACTTGTCCTCAACATTTTTATCTAAAAGTATACCTCCAACGTAAACGAAAGGATAGCCTCAATCCGCTCTTCCTGTAGTACCGTTAAAGAACGGGAAGACAAGGAGGTTATTAAAAATGAAATTCATATCGGAAACAACGCTTGCCCCTCTACCAGGAAGAGGGGAAATACTTTCAGGTTCGGAGATTTTGCTGCGTTCTTTGCTTGCGGAAGGCGTTGAATGCGTCTTCGGCTATCCTGGCGGAGCGGTATTGTATATTTATGATGCGATGCATGACAATCCGGATTTCCATCATTTGCTGACACGCCACGAGCAGGGGGCCATTCATGCTGCCGATGGATACGCTCGCTCCACAGGCAAAACAGGAGTTGTCATGGCGACGTCCGGACCTGGCGCTGCCAATCTGGTAACCGGTATCGCAACGGCCTATATGGACTCTGTGCCGCTTGTCGTCATAACCGGAAATGTCTCGTCTGACCTGATCGGAACCGATTCGTTTCAGGAGGTTGATATCATCGGGATTACTCAGCCGATAATTAAGCACAGCTACCTGGTCCGGCATGCTTCCGAGCTTGCCCGAACGATTAAAGAGGCGTTTCATATTGCCTCAACCGGACGTAAAGGTCCCGTTCTCATCGATATTCCTAAAGACGTAAGTGCCGCCGTTACGGAATTCATATTGCCCGATCAAGCTTTTGTGCCGGGTTATACGGCTGAGCTTGAAGCGCGGGCTAAGGTCGATCAAGACGCGATAGAGCGGCTTGTTTCAGCTTTAAAGGACAGTAAGAAGCCGTTGCTGCTAGCAGGCGGGGGCGTCATTCAGGCTGACGGCAGCGAGGAGCTGCTTGATTTTATAGAGCGCACGGGAACGCCGGTGACAACCACGTTGCTTGGTCTGGGAGTCGTACCGGCGGATCATGAATTATGGCTGGGCATGCCCGGCATGCATGGCACTTACGCGGCGAACCAGGCTCTGCTGCAATGCGATCTTCTAATCGCCGTCGGAGTCCGCTTTGACGATCGGGTCACCATGAAGCTGGACAGCTTTGCACCGAACGCCAAGGTGGCGCATATCGACATAGATGCGGCTGAAATCGGCAAGCTGGTACGTCCCTCAATCCCCATAACAGGTGATGCCAGGGTGGCCTTGGGACAACTGAACCGCAGTATTTCCTCCGGTCATATGGAGAAAAAAGAATGGACGGCCGCGCTTCGGAAATTAAAAACGGACTACAGGCTCCGGTTCAAGTCCTCCGATAAAGAGCTGAAGCCTCAATATGTCATTGAGATGATCTCTCGAACGACGAAGGGAGAAGCGATCATTACAACCGATGTTGGGCAGCATCAAATGTGGACGGCGCAGTATTACCAGTTTCGGAAGCCTCGTTCCCTGATTACATCAGGAGGATTGGGGACGATGGGCTTCGGCTTTCCTTCAGCGATCGGAGCGCAGATCGGCAATCCCGACACTACCGTCATCTCTGTAAATGGCGACGGAGGAATACAGATGTGTTCCCAGGAGCTTGCCATCTGCTCCATACACCATATTCCCGTGAAAATCGTCATTCTCAACAACCAAACCCTTGGCATGATTCGCCAATGGCAGGAACTGATTTACGAAGGGCGATATAGCCATATCGATTTATCCGGCAGCCCGGATTTTGTGAAGCTTGCCGAAGCTTATGGGGTCAAGGGTCTCAGGGCCGAAACTCCGGCGGAAGCCGAGCGTGTGTGGCAAGAAGCGTTGACGACGAAGGGGCCTGTGCTGATCGATTTTGTCATTTCCCGTGACGAGCTTGTCTACCCGATGATCCCGCAGGGGAAGGGATTGCAGGATATTATTCTAGGACCTGATATTGGAGGAGAAGCAGATGAAACAAAGAAGACTGCTGTCGGTTTTGGTGAATGATACGCCGGGTGTGCTTCAGAGAGTGGCTGGTTTATTTTCACGGAGAAGCTACAACATTGAAAGTATTACCGTCGGCACCTGCGAACAGGAAGGGCTGTCCCGTATGATCGTGGCCGCCCGTGGGGATGATGGACAATTTCAACAAATAAGCAGCCAGTTAAACAAATTGATCGATGTCTTGCAAGTCGTCCAACTGCAGGATAGACCTGTCGTGAGCCGCGAACTTATGCTGGTAAAGCTCAAAATGGAGCCCTCCAGACGTTCGGAGATTCAAAGCCTGACGGAAACGTTCCGCTGCTCCGTTATCGATGTAAGCCCAAGTACGATGGTTGTGCAAATCGTGGGTGATCCGGAAAAAAACGATGCCTTTCTTCAGCTGCTGCAGCCGTACGGCATTGTTGAGATAACTCGTACGGGCGAAACAGCCATGAACCGGGGATAGCTTGATTTCAGCTGTACAAGTCCGATATAGCGGATTTGTACAGCCTTCTCTTTAATCTGCGCGAATTCCTCCAAAAGCATTTTCCACGATATGTTTAACATAAGCATCATCCAGATGATCACCGATTACTAGCAATTTATAAAAAATCGGTCCGTAGATAAGGTCAATGCTTACTTCGATATCGAGATTTTTCTTCAACTCTCCTCTTTGAACTCCCCGTTCCACAATCTGCTTGGCCTCGACCCGGCGAGGATGAAAGTACCTTGTCCGGTAGGCTTCTGCCAGTCCCGGATCGAATTGCCCTTCGCCGATCAGCTCCTTAATGATTTCACCCTCGCGACTAGTCAAAAACCGCGCTAAATCAGTGGCATGAACAAGTATGTCATTAAATACCGAGCCCGTGTCGGGCAGTGACAGCCTTGCCGAGGCAGCGGAGAGGAAGCCGTCCATCACGACGGCTGCTTTGTTGGGCCACCACTTATAAATAGTGGCTTTACTAACCCCGGCACGCTCGGCAATTTTTTCTACAGTGACTGCTCCAAAGCCATTTTCCAGCAATAACTCATAGGAGGCAGAAAGGATGGACTTCTGAGTTTCAACATTACGCGGACGCCCTCTTTTCGCATTCATCGGAATCTCCCCTTTACGTTAAAAACTATACGTTCATTATACAAAATAACCAACAGAAAGGAAAAGTTATGCCGCCCATTTACAAAACTGAACGTTTAGTATATGATATAATCAATTAATGAACTAAACGTACATTATTTTAAATGAGGAGGATTACAATGAAACCGAAACAAGCCGCCCCCGATAAACCCGTTTCAAGCTGGATTATGTTTCTGCTAGCGTCCGCCTGCGGACTGATCGTTGCCAATCTTTATTATGCACAGCCCTTATTAGGGCCGATCAGCGCCGCTATGGGTCTTTCCTCCGCAGCAGCAGGACTAATTGTCACTTTAACTCAAGTCGGTTATGTTGCAGGCCTGTTGTTTATCGTACCGCTCAGTGACATCATTGAAAATCGCCGCCTGGCGGCCGTATCGCTAATGGTGGTTGCAGGAGCATTGCTTACAGCGGCATTCGCTCCCAATACGCCGTTGTTCCTGACCGCGTCTCTGTTTATTGGACTGGGGTCCGTAGCGGCTCAAATACTGGTTCCCTATGCTGCCTATCTGTCATCCGAAGAGCAGCGAGGCCGCGTAGTTGGAAACGTGATGAGCGGACTTTTGCTCGGTATTATGTTTGCCCGGCCGGTGGCAAGCTTGATCACCAGCTTATGGGGCTGGCGAGCCATATTTGTTTTGTCGGCGGCTGTTATTATTTTATTGACGGTTCTGTTGTCTCGTATTCTCCCGGAACGCAAGCCTTCGCCTACGCTGACCTACAATAAATTAATGGTCTCTTTGGGCGCCCTTTTGAAACAATCGCCTGTACTGCGCCGCAGGGCCCTTTATCAAGCCAGTTTATTTGGGGCTTTCAGCCTCTTCTGGACTGTGGTTCCTTTGCGGCTGGCCGATGATTTCGGAATGTCGCAGCAAGGCATCGCTTTGTTTGCATTGGCAGGCGTGGGAGGAGCGGTAGCCGCGCCGATTGCCGGAAGACTGGCGGATAAAGGCTGGACCGGATTTTTGACCGGACTGGCCATGATGATTGCTGCCTTGTCCTTGCTGCTCACCTATGTTTACCAAGACAATTCTACAGTAGCTCTCGCTTTGCTCGTTCTTGCTGCCATTCTGCTGGATATGTCCGTATCGGGAAATCTTGTGCTGGGGCAAAGAGCGATTTACTCCTTGGGGAGCGAGGCAAGAGGCCGTCTGAATGGGCTGTTTATGTCCATTTTCTTCATCGGCGGAGCAATTGGTTCCTCTCTGGGCGGCTGGTCATACGACCAAGGCGGCTGGAGCTTCACAGCTCTGGTCGGAGCCGTTATGCCGCTTTTAGCTTTTATTTTCTTTCTTACTGAAAAACAATCTAAACCCGGCACGCCGAAGCTTCTGCAAAACAGAGTGAAGGGCACTAGGCATTTTAATTAGTAACAAGAGCGGAGCATTCCACATACGCTGAGGTATCAAAAAACCTTAACGGAGGAATGAAGATGAACGACTTCAGAAATCAGCTCCAAAACCTGGAGTTTTCCGACATGCAGGCGGGCCAGACGACGCCCTTTAACGCGCAGTATCAGCAAAATGCCGATCCTTCCCGCCTGTGTGTCGGATTTTGCGTTGGCGTTTGTTTTGTTCAATGTTTTAACTGCAATTGCAGTTGCAGTTGCAGTTGCAGCTGCAGTTGTAGTTGTAGCTGTAGTTGTAGCTGCAGCTGCTTCCGCTGCCACAATTGCGTGAATTGCCATAGCTGCGCACGCTGCCGCTAATAGCCGACGTTGACTGAAAGGCAGGGTCTCTGCACAAGCTCCGGCTTGCAGGGGCTCTTTCTTTTTTCAAATCAGGCATGAAGGACAAATTGCGTTACATAAAATGACAGAAACGGAATGACGCATATTGGAGATTAGGTAGCGAGGTGGTGCGGAATGGCGAGTGTGAAGTCTTCCATGCGTTTGAAAATAAATGACGACACCTTTTTTCTCCCGAATTCTGACGGCGGCGTCTATTTCCGGAACAATCGGGTGTCATTTCGCCTGGAGGGCAAGACGATTTATCAATGGATCGAAAAATTGCTGCCGATGTTCAACGGCGAATATTCGCTGGAAGAATTGACAGACGGCCTGACGGAGGCATACCGGGACCGGGTGTATGAAATTGCGGACCGGTTGTACCAGAACGGTTTCGTACGCGATGTGAGCCAGGATCGGCCTCATCAATTGCCGGCTGCTATACTTCAAAACTATGCTGCTCAATTGGCATATTTGGACAGTGTATCAGGCTCGGGCGCCTACCGCTTCCAAACCTATCGTCAAACCAAAGTGCTTGCGGTCGGTTCGGGCGCTTTTTTGAGCGCATTGGCGTCGGCGCTGTTTGAATCCGGATTACCCAGGTTTCACGTCCTCCTTACGACTTCCACGCCTCAGACCAGCAGGAGGCGGCTCGCAGAGCTTGCAGCCCATGCTTC
This sequence comes from Paenibacillus sp. cl123, assembly GCF_900101595.1. Lineage (GTDB taxonomy): Bacteria > Bacillota > Bacilli > Paenibacillales > NBRC-103111 > Paenibacillus_G. The sequence goes on from NZ_FMYY01000001.1 coordinate 428,521, forward strand.
TCGCACCGATCCGGAGGCGGCGTTAGAAGAAGTCGTCCTGTATAAGCGCGGTATGAGCGGATGGCAGGAGGCTATCGAGCCATTCGACGCGGTTCTGTATGTATCCGAGGAAGGAAATGTCGAGGAGCTTCGGGTACTGCATGCGGCATGCAAGGAAGCAGGCAAGATGCTGCTTCCTGCTCTATGCTGCCAGCAGGCGGGTTTGGCGGGTCCGCTTGTACATGGGGAGGATGAAGGGGATTGGGAATCGGCATGGCGTCGCATCCATCAAACTGCGCTGCAGAAGGACCCGGAGCAACATATTTTCTCCTCCACGGCAGGAGCGATGCTTGCGAATGTGCTTGTATTCGAATGTATGAAACGGTTCGCCGGGATAACCGAATCGGAAACGAATAGCAGAATGTTCCTGTTGGATCTTGAAACATTGGAAGGGAATTGGCATCCCTTCCTCCCTCATCCGCTTGTGACAGAAGGCACAGAGATCGAGGAGGTGCGGGATTTCGAGCAGCGGCTCCGCCCAAGCTCGGGGAACATCCGCTCCATCGCCGAATTATTCTCCTGTTTCAGCCGGTTGACTTCGGAAGTAACCGGTGTTTTCCATGTTTGGGATGAAGGCGACCTCAAGCAGCTTCCACTCTCCTTATGCCGCGTTCAGGCGGTCGACCCGTTGTCGGAAGGACCGGCCGGGCTGCTTCCGGACATCGTCTGCGCAGGTCTGACGCATCAGGAGGCGCGGCGGGAAGCGGGGCTGGCCGGAGTGGAGACGTACGCGCTGCGATTGGCCAGCATCTCGATGACAAGCTTTCCGGCAGCAGAGAATATGGGTGTCGGTGCGGGGGAATCGTTCGCGGAGGGCGTTTGCCGCGGGCTGCAAAAATGGTTGAACAAGGAGCTGGAGAGCCGCCAATCGAACGGAAAGCATGCAGCCGCTCGTGTGGAGGGAATTTCGATCGACGATGAACGCTGCCGTTATTTTTGGCAATCGCTGGCTGCGCTGCGGGGGGCTCCGGTTATCGGGCTGGGAGAAGAAATATCCGGTTTCCCTGTCATGTGGGTAGGCTCCCGCGGCCGCTGGTTTGGCAGCGCCGGCTTGAATCTGACATTGGCTTTGCGGGACGCGCTGCAGCAGGCTCTCCGTGATGTGCAGTATGAAACGGCCATCCCGTCTCCTCATCGTGCAGATGTTGCGTCCGTACAGCTGGAGGGAAATGTACCGCATCACGTCATGATTCCCAAGCAGGAAGAAGCGGAACATTCGAAGGCGTTGGAAGCCGCGCTGCAGGTGTTGAGACAGAACCGCAAACGGCCCGTCATCCTGGATTTGTCCATCGAGCCGTTCATGAAAGAGGAGTTGGCCGGCGTATATGGCGTATGGCTGGAGGAGGAGTCCCGATGAGCGCTATTGTGGCGGTAATCGGAAGCGGGCAGCTCTCGAACCTGGTTTGCAACGAGCTGCTTTCCGAATGCGAGATCGTTCGCCAACCCGATTTTCAGGCCGGAATACCGGAAGCGGTAAAGCTGGCATTGGTGCTGCATGATGCTTGGCATCCTGCGGTTCACCGCGAAGCCGAGACGGTGCTGCGGCAAGCTGGCGCGCCCTGGCTGCGCGGCTTCGTTGCTTGGGGCGAAGGGGTGGTCGGACCGTTAGTCCGCCCGGATGCGCAGGGCTGCTCCCAATGCGCCGATACGAGACGGCTCATGGCGGGACGCGACCGCAAGGAGATGTGGGAGCTGCAGCAGCAGCTCGCCTTGCAAGGGGAAAACAAGCGGGACGTGTGGGCATCGCGCACGGGACTTTTGCAGGTGGCCCATTTGCTGGCGGTGGAAGCAAGGAAGGTGATTCACGGGAACTCCGGTTCTTTGGAGGGACGTATTTTATTAATCAACATGAATACGCTGAACAGTTCTCGCCATTTTTTCCTGTCCGACCCGATGTGTCCGGTTTGCAGCCGGCTGCCTGACGATTCCAAGGAAGCGGCCCGCATTGCGCTTCAGCCAAACCCCAAGATCAGTGCGGACAGCTACCGCTGCCGTTCCATAGAGGAGCTGAAATCGTTTCTGGCCAAAGATTACCTGGATAGCCGGACCGGCTTTCTGAACGGGAAAATGCGCGATCTTATTTCACCCTTCGCCGATGCGAGCGTCAATTTGCCCTTGTTCGGGCAAGACGAAGCAACGGCAGGCCGCTCCCATTCCTATGCCGATAGCGAGCTGACGGCCATTTTGGAAAGCTTGGAGCGATATTGCGGCATGTCTCCGCGCGGCAAACGAACGGTAATCCGAGACAGCTACCGCAATCTGGAGGCAGATGCGATGAACCCGCTGCAAGTCGGGGTGCATGCCAAGGAGCATTATGAGCTTGAAGGCTTTCCCTTTCAACCGTTCGATCCCGATCGTCCGATGGATTGGGTATGGGGATACTCGTTTTTGCGCGAGCGCCCGATTCTCGTTCCGGAGCTGCTTTCCTATTACAGCATGAGCTGCGGACGAGGATTGGTGTTCGAAACCTCCAATGGCTGCGCGCTGGGCGGAAGCCTGGAGGAAGCGATTTTTTACGGCATGCTGGAAGCGGTGGAGCGGGATTCGTTCCTGATGACTTGGTACGCGGAGCTGCCGCTGCCGCGCCTCGATCCTTATTCCGTGAACGATCCGGAATTGCATCTGATGATCGGCCGCCTTCAAGCGGTTGCGGGATTCGACGTCCATCTGTACAACTCTACGATGGAGCATGGTATTCCAAGCGTATGGGCGATTGCCAAAAACAATAAAAAGCGGGGAATCAATCTCCTCTGCGCGGCCGGTGCCCATCCCGATCCGGTGCGGGCGGTGAAAAGCGCGATCCACGAATTGGCCGGCATGCTGCTCTCATTCGAAGAGAAGTTCGAGACGAATCGCGCGGAATATGAACGCATGCTCCAAGATCCATATCAGGTCAGGCATATGGAAGATCACTCGATGCTGTACGGATTGCCGCAAGCGGAAGAGCGCCTTCGTTTTTTGCTGGATGAAAACCGTCCGTTGAAAACATTTGCGGAGGAGTTCGGGCCGAAGGCGCGCCATGCCGATCTAACCGATGATTTGACTGATCTGATACAGGCTTTGCGCAAGGTAAACCTTGATGTGATTGTTGTGGATCAGACCACGCCGGAGATCGCGCGCAATGGTCTGTACTGTGTCAAGGTGCTCATTCCCGGACTGCTGCCGATGACGTTTGGCTATCACTTTACACGGTTGACAGGGCTGGAGCGGGTGCTCCGAGTGCCGGCGGAGCTTGGGTATCGCGAAACGACACTTACGCCCCAGCAGCTCAATCCCCATCCGCATCCGTTTCCGTGAAGCCGCTGCCGGGAGGGAGCAAGATGAGTCTGGAAGCCTTTTTGCACAGTCTGCATTATGAAACGGATAGAGCCAGACCGCCGGATTGGGAAGTGGATTGGGAGGATGCGCCGCTTAAAGTGAAAATGTACCGGGGACTGCCGGCAGTTCCGCTTTCTCCGGAAGTGCCTCTGACGCTCGAGAGAGGGAGAATGCCCGAGAAACCGGGCCTAAGCAGCGTCGGCCATATGCTTTGGTACGTATACGGGTTTACACAAATGTGCCAGTCGAGTCCCGCCCCGGGCTCCGCAGCGCAAACAACCGGCTCAATGCAGTGGTGCCGGCGGTTCGTTCCGTCCGGCGGAGCCTTATATCCGAACGAGATATACGTCTATTTGCACACGGGGGATGCGCCGGCAGGCGTATATCATTACGATGCGGCCCATCATCGTTTGGTGCTGCTGCGGGAAGGCAATTTCGCTCCGTACGTTTCCAGGGCGCTTGGCGGCCGTTATGATGTTTCCGCCAGCTTCGGCACTGTTTTTGTGTCGACCGTATTTTGGAAAAACTTTTACAAGTATAATAACTTTTCCTACCGCCTTCAGGGGCTGGACGCCGGGGTGCTGACCGGGCAGCTGCTGGAAGTGGCGAATCGGTTCGGATTCACAGCCGATGTCCATTATCAGTTTCTTGACAGGGCTGTTAACCATCTGCTCGGGTTATCTGAACAGGAAGAAAGTGTTTATGCGGTCATTCCGCTGTCGGCGGAGCCTGCGGTCAGACGGTCCGATCAAAGCAACGACAGGGAAGGGAATGTCTCTGCCGAAGAATTGTGCCGGATGCTGCCGGCGGTCCGGCACAGCGCTTACCTCCGATCAAGGAGGATCAAGGATTACCCGATGCTGGTCAAAATGAATGAAGCGTCCTTTCAGGAGGCTTCGCATTCGTTTAGGGAGATCGGAGGAGGCAGTGATCTCGGTTATGGAGGGCGGGCGTTCGCTTTGCCATACGTAACAAGCCTATGCTACGATTTGGCAGCAGTCAGCCGGGAGCGCCGTTCACCGGACATGGATTTCGTTTACCGGGAGGTAAACCTTCTGCAGCTGGCCGCCCTGCTGCAGGAGGCTGCGGCTTCCTTCCGCTATCGGAACGATTTGGACGGAGCGGATGAAACGCTTGTGTCCCGCGTTTCCCTTTATGTCTGCTTGTACGGCGTTGCGGGCATTCCGGACGGCGCTTACCGTTATGACAGCGCAGGGCATCTGCTGCAGCAAATACGTCCGGGAGACCACCGGGCATGGCTTCAGCATGGGATGTCGCTGCATAATGTCAATCTGTTTCAAGTGCCAATCTGCTTGCATGTGGCGGGAGATCGGGATCATCTGCTGCCGCAGCTCGGGTATCGGGGATATCGGATCAGACAGATGGAAACGGGGATTCTTGTCCAGCGGATCCTGCTCGCGGCATCCGCGCTCGGGATGGGCGGGCATCCGCTTCTAGGGTTCGATACGCAGATAGGCGACGAAATTTACGAATTGACGCTGCGCGGGAAAATGAGTCTGATCCAAATTCCGATCGGTCCGTACCGCCAGCGCGCCTGGTTGAAGGGAAGCTTGCATGGCTAACGTTTGTACAGCCAGGCGATGCTTCTCCGGTTCAAAAGAAATTTCGCGAGCCCGAGCAGGAAACTGCCCGGGCTTTTAATCTGTTTTATTGGACCCATGGAACAATCTCGAATACAGTGCCCAGGTTAGAATCGGCCACTTTCATAGAGCCGTAAACCCCCAAATAAAGCCGGGATTGACTCAAGTTAGTTCCCAATCCAACATAATAAGCGGCTTGAGAGCCGAAATCGTAATCCGTTTCAATTATAGTATAATCATTTGGTTTGCACTCCGTTTTGATCCTGGTATAAGCCAAAACTCCTCTAACAGGCGAATTTGCTTGCTTCCGAGCAAGGTCCGTAAACACGACGCTCCCCGTTAAGTCAGGGATTCCGTTGCCGCTATACGGCTGAACGCCTGTCAGTGCCGTTCCTCCGAACTTGCCTGGTCGGGGATCTTTATGATAATAACTGGTTAAAGGCTGCAGACGCAGCACTGAAGTTTGCAGCGCCTCATCGTAATAGGCCATGTAATTCTTGTTCAACATCGAGTTTGCCGAACATTCTCTCGGCACGGATGTAGGCAAAGCGCCTTCCCACCCTCGCCAGCCCAAGTTAATAAGCTCTTCTTGGGCAAGCTCAAGCCCCGTCTTGGAAGCTTGAACAACTTGAGTAACCGGTATAGGTTTATAATGAACGAATGAAAAGACGGATTCCACCAGATCTTGACCGACATTTCCTACGTATTTCACATATTGATTAGTGAACTTTTGATAGGAAATGCCCGTTGTATTTCGTACTCCTCTGGCGATGACCGTAAGTGTTTCCTGAATAGGCACGGACAGCTCATGAAACCGCGTAACGACGGAGGGATTATCTGCAGATGTATTCATGCCTACATCAATTTCAATGATTTTACCTGCAAGCTCCATCATGTTTTGGCTTAAATTAAACGGGTCATAGGCTGATCCGCCATCTCCCGTCGTCAAAACCAGCTTTCCTGTTTCAGGTGAAAAGTTTAAGCTGTTGACGCCATTATGATTTAAAAAGGGCCTTCTCAAATTGAGGAGTGTACGACGCCTATGAGGCTGACCGTTCGCTGGCAGAATCCATTCTTCGACGGTATCGATATGGTCATATTGTTTCTCCCTATTTGTCCACTTCAGGTTTAAAGTGCCGGGATCACACGGGTTAGGTTTAAAAGCTTCGGAAAAAGCTGTGGGACCCTGGGTTCCGGCTGCGGAGTAATGGAGGTAGAACAACCCGTTATAGTAAAATTGGGGGTGAAAGGCTAGACCTAACAGTCCTCGTTCGTCGTATCCGCCGCTGGAGCCGCCTAGTTTTAAGACCCGTGAACGAATATCGGCAAATGTTCCAATAACTCCGTGTCTGATGTAAAAGATTTCGCCGACCTGAGTCGCAACAATTATGCTTTCGATCGAATCCCCCGGAAAGATAGTTGTCTTTATAACGGTAGGCATATTTATCCTGCTGACAATAGGCTGCAGACGAACTTTAACTTTTTTCAACTGCATGTCCCTCCCGGTTTCCATTATCTTTATTAACGTATGCCGGGGAGTTTTGACTTAAACCTCTTTATTTACTTGGCTCGGTGCCGATTTCGAGCAAATGGCCGGTTCTTGCTCTCCATACGCTGGAGGAGTTGACGCATATTTGAACATGACATACTGTCGTCATATTGGGGGTGTTAAAATAAATCAAGACCATGCAAAGGGGAGATCAGATTATGAGCAAGAAGATCGATTACAAGAAAGATTTTAAACCTCTTTATTTACCGAAAACGTCGCCGGAAATTGTGGAAGTGCCGAGGATGCCGTTTTTTATGGTCAGTGGTTCCGGTGACCCTAACGGCGCGGAATTTGCCGCAGCGGTAGAGGCTTTGTACAGTTTGAGTTACGCCGTAAGAATGTCTTACAAAAGTGACGATGTGCCGCCAGGGTACTACGAATATACGGTTTTTCCGCTTGAAGGCGTGTGGGACTTGCTTGACCTGACCAAGCCTGCGACAGACAAAACAAATTTGAAGTATACGATTATGATCCGCCAGCCGGATTTTTTGACAGCCCCATGGTTTGAGCGGTTTCTCGAACAAACGAAAAAGAAAAAACCTAATCCGTTTCTCGAAAAGGTCCGGTTTGAGGACGTGGAGGAAGGGACATGCTGCCAAATGATGCATCTCGGAAGCTTTGAGAATGAACCGGCAAGCTTCGCTCGAATGGAAGCGTTTTGTGCGGAGAATGGGTATAGCCGCAGCAGCAAAATTCATCGGGAGATTTATTTGTCAAATCCTCGAAAGACTGTACCGGAAAAGCTGAAAACAGTGTTAAGATTTTTTGTGCGGCAATCGGTATGATAAAATGGTGGCGATTGGCAGACCTCGTGAATAACAATTAGGAGGCAACTATGATCAAGGAAACTGACGGGCTTTCGGGTTTTGTGCAAACCGAAGAGCTGCTGCCATTTTGAGGAGGATTGGAACGATGATGATTGAGGCTGTAGATGATGCTGTGAGCCGGCTCTTGTCAACTGAAGCTGCTCGCGCAAAAACAAATGGGTTGTCGGAGGGCGGCCTGCGTAGATGAGCAAGGATGAGACAAATACGAGGTCGCCAAGATCGATTTTGGATAGAATAGAGAGAAGTGCAGCTTATATGGAAGCCAATTTCGGAGAAAGGCTGACAAGAGAAAAGCTTGCCCAGCTGGCCGGGCTGAGACCGGAGCATTATTCCCGGTTGTTTAAACAATACAAGCTGAAATCTCCGATCGATTATTTGACGGAACTGCGTATCCAGGCGGCGAAGCTGCTGTTGCGGCGCCGGGATCTGACGGTCAGGCAAGTGGCGCGGGCGGTTGGATTTGAAGATCCGTATTATTTCAGCCGCCGCTTCAGCTTGCATACGGGGATGGCTCCGTCGGAATATAAGCGACAGCCGCAATTGCGTGTGGTCGCCGTTGACTATTATGGACATTTGCGGGCGCTTGGCATCCGGCCTGTTGGAGTGAGCGCAGGGATGGTTGGGCTGAAGGGGCTTCACGCGGACTGGTCTGAAGATGCCGTTGACATCGGCATAGATGATTTTCCCTATTATGACCTTGCTGCAGTTGAGCGATTACAGCCCGATGCTATTTGCGTGCCTGTCTCCTGGATGAAGCGTGAACAAAGCGAAGCGCTGCTTGTAGAGGCGGATACTAAAAAAGACCCTTTGTACAGTCAATTCAAAGTAATAGGAGCCGCATTGGGGCTGGATAAGCAGGTTGAGGACTGGCTGCGCATGTATGAAGAAAGGTCTTCGGCGCTGCGCCGCAGGCTGGAGGCGAGGATGGGGGGACAATCGATCGCGATTCTTCGCATTCGCACCGCCTATATTCAGATTTACGGAAATGAAATTATGGGCTATGGGGTGTACAAATCGCTTGGCTTGACGCCTCCTCCTAAGCTAGCCAAACAATTTGAGATCAACGGAAATTATCATTCGACGGTTATCTCCCTGGAAGAACTGCCTTTTTATCATGCCGATCATCTCATCGTTGTTGTACAGCCTGACGAAGAAACGGAGCAGCTATGGATGGACATTCAGAAGTCTTCCGTCTGGCTGGACTTCCCGGCAGTTCGCAAAGGCCATATTTATCGGGTGGATGTTCACCGGTGGCTAGCCTATGATCCGCTCTCCATTATGGCGCAGATGGAAGAAGCTGCAGAGTTGCTTGGAGCAAGCTGCGTCGAAGAATAATCGCCATATAAATGCACAATAATCCATCCCCGGTCGTCAGCGTGTATGGCTCTCATAAAAAAGCTGATGCTATAATCGATTATGATAATCGTTATCAATGAATCGGAGGGAATGGAGAGCTATGAAAGTGAAATACCGAGTTAGAGGCTGGCATATGGCGTTTATGCTGGCGCTTGTGTTTGCGCTTGCGGGGTGCAGCACTTCGACGGGGAAACCTTCCGGCGATGCGCCAACAAGAGAATTTATAGATGATATGGGGAGGCATGTAGACATTCCGACGAATCCGCAAAACGTGGTGCTGTGTGAATTTTCGCCGATTGCGCTTACGATTGGCCTTAAGCCGGCAGCCGTTTGCAATAATGACTTTCTTAATTCGTTTACCAAGGCATCGCTCGAAGGGATTGAGTCTGTAGGCGATCCGCCCAATGTCGAGAAAATAGTGTCCATTTCACCGGATCTGATGGTGTTCAGCTCGGTATACCCTAAAATATACCGGGAAGTTATGGATCAAATAGAAAAAATAGCTCCGGTTGTGTATGTGAATTTCACGGACCCGATTTATGATGTTTTTCCCAAGGTTGCCGATGCGCTCGGGAAAAAATCTCAAGTGGAAGACTGGATCAAAGGTTTTGAAGCCGACAGGACTGGAGCGCGGGAGAAAATAAAGCAGGCCATCGGAGATGAGACAGTTTCCATTTTACGTATTGCCAAAGGGGACTTGCGCGTCTATCTGAGTACAAACTTCGGCGGTTATGTCGTGAGAAATGCTCTGCAAGCTAAAGCCGTTGCTAAAGTTCAGGCGGAGATCGACAAGGACCGCTGGAAAAATGCAGTGGCCATCTCGCATGAGCTGCTTCCGGAGTATGCGGGCGATCATCTGCTGCTGATCGTGGAGGATGAGGAGCAGTACAAGGAAATTCAGCAAATGGCCTTGTGGAAAGGGCTGCCCGCTGTCAAAAATGGACAAGTATATTTGCTCGAGGCCGGCAAATATTACAATTCCGATATCATCACGATCCGAGAAACGATGAAGGAAGTCGCCGATTTGTTAGCATCCGGCAAATCCAAGTAAAGGACGCGTGTGCTGCTATACAGCAAAAAGGTACAGTTCCTCCCTAAATGAGGAATTGTACCTTTTTGTTTAGCGGTTCGTTTCCATGAGTCGGGGTCAGGGGTTAGCGATACCGGAATTTATAAAAAATAGTATTGAACGCAAACAAACGCCATGATATAATCAATAGCGTTATTGACAAATTGAATTTTCAGGTGTTTACAATTTCATCCCTATCTTAATTGTACATCTGGAGCTTCGGTTTGTCAATGCTCTTTTTTTAGAGCAAAAAAGTTTAACTTCACGCAAGCGGCAAGGCGTGAGGGAACTTTCTGCTCGCAAGAAAAGCTAGCGTCAGAACACGCAGGTATCTTCCTCGTAAGGGCCCCGATCGGCAGCTTATCTTATCCGGGAAATGGAAAAAGGAGTGTGTTCCGTATGGAAACAAAGGATTGGCGGCAGGAGCAGGAGCGGCTGGAATGGGTCAGGAACAAACTGCAGGCGAGAATCGCGGAGCTGGAGCCGGAGGTGGCCGGACTGCGCGATCAGGCGGCGGACATTCGCAAGCGGTTTTGGGAAGACTTGTCGATCAATACGAGCACGACCGAAGATTTTGAAGATACTTTCTACTCGGTACAGCAGCAGTCGGCGATGCTGGCCGAACGAGAGCGCAGCCACCAGCGAATGGTGCAGCAATGGAACGGCATGAAGCGGCTGCTTCCATCGCCTTATTTCGGACGCGTTGACTTTCAGGAGGAGGGCTTGAACGCGAGCGAGAAGGTCTATGTCGGCGTAGCTTCTTTCGTAGACAATGACGGACTGGATTTTCTGATCTACGACTGGCGTTCCCCCATTGCGAGCTTATACTACGATTATCCGCCGGGCCCGGCCTCCTACTTGACTCCGACAGGCCGGATCGAAGGGACGATGAAGCTCAAACGGCAATTTCAAATTCAGAACGGACAGATTCGCACCATGTTCGATGCGAGCGAAACGATCGGGGACGAATTGCTGCAGCAAGTGCTCAGCAAGGACGCGGATTCGCAGATGAAAAGTATCGTGGCAACGATCCAGAAGGAGCAGAACGCCATCATCCGCAACGACAAAAGCCGGATGCTTATTGTTCAGGGGGCGGCAGGCAGCGGGAAAACTTCCGCGGCTTTGCAGCGCGTGGCGTATTTGCTCTACAAACACCGCCAGACGATCAGGGCTGATCAAATTGTGCTTTTCTCGCCGAATTCGATGTTTGGCAGCTATATTTCCACCGTACTTCCCGAGCTCGGCGAAGAAAATATGCAGCAGACGATATTTCAGGAGTATCTTGAGTATTGGCTAGGTTCCTCCTTGCGTTCAGAGGACTCCTTCGATCAGATCGAATACACCTTGACAGCACAGGGGGAGCCGGGCTATGAAGCTCGCCTTCAAGGGATCGCGTACAAAACCTCCGAAGCTTTTCTGAAAGCTCTGCAAAACTACGGGCAGTGGCTCGGGCGGGAAGGTATGTTGTTCAAGGACATCTGTTTTCGGGATCGCGTATTGATTACGGCGGAGCGTATGAGCGCGAAGCTGTACGAATTCGACAGCTCCCTGCCGCTGTTCAGTCGTGTCGTGCTTCTGCAGGAATGGCTCATGAACGAACTGGCCGCGCTCGAACGCAAGGAACGGGAAGCTTCCTGGGTGCAGGAGGAGTTGAATTATCTCGATAACGATCAGTACGCAGAGTTTTTCGATATGCTGCACAAAGAGAGGGAGCTGTTCGACCTTTCGGAGCATTATGCTGTGGTTCAAGAGTTAATGAGCAACAAGCCACGGGGAGATGAAGGCGACGTTGACTTTGCCCTGCGGGAGGAGGAGCTGATCCTTCGATCCATTGTGAAAAAGAGCTTCAAGCCGCTAACGAGAATCGTGAAGAAATTCGCCTTTATCGATATTACAGGCATTTACGGCCAATTATTCGGCGACGAATCGTCATATCGGGAGAAAACAAATGAAGCCGCCGTCCCATCGTATTGGCCGGAAATCTGCAGGCAAACCAAGGAGATGTTGGGTCGCAGCGAATTGTTTTACGAGGACGCGACGCCTTATTTGTTTGTGAAAGAACTGGTCGAAGGCGTCCGGACGAACACGGAAATCCGGCATGTTTTCGTCGACGAAGGCCAGGATTATTCGGCGTTTCAGTATGAATATATAAAGAAGCTGTTTCCGCGTGCCCGGATGACGGTGCTCGGCGATTTCGGGCAAGCGATCTTCATGCAGTCCACCAATCTGGAAGCGTCGGACTCTCCGCTGATCAGGTTGTTTGGCGAAGCCGATACAAGCCTCATCCGCCTCGTGCGAAGCTATCGTTCGACCAGAGAGATCGTGGAGTTTACGAAATCGCTGCTTCCGGGCGGGGAGGAGATCGAGCCATTCGACCGAAGAGGCGACAAGCCGCTTCTGATCAGTGCGAGCGGCGTGAAGAAGCGTAATGCGCGAATCGTGGAAGACATCGCTTCGCTCAGAGCTGAAGGTCTCACTTCTATCGCTATAATTACAAAGACCGCTGCAGAAAGCAGGGAAGCCTATGAATCGTTACATGCCCAAGGCGTTGAAGGGGTGCAGCTGATTACGAAGGAGACCCTTGTTTTTGAAAAGGGAGTGATGATTATTCCCGTGTATCTCGCCAAAGGCATCGAGTTCGAGGCCGTCTTCATCTATAACGCCTCGCCGGAAGCTCACAGCCGGGACAACGAGCGCAAGCTTCTCTACACGGCGTGTACGCGGGCCATGCACCGGCTTCATCTGTATACGGCGGGCGATTGGTCGCCGTTCGTGCAGGCACTGCCTGCGAGTTTATACGAGCTAAGGTGATCGTCGCCTATAGGCGGAGCGGGGGCTGGCATGAGCTCGCATGAGCTGGGATGGACCGGCATGGGCCGGTGTGGTCGGCAGGCCATGCGAATGCGTAGGCCTCGATGCGGCTTGGATGTGCGCCGGACGCCCGGTTCATCCAGGTCGCGCCTCGCCGGCTTTTCCCGCTTTCCGCCCGAACGCGGCGGCAGCATGCAGGGTGGCTCGGGCAGATGAATTTTGGCGGGCATGCTTCAGCCTTTAATGGAAATATTTGGGCGAGCAACAGGCGAGATATCATGTGCACATGTGCGAAAAATCATACAAACGATTGCGCAGCCCTAGGGTAAGGAGCGAAGATATGCGGAAAATCGTACAAATGGGCTCAGATGGAAGGTTATCGCGCATAGAGTATGCGAAAAATCGTACAAAAAGCTGTGAATGTGGCACTCGGAGATTATGATTGTATGGAAAATCGTATAAATTCATGGACATGAATGTTTCTCTTGCCAAGCCGCCTCTTGAAGGCGTAAAATAATCTTAAATCATAGACGCAAGTGGCGAAGAACGCCCCAATAATCCTTCTGATAGGGAGGATATTGGGGCTTTTTTATTCACACTATCCTGAATTCACAAGCTGAGCTATGATCGGGAAGCAAAATTGAGGTTTGTCATCATACATAGGGGGCGATTAATGATGGGCTTCGAGGCTGAGCATGAAAGATGGTTTCAGAAACATCTGTCCAGGCGTCAAGGCGAACGTAAGGATGCGCTGAAGAGAGGACATGGGTATGGAAATCGGTTGTTTGTTGAAAACATATGGTGGCCTCTTATGGGGGATTTTAATGGGCTGCATCCGGAATACGAGGTTGGGGATTGGCGGGGAAGATCTTATTTTGTTGACTTCATGTGGATTTTGGGCGGACATCTTTTTGCAATTGAAATCATGGACTACGGGTCGCATGGCAAGGACCGGACTAAATATCGTATGGATCTGAATCGGGGATTGTTTCTGCAGTCGCAGGGCTGCTGTTTTATCACGATTCCATTGGATGAATTGAAAGATAATCCTTCCTTTATCTCGAACATGCTTCGGCATATTCTTGCCCCCTATTTGGGTGCGGTGACGGAGCTAACCGGGCAGATTATTCATGCGTACGATAAAACAGAACGGGAATTGATGCGCTTGGCTATTCGCCATCATCGTGTTGTGCGTCCCGCGAAAGCTGCGAGAGAGCTTGAGCTTCACAAGGAAACCGTCATCAAATATTGTTGCAGGCTTGTAGACAAAGGGAGATTTCGGGCGGTGCCATCCGGTACGTCTGGCAAAATTTATTACTATGAGTATGTGGGCCCCACACAAAGTCCGGATTTGATTTGAAAAATGGAGGTGCTGCTCCACGGGAAGAAGAAAAGAAGAAACAGGAGCAGGAGCAAGGAGAAGGAGAAGGAGCAGGAGCAGGAGCAGGAGCAGGAGCAGGAGCAGGAGCAGGAGCAGGAGCAGG
>NZ_FMYY01000001.1:442584-955452 GCF_900101595.1 Paenibacillus sp. cl123
AGGAGCAGGAGCAGGAGCAGGAGCAGGAGCAGGAGCAGGAGCAGGAGCAGGAGCAGGGAGCAGAGAGCAGAAGCAGGGAGGAGGAACAGGAAGAAGGAACGAGGAAAAAGAAAAAGAAAAATATGCGGGATTTAAGGCTTGCGCAATAAGTAAATGTGGATTAGAAAAAAATAAACCGTCAGCCATTTACATACATACTGTATGTATGTTAAATTAGAGCTACCAAAACCGAAAGGGGTTTTCCATCCATGAAAGTATCCAGCTTCTATCCCGTGATTTTAACAGACCAAGTCGATTCCACCGCGGCATTCTACGTAAAGCATTTTGGATTTGAAAAGGTGTTCGATGGGGAGTGGTACGTCAGTTTGAAAATGTCCGGCGCGGATCAACCGTTTGAGTTGGCGGTGCTTGATGCCGCTCATCCGACCATTCCCGACGCCTACAGGAAGAAAACGAGCGGGCTGATCCTTAATTTTGAAGTGGAAGATGTCGATACTGAGTATGAAAGGCTCATTCAAAAGGCCAAGCTTCCTTTGGAGCTGGATATCCGGAGCGAAGATTTCGGACAACGTCATTTCATCACTGCCGATCCGAACGGAATTTTGATCGATGTCATCACCGTCATCCCTCCTACGGGCGAATTCAGCAGCCAGTATGTCGAGGAAAGCTGGAAATAAAGTGTTATGAATGGAGAACCAGCCCAATATGAGGAAAAAGAAAGAGGAGGCAACCGAAACGATTAGGAAACTGATCGAGGTTGCCAGAACACATTTTACAGCGTTTGGATATGCGAATGTGGCCTTGGAATCGATCGTTCTAGAAGCGAATCTGACACGGGGTGCGGTGTATCATCATTTTCGCAGCAAAAAAGAGCTGTTTCGTATTGTCCTGGAAGATGTCCAGCGCGAAGTCGCCGAAAATGTGGAGCTGGAGGCCTCGACAAGCGATGATATATGGCAGCAGCTTTACCTGGGTTGCCGGGCGTTTATTATGGCCGCGGTAGAAGAGCGGAACCGGCGCATTATGCTGATCGACGGCCCGGCGATTCTTGGCTGGGAAGTTTGGCGAGAGATGGATAGCAACCATTCGATGCGTCTGTTGAGGGAGCAGATTAAACTTATGCAGGAGCAGGGCTGCTTCCGAATGACGCCCCTTGATGCTTTGACCCATTTTATATCCGGGGGATTGAATGAGACGGCGCTTTGGCTTGCCAATGAATCCTTGCAGAGGCCGGATGCTCTGGATGAAACCATGAAGCTGCTTGGCGTGTTTCTGAATGGATTCAAACAAAATACGGCTCCATGATCCGACCGACGCATAATGAAGGGCATGGGCGAATTGGCGAAGAGCGGGCATTGTCCCGCTCTTTGCTTGCTGCGGAGCTTGTTCGATTTCCCGGTCGGTAATCGCGCGGCTTCTAAACATGTGGGCTAAGCAGCTGCTTGTCATACCGGTGAATTATTTGAGCGATGAGAGCAAGGAATCTACGCAATTTTGTACAAATAGGCGATCGGGCCGCGCTTTCAACAGGACGGTAAGTCCGATCAATGAGATAACGAACGATTGCGCTAATGCTTTAGGGCTTGTGTCTATGGTCAATTCCCCTGATCGTACACCGCTTTCGATGGCTTCTTGAAAGATAGCCGCAAGATACATCTGATGCTCTCTTGTCAGTACTTCAAATTTCTCGTTATGAGGGGCAAGCTCAACCATCGTGTTGATGCAAAAACAGCCTCTGTTGGGACCTCCTTCATAACCGTCTGCGATCAGGCCCTCAAAAAATCCTCGGAACGCGTCTCTAACAGACGACTTGCCTTGAAGTTTGGACCGCACATGCGAAGCATGGGTTTTCGTATATTTACGCAACGCAGCTTCAAACAGAGCCTCCTTGTCTCCGAAGGCGGAATAAATACTTGGCCGTTGGATGCCCATGCGAGAGGTCAAATCGCTTAATGATGTGGCGTCGTATCCTTTTTCCCAAAAAAGCTGCATGGCTGCGTCCAAAGCTTTTTCTTCATCGAATTCACGCGGTCGTACCATCGTACGCCGCCCCCCTTCTCCTTTTGTTAACCGCTACATAACATATCGATCAGTATGATATTAGTTTAGCCATTACAGGTTTTTTTGTCAAATGTTGCGCTATATGGTAGGGTATCTTGTTCGGAAAAAGCGAAGACTACGGTTAAAGATTAGGAAATACCAACTTGACAATACCGTCCTTTATGGGCTATTTTTTAAATTAAATTTGTACCGATCGGTACGTTATAATAGTTGAATATTCACAGAGGAGCGTGGAACCGAGGATGAAGGAAACGAATACAAGCACATTGGCGTCGATTGACGAAGAGCATCGCGATCAGCTAATCGAATCGGGCACCGGAGATGTTGAGCAGGTCAGACCGGGGCGCGCTTCTTCCATATCCCGGACTATGGCGCTGTTATTTGCCGCGGCATGCGGGATGGCCGTTGCCAACATCTACTATGCGCATCCGCTTCTTGACACATTGTCGGGCGAATTTGGCATTGGGCATTCAAGGATCGGCATTCTGATCACCGTCACTCAAATTAGTTACGCGCTCGGTTTGCTGTTATTGGTGCCGTTAGGAGATCTGCTTGAGCAACGGCGTCTGATCATCAGTCACATGTTATTGTCCGTGTTAGCCTTGGTTGTGGTGGGTTGCGCGGCTACGAGCACAGTACTGATCGCCGGCATTGCCGCGGTCGGACTTCTGGCCGTTGTAACCCAGACGCTGGTAGCATTCGCCGCAGCGCTAGCTGCGCCATCCGAGCGCGGACGAGTCATCGGCTTGGTAACCAGCGGCGTCGTGCTGGGCATTCTGCTTGCGCGGGTCGTCGCAGGCCTATTGACGGATCTTGCCGGGTGGCGTTCGGTCTATCTCGTCTCCGCGGCATTCATGCTGCTTATCTCGGGCGTGCTGCTGAGGGCATTGCCGAAGGTGGAACGGGAGAAAACGACTCTTTCGTACGGGGAGTTGATTCGTTCCGTTTTCTTATTGTTTGTTCAAGAACGGATGCTGCGCGTGCGCGGGGTACTGGCTTTTTTCATTTTCGCTGTATTCAGTATATTTTGGAGCTCGCTGGCGCTCCCTCTAAGCGAACCGCCGCTCTCTCTTTCGCATAGCGCGATCGGGGCATTCGGTCTGGCAGGCATTGCCGGTGCGTTAGCGGCGGCCAAAGCGGGACGTTTGGCGGATCGGGGGAGAGGACAACGGACAACGGGCATCGCATTGGCTCTGCTGTTCCTGTCATGGCTGCCCATCAGCTTAACTCGGCATTCCCTATGGGGATTGATCGTTGGAGTGATTATACTGGATTTTGCCGTACAGGCCGTACATGTGACTAACCAGAGCATGATTCTAGGCGCACGTCCCGAATCGCGCAGCCGTCTCACCGCCTGTTATATGATCTTTTATTCGTTAGGCAGCGCGATCGGATCGATTGCATCAACTGCCATCTACGCCTATGCAGGCTGGAGCGGTGTGAGCATATTGGGAGCTTCAGTCAGCGCCGTCGCCCTGCTTTATTGGAGACTAACGCGCCGGTGATCGGGTGAGGCGCAAAGGCCACCGCCCCTCCCGGCGGCCGTGCAGCTTAATAAAAATTTTATTTATTGCCGCGCTTATTTTTAAGAAGTCTCCCTTATTCTGAATGAAAGTCAGCCAAGACCGGGAGGGAGCTAGCCGTGAAAAAGTGGGTATTTGGGATCGTGATATTGATTGGATGCAGTTATTATTTTTCTGAAATTAAGCCGCAGGCAGTGGAACAGCAAACAGAAGTGATCGGCGAAGAAGCCGTATCGACCATTCAAATAACCAAGGATCAAGTATATAAAGGGAATCTGTTGTTGGTTAATAAGGATTATCCTGTGCCTCCGGAAGCGCGGGCTTCTATCCAGGCCAAGGCTGTAACCTTGTCCAAGCATAAAAAGCTGACCGAGGGATTTGTTTTGCTTGATAACCATATTCAGCTGTCCGCCGATATGGCCGAAAAGTTCTCGGCAATGGTTGCAGCTGCAAGAAAAGACGGCGTTAATCATTTTATACTGAATAGCGGGTACAGGAATCATGAGGAGCAGCATGAGCTGTATGAGCAGCAGGGCGCCGAGCTGGCGATGCCTGCAGGCTACAGCGAGCATAATCTGGGGCTTTCGCTCGATATAGGGTCATCGCTGGGGAAGATGATGCAAGCGCCGGAGGGAAAATGGCTGGAGGAAAACGCATGGAAATACGGATTTATATTGCGTTATCCGCCGGATAAAGTCGATATTACGGGGATTGAGCATGAGCCTTGGCATTTTCGTTATGTGGGGCTGCCGCACAGTGCCATTATGCAGGAGAAGAATATGGTGCTGGAGCAATATTTGGACTATGTAAAAAAACAAAAGCGCATGACGATAACGATTGGCCAGCGCACCTACGAGGTTTCTTATTATCCAGTGACCAGGAAGGGGGGCTCTACGGTGAATGTGAAGGGTCCCTATGAGATTTCGGGCAACAATAAGGATGGGGTTATCGTGACGAGCTGGACAACAAAAGCCGCCAAGTGAATCCATAAGGCCGAAAGTTTGATACAATGAGAAGCAAACCATAGCGGGCGGGAGTGGGCAGAATGAAGCCGGTTACGATACTAATTGCGGAAGATGATGCGGAAATCGCAGACTTGATAGAGCTGTACCTGAATAAGGAAGGGTATCACTGCATAAAAGCGGCGGACGGACAAGCGGCGGTCGATGCCGTTGCGAGATATGCGATCGATTTGGCTATTCTGGATATCATGATGCCGAGGCTGGACGGTCACGAGGTGACCAGACAAATTCGCGACAAGCATGTGATGCCGATCATTTTTTTAAGCGCCAAAGGATCTGATCTCGACAAAATTACAGGGCTTATCGGCGGCGCCGACGATTATATGACCAAGCCGTTTAATCCGATGGAGCTGGTCGCCCGGGTCAAGGCGCAGCTGAGACGATCCATGCAGTTCAGCCAGCCGGTAACCGGCAAATCCATTGTGGAAGCCGGAGGATTGGTCATTCATCCGGATGAGAGGACGGTCATATGCAACGGCGTTCCCGTAGAGCTGACGCCCAAAGAGTTCGATATCTTGCATTTGCTGGCCAGCGCCCCCAAGAGAGTGTACAGCTCGGAGCAAATTTTCAAGCAGGTATGGGGGGAGGATTACTATGAAGGCAACAATACCGTCATGGTTCATATCCGGACGCTGCGCAAGAAGCTTGGAGATGACATAGACAAAAATAAATGGGTCAAAACCGTATGGGGGGTGGGATATACATTCAATGGCTAATATGCTGCGAAGTTTTCGGTCAAGAATGATCCTGCTGTTTGGCCTCAGCATGTTGTTTGCGGGGCTGATTACCTTTGTCATTTACAAGCTGCTCCAGCTTTATTACTATACGACCAGATATGAAAATCCGTTGACCCGTTTTCGTTATTTCATAAGGGAAGTGGGCGACATCAACTTTTTCTTGATTTTTTTTATTCCGCTTTCGATTTGGTTTTTCTTTCTCCTTACCGAACGATACGCCGCATACTTCCGCGTAATATCCGGCGGTATCCATCAGCTTGCAAACGGAAACTTTAACAATCAGATTTATATCCCTTCCCAGGACGAATTCGGCGATATCGCGCGGGATATTAATCTGGCCGGTGTCAAGCTGCGTGAAGCTTCGGAGAGAGGCGATGTCGCCGAAAACAGCAAGGAACAGCTGGTCTTGAATTTGGCCCATGATCTGCGCACGCCGCTGACTTCGGTTATCGGTTATTTGGATTTTATGCTGAAGGACGAGGATTTGACCCCGGCGCAAAGGAAGCGTTACATCACGGTGGCCCATGCGAAATCGCTTCGTCTGCAGCGGCTAATCGACGAATTGTTCGAAGTGGCCCGCATGAGCTACGGCCGGCTGGCGATCGAGGCAAAGCCGGTGGATTTGAGCGAGCTGCTGCTCCAGTTAACCGAAGAGCTGTACCCTGTCCTTGAGAAAAACGGCTTAACCTCCCGTCTGCAGGTGTCGCCGTTAACGGTGCGGGGGGACGGCGAGCTGCTGGCTCGGGTATTCGAGAACTTGCTGAGCAATGCCGCCCACTACGGCCGGGACGGACAATATATTGATGTGCGCGGCTTTGCGGATAAGAATGAGGCCGTCGTTCAAATCATCAACTATGGCGAATATATTTCTTCCGCGGATTTGCCGCATATCTTCGATATGTTTTACACCGGCGATAAAGCGCGTGCGTATCATGATGGAAGCACGGGGCTCGGCTTGTTTATTGCGAAAAACATTGTCGAGCAGCATCGCGGCTCCATTGCTGTGGAAAGCAGCCGGGCTTGTACCCGGTTTGAGGTTCGGCTGCCGCGGCCCGTCCCGGCTGATGCCGGCCATGCATAGACAGAGGCGGGGTTTTCTGGATTTTGCGGTGATTATACCGGGCCACGACTTATTGGAACGAATAATAATCCGCCATTCCGGCCAAGCATTGACCTGGCGTGCAAGTTTGATGATAATATAGGGGACATTCCCTTAAGCCATGCTATGCCAAAGCGGGTGATGACCTTCGGGAGATTGGAGCTGTACCGTGAGATATCATAATTTGGAGCAATGTATTAATGATCTTGAGAAACATGGGCACCTGGTTCGCATCAAGGAAGAAGTGGACCCTCATCTGGAGATGGCTGCCATCCATTTGAAGGTATATGCGGCGGGCGGACCGGCCTTGTTGTTCGAGAAGGTGAAGGGTTCGAAGTATCGGGCGGTATCCAACCTGTTCGGAACGATGGAGCGCAGCAAGTTTATTTTCCGGGATACGCTGGAGCAGGCGCAGAACGTTATTGCTCTGCGCAACGACCCGATTAAAGCGCTCAAAAGTCCTTTTCAATATATAGGAACCGGACTGGCTGCCAGAAAGGCGCTGCCGCTCAAAAAAACGAGCGGGCTGCCGGAAGGGTTCCGGGAAATTCAAATATCCGATCTGCCTCAAATTAAACATTGGAAAGATGACGGAGGCGCTTTTGTCACCCTGCCTCAAGTGTATTCGGAGGACCCCGAGAAGCCGGGGATCATGAACTCCAACCTGGGCATGTACCGCGTTCAGCTCAGCGGCAACGACTATGTGCTCAATAAGGAAGTCGGCATTCATTATCAGATCCATCGGGGCATCGGCGTCCATCAGGACAAGGCGAACAAGCTGGGTCAGCCGCTGAAGGTCAGCTGCTTTATCGGGGGACCGCCAGCCCATACGCTATCCGCGGTCATGCCGCTGCCGGAAGGCATGAGCGAGCTGACCTTCGCCGGCTTGCTCGGGGGACGGCATTTCCGCTACAGTTACGTCGACGGCTTTTGCATCAGTCATGACGCTGATTTTGTGATCACCGGCGAGATTCATCCCGGGGAAACGAAGCCGGAGGGACCTTTCGGCGATCATCTCGGTTATTACAGCCTGGTTCATCCTTTTCCGGTCATGAGGGTGCATAAGGTGTACGCCCGAGAGCGTGCGATATTCCCGTTCACGGTCGTCGGACGGCCGCCGCAGGAGGATACCTCGTTCGGCGAATTGATCCATGAGCTGACAGGGGGCGCCATCCGGCAGGAAATCCCGGGGGTGAAGGAGGTCCATGCCGTGGACGCGGCCGGGGTGCATCCTTTGCTGTTTGCGATCGGCAGTGAGCGATACACGCCCTATGAGCAGGTGAAGCGGCCGGCGGAGCTTCTGACGATCGCCAACCGGATATTGGGCACCGGCCAGCTGAGCTTGGCCAAATATTTATTCATTACGGCTGAAGAAAAGCAGCCTTTAAGCACGCATCGGATGGAGGATTTTTTAACTTATATTCTGGAGCGGGTCGATCTTCACCGTGACATTCATTTTCAAACCAACACGACCATCGATACGCTCGATTATTCAGGAACCGGGCTGAACACCGGCAGCAAGGTTATATTCGCAGCGGTAGGGGACAAGATCAGAGACTTATGTCAAGAAGTGCCCGGCGTTCTGAAGGAGCTGGGTCACGCGAAGCTGATTATGCCGGGTGTTGTGGCGCTGCAGGGCTCGGCATTTACGAGCTACGAGGAAGCGCCGCAGGAAATCAACCGTCTGTGCGGCTCGATTCGCGACAAGGGCCCGCTGCCCTCATGTCCGCTGATCGTTTTATGCGATGACAGCGACTTTATGAGTGCGTCGACTGCTAATTTTCTTTGGGCAACGTTCACCCGCAGCAACCCTTCCCATGATATTCACGGAGTGAACAGCTACTATGAGCATAAGCATTGGGGCTGCGACAATGTGCTGATTGACGCCCGCACGAAGCCGCATCAAGCGCCGCCGCTGCTGCCCGATGCGGAGGTGGAGAGCGCTATCCGGCATTTGTTTGCGCCTGGCGCGAGCTTAAGCGGCATTTCAATCTAGCGGCCGGCAGATTCACGGAAAACCATGCAGCAGAAGCATGGTTTTCTGCCGTTCCTTGCCGTTTAGCCGTCCGGAGCGGCTGGTGCGAGCCGCCAACTGACGGACCGCGGCAGCCTGTCAATCTATTCGGGGTCCCCCGGGAAAGGTGAAATGTGGATGGTCCCGCCACTTATAGACACGAAGCTGTGCATCCCGCCGTCTCGGCCCAGAGCCGTGCTTCGAGAGCGATTGATTGACCGGATTCAGGAAGGATTGTACCGGAAGCTGACTTTGATCTCGGCTTCGGCGGGGTATGGCAAAACCACGTTGGCCGGCCAGTGGTTATCCCGGGAGAAACGGCCGGCTGCGTGGCTGTCGCTGGACGAAGGAGACAACGCTCCTCATCGTTTCTTGACCTATCTCTTTGCCGCGCTGCGCACGATCGAGGCGAAGCTGGGGGAGGGCGCAGCGAAGCTGCTTCATGCTCCGCAGCCGCCTCCGCTAGCAGCGATAATAACTGTTTTGATCCAGGATCTGATAAAGTTCCCTGAGAAGTTCGTAGT
Organism: Paenibacillus sp. cl123; assembly: GCF_900101595.1. Classification (GTDB taxonomy): domain Bacteria; phylum Bacillota; class Bacilli; order Paenibacillales; family NBRC-103111; genus Paenibacillus_G. Next base: position 451,565 of record NZ_FMYY01000001.1, read on the forward strand.
CGTCCTGGATGATTATCATGTCATTCACTCGCCAGGCGTCGACGAAGCGATATCATTGCTGCTGGATTACATGCCGCCGAATATGCATATGGTCATTCTGACGCGCGAGGAGCCGAATCTTCCTTTGGCACGTTTGCGGGTCAACGGTGAAGTAACCGATCTTGGCGCTCCTGACTTGCGGTTTCATACGGCTGAAGCTGCCGGTTTTCTTACGGACGTGATGCGGTTGAAGCTTTCTTCCGAAGCGGTATCGGCCGTGGAAATCCGCACGGAAGGATGGATTGCCGGCCTGCAGATCGCAGCCCTGTCGATGACGGGACATTCCGGCGCCGCTCAACCGGTGCCGGCGTTTCAGGATAGTCCCCGGCTATTGATGGACTATCTGATGGAAGAAGTGCTGAGCAAGCAATCGGCGTCCGTGCAGAAATTTTTGCTGTATACCTCGATCCTGGGCCGATTCTGCGGTTCGCTTTGCGATGCCGTTATGCTGCATGAGGCCCGGGTGCCCGGCGATCAGATGCTGCGCGATCTAGAACGCGCGAATTTGTTTATTGTTCCGCTGGATCGGGAGCAGCGCTGGTACCGGCATCATGCGCTGTTTGCCGAACTGCTGCGGAAGCAATTCAAGCGCCGGATGCCGGCTTCCGCCGACGGGGTCGAGGAGGCCGAGCTGCATGAGCGGGCGAGCCGATGGTATGCCAGCAGAGGCTTTGCCATGGAAGCCTTCCGCCACGCAGCGGCTGCCGGCAATCATAAGCTTGCCGCCCGGCTTGCGTTAGGAGACGGCATGCCTCTGCATTTGCGCGGCGAAGTGCTCCCGGTGCTTGACTGGCTGGAGTCCCTTACCGAAGCGGAGCTGGCCGACAACCCGCCGCTATGGGTCATCTATGGCTCGGCTTTATTGCTGGCAGGCAGGCCGACCGAGATCGAGCCGAAGCTGCAAGCTGCGGAAGCAGCCATGCCCGGACCTGGGACGGATACCAGGACTGACGGACTCATCGGCTTGATCGCCGCCACGCGCGCAGCGGTAGCCTCGATAGGGATTACCGGACAGCCCGTTTCCGCGAAGCCGAGGCTGTTAGCCGCCGAGGACGCGCTGCGGCGGACGGAAGCTGACGATAAAACCCATGACCTGGTAGAGTTGATCCTCCCTGCACATGCGGCTTCGTCGCCAGAGCCGGAGCTGCTGGATACGGTAATCGCGCTGTCACGACGAGCCGCTGCCTACCTGAAGCCAGCCATGCACCCGGTCCGCCAGACGATGCTTTGGCTGATGGGGGTTGCGTATCAGCTCCGTGGAGACCGCGCCGAAGCCATGGAGGCTTATGCCGGGTGTTTGGCTATGGGCGGGAAGAAGGATGGAACGATATTGGACATGATGGCGTCCGTCGGATTGGGAGGCTTGCTGGAAGCGGACAACCGGTTGTTCGAGGCCGAGGAGTGTTATGCGAGCGCGCTGCTGTGGCTCGGCGATCTGCCGGTGCGCGCTGCTTGCGAAGCGCACCTGGGGCTGGCGCGTATCAGCTACGAACGTAACGATCTCGAAGACGCCAGGCGGCATGCACAGCAGAGCGAGCATGTGGCGCGGCAGCTGGCAAGCGGTGACAGCCTTGTCATGTGCGAAATGTTGGCCGCGCGGCTGAAGGCGGCGGAGAGCGACTGGGTTCCGGCATCCGTCCATACGGCCAACGCCGTACGCATCGCCCGTACTCACGGCCTTTGGCATCGGCTTCCCCAGATTGCCGATATTCAGGCGCTGGCTTTGCTTCGCCGGGGGGACGCGGCCGATGCCCTGCATGTGGCCCGGAAGCATGGGCTCTCGCTGACGGAGGCGCGGGCTCACCTGGCACTCGGGGACACGCCTGCTGCGTTGTCCCTGCTTGAGCCGCTCCGAAAGCGGGCGGAGGCAAGGGGCTGGGCGGATGAGCGGCTGAAGGCGATGATTTTGCAAGCGGCGGCGCTGTATGCACATGGGGACAGAACCGGTGCCGTCCGGCTGCTGCTCGAGGCGCTTGAGCCGGCCGAGGAGAGCGGGCTTCTCCGCACCCTGATCGATGAAGGCCCGGTTCTCATTCCAGTGTTGAAGGAAGCGGCTGTGGCGGGGAGATTGCGTGCATATATGGGGATATTGCTGGATTCGTATACTGAGGAAAAGAAACGGGAGGAAGTCCAAGCCTATCCTTGGATAGAGCCGTTGTCTTCGCGCGAGCTGGAGGTGCTTCGGCTTATTGCCCAAGGCCTCTCCAATCGGGAAATCGGCGAGAAGCTGTTTCTGTCGCTGGACACGGTAAAAGGGCATAATCGTCGAATATTCGACAAGCTGCAGGTACACAGACGCACAGAGGCGGTAGCGCTTGCCCGCAAGCTGGGGTGGACGGATTAATCCGGGGCAAGCCGCCGCCGGGCAAGCACAGCAACACTTAAGTGTCTATACGTCCGACTTCCTTGCCGATATGCTGGAGTTAATGCTGCATGTCGAAAGGGGAAGGGACAATGGATACTTACCAACGCAATGCCAAACTAGCAGGCGCCTTGTTTTTGCTGGCGACGGCTGCTTTTATGACGGGAAGCGGGATCATAGACGCTGTGCTGAACGAACCGGAGTTTCTCGCACGGCTCTATCCGGAGCGAATGAAAGTGCTCGCCGGATTGTCGCTGGAGCTAATTAATTCCATAGCTGTGGTCGGGATAGCGATGCTGATGTATCCGATTCTGAAGCCGCAGCATGAAAGCCTCGCGCTCGGTTACTTCGGTTCGAGAATCATCGAAGCGGTGCTGCTCGCTGTGGGGATGCTTATGACGTTAATGCTTGTTGCCGTAAGTGAAGATTATATCGCTGCAGGGAACGATGAGTCGGACGGCTATTTCGCCGCGATAGGGAGCATGATGATTCGGGGACAGGATATGGCTTTTGAGCTGGCGATGCTTGCGCTAGGTTTGGGCAGCCTTATGTTCTGCTATGTGCTGTACCGTACGAGGCTGATTCCCCGCGGTATTTCTTTGCTGGGCGTGATCGGTTACCTGGCGCTGCTGGCAAACAGCTGCTTGAAGATTGGCGGAGTTGACCCCGGGTACATCTTGTTTATTCCGGGCGGAATCTTTGAGATCGTCTGCCCGCTCTGGCTGATTGTGAAAGGCGTGAGGTTGACCGTGACCGAATGATAGCAACAAGCAACGCCAAAAAAACGCCTTGCTCGATTAAACTGAACTGTGACCCCATTCGTGGACAGATATTAAAAAGCAGCTGGCTTAAGCTGTAAGCAAGTGACTCCTGTATTCGTCAGGGGTCATTTGCTTTAATGTCCATTGATAACGTTCTGAATTGTAGTAGGCGATGTAGTTGGCCACTTGGGCCCTGACCTCATCGATGGTTGGCAGTCCACAAACTGAACATCGTCTTTGAGGTGACCGAAGAACGATTCCATGGAAGCATTATCCCAACAGTTCCCTTTTCTCGACATCGACTGTTTAAACCCGGCTTTCTGAATTCGCAGCCGAATTTTAGGATGAGTGTAGTGCATACCTTGATCGGAGTGAAGGATGGCTTCCGGATGCAGGTTGCCGCCCAAGCGCTCCAGCAAGCGATCTAACGTCCGTTCAACGAGGGAGAGCTCGAGCGTCGAGCTCACGTACTCCGCCAAGATCTGACGGGTCGCACCATCCTTCACACAGGACAGATAGGCCCACTGACCGTTTCCATAACGCAGGTAGGTAATATCGGTCAGAAGTACTTTTTCGGGCTCCCCCTGATCAAACTGACGTTTGAGAAGATTAGGGCAGGTCTTGTGCTCTTGCGTCGCTCTGGCCATCTTTCGATAGGGATTCGCTTGACGTATGGTGGCGACCAAATGAAATTTACGCATAAGCCGTCTAATCTTCTTGTGATTCATAATGACCCCGTCGATCCTCTCCAGACGCATTTTAATGACCAAGGCACCTATTTTGCCTCGCCTGGCTTCAAAGTGCTGTTTAATGAGCCGGAAGTCACACGCATCTGCCGCTGCCCGCTTTTGGCGGTGCTCCTCCGCTTTCAGCCATCTGTAATAGCCGCTGGTACTGACCGCCGCTTGATGGCACAAGTAGCGCGTCATCCGCCTAAGACCGTGCTGGCGAATCGTATGATAAATGATTTCGTAGCGCTCGGAGGGCGTTAGCCGTTCTCTTTCTGCCGCTCGAGCGCTTCGAGCTTTTTTAGGAAATCCACCTCGGCTTCCAACAGCTTAATGCGTGCGTTGGCACGTGCGAGCGCTTCTTCTGCCGACAACGCCCTAGCTTGCCGTCTGCCGGTGCTGCCTTTACCTCTTCGCTCTGCCAGGAGACCTGCTTCACCGTATTTGGCATAGGTCTCACGCCAACGCTTTAAGCTGTGCTTAGGCTTGTTATGCCGATGAGGTCAAGGTCGAATCCTGCTTTAATAAAGATTTCCGCTGGTGTTTGACCTGTTTGATAAGCAAGCACCGCCGCCACTTTAAACGCAGGTGTATACGTGATATCGGTCTCTGATACGTGATGAACGTTTGGATTGCCTTCCAGCTTTTTCATGTTCTCTTCCGTAAACAACGTCCGATTCATATTCCCCATGATTGGCTCCGCTCCTTACCTTTGATCTGATTAAAACACAAATGACCCGCAAGAGGGTCACTTTTTTCAAAGTGTCCTTCTTACGGGTCAGAGTTCAAACGGGCAAGGAGCTTTTTTGGTTTGATTCGGTATCCCGTCAACGGCGCGGCGGTTATCCATGGGATGGGGAGATGACTATTGAACCGGCTTCAGCGCCTTTACCTCGGCAATGGAGAGCCCGCTTGCTTGGGCGATCACCGAAACATCCATACCCATCGAGAGCATGTTTTTGGCAATTTCAACAGCTTTGGCAAGTTCTCCTTCAGCCCTGCCTTCAGCCCGTCCTTTCTTCAGCCCATTCTCCGTCGCCCATTCGATCATGGACGCCTCATCATGCAAGTATTTCTGACGCTCCTCGTACAAGCGGCGTGCTTCCCGGTCCTGGCTCAGAAACTCGAGCGTATCCATTGCTTTCTTCAAAGTCGGTTCGTTCATCCTCAGTACCTCCCAATTCGATTTGTCGGCCCCTTTGAGAAACAGCAACCAATTTATCAAACCGCCCTCCATCGGAACAGCCCGTTCGTCCAGCTTGGATAACTCCATAAAATGGACTTCGATATCGTCGCTCAATTCGAGTCCCGTATGGTCTTCCCTCAAATGAAACACATTATGATAAAGTTCATTAGAGATAAAAGAATAGTTCAAAATGTTGATAGTAACACATTTTTTAAGCTCTTTGTAAGTTTGTCCTTCTTGCAGCTGGCTGGAGTAGCGTTTACTCCAATAGTAAAGCGTCCGTTTTTCTATGTCATATTTATTGAAAAGCTGCATTTCGATATTTATCAATTTTCCCTCGGTCGTCTTCGCCCAGATATCAAAGATGGACTGTTTATCGAGAGGAGCGTCTTTGTCCGTGTAGGGGTTGAGCAAAACAATTTCGCTGAGCGGCAGCTCTCCGGATTCAGCAAACGTGCGATTCAAGAAAGCAAGCAGCACATCCTTATTGTCCTCGCTGCCAAAAATACGTTTAAATACAAAATCATTTCGAGGGTCAAGCAAGTCCTGCATCTGACAATCAACTCCATTTCTTCTTATTATATCATGTATGACCGCTGTTTTTGTAGCTCGGCGCAACGAAGCAAAAGCTTGCCGGGCCGTTCGATTCCTAAATTAAAGCTTGAATTCATAATTTGAAATTGAATTGACGCCTGCTTGCCTCTAGGATAGACGCGAGGGGAGAGGGGGGAGCGGCGATCAGGGTCTGAACAGGAAGGGAAGGGCCATATCCAGGTGTCGGCCGGCACATCCGCTTTTAAACGACGAAAGGATGAGAGGGGATGCAGTTATGAGAAGGCTTCAAACAGAAATGCGGCGCTTGCTCGCAGTTCTGCTTGTATTCGGTTTGATCGGCAGCGAGGCGGCTCCGCAGCAAGCTTCGGCGGAGGCGATCGCATTCCAGGACGGCTTCGAAGCGGGCTTCGGCGGGTGGACGACTGTCCACGGCACGCCTACGGCCAGCTCGCTGCGCGTGCATAACGGTAAAAGCAGCTACATACTGGACCAGGATCAGGATGTGATTCAGCGGCTTGCTTCAACGGCCAGAGGCGATGCCGTCGAAGTTTGGTTTTACGATGACGCCTCGAACAGCAATATGAGTGCATATGCATTTGTGGATGCCAATACATCGGCGGCTGTGGCGCTTGGCGTAAACACGTCGGTAAGCGGCAATGAATATGTCGTGCGCCTCGGCGCAAACAGCTCGGCGTCCGGCGTCGCGAGGACGACGGGCTGGCATTCGTTCGTATTTGACTATCGCTCGGGCAGTAAGGTCGTGTTGTATATCGACGGCAAGCAGGTTGCCGACTCCAATTCCGTAACCGCTTACAAGAGGGTGGCATTGGGCGATTATTGGAGCGACGGCAAAATTAGCGGCGCGTACTTTGACGATATCCGCATCAGCGACAAGCTGCCGTGGGAGCCGTATACGGTGCCGGCGCCGGCGGCTTCCAGTGCGCTGCCTGTGGCCGAGCCGGGGGGCGTCGTTTTCTATGACGACTTCGAATACGGGCTGGGACGCTGGACCACGCTTTACGGAACGGCAGATGCAAGTACGGCCCAGGCGGCAAGCGGAACGAGCAGCTATGCGGTGAACGAGGATCAGGATGCGATCCAGCATAAGCTGGCTGCCATGCAGTCCAAGGTGGCGGTCATCAACTTCTATGATGATGCTGCGGATCAAGAGCTCGCAGTTATGGCATATGCGGATGCTTATGATTCCGCACTGACGATTGCCGGGCTTGGCGTGAACACCGATATATCCGTGACCCATTACGTGTATCGCTTTGGTACGTCTGACGGCGCAACATCGATCCAGCGTGCCGCAGGCTGGCACTCTCTTGTTTTCGACTACCGATCCGCCCAGCAGGTGTCCCTGTATATCGACGGCGTGCCGGTCGGCCAATTTGCGGGAGACGAGGGGTTGAGCCGAGTGGCATTCGGCGATTTCTGGCAGGATGCGAAGACGGGCCATGTTTATTTTGACGATGTTCGTATCCAGGACCATCTTCCATGGGAGCAGCCTGCTTATCCGCAAGGGCTGAGCTTCCAGGAGTCCTTCGATGACGGGCTGGACGGCTGGACGACGCTGCACGGCTCGCCGACTGTTTCCGCCGACCGGGCGCGCGACGGCGAGCGGAGCTACAAGGTGGACCAGGCCCAGGATGCGATTCAGCATGCGTTCCAGGCCCCGCTGAATCAGGCGGCCGTGATCTGGTTTTATGATGATGCGGACAGGGAAATGAACGTCATGGCTTTCGCCGACAGCGGCACGGTGCCGGTCGGGATCGGGGTGAACAGCGCGGAAGCTTCGGCCCATTATGTGCATCGGATTGGCTCGGTCACAACGTCGTCCGGCATTCCCCGCTCTACCGGCTGGCATAGCCTTGTGTTCGACTACAGGTCGGGCAGCGGGGTCGTGCTCTATATCGACGGCGCGGAGATAGCGTCCAGCACGGCGGCAACGGCGCTGCAGAGGATCGCACTTGGCGATTGGTGGAGCGGCGGACCGGTTGCGGATGTGTATTTCGACCGGCTTAGCGTCCAGGACAGCTTGCCATGGGACGCGCCGTTCGCGGACGGGCTGACGGCCGAAAACTTTGACGCCGGCTTTGCCAACTGGACAGCGCTGAGCGGCACGCCCACGGTCACGACAGCGCGCGCTCACAACGACTTGTACAGCTTCGTGCTCAGTCAAGACGAGCAGACGATCGGACATAACTTTGGGATGAATTTCAATCAGGTAGCTGAAATCTGGTTCTACGACGAAGCGGGGCGTGACTCGCTGCGCACGATGGTGCGCGTCGACCGGCTGCTGACGGAAATCGGTCTTGGAGTAGATGCGGCCGTCTCAGATTCGCATTATGTGTACCAGATCGGTTCGGCGGTGACGGCTTCCCCGATCGAGCGGACAACAGGGTGGCACAGCCTGGCGTTCGACTACCGTTCAGGCACAGGGGTAGCTCTCTACATCGACGGCAAGCTGATTGCGGAATCGGCGGCCGAGTCGGCTTTTAACCGGATTGTCCTGGGCGATTTCTGGAAGGACGGTCATGTGGCGGGCATCATGTATGACCAGCTTCGCATCGGGGGAGAAGTGCCGCAGGAGCCGGGAATGATATTCAAGGACGGCTTCGAGCACGGCTTTGACCGGTGGGTCAGCGTATCGGGCACTCCGCTGGCCTCGGCCAATCAAGCCTATGAGGGGACATACAGCTACGCGCTGGACGAAGACCTCGATGTCATCCAGCATCAGCTTGCGGCGCGGTCCAACGATGTGGCGGTCATCCGGTTCTACGACGATACGTCGGTTGCCCGGACGAATGCACTGGCATATGCCGATCGCAATTCGACGGTTATCGGCCTCGGCGTCAGCACGCCGGTCAGCGCCTCTCATTACGTATACCGGGTCGGCGGCACGACTTATGCCTCCAGCGTAAGCCGCACGACCGGCTGGCATAGCCTTGTCTTCGACTATCGCTCCGGAACCGGAGTGACGATGTACATTGACGGAGTAGAAGTGTACAGCTCGACCGGAGCGACATATATGACGCGGATCGCTCTTGGAGATTATTGGACCGGTTACACAAGCGCGGTTTACTTCGATGACGTCCGCGTTCAGACGAAGCTGCCTTGGGAGACGGACCCTGTTCCCGAACCGGTCGTCACCAGCGATACCTTCGGCTTCGAGGATATCGGAGCTTGGAGAAGCGAAGCATACCTGCTGGAGGATAACCCGGGCTGGAAGGACTCCAATCTGCTGGCAACCCGTACGACGACCTTGGAGCAGCTTGCAACCGGAGGAGTAACAGCTTCCAGCGTTCATGTAAAGGAAGGGCAGTCCGCCGGCAAATGGGCTAACCATCCTTATTACCCGACGATTTCCACACGATCGTTCGAACAGGACTGGTCGGCGAGCAATTCCGTCTCGTTCTGGATCTATGCGGAGGCCGCTACGCAGGAAAACGTGTCGCTGATCCTGCATTCCGATCATCCATCGACTTCTTGGCGGGAATTTTATTCCTACACGTTCCCGATTGACTTCGCAGGTTGGAAGCAGATCGAAATCCCGTTTCGCTCCTTCACGGCCTCGGGAGAGACGGCAGGCTGGCATCGGATCGAGCAAATGAGCTTCTCGGCCAAAGCCTTCAACAAGGAGCCGAGTCCGCATACGGTTCTCTATCTGGACGATATCCAGCTGCATGACCGGGGAGTGAACGAGCTGGCGGCACTCACCTCGCTGACCGAGGCGGAGCCGAGCATGCTTGTCTCGTATGCGGTCGCCTATCCCGACGGCTTCGAGGCGATGCCGTTAACTGCTTATTTACGTTATGTGAACAACAAACTCGAATATGAAACCGCATCGCCGTCGCGTCGCCAGGAGATCGAGCAGGAGCAGGCAGCGCTGCTCACCGCTCACGGTCTAGGGAGCGATACGTATGCGCTGAGCCAGTTCGTGGAGACAAGACCGCGGATCGCGGCCCAGCACGATATCGTGCCGATGGAGGCGCATCAGTTGAATCATGGCGCCGCTGAAATCAGGGAGCAGCCTTCGGGCCCGGTCGTTCATGAGCCATACTGGAAAACCGAGCGGGCCGTATACGGATATTACCCGCAGTTTATGCCCGGACCGGTCAGCTTTGCGCCAGGCGGCAGCCGCTATGTCCGCTACGGCAACTCGGTGATTCAGGTATACGATCAGGAGAATCAGCGCTGGTATCAGCATGATCTCGAGCCGGTATTCGAGCGTTATGCGGCGCAGCAGCTCGGCTGGTACGGCTACAAGCACCGGGACGACAACTTCTACCAGGATGTCAACATCCGGTTTGATTCCGATGGCGATGCCTATATGACAGCCACGATCCAGCAGGTGAATGCCGACGGAACGACGGGCGTTCTCCGGTCGCTGCTGCTGCACTCCGCCGATCAGCTTAAAACATGGAAGGCGTACCCGCTGACCGGCTCGTTCGCCAAGCTGGAAGCGCTCGACACGCATAATACGGACGCGCTCAGCAGGCCGCCTGTCATTACGCTTCATGATTACTGGACTTCGAAGAATAAAAGCGGATATTTCGTCATCCCGCAGAAGCTGCCGAGCGGAGAGCTGTACATCCCGCCGAGAACGAAGGTGTGCGAAAGCTGCCTGACTATGGGGCCGACGCATTCGGGGGATACCAACGTAGCTGTGACGGTTACAGACAGCGTTTACTTTATCTACAGCGTCATGGAGCTGGAGAAAGCGCCGGCGATACCGGCCAATCATCCGGCGACCGCTCTTACGTGGACGGCCGGCAATCAGCTGCGCGAGAGCCGCAAGGGGCTGCCTGCTTACGTCGTCAGCTACGATATCCCGACCGGACAGCTGTCGGAGCCGGTGTTCGTCGGATACGGGGGCAGAGCCAACGACGATCATAACTGGCCGGCGATCGCGGTAGACAGCCAAGGTTATTTGCACGCCTTTGTAAATGGACACCATGATCCGGTGTATTATACGAGGTCGTCGCTGCCCCGCAACATATCGGAGTGGAACGCGCCTGAGCTGATCGGTCAGGCGAATTCCTACGCATCGGTTGTCGTGGATCAGGACGATACGCTGTATCTGGTCACGAGGAACTCCCAGCGCGGCTACAACTTCGACATGACGCTGTACCGCAAGCCGGCGGGCCAGGCTTGGGCGGCAAGCGTCAATCTGGCCGAACGCTTCAAGTCGTATTACGAGGTATGGAATCAGAAGCTGAAGGTCGACCCGGACAGCGGTGATCTGTACTTGACGTATTACAGCCAGTCGCGGCAGAGCCAAATGTTCAAGGACGAATACGACGCCTATATGTTTGTATGGCCGGACCGGGAGCAGCTGAAAAACCCGTCCGGAACGCTGACGCCTATGGGCACCTATCAGACGCAAGGCCGCAAGTATACGACATTCAGCGGTATGGTGCCGACCGGCATGAGCACGCTGATCTCCCGGGACAGCGGGCTGACGTGGCGGCTGCTGACGACAGCCGACTTCCAGTCGCCTTAACCGGGATAAGCCCGCACATCCATTCCTTCCCACGCACCAAAAGCAGGGAGCCTTACGTGGGAATGTTCAAGCACCTAGCTCAGCTAAGCTTTTCTTCATCGGACGGCTTTCCGCGCCGCCGCTCGATTATGCATTTACGCCGGGCGGATTCGTCCGTATGATGAGATGAGAGAGAACGACAGAAACGGACGGGGGCAGACGGATGAAGCGACTTATTCAACATCGATCCGATTTTTGGAGACGGCTGATCTTGTCGTATTTGGCGCTTATGGTTGTGATCATCTTGGCATTCGGAGGATACTTGACCAAGCACGCGCAGGAGCTGCATACGCAGGAGCTCTCCCAGGAAAATTTACATCAGCTGCAGCGCGTCCAGCACGTGATCGAGGAAAATTACTTGAACCGGTACGAGTTATCCGGACTGAACAAGGCGATGACGACCATCCGTTCCTCCGGTCCGGAAGAAATCAATTTTTTTCTGGAGCATGAGCTGGCGGGCAATTATTCCAAGGTAAGAAGCCTCAGCAACGATCTGAGCACGCTGAAGATGGCATCGCCCGGGCTCGAAAGCATATCGTTTTATTTCAAGCGATCGGAGATTGTGGTGGATCAGGACTATTTCTACGAAATTCCGGCCAATTCCCCAAGCCGAGAGCTGCTTGCGCATATAGACAGCCAGGAGCCGCACCGCTGGTTCGCCCGCTCGATCCTCCAGCCGGACGGGACGGAGCAGCCGCTGCTCAGTTATATTTACACCCTGCCATACCGGTCGAAAGGGGCGCAGGTCAAAGGCTATATGATTATCGATCTGAGCGTGAGGGAAGTGGTCGGCCAGCTTCAAGCGCTTATCCAGAATGAAGAGGATCGCTATTATATTTTTACGGAGCAAGGCGCGCTGGCCGTATCGAACACGCTCTTGGACGGGGGGCGGCAATCTGATCTGTCCTGGATGAACGGCTTGCTGGAGCGTGCCGGTCCGGAAGGGCGGACGACTCTGACTAGCTTCGAGGGGAAAGAGGTCAGCTTGTCGGCGTATCAATCGAACCTCGGCTGGACCTATGTCAGCCTTCGCCCGCTGAACTCGATCACGCTGCTTACTCAAGAGCTGAAAAAGAAAGTATGGATCATCAGTTCGATGACGATGCTGATCGGGCTTGCATTGTCCTATGCGATGTCGCTTGGTTTCCACAAGCGGGTGCAGGGGCTTATGCTCAGGCTGCAAAGCATGCTGGAGGTGCAGCACAACAAAAGCTTGTATGATGTGCTGGCTGGGCGGATGCCGGCCGGAGAGCAGCCGCTGCCGCTTCGCCCGGACGGACTTTTTGTAGCTGCGCTGCTGCAAGTGGAAGCTCCGCATACGGCCGAAGCGCTCCAGAAGCAGCTGGAGCTGAAGACCGGCAGCCTTCCGAGCTATGCCGTGCCGGTCGACAGCCAGCGAGTGGCGGTCATCTACTGCGTAGACGACTTGGATGGGCAGGAGATGATTCCGCATGTCCGCCGCGAGCTGGAGCATCTGCGCATCAAGCTTGGTCCCGAGTACGGCTTCGCTGCGGCGATGGGCACCGTAGCGTCCGGCACGGAGCAGATTCATATCTCCTACGCCGAGGCTCAGGAAGCGATGGGTTATGTATTTGTGTTCGGCATGAAGCTGCTGATCGCCTACGAGGAATTGGAGCATAAGCAGCCGATCTCAATGGAGCTGCTGGATATCCAGGCGCTGGAGAACAAGCTGAGGTCCGGCGACGAGTCGCTCGTCCGGCAGCATTATGCGATGTGCCGGGACACGCTGCTGCAGTCCAATCTGACGATCGACGCTTATGAGCTGCTGCTGCATCATATGGCGCTGGCGCTCGCCAAGGTCGTGATGGATTCGGGCCGGGGCAGCTTCCGGCTGACTTCGTCAGAGGTCATTGCCTTCTACCGCAAGCGCTCGCTGGATGAAACACTGCATCACCTGGAGCAGCTGAGCCTCGAGTTTGTCGCCAGCCAGAAGGGCATGGGCGAGTCGTTGTACGAGCGGGTCGCCCTCTCGGTGAAAACTTACATCGACGAACGGCTGGACCGCGACCTGTCTCTCGATGAGCTGGCCGACTATACGTCGTATTCCAAGCAATTTATCGGCCGGGTGTTCAAGGAGCAGTTCAACTGCACGATCGCCGATTATATGAGCAGGCGGCGGCTGGAGCTGGCGAAAAAGCTGCTGTCCGAGAAATCTCACACGATAGCGGAGGTTGCCGGAATGTGCGGGTTCCGCAGCGTTCCGTATTTTACAACGAAGTTCAAGCAGTTCTGGGGCGTCACCCCCGCCCAATTCCGCGATCAATAACCGACGCAGGCTTCCATTCAGCCCCGGCAACCCGCTGCCGGAGGCTGTTTTTCTTTTCCTGAAAGCCGAATTCAGATATTGAAATTGAAGAAGGCTGCGCCAAGCTGTACGCTAAGCACATGAAAACGAGAAAGGGGACACCTGCAACATGAGAGCGATTACAGCCGTGTTTGGCGCAGACGTTCGCAAAGAGTACCGCAAGTGCAAATATTTATTTCTTATGCTGCTCCCGGTCCTGCTCTACTATTTGATCTTCGAGTACGGACCGCTGTACGGGGCGCAGATCGCCTTCAAGGATTACCGGATTCGGGACGGGATTATGGGCAGCCCGTGGGTCGGCTTCAAGCATTTCCACTATTTATTTACGGCTTCGCCGGATTTCATGCGGATTATGCGCAATACGCTGCTGCTGAGCTTTTACCACATTGTGTTCGGGTTTCCGGCTCCCATCGTGCTGGCGCTTTTATTCAACGAGGTCCGCAGCCGGGTGTTCAAACGCGTGACGCAAACGATCAGCTATCTGCCGCATTTTCTGTCCTGGGTCGTGCTTGGCGGGCTGCTGATTACAATTTTGTCGCCTACGACCGGCGTTGTGAATCAACTGCTGGCGCTTGTCGGCATCGATCCGATTTATTTCCTCGGAGACCCGGAATACTTCCGGTTTACGCTGGTCGTCTCCTCCATCTGGAAGGAGATCGGCTGGGGGACGATTATTTATTTGGCCGCGCTGGCCGGGGTAGATCCGTCCCTGTATGAAGCCGCCGTCGTCGATGGCGCCGGACGCTGGAAGCAGATTATGCATATTACGCTGCCGGGGATCGTGCCGGTTATTACGATTATGTTTATTTTCCGGATCGGAGCGGTGCTGAACGCCGGGTTCGACCAGGTGCTGAATTTGTACAGTCCCAATACGTACAGCGTCGGGGATATTTTGGACACCTATGTGTACCGGGCCGGCCTGACGCAGCTGCAGTACAGCTTGACCGCCGCCGTAGGGCTGTTCAAAAATGTTGTCGCTTTCACGCTGGTGCTGCTTACGAACTATGTGGTCAAAAAGCTGGGGCAGGAGGGAATTCTGTAATGAAGCTCATAGGCGCCCGCAAGGCCGAAGCCGTCTTTCAGTTCTTCCTTCTGCTGTTCATCACCTTGTTCTGCATCAGTATTCTGTATCCGTTCATCCATGTGCTGTCCATTTCGCTGAGTACGCCCGAGGAAGCGATCCGGCCGGGCATCCATCTGTATCCGCGATCGTTCACGACGGCGGCCTACGCGCAGGCCTTCCAGACGAAAGGAATCTGGATGGGTTACTACAATACCATCTTCCGTACGGTAGTCGGAACCTTCCTCTCTCTGCTGGTCATGACGCTCGGCGCCTACGCCTTGTCGAAAAAATATTTGCCGCACCGCAGCTTCTACACAATGCTGATCGTCATCACGATGTTTTTCAGCGGAGGCTTGATTCCGCAGTTTTTATTGGTGAAAAGCTTGGGGCTGTATGACTCCCTGTGGGCACTGATCATTCCCGGACTGATCAATACCTTCTACATGCTGATCATGCGGAACTTTTTTATGGGCATGCCGCAGGAGCTGGAGGACTCCGCCAAGATGGACGGCGCGCAGGACTTTCAGATTTTATTCCGCATCATTCTGCCGATTTCCAAGCCCATCCTCGCTACTATCGGCTTGTGGCTGGCTGTTCATCATTGGAACGAGTGGTTCCAGGGCTTGATCTATATTCAGGACCAGTCCAAGATCGTGCTGCAGATCTATCTCAGGCGGCTGATCGTGGAGAGCAGCGATGTCGAGATGCAGCAGCTGATGGCTCAGACGTCGGAGCAGGAGGTAGTGGCGGAAAGCGTGAAAGCTGCCGTGCTGATGATCGCGACGCTTCCGATCCTGATGGTGTATCCCTTCATTCAGAAATATTTCGTCAAGGGAGCGCTGGTCGGCTCGGTAAAAGGCTGATAAGCGGCGGATAAGATCGGGATCACGGCCGAGAGCGCGGTCATGAGAGGGGGGATGCCTGCAGGAGAACAATGCTGTATGGTGGATGGTATGAAGCGCACGAGCAACAAGGGGAATAGTAAACTTATATACCGGGAGGTCTTCGCATGAAAAAAACAGCAATCAAGTCCGTACTGGCCATCGCCTTGTCGGGAGCGCTGCTGCTCGCCGGCTGCTCCAAGACGGAGCCGGCGCCGCAAGGAGCCGCGCCGGGCGCCGCCGAGTCGGATAAACCTATCGAAATCAGCTGGCTGAGCTTTGATTTTCCGGAGGGAGACGAGTCCTACGTTCAGAAGTGGATGGAGCAGAAGTTTAACGTCAAGATCAAAAACATGCGGGTTGACCGGACCAACTGGAAAGACCAGCTGAACGTGCGGCTTGTGGCCAATGAGCTGCCTGACGTATGGCTGCTGTGGGGGCTGGCCGATGTTCGCGCTTATTCGCAGCAAGGGCTGCTGGCCGAGCTGCCGGTCGACGAGATCAAGAAAAATATGCCGAGCCTGGCCGAATTCATCGATAAAAATCAGCCGGATGCTTGGAACGACGGATTGGTGAACGGGAAAAGCTACGGTATTCCGATCACGAATCTCGAGGGCGTTATTCCCCTGAATCCGTTCTACAATCAGGGCTGGCTGAAGGCTGCCGGCTACGATCAGCCTCCCACAACGCTGCAGCAATTCGAAGATGTGATCTACAAGTTCCGCAACAACGATCCGGACGGCAACGGGAAAAAGGATACGTACGGGCTGACAGCCTTCGGCAAAGCGAATATCGCCGATTCTCTGCAGTATGTCTTCGGCGCTTTCCAGACGCATCCCACGTATTGGGTGAAGGATCAGAAGGGCGAGCTGAATTACGGGATGGTCACCGCGCAGTCGAGGGAAGCTTTCCGTTATCTGAACAAATGGTTTAAGGACGGGGTGCTCGATCCCGAGTTTCTGACTAGTGACGGCAAGAAGGAGGAATTCGTCAACAAGCGGGTGGGCGTATCCTCCGACAATTGGTCCAACTTCCGTCCGAGCGGGAAGATCGGTCAGGCCGCCGCCAAAAATGGCGTAACGCTCGTAGCCGGCAAGGCGCTGGAGGGGCCGTACGGCCCGGGCAAGCTGGCCGGCTGGGGCTTGACGGGCAACTATATGGGCATGGGCGTCGACGCAGGCAAGGATCCGAAGAAGCGGGCCAAAATTTATGAAATCCTGAATTCGTTTTATTCGGACAAGGAAAGCTTCCTCGCGTCGCAATTCGGTCAGGAAGGCGTCCACTATACGATGCAGAACGGCGTTCCGACGTATACAGAGGCGTTCAAGGACAACAAAAAACGAATTTCGGAGGGTTTAGGCAACTACTACGGCTTGCTGTCCCGCAAATCGAAGGCGTTTGAGCCGTTTTCGTTCCCGGCTGAGGAGCTGGCGCTGCGCGAGCAGCTTTCCCAAGGCGTCGAAGTGCTTTATAACGTGAAATTCAATATCAACGCGCTGCAGAAGTATCCGGATATTACCAATATCGAGAAGGAGTACTTCATCAAGTTTATTACCGGCGAGGTCGATCTGGACAAAGGCTTCGATCAATTCGTAGAGACGTGGAAGAAGGCGGGCGGCGAAGAGATTACAGCCGAGGTGAACGCGACTTACAAATCGTTGTCTGCCGCCAAATAAGGCAGGTTCCTTGTATCCGCCGCCCATCCCTTGAGGGAGCGGGGCGGCGGATTTTATGCGGCTGAGGGGATAACCGAGAGGAGAGATGCAGGATGAAACAGGAAGAGCAAGCTGCCGGGACGGGGACGAGAGTGCCGCGAATTTTGCTCCGGTCTTCTTGGCAGGTGGTCAATATCGGCGATATTGCCCATACGCCGGGCGTTTTGGCTTTGCTGGAGCAGCAGCTGCCGGAAGCGGAGGTGAGGCTGTGGGCATCCCCCGACTTGACGGATGAAGTGATCGAGATGGAGCATCGGCGCTTTCCCGAACTGAAGATCGTCAAAGGTACTATTGGCCCGGATGGTCAGGCCACTAGCCGGGAATTGGCCGAAGCGGTCGAGTGGTGCGATTTTCTGCTGCACGGCTCGGGGCCGTATCTGGTGGCGAATGAGGATGTGCAGGCGTTTGTGCAGGCGACGGGCAAGCCCTTCGGCGTGTTCGGCATCACGTATTCGGGCAACCCGGCCGAGAAGGACATGCTGGACCAGGCGGAGTTCGTTTATTTCCGCGACACGGTATCGCTTGAGAAGGCGCGGGAGTGCGGGGTCGTCAGCCCGGTGATGGAATTCGGCCCGGATGGCGCGTTTTCCGCCGATCTGCGCAATGACGCGAAGGCTGAGCGTTACCTGCAGGAGGCCGGGCTGCAAGCGGGAGAATTTCTCTGCTGCATCCCGAAGCTCAGGCTGACCCCTTATTGGACCATCAAGCCGGAGGTCGCCTTCGATGCGGCCAGGCATGAGCGCAACGAGCGGATGAAGGAGCATGATCATGTGCTGCTGCGGGAAGCGGTGGCCGCCGTTGTCCGGCAGACGGGCAAGCGGATTTTGTTATGTCCGGAGGACAGCACCCAGATGGCGGTGGGCAAGGAGATGATCTTCGACAAGCTGCCGGAGGATGTGCGCTCCCATGTGGTCTGGCGCGAGAGCTTCTGGCTCACCGATGAAGCGCTCAGCGTGTATGTCCGCTCCGCCGGACTGTTCGGCAACGAGATGCATTCCCCGATCATGTGCGTGGGCAACGGGATTCCGGCGATCGTGTGCAGGTGGGAGGAGCAGACGAGCAAGGGTTATATGTGGCGGGATATCGGCCTCGGAGACTGGCTGTTCGATCAGGACAACGAGGCCGACCGGAGCCGGCTGGTCGCCGCCGTGCTGGAGATGGCGCAGGATACGGAAGCGGCCAAGCGCAAAGCGGAAGCTGCGCGAGACTATGTGCGCGCCAGCCAGCTTCGCATGATAGCAACGCTGAGGCGGTCGTTGGGGCGCTGTATGGAGCGTGCGGGCTTATGATCGCGCAAGGCGTGGAGCTGCACAATGTCGCAGAGGCGGAGCCGTGCAAGCTGACGACAGGGGCCATCTTGCAGCGTTACCCCCGGGAGGTGCGGGAGGCGCTCGGCGAGCGGGGGCGCTTCATCTCCCAGCAAGCGAGCGGCTGCGAGCTCCGGTTCGTGACCGACGCGGCCAATGTCCGGGTCGCCTTGACGGCGCTGGATGACGACGGGGATGTGATGGTATTCCAGGGGGAGTTTTTCCACTCCCATCATAGGCTGAAGGCCGGCGTGCTTAGCGTGCTGCATCTCGAAAAGAAGCTTGATCCGGAAGCGGCGAGCGGATTGGTTTCCGGGCAAGCGCGCTTTTCGCCCCTCGTCTGGCGCGTGTTTTTATGCCGGTATGCGGTCAGCTTTCACGGAGTCGAAACGTTCGGCCATCCGCTTCGGCCGCCGATGCCGGGCGAGGTGCCGGGCAAGCGCTGGCTGAGCTATGGCTCTTCCATCACGCACGGAGGCGCGGCGCTGAACAACTACAACTCGTATGTTCAGCAGGCGGCACGCCGTCTTGGCGTCGATGTGCTGAATAAGGGACTGAGCGGAGCCTGCCTGTGCGAGCCGCAGGTGGCCGACTTCTTGGCGGCGCAGAACGATTGGACTGTCATGACGCTGGAAATTGGGGTCAACATGCGCGGAACGGTTGCGCCCGATGAATTTCGGCGGCGCGCGGCTTATCTGATCGATACGTTATGCGTCCGGCATCCGGATAAGCCCGTCGTGCTGATCACGGTATATCCCAATGTGCGAACGTACGCGGCCGAGCCTGATCTGGAGAGCCGGAATGAAGCCGCGTACAACGCTATCCTGCGCGAGCTGGCGGGCGGCGGCCGCCACAAGCGGCTTCATTTGATCGAAGGCAGCGATGTGTTGACCGACTTCTCCGCTCTGAGCTGGGATCTGCTCCATCCGTCGGATTACGGCCACACGCTTATGGGGGAAAATTTGAGCAGGCTGCTGGCCAAGGTCATGGCATAGGCCGCCGTCATGCAGCGAAACACCGCGCGCCGAGAGAGGCGCGCGGTATGTTTTTTGCCGGGACAGAGAGTTTGCCGTTTGTTTTATGATAAAATAAACAGGCAGCAACGTTTCATTTTCCTCTCTGGCAAAGGAGTCAGTTATGCTCAAAGCGACCGGTTACGATATACGTCTGGTGATTTATGAAGATGCGGCTATTATGGTGTGTCAGGCATGGTCGGTGAAGGAGCGCCGCGATGTGCTGTTGAAAATCGTGAAGGAAGGCCCGAAGGCGATTATCGAAAACGCTAAGGTGATGAATGAATATGAAGTCGCCGGAAGTCTCGATTTCCCCGGCATTTTAAAGCCGTTGTCGCTCTTCAGGGAGGGCAACCGGTTAATTATGGCGAGCGAATGGGCGCATGGCGTGACGCTGAAGCATTTTGTCATGTCGGGAGCTGTATCCCTTCCGGTCTTTCTAAAGATAGCCATCGGCATTACCGCCATATTGGAGCGGCTGCACCAAAAAAACATTATCCATATGAATATACGGCCGGAAACGGTCGTTGTTGTGCCGGCTACGATGCAGGTGTACCTGACGGGGCTCGGACATGCGTTTGCGATGAACGAGGACAGACGTCAGACAGGCAACATGCCGCTGATGGAAGGCAGTCCGCCTTATATGGCACCGGAGCGCAGCAGGCAGCTGGACGGCTGGATCGGGGCAGGCGCCGACCTGTATTCGCTCGGCGTGACCCTGTACGAGGCGCTTGCCGGCAGGCTCCCCTTTCCGGCGAAAAATGTGCTGGAATGGGCTCACGCCCATGTGGCCAGAGCCCCTCTGCCGATGGACGATGTCTCTCCTGACGTTCCGGTCATTTTGCAGCAAGTTATTCTCAAGCTTCTGGAAAAATCGGTCATGCGCAGATATCGGAGCGCAGCGGGCCTTAGGGCGGATCTGGAAGCTTGTCTTAAGCAGTATGAAGAGCAGGGTCGCATTGACGGCTTCGAGCTCGGGCGGCAGGACAGCTGCGGGCCGGCCGGTGCGCCCTCGGAGAAGCATCCGGACGCCAAGCTGCCGGATGGAAAGCGGATGGAGGCCAAGGGGAGTTATGCCCAGGTGCTGGATCTGGAGGCGGTCCTGAGAGCGTCCCAGGCGTTCTCAGAAGAGAAGGATTCGCTGAAGCTGCTGTCCAGATTGATGACCATTATGATGGAGGCATCCGGAGCGGACAAGGGCGTTTGGGTCAAGTCCGCAGGAGGGGAGCTTTTCACGGCACTGAAGCTGGATTTGAAGCAAGACGCTTCGCTTTGGACAGGTTTTCTTCCGCTGGACGCGTGCGGCGAAGTCAGTCCGGCCATCGTCCGTGAGGCGGCCATAAGCCGGGAGCCCGTCATCCGAAGCGATGCCGGAGGGGGCCGGTTCGATGAGGCTGATCCTTATATGCTCCGGCATGGGCCGAAGTCTGTGCTGGGTTTGCCGGTGCTGATGCAGGGCGAGTTGCAGGGCGTGTTGTATTTGGAGAACAACTACACGGCCGGGGTATTTGTGGGGGACGGCTTATCGCTTCTGCAAATGCTGGCCTTGCAAATGGGCCAAGTGCATGCGCTGACCCAATACTTCGAGCCTTCGAGCCGGGAGGAGTCTGGCCGCGAACCCTTGCCCGGGTCTGCACCGGCTCTGACGAACCGGGAGCTTGATGTGCTGCAGGGCGTGGCCGCCGGATTATCCAATAAAGAAATTGCGGATCGGCTGGTCATGTCGGCCGGGACGGTCAAAGTTCATGTCCGCAACGTGTTCGACAAGCTGGGGGTCAACAACCGGGTAAAGGCCGTCGCGATGGCCGCCAAGCTGAACCTGCTGCAAACGAAAGGAATACCCCAAATGGGGTATGTACAGGATGAGAAGTGAGCTTATAATTAAGAGCATGCCCGACGAAAAAGAAAAGAAAACGGATGAGCCGGACTGTGCGCTTGACACGATTCGGCTCTTTCATTTGTTCGGCATCAAGCGGACGAGGTTCTTGGAAGGAGATCTGTTTTCTTGAATAAGCTTATATTTCTGGATATTCCGCTCTTCGCAGACTTGTCCCGGGTCCATAAGGCTGCGCTGCTGCAGGAATTTACCCAGCTCAGCTACCGCAAAGGGGATTTATTGTTCGAGGAGGGCGAGTTCGGCGATTCGTTGTACATCATTATGCAGGGCCAGGCGAGAATTTATTTGAGCTCCGAAGCGGGCGGCGAAACGACTCTGGCTGTCCTCGGGGAGAAGGAATACTTCGGCGAAATGGCTTTGCTGACGGGCGACCCGCGCTCCGCCTCCGCGATGGCGGAAAGCGATCTGGTCGTGCTGAGGCTGGTCAAGGAATCGTTCGACCGGATCTTGCTTGAGCATAATGCGTTAGCCGTTCAATTTGCCGGCATTTTGGCCCGGCGGCTTGCCCGGGTGAACCGGCAGTCAAGCCAGGCGGCCTCGTCGCAGGAGGAGCCGGGCGAAGCGAAAGCGCTGACATCCGGCGGGGCTCTTCGGGAGGACGCGGTTGCAGAGGAGCGGCCGGGGGAGCAGCGGGAAGAGCGGGAACGGCTGGACCAGCGGGACCAGCGGGACCAGCGGGACCAGAGAGAGCAGGGCGAACGGCGGGCGCAGAAGGAGCAGAAGGAACAGGGAAAGCAGAGGGAGTGGCAGGATCGGAGTGAACGGCTGGATCAGCGGGAACAGCGGACGCAGCGGGAACAGAAGGAGCAGGGAAAGCAGAGGGAATGGCAGGATCGGAGTGAACGGCTGGACCAGCGAGACCAGCGGGACCAGAGAGAGCAGGGAGAACAGCGGCAAGGGGTCGGTGCTGACGCGGCCAGCCGACGTTCTCCGCAGGTCCGGACGCTCGGGGCCGTCATTTCCCTGGCTGCCGGCCTGCTGCTGTTTTCCGCGATGCAGACGGGCGGTCAGCCGACGGCGGCCGCCGCGCTCGCCGGGACCGGACTAACGGCCTTGCTGCTCACGGCCTGCGGGGTCGTGTCGCCGCTGCTGGCGGCCATGCTCATGGCCGCATCCGCCGTCTCGCTGCCCGGCATCGGGCTTGGCGGCGGCATCTCGGCTTCATCCGCTTCATTCGCTTCATTCGTCTACCCGCTGCTCACCGCGCTCGCTCTCGCCATGTCCGCGCAAGCGGTCTACCGGACGGGCGTCGCGCAGCGCTTGCTGCTCCGCTTCGCGCTCCGGCTCCAGGCCAGCGGCGTCAGACCCGGTTCCATGATCGGACTGATGTCCCTTTTAACGGTATGGCTGCTTCCGTCCTCAAGACTGCGCAGCGAGGCTTTCGCTCTTTTGCAGCTTACGGAACGGGAACGCCACCATGCGGCTGCGTATCCGATCTTGCTGCTCCAATCCTCGAGCTTATGCTGGTTTGCGGCGGCGCTGCTGCCGGGAAGCTTGACGGATCGGGAGGGCTTTATTCATTGGATGATCACGGCATGGCCGCTGGCCGCAGTCCTGCTTCTTATTCATCTGATCTTGCCGTTTCTGAAGCGGGAAGGTGAGCGATTGGCGCCCGACTCGTCGATCATGAGCGCGCAGCTCTCGGTGATGGGCAACTTGTCGGCCAAGGAGACCGCCGCCCTGATCGTCATGCTTGGCGGCGGGTTGGCTATGACGCTGGCTTATTGGCTTGGCCTCAGTCTGCTCGGAGTCAGCTTGCTGATGGCGCTGGCTTTATCCGCTTGCGGACTGCTGACCAAGGCTGTCGCCCGCGGGGTGAACTATGAGCCGTTTATCATGTTTGCGCTGCTTGCAAGCGCAGCGGGATTATATGAGGAAGCCGGTCTGCAGCGTTTGACGGCAGGGTGGATTAGCCAGCATATGTCGGCTGCGGGCGCGCTCGTCGCGTTGTTTGCCGTCGTTGCGCTGCTTGCCCGCTTCGTTCCTCCGATGCTGGCTATTTTCGCCGGCCTGACGGCTTTGGGCTTCGGCTCCGGCTCCGTCGAGGCGGGGGCGAGCGGAGCGCAAGCGGCTGTTGCGGCGGTGCTGGCCGCGCAATGGCCCATCAGCCTGCCAGTCGCTAAGAAGGTATGGGGTCCGGCTGTTCTTTATCGCGTACTGCCGGCCGGTCTGTCCCTCCTCGCTGCGGTGTCCGTCTGGCACTGGACGGGCGCGCGGGAGGGACAGCCGCCGGTCCCGATATCGGTCATGGCGACGGCCGGCGGTCCGGCGGCGCTCGAGGTGCCGATTGCCGTCCAGCTTCCTCATGATGCGCTCGCCGCCGCTTCCGTCAAGCAAGGCGTCGAGCTGGCCGTCGCCGATGCGGAGCTGAGCTCCGCCTCGCCGCCCTTGCAGCTGAGGCCGGACTACCGCGGCAGCGGGGAAGCCGGACGAAGCGGGGGGGCTGCTCCCGTATTCGCCATCGCCGCAGCCGAATCGGACTCGGCATCAGCATCGGCGGTCAGAAGGGAGCTGCCGACCTTGCTCCTCGACGGAGCCGCATTGGCCGGGGGGCCGTCTGTAGCGCTGGCGCCTGCCCCCGAAGCCTATGCCGCGGAAGTGGCGGACCTGCTGCTGGGCCAGAGCCTCCATAAGGTCGCGGTATATTACGAGGATAGCGTCCCCGGCCGGCAGTTTGCGGCGGCGCTGGAACAAGAGGCCGAGCGGAGAGGGATCAGGGTGGTGGATCGGCTTGCCGCGATTGCCGGACGTTCGGCGCTCACGGATGCGTTTGTCCGCTGGAAGCTGCTGGAGGCCCAAGCCGTAGCCGTCTACGACGGCAGCGGAGGGGTCGCTCCGGAGCTTAGCGCGGGGCTAGCCCAGGCCGGGACGCCATACCCGCTCTTGGTCGGACCATCGCTCCCGGGTGCGGATGTTCTTGCGGCGTATAAAGGCAAAGTGTACGGCTATACCGACTTGGACGCCCAAACGGGCAGAACGGAGGCTGCGGCTTTCGCGGCGCGGTACCGATTGGCATACGGAGCCGAGCCGAGCAGGCTGGCGGCCGCCGCCTATGACGCTGCGCGGCTGATCGCGCAGTCCGCAGGCCTGGCCGCCGCAGCCGAACCGGCTCCGATGCGTGAGGCGCTGGCCCGGATCGGAGCTTGGGAGGGCGCAGTCCGCCGCTATGCTTTCACTCCCCTTCAGGGAGGCGGCGGAGATAGCGGGGCGTCCGTGCATATCGTTTCATTAACGCCAGAGCCAGCGCCAAAAACGCCCAAATCCGCGACAACAGGAGAGACGAAGCGATGAAGCCGAATATATTCAGGCAATCTGCCTTGGAGAAGATGTCGTCGCCCGAAAAGCTGGACGTGCTGATGACGATCGCCCGTCCGAGGCATTGGATTGCCCTGCTGTCCATTTTCATGCTGCTGGCTGCGTTTTTCATATGGGCGGTGGCCGGAACCTTGACGGTCAAGCTGAACGGAAGCGGCGTATTCCAGCTGCAGGACGGGCTCGCAACCATCGTGCCTGCCGCGGCCGGGCAGGTGACGGATATCGGGGTGAAGCCCGGCGATGTCGTGCGGCGGGGCGATGCGGTCGCAAGGCTGTTCGACCCTTCCTGGCCGGAGGCCGGGACCCGGGACGACTCCCCCGACCGCGCTGAGCGGCTGCTGCTGAAGTCCAGAGTCGTCAGCTTGCAGCATGGCCGGGTGCTCAAGGTCCATGTGAAGCCGGGACAATGGGTTCAGAGCGGAGAACCGCTGTTCACGCTGGAGGCATCGGGCTCCGAGGAGAAATTCGAGGCCATCGTCTACGTGCCGGTGAGCCAAGGCAAAAGCTTGAAGCCCGGCATCGCGGCAAGGGTATGGCCGAGCGGCGATTATGCCAGCGCCGGCGGCGCCGTATTCGGCGAGGTGGCTGCCGTAGCGCAGGTGCCGGTCACGCTGGCGGATATGGAGCGGGCGATGGGGAACCGCGAGCTTGCGGCAGCTTACCTGGAGGCCGGTCCCCTGGTGGAGGTCCGGGTTGCGCTGCAGCAAGATGCGGCTCACCCGAGCGGAATGCGCTGGACCGCTTCGCGCGCCGAGCCCGGCATGACCGTTACGACGGGCATGTTATGCTCGGTCGAGTTCATTCTGGGAAAAATGCATCCGATCGAATGGATGTTTTGATCGGGCAAAGAGGTGAAGGGCAATGAAGGCGTCGTTACGTTCCAAATTATATGGAAGTACCCGGGCCGCTACGCCGACGCTGCTTCAGATGGAGGCGGTCGAATGCGGCGCGGTGTCGCTTGCGATCGTACTCGCTTATTACGGCTGCCACATACCGATCGAGACGCTCCGGTACGATTGCGGGGTATCCAGAGACGGAAGCAAGGCAAGCCATCTGTTGAAAGCCGCGCGCAAATACGGCCTGGAGGCCAAAGGCTACAAAAAAGAGCCTGAAAGCCTCAGGTCGCTCAAGCCTCCGTTTATCGTACACTGGAACTTCAATCATTTTCTCGTGGTGGAAGGCTTCTCCCGCGGCAAAGCGTTTCTGAACGATCCTGCGCACGGCCCGTATTCGGTAAGCCTTGAAGAATTCGAAAGCTCCTATACGGGAGTGGTGCTGACTATGGCGCCGGGAGAGCGCTTTGTCCGGTCGGGGCGGCGATTTTCCGTAAGCTCGTCGCTGCTGCAGCGGGTGAAGGGGTATGAATGGGAGGTCGTCTACCTGCTTGCCGCGGGTCTTGCACTGGCTGGAACCGGAGTACTGGTACCGCTCTTCCTGAAGTTTTTCGTCGACCGGATGCTGCTGGCGGGCAAGATGGAGTGGGCGGCAGCGCTGCTTCTCGGCATGCTGGCCGTCGTCTTTCTCCGCGGGGTGCTGACCGCGCTCAGGCAATATACGCTGCTGAGACTGGAAACCAAAATATCCCTCAGTCTGTCCGGCGCGTTCGTCTGGCATATTCTCCGGCTGCCCGTCGGCTTCTTTGCGCAGCGCTTTGCCGGGGAAATTGCGGGAAGAGCGCAGGCCAACGACCGAATTGCCCAGTTTTTGACGGAGAAGCTTGCCGGGACGGTGATCGATGCGCTGCTGGTCGGGTTTTATTTCACCTTCATGCTGCTCTATGACTACCGTCTGGCGCTTGCAGCCCTGCTGGTCGCCGGGCTTAACGTGATCTATCTCCTGTATGTGTCGCGTAAGCAGACCGACCAAAACCAGAAGCTGCAGATGGATCAGGGGAAGCTGTGGGGCGCTTCGATTGCCGGGCTCATCAACATGGAGTCCTTGAAGGCTAGCGGCCGGGAATCTGATTTTTTCGCCCGCTGGGCGGGCCATCAAGCCAACATGACGCGTGCGGAGCAAAAGCTCGGCGTGTCCAACCAGTACTTGTCGGCGATGCCTGTGCTGCTTGAGCAGTTGAACCACACCGTTATTCTCGTCATCGGGGGCATTCTCGTCCTGAACGGGTCGTTTACGGTCGGGATGCTGCTCGCCTTTCTAGGCTTTACGGCAGGCTTCCTCGCCCCGGTCAACAGCTTGGTGGCGATGGGCGGAGAGGCGCAGGAGCTGCGCGGGCATTTGGCCCGGCTGGACGATGTGCTGAAGCATCCCGCCGATTCTGCGCTGTCTGCCTATCCGGACTCCGGCGAAGCGGCGAAGCCGGCCGCGGCCGATTGGCCGCCCAAGCTGTCCGGAGCGCTCGCCGTGCGGAATGTGACATTCGGCTACAGCCCCTTGGACCCTCCGCTGATCGAGCAGATTACGCTGGACATCGCTCCCGGAACTATGGTCGCCATCGTCGGGGGCTCGGGCAGCGGCAAGTCTACGCTATCCCGGCTTCTGTCCGGCTTGTACCAGCCGTGGAGCGGAGACGTGGAGTTCGACGGAAAGCTGCGTTCCGCGCTGCCTCGACATGTATTGGTCAATTCCGTATCGCTGGTCGACCAGGAGATCCGGCTGTTCGAGGGGACGATCCGCGACAACCTGACGTTATGGGATCAGACCATCCCCGAGGCGACCGTCGTGCAGGCGGCCAAGGACAGCTGCATCCATGAAGTCATCGCGGCAAGACCGGGCGGCTACGATCATCTGCTGGAGGAGGGCGGACGGAATTTCAGCGGAGGCCAGGCGCAGCGGCTGGAAATTGCCCGGGCGTTGGCGCAGCAGCCGTCCGTCCTGATCCTGGATGAGGCGACCAGCGCCCTGGACCCCGAGATCGAAGCGGCTATTTATGCTCATATTCGCCGGCGGGGCTGCACTTGCGTTATCATTGCCCATCGGCTCAGCGCTATCCGGGATTGCGACCTCATCGTCGTGCTGGACCAGGGAAAGCTTGTCCAACAGGGGACCCACGAACAATTGATCCGTTCGGACGGGCATTACCGGCGCTTGTTCTACGCGCCCGGAGAGGAGTATGCTTCATGACATCCGGCTGGCTGAACATCGCCGAGGAGCGGTGTCATTACCCGTCCAGAACTTCCTTGCTGCTGCAGGGGCAATCGCCTTTGACGCTGCATATGGTCGAGCAGGGCGAAGTAGAGATTTATTCGGTCGAGCTGGCGCATGGCCGGGCGGCCGGGTCGAAATCGTATGTGCTTACGGTGAAGGCAGGACAACTATGGCTGGAGCTCCCGCAAACCGATGAAGGCGACTTCGGCTGGATCGCCGAGGTGATGCCGGACACGGTGCTGGCAAGCCGCCGACTGGAGCAGGAGGAGGGCGCTCCGGAACTTCAGGCCAATCTTGATATGGAACGGCTGGAGCGTACGGAGCGGCTGGAACACCTGGGCCAATTGGAGCGACTGGCCGAAATAGCAGAGAAGCTGGACGAATGGCTGCAGAATCTGGCCTTGGCCGTGGTGAAGGAGGCGGCTCCTCTGCATGCCCAGCAGGTGGCGGCGGCAGAGTCCCCATCGGAGATTGTCGTCTGGGAGCCGGCCGTCTTCACTTCGGAGGCCCGGCTCATCTGGATTCGCGCCGCAGACGGACTGCCGGGCTTATGGCAGGATCGCGCCCTGCCGCAGGTACCCCCGGACGCCTATGTGCCGATGATGCGCTCCGTCTGGGTGGCTTCGCCCAAGGGCAACCGCTTGTATACGGCGGATACGCTTGCTCTGCTGCAGCTGCATGATTGGCAAGCGTCGGTGCGTTTATTTCACCGCTTGCTCGTATACAAGCGACTCCATCAGTTGCGCCGGGCACAGCGGGACGAACAGGCCAGGGTGGCCCGGCGCTTGGAGCAGGATGAGCGCAATGTGGAGGAAGCGGTCAGCCGCTTCTCGGCCGTTGCCGACAAGAATGCCTTCGGGGAGCTGGAATATTTCGAGGAGCGGCGCGATCCCTTGGTCTATTGCGCCCGTCTGGTCTGCACCTTTCTCGGAATTGAGCTGACTTTGCCGAAACGCTGGGAGCCCGGCGGCAAGGCGGAGGACTTGTTTCGCGAGAGCGGCATTCGCTGCCGCAAGGTGGCGCTGCGTGCGGGGTGGTGGAGGGAAGACAACGGACCGCTGCTGGCCTTTCATGCCGACGGCCGCCCGGCGGCGCTGCTGCCGGCGGGCGAGAACGCCTACGAGCTGAGCAGCGAGGCCGGGGAGGCCCCGATCTCCGTGACGGAGCAGCTGGCTGCGCAGTTGCGTCCGTTTGCATATGAGCTGTACCGCCCCTTGCCTTACCGTTCCCTGGCGCCCGGGGATATCGTCCGATTTCTGCTCACCCCCCGAGCGAGGAAGGAGATGGCCTGGGGGCTGGCGTCCGGGCTTAGCCTCGGTCTGCTTGGTCTCGGTTTGCCGGCGGCGACCGGACTGATTATCGACAAAATCATCCCTGCCGCAGACGCGGATCAGCTGTTTCAGATGATGATGCTGCTGATTTGCCTGGCTTTTGCCGGCTTTGGCTTCCGGGTTACCCAGTCCATGGCCTGGCTTCGGTTGTTCGGGACATGGGGCGCTTCCCTGCAAAGCGCGGTCTGGGACCGTCTGCTGAATATGCCGGTCGGCTTCTTCCGCGACTACAATGCCGGAGATCTGGCCAGCCGGATCGGCGGCGTGAGCGCGATCTTTCATCTCATATCCGGCTGGCTCGTCTCGGGGATGTCGATTGCGCTTTTTTCCATCCTGCAGTTTGGCCTGCTGTTCGGGTATGAGCCCCGGTTGGCCGCACTGGCGGTTATATTGACTGCCCTTTATGCGGCGCTGTTTGCTTTGCTGAGCTTTCAGGCGGCGAAGCACACGAGGCGGAAAACGGAGCAGGAGGGCCGGGTAGGTGGTCTGCTTGTGCAGCTTCTCGTCAACATGCCCAAGCTGCGGGTGGCTGCCGCGGAGCGGCGCGCCTTCAACCTTTGGAGCCGTGCGTTCAGTGTGCAGCGCGCTCATATGTACCGGCTTCGCGAGGCGGGCAACCGATTGGCTGTGGTGAACAGCTTCTATCCGCTCCTGTCGAGTCTCACGCTGTTTGCGATGATGACTGCTTTCGATATCAAAATGAATCCCGGCGCTTTCGCCGCCTTTCATGCCGCATACGGGACCTTGATCGGCTCGGTCATCGCCTTCTGCGCTTCGTCGCTGCCGCTCCTGGAGCTGAAGCCGCTGTACGAGCGGGTCAAGCCGCTCATGCAGCAGCAGCCGGAGACGGAGGCGAGGCGGGAGGATCCCGGAGACCTGCAGGGCGGCATCGAGCTGAGCAAGATTACCTTCCGTTATGACCTGAGCGGACAGCCGATCCTCGACAACGTTTCGCTGCGGATCAAGCCGGGAGAGTATGTGGCGGTCGTCGGCGCCTCCGGCAGCGGCAAATCCACGCTGCTGCGCCTGATCCTGGGCTTCGAGAAGCCGGAGCAGGGCGCCGTCTATTTGGACGACAGGGATTTGAGCGGGCTGGACCTTCGATCGGTCAGGCGGCGCTGCGGCGTAGTGCTGCAGAACGGCCGCTTGTGGGCAGGGGATATCGCGCAAAATATTATCGGGCAGAGCAGCGAATACACCGTGGAGGACGCTTGGCATGCGGCGCAGCTGGCAGGACTCGACGAGGAGATCGGCCAGCTTCCCATGGGCATGCACACCGTCCTTCCGGAAGGCGGGGGAAGCTTGTCCGGCGGGCAGAGGCAGCGCATCCTGATTGCCCGCTCTATCGTGCACAAACCGAGGATCATCCTGCTCGACGAGGCGACCAGCGCGCTGGATCAAACCTCGCAGGAGAAGATTACAACGATGCTGCGCTCCTTAAGCAGCACGAGAATTGTCATCGCTCATCGGCTCAGTACTATTATTCACGCCGATCGGATCATCGTGATGGATAAAGGGCGGATCGTCCAGCAGGGCAGCTACGAGGAGCTGCTTCGGCAGGAAGGGCTGTTCGCCCGGCTCGCTGCGCGCCAGGTAGTGTGATCGGATCAAAGATACCCCGTATGGGGTACGGATTTTTGCCTTTTTTCCCGCTATAATGAGGCGTAGCTGTTCACTATAACGCAGGAGGCGGAAGCATGAGCTGGACGATGGAGAAAGCCAATGAGCAATTCGAGGTATTTAAGCAGCGGGCATCGGAGGACGCCGAGTTCCGGGCACTGGCGCTGAGCGACCCGAAACGGGCGATTCGTGAGCTGACGGGACTGGAGCTGCCGGAAGGCGTCGAGGTTGTAATTACGGAGGACGAGCAGGGAGAAATCCAGGCGAAAACCTTGTTCGGCGCTCCGTCCTCTGACGCAGAGCGCGAGCTGGATGAAGCGGAATTGGAGCAGGTCGCAGGCGGCACGTCGTTCTCGGCGTTTATCCTGTACGGACCTCCTTATCCGGAGCGCACGAAGAAAAAGTAATGTTCGAAATTGTCCGGCTTGCCCTGGGGAGGGCGGCGTCTTACCAGTCTTTTACGTACCGTTCTTACCGCGGCTGGCTGGTCAAGCCGGCTGCCGGCACCGAAGCGGAGGCTGACGCTGGAACTGGAGCTGGAGCTGGAGCTGAAGCAGAAGCTGACGCTGACGCTCAGAAAATCATTCTGGGCGCCTCCTTCATGGGCCGGCCGGTCGGCCTGCTGTTGGCCCATCCTCCCGTGGAGGATGATCCCGCAAGGGTGCTGTCCGTGTTCGTCGACAAGCCGTACCGGGGGCTCGGCATCGCTACGGCGCTTATGCAGGAGTTGAAGGCATCCTTGAGCAGCATGAACCTTGAGCAAGCGTGCGTGGAATATTACGCGCTGCACAGCTATGAAGCGCTGGAGCGGGTGCTGGCCAAGTCAGGCTGGCAGCCGCCCTCGGTATACAGCCGGTTTTACCGCTGCGACATCGCCGCCGGCCGGGACAGGAAGTGGATCAGCCGGTTCAAGCTGCCGTCCAGCTGCACCGTAATTCCTTGGAACGAGCTGCGGAGGGGCGAGCTGTCCCTGATGAACCAGCTTCAGGAGAAGGATTACAACGCCTACTTCATGCCGATGCGCGCAGAGGGCGTGATCGAGCGCGACTGCAGCCTGGTGCTGAAGCTGGACGAGGAAATCGTCGGCTGGTCGATCGTCGATCGCCAACTGCCGGAGACGCTGCTGTACAGGACGTTATATATCCGTGAGGCGTACCGCGATAATGGGCTGGGGCTGAGCCTGGCCGCGCAGTCCGCGCAAAGGATGCTGAGGACGAATGCCTCGCATCTGGTTATCCAGATTTTGCCCGGCAACGAGCGGATGCAGAAGGTGGCAAACCGGCTGCTGGCTCCGATGCAGCCTGTCGTGACAGATTACAAGCGGGCGGTTCTGGACCTATGAGTCAAGGAAGGCCCGGGAGAAACAAAAAGAAACGAGGCTGTGCCCTTTGGAGGGTGCAGCCTTGTTTAACGAACGACAGGTTGGTTGTTACGATTTAGGTTTTTCGTTCGCTTGGAGACCTGGGTCCTAACGGATGCCCCGCGCGAATCCCCCATTTTGGCTGAAGTCGGGGAGAGGTTAACCGGTTTTTCGCACAAAGCCCCACAATTTAGCCGAGGTCGAAAACGTTTTATACGATTTTCCACATAAACCCCATTAGTTGACGGCAAACCGGGAGCATTTTGTACGGTTTTCCGCCTAAATCCGATATGCTGCCCGCTAGTAGGGAGTATTTGTACGGTTTTTCCGTTACTGTTTGGGGCTGCATCATCAAGCGAGAAGACTCGCGTGACGATGCAGCCCCTTTTTGGCTTGCCGGGCTCTGAGCATGAGCCTTGAGGCCCTATGATCAGAGCCTGAGGCAAGCCCCGCGGGCCGGCTCAGTTTGACGGCAGCGCTGGCGCCGGGGCCAGGGCCAGGCTGGCGCGTTCCATCAAGGGTGCCGGCAGAAGCAGGCTGTCCGCTGTCCCGGCTCCGCCCGGCAGCTCGGCATCCAGACTTTGTCCCTGCAAAAATAATGCCGTCCGCTCAGCAGGCGAGCAGCGATGGATGCGCGAATAGGGAAGCAAGCTGTAGCTGCAACATAGCAATCCAGAAGAAACTATACAGTTATCCTATGTTATTGTAAGCATCAAGTATAAATTATGCAGTAAGAAAGGAGTAAGGCATGGCAAATATCGAGCACCTGCAAACCGTACATGCCCCAGCATCGAAGGAGTATGAAACTTTAACCACTGCTGAGGGACTGTCGGAAATATGGACCAATGAACTCATAATTGATCATCAGTTTGGCTTTATTAATGAATTTCGATTCGGCGGCAGCGATATAACCAAGATGAGAATAGAGGAATTGATCCCTAATAAAAAAGTCGTTTGGCTAAAGGGAACCGACAGCTCAACAAGCCGCCTCTTCCCCCGGGGCGCAGCTTGAATCATTGACAGCAAAGCCATTTTCAATTACAATCTTTTTTATTCCGACTGTTCAATATAAAATGATAAGGTGAGTGCATGCCCAAATTAGGAGCGGAACCGAAGCGCCGAGCGGAGGTCATTAATGCTACGTTAACCTGCATCAGTATTCACGGGATTGACGGCATGACCTTGGATAAGGTCGCTGAATATGCCGATTGCTCCAAAGGAGTTGTCGCTTATTACTTCAAAAACAAGGAAAATTTGACGGTCGAAGCCTTCAAGTCTTTTATGGCTTATTACGGTCTAAAAATCCAGTCCGAGCTCAAAGCCACAATGACTGCGGCGGAAATGATTGACGTTACTTTGAAGTATATTTTGCCGCCATACCGGGACGATACGGGGAAGAGGATTAATGTGTCGCAGCTTGACGGAATTGAGCGAATGTTTATCCCGTTTGAAGCTCAAGGCAAGCTTTTCCTGCAGTTTTTCTCTAAGGCTGTATTGAACAGCAGCTTGCAGGAGGTTGTAGTCAAGAGCTACACCACGGATCTTCAAGGGATAGCCAAAATTTTCGAATACGGCCACAAGACGGGGCAAATGACGGTGGAAGACGCTCAGAGCGCGGCATATGGGCTGATGGCGATGGTAGTCGGTCTAAGCTTCTTTCGAGTGGCGAACATTCCCCCCGCGCACGGCGAAGATAACCGTTATATTGGCGAAGAATACGTGAGAAAATTTTGCCGCACAACACTTTTAGGAGGAGAATTATGAATATAACGAAGATAGAAACAGCCGGCGGAACGATTGCCGTTGTAAGCGGCAGCGAGATTTTGATAACCGATGTTCAATCCGCACTGGATCTGATAGCAACCGTACAGTATGAAGCGGACAGCAATCGGATCGTCATGCACAAGTCGCTGCTGAGCGAAGCGTTTTTCGATCTGAAGACGCGGCTTGCGGGGGAGATTCTTCAGAAGTTCATCAATTATCGTGTAAAGATGGCGTTCGTCGGGGATTTCTCGGTATATGCCAGCCGGAGCTTGAAGGATTTTATCTATGAGTGCAATAACGGTTCCGACTTCTTTTTCGTGCCGAGCGAACAGGAAGCCATCGAAAGGTTAAGCATACTGAGGTAGGGAAAGAAAGGTGAGGCGTTATGTCAGACAGGGGCAACCATCCGGCCGACTATCCGATGATGGCCATTCCGGCCGGCTCCATTGATTTAAGAGATGATCGGATTCAGGCCCAGTGGACGGTACAGCTCGACTCGTTTTTACTTGCGCCGGTCCCCGTGACGGAAGCGCTATACAGCTCAATACTGCAGAAGAAGGCTGACGCTGCCAAGGAAAGCCAGGCTCCGGTTGTGGATGTTTCCTGGCAGGATGCGATCTCCTTCTGTAATTTGTTTTCCCGGCAGTCGGGTCTCAAAGAATGTTATTCGGTAAGCGAGGACGGCGAGCAGGTCGTCTGCGATTGGGAGGCGGATGGCTATCGCCTGCCAACAGAAGCGGAGTGGCAGCATGCGTGTCAAGCGGGAACGAAGGGGTACCGGTACGGCGAATTGGAGGAGATAGCCTGGTACCAAGGCAATTCGGAGGGCAAGGTCCATAAAGCAGGCGCTAAGCTGCCGAATGCTTGGGGGCTGTATGATATGCTGGGCAATGTGTGGGAGTGGTGCTGGGATGTATACGATGCCCGGGTATACGGGTCCTATCGCATATTCCGCGGCGGGAGCTGGGCGGAAGAGGCCCGGGGCTGTGGAGCGACTTGCCGACGACGCAGCCATCCGACGTTTCGCATTGACGATCTTGGCTTTCGTGTGGCCAGGTCTTTGAGCGGCGGAGCGAGCTCTGACATGTAAACCAGGAAGACTTCACCGACACCAACAAGTGGGGCGAGGTCTTTTTTTATCTGCTGCTTCCAAGAAACAAGTAGCCGAGCGAGGATTGATTATTTATCTCTCCTATTTTATAATGAGTAAAAACTCACTCATAAAAGGAGGGCTTATGCCGCGTACCAAAGAGCAGCTGGAAGAAATACGCCAGGTAACAAGAAGTAAGATACAATCGGCAGCCATGCATTTGTTTGTGCAAAAAGGCTTCGGTTCCACCAATGTTCAGGAAATCGCGGATCAAGCGGGGATCAGTATCGGACTTCTGTACAGACATTACAAGTCCAAAGAGGTTTTATTCAATGAATTGGTGGAATATGCGCAAGTGGGCATGGAAAGGGTAACTGAACGCTTCGAGTCGGACGAATCGCCCAAACAACTGATTGAGCAGTTTGCCGATGAAATCTATAACGACATGATATCCGGCGAAGAGCTCGCCAATCTGATGATTCTTATGGCGCAGTCGTTTTTCTCCAGAGGCGAGGCCAAAGAGAATCAACGCGACGTCGCCCGAATAAACAGCAAGCTGCTCAGTGAGATGAGCAAGCTGATCCGACGGGGCCAGCAGCTTGGCGAGTTCGGCTCAGGAGACGCCTCGGAGATGGCTATCTATTTCTTCTCCGCGGTTCAGGGGCTGGCCGAGATGAAGATCGTATTGCGTGACAGCTTCACCATGCCTTCCCCTTCGATCCTCACCGCTTTTTTGTACAAGAAAGGAGAATAGCCCTCAATGTTTACTGTGATTAGAGCGGATCAGGCGCAAGCGGAAGCGAAAGCAGACGCACGAGCGCAGATGGCTGATATTTTTGCCGACGGCTTTACTCAGTGGCTGGGCTATTTCTCCAAAGACAGAAGCATAATTGCCCAAGCGTTTGCTCATATGTTTGTTTTGGATCAATTCTATCTGGCGATGTCGGACGGTCAAGTTGCGGCTATGGCTGCGTGCACGGACGGAAAAGCAACGTCGGTGAGGCTTGACGCCCGATTGCTGAGGAAGCACTTGGGGTTGTTGAAGGGAAGCTTGGCGGCCTTTTTCTTAAAAAAGGAATTCGAAGGGCTTTTGGACAATCCAGACGGGGACGCATGCTCGATCGAATTTGTCGGAACGGCTCTGCCTTTCAGAGGCCAAGGCGCAGCATCCCACTTGCTGGGGCATATAGTTCGGCATACTTCCTACCGGACCTATTTAATTGAAGAGGTCGCCGACACGAATACTCCCGCCATGAAGCTATATCAGAAGCTAGGGTTTCAGGAATACAAACGGAAGGCGCTGCCGGAAAAGCTGGCCCGGAAAAACGGCATCCACCATCTCGTATCGTTGAAATACGTCAAGTAAACAAGAGCCCGTCCACTCACGAGGCCAAACGAAAGTCCCGGCTTATTCCGCTTGGAAGGAAGCCGGGACTTTTGCGCGCGACCCGCATCGCGCCGGTCACAGGGACTGCTGCTGGAGCAGGTGATGATAGAGCCCCTTTCGCTGAAAAAGCTGCTCATGCGTGCCGCTCTCGACAACCGCGCCTTGATCCAGCACGACAATCAGGTCCGCATGGCGAATCGTACTCAGCCGATGAGCGATAATGAGTGTCGTGCGGCCCTGCAGCATCTCGTCCATATTTTGCTGGATGATCCGTTCCGATTCCGTATCCAGCGCGCTTGTTGCCTCATCGAAAATAAGGATGCGCGGGTTGTTGACCAGCGCGCGAGCAATGACGATGCGCTGGCGCTGGCCGCCCGACAGCCGCATGCCGCCTTCGCCAATGATCGTATCGTAGCCGAGCGGCAGGGCTTGAATGAACTCATGCGCTCCGGCAAGCTGCGCCGCCCGCTCGATTGCTTCGAAGGCGGCGGGGTCGCCGCTTAAAGCGATATTTTCCCGTACGGTACCGCGGAACAGCATCGTATCCTGCTGCACGACGCCGATCTGCTTGCGGATGGAGGCCGCGTGCACCTCATGCAGCGGGTAGCCGTCGATGTAGATCATGCCGGCCGACGGTTCCAGCAGCTTGAGCAGCAGATTGGCAATCGTCGATTTCCCCGAACCGCTTCGTCCGATAAGCGCTACCGTTTGGCCCGGCTTCAGCTCCAGATCGAGATTTTGCAAAATCATCTTGCCCCCGCGATAGTACTGGAACGATATGTGATCAAAGCGGATATGGCCTTGAATGGCCGGCAGCATCCGCATCTTGTCGGGGTCCGGATGCTCCGGGGTCGACTCGTATACATCGTTCAGCCGTTCCATGGAGATACGCGCTTCGGACAATTCGCTGCTGCGCTGCGAGATCATCTCCAAAGCGAACATAAAGGAAGTAAACAGGACGGTATATGCCACAAGCTCGCCTACGCTAAGCGCCCCCTCCAGGACGTATCTGGAGCCAAAATAAAGCAGGGACACTTTACTCAGGGAGCGCAGGCCCACTGCGGCCGCCTTGGCGGCTGCATCCAGCTTGTTGCCCTCCAGGCGCAGCGCGAGCAGGCTGCGCAGCTTGAGCATCAGCTTGCTGCGAACGGTTTGCTCCATCGCCAGTCCTTTCACCGAAGCGATGGCCTGGACGGCCTCCACAATCTGCGTCTGGGATTCGCCTTCGGCGATGAGCTGCTTGCGCAGATTGCGGC
This sequence comes from Paenibacillus sp. cl123, assembly GCF_900101595.1. GTDB lineage: Bacteria > Bacillota > Bacilli > Paenibacillales > NBRC-103111 > Paenibacillus_G. The sequence goes on from NZ_FMYY01000001.1 coordinate 489,168, forward strand.
GTATCTTCGGCAAAAGATAGGCATACAGGGTGATGTACAGCGGCATAAAGGCGAACGAAACGAGCGCAAGTCCCGGATGATAATACACCATCAAGCCTCCGTAGACGAGCAGCGTCAAGAAATCAAGCAGCAGCTCGATGGCATGATCGGTCAGCAGTCTGCGGATTTTCTCATTCTCCTGGACCCGGGTTAGAATGTCGCCCGACGTGCGTTTGGTAAAGTAAAAGTAAGGCAGGCGGAACAGATGGCGGTAAAATTGCTCCAGCATCGCATGATCGATAAGATAGGCGAGCCGTCCGATCAGCAGCTGGCGAACGGCAATGCCCGCGATATTGAAGCCGATCAGGGCAAGCATGGCCGCCATAATCATGCGCAGCAGCGACCAATCCTTCGTATCCAGCACCCGGTCGAAAATTTGCTGCGTCATGACCGGAAACACCAGAAACACCAGCTCGATCGTGATCGACAACCCCAAAGCCGAGCCAAGCAGCTTCTTGTAAGGGCGGAAATAACCGAGATACCGTTTCCACAGCTGCTCCTGGTCATCCAATGGCTCCAGCGGGCCGGCCGGCTGCAGCGTAATCACGTAACCGGTCCAATGACTGCCGAACGCAGCGAGCGGAAGGGTGTCGAGGCAGCCCACAGCCGGGTCGGCGACAACTACGCCGCTTTCGCCGATCTCATAGACGACGATATAATGGTTGCCGTTCCAGTGGGCGATGAATGGAGTTTTCAGCTCGTTCAGCAGAGCGCTTGTCGTCTTCAAGCCTTGGGCTTCAAAGCCGATCGATTCGAGGGTTTCGATCAGTCCGAGCATCGACGTGCCCTCGGCTCCTACGTTGCAGCGCTCGCGCATCCGGTTGACGCTGGCGTTCAGGCCGTAGTAGCGGGCGAGCATCGTCAGGCATGTCGGGCCACAGTCCATCTCGTTCTGCTGCAAGAGCGCCGGGTATTTGCGCCGCCGGCCCCATGTTCGCCAAGATGGGCCGGCAAGTGAGGCCGCAGGCTCGGAAGCGTCCGTCGGACGGGCTGCGTCGGAAAGCGCCGCCTCCCCGGTTTCTTCCGCTTCCTCAGGGGCTTTAACCATAACCATCGCTTGGGCGGTGTAATGGGCGGAGATGCGGCGGATCGACTCTAGGATGACCGGATAGGTCTGAATCAGCTCGTCGAAAGCCGTCTTGGACAAGCGAAAGGCCGTCACCGGCTCGGCGGCCCGGATCGTCGCTTGGCGCGGCTGCCCCGTCAGCAGCGCCAGCTCGCCGAAGAAATCTCCCGGATACAGCCGGTTGACGACCGCTGCTTCCTCGCCTTTTTCTACGAGCGCCGAGCCGTTCTTCAAGATGTAGAAGGCGTCGCCGGCGTCTCCTTCGCGAACGAGACATTCCTCAGGGGCATACGTGCGCACCTCCAGCCGATCGAGCAGCGAACGAAGCGCCGCATGGTCGACATGGGTAAGCACGGTGTTGTTCTTGAGAAAGGAGCGGATAACATCAGAGGCGACAAAATCCTGGACATATTTCTGAATGGCCGGATGATCGGCGGCCATCTCCTTGAACTGGCGGCGGCTGATCCTTAGCACTTCCAGGTCCGTGGAGGCGCGGATGATATAAGGGGGGACGGTCTTGTCATCGAGCAGACTATGTTCTCCGAAGTGCTCCCCCGGCTTCAGCAAGCCGAGATTCGTTTCTTTGCCGGCGGCGCTGATTCCGATTTTTCTGGCTTGACCGGTTACCAGGATATAGAAGGAATCCGGCGAAACATCCCGGTCGACGATCGTTTGCCCCATCGCATACGTCGCCGGCTGAAACTGCCCGGCCAACAGCTCCTTTTCTTCGGAAGTAAATACATCAAACAGCGGAATTTGGTGCAAAACCTGCATACGGCTTCCGTTCACGAGCTCATTCCTCTCCCAGCGTCCATACATCTTCGTGAATCTGGAGCGTACGTTGATACGCCTCAAGCCTGTCTTGAAAAAGCTGTTCCCGGAAGCCGGCCGCGACGTTCCCGGTCAGCTCGGCAGGGTATAGTCCTTCCACCAGGATGAGGCTGTAGTCGCGTCTGCGCTCGAAGGGACCGACAATCGTTCCCGTAGCTGCGCCAAATACGGCTGCCGCCGTCTCCGGCTCCAGATCGTCGCGGGCGACCAGTCCGGCGTATCCCCCCGACTTGGCCGTTGCCGCATCCGACGAATACTGCCGCGCCAGCCTGTGAAAATCGCCGCCTTCCTCCACCCGAAACCGCAATTCCTGAGCGGCTCCATATTCCGGCGTTATAATCAGCGAGATTTCGGCGCGGTCGTACTGCCTGGCAGCTTCAAGAAATTGCCGCTCGATCTCTTCGTCGGAAACGACAGCCAGGGCCAACGCTGTCCGCAGCACCTGCGGACGCAGGATGTCGATCAGTTCATCCAGCGTCATGCCGCGTTCTGCCAGCCACTCATTCGTTTTGGCGGCGGTAAACAGCCCGATCGCGCGTCGGAACCGGGTAACGGCCTCCTGCAAATCGCCGCTTCCAGCCGCGATGCCAAGCTCTTCCGCCCAGCATTCGACCGTCAAGTCTTCCTTGCACAGGCCGATAGCGGCAAGAGCAGCGTCCACCCGCAATCTTTGAAGCAGCTGCTTCATGGTAAGCGTTCTATGTTGAACCCGAATCGCGCTTATGCCTGCCGTGTTCAAAGCGTTTTCCCTCGCGTTTCATTGTAAGGATTTATAAGTAAATTCTAGCATGTACAAGGGCTTTTTTGCGATGCATTTATTTTTGCGGACTTAAACTAGACTTAAACTTGCTGCTGTATAATGAGGCCATGATGAAGAGGGAGGTTGTGGAATTATGGCTGAAAACAATGAGAAAAAGCTGAGCGAAAACGAGTCCGTCGAACTGCAGGACTTGTCTCAGGAAGTGTCCGAGGAGCAGATGAAGGATGTACAAGGCGGAGACTTTCACATGAGCACGAGAGTGATCGTCAAGAAGGTCGCCATTCGCCCATAATGCGGCCAATGCTGTCACCCAACTAAAAAGGCAAGACGTAAAGCCCCTAGCTGCAAGTAATGGCTCGGGGCTTTTGCTCATGTTTGCGGCTTGCAGCAAGCGGGAGGGCCGGAGCGACAAGCAAGGCTTCGGATCAAAAGCGGTCAAGCTTCTGCCGCTTCGCCTTGTCAAGTATTCGTTCAGCCCCGGGCCAACTTCGCGTCAAAGCCGGGCTTCTCTTGTTCGGGCAGCGTGCATGGCTCCTGCTTGGCGAGCGTGCCCGCCTGCAGCTTCACATCGATAAAGTCGATGATCTGCTTCAGCGACTCCATCTGCTGCACCACCTTCTGACGATGGGCGAGCATCATCTCCGACACCTCGGGAGCGCCGGTCAAATCCCCCGTTAGCGTCATGCCAAGCAGAGGCTTTATTTCGTCAAGCGACAAGCCGGCTTTTTTGAGACAAGGAATGAGTCTCATGGTGGCGACCTCGTCATCCGTATAGACGCGATGCCGGTTCTCTTTGCGCTGAGGGCTTGGCAGCAGTCCGATTTTCTCATAATAACGGATGGTATCTGCAGATAAGCCGGTCTGTCTTGCGGTTTCCTTGATAGTGAGCATGGCGTTCATGAAGCCCCTCCCGATTTCCTTTTTGCCTCATTCACATCTTATTGCTTCATGGGCTGTTCTTCTGCTGCTTCCATTGTACAACTTGGAGTTAGCTCCAAGTCAATCTCCCTTGTCTCTTCCGAAGTTTGACTTGGGCGGGCCGGCCGGTTTTCTACTGCAGAAAAAAACGTTTGACTTGGAGCCGGCTCCAAGTTGTAGAGTGTTCAGCATAAGGCGATAAGGCCGAAACCTGGACGAAGGAGGAGCAGCGATGACAGAACATACGGGCACTGAAATTGCCATGATCACGGGCGCCAGCAGCGGAATCGGGCTGGAGCTTACGCGCAGGTTGCTAAGCGAGGGGTGGGAGGTGGTCGCGCTGAACCGCACCGGATTTTCGCAGGATGATGCGCAAGTCCGGGACGCCATAAAGACAAGGAGGCTTCGGGAATACAAAGCCGATATTACGGATTTTGCAGCGCTGCGCCGGGCGTTAGGGGAGATCAAGTCGGCGGAAGCGCGGCTGGATGTGCTGTTCAACAACGCAGGAGGCAGCTTTCCGGAGCTTGCGTTCTCGAAGCAAGGGAGGGAGCTTCATTACGAGCTGCAGACGGTTGCGCCGTATGCGATCATGATGGAATTGAAGGAGCTGTTGAAGAAGGGAAGGCACAAAACGGTTGTCGGCACGTCGACCAATGCGTTTCAAACCTACAGGCAATTTCATCCTGAGGAGCTTCCCCATCCGCCATCGTTCCGGAAGCTGATCGGTCCTTATGCCGCCACGAAGCTGGCGCTCAGCTTATGGACGCGCGAGGCGGCCCCGTCGCTGGCGAAGGAAGGCATACTAATCCGCTCGGTGGATCCCGGAGCTAACAATACGCTGCGAAGCGACAAGCAGTCGGGACTTCCGGTTGTGGTGAGGCTGATGATGAAGCTGTTCTTCCCGCCGCCGACCCGGGGAGCGTCGAGATTGTACGAAGGCGCATTTGGCCGCAGCCCCCGCGAAACGGGCGTTTATTTGAGCCATAACCAGGTCAAGGAGCTGAAATTTACCGGGCAGGGCAAGGAGGTGCTGCAGCAGGTGCAGGCCATCTACGAACGCGAGTTTGCAGGGGGACAAGGCCCCAAGCTGCCGTGAACGCTTGGGGCTCTTATTCCGTCATTTCTCTGCGCCGAACTTGTAGCCGAAGCCGCGGATCGTGACGATATATTGAGGATTCGAAGGATCTTTCTCAATTTTTTTACGCAAGTTGTGGATATGAACCATCACCGTCCGCTCGTCGCTGAGGCCGTTCAGGCTCCAGATTCGCTCGTAGAGCTGGCTGACGCTGAACACCTGCTTCGGATGCTCCAGCAGATGAAGCAGCAGCTGAAGCTCTTTGGCCGCCAGGGCGACCGGGGTGTTGTTCACCAGCACCTCCAGCCGGTCCTTATGAATGGTGAGCCATCCGTCCCGCCATATGCCTGCGCCTGCTTCGGTCTTTCCGCCCGCCGAACGGCAGCGGCGAAGTCCGGCCAGTACGCGGGCAACCAGCACCTCCGGCTCGAACGGCTTTGTGATATAATCGTCCCCGCCCAGACGCAGGCCGGCCACGATATCCTGCGGCGTCTTCCTGCTCGTCATGAAGATGATCGGAATGTCGGAGCGGGCTCGCAAGGTTTGCATCAGCTGCAGTCCGTCCATGCGGGGCAGCGTAATATCCGAGAGCAGCAGATCGTAGCTCGAGCGCTGAAACAGCTCCAGCCCTTGCTCCGCACTGGGCGCAATATCGACCCGGAGCCCTTCCCGCCGCAAATAGAGGGCGACAAGCTCGCAAATATCCGGATCATCTTCAATCAGCAGTATGCTCGTGTCCATGGTTTCCTCCTTCGTCGAAACGGGGTTGGCCGGCTTCGGCCGTCCGGACTTTCACAGGGAGCGTGATAAAGAAATCGCTCCCTTGGCCAACCTCGCTGCTTACGCCGATCTCGCCGTCATGGCGGGCCATAATGGCCGTGCAGATCGCAAGCCCGAGGCCGCTTCCGGCAGGGGCGTGCTGCACGCCCGGAACCTGATACCGGCGCTTGAAGATGTGGGGCAGCTCGGATTCCGGAATGCCGATCCCGTTGTCGGTTACGTGAATGACGGCCAGCCCGTCGTCCGGATCGCCGCCGGGTTGAAATTCCGCCCATACGCGAATTATGCCTTCGGCAGGTGTATATTTCACGGCATTGGCTATCAGATTGGCGAATACCCGCTCGAAGCGGAACAGGTCTATGCGCGCGCGAAGCTCCTTGGCAGCCGGCAGCGGCAGCTGCGGCTCTTCCCAGACCAGGGTTAACCGGCGAGCGCTCGCCTCGGCTTCATACCGATGGCTCAGCTGACGCAGGAAAGGCATGAGCGGAATGTCCACGAACTCGAACTGAACCTCGCCCGTCTGCAGCTGGCTCAGCTCGACGACGCTGTCGATCAGCTTCTCCAGCAGCTGGCTGCGCTCGTAGATGCGTCCTGCATACAGCGGCGCTTCTTCCTTGGAGATGACATCGGTCATAATGGCTTTGGAGAAACCCTTGATGGAAGTGATCGGGGTCGATAAGTCATGATGAACTTCCGCCAGCAAGGCGCTGCGCGTTTGTTCGATCCGGCTCAGCTCCCGGTTGCCCTGCTCGAGCTTCGCGTTCAGCTCTTGCAGCGAGGAGGTTCGCCGCCTGATCGTCTCCTCCTGGGATTGGATCACTTGGTCCAGCTCCAGGGTCAGCCGCTCCGACCGGGTGACGGCCCGGGTAAACATCAGCGACAGATTCAGCAGCTGGGTAAGCAGAAAAAACAGCAGTCCGAACGAAACAAGTCCTCCGTACGGGACAAAGCCCGTATAATACATAATCTCATGAATGACAGAGGCGAAAAAGCCGATGAAGCCGATCATATTGACGCGCGAGCCCGTTCTTCGGTTAACAGCAGCGCGGATATAGACGTACATGACGTAGAGAAAAACGGGCAGCAGCAGCAATAAAATATAAGGCACCATCGCTTGCGTGTAGACGCTCGCCGGGGTTGAGAGCACCACAAGGCCGAACCCGGCCAGCGCGATGCCGAACAATCGGAAGAAGCGCCACCGAGCCTCATGCGGATATTGCTTGTTCACGAAGGCGGCGATGCCGACAATCGTGGCAATCTCCGAGAGGTATTCCAGCTTGACCCCCCACTCCCACGACAGCCCCGGGAACAGCACATAGGAAAATGATTCTCCGAGCAGAGAAGATCTCAGGCAGGTGGCCAGACAGATGAGCCCGAACCATAGGGCGGCCAGCTCCTTTTTGCGGAACAGGTAGAGGAACACGGAGAAGACAGCCATAAGCAGCAAGCTCCCCGCAAGAAAAGTCCATACCATCACCCGGTCCCGGTGCAGGGAAGCGATCTGCCCCGCGTCTCCGAGCTCGATGCTCTCCCAGATGCCGCCCGTGCGCTGGACAAAGTTGGAAACCTGGATGACCAGCTCGTTGTCGCCGGGCCTTGGCACAATGAAATACGTCCTCGGGTAAGTTCTTGGAATCATGCGGCTTCCGTCGCTGCCGACGGTTCCGTTGCCGCCGATCAATTCTCCGTTAATCCAGAGCCGGTAGGCGCTGGCTACGTTATGGACATAAAGGCCAAGCGGCTGTTTCGCCGTCTCGCCGGATAATCGAAGCTTCATCCGGTAGGTCGCATACCCGAAGTTAGGCAAGGCGAGTCCCTCTGCTGCGTAAGATTGCCATTGGGCCGGGATGGAGACGCTTAAGGCATCCTCCAATGGGCCTTCAGCGAAATCACCGGGCTCAAGGAGCCGGTTCCAATACAGCTCCCAAGGTCCGCTCAAGGCTGCGATCCCGTCCTCACGGGGGTTCCATGATTGCAGATCGAGAATGTCATGTCCGGCTTGAGCGGGCGGAAGCGCAGCTGCGGCAGAAAGCGGCCAGCCGCACCAAGCGAGCAGGACAATAACTAGGACGCTGACAAGTCTATACATGTGCATTCACCCCCGAGCACTAGGCATTATAGCCTATACAACCTAATATCGGAAACGGGGCGGATGAATTCAAGCGAAAATTTAGACGGAGCGGGCTTGGCTGCGTGTCATGTATGTTGGCAGTTGACTTTCCCCTTAGGGCAACGTGTACATTGAGGTAGAACAAGAGCGCGACAACAAGAAGAAAGGAGGAGAGGGCTTGCTGTCGATTGGCGAATTTTCAAAAATATGCGAGGTATCCACCAAGACGCTTCGTTATTATGACGAAATCGGCTTGATCCATCCGGAAGAGATTAACCCTGAGAACGGGTACCGGTATTATTCCATCCGGCAGCTCAAAAAGATGCTGTTGATCAACCGTTTGAAGTCGTATTATTTTTCGCTGGAAGAGATTAAAGCGGTATTGGAATGGGAAGAGGACCCATCCGAAGAGAAATTATTCGCCGCACTGACGCGCAAAAGAAAAGAAATTCAGGAGAAGTTGACTGCTTACGAGGTTATTCTGGGACAGATCACGCAAGATATCGGGAAAGTGGAGAAAGGCCGGTCGATCATGTCGCATCTGGATCAGATCGACGTTCAGCTGGCGGAGACCCGGTCCATGAACATTCTTTATACGCGTCAGATGCTAAGGAGCGAAGACTATGCGGCAGGATACGGGGGGTACTTCAACAGGCTGTATGAACGAATTGCCAAAGAAAAGCTTACCTTGCTCGGCACGCCCCTCACGATCTACCACAGCGCCGAATACCATCCGGCCGGCAACGATACGGAGTTTGCCGTCCCGGTTGAGGAGGCGGTTGCGGGAACGCGGGTTTTGCCGGGGGAGCTGTGCGCAAAATCTGTCTTAAGAGGGCCGTATTCGGAATTGACCTCCGTCTATGCGAAGCTGCGGGAGTGGATAGAGCTTAACGGATATGAAGTGGTGAAATCCCCCTATGAAGTATATGTCACAGCCCCGGTTGAAGCCGCCGGTCCCGGGGATATGGTGACCGAGGTGTATTTTCCCGTGAGGAAGCGGTAGGTATGGCATCGGGCGGGAGCTTCGGCGTTTGTTCAAAAAATATCGTACGGGAGGCAGCAATCTTGGCGCAAAACTATGGGGCCGCTACCGAGTGGCGAATTGAAAGTCCGGAAGCCTTAAGCATCGACGAAGCTAAGCTGGAGGAGCTTGAGCCTGTGATCCGGTCCGAATACAGCAATATAAACGGGATGATTATCGTAAGAAACGGAGCTATTGCTTATGAGCGTTATTTTAACGGCTATGGCCCGGAGGATGCGCATCATGTGGCGTCTGTGACGAAAAGCGTCATATCGGCCCTTATCGGGATCGCCATCGAAGAGAGATACTTGCATGCCGACCAGCGGGTGCTTGATTTTTTCCCCGAATATGTCCCGGGTGAGGCGGACAGTCAGAAGGGCGAAATTACGATACGCCATCTGCTTACGATGACGGCTCCGTTTGCCTTTGCCGACTGGCAGGAGCCGCTGGACAAGATGTGCATGCAGCCGGACTGGGTAACCTATGCGCTCGATTTAATGGGAGAGCCGGGGGAGCCGGGAGCGTTTAAATATTCCACGGCCGGCGCGCATCTGTTATCGGCGGTCCTTACGCGCGCCACAGGGAAAAACGCCCGCGAATTTGCCAATGAACGTTTGTTCAAGCGGGTCGGCATGAAAGAAATACCGGACTACGGCATGAAAACCTTTGGCTTCGAGGAATTATTCGGGAAAGAAGTGAAGGGGTGGGTCCAGGACCCAGGCGGCAATTCGACAGGAGGCTGGGGGCTTGCGCTGACTCCGCGGGATATGGCGCGGTTTGGCCTGCTCTATCTGAATGGAGGCGTATGGGACAATCATCCGGTTATACCGCAGGCATGGATTGACGAATCGACGGCCATGAACCCCAATCGTTATGGCTATCTGTGGTGGCTGCTGGAGGATGCGGGCGTATCGGCCTACTCGGCTATGGGCGACGGAGGCAATGTCATCTGCTGTGTGCCGTAGAAAAATCTGCTTGTAGTCATGGCGTCAAGTTTTCTCATGAAGCCTCGCGACAGATGGACGCTGATCAAGGAACGGGTGCTCCCGGCTGTCCAGGAATGATACGGCATAAGCAGGCGCAGCAGCGGCGTTTCGTCTCCGCTTGTCCGGCGATTCTGAGCCCGAACGAGAAGAGCAAGCTCCGCGTATGCTGAAGGGACGGAATACGAGGAGGGAGCCCGCTTGAAAAAAATAGCGTCAGCGCCTGGCGTTTCGATCATCGTTTGCACCAATCGTCCCCGTTATTTTGACCAGATTCTGGATAATTACCGAAGACAGCGCTATGCGAGGAAAGAACTGATCATTATTCTGAACAAGGACAGCATGAACCTCCGCAAATACCGGTTTCTGGCAAGCGGCTGCCGCGATGTGTCGGTCTATCAGGTCCCCGAACGCATCTCCTTGGGCCAATGCCTGAACTGCGGAATTTCCAGAGCCAGGTTCCCGCTCATGACCAAATTTGACGACGACGATTATTACTCGCCCTATTATTTGACGGAGCAGGTGAGGGCTTTCAGACGTACCGGATGCGATATTGTCGGCAAGCATGCTTGTCTGGTCTATCTGGCTGCCGGCAGGAAGCTCGTTATCCGATCTCCGCAGGAGAAGCAGAAGCACGTCGAATTCGTGCAGGGAGGCACGCTCTTATTCACCAGACGGCTTTCGAAGCAAGTAAGGTTCCCGGATCGCTCTCTCGGGGAGGATGTGGCTTTCTTAAGGGCGTCCCGAGCGAAGGGATACCGGGTATTCGCCACCTCGCCTTTTAACTACGTTTATATACGCCGAAAAAACAAATCCGGTCATACGTGGAAGGTCAAAGACCAGTTTTATTTGGACAAAAGCGTTCCGGTGGCCGTGACCGACGACTACCGCGTCATTGCGCGGCGTCCTGTCCGGTAAAGACAAGCGGCGTGAGCGGAAGGAGCAAACGGGAACAGCCTGCGAGAGGTCTCGCAGGCTGTTTGTATGTTGATAGAGCCTGTAGCCGTTTAGCGTATCCGGGAAGCGGGGTCCGCCGTGTGCAGATCATGCGTTGACGCCTCACGCACAAGATCGTTGCGCGGCTCGCCGTCGAGGCTAACATACGTGTCCGCATTCAGCGTGCCGTAACGGCGGAACACCTCGTATACGTGGCTTCGCTGGCCGGGGAGCGCGTCTACCATCACCAGCAGCTTGTTATCCTTGACATAATCGTTATAGCGCTCGGCTTCCTCTCTCGGAATGCCGAGCCCGACCAGACCGCCGACCAATCCGCCTGCGCCGGCCCCTACGGCAGCGCCCGTGATGGTCGCGGCGATCGGTCCGGCAGCCAGCAGCGGGCCGATGCCGGGGATGGCGAGTACGCCAATGCTCGCGAGCAGCCCGGTTAAGCCGCCAAGTACGCCGCCTGTGGCCGCCCCGGCCGCCATGCCTTCCGGAGCCTTCGTGCCCGTCTCTTCCTGAATCGTATGCATCTCGTCCTTGCTGCGGCTTACGACGGAGATTTGATCGGAGGTGTATCCGATGGACTTCAACTCCTCAATAGCGGATATGGTCGCTTGCTCCGTTTCAAACACGCCTACGATTTGTCGTCTTCCGTCTTGGTTATTTGGGTTCATCATGATTATCAGCCTCCTGAAAGTAGAATATAAGGGTTTGACTTGAGTTCTGCCTGTACATGTTTAACTTAACCTGCTTGCGGAGAGATCAAACTTTTTTTCGCGGACATCGGGCTGCCGGCTGTGACCGCTTTGCTCCCGGTCTACTAAAAATCCCGATAGCCTGAGCGGCTATCGGGATTTTGGGTGAAGTGGCGGCCTACGGGCCGGGTCAAGCTGCAGCCGCTTGCGCTGGTCAGACGCGCGCTTTCTGTATGGTCGCGTTCTCGCGTTTCGCTCTTGCTGCGGCGCCTGCGCGGAAGTAGCCGAGGAGAGAGGCCGCGATCAGGACGGCGGCGAAAACGCCGGCAGCGCCGATCCAGCTCGTCACCGACAAGGAGGAATGCTCCACGATAACGCCGCCCATGCCTGCTCCCGCAGCCATCGCCAGCTGCAGCACGGAGCTGTTCAGGCTGAGCATGATGCTGGAGGCTCCGGGAGCCAGCGTCAGCAGGTGATACTGCTGAGTCGGGCCAGACGACCAGGCGGAGAACGACCAGAGCATCAGCAGCGGGAACATCAGCGCGGTGGAGTGAGCGGCCAGCGAGATCAGAACAAGCACAACCGTATGGACGAGCATGCCGCCGACCAGCGTGGGAGAGAAGCCCCATCTGTCCGTACTGAAGCCTCCCAGCTTAGAGCCGATCAAGCTGGCGACGCCGAAGGCGAACAATGCGATGCTTACCGCCTGCTCGCTCATGCCGGTGATGGTGAGCAGGAAGGGAGAGATGTAGGTGTAGGTGATGGAGTAGCCGCCGATCCAGAAAAAAGTAATCAGCAGCGCAACGGCAATCTTGGGGTTCCGAAGCAAGGACACCTGCTCGCGCAGCGGAACCGGCTGCTCGCTTTCCGTATTCGGGATGGTAAAGGCCACCAGCACAATGGCGAGTATGCCGAGTATCCCTAGCGCTCCGAACACCAGCTTCCAGTCATAGATGGAGGCGGCAAGTCTGCCCAGCGGGACGCCGACGATCAGCGCGGTGCTGAAGCCCATGACAAGCGTGGCTATGGCGCTGCCCTGCTTCTCGGGGGGAGCCAGCTTGGCGGCGACGGTCAGGGCCGTTACGACGAATACCCCGCTGGCGAGCGCCATGATGATCCGAAAGCCGATCAAGAAGGCGAAGCCCGGCAGCACAAGCGTAGCTATATGGCTCAGAACGAAGACGGCCAGCGCATACAGCAGCAGCTTTTTGCTCTGCACCTTCGCGGCGGCGGCCAGCAGAAACGGCGTCCCGAACGCGTAGGCCAGGGAGAAAACGGTGATCAGCTGGCCGGCAGCGGCTAGCGAGATCCCGAGATCGTCAGCGACTTTATCCAGAATGCCTGCGATGATAAACTCCGACGTGCCGACGAGAAAGCTAACAACAGCCAATATATAGATTTTCCAAGTATTCGACATGCTCTCCAGCTCCTTTTTATCTCTAAATTGCTTTTGTTTTTATATTTCTAAATATATCGAAATATAGAGCAAAAAAAACTACCCCAATAAGTAAGGGGCGTATTTCAAAGCCATTTCCTTGTTGACGCTGTAGTAAATATAGGTGCCGTCCTTGCGCAGATTAAGCAGTCCGCATTCCGTAAGCTGCTTCAGATGATGGGACAAAGTTGATCCGGCGACCGATTCGAGCTTGCTGCCGATATCTGAGCAGCACAGATTTTTCTCTTCCGCCAGCAGCATCGCAATTTTTATCCGGGTCGGTTCACCGAGTGCTTTGTAGACCTTCACCGCTTGTTTGACTTCCTCGTTGTCCTCGCCCATTGATTCTCACCGCCTTGTTTTTCGATATTTCGAAATGTATGGAAATAAGATACCACATGGCTTCGGTTTTTGTAAAGCGTCCGATCCGCCCATTCGAGGCCGTGATTGTCGAAAACTTATTTCCGCGCGGCTCCCAGCCGTCCGACCTGCTTCAGCCACTTGGTCCGCTGTTCCGGGGATGAGCCCTTGACCGGTCCGATCTCGGTCACGCGAACAGGCGTAATGCCGCAAAACTGCAAAATATTGCGTCTCATCACCTGAATGCCGGCCCGCTTGTAGATCCATCTGTTGTACCAGACGGGGGTGTCCATCGTGACGATCAGGTGCGCGGTTCTGCCTATTAACAGCTTATCCCAGAGCGGGGAGTTATCGCGGTATTTGAAGGCAAAGCCGGGCAGAAAGACGCGGTCGATAAATCCTTTCAGGATGGCCGGCATCGCCCCCCACCAGGTAGGGTAGACAAAGACGAGATGGCCGGCCTGCCGGATCAGCTCCTGAGCCTCGGTCAGCTCAGGCTCCAGCTCCGTCCTTTGCCGGTAGCCGTACTTTAAGTTCGGGTCAAACGAGAGCCTGCTCAGATCGATGACGCGAATCCTGGCGCCGTGCTCCAGGGCGCCCTTCGCATAAGCGTCAGACAGGGCCGAGCAGAAGCTTTGCGAATCGGGATGTCCGTTAATGACTAGAATAAAATCGTTTTTCATGGGGATTGCCTCCTGACCGTCGTAGGTTGTTTGCAGAAGAGAGATCCTCCCGGCTGTTTGGAAATATGCTATAGTGAAAGAAGATTTGTCACTAGCATAACCTGGCAGCCGGGAGAAAGATATGATCTATCGCGCTGGTAAATTGCTAATTTACGCGAAGGGGGAGCAGCGCTTGAACAGCCAAGGAGTAGCGGTCTCCATGGTATATCCGATCATGAAAACCATTGTGCACAAGGGGCTGGATACGGAGCAGTTCTGCACCTACGCCTCGTTCGATGCCCGTCTGCTGCAGGATGTGGAGGCGCGCATAACCGGGGAGGAGCTGGAGCGGTTACTGATCCGGGCTTCGCAGTATACGCAGGATGATTATTTCGGGCTGCGCCAGGGACAGCTTATGGATTTCGCGGATTTGGGTGTTCTCGGGTATGTGATGATGCATTCGCGGACGATAGGAGACGCGCTCGCCGCTTATCAGAGATACAATGTCATTGTGTGCAGCGGCTTTAATCTGGCATGGGAGGTGCAGGGAGAAGAGGCGATCCTCCGGATGTATGCCCAGCCGCCCGGGCGACTGTCCCGGCATTGTGTGGAAGATATGGCCGGTTCCTTGTTCAGGCTGATGAGCAAGCTTAGCAACCGGCTTATCGTGCTGCGGGATGTCCGCTTTACCCATGACGCCCCGGCCGGCATAGGTTCTTATCCGGCGGACGCAAATCCTTATAGAGAGGTGTTCGGCAGAACGCCCCGATTCGGCAGCGACGCCGATGTGCTGTGCTTCGACAAGGAAGAGCTGGACCGCCCGATTATGTATTCGGATGCGAGGCTGCTGAGCGTGTTCGAGGAGATGGCCAAGGAAGCCATGGCGGAGCTGGCGCCGGCGGGCTTGTTCTCAGAGCAGGTAGTACAGTGGATCAAACGATGTATGCCGTCTTACTTCCCTACGCTGCAGCAGACCGCCGAGGCTCTCGGAACCAGCTCGAGAACGCTCCAGCACCGGCTGAAGGAGGAGCATACGTCCTATAACGAGCTGTCCGCGCAAGTGCGGAAGGAGCTGGCGATCGGCTATCTGAGGAAGCGGGAGTATTCCGTCGGAGAGATCGCTTATGCGCTGCATTTCTCCGAGCCAAGCGCTTTTCAGAGCGCCTTCAAGAAATGGACGGGGGTCACGCCCGGCCAATACCGGGCAGATGCCAGGCAGACGGGGCGCTCATAGGGCCTGGGTTTCGTTTGAGAAGGCTCGCGGCGCCCCCGTAGTGAATGCATCGGGCGTACGAGGTATGAACATGGAAACGGGAGGTAATGAGGATGAAACCGAGAATTTCAGTAATTACGCTGGGTGTCGATCATTTGGAACGATCGCTCGCGTTCTATCGGGATGGTCTGGGTCTGCCGACGGAGGGGATTGTAGGGCAGGAGTTTGAGCACGGCGCCGTTGCTTTTTTCGATCTGCAGGCAGGCGTCAAGCTCGCTATCTGGCAGCGCAAGGATATCGCGCATGAGGCGAAGGTAGCGGCCGGACCATCCAGCTCTACGGAATTTACGATCGGGCATAACGTAGGCAGCAAGGCTGAGGTGGACCAGGTCATGGAGCAGGCGAAGCAAGCGGGAGCCGTCATCACGGACCCGGCGCATGATACGTTCTGGGGCGGCTATTCCGGCCATTTCCTGGACCCCGACGGGCATCTGTGGGAAGTGGTTTGGAACCCTGCGTGGGAGCTCGGGGACTAGCCGCTGCCCGGGAAACCGGTCACGAGTCGGGCACGCACATAGGTCAGGAAGAGGACCGTTCGGATTCACTTTGCGAAGCTGGATGAAGCCGTGCAGCATGCGGCGGCTTCCTCGGAATCGTTAAAGGATAAGCAACCCCCTTGGGAGCGGACAGGCAGCTGTACGGCTTCCAAGGGGATGTTTGGGTATGACGGTTCGGGAGCCCTACGGCTTCAAAATAACCTTTATACAATCGTCCTCATGGTCGCTGAATAGCTCATAGGCCTTGCTTGCCTGATCCAGCGGCAGCCGGTGAGAGATGATCTCGGTCGGATCGAATTCTCCGGCCGTAATCTTCCTGAACAGCTCCGGCATATAATGGATGACCGGTGCCTGTCCCATACGCAGGCTGATGTTCCTCTCGAACAGGTCTCCGAGCGGGAACATGTTGTACAGGGAGCCGTAGACGCCGGTCAGCTGCATCGTCCCGAATTTCCGGACGGCCTTGGCTCCGATCTCGAAGGCGCTCAGCGTGCCTCCTTGCAGCTTCAGCTTCTGCCCGATCGCCTCAAGCGCCGACTTTTTCCCGTCCATGCCCACGCAGTCGATCACGACATCGGCTCCCCCAGACGTCGTTTCTCTGAGAAAAGCGCCCATGTCGTCATGCTCTTCAAAGTTATATACCTCGGACCGGTTCATGCGCTTGGCTTTCTCCAGCCGATAAGGAAGGTTGTCCACGGCGATCACCCGGCTGGCTCCTTTCATCCAGGCGAACTTCTGCGTCATCAGCCCGACCGGGCCGCAGCCGAGCACGACAACGGTATCCCCTGGCTTGACCCCGGCATTTTCCACGCTCCAATAGGCGGTGGGCAGCACATCGGATAAGAAGAGGAGCGCATCATCCTCCAGCTCGCAAGATTCCGGAATAACGAACGGCATGAAGTTGCCATATGGCACATGCAGATATTCCGCTTGCCCTCCGGGATAATTGCCGTAACGGGGCGTGAAGCCCAGGTAGCCTCCGGTATGAATCTCGGGATTGCGATTGGAGTTGTCGCATTGGCTTTCCATCTCATGGCTGCAGTAGAAGCAGTGACCGCAGGATACGTTGAACGGCAGTACGACCCTGTCGCCTTTCTTCACCTTGGTGACATCCGGGCCGACCTCCTCGACGATGCCCATCGGCTCATGCCCGATGACATAATCCTTCTCGGCAGGCAGAGCGCCCAAATAAATATGGAGATCGGAGCCGCAGATCGCTGTAGAAGTGATGCGGACGATAATATCGTCTTTGCTGCGGATGGCGGGATCTTCGACTTGTTTGACTTGAATGTCTTTTGCGCCTTGGAAAGTCACTGCTTTCATGATCATCCTCCTCGGAAATGGGTTCCTGGACTTTTACCCGCTTTTGGGCCGGCTGAACAGGATACGGGCATGCGCCAAGCCCGCGCTCGCCGGCATTTCTTTGTTAGGATGGTCAGACAAGGGGCAGCCTATGAATAACCACTATAAGTATGCCTCAGGCCATGAAGGCGATGCGCCGCTGGTCGGTTTTTCACCCCGCCAAGCGAAGATCAGTTTGTACCTTCAGATGGACGCCGCGGAGCGCGAGCCGCTGTTAAGCACGCTGGGCAAGCATACGACCGGCAAAGCATGCGTTTATGTCAACAAGCTGGACGATATCGATTTGGACGTGCTGAAGCAATTGATCCGCCGCACCGTGCGATTTTTGCAGGAAGCCTACGGTGGACCCAGCAATTCGGACGAACATAGCAATCCATAAGAAACCGGAGCCCGGCGAATCGGCTATACTGTGAGAGAAGAGCGGACAATTATGATGAAGAGGTGAAGGAAAATGGCATGGCAATCCAAACAAATATTCGTCAATTTACCGGTAAAGGATTTGAACAGGTCCGTGGCATTTTTTACAGAGCTGGGCTTTGAGTTTAATCCTCACTATACGGACGAGAACGCGACCTGCATGATCATTGGAGAGAATATATACGCAATGCTGCTGGTAGAGAAATTTTTCAATACATTTACGACCAAGGAAATCGCCAACACCGAGACGACGGCGGAAGTGATCGTAGCGCTGTCTGCCGATAGCCGGGAGAAGGTGGACGAGATCGTCAGCAAAGCTTTGGCCGCGGGCGGCAAGCCTTACAACGATAAAGTGGACCACGGATTTATGTACACCTGGAGCTTCCAGGATGTGGACGGGCATCTGTGGGAGTTTATGTATATGGATGAGAACGCCGCAGGCGAAGCGCATCAATAAGGCGACGCAAGCAGGCTTACCGGCAACAGGACTGCTCTTCCGGCTGAAAGGCTGGAGGGGCAGTCCTGTTGCCGTTTCTATACGGACGGCCCCCGGATGCCGACAAGAGCCAAACCGCTTGCTTTATCTAGAAGTCCGGTGAATAAGAGGCCGGAGAGCTGATGGGGAGTTGGAACAGCGAGTGGAAACCCCGATCGGCCGCAGGTCGCACGTTATTCCCCGGACTTCTAGCGGCAATCTTGACATCGAAAATGAGGAATGATATAAAAGGGAGTGAGTAGCACTCGAGAGTAGAGAGTGCTAATGAGAAGGTTTTATTATCGAAAGGGGAGACAACCGGAGTGGAAAAAAAGCAGTTTCAGGCGGAATCCAAACGATTATTGGAAATGATGATCAACTCCATCTATACCCAAAGAGAAATTTTCCTCAGAGAACTGATCTCCAACGCGAGCGACGCAATCGACAAAATCTACTACAAAGCGCTGACCGACGATAAGCTGGTTTTCGACAAGGACAGCTACTATATTAAAGTTTCTGCAGACAAGGCCAACCGGACGCTGACGCTCCGCGACACCGGGATCGGGATGACGAAGGAAGAGCTGGAGAACAACCTGGGCGTTATCGCCAAGAGCGGCTCGCTGGCCTTCAAGAAAGAGAACGAGCTGAAGGACGGCCACGATATTATCGGCCAATTCGGCGTCGGTTTCTACTCGGCGTTCATGGTGGCGGATGTCGTCACGGTCGTCAGCCGCGCGCTCGGCAGCGATACGGCTTACAAGTGGGAGTCGACCGGCGCGGACGGCTACACGATTGAGCCGGCTGAGAAGGCGGAGGTCGGAACCGAGATTACGCTCAAGATCAAGGAGAATACGGAAGACGACAGCTACGACGAATTTCTTGAGGAATACCGGTTGAGATCGATCATTAAGAAGTACTCCGATTTCATCCGCTATCCGATCAAAATGGACGTCACCGGACGCCGTCCGAAGGAAGGCGCCGAAGGCGAATTCGAGGACTACGAGGAAGAGCAGCGCATCAACTCCATGGTCCCGATCTGGAGAAAAAATAAAAACGAGCTGAAGCCGGAGGACTACGAGAACTTCTACAACGAGAAGCATTACGGCTTCGACAAGCCGCTTAAGCATATCCATATCAGCGCCGACGGCGCCGTCGTCTATCAGGCGATTCTGTACATTCCGGGCAGCACGCCGTTCGATTACTACACCAAGGAGTTTGAGAAGGGGCTGGAGCTGTATTCGAGCGGCGTCCTGATCATGAACAAATGCGCCGATCTGCTGCCGGACTACTTCAGCTTCGTCAAAGGGATGGTCGACTCCGAAAGCCTGTCGCTGAACATCTCGCGCGAGATGCTGCAGCATGACCGCCAGCTGAAGCTGATCGCCAAAAATATCGAAAGCAAGATTAAAAGCCAGTTGCAAAGCATGCTGAAGGACGAGCGCGAGAAGTACGAGCAGTTTTACGGAGCCTTCGGCCGCCAGCTCAAGTTCGGCGTCTACAGCGATTACGGCAGCCACAAGGACGTGCTGCAGGATCTGCTGCTGTTCCACTCCTCCAAGGAGAAGAAGCTGGTATCGCTCGACGAATACGTATCGAGAATGCCTGAGGAGCAGAAGTACATCTATTATGCGACCGGTCCGTCGAACGAGCGCATCGAGAAGCTGCCGCAAACCGAGCTGGTCGCGGAGAAGGGCTTCGAGATTTTGTACTTTACCGACGATATCGACGAATTCGCGATTAAGATGATCATGAAATACAAGGACAAGGAGTTCCGCTCCGTATCCGGCGGCGATCTGGGCATCGAGTCCGAGGAGTCGGCAGACAAGGACGAGGCTGCGAAGGAAGCCCATAAGGATCTCTTCGACTATATGAAGAGCCAGCTGGAAGGCAAGGTGACCAGCGTCAAGGCGTCCAAGCGGCTGAGATCCCACCCGGTCTGCCTGTCGACAGAAGGCGAAGTTACGATCGAGATGGAGAAAGTTCTGAATGCGATGCCGAACAATCCGAACGTCAAGGCGGACAAGGTGCTCGAAATCAACGTTCAGCACGAGGTATTCAAGTCGCTGCTGGATGCGTTCGACAAAGACAAGGAGAAGCTGAACCTGTATACGGCGCTGCTGTACAACCAGGCGCTGCTGATCGAAGGGCTGCCGCTGCAGGACCCGGTCGAATTTACGAACGATATTTGCAAAATCATGGTTTAACTGAAACGCCAAACAACCAAGCCTCAGGCTTAGTTGTTTGGCGTTTGTGCGTGTGCTTGGCGAAGGTGGGGGGAGCTGTCGGCGTCGTTGGCCCGCTCTTTTCTCTTTCGGGACCGCCGCTGTTATCGTTCTCCCTGAGGGGGTTTGTCACAGATCGTTAGATTTGAGTGTGATTCCAATCACTATGTCCGGCGTCCGCACTGTCTATACTTAGTCGTAGATCATATAGGCCAAAGGAGATGCGAAACAGATGCTGGATAAAAAAACAATTGAAATCATCAAATCGACCGTGCCTGTACTCGAGGTGCACGGTACGGCGATCACGACCAGATTTTACGAGCGCATGTTCGCGGCTCATCCCGAGTTATTGCATATATTCAATCATGCCAATCAGAAGCAGGGCAGACAGCAGGCTGCGCTCGCCAACACCGTGTATGCCGCCGCTCTGCATATCGATCAATTGGAGAATATTTTGCCGGTTGTCAAGCGGATCGCCCATAAGCATAGAAGCTTGGGAGTCAAGCCGGAGCATTATCCGATCGTAGGCGAGAATTTGCTTGGCGCTATTCGGGAAGTACTGGGGGAGGCGGCGACCGATGAAATTTTGGAGGCTTGGGCGACTGCTTACGGCGTGATAGCTTCCGTCTTTATAGACGTGGAATCGGATATGTACAGGCATACGGAGGTGCAAGCAGGAGGCTGGGGGGATTTCAAGCCCTTTGTCGTGAGACGCAAAGTTCGCGAGAGCGAGGTCATTACTTCCTTCTATTTGACTCCCCGGGATGGCAGTCAGCCCGCGGCATTCGAGCCGGGGCAGTATGTAAGCGTCAGGCTGAACATGCCGGGCGAAGCGTATACGCATATTCGCCAATACAGTTTATCCGACGCGCCCGGCAAGCCGTACTACCGGATATCCGTCAAGCGGGAGGACGCGATGCAAGACCGGCCTGCCGGCAAAGTTTCCACGTACTTGCATGCTCATGTCGAGGAAGGTGAGGTGCTGTGGCTGTCGGCCCCTGCAGGGGACTTCACGCTCGATCAGAAGGATGAGCGGCCTGTCGTGCTGATCAGCGGGGGCGTCGGGCTGACGCCGATGATCAGTATGCTGAACACATTGGCCGAATCGGGCTCGGCGCGTACTGTGACCTTTATCCATGCCGCTCAACACGGATTAGTCCATGCGATGCGGGGGCATGTCGAGGAGCTTGCCAGCCGCCATGGAAATATTTCCGCGTATTGGTGTTATGAGAGGCCATCGGAGCAGGACCGCGCGGGGGCGGGCTTTCACAAGGAAGGGTACATCGATCAGGAGTGGCTGATGCAGACAGCCGTCTCTCGGAATGCGAGCTTTTACTTCTGCGGACCAACGCCGTTCATGAAGTCGGTCCGGGACGCTTTGCTTAGCTGGGGAGTCGAGGAAGCCGACATCCATTATGAGTTTTTCGGTCCGGCCGGCTCCTTGTGAGCGCGCAGCAGCCGATTGACCGTCTCTCTGCGAAGACCTGCGAACTGTCCGATCTCATCCTGGGTCAGGACGTCCGTTAGCTGATTTGCGCCGATATAAGTCTGAAACCAGCGCTGAAGACTGGCCAGCTTCTCAGCCGGCGATGTTTTTGTTAGCTGGTCGATCCGCTGCTGCATCATTCGCAGCTTATCCTGCAGTTGGAGGGCGATCGCGCGATAACGGGCCGGGTCGCCTTCCAGCTGCGCATACCAGTCCGCGGCGGGAAGCACGTCGATCTCGCAGGTGACCAGCGCTACCGCCGTGCCGTAGTAAGGGTTAGGGGTAAGCAGGGAATGATGGGGGATCGTCTCTCCGGGCACAATCATATTGACGAGCAAAGCATTCCCATCCTCGTGGACGCGGATAATTTTCAGAAGACCGCTGCGAAGTCGAAACAACGGACCCGTCTCCCCTTGACGGAATAGGATCTCGCCTTTATGCAGTATCATAGGAAATGCCTCGTTTCTGAAATGGATAAAGCGATAGACCGGCAAAATTGCCGGCTTATCGCTTTTTTTCGCAGCCGCCGATTGGCAAGCAGCGCTTGTCGCACGGTAAAGCTTACCACAGGAAATGGGAAAATAGAAGCGGAAACAAAAGCTTTAATTAACCAGCATGACCAATAGGTGGAAAGCCTCTAGTATTTTTATTTTTTGTTCTACAAGACTTGCCATTTAGGGTCCTCTATATGATACTATAGACCTATATACTTCATGTATGGAGAGTGCGGTCCCGATGAAATTCAACATCTGCTACAAAGGTAAAGTACTGTATGGACCTCTTCGCGAGGATGAAGCGCTTGCGAAGATGAAAAGCATGACGGCTCTTTTTGAGAATCTGGAGCTGAAGCCTGTCCAAGCCTCTGCCAAACTCCTTGAACTTGAAGATTCCAAGAAACCCAAAAAGAACAAAGGTCTTCAATAACCGCCTTCTTGCGACTGCATATAGAGATCCGGCATTCGCCTGACGGACAGACCGGCATTCACAAACAAGCCCCCGGCGAAAAACGCGGGGGCTTGCTGGCATGGGAGCCGGTTATTTGACTACAAAAACGTCGGTGTTGATTACCAGGTTGCCCGAGAAGCGGACTGTCGAAATCCCATAGCAGTTTTTGCTAACATCGTACAGCCGTCCGTCCGCGTCAATGATCGCTTTGGAGATTTGAGTCCCGCCCATGTGGGACGTCTCGTAATGAAGCTCCTTCGTGTAGACGGTCGGCTTCTGATGATGCCAGTCCCGCAAGCGGAAACGGTCCCCGGCGATGCTGACCATCCAAGCCTCCCCGTTAGGACCTGTCGCATAAAATTCGGAGCGTTCATCGGTTGATGTCATACCCAGATGCAGCCCCCAGTAGCTGTTGAACCAGTTCTCTTGCTGAATAAGCTTGGACCCGGAGGCGGAGCCGGCAGATTCTGCAGAGGCCAGCGGCAAAGCGACGAACATACTGCAAACGAGTAGAAGAAAAATGCGCCATCCATACGATTTCAACACATGTTCACTCCTTCGATTTCTTGTTTCCCCGTCACCTATTGTAAACAAACGGAAGCGTTCCAACATGGACCTAAAGTAGTAAATATTTTCCTCAGTTTTAGGCGCTTGGTGGTCCCCCGGTCCAATGCTCGATCCATAAACCGGGCGGAGTCAGGACATAATCGACCAAGCGCAGCAAATTAATCTGGGGCAGATGGTAATGAAACGAAACGACACTGTAGGCCGAATAGGCGAGAAGCAGAGCGAAGAAGCCGGTATCACGCCACAGCCGCCGTTTTATCAGCTTGGGCAGCAGGATCGCCGCTAGTCCCAAGTGTGCGATCAACAATATGACCGGAGCCATAGGTCCCTCCCTTATTTGCCGAGCAGCGTGCGGAACGAATCGTTGCTCATGCCTGTCCGCTCAATCGTGACCGAAGCGGTCGGCCGAAAGTCAACTTGCGTCCATGGCAGCTCCTTCTCATTTTCCCAGCTTCGCCAGATGCCATGCTGCTTCCGATAGATCAGATCGGATATGCCCAAAATATCCGACTTCAGCCGAACGGACGCTTGCCAGGCTTCCTCCATATACCCGGTGATGGCTTTTTCGATGGATCGCTGCGCTTGCTTCAGCTGCTCCGGAGAGGCCAGTTGACCGTTACAGTCCGCCTCGATCAACACTACCTTCAGCTGGGCGTCTGCGGTTACCACAGCCCGGTCGCCTTGGCGTGCGGTGTGAAGCTGAGATTTGACATCCGACACCCGAATACTGTAGAGGGAGTTGCTGTCGCGAGGGCAGGCGAAAGTCAAAGTCGTGCTTTTCATCTCATTTTTGACCAGGTTCACGCCTATGCTTTCTTGCGCATTCAGCCATCCGACCAGTTTGTCGTAGCGGAAGACGGCATTGGTGCCAAATTTCAAAGTAGCTGAGCTGCTAGATTTATCCCAGGCGCCAGTGGTTTGTTGGGCTGGAATGCCGCCAGTGATGACAATCTCCGGAATGACGGCGCTTGCCGACCGGCTTGCGATCGTCATAGCGGCCGCATATACGCGGGTTCTGCGAACCCGGGAGGTTTGCTCCTCTGCGACAGTCGTCATCTTCAGGACGCCGGAGCCTTGAATTTTCTCCAACGGAAGCAGCACCTTGAGCACGTTTTTGGGATTATCCCGGGTAATGAAGATGGACACCGTTTCCCGGTTCTCCTGATTGCGCAGGTACAGATCGATAATGTTGGTCAAGCCCTGCCTGGCTGCCTGTTCGCTGACGACGACAACACGGTTGTGAGCGAAAAACAGGGTTCGCGGAAACTCCAGACTGGCCCGCTGCACGGCCTCGATCGGCGTAGAGCCCAGCGAGCTGAATACGTTGATAGGCGAGACGGAAGAGCCCCCGGTGCCCGAAGAGCTTGAGATAGCCTGTGGGATAACGATCTGATAACTGATTTCATATTGGTTATCCTTATAGCCGACGCCCGTGCCGGAAATAATGGCGAACTGGTTAAGCTCCACGCTGTTCCAGCAGCCGCTCAGCCCAAGCGTAAGAGCTAATGACAGCAAAGGCAGGAAAAGCCGCCGGCTCATAAGGCGGAGTCCGCCTTCCGATGTCTTGTCAGCCATAACACGAGGACGAGCAGGGCGGGAATCAAGATATTACCTACATACGAATACAGGTTGTATGTAGTGAAATGCCGGAAGGACGCTCCCATAATCCAGGTTTGCGTCGAATGCTCGCATGTTAAGACGGACAGCGGAAAGTAAATAGCTCGTTGCCGAGTCAGCTTCAGCGTCTCCCGCAGGCAGTAGATGCAGCCGTATACATAGACGGCCAGCTTCATAAACATCGTACTCATCCAGATAGCAACGAAAATAATATCGATGCGCTGGACGAATTCGCCGATCTCGACGACCCCGAACACGCTGAACGAAGCGTAATTGAGCAGCTTGGGGATATCGGGACCCAGTATCATGATGGTGCCTAGAATGACCCATAGCAAGGTAAAGCCCGTGATAAGCGAGACGCCGACAGTGAGTCCGAGCGTTTTGACAGGCGGCTTGAGACGGTGTGCGATCAGCAGGAGGAATGAGATCTCCGATAGCCAGCTGATCGGTCCGAAGCTGCCTTGTATGATCCGAATGGCGGGCACGCCCGTCAAGGGAAGGACCCATCCCGGCTGCATCAGATTGAAAAACAGCACCGTGCTGAGGCACATCGTGACGCCGCTGCCGACGATAAGGACGCTTGAGGTGTTGGCAAGTACCGTCAAGCCTTGATCGACGGCATAAATCGCAACTGCCAGGATGACCATACAGATGATCATATTGGGCGTACGGCTAAGCAGCTTCTCGCGGACGAAATCGGTGAATTGATGAAGAATGTCGATCATGCTGATCCAATAGTAAAGGGCCAGCAGCAGTCCGGCTGCCGCGGCGGCCCAAGCGCCGACCTGCTGCCTGAGCAGCTCGAACAAGCTTTTGCCGTTGTAGAAGCGGATAAGGCCGGACACCAGCAGAGCGACCAGCACTGTCAGGAGCGTGGAAAGCAGCATGGAGATCCAGGCGGAATGCCCGGCGTAGCGAATGACGCTCGTAGGCACCGTCAGGATAGCTGTAGGGACGATGCCTACAACCATAAGAGTCGCCGCCTGATATGAATTCAAAAACTCGGGTTGAGCCTTCATGAAGAAGTATCGCCGTCCTTTCCTTCCTTTTTGCGCGTCGCTTCGCGGACATGGTTAAGATTGGGGATGGATTTGGGACGGAGCCGCATCCACCAGTGGGGAGCCCGAATGAACAAGTCCTTCCAGTCGGACCCGATAAACGGGGCCACGGAGGACAGGTAAGGCACGCCGAAGGAGCGCAGCCCGACCATATGCAGCAGCAGAAACACAAACCCCGCCGTGATGCCGAACAAGCCGAGGGAGGCGGCAAGCATCATGAAGAAAAAGCGAATGAGCCGGGAAGCGGTCGCCATATTGATCGCTGGGGTGACGAAGTTGGAGATCGCGGTGAACGACACGACGATGACCATGGCCGCCGACACCAGGCCGGCCTGAACCGCTGCCTGTCCGAGCACAAGCGCCCCGACGATCGAGATGGCGGGACCGATCAGCTTGGGCATTCGCACGCCCGCTTCCCGCAGCACCTCGAAGGTAATCTCCATCAGCAGCGCCTCGACAAACGCCGGGAAAGGGATGCCCTCCCGCTGGGCGGCGAGACTGATGAGCAGCGTACTTGGCAGCATCTCTTGATGAAAAGTCGTGATCGCGACATACAGGGACGGCAGCAGCATGGATACCCAGAAGGAGACGAAGCGCAGCAGGCGCAGAAACGAAGCCAGGTCAAAGCGCTGGTAATAATCCTCGCTGGATTGGAAAAATTTCTCGAAGGTAACCGGCACCAGCAACGTAAACGGAGTGCCGTCGGTCACTATCGCGACCTGGCCTTCCAGCAGCGCGCCGGCGACGGCATCAGGGCGTTCCGTATTCATAATGGTAGGAAAAGGAGTCCAGGTCCGGTCCTGAATATATTCCTCGATATATCCGCTCTCTAAGATGCCGTCGGTTTGAATGGCACCGAGCCGCTCATTCACTTCACGGACAACGGCCTCGTCCGCGATGCCGTTGATATACATAACCGCAACCTTGGTATGCGTGTACTGGCCGATGGTATGCTCCTTGATCCAGAGCTGAGGCGTCCTCACTCGCTTGCGAACCAAGGAAATATTGGCCCCCAAGCTCTCCGTCATGCCATCCCGCGGTCCGCGGATGACGGCTTGCGTCTGCGGCTCGTCTACGGAACGTGCCGCTCCTCCTTCGATATCGACCGCAATTCCCGATGCATCCCCGTCGACCAGCAGGATGGCGCAGCCTGCCATCATTTCTCCCAGCAGACTTTGCATAGTCGATACCGGACGGATATTTCCCGCTCCGGTGAACGAATGGGCCGCCTGGTTCAGATCGGACGATTGATCCGCAGCCGAATGCCCATTTTTCAAAGAATCGTCAATCAGAGAGCGAAGCATAGTATCCTGCAGCGATTGCTTGTCGATCAGACCCTCCACAAATACAAGCGCCGCCTGCTTGCCGCCGGTCAGCTGGAGCGGACGAATATTCAGGTCTGCGCTGTGGCCCATCTGCCGACTGATGGCGGAGAGCGTTGCAGACAGGTCGGCGGATAGAGGAATTTCTCCAGCCTTTCCATGACCATGGCCGGCAGTATCGCGAGGGAAAGAGGAGCCGCTAGGCTGCATAGTCCATCACCAACATTTTCTAGGATTCGATTAGTATGGTTCATCTGAACGTAAATATGCAGAAGCCGCCTGCCTCGTTCTATGATAAGAGTGTCGAAAAGCGTATTTGGTCCGTAAATCACGGTAATGAAGGGGCTTCTCTGGGGGAGGCTGAGGCAAGCCCGACATTATTTTTAGCCCGGAGGGTATAGAGAGGCTGGAGCCGAGCCATAATACAGTTAGGCGGTGAACGAGAGAGGTGTAGTTCCGTTGGGCGTTCTAACGAGCAATACCGAGGCTGAGGCAGTTGTGATCGAATCCTGAGCGAAGCGAGGGGATGTGCCGCAGAGACGTACCGTAGTACCCGTACTGCATCGTCAATGTTGGATTACCCGAGATTCAAAAAGGTATAATCGCAGAAGACCAAAACCAATTTCACCGCCTGGAGGACTCCGTAAGGAGTCCTTTTCCTGTTTATTATTGAATGAATAACCCCATCATAATAATTGACGAACGGCATATATTCTTGTATAGTTTAATTGTTTACTGTTGAAATATTATCTTATGAAGAGAATTCTCAACACCAACACATAGGAGACAGGAGTAGATAGAAGTGGAGCATTTATCACATAAGCGAAAGCTGACGATTATGATCGCCATTATCGCGGCTATGTTCTTCGCTGCGATCAATCAGACGATCGTCAGCACGGCGATGCCTCGCATTATCGCGATTCTGGGCGGAATGGACTATTATACGTGGGTCATTACGATTTATATGCTGACCTCGACGATCGCGACCGTGCTTGTCGGTAAATTGTCTGACATTTATGGACGCAAGCCGTTTATTTTAGCGGGTATTGTATTTTTTATTATCGGGGCGTTTTTAAGCGGATTTGCCCGGGATATTTTTGACCTGATTACGTACCGGGGGATTCAAGGGGTAGGTGCGGGGATTATTATGTCCTGTGCGTTTACGGCAGTCGGAGACCTTTTTCCTCCGCGCGAGCGCGGCAAATGGACGGGAGTCATGATGGCCGTCTTCGGCTTCTCCAGCGTACTCGGTCCGACGCTTGGCGGCTGGATTGTCGATCATATGAGCTGGAAATGGGTGTTCTGGATTTTCCTGCCGATCGGGATCATCGCTTTCGTCCTGATCATGATCCTGTTCCCGAAGGTGGAGCGCAGAGCGTCGGAGAAAATCGACTACGCAGGCTCGTTGTTCCTGACGTTGACCATCGTGCCGCTGCTGCTCGGATTCTCCTGGGCCGGCACCAAATATGACTGGGGTTCTCAGCAAATTCTCGGCTTGTTCGGGGCGGCGCTGGTCAGTCTGATCATCTTTATCTGGGTTGAGTCCAAGGCGAAGAGTCCTGTTCTTCCCTTGTCGCTATTCCGCAATGGCATCATTACGATCTCCAACGTCATCGGCTTTCTGATGAACGCCGGCATGATGGGGGCCTTGATTTACCTGTCCTTCTTCGTTCAGGGCGTGCTTGGCATTGCTCCGACGTATTCGGGCTATGTCACGATGCCAATGTCGCTCAGTATGGTTGTCGTGAGCGCGGTAACCGGACGACTGATTACGAAGACCGGCAAATACAAGCGTTACGCGCTGATCGGGATGCCGGTCATGGTGCTGAGTATGGTCATGATGGCTTATATGAACAGCGTGTGGATGGCCGT
The DNA here is from genome assembly GCF_900101595.1 of Paenibacillus sp. cl123. Lineage (GTDB taxonomy): Bacteria > Bacillota > Bacilli > Paenibacillales > NBRC-103111 > Paenibacillus_G. The sequence continues at coordinate 517,961 of NZ_FMYY01000001.1, forward strand.
GCTGAGCATGCTGATCTTTGGCTTCGGCCTTGGTCTCGGGATGCCGGTATTCTCCCTGACGGTGCAAAACGCCGCCAAGCCATCGGAGCTAGGGGTAGCTACAGCTTCCTCCCAGCTGTTCCGTAACCTCGGCGGGACGATCGGGATTGCCGTCATGGGAACTATCATGTCCTCTCGGCTCGTGAGCAATTTGAAGGCAACCCTGGCTTCTGGCGGCGGGGTGGACATCAGCAAGCTGGACCCGGCGGTCGCTTCCAAGCTGGCGGCGTTCCAGAATCCGGAGATGCTGCTGGATCAGCCTAGGCTTGCTGAGCTGCAGCGGACATTGCCCGCCGAAATTCAGCCGGTGCTGGCCAAGATGATCGATATGCTGCGCGACGCGCTCAGCTCATCGCTGACCACGGTGTTTCTCGCAGGCGCGGCTTTGCTGGTTGTCGCTATGGTGCTGACCTTCTTCCTGAAGGAAATCCCTCTGCGCACCTCCAATAAAATGAACGATGAGCCGGAGAAGTCCAAGGAAGACGGCAAGCTGGCAACATCGACGTCCCAAGTTTAAGCTAAATAAATAAGTTCGAAATCCCCTTGCCGACTGACCGGCACAGGGGATTTTTTGGCGTTGGGAGGGCTATGGAGGCGAGTCGCTGCTGTAACGGCCGATTCAACTCAGAAGGATGGCGATCTAAGCTAAGCTAGGCGTCTGCGATAGCAAATCGTATATTTTCCCCCATCCGCCGCCTCTCTAGAATCGGGTGAATAAACACGCGGTTTGCGACTGATTCGAGTGCCGCTCGCTGTTTCGGCTCCCAATCGGCTCACGGGCACTTACTTTACCGAACTTCCAGGCAAGCCCACGGGGCGCGTATGTTCAAGTCCGTGGGTTATTCCGTTACATAAGTTTGACGGTGGCCTTAATACGCGGATGTTTCAACCCATGGAACGCAGTAGGTTTACCTCCAAGCCGGCCCGCGGTACTTGGAGCAGGTAACGCGTCTGCGATTCGTGCTTTTAAGCCCGTGGGCGGTCTTAAATCACCCGCGAGTGAGCAATCGGCGGTGAATGTAGCTCCAAATGTCTCTATTGCGAATCGCTAGCCTCAAGCCTTCAATCCAATGACCATACGTTAGCGATGCGGTGATCAGCTAAGCAACACTAAATTTATACTGCGCCGTATAAGGCCGTTTGACTTCCCTAAAGCGATAAAGCGCAGTGAACCTTTGCTCTTCACAACAAAAACTACCCTCCAAACACAAATGTACTCCCTTGAAAGAACTCCGGTCCTGGAGTTTTTTCTTCTATGCAAAAACAAACAAACATGATAAACTCGAAATAAGCAAAAACAAAATAATTCAAACATAAAATCGGAGGTTTATCATGGTACAAAGTTTGTGGGAGAACGAGAAGGCATCGCAGCTTCAAGGCGGACTGGACGAGCTCGTCTACCGCTCCAACATCATCGGCTCGGACCGCCGGGTTTGCAACTGGGGCGGCGGCAATACATCCAGCAAGACGACGGTGAAGGATTTCCGCGGCCGCGACGTTGAAGTGATGTTCGTCAAAGGCAGCGGCTCCGATCTGGCTACGATGAAAGCCGGCAACTTTACGGGACTCCGAATGGAAGATATCCGCCCGCTGTTCGAGCGTCCGGAGATGTCCGACGAAGAAATGGTCGGCTACCTGGCTCACTGCATGATCGACGCCAAGCATCCGCGCGCTTCTATCGAGACTTTGCTGCATGCTTTTCTGCCGTTCAAGCATGTCGATCACACGCATCCGGATGCGATCATCAGCTTGTGCTGCGCAGATAACGGCCGCGAGCTGGCGAAGGAAATTTTCGGCGACCGCTTCGTATGGGTGCCTTATGTGCGTCCCGGCTTTACGTTGTCCAAGATGATCGCCGAAGGCGTGCTGTCCAATCCGAACGCCGAGCTGGTGCTGATGGAGAAGCACGGTCTGGTTACTTGGGGCGAGACGTCCGAAGCCTGCTATGCGCAAACGATCAAAATCATCAACGAAGCGGAAGCGTTCATCGAAGCGCGCGTCAACGAAGCGAAGCTGTTCGGCGGCGCTAAGTACGAAGCGCTCTCCGCCGAAGACCGCCGCAAGGTGGCTGCAGCTGTTATGCCGACAGTGCGCGGCGCCGTGAGCGACGCCAAGAAAATGATCCTGTCCTTTGACGATGCAGACGATGTGCTTGCGTTCGTGAACGGCCAAGATTCGCCGAAGCTGTCCCAAGTTGGCGCAGCCTGCCCGGATCATCTGGTCCACACGAAGGTTGTTCCGCTCTTCATCGACTGGGAGCCGAACGCCGAGGATATCGACGGCCTGAAGGCGAAGCTGAAGGAAGGCATCGCGGCTTATAAAGAGCAGTACAAAGCTTACTTCGACCGGAACAAAAACGAAGGCGACGTTATGTTCGAAGCGGCGCCGCGCGTGATCCTGATCCCGGGCGTAGGGATGATCAATACGGGCAAAAGCTGGGCGATGTCCCAGGTCAGCGGCGCACTGTACCATCGCGCGGTCGCGGTTATGCGCGGCGCAACGGCGCTCGGCAGCTTCGTCTCCCTGAGCGAAAACGAGTCGTACAACGTCGAGTACTGGCCGCTCGAGCTTTACAAGCTGACGCTTGCTCCGGCCGAAGCCGAATTCTCCCGCAAGGTTGCCTTTATCACCGGCGGCGCGGGCGGCATCGGCAGCGAAACGGCACGCCGTCTCGTCTCCGAAGGCGCGCATGTCGTGCTGGCCGACCTCAACCTGGAGGGCGCGCAGAAGGTTGCGGACGAGCTGAATGCGAAGTATGGAGACAACCGCGCCATTGCGGTTAAAATGGATGTGACAAGCGAAGAAGCGGTCGTCGCCGCTTATGCCGAGACGGCTATTGCTTACGGCGGTGTGGACATTATCGTCAACAACGCGGGACTTGCGACCTCCAGCCCGTTCGATGAGACGAGTCTGAAGGAATGGAACCTGAACATCAACGTGCTCGGCACAGGCTATTTCCTCGTAGCCCGCGAAGCGTTCAAGGTCATGAAGGAGCAGGCCATCGGCGGGAACATGGTATTTATCGGCTCCAAGAACTCCGTTTATGCCGGCAAAAACGCCTCCGCCTACAGCGCGGCCAAAGCGCTGGAAGCCCATCTGGCCCGCTGCATCGCGGCTGAGGGCGGGGAGTTCGGCATTCGCGTCAACACCGTATTGCCTGATGCGATTCTGCAAGGCTCCGCCATCTGGAACTCCAACTGGCGCAACGAACGCGCCGCCGCATACGGCATCGAGCCGGATCAGCTGGAGGAGTATTACCGCAAGCGGACGACGCTGCTTGTGAACATTTTCCCGCGCGATATCGCCGAAGGCATCGCCTTCTTCGCTTCCTCCAAGTCGGAGAAAACGACGGGCTGCATGCTGACGATCGATGGCGGCGTACCTGCGGCATTTACGCGCTAATTTCCGGGGGAGGGACACGAATATGGCGAAATACGAAGCAAGAGGCGCGACATACTGGGTCATCCCGGACGCGTATATTCCGGAGAAAAGCTCCGGCGAGCTGACGAGCCACGAGTCGGTCTGCGTGCTGAACACGGCATCCGAGGATGCGCAGCTGGCATTCACCATTTTCTTCGAGGATCGTGAGCCTATGGAGGATATCCCTTATACCGTCGAAGCCCGCCGTACGAAGCATATTCGCACTTCTTCATTGCTCAAGGAAGGGACGCCGATTCCGGTCGGCGTTCCTTACGCTATTGAGGTGCGAAGCAATATCCCGATCATCGTGCAGTACAGCCGTCTGGACTCGACGCAGGCCGAGAATGCGCTGATGTCGGTCGTAGCTTATCCGGTCAATTAATATACAGGTGAAGGGGAATCCCGATATGTCTTCAAGTATCGAAAGAAGCTATAACGAAGCCAAGGAGCTGTACGCCAAGCACGGCATCGATGTTGACCAGGCGCTGGAGCAGCTCGCGAAGATCAAGATTTCCATGCATTGCTGGCAAGGGGACGATGTCAAAGGCTTCCTGTTCCGGGATCAGGACCTGACCGGGGGCATCTCGGTGACGGGGAACTACCCGGGCGCCGCCAGAACGCCCGACGAGCTGCGCGCCGATCTGGAGAAAGCGTTCTCTTTGATCCCGGGCAAGCATAAGGTCAACCTGCATGCGATCTATGCGGATACGAACGAGAAGGTCGATCTCGACCAATTGGAGCCGAAGCATTTTGAAAATTGGGTGCAATGGGCCAAGGAGCAGGGGCTCGGTCTTGATTTCAACCCGACGCTGTTCTCCCATGAGAAATCGAGCGACGGCTTCACGCTGAGCCATCACGATGAGAGCATCCGCAAGTTCTGGATCGACCACTGCAAGGCTTCGCGCAAAATCAGCGCGTACTTCGGCGAACAGCTCGGCCAAACCTGCGTCACCAACGTCTGGATTCCGGATGGCTTCAAGGACGTTCCCGTGGACCGTCTCTCACCGAGAAAACGGCTGAAGGAATCGCTCGACGAAATTTTCGCGGAGGAGCTGAATCCGGCTTATCATCTGGATGCGGTTGAAAGCAAGCTGTTCGGCCTCGGCTCGGAGGCTTATGTCGTCGGCTCGCATGAATTTTATATGGGCTACGGCCTTCAGAACAACAAGCTGATCTGTCTGGACGCCGGACATTTCCACCCGACGGAGGTTATCTCGAACAAGCTGTCGAGCCTGGCCCTGTTTGCCGAAGGCATCCTGCTGCATGTCAGCCGTCCGATGCGCTGGGACAGCGATCACGTGGTCGTGCTGGACGACGAGCTGCTGGAGATCGGCAAGGAGCTGGTGCGCGGCGATCTGCTGGGCAAAACGCATATCGGTCTCGACTTCTTCGATGCGAGCATCAACCGCGTAGCCGCCTGGGTCATCGGGATGCGCAACACGATCAAGGCGCTGCTGCGCGCGCTGCTGGAGCCCGTGGAAGCGCTGAAGCAAGCGGAGCTGAGCGGCGATTATACGACCCGTCTCGCGCTGACCGAGGAATTCAAGTCGTATCCGTTCGGCGCGGTGTGGGATTATTATTGCGAGAAGCAGGGCGTGCCCGTGCGCGAGCGGTGGCTGGCCGAAGTGAAAGCTTACGAGCAGGAAGTTCTGCTGAAGCGCGGAAGGTGATCCCGTGACGACAATACTGGCCTATGATCTGGGAGCGAGCAGCGGCAGAGCGCTGCTTGGCCGTCTGACGGACCGCAGGATTGAAACGGAGGAGCTGCACCGCTTTCCGAATGATCCGGTGCAGGTGGGAGGACGGCTCCATTGGGATATTTTGCGCTTGTACCATGAGATCAAGCAGGGGCTGCTAAAGGCGAAGCACCGCGGCGCGAGCCCGGTGAGCCTGGCGATTGATTCGTGGGCTGTCGACTTCGGCCTGCTGGGTAAAAACGGCGAGCTGCTCGGCAATCCGTATCATTACCGCGACCTCCATACGGAAGGCGCGATGGAGCGGGTGTTCGCCGAGGCTATCGGCAAGGCGGAGCTGTTCGGCCGCACGGGCATCCAGTTCCTGCCGTTCAACACGATCTTCCAGCTGGCTGCGCTGAAGCGGGCCGATTCGCCGCTGCTGCGCGAGGCGGAAAGCTTCCTGATGATCCCGGATTTGCTGCGTTATTTCCTGACCGGCGAGAAGCTGAACGAGTTTTCGAATGCGACGACGACGCAGCTGTACAACCCGCTGCAGGGCGACTGGGACCGCGAGCTGCTGGCGAGGCTTGGGATTCCGGCCTCGTGGTTCGGCCGGATAGCTCAGCCGGGGGCATCCGCAGGCGAGCTGCTCGGCTCGGTCGGCGCGGAACTCGGCGTCGGCGCAATTCCGGTCATCGCCGTCGCGGAGCATGACACCGGCTCCGCGGTTGCCGCGGTGCCGGCGCTGGAGCGCTCGTTCGCCTACCTCAGCTGCGGCACCTGGTCGCTGATGGGGACCGAGGTCGACGCGCCGGTGCTGAGCGAGCAGGCGCTTGCCTACAACTTTACCAACGAAGGCGGCGTCGGCGGCACCTACCGGCTGTTGAAAAACATCATGGGCCTGTGGATCGTGCAGGAGCTGAAGCGCGAGTGGGAGCGCCAGGGACTGGATTATTCATTCCCTGAGCTGGTGCGGCTGGCCGGTCAGGCGCCGGCCTTCTCGGCCTGGATCGACCCTGACGATCCGCTGTTCATGGCGGCGGGCGATATGCGGGTGCGCGTCCGCGACTACTGCAGCCGGACCGGCCAGCGGGTGCCGGATCAGCCGGGTGAGGTTGTCCGTTGTGTTTTCGAAAGTCTGGCGTTAAAATACCGTTATGTGCTGGAGATGACGGAGAGCTTGTCCGGACAGCGGTTCAGCGGGCTGCACATGGTCGGCGGCGGTATTCAGAACGAGCTGCTCTGCCAGTGGTCGGCGAACGCGATCGGCAAGCCGGTCTGGGCCGGACCGGCCGAAGGCAGCGCGATCGGCAACCTGGTCGTCCAATGGATGGCCCAAGGCATATTCGCCGATATTTGGGAGGCCCGCCGCGCAGTCCGGGAATCGTTCCCGGTCAAGACATACGATCCGCAGGATAGCCTGGACTGGGAGGATGCCTACGGCCGGTTCAAGACGGTAACGGGGCTAGCCGGTCAGGCAACCGGCTAACTTGAAATAAACGAAGCCTGCAGGCCGGGGAGCCTGCAAGCCGATGAATTTACCAAACTTGCAAACTTACAGAATTTGCAGACTTGCAGAGAAATGATGGGAGAGGAAGCGCATGCTGGTAGCGGAAAGATACGAGATGATTGTCCAGCTGGTCAACGAACGGGGCAGCATCCGCGTCTCCGAGCTGAGCGAGCTGTGCGGCGTGACGGAGGAGACGATTCGGCGGGATCTGGACCGTCTGGAAGCGGCGGGGAGGCTGCGCCGTTCTCACGGAGGGGCTGTCAGCGTCAAGGAAACTCAAGCGGAGATTCCTTATTTCGAACGGGAGATCATGCACGCCGACGAGAAGCGGCGCATCGCCCAGGAGGCGATTCAGTGGATTCAGCCTCATGATCGTGTACTGCTGGATGCCAGCTCGACCGCTTGGTATATGGCTTCTTACTTGCCTGACATTCCGCTGACGGTTCTGACCAATTCCGTGAAGGTGATCAGCGAGCTTAGCGGCAAGGAGAAGATCGAGGTGATCTCCACCGGCGGCCGGCTGGCCAAACGTTCGTTGTCGTTCATCGGCCCGCTGGCCGAGCGTTCGCTGGACGCTTACCATGTCGACAAGCTGTTTTTGTCCTGCAAGGGAGTCCACCTGGAGCGCGGCATCAGCGAGTCCAATGAGCAGCAAGCGCTGGTCAAGCAGAAGATGGTCGGCATCGCCGAGCAGGTCATCCTGCTGGCCGACGCGAGCAAGTTTGGCGTGCGGTCGTTTACGCATGTAGCCGAGCTTGGCGTCGTGGATGCGATCATTACCGACCGCGGCGTCTCCGAGCAAACGGTTGCCGGGCTGCAGGACCGCGGGATGCGCGTATCGGTCGTATAAGCGAAGCGTTGTAGAAGGGACCGAGCCGGGTTTGCAGGCTTGGTCGTCTGAAGCCCTCTTGGATTCGAAACGAAGGATGGTCCTTCGTTCCGATCCGGGAGGGCTTTTTGCCGTATGGAGCCTGTCAAATGTCCGAATCCGAACCGATGGAGCAGAGACGGCGCGTTCGAAAAAAACGAAAAAATAATATTGTTGACACTTGTTATAACAGGCTATATTATTATAACCAGTTGGTGGATTTATCCTTTACGCTTGGTGCAGTAACAATCTTATTAAAGGGAAAGATGGATGACTTATGATGCTGGATGGTACGTTGCCGGTAACCCTGCAATACCAGTTGCGAAGTAAACTGCTTGAGAATATGGCGAACAAAATTTGGGCCCCGGGGTCCCAGATTCCGAGCGAGCGGGAATTATGCGATGAGTACGGCGTCAGCCGGATGACGGTCAGAGAAGTGCTCAAGGATCTCGTGCAGGAAGGCTATCTGGTTCGCAAGCAGGGCAAAGGTACATTTGTTGCAATTCCGAAGTTCGAGCATGAGTTTACAAGCACCTACAGCTTGTCGCAGGTGATTGAGAAGGTTGGCCTGCAGTCTTATTTTAAAGTTCTGAGCTTCAAGCTGGAGAAAGCGAGCGGTCATCTGCAGCAAGCACTGGGCCTATCTGCGGAAGAAAACGTGTATGAGCTGATTCGGCTGCGATACGTTAACGAGGAGCTGTTTGAATGCGAGCGGGCGTACGTCCCTGCTTCGCTGATGGAAGGCGTCACGGAGGAGCAATTGGACAGGGACGGCTTGTATCCGACGATTTTTAACCTCTCGGGGCTGATGGCCGACGAAGCGGAGGTGGAGGCGCAGGCAATCAATTGTCCGGCCGATGTGGCGAAATGGCTGCAGCTGAAGAAAAATGCGGCCGTCATGCACCTGACCAGGATCACCACGGCGCATAACCGGCGTATCGCTTACTGCGAGATCTACATCCGCAGCGAAACGTACAAGTACAGGTACAAGCAAACGCTGCGGAAGAAAGGGGTATACGAAGAACCCCAGCCATAAGCGGCGGGGAGGCGACGGATGTTCAGTCCGGCGCTTCCCGACCGGCCGCCTTTCGGCAACTTGGGATTCCGAAGCAGACGGGTTGCATGCCCGATGAGGCGTGAACGTGCGCAAGTCCATATTCACGCATATCCACTCTGCTGATTTCCCGCGTCTAATCGTCCCCGCATTAGTACTTCTCAGCGTTCAAGCTTTACGGATTTTCAGTGATTGGCATTTTAACCCGGCGCAGCTTGCAGGAATAGGGTCGATCCGGGGCAAAGGGGGGGGTTACCGGAAGAAGCAGGCAACAGGTTTTTAAATTCAGTTGTATGCGATTTCATGTTGGGGACAATCGGTAATTCAATCGCGAGGAGGTCTTGACATTGATAAAGAAAAAGATGATGTTGACTGCGGTACCTGTCATGATGCTTGCTTCATCGCTGCTCGGCGCATGCAGCGACGGCAAGCCGGCAGCGCCTGAACCGGCCAGTCCCGCTCCCGGAGCGACAGGCTCGGAGAGTGCGGGCAAAAAGACGACAGGAGGTTTCCCGATCGTCGACAAGCCGCTCACGCTCTCGGCGATGGTGCTGCTCAGCCCGGCTCAGCCGCCGAACTGGAATGACATTCTCATCTGGCAGGAATACGAGAAGATGACGGGCATACATATCGACTGGCAGGAATATTCGAGCACCGATATTACGGAAAAACGGAATCTCGCGCTCGCCAGCAACCAGCTTCCGGATATGTTCTACAGAACCAAGATGCCCGATAACGATGTCGACAAGTATGGCGCAGAGGGCTCCTTCCTGAAGCTGAACGATCTGATCGACCAGCACGCGCCGAACTTCAAGAAAATCATGGAGAAATACCCGGATGTGAAAAAAGGGATCGCCACGGCGGACGGCAGCATCTACGCTTTGCCGAATTTGACGGATTCTCCGAGCATCGAGATTACGAAGAAGCTGTTCTTGAATCAGGATTGGCTGAAACGCACGGGCAAGCCGATGCCGTCGACCATCGACGAGCTGTACGAGGTGCTGAAGGCATTCCGTCAAAACGATCCGAACGGCAACGGACAGGCCGACGAAATTCCGCTGACCTCCGACTCGCTCGAAGATATTATTCTCGTGCTCCGGGGCGCTTACGGTCTGGGCAACAAGGGCGTAGGCAACGGCAACTGGGATACCGACCCCGCCACCGGCAAGCTTCGCTTTTTCCCGATCAGCAACAGCTACAAAGAGCTGCTCGTCTTCCTGAACAAGCTTTATGCCGAGAAGCTGATGGATCAGGAAATCTTCACGAACAGCGGCACGAAGGTGCTGGCGAAAAATGGGCAAAATCAGGTCGGCGGCTTCTCCTTCAGCAACATCATCTCCAGAGCCAATACGAATGCGAACGACTATGCGGGACTGGACAAAGCGCTTGCTGGCCCAAGCGGCGAACGCCTGTTTACAAGCGCGCGGGGCCACTTGGCTTCCAAAGGCGCATTTATGATCAGCCGGTCCAACAAACATCCGGAGGAGACGATGCGCTGGATCGATTATTTCTACAGCGAGGAAGGCATCCGGATGCTGTACCTGGGCAAGGAAGGCGTGAGCTACGAGAAGGATGCGAAAGGCGGCTACGACTTTAAGCCGGAGATTGTGAACAATATCCCGTCCGGCTCGTCCTTCGATCAGGTCGTCTCCAAGTATGTTCCTTATGCGGGCGGCTCGCTGCCTACTTTGACGCTGGAGGACTATTTCAAGGGCGGGGAAACTCAGCCGTCGGCCAAGGACGCCGCAGAGAAGCTTCGGCCGTTCTTGCCGAAGGAGCTGTGGGCGCCGTTCAGCTTCACGAAGGATGAAGCCGACGAGAAGCAGGCATTGGAAGCGGATATCAACAGCCTCGTCAATCGCCGCACCGCCGAGTTCGTGCAAGGCAAGGTTTCGTTGAACGAATTCGATAAATACGTGGCCCAGATCGAGAAGATGGGTCTGCAAAGGCTGCAAGGCATCTATGAGAAGGCCTATGCCCGCTATCAGGGAAAGTAGACGGATTAAGGGGTGTTGACTTGACATGACAGCAGCTACGGAGAAGGCGGCCGGCAAAGGCTTGGTGCCTCGCTCGATACGCAAAAACTGGGATTTATACTTGCTTGTACTGCCGGTTGTCCTATATTTTCTGCTGATCAAATATTTGCCGATGTACGGCATTCAGCTTGCGTTCAAGGACTTCTCGGCAGCCAAAGGTTTTCTGGGCAGCGAATGGGTCGGGTTTAAGCACTTTATCCGCTTCTTCAGCAACTATCAGTTCTGGACGCTGATCCAAAATACGATCGGAATCAGCCTGCTCGAAATTATTTTCGGATTTCCGATTCCCATTCTCTTCGCCTTGTTCGTCAACGAGGTGCGGGTCAAATGGTTCAAGAAGACGGTGCAGTCCATCACCTTTATGCCGCATTTTTTGTCCACCGTTGTATTGGTCGGTATGGTTATGGCGTTTCTGTCCCCGACCACGGGCCTGGTCAACAATGTGATCCGATGGTTCGGTGAAGAGCCGATCTACTTTATGACCGAACCGGGGATGTTCAAGCCGATCTATGTGTTTTCGGGCGTCTGGCAGAACATGGGCTTCAGCTCCATCCTATATATCGCGGTGCTCGCGGGCATCGACAAGCATCTGTACGAAGCGGCGATGATCGACGGGGCCACCAAGCTGCAGCGTCTCCTACATATCGCGATCCCTTGCCTGATTCCGACGGCCACCATCATGCTGATCTTTCAGTTCGGTTCGATCATGGATATCGGCTTCGAGAAAATTTTTCTTATGCAAAACGAGCTCAATATCACTTCATCGAATGTCATTTCCACTTATGTGTATGAGATGGGGCTTCTCGGGTCGCAGTTCAGCTTCTCCTCGGCGGTGGGATTGTTTAACTCGGTCATCAATTTCGTGCTCATCGTGATCGTAAACCAGGCGGCCAAGCGAATTGGCGATACGAGTCTGTGGTAATGGAGGAAACCGCGCAATGGATTATGCCAAAAGTACAAGTGCAGGAGATCGTCTCTACGACATAGCGATCTACACGATTCTGACCGTCATCATGCTGGGAACGCTGTATCCGCTGATCTATATCGTGAGCGCTTCGCTGAGCGATCCGATGGCGATTGTGAAGGGCGAGCTGTGGCTGCTGCCGAAGGATATGACGCTGGATGCTTACCGCAAAGTGTTTGAGAATTCGGATATTCTGATGGGCTACCGCAACTCGCTGATTTATTTGGTAGCGGGAACGGCAATCAATTTGATCATGACGACGATGGGGGCTTATGCCCTGTCCCGTCAAGATTTGCGCGGACGTCATATCCTGGCCCTGATCTTTACCTTCACCCTGCTGTTTAACGGCGGTCTGATTCCGACCTATCTCGTGTTCAAAAATATGCTGGGGCTTTACAACAACCTGTGGGTGATGATTATTCCGAGCGCAGTCAGCGTGTGGAATCTGATTGTCATGCGGACGTATTTTCAAACCGCCATTCCTTATGAGCTGCAGGAGGCCGCCTTTATCGACGGCTGCAGCAATATCAAAACGTTGACGCGCATCGTGCTTCCGTTATCGATGCCGATCCTGGCGGTTATGACGATGTATTACGGCGTCGCGCACTGGAACTCGTATTTCACAGCGCTGATTTACTTGAATGATCATTGGCGGCTGCCGCTTCAGGTCGTGATCCGCAGCATCCTGATCCAGGAGAATATGTATGCGATGGCCGGGGGCGACGGCGAAAGCCTGGTGGAGCAGCTGCTGCTGGTGGAAGGGATGAAATACGCCGTCATCGTGGTGTCGAGTATTCCCATGCTGCTGCTGTATCCGCTCGTTCAGAGGCATTTTGTCAAAGGCGTCATGATAGGAGCCGTTAAGGGCTAACATTATACTTACGGATGGGTGAAACTAATGACAGAGAACATTTCCAACGAACAGGTCAGACAGCTGCCGCTCGTCAGCGAAGGAAAAACGGCTACGGCGGAAAGCGAGCTTGAAGGCTTCGAAGCCGGCAAAGCCATCGACGGACGGCCAGATACGAGCTGGGCGGGCGCGCCATACTATCAGTGGTGGAAGCTGGACCTGCATCAGGCTTGCCTGATCGAGCAGATCCGTCTGGAGACGGAATCGGGAGAAGGCGGGCATTATTCGCTGTACTTCATCGAGGCGAGCATGGATGATCTGAACTGGACGACGGTGGCCGAGAAAACGGCGGAATCCCCTTCGCAGCCCGGCGGGAAGCGGTACGACTTGTCGATCGAGGCTCGTTATCTCAAGGTGACGATCACGTACAGCTCTTCCGGCGATACGGCGGCTATCCGCCGCTTCGAGGCTTATGGACAACCGGCCGCCGAGCCGGCATCCCCTCCGCGCCATCCGGCATCCGGCAAGATCAGAGCAGCGGATTGCGATGAGCAGCGCGGGTTTGCCTTGCAGGAAGTCGATGAGCTGGAGAACGGCCGCATCGACCGGGTGCTGGTCAGCGGGGAGGCCGGAAGTTATGTGGCCTTCCGCGGGCTGGACTTTACGGAATCCGGCGTCGATCAGCTGCGGGGCGAATTCGGATTCACGAATCTTGACAAGGAGAAGAAGGTGAGGCTGGAGGTCAGAGTAGACGGTCTTCAGGGAGAGAAGATCGGGGAGCTCGTCTTATTCAAGCAGTGGAAGCGCTGGTCCATTCTCGGCGGGAAGCTGGAGCATGCGGACCGGTCGCTGCTGACCGGCATGCATGATGTGTACCTGATCATCAAGGAAGCGGCGCCCGAGCAGAGCCTGATGATTCACTGGATCGCCGCCGTCCGCAAATCGCCCCTGCCTGCGCCGAAGCCGCGTTCTCGGGCGCTGCCGGCTCCCGCAGATGGCGAATACCGCATTTACTTCGGCAATTTACACAGTCATACCGCCTTCTCGGACGGGATCGGCACTCCCGAATATGCGTATGATTACGCGCGTTATACGGCCGGACTCGATTTCCTCGCCATCACGGAGCATAGCAATCTGTACGACCATTACCTGGATTGGGATCGGAGCCGCAAGTGGGCCGATATTCAGCGGATGGCCGACAAGAAAACCGAGGACGGGGCGTTTCTGGCGCTGTTCGGCGCGGAGACGACCTGGTACAACCAGTTCGGCCATATGAATACGTACAACATGGATTGCTTCATCAACACCTACGAGACGGACTTCAACGATATTCCTCATTACTATAATACGGTCAAGCAATACCCCGATTCGATCCATCAATGGAATCATCCGTGGTCCTGCGGCAACCGCCATCTGGACGGCTTCGATCCATATGACGCCGAGCTGGATGAGGTGCTGCATTTGGTTGAGATCAAGCCGGCGGAATCGAGCGAGCTTGGCGGTCTTTATTATTATGTGCTGGCACTCGATAAAGGCTGGCATATCGCTCCCGCAGGCAATCAGGACAATCATCACGGACAATGGGGGACGGAAAATACGCTGCGGACCGCCGTGCTGGTCGACAAGCTGACGAGAGAGGATTTCTTCGATGCGGTCCGGCATCAGCGCGTTTACTTTACTTCGGCGCTGCACTTGAAGGTGTGGTTCCGTGTGAACGGAGCCATCATGGGCTCGCGCATCCGCCGGACCGATACGCTTCAATTCGACATCAAAGCGCTGTACGGAGCCGAGACCGGCGGACGAATCGTCAAAGCGGAGATTATCGGCGAGCAGGGAAGGGTTGTGCATACGTTCGAGCATGAGGGCGCCGAACTGGAGTGGAAGGTCGAGCTTCCGTGCGAGGACCGGTATTATTTCGTAAAAGTGTATCAGCATGACGATGAATTTGCGGCAACAGCTCCTATATGGATAGAAGAGGCATAATGAAATGAAGCGCAGGATGGACTGAAGCCTGAAAGTTAAAATCCAATCCCCTTACGCCCAATGGAGGTGCGCTATGAAACTTTCGAAACGATTGGTTCATGTGTCTTTATCTTGGATGCTGGTGCTGGCGGTGATGCTGGGCCTATGGATGCCTCAAGCAGCCTCGGCAACCGCTCTGACCGTTACGCCGATCCATACGGCAGCGGACCTGGAGCTTATTCGCAGCAATCCGAGCGGTAATTTCAAGCTGATGGCGGATATTACGCTGACCGGTTCATTTACGCCGATCAGCAGCTTAACCGGCACGCTGGACGGCAACGGGCATATCATCTCCGGGTTGACGATTACAGCGAGCGCCACCCAGCCGAAGGCGGCATTTATCGTCGAGAACAAAGGGACTATCGAGAAAATCGGCTTCACGGGCGTAAACATCACCGGACTTAGCACCGACTCCACGTATTGGGCCGGCGGGATTGTTGGCTGGAACCGCGGGACGATCCAGGAGAGCTTCGTCACCGGTTCGGTCAAGGGCGGATACCGGAGCGCAGGCATCGCCGTTACGAATTACAGTCAGATAAAAAATGTGTATTCGGTCGCTACGGTACAGGCTGCCTACGAAAGCGCAGCCCTGGTTGCCGTATCGGAAACCGGGTCGATGCTGGAATCCTCTTATGCGGTGCCGGCAGTAAGTTCGGCGGATAAAAATACGGGCGGAATTGCCGCCTATGCGTATACGAACGCGACGATCCGAAACAACGCTCTGCTCGCAGGAACGGTTGCAAACGGCAGCGGCTTGATGATCGCGCGGATCACGGGCCGGGTCAACGGAACGCCGGTGTTTCAGAATAATATCGCCTCGGCGAATGCGCTGGTGCAGGGTGCGGCCGTCACAGGCGGCACATCCGCCGATAACCAGGGACTTACGGTAACGGACAGCGCCTTGCAGCTTCAGACGACCTATGAGGACACGCTGGGCTGGAATTTCTATTCCGTATGGGAGATGAGCGCAGTCCTTGGCCATCCGATCCTCCGTAATGTACAGGAGCGCAAAGATACCGAGATTGCCACGGCGGCCGATCTGGCGCTGATCCGCAGCAACCCTGGCGGCGACTTCAAGCTGACGGCGGATATAACGCTGACCGGGCTGTTTACGCCGATCAGCAGCTTCACCGGCACGTTGGACGGCAACGGGCATACGATCTCAGGCTTGACGATTACGGCGAGTGCCAGCCAGCCGAAGGCGGCATTTATCGTCGAGAACAAGGGCATTATCGAGAAAATCGGATTTGTCGATGCGGCTATTGTAGGCAGCAGCGCGGACGCCAGTCACTGGGCCGGCGGCATTACGGCCATGAACCGGGGCACGATCAAGGAAAGCTTTGTCACCGGCGTCGTAACGGGCGGAGCGCGAAGCGCAGCTATCGCGGTTTACAACTATAATCTGATCCGCAACTGTTACTCGGATGCGATTGTGAAAGCGAAGGTAGAAAGCGGAGGGCTGGTTGCCGTATCGGAAGGCGGCTCGGTGCTGGAGAAATCCTACGCGGTACCCGATGTGAATTCGAAGGAAAACAACACCGGCGGCATCTCGGCATACGCGTATACGAATGCAACGATTCGCGATAACGCGCTGCTGGCGGGGACGATTACGAATGCCGCCGGCAGCAACATCGGGAGAATTACGGGCCGGGTCAACGGGACGCCGGTGTTCCAGAACAATATGGCCTCGGCGGGTGCGCTGGTCCAGGGCGTCGCCGCTACCGGCGGAACGTCTTCCAATAAACAGGGCCTCACGGTTACGGATAACGCCTTGCAGCTGCAGTCCACCTATCAGAATACGCTGGGCTGGGATTTTACATCTGTCTGGAAGATGAGTTCGAGCTCGTCCCGCCCCGTTCTGAAGGCTTTCGCAGCGGAGCCGTCGACCCAGCCTTACGGGATCGTATTCCGGGCTTACCGGGACAACACGGATGTGCTGTCGAGCGGCGTGACGCACAGGCAGATGGACTTCATAGACGGCAGCGGCAACATTCAGAAGGCGAATATTATTGATGTTGACTTGAGCTTGCCGCAAAATAAAATCATGGTCGGCGTGAAAAACAATGTGGTTCCGCCAACCGATGCGAACGGCAACTATATCCGCACCGTGGACCAGGACGGCCATGATGTGATCAAGGGGAATGTAGCGGTTCAGGCGGCTACTACCGTATTGCCGGGCAAGAAGGTGGTAGCGGGCGTGAACGGGGAGTTTTACACGGAGCAAGGGCCGGAAGGCTATATGATCAAGGACGGGTCATCCATCATTAATGGGGTTCGGGTGCCGGGCGTCGACGGCAAAAATTATCCGTTCCACGGCTTTCTCGGTATCCGTAACGATGGAACCGCGATGATCGGTAATTACGGCATCGACTGGCAGCAGCATAAAACGAATTTGTTCCAGGCTTCGGGCGGACAATTCTGGATGGTCAAGAACGGGACGGTTCAGGACTTTAACGGTTTGGTAATCTCGGATACGAACCATCCGGATTATGACAACGAGACTTACTACCGGCACAAGGACCGGCATCCCCGGACGGCAGCGGGCATCCGCAGCAATGGCAGCGTGTTTTTTGTGGTCGTTGACGGGCGCGGAGCGAATGACTCGACAGGATTTTATATAGAAGAGCTGGGTCAGTACATGAAAGAGCTGGGAGCCTACCAGGCGCTGAACATGGATGGAGGCGGCTCTTCTACGGCGGTCACGTACAATTCTTCGCAGAATCAGTATGAGATCCGCAATACGCCGATCAATAAAGTGAACGGGGTCAATACGCCGGGCGCTCCCCGGGACGTATTTTCATCCCTGCTGGTCGTAGTCGACCAGCCTTAGAAATCCGGTGAAGGCGAGGCTGGAGAGCCGACGGCGAGTTCCGATTATCCCTGGATGGAGATGACACGGTTGAATACGGGGCTTGAACAATTTATAGTCCAACAGGTAGATCAATACGAAACGTATGTTCGTATAATTCTTAGTGCGGCACTCGGCTTTATGGTCGGCTGGGATCGCGAAGCCAAGAGCAAGCCTGCCGGCTTGAAAACGTACATGTACGTTTGCGTGGCTTGCTCGCTTATCACTCTGATCTCTATTCACAGCGCAGGGAAGTTCAGCGCGCTCCATCCGAATACGATGATGGACCCTATGCGGCTGGCCGCCCAGATCGTGACCGGGCTTGGATTTCTCGGAGCAGGGGTCATTCTCAAGGACGGCTTGAAGGTCAAGGGCTTGACTTCGGCGGCCATGATTTTGTTCGTGGGCGGCGTCGGGATCGGCATCGGCGCGGGATTTTACGGCATTGTTATCTTTACGGTTATTCTTTGTATGGCAGTTGCGAGGATGGCGAACCGGCTTGAGCAGCAAAGGCACAAGAAGCTGCAAAGCACCGGCGATACCGTCCGGGCGGAAAACCCGCTATAAATCCGAGGGAGCCCGAGCTCCTGCAAGCATTGGCAGCAGGCAAGACAATGAAAGCCCTGCAAGGCGTATCTCGCCGTGCAGGGCTTTTTGACGCTGTTATGTGCTTGCGCACGTCTGCATATCGGCATAAAGGTGACGGACCTTGCGCAACGGCGATTCTATTTGTAAGATGAGAAGAGATTATACAGTCAGTTAGGAGGAATCATCATGTCCTTATCATCACAGCGCATGCTTCTCTATATCGGTTCTTATGCGGAAGCGGGCGGTCCCGGCGTCTATGCGGCCGAGCTGGATCAGCAGACGGGAGAGCTGAGACTGCTCAGCGAAGCGTCGGGGCTGAACAATCCGACGTTTCTGAACGTCGACTCCGCCGCGAACCGGCTCTATGCGATCGCCGACGCGGTCGACGAGACCGGACGCAAGCGGGCGCAGGTTGTGGCGTTCGCAACGGATGCAGCCGCGGGGACGATGCAGGAGCTGAACCGGGCGTTTACCTCGCCGGACCCGACTTGCCACATTCAGCGGAATGAACGGGAAAACTACCTGATTCAGGTCAGCTATCACGGCGGGCATGTAGCCTTGATCAGCTTGACGGAGGATGGCCGGGTAGGCGAGCTGCTTGATCTCAGCCAGCATACGGGCCATAGCGTGCATCCCGATCGGCAGGACAGGCCTCATCCGCATTCGGCTTTCTTTAGTCCGGACGGCCGTTTCTTGCTCGTCCCGGATCTCGGACTTGATCTGGTACGCATCTACAAGGTGGACGCCGGGAACGGCAAACTTCAGGTGCATGCGGACGCTTCGGTTCACCCGGGGGCGGGACCGCGTCATCTGGCGTTCCGGCCGGACGGCCGCTTTGCCTATGTCATCAATGAGCTGGACTCCACCATTGTCGCCTTCCGGTATGACGCCGAAGCGGGGCAATTGCATACGGTCCAGCAAATATCGACGCTGCCCGCAGGCTTTGCCGGAGAGAACAGCTGCGCGGAGATTGCCGTCTCCGAGGACGGCCGGTTCGTCTATGGCTCCAACCGAGGACATGACAGCATCGCTGTATTCGCGGCCGATCCCGCGAGCGGCGAGCTTGCCTTGATCGAGCATGTATCGACGCAGGGCAAACACCCCCGCCACTTCGCCTTGACGCCGGGAGGCCGCTTCCTGGTCGCGGCTAACCGCGATACGGATAATGTGGTCTCCTATCATGTCGATCCGGCGACGGGAAAACTGGCGGCGACCGGACATATGCTCACGTTGTCCAAGCCGGTATGCGTGAAGCCGCTGGCGACGGAAGCCTAGCTTAGCCGCCGCGGTCTCCGGCGGATGCTTCCGTTGGCCGGAGCAAGCCATGCGGGCGCCCTCCCGGGAAAAAGCCCGGTCAGACGGCTGAATAATGAGAGCGTAAGCCTACTATACGGAAGGGGAAAACATCATGAATGACATGAATGGAAAATCCTGCTGCGGCGCTGGACGGCAGGAGCTGGAGGGGGCCGCGGCCTCCGGACAGCTACAGCCCGTAGAGCTGCACAGTTTGAAACCGCGCGAGAAAGCCGCGCGTCCCAGCCATATGATGATTACGCTGCCCGGAGGCGAATTCCTGATGGGAACGCAGGCGGCAGACGGCTTTCCGGCCGATGGCGAAGGTCCGATCCGCAAGGTGAAGGTGGATGCGTTCCGCATAGCCGCCCATACGGTCACGAACCAGCAGTTCGGGGAATTCGTGCAGGCGACGGGGTATGTCACTGAGGCCGAACGTTTCGGCTGGTCCTATGTGTTCCATCTGTTCGTGCCGGAGCAGCGGCGGGGGGATGTTGAAGGTTCTCCGCGCGAGGCTCCCTGGTGGCTCGGCGTCCGCGGCGCTTACTGGGCGAAGCCGGAGGGAGAAGGCTCCTCGGTGGAGGAGAGGTTGAACCATCCGGTCATTCATATTTCCTGGAACGATGCGGAGGCTTACTGCCGGTGGGCGGGGGGCCGTCTGCCGACCGAGGCGGAGTGGGAATATGCCGCCCGTGGAGGGCTGGAGCAGAAGACCTACCCGTGGGGCGATCTGCTGAAGCAGGACGGCCATCACCGCTGCAACATCTGGCAAGGAAAATTTCCGACGGTCAATCATGCGGAGGACGGGTATGTGGGGACGGCTCCGGTCGATGCGTACGAGCCCAACGGCTTCGGCTTGTACAATGTCGCAGGCAATGTATGGGAGTGGTGCGCCGACTGGTTCGAGCGGGACTTTCATCGGCGCTCGGACAACGTCAACCCCAAGGGAGCCGCTGGCAGCGGACTCCGCTCGCTGCGCGGGGGCTCGTATTTATGCCACCGATCTTACTGCAATCGGTACAGGGTAGCCGCCCGGAGCAAAAATACGCCGGACAGCAGCACAGGCAATATGGGCTTCCGGATGGCTATGGATGTTTGATCAGCCTCATGCATGAAGACAAAAGCCGTTCCACGCCGGGTAATCCGCCGCGGGGACGGCTTTTTCCGGTTTTAACGGTACATGCGTCCGACAGGCGGTCGACCTACCGGATATGTGCGAAGAATCGTATAAACGCATCCGACTGACGGATACAATATGGGTTTGCCCGATTACATTTTGATAACAGCTATGGAGGTAAAGTTCGTAAAGCTTGCAGGACAAGCAGCGGTTATTACAGGAGCGGCTCTGGTATGGGGAAGTCATTGCAGAGCTGATCGCTTCGGAGGGAGCAAACGCGGTGGTCCCGAAGTTGAATCTTGAGAGCGAGAGCGCGAATCTGGTTGTGCAAGGCATCGCCTGGGCGTTAAGCAGCCGTAAGGCATTTTTCTTCGGCCGCGGCCAGGACCTGGCGCAACATTTTCCGGGAAATAATCGTATATGTTCATGGCTGGCACAGTTAATATTTTGTTAATACGTTATTCATAGAAACTCAATAGGCGTCGTCTATAATGGGTAGTAAGGAAACGTTTCCCCACTACAGAATTAAAAGGAGACTCAATAATGAAGCTTAGCAAAAAGACGGTGACCGCACTCTCATTTACGATCGGAGCATGTGTGTTTGTTTCTACGGCGTTTGCCGACGCGCTGCTCGGCTCCGGTTACGACCGGTTGAAGAGCTCGGTGAAAATGACGGCCTCGCAGATGGAAGCTGGCCTGGGCAGCTATAAGCTCGAGTCGCTTATGACGATAAAGAGCAATGGTCAAGAGGTACTGCAAACCTCCAGCTTCAAGAAGATCGATATGAACATGAAGGCTTCCGAAGAATCAACGGTAACCCAATATGCCGGCGGCCAAACGACAAGCTATTATTCCTACTCCGACACCAAGCGTTCGGTCTGGAAAAACGACAAAGACGCCCAATATTATGTGACAGAATTCCCTGAGGGTCAGTACAGAGGAAAGCGGGAGATGTTTACTAACCCGTTCAACGAGAAGGAAGCTCCTGAGATCGAGAAAATCGTCGACGCCGTAGTCGGCAATCTCAAGGACTATGTACAGGCAGAGGAGAGAGCGGATGGCGGAAAAGTATATGCCGGAAGTCTGTCCGAAGCTCAGGTGCCGGCCATCGTGAATGCGGTATCCTCCTTCGGCTTGAAGCAGATGCTTAGGGATCAGGCTCGCTCGTCCCAGGATGCGAAGCTGCCGGCGATCGAAAGCGATATTTTCGTGAAGAAAGTGACAGGTACGGCGATTGAAAACAAAGCCGGCTTGCTGGAAAGCATGACGGGCGAGATTATTGTGAGCGGGAAAGACAAGGACGGCGTCCAGCATGACCTGTCTGCGGGCATCGTGTTCAAGCTCTCCGACGTTGGCAAGACCACGGTAGCGGCTCCCGACCTGACCGGCGCGAAGGTTGAGAAGGTAAGCCAGACAAACGGCTTCGGCAGCAAGCATGTGGGGACCTATGTCAATAACATCGTGATGGAGAAGGACGGCCAATTCGTCAAAATCGGCGAAAGAAAGCTGGAGATTACAAGCGTAGACGAGAACAAAGTGGCAGGCAAATATTCCGAAACCGTAAAGCCCGGCTATGAATCCGAATATGGGAAGCCTTACAGCTTTGATTTCGAGTATAACCCTGACCAGACGAAGTCCATGCCTTTGTTCACGTATACGAATGACAAGGGCGAGCAGGCGAACGGCCAGCTGCATCCCGGAAGCAATGGCAAGGTATACCTCAATCTGGACATTGAAGTGGTGGACGAAAATTCGTACCGGTCCAGCTCAAGCCAGTATTTTGATGGAGAATTTACCCGCATATTTGCGGAATAACAGAGAGGGGAGCCGCCATGCGCGGCTTCCCGATATGCTTTTTGTGGAGGGGACGCGGCAGGTTATGCATAAAGCGATTGAGATTAACGGATTGACCAAAATGTACAGCAATGGCCGGGGGATCAGCGACCTGAATCTGGCGATCGATCAAGGCGATGTGTTCGGCTTCCTGGGACCCAACGGCGCGGGCAAGACGACAGCGATGAAAATGATGGCCGGACTGATGAAGCCCGATCGCGGCGAGGTGAAAATCTTTGGCGCGAGCGTCCAGGACGATTATGTGAATGCCATGAAGCATACCGGCTGTCTGATCGAGACGGCGGAATCGTATCCGTATTTGACGGCGAATGAAAACCTGAAGCTGTTTGCCAGATTTTATCCGGATGTGGATCAGCGGCGCATCGACGAGTGCCTCGAAATTACCGGCATGCTGAAATATAAGCATGAGAAATCGCGGAAATTTTCGCTCGGGATGAAGCAGCGGCTGGGGGTCGCGGCGGCGATATTGTCCAGGCCGAGACTGCTGATCATGGACGAGCCGCTGAACGGACTCGATGTCGAAGGGATGCTGGAGATGCGCAGGCTGATCAAGGAGCTTGCCGAAGAGGGGACGACCTTCTTTATTTCCAGCCACCTGATTCATGATGTGGAGCTGACCTGCACCCGGATCGGCGTCGTATACGGCGGCAAGCTTGTGGGGATGGATTATACCCGGGATATCCTCTCGAATTATTCGTCGCTTGAGCATTATTTCGTAAGTGAGGTGGACCGCAATGGGAGGATTTAAGGCAGCCTTCTTGAATGAAGCCGTGAAGATGCTCAAGAAGAAGAAGCTGATTGCGGCCGCCATCTTATCCATCCTGGCCGTGGTGATCGGACAAGTTGCCGTAACGGTCATCAAGCACGGTCTTGGCTTGCGGGTTGTAGGCAGCACGGAATTTCCGCTGGTCGTGTTATCGATATTTGCTTATACGATTTTGCCGTTGTTTGCGACGTTCGTGGCGATCGATATGTTCAGCGGCGAGTTTTCTTCCAATACGATGAAAATAACGCTCACCAGACCGGTTACCAGACTGGGGGTTTTCAGTGCGAAGGTGCTGAATCTGGCCGCCTTTATCATGGGCAATCTGCTGTTTGTTATGGTGCTTTCCCTGCTGGCGGGCTTCCTGTTCAATATGACGTCCGTGAGCTTTATCGGGATAGTCCGGGTGGTCTTATCCTATATCGCGACGTTTTTGCCCATCTTCGTGTTTTCCTTGCTGGTGGTGCTGCTGTCCAATATGCTCCGGGGAGGCTTGGCGGTTTTTTTCCTGGCCATCCTTGCGTTTCTGGCCCTGAATGTGCTGGGCATCGTATTCTCCGGCTACTCGAGCTTTTTCATTACCTCCATGTTCGACTGGTATACGCTGTGGATCTCCGAAACGATCAACGCGTTTAAAATACTCCGCCAGCTATTGATCATGTCCGGCTGTGGTATAATGCTGTTTACGGCAGGTTATTATTTGTTTGACAGAAAGGATATATAGGAAGGTATGGCATGCATGTAACAAAACGCTTTTTTGCGATGAATGCGCTCGCTCTGCTGCTGTCGCTCGTGGTGACGGCGCTCGCAGTCCTTGTATTTGTTGCCTCCTATACGAAGCTGTTCGGCAGGGAAGCGGATATTCACGAATGGAAAAGGGTGTTTGAGGCCAGAACGGGGATCAGCGAGATCAAGCGGGAAGCGTTGACCTTGGAGTTTGAGCGTCTTTTGGAGCAGCCTTATCAGCATACGCTGTCCGACCGGGTGAAGGCGCTTGGCGCCCATGCCATTGTTCTGAAAAACCGGGAGGTTCTGTTTGCCACCGGGCCGTTCAGCGCCATGGATATCGAGAAAAGTCTGCTGCTGACAGCCGGCGAGCCGAATCAGGACACGCTGGAGCTTGACGGCAAGACGTATATGTTTGACCGGGCCGCGTACAAGCTCCCCTCCGGCGAGGACGGGCTGCTGCTGCTGCTCGCCCCGGTCAAGCCGCAGACGGACTTTTATTGGGTGGTTGGCCTGTTCACGGCCGGCTTTTTTATCCTGGTGTTTATGTTGATGAACCTCTGGGTTTCCTACTCGTTCTCGCGCGGGATTATATTGCCTATGACCCGCTTGAGGAGCGCCGCGGCGAAAATCAGCGAAGGCGATCTGGACTTCGGGATTGCGGAAGAGGGCGAGGACGAGGTTCGGGAGCTGTGCCGGACGCTGGAATTCATGCGGCTTAAGCTGAAGGAATCGGTTTATTGGCAGCAGAAATATGACGAAAACCGGACCTTCCTCGTATCGAGCATATCGCATGATCTGAAGACGCCGGTGACGTCGATCAAAGGTTATATCGAAGGCATTATCGACGGGGTGGCCAAGACGCCGGAGAAGATGACGGAGTACCTGGAGACGGCCCGCAACAAGGCGGTGCTCGTCAATACGATGATCGACGATCTGCTGCTGTATTCCAAGCTGGATCTCAATCAGCTTCCTTATCATTTTGAGAAAAGCGATCTGGCCGGGTATTTCGAGGATTGCGTGGCGGATTATGCCTATGAGTACAGGCAAGCGGGCATTTCCCTGGAGCTGATCAACGAGCTGAAGCAGCCGGCGACCGTCTTCATGGATCGCGAACGGCTGAGGCGAGTGATTCAGAATATTCTCGATAATGCGGCCAAGTATGCGGATAAGGCGAACGGCAAGGTGGCGATCATCCTCAGAGAAACCCGGACAACGGCGATTGTAGAAATAAGGGACAACGGGCAAGGCATACCGGAGAAAGAGCTTCCTTATATCTTCGACAGGTTCTACCGGGTGGAGGCTTCCCGCACCAATACCGACGGAAGCGGTCTGGGGCTGGCGATCGCCAAGCAGATCGTGGAAGGCCATGGAGGAAGCATCTGGGCCAGAAGCGACGCGGGGGAAGGAACCCGAATCATGATATCATTGAACAAAGCCTAGTATGACGAAAGAGGTTATGATGAAGAAGATACTGATCGTGGAGGACGACCAAAGCATTGCTAATCTGCAGAAGGATTACCTGGAGCTGAGCGGCTATTCGGTCATGATCGTGAATAGCGGGAATGAGGGGCTGAAGGCGCTGGAACAGGCGGAATTCGAGCTTATTATTCTGGATATCATGCTGCCGGGCATGGATGGCTTCGAAGTGCTGCGGGCGATCCGCGAGCAGGACGATATCCCCGTGCTGCTCGTATCGGCCAGGGCGGAGGAGATCTACAAGATTAACGGTCTGGGTCTCGGCGCGGACGACTATATCACCAAGCCGTTCAGCTCGGGTGAACTCGTGGCCCGAGTGAACGCTCACCTGAAGAAGTTCGAACGGATGAAAGAACGGTTCGGAAGAGAGCCGGCGGAAGTGAAGCTTCAAGTTCGGGGGCTTGAGATCCAGAAGGACGCCAGGCGGGTGCTTGTGAATGGACATGAGGTCATGCTGGCTCAGAAGGAATTCGACCTGCTGCTGTTTCTGGCCCAGCATCCCAACCGGGTGTTCAGCAAGGACGAGCTGTTCGAGCGAATCTGGGGGATGGACGCGCTGGGGGACACCTCCACGGTGACGGTCCATATCGCCCGCATCCGGGAGAAGATCGAAGAGCATCCGTCCAAGCCTCAATACATCGGAACCGTGTGGGGATCGGGATACCGATTTATGGTGTGACTTGTACGCAAGCCGGCCGGGACGACAAGCTTGGCTGATGCAGACGTATAACAGCAAACAAGCCGGCGATTTCTCGCCGGCTTGCTGCAATTTCTTGGGAGCTTTATAGTGTTTCTTATTGCGCGGGCGTCGTCTGCCCTTCCATCGGCCTGTTCCGGCCGCCGCCCATACCGCCAGCAGGTCCGCCGCCCATTCTACCAGCGGGTCCGCCGCCCATGCCGCCGCCGGGCCCGCCGTGTCCTGCGCTGGCCGCCGCAGTCACTCCCGATTCGTTCAGCCAGGTTACGGAAGCAGAGGGCGTGAAGGTTACGACCCTGGTCCCGTTCACGTATTGCCCGCCCGTGGTCAAGCCGCCTTGCGATTGACCGCCCTGCACGCTTCCGCCTGAATAAAGGGTATAGCTGGCATCCTTCTTCAGACCCGGCGAGCTGATGACGACGGTCTGATAAGCTTTGGACGGCGTGAAGGTCGCTATGTCGTTGCCGCTGCCGTCTGCCAGACGAACGAGCGTACCGGCCGATTGGGTCTGCGGATAGCTCATGACGATCGCGTATTGAGCGGATGTATCGGATGGCGCCATCGCCATGCCGGCGCTGCCCGCGGCAATCAGGAGGCCGCCGCTCAACGCAAAGCTGCCGTCATAGTCCAGCGCGGCATTGCCGTTATTGGTCGGTCCGTTCACCAGCACGGTACCGCCGGACATTTCGATTGAGCCGTTCGCGTCCAGCCCGTCGCCTACGGCGTCTACGCTCAAATAACCGCCGCTGACGACAAGCCTGTTATTGCCCGTGGAAGCAAGCTGGTTTTGCCCGGGACGGCCGCCCAGCGCGGATTCATCCTTGCCGCCCGCCACATTGACCCCGTCATCGGTCGCAGTCACATAAGTTTCCCCGCCCTGAAACGTAATCAGCGAGCTTTCGATTCCTTCATAACTTTTAACGATATTCGTCTTGCCGCCGGTGATCGTGATGGAAGCATCGGCATGAATCCCGTCATCGCCGGATGCAAGCTTCAGCTCGCCTCCTGCAATGACGATATGGCCGTTACTGTGTACGGCGTCGTCCGCCGAGTCGATGTTGAAGCTGCCGCTTGCCACGAAAATGTTCGCCGCAGCCTTCACTCCTTTGGTGCTGGCGGGCTCTGCTGCCGTCGCTTGTTCGGTTGCCGCCGGCGCAGGCGCTGCCCCGCGGGGAGCTTGTCTGAAATCCTCGGTCTTCACGGCGCCGTTCACGCTGCCGCCACCCGCCTTGATATCAAAGCTGCCGCCGTCGAGGCGTACGGAAGCCGCCGCCTGCATGCCGTCGCTGCCTGCCGCGATGGTGAAGGAGCCGCCTGCGACGACGATATTACCTTTGGATGCATCGGTATCGTTCGTGGTTTTGATTCCGTCGCCGCCGGCCTGGATCGTGAGCGTCACGTCTTGAACAGCTACAAGATCGCGTCCGATAATCCCGTCATCTTTGGCCTGAATCTCGATCGTTCCTCCGGTGATGATCAGATCGTCTTTGCTTGCAATGCCGTCGTTGTAACGTCCTTGAACGGCCAGTTTGCCCTTGCCGTTTACAGCCAGATCCGCTTTGCTGAAAATCGCCGCGCTCGGCTCATCGGAAGAAGCGTCCGGGTACACATACGTCTCGCCGTCGGACACGGTATTCTCCGTACCCTCCTGGAGCGTAAGGATTACCTTATCCGCCGCCTTCACATAGAGAGGGGCGCTGTCGCTGCTGCGCAGGTCGACCCCGTTCAGCACGAGCTGTACGTCGTCCTTGTCTCCGGCTTCGACGATGATCTGTCCGTCGCTCAGCTTGCCGCTCAGCACGTAGGTTCCGGGCGCAGTGATTACAACGCCCCCGCCTGCGGCCTTCGCTCCCGAACCGTCGATCGCCGCATCCGCGCCGTTCAGCTGGATTTTGATCGCCGTCTCCTGGCTCCAATCCGCTTTCAAGTCGGCCTCCTTGAATGTGGCCTTCTCAGGCATATCGGCGCTGACCTGCGTCTGGGCCGAGGTTTGCGCCGCCGAGGCTCCATCGCCGGAAGACTTCGCAGCGGCCGCGGCGGATTCCGCCGTGCCGGCCTGCGAGGCAGCCGGGTCGGCAGGCGTGCTGCAGGCGGATAAAACGGCCACGCACAGCAGCACGCTCCATAATTTAGACGTGTTCGATCCTTTTTTCATAACAATCTTTCCTTTCCGTTGTGAACTGGGGTTAATAGTCTGAGGCTGTCGGGCTCATGGTCAAGGTGATATCCAGATTGCCGTTGCGGCAGCGGATAGCGTCGAGAAATTCCTTCTGATTCGTCAGATGATCCATCGTCACCATATAGACAACCTCATACAGACTGCCAAGCTCGGTCGTGCGCACTTTCTTGAGCTCATAGGCAATGTGGAAGCTCTTGAACACTTGGTCGAACGCTTCCATGTAGCCAAGGTCCTCCGGAACCGTTACCTTCAGCATGCGCTGTACCGTTTTTTTCTCCCCGAACTTGAGGAAGCTCAAGATAACCATTAGCGCGCAGAGACAAATTGTAAAAAGGACGGCATAACCGAAAGCTCCTACGCCGACAGCGAGCCCGGCCGCCATGGTGAACAGCACGTAAGCGATGTCCTTGGGATCGCCGGGAGCGCTGCGGAACCGGATGATCGAGAACGCGCCCGCCAGACTGAAGGCCCGTGCGATATTGCTGCCGATCAGCAAAATGATAATGGCTACGATGGCCGGCAGCAGCACCATCGTCAAGCTGAAGTTCTGCGAATATCCGCCGCGGCTGCTTGTTTTCATATAGGTCGCACTGATAATCCCGCCCAGCAAAACCGAGATCAGGATCGTAAGCAGGGCGTGTGATAAGGTTAACTCTGTCGTCGCCCCGGTCGAAGCAAAAATGGATTCAAGCATAAAGCGTCTCCCCCTGTGCCGTCGGTTCTTGGTTCATGATATATTTCTTGTATTCATTGCCGTACTTCGAAAAGCTCGTCCGGAACATCTGATGTTCCGACAGCATGCGGGACAGCCACATCGGCACCGTCTTCTCCGCCTTCACTTCCATGAGCCATCGCCCCGGCTCGAGCAGCGCTTGGCCGTAATCCCCGTCTTCAAGCCTCAGGTCGCAGCGTCTGGACCGGATATTCGTATCGAAGGTAATGCGGAGATCCCGGCTGTTTTTGCAAAATAACGCTTTCCGGTCATAGGCCAAATACACTTTCGGCTCAAGCTCGTAGCGCTGCAGAAAATAATGAATCTCATGCAGCACCTGCTTGTTCATATAGGGCTGAAGCTCGGGCTCCATTCCTGTGCGGACAAAGTCGTAAGCCTCGTCCAGAGCGAGCGCCGTCCGTCTTTTATTGACGAGGCCGAATACCTTTTTCTTCAGCTCCAGATATACCTTGGCATCCTGCTTCGGTACGCCGTACGCTCTCAGCCGCAGCTTCTCCTTGTATTTCGGCTTCGAGAGGCTTTTGCGGATTAAAGCGTCATCCTTCGTATCGAAGTAGATATTGCTGATGGCGTAGAACGGATGCTGCTTGTTGTAATCGTCAAGCTCCATATATTCGAGCAGCCGGTTGTAAAACGAATGATAGGCCGCATCGTCCAGCAAATATTTGTTTTCATACCGGTTGAATACCTCAATGGCCAATGCTTAGCTCCCCCTTACTGTTTCATGAACTCGTTCATTTATTTACTTCGCTTGCCCGATAGCCAGAAGTATAAGCGCCCAAGCTGAGGGCGTCCTGAACACAAGTTGAAAGCTGTTTGAGCGCAAGCTGAAAAATTGCTGAATGTGCGGCCGCAACCTTTTATTGGAATGCCTCGTCTAGGAGATTAGAACTTATGCACCATCTTCTAGAAGGAGAGGACGAATTTATGAAATTAGTCAAAAAAGCCGCCCCGATCGCGGTAGCTTCGGCGCTGCTGTTGTCCTGCGCCCCCCATGCATGGGCTTCGGAGCCTGTCAATTCCGCAACGACTTCCAGTCCGGCCACAGGCACGGCCGATGCCATCAGCCTGCCGCCAGGCAAGGGAGATGCGCCGATCGTCGAGCCAACCGTCACAAGGGAGCAGGCGATCGAACTGGCCAAGAAGCACATTACGATTCCGGAAGGCTACACGCTGCAGTCCGTTAACCTGAACTCCTATTCGGGGGACAATGTCCCGAACTGGTCGCTGAGCTATACCCGGAAGATTAAGGAGCATTATTACTCGAACATCAATGTCAGCATCCATGGCTTGAATGGTAAGCTAACCGCTTATAACGCTTACAATGCCGACCCAGATCAGAAGCCCAGCTATCCGCCGAAGGTGGATTTCCAGGGAGCGAAGTCGATTGCGGACGGCTGGCTGAAGAAGCTGAATCCCGAGGAAACCGTCCAATACAACGATCAGGCGGAGAAGCAGTTCCGCACGCCGCTTAACGGCAATTATGTTTACAACATCCGCTATGACCGGATCGTAGACGGGGTGCCTTTCCCGCAGGACGGGATTTCTGTCGATGTGAACGGGGAAGGCGAAGTGACGGGCTACAGCTTCCGCTGGACCGACGGCGTCGACTTCGAGAAGGGCGTAACCCCGCTCGGGACGGACAAGGCGCTGCAGGCGTTCCGGGACAAGGCCGATATTGCGCTGTCGTATGAGATTCCGTATGAATCGCGTCAGGAACGCAAGCCGCTCATCGCGTATAGGATGAACACGTTCATGATTGATGCGGCGAAGGGCGAGCCGTGGAGCCCGATGAATATTCCTGTGCTGTCCAGCTCCGAGAAGAAGCCGATTACCGACAAGCCGCTTGCGGAGAAGCCTGCCGCCGATCTGAATTTGACCAAGGACCAGGCGATTGCCAAGGTGACCTCCGCCTTCGGACTGCTGAAGGATTATAAGCTGGAGGATGCTCATTATAATGAAAATACCGATCCGGCTACCGGCAAAACTTCGGCGAGCTGGTCGCTGCGCTGGAGTCTGGCATCGGAGAAGGATCCGCTCGGCAAAGGCATGGATAATCTCTGGGCAAGCGTAAACGCCAAGACCGGGGAAGTGACCAACTTCAACCGCAGCATGCCTTATATGATGGATGCGAAGACGAGCTTCGAGCCTAAGGTAACGTTAGAGGATGCGAAGGCGAAAGCGATTGAGTTCGTGCGCCAGCAGCTTCCCGCGCATACGCATCAGCTCGTGCTGGACGATGCGGGACTTGCATCCGTGCCGGAGGCCAGACTGAAGGAGCTGCGTACGTGGGATATCCGGTTCAACCGGGTAATCGACGGCGTCAATGCGAATCATGAGGGCGTAAACATCAGCATCGACAGAGAATCGGGCCAGATCGTGAACTTCTACGGCTCGCTGAGCGAAATCGCTTATCCGGCAACGAAGCCGGAAGTTATCGGCGAGGACAAAGCGAAGGATCTGCTCTTCTCCCAATACGATATTCAGCTGTCTTATGTGCTTGTCGAGGGCTTTGTTCCTTATGCGGGCGGCGGTATCACCGAGCAGAAATACAAGCTGATGGTAGCCGCGGGAGAGATTCCTCCAGGCGGAGCTGCGATCAGCACGAAGAAGGAAGCCAAGCTCGTGTATACGCTCGTCTCCAAGTTTACCCGCGAGCCGTTTTTCCTGGACGCTCAGACGGGCGGATGGAGAAATGCTTCCACGGGAGAGCCGATCGTGCTTGAGACAATCAAGGCCGAGGATATTGAAGGCCACTGGGCGCAGCGCGAGCTGCAGCTGATGCTGGATTATCAGGCGCTGGATCTGAAGGATGGCAAGGTGAATCCTAACCAGGCGATGACGCGCGGGGAAATGATCAAGATGCTGGTCATTGCCATGAACGGAGGCAACTACGGCATTTATTACGGAGCGGAGCGCGCGGCTTCCTTCAAGGATGTAGCCAACGGTTCAGCATATTTCGCTTATGTAGAAAACGGAGTGGACCGCGGACTGATCGATCCGGGCACCGAGTTCAATGCAAACGCAACGATGACGCGGGAAGATATGGCCCAGCTGATCATCCGCGCACTGGGCTACAAGAAGCTGGCCGAGAATACAGGAGTGTTCAACCAAAACTTCACCGACGCCGGCGATGTGAAGCAGGTCGGCCAGGCGGCGATCGTCGTGGGCCTCGGCATCATGTCGCTGACGGACGGCAGCTTCAAGCCGGCCGAAGAGGTCACGCGCGCGCAAGCCGCAACGGCGTTCTTCCGCTATCTGCAGAAGCGTGAAGAGCTGCAGCAGTCGCCGCGGTACTACTAAAGCTCTTAATGGCAGGGGCGCTGACCGGTCTGCTCAATCATGAGATGGCTGAGGCTATCCTACAAGCAGAAGTCTGCCTCGTTTATCGAATGACAGGATAATCGTTATCGACTTAGGTCTCCCGTTAACGTGAGACCTAAGTCGTAACGGATGTCCCACGCAAATCCCTCATGTTGACCGCAAGTCATGAGCATTTTATACGGTAATCCGCCCAATCCCCACGTTTTGACCGTTAGAAGGCAGCATTTTGTACGGTAATCCGCCCACACCCCCACGTTTTTAGCGTTAGAAGGCAGTATTTTGTACGGTATTCCGTACAACCTCCACGTTTTTAGCGTTAGAAGGCAGTATTTTGTACGGTTATCCGTACAACCTCCACGTTTTGACCGTTAGAAGGCGGCGTTTTGTGCGGTATTCCGTACAACCCCCACGTTTTTAGCGGTAGAAGGCGGCATTTTGTACGGTATTCCGTCCAATCCCCACGTTCTTAGCGATAGAAGGCAGCGTTTTATACGGTATTCCGTCCAATCCCCACGTTCTTAGCGATAGAAGGCAGCGTTTTATACGGTATTCCGTACAACCCCCACGTTTTTGGCGTTAGACAGCAGCGTTTTGTACGGTATTCCGCCCAATCCCCACGTTTTGACCGTTAGAAGGCAGCATTTTGTACGGTATTCCGCCCACACCCACACCCCCCATTTTGACCGCATGTCGAGAGCGTTTTATACGAGTTTTCAGTTGCTGCTTGAACCGTATTTACCAAGTGAGAAGAGCTGCTTATGGGACAACCCCTATCTTTGTTGGCGTCCCTCGTCCGGGTGACTTCTTGGGATAGACAGCCTCTAGAAGTCCGGTGAACAAGAGGCCGGAGAGCCGATAGGGAGCTAAACAGCGAGAGAACCCCCCGATCGGCCGAAGGCTTTGCGTCGTTCACCGGACTTCTAGGTTTCGTATACGATCTGTCCGGTCATGGACAAGTCATAACCCTGAATGGATGCCAATTCCCTGCGCAGCTGTTCGGACTTCAGGATGGCAAGCACCGACTCGATCCAGGCCCGATTGGCGCCCGTTTTGAGCATGACAAGATCATAGCGCTCCTGGATAAGCGGTATGAATTGCGCTCCGACTGCGGCTGCCGCCTTCTCAATGCCCACTCCGGCATCGGCGGCGCCGCTGACGACCGCTCCGGCCACGCTCAGGTGGCCGGACACTTCGTCGTCGTAGCCGGTAACGCGCGAAGGGGAGATGCCGTGCAGCCGCAGCTGCTCGTCCAGCAGCACGCGAGCTCCGGCTCCCTTCTCCCGGTTCACGATGCGGACATCGTCCCGCTGCAGATCCATCCAGCCGCGAATCCGCCTAGGGTTGCCCGGCTGTACATAGAGGCCCGCCGGCCTGCTGACCAGATTGACGACGACATAGGAGAACCCCGATAATATCCGGCGTATGTACGGGACATTGTACGCTCCGGTATCTCCGTCAAGCAAATGGGTGCTGACGATGTCCGCTTGCCCCTGATACATCGCGATCAGACTGTCCAGACTGCCGGCCTGCGACCGCAGAGCACGGTAAGCGCCCGTTTGTTTCTCAATATGTCTTGCCAGGATGTCCAGGCTGACGTCCTGACCGGTGATGACCAGCTGGCGCTGGCCTTCGCCCGACCGATCAGGCGGGAGCGACGAGGGCGGCATGCTGGTGCCGCCGGCTTTGGCTTGGCGCTTGTAGCGCTCAAGATCGGAGGCGTCGACTCGCATCTGACGTCCTACCCGGTAGGCGGGCAAGTCGCCTTTTTTGATCAGATCGTAGACAGTCAGCTTGGAGATTTTGAGCAGCTTGGCGATTTCTTCTGTCGTGTAGGAGCGTTCTTCCGTTATGTTGTTCACCGTCCCCAGGCATGCGTAATTCGTCCATATCTTTATTATACGGAACAATCGGCGCCCGGCGCTACAAGCTGCGACGGCAAAAATCCCCCCGGCTGCTGCCGGAGGGATACCGCATGGTTCCAGAAAGATCAATTATTCGTATGGCGGGCCAGATTCACCAAAGCGCGGGAGAGCACCTGCTGCTCCTCCTTGCTGGAAACCTTCCACAGCTCCTTAAGCAGCTTCTCCTCACTATTGCGCGGCTCCTCATGATTGGCCAGGTAGGAAGCGACCTTCAACGCCAGCGCATTCAGCTGTTCCTCATTCAAACCGAGCTTCTCCGCCAGCTCGATGCGGCGCCCCAGATAACCGATGAAGGAATCGAAATTCCGCAAAATTTCTTCCTTTTTCCCTTCGTCCAGCCGCTGCATCGTCTCTTCCAGTTTGTCGGGCTGCAATGTACCGTCTTTGTCTAATAAATGGTTAAGCTCCGTCATATGGCTTCAGCTCCTGTTCTGGTTTGAAGTAATAGGCTTGTTCACCGTATGATTAAACGGCTTCTCATTTGTCGAATCATTTCTGCGCAAATTCCGCTTATTAAATATAATTAGATATATCTATTTATAACTAAATATATTTTAAAACGGGGAAAGTGATGCTACAATCAGAAGCAGAAACCGACTTGGGAGAAGGAGCGAATGAGGATGCGCCATCATGGAATCAAGCTGCTGCTGCTGGCCGGACTGCTGCTGCCCGCCGGCTGCGGCAAGGAAGGGGTCAAGGGGGGAGAGCAGCAGGCGGGTTCGGCTCCTGTACCCGGGAAGCAGGTGGAGCTGCTCGTATCGGCGGCAGCGAGTCTGACCGATAGCTTGAATGAGCTGGAGACCGCGTATACGAAGCTTCATCCCGAGGTTAAGCTGATTTTTAATTATGCGGCTTCGGGAACGCTGCAGCAGCAGATAGAGCAAGGAGCGCCAAGCGACCTGTTCTTGTCGGCAGGGGCCAAGCAGATGGAAGCGCTGGTGGAGAAGAAGCTGGTAGCGGCGACGGACCGGACGAATCTGCTGACCAATGAGCTTGTCGCGGTAACGGCCAAGGACGGACAAGCTTCGATAGCGGGCGTGCAGGATCTGGCGGGTCCGGTCGTTAAGAAGCTGGCCGTCGGCCAGCCGGAATCGGTGCCTGCCGGCAGCTATGCCAAGGAATCGCTAACCTTCCATAAGCTGTGGGATCGGCTGCAGCCGAAGATGGTGTTCGCCAAGGATGTCCGCCAAGTGCTCAGCTATGTCGAAACCGGCAACGTCGAAGCCGGCTATGTGTATCGTACGGATGCGTTGTCCTCTGGCAAGGTGCGTATCGCGTACACGGCAGATCCGGCCGGCTACAAGCCGGTGGAATACCCGATCGGCATCGTGAAGGCGACCGCCCGGCCGAAGGAAGCACGGGAGCTTTACGAATATCTTCAGGGCCCGGAGGCCCGCGAGATTTTTATTAGACACGGCTTCACCGTACCGAAAAAATCATGAACGGGACAGTTATCGACTGGGCATCGTTCGCTGAGCCGATCCGGCTGTCGCTGCAGGTTACGCTGCTCGCAAGTTTGATCGTATTTGCAGCCGGTGCCGCCGCAGCCTGGGGGATGACCCGGGTCCGGTTCCGCGGACAGACGCTGCTGGAGACGGTCATGCTGCTCCCGCTAGTGCTGCCGCCTACCGTCGTCGGCTTCGTGCTTCTTGTGCTTCTGGGTCGCAAAAGCGCGCCAGGCATCTGGTTCGAGCAGCTGTTCGGGGTATCGCTCGTTTTTACTTGGTATGCCGCTGTGGTGGCTTCCGCAGTAGTGGCCTTTCCGCTTGTGTACCAGACGGTCAAGGTCGGCTTCCACTCCGTGGACCGCGACCTGCAGGATGCGGCCCGCTCGATGGGGGCGAATGAATGGCAGGTGCTGCGGATGGTGACGCTGCCGCTTGCCTGGCGGTCGCTCAGGGCGGGCTACGTGCTCGGCTTTGCCAGAGCGCTGGGCGAGTTCGGCGCCACGCTGATGCTGGCGGGCAATATCCCCGGCAGGACGCAGACTGTGCCGACCGCCATTTATATAGCGGTAGATTCCGGACAAACAACGCTGGCATGGCTCTGGTGCGGCTCTATCGTGCTGATCAGCATGCTGCTGCTGTGGATCGCCGGTAAGCCCGGACGTTAGCGGCCGACAACCGGCCCGATTATTTTTGAGATTGCTGGAACATATTGTCTCTTTTGCCCGTATGTAAGAGAGATTTGGCAAAATCACTACTAATTGGGAGTGTGGGGGAAATGGTCGGTTGGAAGCAAGCAGGGGCTGCTGCGCTCCTGTGCTGTACAATGCTGACAGGCTGTCAGCTGGGCACGCCAGGCGGAGATAAATCCGGGGAAACCTTGAAGAAGCTGGACAAGGACGAGAAGGCGAGCATCAAGGTCATGTACTACGACAAATCGTCGTTCTTCCAGCAGTATGGCAATTTGTTCATGGCCAAGTATCCGAATATTGAGGTTCAGGTTGTTTCACTCAGCAGTTTATACAGCGATGGCGGACAAGACCCCCGGAAGGCATTCCAGAAGCTGCTGGATGAGGAACAGCCGGATGTGCTCCTGTACTCGAATCCCGATGAATTCCAGACCGCGGCGGAGGAAGGGAAGCTGCTGGAGCTGGACAGCGTCATCCAGCAGGACAAGTTCGATATCGATAATCTGCTGGCCAGCGTGACCGCCACCATCCGGGCGAAGGGCGGCGGCAAGCTGTACGGCTTGTCCCCAACGTTCTACAGCCAAGCATTATTCTATAACAGGGATTTGTTCGAGAAGCACGGGGTGCCGCTCCCTACGAACAAGATGACGTGGGAAGAAGTGCTGCAGCTGGCCAAGCGCTTTCCAACGGGAGGAGCGGACAACGAGCGGGTTTACGGTCTGGGGATGACTAATTCGGGACCGGCGGCGACGTATTATTTTGTAAACAATATCGCCGCTACCAACGGCATGTCGTTTGTCGATGTGGACAAGCAGCAGGTGACGGTGCAGACGGACGGCTGGAAAAAGGTGCTGGAGATGACGGTGGACGCTTACCGCTCCAAGTCCATCATGACGGAGGACCCGATGAAATTTGATCCGAACCAGCCGATGACGATAAGCGATTTCGCGTTGCGGAATCCGTTTGTTGCGGGGAAAGCGGCGATGATGATCGGCAGCACCTATACGCTGACCGAGCTGGAGAGAGCCAAGGAGTCGGTGAAGAACGTCACCCCGGTCAACTGGGATCTCGTTACGGCGCCGGTTGATCCGCAAAATCGCGAAGTGACGAACTCCATATCGGTGTCCAACTTGTTCGCTGTGAACGCCCAATCCCCTAACAAGCGGGCGGCTTGGGAATTTATCAAATATATCAGCGGCGAGGAAATGGCCCGGCTGATGGCCAATATCGATCAAGGCGCCATGTCGTCCCGGACCGCATTTGTGAAGGAGCGGGACGGCCGCAGTCTGGAGCCGTTCTATATGCTGAAGATGAATGAAAATTCGCTGTACAAGGACATGGAGAAGCTGCCGCAGAATTTCTACATGCAGTTCAGTCAGCTGGCGGGGACCGAGATTCAGGCTGCCATAGACGGCAAGAAAACGGTGGATGAAGCGCTGAAAACCGTTCAAGAGCAAGGACAGCTGGCCCTCACAAGGAGCATACAGGAGCAGGAAGAGAAGGACAAAAACGAGGCGGGCAAGGCCAAGTAAGCGGAGAAGGACCAAGTAAGCCGGACAGGACACAGACATTTCTCTCATACGGACTTCCTTCTGCTGACGCTAAAAGAAAGAGGAGCTGCTTTACGCTGCGCTCGGTGATCCCTTATCGGAAGGGATTTTCGAGTGCGCGTATCGCAGCTCCTGTTTGTTCAACTCTCAAGCCGAGAACCGGCTGTATATGGACGATGGCTTGCCGCTTATACGAACTTAGGCAGCCAGTTGCCGTGCGCTTCGATCATCTCGTCGCACATCGCAACGATTTCGTCGATCGACAGCTCGGCGGCTGTGTGCGGATCAAGCAGCGCAGCGTGGTAAATATGCTCCTTCTTGCCGGTAATCGCCGCTTCGAGCGTCAGCAGCTGGGTGTTGATGTTAGTCCGGTTCAGCGCTGCCAGCTGCGGAGGCAGATCTCCGACATAAGTCGGCGTTACGCCGTTGCTGTCGACCAGGCACGGCACCTCGACGCATGCTTCCCGCGGCAGGTTGGTGATCAGGCCGGTGTTCATGACGTTGCCGCCGATCTTGAACGGCTCGTTCGTTTCCATCGCGTGCAGCATATAGGAAGCATATTCATGGGAGCGCTTATGCTCCAGATTTTTATCATTCACGAGCTCTTCGCGCATCGTCTTCCAGCGTTCGATTTGATTGATGCAGCGGCGCGGATATTCATCCAGCGGAATATTGAGTTGCTCGATCAATTCCGGGTAATTCTTCTTGATGAAGTATGGGTGGTATTCGGCGTTGTGCTCGCTGGACTCGGTGACATAATAACCGAAGCGGAACATCAGCTCGAAGCGCACCATATCATTGTGCTTTTCCTTCTGCTTCTCGGCGGCCAGACGCTTGATCTCGGGATACAGGTCAACGCCGTCGCGGGTGCACTCCAGCAGCCACGCCATATGGTTGATGCCGGCAATTTTCGTCTTGACGCCGGTCGTATCGAGGCCGAGGCTTTTGAACAAATGCGGCATGCACACCTGCACGCTGTGGCAGAGACCTACGGTTTTGACGCCACCGTACGTGTTCATCGCGTTGGTAAGGACAGCCATCGGGTTCGTATAGTTCAGGAACCACGCGTCCGGACATACCTCCTGGATATCGCGCGCGAAGTCGAGCATAACCGGAATTGTGCGCAGATTGCGGAAAATGCCCCCGATGCCCAGCGTATCGGCGATCGTTTGGCGAAGGCCGTATTTCTTCGGAATTTCGAAATCGGTGATTGTGCAAGGATCGTAGCCGCCGACCTGGATGGCATTGATCACATATTTGGCTCCGCGCAGCGCTTCCTTGCGGTCGGAATAGGCTTTGACCGTACAGCCGCTGCCTGTTGTCGCTTTCAGATTGTTCAGCATGCTCTCCGAATCCTTGAGGCGCTGCTCGTCGATATCGAACAGAGCCAGCTCGAATTCTTGCAGCGACGGAGTCATCATACAATCGCCAAGCACGTTTTTGGCAAATACGGTGCTGCCCGCACCGATAA
The DNA here is from genome assembly GCF_900101595.1 of Paenibacillus sp. cl123. Taxonomy (GTDB): domain Bacteria; phylum Bacillota; class Bacilli; order Paenibacillales; family NBRC-103111; genus Paenibacillus_G. The sequence goes on from NZ_FMYY01000001.1 coordinate 557,078, forward strand.
ACGTAATTTTATTCAAATCCATCTCTTCCCTTCTTAAGTCAGCTTGTTTTGAACTTCCTGCTTCTGACTATAGCTGATCCTACTCGCAACGAACATGGAGAGAATCCATTTGCTTATAGACAAATGTAGGATTGTAGAGACTTTTCCGGAGCTTGCCGGATTTGAGACGCGAGCGCTTGCGGCCTAGTAGAAAGCCGAGTATAATCGCAAGAGACAGATGTAGGGCGCTTATGGACAAAAGGAGGCTGTTACCCATGCCGCACGCTCATTATGACAATGCCTTTAATCCGTCTCCCGGCAAAGGAGAACTGACCGTGCTGTTCAGCGGACATGCCCAAACGATGGCGGGACACCGCGTGGGACCGCAGGTGCTCGATTATTATCTGATTCATACCGTGGTTGCGGGACAAGGCGTCTTCCGCTGCCGGAATACGGATTACCGGCTTGGTCCCGGGCACAGCTTCGTCATCTTTCCCGGAGAGCTGGTCCGCTATGATTGCGAGGATGGAAACCCTTGGAAATACCGCTGGGCAGCTTTCAAGGGAGCGCGCGCCGAAGAGCTGCTTGCTGTCTGCGGGCTGACGCGCAACGCCCCGACCGCTCTGGCGGAGCGGCCGCGGCGGATGAACGCGCTCTATCACAAGCTGGAGCAGTCGCTGCGGGGGGAAGGCCAGCTGCGCAAGGAGCTGGCGGCAGGCGGAGTGCTGCGTCTGATCCTGGCCGAGTATTCGACCGCTTCCGCGGTAGGCGAGGTAAGCAAGGAGGACAGCCCGGTGATCGAACGGCAGATCGAGCAAGCGATCCGGTGGCTGACTTTGCAATATTATCAGCCGATCTCCATCGAGGAGATGGCGAAGTCGCTCGGGTATCACCGCACCCACCTGTCCAAGATGTTCAAGCAGCATACGGGCCTGTCGCCCATGCAGTATTTGCTGAAGGTGCGGATGGAGCGTGCGAAGCTGCTGCTGCAGGAATCGCTGACCGTGGAGCAGGTTGCGTCCTCGATCGGCTTTGCCGACCCGCTGTATTTCTCCAAGCAGTTCAAGAAATGCTACGGGCTAACGCCTTCCGAATACCGGCAGGACCTGCATAATCCGTATAATTGCTGAGCGGTCAATAGTCGATATGTAGAAGATTACAAGGAGGGATGAATGTGGCTTTCGGAGCGCGCATGCTCAAGACCGGCCTTGCCGTCACCTTGACCCTATATTTCAATTCATTCTTCCTGCATTTCCCGTCTCCGGTGATCTCCGCGGTAGCGGCGATGTTTGCCATACAGCCTACGATTTACCGCTCGTGGCGCCATTTTCTCGAGCAGCTGCAGGCCAATACGTTGGGCGCCGTTCTGGCGATGCTGGCCGGGATGTATTTTTCCAAGGACCCGTTCGCGATCGGGCTGATCTGCATCATCGTCATTATGATATGCCTGAAGCTGAAGATGCAGGACAGCATCGGACTGACCCTGGTGACCGTCATTGCGGTGATGGAAGCCTCGGGCCAATGGGAGTTTGCCCTCAGCCGCTTCGCCCAGATCCTGGTCGGGATCGGCACGGCGTCGCTGATCAATATCTTTTTTCTCCCGCCGCGTCCCCGCGAGCAGTTCGTCGCGCAGATTCAGAGCGTCTTTACGAAGCTGTCGCTTCTGCTGCGCACCGCAATCTCCAATGAGATCAAGGAAAATATTTTCCGGGACGAGAAGAAGGCGCTGGAGGATTCGCTCAAATCGCTGGCCGACAAGTTCAAGCTGGTCGAAGAGGAATACAAGTCGCTGAGAGGCAATCACTTCGGCAAAATCCGCGACCTGGTCGTGTACCAGCAGATGCTCGTCGCCCTGCGCAAAGGAGCCGATGTGCTCGACGCGGTAGAGGAGCATTACTTCCAGACGGACCGGGACAGCCGGCCTGACAGTGAATTTGACCGTCACCTGGAGACGCTGTGCAAGTTTCACGAGCATGTGCTTCTGAAGTTCGATGAGAAGCTGAAGGAAACCGACCCGCCGGAAGCCGAGCTGATGGAGGCGAAGAGCGCCCGGTTTCTGCGCGATATGATGGGCAGCGTCCATACAAGGGAGGAGGACGAGCTGCGGATCAGCATCGTTGCGTCCTCCATGTTCGAGTACAGCTACCATATCGCCCGGCTGGACAAGCTGGTTGAGCAGTATCATCGGGGCGAGGAGAAGAAGTGAGCGGAGGCGTTTTGTAGCCGTACCGGGTCCAACCGGTGCGGCTGTTTGGCGTTTCTCTTGGATGGTTGCTTTTACCCGAATCCCCCGCAAAGTTTGTATGAAATGGTCGGTGTTTGGAGTAGACGGCATCTTCGCCGCCGCGGTACAATAAGTGCGAACCCCAAGCTCACATGAAATCCCTGAAGGATTCGCACCACAGACGGGGCAAGGGATTGCGGATTGAACCCGTGGCGAGTCGGCCGATGGGTCCAACAATATGACCTTTAGTAGTTTATTCCATCTATCCGGCCGGCTTCTGTCTTGCGCAAATACGCGCCTGTAATCGAATGCTCGGCGGCAGCCAGTTGAGCGGGTGTGCCCTCGAAGACGATTTGCCCGCCCCTGTAGCCGCCCTCGGGGCCCATGTCAATAATCCAGTCCGCACGTTTGATCACATCCAGATTGTGCTCGATGACCACCACCGTGTTGCCCCCGTCGACCAGGCGGTTCATAATGTCCATCAGACGAGAGATATCGGACATATGCAGTCCGGTAGTCGGCTCGTCCATGACATACAGACCGCCTTCCTTGCGAAGTTCCCCGGCCAGCTTGATGCGCTGGCATTCCCCGCCCGACAAGGTGCTTAGAGGCTGGCCCAGCGTCATATATCCGAGGCCCACATCCTCCAGCGTCTGCAATTGGCGAAGCAGCTCCTTCCCGCTGAAGAACGCCGAAGCTTCCTGAATCGTCATGGCGAGGACGTCGCTTATGGATTTTCCATTCAGCTTGTACTCCAGCACTTCATCGTTGAACCGCCTGCCTTCGCATATTTCACAAGTCGTCCTTACGGGCTCGAGAAAAGCCAAATCCGTGTAAATCATCCCGAGCCCCTGACAGTTGGGGCAGGCCCCCTTGGAATTGAAGCTGAACAGAGAAGCGCTAACCTTGTTGGCTGATGCGAACAGCCGGCGGATCTCGTCCATCATCCCCGTGTAGGTAGCCGGATTGGAACGGATGGACGTACCCACGGCCGACTGGTCAATGACAATCGCCTCCGGATGCGCCGGCAGGAATGCTCCGTTAATCAATGAACTTTTGCCTGACCCGGCTACCCCCGTTACGACGGTCAGCACGCCTGCGGGTATATGGACGGTGACATCCTTAAGGTTGTGAAGGCTGGCGCTGGCTGCGGTCAGCCAACCTTTGGGCGCCCTGGTCGCCGTTTTCAAGGGCAGACTTTGCTTCAAGTACCGTCCAGTCAGGGTATCCGCGCGGAGCAAGCCCGCAAAATCGCCTTCGTAGACGATTTCTCCGCCGCGGGTTCCCGCATGAGGTCCGACATCGATGATGTAATCGGCGATCTCCATGACTTCGCGGTCATGTTCGACGACGAGTACGGTATTTCCTTTGTCCCTAAGCTGCCGCAGCATGCCGTTTAGACGGTGGACATCCCGCGGATGCAGCCCCACGCTCGGCTCGTCGAAAATGTAAGTCATATCGGTGAGACTGCTGCTCAGATGGCGGACCATCTTGATGCGCTGCGACTCCCCGCCCGATAAAGTTGCGGTCTGTCGGTCCAGACTCAGATACTCCAGCCCGATGGAGACCAGGTGGTTCAGCCGGGTCAGAAGCCCGTCGATCATGGGGCCGGCAATGGGATCCCTAATGGCTTCGATCATACGTACCAGCTCGCTAATCTCCATAGCCGCGCATTGGGCAATATTGTAGCCGTTAATCCGGCAGCCCAAGGCCACTTGATTGAGCCTGCTTCCCCCGCATAGGCCGCATTCGCTATAGGATAGGAAGCGGTCGAGAGTTTCGCGTTTGGCATCCGACATCTCGCTGCTGTCCCGCTTGATATACAGGCGGGTGAGCTTGGAGAGCAGACCTTCATAATCCGATTCGATATCGCCGCCTTTGGAGTGGTAGACGATCTTGCTTTCCTTACCGTGGAGGAGGGTGTTCCATTCGTCCGGCGTATAATCGGCCAGCCGCTTGTCGTTGTCGAACAAGCCGGAATAGGTATACGTATTCAGATACCAGCTTCCCACTTTAAATAAGGGGAACAGGACCGCGCCTTCATTCAGCGACTTGGACCTGTCAAGCAGCTTGTCTACATCGAACTGCACCACCTGCCCGACTCCGGAGCATTCCGGGCACATGCCGGCCGGGTCGTTAAATGAGAAAACATGCGAATTGCCGGCGAAAGGTTTGCCGATTCTGGAGAACAGCAGCCGAAGCATGGCATAAATATCTGTGACGGTGCCGACCGTCGAACGGGAATTGCCGCCGAGCCGTTTCTGGTCGATCACAACCGCCGTGGACAGGTTCTCGATGAGATCGGCATCCGGCTGGCTGAACCGGGGCAGCCGGTTGCGGATGAATGCGGTAAATGTTTCATTAAGCTGCCTCTGCGCTTCTGCGCTTATGGTGTCGAATACCAGGGAAGATTTTCCCGAGCCCGAGACGCCGGTGAAGATTGTTATTTTTCGCTTCGGTATCCGGACATTCACGTTTTTCAGGTTATTCTCGCGTGCTCCTTTGATGATGATAGCTTCCACGTTCACAGACTTCACCTCGGAATTTCATTTTCTTAGCTTTCACAGTATAACGGATTAATCACGACAACCTATGTCATAATTAGATGGCTATTTGTAGAGAGACTTCAAGGTCGCGGATGCGGTTTGTTCTGTTCGACAAACAGCCGGGGATGTGAGTAAAATGATGTTATTTCGGCCGGCCTCCGGCGAGGGAGAGATGGTGGTTCCCTGAGCGTATACAGTATGGTTTGACTGTGAGCAAGAATCGTCGATCCAAGTACCGGCAAGGCGGACTGATGACATGCAAAGAAGCTGGGCCGCAGGCGTTAAGGCCGGGAACAATTGTGATGCTCATACATCAGTAGATGGGAGGGGGTTATTGAAATGGCTAAACTGATCTACGCTGGTAACGTATCTTTGGACGGGTATATGGAGGACGGGAGCGGCCATATGGATTGGACGATCTCCGATGACGAGACGTATGCGTTCTGGACCGACTTCCAGCGGGCGATTGGCACTTACGTCTACGGGCGTCGTATGTATGAAACGATGGTGTACTGGGAGACGGCTGGCGCCAGCGGCGATCAACCGGAGGTAAAGCGGGAATTCGCGCAGATCTGGCGAGCGGCTGAGAAGATCGTGTATTCCCGGACGCTTCAGGCGGTGTCAAGCGCCAGGACTAGGCTCGAGCGCGAATTCGATCCCGATGCGATTCGGAGGCTGAAGGAGTCTTCAGAAGCTGACATTACGATTAGCGGTCCTGAGCTTGCCGGCCAGGCGATGAGCGCGGGACTGGTCGACGAATGTCATCTGCTTCTTAATCCGATCGTATTGGGTAGAGGTAAGCGAGCATGGCCGGAAACCCTCTGTATGCAGCTCGAGCTGCTCGGTGAACGCCGCTTCCGAAGCGGCATCGTTCATCTGCACTACCGTGTGATCGTCTGACCGCGGCGCACCTTCAGAATGGTGAATGTGACGCTGGACGGTTGCTGTGACCACACGCAGGTGATTGAGGTTAAGGAGCTCCACCAGTATACGGAGGAGCTGATGGACCAGGCTGACGGTCTGCTTGTCGGACGTGAAATCTACCAGCTATTTGTCGGCTGCTTCGTTTATAAATTCAGGCGCCTTCGGCGCGGCCGTCGTCCCGCCAATGCGCAGCTCGCCCTGGATGCGGATGTGCTCGCACGGCAGCGTCGGATTGGCGATACGCCAGAGCATCCGGTCAGCGGCGCGGTACCCCGTCTCGCGTACGGCGAGCAGCGGCCGGGTGAACGCCGGCAGAGAAGCGGGCTGGTCGTTGAGCATGCCGATAAGCGAAATATCCTCGGGCACGCGCAGACCGAGCTCGGCGCACAGCCGGTACACGGCCGGAACCTCGCCGTCCACGCCGCAGATGATAGCCGTAGGCGGGTCGGCCAACAGCTTCGCGCGCAGGTCGTCCAGCCAGAACGGATTGGCGATCCGCTCGTCGATCGAGTGCCTGGCGGGATCGACCGGCGCACCGAACTCGTTCATGGCGTGCTGGAACGCCTGCCAGCGGAGAATAAACCCCCGTTGGTGATGCGTATCTCCAACGTACATGATATCGGCATGACCGATTGACCGCAGATAGGCGACCGCCTGGTACGTGGCTTCATAGATGTCCCAGATGACGCTGTCGACTCTTGTGCCGAGCGGCGGGTAGCTCAGCAATATTTTCGGAACCGGCAGCTTCAGAAGCTCATCCTCCCACGACTTGGGCGTAAGACTCGGCGCAATGAAGATGCCGTCCGTGTAAGCAAGGGCGTGCTCCTCCAACCAGCCGGACATCGCCCCCTCCCGAATGGAAGTAGGCAGCAGGCACGCCTCAATATGGTGGCCGAAGGAAGCAAAGCGATCGCGCAGGCCGCCGATCAAACGTTCGTTATAGCTGACGGAGGCTTCGGTTTGAACGAGCAGGAACCTCATTTTTTCTACCGGATAAGGCGCGATGTGCTCGGCGCGTAAACTGCGGATTTGATCTTTCGTAAAATAACCGCGCTGCTCCATCGTTTCCAGGATCAGCTGCCGCGTCGATTCCGACATGCCGGGTTTGCCCTTCAGCGCTTTGGATACGGTTTGCACGGTTAAGCCCAGTTCTTTGGCGATCGTTTTCTGCGTGACTTCTTTGCGTATAGGCATTGACGGCTCACCTCTATTCAACAGGATCGGTGCATTCGTGCGATATGCTGTATCGTACCACGAACGGTTTTTAGATTAAACTAAAATTAAACTGGTTTCATCCGAAAACCGGACTATAATGAAGGTATCCGATCATGTGGAGGATGAGCTAATGGGTAACGAAGCAGGAAAAGCAGGTAAGCAAACGATTACAATAACATCTGAGCTTCCAATATCATATACGCCGGATGTCGTCGTTGTAGGCGGCGGCGCGTCAGGCGTTGCCGCTGCGATGGCGGCAGCCCGCAACGGGGCGGACACCCTGCTCATCGAGCAGCGGGGATATTTGGGCGGCATGGGTACAGCCGCATTGGTGCCGGCCTTTTGCCCCTACTCGGACGGTGAGAAGCCGATCATTCGCGGAATCGGACTCGATCTGCTGAATGAAATGAAGCGGGAGGCCGGAGAGGCGTTTCACCGGCGTTTCCAGGAGCAACTGGACTGGGTGCCGATCGATGTGGAGACGCTCAAGCGGGTTTACGATCAGCAGGTGCTGGACAGCGGGGCGAACATTTTATTCCACACGGTAGCCGATCAAGTGCTGCTGGACGGAGACCGCATCAGCGGACTGGTGATCAGCAATAAATCCGGCCGTTCGGTCGTTCAAGCCAAGCTGTATATTGACGCGTCGGGAGATGCGGATTTGGCGGCGCTGGCCGGCGTTCCGTTCCAGACGGGCGGTGAGAATGGCGAGCTGCAGCCGGGGACGATGTGCTATTTGGTGACAGGGGCGGATAAGGCGCGCTTCGATCAATTTTGCCAAGAAACCGGGCAATCCAAGCAACTGGACAAAACGATCGTGGAAGCGCAGCAGAACGGCGACCTGCCGGAAGGGCGCAAACGCGTATCCGGCATCGCATGGATAACGGATTCGATCGCCGGCTTCAACTTCGGACATATTTTCGGCATTGACGGCACGAAAGCGGAGGATTTGACCTATGCCGCTATTGAAGGGCGCAAGCTGATCGATACGCAGATCCGATTCCTGCGCAAATATGTGCGGGGCTTCGAGAACGTTCACCTCGTACACTCCGGAGACCAGATCGGCATCAGAGAAACGCGCCGCATCGCCGGGGATTATACGCTGGTCGTGGATGATTTCCTTTCCATGCGGACGTTCGAGGACGACATCGCGCGCAATGCGTATTTTATCGATATTCATCTGGCGAATGCGAGCAGCACGATGGTCATCAAGCATTTGCCGAAAGGCAAATCTCACGGCGTTCCGTACCGCTGCATGCTGCCGCAAGGCAAGTCCAACCTGATCGTCGCCGGGCGCTCGGTTTCGTCGGACCGTCCTGTCCAAGGCTCGCTGCGCGTCATGCCGAACTGCTTCGCCATGGGCCAGGCGGCCGGTACGGCTGCGGCGATGGCTAACGCCGCGGGCGGGGGCTTCCGCGAGGTGAATATTCCCGAGCTGCAGCGCAAGCTGATCGAGCAGGGAGCATGGCTAGGCGAGCATCCGGGTCAAGCGGAGGCTGTCACCGTCGCTTCCGGTCCCATTCACTACGACGAGGAAAGCAAATAACCGAGCTCAAGAAGATCGTCCTGACCCGCTGCTTGCGGTGAGGCGGTCTTCTTTTTTCCCTATCAGACGTTTACAGAATCTATGAGCATAAGGGGGCTGTGCCGTATGTTTCGACTCGTCATCATTGACGATGAACCGACTGTCCGTCATGGGTTAATGACTTATTTTGAATGGGATAAATATGGCATTGAAGTTGTAGGGGAAGCGGATGACGGCGATGTAGGGCTGGAGTTGATCGAGCGGCTCAAGCCGGATCTGGTGCTGACGGATGTCCGTATGCCGCATATGGATGGCATCCGGCTGTCCCATGAGATCAAAGCGCGCTTCCCGGCGATGAAAATCGTTTTCGTGAGCGGGCATGACGATGCGGATTATTTGAAATCGGCGCTGAAGGTCAATGCGGTCGATTATATTTTCAAGCCCGTGGACCGATTGGAGCTGGCTGCCGTTGTGGAGCGCGTCGTGAACGAGCTGCAGGAGGCGGAGCAGGAGCGCACCTATATCGTCGATATGCAGGTGAAGCTGACTGAAAGCATGCCGCTTCTGCGCGAGAAGTTTCTTATGTCCTTAATTCGCGACGGCATTAAGCACCCCGGCCGAATTCAAGACAGGCTCGACTTTCTTGGACTGGATCTGCCCCTCGAAGCGGTGTATTGGACGATCGTCGTGAAAATCGACGATAGCGCGCAGGTCGCGGCCGCCCGGAGCGAGCGAGATCAGCAGCTGTTGTCCTATTCCATATTAAATATTGTCCAGGAGCTCATCGGCAAGCATATGCGGGGTTATGTGTTTGAGAACCGGGGCGGGGAGTTTGTAGGGATTTTGCGGATGGATGAGGAGGATGCGCAGGAAGAGCTGCTGCTTGCCGTGGCCGAAGACATTCGGGACAGCTTGTTGAAATGGCTGAAAATCAGCGTAACGATCGGCGTCGGCGAGCGTATAGCCGAGCTGGCGTCTTTGCCGCAATCGTATTACCAGGCCCAGGAGGCTGCCGACCAACGATGGTATTTGGGCAAAAACCATGTCATCTCCATTGACCATCTGCAGCATGACAATGAGCATGTGTATCGTTTTGAAACCGCTCAAGCCGAACGTATTTACTCGCTGATCAAGTCGGCGGACCAAGAGGCGCTGCACGCGGAGCTGGACGATGTGTTCACCTCGCTTGCCCGGAACCGCATGATGGGGTTCGCCTATGGCCGCAACGTAAGCCTGCAGCTCATTGTACAGACGAACAGACTGCTGCAGGAGTTTAATATGCTGGGCGCGGAGATGGAGCATAAGGAGAGAGACTTATGGGAGCGTATGTTCAAGCAGGAACGGATTGCGGATTTAAGAGCGATTGTCGAAGAGCATCTGATGCAGGTGTGCAAGCGCATTGAGGAGAAGCGGAGAGGGAAACCTAAAAACGTCATCGAGCGCATCCGCGCCCTTATCGAGCAGCGCTATGCGGACAATTTGCAAATAAACGATATTGCCAAAGAGGTGTTTCTGTCCCCGACTTATATGTGCCTCCTGTACAAGCAGGAAACGGGCGAAACGATCAATGAGTTCATGACGAAGGTCCGCATCGAGAAGGCGAAGGAATTGCTCAGCGATCCCCGGAATAAGTTCTATGAGGTTTGCTTCCAGGTCGGATACGCCGACCCCAGCTATTTTAGCAAGCTGTTCAAGAAATATGTCGGACTTACGCCAAGCGCATACCGCGATCAGATGATATAAAAGAAGGGGCCAACCTCCATGAAACGGCTGCTAACGAATGGCTGGAATTACGTGCTGCTGCTTGCGAACGGAATGATGGCGGCCAAATACTGGCTGCTTGGCTACGTGCTGTTCATTCTTATTCCGGCAGCCGTGCTGCTGATCGCGCATACACAGAAATCTTCGCAGATTTTGGAAGACGAAGTCACGAACACGATGCTGCAAACGCTTAAGCAGGCGAGCATCAATTTGGATTTCCAGTTCGACTCGGTTCGCGATACGTCCAATACGCTGTTCATGAATCCGAAGCTGGGCGAATATTTAAACCGACAAGCGACGCTCGAGCAGCAGCTGGAAGCTCTGAAAGAGCTGCGGTATCTGGTGGACAGCTCGGAAGCGAATACGAACGTACACCGGGTTCGGCTGTTTGTGAACGGAGACCGGATGTTTACAGGCGAGAAGGTCAACTTTTTTACACAGGAAAGCTTGAAAAATTGGCCGTGGTACGAGAAGGTGATGAATTCGGGCGGCGCCATCGTGTGGTCGGGCGCTTACTTGGAGTCGTATATCGACCGGGGGCCGGCTTATATTTTCTCGGCAGCGAGAATGCTGAGGGACTTGCATGATTACGATCAAATTTCGGGCGTGCTGCTCATCGATGTGGCCGAGAAGACCATTACTGATATTTTGAATAAAATTAAGTTAACCAAAGAAGGCACAATTTATTTGCTTGGCAGCGACGGTTCGGTTATTTCGCACAGGGATAAGTCGCTGCTCGGCAAGAAAATGATGACGGACGAGCAGCGGGAGACAATTGCCCGCCATGATGAAGGCGTGATCAGGATGGTGGATGAGAAAGATCAGCGGTTCGCGATCTATACGAAGGTGGCTTCGACGGGATGGAAGCTCGTGGCTGAGGTGCCGCAATTGGAGATCAGCTCCCGGGCTGTCGCCCTGAACCAGTTCTCGGGCATCGCGACGATCTCGACCGTGACGATTCTGTTCCTGCTGCTCGTGTTTATTTTGCTCGCGATGATCGTGCGCATCATGAACCGGCGCATCCAAACCGTCATCCGCACGATCAAACGGGGCGGGATCGAAAGTCTGGACGATCGTGCGCTGCACGCCGGCGGCGACTTCAAGCTGCTGGAGAATAGCGTCGACCATCTCATTCACCGGGTTCACGGTTTGATGGAGGAAACGTATCAATCCAAGGTGCAGGAGCGCGAGGCCCAGCTGCGGGCTCTGCAAGCGCAAATCAATCCGCATTTCTTGTACAACACGCTGGATACGATCAATTGGATAGCCATCGGGCATAACGTGCCGGATATTTCGAACATGATCAACGGTTTGGCTAAATATTTCCGGCTCAGCTTAAACAAAGGCAGAGATTTGGTCAGTGTGACCGACGAGCTGAATCTGGCCAAGGTCTATTTGGAAATCCAGCTGAACCGTTTCCCCAAATCGTTTCAAGTCGTCTTCGATATCGAGGAGGGACTGGAAGAAGTGGAAATGCCCAAATTAACCCTTCAGCCCATCGTTGAGAATGCGCTCCTGCACGGCATCCGCAAATCCAAAAGCAAGACAGGGACGATCTATATCGGAGCCCGCAAAGAAGAAGATGTGCTGATCCTCTCCGTTACGGACGATGGGATCGGCATAGAGGAGGAGCTGGTGCAAAGCCTGCTCACAGAACCGCGGCCCACGATGAAATCCGACGGATCCGGAAGCTCCTACGGACTGTACAATGTCAATGAGCGCATCAAGCTGTTCGCCGGGGATTTGTACGGCTTGCAGATTCAGTCCACGCCCGGCGAAGGAACGACGGTTACGGTCCGGATCGGCTATCCAGTCTCCTGAATGCAAACACCGGCTTATCGCAGAAAGCGCTGCAGATGAGGCGGTGTTTTTTTTAGAACACGATAAGATTCCACCAGAAACAGAAATTTTACCACCTACATTTCATGTTGGCCACTCGATATAATTGTCCTACAAGAACACGGAGGTGAGCCATTCATGAGTACACCGCGAGCGGAGCTGGAGCTGCAAAAAGCTCACGCCAAACCAGTGGCTAAAAGCAGGGGCAGGTGGAAGCTGGTCTTAAGCAACTATGATTTGTATTTGCTGCTGGTGCCCGGATTAATATTCCTGTTGTTATTCAAATATGCGCCGATGTACGGCATTATTATCGCCTTCCAGGACTTCAATATCTTCGACGGAGTTATGGGAAGCCGATGGGTCGGACTGGACCAGTTCGAGAAGCTGATGCATTCGGAGCAGTTTTATCAAGTCTTCATCAACACGCTGCTGATCAGCTTATACAAGATCGTGCTGTTGTTTCCGATTCCAATCATCATTGCGTTATTCCTGAACGAAGTGCGCAAAATATTTTTCAAGAAAGCGATCCAGACGATCATTTTCCTCCCGCATTTCTTATCCTGGGTCATTATTTCCGGGCTGTTCATCAATATTCTGTCCCCGTCGGGCGGACTGGTCAACAACGTGATTCAATGGTTCGGCGGTGAGCCGATTTCCTTTTTCCTGGACAACGAATTTTTCCGCAGCGTCGTCGTCTTCACGGCCGGCTGGAAGGAATCGGGCTGGAACGCCATTATTTTCATTGCCGCCATCGCCGGGATCGAGCAGGAGCAATATGAAGCCGCTTCCATCGACGGTGCGGGACGCATTCGGCAAATGCTGTATATTACACTGCCGGGGATCGTGCCGACGATCATTCTCATTTTGATTCTGCGCCTCGGGTATTTGCTGGAGGCGGGTACGGAGCAAATTTTGACGATGTACAACTCGGTCGTTTATGAGACAGGGGATGTCATCGGGACCTTCGTCTATCGCCAAGGTCTTGGCCAGCAGGACTACAGCTTCAGTACGGCTGTCGGCTTGTTCAACTCCGTTGTCGGGTTCATCCTGATCGTAGGCGGCAATGAATTGAGTAAAAAGCTGATCAAGCGCAGCATCTGGTAGGAGGCGAAACTATGCATAAGAAAACCATTGGCGACAGGGTATTGGACTTCATTATTTACCTCTTTCTCATCGTTGCCGGTCTGGCTACCTTACTGCCGCTCGTCAATATTTTATCCAAAGCGGTTTCCGATGAATCCGCCGTTATCTCGGGGAAGGTAGGGATCATTCCCGTAGGCTTTCAACTGAATACGATGAAATATGTTGTGTCTTCATCCCAGTTTCTGCACTCTATCGGCATTTCGCTGCTGATTACGGTTGTGGGAACGTTTCTGGCGATTCTCCTTACCGTGCTTACGGCCTATCCGTTGTCCAAAAGATATTTGCCGGGCATTTCGTTCATCATGATCCTGTTCATTTTCACGATGATGTTCAATGGCGGCATCATTCCGAACTATCTGCTCATGAAGCAGCTGCATCTTATCAACAGCCTTTGGTCGCTTATGCTTCCTGCATTAATCAGCGTTTTCAATATGCTCGTGATCAAAAGCTATTACGAATCTTTGCCGGAGGCGCTTGAGGAATCCGCCAAAATGGACGGAGCCCGCAACTTCACGATTTTGTTCAAAATCATTATCCCGTTAAGCGTGCCTGTAATCGCCACGATCGCCTTGTTCTATGCCGTATACTTCTGGAACGATTATTTCCATCCGATGCTCTATATTAACGATGCCGGGCTTAAGCCGCTGCAGCTGTACTTGCGCGACATTGTGATGGATGCGGACAGTTCCAATGCCGTGAACAAAAGCGTGGACGATATGATGAACATTTCACCGGAAGGGATCCGCGCAGCGACTGTCATCGCGTCGATCATACCCATGCTGCTCGTATATCCTTATTTGCAAAAACATTTTGTCAAAGGCGTTTTAATCGGTTCCGTCAAAGGGTGAGTGTGCATTAACGCCCTTGCGATTAGCTGTCTCAGGGCTTAATGATATAGGATATACAATTAATCAGGGAGGTTTGCACATGTTAAAAAGACACAATAAAGCGGTGCTTTTAACGCTCACAGCAAGCTTATCGGTCACTTCTCTTGTCGCATGTTCTTCCAAAAATGAGACGCCTGCCGGCGGCGCAGCTCCGGCTAGTCCTGCACCGGCAGCGACGGCGAACGAACCGAAGCCTCAGTTGAAATCTTTGCAAATCTGGCAGAAAGACGATTACAACACCTATCCGGTCGCGAAATACCTCGAGCAGAAGACGGGTTATAAAGTGCAGTACGACATGCTGCCTCAAGACAAAGCGGCGGATAAACTGAACATCCTCATTGCTTCCGGTGAACCGTACGATGCGGTAACGACGGGCGGAGGAACTGATTTTAAAGCGTTGTTTGCAGATTATGCGAAAAAAGGCGCCTTGACGGACCTGGGACCTCTGATTGATAAATATGGACCGAACATCAAAGCAGCCGTAGATCCAGCCGTCCTGGAAGCGGCCAAGGTAGACGGCAAGCTGTACGCCATCCCGACCAAAACGATTTCCTTCGCCAGTGAGAGCTTGTATATCAGGCAGGACTGGCTCGAGAAAGTGGGCATGAAAACTCCTACTACGCTGGATGAACTGGTGGCTGTTTTGAAAGCGTTTAAAGAAAAAGACCCGGGCGGCAACGGCGACAAAAATATTCCGCTTACGATTAGAGGCGACGCGATGTTCATCAGTAACATCGTCGGTGCATTCGGCATGACCACTTTCTGGAATGATGTGAATGGCAAGCTCACGCCACGCGTATTGGACCCTGCATACAAGGATTACGTGACTTTCGCCAATGACCTCTTCAAGCAAGGACTGCTGGATAAAGAGTTCGCCGCGAACAAAGATGCAACGGCCAAAGAAAAGTTCTCCAGCGGGAGGGCCGGCATGATCATGCTGCACTGGGCTGACGTTCCGGCTGTGAACGATGCGCTGGTGAAAAACAATCCGAATGCCAAAGCGGGCTTCATCCCGGCCTTGAAAGGAAAAGACGGCAAAGCCGGCTTGAACGCAGCGGCAGGCTTCGACCGGATCACGTTTATTCCGAAAGCGTCCAAGCATCCGGAGGATGCGATCAAATGGATGAACGCCAAGCTGGAACCCGAAACTTTCAAAACGATGGCGATCGGTGAAGAAAACAAGCACTATACGCTAAAAGACGGCGCCTACTTGCCGATTCAGCCGATTTTCACCGACGAGCGAAATCAGGCGAACAACTTCTTAATGGGTACGGATGATAAAAATTATCCGACATATTGGCAGGCTCGCGTTCGTAAAGACCCTCGTCTGTTTGAGGCTTGGAATTTCATGAATACGGTTGAACCGGCTAGCACAAGAATTAAAGATCCGTTAGGCTTGGCGCCTTACTTGCCGGAATTCTCTAAAAACTTCCAACAATTGAATACGATGGTTGGAGATTATACGACGAAGCTGATTTTCGGAGCGGAACCGATTAGCGGTATTGAAGCTTTCCAAGCGAAATTCAAAGCCGCCGGCGGAGATGCAAGCTATAAGGAAGTAAACGACTGGTACGCCACAGTGAAAAAGTAAGTTGGTTCCGAGGAGAACGTGCCTGCTAGGCAGCGCATGTTCTCTTTTTTTAAGAGTAAACTCGCCGGATGGATGATTTGCCGATTGTGTTCAGGTTAGATAAAATATAGTCATGATGTATGGGTAGGGAAGGTGCAGCAAAGATGACAGGTTCATTGAAATGGCAGGGAAAAAGCTGGTGTACGCTCGGAGACAGCATTTCGGCGGCGGGCGGCTATCAGCCCTTGGTCAGCGCGGCGCTTGGCTTCGCCACTGTGCTGAACGAGGGACGAGGCGGGTGTCCGCTCACGGCTGGCAGCGACCGCGATGAAGGGGCGACGGTCCACATCGGCCGGCAGCTGGAGCCCGTGTACGATTGTGTCACCGTTTTCGCGGGAACGAACGATTTCCGGCTGGGGATGCCGATCGGCCGAATGGGGGAACGGGATATTCATACGTTCTATGGGGCGTATGCAACACTGGTAGAGGATATTCTCACCAAAAATCCCGCATGCCGTCTCAACCTGTGGACGCCGCTTCAACGGGACAAAGACGGCTACGACATTCATTCCGTGAATGCGGAAGGTCACCGGCTGGCGGACTATGTGGAGGCGATTGGGGTCATTGGCACCGAATATGCGCTTCCGGTGCTGAATTTGTACGGGGAAAGCGGATTTAACCGCTTCACGCTTGATTTTCTCAGCAGCGACCGGCTGCACCCGAACGAGGAGGGCTTTAAGCGGATTGCCGCGATGGCGATTCCTTTCCTGGAGCGTATATGACGGAACCGCCATAAGCGGAAGCTTGAAGATATGTCGTGCGTCATTTATGGAAGTAAGATCAAAGGTGTTCGTGTGAGAAGGCTCACACGAACACCTTTTCAATTGCATATGGATGAAGCGCACGGCTTTCATCCACATGCACGAAGGCGTCGTACCGCTGCGCCATAACAGAGGGAACGTAGTTCCCGCGCTCATGCGCCGGGTGGTACACGACCCCGATGGCACGATGCCCCAGCGCCTCGCGCCCGAGCAGCGGATCCTCTCTGTTCAGCATGAGGATCTGATCATACGCGCCGGCGCGATGCATGAGCTCCTCCCAGCTGCCCGGCTGGGCAGCCGGGATTTGCATCGTCGCCACCGGCGCGCCCCAAGCATTTGCGGCCAGAACCGTGCCGCGGTAGGTGCCGAAGCCGATGGCGAACACATCGGCTTCCCCGTGCGCTTCGCGCACAAGCTGGCCGACGTTGACCATGCCGTCTTCCAGCATATCTGTCGCACGCGCGTCGCCGATGTGCGTGTTATGCTCCCAGACGATGACCTTGGCGTCTGGGCCGTGGTATTCGGCGAGGCGGCGGAGCGCCTCGGTCATATGCCGGTCGCGGACATTCCACGACTCCGCGTTGTGGCGCACCATAGTACGGTAGTAGTCCTCCGCGTTCACGGCCACCAGCGCATTGAGCTCCGCGCTAAGGGCCGCTTCGCTGTCTTCGTCGTACTGTACCCTTGCGGCATGAAGCTCTTTCAGCAGCTTCACGACTTCGTCTTGACAGCTTTCACCGTAGAAAGCGGCGGATACGCCGTAATTTTGCCCATCCTTGTTGTAGGCGTCAAAACATGCGAAAGCTTTCCGCGCCAAGTCAAGCTGTTCAGGGGTGCCGCTCTCCTGCAAGTAGCGCTCGATTTCGGCCAGGGACTCCCACAAGCTGTAGACGTCCAGGCCGTAAAAGCCGACCCGCTCACGGAGCGGCTTGCGGGCGTTATGCCCCTTGAGCCAGTCAGCCAGTTCTTCGACTTCTTCATTGGCCCACATCCAGGTCGGCCAGCGGTTGAAACTTTCCAGCGCCGCGCGCGCGCTTAACTTGGCGCCTTTGTATTGCTTCACATAGCGGTTGACCTCATAGCAGGAGGGCCAGTCGCCCTCAACGGCGATGAAAGCGAAGCCTTTGTCTTCGATAAGTTTGCGCGACAGCTCCGTACGCAGCTTATAAAATTCCGATGTTCCATGCGTCGCTTCACCGAGGAGCACGTATTTCTTATCGCCGATCGCTTCGATTAGCATATCCAAATCATCATTGGAGTTAAGCCGTACAGATTGCTGCTTGATTTGTTCCACGACGGCTTCCTGCATATCGGTCTTCATATTCGTTTTTTTGTACACTTGGGCAGCTCCTATTATCAATTTTACTTTTGTAGTATGTACAATTGGCAGAAAAAAGTGTTTTGCTCAGCCCGGCGTGTCTGCGCTAATCTCGTATTTTGAGTTGGACGAAAAATGGTTATTAATTAAGGTAAGAAAATCTTAGAGAAGGCGCCCATTGCGCGGATGCCGAATTACTTATAGAAGGGGGATTGACATGGGTTTAAGCAGAAGAAAAGATTTTGTCAACGACTGTTTTGAGCTGGTGTTGTATGCTGCCACCGTTATCAGTCTCGTTTATTTCCTCTTACAAGGCAATTCGGCAAAGCTCATGCAGGCAGTTTTTATTGTAGGAACATTGCTGCTGCTGAGGATCATTTTGAAATTGACACACACCGAGTTGTTTCCCGTACTGCGGTTTTCGGTCTTGACGTTTATTTTTATCACGATGATTTTCGCCAATTTTTGGGGATTTTATGGAGTCATCCCTTACTTGGATAAGATCGAGCATTTACTCTCCGGATTCATTCTTTGCTTTGTCGGGCTTGTGATCTTCAAGAAGCTGGCAAAGAGCGAACTGCCGTCACCTCTATACGCTTCATTAGCTTCTTGGTTCAGTCTATTCTTCGCGGTAGGCATGGCCGGCTGCTGGGAAATTTTCGAGTTCACCGGGGACCGGCTGCTCGGATTTCATTCTCAAGGGGGGAGCCTCGTCGATACGATGGCCGATATCATTTGCTGCACCGTCACTGCCATTCCTGCCGCACTCTATATCCGCCTACGAGGAGCCGTAAAGGAGCCGTAATCACAATTTGTGGTAAGAGTCCATCTTGCTAGAAGAAGGGACAAATGGTTGATTAAGTGAGAAGAAGGAGAAAAGGCATTCCGTTGGGAATGCCTTTTTCTAACAGATGTTTTCTTTATTGGCAATATCCCCCACGACATCTTCCATAGTAACATTTCTTAAAACGTTCTCCATGGCTAATTGCGCGGCTGTAAATATGGGCTCAATTGTATGTTGGATGTTCCTGCCAACGAAGCAATCCGGGTGCGGACTTCCATGTATGCTAAACAACTCTTTCTCCTGCACGACATTCACTGCCTTATATACGTCGAACAGGGTGATCCGAGATAATTCCTTTGCGAGCTTAGCACCTGCGATTCCCGGCTGTACCTCTATCAAACCGGCCTTTTTTAGCATCCCCATCAGTTTTCTTATAACGGCTGGGTTCGTGTTAACACTCGCAGCTAAAAATTCAGAAGATGTTACCCCTTCATTATTTAATTCAATTAGAGCTAATATATGAATTCCCACTGAAAATCTGCTGCTGATGGACATGTTCCAACATCCCCTTATTCACTGATCTTTGTATCATTTTATTTCTTTATCATGTAATTGTTTTGATTACAAGTTTATTATACCAAAATGTGACCAAAATAATATATCATATTTAACTTGTTGACAAAGTGGTTACATGTAATTAGAATGAATACATGTAATTGAAAATGTTACAGATGAAATTTAACTGGAGGGAACGTAAATGAAAATTTTGGTAACCGGGGCAACAGGGAAATTAGGTTCAAAAATTGTAGAAACATTATTGAAATCAGTACCTGCGAGTAACTTGGTGGTGAGTGTCCGCAATCCAGAGAAAGCAGAAGGACTTCGTAATCGTGGGGTGGAAGTTCGTCAAAGTGATTATGACCGTCCAGAGACATTAGATCATGCTTATAAAGGGATTGACCGGATACTACTTATTTCTGCCGACGGTGACAATGAAACAAGAATCCAACAACATACGAATGCTGTCCAAGCCGCTGAACGTGCAGGGGTAAAATTTATCGCTTATACAAGCTTAGCCAATGCAGCAGAAAGCAAAAATTTAATGGCGCCGCCTCATGTTGCCACAGAAGCAGCTATCATCAAAACCGGGATCCCTTATTCCCTTTTACGTAACAATTGGTATTTGGAAAACGAACTTGGAAGCATTCAGGGTGCTATTGCAGGAGCTCCATGGGTAACTTCTGCCGGAGATGGGAAAGTAGGCTGGGCCCTGCAGCAAGATTACGCAGACGCTGCAGCAGCAGTTCTGGCTGGAGAGGGTCACGAAAATACAGTGTATGAGCTTTCTGGTCCACTTCTAACTCAAGAGGAATTGGCATCTGCTCTTGGCAAGGTATTGGGTAAAGAAATACCTGTACAGCAAGTTAGCGACGAAAAATATGCAGAGATCATGACAGGCTTAGGGCTGCCTGATTTTGTGATTCCGATAGTAGTAGGCATTCAAGAAAGCATTCGGAACGGTTCCCTGGAAGTCGAAAGCAATGATTTTGAGAAAATTCTTGGTCGCCCGGTTACGCCAATTAACGAAGCACTCCGCCAACTTGTTCATGTAATTTCACAAAATAAATAAAATACACGAGAGCGTGTTGTAACAGACTAAGCAGAACGCCGTACTTGTAGATGCCCTGCTGAATAACACCGAGTATCCTTCTCGGCCTTCGGTGGGGCGGAACACGGCGGCCACGACCGCGTCCCATGTATAAGTGCACGACCTCCTCCTTTGTTCTCATACTTCCGCTACAGTCGAACGACCTGCCGCTCCGTCAGCCCCAGCGCTGCTGCTCCTTCCTTGTTTGTCATGTGTCCCCTCGAAGATCTTTCCCACCGCTCTTTTTCAGTTATGCTTTCGGCAATGTCAATGTCTCCGGTCCTATAGTGACATTATCACAGAACAACGACAAGAAATGGATAATACGGTTGAAATATATCGAAACTTGTAGTAATATCGTATACTAAACCGATTTAGTAAACCGGTTTATTATACGAGGTCGCAAATAATGGGGTCCATGAGTGCGCTTTCTATCGTTCGCATTTCAATTTATTGACGGTTGAGATAACAAGACCCGAAAGCGCTCTTCCAAGTTGGCGAGTTGTTGGAGGTGGTTTCTGAAGCTTTAACATGTAGTTAGCGTTCTTGGTTGTTGAAATTATTTATCGTATTCATTAAAGGGAGGATATACAAAGAATGAAAATGTCCAAATTGGCAAAACCGCTCGTCCTGATGACAGCGTTATCCATGTTTCTTGCCGCATGCGGCGGCGGAAATAGTTCAAGCGGCTCGGCGGGTCAAGCATCTGGCGGGAATGCCGATGATTCGAGCAAGCCGGTTAAAATTACGTTTTTGAATTCAAAAGGGCAAATCCAAGCGGCAGCTGAGGAAGCTGCAAAAACGTTCACTGCGGCAAATCCTAATATTACAGTGGAAGTATTAACGGTAGCAAGCGGTCAATCTCCCTTTGAGAGAGCGTCGGTGTTATATGCTTCAGGGAATCCTGCGACACTGAATATGCTTGATGCAGGAGACATTGTTAAATTCAAGGATAAGGCACTTGATTTGTCCTCTGAGGCATGGGTAAAAGACCTCGCGCAGCCTAATCAGCTTGACGGAAAAACATTAGCTTTCCCGTTCGCAGTAGAAGGCTACGGACTTGTTTACAATAAAAAGATTCTTGATAAGGTAGCTGGCGGCACATTCGATCCGTCCACAATCAATACTACCTCTGCACTGGAGGAGCTTTTTAAGAAGATTGAGGCAGACGGAACTGCGCCGTTAATCATCGGATCCATGCCATGGTCATTAGGCAATCATTTTCTGCCGATTGCATACGCTTCTCAACCGAAAGGCGACGTCAGCGCGTTTTTGAGCGGTTTAAAAACCGGCGAGGTAAAACTGGCAAGCAATGCTCCGTTCAATGGCCTGATTGACACTCTGGAAATGATGAAAAAATATAACAAAGGAAAAAATGATCCTCTTGTTGTAACGGCTGATGATATTGCAGCGGCAGTGGCGAAAGGCGAAGTCGCGGTCACCTTTAACGGGAACTGGATGATCAGCCAGCTGGATAGCGTTCAACCGAAAGGGGAATACGGTTTCATGCCGGTTCCAATTAGCAACACTGCAGACGATAAAAATAATGCTTCAATTCCGGTAGGAGCAACCAAACAAATATTTATAGACAAATCGGTAGCTACGGAAGCTCAACAGGAAGCAGCTAAGAAATTTTTGAATTGGATCGTTTATGAGGCGGCCGGGCAAGATTTCTTGGTAAATAAAGCAAGCATCCTTCCAGCATTCAAAAATATTAAACTGGAGCCGACAGATTCGCTCGCCAAATCAATCAAAACCTATATGAATGCGGACAAAACGCTTCCATTTGCCGCCAACTATATACCGGGTGATCATTCCAAAATGATTGGTGCTTCTATGCAAAAGTATCTTGGAGGACAATCTGATCGAGCCGGGTTGGTAGCTGAAATTGAAGGGTACTGGAAGAATGTAAAGTAGTTGGCTTTTCAATTTTTAAAACGATGGATGAGAGGCGGGTTGCTTCCATCCATCTGCTTTTTGCAGCTCATATAGAAGAGGAGTAGAGTCCAATTGATCTCCGAAAAAAGCTTGGCTCGCAAAATAGGTAATCAACTTTTTTATACGGGACCTACGGTCTTGATCTTTTTCATGGTCATGATTGTCCCATTTTTGTATGGCATTTATTTAACGTTTTTTAAATGGGACGGTATTTCTTCCGATATGCCGTTTGTCGGATTGGACAACTATCTCGGAGTTTTTCGTGACGCGAAATTTTGGAGCTCGATGACAATTACGATAAAATATGTGATCGCGACCGTGTTTCTAATAAATGCAGTCGGCTTTTTACTGGCTTTTTTGGTAGTAACAGGAATCAAACGTCAAAATTTCTTTCGTGCGGCATTTTTTACGCCCAGCTTGATTGGCGGTTTGGTTCTGGGATTTCTGTGGCAATTTCTATTCAATAACTTTTTCGTGAACATCGGTAATCAATACGGAATCGCCATGTTAAGCAAATCCTGGCTAGGTAATCCGGATAAAGCGTTTTGGGCCTTGGTCGTAGTAACCGTATGGCATTATGCAGGCTATATGATGGTCATTTTTATCGCAGGTCTCATGAATGTTCCCCAAGATATTTTGGAGGCGGCTACGATCGACGGTACAAGCAACTGGCAAAAGCTCATCCACATGATACTGCCCCTGATGGTTCCTTCATTTATTATAACGATCTTCCTTTCTTTGCAGAGAGGCTTTATGGTTTATGATTTGAACTACTCCTTAACGGGAGGCGGGCCTTTTGAAAGCACCGTGTTTGTTTCTATGCATGTATTCGATAAAGCCTTCAGAAGCTATGATTACGGCATGGGACAGGCGGAGGCGATTGTGCTGTTTGTCATTGTTGCTTCTGTTACGATGCTGCAGGTGTATTTCAGCAAGAAGAAGGAGGTCGAAATTTAATGGGGTTCCGTCTTTTTGTTCGGAAGACATCGGTTTACTTCATCATGATAGCGGCGCTGATTTTGAGCATGTTTCCTTTTGCTATGCTTCTAATCAACTCCTTCAAAACGAATGCGCAAATTTTGGCTTCGCCCTTTAGTCTGCCTGGAACTATAGATTTCACGAATTTTAAAGTGGCCATTCAACAAATGAATTATTTTAGAAGCTTTATCAACACAATCATCATTACTTTCAGCAGTGTTGCCATCATTTTGCTGTTTTCGTCTATGACCGCCCATTATTTTGTAAGAAATAAATCCAAGCTGAATAACCTGTTATTCATGCTGATGGTGTCGTCGATGATTATTCCATTTCAATCGATTATGATACCACTGGTCAGTGTTTATGGAAAAATGCTGGGCTGGATAAATGTAATGCCTCAACCCACTTTAATATTCATGTATATCGGATTTGGGAGTCCGCTGGCTGTATTCATTTATCATGGATTTATCAAAAGTCTCCCGTTTGAGCTGGAACAAGCCGCGTATATAGACGGATGCAGTCGCCGTCAAACGTTTTTTAAGATCGTATTGCCTATCCTGAGTCCAACTTCAGTGACCATCGCAATCCTGCATATTTTATGGATCTGGAACGATTTTTTATTGCCGTTGATTGTTCTTCAAAATGCTGGAAAAGAGATGCTTACTTTGCCGCTGGCAATTCAAGTGTTTAAAGATATTTATTCTACCGATTACGCCAAATTTTTGCCTGGAATCTTATTAATTACACTGCCTGTGTTACTCATTTATGTATTTGCGCAAAGATATATCATTCAAGGAGTTACGCAGGGGGCCGTTAAGTAAAAGTAAAAATCAAGAAGCTACTGTACGACAATTTCGCATAGAAGAGAGAGATCATCTTGGATAAGAGCTTGGATGTCATAACAATAGGAGACGCCATGGTGACGATGAACCCTAAAAGTAAAGGGCCGTTGCGCTATGTTGCCGAATTCGAGCGCAGGGTTGGCGGAGCCGAATTGAATCTGGCAATCGGTTGTGCTCGATTAGGGCTGAGAACGGCATGGATCAGCCGGCTTGGAGATGATGAGTTCGGCAGATTCGTGTACAATTTTGCAAGAGGCGAAGGTATCGATGTATCCAATGTCAAGCTCATGGAGGGGTACGCGACATCCGTCAATTTCAAAGAGATACGGGAAGATGGTGCGGGACGAACGTTCTACTACAGGATGAATTCACCTACACTTACGTTAAATGCGGAGGATTTACCGGCGGATGATATTAAGAAATCCAGGATTCTTCATATAACCGGCGTATTCTCAGCAATCCGTCAAAACGATATGTCCGTCATTCACAAGGCGATAGAGATAGCGAAAGCAAACAATGTTTTAGTAGCATTCGATCCTAACATTCGGTTCAAATTATGGTCAAAAGAAGAAGCAAAGCACTGCCTTACGCATTTGCTGCCCTACGTCGACATTATGCTTACCGGGGAAGAGGAAGCGGAATTTTTGCTTGGCGTCCGTGATTTGGATAAAATGATATCGAAATTTACCGAATATGGTATAGGTTGCGTCGCAATTAAACAAGGATCTCAAGGCAGCGTAGGTTATTATGAAGGACGAAAAGTAAGCAAGCCTGCCATAAAAGTAAGTACGGTCGCAGATACGGTTGGTGCTGGTGACGGATTTGACGCAGGCTTCCTGCATGGAATTATTAATGGCTGGCCGCTTGAAAAAACGCTAACCTTTGCGAATCTGGTAGGCTCGATGGTTGTCAGCGTAGCGGGAGATAACGAAGGTCTTCCCTACTATGAAGAGGTTATGCAAAAGCTTGGGGTAAGCGAGTTTATCGAAAGATAAGAGGGTGCTAACATGAAGCTGCAATTGGCATTGGACCGGTTGACGCGGCAGCAATGTGTGGAGATCGTCGAAGAGGTGAAGGATCTCATCGACATCATCGAGATTGGAACCGGAGTTATTAAGCAATACGGAGTAGGACTCATCTCGGATATGAAGGAAAGATACGGCGATAAGTTAATTTTGGCTGATATGAAAACATGTGATGCCGGAAGACACGAGACGATACAAGCATTATCCGCGGGAGCCGACATTTCGACGGTTATGGCATTTTCAGATGCAAAGACGATCAAGGATGCATTGGAAGCAGCCGGTTCAATGGATAAACAAGTGATGGTCGATTTATTAGGGATCGAAGACACGAACGCCATCGCCCGGTTATACGATCTGGGAGCCCGTCTTTTCTCCGTACACATTGGAAAGGATATGCAAGAGCATCAAGGAGCAGGACTAAAGGCGGCAGAAATCATCTCGTTCCTGCATACGCTCCATGGCGTCGAGTTCGCATATGCGGGGGGAATAAATGCGGATTCGATAGGACAAGTCGTCGCCTATAAACCAGATATTGTCATTGTTGGGAGTGCGATCACGGGGGCCGTTCATCGAAGAGAAGCAGCTCATACTATCAGAGAGAAGATGATTTGATATCATGAAAAATTTGTTTGTTCAAATGAATAACGAGGTTGCCGCTGTATTGAACCGGGTGAGTGAAATCGAATTTACGGCTTTTGGTGAAGCAATTAAAGGAGCTTCACGGATTTTCGTTGCAGGCGAAGGCCGGTCCGGGCTAATGGGAAAAGCTTTCGCCATGCGTCTTATGCATGCGGGTTACAGCGCATTTGTGGTCGGAGAAACGATAACGCCGAGTATTGGAGCTGACGATGTGCTGGTGGCGATTTCTGGTTCAGGAACTACTGAAATCGTTCATTTATACGCCAATCAAGCGAAAAAAGTCGGAGCATCCGTCGTGCTTATCACCACCAATCGGAACTCGAAAATTGCGGAGTATAGCGACCTAACCCTAAGAATTCCCGCTGCAACCAAGCTTAGGCTGGAAGATGAGCCGCCAACGATTCAGCCGCTTGGCAATCAATTCGATCAAAGCTTGCATATGCTGCTTGACGCCGTGATTATCGGCATTTTAAATGAAACGGACGAGGACTCTTTTCAAGAGATGACTCGACGTCATTCGAATTTGCAATGAGGTGAACAGATGAAACTATATAATAATATAGAGTTACCGGAAGAGTGGCCGCCCAACTACAAAGAGACCACGCTGGATAAACCGCTGCCTTCCGATTACAAGGCTTACTGGCCGGAGACTGTAAATATATCGATAGGAAGACAATTGTTCGTTGATGAGTTTGTCGTTGAGGACACCAATTTAACAACAAAATACCATCAGCCTGTTCTTATGGATCAACCCGTATTTGAACCGGAAACGCCGCTTGAACTGAACGATGGTTATTGCACGTGCGCATGTCCTTTTAATGACGGCATTTTTTACGATGATACCGACAAGAAGTTTAAAATGTGGTATCAGGCAGGGTGGTTCGATGGGGTCGGATGTGCGGAAAGCGAGGATGGAATCCACTGGAAGCGGTTGTCAGAGCTTTTTCCGGACAGACAGGATGACAGGGTGATTCCCTATGAAGCCGGCGCGCTCCGCGACGGATCTGCCGTTTGGATCGATTACGAGGCTGCAGATATAAGCGAGAAATATAAAATGTTAGTATTTTTTCGAAAATACGATTTTGAAGTGAAATATTATCACCGGATGCCGAAGCATTTTCATGACATTCCGGGATCTGTTCCGCCGCTTGAAACCATCAAATTGTATAAATCGGCAAACGGCATCGATTGGACCGAGATAGGGGAAACGACTCTCGCCGGAGACAACTCCACATTCTTCCACAACCCATTTACAAAAAAATGGGCTTTCAGCTTGCGAACATTCTCGACTTTAGATAGTCGGGTAAGGACAAGAGGTTATATTGAAACGGAAGACTTTTTCAAAGGTTCAAAGTGGAAGAGTGAGGATGTCCGCTTCTGGTCACGAACCGATATTTATGATTCGCCGGATCCGAAGTTAGGTTTCTATACCCAGTTATATAATCTTGACGCAACCCCCTATGAAAGTATTATGTTAGGCGTATTCAGCGTATTTATGGGTCCGCCAAACCCCATTTGCGAGCTTACAAAAATGCCCAAAGTTAATGACTTGAAATTGGCTTACAGCAGAGACGGTTTTCATTGGGATCGACCGACTCATGACAATTTTATTTCGTCATCCCGTGAAGCGGGGAGATGGGATTATGGATATGCGCACTCACCGAACGGCGTCTGCCTCGTTGTAGGAGATGAACTATTTTTTTACGTTTCCTTTTTCTCCGGTCAATCGCCTAATTTCGGGACCCATGAATATTCGGGAGGCAGCTTAGGGCTGGCCAAGCTAAGAAGAGACGGTTTTGCCTCATTGACCGATGAAGGGAAGGGCGGGTATGTTGTAACCAAAAAGCTTGAATTTAACGGTAACTATTTGTTCGTGAACGTTGATTCGAGTGAGGGTGCAATCTATGCTGAAATCTTGGACGAAGAGTCCAACGTCATTCCTGGGTTTTCCAAATCGGAGTGCATCCCGGTTGCAGCTGACAGCACAAAAATACAAATCAGGTGGAACAATCGACAATTGGAAGAGTTGGACCTCAAGGTCATACGGATTCGTTTTCATTTGGAGAATTCGCACTTGTACTCTTTCTGGATTTCGGAGGATCCGGAAGGGCACAGCAAAGGTTATATGGCTGCCGGCGGCCCCTTTTTTCATCATGGGATCGATAGAAAAGTAGATTAAGAAAATGAATTATTGTAAGATTGGATTAAAAATTTGAATCAGGAATCTATCCGGAAAATGGATTTCAGGGGGTGACTGCCATTACTAAAAGCAAGAAAGCTACACTCCAAGATGTTGCGAATACCGCCAAAGTATCGAAAAGCACCGTGTCGCAGTATCTCAATCAAAGATACGAATATATGTCGACAGAGACAAAAATGAGAATTGAGCAGACGATAGAAGCACTCGAGTACCAGCCCAATATTATAGCAAGAAGTTTAAAACAAAAAACAACAGCAACGATCGGAGTTATTGTAGCCAATTTGCTGCATCGATTTTCGACAGAGATAACCAGGGCGATAGAAGACTACTGTCATGCGCATGATTATCATGTCATTGTTTGTAATACGGATGAAGACCCGTCCAAGGAAAAGAAATATATCGACATGTTAAAAGCTAAGCAAGTAGACGGATTGATTATTATACCTACCTGCCAGAACGATGAGGTTTACCGCCAGCTCGTGGACGAACAGTACCCTGTAGTTTTTTTAGACCGAAAAGTGGATGGTCTGCCGATCAACATGGTTGTGATGGATAACGTTCATTCCGCATACACATGCACTTCTCATCTTATAAGTCAAGGCCATAAAGAAATTGCCATCATCACGCCACCTCTTAATATAAGCACGCGTTCCGAACGAATTCAAGGATACAAAGCCGCTCTTCTGGACCACGGAATTAAGTTTTCCGACCAGTATGTAAGAAGCGTGAATCTAAGTGAAGTTGCTCGTCAGATGAATGAGCTGTTTCAAATGAAAAAACCTCCAACGGCTTTGTTAGCCGGGAACGACTTGGTTCTGATGGAGGTTTTGCCCTATCTGTTAAAAAACAACATTCGTATTCCGGATGAATTGGCGGTAGCTGTGATCGATGATGTCAGCTTTGCCGATTTTGTCAGCCCTCCTCTGACCACTTTCAAGCATCCGGCAGTAGAAATGGCCAATAAAGCCGCCGAATTAATGCTTGGCCAAATCAAATCGAGAGAACTGCCGGAAATAGGCTCGAATATCATTTCCTTTAATGGGAGATTACAAGTAAGAAAGTCGAGCGGGGGTTAGCTACGATAAGATAAACAAGTGAGCCGCAGTTTCCTTCTATTGAAGGAGGCCGCGGCTTTATGTTTTGTCTAAGAAAGTATATGAGATCCGCATATTCGTGCATGGACAGAAGCGGAAAGTTTAAAGTATCATTTAAGAATGATAATCATTATTAATTGTAATAAATCAACTAGATTCGAGGGGGACGATTTTCAATGTGTGTTGAAAGAAAGAGGCTGAGCGGTAGATCATGGTTGTATGTGGCGATGGCCGCCGTTATGCTGATGATACTCGCCGGTTGCGGCGGCAAGTCGGCAGAACCAGCTTCCGCCGGCAGCAAGCAGGATAACAAGATTGCATCTGCAGCGGATGCGGATACCCGTACGATCACAGACGCTTACGGTGAAGTTCAGATTCCGGCGCAGGCAAGCCGAATTGTTGTTCTGGACATCGGTGCCCTGGATAATCTGCTGGAGTTGGGTATCAAGCCCATCGGAGCGCCGTCTATCCTAACGGCGGGCGATCCGTTCCCGGCCTATTTGAAGGGAACGGAAGGAATCAAGAACATCGGTTCCGTCAATGAGCCTAATTTGGAAGCAATTGATGCGCTGAAGCCGGATCTGATTATCGGGAACAAAGATACGCATGACGCCATACATAAACAGTTAAAACAAATGGCTCCGACCGTCTTCGTAAATACGTTGGGGACTACATGGAAAGAAAACCTGCAGCTTCATGCCGAGGCTGTCAACAAACATGAAGCTGGCAAAAAGCTCCTGGAAACCTATCAAAAGCGTACCGATGAGCTGAGGTCCAAATACGCTGGCTCGGCTTCCAAAGAAATTTCCCTATTTCGTCCTCGGAAAGATAAACTCCAAATTTATTTGAAGAAAAACTTTTCCGGTATCATTATGGAGGATGCGGGTATCGTTCGTCCGGCAGCCCAGCGGGGGACGGACTTCTCCAAAGATATAACGGAGGAGCAAATCGCTGATTTGGATGGGGATATCATCCTTTGGTTCAACCGTGAGCCGGATGCTTTCGCCAAGCTGGAGAAAGGTTCGTTGTGGGGAACGTTGAAAGGCGTGCAGAAGAAAGCGGTTTACCCTGTAGATTGGGAATACTGGCTTAGCGGTCTTGGTATTCAAGCTGCGAATAAGGTTGTGGATGATCTGAACACGTTTGCGGCTAAGTAAGGCGGGGAGCAAGCATCCTTGCTTCATTATTAAGGATAGGGCTGATGGAGAGATCGGATCGTCACTTGTGGCGATCCCATTTGCCTGTAAAAGAGCAATGGAGGGTTAACTTTTGAGCCTAAGCACCAATGGTAAATTCGCCGGACTTATCCTAACAGGCTTGTTAGTTTTGGCTGCATTTGCAGGCAGTATCATGTTCGGCGTCGTACCTGTTTCCTTTCAATCTGTCCTCAAAGCCTTCTATGTATTTGAGGAGTCACGCGAGTATCTGATTATTCGCGACGTTCGGCTGCCCAGAGCGGTTATTGCAGCGGCAGTCGGAAGCTCGCTCGCCGTGGCAGGCTGCCTTATGCAGGCGCTGAGCCGCAATGCCCTGGCAGGACCGGAATTGTTCGGAATTAATTACGGAGCTGCGCTTACGGCTGTAGTCGCTTCGTATTGGTTCGGAACCGCGTCACTGCCATTATACGCTTGGTCCTCGCTCGTCGGGGCTGCGGCTGCAGGGGTTTTTGTATTTCTGCTCAGTTCCCGAGGCGGTGGGCCTCTATCTTCCGTCAAGTTTGTACTGGCCGGTTCTACGCTGAACCTGTTGTTTGCCTCGATGACTCAAGGTATTCTCATCGTCAACGAGCAGTCGCTTGATACGATGCGTTTTTGGCTTGCCGGTTCGCTTACGGGCAGAGATCTAAATTTATTCTTTCAGGTTCTGCCTTATTTAGTAATAGGATGGACCGGTTCGCTAGCGCTCAGCAGTCACCTGAACATTTTCGGCCTGGGGGATGAGCTTGCGCAAGGTCTGGGTCAGCGCATTCGGATGATTAAAATTCTATGCGTGGTTTTCACGGTCCTGCTAGCGGGCAGCGCAGTCGCTCTTGCCGGTCCTATCGGGTTTCTAGGGATGGCCGTTCCCCACATAGCAAGGCTTGTGACAGGCAGCAATTATCGTTGGATCGTACCGTACTCCGCCTTGCTGGGGGCGTTATTGCTGCTTGCGGCAGATATAGGAGCACGATTTATACTGATTCGTCAAGAGATGCCAGTGGGCGTTGTCACCGCCTTTTTTGGCGCGCCGTTTCTTATCTATCTGGCCCAGAGAAAGGAGAGATAACCATCGTCTCCGCTCGTAAATACAGTCGTTCGATCGCAATTATGGTGATCCTGCTTATTCTGAATACATGTATGCTTGTTCTGAACGTCATGCTTGGAGAGCGGACGATCCCCTCTGCGGAGGTTTTCCGGAGCTTGGCGGGAGTAGGAGATGAGGCATACCGGTTTACGATTCATCAACTGCGGCTTCCTCGCGTATTAACCGGGTTCCTGGTCGGATGCGGTCTGGCGCTGTCCGGCACGATTTTGCAGGTCATCACACGGAACCCGCTTGCATCTCCCGGCGTAATCGGTCTAAATTCGGGGGCCGCCGCCGCAGTAGTTGCTGTTATGGTACTGGTTCCTTCTTTTCCTATAAGTCAGTTCCCCTGGGTTGCTTTCGGCGGAGCGCTCATCGCTACAGCGGTCGTGTATACGCTCTCCTGGAGAAAAGGAGGGGGAAGCTCTGTTGTGCGCCTGCTGCTTATTGGAGCAGGTATATCGGCTATGGCCGGTGCGCTCATTACTTATTTGTTAACCCTCGGGGAGATATTTCGCGTATCTCAGGCCACCGTATGGATGGCGGGAAGTTTATATGGCAGGACGTGGGAGCATTTTTGGCCATTGCTGCCCTGGCTGCTTATTTTATTTACTTGCTTGATCGGATTGGCCCGATATTTGGATATATTCCTGCTGGATATGGAATCGGCTGCCGGCCTTGGGCTTCGTGTGGAGCTGATGCGAGTTCTGTTTATTCTGATGAGCGCGGGTCTGGCCGGATCGGCTGTTGCCATGGCGGGAACGATTGCTTTTGTCGGTTTGATGGCTCCGCACATGGCTAAGCATCTGGTCGGCAGCCGAAGCCTTGTCCGTTTGCCTGTGGCCGCATTGCTAGGAGGCTTGATCGTGATGGGCGCAGATCTTACAGGACGGAATGTGTTCTCCCCTTTTGAAATTCCGGCCGGCTTGATTACTGCTTTTATCGGCGCGCCTTATATGGTTTATTTGTTGTTGCGCCGCCGAGCGATATACTAGTAGAAGATGCTCGTTGTTTCCGGAAAGGCTGGTGGAACTTTTTCATGTCGTCTCAAGAAAACATAACCTATCTTCTATCATCAGTCCGCAAAAGGACGTTTTCCAAGCGCGGAGTCAGGCATATCCGTATTCCTGCTTACATCCTCTGCTTTATTACAGAGGGGGAGGGGGTTATCGTACTCGATGGCGAATTGCATAAAGTTCGCCCTTTTCAGCTTTATTTGCTCGCTCCTGGCATGCATATGGAGGTTCCTGAGCAATATGGGGAATTTGACTATTATGCCGTTTTTTTCGAGTCAATCCGGCTTAAGAAAGTAAGAGGGAGCTATGAGGCCATGCCCGCAATGTCTTTGTCCGGTCTGCTACCCACAGGGTTGATTATGGTGCATCATCCGCAGCAGCTGCTGCAGCGGATGATCAGGCTCTACGAACATAGCCAACAACCGCACAGTAAGGGAGCCTTGGCGCTGCGGCTTCAGTTCGAAGAGCTTCTTCATGATATTTCCAGCAATGAACCTAAACCGCCTCTTATGCGGGATGAACGTGTAGAGAAAAGTATCACATATATCGAACAACATTATACGGAAAAAGTAAGCATTGAGAAGCTGTCGGAAGTGGCCGGCGGCATGCCGGCAGTCGCTTTTTCGCGTTTGTTCCGCGATGAAACGGGCATGCCGCCTTTGGAATATGTGGCGAATGTCCGTGTGAACCAGGCGAAATTGCAGCTCGACCGGAAGAACAGCCGGGTGAAAGAAGTCGCAGCCGCGGTCGGCTTTCGCAGCGAGTTTTATTTTAGCCGCATATTCCAGCGGCTGGTAGGCGTCTCTCCGACCTTATACATGAAGCGTGGCACATTAAAGGTTGCGGTGGCTTCCTCTCTTGGTTTTGAGGATCATTTGAAGTCAATAGGACTAGAGCCCGTGTGTGTGGTCGATTTATTCCATTATCCCGGACAGAGCAAGGAGCAACACAGACAGCGTCTTCACAGCCAGCTCCTGGAACTGAAGCGATCACGACCTGATCTGATCATAGCGGATGAATATCATTCCGAATTTAGGGATCCGTTCAAGGGGATCGCAGCGTCAGTATTTTTAGATTTCTCCGTATGGGACTGGAAACGCAATTATGAGAAGATTGCCGAGCTGGTTAACCGGGAACATGAGGCAGCCGAGATGCTGACACGTCTCGAACTTCAAACCGAAACAACCGGCCAGAGGCTGCGCCGGGTGCTGGGTCAAGAGCGGGTTGCCGTTATGCAAGTCAGCCACCGGGCGATTGGCCTACAGGGGATAGCTAATCATCCGCTGAATGAACTGCTTTACAAAGAACTTGCTTTAAGGCCGTGCGAGCAAGCTCCGGCAGAGCAATGGCGAATGGAGGTGCAGCCGGAGTCACTGCCCGTGCTGGAGACCGAGCATCTGTTCATCCACCAGCATCATATTCAAGCAGGCAGCGAGCGGCTTTATCGTGAAATGACCACTCAGAGCGTTTGGCGGCAAATTCCTGCCGTAAGAGACGGCAGGTACAGGTTAATTAACAACTGGTGCGCCATGAGCTGGACGCCTCTAGGCCGATTGCTTATTATGAACGAGCTGCTGGCTGCAACCGGTGATTCGCAGGCTGTTAGCAGGCAGTATTAAGGTTTATTCCGAATAAATAGGTTATCTTTCAAAATTTTCCATAATACAATGTAACAAACACCAATATATTCCTTTTAAAGGCAATGATGAGAAAGAGTAATTGGACTGCACCCGTTAAAGTGCTAGGGGATAAGCCACAAACATAATTTTGTTGCCGTGCCTGAAATGAGACCGATAGGCAGTCATTGGCGAACTTGGGTGGTAACACGGAGTATTAACTCTCGTCCCTTTACGGGCGGGAGTTTTATCTTTTATTAAACCATATAGGGAGGATATTTTAAATTTCACGGCTGGCGAAACATATAAAGATAAGCCAACTGTCAAAATAATTAATTCGGCGTTTGAAACATGGCAAAGTGAGAGGAGAGATTTCGATTTAGCAATATCAGGAACAGCCTTTCATTTCATTCAGACGCAAGAAAACGGCTATCTCAATTTTTGACATATGCTCCACAGCTGGATGACTCAAAAAATCCTTCTATTGAACAAATTATTACCGAACGGTCACATCTAACTTTAAAGGATGGCTTGTTTAAAGAATTAGAGGTAAAGCAATACAAATGGGGGGATACTTACAAAGCCGATGAATATATCTCTTTGTTAAACACTAATTCCAGACATAGACTGATTCCCGAAGAAGTACGTTGTAAATTATTTGGGGAAATCAAAGAAACAATAGAACAACATGGTGGAGCGGTTATTAAGCCTCAAGCTGTCATATTGTACCTTGCCAGAAAAAATAAAAAGTAACTATTTTTTCGTTGAAGGAGGGTTGGCCGCGTATACACTGCTGTCTTATTCATATGAAAAATCCGACTATGTATCCTATTTACTCGAACAAGCTAAGGACAGTATGGCATAGGGGGCGGACAGAATAACAGTAGTATTAAACTATAAATTTCAGCCATGTGCCATCGCGCCGGGTACGAGGTGCGAGATGGCCGCGTCTATCGCGTTGGCATCAGCCGGCAGTGACGATCGCCGCGGCAGCGACAAGCCCGGAGGCGACGCCATAGGCGGCGATCGACTTTGCGAAGGAAAAGTTGAAGGGACTGATCGCCGGGGCAGCATACGCGGTGGATGGAGTCGGCAAGTCGGCCATCCGACTATTCCTGTCAACCAAATACGGCTTCCTGCTGGAACGCTCGTCATCGTAATCGTTTTTAGAACAGTCGCAGCGGCAACAATGGGAATCGCTGAACTGCCGGAAGTATTCGGTTTTCTGATACCTGAAACTGTTGAAAAATACCAGTGGCCCCGGTAGGTCCGGTGGCTCCGGTCGCTCCGGTTGCCCCAGTTGCTTCATGGCAATGACAACAAGAAAAATGCGAATCGGCGACATATATTTTCCTCGTCATAAAAGATCACCACCTTTAAGTGGTTTATTTATTATTAGATGCCGAAACTATTAGTTTGGGACACGCACTAGTACCAAGAAATTAGCATATTTTTATCGGTCGGTTATCCGATGCAAGTGATAAGGCAATAACCGTCAGCAATATTAATCGGCGAGAGCAAACTAGACGAGAGGGAAAGCTAATCGATGAACGATACTTCATCCCGTTAAGCTGTTGAGCAGGCTTCTATAAACATCGTGCGGAATATATTTACTTTAATCGAATATCGGTAAGGAGGCTGTTATGAAAGTTAGGCTAAGTGAGTTCAATGAGGATTGGATTAGGCTTTTTCACGAGGAAGCTAATTTCCTGAAAACTATATTTAACGACGAGATTATGCGATTTGAGCATTTTGGAAGTACCTCGGTTCCTGGAATGAAAGCTAAACCTGTAATTGATATGATGTGTATGGTAACAAACATCAGTAAGATTGATTTGTTTAACGACAAATTGCGTTCCCTTGGTTACGATGTTGCCGGAGAATGGGGGATCCCGGGTAGAAGGTTATTCCGCAAGGGCGGAGAGAACAGAACTCACCACATCCATTTCTATGAAATGACTCATCCCCAAATCGAACGGCATCTCGTATTCAGAGATTATTTAAAAGCTCATCCCCAGGAGGTTGTAAGATACAGCAGCTTTAAGGAAGAATTAGCTCATCACTTTGAAAATACAAGCGAATATAGCCCAGCCAAGAAAGCGTTTGTGAAGGAGATGGAGCAGCTTGCTCTTGCATGGTTTACAGATGTTCAACAAAAAGGTCATGCGCCCTAATTCATGCAGCAAAATAGATTGACAACGTTTATGTCCTTTTCATAAAGCAGAAGAATTTATGAAGATAGAAGGTGCTGCCTCTTGCAAGTGCCTACCGATAATACTGTTAGGGTGTGAGGATATCTCGGAAGAACGTATGATCGAAGATTGCCAGGCCATGCACATTCATGACTTTATCGCAGGACTGTCGGAAGGATATGAAGTGCTCATTGGCGAACGGAGTTTTACGCTGACAAGCGGGCAGAGGCAACGGTTGGACCTTGCGAGAGCCTCTGAACGAGGGGATCTCCTCGCTTGACCTGGAGACGGAGCGCCAAGTGCGAGAGAGTCCGGATCAGCTTCAAAGAAACCGAAAGTACTTGTACAGCCACGAGGATCTGATTAAGGCATCCCTGGCCATCATCCAGGCGGACCTTCAAGTAAAGGTGCTGGACCGGACGAAGCGTTTGGAGAGGTGATGGAGTACAGTTGAGTATACTAAAGTGAATACATGTCTGACCCGGTATTCACGTCGTTCTCGGCGAATATGGGGTCTTTTGGGTGCGTAACGAGCATTGTGCTGCTCCCTTGTTCGTCGCAGTACATCTTGGGATTCAGTTGTGTTAAACTCATAGATACAAATAGCGCTACCCGTGTGGGAGGGTGGATTTAAACACAGCGCGGGCACGTTATTTCTGGAATATTATCCATGGTGGATTGGATGGAGGAGGGAACATTGCGTATGAAACGAAAGCTGCCCATTGGTCTCAGTGATTTTAGGGAGGTCATTGAAGACGGATATTATTATATCGATAAAAGTTTGTTTATTCGCGAGCTTATAGATATCGGAAGCAAATCCATTCTCCTGCCTCGTCCCCGACGTTTCGGAAAGACGTTAAACCTTTCCATGCTGCGTTATTTCTATGAACGAACCACTGAGGATACTAGCAAACTCTTTCAACATTTGAGCATTTGGCGTGAAGGCGAGGCTTATACGGCTAAGCAAGGCAGGCATCCCGTTATCTTCCTGACCTTTAAGGATGTGAAGTGGGAAACCTGGCAGGCATGTGCGAATGAAATGAATCGAGTGATTGGGGAAGAGTACCGGAGGCATCGTGCCATACTTCAAACAGACATGCTTGACTCGGATGAGAGGGAAAGATATCTCGCCATTATTGAGCAGAGAGCGGATATGTCCTCTTATAGCAACAGTCTCAAGCAATTGTCACTATGGCTGAACCGGTTTTATGGCGAGAAAACCGTCATCTTGATTGACGAATACGATACGCCTATCCAACAGGGCTTTCTGCACGGCTACTATGACGAGGTAATTACCTTTATGCGCAATTTGCTGAGCGGAGCGCTTAAAGACAACGTCAGTCTGGAAAAGGGCGTTCTCACGGGGATTCTTCGGGTTGCCAAGGAAAGCATCTTCTCTGGGCTGAATAATCTGGAGGTATGTACGCTTATTCAGAAGCCCTTCAGCACCAGGTTTGGGCTAATGGAGGGCGAGGTTGAACAGCTATTGGCCGATTGCGATGTGGAGACAGAAGCCGATGAAGTGAAAAGCTGGTACAATGGCTATCGTTTTGGCGGGACTACCATATACAATCCGTGGTCGATCATTAATTTTTGCTCTAAGTGGAGAGAGGGCCTGCAGCCTTATTGGATCAATACGAGCAGCAATGATTTAGTTCGTCAGCTCATCACAGAAAGCAACGGAGAGTTGAAGGAAGAGTTGGAGCAAATGCTTGGCGGAGTACCGATCCGGAAACCGATTGACGATAATATGGTATTTCGGGACATTCATCTCCGTTCACACTCTGTTTGGAGCTTTCTGTTATTTAGCGGATATTTGAAGGTTGAGCGGCAGGACTTGATTGAAGGCATTCACTATGGGGAGTTGATGATCCCTAACAAAGAAGTTGAGGTGCTGTACAAGCAAATTATCTCAGGCTGGTTTGAGACGGGCTTGACGGAACGCAGCCATCAACAGATGCTGAATGCTCTGGTGGGCGGCGATATGATGACATTTGAAAGTATTTTCCGCGACTTCGTTACTCATGCCTTTAGTTTGTTCGACACCGGCGGTGGAGAGCCTGAGAAGGTTTACCATGCTTTCGTGCTGGGCCTGTTGGTCAGTCTTCGGGATTCGTATGAAGTGAAATCGAACCGAGAGAGCGGATACGGACGGTATGTTGTGATGTTGATTCCCAGATCACCGCGGCGGCAAGACCGGGTTCAGAATGGGGTTATTATTGAGTTCAAGAAAGCCCGCGGTGGAGAAACGCTGGAGCAAGCTGTAGCTGCAGCCTTGAAGCAAATTGAGGACAAGGACTACGCAAGCGAATTGCGTGAAAGAGGCGTCCAGCATGTGATCAAGCTGGGGATTGCGTTTGAGGGGAAACGGTTGTTTATGAAGGCGGAGTAGGGCGTGTTGTGCTCCGCTGGCTTAGTTGATGTGGGAGAGTAAGATTTATGAACAATAGACACAGCCTGTATCACTTAGCACATCGGTTAGTTCGATGGTTCGATTATGGCTTGGATAGGATAAGTATATAGATGAATGGGAAACAACGAAACGTCTCCCGACCCGAAAGGAGTGATTCATTTGACACCAATATCGAAAAAACTCATTCAGTTCCTAGCTGTGATCTTTTTATTTGTGCTTATTTATGTAAGTGTACATATTTGGGGATTTTTCGCTATTCAAAAGAAAACGGAAAGCTTTCTGGCTGCTGTGCAGGCATTGGAGTTTGAACGAGCGGCACAGTTGTATAGCGGGACAGAGGATAAGCAGGCATGGGTTCGCGGAATGGAGCAGCTGCATGAAGAGGGACAGTTTCGTCTGATATCTTACGCAAAGGTGAAGCCTTATTATAATGACGGAGGTTTTCATACCGGACATGCGGAGCTAAGCTTTGATATGGAAGGAGAGCAATTGAACGTAAACGCGGTCCTCACCTTCGGTGAGAATGATCAGCCCGGGCAGGTGTGCGCCATTCACCCACCCGAGGTTCCGAGAGGCTCGATTCCGGGGCTTGTTTCCTGGAACCGGCTAACCTGCGGCGGCTCCTTCTAAGCTCAATTCTCCCCCTGACGCCCCGCAAATACAATATACCTCTGCCCCGCATAATTCAGCAGCGTATACAACCCGTTCCCCAGCACGACAGCGAGCGTATGGCCCAGCTCCGCGGACAGCGCGGGGAAGAAGCCGCCCAGCAGCTTCGCTGCCAAGCCGCTCGCAGCATAGGCCAGCATATAGCAGCAGGCGAGCACGGCGACAAATTTCAGTACGGCGGTTCCGTGGGAGCTGCTGCTGCGGAATGTAAAGGTCCGGTTAAGCAGGTAGCTGACGCAAGCCCCGATCACCGTCCCGGCTGCTGTGGAGAGCCAGTAATTCAGCCCGGCCGCGTGGAGCAAGAGCAGCATGATCGACAGACCGATCAAGGTGTTTAATACGCCGACCAGCAAAAAACGGGCCAGGCTGGACCGGGCCCAATTCCGCATAACTTCGATCATTCCAACTCCAGCCTCCTATAAGGAAGAAATCTTCCGGCTATGTCCCGCATGCTCTGCCCGTTCGTCGAGCAATTGGTTGACCTCAATGGTGTACAAGGGCCTGCCCTTGACTTCCAAATATATTTTGCCGATGTATTCGCCGAGCAAGCCAATGCTCATCAATTGCACGCCCCCGATAAACCAGATGGACAAAATAAGCGAGGTCCAGCCGGATTCGGTATGGCCCGACAGATGAACGACCAGGGAGTAAATCGCGGCTACTATGCTTAGAATAAAGATAATAAACCCTGAGGCGGTAACCATGCGAATCGGAGTTACGCTGAACGAGGTTATACCTTCCAGGGCAAATAAAAGCATTTTGCGCAGATTATATTTCGAATCTCCGGCATACCGTTCATGACGGTCATAACGGACGATTGCCGATCTGAAGCCGACCAGCGGCATGATGCCCCGCAAAAACAGATTGACTTCCTTGTAATCCGCGAGGGCAACGAGCGCCCGGTGACTGAGCAGCCGATAGTCCGCATGGTTGTAGACGATATTGACGCCCAGCAGCTTCATCATCCGATAGAAAGCGACGGCGGTATTTCTTTTGAAGAACGTATCCGAGCGCCGGTTCTCCCTGACCCCGTATACCACATCATATCCTTCGTGAAACTTATATATAAAGGAGCGTATCGCCGTTACATCGTCCTGAAGATCGGCATCGATGGAGATCACGCAGTCGGAGCAGGCACGCGCAGCATGCAGTCCCGCCAGCAAAGCGTTCTGATGGCCCGCATTGCGGGAAAGCTTCAAGCCGCGAACGAACGGATGAGCGCGGCTCAACTCGTCGATGACCGTCCATGTGCCGTCCTTGCTTCCATCGTCCACATACAAAATGATGCTGGATGGCGCAATCCGTTGTTCCTGAACCAGCCGGTCGAAGACAGCGGCCAGCCTTGCGGTCGTTTCGTGAAGTACGCTCTCCTCATTATAGCAGGGCACGACTACCGTCAAAAAAGGCGCTTCTCCTCCGAATGTATACATAAATAACCTCCTGAGAGAATGAACCATTATGGTAAACTAGCATTATAATCTACGATAACATAGCTTTTGCAAGATGTCGATTAAAATCGACAAGATTCTCTTGACATAATCTTAACTTGTAGTCCTTCTGGATTGGGTATAAAGTACTATTACATTCATCTTTCCTTGTTCAATCTGCAGCATTACATTCAGGGGGATGTGCATGAATGCCAACGACCAAAAGCTATCTTCTTCTATTAAACCATTTCATCCTGGCTGCCGCGCTGACGGCCTGCGGAGCTAAGGAGATGCCGAAGTCCTTTGACGGCATCGCTCTCCTTTCCCAGCACGATTATGGTGATGAAGCTCAGACGACGGATCGCCGCAGCTCTTTGCTGCAATTTATCGAGACACGGTTGACCGGAACGAGCGGCGTTTATACCAATCTGCGGGATACGGCTCAAGCTGCTGCCGAGGCTACCGGGCATGAGATTCTGAGCGAATCGGCGGGACTGCTGATGCGCTACTATGCGCTCACCGGGCAAAAGCAGAGATTTGACGAGGAGTGGAGGCGAACAAAGCAAATTTTTGAGTTGTCGACCGGCTTCAGCTACCGGTACAGTCCCAAGCATAACCGGAAGTATTCGGTGAACGCGGCGGTCGACGATCTTCGCATCATACGCGGCTTGTACGAGGCGGGCAAAGCCTTTGACGAGCCAACTTATACCGAGGAGGCGAATTTATACGGACGGCGGTTTTACGAGCATAATGTCAAGGATGGATTTTTGTATGATTTTCACGACGCAGAGTACCGGACAACCAATGACTTCATCACGCTGTGCTACATCGATCTGAAGACGCTGGCCCTGCTGCCGCTGGAACGGAAGCAGAGAGATGCTTTCCTGGAGGGAATGCTGGGTATTAGTAAGAAGGGGTATTTGTCGGATGAATTCCCTTTCTATGAAACCCGGTATGAGTATAAAACGGCTTCCTACCGCTCGGATAAGATCAATACGGTGGAGTCGCTGCTGA
Organism: Paenibacillus sp. cl123; assembly: GCF_900101595.1. Taxonomy (GTDB): domain Bacteria; phylum Bacillota; class Bacilli; order Paenibacillales; family NBRC-103111; genus Paenibacillus_G. The sequence continues at coordinate 598,608 of NZ_FMYY01000001.1, forward strand.
CGATTCTGGCGCTTGCGGAGGTGCGGCAGCATGAAGCGTCCAGTATCCGGTATGTGAAGGAACAGGTGTCGGCAGGCACCTTGTATGGCCAATATACGAAGGAAGGGAAGCCTGCAACCGACATCCGGTCGACGGCCATCTATGCGATAGCGGCCATGATCGGCTCGGAGCTTGGGGACAAGGGGCTGTATGAGGACAGCATCCGCAGGATGAATGAGCTTCAGGTTCTGAACGGCTCCAGCGAGCTGAACGGAGGCTTCGGGGACCCGGGTTCCGGGCAGGCGTATTCCTTTGACAATCTGATGGCCTTGCTGGCGTACGCCTACTAACTTCGGAAAGAGGGCTTTGATCATGCTTGAGCCAGGCGGTAAAGCTCTGTCTGCTATCGCCCGATGGGTGTCGCCCGCATGGGCGGCCGCCGCCGGGGTGTTCTTAATAACGGTCTTGGCGCTGTTCGTTCCTCCTTTTATCGGTATGGCGGATAACGGAGACTATTTTCGGATACTGTACGGAAACGGGCTGTATTTCAGTGAACCGGACTATAACAGCCAGTACCTCGGCTACTTCGTAAAGCAGTACGGAATCTTGCAGTATTACAATGAAAACGCCGCCGCGCTGTTTTCGTCGCAGTCCTTGTTTATTCGTCTGGCGCTGCTGCTGAATGTTTGGCTGTATGACCACCAGGTGTTCGATCTGCGGGTTCAGGCCGTTATTTACACCTTGATGTACACGGCGGCCGTCTACTTGCTGGTCGAAGCGGTGACGTGGAAGCTCTCCGCGAAGCTTGGGTATCCGATTGCGGCAGCAGCGGTGTTTATGTTCGGCGACACGGGGTATACGGCGTACTTCAACTCGTTTTACAGCGAGGCGCTTGTGCTGGTTATGGCGATGCTTTTATTTGCTTCGGGCTTGCTGCTGTACCGGCGAAGGTACAATGATTATGCGCTGCTGGCTTTGTTTGCGGCAAGCGCCCTGCTTCTGACCGCCAGCAAGCAGCAGAACGCGCCTGTCGGAGCTATTGTCGCTGTGGCGGGAGCCGTCCTTGTCTTCATACGGACGGGCAGGGCATACCGGATTCTCGTAACCGGCGTGCTGGCGGGCCTGCTGGCCGCAGGCGTCGGCATCTATGCGCTGATCCCGAAGGAGTTTGTCAATATCAATAAATATCATGCGATGACGCGCGGCGTCCTGATGGAATCCCGTGATCCCGAAGCTGCGCTTAGATCCTTCGGCATCGACGAGCAGTTCGCCGCGCTTAACCGCAGCATTTACTATAAGCCGTACTCGACGGTGGATGTCGACTCCGAGCTGCTGGAGCAAGCGTTCTATAGCAAGTACGGCTTCGGCTCCATTCTTGGGTATTATGTTACGCATCCCGATCAGGCCGGCCAGATGCTGAATCTGGCTGCGCGCAGCGGATTTACGATACGGCCTCCGGCGATGGGCAATTACGAGCGGACAGAAGGCAAGCCGTTCGGGGCCCAGACGACCTTCTTCTCGGGCTACAGCCTGCTGAAGGATGCGCTCGCTCCGAAAACTTTCGGCTTCGTCATCATCTGGATGACGGTTGTTCTGGGAATTTATATGCCGTCCTTTATAGCGGCTGTGCGAGCCAGGCGGGCGAGATCGATATGGCGGCTTCCGCTGGTCGCGATGATGATGATGATCGGGCTGTCCGGCATATTCGTTTCGATTATCGGGGCGGGCGACGCGGATTTGTCCAAGCATGAATTTCTGTTTACAGCAAGCTTCGATCTCGTTACTTTCGTGATGGCGGCTGATTTGTGGGGACGCCGGCTATGGGGGGAGAGGACGGTCGAAGGCGCCGACGAGCCGGCCGAATAACTAGGGGGGATGGGCGATGGACGTCAAGAAATGTTGGCCGATTCTGATCATAGCCGGTGTGCTGGCTGTATTTCCGCTGTCCGCGGTCACGACTGCGCGCAGCGTCCCGGCGACTGCCGGTGCATCGCCCAGCGTGCTTCTGATCTATGACAGCCTGGGGCGGGGCACGCCGAAGGAAGGCAATATGGAAGCGCTGCAGCGTCTTCTCGCCGCATTCGGAGCCGAGGTGACGGTCACGACCTTCGAACGTTATGCGCCTGGGACATTAAGCCGGTACGAGTATGCGGTAGCGGTACGAAACGCCCGTGATCTTCCAAGCTCGTATCCCGAGTTTGAGCACGACTTCACCTCATATGCTGGCCGGTATATGCATGTAGGGATGCATCTGCCGGAGCGGGTGGTCGAAGCGTTGGAGCTTAGAGAGGAGCAAGCGAGCGGCGGTTCGTTGACGCTGACGGTCGGGCAGCTCTCCGAGGCATCTATCCGGGTGGAAAACATCGGATGGATCAGGCAGGCGGCAGGAGAGTCTTACGGCAGCTGGAGCTCATCCGCAAGCGAACGGCCGGCGCCGTTCGGCGTAATGAACGGGGGGTACGCTTACATCCCCTATGTGGTCCCCGGCAACCTGACCGAGCTGGGAAGCTCGTATGTGCTGAAGGACTGGCTGTCTGTGCAAGGGCAAAGCCGATATTACGCCGCATTTCGCGAAATATATCCTTTCTCCGATCTGGATCGTTTGAAGCGGCTGTCGGACCGGCTGTACGAAGCGGGAATTCCGTTCATTGCCAGCGTCCAGCCTGTGCTCAGCAATCTCGACTATCCGGCGGTGCAAAGATATTTGGAGGCTCTGAAGCATATCCAGTCCAGGAACGGCAGCATCGTCGTCAATGCGCCTGTCGTCGCCTCGACGATCAGCCAGGATATTACGACGCTGAAGGATGAGCTGAGCGCGTTCGTGGACGCCTTGGCCGATTATGGCATCGCGCCGCTCGGGATCGGGGCCGAGATGTACTGGACTTACGACCGCCATTATAAGGAGAACGCGCTGTCCTCCTTCGACTCGATCCTGATGTTCCCCAACAAGCGGATTATGCACCGGGAGCGGACGGACACGTCTCAGCCCTTCGCTTCTTCCTTGTACACGCTGTCTCTCGAAGACTTGCAGAGCTTTCGGGTAAATGGGAAGGTGCCGGAGCCGCTGCCCATGGATACGGCGCTGCTGCTCGAGCTGCCGGGCAGCGAGAAGCAGATGGAGGAGACCGTGCAGGCGCTGCGCAGCGACTGGAGGGCGTTTGCCGACTACAAGACCGACGCCCATACGGTGCGTACGGCTGCGAACGAGATCCGCTCCAGAGGCGGACTGCTGCAGGTGAACGGCCGGACGCTGGCGCTTGGCAGCGCGGCCGCGAGCATTGAAGAGCAGCATACGTACATACAAGAGGGACCGAAGAGCTTCGCTTCCTTGTTCACGGTACAGAATAATATTTTCATCGTGCTGATCGCGCTCACACTCTTGATATTCGGCGGGTTCCTGATCCTCGGATACCGGCTGTACAAGCGCAAATATATGCATCAGGAGAAACGCCCATGACCGCCGCCGATATTCTGATGCTCGTATCCGTCATCTGCATCTGGTCCTTGCTGCTGGTCAATGTGGTGCTCATTATCGCCGGCTATCTGTATTATATCCAGGTGGAGAATCAGCCGGCTCCGGAGCTCCGGGGGGAAGCGCCCTTCGTATCGATTCTGGTGCCTGCGCATAACGAGGGGAAAGTGATTGTCAAGACGGTCGAGTCGCTGCTGGCGCTGCAGTATCCCCGGGACCGGTATGAAATTATCGTCATTAATGACAATTCGTCGGATAACAGCAGCAGCCTGCTGGGCAAACTCCAGCTAAAGCATCCGGAGCGCAACCTGATCGTGCTGAATACGGACGCCGTGACCGGAGGCAAAGGCAAATCCAATGCGCTGAATCTCGGCTTTGCCAAAAGCAAGGGCGAACTGATCGCCATCTACGATGCGGATAACACGCCGGAGAAAAAGGCGCTGCTGTACCTCGTATCGGAGATTGCTCAAGACCCGAAGCTGGGGGCCGTGATCGGCAAATTCCGGACGCGCAACCGGGATACGAACTTGCTCACGCGGTTCATCAATATCGAGACCTTGTCCTTCCAGTGGATGGCCCAGGCGGGCCGGTGGAAGCTGTTCAAGCTATGCACCATCCCCGGTACGAATTTTATCATGAGACGCGAGATAATCGAGCGGATCGGGGGCTGGGATGTGAAGGCGATCGCGGAGGATACCGAGATCAGCTTCCGCATTTATAGGATGGGTTACAGGATCAAGTTTCAGCCGAAAGCCGTCACCTGGGAACAGGAGCCTCAGACCGTCAAGGTCTGGTTCAAGCAGCGGACCCGCTGGGCCAAAGGAAACATCTATGTCATCGTGAAAAATCTGAAGCTGGTGGCGGACCCCGCGGCGAAGCTTATCCGTTTCGATATTTTGTATTTTCTGTCGATCTACTTCCTGCTGCTCACCTCGCTGATTATGTCCGATATGCTCCTGATCCTCAATGCGCTGGGGTATGTGACGACGACGATCGCGGGCTTCAGCTCCTTTCTGTGGCTGCTGGCGATCACGCTTTTTGTAGTGGGCACCTTCGTAACCCTGGTTACGGAGAAGGGAGAAATGCGCTTATCGAATTTATGGCTGATTCTGCTGATGTATATCTCGTATTGCCAGTTGTGGATGGTGGTGGCGGCTTACGGGCTGTATACTTATTTGAAAGACCTGGTGTTTCGAAGGGAAGCCAAGTGGTACAAAACCGAACGTTTTTGAGGCGGGTGAGGAGCTTATGAACAATCGAATGCTGATGATGGTGGGCGTCATCTGCGTTTGCCTGCTGCTGCCTTGGCCGATTCCTGCCTGGGCGGAGGAAGGAGGGGCAGCCGGCAGCAGCTACGGTACGCCGCTCGGAGAAGCTTCGGTGCAGGGGAGATACGGCGCAAGTCAGCAGTATTTCCGGATCGAGGACTATTGGAAGGTGGAGAAGGTCGATATTGTTCTCGACTACAAAGCTTCTCCGCTCACTCAAAGCGAGCTGTCCAGCATGACGCTGCTGCTAAACGGCACCCCTTTCCATTCCTTTCGCCCTGCCGCCGGCAACGGGGACAAGCAGCAGGTGAGAACAGCCGCGCCGGTTCCGCTGCTGACTGCGGGCGTCAACACATTGACGATTCAAAGCAATCTGGAAACGTCCGATCCGAAGCTGAATCTGCAATTGGCCTGCTTGCCGACAGACAGCCGGGACAGCTGGTTTCAGGTGCTTGGAAGCTCTGAAGTGACCGTGAGCTACAGCCAGGAGGCCATGAAAAACAGCATCCGCGACTTTAACCGGCATTTTACCGGGATTGATACGGTCAGCAAGGGGCAAAATGCCGTGGCCGTCCCGGCATCAGCCGAAGCGGAGGAGCTGGAAGCGGCCGTCTATGCATTGTCCGGGTTTGCGAAGCGCAATGAATTAAAGGAACGGATGATTCCGCTCGTCGAATACGGAGCGGACCAACTGAAGGACAAACGGGCCGTGGTGCTCGTTTCCTTGTTCGATCGTTTGCCTGCTGAGCTGAAGGCACAGCTGGAGACGGACGCGCTGCAGGAGAAGGCGCTGCTCCAACTGGTGAATATGAACGCCCAGCCTACGCTGGTCGTGACCTCGCGCAATGCGGAGCTCCTGATTCAGGCAGGGCGGCTTGCTGCCAATCAGATGCTGCTCGATCAGATTGAGGCGGGCTCCAAAGTCGTGGATGCCGCAACAGCGGTGCAGACGCCTGCCGTCAGCATCAGCCGCAACATCAGCCTGACCGAGACCGGAGACAAGCTTACGGGTCCGCAGCACCGCGAGAAGTCTTATTTTATTTCACTGCCGGGGAATCGGTCTATTGCGGACGCCAGCAAGCTCAGCTTGGACTTCCGCTACGCGAAAAATCTGGATATGAGCCGTTCCATGGTGACGGTATATGCGGATAAAACGCCGATCGGCAGCAAGCGGTTGTCCTCCGAGCTGGCGGATGGGGATCATCTCACGCTGCCGGTTCCGAAAAACCTGCAAATATCGGGCAACTTCACGATAACGGTCGCCTTCGAGCTGGAGCTGGACGGCTATACGGGATGTATGGAGAATCAGGATCAGATGCCATGGGCGTTCATCGATAAACAATCCTTGCTGCAGCTCAATACGAAGGACAGGGCCGAGCTGCTGCTGAACAACTACCCGTATCCGTTTCTCCGGGACGGGAGCTACAACCAGGTGGCCGTCGTCCTGCCGGACAAGCGCGATCCTTATTTATATGCATCGTTAACGAATTTGTTCAACCTGCTCGGCCAATACGCTCAGACCAATACGGGGGAGGTACGGTTTTTCCCGGGGAACGTGAGCGCGGCAGAGCTGAAGGGACGGCAGATCATCGCCATCGGCGGCTACATGGACAACCAGGTGATCCGCGACAGCAATGACAAGCTGTATTTCCGCTACGACACGGCCGGAGGAGGATTTGTATCCAATGAAAAGCTGAGCATCGAAGCGGAATACGGTAAGCGGATCGGCGCGCTGCAGCTGATCGAATCTCCTTACGATCCGGGCAACGGGCTGCTGGCGGTAACGGGGGCCGGACCGCAGTACGCCTACTTGGCCTCCAAGCTGGTGGCTGCGGAAGCCATGCTCTGGAAAGTATACGGCGACGGCGTGGTGGCGGATGCGGACGGGAAGGTGCAGGCATTCCGCTTCAAGAAGCTGGCGGAGCCCGAAGCCCCCTCGGTCGTCGGCGAAGTGCTGGGACGCAAGGATGTGCTGAGCTTTACGGTAGCTTCGCTGCTGGTGGCTCTGCTGGTGCTGGTCTCATTGATCATGATGCTGCGCAAGCATACCACGAAGAAGTCAAGCCGCGGACGGAGGCGGGGACGATGAGAAGGCTGCAGAGCGGTACGATATCGGACGGCGCGTTTTTGCTGCTGTTTATCGCTTGCTTTATCAGCATCGTATTTACTGCGGCCGATCCGAATCTGTATGTCCAGAATATCATTTTCTTGAATCTGGCTTTCCTGATCGCGGTGATTACCTATTTTACGACCGTGACGACAGGCTTGATCCTGAACGTCGTATTCGTATTCGGCTACGGTACCTTCACCTTGTTCCAGACCGTGGTGGCGGGAGGGGTCGTCGGGACGCAAAATTACTTCTGGCTGATCATGACTCCGGTGTTCACGATCGCGACCTGGCTGTTCACGCTTGCCAGCAAGGAGCTGCAGCGGGAGAACGAGCAGCTGCGCAAGGTGAATGACTCCTTGGCCACGATGGACGAGAAAACCAGCTTGAAAAACAGTCTCTCCTTCCAGAACGATGCGACCGTATTCATGGCTTTGTCGGTACGTTATAAGATGCCGCTCACTCTGCTGGTGCTTAGCGTGAAATATTGGGATGAGATCAGACGCATGATCGGCGAGGAGAAGCTGATGGAGGCCGTGCATGATTTATCCAAGCTCAGCCAGACCAGCATCCGGACCAATGATTCCCTGTATTTGCTGAACCGGGACAACCCGACCTGGGGTATGCTTCTGTTCACCGACCGGGATGGAGCCAGCTTCGTCATCGACCGGCTGAAAAATAAAGTGGACGTGTTGAACGATACGGAGTATGCACAGAAATACAAGGTCGAGCTGGTTCTGAAAATCGGAGCCCTGGAGTATGACCAGGAGACGATTCCCACGCCGCTGGAGTTTATCGCGCAGGCTAAGAAGCAACTGGAATATGATGTGTGAGCGGGAGGAACTGGCCATGCAGCCCGTGAAGGCAGCCGGTCCGGCCATGCAGCCGGGCTGTCAGGAACGGCCGCGGCCCGGCCTGAATAGGATGGTCCCATAGAGGAGGGACGCCTATGTCGGCCATTGTCCAAATTGCCGCAGTCGGAGATATTCTAATCCCCGAGTCCATCATCCGTTCGTCGCGCCGCGGAGCATCGGAGTACAGCTTTGCCCCGGTCTTCCGCTACGTCGCTCCGCTGCTGCGGCAAGCGGATCTGACGATTGGAAATTTGGAAGTGCCGCTTGTTGACGCTGGCGGCCACGAACGTTTTACTTACCGTCACCCGAAAACGGGCTTCTACTCCTTTCACGCGCCTGGGCAGCTCGCCCGGGATCTGCAGGAAGCGGGCTTCGATGTGCTCGTTACCGGGAACAATCACTGCCTGGACCGGGGAACGGAGGGTCTCATCCAGACCCTGGATACGCTCGATCACGCGGGCATCGCCCATACGGGCACCTTCCGGACCAAGGCCGAAGCGGGCAAGCCGCTGCTGATGGAGGTGCAGGGCATACGCATCGCGGTGCTGTCCTACTCCAAGAGCACGAATAAGCTTCCGCTGCCTGCAGACCGGGCCTGGATGGTTAATCTGCTGGATGAGGAGCAGATGCTGCGGGAGCTGGCGGAGGCCCGTCAGCAAGCGGATTATACGATCGTCTGCCCGCATTTCGGGCGAGAATATACGCATGTGCCGGTCGCGGTGCAGAGGCGTCTGGTCAGGAAGCTGCTTCAGGGCGGGGCCGATCTGGTGCTGGGCTCGCATCCGCATGTCGTGCAGCCGGTAGTCCGGACGCCGGGCGGGCAAGCCGCTGCTTACTCACTGGGCAATTTCGTCTCCACGACGCTGATGGGGCATGCGGCGACAAGGCACGGGCTGATGCTGCTCGCCACCATCAAGAAGGATGACAGCGGGGTCCGGCTGCAGCGGATCGACTACGTGCCGACCTGGGTCCGCCGTATCCGGTCTGCCGGACGGATTTCCTATCAGGTGCTGCCCGTTCCGGAAATCGCCGTTTCCAGCCATTTGCTGCCCGCGAAGCTGAAGGCAGGAGAGAGAAGAGCTATGCGGCTCGCCGCCAAGCGAACGCTGGAGATCGTGCGGCGTCCTGTCCAATCATGACTCCATTGCCTTGCTTGATATACCTATAGGGGGTATGTTATATTGGATATATAACCTACAAGGAGGTTTTTCCTGTGGATACCCCTACGAACAGCAACGAAACCTGCACAGCGGAAGCGGCAGGATGCGCACATGAAGATGCAAGGAAAAGCCATCATTCGAATAAAACGAAGGCAACGCTTACGGCGCGCCTGAACCGTATCGAGGGACAGATTCGCGGTGTCAAAGGCATGATCGAGAAGGATGTTTATTGCGATGATGTATTGAACCAGATCTCCGCCATTCAATCGGCTCTCAATGGCGTAGGCAAACTGCTCCTGGAGGGACATATGAAATCCTGTGTCATCGACCGCATCCAGTCCGGAGATCATGAAGTGATCGACGAGCTGCTGGTGACGGTCAACAAGCTGATGAAATAACAGGCAGCCAAGCCGGATAAGAGAGGGAGTCGACTGTGAAAATTGGCTTGGTCGTTTTGACGTATGCCGCCATGTTAGGAGCGGCATACGTTTATAAGGGGGAGCTCCTTGGCTGGCTGGAGAGGGATGGCGGCGGCGCGGAAATCCCCCTTATGCTGCTGTTGTCCCTCTTGTTCGCTTTGGTGCCGGTCATTCCCTTCGGGGTGATCGGAGGCGTTCTGGGCGCCAAATACGGCATTCTCGTCGGCAGCCTGCTGAATGTGGCAGGCTCTTCGCTTGCCGCTGTCATAATGCTGCTGACGGTACGCTATTTATTCAGCCAGCAGGGAAGGCGATACTTGGCCCGCTTCCGCAGGGTGGAGGCGTTCACGGAGCTGTATGAGCGCCGCCCCTTCCTCAGCGTGCTCGCCGCGCGGCTGATTCCGGTCATGCCTGCCCCGGCTGTCAACGTATACTCCGCTCTGACCCGCATCTCCTTGCCGGCATTCGCTGCGGCTACTCTTCTGGGGAAAATACCCGTCATGCTGGTTTTTGCCGTGGTCGGCGACACGGTTCTGTCCGATCCGGCGCTGACGGCAAAGGCCCTGCTCATCTATGCGGCATTTCTGGCCGCTGTATTCATCGGGTACAAGCTTCTGCTGAAACAATCGGCTTCGCGTCCGGCCTCCAGGGAGGCGGCGGGTGCGCGGGAGCTCGAATAAACGTCCGTCCACTTCCGCTTGCTTTCTTGATAGTGGCTGCTTATTGCGCGCGGCAAGTTAATTAGAAATCGAAAGCTAATTGCACCGGACGCTGTTCGGTGCTGTTGGCGTTGCAGGCGGCTGGATTCTCGCGGCTCGACTGCTCCCCGGGCTGGTACCGGTAGGAGGCGAGGCCATGCTGGCGTAGCAGTGCATCCAGTCTGGCCGCCAGCTCGGCGCGGAACGGCTTCGGAACGGAAGGGCCGGCGGCATACAAGCTGGCGTACCGCCCGACAAGCGAAGGATAATGCTGGCGGAGGGATGAGAAAAACCAGGACTTCACGGCAGCCGAATTCAGCCGCAGCGCCGAACCCATCACGAAGGAAGCTCCCGCATCGGCAACCGCCTGAACGAGCGGACCGAGCTGTTCGTCGCTGTCGGTTATAAACGGCAGGATCGGGGCGAGGAACACCCCCGCTTCGATGCCTTGCCCGCGCAGCGCTTCAACCGTGCTGAGCCGCTGCGCCGGAGCCGGAGACATCGGCTCGAAGCTGCGCCAAATGGAGGGGCTCAGCGTGTTCAGGCTGATATGAACCGTACACGCCGGCAGCCGCTTCAGCAGCTCCGCGTCCTGAAGAATAAGCGGAGAGCGGGTCGTGATGCTCACCGGAATCCGGTAAGCTGCGAGCACCTCCAGGCATTGGCGGGTGATGCGCTCCTTGGCCTCGACCTGCTGATACGGGTCGGTGGCCGTACCGAGCGCGACCTGGCCGATTCGCTCGCGGCCGTTTTTCGCCTTCAGCATGCGCTGGAGCTGGGCCTCCAGAGCCTCTGCGGCGTTATGCTTGACGAGGATGCGGCGCTGGAACGTATCGTCCGTGTCCAGCCCCAGAAATGTATGAGTTGATCTCGCATAGCAGAAACTACATCCATGCTGGCATCCCCGGTAAGGGTTAATCGACCAGTCGAACGGCATGGAGGGACTTTTCACCGCATTCAGCACTTGCTTGGCGCGGATCGGTTCATAGGTTGTTGGCGTGGACATACCGGACACCTCGATTGGTCATAAATTTAAGAACAAATGTTCTTATTTTATCTTACATGACCTTCGAGAATTTAGCAACCGAACGATCAAGCCGCCGCGGCTGGACCGGACTCTCCGTTCCACGATAAACAAGCAAAGGAGCTGCTGGCATGGCCAGAAGAAGAAACAGGCATCCTCTCGTTCCCGGAGCCGGTCAAGCGCTTGATGCTTTTAAAGCTGACGTTATGCGGCGCGCCGGCTATACTTCGGCAGCCGGTCAGCCGGAGCAGGTCAAATATGAAGTTGCCAGCTCCCTCGGCATCCCGCTTCAACCCCGAGGCAACGGCGCATTATCGACCGAGCAGGCCGGAAAAATCGGCGGCCGGATCGGCGGCACGATGGTCCGCGAGATGATCCGGATGGCGCAGGAACAGCTGTCGCGACAGCCGCGTCCGTAGTCGGCACGAGAGCAAGGCCAGCGGCTGTCGCCCGGCTTGCTCTCGTACGGCGACTGCTCGCGCAGCGGCCGAAACTTCCGGCAGGCAAAAATATTCGGCAAGCAGCCGCAGGCCTTGGTTTGCGGTTTTTTGGCGTTTCAAAAGGGGAGCTTCCTTTACATAACTAAAGCAGCAGGCGTATTTTCAAGCGAATAGCGCGGATGACCATGCAGGAAGGAAAAGGGTGTGCGCAGCGGCGAGCAGAGCACTATTTGCGGGGGTGTGGCGAATTTGCGTCGAGTGATTTAGCTCACAGTGAAAGTTGTCGCGGGGGGTTACAATAAGGATAATTCCAAATCAAGGAGGACCCCCGCATGCAACAATCTACGGTTGAAATATTCGAGCAGAGCGCCCGGCCGACTCAATTCATGGAGGCCATCGAGAGGTTGAAGGAAGAACATAACGAACTTCGCGCGCGGCTATCGGACATTCGTGGCCAGGGCGAGCGAGTAAGCAGGCTGCGGTCAAGTCGCGAGGCTGAAGTCAAGCTCAAGGAGCTGCGCGACTCGGTTGGTCTGCTGATGGAGTCGCTGGACGCGCATGCAAGCTGGGAGGAGCGGGAGCTGTTCCCTATGCTGACCCGGTATTTCAACAAGATGCAGGGCCCTTCGATTATGCCTTCCATCTGGGTGATGGAGAAGGATCATGAGCTCGCTCACATGTTTGTTCAGTCTTTCTATGAAGCGGTGGATGGTTGTGTCGAAGAAAGTGAAAACATTCACGTGAAAACGGCCGCTTCGCATCTGATTCAAGCTTGCATGATCTTATCCGAGCATCTGAATCTGGAGGAAGAGGTCGTCTACCCGATGGCGGATCAGATTTTGACGGATATCGACAGCTTGTTCTCATAAACAGCTTGCCCGGTTCAGGCATCCCGCCTGTCCGGATCTATTCTGACAAGGAGGAGAATCCAGTGACTCAGCATAAAGCCATTAATTGCAATAACTGCGGCAAGGTCCAGGGCCATGGCGAATACGGCAGCGAGTGGATCTGCGAGGACTGCCGCGTCTCGCCGGCGACCGAGGAGAAGCGCGCGGAGCAGGCCGACTGAAGGCGCTCGCCGGCTGAAGGGGTCTGCTTTCCGTCCCGGCGTCGCGCCTGAGCTGCCCTAAGGCAGGACGGCGAAATCAGAGCGCTCCGGCTTCGCCTAGAGCAAGTCAAACCGTCTATATAGGAGGAGAAAACCATGGCTGTGAAGGAAACGAAAGTACAGGCGCAACAGGTATCGGCACAAGAGGAAGTCAATCGATTGGTGACTCAAGCTCAGCAGGCCCAGCAAGCTTATATGCTGCTCGATCAGGAGCAGGTCGACCGGATCGTCCAGCAGATGGCGCTGGCCGGTCTTGACCGTCATATGGAGCTGGCGAAGCTGGCGTTCGAGGAAACGGGCCGAGGCGTGTATGAGGATAAGATCACGAAAAACATCTTCGCCACCGAGTACATCTATCACAGCATCAAATCCGCCAAGACGGTCGGTACGATCGAGGTAAACCGGTATGAGAACTACCGGCTTGTCGCAGAGCCGGTCGGCATCATCGCAGGCGTCACGCCCGTTACGAACCCGACGTCTACGACGATGTTCAAATCGCTGATCGCGGCCAAAACCCGCAACCCGATTATTTTCGCCTTCCATCCGTCGGCACAGAAGTCGAGCGTCGCGGCGGCTTGGACTCTCCGCGATGCGGCCGTATTGGCAGGCGCTCCCGCTTCGTGCATTCAGTGGATCGAGCATCCTTCGGTGGAGGCGACGCAGCTGCTCATGAATCACCCGGATGTGGCGCTCGTGCTGGCGACGGGCGGCTCCTCCATGGTCAAGTCGGCATACAGCACCGGCAAGCCTGCGCTTGGCGTAGGTCCGGGGAACGTGCCCTGCTTTATCGAGAAGACGGCGGATCTGCAGCAGGCGGTCACCGACCTTATCTTGTCCAAAACCTTCGATAACGGAATGATCTGCGCATCGGAGCAGGCGGTCATTCTCGAAGAGCCGATCTACGAGCGCGCCAAAAAGCTGATGACGGAATACGGCTGCTACTTTCTGAACAAGGAGGAAACGGAGGCGGTCTCCAAGCTGGTCATCAATCCGGAGAAATGCGCGGTCAATGCCGTCATTGTCGGACAGCCGGCGCATACGATCGCCAAAATGGCGGGACTCAGCGTGCCGGAGCAGACGAAAATTTTGGTCGCCGAGCTGGAGGGCGTAGGCGAAGCCTATCCGCTCTCAGCCGAGAAGCTCAGCCCTGTGCTGGCCTGCTATAAGGTGCCGAATGCCGAGCAGGGCATCGCGCGTGCGGCAGAGGTCGTCGCCTTCGGCGGGATGGGCCATTCCTCGGTCATCCATTCGAAGAACGATGAGGTGGTGCATGCATTTGCTTCCAGGCTGCAGACGGGCCGCGTCATCGTGAACTCGCCTTCGACGCATGGGGCGATCGGCGATATTTACAATACGAACCTGCCTTCGCTGACGCTTGGCTGCGGCTCTTACGGACATAATTCCACGACGGCGAACGTGACGGCGGTCAATCTTCTGAATCTGAAGCGGGTCGCTGAGCGAACGGTTAATATGCAGTGGTTCAAGATGCCGCCGAAAGTTTATTTCGAGAAGGGAGCGACGCAATATCTGGAGAAAATGCCCGACATTTCGCGCGTCATGATCGTGACGGACCCGATGATGGTCAAGCTGGGCTATGTCGAGCGGGTCGAATATTACCTGCGCAAGCGCCGGACGCCGGTTCATATCGAGGTGTTCAGCGATGTGGAGCCCGATCCGTCCGTCGATACGGTCGACCGCGGGACGGCGCAGATGAGATCGTTCCAGCCGGACTGCATCATCGCGCTCGGAGGCGGCTCGCCGATGGACGCGGCGAAGGCCATGTGGCTGTTCTACGAATATCCGGATACCGACTTCCAGGCGCTGAAGCAGAAGTTCATGGATATCCGCAAGCGTGTCTACAAATATCCGCGTCTGGGCCAGAAGGCGAAATTCGTGGCGATCCCGACGACCTCGGGGACAGGCTCGGAGGTAACGAGCTTTGCCGTTATCACGGATAAGAATAAAGGGAATACGAAATATCCGCTCGCCGATTACGAGCTGACGCCGGATGTGGCGATCATCGATCCGGAATACGTCTACACACTGCCGAAGACGGCTGTCGCCGATACCGGCATGGACGTATTGACTCATGCGATCGAGGCTTATGTATCGGTGATGGCCAATGACTATACCGACGGTTTGGCGATGAAAGCGATCCAGCTCGTATTCCAATACCTGGAGGAATCGTACCGGACCGGAGACCCCGTAGCGAGGGAGAAGATGCATAATGCTTCCACCATCGCAGGCATGGCCTTCGCCAATGCGTTCCTGGGCATCAATCATAGTCTGGCGCATAAATGGGGCGGTCAATACCATACGGCGCATGGCCGGACCAACGCCATCCTGATGCCGCATGTCATCCGGTACAACGCCCAGAAGCCGACCAAGTTCGCTTCATTCCCGAAATACGATCACTTTATCGCGGATCTCCGCTATGCCGAGATCGCTCGTGTGCTCGGTCTGCCGGCGCGCACGACGGAGGAGGGCGTGAACAGCCTGATCGACGCCATCCGCAAGCTGAACAAGGCGCTGGGCATTCCCGAAAGCTTCCGGGCGCTCGGCTTCGATGCCGCGGACTTCGAAGCGCGGGTCAACTACCTCGCCGACCGTGCGTTCGAGGATCAATGTACGACGGCGAATCCGCGAATGCCGCTGGTCAAAGAGCTGGCCGACGTGTACCGCAATGCCTTTTACGGTAAATTTTAACAGAACCAGGCAGGAGGGTTTTACCATGGCAAATGGACAAACAGCCGTTACGACGGACGGTAAGGCCGGGACGGCCGAATGGCGCGGCTTCAAGGCAGGCAAGTGGCAGTCACGCATCGATGTGAAGGACTTTCTGGACCGCAATCTGACGCCGTATACCGGGAATGAATCGTTTCTCGCCGGGCCTACGGAAGCTACGGAAAAGCTGTGGCAGCATATTATGGAACTGACGCGCAAGGAACGGGAGAACGGAGGGGTGCTCGACGTCGACGTCGGCACCGTCTCCACGATCGTCTCGCACGGCCCCGGTTATATCGAGAAGGAGCTGGAGCAGATCGTCGGTCTCCAGACCGACGAGCCGTTCAAGCGGTCCGTACAACCGTTCGGCGGCATCCGCATGGTGGTGGATGCGTGCAAGGCGTATGGCTTCGAGGTGCCGGAGGAGCTCGTCAAGCTGTTCACCGATATCCGCAAAACGCATAACCAGGGCGTATTCGACGCTTATACGACGGAGATGAAGCTGGCGCGCAAGGCAGGCATCATCACGGGGCTGCCGGATGCTTACGGCCGCGGCCGGATTATCGGCGACTATCGCCGCGTGGCGCTGTACGGCGTGGACCGGCTGATCGAGGACAAGAAGGCCGACCTGGTACAGCTCGAAGTCGATGCGATGACCGAGGAGGTCATCCGCGACCGGGAGGAGCTGTCCGAGCAGCTCCGCAGCTTGGCCGAGCTGAAGGCCATGGCTTTGTCCTACGGCTACAATATCGCCGCTCCGGCGAGCAGCGCGAAGGAAGCGATCCAGTGGGTGTATTTCGCTTATTTGGCCGCGATCAAGGAGCAGAACGGAGCGGCGATGAGTCTGGGCCGCGTCTCGAGCTTCCTGGATGTTTACATCGAGCGCGATCTGCGCGAAGGCGCGCTGACCGAGCAGCAGGCGCAGGAGCTTATCGACCATTTTGTCATGAAGCTGCGTATCGTGAAGTTTCTGCGCACGCCGGACTACAATGAACTGTTCAGCGGCGACCCGACCTGGGTGACGGAGTCCATCGGCGGTATGGCGCTGAACGGGACGACGCGGGTGACGAAATCGTCGTTCCGCTTCCTGCATACCTTGTACAACCTAGGGCCGGCTCCCGAGCCTAACCTGACGGTGCTCTGGTCGACCAAGCTGCCGGACGGCTTCAAGAAATACTGCGCCAAGGTATCCATCGAGACCAGCTCGATTCAATACGAGTCCGACGATCTGATGCTGCCGCAATACGGCGATGATTACGGAATCGCCTGCTGCGTATCCGCGATGCGGATCGGCAAGCAGATGCAGTTTTTCGGAGCGCGGGCCAACCTGGCCAAGGCGCTGCTCTATGCGATCAACGGAGGCGTGGACGAGAAGCTGGGCGTTCAGGTCGGTCCGCAGACGCTGCCGGTCGAAGGGGATACGCTTAGCTATGATGAGGTGTACGCCAAGTTCGATCAAGTGATGGAATGGCTCGCAAGACTGTATATGAACACCTTGAACGTCATCCATTTCATGCATGACAAATACAGCTATGAGCGCATCGAAATGGCGCTGCACGACCGCGAGATTTTGCGGACGATGGCTTGCGGCATCGCGGGTCTATCCGTCGTCGCCGATTCGCTGAGCGCGATCCGCTACGCCAAGGTCCGCCCGATTCGCAATGAGAAGGGGATCGCCGTCGATTTCGAGATTGAAGGCGATTATCCGAAGTACGGCAACAATGACGACCGCGTCGACCAGATCGCCGTAGGACTCGCCGAGACGTTCATGAACAAGCTGCGGAAGCACCGGACTTATCGGAACGCGCTGCCGACCATGTCGGTGCTGACAATAACTTCGAATGTCGTGTACGGCAAGAAGACGGGCACGACGCCTGACGGCCGCAAAGCGGGCGAGCCGTTTGCGCCGGGGGCGAACCCGATGCACGGACGCGATACGAAGGGCGCGCTTGCTTCGTTGAACTCGGTGGCCAAGCTGCCGTATGAAGATTGCCTGGACGGCATCTCGAACACCTTCTCGATCATTCCGAGGGCGCTGGGACGCGAAGAAGATGTGCGGGCGCAAAACCTGGTGGCGATGCTGGACGGATACGCGGAGAGCGGCGGCCATCATCTGAACGTCAACGTGTTCAACCGCGAGCAGTTGCTTGACGCGATGGAGCATCCGGAGCAATACCCTCAGCTGACCGTCCGCGTGTCGGGGTATGCCGTCAACTTCATCAAGCTGACCCGGGAGCAGCAGCTTGATGTCGTGAACCGGACTTTCCACGGAACGATCGGATGAACGGGCGGATTCACTCCCTCGATACGTTCGGAACCGTAGACGGTCCCGGTATCCGGTTCGTGCTTTTCATGCAGGGCTGCGCCCTGCAGTGCGCATTTTGCCACAACCCGGATACCTGGGACAACAGCGGCGGCCGCGTGACGGATGTCGACGCGGTCCTCAAGGAGATCGAGTCGTTCCTGCCTTATTACCGCAGCTCCGGCGGCGGACTTACCGTCACTGGCGGTGAACCGACCTTGCAGGCTCCCTTTGTCGCCGAGCTGTTCCGCGAAGTGAAGCGCCGCTGGAATCTGCACACGGCGCTCGATTCATCCGGCTTCTGCGAGCCTGAGCATGCCGAGGCGCTGCTGGCTCAGACCGATCTGGTGCTGCTCGACCTGAAGCAGATCGACGGCAGCAAGCATCAGGAGTTGACGAGCCAGCCCAATGACCGGGTACTGCGCTTCGCCCGCCGGCTGTCCGAGATTAAGAAGCCGATGTGGATTCGCCACGTTCTCATCCCGGGCATTACCGATGAGGCGCGCGATCTGATGGAGCTGGGTCGGTTCATCGGGACACTGAGCAGCGTGGAGAAGGTCGAGGTGCTTCCGTATCACCGGATGGGTGTATACAAGTGGCATCAGCTCGGCAGGAAATACCCGCTGGAGCATGTGCGAACGCCGGAGGAACGGGAGGTGGCGCGGGCTCGCCAGCTGATCGATCAAGGCCGCGCGGAGAGCGAGTCCCGGCTTAGCCCGCAGCCTGGCAGGTAAGAGGCTGGGCAGCGCTCGCTCCCGTACAGTGCGCGTGGCTGTATGCCGACGTGCCGCTGTGCCGGCAGACAGCCCGATATGACAAAACCCCGCCCGTGGGGACGGCGGGGTCTTTTGCTGCATTCACTTGTTCGGATGCTGGGCATCATATTCGTCCGAATATTCGGCAAGCGACTTGATCTTGCCATGAGGGTGCGGGGACTGCTTGCGGATTTTCCACTCGTTTTCCTGACGGCGTTTGGATTGGCTCATCGGGGTTCACGTCCCTTCTCGGATATAGATTGCAGATCGGATACAAGATAATGCTCCTATAGCTTGCGTGGGAGCGGCCCCTCTTATGACAGCGGCAAGCCCGGGGCGGCTGGCATATTCAGGAACACTTCAGGCTGCTCCGCCGACGGTTGCAATCTGCGGGCCTTTCCAGTAAAGTGGACTCCAGATCAATCGCCTGTTTCGCCGTACAGGAAGGAACAGTGGGAAGAAGACGGAGGCCGGATGTGAGAAATTTTTTATGGACGGGTTGTTTATCCTATTTACTGATCGGTCTGGCGCATGTGATTGTCGGCGCGGTTCTGCCTGAGCTGCTGGCTCATTACGGCAAAGACTACAGTGCGGGAGGCCAGCTCGTTTCTTTGCAATTTTTCGGATTTCTTATTGGTGTACTTGCTGGCCCTTGGCTATCGGCCAAGCTGGGCAAGCGGGGGGCGCTGATGCTCTGCCTGTTTTGTCTGGCCGCCGCCGAGCTGGTATTTTTTACGCTCCCGGCCTGGTCGATCGTGCTGCTGACGGCTCCGTTCGCCGGCTTTGGCTTCGGGATGGTGGAGACGATTATCGGCGGCGTAATCATCGGCTATTTGGAAGAGCCGAAAAAAACGTCTTCCATGGCGCGTCTTGAAGTGTTTTTCGGAGTCGGAGCACTGGTTATGCCGCTGATCGTGGCCGCATTCATCGCCGGCGGGTGGTGGAGGGGCGCCTTTCTGACGCTTGCTCTGATGTCAGCTGCCGTATTGGCGTTGTGGATGCTGCTGCCTATGGGCAAAATGGTTGAAGTAATGAGCAAGGCTGCCTCAGCCCAGGTGAAAGAGGCGGTGTCCGTTCAGGCGGCTAAGGCTCCCCGGACGGGTCGCTCCTTGATGTGGCTGGCTTTGTTTATCGCCATGTTTACCTTATACGTCGGAGCGGAGATGAGCATTGCCAATTTCCTGCCTTCCATTCTGCTGGAAAATGCAGGCGTCAGGCCGGAGCTGGGCGCCTTGTCCGTCACCTGCTTCTGGGGCGCTATGGCAGTGGGCCGGCTGTTCGCCGCCCAACTGGCCGGGCGGTGGGGGCATGCGCGTTATATGATCATCAGCTGTGCCGGCGGCACGCTGGCCTTGCTGGCATTTGCTTCGATAGAAGGCATCGGGGCAAGCTTCGCTATCATTCTGCTGCTGGGCCTTTTGATGTCGGGGATGTTTGCCGTAGCTCTTGTCTTCGCCAACTCGTTTTTTCCAGGCAAAGAAGAGCGTGTCACCAGTATTCTTATAGCTTCGGGCGGCATAGGCGGCGCGTTGATCCCTCTCTTGACCGGCTGGTGCATGGACCATCTGTCGTTGAAGGTTACTTTGGGCGTGCTGGTGTCGTTCTACGCGCTGCTGCTGGTTCTCGTGCTGGCCGCATCGAGGCTGCGCCGGCATTCCGTGCCGGGACACTCGGGACAGGCCCATTACTGATGCCGGTCCCGAGGACGGATTGGGCGGACGGAGTCCTGGCTTGGCTAGCTAGTCTCGCCCCAGATCCAGATGCAGTTCTTGTAATGTGTATGAATGGTTCCATAGATGCTCCATGTCGTATTGCACTGTATCTGCGGAGACAAAGTCCAGAAGCAGAATCATAAAGGCCAGCGTTATGGAGGCGAACAAGAAAAGCCACATGAACAGCTCGATCCATTCGGCGTTCATCGCAACCCGCTCCTTTCTTCCTGGGCTACTAGTATGCTATGAACGCATCGCTAGAAAGATGACAGGCGAGAGGGAAAACAGGCGGCTTGGGTAAAGGAGCAGGGTCAACCTGAAGGCCGCATCGCACGCGAGTCGGCCTGGGGAGAGGGCTGGGGGAGCTGACCAGTCGGTTGCGGTGCAGCTCGCGGACTCCGGCAGGCCTCACGGGAAGATAGCGAGGACCGCGAGTTGCCCGGCCCGGCCTACCTCACGAAGCGACGATCGACATCATCGAGCGCTCACGGACTCAGGAGGGCCTCACGGAGAGCTCGCGAGGACCGGAAATCGCCAGGCTTTAGCCCGGAGGAGCTTCGCTGCTCCTGACGATGCGTACATATTCCCGCGGCTGAAATGAAAGCGGCTGCTGTGCCGAGGAGGCCCGATTGGCGGTGAGGCGCGGGGCAGACGGATCATCCGATGAAGAGGAGGCTTTCCCCGATCTCCAGCGATCCGACTGTACATAGGAATTCAGCAGCCCTCCTCCGAGGAGCAGCAGGCTGAACAGAACGAGACAGACAAGCGATTTGTACAACGGCACGCGGTATCACTCCTTGTACTAGAGTCATTCCCTGCGAGCGGACATTTCATTCGTTCTATCTCTCTGTTCCAGCACCGGGTATGACGAAGAATGTTACCCATGTCAGCTGAGATCGCTACTAAGTCATGCGGACGGCTGTTTTGTACTGGTGATAAGCTTTGACAATCCTGCGGCGGCGCGATATACTTATTCAGTCGCACTAGTCTCTTGACGCCTCTGGCGCGCCTAGTCGCACTCTGACAACAAAATACGCAAGTTAACGGAGGAGCCTGCCAAACGCGGGCTCTTTTTGCGTTTTTTTGGAAAAGATAGTGCAAGAACCGACTTATAGAGAGGGTGAACCCGTTGTCTTTGCTGCATCTTGCTATTATGCTTCCATTTTTGTATGCGGCGATCAGTCCGGTTTTGCTGAGGCCGCTGCGCCGCGTCCATGCCGGCTGGCTCGTCCTGCCTGTGCCCGCGCTGCTCTTCGCTTATTTCTTGACCGAGCTTCCGCTGATCAGCGGCGGGGGAGCCAGAGAGCATGCGGTTCCATGGATTCCTTCGATCGGGATACAATTCACCGTATACTTGGATGGCCTCAGCCTGCTGTTCGCTCTGCTGATCTGCGGGATCGGATCGCTGGTCGTGCTGTATTCGATCTTTTATCTGGATAAAGAGAGAGAGCCTCTGCACACCTTTTATCTGTACCTGCTGTTGTTTATGGGGGCGATGCTGGGGGTAGTGCTCTCGGACAATATGATCGTGCTGTACGGGTTCTGGGAGCTGACAAGTCTCTCCTCCTTCCTGCTGATCGCCTTCTGGCATTATCGGGAGAGATCCCGGTACGGTGCGCTGAAGTCGATGCTGATCACCGTGCTTGGCGGACTGGCGATGCTGGCCGGGTTCGTCATGCTGTATGTCATGAGCGGAACATTCAGCATAAGGGAAATTGTCCATAACGCCGATCAGCTGGCGGCTCACAATTTGTTTCTTCCGGCACTGGCGCTGATCCTGCTGGGAGCCTTCACCAAGTCGGCCCAATTTCCGTTTCACATCTGGCTGCCGGATGCGATGGAAGCTCCGACTCCGGTAAGCGCCTACCTGCATTCGGCTACGATGGTCAAGGCGGGCTTGTACCTGGTGGCCCGGCTCAGCCCGGTATTCGAGGGCCAGCCGCTCTGGTTCTGGGCCGTCTCGCTGACCGGACTGCTGACGCTGGTCTACGGATCTTTCCGGGCGCTGAAGCAAACCGATCTGAAGGCGATGCTGGCTTACTCCACGATCAGCCAGCTCGGACTTATTATGAGCCTGCTGGGTCTCGGCTCGGCCTCGGCTTTCTTCACGGGAGCGCCGGCTTCCTTGCTGTATGCCAAAGCCACGATGGCCGCGCTTTTCCATCTTATGAATCATGCAGTGTTCAAAGGAGCCTTGTTCATGGTCGTCGGCATCGTGGACCATGAGACGGGCACCCGCGATATCCGCAAGCTCGGCGGGCTTCTGACCGTCATGCCCGTCACCTTCTCGGCGGCGGTTATCGGAGCTTGCTCCATGGCCGGTTTGCCGCCTTTCGGGGGCTTTCTGTCGAAGGAGATGTTTTTTACGGCGATGCTGCAAATCTCGCAGCTGGATGTCCTGAACATAGGAGCATTAACCGTTCTGTTTCCCGTTGTCGCATGGCTGGCAAGCATTCTGACCTTCGGTTACAGCATGATCCTGCTGCTGCGAACCTTCACCGGCCGGTATAAGCCGGAGCAGCTGGCGAAGGCCCCGCACGAGGCTCCGCTCGGGATGCTGATTTCTCCCGTCGTGCTTGCCTCGCTCGCCGTTGTATTCGGGTTATTCCCCAATCTGCTGTCCCAAACCTTGATCGGGCCGGGGATGGCTGCGATTCATCCGGGGCTGCTGCTGCCGGGGGACAGGTTCGCCGTGTCGATCCAGATGTGGCACGGGTGGACGACGGAGCTGTATATGACGATCGGCGTCGTGATTATCGGCAGCATCGTCTACAAGCTCCATCCCCGCTTCGGGATGCTGAACAGCCCGCTGTTTCGCAAGCCTTCCCTGAACCTGGCTTATGATCAGGGACTGAAGCTGCTGCATCGGGGCTCACGGCGTCTGACCGGCACCTACATGACCGGTTCGGTCCGGCATTATGCGATTTATGTATTCCTGTTTTTAATTCTTTCGCTGAGCTGGTCGCTGCTTCGCTCAGGCGCCTTGTCGTTTGACATGTCGGGCTTCGCGCCGGTTTCGGTATACGAAGCGCTGATCAATGGGGCGCTGATCGTATCGGTTCTGGCGGTCCCTTTCGCGCGAACGCGGCTGACGGCTATTATATGGACGGGAACGGCCGGCTATATGGTAACGTTGTTCTTCGTTATCTTCCGCGCGCCTGACCTGGCTCTGACGCAGATGATTGTCGAGACCGTCTCTGTGGCGCTGTTCCTGCTCTGCTTCTACCATCTGCCGAAGCTGAAAAAAGAAGTCGTCAAGCTTCCGTTCAAGCTGACCAATGCGCTGATCTCAGTGGGCGTGGGCGTACTCGTGACGCTTATTGCCTTGAGCGCAAGCGGCAGCAGGCCGTTCGCGTCCATCTCGGATTATTTCCTGAAGTCGAGTTACGAGCTGGCGGGGGGCAAAAACGTCGTAAACGTCATTCTTGTAGACTTCCGGGGCTTCGATACGATGCTGGAGATTGTCGTGCTGGGCATCGCTTCCTACGGGATCTATGCATTGATCCGGCTGAAGCCTGCTGAGGAGGAAGAGCCGCTGTCCGCCGCCGTCCGGCAGACTTCTATTACGCTGCCCCAGGTACGGAAGGCGGAGCCCAAACCGGACGACAGCCGTCCCGCGGCGCAGCATCCGCGCAGCAATGACGTCATCTTGAGAACGATCTCCAGAGTGGCTGTTTTCATCATTTTGACCTTCTCGCTCTATTTGTTCTTCGCAGGTCATAATCAGCCGGGAGGCGGGTTTATCGGAGCGCTGATGACGGCCGCCGCGCTCATTTTGCTCGCCATCAGCCATGGCGCTGCGGCGATCCGCAGCATCATCCCTCTCGATTTCCGTCGGATGACGGCCATCGGCCTGCTGATCGCCGTGCTGACCGGAGCAGGCTCCTTCTTGTTCCGGGAGCCGTTCCTGACGCATGCTTTCGGGTATTTCGAGCTGCCGCTGCTCGGCAAAACGGAGCTGGCCACGGCCGTGCTGTTCGATCTCGGCGTCTACCTGACCGTCATAGGGATTACGATGACCATTATCTTCACCATCGGGAGTGATAAAGACTAATGGAGCTCTACATGTCCATATCCATCGGAGTGCTGTTTACGGTCGGGGTATACCTGATTCTCTCCAGAAGCCTGCTCCGCATCATCTTGGGAACCTCCCTGCTGACCCATGGCGTCCACCTGCTGCTGCTGACGATGTCCCGCCTGAAGACAGGAGCGCCTCCGCTCCTGGGAGAGCAGGCGCAGGCATACGTCGACCCGCTGCCGCAGGCGTTAATTTTAACCTCCATCGTCATCAGCTTCGGCGTTACGTCCTTTTTCTTCGTGCTGGCTTATAAGGCGTACCAGCGGCTGGGGACGGACGATATGGAGCAGTTAAGGGGGCGGGAGGATGAATAATCTGCTGGTGCTTCCGCTGCTGATTCCTCTGGGGACGGCTATTTTGCTCTTATTCCTGAACCGACGTGTCTCCGCTCAGCGCTGGGTGAGCATGACCGGCCTGCTCGGGACCGCCGCGTCCTCCTGCCTGATCGTGTCCCAAGTGCACAGCCAAGGGATTCAAGTGCTGCGCATGGGCGGCTGGCTTCCTCCGTACGGCATCGTGTTTGTCGCCGATATGCTCGGCGCGCTGCTTGTGCTTACGACCTCTGTCGTAGGAGCCGCCTGCTTATGGTATGCGTTCGGCACGATCGGGAGCGAGCGGGAGAAGCATTATTTTTACCCGCTCACCCAATTCCTGCTGGCGGGCATCAACGGTTCCTTTCTCACCGGCGACCTGTTTAATCTGTTCGTCTGCTTCGAGGTGCTGCTGATCGCTTCTTACGCCCTGATCGTGCTGGGAGGAACGAGAAGACAGCTGCGCGAGACGTTGAAATACATGCTGATCAATATATTGTCCTCCACATTGTTTGTAGCGGCTGTGGCCTATCTGTACGGAGTCGTAGGCACGCTGAACATGGCGGATCTGTCTCATAAGGTGGCGGAGGTAGGCCAATACGGGATTCTTCAGGTGATCGCGGTATTGTTCCTGATCGTATTCTCCTTAAAATCGGGATTGTTCCTGTTCTTCTGGCTGCCCGGCTCGTACGCCGCCCCTCCGCCGGCTGTAGCCGCTTTATTCGCCGCACTTCTGACGAAGGTCGGCGTCTATGCGCTGCTTCGTACCTCCACGCTGCTGTTTGTGGCGGAGCCGGTCGCCATCCAGGGCTGGATTCATGGCCTGGCAGCCGTCACTATGGTTCTGGGCTCCCTGGGGGCGGTCGCTTATCGGGATATCCGGCTTATTCTGAACTACAATGTAGTCGTCAGCGTGGGGTTCATAGCGCTGGGGCTTGCCGTCTCTTCGCGGGAAGCGCTGGACGGGGCGGTATTTTACTTGATTCACGACATGGTGGCGAAGGCGCTGCTCTTTATATTGGGCGGCTGGATTGCCGGGACGGCAGGGACTTATGACATTAAGGAGATGGGCGGACTGATGAAGCGGTATCCGCTGCAGGGCTGGCTGTTCTTCGCGGCTGTGCTCGCTATCGCAGGCATCCCGCCGTTCAGCGGCTTCGCCGGCAAGCTTCTGCTGATCCAGGGCGGTCTGCGCGAAGGATATTACGGCCTCACAGCCGTTGCGCTTGCCAGCAGTTTAATCGTGCTCTATTCCCTGATCCGGGTATTTATGCATGCGTTCTGGGGAGAAAGAAAGCCTCTGCCGCCGATGCCGAATACTCGGCCGGTGAGCCGTATGACTGTGGTGCTGCCGGCAGCCGGACTTGGACTTCTTGTCATAGGGATGGGGCTCGGTTCGGAGTTTGTATACCGGCTGGTCGCCGAAGCAGGTCAGACGCTGGCAGATTCTGCAGCTTATATCGATGCCGTATTACGGAAGGAGTAGCTGAGATGGCCTTGCAACTATTGCTGAATCTGATGATCGCCGCCGTCTGGATGTTTCTCCAGAATGAATGGTCCGCCGCGCAGTTCATAGTCGGCTTTCTTGTCGGAGCCGGCTGCATCGGCTTGCTTCGCCGGTTCTGGCCTCATGATTTTTACCTGAGAAGGCTGTGGGCGGTCTTAAAGCTGCTTGCGCTGTTCGCCAAGGAGCTGATCGCCTCAAGCATCGCCGTCAGCCTGCAGCTGCTGCGTCCGAAGCTTGCCATCCGGCCGGGAATTTTCGCCTATAAGACGGAGCTCAAATCCGACTGGGAGATCACTGTGCTTTCCTGCCTCATCTGTCTGACACCGGGCACGCTGACTTTGGACGTCTCTCCGGACGGCCAAACCTTGTATATTCATGCGCTGGATATCGAAGATTCGGAGCAGCTGTCCGGGCAAATTAAAGAAACGTTCGAACAAGCCATCATGGAGGTGACCCGGTCATGATTTCTTATTTTATTATCCTGGCGCTGGGTATTCTGGCGCTCTCGATTCTGGGCTGTATGTACCGGCTGCTCAAAGGCCCAACGATTCCCGATCGCATTATCGCCCTCGATACAATCGGGGTCATGCTGCTCGCTATGATGACGCTGCTTTGCGTTTTGTTCAGGACGACCGCTTATTTTGACATCGTGCTGCTGATCGGCATTTTAACCTTTATCGGGACTACGGCATTCGCCCGTTATATCGAGAGGGGGGACATTCTTGAATAAGGAATGGCTTGAACTGGCGGGAGAGGTGCTGATCGGTACTCTGATCGTGGCTGGAGCGTTGATCAGCGCTCTCAGCGCATGGGGATTAATCCGGCTGCCCGACGTTTATACAAGATCGCATGCCGCGGCCAAAAGCGCAACTCTTGGCGTTCTGCTCGTACTGGCCGGCGCTTTCTTCTACTTCATGCTGGTGCTGGAGCATGTCAGCGCCAAGCTGCTGCTTGGCATCGTCTTCGTCTTCCTGACGTCGCCGGTGGCCGG
Organism: Paenibacillus sp. cl123; assembly: GCF_900101595.1. Taxonomy (GTDB): domain Bacteria; phylum Bacillota; class Bacilli; order Paenibacillales; family NBRC-103111; genus Paenibacillus_G. Next base: position 625,517 of record NZ_FMYY01000001.1, read on the forward strand.
CCATTTAACCGGCAGAGCCGCTTACCGCTCGGGCGTCCCGCTTTGGAAGCGGAGCGTGCAGGATGATCTTAATCCTTCGGCCAAGCGGGAGAAATCAGGCGGCTCCTGAGGGCCGGGGAGAGGAGGGCGGAGGCATGCAGGAAAGCCGACTTATCGCTGAGCATCCGTATTACAAGGCGGTCAGAACGATATCTTCAACTTGCCAGACGACAGAGAGGGAGCTTCGCGTGCTGCGCCTGTTTGCGACGAGGATTACGACCCGCTTCCGTGAATTCCCGCTCGGGCATGTGTATGATATGTCCTATCGCCGATTGGGAGGCGAAGAGGGGATTTTGTACCTCCATACCCGGCAGGGGGTATATCCGTTCAACGTGAGCGCCGATCCCGGCGCGTTTATCGCCGCCTTCAAGCGGCTGCGGAGCGAGCGGGGGAGTGAGTAAACAAGGCAAGGGCTCTCGTATTAACTAATTCAACTCTTTTATTTGAACATATGGTATAAATAGTTTTAATATTTATTTTTGATGGTGTCGATCCGAGAATTTATCTGGTTAGAATTAGGATCGATTAGTGGAGCAGGTAGAAGAGGCGTTAAACGAGAATTAAGCTGGAGAGGAGCTTTCCCAACATGACGGAAGACAATTCAGGCATTCGGCTGCGATCGATTGCGATTTCAACGAAGAAAACCACCCTACGTCTGGACGAAGCCGCATGGATTTTTGTCAGCGGCACGATGAGCGACGGCACGGAAGCGAATTTTACCGATACGGTTATCACCTATGCGTGCAGCGATCCGGATGTGTTGTCTACGGTAGCGAGGATGGGGGCGGGCGCCTATGTGCGAGCCGGCACACGGACGGACGGCACGGCGACTGTCACGGTGAAAGCTGTGACAGCCGATGGAAGCACTGTTACGGATTCGGTTGTTTTCACCGTTATCCCTGCTCCTGCGGTGCCCTTTATTCACCCGTACCACCAAACCTTGACAATGAAGATCACCTCCTGCGAATCGGACGGCACGGTACGGAGCACCTTCGAGCAAAGCCTGGAGGTGATCAAGAAGCTGGATCACTTGACCAGGGGCATGCCCAAAATCATCTATTTGGTAGGCTGGCAATACGATGGCCATGACACAGGTTTTCCCGCCTGGGACATCGTGAATCCGAAGCTGAAGCGGGCGCAGGACGCGACTGCGGCGGACAGTTTGCGATGGCTGATGAACGAAGCGTTCCGGTATCATACGGTCGTCAGCCTCCATATCAACATGCTGGATATTAAGCCGTCGAGTCCGATGTGGAGCGCCTACCTGGAGCATGATCTGATCGCCAAAAATGTAGACGGCACGCCGAAAACGTATCTGTGGGGTACCCCGATCAGCTATACCCGGGAGTGGAATAAAGGCTTCACCCAGCTGCGGATCGACCAGCTTCTTGAGCTGCTGCCGCTGCAGAGGGCCGGCACGGTCCATATCGATGCTTTCCATCAGCTCATCCCCCGGCTGGAGCAGGAGACAATCAGCCCTTATCATGGGATCACTCTGGAAGAAGAAGCCGAAACGCAGAAAAAAATATTCCGCTATTGGAGGGAGCGGGGAGTGGACGTTACTTCGGAATTCGACAGCAAATTCCGTATCGATCCTTTCCTTGGCCTGCAGCCGCTGGCCTGGCATTTCGGGCAGCTGGACCCTATGAAGGTGCCGGCCTCCTTATATGTCGGCGGCGAAGGCGGGGATCAGCGCTTCGGCGTGTCCATGCTTGGCCAGAAGCTCATTCAGGCGGACCCGATTGAGCTGCGTGGGTTTCTGGACGAGTTTTGCCGCAAGACCCTGCTCTGGTATTACCTTAACCGCCTGGAACGGTTATCCGATGCAGACGGCATCGTGACGTTCTCCGAAGGCGTTATCAGCTACCTGGACCAAGGCAAGCCGGTCGTTAAGCAGGGGGAGCGGGTGCTGAGGGACGGAGGCGATCTGTTCGTCCCGGCGCAGTGGCTGGAGCAGGAGCATGCGGAAATCATCGCTTACAGCCGGCAGGGCTATGAGGATCGCGTGTGGAAGATGCCCGAGACGTGGCGGGATGTGGAAGCGGCGGACGTTTATACGATCACGCCAAGCGGCTTGACTGCCTATGCGCAGGCGCTGCCCGTGCAGAACGGGGAGATTGCCTTGCGTTTGCAGGCGGGCCAGGCGGTGTCCGTTGTTCCGGCGGGTACGACAGTTCGGTAACACAGAGGGACATGCTTGCAGGGGATACCCGTCTCATGAAAACAAATCATAAGCTGCCACAATGCGGTCACCGTCGTATTGTGGTTTTTTTGCGGGGAACCGGGCTTGCCATGGAATTTCTTGCCCGCTTATAATAGGGACGATACCAGCAAGCTACTTACGATAGAAGGGTGAATTCCGGCATGCAAACTATTGAATTAACCGAAGCTTGGCTTCGGGGGGCCGTCTCCGTAGAAGCGAATGAGGCGGGACTTCGTCCTTGGCGTCTGCCTCATCATCAGCTTGACTTGTTTTTTCCTGAGTTGGTTGATAAGGCGGGAGAAGCGGCAGGCGTTCGAGTTGCTTTTGCAAGCGATTCCGCTACCGTAGAGCTGCAGGTCACCGCAGCGGATCAAGACCGGCAGTTTGATCTTGTGATTGACGATGAGTTCGTCAGTACCGGCACGCTGGCAGCGGGGGAAGAGCGCTGTTTATTTACAGGCTTGCCTGCCCGTATGAAGCGGGTTGAGCTGTATTTGTCGCAGCAAGCCGCCGTCACGGTGAAAGCGCTGAAGATCGACGATGGGGCATCGGCCTCTCCCTTGCCGAACGACCGGCCGCGATGGGTCACGTACGGCAGCTCCATCACCCAATGCGTCGCAGCCGAAAGCCCGGCTCAAACCTGGCCGGCGATCGTAGCCCGCAGCAAAGGCTGGGATTTGACATGCATGGGCTACGGGGGACAATGTCATCTGGAGCCGATGGTTGCCCGCGTCATCCGCGACCTTCCTGCCGACCTCATCTCTATGTGTCTCGGCATTAATGTCATGGGCCGAGGCAGCTTGAATATCCGGACGTTCCGTTCGGCCGTCATCGGGATGGTGTCGATCATTCGGGAGAAGCATCCGAACACGCCGCTGTTCTTGATCTCTCCGATCTATTGTCCACACAGGGAAACGGATGAAAATACGGCAGGGATGAATTTGGTTACGATGAGGGACGAAATCCGGGAAGCGGTCCGGGTTCTGACTTCGTACGGGGACGAGCATCTTACCTATGTAGACGGCTTGGAAGTCTTCGGACAAGCCTTCGCGGATAAGCTGCCGGACAACCTGCATCCGAACGCCGAAGGCTATAAAATAATGGCTGATCGCATGCTGAACCAAATAACGTTATAGCTTGCAGGAGCCCTTGCTCCCCGGATGGTTGAATCCAGGGGGTGAGGGCTTTTTTCTTAAACAGAAAAAGTCATGTCGGCGCAAATCAGCATAATGCCTGCACTAACGTATTGCGCTATGCTTAAGGAGGTTTAGAAGACAAACTGTTCAAGGAACAGATTCGTTTAGTAAAAAGAGATACGGGGAGGTTAGCGCATGAAAAAACGTTTTATGGCTGCAGTGGCGCTCACAACATCTTTGGCGCTTCTGAGCGCTTGCGGCGCAGACACGGAAGCGGACCGGAAGGAAGCCGCCAGCAAGGCCGAAGCGAGCAGCGACGATCAAGTTACGGGCCCGGGCGAATTCCCGATCACGAAGGAAAAGACGACGTTAAAGGTGATGGTCAAAGGCTCAAGCGTCGTCGAAAACTTCGCCACCAACGAGTTTACCAAATGGCTGGAGGAAAAAACGAACATTCATATCGAATGGGAAGTCGCGCCCGAGAAAACATTTGCGGAAAAGCTCAACGTATCTCTGGCAAGCGGCGATTACCCGGATGTCTTGCTGAGCATGAGCGTTTCCCCGATTCAGCAATCAATTTACGGCAAGGACGGCGTGTTTATTCCGCTGAACTCGTACATCGATAAATACGGTGTGGAAATGAAAAAGATGTTCGGTCAAATTTCTTATGTGAAAGACCTGATCACACTGCCCGATGGCAAAATCTATTCCGTTCCGCAAGTAAATGATTGCTATCACTGTTCGCTCGGCCAAAAAATGTGGATTTATCAGCCATGGCTGGATAAACTGGGATTGAAGATGCCGACCACGACCGAAGAGTTCTACCAGGTGCTTAAGGCATTTAAGGAAAAGGACCCGAACGGAAACGGCAAAGCGGATGAGATTGCGCTTGTCGGCGCGACTAACGGTCCGTCCTCCACCCTGGATCTTTTCTTGACCAGCGCCTTTATCGAGAAGGACTTCAACTTGAAATACGTAAAAGACGGCAAAGTTCAAGTGGCCTATAACCAACCGGAGTGGAAGGAAGCATTAAAGTATATCAGCAAGCTGTATGCCGAGGGCTTGGTTTCTCCGCAAACGTTTACACAGGACCGGGCCAAGCTGAAGCAGATGGGCCTCAATCCGGAAATTCCGATTGTCGGAGCAATCGCTTCGCAAAACCAGACGGTGTTCAGCGATGTCGACAACCCGAGATTTAAAGATTTCGTCGCTGTCCCTCCGCTCCAAGGACCTGGCGGCGTGCGTTCTACGGCGTATAATCCGTATGCAGTCTCCACGGGTCAATTCGTCATCACCAACAAGGCTAAAAATCCGGCTGCCGCGTTTCGTCTCGCCGATCTGCTGCTTTCGCAAGAAGCGACACTGCGCAGCACGCAGGGCCGACCCGGTCAAGAATGGGACTGGGCGGCGCCGGGAGAGATTGGCGTCAACGGGAAGCCGGCGGTATGGAAAACAATCGCCCCGAACGGCAAGCTGCAAAACGTACACTGGGCGCAGGCGGGTCCGTCGCTGCGGACCAATGATCTGCGGTTAAGCGTGGCAGCCGATCCCAAAAATTCGCTGGAGCTCATCTTATTTAATGAAACCAAGAAGTACGAGCCTTACAAGCTGGCTATGGATAAAATTGTTCCGCCCGTGTTTTTCACCAACGAACAGGCCGAGGAGCTGTCTAACCTGGAGAAGTCGCTTACTGACTACAGAACCGAATTTTTTGCCAAAACGGTTACGGGCTCGCTGGACGTCGAGAAGGAGTGGAACAACTATTTGAACACCTTGGAGAAAATGAACATCAAACGTTACCTGGAAATTTATCAGGATGCTTACAAACAGTATCATGCGAAAAAATAGTCCGGGATAACCTGGCGGAAACAACCCTTGGAGCATCAAGGGTTGTTTCCGGTCTTGTATCGGCGGTACGGGCATAACCTATGGAAAAGAAAATAAACGGGTTAGATCTAAGGAGAGGATTCGCATTGATTGATATTCATTGCCACCTGTTAGATGGAATCGATGATGGGGCCAAAACCTTTGAGGAATCTGTGGAAATGGCCAGACTCGCATACGATGACGGCGTTCGTCATATTATCGCTACGCCTCATTTCTGCAATAAATTTATGACCGATAAAAGCGTCCAGCTGAAAAAAATCGAACAGCTGCAGCGGGAGCTAGACCGGGAAGGGATCGCCGTTACCGTCCATCCGGGCAGCGAGGTGAGGCTGGAGAGCGCAGCTTATGTCTATGATCATGCGGAGCAAGACCGTTTTTTTTATTTGGACGCCGCTCGGCGGTTTATTTTGCTGGAGCAGCGCTGGGGCGAATATTCTCCGGATACGGAGCAAGTGGTGAAATGGTTTCTGGATCAGGGGACCACGCCTATTATCCCGCATCCGGAACGCCATCCTTTTTTCAGAGACAATCCTGAGCTGCTGACCAACCTGATCTCATTGGGCGCTTGGGTGCAAGTAACAGCCGATAGTTTGGTCGGCAAGAACGGAGCGGAAGCCGAGTCGTTCGGCCGCTGGCTCCTTGCCCGTAATCATGTGCACCTATTGGCCACGGACGCCCACAGCACCGTGCGGCGGTCGAACTTAACCGAAGGTCTGCGCGTAGTCAGAGAGGCGGCAGGGGAAGAGCGCGTCCAGGCAATTATATCGCGGATCAACTCCATCTTGGCGGGCTAGACGTTGGTGCTGCCAGGGGAAAAACTAAGTTGTCACGGCTGGATGCCGGAAAGCTGCTCCATTGAGAGCGGCTTTTTTGTTCCTTTCGCTATGCGCAGAGATACAGAAGGGGAGAAGAAAGGGGGATGCCGATATGGAGTTAACTGGAAGAAACCGCTTCCGTGGACCTTATCAGGGCCTTCCGTAAGCGGCTTCTAACTGTATATAGAAGAGAACGTACCCTCAAGCCATACGGCTGCCTGGACCTACGAGTTCCAAGCCGATTAGCGGGTCCGCGTGAAATCTAGGACTGGGGCGGATCGGTCTCATCAAGAATCTGATTAAAGATGCGGATCAGATGCCTGGAGTCCTCCTCCGACAAAATGCCGAAAAATTTCTTCACTACTTCCTCGCGATGGGTACGGAATGTTTGCAGCACCTCCCGCCCTTTGTCGGTAATCTCCAGGTAAACGACACGCCTGTCTTCTTCCGAACGGGAGCGTTCGGCGAAATGTCCGGCTATAAGCTTATCGGACAAGGAAGTGACCGCACCGGCGGTGATCCAAAGCGCGTCGGCGAGCTGGGAAACCTTAAGCGGCCCATCGGTATACAGTTTTTCCAGTATGGAGGCTTGCGAGGAGGAAACACCCTCAAACTCGAAGCGAGTCCAGCTCGCTTTGATGCGCCGGAATAACTGGCGGAATGATTCTTCAAGTTCGTATAGATCCTGACCGTTTGGCATGGCAACCCCCTGAGAGCATCGTTGAACGGTAATTGCGGCGGACAGAGATCCGCTTCTAATATAATACGCAATCGTTGGCAGTTGGTTTCAAATGAAAGATGTCAGGCAATATTTGATTGATATCGTCAAAAAAATGATTTAAAATTTGATAAAAGCGAGCGAACGCACAGCACTCGAAGGAGGAGAATTCATGGTTGATCGAGCTCCCAGCAAGGGAGACAGGCGGCGCGAGCAGATTATGAACCTGCTGAAAAGGCAGGGACGCGTGACGATTCAGGAAATGATCGAGAAATTCGACTGCTCGGAAGCAACCGCCCGCCGGGATCTCGATGTGCTGGAGCGGCAGGGCGGCATCATCCGCAGCCTGGGCGGCGCCCAACTGGAGAGTCCTGCCGCCTCGGGCAGGGAGATCTCGTTTTTCGAGAAGAAGCAGCTGCTCTGGCTGGAAAAAGAAGCGATCGCAGCTCAAGCTGCGAAGCTGGTCGAGGAAGGCGATGTCGTAGGTCTGACCGGCGGCACGACTACCTTCCTGATCGCGCGCGAGCTGAAGCTGCGCCGAGGGATTACCGTGGTGACCAACGCGGTCAATATCGCTATGGAGCTGTCCGAGAGCGACGGCGTGCAGGTGGTGCTGACCGGGGGAGTGATGCGCCGCAACAGCTTCGAGCTGTGCGGACCGCTGGCCGAGCGGATCATCGAGGGCATCAATATCGGCATCATGTTCATGGGGATCGACGGCATTGCCGAGGAGCAGGGCCTGACAACGTTTTCCGAGCAGGAGGCGGACATTGCCCGGCTGATGCTGAAGCGATCTCTCCGTTCGTATGCGGTATTCGATCATACCAAGGCTGGGCGCACCTCGCTGTTCAGTATGGCGCCTCTGACTACGCTTACAGGCTGCATCACGAACAAAATTCCCGATGAGCCGCTGCGAGCCTTCCTTGAGGCCAACGGCATTGCCCTGCATCTGGCCGAGACAGGGCTGGACTCATGATGGCGCGCCAAGACACGCCGGGCTTGCGGCCCGGCTGCAGCTACGCAGGATAATAGAAACAGAAAAGAGGAAAACCGGTGAAACATTATGCAGGCGTCGATATTGGCGGAACAAATATGGTCATTGGCATTGTCGATGAGACGGGAAAAACCCGGAAGATGGTCAAGATTGCAACGCAGGTGCAGCGCGGGGGAGAAGACGTCGTTGCGCGGCTGGCCGAAGCGATCGAGCGTGTGAAGCAGGAGGCGCAGGTAGAGATCGAAGGTGTTGGCATTGGTGTCCCTGGTTTTGTGGATCATGTGAAGGGAACGAGCGTTTTTGCAGCCAATCTGGGCTGGAGAGACTTTCCGCTGGCTGATCTGCTGAGCGCCCGTATCGGCGGCCTTCCCGTCTTCGTCAATAACGACGTACGGATGTATGTCTATGGGGAAGCGACGGGGGGAGCGGGACGCGGCTTCAACCATGTGCTCGGCATTACGGTAGGCACCGGGATGGCGGCTGCGATGTTCAACGAAGGCCGGCTGTATTACGGCAGTGGCGGGCGTGCCGGAGAGCTTGGACATATCGCGCTGGAGGGCATCGATTACGTTTGCAACTGCGGGCTGACCGGCTGCCTGGAGACGGTCGCTTCGGCGACAGGAATCGCCAGGCAGGCTCGTGAAGCGGTGGAGCGCGGAGAGTCGACAGTGCTCGCTGAGAAATTCCCCGGCGAGAAGGCGGCGAACATAACGGCTGCTGACGTATCCAGAGCTTATGATGCCGGAGATCCGGCGGCGATCGCTGTGCTAAACAGGACGGGAACGCTGCTTGGGCGGGGACTCGCGACGGCCATCACGCTGTTCAGCCCCGATCTGATCGTAGTCGGGGGCGGAGCGGCTCAGGCAGGCGAGCGGCTGCTGAAGCCGATGCGCGAGGAGATGGAGCGCGCGGCGCTGTCTTTCTATTGGAAGGACCTGCATATCAAGCCGGCGGAGCTGCTGGAGGATGCCGGAGTCGTGGGCAGCGCGTTATATGCAAAAGGCCGTTTGGAAGCAGGGGTCATTTTGTAGCAGCACGGGGCCGGGCCTGAAACGGACAAAAAGAAATGGAACCTTCGCTCGTATAAGACGAATGCTTCCATTTCTTTTTGTGCTTATTATCCTGCTTGTTTCGGGTTTCCTGGTAGGTGGGAGTCAGACGTTCTACCGGCAGACAGCCACCCCAACTTTTCCGGCCCATCGCGGGGTCCAGCTTTCCTTCGCGAATCAGCTTGCTGCGCTGCTTCATGGCTTTGCTGCGTGCCATCACGGCACCTCCTTTATCCGGACCGCTTCAGCCGTGCGCTTAGGCTTCCTGCCGGCGATTATTCCGGCTATCATGCCAAACTAGGCTGGGCTCTCCTGTACTTCTTTCCATTATACCCGATCAACGTATCCGGTTGCCAGCACAATAGCATTTGACAACTTTGAGGCAGATTGCCCAAACGGTTGTCCGGAACCAGTTATTCATGATACTCTGATGAAGGAATTTACGCAGGAACGGTGGGAGCGTGAGGGGAAGCCTTGACGTATGATACGATTTTTTGGATAATCCTGGGCGCCGGTTTTGTGCTGACCGGCATTGTCGGCATCTGGCCGATGTGGAAAACCGAGAAGCTGGGCCTCTCTTTTCTGGCCGGCTCGCTTGTCAATACGCTGATAGCGACGGGAGCCATCTGGTGGTGGGCCTCCGTATTTGCCGGGGAGGAGCAGAGCTTTTCCCGGATGTTCGGCATCTTCGGGCTGGGCGTATCGTATGTGAACAACGAAGTGCTGTTGTTTTTTGCGCTGCTGGCGATGAAGCGCAAGATCGGAGGGGATCATCCGCCGGTGTATGAGGCGCACCCGGATGATGATGACTGAGGGCTAAGTGGCAGGCCGGCCGGCGGGTTGGCATAACGGGTGAATTTGTCACGGAATTGTAATCTGTTCTTCATCATTCTTTAATGCTGGGCGCCTATAATAAGCAGTGACCCCCTTTTTGATTATATATTCCCTTGATGCCTGCGATCGTTCGTTACGATCGCAGGTTTTTGTAACTTTGAGCAAGTATAAGCCCCGGTGGCCGCCGATACTGCCCACCTTACGCGGACAATTTCCGGTTCCCCGTTGCCGCAGCAGGCGTCGCGGGTTTAGAATGACTCTATTACTGGTTTGTGAAGCACGCACCGCTATGATCCTTTCCCGCAGTGTCTCCGCCACAGAGCTGCCGGCTTATTTCCGGCCGTCTTTGCCTGCAGGCTTCTTCCCGCCGCGTCCCGACTGCTTCCCCTGCTCATACGCCGCATAACCGCGTTCGTTGCCATCCCATTGGAAATTGGCTGCGAAGAAGCCGACGATTCCGAACACCAGCAGTCGGACCGTCAGCCATGAGGATAGCAGCGTCTGCTGCGAGAACCATTCGATAGCTGTGAAGACGGCTGTCAAGGATAAGCTATACAAAAGCACGCCCCGGATCATGACGAATTTGGCTTTTCCCATTTGTCTTGTGCGGCTCCATGCGGCTGCTTTGGCTTCATTCATTTCGTAATCGTTCCCCCTGTTTGTTGGCTAAACTAAACTATTCATTCGTGCTGCAGCCCGTCAATTCCTGCCTTCGCGCTCCAACTCGCGCTTTTCTTTCTCGCTCATTAACCGGGTGTGTCCAAATACTGGGAGCTTATGATACAATCGGCTAGAGATCTGCTAGAGGGGAAAGGAAGGCGTGCCGGTTTGAGTAAAGTTTTTATTTTTATCTTGTTAACCTGGTTATTGGGCAATCCGTTTATTGCCTTGATCGTCCTGCTGCTTATCGTGTACATGCTGGACCGCCGCTTCATCGGGCTTACGCCCAGCTTCCTGAAGCCGCTGAAGCGGGGGAGCAGGCTGAGAAAGCTGCGCGACGAGCTGAGGCTCAGCCCGCATCATACGTCCACCAAGCATGAGATCGCCCGTATCCTGATGGAGCAGAAGAAGTACGACGCGGCCTATGAGCTGCTGACCGAGGTCCACCGGGTGATGGACGATTCTGCGGATGTGCTCAGCGAGTTGGGGATTTGCCAACTGATGCGAGGGCACAGGGACGAAGGAGAGACGCTCATCCTGCAGGCGGTTGCGATCAATCCGCGTGTGAAATACGGCGATCCCTTCTTGAAGCTGGGAGAGGCTTACGCCGGGACCGATCCGGAGCGCGCGATCGGGTATCTGGAGAGATTCAGGGAGGTCAACTCCTCGTCCTGCGAAGCTTATTACCGTCTCGGCCAGCTGTATCAGCAGCTCGGACGTGCAGAAGAAGCCCGCCGTTCGTTCCGTGAGACGGTGGAACTGTATCGGGGGCTTCCGAAGTACAAGCGGCGTCATGAGCGCCGCTGGGCGCTTATGGCCCGCTTCAAGGGCTGAGCTTTCACAACGGGAGCGGATGCTCCTGATCCTGATGAGGAGCTGTCAGCGTCCGGCTTGGGGCAAAGGGAGCCAGATCAAGCTCGGTAGCGAGGCCCTGCGCAAGCTGGGCCACCAGCCGCCCGGTCACAGGAGCGAGCAGGATGCCGTTGCGGTAATGACCGGTCGCCACGATGAGGCCGGGGGCTTGCTCCCATTTCCCGATGAACGGCAACCCGTCCTCCGTGCCGGGACGCAGACCCGTCCAGGTGTCGACGAATTCGGCATCGGCTATCCGCGGCAGCAGCGCTGCCGCTTTTTCATGCAGCTCGGCGATTACGGCCGCGGTGGCCCGCTTGTCGAAGCCGACCTGCTGCTGGGAGGCTCCTATGATGGAAGTGCCGTCGCTCTTCGGCACGATATAGCAGCCTTTTGTGAACACAGTGGAACTGATCAACGGCATGTCTGTGCGTACGGAGATGCATTGGCCCTTAACCGGGAACATCGGCAGCTTCAGCCCGAGAGGTTCTGTGAGCGGGGAGCTCCAGGCCCCCGCGGCCAATATGACAACGTCCGCATGCAGCTCATGCTCCGGCGTCGCGGCTCCGATTACGCGTCCGGCGCAGTCGGTCAGCAATCGGGTTGCCGGGGTCCACTCCCGGATGACGCAGCCTTGGCGCAGGATGGCGGCCTTCAGTGACTTGGCCAGCCAGTGGGGATGGACTTGATGATCCGCAGGCAAATACAGGCCGCCCCGAATAGCCGGGCTGAGCTCGGATTCGATGCGGAGCAGCTCCTCGGCAGTCATCCATTCCGCATCCTGCATCCAGGGCAGACGGCTGAGGAGCTCGGCCTCATCCTCGTCCGTCATCGCAGCCCGGACGATACCTTCGGCTATGTATTGTGCAGAGATGCCGCCCGATGCCTCCAGCTCGCTTGTCCAATTCCGGTACATACCGAGACTTGCGCGGCATAGCTCATAGAAAGGACCGGCTTGATGGATCTCCACCTGCGCGCCCAGCATGCCGGCAGCGGCGGTGGAAGCCTCCCGGCTCCAGCCGCCCTTGTCGAGCACGGTGCAGGCATAACCGGCTTTGCCCAGCTCATAGGCGGACGCAGCTCCGATCACGCCTCCGCCGATGATGAGCGCGGAGGGGCCGGATTCCCGATACAGGCTGGCGCTTAAGTTAGTAATCATTGGCAATCTCTCCTTGAGTGAGGTACTTAGTTGTCCATCGCCCTGCGAAATCGCTCTGTCTGTAGGGCGGGGTCGTCATGCAGCAGAATACCGGACAACACCGCGATGCCCGCCGCGCCTGCCGCGAGCACTTCCCCGGCCCGCTCGGGACTGATCCCTCCGATCGCGATCACCGGCACCGGGGAAGCTTGAACCGTATGGGCGAGCGCTTCGAGTCCCCGCGCAGCCAATCCGGCCTTGGATCCGGATTCGTAGATATGGCCGTATACGACAAAATCAGCCCCCTGCAGTGCCGCTTCCGCAGCCTCTTCCGGCGCATGAACGGACCTGCCGATCCGCATGCCGCGCGGGAGCAGGGGACGGGCTTCGGCTGGAGTCAGGCTGCCTCCTCCGAGCTGCACGCCATCGGCTCCGGCGGCGAGAGCAGCGTCCACCCGGTCGTTCAGCAGAACAGCCGAGTCCGGGAGCAGCGGCTTCAATGTTTCCACCCAGCGGATCAGCTCGCGGGCGGAGCGGTGCTTCTCGCGAATATGCAGAGCATCGATCATCCCGACGGGGAGACGGCGCAGGATGGCGGTCACTTCTTCCAGCTCCTGGCGGCCGGTCGTCACGATATGAAGCTGCTTGCTTCTATTTATCATCAGCGCTGAACCGACCCTTTCCGCTAATAAGTAATATATAAGTCTCATCATACCCCCGTGTCCTTCACCCGTCAAAGCGTTTGCGCAAGTTGTCAAAAAATGCTCACGAAAGCAGCCCCTTCAAAGGCGTCAACCGCCTTGACTGGAGAAGCGGTAGAGGACTACACTAGAGGGAAGGCTTGGCATGCGGAGAGGATTGAGAAATGGATGAAAGTATATAAGGCGTTGACCATTGCGGGATCGGACAGCGGAGGCGGAGCAGGCATCCAGGCCGATCTGAAGACATTCCAGATGCTGGATGTATACGGGATGTCTGCGATCACAGCCATTACGGCGCAGAACACGCTTGGGGTTCATGGCATCTACGATATTCCGCTCGAAGGCATCGAGCTGCAGATCGAGTCTGTGCTGTCCGATCTTGGCGCGGATGCCGCCAAAACCGGCATGCTGTCGCAGCCTGAGGTAATCGAGCTGGTAGCCCGCTGTATGCGCAAGGCGGGCTTGACGAAGCTTGTGGTGGACCCAGTGATGGTCGCCAAGGGAGGAGCCAGTCTGCTGGCCGCTTCCGCGCAGCAGGCGTTGAGAGAGCTGCTGTTTCCTGTGGCGGCGGTCGTGACGCCGAATATCCCGGAGGCCGAGGTGCTGACCGGGCTAACCATCGATTCGCTGGACGATATGAAGCAAGCGGCGGTCAAGCTCGTCCGGGAGTATGGGGCGGGAGCGGCCATCGTTAAGGGCGGTCACCGCAGCGGAGAGCCGATCGATGTCGTATTTGACGGCGAGTCGCATCATCTGCTGCATGGCGAGCGCTACGAGACCCGTCATACGCATGGGACGGGCTGCACCTTCTCGGCGGCCATCTGCGCGGAGCTGGCGAAGGGCCGTCCTCTGCTGGAGGCGGCGCATACGGCCAAGCGTTTTATTACTTCGGCGATTCGCAACGAACTGGGCATCGGCGGAGGCCACGGACCGACGAATCATTGGGCATATGCCCGCGAGCTAGCCGCGAGCCGGGTGCACGACAAGAAGGAGTGACGATAGCTTCATGAGTTATGAATATTTAATGCAGGCGGTTCTGCTGATCGTATTGCTGATCGCCGTGTTTCCGGCTATAATTCTATGGTCCAAATGGAAAAAGAAGAAGCGGGGATAAACGAATGTACTATGTAGATCAAGAACAGATCGACCTTCGGCTTTCATTCATTCCGACGCTGCTCCAGGCTTGCCGGGAGCTGCAGGAGGAAAGCGAAACCTTGGAGTTCGGCGACGGATCGCTGCTCTTCCATCTGGCCCAGGAGCGAACGCTCGTTTTGGCCATTGAGACGGTGACGGATGTTGGCAGTCTGCTGATTGACGCATTTATGATGAGGGACGCCAGCAGCTATGAGGATATTGTGGATATTTTGATCGGTGAGAATGTAATCGGGGAAGAGGTTGCCCGGGTTCTGACCGAGCTGGTGCAGATGAGACGTTTCCTGACGCAGGATTATACCGAGATCTCTCGTACGGGACTCCATCCGCTGATCCGCAGTCTTCCGGAGGCGCTGGGGCGCTTTGCCGCCGACGTGCCCGTCTTCATCAGCAAGGAAAGGATATAAGCTAGCAGCGGATAGCTGTCTTCCGAACGCTCAGGCGTTTTAGGAGGCAGCTATTTTTTTATCCGAGGCAGCGGTTCCCTGCAATAGTATTTTACATACATTTTAGTATACTAATTTACTTATACCTGTTTTTCGTTTACAATGAATATATTCAGACGGGATTTTACTTGGCTTGTCGAACTATGGCGATCTGTGCTGAAAGGACGGTGAGACCGGATGAATCACCAAGAACCAGACGTGCCTACGCGCAAAGTTATCGTGACGCTGCTTAAGACCAAAGGACCACAAAGCGTCGGCGAGTTATCCAGGCAGCTCGGCATTACCGAGATGGCCGTGCGCCGTCACTTGAATACATTGGAGCGCGACAGCCTGATCGAATCGAAGCTGGTGCGTCAGGCGATGGGCAGACCCACTCATCTATATTCATTGGCCCCGGCGGCCGATGATTTATTTCCTAAGAAATATCAGCATCTGACGCTGGATCTGCTGGAGGAATTGGAAGCGATCGCGGGACAGCAGCAGGTGGATTTACTGTTCGAGCGGCGCAAGGAACGGCTGATCGGACGGTATGAGGACAGGATGAAGGGCAAGCCACTGGCCGATAAGGTCAGGGAGCTGGCAGATATCCAGCATGCCAATGGCTATATGGTCAATCTTGAGACGACAGAGAACGGCGTCTTTTTGCTTCAAGAGCATAACTGCCCGATCTCGCAGGTGGCGAATCAATATACCTATGCGTGCAGCTGCGAGCTGGCGATGTTTCAAGACCTGCTGGGCTCCGGGGCGGCGGTTGAACGCACCGAGTGTCTGGCCAAGGGCGGCAATAAATGCACATATGTCATTCAGCAGCTGGAAGAGCGATAGTCTCTTGCATAATAAACCGTTCGGTCCTTAAAGGGCAGAGCGGTTTTTTGTCATTTTCTCGCGCATAGCCGCGCCGCCGTCCCGGGCATACTGATGCTTGAAAGCTTATGCTTATCCATGGGGAGATGGGAGGTCTTGATGCCATGTATAACGACAGAAACGCAGCATTCGGACAGCCGGGATCGGAGCATGAAGCGCCGGATTACTGGTTTGACGCCATACCGGATGCCGAGGACGGGTGGTTTGCCATGGAGGAACAGTCGGAACTGGAGCAGCAAGCGGAAGCGGAACGGAGGGGAAGACTATGAGTCGGCTGCATGATATTGTTGAAAATCACGAGCAGTTGGGCCAGCTGAACGCCGTTCTGACCCATTATGGCGTCAACGCTGCATTTGTAGCCGCGTCGCTTCTTCAGGCATTCGAGCAAGAGAAGGAGAATGAAGAGCAGCCGGAGCCCAATCAGGATTTGATCACGGACTTGAAGCAATTGGTCGCTACCTATTAAGTCCGGCGATCTGTGAAGAGAACCCCCTGAGCGAAGCCTGTTTAACAGGTATTTTCACTCAGGGGGTTGTTGGAAATTACCGCATCACACCTCATAAACAAGCTGCTGAAGCACATCGGACAGCTTAAGCTCAGCACAGGCCACAGACGTATCCGCTACGCCGTAGTACATCCGAATCGTATCTCCATCAAGCAATACGCCGCAGGAAAAAACGACCCCGCCGAAAAATCCGTTCAGCTCGTACTCGGTTTCCGGCTCCAGGATCGGCCCCGGTGTCCGTGCGAGCACTTGGGAAGGATCGTCGGCATCGAGCAGTACGGCTCCCATGCAATACCGGTCCTGGCGGTCTGCAGCATGATACAGCTCCAGCCAGCCGGCCGGCGTGCGCAGGGGGACGGCTCCTCCGCCGATTCGCCCGTTATCCCAGCTTCCTTCCCGAAGTCCCATCAGGAAGCGGTGGTTGCCCCAATGCAGCAGATCGGGAGACTCGGCTATCCATATCTCCGGCAGCCCGATCGCTTTGGGAACAGGGCGGGTCAAGGCGTAATAGAGTCCCCCGATGCGTTCGGGAAACAGGATGACATCCTTATTCTCCGGCGCAAAGATCAGACCGTGCCGGGAAGCCTGCGTAAAATCGCTTGTAGAAGCCAGCCCGACTCCAACGCCCTTGGGAGAGACGGCGCTATAGGTTATGTAGTAGGTTTCTCCGATCTGCGTGATCCGCGGGTCTTCGATCCCGAAAGTTTCCAGCTCTGTGGCAGGGAGGAGGAAGGCGTGATCCGCTATGGAAAAATGCCTGCCGTCCAGGCTTCGGGCCAAGCGGAGATAGGAGATGGAGGTCAAGTACACGGTACTGCCCGTATGAGCGTCTTTCACTACCCGGGCATCGGAGAAATCGTATCTGGCATCCGCGCGATCCAGCCGGACGGAAACGGCCTTTCCGGCCGCCAGGTCGAAATAAGCGGTAGAGACGAAAGGACTGTCTTCTTGCACCGGTCGCTCCGCCACCCGGAGCAGCATCAGCACTTCATCGCCCAGCCGGGCGATCCCCACATTGAAAGCTCCGATGACCTCGAAGCCTTCCCAGAGAGGCGTAATGTCGGCCGGGGTTACGAGCGGATTCTCCTCATACCTGTATACATGAGCCACCAGGCATCACCCCTGCTTGGATAACCGGATCAGATCGAACACGTTGATCGGTTTATCCGTCGATTCGTCGTACAGATCTCCTTGCTTCACATGGTCGATATACAAAATGCCATCGAGATGATCAATCTCATGCTGCATGCATACGGCAACATGGCCTTCGGCCTCCAGCACCGTTTCTTCGCCGGTACGGGTCAGCGTCTTGACCTTGACAGACTGGGCGCGCTTCACGAAGCCGTATACATTCGGAATGGACAAGCAGCCCTCCGCCCCTTCCTGACTTCCGCTGCGCTCCACAATCTCGGGATTGATCAGCTCGATAAGACCGGAGCCGCAATCGAGCACCGCCACTCGCTTGGCGATGCCCACCTGGGGAGCGGCCAGACCTGCGCGCCCGGGCGAAGCATACAGCGTCTCTTGCAGATCGTCCAGCAGCTTGATGACCGTGGGGTTGATCGCGCCGATCGGGCGGCATTTCTCACGTAGTACAGGATCTCCGATGTTTCGTATGAACTTTTCAGCCATTATTCTCACCTTTTCCCTTGCTTTGGTATCCCTTAGTATACACGATGGGACTGGCAGTAGGGAAGCAGGAGCAGGGAGCGCAGCCGGTGTTTAACGGCTCCGGGTGAAAGAATCTTCGCCCGCGCTGCCGGAGCCGGATGTCGTGTTCAAACGGTTGGTGCCGCCGGTCGCGCCGCTGCCGCTCGAGCCGCCAGTTTTGCCCACACTGCCGTTTGTGCCCGAGGTGCCTGAGCCGCCCGTATTGCTCTCGGAACTCGATTTTACAGGAGGTTTTTTTGGCGCAGGGTCGATGCCGAACTTGGTTCTCAGCACGCTGTACGTCGAGCCGGTAACCGTTGAGCCGGAGGCTGACGATTCGGCCGGAAGTCCCAGCTGAGTCCGCAGCGCCGCGATGGCGGCCGTCAGATCCTCTTCCTTCGGAACGATATAAGGGCTATCCCAGCGGCCATCGATATGAATAAATTCGATATGATCGGGCTTCAGCTTCTGGAAGGACAGGATGAACTTGCGCAGCGTCTCGGCCGGTATGTCCGTCTTGACATTGCGGCCCGCGATGTCAAGTATGCCGCCCCATTGGGTGATGCCGCCGAGGGAGGTCATCTTGTTAAGCAGCTTGTCGAGTACAAGCTGCTGCCGCTCATTACGCGCGATATCGGAGGATTCCTCCGTCCCGCGGTTGGATTTGCGATAGCGCAGGAAATCAAGCGTGTTTTTCCCGTCGAGTCTTTGAAGGCCTTTCTTCAGGTTAATATTCGTTCCGTCCCAGTTATCCACATATCGCATATCCATATCGACATTGATGTCCAAGCCGCCGAGCTCATCAACGACCTCCCGGAATCCGTCGAAATCGATTACCGCCATATAGTCCAGGGGCACGTCGAACATGCTGCCGAAAAACTCGCGGGTTTTCGTCAGAGAGGTGATTTTGTCCTGATTGTTGTAATAGGCATAATAATAGTTGGCTTTCTGATTGGAAATGCCGAAGGCCTTGGGCTTCAGCTCGAAATCCCGCGGGATCGAGACGATCGTAGCTGAACGCCGCTCCGGATTCAGACTGACCATCATCAGCACATCCGTATTCATGGAGCCTCCGCTGCCGTCCCGGCTGTCGACTCCGGCTAGCAGGAAGCTCATCGGCTTCAGCAGCTTGCTGTCTGAAGCGGAGTTCGAAGCGGAATCCGAAGGCTTCGAGACCGCCGATTCTATCGGCTGGGACATCTGTTTGAGTGCCGTATCCGCTTTATGGAGAAGGTAACCTGCGTAGCTTAACGCTCCGGCCCCGATAACAGCTAATGTGATGAGGGTGTTGCGAAGGGTCTTGCGGTTCTTGGGTTTACTCAGTCGCGACATGGACATCGGCCATCCTCCCGTAAGTTGTCGAATTCAGTCACACTGTTAGACGAAAGATGTTCTGGAAAAGTTTTAATTTTTAAATACCGTTTCGAAGAAAATCCTTAAGTTCCATTACCCACCCAGACATCCGTTCACCCAAATTGACAACACTTGGGATTAAATAGATAATGAAGGTTGTACGATCTTGCGAAAGGGGAAATGAAATCATGTCCTTTGAAGTCGCTATTATCGGAGCAGGTCCCGCCGGCGCCAGCGCAGCTTTATTTACGGCCAAGGCCGGGAAGAAGACGGTGCTGCTGGACAGTGATCAAAGCATCACCAAGCGCGCCTGGATCGAAAATCATTACGGAGTCTCAGAAATCACAGGTCCCGATCTGGTAGAGATCGGCAAGAAGCAGGCGGCCAAATTCGGCGCCGAGCTCGTGCAGACCAAAGCGGCAGCCATCGTAAAGACGGAAGAAGGCTTCCGGATCGAGACGGAGGCAGGATGCTTTGACGCTAAGCATGTTATTCTCGCTACGGGGCTTTCCGTCGATCTGGCCGAGAGTGCCGGGGTCCGGACCAAGCCGGGCACGGAGCCGCGCATTAAGACGGTTGTCGACGCTCAGCATGATGGAAGAACCAATGTGCCGGGCATCTGGGCGGCAGGAACGGTGGCAGGGGTGAGCGTACATACGATCGTGACGGCAGGAGACGGAGCCAAGGTGGCCATCAACGTCATCAGCGAGCTGAACGGTGAGCGGTACGTCGACCATGATGTGCTGAAAGCATAGGGGGAAGCGGCCTTAGGCCGCTTCTTTTTTTAAAAGTCAAGAAAGTTTACCTTCACAAAAAGCGATAAAGCGAGATGGAACTTTCTGCTCTTCCTCGAATCGGCTCCGATCAGGAGCTTTTCTTATTCGACCGAGCGTTCGACCAGCCTTGCCGCTTTATCCCGAATCCAATCGAAATTTCCTGCGGCAATTTCCTTGAGATTAATCAACGAACCGCCGATGCCCACTCCATAACAGCCGAGCTTCATATAATCGCGGATATTGTCCTCCTGGACACCGCCCACAGCCATCATCGGAATGTGATTCAGGGGCCCCATCAATTCTTTCATATAGTTGTAGCCGAGGCTGGCATTGGGGAAAACCTTGACGGCAGTCGCTCCCGCCTTGTACGCTCTAACGATCTCAGTCGGGGTCATCGCCCCCGGAAAGATCGGTAGTCCCCGCTTGCAAGCATAGTCGATGACCGCTTCATCCAGATTGGGCGTCACGAGGTAAGAAGCGCCTGCATCGAAAGCTCGACGGGCATCCTCCAGATCCAATACCGTTCCGGCCCCGATAAACATCTGCTCGCCGAGCTCCTCCTGCAGCCTCTCAATCATCGAGAGCGCCCCCGGGGTGTTCAGCGTAATCTCCATCACGGGGATGCCGCCTCTCAGCAACGCATCCGCTACCTGCCTAATATGCTTTTCCTCCACGCCTCTGACGATCGCCATAATTTTCACGGCCTTCAGCATCTGCACTCCCTGTTCCTTATTCATACTTCGCCTCCTGCAATAGTTGTTGTCATGCTTCTATTATACCTGTCCAGGAGTTGGACGAACAGCGCGCTTCGACAAAAAAATGAGCGGCGGCAAGCATTTACGGGAATAGCTTGGACCTTTTTGGCGAAAAGTGTGTCAAAAAGACTCTTCCTTACCTATACTGTACTATCTCATAGGCATTCGTCTAGGAGCGAGGACATGACGGAGGTGAGAGCCCGTGGTGTGGTGGCAGTGGGGAGTAGCGTTTTGCATGGTCGCTTTTGTGGCGGCTTCGGTCTGTTTTGTCCGGTTTTTGCTCTATACCCATGCGTTATTACGGCTCGGTGAAACGTCAATCGATCGCTTGCAAAGACAGGCACTGCGCACAGCCAAGGAATCGGAGAAGATGATCGAAGCTTCGGTTCTACTGATTGATGATCTTCAGCAGAAGCTGGAGGCGCTGGATGCCTGGTTCCAAGCCGCGAACGAAGCCGGTGAAGCCGTGCGGCGGGCTACACGCTCTGTCAGCGTGATTTCCCAGACTGTTGAGGATACGGTCCAGGAAGCCAAGCGCGCGGTACATACCCGTCAGGATGCTGTAAACGACCTGATGGAGTGGACCATGAGAGGCATTACGCTCGCATCACGTTTCCAAGCTTCGAGACAACCCAAAACCAAGGAGTGAGCAGCCATGGCAAATGAAAGCAAAGGGAAGGAATTTTTGGTCGGAGCGGTTGTCGGGAGCGTGTTGGGCGCTATCACGGCGCTGCTGCTGGCCCCCAAGTCGGGGAAAGAGCTTCGTTCGGATATTGCGGAAGGCTATCAGCAGGCCAGCGAGAAAACACAGCAGGTGGCCAGCGAGGTAGGAGAGAAGACGAAGCAGCTTGCCTCCGACGTCTCCGCCAGAACGAGCACCGCCGCCAAAACGATAACCCGCCAAACATCCGAATGGGCAGAGAAGGCCAAAGACTTCGCTATTCAAGCCCGCGACGGGGTAAAGGCTTGGCGCAAATCCCATGAAGAGGAAGAGCTGGCCGAGGCTCCGGTTGCGGCTACGACGGCAGAGCCGGATGCGGAGATCGGTACTGATTCCGGGGCTGCCGTTCAATTGGCGGAAGCAAGCACGCAGCAGGACGTATTGATCAAATAAGCCAGCCTAAAAAGAAAGAAGCAAGGACAGCCGGCGAAGAGCGGCATGTTCTTGCTTCTTTTAATTACCACTTCGACGGATCGATCTTGGCTGGGTCAAGTCCTTGCCAGATGTTTGTAATCCGAGCGTTCTCCGGCTCTTCGAACACAAGCCACGCGGTAGGCAAATACCGCTCGCCATATTCGCTGGAAGGCTTGTTGACGATCTTGTCGTCCACAACGAGCACACTGGAGGAGCCGCCGTCCAGGTTGGCCGCCGTAACGGCGCCGTGCTCCAGGAATATGTTCTGGATGTCGTATAAGGTAGCGCCGATGCTATGCGCCGGCTGCCGGCCGTCGATGATGGCGAACATGATGGTGCCGTCGGCCTTCTGCGCCATTGCGGTACGCGGGGCGATGCCCCAACCGTCGGCCTGATTTTTGATCATGCCCACTCCGTTGACGATAAACTTCGGAGCGAAGGTGACCGCCTCCTGCACGCCCATGTCCATCAGCTGCTTAGGCGTATATTTGCCCGCGACCATCCGGCCTTCTTTATCTATGCCAACGATATGATTAGAAGTATTCATCGAGCCGTCATTGTAAAAGATCTTGCCGCCGGACATGACAAGCCCTGTCGGCTGGAAGCCGTTCCCCTTCCACTCGGGATCGACAAATCCTCCGGCATTGACGCCGGCCTTGGCCCCCAGCCGCTTCACCATGCTGGATACCTTCTCGCCCTTGCCAGCAGTGCCGGGAACGGCGATGCGCAGCATTTTGGGATCATGTACGATGAGCAGCTTGCCCTTGAAGTTCGTACCCTGGATATCCTCGATCTCGATCGCGGGTTTCTGCGCTTGGACGACGGCGGCCGGTTTTTCCTCCACGTTCACGAGCTCTTCCTTGTCCTTGACCTCGGAATACACATCAAACTGTGCCCAATAGCGGTTCACGCGCTTCTCCAGCTCTTCTTGACCTATCAGATATTGAGCCCAATGGCGATGCTGGGTCGTAATCAGAGTATCAGCCATCATAAAGCGCAGATCAGAGCCGGGTTTGGTGAGGAAAAACCAGCAGCTGAACGCTGTACCGAATAACAGGAGGAAGAAGACCGTGTAGTAAAATAGAGTCAGCAAAGCGGAGGAGCGGCGCTTGCGGGCGGATTTCTTGGGCCGCGACACGAGAGGCTTGGCCTGAACGCCGGTATTGCTTGGCACTCTTGAAGACATGATTCCAATCCTTTCCCTTATAAACTAAAACTGTTTGGTTGAATCATCAAGTTTGCAGCTACACCGTATACAACGAAAAAAAAGAGGAAAGGTTGCAGTACGCACCTTGTCCTCTAGTTCAGATACAGCTGCTTGTTGTTCTGGATCATATATTCGAACTCCTGAGCGGGCATCGGCTTACTGAACACATAACCTTGAATCTCATCGCAGCCCTGCGAGATCAGAAATTGCAGCTGGTCCTGCGTTTCGACACCTTCCGCCAGAGACTTGATCTTGAGCCTGTGGCTCATCGCGATGAGAGCCGTCACAATTGCTGCATTGTCTTCATCGGACGTAACGTCGCGAATGAAGGATTGGTCGATCTTAAGGGTATGAACACGGAATCGCTTCAGATAGCTGAGCGAGGAGTAGCCGGTTCCGAAATCGTCGATGGAGATGCGCACCCCAAGCTCCTTCAGCTTATGCATGGTGTCGAGGATATAAGGAATATTATTCATGGCGATATTTTCTGTAATCTCCAGGCACAGCTGATCGGCAGACAATTCGGATTCCTGAAGAGCATCCATCACGACCTGTACGAAGTTCATCTGATGGAACTGGATGGCCGAGATATTCACGGACACGACTAGGGGCGGATGTCCCAACAGCTGCCATTCCCGGTTCTGCTTGCATGCCTGCCTGAGCACCCAATTGCCGATAGGCACGATCAAGCCGGTTTCTTCGGCCAGCGGGATGAATTCCCCCGGAGATACCATACCCCATTGAGGATGATGCCAGCGAACCAAGGCTTCCATGCCAAAAACCGAACCGTTTTTCAAATCGACGATCGGCTGGTAATACACGACAAATTCACCTCGTTCGAGCGCTTTGCGGAGGTGGATCTCAAGGTTCAGTCGATGCATGGAGCGCTTATTCATATCCGGGTGGTAATAATGAAACGAGTTGCCTCCCTTCTCCTTGGAGCGGTACATCGCGATATCGGCATTTTTAAGGAGAGTATCTACCTCAAGTCCATCTTGGGGATATAAGCTGATGCCGATGCTTGCCGTCACGAACAGCTCCTGTTCTTCAAGCACGAAAGGTTCCTTCAATAGCTCGGGAATCCCTTCGGCAAAGCGCGCGGCTTCTTCCGTATGGGCAATATTTGTAAGCAATATAATGAACTCGTCCCCGCCGAAGCGAGCTACGATATCTTTGTCGTCCACATAGCCTTGCAGCTTCTGGGCCAGGCGCTTCAACAACTGGTCGCCTACATGATGCCCGAGTGTATCGTTAATGACCTTGAAGCGGTCGAGGTCGAAAAAGATGACGGCCATCTTGCTGCCACTTCGTTCAGCTTCGGCGAAGCAGGCTTTCAGCTTCTCATCGAACATCAGACGGTTAGGCAGATTTGTCAAGGCGTCATGGTACGCCATGTGCTGGATTTTCTCTTCCGCGCGTTTGCGCTCATTAACAGCCCGGATCGTGGCATAGGACCTAAGCAGCTGGTAATCATTCGTTTCGCTGATAATCCGGGAAAATAGTTCCTCGTATATTTCGGGATTATGGCCCATAGCCGAGCTGTCGGCAGTACGGATCAATTGTAGAGCATTGTCGAGATGTTCTCTGTGAATACGAGCGGCAGATGCCGTCTTGGAACGGTTGCCATGGTCGTTGCTGAGGTAAAGTACGCCTTTCCTGGAGTCGTACTCCTTAACATGATTCATGTTAACGATATTGGCGCTGTCTAATTGTCGAAATCCGTCCTCGAATAGCCACTCTTCTAAGTTGTCAAAGGAGAAGTCCAGGTAATATTGTTCGTCTTGAGTGTGAATGATAATTTCCCGATCGCGTATGCGATCGATCTTCACAACATCATTGGCATCAATAATAAGAACCTCGGAACCTCTCTTACCGTCGCGAGTAACGGGAATTTTCTGCATACAAGATCAGCTCCATGATGAAGATTCGGCTGACAAGCAGAGCCTGTCAGCCTTGGACGTAATAACGAACATTATTTTTTGAGAAGTTCTGCTGGGGTTTCTGGGCGATGACCTAAGACAGAGTTAGTGCCTACAAATAATGCTGCCACAGCAACAAGGATAGTGTTAGCAACAATAGCGAGCTTTGTCTTCACAAAGTAACCCTCCTTTCTAAGTAGTCTAAGAAGTAATAGGCAACCTTTGTAGTTAGGAACGCTTGAATTAAAAATATTGCGGCTAAAACCGAAGATTCAAAGTAAAGATTTGATAAAACTACCAGTCCAGAAATTACTTTAAGCAGAGGATAGTAAGACTTTGGAATCCTACTGATACCTTCAATACCGTTAGGAGCAGTTATTAACACAATTATAAATGCTAGGAGTGTTAGAACTAATCCAAGGGTATGAAAATCGAAATTAACATGGCTTGAGACAATAATAACAAAAGTAGAAAAAATACAGCATCCAAGTGATGAACTTAAATGTAGTCCTCCACTAAAATACCTTAAGATCAAAAATCCAGTAATTGATAGCATTGTGGAAACCAGGTTTCCGGTAATAAGAGAAAACAATAATGCTATAACAATTGCAGCTAGTAAATTAATAGATAAGCTTAATGAATAGAATAAAACCTGCTCAGAACTAGCATTGGGGTTATGAGATCTTATCAATTGAGCTAAATAAAGAGCGGAGCGGTCAATGATATTTCTTCTATTATTCATCTTTTTTTCTCAAGTCGTTCTCTGCGTTCTTTCCATAGTTTTTTATTATGTTTATATGAAAGAAAAATAGCAAGAACCAGTATTATACTTATGATTGATGGGATTAAAAGGTTGTAACTGGAATTATTATTCACAGAGTAAGTAGCAAATTGTATTAACATTACTGAAATAACTAAAATGGCGGATAAATAAAAATTGTAACCTTTTAGAGAATCCTGCATGGTAAAGTGAAATCCAATTTTTCTCCGTTGTAAAAAAGCAGTAAGCAACAACAGTACGACGGTAGTTGGTAGCTGAACATAGTAATAATGGTCCATAATATAATTAAGCGAAGCGATTTTCAAAGAAGTTTCGATATAAAGAATTAGAGCCTCGATAGCGCCTGATGTTAAGACGCCTATGATAACTACTAAAAAAGAAAATATTAAGGGGAGTCTGAAAAACAACATGAGTAAAATCATTTCGACAGTAAAAGTAGGTAATAATGCAAAATCACTCTGAATATGACGAATATAGATATAAACTACAGACATAGCGGTTGCAATAAATAAAATTTTATGCAGTGAATACCTGATGGGCAACCTAAAAGCAGAGAGTGTTAGTAATAAAATCGCTATGTATTCGATAAGAAAAAACGGAAACTCATTCCAGGAACTCATCGCTGTTTGTTCTCCTCCTTGAGGAAATACCATAAAGAATGCTTCGACAAAAACTTTAATTTAAGTTTAATACACAAAGTTTAGGGACACAAGCAGAAAGTTGTCGAATTAACTTTTCTCTTCTTTTAACTTCTAATAGTTAAGGACACTAGACCGATTATATTTATAAAAATGTGAGTGATAATTGGAACGGCTAGGGTATTTGATTTTTTATATAAAAAGCAAAATATCATTCCGACAACAAGAAAGGAAATAAAGCGAGTTAGATTAAAATGATATGCAGCATAAATAGATGAGGAGATTAGTGAGCTGGTCCAAAAGGGGAGCTTGCTCATCATACTTAAAAGGATTTTTCTGAAAACTACTTCTTCTATAAGGGCTCCGGTAACAATATATACAGGCATAATAACATATTGTACGCTTGCCAGTTCTGCTGAAGTCATTTCAAAGCCGAAAAGTAATGTAAACAAAGCTTGTGTGACAACACAATAAGTTATTCCTCTTCCTACCCAGCCATACAAAGTGCTGGATTTTAAAAGATTTAGATCATAGGCTTTTAAATCTTTAATTGAAAGGAGGATGATACTAACCGTCACTAGCATGGGAATAAGAGTAGCTAAATATTTATTTCCAAAGGAAGCATTAGGAAATGCTCCAACAAAAAAAATAAACAAGATCAATAAGTGGTTTTTATGAAACGAGCGTGAATTTTTTTCTGTCATTCGTAACCTCTGAGTTAAAGAGCCAAGTTTAAGTGTACTATCTTGCTTGAAGGTTAATTTTAGTAAAGGAGATAAACAACTTGTACAGAAAATGAAGTTAGTTTAAAAAGGATGTTAATGATGGATCATTTACCACTTAAATAAGGGCATTGTATTAGGTTCGAGAATCCTCCTTACCATCTTAAATTATATCTTCATAGATTACCCAATTATCATATCCTCATACAGCTATTCTATAAGAGTGGTAAAAGAAAAGAAATAGGTTTTTCTAAAAATTTTTTTATAATTACTACTAATCATTGACATTTTGTTGTATATACATTACAATTTTTTTGTTTTTTTTTTCTAAATATGATGATCATTAACTTAGCTCCCTTCTTACTTAGAATAAATATATTGCTACAAAAAAGTTGTCTGATTTGATGTTGACAATCCATATAAATGTTCTAAAGTTTATGTCACTTTATTAACCTTTTTGAGAGTTGAAAACACCTCCCTAACTAAGGGGTCTCATATTTAGCCTAATAATTCTCTTTTTTTAGGAAAAAACTAATAATACCTACTAAACAAAATAAAAGTACACACGTAACTAAGGTGATTATCGATAAATCAAAAAAAAGCAACACACTTATTGAAGAAGTAGTAATTATAGAAGTAATAAATAGCAATCTTTCTCTTTTGTTTGTAGAAATACTAGTTACAATCAGTGGATGAAAGAGGGAAAAACCGAATCGGGTCCGGCTCAAAACATAACATGATATCCACCCAATTCCTCCAATAATAATCAATGGCGATAGAAGTGACTCTTTAATTATTGTTATAAGTTCTATTTTTTGGGAGTAACTCATCACGATAAACAAAATATGCTCAAGAATCACGTAATAAGCGTAGGATATTAAAGTAACCGACAGGGAGTGAAATGCTTTAAACCTAAAAATAAAAAGTAAACAAATAAAAAATAAAATGGGTTGCAACGTGGTAATTAAAAATAGTTGTTTGCTTAATTGAATATAATATGTCGCCGTACCCATTATTATGGAACTAATTAAGAGTGATACAAGATACGGTTTGATTTTATATCTTGAAAGAACTAAACAGAAAACGAATTGAGAAGGCCATCCCCACGCAATTGTAAGTATGTAAATCCAAATTGTCATACATTCTTCGAGATAGTCGATACCACGCAGGATAATGCTTCTCGAATCCTCCCTTTCATTTAAACATTCGATAAAGTTATGTCAATTTGTTTTATTATCAGTAAAAATCGAGTACCAAAGTGGAATAGAAATCAGATAAAGCATGAAGAAATACAAATTTTTCTTCCTTTTTGCGAGCTAATGCTCAAGCTCTTTTCGATAAGAAAGTATAAGTACTATAGACCAGCATACAATAAATGAAATTGTAATAGGAACTAGTAGATGATTGTTAAAATAAACAGAAATGTTGAACATGATCAAAAAGAAAAGAAGTCCTGAGGCTATTATCACCCACGTTCTAGAAATTGCCTCCAGTTTTGCTTCTTGTCGGACAATCGGAGTAATAAAAGAAAAGCCGATTCGCAGTCGATGTAGTAAAACATAAAGGCCAAGATGATGAAGTGTCATCAAAGTAGATGTGATGGCCGTGTCGTGTTGTTGATAAAACAGCGTTTGTTCAAAGTGAAAGCCTGTGATTATGCTGTTGTATAGGATTTCAGACAGGACCCCACTAACAAAAATGGTTAAAGCTATTAAAAACGCATGAAAAAGTCGCAGCTTATAAAAGCACCAAAAACAAAGAGTTACACCAACTGGCTGAAGAATGCCAAATAAGTAGGCTAGTTCATAATGTTGAGCAGTTACACACATAATACTTAGTAATATGATAGCAAGCACAAGCTTGGACTTATGCTTGGATATGCGCATTCTGCAAAAAGCCAGTCCAAATGAAAGTAAGCCAAACCATAAAAAAGGATAGGTCATGATGTATAAGGTAGTGGTCATGAAGAATTCTCCCTTGCCCGGTGCTTAATCATGGATTTCTTTGATGTAAGAAATATACAATACGACGAGCCAACAAATGATACTCAGGGTCACAAAAACAAAATATAAAGTCTTTGAAAAATAGATGGCAAGATTAAATAACCCTAGAGAACAAAGAAACCCCAGGTTCAAGTATAGCCAACTGCGCGGGTACGTCTGTTGATTTATGGAAGGCAGTCTGGAAGGAGCTATAAACGAAAAACCGATACGATAGTGTTGTAGGATAAAGTATAGCCCTACATGATAACCGGCCATTAGTACAGCCATAATGCCACGATCTGTTTGCTGGTTAAGGAGAGATTGCTCGATATGAAAGCCGGCCATGACCCAGTTAAAAAAGGTTTCCGAAAGCCCTCCGCTCGCAAATACGCTCAAACCCACCAAAAAAGCGTGAAATAGGCGGAAGTTGAAGATTTTCCAGTAACAGAGAGTCAAAGCAATGGGCTGCAAAAGCCCAAACCAATGAGCTTGTTTAAAATATTGAGTAACGACCGCCATGATTGGGAGAGGTATGGTGGACAACATAATCTGATACTTATAATTCGATACTTTAAGTCTGCATAATGCTAAGCCAAATGCTAAGACGGAGGTCCATAGGGTGAGATAGGAAATTATATAAGCACTTATTGACACTTAATAAACTCCTTC
Organism: Paenibacillus sp. cl123; assembly: GCF_900101595.1. Classification (GTDB taxonomy): domain Bacteria; phylum Bacillota; class Bacilli; order Paenibacillales; family NBRC-103111; genus Paenibacillus_G. Next base: position 655,097 of record NZ_FMYY01000001.1, read on the forward strand.
ATTTTGCTGATTAATCCAAAATTATATATTTCTGTTCTGAGTTTAATGGATTTCCAAGAGTTTGCCAATATTTGCTTCTCCAAATTTCGCTAGTCCTGGATTTCTTTGCGGTATGAAAGATATAGCAAGGCTCCCCAACTTATTATGCTGAACATAGCAAAAATGAGCATCAGTTGCCCAGAATTAAATAAATCCCATACCGCTAAAAAAAAGAAAATGAGACAGCTTAAGCTAAGAAATTTCCATGAAAGGGAATAGGTAGTCCGTAACGAGGTTCTGGATGGAGATTTAAATGTGAAGCCGAGACGAAGTTTATGGAGCAAAAAATATAACCCTATGTGATAAATACATATAAGCAATGGTGTTAATAGAATGTCATTATGTTGATAGAAGAGCGAGCGTTCTAAATGGAACCCGAAAATAAACCAATTAAAGAAAATTTCCGAGCATGCGGAGCTAGAAAAAATGCTTAGACTGACCAAAAAAGCATGAAAAAGCCGGAACCGGAATACTCCCCAGAAGCAAAGGGCTGAAGCCAGTGGATGAAGTAGTCCAAGCCATTGGGCCAGATTGTAGAACTGTATTCCAACTCCGAATATAGTGAGAGGCACGATAGATAACAAAAGTTGGGTTTTATATACAGAGGCTTTGAGTCTGCATAGAGCCAGACCAAAACAGAAAAGGGAAATCCACATAAAAGGATATCCAATCATATATTGAATGAGATGAGACATAACGGAACCCCTTCTATTTATAAATATCTGGAAAATGATTCTGCATTAGTCTACTCGGTCTAATTTCATTTGCCAATTCCTAAAAACAAACAAAGCTTTCCTTCCTTAAGCAAGGAAGAAAGGCTTTAATGCAATCTGACGTCTTATTCTCGGAGTTCCCGCCGATAACTGAGAAGCAGAAGCGTCCCCCAAATAGCTGTGTGGCCAAATATAGATGGGACTACCCAATGAGAATAAAAGTAGATGCTAAAGGCCAGGTTGGCAGACAAGAAGGCCGTCAGCAGCAGGAAGAGCATCCATCTGGCCGATAAAGAGCTGGTAAGAAGCTTCGAAGGGGCAGGTGAAACAAAGGTAAACCCCCAGCGATAGTAATGAAGGAGCTGATAAAGCAAGAAGCCGCTCGCAAAAAGCAAGAACGGAGTGATGAATAGATCGGTTTGGTAGTATAACAAAGCTGTATGAGGATCAAATTTGGCCAAAACAAGGTTGACTACATACTCCAGAACTCCTATGCAGAAATAGGAGATGAAAAGGATCAGGATGGAATGAGCAAGCCTGAATTTAAATAAGAGCCAAAGACATACGATGGCACATACAGGCTGGACTATTCCAGTTAAATAAGTCAGATCATTGAGCTGAAGCGCAACGGAAACCATCGACAGCAGCATAGTAGAAACCAGCAGAGGCTGGATTAGGGCTCGAAGCCTCAGCCGGCTTAATCCAAGCACCAGATAAAAAATCCCCCACCATACGAACGGATAGGATATCAGGTATAGCACGGGTGTCATAGAAATCATGGTCGCACACGATCCTTTTTTGGGCGGACCCGCCGGTTCGTTTCCGCATGTACATAGCCCTCTCGTCTCCATAGGTATGGACACTAGAGGGCTATTTGATGATCCATAGGTCCGGGACCTATTCGCTGAGTTCTCTCCGATAGCAGAGAAACCAAAGTGTCGCTCCAATACAAGCGTAACCAAGCATCATCGGAAGAACGAAATGAGAATGAAAGTAAAGGCTGATCCCGATGTTGAGGGACATGATAAATCCAAGGAAAAATAAAGGCACCCAGCGTCTTGGAATCTGATGATTTTCTGATCGGGCAAGCTGGGCTGCTGTGAATGAGAAACCCCAGCGGAACCGGTGAAGAATCATGTAGAGAAGAAACCCGGTCGCTGGCAAGAGAAATAGCACGATCAGCCTATCGTTCTGATAGTAAAATATCGTTTTTTGCAAATCAAAACGAGCGATCATGAGATTATAGACATACTCCAAAACCACGAAATAAACATAGATGACAGCGATAACAAGTACGGAGTATACGAATCGAAACCGGAAAATAATAAGCCGAGTGTCAAAGTGAGAAAGGCCCACCATACAAACGGGTAAGAAATCATATAGAGAACAGGAGTCATGGGAATCATGACTGCACGTGATCCTCGATAATCTGAGCCAGCTTTCCTTTTGCCGTCTTGCCAAGCGTAAATTCCAGGCTCTTGTTCGTATTATTGGCGACATAGCGCATCAGCAGAGCATGATATTTCTTCTGCCGCAGAGCGGAGATGGTGACCTCGGGACCCGTCCCTTGTTCATCGAAATAAAGCTTGCCCCGCTTCTCGTCATATTTGCGGATATGATGGAAGTTCACGTACAGATCCGCGTCCAGCTTGCGAAATCCGTATTCTTCCAGCTTGTCCATGAACGTGCTGAAATCCAGCAGAGAATCCACCGTGCGTGTCACAAGGCAGTCTTCCGTGTGGTAAATAATTTCCTTAATTCCTATCTCGATATAGTGGACATGCGAGAGATCGAGCTCTTCCCGGAAGTTTGTTCGGCTTGACACGACGTCACCGTCTTTTAGATGCCCGGCTTTAATCATGAGCTCGGTGTACGGATAGCTGTAGGCGATGGACAGCTTCTGCAAGGTATCGGGAGAAGGAGTGATCCGATCGTTGGTAGAGCGGTTGCGCTCCAGTTCCAGGTCCCGTATGTAAGCATGAGAGAGTCCGCTTTTTTTGGCGGCCTCACGAAGCGACATGGAGCCGCGGAGTGATTCAAGAAACTTTCCAAAATCAGCAATAGGTTGACCCATGAGTAATGCCCCCTTTCCAATCATTGTAAATGACGGGTTGTCATAAATAAATAGGAATTCCCTTGCAGCGTTCAATTTTTTTTTGCGCCGGGCGGTCGTATATATTTGTGTGAGCCGGATAGGTATAATTCCTAATGAGCGACGTAAAATTTACTAGAGTCCGCTGCTAGCGACAGCAGTCAGCAGGTAGGGAAGGAAGGCGGCAACGAATCATGTCATCCTTTAAGGAATTTGGCCGCATCAGGTAAAGATTTACCCGTCCTGAGGCACTGCTTTCACACCTATTGTAAAGGAGTATAACATGAAAATAAATAGCAATTCTAAAAAAATGTTAATCTAGTTAAATAGTACTTGACTGCATGTAATACCAATAATACGATAAATAATAGCAACCTTTATAGGTCTGAAGGGGGAGAAATGATATATGAAAGACAAGGTGATGAATCGTTGGAGCACTTATGAACCCTTCTACGTACCTTTCAACGGGTATAAGGTGGCGGATATTGTCATCACCAGTCATGCAATTAGCAGATGGACGGAACGTGTGGAATCCGAGGAAGCGACCATAGAACATATTTGCGCCTTTCTATGGGATAAGTTAAAAACGAATCGTATTCAGCCCTATTATGCCAATGAGAAAGATGTGTATACCATTGACGAAGATCTGGTGATGGTCGCCGAGTTTATGGAACTCAAGCAGGAGACCGATATTGCAGGCAACCCCCTTCACAAGCTGATCGTGGTGACCTTCTTGGGCCGAATCTCGCAGGATATCCAGCTTCGCGATCTGAAGGCTTACTATTCATGGCTACGGCACTCCAGGCGTATGACGCTCGTCAAGCACGGCCGCAAGCATAAATAATCATGTCCGAAAATAAAGCAGCCGGTTCCTTAAAGGACCGGCTGCTTTATTTTCATTTGCGGACAGATGCATAAATCGATTCCGGCTGAGGGGAAATTAGGTAGAGCAGGAAGGAGATGAGCCGACGATGGCTAGAGATTTGCCGATTGGCAATGGGAATGTACTGATGAATTTCGATGCGCATTATAACTTGCGTGATATTTATTTTCCTTATGTGGGCCAAGAGAATCAAGCGATTGATCATTTGTCGCATTTTGGCGTGTGGACGGCTGAGGATTTCTTCTGGATCGATCATCCCGAGCTGCGCAAGCAGGCCGGATATTTAAATGATTCGATGATCACGAATGTCGAGTGCAAGCACGAACGCCTGGGGCTGAGTCTGCTGCTGCGGGACGGAGTGGACAAGCAGGACAATGTGTTTGTTCGCAAGGTCACGGTGGCGAATCAATGGAACCGCGAGCGTCAGGTGAAGCTGTATTTCCATCTGGACCTGCATCTGTACGGCAATGGAGTCGGCGACACGGTCTACTATGACCCGGATCTGAACTCTCTGGTGTTCTACAAGGGACACCGGTATATGACGCTTTCCTGCAGAGGAGCGGAAGGAAAAAGTTCTGCGCCCTCCTCCTACGCCACCGGACAAAAGGAAATGAACAGGCTGGAAGGGACATGGAGGGATGCGGAGGACGGCCAGCTCGGACGGAATCCGATCGCCCAAGGCTCCGTAGACGGCACGATTGAGCTGGAGCTGACGCTCCCAGCCGAAGGGACGGCTGAGGCCTGGTTCTGGGTCTGCTTCGGACAAAGCGCAGCCGAGGTGAACAAGCTGGAGCGGCAGGTTCGCGAGGCAACGCCTCATGCGCTGCTGCAGCGCACCTATAATTATTGGAAGCAGTGGCTGGCCCAGGATCGTCATGAGCTGGATCTGCTTGACCCGGAGCTTGCTTCGTTCTATAAGCGCAGTCTGCTCATCATCCGGGCTCACACGGACAACCGGGGAGCGATCGTAGCGGCTAACGATTCGGACATAATGAAGTTCGCCCGGGATACGTATTCCTATATGTGGCCGCGCGACGGCGCCCTGATCTCGCATGCGCTGGACCGGTCCGGTTATTTTACGCTGACGCGGCGTTTTTTCAACTTTTGCCGCAAGGGGCTGACGGAGGATGGCTTTCTGCTGCATAAATACAACCCGGACGGCTCTCCCGGCTCCAGCTGGCATCCTTGGATCAACGCGCGTGGGGAAAAGCAATTCCCGATTCAGGAGGATGAGACGGCCTTGGTGCTGTATGCGCTGTGGCATCATCACCGGTTGGCCGGCACAATCCAGGAAGCGCGCAGCGATTACGAGTCCTTTGTTATTCCCGCCGCCAACTTTATGGCTGGCTACAAGGATGCGTCCGGCCTTCCTCTGCCGTCCTATGATCTGTGGGAAGAGAGATATGGGGTACATCTGTTTACGGTTGCGAGCGTATACGGCGGGCTGATGGCCGCGGCTGCATTCGCGGAATATTTCGAAGACAAGCTGCGCGCGCTCCGGTTCCGTGAGGATGCCCTCCGGATCAAGCAAGCGGCTGAAAAGCATCTGTACTCGGAGGAAGCGGGCCGCTTTATCCGTTCGCTGTATTGGAATGCCGAGAGAGAAACCTATGAGCCCGATCTTACTTTGGATGCCAGCATGTATGCGGTGTTCGACTTCGGCCTGGTCCAGGCGGACGATCCGGGAGTGGCCGCCACGATGAAAGCTATTCGCGAGAAGCTGTGGGTTCAAACGGAAGTGGGCGGCCTCGCGCGGTATTCCAATGATTATTATCATCAAGTGACGAAGGATATAGAGCGAGTGCCCGGCAATCCATGGTTTATCTGCACGCTGTGGTACGCGGAGTACGTGATCGCCGTTGCCAAAGATGCCGCCGGGCTGAAGGAAGCCGAGGAGCTGCTGCGCTGGACGATGGCACATGCACTTCCTTCAGGAGCGCTCGCTGAGCAGGTGCATCCCTTCACGGGAGAGCCGTTGTCCGTATCGCCGCTGACCTGGTCGCATGCTTCATTTGTCAAGGTCACGCAGGAGTATGTGTCAAAGCTCAAGTGGTTCCGGCACCAGCGCAAGGGGCAGGAGGATCAGAGCGATGAGAAGCTGCTCACCCCTTCCGGGAGGCAGCAACCATGAAAGCAGTCAGGGTAACAGGGCTGAACGCGGCCTCTGAAGCGACGCATGGGGAGGGGCCGAAGCTGGCGTACGGCGACATGGAGAAGCCCCGGCGGAGCACGGCATCGGATGTGCTGGTGCGAGTCCTCTGCGTCGGCCTTGACGGTACGGACCGCGAGATCATGACGGAGAAGTACGGCTTGCCGCCGATGGGCGAAGATTCGCTCGTGATCGGACACGAGTCGTTGGGCGTCGTCGAGGAAGCCGATCCAGCTACGGGGCTGCATCCCGGAGATGCGGTCTCCGCGCTGGTGAGGCGGCCCTGCGCAGAGCCGTGGTGCGTCAACTGCCGCAATGGGAAGCAGGACTATTGCGAGAGCGGCCATTATCTGGAGCGTGGGATCAAGGGAGCTCACGGGTACATGTCCGATTATTATGTAGAGGATGCGCGTTATCTTGTAAAGGTCCCTTATGCACAGCTCCGCCATGGCGTTCTGACGGAGCCGCAAAGTATTGTGGAGAAGGTATGGGATGAGGTGCAGCGCATCCAGCAGCGACTGGTGTGGCAGCCTAAGACGGCGGTCATCCTGGGCTCCGGCCCGCTTGGTCTGCTGGCCGCGCTCACTTGCCGCTGCTTGGGGCTGGAGACGCTGGTCTGGTCGAAGACCCCTTCTGACTCTGCAGCAGCTGATATTGTCAGGCGGTGCGGAGCCACGTACCAGCAAGCGGATGTCTGGCAGGCGGGTAAAGAGCGGGGAGAAGCAGGAGGAGGCGGGAAGGGAGCGCGGCCGGATCGTACGGCTCGTGAAGTGGAAAACGCCTATGACGGGGAGACGGCTTCTCAACTGGCCGCCTTTCTTCAGACGCAAGGAAAGCGGGCCGATCTGATCGTGGAATGCACCGGATACAGCCCGCTCGCCTTCGATGCGATGAGCGCGCTCGGACCCAACGGCGTATTGGCGCTTCTCGGGGTTACGCCGGGAAGCGCCAGCATCAAGATACCGGCCGATCAGATCAACCGGGAGCTGGTGCTGGAAAATAAGTGCATCGTCGGTTCGGTCAACGCTTCGCGCAAAGATTTCGAGACCGGTCTGTACCGGCTGAAGCGGATGGAAGAATTATTCCCGGGCGTATTGGATCAGCTGGTGACGGAACGGCTTACGCTGGAGCAGCTGCCCGGACTGGACTTCAGCCGGATCGGCATCAAGGCGGTTGTCGACTTCGTCTCGCCTGAGCAGTGGGCAACGCTGGCGAAGCCTGCTGCGGCTGAAGTCGATTACAGCTTCTCCGTTTGAACCCGAATGCCCCGATTGGACGATAGGTCCAATTGGGGCTTCGGCATTCTTTCATGGAGCCAATCAATAGTGATATAATAGATTGATTCCATAGGATATGAAAGATAAGGGAGCGAAGCTATGAACTGGAAACCTTTCATTCGTGAAAACGGCTTGCATCTATCTTGGGTAGTCGCGCTTGTGGCGATGCTGGGAAGCCTCTATTTCTCGGAGATTCTTCATTACGCACCTTGCAAGCTGTGCTGGTATCAACGCATTTTGATGTATCCGCTGGCTGTCATTCTTGGTATCGCGGCCGTACGGAAGGACAAGCGAATCTATTTGTACGTGCTTCCTTTGTCCGTCTGGGGGCTTGGCATCTCTCTTTATCATTATCTGATGCAGAAGACAGGACTATTCAAAGACGGGGCCAAAGCCTGCGGCCTGGTGCCTTGCGATGTCGATTATATCGATTGGTTTGGTTTCGTGACGATCCCTTTCCTGGCTCTTGTCGCATTCGCGCTGATCAGCGTGTTTATGCTGCTGCTGTGGGCTGCCGGACGGGAAGAGGCCGGCAAAGGGGTTCGCTCGGAAGGCTAGATCGCCCGCCGATACGAAGCTGTCATACATTTGGAAATGCGCTTGGATGAGAGACAATCCGGACTACGGGTCCATCAGGCTGCCGTGAGCCAATCATCATTCGCCGCGGCCGGACGCGTCTAGTATACTGGTACATAGACTAACCCGCTTACATAATCCGTATCGCCTTCTCCGTCTGGAGTCAAGGCTTTCGCGACTGGAGGAGACATCATGACCGGATACCGCACCTTGGCGATAGGCATTGTGCTCGCATGCGGCTTGACCGCTTGCAGCGGTGACAACGGAGAGAAAGTCAAGGAAGGGGATCGCCTGGGAGCAGTCTCCGAACAGCCGGCGGCGACGCCGGATACGGACAGCGCTATCGTGCCCGGCCCGCCGGCTAACCCTGTCACTTCGGGGAGCGCTGAGACGGAGCCGGGACGGCCGCCTGCGCAGGCCGAGGCTTCTTCCGAGCCTGTCCCGACTGCGGACAAAAAAACGCCCGCGCCCAAGGCAACTGATAAGGAAACGACGACCGGCTCCGTATATGGTGGCGGGGCTTCCGGAGCAACCGGGTCCGGTGCGGGGACCAGTGTGAAGAAGCCGCAAGGGCCGAAGAGCGGCGATCGCAAGGAGCTTTCCTGGTATTATATGAAGAAAAACAAAGGCCAGGTCCCCGGATTTCCCGGCGAAACCAAGACGTTTACGGACGATATGAAGGCGCTGTGGGTCGGCACGGGCAAAAAGGTATATTTGACTATCGACACGGGCGGAGACCTCGGCGATATCGCTACGCTGGTGAAGGCTCTGAAGGATAACAACGCCAAAGCCAATTTTTTCATCGCGGGCTACAATGTGAAGAAGAATCCTGATTATATCCGCCAGCTGGTGAAGGACGGTCATCTGGTTGCTAACCACACGATGACGCATTCCGACATGAATACGCAGACGGACGAAGAAGTACGCAATGAAATCCGGGATTACGAGAAGCTGTACAAGGAAGTAACGGGGGAAGACATGCGGCCTTTCTTCCGCTTCCCCTACGGCAAATACAGCAAGCATCTGCTGGAGCTGGTGTCGGACATGGGCTATACGTCGGTGTTCTGGTCCACGGCCATGCGCGATTGGGAGCCGCGAAAGAACGGCGCCGACGATCCTTATAACGACATCATGAATAATCTGCATGACGGCAATATTATTCTGATGCACCAAGGCTCTCCGGAAAATATCGAGGCGCTGGACCGGATTATCAAGGCCATTCAGAAGGCCGGTTATACGCTGGCGCTGCTGGACGATATCGAGCCGCCGCAATAACAGAGGGTGGGGAGAGGCATGACGTGACACCCGTTCACCGGGCAAGTCCATGGTGACCTTTCCTCACCCGCATACATATTCTAGAAGAAGAGCATCAAGTCTTACAACATCCTATGATGAAGGAAGCGAACACACGTGCAGCAAGCGATTGCCATATTGGATTCAGGGGTCGGCGGACTAACGGTGGCTAAGGAGATCATGCGTCAGCTGCCTCAAGAGAAAATCCTTTACTTCGGCGATACGGCCAGGACGCCTTACGGACCGAGGCCGGCTGAAGAAGTCATCAAGTTTACGCATCAAATCGTCGATTATTTGCTCCAATATCAGCCCAAGATGATCGTGATCGCTTGCAATACGGCGACAGCTGTTGCCATTGATGAAATCAGGGCCCGGCTGCCGATCCCCGTTATCGGCGTCATTCATCCGGGAGCGCGGGCGGCTATCAAATCAACCAGAAATCAATTCGTCGGCGTCATCGGCACAGAAGGAACGATACGTAGCGGCGCATATGAGCAAGCGCTTCGCCAAATATCGCCCAGCATCCAGGTGGTGAGCCAGGCTTGTCCCCAATTCGTACCGCTGGTGGAGCGGGGCCTGTTCCGGTCGGATCAGACTACCCGGGTTGTGACGGAAGCATTGGCTGAGCTGGGCAAGCTGCCGCTGGATTGTCTGATTCTCGGCTGCACGCATTATCCCTTCCTCGCCGATGCGATCTCTGAGGTGATGGGACCCGGGGTGAAGCTGATCAGCTCGGCGGATGAGACGGCGCGCGAAGTGAGTACGATTCTGTACCACAAGGGCATGCTGGCCAACAGCCCCTTGATACCGGTGCATCAATTTTTCTGCAGCGGCGATCCGGCCATGTTCCGCATGATCGCCCAAAGCTGGCTGAATGAACAGATCCGGGTAACGCCGGTCGTCTGGCAGGTTCCGAATATTATATAAACCTGCGGCATATGCTCGGATATACGTGCCGCTTGCGGCACGGACAGGATGCCGGGGGTGTATGCAGGATATGACTTTCCCTTACGTAGTCAGGCGCGGAGACACTTGGGAACGCATCGCGTTGCGGTATGGGCTGACGGTCGAGCAGTTGATGCAGGTGAACAACGAACCGGGTGGACCGGTTGAGACGGGGATGAAGCCGGGGGCTGCCGTCCGTATTCCAATCTTGCCTGCATGCAGCTACGCGGTGCAGGCCGGGGATACGCTGGAGGAGGTAGCCCGACGGTTTCGTCTGGAGGTCGATGAGCTGCTCGGGGCAAATCCGGGCGTTCATCCGCGTCGTTTGCGCATCGGACAACCTCTTGCCCTGCCGCAGTCTTATTGTCTCGTACGAGCGGTGGAAGGCGTATATGGTTACAAGGAGCTGACTGGGCAGCTGGAGCAGCTTCAGCGGGAATACCCGCTGCTCGAGACCGGGACGATCGGCTGCAGCGCGCTCGGAGCTCCTATCCCTTATGTACGGATCGGTCGTGGCGAGCGGGAGATTCATTACAATGGCTCATTCCATGCCAATGAATGGATCACCTCGCTGCTTCTTATGCGGTTTGTGGAACAGTTTGCTTCTGCGGCTGCAAGCGGGAGGCCGTTGGCTGGGCGCGATGCGTCGCGGCTGATGGAAGAGGTGTCCTTATGGGTTGTGCCGATGGTTAATCCGGATGGCGTCGAGCTTGTTGTACGCGGGGCTTCCCCTGATCATCCGTATTACGAGAGGCTGATCGCCTGGAATGCAGGGTCGGCGGATTTCTCGGGCTGGAAAGCGAATATCCGCGGCGTGGACCTGAACGATCAATTCCCGGCTTATTGGGAGACGGAGCGTGATCGCAGGGATGTGCCGGGCCCCGGACCGCGCGATTATACAGGTCTGTGCCCGCTCTCCGAGCCGGAAGCGATCGCAATGGCCGACTTTACGGCAGAGCGGAACTTCCGTCTGGTCATGGCCTTTCATACGCAAGGCAGGGAAATTTATTGGAATTACCGGGATTACGAGCCGGAGGAGTCGGCAGCGCTGGCGCTGCGGTTCGAGGAGCTGAGCGGATACCAGGCCGTGAAGCTGACAGGCAGCGACGCGGGCTACAAGGACTGGTTTATCCGCGAGTACGGGAGGCCGGGATTTACAATTGAAGCAGGCTATGGCGTTAATCCGCTGCCGCTTCAGCAATTCGGATTAATCTATCAAGAGCTGCTGCCGCTGCTCGTTGAAGGGCTGCTTGTCTGAACAAGGAAAACCGCCGGGATATTGCGTACCGGCGGTTTTTGCGCTCTCAAGAAGGCGGGAGGCAGTATGATAACGTTGCGCCGCCCTTGGAACGAGTTTAGGGTAAGATAAGTATAGTAAAATAAAAAGGAGGTTTGAGAACCATGCTGAAACGTATCTGGTCGCTGCGTGAGTGGGGTCATGTGTTCCGCCGGATTATTCCGCTGATGCTCTCTTCCCGGGTGCCCTTGGGAGAAAAGCTGCTCTTCGCCTTGCCGGCGCTCATCTATTGGATAGCGCCGGATCTGCTGCCGTTCATGCCGATCGATGATATCGCGTTTACGCTGCTGCTGATGAACGGCTTCACAAACCGTGCGGAGCGCAAGTACGGCGGATAGCGAGACAGGCTGACAAGCTATTTGATGGCGGCCGGATCGGACTCATATTCTTCCGCAGGCATGCGAATCCATTTCTTCAGGTAACCTTGCTCGTAAAGTGCCTTGATCAAGATGATCAGCACGGGTGACAGAATAAGCCCGGCCACTCCGAACAGCTTGAGCGAAATGATCATAAACGACAGCATCGTGAAGGCGGACACGCCCAGCGAATCGCCCGTAATTTTGGGCTCCAAGATCTGCCGGGTGCCGATGACGACGGCTAGCAGCACGGCCAGCCAGATCGCAAGCGAGGTTTGACCTACGACGAGCAGGTAGATGATCCAAGGAATGAACAGTGTCGATACGCCGAGCAGCGGCAGTACATCGAAAATGGCCGACAGCAGGGCGATGGAGAAGGCGTTGCCGACGCCGAGCGCCAGCAGGGCGATGAAGATGACGACAAAGGTGATGCCGATCAGCTTGGCTTGGGCCTTAATATACGTCACGATGCCGAGCAATACGTTTTCCCGCAGAAACTGGAACGCCTTCTTGAAGGTTTTCGGCGTTTTCTCCGACGCGATCCGTTTCCAGGACTGAATCTCGATGCTGAGGAAATAAGCCAGAATAATGCCGATCGCGAAGTTGACGACGAACGTGGAAAACGAGGTCAGCATACCGAACAGACTGATCAGGAACGTTCTTGCGAGCGCCGTAGCCTTCTGTATGATATCGACGGAGTATTCCTTGGCCTTCTCTACGAGATTCAGATCTACCGGCAATGTGCCGATCAGGTTCTGCAGCTGTCCCGTGCGGTTCATGATCTCCTTCTCCAGCACGACCGCATAATCCGGCAGCTTGTCGGCCAGCCAGATGATCTGCGTGGTGAAGATGGCTCCGGTTCCGACGATGACTCCGAGGATGACGATGACGAATACAAGCGTCGAGATGGCAGCCGCAATCGATTTGGGCAGTCCCCGGCGATTGAGGAAGCGCGCCAGCGGCTCATTGATCAGATAAATGACGAACGCGATAAAAATAGGCTTGGCTATGTTGTACACGTGGCTGAATACGAACATAAACAGGTACACGGTCAACACAAGCAGCGCCATATCGAAGATCGTCTTGTAATATTTGCGATAAAACGAAATCATCCGTTCACCTTAGCCTTTCCGGTCAAGCGCGTCTCTGACGGCAGACCATAGCTTTCTTACACTTTTCAGAACAAGTTTGCATCCATTTCCTTCATATTAAAAGACTCCTGGGTTCTGCGCAAGTCACTGTGCAATACGGGGAGCGCGCGGAGGTGGTTTCAACGCAGAGGCGGTTGCTTTCGGCGCAAGGTTTTTATACAATAAGGGGAAACGCAGAGTGGGAGAAGTGACTGAACGATGAAATGTAAAATATCGCGCAATGCGGCTAAAGTATTGCTGGCCGAGATCGACAAGGAAGAGAACAAGGAATTGAAGCTTCGTGTTTATATCACGCACAAGCATGGAGATCATGCTCACTACGGCATGGGGATGGACACGCCTACCGACAATGACGAGGTTGTAGCGACGGACAGCGGTATCGAAGTCATTCTCCAGAAGGACGAGCCCTTGCTCGACGGCGTTCGCGTCGACTATTTTTATGTGCCGGAAGAAGGCTTTGCCGTTACGAATCCAAGCAAGGGTAATCACGGGGACCATTGATCAGGCCGCGCTAAGAAAGGGATGGCCGCATGGCTAACGATATACGCGTTTGCGACAAGTGCAAGCACATGAAGATGAAGACAGCGGTGTCCAAGCTGCAGAAGCTGGCGCCCGACGCAGATGTTAAAGTAGGCTGCAAGTCATATTGCGGCCCGTGCTCTCGTTTCGCTTTCATTTTTATCAATGGCAGGTATGTGACGGGTGCAACCGAGGACGAGGCTATCGAGAAAGCCAGCAAGTATATAAAATAGCATGGCTAGCCGCCGTCAGCCCTGGGATTCAGACCCAGGGCTGTTTGCGTGGGAAGAAAAACGTACAAAAGGTCCTTTTCATCCGAGAAATGATCCAAAAGTCCTTATTTATTACGAAAAAATAGTCACAAAGAATTATGTATACTCTTCTTCGTATCTTTTATTCTTAGTAAAGAACAATATGGTGCGAAAATGGACTCGAACGTACTCGAATAAAGGCAAACCGGGCGAAAGCCTGAGGACGCAAAGCTACAGGGGCTTAGACGCTTAGAACGAAGCGTGATGCCAGCCAGTTTCCGAAGGACGGAGCGAATGTTGGGCTGTATGCCGAGGCGACTCCAGTACTGAGGGCGGGAGTCGTTTTTGCCGTAAATTGCAGGGAGGCCTAACCGATGGTTAATCAGGAACGCAGCATCATGAGCAAGCAAGGCTTTTACACGAAAATCGGCGGTAATTTCATCGGCGTATTTTTGTCTTCGGAAGGACCGAAGCTGTTTGTCAATAAAGAAATCTATGAACTGACCAGCCCTCATTGGGATGTTGAAATGATCCGGGGACGCAGCCGCCAAATGCTGACCTTTTATTGGAAGGGCGAGGTGAAGCTTTCCGTTCAATGCGAAGCGGAGCAAGACCTGTTCCTTCCGTTATTCGATTATTTGCTTTGCCGCCCGCAGAAGCTGAAGCATGCTTGATTTTGGCTAACGCAGATACGGCCGCTCCGTGCAGTAACGCTTCGTTCGGACGCCTTTTTTAAGCAAGAGGCGGCCGCGCGGCCGGATGTATGAGACGGCCGTTTCTGACGTTACAGCATTTATGAGCTGGAGCTGGGCTCCGCAAAGTACCTGGAGTCGGCTTCGAAGCAAACGCCCGCTTTGCAGGGCTTTTTTTGCTGTCTGAACAAGGACTGGCTATTGTGCGCCAAGGAGGCAGCGATTATAATAAGATCATATTACATCTAGTTCTTGCGGACTATAAGCGGGAGGATTTGCATGCGGCTGATTACGCGTTCGGATTTCGATGGATTGGTATGTGCGATGCTATTCAAAAAACTTGGCATGATCGACGGGATGAAGTTCGTTCACCCCAAGGATATGCAGGACGGTCTTATCGAGGTAACTTCCGATGACATTCTGGCTAATGTTCCTTATGTGCCGGGCTGCGGACTTTGGTTCGACCATCATTCCAGCGAGCTTGAGCGGAACGGGGAACAGGCTGAGTTCGAGGGAGAGGTTAGGGTTGCGCCGAGCGCCGCTCGCGTCGTGTACGACTATTACGGAGGCAGGGAGCGGTTCGGCGCCGGACTGGATGACATCATGGCCGGAGTGGATAAAGCCGATGCCGCCCAGTTCAGCGCACAGGACATCCTTCACCCGCAGGGCTGGGATCTGCTTTCCTTTATCATGGATGCGCGGACAGGTCTGGGGCGTTACCGGGATTACCGGATCAGCAACTATCAGCTGATGGAAGAGCTGGTCGATCACTGCGCACATATGGGCATCGAAGAAATTCTTCAGCTGCCCGACGTGCAGGAGCGGGTTAAGCGGTATTGGGAGCTGGATCAGGAATACAGAGCGATGCTCGCTCAGTACACGCGCACGGACGGCAACGTGATCGTAACGGATCTGAGAAATGTAGAGACGATCTACCCGGGCAACCGGTTTATGGTGTATGCCTTGTACCTGGATCAGAACATCTCGATCTGGGTCGTGGACGGACGCAATAAACAGAACTGCGTATTCGCTTGCGGCCACAGCATCGTCAACCGCACATCGCAGACCAATGTCGGAGCGCTCATGCTGGAGCATGGAGGCGGTGGCCATCAGGCCGCCGGCACATGCCAGATCGCATATGAGCAAGCGAACGAGGTGCTTGCGAGCTTGATCGAGACGATGAAGCGTAACGGCTAGCCGAGGCAAAGAAACAGCCTTGATCGATCCGGAGCAATCCGGCATAGATCAAGGCTGTTTCGCTGTAAGCCGCGGACCGCTTCATGCGGGAAGTCGTGGTTTGGAGCTATGGCCTCCGGTCGTTCTTGCCCTCGTCCGGCTGGCTCGACGATTCCTTGCGCCAGCCGTACAGGCCGCCTGGAGCGAAAAACTGGAACAGGTTGCACTCGATGCGTCCGTTGAAAAGCTTGCGCTTCTTGTCCGCCGGCCGGCCGAGATAGTGCTCGAGCTGTTTGCTTGGACTCAGCATATACGCAGACCAGGTCGGCAGCTGCTTGTACATCTGGCCGAATTGACGCAGCGCCCGTTCCGCTTCGCTGTGATCGCCGAGCCGCTCTCCGTATGGAGGATTCGTCACGATGCAGCCATAATCGCCGGCCGGAAGCGCCTTGGCTACGGGAATTGTCTTGAAGGACAGATCATTGCCCAGTCCGGCGGCTTTGGCCGAAGCCAAGGCGACTTCGATCGCGCTGCTGTCGATATCGGAGCCTCCGATCTGGAGCGGGATATCGTCCTTGACGGCGTCATAGGCTTCTTCGCGGGCCTGCTCCCACAGCTCTTCGCCGATGATAGGCCAGCTCTCGGCGTTGAAGCTGCGCCGCAGGCCAGGAGCCAGATTCCACCCGATCATCGCCGCCTCGACAGGAATGGTGCCTGAGCCGCAGAACGGGTCGTACAGCGGCTGCTGAGGCTGCCAGCGGCTGAGCAGCACCATCGCGGCAGCCATCGTTTCCTTGAGCGGAGCTTCGGTCGCGAGCTTGCGGTACCCCCGCTTGTGGAGACCTGGCCCCGTCGTATCCAGCGTAATGGTCGCGATGTCATTGAGCAGGGATACCTCGATGACGTAACGGCCGTCCGTCTCGCGGAACCACTCGGTGCCGTAGCGCTGCTTCATGCTTTCGACGACTGCTTTCTTCACGATGCCCTGGCAGGCAGGGACGCTGGAAAGCTGAGATTTATGGGAACGTCCCTCGACAGGGAATTCGCCGTCCTCGGGAATCCAGTCGGCCCATGGAAGCGCTTTGACGCCTTCGAACAAGTCATCGAAGGTTTTGGCTTCAAACTGGGCCATCCGCACAAGCACCCGGTCCGACGTGCGCAGCCAAAGATTGGAGCGGCAAATCGCAAGAAAATCGCCGGTATAGCTCACGCGGCCGTTTTCCACGTTGACCTGCTCATATCCGAGTTCCCGCACTTCGCGGGCGACGACGGCTTCGAGACCCATCGGCGAGGTGGCAATCAATTGAATAGGTGAAGAGGAAGACATAATAGGTTTCACTCCGAATCGGACGAGTTGAACTGCTTGGCATAAAGCCATACAATAACCTAGTATAGGCGATTCCCGCTGAATATACAACGCGGAGGCGCAAGCCCTGAGAGAAGGAGCCGTAGAAGATGAAGCATGAGATGTCGCAAGAGCAGTATGCAGAGAGCTTGTTTGAATCGGATGCCGTGCTGGAGAAAGTAAAGGCGTCTCTCCTGGAGCGGGGCATCCGGGACATATCGATCGCGCCCGGCTACGGCAGATTGCTGACGCTGCTCGTGAAGTCCGCAAGGGCGGCCGACGTGCTCGAGATCGGCGCGCTAGGCGGCTACAGCGGCATTTGTCTGGCTCGCGGGCTCTCTCCGGCGGGCAGGCTCGTGTCCCTGGAGCTGAAGCCGGAGCTGGCTGAACTTGCCCAGTCCAATCTGAGCATGGCAGGATTCGGCGACCAGGTGGAATACCGGGTCGGCGAGGCGCTGGATAGTCTCCAGCGGCTGCAGGAAGAGGGCTGCCGGTTCGATTTCTTTTTTATCGACGCGGACAAAGGGAATTATCCGAATTATTTGGATTGGGCGCTGAAGCTTGCCCGCCCGGGGGCGCTGATCGTCGGAGACAACACCTTTATGCGAGGCAAGACGACGGACCCGGCGGAGAAAGGTCATGGCGTGACGAGGATGCGCGAGTTCAATGAGCGGATGGCCGGCGATCCGGGATTGGACAGTGTGATGCTGCCGGCCTATGACGGTCTTGCTATCGCCAGAGTCCGGGAGACGGAGTAAGCAATAGGTATTGGGAATAAGACGCGAGCACTCGCTTTCCGTCAAGGAATCGGGTGCTCGCTTTTTCAAATTCCAAGGACACGGTTAGGCGTTTATCATTTGTGGGCCATGTAAAATGACTTCGCGTCGCTAACCGCTGCCCTTCGACTCCGCCTGCCGGAGCGGGGCCAGCGTGCTCCGCGCCCAGAAGGCGTTTATCAGCAGAAGGACGCTGGAAATGAGGAAAATCTGCTGAATGGTGATAAAGCCCGACACAGCGCCGCCCACGACAGGGCCCAGCATGTTGCCCAAGCTCAAGAAGCTGGAGTTGAAGCTGTAGGAGCGGCTTTCCATCCCGGAGGGGGTATGCTTGCGGATTAGGGCGTTAACCGTAGGCAGCAGCCCGCCGAGGAAGAGGCCGAGAAAGAACCGGGCAATCAACAGCTGCCAGACGTTTGTGACCAGAGCTTGGGGGATGGAGGCCAAGCCGGCGCCGATCAAGCAGCCGATCAGAATGCGCTCGGGCCCGATCCGGTCTGCCAACCGGCCTAGTACAGGGGCCGCTGCCATGTTGGAGAACCCGGTGACGGAGCCGACCAGCCCCGCATAGAACGCCAGCATATTGCCCTCCCCGTGCAGCTTCTGCACGAACAAGGGCAGCAGCGGCTGGACGCTGAGCAGGGAGAACTGGATCAGGAAAGTGACGGCGTACAGGGACGGCAGCTGGCGTGTGCGCCGCAGCTCGCCGAAGCTGGACAGCAGCGATTGCTTCGGCCGTGCTGCCGCTTCCTTGGCGTCGAATGTTTCTTTGACCAGCCAGGCAACGAGCAGCGATGCGGCGAACAGCAGCCCGCCGGTGATGAAGAAGATCGGCCGGAAGCCAACCCACTCGGCCAGAAGCCCGCCGATAAACGGTCCAAGGATGGAGCCTGCCACCGCTCCCGATTGCAGGGTGCCCATGGCGAAGCCCATTTTCTCCCGCGGCGTATTGGCGGACATCAGCGCCACGCCTGCCGGGACGAAGCCCGCTACTGTGCCGTTCAGCATGCGCAGCAGCAGCAAATGCCAAGCCGTGCCGGCAAAGCCCATCAGCGTCATGACGATCGCCATGCCGAAGCCGGAGCGGAGCAGCATAACTTTGCGGCCATAACGGTCGGCCAGCCCGCCCCAGAGCGGTTGGAACAAGAATGAGGTGACGAAGTTTGCGGCAAAAATAAGCCCCGCCCACACCGCGACTTCATGTTCGTTATGCATGCCCATTTCTTGCAAGTATAAGGGCAAAAAGGGGACAATCATCGTCATGCCCGCCATGACCAGAAATTGCCCCGCCCACAGGACGATCAAATTAATTTTCCAAGTTGCCAAACTGTTCTCCTTCTTTCCACGTCCGGCATCCCGCCGGAATTCCGAGCGAGCCTATGACTAGCTTGTCACAACAGGCCAAGCTCTACTCGCGCGCAGGCTACTGCTCCCGGCCGTTCCGCTGCTCATAGCGGTAGCGCTCGAGCTCCGGCAGGTTTGCCTCCTCGGCAATCGCAACAGCCCGCTCCATATCGTAAGGCACACGAACCCATTGCAGGCCCAGCGGCGCCTCTGACCGTCCGCCGATCTCTCCTTCTATCGTCACATAGCTAGCCTGGGGCAGCCCGTCATAAGGTGCGCCGACGCTCCCCGTATTAAACAACACCAGACCGCTTTGCTTCTTGGCAGTCAGCGTCTGCATGAAAGGGATATGCAGGTCGCCGTATCCGACGATATCCGGTCCAGCCTCCGTGCCCGGGAAAGGACCCGTTGCCGCCGTATTTTCGAAAAAGCCGAGCTTTTCTTTCTTATCCGCTTTGCGGGTGATTCGGTGGTAGACGCTGTCTGCGGAAGCATGCACGAGGCGGAGCCGGTGTCCGCTGATCCAAAGCTCGTAGGAGAACGGCAGCTCTGCCAGAAAGCTGAGCTGGGCGGGCGACAGCCGGTCCTTCTGCCACTGGGCGGAGCCTTTGTCCTGCGGGCGGACAATGCCGTGGTCCCAGTTGCCTTGTATCGTAGCTTCGCAGGTTTCTCGTATGCGCTCTACGGTTTCCGACGGCTGGGGTCCCTTTCCGACCAGGTCTCCGAGACAAACGATCCGGCGTATGCCTGCAGCCCGGATATGAGCGAGCACGGCCTCCAGCGCTGTCATATTGCTGTGAATGTCCGAGATCAACGCGATTTTTTCCATGCTCTCAGCCTCCATGTATGTAGGTATCATCTCGAAACTTCGGCTGTGTCATTATATCACAGAGCGCCATGAAGCACAGATTTTTGGGACATTTGACCATGACCGGGCATGGTCATTTTGGTATAATAGAGTGTGATTTGCGGCAAGTCCGGTAAAGGAGTAGATGATGATACAATCCCGCACAGAGAAGCACAAAAGCGAGAAGAAGGATCACAAGACCCTTTGGTTGAAAATTGCTGTCCTGTCTGTGATCACGATGGGGGCGTTTGCTTATTTGATCCAGTGGCTTGAAGCCGGGCAGGAAGCAGGCAAACTCCCTGTGGAATCGTCCGTAGCGTTGGCCAAGCCGCCTGCCGAAGCTCCGCCAGCCAATCCGATTACGCCCTCGACCGGCTCCCCATGGCTGTCTTCCGGGGAGAAGCTGGCTCTCGATGGAAGCTCGCAGCTGCAGACTCCTGCAGAAGAAGCCCCGGCAGGCGGGGGCCAGATCAGCATGACCTTTGTAGGCGATGTGATGTTTGCCGGCAAAGTGGAGGAGCTGCTGGCCAAAAACGGGTACGAATATCCCTTCAAGTACGTCAAGCCTTACCTGGAGAAGGCGGACATTACGGTTGCCAATCTGGAGACGCCAATCACCTTGCGAGGAGATGCCCAGTCGAAGGAATATGTGTACCGTTCGTCTCCGCTAGCGCTGCCTGAATTGAAGAAGGCCGGGGTAGACCTGGTCAATCTTGCCAATAACCATTCGATGGATTACGGCGAGGTCGGGCTGGTGGACACGCTTGATCATCTCGATGAGCAGGGGATTCTTCGCGTAGGCGGAGGGCGGACGGCTGAGGAAGCTTACAAGCATGTCGTGGTGGAGCGGCAGGGGATGAAGGTTGCTTTCCTGGGCTTCACGCGGGTGCTGCCCGAGACGAGCTGGATCGCTACGGCGAAGAAGCCGGGACTTGCTGCGGCGCACACGAGCAAGGCGACGCTGGAAGCGGTGGCGAACGCCCGCAAGGAGGCCGACCTTGTCGTAGTGATCGCGCATTGGGGAGAAGAGCGCAAGTCTCATCCGGTAAGCATTCAGACGGATCTGGCACATCAATTTATCGATGCGGGAGCGGATCTGGTCATTGCCAGCCATCCCCATGTGCCGCAAGGCTTCGAGCAGTATAAAGGCAAGTGGGTCGCTTACAGCTTAGGGAATTTTATTTTTACAACGAATGATGTGCCGGAGACTTGGGACAGCATGATTCTGAACGCGGCCTGTACGAAGGAACGCAGCTGTGAGATCAGTCTGGTGCCGATCCTCACCAAATGGGCTCAACCGATCCGCATGGTGGAGGACCAGGCTCAGAAGCTGTTCGAGAGGCTGACGAAAAATTCGATCAATGCCAAGGTGAACGCGCAGGGAGCCGTGGCCTTGGGACCGGTCAGGACGTTCCCCGCTACCGTCGTCAAGCCGCCCGTGACGAAGGAAGCGAACGCAACAAGCGGGGCCAAGACCGAACCAACCAAGAAATCTCCCGCCACGAAGGAGACAACCGGGACGAGTCCAACCAAGACCGATCCGGCCAAGAAGACGCCCGCAACGTCCGATACCAAAACGCCGGAGACCAAGAAACCGGCTGGCGCTTCTGCGGACAATAAGAAAAGTACGGGGCAGCCGGCAGGAAGCGGGAAGTCCGGTTCAACCGATAAAAGTACCGGCAGCACGAGCAAAAATAAAAGCGATGACAGCAAGAGCACGCAGGGGGGCGCCAGCAAAGCCGCTGACGGAACCAAATCCTCGTCATCGGCCGGCAAACCGGCCTCAGCCGCTGGTTCACCCTAGCACCGCTGGGTAAGTTAAGCAGGAACATTTGAAGGCGAGAGGACGAGAATTTTGATGGACATACGCCGTATCCGCAACATCTATTGCGTGGGAAGAAACTACGGACAGCATGCTGCCGAACTGGGAAACAGCGTTCCGGAAGAACCGATGATTTTTTTGAAGCCGACGCATGCTGCGATCGTTATGGACGGTACTGCCGTTGAGCTGCCGGGCGATCGCGGGGCGCTGCATTACGAAGCGGAGCTTGTGCTGCATATCGGCCGGGATTACATCCCGGGGCATACCGTTGACGAACTGGTGGACGCTGTATCGCTTGGCATCGATTTCACTTTGCGGGATGTGCAGAACGTCATAAAAAGCAAGGGATATCCGTGGCTGCCCGCCAAAGGCTTTCTCCGCTCCGCCGTTATCACACCGGCATTTGCCTTCCCCGGGGCGCAAGCTGTGTCAACGACCCCGTTCAGCTTGCGCCGCAACGGGCAGCAGGTTCAGCGAGGCGATGCCTCGCAGATGATCTTCCCCCTGCAAACGCTTGTCGATTACATAGCAGCTCACTACGGGCTCGGGGCAGGGGATTTGATTTATACGGGCACCCCGGCAGGTGTGGCGGCGGTCATGCATGACGACCGCTTCGAGCTGTTGTGGGATGACCAGGTGGTTGGTGCTTTTACGGCAAAGCTCGGGGCTGCAGGCAGCTGAGGTTGCAGAGAGGCAGGATACAAGGGGGAGGGAAGAAGTTGTTCGATATAAACGGCTTTAGTCGGAAGAAAAATCATGATGAAGCTTTCAAAAAGCTGCTGCAAACTTTTTTCGCCGAATTCATTCAACTCTTTTTCCCGGATATTGATGAACTGCTGGATCATCGGCAGACCCGGTTCCTGATGCAAGAATTGCTTGTAGATATTGTCGGCGAGGAAGCTAGGAAGCTGGATTTGCTGCTGGAGACCCGGCTCAAGGATCATGACGCTTATATTCTTGTTCATCTGGAGCCGCAATCCTACAAGCAGTCCAAGTTTAACGAGCGGATGTTTATTTATTACAGCCGTTTGTTCGAGCGGCACCGCGAGGAATATAAGCTGATTATTCCTATCGCGGTTTTTACGTCGGATGACTGTGGCGACGAGCCTAATACGGTCACTATGGAAATTCCGGGACGCCGGATTATGAACTTTGAGTTTCTAAAAGTAGAGCTGAAGAAGCAATCGTGGCGCATGTTCATAGACTCGGATAATCCGGTAGCTGCAGCATTATTAGCCAAGATGGGTTATAATAAAAAAGAAGAGCGCGAAGTCCGGTTTGCCTATTTGCGTATGCTCTTCAGGCTTCACGAAAAAATAGACGACGCGCGGCTTGCCCTTATTATGTCAATCGCCGATATGTATTTCGAACCGAATAAGGAGCAGGATGAATCCTTATTGCAAGAGATAAGAGAACTATACCCGGAGGAAGGTGAAGCGCTTATGGAATTGATGCCGGCCTGGAAACGATGGGGATACGAGGAAGGTATGGAAGAAGGGATCGAGAAGGGTCTGGAGAAAGGCATAGAGCAAGGCATAGAGAAGGGCATAGAGCAAGCGGTTCGAAAAATGCTCGATAAGGGCTTCTCACCGGAAGAAATTGCGGAAACGCTGGACTTGCCTATGGATGGGATACGGAAGCTGGCGCTCAAAAATTAGACTCGTCTGCGGGCAACGGGCTGAAGGGACGCCGGACATGGGGCGTCCTTTTTGGCATACGGCGGAGCAGCAAAGGATGGCCAGGTGAAGGCGATTAATTTTAGCAGGATAAGAAGTAGTGAAGTAAGCATACGAATGAGCAGGAGGAGTCAAGGATGAAGCAAATACGTCGTTTCGTGATGACAATCTGGCTGTGCGGAGCCATCTTCACGGGCCTGAACGAAGCGAAGGCGGAGGGTGAAGCTATCCCTGTGTATCTGGATGGCAATCATCTCCGATTCGAGGTGCCTCCCATTCTCGAAAACGGAACGACGCTGGTGCAGTTCCGGCCGATTTTCGAGCGGCTGGGGCTGACCGTCGGATGGGACGAACAGACGAGAGAGGTGACGGGTACCAAGCGGGGGCTGGTAATTAAACTCGGGATCGATGAGCCTGACGCAATCGTCAACAATCAACCGACGATGTTGGAGCTTGCACCGCGATTGGTCGACGGTCATACATTTGTCCCGCTCCGATTTGTCAGTGAAGCAAGCGGGGCGGAGGTTGTATGGGATGGAGAAAATCATCGTATCTATATCAGAAGCGCCGGGTCGCCTACGACCGGTACGGGGAGCGGGGACGCAGAAGCCGAAGAGAAGCCCCAGCCTGATAAGCCGACCAAAAGCGACAAGGGCACCTATACATATCCGAATGGAGATAGTTATACCGGTCAACTGGCGAACGGCAAGCCGGAGGGCAAAGGCAAGCTGGTGGATGCGGGAGGCAAGCTGCTGTTCGATGGGACGATGGCTGACGGTGAGCCTGTGGAAGGACGATACAAAACTTACTACGCGAACGGCCGGCTGGAGATCGACGGACGTCTTCAGGAAGGCGTATTGAGCGGCGCTGGGAAGCAGTATACGGACGGCGGCAAGCTGCTGTTTAGCGGCATGTTTGCCGCGGGGGAATGGCAGTCGGGCACTTTATATGCGGAGAATGGAGATAAGTACACCGGCGAGTTCAAGAATGGAAAACCGGAGGGGAAGGGCAAGCTGCTCTACAAAAACGGGGATACGTATGAAGGAAGCTTCTCAGACGGCATGCGGGAAGGCGCGGGCATTTATACGACTTCCAAAGGGGACAAGCTGGAAGGGACATTTCGCCTTAATCTGAAGCATGGCGTTATCCGTCACTATGACAAAAAAGGCAACCTGCTGTCGGTCAGCGAGTATGCCAATGATGTGCTGGTTAGCCAAGTAAATCTCGGCAAGGAAGCTGTCCCAGTGCCGGGCACGTCCGAGCCAGGAACCTCGAGCGTTGTCCAGGCTGAGAAAAGCCGGCATGAGAAAGCCGTCCAAGACATCAAGGAACGGTATCAAGCGGGCAAAAAGCTGCTGGATGACCAGATCGCGCAGCTGCGCAAAGAGCAGCCCGGCCTCTATGCAAGCCAAGCGGCATTCGAGCAGGCATTGAACGAGGCGGCGCTCAAGCAAACCTCCATTCAATCCAAGCTCAGCCTGCTCGGCAGCGACCGCTCCCAAGCGGGAGAGGCGGCCAGAGCCGAGTTAAACAAGCAGCTAGAGGCGATAAAGGCTCAGATGGCGCTTATTCAACAAAAAGGCGTGGCTCAGCGGCAGATCGAACATCTGAAGGAACAGCTGTCATTGCTCAAAAGCAAATATGACGCCGAGCTCAAGCATGAGAACACCCAGCATGCCAAGCTTATCAAGACGCTGCAATGAGCTTGCGGGCTAAGTCATGTATCCGAATATTGATCGCGAATAAGCAGAAGCTTAGGAAGCTGCTGCATGAACACATCGACAAGCTGCGGGTCGAAATGCTGCCCGCGCTCCTCTTGAAATAACTTCAGGATGCGGTCCAGCTCCCATGCTTTTTTGTACACCCGCTCGCTGCCCAGCGCATCGAACACATCGGCTA
The DNA here is from genome assembly GCF_900101595.1 of Paenibacillus sp. cl123. GTDB lineage: Bacteria > Bacillota > Bacilli > Paenibacillales > NBRC-103111 > Paenibacillus_G. Next base: position 680,215 of record NZ_FMYY01000001.1, read on the forward strand.
CGGCGGTGATCCGGCTGAAAATATGTATAGCTTCTCCTCGCAGGCCGGAAGGGTAGCCGCTGCCGTTCCACTTTTCGTGATGCTGATGCGCCACGGTGGCGGCAGCTTGCAGCAGGCTTCGCTTGGAGTTTTTGAGCAGATTATATCCGATAGTCGTATGCGACTGCATGATCGCGAATTCTTCATCGGTCAGCTTGCCCGGTTTTTTCAGCACCTCGTCCGGGATGGCGACCTTGCCGATGTCATGCATGGGAGAGACGATCTTCAGCAGCTCCGCTTCATCTTGACTTAAGCCTATGCCGAGAGCCAGCACATAGGAATATTCCGCAACCCGTTTGACGTGATTGCCGGTCTCCTTGGAACGGCTTTCGCCGATTTCGCCCATCGTGAAAATGATTTCCTTCTGAGTTTCTTCAATCTCGGCCGTGAGCAGAGCGGATTCCAGTGATTTGCCGACATAGGAGGCGGCCAGCGTCAGATGCTCCAGGTCTCGCTCGGAGAATACTTCCTCGGAGGTCAGCTTGTTTACAGCCTGGTAGACGCCCATGATCTCGCCCTGATTGTTGCGGAAGGGGATGACCATCAGCGCTTTCGTCCGGTAGCCGGTTTGTTTATCCATCGCTATGGCCCCGCTCTGCAGAACATCCTGAAATTCGATATTGGTATACGCGTTCTCTATAAAGACCGGCCGGCCGGATTGAACGACATGGCCGACTAGACCGGCGGTGCTGGGCAGGCGGAGCGGGGGAACCCCGTGAGCGACGGTAGAATAAAGCTCATTTTTTTGGCGGTCCAGCAGCCAAACCGTGCAGCGGTCGGAGATAATCATCTCGCGGCCCATATCCGCCATTAGCAGCAGGAGCTCGTCCAGACGCCGTTCATTGGCGATTTTGGCGGCATAATCGAAAATAACCCGCAGCATTTCCTTAGGCTCCAGGTCACGCTTTGTTCGCAATTCGCCTCCCGCGTAGTTCTCTGGCACGGCGGTTCACTCCTTAAGTTACATTATCCTAGTCAAATGATATTATATTCTTTGCAGGTCTGTAAATATAGATTATTGAGTGTTGAACTATTTATTGCGGGAAGCATTCGGTGATGGGGAGAAGGAGGCGGCAAAATGTCCTATCTTTGGATGGATGGAATTATAGGAATATCAGGCAGCCTGCTTATAGCGGGAGCTGCTTACTGGAAAAGATCATTGTCCGCTTCCGGAGCGGCCGCCGCGGTGGTGCTGGGCAGCGCCATGTATATGCTGGGCAGCGCGCCTTGGTTCGGCACGCTGATCGCCTTTTTCATCAGCTCTTCGCTGCTGTCCAAGTGGAAGCGGCGGCGGAAGGCGGAGGCGGAGAGTGGTTATGCCAAAGGCGGACGAAGAGATGCGGGACAAGTACTGGCGAACGGCGGGCTGGGTCTCGTTTTATGCGGCTTGGCCGCTCTATGGCCGCATAACGCTTGGTGGTTCGCATACCTCGGCGTGATGGCGACGGTAACGGCGGATACGTGGGCGACAGAGATCGGCGGTTTAAGCAAACGGATGCCGCGCTTTATTTTAACGGGGCGAGAGGTGCCGCCCGGCACTTCAGGAGGGATTACGCCGCTTGGTCTTGCCGCCTCCGCAGCCGGAGGTCTGTTTATAGGCTTTGTGGCCTGGAGCTTAGGGGAGCTGCAGGGAGGCGGGGAGCTGTTAGGCCAAGATACTGCGCGCAGCCTTCCTGTCCTGCTTGGCCTATGCCTTGCCGGAGGAATATGCGGCTCCTTGGCGGATTCGTGGCTTGGAGCCGTCTGCCAAGCGATGTACCGCTGCAAGGTTTGCGGCAAGGATATAGAAAAGAACCGCCACTGCGAGGCAGAGGCGGTCCGGACGCGAGGATTCAATTGGATGACGAATGACGTCGTCAATGCGATCAGCTCACTGGCGGGAGGTTTGATTAGCGCCTTGATGGGCTTCTTGTACCTCACTGTGATTTAAATCGATATCCTTTTCCTCATAAAATTTGCGTGAATAGGATTTGCTGGTCGTGTAGATAGCCAGGGCGGATACAAGCAGACAAATCACTATGGATATGACGATAATCAGGGTTACCATGGGAGCGAGATACCTCCATTCCAGCAGTAGTCCTCCTTATTCTAACTCAGTTTCCCGGATTAATTCCAGTCGCAAATGAGGCGGATTCGTTAACGTTTGGGTGACCATGGCGGAAGTGTGACAGAGCCGACCTCCTGCAGGTCCGATAGACGATTGGCCGTGATCTTGTTCAGGGATGCCGAATATAGCGTATCTTCGATATACAGCAGCCGCTCAATGTTGAGATCGCTTTGATACCAGCGGCTGCCCGCTCGCTCCAAGTCTTCCTTGGCCAGATGAGTGACCTTGCCGCGCAGCTGGAAGCCCTTATTCAGGTCGATCCCGTACACATAAGCGCCCTGGAAAGCGAACTCCCCGTACGCGTCGGCGGAAGCGGCAGTCCTATCTTTAAGCTCCATGACCGTAACCGGGAAGGCGAGCACATTTTTTTCTTTGGAGAACAGCAGAGCTTTATGATTATTCAGCAGCTCCGAATGAGTCCCGCGATCCCCGATCGTTTCCTTGAACAGCTCTTTGGGCTGGGATACGTCCGAAACATCGAACAGCGCGATCTTCATGCCTTGATAATAAGCCAGCGAGTCTTGGCCGGTCGTTCCGGTACCGGCAGCTTTCCTCGGCACTTCCACTGCTTCTTTGCCGAAGCCGATCAGATGATTCTCGTCATAGGGGTGCAGGTAATCGCTGTAGCCTGGTATTTTCAATTGTCCAAGAACTTTCGGAGCCTTCGGATCGCTCAAGTCGATGGCAAATAAAGGATCGACATTGCGGAAAGTCACCATATAGGCGCGTCCTCCTGCATAGCGGACAGAGTAGATTCTTTCCCCCGGCGCCAGCCCCTCCAGTTTTCCGGCTACGTTCATCGACGAGTCAAGCGTATAAATATTATTTTTGGACGTATGCTCATCATTGCGCCACATCTCTCCGCTGGTGGTAGCGATGCGGAAGTAACCGTCGTATTCATCCATAGCGAACTGATTCAGCGGCTGACCGGGAACTTTGCCGCGGCCGGAGTAACGCACAGTGCCGTTGTTCAACTCGAATTTGTATACAGCCGTTCTGAAGTCAAAGTACGGCGGCGTCCAACCTGGCGGTACCAACGTTGTTGCAGTGCTGTCCGCACTTACGCCTGAACCGCCTTGCTGAGCTGCCAGCGGACCGGTCTCCACAGGCTGAATCTCATTGGCAGCTACATACAGGCTTGTAGGCGATGCATAGACATGCTGTCCGGAGCCGAGATAGCTGGTCACCTGCATGCCTTTGTCGGGACTTGACAGATCAAGGCCGCCGATCAGCAAATAATTGGGTTCAACGGCCTGAGGGAAGTAGCGGACATCCTCCAGTCCGATCGTTCGGAACGCGTCGCCGATGGCGGAATCGCGGTAGGCGGGCAGCGAGGCCGCTGATTCTTTATCCGCCATGCTAAGATTCTCACGCATCAGCCCATACGTATTGAAATATTTATTGGTCACCATATACAGCGCATCTTGGACCTTGCGGGAGGAAATATATTGTCCCTCCAGCTCCGCCTGACGGACAGGCTTCAGCTGGCTGCGGTCCGTCAGATCGTAGACAAGCACCTTGGTCGTAGAGCGGACCGGCATAGGCAGAATGGCAATTTTCTTGAGCTGCGGAGAATTTGCCTGAATGCTGCTCGCAGCTTCGGAATTCGCAGCCTGTGTACGGACGGCTGGAGCGCTGGCAGCGGGGACCGCCTCGTTCAACGGCATCGGTCCTGCGGAACCGGGGTAGGAGCTGGTTCCTATGACGATCAGATGCTTGCTGTCCACATAAAGCTCACGCGGGTAGAAGGCCGCATCTTCCCAATAAACGCTGCTGACGACCGCCATGCGGTCTGCCGGAACTGCTGAAGTGATAAGCACGCGATCCCGGTTCACCTGGTATATGAACTGGCCGTCGGTTTTGATGATGTCGGCTTCATCGACTCCTTCGACCTGCACGTTAGTCGCGGAGTAGGCTGAGTCCTCCGATGATGGCGGAGCAGGCGCTGCAGCCGCTTGGGATTCGGCGACGGCCGCAGTAGGGACAACCATCATCTTGTCGACGACGGACAGCCCGTAGCTTCCTCCGGAGGTTTTGCCCGATTCCTCCAACAGCTCCTCAAGCCGTTTTACAGAGCCCACGGTTGGCAGGCTCTTGTCGGCATCGTTGATGCTGACCTGTCTGCTGCTGGAATCCCAGTATACGTTGAAATCGAAGGATTCCCCGAAAAAGCGCAATGGAACGAGTAAGCTTTCCTTCTCAAGGACAGGAACGGTCGGTAAAGTGAGTTCATTGTCACCTCTATAAGCCTTGGGGCTGTCGATGGTCATCCGCAGAGATGAAGCCCCCTTGACCGCGGTGACGGTTCGGGAAACATCGTCCCAATTCACCTGGACGCCAAGCGCCTCGGATACATCGCGCAAAGGAACCAGCAGCGTATTTTGGGCGAGACGCGGCGGCAGGTCGAAGCGGACAGGCTGTCCGTTCAAGACAAGCGAAATATCCGGTTCAGCTTGATCCGCCTGCGAGGCTGCCGGAGTGATCGAGAGCAGCAAGGCCAGGGAAAGCGCGGGTGCTATCCATCTCCTCTTCCTCTTGGATATCATCAAAACTCCTCCTTTGTATGTACATACGATTATCATGCGGGTTAATTACTTTCTAAGACGCAAGAGCCGGCTCAGATGTTTCTGCATTGTTCCATAAACCTTGTCCTGCAAAAAAAGCCCAGCCCTCGAAGGGTGAGCGGACGGTCAAACCTATTCATGCAAGAAATGCGCGCGAGCGGTTGCGGCCTTCCTGTTTGGCCGTATACAATGCTTGGTCCGCGCGAACAAGCAGCTCCCGGGGCGACAAATCGCGAGCCGGGATCATTGTTGCATGGCCAAGACTGGCGGTGACAAATGCCGAGACATCGGAGCTCGGATGAGGAATGTGCAGCCGTTCAACTTCCTGGCGCAGCTGTTCCGCTACGTAGGCTGCTCCTTGCGCATCGGTGATCGGCAGCACGATGACGAACTCTTCTCCGCCGTAACGGGCGATCAAATCCCCGGGGCGCTTGGCGGCGCGCTTCAGCGCTTCGGCCACTTGCTTCAGGCAGATGTCTCCTTCCTGATGACCGCAGTTATCATTAAATTTCTTGAAATAATCGATATCGAGCAGGATGACGGACAGGGGGGTGGAGAACCGCAGTCCGTGTCTCCATTCCTTGGCGTAGTTCTCATCGAAGCTGCGGCGGTTGGCCACGCCGGTGAGGGAATCGATCGAGGAAATTTTCTGCAGCAGCTCATTGGTTTTACGCAGCTGATTTTCGATTTTCCTGCGGTCGGTAATGTCCCGGGATACGCAGACAAATTCCCTTCCTTGCTCATCTGCGGCGTCGATTACTCTTAGATGCGTTTCCAGCCATACATAGTCCCCGAACTTGTTTCGCATGCGGTAGGGGGGCAGCTTAAGGGCCTCGGGGGAGGCAAATTCATCGACTGCCGAATTTATCAGATCCAGATCATGAGGGTGAAAATAATCATAGACGCTCGTACCGATCAGCTCCGACTGCTCGTAGCCAAGCAATGAGCGAACGGAAGGGGATACATAACGGTAAATCCCGTCCAAGGAATGCATAGAAATAATATCGGTGCAATGATCGGTAATCACCCGGTACATCTGTTCGCTGGTTCGCAGCGATGCTTCGGCCAGCTGCGCGCGCTTGCGCTCTGTAATATCCTGCAGCTGCATCATGTAAACGGAAGTCTCTGCCGACTCGTCTCCAATCTTATGACGGGCCAAGCTGACCTCCACCCACACAACGTTCCCGTCACGTTCGGTGAGCCGCTTCTCGGAAGGGACCCCGGGCGTATAGGCGACCAGCCAGTCCTGAACGCAAGACGAGGGAGCAACTGGCGAAGCTCCGTCCAGCACTCCGATGTGGACGCCGGTCAATTCGCCGGGCTCGTAGCCTAACATCCTGCTGAAGGAAGCGTTGGCGGTGAGGAAGACGCCAGCGGCGGACAAGAAAGCGAGACCCAATGCCGCGCGTTCAAAAGCCAGATGATTCAATTGCTGATCATAGCTTAACGCCCGCGCGTCGCTCATGATGTAGGCACCCTTCCCTGCATGAAGTGGCGTTCATGCCTTTTGATACACCTATTCTAAGGAAAAAACAGGCTTTCATCAACGTCAAATCGATGTTTCGGTGAAACTTAAAGAAGATTTGATATTGACTTAATCTTCTTTAAGCTCGGGTGCCGCTGCCGGTGTGGCCGAAGAAACGGCAGGAACAGCAGAGATGAGGTCCCCGGAATCGGTCTGGTGCTTTGTCTCCAATTCAGCGATCCTCTTCTCGAGCTGCCGGATGCTCCGCTTAAGCTTGAACTGGCGGATCAGGCCCAGCAGCGCCGCGATCAGCCCGCCCAGCAGGGTAGAGCCCAATACGACGAGAATCAGCGGAATATCCGCTTGGGTAAACATAAAATTAACGCGCACCGGTTCAACATTAATAACTGCGAATATGGCGGTAATCAGGGCAAAGATCAGCGTAAGAATCAGCATCCATTGAGCTTTCATGTGGGGGCACGCTCCGTTATATCGTTTTGTTAGACACAGCATATGGAAAAAAAGGCTGAGCCGTGAAGCCGGTCTCAGCCTGGGAATAATTATTTGGCGAGCGATTCCATCTGTTCCAGCAAATTCTTAAATACGCTCATCGCCTGCTTGATCGGCTCCGGAGAAGACATGTCCACGCCGGCACGCTTCAGAATATTGATTGAGTAGTCGCTTCCGCCGCTCTTCAGGAAGCCGAGATAACGTTCAACGGCAGGAGCGCCTTCCTCCAGAATCTGCTTGGAGAAGCTGGTAGCCGCCGAGAATCCGGTAGCGTATTTGTACACATAGAAGCTGTTGTAGAAATGAGGAATGCGGGCCCACTCCATCTCAATAGCTTGATCGACTACCATCTTGTCGCCGTAATACAGCTTATTCAGTCCGTAATACACTTCGCTGAGCAGCTGCGGCGTCAGCGTCTCTCCCTGCTCGGCCTTCTCATGGATAATCTTCTCGAATTCGGCGAACATCGTCTGGCGGAACACCGTCGTACGGAACTGATCCATGTAGTAGGTCAGCAGGTACATTTTTTCCTTGGGATCGGTTGATTTTTTCAGCATATAGTCCATCAGCAGCGCTTCATTCAGGGTGGAGGCCACCTCGGCCAGGAAGATGGTATACTGGGCGTACCGGTACGGCTGGTTCGTATCGGATAAGTACGAGTGAAGCGCATGGCCCATCTCATGGGTCAAGGTGAACATGCTGTTCAAGTTATCTTTGTGATTAAGCAGCACATACGGATGTGTGCCATAAGCGCCCCAGCTGTATGCCCCGCTGCGCTTACCTTCATTTTCATAGATGTCGATCCAGCCCTTATCGAAGCCCTCCTGGAGAATGTTCAAATAATCTTCGCCGAGCGGCTTCAAACTTTCCTTGACCGTCGCTTTCGCTTGCTCATAGGTAATGTCCATCTTGAACTCGTCGACCAGCGGCGCGAACAAATCGTACATATGCAGCTCGTCGACCTTCAGCAGCTTTCTGCGAAGCTCCATATAACGGTGCATCAGCGGAAGAGATTCATGTACGGCATCGATCAGGCTGGTGTACACGCTTTTATCGATATTGTCCCCGTACAGCGCCCTCTCCAGCGTGGAAGGATGCTTACGCACTTTGGAGTAGAAGATGTTTTTCGTCACATTGGCAGCCAAGGTGGCCGCTATCGTATTCTTTTGCTTGCCGTACGTGTCGTACACTGCTTGGAAGGCGTTTTTGCGGACATTGCGGTCGCGGCTCTCGAGAAATTGAATATAACGCCCGTGAGTCAATTCCACTTCTTCGCCTTGCTCGTTTTTCACTTTGGGAAACTTGAGATCGGCGTTATTCAGCATCCCGAAGATCGTTTCCGGCGCTTGGGACATATTGCCTACCTGAGCCAGCAGCGCCTCTTCATTTTTGCTGAGCACATGCTGCTTCTGGCGGATCATTTCGTCCAGCGTCCGTTTATAGAAGCTCAGCTCGGGACTTGCCACCAGCTTCTGCAACTGCTCATCCGACAGGCTTAAGATTTCGGGCGAAATGAAAGAAGTCGCTTCGTTCACTTCGACGCTCAGCTTCTTGGACTTATCCGATAAAGCCTGATACGTTGGATCGGCCATATCTTCATGATGCTTCATATTAGCATAGACGTACAAGCGTTCCGTATGTAAGGAGATCGTGTCTTCCAGCTCAAAGCAGCTTTTGATAGCGCCGGGCGAGGTCAGCTTGCCCTGAAACTCAGCCACATCCTTCAGCTTCGTCAATACCTCTTGGTATTCCTTGTTCCAAGCCTCTTGATTCGGGAACAAGTCCTCCAGGTTCCAGCGGTGCTCCGCGGCGACCTCATTGCGTTTCATTACCTGGTTCATGGGTGCCCTCCTTGTCCATTCATTCGTTTTGGGTTTCGCGGCCAGATCCGCAGCAGCTGCGGAAGAGGCCAGCAGGCCTAAACTGAGTACGCCGCACAGACATAATGGATTCCAACGCAACTCGCTCACGCTCCCTAGTAAAAAAAGGTCGGTCTGGTAACATGCGGCTTAGTATGACCGGAGCGCGGCTTAAATATTAGTATAGGGATTCCTCAGACCGAAGTCTATTCGGAAGCTACACCTGATGCAGGAACGAATAGATCAAAAGCACGAAGGAGAAGGCGATCATCACCAGCGCGAGCAAAGCGAGAGGCCGTTTCACACCGGCTGGAAGCGAATCCTTCTTCATGATCAAAATCAGAGACAGCGAGAACGAAAGGATAATGAAAGTGATGATAGTAGCTCCGTTGCTCATGAGCGGTCCCCCTTTCGAACTATTATGTTCGCCGCTTGGACGAATTTTCCTCTTTTTTGCAGGGCTGCTTTTGGGGGAAACCAAAAGCCGGCTTCCCACTGGGGGAAAGCCGGCTTGTCGCTTCGGCCGCGGCCAACGTGCTGTGCGGCGTACAGCTCGTCAGTTTCGGGATTTCACCAATATGAGCCGGCCGTCTTTGTCGCGGCTGGCCGTGAAGCTGTCGTTAGGCTGGATGTCCGCCACCTTCTCAAGCACTTCAGGGATAGCCAGATAGCCTTTATCTGTAACGTGAACCGCAGTGACCGATTTTTTCTTTAAATAACCAAGTGCCAGAACGCCTACGACTACGACACCGACAATCATCCATTTCACGACCGGATTAGCATGGAAATAATCGGCGACGAAGCGGTCTTCCGTAATCATCTTGGCAGCCGTATACGCAAGGACGGCGGAACCGAGCCAGATGATGATAGGGAAGCGGTCGACCAGCTTGATAAACAAAGTGCTGCCCCATACCATGATCGGAACGCTGATGATCAAGCCAAGCACAACGAGCAGGAAGCTGCCATGGGAAGCGCCGGCTACGGCGATTACATTATCGAAGCCCATAGCGGCATCGGCGATGATAATCGTGCGAATGGCATCCGCGAGCTTTGGCTTGGCCGATATATCATGCTCCTTGTTGTCAACCAGCAGCTTGTAGGCGATCCAGATCAGGACAAGTCCTCCGATGAGAAGCAGCGCAGGGAGCTTCAGCAGCCATACCACAGCCAGCGTCGCTACGATCCGGATGACAACCGCTCCAACGGTTCCCCACAAAATAGCGCCCTTCTGCTGTTCCTTGGGCAAGTTGCGCGCTGCCAGAGCAATAACAATGGCATTGTCGCCCGCCAGTACAAGGTCAATCAGAATGATGTTCAGCAAAGCCAATAAAAATGTTGCGGATAACCAATCCATAGCCCTCACTCCTTTTATTATCATGATGGTTACATAAAAATGAACCTATACCATGCCGGGTTAAGGTTCTTTTTGCCAACAAAAAAGACCTTCACCCATTAACATAGGCAAAGGTCTTGCTAACAACGTGAACGTTGCCAATAAAGCCGGGGCTCTTAACGAACCCGAACTGACGACTTTACTGTGACAGCTACTCCCCTTTGGAGGACATCTTATGTAATTGACTTCATTATAGACAGCATACAAGCATGAAGTCAAGCCTCAGAAGCTGATTTACCAAAATTAAACCTGCCGGAAAGCTTCCATGATTTGTTCGATTTCTTCCTCACTGCCCTCGAACTTTTCTTTGGAGAAGCGCTCCTCGGCCCAATGCATCATTTCGGGGCGGCTGAGAAAGGTATGGCATTCCTCGCCCCATTGGTCGGTAATTTCCCGCAAGATCAGCTGCTTGCCGTTGACTTCCACCGTCAGCATATTCCATTTATCCCGCTTGAATATCGTATGCTTTTTGATCATCTGTTGAAAACCTCTTTTCAATTAAAAAATAATGCAAACTAAAGCAAAGCCTATGCGCGAATCATACCTTACCTGTCCATGAATTGCAACAAGGCGAGCGGGCCTGATCACTTGAAGAAAATGGTTGAACAAATAGCGATGTCCGTGATATCATCCTTCTAAGCTTCAGCATGGTCCGGAGGGACGATGGGAGCGCAGAAGCACTTCATTTATAGAAGTACTTCATAATTTGAGCAGAGCTGAGGAGAGTGTGTCTGAGATGAGTGAACAGTTAAAGCCTTACGAGCAAATTGGCGTAGCCATGACATGCAGATCGTTTGATGAGTACGTTCATATGTTTGGGCTGGAGCCCCAAGTCCTGGAAAGCGGGCCTATGCTCGATGTAGCCGCAGGCGCTTCATCGTTTGTAGCCGAGGCTAGAGCGCGCGGGTATAGGGCGGTAGCAGCCGATCCGATGTACGCGCTGGAGCCGGAGGCTATCGAGCAGCATGGGAGCCGGGAGATTGCCCTCTCCACAGCCAAGCTGGATGCGGTGAAAGAGCAGTTTGACTGGAGCTATTATCGGAACATAACCAACCATCAGGCCGGCCGGGAAGCTTCCCTGCAGCGGTTCGTCGACCATTACCGGGAGAACCGGGACAACGGAATATATACGCAGGCATTGCTGCCTGATTTGCCTTTTCCGGACGAATCGTTTGCGCTGATCACGGTAAGCCATTTTTTATTTTTATATGAAGGCCAGTTCGATCGCCAGTTCCATCTGGACGCTATTCGCGAGCTGCTGAGGGTTTGCCGAAGGGATGGCGAGATTAGGATCTACCCGGTGTTTACGCTCCGCTGGGATCGTTATCCTCATCTGGAGGAGCTGCTGGCCGAGCTTGGGAAAGAAGGCGTTCGCAGCAGTATGCTGGAGTCCCGATTGCCCTTCATTCCCGGGTCCAAAGAGGTGCTTCGACTGACGTACGAATCAGCCCGATCAAGTTGATTTATGCGTTTGCTGATGCTATAATCTTGTTATTCGCCCAAGATGGCGATACATCTAGGAGGTTGTTTTCATTGAAAGGTACAGTTAAGTGGTTCAACGCAGAAAAAGGCTATGGATTTATTCAAGTTGAAGGCGGCGACGATGTATTCGTTCACTTCTCCGCTATTCAAGGCGATGGCTTCAAGACGTTGGAAGAAGGCCAATCGGTTGAGTTCGAAATCGTGTCCGGCAACCGCGGTCCTCAAGCTGCTAACGTAATCAAGCTGTAAGAATCAAACTAACTGCGATGCCCGGGGCGTTCACGCGGTCGGGTTGAACACATATATCGTTGGGTAGTTGTTTTCTGCCGCATACAACAAGACGAAGCCGTAAGACGGCGCTTGGAGCTGAAGCTCCAGGCGCCGTCTTTCATTTTCCGGCCATCAGCGGAGGAGCTGCATGTACCGCGGAAACCAGGGCGGGGAGGGGCAGCTAGGGCAATTGTGCTTTGGCTGCCGCCACAACGTCTCGGATCTTTTGCTCCAGCGTGAGCATATGCTGCTTTTCCTTGACGATCTGACCTGACATGGAGACGACGGATGTCAGCGTGCTTAGAGCGCTCTCGGCTTCTTGCTTTTTGACCGCTTGTTTGAAAGAGCTCCAGAGGGGCGTCATGTTGGAATCGATTGACTTGACGACGCTTTGCTTGGTTTTGATCTGAGCTTGAAGCGGTTCGACCGCTTCAAGGCTGCCGCGAATTTTTTTTGCCGTTTGGCCGGCTTTGTCTTTCGCCGACTTCAGGGCAGCTTCCTTGGCTTTAATACTGAGCCGGGCGAGCTGGACGGGAATTTTCATGGCCTGAAGCTGAAGACGAAGCAGGCTGCTCAGCTCCTTAGTCCCCACGGAGCGGGACAGATCCAGCTGTTTGTTCAGTTGAGTGTAGCGGGCGAGCAGGGGAGCGTAACGCTCCTTCACAGACTTGACCTCCTCCTCCAGACGTGCGAGCTTGGGGGCGTCTATTTGCTTGATCTGCTTATTAAGGGCGGAGATCGCTGTTTTATTGGCGGCGTTCTGCGCTTTGACCCGGCTAGTCAACTCCGAATCCTGGCTCTGAACGGACATCAGCTCCTTATAAAAAGCAGAGAGTTTGCCTGCTCGGGCGTGGTCGGCTGAGGCAATCGTCTTATCCAACGCTTTCTTGACGGATGCGGTCACTTCCGCTTCAGCCGCTGCCGCTGACGGTACGGATGCCGCAAACACAAGCGCGGCCGTAAAGGCGGTTAACGTTCGGTTCATACTTCCAAGATTCCTCCTCGCGGATTGCCAGAATGTAAGGGAGCGCGGCTTTAAGAACAACAAAAAGCACCCGCAAAGAAGGCGAATGGCCTTCTCTTACGGGTGCTTCCATCGTAAGCCGAGCTGGTTAATTATTCCTTTTACTATATCGAAGATGTCCGGTCCTGTCAAGAGGCGTGTGCTAATCGATTATCCGCAAAATATCGTCCACCGGCTTGCGCGGCAGACGGGAAGGGCTTTCCTCGGGATGGCCGAGCGCGATAACCATGTTAATCTGGCACTCCGGACGAATATCCAGATAAGTGCGCAGCCGGTCTTGCGCCAGCAGCACGGGGCCTGTCATCGGGCAAGTCGCGAGTCCGCGCGCATGGGCGGCCAGCATCAGATTCTGAGAGGCCAGACAGCTGCTCTTGATGCCTTCCTCGTCCCAGACATGATCCGGCACCAGCTGGACAGGGTCGAAGATGCGCTCGCGGAACTTCGACTGGTAAGGGGGCGCCAGACATACGATCAGGACGGGCGCTTGCGAGAAGGCGGTCGCATAGGGTCCAAATGACTTGGTCAGCAGCCGTGCTTCCTTGGAAAGGCCGCGCTCCTCAGCTTCGCCTGCGCGTCTATGCAGCTCTTCCCAGGTGATCGCTTCGATTTCTTTGATCTTGTCGCGATTGGTGATCGCGATAAATTCCCAGGTTTGCGAATTGGTGTCGCTGGGCGCATAGCGGGCGCAGTCAATCAATTCGCGGATATCTTCGACAGCGACCGGCATGTCCTTGTATTTGCGGACGCTCCGGCGATCCAGCAGTATCGTTTTGAACTCGTCGTAAGCGAGCTTGCTTGTCACTTCGTTCATCGTCAATCCATCCTCTCCATGCTGGGCACAAGTCACGGATAAGCCGAGGGCGAATCCGGCGAAGCCGGAGCCGCAAGGCTGCTTCTCCTTAGTACTTGGTGCTAAAAGCTACTCTTCATTATAGCGGACCGTGGCGGAATTGACAATGAGCGCGGCGGAAACGTTATTGAATGACGACGGTGTCGCCTTCCTGCAAACCTTCCACAATCTCCGTTTTGTCCGGAGTCTCCACTCCGATCTGTACGACGCGTCGTTCGGTGCTGCCGGCAGACGTCTCTACCATGACGTAATATTCATCCTTATCCCGTTGTACGGCCAAAGTAGGGATAACCAAGGCGCCGCTTTTCTTATCGGTCTGGATGGAGGCCGTCAAGCTGAGGCCAGCAATAAGTTTGTCATTGGGCTCCAGCGAGATCACTACCTCGAATTGGGCCGCTCCTCCGGCAGAACCGTCGCTCCCGCCTTTGGCGAATTTGGACAGCCGCTCCACTTTGCCCTGCAGCTTCAAGCCCTTTAGCGCATCTACCCGAACCTCAACCGGCATTCCCTCGGCGAGCCGGAACAGATCATATTCGCCGACCGAGGCCAGCAGCTGAAGCTGGGTCAGGTCGACGATTTTGCCGATGCGCTCCCCTTCCTTGACGTTTTTCGGCTCCTTGACCGCATCGAACAGGAAGATGCCGTTCTCCGGCGACGGGAATTGGGCTTCCTTCAGCTTGTCGGATTTTTCGTTTAACTGGGTGCGAGCATGCTCCAGGCTCATTCTGGCGACTTCTTCCTGGATTTTTCGGCTTTCATTTTGCGCGAAGCGCTGCTTGGCCTCCGTCTCGGATACGCCATCCGCTCCGGTACCCTCGCCTGCGCCCAGCGTGGCTTGAAATTGTCCGAGCCTGATTTCCATCTCCTGCTTGCGGGCGGCCGCCTGAAGCTCGGCGATCTCATTGCGCAGGGTGGTGTCGACGAGCCGGAACAAGATGTCGCCTTTCTGCACCTGCTGGCCTTCCTTCACATCCCAGGACTTGACGTCGCTCGCGAACGGGGCGTTAATATACGTTTCCTGCCGGTACGAGGACTTGCCCTTTACTTCGACCGTGCTGGTCAAATCCTCCCGCGTCGCCTGGAACTTCAGCGCATTCAAGGTCTGCGGCGCCATCTGCTTGCTGCGGTCGACCGGACGGCTTTGCCAAAATAATAATCCCGTGACGCCGACCACTACGACGGCGGAGAGGGTGATCAGCCATGCTTTCTTTTTCATCGTCATAACACTCCCATGTATAGTCGGTTAGTCGCGCTTGATCGCGGTCAGCGCGTCGGTGCGCGAAGCCTTCACTGCGGGGTAGATGCCGGACAGCACGCCTGTCATGATGGCGAAAAACAAGCCGAGCGGCAAAATCCACGGGCTGATGAACAAAACCTCATCGGAACCGGAGCTGCCTGAAAATCTCATGATGACGATGTTGATGGCCCAAATCACCCAATACGAGGTCAAAATGCCGATCAAGCCTCCGAGCAGTCCGAGCAGCGCCGATTCGATCATAAACATATTGCGGATCTGGCTCAGGTTGGCGCCCAGCACCTTCATGATGCCGATCTGGCGCCTGCGCTGATAGGTGGACATCGTCATGGCCACAACGATCGAGATCGAAGCGACGAACAGAATAAACAGTCCCGCGCCGCCAAACACGATTCGGACGATCGCAAGCTGCGACTGAATCTGTTCCTCGCGGTGCAAATTGGTTTCGACGCTGACCTTCAGCTTCTGAAGCAGCTGCTCCACATCTTTGACATGAGAGCTTTCGGTCACCTTGACCTTGACGACGTCATAATCCGCTGTGCCGGAGGCTTCTCCGTTATTGCCGGGCCGCGGCTTTCCGCCGTTCATCTCCAGCTGAGCCTCATACAGCCTTTTGCCGAGAGAAGGGGAGACATAAGCGATCTTCTGATTGCTGATCATCTCATCGGACATGCCCTCAGGTTTCTTGAGAATGCCGACGACCCGGACAGGGATCTGCTTGCCCTCTCCGCTGTTTTCCGTGAACGCCTGCGGAACGAGCGTAACCATCTTCTGGTACATCGGATAAGCGATGGTTCTCTGCGCTTTCCACGCTTCTATCGCTTCCTTGTCATTTTGATAGGAAACGGTCCTCCTTGAGGCCTGTTCGTCCTGCAGTCCCATCGTTGCGCCGTAGCTGAGAATAATCGTGTTCTCCAGATCCGAAGGACCGCCCTGCTGCAGCTCGATGCCGAAGTCGGCCAGGGTGTCCAGCTCAGTTGCATAAATATTGTAAAGATAGCCTTGCTTGGTATCCAGCTTGAGCGTAAAGCCGTTCAGAGTCCGGTATGTAGAAATGGCTTTGACATGCGGGAAGCTGCGCATCAGATCGATTTTGGCTTTGGTCAGCTCATAAGGCTTTGCCGCAGCGGGGTCCCCGGACGCTTCGGACTCGGGTCCTCTGCCCGCACTGACGGATATCTCGTCCGATTTGAGGAAGTCGTACATCTGCTGCTTGCTGAAATGGTTGATCGACTCGCCGAAGGAAAGTGCGACGATAATCGAAGCGGAGCCGATGGCGATCCCCATCGCGCAGAGCGCTGTGACGACGACCCGCCGCTTCAGCTGGTCCCAGCCGAGCCGGATATAATCGCGCAGCTTCATCGGTCCTCACCTGCCCATGAGCCGTCTTCCACCAGGTAGCCGTCGCGCAGCTGGATTACCCGCTGTGTGCGCCGGGCGACCTCCATCTCGTGCGTGACGATCACGAAGGTGAGCCCGAGCGACCGGTTCAATTCGAGCAGCAGCTCGATGATTTCGTT
This sequence comes from Paenibacillus sp. cl123, assembly GCF_900101595.1. Classification (GTDB taxonomy): domain Bacteria; phylum Bacillota; class Bacilli; order Paenibacillales; family NBRC-103111; genus Paenibacillus_G. The sequence continues at coordinate 696,553 of NZ_FMYY01000001.1, forward strand.
TTCCGTCTTCGTATCGAGATTGCCTGTAGGCTCGTCTGCAAATACGATGGTCGGCATCGTGACCAGCGAGCGGGCGATACTGACCCGCTGCTGCTGCCCGCCTGAGAGCTGGGACGGGAACATCTCCGTCTTCTCCCCGAGCCCGACCTTGGTGAGGAGCGACATCGCCTTCTCCCGGCGCACCTTGGGCTTGATGCCTTGGAAGACAAGCGGAAGCTCGACATTTTCGCGTACCGTGAGATGAGTGATCAGCTCGTAGGATTGAAAAATGAAGCCGATATTCGTACGCCTGAACTCTGCGAGCTGATTTTCATTCATCTGATCGATGGCGCTGCCGTTGATCAGAATGCTGCCGCTCGTTGGCTTCATCAGCCCGGCCATCAGATTCAGCAGCGTCGACTTGCCGGAGCCGGAGCTGCCGAGCAGGGCGACCATTTCGCCTTTACCCACTTCAAAATGAATTTGGTGCAGCACCGGCGTATCTTCGGTACCGTTCCTGAAGCTGTGTGACAGTTGTTTTACCGCAAGCACGTGACCCCTCCGTATCAAGCGAAATTAGGATGCCATGTTAAGTAACGGTGGAATACCGCCGAAGTTGCACAAAACGGGCATCGTTAAGAAATTGTTAAGAGTTGCTGCCAAGCCGGTTGCTCTGGTGATGCGAATGGTTCTGCCGTTCATCCCCGTCCGTCGGGTACACAGAAAAAAGCCCCGAAGCATCCCTCTGTTAATAGACGAATGATGGGGACAAAACCCTGCACGAGGGACCGGACTCGCCCGGTTAAACCTCGAAATCCTGAGCGCCCCGCGGTCCTGACTGCCTCGCGTGAAGCACGAGGAAGCCGAGCAGGGCTGCGACGGCCAGAGCTGAGGCGGTTCCGTACATGGCGCGCGGGCTCCATGTATTGAAGATCCACCCGCCAAGCGTCCCGCTGATCAGTCCTGCCAGTCCCGACCAGGTCATCGCGAAGATCGCCTGTCCGCTGGCTCTATATTGATCCGGGATGACGCTTTGGATATAGCGGATAGCCGTAAAAAGCAAGATGCCGAAGGAGATGGAATGCAGCAGCTGGATGGCAACGGCCCATACCGGGTTCTCGACGAACATCATGAGCAGGAAACGAATGATGTATACGAGCGAGCAGACCGCCAGCAGGGGAAGCTCCTTGTACCGGTGCCCATACTTACTGAGCAGGAAGAACACGGGAATCTCGCTGACGGCTGACGTCATCCAGGCCCATCCTACGATGGACGGGCTTGCTCCAAGCTGCTGCAGATAAAGCGCCAGGAACCCGTCGTTCATGCGCTGAGCGGTGGAAACGATCAGCAGTATAATAAGGAAAGCCAGGAACGGGCGAGACATGACGATCGGCATGAAGCCGGAGAAGCTCGGCCGTTTGAACTTCGGATCACGCGCATCGCGCAGCATAGAGGCCAGCGAGAGCGACATGATGATCGACCCCAGCGCGAGCGCCGGCGTCAGACCGGCGCCGAACCGGCGGAGCAGCTCGCCGAATACGAGCGCTGCAGCCGCAAATCCGATGGAGCCCCAGACGCGGAACGAGGCATAGCTTTTGCGGGTACCGCTGACGGTCAGCAGCACCAGGCTGTCATTCAGCGAGGTCATCGGCTGCTGAAAGAAGAAGAAGCCGGCCATCAGCACCATAAGCAGCGCAAATCCGTCCATGCGGAACATGAAAAAGGCGACGATCAGCTGGCCGATCAAAATCAGCAGCAATATTTTTTTGACCGTCTGATACTTGTCGCTCATCAGTCCCCAGAACAGATTGGAGACGATTCCGGTCAAAGGTCCGACCGAATAGAGCAAGCCGATCTGGACCGTCGAATAACCTTTGTACTGAAAGTACAAGGGGAAGTAGGATGTGATAATAGCCGTCATCGTGAAGAAGGAAAAGGTAAATCCGCGGAGGGCAAAATCCTCACGCGGAGTGGTTGGAGCCGCTGGATTCATGGCGCGTCACTCGATTCTGTCTTTGAATGGTCCGCCCTGCGCGGACGAAGTGCGGCCGGCTCCAGGCCCGAGCGCCTGGCGGCCCGCAGGATTAGCCAGACAACCGAAGCCTCGGCGGCTACGCCGAGCGACTGTGCCAGCGCGCCGATCATTCCGTTCCACCCGGGGACTGCCAGGACGCAGGCCAGCAGGACGAGAAGGGTGGTGCAGACGTTGGCGGCCTGCGACCACACCATCGTTTTTGTTTGACTGCGGAGCATAAGCAGCCCGTTGCCGAAGTCCAGCCACGGGAAGATCAGCGTCAGCAGCATAAATACGCGCAATGTCGACAGGCTGGCATGCATCAGGCGCTCGTTCACGCCCATGACATGCTCCATGAACCAAGGGCCCAGCGAGCTGTAAGAGAGCAGCGCCAGCAGCAGGGTCGGGATAAACGCTACCGTGATGGCGAACCGGATGACGGTCGCCGAATCCTTCCGGTAAAAATTTAGGACAATCTGATGGACGTAAGAGAAAAAGCTTGTCACCAGGTTGGTCAGACTGGCGGCGATGGCGAAGGCTGCAACCGACAGCTGGATGTCGTTGGTTTTGCCGAGAAAAGCGTTGATCGACGGAGATGCAAGGATCGCAATAACGGACGAATACAGCAGAGGCTTGTAGAAGCCGAATATTTGTCCGGGCCGTTCGATAGGATGCTCCGGCTTTTTCTCGGGAATATGCCGCTTCAGCAGCGATCGGCCTTCCCAGACGCTGACGATGGCCTCGATAACCATGCCGACGAGGAAGATGATCGCGCCGACCGTCCCGCTGGTCACGCCCGTATGTATGAAGTAGAGCGATACCAGATACATGCCCAGCAGTCGGATACCCATCCCGATCGTGAGCCACTTGGTGCGCATATTAGAGATGATGACGCCATGGAACAGGCAGCGGATGCCTGAGAAGATGCTGACGAACATCAGGATGCGGAACACGTCCATCATGGGAGCGACCATGCTTTCCTCCGCGCCGAACAGGCCGGTGAACAGCCATGGGCCGATGGGCGAATAGCTGATTGCCAGGCCGATCGCGAATATGGAGCCAAGCACATAGAAGCTCACGACCGACATCGCCCGGAAGGAGATGCGGTCGCGAACCAGAGCGGAGCATGTTTGACGCAGCAGAACGGCAGGCCTCTCTGTGATGCCTAATATGCTCATCGGCAGCGCATAGCTGGCGATAATGATCTCGGGATGCGCGGAACGGGCGAGCGTGCTGTTGATGATGACATGGGATATGGTGACAAGGCTAGCCGATATGCCGAGCGGCAGGAAAAAGGCGAGCAGTTGTCTGAACGAAATGCTTCGGTGCTGCGGTTCACTCATAGCTGTCCCTCTTTTCACACAGTTCTCACATTATAGCACGAACTGCCGGCAGGGGGGGCAGAAAAATTTGACTCCCTACTGGAACGCAGGTCCCGTTTCTGTTACATTATTAGAAAAGCGTGCGCGCCTTCGGCAGAACTTAGGTGGAATAGCGAGAAAAGGTGGTGCATCCGCATGACCGATATTTTTGTGTGGGACGAGAGGCTGGGCATCCCCCTGCCGCAGCTCCCCAAAGACTTCGAGACGTATACGGACCGTGAGCAGGCAGCCATTCTGCTGCGATGGGAAGAGATCAGGGGAACGATTCCCGATCGGGTCAAGCAGATCGAGCGGGTCATTATTTTCAAGCAGGGGCAGCTCGATGTGGAAGATGACTTCGTGACGTCCTGCCGGCTGAACAGCGAGATCGCCGAGCTGGCCAGCACGATCAATGAGCTGCATCTTTGGTACAGGGTCGATCAGGATATGGATGCCAGAGCCGCCCATCATTAAGAATTGGGCGGGGATGACAATAAGCGCCGCTACCCAGGAGGTTGAAACATTGAGTTGGAGTGAAAGCTACGGCAGGATCGCCGCGCAGCTTGCGAGCCATCGGCCTTCTCTATACCCGACAGAAGAGCTCGACGACCTGACCAGCCTGAAGATCGCCAAGCTTCCGATCGAGGGCTTCACCGGAGAACGCCGCAGCTACGCGCTGGCCGTGAAGGCCGGTCTGCTGCTGCTGAACGAAAGTCTGGATGAGGCGCATGAACTGGCGCAAGAGCTTCCTACAAGAGAAGGCAGCTACCTGCATGGCATCATGCACCGGATGGAAGGGGATTATCCGAACGCGGCATACTGGTTCCGAATGGCGGGAGGACACCCGGCGCAGGAGGTATGGAGCGGCAAAATTCGGGAAAAGCTGGCGGAGACAGGGAATGATGAATTCGGAACGGCTTCGCTGACCGCCCGGATTCGCGAATGGGCTGAGCACGGAAGCTTTTCTGCTGCCGGCTTCAACGAATTAGTAGAGCTGCAGGTGACGCGGGTGCGCAATGAACGCGTGGAGCAGTGGCTGATGGAGCTGCAGTATGCAGAGCTTGACGTTCTGCTGCAGCATTGCTATGCGCATAGCGGAGGAGGAGGACTATGGTTTGAGCCTCGTTAACCAAAGCGCAGCTGTTCCCAGAGGGCCCTTCAGCTTGATCAGCCGGGTATATCGCTATGTGCTGCCGGAAGTTCGCGAGCAGCTGCGTTATTGGCGAGGACGTGCGGAGTCGATGCCCGATGCGGAGCTGCGCAAGCAGGCCATCGACAGCATGACCACCAAGGAATTCCATTGCATCGGGGGCGCGGTGTACGCCGCAGCCAATCCTTCGATGCGGCATATACTCATTCCGCTGATCGTAGCCTTCCAGACGATCAGCGATTATTTGGACAACCTGTGCGACCGCAGCACTTCGCTGGACCCTGTTGATTTCCGCAGTCTGCATCAGTCGATGCTGGATGCCGTCGATCCCGCTGAGCCGCTTCACGACTACTACGCGCATCGGGAGGAACGCGAAGATGCCGGGTATCTGAACGATCTGGTGAAAACCTGCCAAGCCTCCATACGGCTGCTGCCTTCATATCCGCTCGTTGCCTCTGCCGTCCGCGAGCTGGTCGGGCTGTATGCGGACTTGCAGGTGTACAAGCATATTCGCAAGGATCTTCGCGAGGCTGCGCTGCTCTCCTGGTGGAGTCAGCACCAAGACCGGTTTCCTAACGTACAATGGAATGAGTTTGCCGCGGCCACAGGCTCGACACTTGGGATGTTCATGCTGTTTCTGGCCTCTTCGGAGCCCGGACTGGCAAGCGACAAGGCAGAACGGATTCACGCAGCGTATTTTCCCTATGTATGCGGACTGCATATCCTGCTTGATTACTTAATCGATCAGGAGGAAGACAGGGCTGGCGGGGATTTGAACTTTTGCAGCTACTACGACAGTATGGATGCGACCGTCGAGCGAATAGCGGTTATTGTGGAAGAAGCCAAGTTAAGATCGGATTCCCTTGAGCACCCGGCTTTTCACCGGATGATTATCGAAGGGCTGCTGGCGCTATATTTGTCCGATCCGAAGGTAAGCAGGCAGGAGGAGGTCAAGCGGATCTCCAAGCGTTTGATGAAGGGAAGTCCCTGGATGCGGCTGTTTTTTCTGGTCAACAGCGTCTGGATTCGCCGAACGTCCTGAGGCTGCACGCTGATCGGGAGAACCGCAGCAAGATACATATCGAGAGGTATGGAAGCATGGCAACGAAGATAAGGAGGAAACATCATGACAGTTAAAAAAATAGCCGTATTGACAAGCGGCGGCGACTCCCAGGGGATGAACGCTGCGGTGCGTGCGGTTGTGCGGAGCGGATTGTATCATGGGCTTGAGGTGTTCGCCGTTCAACGCGGATACGCCGGGCTGATTAACGACGATATTCGGGAGATGGACTTGCGCAGCGTAGGGGATATTATCCAGCGTGGCGGCACCATTCTGCAGACGGCCCGCTGTAAGGAGTTCACGACGCCCGAAGGCCAGCAGCTCGGGGCGGAGAACCTCCGGAGACGGGGCATTGACGGCCTGGTCGTAATCGGAGGCGACGGTTCTTATCAGGGAGCAAACAAGCTGAGCAAGCTGGGCATCAAAACGATGGGCTTGCCGGGTACGATCGATAACGATATTCCGTTCACCGACTTTACGATCGGCTTCGATACGGCAGTAAGCATCGTCGTGGATGCGATCAACAAGATCCGTGACACGATGAGCTCTCATGAGCGTTCCTCTGTCGTTGAGGTAATGGGACGCCATTGCGGGGATATCGCCTTGTATGCGGGACTGGCCAGCGGAGCCGAGACGATTCTTGTGCCTGAAGTGCCTTATGATCTCGACGAAATTGCGGCCCGCATGTCGGAGAATTTCGCGCTTGGCAAGCGTCACAGTATCGTCATCGTCGCCGAAGGCGTGGGCAAGGGCGAGGATATCGCGAATGGGATCACGGCGCGCAACGGTATCGAGCCCCGCGTCACTGTGCTTGGGCATATTCAGCGCGGCGGAGCTCCAACGCATAACGACCGTATTCTCGCCAGCAACTTGGGCGACTTTGCCGTGCGCAAGCTGATCGAGGGCGAGTCCGGCAAGGGCTGCGGCATCATGAAGGGCGAGCTTGTGCTGACCGATATCGATAAAGTCGTTAATTCGAAGAAAGAATTCAATATGGACCTGTACGAGCTGGCCAAGCGATTATCTCAATAATCGCCGAACGCATGCCGGAGGAGCAAGACTGCGGAGTACGCCGGACGGCGTGCTCCGTTTTGGCATGCTTCGCCGGAAGGAAACGCTTGCTTAGGAATTCGGCGGTTGCGCCCTAGACGGTGCATCTTCACGCCATGGCGGCAACAGCTAGGTGTCAAGCTGCACGGAGCGGATAGGAATACTTGCCAATAAGCCGGGAATTCGATAGGATGGGAGTGCGAATGAAGGACAGCAGCGTCCGCAGGAAACGGCGGGACCGGACATGCTGCGGTTTATTGCGGAGCTTACCAGGTTAAGAAGATAAATTAGAGGAGGCAGACAGAACTTGAATATTGCGATCGTAGCGGGAAGCAACCGGCGGGAAGCGACAAGCACCAAACTTTGCAGATATATCGCCGGGATACTGGCCTCCCAAGGCGTGCAGGCCGAGCTATACAACTTATACGAGAAGCCGCTGCCCTTTTATTGCGGGGATGCCGAACAGGTGAGCGAAAGCGTGGAAGCTTGGAAGGAGTTCCTTAACCGCGCGGACGGCATTATACTGGCGACTCCCGAGTATCACGGCAGCTTGACCGGTGTTTTGAAAAATGCGCTGGACTTCGCAGGCTTCGACCAATTTGACGGGAAGCCGGTGCTTTCGATATCCTCTGCAGGCGGAGCGGTAGGCGTCAGCTCGCTTCAGCAGCTGCAAACTATCGTGCGGAATGTGCATGGGATCAATTGTCCGGAGTGGATTTCGATCGGGGGAGCCCAGCGTATGTTCACGGAGGAGGGCGAGCCGGAAGATGCGAAAACCCGTGAACGCATATTGCGGACTGTGGGATACTTTATCAAAATGACGAACTTGCTGCGTCCGTCAAGCTAAGGAGGGAGCAGAATGGCTGTGAGTCTGGGGAATGATTGGGAAAGCCTGCTGGAGGAAGAGTTTCAGCAGCCGTACTATTTGGAGCTGCGGGAATTTCTGAAGCGGGAGTATGCGACGAAAACGATTTTTCCGGAAATGCATGATATTTTCAATGCGTTGCGATATACCGCATTTCAGGATGTGCAGGCGGTTATTCTTGGCCAAGACCCTTATCACGGGGCGGGACAGGCTCATGGATTGAGCTTCTCCGTGAAGCCGGGGATACCCGCTCCGCCGTCGCTGCAAAATATGCTGAAGGAGCTTAAGGATGATATCGGCTGCAGGATACCGGACAACGGCTGCCTGATTCCATGGGCCAAGCAGGGCGTTCTGCTGCTGAACACGGTGCTTACAGTACGGGAAGGAGCGGCTAACTCGCATAAAGGACATGGCTGGGAGCGCTTCACCGACCGGATCATCTCTCTGCTTAATGAAAGAGAGCGGCCGATCGTATTTATTCTGTGGGGAAGCCACGCTCAATCTAAGACGCAATTCATTACGAACAAACGCCATCATATATTGCGCAGCGTTCACCCGAGTCCGCTGTCGGCCCATCGGGGTTTTTTCGGCAGCAAGCCTTATTCGCAAACGAACGCATTCCTGGAAAGCATCGACAGCAGGCCGATTGACTGGCAGCTGCCGGATTTGGGCATACCTGTTAAGAAGAGCAGCCGCTAACAGCGGCTGCTTATTTTTATTCACCCCGGATGCCGCAGCTTTAAGAATTGTTTTGCCAACAGCGCACGAAGATGATATGATCAAAACAAATAATTCATATATGAAAGGTGTGTTTTAAATGAGCATCATATCCAACCTGTCCGAATTACAAGATGCCGTACGCGAACATCGCAAGCCCGAGGCGGACGTGACGCCATTATTTTTGAATCGCTGGTCGCCGAGAGCGTTCTCGGACCGCAAGGTTTCCGGAAATGATTTGCAGGCGGTGCTGGAGGCGGCTCATTGGGCGCCTTCATCGTATAATGACCAGCCTTGGCGGTTTATCGTCGCGACTGAAGAGGACCAGCTTGAGGTTTTCCGCAGCTTCCTCGGAGACTTCAACAAGCTGTGGGCGACTAAGGCGCCTGTTCTGATCGTCGTCGCCTCCGACAAGCTGAGAGAGAATGGCGACCCGAACGGAGCGCATGCTTTCGATGCGGGAGCTGCTTGGGGATATCTGGCTCTGCAAGCATCCTTGAAGGGGCTGATCAGCCATGCCATCGGCGGATTCGACCGCGAGAAGGCGCGTCAGCTGCTGAACGTGCCCGACCATTTCGAGCTGCATGCCGTCATTGCTTTAGGCTACCAGGGCGACAAAAATGAACTGCCTGAAGCATTGCAGGCCAGGGAAATTCCGAATACGCGCAAGCCGCTCAGCTCGGTTGTTTTCGAGGGAAAAGTCAACTGAAAACTGAGCAGGCCAAACCTGTCTGGTCCTCTTCTGGACAGATTAATGGCTTCAATAGATTGCAAAAAGGACAGCTTGTGGCTGTCCTTTTGCCATGTTGTTTAACTACGCTTAAGCGATAAAGCGCGGTGAAGCTTCTGCTCGCGAGAGCAGCTTTTCTTATTCTGCAAATTCACTTTTTAATAGCCCATAAACGTATTCATCGTAGTGTCGTCCATTCGTAAAGATCATATTCCTCATTTTTCCTTCTTGCTTGAAACCAAGATGCTCTTGCAGTTTAATGGAGCCTTCATTAAAAGCATATATATGGGCGGTTACCTTCTCGTAACGCAATTCATTAAAAAAATACCGGAGCAAGATTCTTACTGCGTCCGATGCGTAGCCATTACGCCAATGTTCACGAAATATGGCCACGCCGTATTTAAAAGTTCCGTTACGTGGATCACAGCTATGTGAATTAATGCTTCCTACTAATTCTCCATCTAGAGATTCAATGGCCAGCATAATATGATGTCCGTTAGCTCCTTTTGAAGCCTGCTGCTCGGCCCATGACTTCGTTCCGGCTTCCGATCTGGGGAAATATAGGGCATCCGATGCCCGGGCCCCCTCTGAATCCTGATCGTTCTTATGAAAATTCATCCAATCCTCAGGAACAATTGCTCGCAATCTGACTTTTTTGCCTTCCCAGATGTTCAAAACTATCGACCCCGTCCCGTCTTACTTGTAAGTGACGCCCGGCGTATAAGTGTTCACCGCATTCCACAGCAGAAACTCCTCAACGCCGTTGTCCTTCAGCGCGCGTATCTGATCCTCCAGCTGCTGCTTGCCATACCGGATATGGCCCGGCACCCAGGTGGCGGTGAAGTCCTGAATCCACGGCCGGATCACCGGCTTGAAGTCTCCCAGCGGGTCCAGCTTCTTCAAGGTGTCCTTGGTCGCCCCCGCGATCGTCTGATAAGGAGCTGCGTCAGGCACCTTGGCTCCGAACCAGCCGGTAGAGTAATGGCTCGGATAGATCATCGGGGAGATGACATCCACATTTTGCGATATTTTCTGAAAGTCCTGGCCGATTCCTTCCGCAGCGGGCACGGACGCCGCATAGCCAAATATGTCGACGGACACGCGGACGCCGAGCGGCGCGAGCTGTTCATGCGCGTATTTCACGAAGCCGGCGACCGCGTCGATGCGGGAACGCTCATCCTTTTCGTACTGCAGCGTATCGGCGCGCTTCTCGAAACCTTCGGGGAAACGGACATAGTCGAACTGGATTTCCTTGAACCCGGCTTTGGCCGCTTCTTTGGCGACCTCGATATTGTAATCCCATACTTCCTTCATGTAAGGATTGACGAACCGCTCCGGCGGGTTTTTGCCGTTGCCCCAGACGGTGCCGTCCGGATTCAGGTAGGATAACTCGGGGCGCTTCTCCGCCAGTACGGTGTCTTTGAATACGACGACTCTGGCGATCGGATAAATCTCATGCTCCTGGAGCGTCGTCATCAGCTTGGGCATATCGGAGATGATCTTTTTCGTTGTCTCCATGCCAAGCAGCTTCTCGTTATTTGTGTTATACGTAATGTAGCCCCAATCATCCTTGATATCGATGACCATGGCATTCAATTCCGTGTCGTCCACCAGCTTCAGCAGCGTGCTCATCCTGGCGCCGGCAGCACTGTGGGCGGTTACATAAACTCCCTTCACCTTAGGAGCGTCCTTCTGCGGATCGAGCTTGACCGTCGGCATGAGAGGATCGGCGGTTGCGTCGTCAGCCGGCGGTGTTTGTACGACGGCATTTTTTGAGTCCATAGCTGCCTGGGCTGTCTGTTCGAAGGTAATTCCAGGGTGTTCCGAGCCTACGCCGCCCCAAGCCATGAGGAATGCGGCCAATATGAGTTCCATGATCGTCTCTCCCTGCAGTATAAGATCTTATCTATTAAACACTCTACTATTATAATAAACTCGTACCCGTTGCGATAGATAGCTTTGATGGAATTTGCCGAAATGTGTTACAATCGCGAAGGAGCAGGTGAGGAGACATTTATTCTTCAGCCTTGCGTTAGCATGAATCAGAGGATGGATGTCATGAAAAGTCAGCTGTTGAAATTACGCGGTCTCAATTTAACATACTATGCGACCACCGGGGTGCTTAATCCTTTCTTGCCGTTATATCTAGGGGAACGCGGATATTCTTCTTCGCAGATCGGACTGCTGATGATGATCGGACCTTTCGTCACCATTTTTGCCCAGCCCTTGTGGGGATACATAAGCGACCGGTACCAGGCGTTGAAATTGATCCTGCTGTCGCTATGGGCGATGACGGTCATGTCCAGCTTCGGCGTATTCGGCTTGAGCGGCTACGTCAGCGCATTCATCTTTATGCTGCTGCTTTATTTTTTCATGCTGTCATCCTCGCCTCTGCTGGATTCGCTGTCGCTGCGAGTCGCGGACCGTGCCGGCGCTTCTTACGGCTCCGTCCGAATGTGGGGATCTGCGGGGTATATGTTGATGGCCATATCATCCGGCTTTGTGCTGCAGGCGCTCGGCGGATTAAAGTCGCTGCCTTATTTGTACTGGCTGATATGGCTTTTTCCTTTGGCTGTGCTGTTTATGGTGCGAGACGAAAGATCCGAGAGCGGCAATGTCGTTTCCATGGCGGATTTCGCGAGGCTGTTGAAAAACAGGCAATTTGTCTGGTTTTTGTTTCTAGTCTTCCTGCTGATGCTGCCGCATCGGATGAACGATTCGCTGCTTGCTCTTCATTTGAAGGATTTGGGCGGATCGGATATGCTTGTAGGCTGGGCATGGGCGCTTGCGGCAGGCAGCGAAATCCCGACCTTCGCCTTGTTCGGCCGCTATCTCTCACGTTTTCATGAGCTGGCGCTGCTCGGCGTCGTTGCGATCCTGTATACGGTGAGATGGCTGCTGTTCGGGCTGATCGACGATCCGCTGCTGCTGACTGTCTTGCAAGCGAGCCACTGCGTGACCTTCGCGTTATTCTGGATCACGTCCGTGCAATATGTCGTCCGGCTTGTGCCGGGCCATCTGCAATCGACCGGCCAGTCGCTGCTGTCGATGGTTTTTCTTGGCTTGGCCGGGATCGGCGGAGGATATGGAGGCGGATTTGTAAAGGATTGGCTCGGAGGATCGTCCATGTACCTGATAGGCGCTGGACTGGCGGCAGTCGCAGCAGCCCTGCTGCTGGGCACGCATGCTTATAGGCGCAACAGAAAACACCCGGTTCTATAGAACCGGGTGTTTTCTGTTGCATCAGCTTATTTGCCGACGCTTGGAGCGGCGGCATCGTTCGCCGAAGCTTGCTCCTGCTTCGGTGCTTGAGCTTCGAGCGCTTCGGGTTTTGCTTCCGTAATTGCGGAATTGCCGTTTGTCGCGTCCTTGAACTCGCGGAACATTTTGCCGAAGCCGCGGCCAAGCTCAGGCAGCTTGTTCGGTCCGAACAGCAATAACAAGACAACTGCAATCAATATGATATGCCAAGGACTTAAGGCATTCATTCGTAATCCCTCCAAGATGGATAATTGTCGATTCCTATCTCCTAGCATACCATAAGACCAGCTGTCCCATAAGTCAGGTTTTAGAAAATTTGATGTCGAAGCAGAAAAAAACGTCCGCCTTCTTAATGAAGGTGGACGTCTTTCTGATGCTCGGAGATGCTGTATTGAATAATTTCCACGGCGTCTTCCGTTTCCAGTGCGGCCAGTCCGTTGCGCAGCACGATCTCGGAATCCAGCTCATGGCGCTTGAGAAATGGATATAACTCAGGCGTTAATTTCATGACAATCGTTGAAAGCTTCACCGTTTCCACAAGCATCACCCTTCCCGTCATCGTCTGATGTCTATTTGATCAGGAGCGACTTGCGAGCCTACAGGCAGAGCAGGGAAAGCAAAGGCATGAAACTAAAGCTGATTATTATTATACCATAGTTCATGACAGATGACAGCGGAGCATTTGTTACCAATCTTTTTCCACACGGATCAGCTGCGCCGGAACAGGCCCATGACGCCAATCGTTTCCGTAATATTGACAAAAGCCTGCGGGTCCCATTTGCGGACAAGCTGCTGCAGCTCGGCAAGCTCATAGCGCGTGGTTACCGTCATCAGCATATGCTGGGTCCGCTTCGTATATGCCCCTTCCGTCTGAATGACCGTCACTCCGCGGTGAAGCTTCTGCATCTTGGCAAGCAGCAGCTCGCCTTTCTGGGTTACGATAAACACAGTTACCTTGAGATGGCGAATATGTATCGTGTCCATTACTTTGCCGGTTATAAAGATCGACAGCATCGAGTACAGAGCCGGGTCCCAGTCCTGCTTGAAATAGCCGAGCAGCAAAATAATGCCGCCGTTCAGAGCGAACAGCACCGTGCCAAGCGGGAAGTCGCGCTTGCGCGTAAGGATCGAGGCGATAATATCGATGCCTCCGCTAGAGCCTCCGGATCGCATGGCGATGCCGGTGCCGAGCCCGATCAGCACGCCGCCGGCCACCCCGGACATGATCGGCTCGCTTGACAAGGCCATGACGGGGATAAGGCGCATCAGCCAGGTCGTAAGAATAACCGAGACGGCGCTCAAAATAATAAATCGCCGGCCTATGGAAATAAGTCCCCATATCAATACCGGCAAATTGAAGAGCAAGTACAGAAGCGATATATCGAAGCCGGTGAAATAACCGACGATCATCGAAATCCCGGACAGTCCGCCGCTGAGCAGCTGATGCGGGATAATAAACAGATTGAAGCTGGATGCGATGAGCACGGAGCCGAGAACGACCATCATAACGGAAACAGTCCACGAACGCTGAAGTCTTGGCATGGGAGCCCTCCTGAGCATGGCTAACGAGAGAAGCTTTCCGCAGGGAACGCGGAAAGCTGGCTAAGTCTTTATTTTCGCTTAAACGAACCGGACCGCTTGCTTGTGCTCGGTTTCGTTTTGGAGCTGCTAGGCGTTTTGTACGTCGGCTTGGAGCCGTCATTTCGACGTATGCCGCTGTCAGACCCGGTGCTTGGCTTGGCCGGGGTCTTTGGCGTCGTCGTAAAGCTTCCTTTGCGGTCCGAGGTTGACGGCGTTTGCTGCGCCGGCGTCTTGGACGGGGATGCGGCCGAGCCCGGATAAGGAGCCGACTGGTATTTCCCATAGTCGTTGTAGCGTTTGCTTGACGTGTAGCCTCTGTAATCGTACCCCCGGTTGCTGCCGACCCATCCGCCTCCGAACAACGATTGCAGCAGCGTAGCCGTTACATAGCCTTGCAGGAAAGACGAATCATAATTATCCTTTGCATATTGGACGGAATCCAATTCAACAAGCGTCGTATTTTCGTTATCCGGGTCCTTCTGAACATGAACGATTTTATTATCGTATACGAGGAACATCCGCTCGTCTGATTCCTTGCTGACCTCCTGAGGCTTCTCCTGCTCGGCCAGCTCTTTGGCGACGGTCGGCACGTCCTTGTCCTGGACCGCATATATTTTGGCTGTGCTTTTGCCATTGCCCTGAACGTCGATGAGCGTATAATTTTCTTTAATGAAATTACCTGAATCGCCGCAGCCTGCCAGAAGCGTCAGGACAAGCAGCATGGCTAACCATTTAGAAAAATGTTTCATCTGGGCTGAACTCACCTCCTGCTATAAGCGGATCGTTTTCTCGGATGCTGATCTAGTGGGCGGGCTGATCGCCGGAGCCCTTCAAAAACTTGATGAGACCGGGAGGCGTTCGTTCTCCCTCCAACGCTACATATTTGCCGTCCTGCCACTGGAGGAAGAAGTAGTTCTCCCCTGGTCCAATATAGCGCCAGATCAATACCTGATCGCCGGAACGGAAATCCGTCCGTCCTTCGGTCCGGGCGAGGTCGGTACGGTTATGCTCGAGCACATAGGTCACGCCGTCGTTCAGCTCCAGCTCCGTCGGCACATCCGCGGGATCGTCCAGCGAGCCCTCGACAAATTCGCACACGAAGCATTCGTAGGTGCGGCCTTTTTCCACGAGCAGGCAGGAGATGTGCTTGCCGTTCTGCAAATAATAAGCGAACCGGTGGGGGGCGTAGCCCTGGTCATAGTATACCACTTTGCCGGAAACGATGTATTCCTCAAGGTCCACATTTACAATATCGCCTACCCGGGTATCTTCAAACGGATTCGATGCTTTAACCTCCGGGACTGTTTTATTGCTTTTCCAGATGTCCCCGACTCTTTTCCATATGGACATGTGCTGTCGCTCCTTTGGCAATCGCTATTAGCTGAATATATGTATTATATACGATTTGAAACATTTGCGGGTTTCATTTGATGTTTTCTGGAATATGTTTGCCGCTTGTGGTATAATACTAAAGATATTCTTAAGTACGGCCTTGACTGTTCATTATTGACACAGCTTGAGAAGTGTTTCTCATGAAGAGATTAACTAAGAAAAGATAGGAGTCGCACTTAAGGGTATATATATATCTAGAACCCCATAGTACAAAGGAGAATGAAATCATTTGAAAACGTTTAGTGAATTTGGTTTGGAACCGAAAGTATTGCGCGCCATTACGGAAATGGGCTTTGAGGAGTCGACTCCGATTCAGGATAAAGCCATTCCTGTAGCGATGGAAGGCCGCGATTTGATCGGTCAGGCACAGACGGGAACAGGGAAAACCGCTGCATTCGGTATTCCGCTGATCAACAAAATCGACATTAAGGAAGAGCGCATCGTCGCCTTGATTATGTGTCCAACCCGCGAGCTGGCGATCCAGGTAGCGGAAGAGATCGAGAAGCTCGGCCGGTTCAAAGGCATCCGTTCGCTGCCGATCTACGGCGGCCAGGACATCGTCAAGCAAATCCGCGGTTTGCGCAGAAAGCCGCAAATCATCATCGGTACGCCAGGACGTTTGCTCGACCACATCAACCGCAAAACGATCAAGCTGGATGACGTGCAGACCGTGATCCTCGACGAAGCGGATGAAATGCTGGATATGGGCTTTATGGAGGATATTCAATCGATCCTGCGTCTGGTTCCTGACGAGCGTCAAACGATGCTGTTCTCGGCCACTATGCCGATCAACATCCAGAGACTGGCTCAGCAGTTCCTGAACAACCCTGAGCATGTGTCTGTTATTCCGAAGCAGGTCAGCGCTCCGCTGATCGAGCAAGCGTACATCGAGCTGCACGAGCGTCAGAAGTTCGAAGCGCTTTGCCGTCTGATCGATATGGAATCCCCGGATCTGGCGATTATTTTCGGACGCACGAAGCGTCGTGTCGACGAGCTGTCCGAAGCGCTGCAGAAGCGCGGATATTCCGCAGAGGGTCTGCATGGCGACTTGTCGCAAAATCAGCGGGACAATGTTATGCGCAAATTCCGCGACGGCAGCATCGAAGTGCTGGTTGCGACCGATGTGGCGGCACGCGGTCTTGACGTATCCGGCGTAACGCATGTTATCAACTTTGACCTGCCGCAAGATCCGGAAAGCTATGTTCACCGGATCGGCCGTACCGGTCGTGCCGGCAAGGAAGGGGTCGCTTACTCCTTCGTAACGCCGCGTGAAATCGACCATCTGCACTTCATCGAGAAGATCACTCGTCACCGCATCACGCGCAAGCCTATGCCGAGCCTGGCCGAGGCGATCGAAGGCAAGCAGAAGCTGACGGCCGAGCGTGTGCTCGAGGTGCTTGAGAAAGAAGAACATAACGAATATAAAGGTCTGGCGATCTCCTTGCTGGAGCAGCATGATTCCGTACATCTGCTCGCTGCGGCGCTTAAGCTGCTGACAGGCGGGGACAAGAAGGAAGTCGAGATTGATCTGACTCCGGAAGATCCGATCCGTGCCAAGAAGCGCCGTCCGGACGTGCGCTCCAACGGCCGCAGACCTTCGGGCTCTTATGGCACAGCAGGCGGCGCGCGCCGCAACGATCGTCCTTATGGCGGCGGCGGAGACCGCGGCGGACGTCGTGACGGTGGCCGTCAAGGCGGCGGATACAGAGACAATCGCGATTATCGCGGACGTTCGGATTCGCGTACCGATGGGCGCAGCGACAACCGCGGAGGCCAGTCTCGTCCGGTAAGCCGTTCGAACGAAGAAACGCTGGTTTAATACCGCGACAAGGAAGCAAGCATGAGATTCTCGTGCTTGCTTTTTTTCTATGTTTAGCCATGGGAAGGGGAGAGAGCGGGAAGCAAAAAAGCAGATGCCTTAGGGCACCTGCTTTTTGTAAACACAGCATGAACTGTTTATACGAGAAGGCTTCGGCTGATGATCACGAGCAGGATGAACAAAACGAGGATCGCGCCTGTCGATGTCCATGCTCCAGCTGCTGGGTATCCCATCGTCTCAACCTCCTTTTTTGACCGATGTTGTACCGGGTGATAAAATAAGATATGAACGGCCGCCCTAATCCGTATAGACGGCTACCTAGAAAGTGCGAAATAGGCTATAATAATGGATGGATATAGAAGGAGGCGTCGTTCTTTGGAGTTTAGAGGAGTCATGGGTGGGTTTTACCGAATATCCGAATGGATCATGCGGTTATCCGTCATTAATGTGCTTTGGATTATTTGTGGCATTCCGTTTTTTGTGGCCGCTTTGCCGATGTTTGTGCCGAACGCAACCGAAGGAGATATTTACTTCGCGTTTATGCTGATGGGCGTTTTGGCACCGTTTACGCTGTTTCCTTCGACGGCTGCGATGTTTAGCGTAGCCCGCAAGTGGGTGACCGGCGATGAGGATGTGCCGTTGTTCAAAACGTTCTTCCGCGGGTACAAAGCGAATTATGTGCAGGCGATGCTGGGCGGTCTTATCTACCTGTTGTTCGCTGTCGTGTTAATTGCGAACTTCCGGTTCTACGGGAATCAAAGCGGGATGTTCGGCATATTGCGCTTTCTGGTGCTGTCGATATCTGTTCTGCTTGTGATTTCACTGTTTCATTTTTTCTCGATTTTGACCCATCTGCATATGAAAATATGGCAGATTGTTAAAAATGCCGTGCTCATTACGATCGGCAGTCCGATTCGCTCGCTTTCGATGATCGTCGTGAACGGCATCATCTTCTATGTAAGCTTTTTCATGTTCACGTTTCTGATACCCTTCTTTATGGGCAGCCTGATGGCCGTTACATCGTTTTGGCATTTCCATCAGGTCTTCGGCAAGCTTCAGGACAAACAGCAGGCTTTGCTTGCGAAGGACCAAGAAGGCGAAGCGCGCGATGAGCTGGATGAGCAGGAAGCGGCTTTGGCGGCTGAGCAGCCGAAGAGAGACGATTTGTCGGACTATGCTTCGCCGGACAAATCCGATAAAGCTTAGGCTGGCTGCAGCTGCCAGCATTGGCTTCAGCCCTCAGGTTTACTTTCGTTCCGTATTGGACTATAATAAGGCTACAACAAAATCCTGCGATGTGCGTCTCGGTTTTAACGTTGTTTTGAACCAATGACTGTTTCTCGGGAGACCTACATTGAATCGCGGCTGACATGCCCTCGAAAAGGGATCTCAAAATCGATTCTGCGGACACCCACCTGCTTTGAGCAGGTTCGAGACACGGAACCGGACGGCATATGCGGGTTTTTTTGTGCCCAAAATTGAAGGTACATAGAAGGGATGTAGGAAATGAAGCTGTTCATCGATACGGCCAATGTGGATGAAATTCGCAAAGCGCATGAGCTCGGTGTTATTGCAGGCGTCACGACCAATCCTTCCTTGATCGCCAAAGAGGGAAGAGACTTTTTTGCAACGGTGAAAGAAATCGCCGCTATCGTAGGCAATCTGCCCATCAGTGCTGAAGTGATCAGCCTGAAGGCCGATGAAATGGTCGAGCAGGGCAAGAAGCTCGCTGCCCTCGGAGAAGGGATCGTCGTTAAGGTGCCGATGACCGAGCAGGGGCTGATCGCGACCAATCAATTGGCCCGCCAAGGGATTCGGACGAATGTCACGCTTATTTTCAGCTCGCCGCAGGCATTGCTTGCCGCGCGTTCCGGCGCGACCTATGTATCCCCATTTGTAGGGCGGCTGGATGATATTAACCAGATTGGCATGAACCTGATTAAGGAAATAAGCGAGATATTCCAAGCTCATGCTATTCCTTCCGAGATTATTACGGCCAGTGTAAGAACAACGACTCATGTGATCGAAGCGGCGCTTCTTGGCGCCCATATCGCTACCGTGCCTTATAAGGTTATTGAGCAGATGATTCGTCATCCGCTAACCGACGTAGGTATCGACCGTTTTTTGAAGGACTGGGAGGGTGCAGCCCAATCGGTCTTCTAAATAGGTTTAGACAAGCTGCGTCCGGCCGCATCGATTATCGATGCGGCTTTTTGCAGAATAACCGGTTCCGTGCCCGCTGATCGACAGAGAGGTAGTGAATGGAGTGAAATCGATTTTGACGGCTCTGGAGGGCTGTCAGGCGCTCGATAAGAGTCTAGAGAGACCAACGGGACAGTGAATGATCAGAGATGTCTGCAGTGAACTGTGCGCAAGCAGGAAGGGGCGGTGGGAGAGGCTTTTCTCGCCCGAAGCGGTGCAGCAGCATGATCATCCTTTCATTTTGCTTAAATAACACTTTCCCCCTTTCTCTTCCATCCAAACAGTGTTATGATAAAGGATAGTGTACACCGGAATAGATAAGGCACTTCGTATGGGAGGGAATGTGTTGCTACAGCGAACCTTAATCGGTCTGATCCGCAGCCATGAAACGACGGGAGAGAAAGCCAAGGACCCGCTGCTAAAGACCCGTTATTATAAAATCTCCAAAGATCAGGCTTGGGATGAAGTGATCAACATGTTTAAAAAGCTGAACGGGTACAAGCTGCTGCACGAAGTTCGCAATGTCGGGGAGATCGTGCTGGAGAAGCGTACGATTACCGGCCGCACGCAGGATATCACGGTGACGCTGTTCGGTATCAATCCGCTCAAGACGGCTATTGATATTTATTCGGCCTCACGCGGGTCGCTTGGCGACCTCGGGTCCAACTATCGGACCATTATCGATATCTTTAAGCAAATCGATAAGAAGATGGCTGCTTACAAAATCCATGAATGATCTGTACGGCTGCGTTTACATGGATATACAACATAAAAACAGCGTGGAGATCCACGCTGTTTTTATGTTCATCCCGGATTAAACGAGCTTTTGAACAGCTTCAATAGCTGCTTCGTAGTTCGGGTGCTCTGTCATTTCGCTGAGGTATTCCACATACTGGATCGTATCGTTTGCATCGATGACGAAGATGGAACGCATCAGCAGGTGAAGCTCCTGGATCAACACGCCATAGCTTTTGCCGAACGAATGGTTCTTGTAGTCGGACAGCGTGATGACCTTGTCGATACCAGCGGCGCCGCACCAACGGGACTGGGCGAACGGCAGGTCGTTGCTGATCGTCAGGATAACGACGTTGTCGCCGAGCTTGGCGGCTTCTTCATTGAAACGGCGCGTTTGCGCATCGCAAACGCCTGTATCCAAAGAAGGCACTACACTGATAAGCTTCACTTTACCCGCGTAATCGGAGAGAGATGCGGTTTCGAGAAGGTTTTTGTTTACCGTGAAGTCAGGTGCCTTGTCGCCGACTTGCAGCGTCGTGCCAACAAGCGTGATCGGATTGCCTTTCAGGGTAGCTTGTGCCATGTGTACATGGGCCTCCTTTAGCGTCTTGAGAATGATTGGTATTACACCGAGTATTATTATAAGCTTTTAGGGGAGACCTTGTCCAATAAGAACAAACGGTTACCCGATCTACAGGAGGCAGGATGTCGTGGAATTCAGACAGTTGCAATATTTTGTCAAGGTTGCCCGCAAGCAGCATGTGACCCAGGCTGCCGAAGAGCTGCATGTGGCACAGTCGGCGGTCAGCAGGCAGATTCATCAGCTGGAGAAGGAGCTTGGAGTCCCTTTATTTGTGCAGAAGGGGCGAAATCTTCAGTTGACTCCCGTAGGCAAGCTGTTTTTGAGCCGCGCGGAAAGCATCCTGTCCGATCTGGAGCGTGCGGTAAGCGAAGTGCATGAATTCATGGACCCTGAGCAGGGGGAGATTCGCATCGGTTTCCCGCACAGCTTGGGCATTCATCTGCTGCCGACGGTTGTAGCCCGGTTCCGCGAGTCGCACCCGAAGGTCAAGTTCCGTCTGCGCCAAGGCACATATAATAGCTTGATACGAGATGTGATGAAAGGTGAAATCGACTTGTCTTTTATATCGCCTTTACCGGAAAAGCATAGTCATGTAACCGGGGAATTGCTGCTGCAGGAGGAGCTGTTCGCGATCGTGCCGCAAGGTCATGCGCTGTCCGGTCAGGAAGTCATCCGTCTGGAGCAGTTGAAGGATGAGTCCTTCGTCATGTTCAGTGAGGAGTACTCACTAAGAAGCATTGTGCTGGAGGCTTGCGCCCAAGCCGGCTTTACGCCGCATATTGGCTTCGAAGGCGAAGAGACCGATACGATCAGGGGGCTCGTAGCGGCGGGCATGGGAGTCAGCCTGCTGCCCGATATGGCGCTCACGGAGATCAGCCAGCTTCAGCCGACCAAGGTCAAAATTACGGAGCCTACGGTCACTCGCAGCGTAGGCTTGATCCGGCGTTCCGGAGATAAGCTGCCGCTTGTAGCGGAAGGCTTTCGAAGTTTTCTGCTTGAATTTTTTAAAGACCGAGAAGCGAAAAGAACCTGAGGTTCCTTCGCTTTTTCTTCGTATTTTTACGATTTGCGGCAATTTCAGCCAATTTCTCGAACCCGGCGCACGTGGTCGATAACAAAAAAAAGCCGTCAGCGCCCGGAAGGGCGACTGACGGCTTTGTGCGGTTTATTTGCTTAATCGTTACTGCGATTGTTGAAAATCATAATGTACTTGATCAGCTCCAGCAAGGAGATCAGCGCGGCGGCAACGTAGGTGAGAGCGGCTGCGTTCAGCACTTTGGCGACTCCGCGCTCTTCGTCATTGGTGATGAAGCCTTCGGCCACCATCAGATCACGGGCGCGGTTGCTCGCATTGAATTCGACCGGCAGTGTGACGAGTTGGAAAGCGACCGCCGCGGAGAAGAAAATAATACCGAGGCCCAGCAGAAAGTTGAACTGTTGGAAAAACAGGCCCGCCAATATCAAAAGAG
Organism: Paenibacillus sp. cl123; assembly: GCF_900101595.1. Classification (GTDB taxonomy): domain Bacteria; phylum Bacillota; class Bacilli; order Paenibacillales; family NBRC-103111; genus Paenibacillus_G. The sequence continues at coordinate 718,521 of NZ_FMYY01000001.1, forward strand.
GCGCAACGCCAGATGTTAAGTTGACCACAGGGAACATGCGGTGGCGCATAACCAGCATCGGATAATGCACTTTATGCTGGATGGCGTGGCCTACCTCGTGGCAGGCAACCGAAACGGCGGATATCGAGTGCTCATAGTAAACGGGCTCGGACAACCGGACGGCGCGTGCGATCGGGTCGTAATGATCGGTTAAAGCGCCGGGCACCGGCTCCACCGGCACATCATGCAGCCCGTTGGCATCGAGCATGCGTCTTGCGGCTTCATACCCGGTCATGCCGGAGTGGACGGGAACATCGGACCATTTGTTGAACGTGCCCTTAACCCGGAACTGGGCCCATAAAGAAAGTACGAACGCAATGATAATTAGAAAATCCATCGGGTGAAAAAACATAATTCCATTCCCTCCGTATGTTTAATGGGTGAGAAGCATAGTCAGGAAAGAGGGCCTTTGCCGAGTAAAAGGAGCAGCGCTTCTATGCAGGCCGCCGCCGATGGCGTCAGCTTCTGGTGGAGATTTTTCAGCTGAGTGGGCTTGAGTTTGTCGACGAGGGGGCCGACCTCGCGCACTTCTTTCTCCAGCTGCATCAGCTTGAGCTGCAAGGATGTTAACTTATCTGTCACTAACTCGTCGCGGCTAACCTTGTTCCACTGGGTGAGATCCGACTTGATCTCCTCCAAGCTATATTTCTCACGCTTCATCGTTTCAATACGCTTGAGCCGCATTAAGGTTTCATCGCTATATAATCGGTAATTCGTGTCGGATCGGGCCTCGGGCTGTATGAGCCCAAGCTTGGTGTAATAGTCGATGGTCCGCAGACTTACCTCGGATAACCGCGCCAGCTCGCCGATTCGGTACAGTTTCATATCCCCATGTTCGCTCACCTCTTTTTCTATAATGATACTCATTCTAAACCGTACAGTCAAACGTTATGCTTTGGGCTATATCGACATATAAAACGGAAAGAAACCGAAGTGAAAAACCTATTGCGAAATTTGAGATGACTGCATATAATGACATTTATAGTTCCGTATGATGTTAAATAACATTACGTTAGGTGGCGAAAGGAGTCGAGCTATGGGGCGTCAAGCGTGGGCAAGCATGATCCAGGAAGCCATAGAAGCTCGGGACGTTCAGCAATTGAAGGAACTGCGCGACCGCGCCCATACGAAATTTCTTCAGCATCTTCCCTCCGATCCTCCTTTCGTTTGGAATGAAGAGGTGAACCGGTTCCACGATTTGATTATCGGCCGGGTTATCGCGATGACGGAGCATGACGTATGCGAGGAGAGGGGCGAGGAGGTTCCTCTCGCCTATGCGTTCCTGCTGTTCGGCAGCGGGGGGAGAGCGGAGCAGACCTTATGGAGCGACCAGGATAACGGGCTTGTGTACGAGGATACGGCCGACGAAGCCCTGAAGGTGAAGGCCGCGGCCTTCTTCCGGGAGCTGGCTGAGCGTATTTCGATTAACCTGGAGAGGGCCGGGTATCCTCCCTGCAGCGGCGGCGTGCTGTGCGCGAATCCGAAGTGGACGCAGCCGCTTGCCGGCTATCGTCAGATGCTGGACGCCTGGCTCGCCGAGCCCGATTGGGAGCATGTCAGATATCTGCTCATTGTCGCTGATCTGAGAGTCATTCATGGAGACCATGCACTGGGGGACCAGCTCACGGAACGACTGGTGGCCTATATGCAGCTGCATCCGGCCATGTACGGGCATATGCAGCGCAATACGCTTCATCACAAAGCGTCCATAGGCATCTTCGGCCAGTTGATCAAGGAGCGTTACGGAGTGGATGCCGGAGGAGTCGATGTCAAGTACGGCGCCTATATCCCGATCGTCAATGGTGTGCGGCTGCTTGCGCTGGAAGCGGGAATCAGGGTTACTTCGACCGAAAGCAGAATCCGCCTGCTGATCGCCGGGCGCCATGTCCCCGATGATATCGGTCATGACTGGCTGGATGCGCTCTCCACAGCCTTGAAGCTGCGCTCGACCACTCCTTACCAGATGGAGGAAGGGACCTACTCCTCGCGCGGGATGCTGACGCCGGAGCAGCTTACGAGAGAGCGGACGATTGAATTGAAATTATGTCTGCGGATCGCGGGCGAGCTGCAGAAGTTTGTGAAAAAAACGGTCCATTATGAACTGGAAATGAAAGGAAAGGGGAGAGAAAACCAATGAAAGACAGGAGACCTCCGGGAAGAATGTGGAGCTTGTACAAGATGGGAGGGCTGACGCCTGCCATTACCTCCATGTTCGATATGCAGAGCGCGCAGCAGATGGCCTTCATCCGCTCCATCATGAAGGAGCAGCGTAAAAATTCGCTGTATGAAATACCGCTCCATTCCGTGGAACTCGTTGTGTTCGATCTGGAGACGACAGGGTTTTCTCCCTATAATGGAGATGAGATTATTGCGTTCGGAGCGGTATCGGTCAGCGGGGAGGAGGTGCAGGGAAGCGAAACCTACTATAGTCTCGTCAATCCGAAGCGAGCGATCCCTCCGGAAATCGAGGAGTTGACCGGGATCAGCAATGAGGAAGCGGCCAAGGCGCCGGAGCTGCTGGATGCGCTTCGCGGCTTTCTCGAGTTCGTCCAACAGAAGGTGCTGGTGGCTCATGGTACGGGACATGACAAGCATTTCCTTAACGCGGCCTTATGGCGAACTTCCCGAATCAACCTGACCCACAGGCTGCTGGATACGATGATGGTGGCGAAGTGGCTGAATCCCAAGCTGAAGTCCTATGACCTGGACACGCTGCTCGATATATACGGCGTGGAGGTCACCAGGCGGCATCACGCGCTGGAGGATGCCCGAATGACCGCCGCTTTGTGGTCGAAGCTGCTGGGCGAAGCAAGAGAGCGTGATATCCAAACGCTTGGCGATTTGTACATGCAGCTTAGCCGTTATTAAAAAATCTTCGGATCAGGGAGCGATTCCGAAGATTTTTTGGCGTTCTGCTGGCCCCAGGCTTTACGTTCCCGGTACGATGCGGATAACAAGAGGCTGCGCGATAACATCCCCGCCTTCTCTGCTGTACCGGTATGCGCGAAGCTGGGGGGGGCTGCCTTCCTGATGTCCCGCTGCGGACAAAATCCAATGGCTCGGGAGCGTATGCCATAGAGAAGCAAGATCCTCCCGAGACGGGACGGCTGCTCCGGCTGGATGGGCATGCGCAATGCCCAGCAAGGCATCCCCGTCGTCGCCGCCTCGAGTCTGGTTGTACAAGGCTGAGATCAGCTGCTGAGGCTGCATTACGAATCTGCGCTTCGGGTCCTCGGCTATATTGTCGATGGGGACGAAGCGGGTGATCAAGGGAGTTCCGGCCGCTTCCCCGGCCACCGCCTGAGCGCCGAACAGCAGACCGCAGCTCTCCAAGGGCAGCTTATCGCAGCAATAATGCTGCAGCTGCCGCAGAACAGACTGCCGGATGGAAATGCAAGCAAATGTCGTCATACGGAATAGTATACCGCCGGCAAAGCCTCTTGCCTACCCTCCCAATGTCCCCCGCGGCTTCACGAGAAAGAAGACGAGCATCAGCGTAACGGCCGTTAAAGCGGCCACGCTGATAAACACCAGCTGATGCGAGCGGTCCATCATCCAGCCGAACAGGGGCGGGCCAAAAGCCACGCCGAGAAATCGCAAGCTGCTGTAGATGGAAGTGATCATCCCCCGCTGTTCACGTTCCACCGAGCCGGTAATCATCGTATTCAGGCAGGGAAGCAGAAGACCCGTCCCTATGCTGCTTAGCGTGAGCAGACCGATGAATACATACAAATTTGACTGATACAAAAAGATGCATAAGGCGAGTGAGACGGTCATGACGGCCAGCCCTATATTGATAAGCCATCTCATCAACGTCCCGTTTTTCTTGATGAGGGCCCCTGTTGTATAAGAGGTCGCTACAAGACCGAGCAGCGGTATAGCCAGGATCATGCCTTTCCTGACGCCCTCAATCGAGTACGGAGCCTCTTCGAGAATATCGGATAAATAAAACAACACCCCAAACAACACGAATAAAGCGGCCGAGCCGGCAAAAAAGGAAGTGATCAGCCAGCGTCCCTTTTTCTTCAAAATGACACCGATCTGTTTGATATAGGGCCCGAGTTTATGCGGCTCCCCGGTACGCGGAGGCTCCTTCAGCAAAAACATAACGGCGAGCAGCGAGAGCAGACAAAATACCGGGAAAGCGAAAAAGGCGGCATACCAGACAATCAGGGCGAGCAGGGACCCGAAGATCGGGCTGACCACCTTGCCAAAGCCGTTGGACGCTTCGGTAAGCCCGAGCGCTTTGCTTTCTGTTCCGTCCTTGTACAAATCTCCGGCGAGAGCCATCGCGATCGGAGCGGTTCCTGCGGCGCCTAAGCCTTGGATAGCTCTGGCTATAATAATGATCGTGTAAGAGTTCCAGACAGCCCCCAGGCCCGCCAGAACGCCAGCGCCGCCATAAATGATCAGGGAGGGGATGATAACGGCTTTGCGCGAAAACCTGTCGGATAAATAACCGGATATCGGGATCACAAGTCCAGCCGTGACAGAGAACAAGGTGATGACCAGACTGCTCTGAAACTGGCTGATGCCGAGCCGCTCCTGCATATCGGGCAGAATGGGGACGAGCATGGAATTGCCCAGCACAAGGACGAGAGGAACGGAGGCGATGGCGATAAACTCCCAGATCAGTCCCTTGGAGCTGGCGGCTTCCCCCTGCCGGTTTTTTCCTGAAGCGGAGCGGTCTTTCTGCTTGCTTGGCTCGGATGAACGCTCCTCCGGTTCAGACTCGATGTCGCTTTCGAATGTGATGGAAAGCAGTTTCTTTTTGGTTTTTTCCATGACGGCTATTAAACCTCCAGGCAGACGATTGATGGGCTTAATGTACCCGCTGTTTACCTGGGTCATGCGGTCCTGTCCAGACAACCTTTACCATATCATGCAGCCGGGGTCGGGAATCGGCCGGGGGAAAGATGGGGATACTGGGAAGTATGGAAAGATCAACTTAGAAGGAGCAGGGTGGCATGAAAAAAACGAATATGCTGTTCGTGCTGGCGGCGGCCTTGCTGCTCGCGCTGGGGGTCTGGCAGTTTATGCGCACCGACCGGATCATTCGCGCGGCTGCAGCTTCGCCCAAAGCCGTCATTGCCGAGAGGCTGCCGGTTCCCGTCCGGGCTCTTACCGCATTGGATGGAAAAGAATATACGATAGGCGGCGCACGCTCCAAGCCGATGGTGATTAATTTCTGGGCATCTTGGTGCGGGCCGTGTCATGAGGAAGCTCCGGCTCTGGAGCGCATTTATGAGCGGTACGGGGGGCAATTCGATCTGTATGCCGTCAATGTAACGAAGGGCGATCGGCTGAAGGATGCGAAGGCATTCGCGCATCGATACGGACTTCAATTCCCTATCCTGCTCGATAAAACAGGCCAAGCGGCGGAAGATTACCGAATCCTGTTCGTCCCGACCAGCTTCCTGATCGACAGTCAGGGCAGATTGGTCGAGACGATCCATGTGCTGCCACCGGAGGAGCTGGAGCAAAAGATCAAGCATTTGATCGAGCGGGAATCGGCCGCCGGGTCAAGGACTGCTGTCACCGGTTAACCGCAAGCAGAACGCAGAAAAGCTGCAGCCCAGCGCCGCAGGGAAACATTCCCCGAGGCGCCGGAACTGCAGCTTTTTCAATCTAACCTGGTAAGGATCAAATGTTAGTGGTTGACAAGTCCGAGCCGTTCCTTCATTTCTTCGGGCTTGTTATCCGAACGAGTTTGGTTAAGCAAAGCATAGCGGATGCTGTCCGCCAACGCCTCCCAGCTCGCTTCGATAATATTTTCCGAGACGCCTACCGTGCTCCACGTATTCTGGAAGTCGGAAGATTCGATCAAGACGCGGACCTTGCCTGCCGTGGCATCCTTCTCATCCAGTACGCGCACTTTATAGTCGGACAGGTGAATATGCTGAATTCCCGGATAATAAGCCTTTAATGATTTGCGCAGCGCGTTGTCGAGAGCGTTCACGGGGCCATTGCCCTCGGCTGCGTTGTAACAGGTTTCGCCGTGCACTTTAAGCTTGACGATAGCTTCGGAAGTAACAGGCTGATTCATATTTTTCGCTACCATGATTTTGAAGGACTCCAGGGTGAAAATTTCCTCCAGCTTGCCGTAAGCATCGCGGATCAGAAGCTCCAGCGTAGCGTCGGCGCCTTCGAACTGGTAGCCCTGATGCTCCATTTCCTTGATCTGCTCGATCAGCTGCTTGGTCTGCTGATTGTTGGTGTCGAAGTCCAGCCCCAGCTCCTGGGCCTTGAACACCAGATTGCTCTGTCCGGCCAGCTCCGAAACCAGCACCCGCTGCTTATTCCCGACCAGCTCCGGCTTCAGATGCTCGTAGGTGCTGGCGTTGCGCAGAATTGCCGACACGTGGATGCCGCCTTTGTGAGCGAAGGCCGCCGAGCCGACATACGGCTGATTGACAGGCATATGCATGTTCGCTATCTCGCTGACATAGCGGGCGACGCTGGTCAATGTAGCGATCTGCTGCTCGCTGATTACCTTGTAATTCAGCTTCAATTGAAGCCCCGGGATGATCGATACGAGGTTGGCGTTGCCGCAGCGCTCTCCGTAGCCGTTGATCGTTCCCTGAACTTGAGTGGCGCCAGCCATCACGGCCGCCAGACTGTTGGCTACGCCCAGCTCGCAGTCATTATGGGCGTGAATGCCGATCGGCGTCTGCACATTCCGGCGCACCGCCCCCACAATTTCCGTAATCTCGTGAGGCAGCGTGCCTCCGTTCGTATCGCACAGCACGATCCAGTCGGCGCCCGCTTCTTCCGCTTTGCGAATGGTTGCCAGCGCATATTCGGGATTGTTTTTGTAGCCGTCGAAGAAATGCTCCGCATCATAAATCACTTCGAGTCCGTTCTGCTTCAAATAAAGCACGGAATCGTAAATCATCGCCAGATTTTCCTCCAGCGTCGTCTGGATGGCGGTATGTACGTGGAAATCCCAAGATTTCCCGAAGATCGTAGCAACCGACACCCCGACTTCCAGAATCCGGTTAAGGTTGGCATCCGAAGCCGCCGCCGAATCTTTGCGCCGCGTGCTCCCGAAAGCCGTCACCTTGGCGTTGCTCAGCTCAAGCTCCCGGACCCGGATAAAAAACTCAATGTCCTTATTGTTGCTGCCGGGCCAGCCTCCTTCTATATAACTGACTCCCAAAGCGTCCAGCTTCTGGGCTATTTTGAGCTTATCTTCAACAGACAGGCTGACGCCTTCCCCCTGCGTGCCGTCGCGAAGCGTCGTATCGAATATTTTTACCGTGCCAGTCATGGGAATCCTCCTGTTTCTTGTAGCTTGTCTATGGGCCAAAATATAATTCATTATTATAGCACAATGTTCCCGGCAAAGGGTATGTCCCTTAAAAAAACATGCGCTATGCGGCAGGTTGACCAGCCGGTATCGCTCCGCTTATGCTTAAAGAACGATCCCTATCGAATCCGGAGGTGAAGCGCGAAGCTATGACGGAACATATTCCTGCTCCTCCGGCAGCCCACGCCTACCCGGTTAACGGAAGAGTAATCCTGCATATCGATATGAACGCCTTTTATTGCTCGGTGCATGAAGCGGTGGAGCCGGAGCTCTACAAAGGCAAGCCGACCGCGGTTGCCGGCAGCGTGGAGCTGCGCAAAGGAATTGTCGTGACATGCTCCTACTCCGCCCGCAGTCACGGGGTCAAAACAGGCATGCTGGTCAGCCAGGCGCTCAAGCATTGTCCTGAGCTGGTGCTGATCCGTCCGGATTTTGACCTGTACCGGCAGTTCTCCCGCAGATTTATGAAGATTGCCTATGAATATTCGCCATTGGTGGAGACGATGTCCATCGACGAGTGTTACGTTGATATTACCGGCTCCAAAACGATCGGAACCCCGCTGGAAATTGCGGAGACGATCCAGCGGCGCATCCGCGAGGAGCTGGGTCTGCCGTGCTCCGTCGGGATAGCCCCCAACAAGCTGCTGGCCAAGATGGCGTCGGATATGCGCAAGCCAAACGGCATCACCGTGCTTCGCAAACGGGATGTTCCGGGTGTGCTATGGCCGAGTCCTTGCGCCACGTTGTTCGGCATCGGCAGGAAGACCGCCGACAAGCTGGCGCGGCTGAATATCCGCACGCTGGGCGAGCTGGCCCGGACGGATGAAAAGCTGCTCGTGCAGCAGTTCGGCGTGCTCGGCAGCTGGCTGAAGCGCGCCGCCAATGGAGAGGACGACGCTCCGGTCAATCCGGAGCGCGAGCAGAGCAAGTCGATCGGACATACGACGACGCTGCCCGTCAATTTTACCCGCCGCCCGGACTTGCACCGGGTGCTGCTGAATATCGCGGATCAGGTAGGCCGGAGGCTGCGCAGACAAGAGCTGATGGCTCATACGGTATCGATCACCGTCCGCGATCCCGATATGAAGACGATCACCCGGATGGCCAAGCTGCCCGAGCCGTCGGAGAGCGCCGACGATTTTTATCGCATGGCCTGCAAGCTGTTCGATCAATACTGGAGGGAAGGAGAGCCCGTCCGTTTGCTGGGCATCACGCTCCAGAGCTTGACCCCTAGGAGCGAGGCGGCCGTACAGCTCGATCTGTTCAGCTACCAGAAGCAGCCGGTCAAGGAAAAGCTGAACCGGACGCTTGATGCGCTGCGGGACAAGTTCGGCGAAAGCGCCGTGCTGACGGCCGGCATGCTGAGCGACGATCCGTCGGCCCTTATCCGCAACAGCAAGGTGAGGGGAACGTCGCTGCAGATGGATCACCTGCGCCTCAAGGGGCTTGACGAGGAGGAAGAGCCCGGCTGAGGGCGGGCCGCCAACTTGTAACTCCGTTTGGCTGTGGCAAAAGGGAAAGAAGGATAGGGCAGTGCGAACGTTCTCGTTCTCCGAACGGTATGTTCCATACTTTCTATTTGAACTTTCCTCTCTTTTATAATATTATATTTTAGGATGAGCTGTAAGCTAAGTGTATATATATTGAGGAGGAAGATTAACTATGTCTAAATACACCTGGGTCGAGAAAGATACCTGTATTGCCTGTGGCGCCTGCGGAGCCACTGCGCCTGATATTTATGACTACGACGATGAAGGCTTGGCGGAAGTCATCTACGAGAACGACGGCAACAGAGGCGTAACTGAAATTCCGGAAGATCTGTATGACGATCTGCAGGATGCCCAAGACGGCTGCCCGACCGACTCCATCAAAGTCGCCGACACGCCTTTTAACTAACATATAAGATGTGTATAACTAAGTGCCTATTTCCGCTTTTGGGAAGTAGGCATTTTTTCGTGGGATCGGTTAATTTACACACCCCTTAATTCCTCTGTGTATGGTAAGATATAGTCGGTAGATTAATTGGCTGGGGGCTGTCCATGAAAAAAGAACTAAACAAATCGACTGTCATTATCATCGGCAATTCGCTGATTGTGCTGCTCTGTGTGCTGCTGCTATCCTACGGATGGCTGAGGGTGCTTTCCAATCAGATCATGACTTGGAATCTGAAGGGGACGATGTCCCAGCAGCCGCATGAGGATATCGTCGTTGTCGGCATCGACGAGCAATCGATCAAGGAGGTGGGCCCGTATCCGTGGGACCGCAAAGTGTATGCGGAGCTGATCGCCAAGCTGGAGCAGGGCGGAGCGCGGGTGATCGCCTTCGATATCGAGCTGTACACGGAGAGCAACAAGCCGGAGAGCGATCAGGCGCTCGCCGCCGAGCTGGCCAAGCATAAAAATATTATACTTCCTTCTCATGCGTTGATGGAGAGCGAGTTCGACCGGAGCACGAAGGTGAAGGCCGGCGAGCTGATGAAGGCGCGGGGCGTGCAGGAGCCGATACCGATGTTCAAGCAGCATGTGAACAAGGCCCACATCAATGCGGCGTTTGACCCGACGGACGGTGTCGTGCGAGCCAACTGGCTGCAGATTGATACGCCCGAGGGTGTGTTTCCGTCGCTCGGACTTGCGATGGCACAGCTTGCCGGAGTTCCTGTAGACCGTTACCTGAACTTGCCGCTGCTGGAAGGAAGGCCGAAGTCGGAGATGATCATCCGCTGGGACGCCAAGGAGTTCGACTTCGAGACGGTGTCCTTCAATAATGTGCTGCAGGGCAAAGTGCCGGCCTCGACGTTCAAGGATCGGCTTGTGCTTGTAGGTTATGTAGCCCCCGGCTCCGATGAAGGCATCACTCCGGTCGAGAATCACATGCATCTGGTATACGCGCATGCCAATATATTGAATCAGATTCTTAAGGACCAGGTTATAAATCGCGCCGGGGCTTTGTCGGAGCTGGCGCTTGCGGTGATTGTCGCTTTGATCTCGGGAATCGTGACCTGGAGACTTCGGGCCACCTCCGGGGCGCTCGTCATGTTGGCTATGACTATCGCGCTGCTGGCCGGACAATACATGCTTTTCTCCTCGGCGCTGCTTTATGTCGAGGTCATGAATGCCATAGCGTGCGGACTATTGGCTTACCTGGGCAACATTTCCATGAAGACGTATTTCGAGACCAAGCAGAAAAATTATATCACCAAGCAGTTCGGACGCTATATCTCTCCCGACCTGGTCAAGGAGATTGCGACCAGCGAACAGGAGATTCAACTGGGAGGCATCAGCAAGGAGCTGACTATTCTCTTCCTGGATGTCCGGGGATTTACGCCGTTATCGGAGAAGCTGAAGCCGGAGGAGGTTGTCGATTTCCTCAATCTGATGTTCAACCTGATCACGGAGCGGGCTTTGGAGAACCATGGCACGATCGACAAATTTATCGGAGACGCCGCGATGATTTTGTACAATGCTCCGCTCGACGTGGAGGATCATCCGTATTATGCGGTCAAGACCGCCTACGAAATTCAGAAGGGGATGGAGAAGGTCCGCGCAGATGTGCTTGAGAAATACGGCGTTACGATCGCCGTAGGGATCGGGATTAACACCGGGGATGTCGTTGTCGGGAACATAGGTTCTTATTTGCGTGTCGATTATACGGCGATCGGTGACAATGTCAATACGGCTGCGCGCATCGAGTCCAACACGCAGCCAAACCAGGTGCTTGTATCCGAGGTGACTTACGAGCTGACCAAAGCGTATTTTGACTACAACTATGCCGGGGAGAAGCTGATGAAGGGGAAAAGCGTGCCGCTGAAATTATACGAGGTCGTCGGCCTAACAGGAGCTCCGGCATCGGCGAGGCTGAAAAAAGCGGACATTTCCTAGGAAATAGTGGATACCGTCATGCCGTAACGAGTTTTTTCGCGGGAATCCGTTGATTAATGGAGAATCCGCTCGTAAAATGAAGTTATCTAAATGAAGTTATCTGGTAGAAGTAGATTGTTTATTTCCAGATGGAGGAGAGGAATTTATTTCGTGAGAACTGTAACTCAAATACATAGGCGGCGGGGCAGGACAGCCTTGTCTCTTGTGCTGGTTATGGCGCTTGTTATGGGCCTGTTGTCATCCGTCTTGGCTGCGCCTGCCGCCGCCAAGTCCGTTCGTTCCGCTGTCGTAACCTCCGTGACCGGGGACGTGACGTATACGAAGGCCGGAGGTTCCCGGGCGATCAGCGTTTACACCGACCTGTCGCTGAATCAGGGGGACTTGATAACGACCGGCTCCGGCGCTTCCGTCGTGTTGAGTATTGTCGACCGCAATGACGAAATCACGATTGGCGAAAATGCGGAGATCTACATCTCCGAGCTGACGGAAGAGGGCGGCAAAAAGTCCAAGGTCAAGTCCTGGGCCGGCTCGGTCTGGAGCAAAGTCAAGTCTCTGGTCAGCTCGGAAGACGAATTCGAGGTAGAGACTCCCACCGCAGTCATGGGCGTACGGGGCACTCATTTCTTCGTAGGCATCGATCCGAAGACCGGGAGATCTTATCTTACGGTAGGCTCTGGCGTCGTCCGTGCCACGACGACGGTAGCAGCGGGAAGCAGGGATGGAGCAGGTGACGGGCAGAATTCCGCTGCCGGCTCCGGGACCGCGTCCGAACGAAACGATGTTGTCACGGTCTACCCTTCCCAGCAAATCTTTCTTGACACCAGGGATCAGACTGGAGACTTGAAAACGAAGGTCGAATATGTGGACATCGAGCAGCTCGTGAGTCAGGCATCCCCGAGCGTTATTGAGGCAATCATCCGTAATTTATCCGATATTAGAGAAGAAACCGAGAAAATGAAGGAACGGCTGACAGAAGAGCAAGGCAAAGGAGCGCAGAAGCCGGATGCGGATTCGTCGCTGCTTTATTTGAATGGCGTAGAGCTGAACAAGGTGATTGAAAACTTTGATGAATTTATTCCGAACCTGGCTAAAGCGGCCATTGACGCGAAAAAAATCGATCAGAAGCTGATCGACCAGGTGAACGAGAACATCAAGGATCCGGAGAAAAAGCTCGATCCGTCAAAAGTAAAGCCGCTGGACAAAACGGCTGGCCTTGATCCGGCTCTGGAGAAGCAAAAGCAGCAGATCATGGATAAGCTGGAGGCGGAAAGAAGGCAGAAGCTGGAGGCGGAGCAAAAGCAGCTGCTGGAAAATCAGCAGAGGCTGGCGGCGCTGCTGGCCAAGGTCGAAGCAGACAAGAAGCGCCAGGAGGAAGCCAACAAGCAGGCGGCTCAGGAAGCTGCCAAGAAGGCGGAGGAGGCTTTGAAGGCCCAGCTTAATGAAGCGGCCAGAAAAGCATTCGAGGAAAACAATAAGAAGAATCAGGAGTCCGCTGTGAAAACGCCGAGCAGCGGTCCAAGCAATCCTGGATCTAGCTCGGGTTCGGGCAGCACGGAGGACGTTCCTGCGGTGCCGGTGCTGGTCAATCCGACAACGGAGACCACTGCCGTAGTCAATGAGAACGTTCAGATCCGCTTGACGGCTCAATCCGGCAGCGATGTTCGCTTAAGGGCAAAAGGCAGCCAGCAGACGCTTGCTGCAGCCAAGGGCGCCGGCAGCTCTACACCTGTGACACTGACGTTCAAGCCGTCTCAGGTCGGCAAGCTTGAGCTGGAGGCAACGGCATCAAGCAGCGCGGGTACGAGTTCGGCACTTGCGATCCCTGTCATCACGGTGGTCCCTGCCGCACCTGCGATCGTCAGTCCCGTGAACAACGTTACGGCGAGCAAAGGGGAGCCTATCGTCATTAAGCTGAAGGCTGCCGCCGATACGACGATTCAATTGTCCGATCAGCAAACCGTTCTCGCCTCAGCACCTGGAAAAGGGGCCGATGAGGTGACGTTTTCATTAAGCAATCTGCCTGTCGGCGTCAATTCGCTCACGGCATATGCGGTCAAAAATGGCATCAGAAGCGCCGGCGCACAGCTGCCGTCCATTACAATCCAGGGAACGCAGCCGGTCGTGCTGCCCAAAGTTACCTTGAGGCAGGACGAAGCCGCTGCGAACGGGCAGGTCAAGCTGAGACTGGATATGGAAAATTTCGATGCCGACCATGCCTTCTATGGCGTACAAGCCCATCTGCTGTACGATTCTCACGTTCTCACATATGCCGGACCGACCAATCTGCCGGATAATGGAGTTACGATTTTCAAGGGAGCGAATGCGGCCGAAACGCTGACGCAAAAGCCTGCTGTCGGCAATAAGTCGGAATTGATCTACGCCGGGGTGCAGTTCCAGACCGCTGCTTCCGGCCCGGTACCGGAAATTGTCATTGGGCAAAACTCCGCGCCTCTGGTAACGATCCCGCTGATTATCCAATCCGGAGCGCCCAACACAACCCCGGTCCAGCTCTTATATGTCAAGGTCGTCGACAAGCAGGGCAATCCGGTTTATGAGCTGCCGCTGGGCAGTCAGGGTGCGGTAAGCGTTCAACTGTCCCACTAACGCCGCGGATCGGCATGGAAGGAGAAACCAATGAAACAAGCAGTCAAAATCATCGCCTTGTCCCTGATCGCCTCCGCTCTGGCGGGGGGGAGCGGGGCTTCGGCTGCCGCGCTCTCCACGGACGGGCTGCGCGGCTCCGATAACCGGCTTCTGCTGCAGGTGACAACCGAGGCAGGAAGCGGAGATATGGGCAATCTGAACGGAGCGCGCCTGCAAGCGAACTTCCGGCTGCCTAACGGCCTGACGGCCGGCCCGGACGGCTCGGTGTATGTCGCGGATACGCGCAATCATGAGATCCGCAAGCTCAGCGATGGCCGCGTCTCCACAGCAGCCGGTATCTATTATCAGAAGGATGGGAAGGGAATGCCGATCGGCGGACTGCTGGACGGCAAAAGCGATATGTCGCTGCTCTCCCAACCGACCGGCCTTGCTGCGGATGCGGCCGGCAACGTATATGTGGCGGATACGGGCAATCATGCGATTCGCAGGATCGATCCGTCCGGTCAGGTAACGACGATAGCCGGCGACGGCATTATGGGCAGCAAGGACGGCCAGGGGGCGCAGGCCCGCTTCCAAGGTCCGCGGGATGTCGCCGTGGCGGCTGACGGTACGATCTATGTTGCGGATACGCTGAATCACCTGATCCGCAGCATTTCGCCCGCCGGAGCGGTCAAGACACTGAATGCGGCCTCCGACCGCTACGTTGAAGTGAGCAAGGGGCAGGCGGCGCCTGCAGGCGATTATGCGGACGGAGCGCTTGCTTCCGCCAAGTTCAATGAGCCCAGCGGTCTCGCTCTGGACGCGCAAGGAAATCTGTATGTGAGCGACACGGGCAACCAGCGTATCCGTTACATTGATCTGGTTCAAGGCACGGTAAGCACGGTAGCGGGCATCGGCCAAGCCGAGAGGCTGACGGAGCTGTATGTGCCGGGCGGTTATGCGGATGGAGCCGCAGCTACGGTGGCCTTCAATTTCCCGCTTGGGCTTGCGGTGACGGAGGAAGGCGGCCTGGTTGTCGCCGACAGCCAGAACCACTCGATTCGTTATGTGCTGGACGGTCAGGTCACTACGCTGGCCGGCACGCCTGGACAATGGACGGGGGAGCTGGACGGTATCGAAGCGTACGCGGAGTTCCAGCGTCCGAGCGATGTGGCGGTTCTGCCGGACGGCGGTATTCTGGTAGCAGACTCTTATAACAATAAAATCCGTCTGCTTCAGCCTTATCGTCTGCCTGCTTCCATTACGGCTGACGGCTCGGTCAAGGTTGTTCTCGATCAGAGACAGATCGCGTTCGACGCCATGCCTGAGATCGATAACGGCCGCACGATGGTGCCGGTGCGCGCGATTACGGAAGCGCTCGGCTACGAGGTGAAGTTTGACGACGACACCAGGGCTGTCCGGCTTGCCAAAGCAGGCGTAACGATCGAATTGTACGTAGACCGCACGGGCGTGAAGCGTATCCAGGACGGGGTAGAAGGACAACTGAAGGAAACCGATACCGCGCCTTATATCAAGCAGGATCGCACTTATGTTCCGATCCGCTTCTTCGCTGAAGAAATCGGATTGGATGTGCAGTGGGATAACGTTACGCGGACCGCCATTTTGCGCAGCCCGACAACAATCGCCGCACCGTAAGGATGGCCTGAATCTTGCCGTTCTTCCCCATGGGAAGGACGGTTTTTGCGTATTTCAAAAAAAGATGCTAAAAAAGCAGAAAAATAGGCTATAGGCTTATAGAGCCCCATCGCCTAAGATGGAAGCAGGAGTATGCAAAAGCCAGGTGGAAAGGGAGTAGACGACGGATGACAAAGACGTTTCGTTTGGCCATTATGACCGATGAGGTTTCACAAAGTCCGGAGGACGCCATCAAGCTGGCGCAGGAATTCGGTCTTACAGGCGTGGAGCTTCGCTCCGTGGACGGCAAGCAGCTGCATCAGCTGGACGATGCCCGCATCGAGGAGATCAAAGCGATGCTGCAGGAAGCTAAGCTGGAGGTTTGCGGTCTGTCGACCCCCGTATTCAAATGCGAGCTGGATCGGCCTGAAGAGGTCGAGCAGAGCCTTGCTATATTGCGCCGGGATCTGGAGCTGGCCAACCGTTTCGGCTGCCGGATTATTCGCGGATTCAGCTTCTGGGCACGCAAGCCGTTTGAGGAGGCTTTCGATGAGATTGTCAGCCGCATCCGCGGCATCGTTCCGCTGCTCGAGGAAGCGGATGTGGTGTTTGCACTGGAATTCGACCCGGCGGTCTACGCGACCAATGCGGAGAAAACGGCGCGAATCGTCCGTGCGGTGGACTCGCCTTATGTGCGGGTGCTGTTCGATCCCGGCAATGACCTGTGGGACCCCGATGGAGAGGTTCCTTATCCGCAAGGATATGATCATGCGCGGGAGCTGATGTGCCACATCCATCTGAAGGATGCCGTCCGCCGGGACGGCGAGGTTGAAGGCGTCGCCATCGGAGCGGGAGAGGTGGATTACAAGGGGCTGTTCTCCGCGCTCGCAGCTGACGGGTATGAGGGGTACCTGGTCGTGGAGACGCATTACAGACTGCGCTCCAAGCTGTCGGAGGAGCAGTTGAAGCGTCCTGCCGGGTATGCGTTCTCCGAGGGCGGAGAAGAGGCGTCCAGGCAATGTCTGGAGAGCCTGTCCCGATTGCTGCTGGAGCTGCCCGCTTATTCAGGACAAGGAGGTACAGGACGATGAGACATGCAGATAAGGTAGAGCCGCGGGAAAGCCTGCGCGTCGATCAATTGGAAGTCCGCGTATACAACACGCGCCGTGAGCTGGGAGAAGCAGCAGGGCTGGAGGCAGCCGAGGCTTTGCGCGCCAAGCTGAGCGAACAGGAGCGCGTCCGGATTATTTTTGCGGCCGCTCCCTCGCAGAACGAATTCCTGGAACGGCTGTGCCGGGAAGAAGGCATCGACTGGAGCCGGGTGACGGCGTTTCATATGGACGAATATATCGGCTTGCCCCAAGGGGCGCCGCAGCGCTTCTCGCAGTTTCTGAAGCGCTCTGTCTTCGACCTTGTGAAGCCGGGAGCCGTGCACCTGATCGACGGAAGCGAGAATGCGGAGGAGGAGTGCCGCCGGTATGCGGCGCTGCTTGAGGAGGCGCCCATCGATTTCGTCTTCCTCGGGATCGGAGAGAACGGCCATCTGGCCTTTAACGATCCGCCAGTCGCCGATTTCTCCGATCCCGCGCTGGTCAAGCCGGTGGAGCTGGAGACGGCCTGCCGGGTTCAGCAGGTCAATGACGGCTGCTTCCCGGCTCTATCCGAGGTGCCGACGCATGCTGTGACGCTGACGATTCCGGCGCTGCTCGGAGCCGGCCGCATGTTCTGTATGGTGCCTGGACCAACGAAACGGGAGGCTGTGAAGCGGACGCTGAACGGACCGGTATCTACCGAATGTCCGGCTACGATTTTAAGGTCGCATCCCGCTTGCACCTTATACGTCGATTCCGAATCGTACGGAGGCTAAATCGGAATGAGAGAGCGGCAGAGCAAGGACGATACGGTGCGCATAAAAGGGATACATTATCGTACAGGCGAGAGGATCGCAGTCGAGGTTAGCGGCGGCCGCATAACCGGGATAAGAGAGATATCGGCAGCGGAGGGAGCGGCACCTTCGGGAGCTGCTCAAAGCGATACCTCTGCGGGAAGCAAGCTGCCGCTGGTCGGCCCGGGACTTGTGGACCTGCAGCTGAACGGCTACGGAGGATTTGATCTCAATACGCTGCCTTTGTCCGAGGCGACGGTGCTGGAGCTGACGCGCTGCTTAGGGCAATACGGAATTACTTCGTATTATCCGACGATCATCACCAACAGCGATGAAGCGATAACCGAGGCGCTGACCGTGATCGCCCGGACATGCGATTTGTATCCCGAACAGACGGCCATCATTGCGGGCATTCATCTGGAGGGGCCGTTTATTTCGCCGGAGGATGGAGCGCGCGGGGCGCATGGCAAGGCCTATGTGAAGGCGCCGGACTGGGAGCTGTTCTGCGCCTGGCAGAAGGCCGCAGGAGGCCGCATACGCATCCTGACGCTGTCTCCCGAATGGGAGGAAGCCGATGCTTTCATCCGGCTCTGCGCGCAGAGCGGGGTCACGGTGTCCATCGGTCATACGGCGGCGACTCCGGAGCAAATCCGCAGCGCTGTCCGGGCGGGGGCGACCATGTCGACCCATCTGGGCAATGGCGCTCACGGGACGCTGCCCCGGCATCCCAATTATATATGGGAGCAGCTGGCCGCTGACGAGCTGTGGGGCTGTGTCATTGCCGACGGTTTCCACTTGCCGGAGGCGGTGCTCAAGGCAGCGCTGCGAACCAAAGGAGACAAGCTCGTGCTGGTCAGCGATGCGGTGTATTTGGCCGGCATGGAGCCGGGCGATTACCAGACGCATATCGGAGGAAAGGTAACGCTGCAGCCGAGCGGCAGGCTGTGCCTGACCGAGCAGCCGAATCTGCTGGCAGGCTCGGCGCTGCCCTTGACGCGGGGGATCGAGCATATGGTGCGGACGGGGCTGTGCCAGTGGCCGCAAGCATGGGAGCTGGCCTCGATCCGGCCTGCCCGCAGCATGAACTTGCCCGGGCAAGCCGGTCTGGAGCCGGGTGCGCCTGCGGATCTGGCGCTGTTCACGATAGAGGATGCCGGCCAGCTGCGGATTCACAAGACGTACAAGCAGGGCCGGATCATTTATGAGTCGGACATATAGAGAGCCTGGGGACAAGTAGGAGAGCGAGGACCTGACGGAGAAGACGTCGGGTCCTTTTTCCGCCTTGGGATGCGGCTACCGCCAGAGTCCGGCGCTCGACCGGACTATCACGACAAATCCAGCGCTCCGCCGGATAAGGATTGGAAGTATTGCTCGACGACTTCCCGGAATTCCCGGGCTGCCCGCGACATGTACCGGCTTCGATGCCATAACAAAGCGATCTCCCGGACCAATTCGTAATCCTCTACCTGGAGATAGTGGATTTGTTCCCGTGAATTCCTTGCCGTGCTTGGTATGAAGGCAATGCCGATGCCCGCTTCCACAAGAGCGCTGAGCCTGGTAGGCTCATTTCCCTCGTACACATACTTAGGTGCAAATCCGGCCGACGCACATACGGAGTCTACGATATCGCGAGTACGGTAGCCTCTTTTTACGCCGACAAACCATTCCTCCTCGAGTTCTGTCAATAAAACCGTGCTTTGTTTTGCCAGCCGATGCCCCGGGGGGACCGCTACAAGAATGGGGTCCATGAACACAATCCGGCATTCGATATCATCCCCTTGAACGGGAGGCGAGGACAAGCAGAAATCGACCTCTCCCCGGTGAAGAAGCGTAACCATCTCCTGCGTGGTCAGCATTTGCACATGAAATTGGGTGTGCGGATGCTTTTTCCGAAACTCCCGAAGAATATCCGGCAGCGTGCTGGCGTTGGTAACGGCCAATTCGATCGTGCCATGCTCCGGGTTGGATAAATCGCTAAGCTCCTGCTTGCCTTGTTCCAATTCAAACAAAGCCCTTTCCGCACGGCGAAGAAAGCTGCTTCCGAACGCATTGAGCCGCAGCTTCCTCCCTGTCCGGTCGAATAGAGGGACCCCGAGATCCTCCTCCAGGCGTTGAATCGTTTTGCTTAGCGACGATTGCGTCACATGCAGACTTCGCGCAGCCTCAGTCATATGTTCCAAGCGGGCCACGGCGAGAAAATATTGCAATTGAAGAAGTTCCATAGCTGCTCTCCATTCATTCCTTTGAGTCAATGATATCATAGCATGAAATGCGTTGGAGTAAATGAATGATTTCAAGTACGATATCCTCAAAAGCTATGGGGGGACTCCAAATGAATGCTCGCAGCTGGTGGTTGATGATTTCCGTTGGGCTGGGAATGCTGCTCAATCCTTTAAATTCTTCGATGGTCGCTGTCGCTATTCCGAGGCTGCAGCATGTATTTCAGCTTGACTTTACCGTTGTTTCCTGGATTATTTTCACCTTCTATATCGCAAGTGCCATCTCGAATCCCGTTGTGGGAAAAGCCAGCGATCTATTCGGCCGCAAGAACATATTTTTGACCGGACTTATAGTCGCCCTCGTCGCCTCCTTATTAGCTCCGCTTTCATCCAGCTTTGGCTGGCTCATTGTGTTCCGGGTCGTGCAATCGATCGGAACCAGCATGTTGATTTCGGTTGGAATGGCCGTAACGCGCATTCATATCAAGGAGAATCAAGCGACTGCGTTGTCTGTATTGACCATCTTCCAATCCGGAGCTGCGGCTATGGGGCCCTTTGTTGGCGGGTTGCTGGTTTACTGGTGGGACTGGCCCGCTATTTTTTACGTCAATATCCCATTCGTCGTCCTGAGCTTTCTGCTCTGTTGGAAGACGATTCCCAAGGACGAGACGCCCTCAGCGGCTGCACGCAGCATGTCCGTTCGTCAATGGCTCGTGTTGATGGATGCGCCAGGGATTTTGCTCTTCACGGCAGGTCTGATTCCCCTGCTAGTCGGATTGCTGTCGGTAAAGTCATCCGGGCATGTCTCGTTCCTCTACATCATAGCCGGGCTGGTCGGCCTTGTTTTATTGGGCGTTTTCGTCAGGCATGAGTTAAAAGCGGCATCCCCTTTTATTCCTTTGCGCACACTTGCCAAATATCCCGCGATAACTTGGGTCAATATCGAATTTATGGCTGTTAACGTGCTTTTTTACGCTCTCTTTTTCGGGGTTCCTTCCTACTTGCAAACGGTGCATCATGTCAGCGAGCTCCATACCGGGATTCTCATGTTGGCGCTAGGCTTGAGCTCGCTCGTGGCTTCTCCGCTGGCGGGACGCTGGATCGACAAATCCGGACCGAAGCCGGCTCTGCTCATGTCCGCCATCCTGATGACATTAGGTTCCGTGTGGATCGTGACATGGAATCAAGCTTCACCGGTGATCAGCGTATGCTTGGCGTTAGTGGCCTTCGGGATTTGCAACGGGCTGAACAGCGTCGGTATGCAAGCAGCGTTGTTCAGAAGCTCTCCAAAAGAAATAATCGGCGTCGCATCCGGCTTATTTAGCACATCAAGAAACATGGGAGCGATACTCTCCTCCTTGTTGATTGGCATCGTCATGGGGGATAAATTCAGCTTCGAGGGATTTCGATGGCTTGGGATTATTCTCTCGGTCATCGCTTTGTCCTTGGTGCTTATGATTCGGAGACGTAAGGAGGCGGGGGAGCTGCGTGAGTCGTAGTGTTTTGGAATGGGTTAGTTCGGATCGAAGGCTAGGGGGGATTTTGAGGAATGGTCGGATGTGGATGTATTGGTTCTTGTCGATGATGAAAAAAATTGGAATAATCGCGAGAAGCTCTCGGATATTACATTTGACATAAACTTGGAATATGACACTCAGTTAACATGTTTATTAGGAAATTCCAAAAAAAGGGAATCTGAGGACGGCAATATTTGGCTTCCGCTGAAGGATAATATCATTCAGGAGGGGATAGCTAGTGAAGATATAATAAAGCATCTGAGCTTATGCTCAAGAAAGGGAGGCAGAAGTTTACTTTAGCTCAACTTTCATTTGAGAATGGGCTATATGACGGCTGTGTGAGCGAACCGCTTAATGGATCATCGGCTGATGCCGATTACAGCGCGGAAGTTTCTTTTGGCAAAGAGGACGTGTCCGGATTGATGGAGCAAATTAGAGCATTTAATGAGGCAGTATCTCAAATCATCAAGCGAGAAAGCAGTAACTAGGAAAATTGGACGACCATGCGGTCGTCCAATTTTCGTTTCGAACCATGCCCTCGGCGGAGACAGAACAGCCTTTTGTCTGCAACGGAGCTTGTCTACTCCACCTTAAATTTTTCCTTTAACACACCGGAACCAATTCCCCCGCCAATCATGAGAACGAGAGGCCCAAAATTCCAAATAAATTTCCCTCCCCATAAGCTAAGGTCCAATGCGGTAAATTTGTCCAACAAAAGAACGCCAATTTTCAGCAGCAGCAAAATTAAGCCGATCACAATTAAAACATCGAACATAAATTTTAACTTAGGAAAAGCCAGTTGTTTGCTGTCTCTTATCACTTTCTTGGTCAACTCCTCATCACTCCTTAATAATTCATCAATCGTTACTTCGAAGAGATCACTAATTTTAATAATAATTTCAATGCTGGGGTAGTTTTGACCATTCTCCCATTTCGAAACAGATTGGCGACTCACAAACAATTTTTCCGCCATCACTTCCTGAGACCAGTTTCTCTTCATTCGTTCGGCCTTTAGCTTTTCTCCAAAAATCATGCTGCAGCTCCTTTCCGCTCCATATACGCATTATTTGAATAACTCCATGAAAAAGTAAAGATCGCATTAGTTGCATGGGCCCGCAACTCGTGGTTGCCATCCCGATAAATCCAGCTTTCTCGGCCACCCGCCGACACAAACCGATTGTACGCTACATCTGCAATTGTTCAGATTCGAAACAAAAGCTTACCTCGTGAACAACTTGAAGATATTCAGCTCATGTAAACGCTTGCTAGGATGAAAAGGCGGGCAATCGGCTGCATTCATCAAATTCATCAGCGAGATTGTCAACAAACCGTTTGTCAACAAGACCGACAACAAGACCGGCAACTAGATCAAAACTAAAAAGAAAAGGGTGATTTTATGCTGCAAAGGCTGTTCAAGGTACACCTGATCGTTGTACTGACGCTCGTACTCGCCATTCCCGGCGGACTGTCTTGGGCGTCCAAAGTGTATGCAGCCTCGGGAATTACGATCGACGCTCCTGCTGACGGAGCGACGGTCGAAGCGGGAATGGTTCGTATATCCGGGACATATACGCAGGTGTACGAGCTCAAGCTGTTTATTGGCGGAAGCCGGCAGGTCGATGTACAGACCTATGACCCGGATGGGGACAATACCGGAACATGGCATTATGACTTTAACACTTCCGGCTACAGCGGTTCCGTGCAGCTCAATGCCCGGGGGCTCGATGTGGAGAGCCGGTATGGAGTATGGAGTCCTGTCATTACGCTGAATGTCAACAATGCCTCGGGTGCGGCGCCGCAGGTTACCATTGTAAGTCCTTCCGAAGGAGTTTCGCTCTCCGGTATCGTTCCGGTGCGGGTACGCGCGGCGGCAAGCAACCCGATTTCGAAGGTAGAAGTTCGAATCAACGGAGGAGCTTGGCAGGAGGCTGTTCTGGACGGTGCCGAATATAAGCTCGACTGGGACACGAAGGGCATCGGCGACAAAACGAGCAGCATCGAAGCCCGAGCATTCACGAAGTCCGGCAAAAAAGGCTCTTCGCTGACCACCTATGCGAAGGTCGGAGCGGGCACGAACGAAACGCTCAAGGTGGAGAATCAGGATCGCTCCATGTGGATGTGGGAAGCGGCTACCTACAACATTTTGATGAATCCGGGCTCGAGAGATGTGCTGGATGCGATGCTCAAGGATACGGAGACGTTCGGCTCCGATCCGGTCAAAGTGCTGTATTTTGCGGTTGGCCCCTATGGAGGCATGGATATTCTGGAGGACGGCCGCGACCGTCTGCGGGATTTCATCGCTTGGGCGCATGAACGCGGATACCAGGTGCAGGCTTGTATCGCTGGCGGGACCTCTCCTCCGTTCCTCGGCGCTTACCAAGAGTATCATGATGTGGCGATCGCGCATATGGAGCAAGTGCTGAACTACAACATCAGCTCTGCGCCGAATGAAAGGTTTGACGGTCTCAATGTGGATATCGAGCCGTACATATCGCCGGATTTCAAGCTGCAATATCCGTCGCTGCAGATCCAATATCTGGACCTGATGGAACGAATGATGGAGCGCCGCAATGCCACGGGGCTGAACGTGCCGATCGGGCCTGCGATTCCCAAGTGGTATGATACGTCCGATCAATCCAAGGAAATCACCTGGAAGGGTGAGACGAAATGGTTGTCGGAGCATGTTCAGGACATCACCGACTACATCTCCATCATGGACTACCGCGATACGGCCGACGGTTCGGCTGGCATTATTGCCGGAGCGGCCGGAGAGATCGCTTACGCAAACAAGATCGGCAAGCCGAACTCCGTCGTGATCGGCGTGGAGACGCTTGATATCGCGAACAGCGGCGATCCGGAGACGATCACCTTCCGCGAAGAAGGCCGCAGGGTTATGGAGCAGGAGCTGGATAAGGTGTATACAGCCTTTGCCAATGATGCTTCGTTCGGCGGCATCGCGATGCACCATTACGATTCGATCCGCTGGCTGCCGTCTCACTGGGGGCCGGACGGCGTGTTCTGGGAACCGCCGGCTGACAGCGAGCCGCCAACTGCCGTAACGGTCAATCCGACCGCAGCGGCACAGGACTATCAGACGGTGACGTTGTCTTACGGAAGAGCTTATGACAACGGCGAGATTGAAAAGTATCTCGTCTACCGCAGCACCACGCCCGAATTCACGCCAAGTCCGGAGCTGATCGCAGGCACATCCAGAAGCTTGTCCTTCAAGGATGTTGGTCTGCTGCCGAACACGACGTATTACTACAAGGTGGCGGCTATCGACCTGAAAGGCAATATCGGCCCGGCTTCGGCTCAAGCGAAAGCGACGACCGGCCATACCGATTTGAAGCCGATGATTATCTCCTCGATGCAGATCGTCAGAGGCGCTACGAATGCTGCGGCTCATCTGACGGTAGTGGACAAGGATACGCGGCAGCCGCTGGTTGCCGAGGTGAACGGAAGGTTTACTTTCGCCGGAGGCAAGTATGTGGGGGCGTTCAGCGCTGCAAACGGCAAGGTATCGGTCACCTCGGAGCAAATTCCGAGCGGGTACCAGATCGGCTTCGAGCCGCGCCGTGTTGCCGCTTCCGGCTATTATTGGGCCCAGGCATACGATATTCCCCATACGGCTGCAGCGACGCCGCGTACCCGGTTGAGCCAGCTGACGCTGAGCACAGGCGCTTTGAACGAGACTTTTTCCGCGGACAAGGCTCATTACACGGCTTCCGTCCCGGCGAATGAAACGGCCCTGCGCCTGACGCCAACCGCCGAGAAAAGCGGCACAACTATTGCCGTTAACGGTCGGCCGGTCGCAAGCGGCAGCGCATCCGCTTTGATTCCTCTGCAGGAGGGCGAGAACCGGATTGTTATTCAGACATTTGGGCCGGATTCGACGACGGACAGCTATACCGTGACCATCAACCGCTCCAAGCCGGTCGATAACGTGTTTGCGGCAGCTGAAGATGCTTATGTATTCCAAAACTCGGTATCCGCGAACTACGGCTCTGAGCCGATGCTGGATATCGTCGACATCCCGAACGCCTCCGGCGGCGGGGACCGCATGGCTTATCTCAAGTTCGACCTGCGCGCCTACACGGAGCCGCTGCGGCAAGTGACCTTGAATGTGTACGCGCCCGCAGCGATTGCGACTAATGTCGATGTAACGGTAGCAGGGTACGATGCCGACAACTGGAGCGAAGGAACGATCAACTGGACGAACAAGCCAACTGCCCCTTCCGCTGCCAAGATCGGAACGATGAAGGTGAAGCAGGCGGGCTGGTACAGCCTGGATGTCACGTCTTTCGTACAGATGCAAACGGATGGCATCGTAACTTTCCGTCTTGCGGACGAAACGACCAAAAATACAAAGGTTCAGTTCTATTCAAAGGAAACGCCCGGCTTCGAGCCGCGTCTGGTGGTGAATCCATCGTCCGATGCGACGCTCGCCGATCTGAAGCTGGCGGGAGGAACGCTGACGCCTGCCTTCGATCCTGCGGTGAGCAGCTATACAGTCCGCGTACCGAACGCTACGGCGAGCGTGAAGGTGCTGCCAACAGCTACAGCCAAGCATTCGGTTATCCAGGTCAACGGCATAGCTGTGAGCAGCGGCGCATTATCCGCTGACATCCCGCTCGCGGTAGGCGAGAACGATATTACGGTGTCGGTTAAAGCCCAGGATGGGACGCTGCGCACGTACACGGTGACGGTGATCCGCGACCTGCCGAACAATACGAAGCTGGCATCGCTGCAGCTGATGGAAACTGCCATAGCGCCTGCGTTCTCGCCGGACATCGCCAGCTATTCGGCGACCGTCTCGGCCGATGTGTACCACGTGAGCGTGGCGGCCTTGTCCGAAGACCCGCTCGCCAAGGTTACGGTGAACGGCACGCCTCTTGACCGCGGCAGCGAGCCTTATGAATTCGCGCTGAACTGGGGCGATCAGGATATCGTAATCGGAGTAGAGGCTCAAAACGGCGATTCGGACACTTATCTAGTGCGCGTAACGCGGAAGCTGTCGGACCGATCCGATCTGGCGTCGCTGCAGCTGAGCGGCATAGAGCTGGCTCCGTCCTTTACGCCGGATGTGTCTATTTATGGAGCAACCGTAAGCAACAGCGTCTATGAGACGCTTGTGAAAGCGGCGGCCGGCGATCCGCTGGCACAAGTAACGGTCAACGGCGTACCCGCTGGGGACGGCCGGGAAATACCGGTAGCGCTGCAGACGGGCAGCAATCAAATTGAGATCAAGGTTACTCCGCATGACGGCAGCGCAGGACGCACCTACACGGTTGTTGTCAACCGGGAGGAATCGGGCGATGCTGCGCTTGGCAAGCTTACGCTGTGGGCTGGCGGCGACGAACTGGCGCTGACGCCGGCATTCGATCCGCAGACGAGCGTGTACACGGTTAGTGTGCCGTACCGTACAGCCGAGATCTACGCAGCGGCCGAAACCGCGCATCCGCGGGCCGAGCTGAAGCTCAACGGCGCCGCCGCGGAGAGCGGAGTCAAGAAAGGTCCGTTCCCGATAAGCGTCGGCTCTAATAGCTGGACGGCCGACGTAACGGCCCCCGACGGACATACCGTAAAAACATACGAGGTACGGATTACGCGTGAGTCCGAGGTTAAACAGGATGATGATTCATCATCCGGTTCCACGGGTTCCTCTTCGGGCGGCGGCATAGAGCCGTCCATAGAGCCGAAAATAGAGAACAACGGCGTTATCGTTCGCTCGGAGCCTGTCCGCAGCATGTTGGCGGACGGCCGGACGCTGGACACAGTCGCATTGTCTTATGGAAAGCTGAGCAAGGCTCTGGAGCAGGCGCGCAGCGGCGGGCTGGAGCGTCTGACGCTGACAGTCGCAGCCGGAAGCGGAAGTCAGGCCGATGTCTATGAGCTGAAGCTTGATGAGAAAGCGGTCGAAGAGATAGCGGCAGCGGGCTCTACACTTGTGCTGGCTTTCCCGGGAACGGGACTGGAGCTTCCAGCCTCTTCCCTTGAAGGCTTGAAGGGGAAAAAGGAAGGCATCCAAGTGCGGGTGGACCAGCTGACGGAAAAGCAAGACGGAGACCAGACGCTGACCAGGCTGTTGGCCAATCCGGAGGTGCGTCGCATGACCGCCGGCAGCCGTCCGGAATGGATCGGTACGCCGGTTCGGATCGAGACGAACTTCACAGGCGTCCAGAGCCGGCTGCAATTCCCGCTTGAAGGGGATGCGGCCGGACAAGGACTCAAGGGCGATGAAGCGCAATATGCAGTTTATGTAGAGCATAGCGACGGGGAAAAGGTCGTAAAGCATGGCAAGGTTGCGGCGGGAACAAATGGGCAGCCAGCTTCCGTGCAGATCCAGGTCAGCAAATTCAGCACGTTTACGGTGCTGCGTCTGCCACAGGCTTCGGCGCTTCAGCCAGCGTATATAGCCGGCTATGAAGACGGAACCTTCCGTCCGGGCCAAGCGGTGACCAGAGCCGAGCTGGCCTCCATGCTGGTCCGCTTGAGCGAGACTCAGCTCGCCGATGCGGCAGTCGATGCAAAAGCGATCGCTCCTGCGGACCTGGACGGCCACTGGAGCGAGAAGGAGATGAGCAAGCTTATTGCCGCAGGAATCATGGAAGGCTATGAGGACGGCACGTTCCGCCCTGATCGCATCGTGAGCAGAGGGGAGCTGGCGGCGCTGCTCGGAAGGTGGTCCGCATGGAAGGATCAGGCGGCAGCGGGCGGCAGGTCTGAGGGCAGCGGCGCGGCAAACGCAGCCGGCTTCCGCGATATCGCCGGACATTGGGCGGAAGCGTCGATCTTGGCCGGCAGCCGTTCCGGCTGGCTGCAGGGGTATCCCGACGGCACCTTCCGGGCCGGCGAACCGGTTACCCGCGCAGAAGCCGTGACTGCGATGAACCGGCTTCTGGGACGGACGGCCCAGCAGGCGCAAGGCGAAGCGGTATGGCCCGACGTGCCTGCCGATCATTGGGCAGCCGGAGAGATTTGGGCGGCAAGCCGCAGTTATCCGGCGAATCCATAAACGTGAAATTTTGTGAATGAAGCAAGGAAGCTGATGTGCGCGGGGACGGATTTTGTCCCCGCCCTTCAGGTTAAGGACAGGAGGAGCGACAACAAAACCAGATCATTCTATATCTCATATACCGGGAGGTCTGTTCATGAAAAAAAGCAGGTTCCGCTTATTCCGTTCCATAGGCATATGTGTCGCCGCAGCGCTGCTGTTGGCCGTCTCGGCGTTGTCGGCAGGCATTCAGCAGGCGCAGGCCGAAGCCGTATGGTGGCCGGAGGGCAGCGACTCGGCTGCGGACTCGCGCGCGGTGTGGGTGTATTATTCCAAGGAATTCGACGTGAACTATAATACGGACCAGAAAGCGCTGGATGCGGTAACCGATATGCGCAATAAAAATATCGATGTCATCATCGCTTCTGTCACGTATGCGGATATGCTGGGCCTCTCCAATGCCTCGGCCGCCAGAACGGCGCGTCTGCAGCTGATGATCGATCAGGCGAAGTCCTACGGCATGGCGGTATATATCGGCTATTGGGAGGATGCCTGGATTGCGGATAATACCCAGGTGAATCGTTATACGATGGTTGATCATGTCATCGCTTTCAATAATCAAAACGGCAGTCATGCGGATGTCGTTGGAGTTGTCACCGATTACGAGATGAACTGTAAAACTGTTGAAGTAGACGGAGTCAAGCAGACGGACTGCTCGAGCAGGGCGAAGGACAAATACGAGGCTTGGCGGTTGTTTCATCATAATTTGAAAAACCGTATCGGTTCCAATCTGCTGAAGCTGCTGGTGACCGTTCCCGACCCGGACACATTCATCCGGAGCTGTGTGGATTGCGATGCAAGCTGGCTGGCGAATAACGGGATCACAACCGCCAATGGCGGCACGACCTATACCGGGGATGTGGCCTACTTCTCTTCCTATGCCGGAGCCAGATTTGCCGATGCGCTGGTCGGCATGTATTACCGGGCCAACGCTGCGTTAATCAAATCGGCTGCCCATGACGATGTCGTGGAATCCAACGCGATGACCAAGCCTGTGCCGATTGTCGTGGGTTTCAGCGCCGGCCATAATACGACGACGGACCCGACGCTGACCACCGTGCAAGCAGTGCTGGATACCGTTCAAGCGATCGAGGACGAACGCGCCGCTTATCCGAAGGTCGTGCTGGGTACGATGGCTTGGCGCTGGGATAAGCCGGAAACGCCTGAAGGGGAATACCGCGATCTGATGCCGTCAACGCCTCCCGGCGCGAACATTCCGATTCACTACTATGCAGCCGAAGATACTTATGTGCGAAGCGGCGCCTATGCGAACACGAACTACGGCTCGGAGGCTCAGCTTGAGATCAAGGATGCGCCAAATACGACGGGAGGAGCTGACGTGGACCGGATCGCTTATGTCAAGGTGAATGCGGGAGCTTATCCCGGCACGTCGGTGACATCGGCCAAGCTGCACTTCTTCGTGGGTACCGCCGTATCGGATTCGGCCGTCCCTTATGTTCCCGTCACTGTACAGGGCTTGACTGCCGACAGCTGGAGCGAGCAGACGGTCACCTGGTCGACGCGGCCGAGCAGCTCGGGGGCAACCACGCTGGGCACCGTCCAGGTAGCGGGAGCAGGCTGGTATACGGTAGATGTGACGGCCTACGTAAACGCCCAAATGACCGACAAAACGTTGACGTTCCGCTTGTCCGACGACGCGACGAAGGATCGTCTTGTACGCGTATGGAGCCGGGAATACGGGATGAATGAGCCGTATGTGTCTTTCAACGAATAGAGCTTTACAGGGATTACGAGTGCATGGAATCCTGTTTTCCAGGCCCCGCATCAACCATGATGCGGGGTCTTTCTCTTCATAAATCAAGCCGGTGAGCCGATATTAGGAATGATCAGGGAGAAGATGGAAGGCGAGGGTTGCATCGTGAATAAGAAGGACACGGACGAGCAGCTGCAGCTTTTTTTCAAGCAGGACCCGCAATATCTCAAAAAATATGTCCGGGAGCATCCCGAAAATAAAATGGCCTGGTATTTGCTGGGCAGGGAGTATGAAGCGCAGGGCAAGCAGGGGAAGGCGCTGTACTGCTACGGCCAGGCCGGAGCGGTGTATGAGGCTTACGAGGAGCAGAAGATTACACTGCCGCCATCCCCGGAATCCGCACCGCCCGCGGAAAGTCAGAGACGGCGAAAGCCGGTTTGGCGATGGCTGCTTGCCGCCGGCAGAACGGCCGTCTTGCTGCTGCTTGGAGCGGGACTGATGCTGGCTCCCGGGCTATCGACATCCGGCCGTTCCGATCAGGAGCGGCAGGAGGCGCCGGCGGCGGTGCCGCCGGATATTACGGCGGCCCAGCTGCAAGCCGGCCATGTGTACTACTGGACGGGGGACAAATCCAAGGAGGCGCTCGCTCCGGCGCTGCAGCATATGCTGCTGCAGGAGCGGCTTGCGAGCTTCGGCGTTCTGGTGCGCGGCGTTCCGCTGGCGGACTCGGCCTGGATTGACTGGCTGAGAAGGCCGGAGCCTTTATTTTCAGTCGAAGCGACGGATGATGCGGCGCGGCAGCAGATCAGCTATCATGACGCCGACAGCTGCAGCTGTCAGCCGACTGACGCACAGCGCGCGGACGGACTTGTGGCGGGCTGGATGGCACAGCGCGAACAGCAGGCGGTGCTGCGCTCCGCAGTTGCCGCCTTTATGCGGAAGAACGGCAGTCCACCGTCAGCCGCAGAGCAGCTGACAGCCGATTATCCGAACAATTGGCTTCCGGGTCTGACGCCGTATATGCGTCAGCTGCTCCAGCAGGACATGGCGACGATGTCCGCGGAGCTGGACGCCTGGAACAAGGCTGCCGCAGGCGCGGAGCCGGGCTCGGACGCCGGGCAAGCAGCCCAGGCGAGCCAGCAGGCGGGGCCGGAAGGACTGATGCGGCCGCTCGAGCAGCCGCTTGAGATCATCGTGGATAAGACCTCCCACCGGCTCGCCCTGGTCAGCGGCCGGGTCGTGCTGCGGATCTATCCCGTTGGACTCGGAGGCTCCAGAACGCCGGAGGGCGTGTTTGAAATCTCGGAGAAGGTGCGCAATCCCAACGGGAAATCCGACGGGGATTTCGGCAGCAGAGGCATGACTTTATCCGATACGCTGTATGCGATCCACGGCACCAACAAGCCGGCCAGCATCGGCAAAGACCAGTCGCTCGGCTGCATACGGATGCGGCAAGCGGATGTGGAGGAGCTGTTCGATATGGCGCCGATCGGCACCAAGGTTACGATAGGCAAGGGGCTGCTCCCCTCCGAGCTCTCCGTCAGCCATTCGCCGTTCAAGCTCCCGGCTCAGGGGAAGGATACGAATCCGAACAAGGTGTACAAGTGGCTGGACTGACTTTGGCGGAGTTTGAGGGCTTAGGTGGAGGATAGAAGGCAGTGAAGAGGTTTGTTTGCAGGGCAAACGGGATCAGCCATGCGAATAAGCGCAAGACAGTTAGAAGCGGCTGACGGAGCGGGGCAGGGCAAGCGAGGAGCGGCCGAGATTACTTGGGGGCAGGGAAGCGAGAAACGGATGTTGGCATGTGCGGAAGTTATGAAGCGAGGGGCAGCTGAGGACCAGGTCAGTGGCAAGCGGAGAGCGGCCGTGGGAGAAGACAATACTGCCAAGGCCGCCGAAGCTGTCTATCGAAGAGCAAGCCGCCCGCCGCCCGGTCAGTTGCCTACGATAAGCAGCACGGACATGCCGACAACGATGACGCCAAGAATGGAGCTGACCCAGATGATCAGCTTCTTGTTTGGACCTTCTTGCCTGGTCTTGCGGGACGCGTAGGGAGAAATTTTTTTCTTCGACATCGACATCAGCCCTGCCTTTTGGATGAGATTAAGCATATTTTAACATAATGTAACCGTTTTAGCGGCAGGAACTTCATGGTTTGTCCCCTTTATTTTTCCCTCGTAAAACGATAAACTGTCAACGAGAGAGTTATCGTCAGCAAGACATGGACGGGAGAGGGCGACAGAGCATGTTGTACAAACGTTTAGCGAAACCGGTGCTGTTCCGGATGGACCCGGAGAAGGCCCACCATCTTACGATTGACGGGCTGCACACAATGGGCCAGATCCCGGGAGGCCGGAGACTGCTGCGGGCGATCTGGGGCGTAGGCGCTCATCCGGAGCTGGAGTCGGAGCTGTGGGGAATACGCTTTGCCAATCCGGTCGGCCTGGCAGCCGGCCTGGATAAGAACGGGAAGTCCGTGCCGGGTTTCTCCAATATCGGCTTCGGCTTCATGGAGGTCGGAACGGTGACGCCGCAGCCCCAGGAGGGCAATCCGCTGCCGCGTCTGTTTCGTCTGCCGGAGGATAGGGCGCTTATTAACCGGATGGGCTTCAACAATGTCGGCATCGACGGCATGAAGCGGAATTTGCGCAATCAGGGCAAGCGCACGATTCCGCTGGCAATCAATATAGGTAAAAATAAAACCACCCCCAACGAGCAGGCGGAGGACGACTACCGGGCTTGCATCCGCGCCTTGTACGGATATGGGGATTTCTTCGTCGTGAACATCAGCTCGCCCAATACGCCGGATTTGCGCAATCTTCAGCATGGGGACGACTTGTCCAGGCTGCTGAAGGCGGTCAAGGATGAGATCCGCGCCCAGCATGCGAAGTTCGGCGGCCGGGAGAAGCCGGTGCTCGTCAAGATCGCTCCGGATCTGACGCCGGAGGAAGTGGAATATTCGGTAGCCACCATCCTGCGAAGCGCTGTGTCGGGCATTATCGTGTCGAATACGACGATTTCCCGCGACGGGCTTGTGCATGCGAATCGCGGCGAAACGGGAGGTCTCAGCGGCAGGCCGCTGACGGGCAAGTCGACGGAGCTGATCCGCACGGTGTACCGTTTGACCGGGGGCCAACTGCCGATCATAGGCTCGGGGGGGATATTTACCGCCGAAGATGCATATGACAAAATACGAGCCGGAGCAAGTCTTGTTGAGATTTATACGGCTCTGATCTACGAAGGCCCGGGCCTGATCAAGCAAATCAATGAGGGACTCAGGCAACTGCTGAAGAAGGACGGCTTCCGTCATATCTCGGAGGCTGTCGGCTCGGCGCATCAAGGTTAGTCTAGGAGGATCACGTATGGATGGTCGCGATTGGAAAAAGTTCCTGCTTCCTTATGAGCAAACGGTTGAGGAATTGAAGGTTAAATTCAAAACCCTCCGCGGAGAGCTGAAAAGCCGCGAAGAATATTCGCCTATCGAGTTTGTAACCGGGAGAGTCAAGCGGATATCCAGTATCTTCGAGAAAGCAAAGCGGCTGAATGTGCCGATGGAGCAAATCGAAACCGGCATCGAGGATATAGCCGGTATCCGCATCATGTGCCAGTTCGTTGAGGATATCGGCCGTCTGGCCGAGCTGATCCGGGCTCGCGAGGATATGACACTGGTCTACGAGAAGGACTATATCACGAATAAAAAACCGAGCGGGTACCGGAGCTACCATATGATCGTGGAATATCCGGTGCAGACGGCGCTCGGGATGAAGCGTGTGCTCGCCGAAATTCAGCTGCGAACGCTGGCGATGAATTTCTGGGCGACGATCGAGCATTCGCTCAACTATAAATACCGGGAAGAGCTTCCGCCCGAGGTGGTCAGCCGGCTTAGCAAGGCGGCGGAAGCGGCCTATTTGCTCGATCAGGAGATGAGCAGCATCCGGGTGGAGATTATGGAAGCCCAGCAGCTGTTCGAGGACAATTCCAATATCGTCAACCGGGTGCTGAACGGCATTCAGGAGCTGTACTTTTTCCACCGGGTACGGGAGGCCGCTCAATTTCAGATGAGGTTCAACGAGCTATGGGATACCAACGATACTTGGCTGCTGAAGGAGCTGTCCGATCAAATCTCGGAGGCGATCAGCCGCGCCAAAAAAAATTCGTAAAGCTCGTCCGCAGAAACCCGGGGAGGTTACGGCTTGCAGAAAAACTATGATCGGCTGTACGTGCTGTTCGTTTATTACTTCAACGTGGAGAGAGATTACTTCGAATGCCATGAAGTGATGGAAGAGCTATGGCTGGAAGAAGGACGCAACATATTGTATCAGGGCCTGCTGCAGGTAGCGGTGGGCCTTTACCATTACCGCAACGGCAATACCGGAGGGGCTGTAAAGCTGCTGAGCGCCGCGCTGGAGAAGCTGGACCCGCAGCCGGACGAAGCGCTTGGCATCGACCTTCGCGGCCTTCGGGAGGAGAGCCGGACTTATTTGAACAAGCTGGCGGGGCTTCCGGAGAAGCCGTTTGCCTTTTACGACCTGACGATTCGTGTGCTCGATCCACTGCTCGCCGAGCAGGTAGAGGCGTTCAGGCTCGATCCTCCTGCCGGCCATGAGGACTAAACTGCCGGTCACGGTAAGCCCAGCCCGGCTAGGGGCTGGGCGGAGGAGCCGGTCACGCTCAAAGCTTGCTGCCGAGCCGAGGATCGCGGGAATGAAAAAAACCTGCCCGGTTAGGGCAGGGATCAGGCTTTTCCGTATGCTCTAAGCTTTATGCTTGGAGAGGAAGGCTTTAATAGCTGCGTCAGTTTGCTCGCCGACGAGGCGTTCGACTTCTTTGCCTTCCTTGTAATAAATCAAGGTAGGCGTTGCTTCGATTTTATAGCGGTCCCAGCCGTTGCGGAACTCTTCAAGATTGAACTGCTTGATGTCGACGCCAAGGCTCTTGGCTGCGGGCATCAGGATAGGGGTTGTCGCTTTGCAGTGAACGCAGGTGGAAGCGAAGTAGTATAGAAAAAACGATTCCTTTTTCTCGATTTTCTGATCCAGCGCTTCCGGTAAAATGATGTTTTGATAGTTCGGATCGTCCAGCTGCTTCAGCGTCTCCGGATTCAGCTTCTCGGGAGCGATGCCGTACACGTTGTTCTCATACTTGCTGTACTTGGCCTTGTTGGACTGCTGGTTAATCACGAACAAAGCTCCGAACAACACAAGGATGACAGACAAATAAATGGCCAGTTTTTTCATAACGTCTCTTTCTCTTCCTTCCTACATAGAGAATTGCACACTATGGAAATATTCGTTGCTTCCCGAAAGTTTCCTGCTTGTATGGAGCGTGAAAGTGAACGAATTTTGAACTCCTCCGGCTTGCCCCGGTCTGAGTATTAGGAGTACAATGGAAATCATGCCGCGAGCTGCGGCTTCAAGCGTGACGGACAGCAGGGCGCCAGACTTACACGGAAACGGGATGAGAGCACATGACGGGGCGTACGCTGCCTGAACATTTTTTACAAAGCATGGAACGGCTGCTGGGGGAGGATTATCCGGCTTTTCTGGCGTCTTATGAGCAGCAGCGGCAGTATGGGCTGCGGGTGAACACGCTGAAAATATCGGCTGAAGCTTTCCGGGAGCTGGCGGACTGGCCGCTTACGCCAGTTCCTTGGTCGCCTGTCGGCTACTACTTGCCGGAAACGGCCAGACCGGGCAAGCATCCCTATTATCATGCGGGCCTTTATTATATCCAGGAGCCGAGCGCGATGGCGCCGGTGGAGCTGCTGCAGCCCGAGCCGGGCGACCGGGTGCTCGACCTGTGCGCGGCTCCCGGTGGGAAGACGACGCAGATTGCCGCGAAGCTCCAGGGCCGGGGACTTGTCGCTGCCAACGACATACATTCCGACCGGGTTAAAGCGCTCGTCAAAAACCTGGAGCTGGGCGGCGTCCGCAATGCGGTAGTGCTTAATGAAGACCCGGCGAAGCTGGTTCAAGCCTTTGACAGCTATTTCGATAAAATTCTGGTGGACGCCCCCTGCTCGGGAGAAGGGATGTTCCGCAAGGAAGAGGATATGGCGAAAGCCTGGGAGCCGTCCTGGACGGCCAAATACGCGGCCATGCAGCATACGCTGCTGGCGCAGGCGGCCCGGATGCTCAGGCCCGGAGGCCGGCTGGTGTATTCGACCTGCACGTTCTCGCCGGAGGAGAACGAGGCGATTATCGCGGCGTTTCTCGCGCAGCACGGCGACTTCGAGGTTGAGCCGGTGCCGCTCGTCGGCGGCCGCGGCGGGTGGGCGCCAGGCCGGCCGGATTGGCTCGGCCCGGCAGCGCCGTCCCGGGCAGACGAAGTCGCCGGGACCGCCAGGCTCTGGCCGCATCGCTTATGCGGCGAAGGGCATTACGCCGCCGCGCTGCGCAGGCGCGGAGAGAGCGCGCAGCCGCAGCTGCCGGCAGCGCCGGAGCCTGCGCCGCGGGCGGGGCGGGCGCCGCGCCGCGCGGGCACAGGCGCACCGCCTGGCGGCATGGCTCGCGGCGGCGTGGCCCGCGGCGGCGCGCCTGACGGCGCGCGCGAAGCGCTCGCCCGCTTCGCGGCGGAGCAGCTGACGGCGCCCCCGTGGGACGGCGCCGAGCTGGTCTGGCGCAGCGAGCACGCGTACGCTGCGCCGCCGGGGCTGCCGCCGCTGGAAGGCATCCGGGTCATCCGGCCCGGATGGTATCTCGGCGGCGCAGCCAAGCAGCGCTTCGCGCCGTCGCAGGCGCTGGCGCTGGCGCTGCGCCCGCAGGATGCGCAGCGCAGCGTCAGCTTCCGCGCGGATGATCCGCGCGCGGTGCGGTACCTGAAGGGGGAGACCGTGGAGCTCCCCCTAAGCGAGCTGGTCTCGGCCGATGCCGCCGTAACCCCCAAAGGCTACTGCCTGATCGCGGTCGACGGCTATACCGTCGGCTGGGCGAAATGGCAGGACGGCATGCTGAAAAACGAATACCCTGCCGGCTGGAGGTGGACCTAGGATGAAAACTACTTTGCGTCTGGACAAGCTGCTGGCGCATGCGGGGCATGGAACGCGCAGCGGCATCAAGCTGCTGGTGAAGCGCGGAGCAGTGACGGTGAACGGCAAACCGGTCAAGGACAGCGGCATGCAGATCCGCCCGGATGCCGACATCGTTCAGGTGGACGGAGAAACGGTTCGTTACCGGGAATTTGTGTACGTGATGCTGAACAAGCCTCCGGGCGTTGTCTCAGCTACGGAGGACCGCCGGGACCGGACTGTCCTCGATCTGCTGGATGAGGAATACGCTCATCTTGAGCTGTTTCCGGTCGGACGGCTGGATAAAGATACGGAGGGGCTGCTGCTGCTGACCAATGACGGCAAGCTGGCTCATAATCTGCTGTCGCCGCGCAAGCATGTGCCCAAAACCTACTTTGCCCGTGTCGACGGTGCGGTGGGGGAGGAGGACATTCAAGCCTTCCGTACGGGGGTCACTCTGGATGACGGATACGAAACGATGCCTGCGGAGCTGCGAATCCTCGTTCCGGGAGAACCGGCGCAGGACAAGCCCTCCGAGATTGAGCTCACCATCATGGAAGGGAAATTCCATCAGGTCAAACGGATGTTTCAAGCGGTCGGCAAGCGCGTTGTGTTCCTGAAGCGGCTGTCCATGGGCCCGCTGACGCTGGACGGCGGTCTGCCGACTGGAAGCAGCCGCGAGCTGACGGGGGAGGAACTGGCCTCTCTGCAGGCGCATGCGAATTTGCCGACTTGACCGGAGCGGGGTGAGTGAGTACTTCGTCCTCCGGCAGCTTGCTGCCAGAGCCGCCGCAAGCGGGAACAGAGATAAAACCATACTTTTCTTTTATAGATACAAACAGGAGTGGATCCATGATGAATTACCGGCTGGTAGCCCTAGATGTAGACGGTACGCTGCTCGACGATAACCATCAGCTTAGCATGGCAACAATCCGTACGCTGCGCGACGTGCAGCAGGCCGGACTGCGCATCGTTCTCTGCACGGGCCGCAGTCCCGCCAGCGCTATTCCTCTATTGGAGCAGCTCGGGATTGAAGGCGTGCTGATTACCCATAACGGAGCTTCAACCGTACAAACGCCGGGTCCGCAGGTTTTGAATGCCGCCGGATTTCCGATGAAGGAGCTGGAGCGGCTGGTTGCTTATTGCCGGGCTAACGGCATTCACTTTGACGCCAACACGCCTCTCGATTTGTTTATCGAGAAAGCGGAGAAGGATACGCTGTCCATGTATGAGCTCTTCCTGATCGAGCCGAAGCTCGCCGCGGATGTGCTGGTTATGGACGGCATCGTCAAATTTACGATGTCCGGCCAAGGCGAGCAGATGGACCGGCTGGAGCAGGCGCTCCTTACGGAGCTGGCGCTGCCGGCGACGTTCCATCATACGCGCAGCGGAATCGAATTTATCGATGTGATGCTGGCGGGTTCCTCCAAGGGTGCCGCGCTGAAGCAATTGGCCGATTCTTGGGGGATCAAGGCTGAGGAAATTATCGCCATTGGCAATTATTATAACGATCTGGATATGATTCGCTATGCGGGGCTGGGCATTGCGATGGATAACTCGCCGGACGAAGTGAAGCAAGCGGCTGATGAGGTCACCTTGTCGAACAATAATGAAGGCGTGCACGCGGCGCTGGTCAAGCATGTGCTGGCTCCTCTGGCTTCCGTCGGAAGTCGGCAGTAGCGGGCAGCGAAGCAAAAGAGACGGTTCGGGATAACCCCGGACCGTTTCTTGCATTGTTTTAGAATTTACAGGTTATGGGTGCCCGCCAAGAATCGGTATCGGCTTGCGAATAACGGGGAAGCTGGCGCATAGCAGGCATAGGAGGAAGGACATGCTAAGCGGGAAGTGTAAATCCAACCATCGAATAGAACATCAAGGAGGGAACCCGAATGAGCAGCGTAATGATTAGGCCGGACTTGAAAACGGCGGGCGGAGAAGTTTGTGATGTGCTCTATAACAATCGGTTCGCAGGCACATTAACGATCGTTTACCGGGAGGCCGCGCGCCTGGCAGGTTCTCTGCAGCTGGAGAGAGAAATGCTCTCAGACACGGAAAAAGAAGAGGTGTTCCGCGCGGTCCATGACTATGTGCAAGCATTCAGCGATTCGATCGATGCGCGCGAATGCGAGATTATGGCGACCTACAGCAGCTTCGATCATGTGATAACGGCGCAGCCTGCCGCTGAGTTCGAGGAGAGGGGCTGGACGTCGACTGATGAGGATTTCGATTATGATACGGACTGGATCGATCACGATGCGAACCTCGAGGATGAAGGGGCCGAGTATCGTGAAGATTATTCGATGGGCGGCCTGGAGCTTGTGCTTGTGAGCGAAGACGAGGATTTGCTCGAATATCATATCTATGACGAGGCTGAGAATTGGCTTGCGGAAGCTTTCCTCCATATAGAAGAAGCGGATGTAACGGGCTCCGTTCATTGGCTGCTTGAGCCGGAGGAAGAGGCGCTTGATACCGTCGCCGACCTTCTGGTGCTTGATTTTGATGAGGACGAGATCGATACGTTCGTGATTCATATGATGTATGACAATGAGGTGATCGAAACGATCGAGCTGACTCATGAGCAGCTGCTCCCGGACAGTGAGGAAGCGGCGCCAGTTTTGGCTGAGCTGGACGAAGAATTCGATCCCTCAAGCGATTATTCGGTGGTGCTGGCCCGTGATGACGGGGACGTGCTGACGTATGAGATCTATCAGCAGTCGCACGGCGGGCTGCCGATCGGCTGGGCAACCGTCGATATCAGCCAGCGGCAGCTGACCGGGTTCATCGACTTCCGTGAGCCGGGCAGCGAAGGCGACCGCGAGTTGATCGCTACACTGCTGATGGAAGAGCTGGACAAGGAGAAGGACTACGAGGCGATCAATCTGTCCATGATGCACCGCAACCGGCTGATTGAAGAGGTGCTGTTCGAGACGGAGCAGGTGCATTAGCAGTAAAAGAGGAAGGACCGACGGGAACTCAAACGTTCTATCGGTCCTTTCTTGTTGATCGGGGATCAGTAGGGCGTAATGAAAAGAGGGAGGGTTGAGCGCAGCTTGCACCCGATATTTTTTCCGGTGACCCGCTCGCACTCGCGGATGGAAGCCCTCCGGCAGTCTTGGAGCAGGCAAATGGAGGGCGAGTGGGCCGTATAAGCCCGCCGGCGTCTTAAAAGCGAAGTCGGGAGCTCCGCGAGGCGATGCAAATGGCTCCACGCTCACCGGCATTCCTTGTTCTTGTCTCTCCGCTTGCTAATTTATCAGGCGCGGCGAAGCCCCTTCGGGTAATGGTTCTTCAGCTGCCCTCCGCTTGCCTTGCCCCATCCCAGAGGCAGCCCTTCATAGACCGCAAGCGTCCACCCGGCGGCAGCATCAGCGGCTTCGAGCGCTTCGCCTCTCAGGTAGCGCTCGGCCTGCGAGGCAGTCAGCTGCAGCTGTCGGGCCCGACTGAAAATAGGGCCGGTCAGCGCCAGAGCCAGCGCGTGGGCAGGCTCTGCCCGGTCTTTCTTCAGCTCAGCCAGATGCAGGCCGGGACGCAGTACCTTCAGCCCCTGAAGCAGCTCAGGGGAGAAGCCGCTGCCGGGTCCGGCCGGCAGCCAATACAGCTGATCGCCGAAAAGAAGCGGAGAACCTTTGCCGAGCTCCTCCTGCAGCTCGGCCGCATAGCCCGGGCCTCCGATATTATCGGCGAGCTGAGCGAATAGAAGCATGCCTTCTTCTTCGGGCTTGGCTCCCCTCTTGCTTCTGGCGGGCGCTGCACTGCTGCGAGGCTCGGCTTGTTTGCCGGCCTCGCGGTCGTCAAGCTCGTTCTGCAGCTCCAGCAGCGCGACAAAATGCCCTTCGCCCTGCTCCAGATGAGGCCAGATCCGCTCCGTGCGCAGCAGCCGCAGGGCAGGGAAGCCGGCAAGCAGGGCGGCTACGGTTTGTTCGTTTTCCTGTTCATTGAATGTACAGGTGGAATAAGCAAGCCTTCCGCCCGGCTTCAGCATGGCAACGGCCGATTGCAGAATATCGAGCTGCCGGGCTGCGCACATCTCCACATGGGCGGGCGACCATTCGCTTATGGCATCGGGGTCTTTGCGGAACATGCCTTCCCCGGAGCAGGGCGCATCGACCATCAGCTTGTCGAAGAAACGGGGAAAGCGCTCCGCGAGCTGCTGCGGTGCAGCGCTGACGACGACGGCATTCGCGATGCCCATGCGTTCGATGTTTTCGGATAATATTTTAGCCCGGGCCGGATGGATTTCGTTGGTGATCAGCAGGCCCTGCCCCTGCAGCTTGTCCGCGATCTGGGTGGATTTGCCCCCGGGCGCCGCAGCCAGATCGAGAACGACGTCCCCGGGCTGGGGGTCAAGCAGCTCTACCGCCGACATCGCGGACGGTTCTTGAATATAATAGGCCCCGGCCGCATGAAGCGGATGCTTGCCGGGTTTTGCCGTCTCCGGGTAATAATATCCCGTGCCGCACCAGGGAACGGGAGTCAGGTCAAATTCCTCGATCAGCCCCGACAACAGCCGGGGAGAGTTAGCGGCGAGTTTATGTGTATGCAGGCGAAGCCCGTAAGTACGGGGCTGGTCATAAGAGCGGATGAATGCTTCCGCCTCCTCCTGCAGTTGGCTTCGCATTTGGTTCAGAAACGATGGAGGTAAAGTAGGGGACATGCGAGCGAATGCTCCTTTCCATAACAAGGCATATGGCGTGCAGCCTTCATTATACTAGCTTGGACCGGTCTGTGAGAAGTCCGGCGGCATGGTATCGTTCAGACAGTTTTTGGTGCCAACGTTTGATATGGAAAGGAAGCCGGAAAACATGAGAGCCCTATTAGGCTTCATGAGCGATGCCCGGTCGGATAAGGCGAACCGGCCGGTTCGGGCCAGGGACCGCAGCTTCCAGGCGCGGCCCTCGGACGCGTGCTGAGCCCGGTGCGGAAGAAGAATGCGAGGGAGTTTTTTTGCATAGGAACAGGCAGCGGGCGACTAGCTGGCTGCTCCTGTTTGTCTGGCAAGCCTTGCGATGAGGGATAAGCCCTGACGGTATCTTTGCCTGTCAGAAGGGGAAGCGGTCCTATCTTCACTTGGGGTCAGAGAACGTGGACGGCGCCTTCTTTTTGCTTTTGCGGGGCTTGGCAGCGCCAGGAGAACCGGCCTCTTTTCCCGCGGATTTCCCGGCGGGCTGCTGTGCCGGCTCACCGCTACTATCCGCCGAAGCCTCGTCGCTGCTCGCCGGTCTTTTCGCGTTCTCCACCGAAGTCTCGCCGCTGCTCGTCGGTCTGTTCGCGTCCTCCTCCGAAGCCCCGCCGTTGCCCGAAGCGGTTCCATTTTCCGTGCCGGACCCGGCTTGCTCTGCCGCATCGTTTAAACCGGCCGTCTCTTGTGGCAAACTTGCGGGCGTTCCCCCGGAGGCTGGCAATTGCTGCTTGTCCCTCCAGAACATCGCTGTCAGCACACGTTCGATCCATTCCTTATCCTGCTCCGTCAGCTCAATGCCGTCGAAGATCAACTCATTCTCTTGAAGGAAGCGGCGCAGATTGATATGCGGCTTCCGGGAGGCATCGCTTTTGGTATCAGCAGGGGGCTCCAGGTAGCCGGCGATTTTCATCAATTCTGTATACGGAGCGTTCAAGCCTTCGGATAGCTTCATCAGCACATCGGGTGAAGGGACGCCCCGGTTGCCGTTCTCAAGCTGGGAGATATAGGCGGCCGATACGCCTGAACGGTCGGCCAGCTCGCGGATCGTAAAGCCTTTCGTTCTGCGCATGCCTTTCAATTGTTCATAAAAATGCATCGTCGACACCTTCATTATCTATTGGAATAAATAGCCGGGTTCGCGCAAGAGGTAAATGTTGGTTAATATTTTTATATTAGCAGTAAACTCCGGGAAGCACAATGAAAGGTGGGGATGGAGCAATGGAGGAGGGAACCATCGTTCGAGGGGGCAGGAACGGCAAAAAGACCGAAGCTTGGGCAAAGCAAAACGGTCCGCGGCAGACTTTTCATTGGCTTGAGATGATTTTGTTGAGATGATTGGGCCTAGGATGACTCGGCCTAAGATGATTCAAGGCTGCTTGAGGAAAAATCGCATCACATGATGAGGCGAATGTTCGGATCTGAACTGCAGTCCTCTCGATTCCGCAATCAGGGACGCCTGAGCCAAGGTCAGCAAGTAGAAGGCCAGCTCCCGGGGATCGCCCTCTCGCAGCATGCCGTCGGCCTGGGCTTCGCTGAATAAAGCGGCGACCCGATCCAGACTTTCAAGCGATTTGACTTGGACGGACTGCTGCAGCTCCTCTGAGACGGAATCCGACATCATCAGCTGCTCCATAAACAAATGATGGAATTTGGCCTCCTCCCATCTCCAGGCGTACAGCCTGTCCAATACGCGGAGCAGCTTGTCGTAGGCGGACAACGGCTCGGCAAGCGCCTCGTCAAGCAGCCATTGGAAGCTGTTCAGATTCGTCTCGAGCAGCGAAAGATAGATTTCTTCCTTGGAGCGAAAATAATTATACACTAGCCCGTGACTGATTCCGGCTTTGGCGGCGATATCGGAGATTTTGGTCGCAGCCACTCCTTTTTTGACGAACAGCTCGACAGCTGCGGCCAATATCTGCTGACAGCGTTCTTTGCGCAGCTCCTGATCCTTTTCTACGTTGCGTGCCACATCTCCGTCTCCCCTCCGAGGCGCTGATTTCTTAGTACACATGATAGAAGTGCTCATCCGAACTGTCAAGGCGCGCTGGTTTGGCTTGAGATTACAGATTGACTTAAAGTCAATTTGTAATCTATACTTTTGAATGGATAGGACTATATAAGAGAAAGAAAAGGAGAAACCGTAATGTCTGCACCAGCTATACAACGAGGTCCGCTGACCGTGCTGATGATCAATATGTTCATCGCTATGCTCGGCATCGGTCTTATTATTCCTGTGCTTCCGGAATTTCTGAAGCATTTCAATGCCGGGGGAGCGACTGCCGGCTACTTGGTCTCGGCGTTTGGCCTGACTCAGTTTATTTTCTCTCCGATCGCCGGAGAGTGGTCCGATAAATTCGGACGCAAGAAGCTTATAGTCGCGGGCTTGCTTCTGTTCTCGCTGTCGAATCTGCTGTTTGCGATCGCGGAAAGCGTCTGGATGCTCTACTTATCGAGATTCATAGGCGGCATCGGGGCGGCGGCGATGATCCCTTCGATGATGGCCTATGTAGCCGATGTGACAAATGATGAGAACCGCGGCAAGGGAATGGGGCTGCTGGGCGCCGCGATGTCCCTTGGCTTCGTCATCGGACCCGGCATCGGAGGGTTTTTGGCCGAACTGGGGATTCGCGCGCCTTTCTACGTATCTTCGGGAGTCGGCGTCGCAGCGATGCTGATCTCATTGCTGATGCTGCCGGAGACGCTGTCTGAGGAGCTTAGGCACCAAGCCCGCTCCAGAGAGGCGAAGCGGGAAAATATTTTCCGGCAGTTCGCTCAGTCGTTCCGTGCCCCTTATCTGGTGCTGCTCGTGCTGATCTTTACTTTGACCTTTGGACTGGCGAATTTCGA
The DNA here is from genome assembly GCF_900101595.1 of Paenibacillus sp. cl123. Taxonomy (GTDB): domain Bacteria; phylum Bacillota; class Bacilli; order Paenibacillales; family NBRC-103111; genus Paenibacillus_G. The sequence continues at coordinate 762,888 of NZ_FMYY01000001.1, forward strand.
AGCCATCTTCCCGTTGTTTGTGGATCAGAAATACGGGTTCGATGCGCTTGATATTTCCATTCTGATTACGGTCGGAGCCCTGATCGGCGCCGTGATTCAGGCGGTGCTGATCGGCAAGCTGCTGAACCGCTTCGGCGAAAAGCTGCTGATCAATCTGACGTTCCTGTTATCGGCGGCCTGTCTCGTGCTGATGCTGCTGTCGGGCAACTTTTGGTATGTGCTGGGGGTTACGATGCTGTTCTTTACGTTTACGTCCATTCTCCGGCCGGCGATCAACACGCTGCTGTCCAAGATGGCCGGCGAGGAGCAGGGCTTCGTGGCCGGGATGAACAACGCGTATATGAGCCTGGGCAATATATTCGGTCCGGCGGTCGCGGGAATTTTGTTCGATGTGCATATTCATATTCCTTACCTGCTCGGCGCAGCCGTACTGGTCGCCAGCTTCGCGATCTCTTTCAAATGGGGACGCAAGGACTTGCGCAGCACAGTTGGCGGCTAGTCCGCGCTGAAGCTCATATTCCGAAAAGCCGTCCCGGACGATAGGTTCCGGGGCGGTTTTTGTTTGCGAGTTTTACTTCATCATTAACCGCCATAGCGCGGTGAAAATCCTCGTCAGGCAGGTTTTGGCAGCAACTCCACCCTGGAAACCGTCAGAACTTTGGCCATGTCAAGTCGGGAAAAGGAGCTTGTGAGGAGCGTTTCCATGGCTGTTCTCGGAGCAGAGACAGTTTTGTGCGAAAAACCATCCAAACGGTTAGCTCTCCATGTGGAAAGGATGAAATTTATACGTAAAACCGTATAAGCAGCCTTAAATAGACGGATGTAGTGCATGTTTTATACGTTAAATCGTATAACAAGCTAAAACGATCTCGCGGAACGATCACGGTTGTACGAAAAATCGTACCTACTTTGCAGCACCCCGTGCTTCCGTAGAAGGCTTACCGCTGCCTGACAGAGAGACAGAGCGACAGCCCCGTGCCGCCGCTCTACCGTCCGCTCAATAATCTGCTAGCCGGACAAAAAAGTGCAAGGGAGCTTGCGCGCCGAAGCAATATTGTCAGGTTGCCGGAAAGCAGCGGCCGGGGTATAGTCTCCCTGACATAAGCATAACGAGGAGGTTAGGCGAATGGTGGGAGTAACTGAATCGGTGCGGCTGAAGTGGTTGCGGGAGCGGTCCGGCGAGACGCAAGGGACGGGCGTCACCTGGGGAGTGCCTTGGGCGGAAGGAAAGCTGCAGCGGGAGGAGACCCTTGCTTTGCGGGACGGGCAAGGGAGGGAGCTGGCTGTGCAAAGCTGGCCAACCGCCTATTGGCCGGATGGCAGCGTGAAGTGGACGGCGCATGCCGCCGCATGGGAAGCCGGGGCAGCAGGCAGCAGGTTTGAGCTTGCGCCCGGACGGCCGTTCCGGCCCGAGAAGCCCGTCACGCTGAAGGAATCTGAAGCCTGGATCGAGGTGGATAACGGCGCGATCAAGTGCCGGTTCGCCAAGACCGGAACTGATCTGATCAGCCGGATCACCCACTCGGCTTCCGGGGAGGTCGTTTGCTCCGGCGCCCGGTTGACGGCTATCCGGGAGGAGCGGAGCATGGAAGCCGGGACTGAGACAGCCGTTTGCCGCCGCGAGCCGCTTGAGAGCGTCATCACGCAAGCGGCGGTGGAGCAGATGGGCGAGGTGCGGACGGCGGTCAAAGTCGACGGGAAGCATCGGCCGGTCGCGGGCGGAGCGTCCTGGCTGCCTTTCACGCTGCGTTTCTATCTATATACCGGTCAACCGTCCATCAAGGCGGTGTATACGTTCCATTACGACGGCGACCCGGAGCGCGACTATGTCAAAGGGCTCGGTTTGCGCTTCGACGTGCCGCTGGACGGGGAGCTGTACAATCGGCATGTGCGTCTGGCCGGCGATACGGGCTTTTTTGCGGAGTCGCCGAAAGGTCTGGAAACCTTCCGGACGGCGGGCCGGTATGCCGAGCTGCATAAACGGCAGCTGGCGGGGGAGACGATCGGCTTTGACCCGGAGGAAGATGCGTCGTTTATGAGTCTGGTGGATGATCTGGCGGTATGGGACAGCTTCAAGCTGACTCAGCTGTCTCCCGATTCCTATGCGATCCGCAAGCGGACAAAAGCGGGCTGCAGCTGGATTCACGCCGCATATGGAGCTAGAGCGGGCGGGCTGCTTTATGCCGGCGGGGCGAAGGGCGGTCTCGCGGTCGGGATGCGCAGCTTCTGGCAGCAATGCCCGGCTTCGCTCGAAGTGACCGGCATGGCGGGCGACACGGCAGCGATGACGGCTTGGTTCTGGTCTCCCGACGCGGAGGCGATGGATCTGCGGCATTATGATACCGAGACACATGTGTTATCCGCCTACGAAGGCTTTGACGAGCTGCGCAGCAGTCCCTACGGCGTCGGACATACGAGCGAGCTGACGGTCTGGTGTCTGCGCGAGACTCCTTCGCATACGCTGCTTGCGGAGATGACGGAAGCGAAGCAAGAGCCGCCTCTGCTTGTCTGTGAGCCGGAATATTATCACAGCTCCGGCGCCGCCGGGTTATGGAGCTTGCCTGACCGTTCGACGGAGACGAAAGTCTGGCTGGAGGAAGGGCTGGAGCAGGTGTTTTGCTTTTACCGGGATGAGGTGGAGCAGCGGCGCTGGTACGGCTTCTGGGACTTCGGCGATGTGATGCACAGCTATGATCCGGTGCGCCACACCTGGCGTTATGACATCGGAGGCTGCGCCTGGCAAAACACGGAGCTTGCACCGAATCTGTGGCTCTGGTATACCTTCCTGCGCACCGGCAGCGCGGATGCGTTCCGGATGGCGGAGGCGATGACCCGTCATACGAGCGAGGTGGACGTGTATCGCTTCGGCGAATACGCGGGACTCGGCTCGCGGCATAATGTCGTGCATTGGGGCTGCGGCTGCAAGGAAGCGCGGATCGGCATGGCAGGGCTGCATACGATGTTTTATTATTTGACGGCGGATGAGCGTGTCGGCGAAATGATGGATGAGTTCAAGGATGCGGACTATGCGACGGCCCGGCTGGACCCGATGCGTTCCTATTATCCGAAGGATGAATTTCCTACGCATGCGCGAAGCGGACCGGACTGGACGGCATTCGCATCGAACTGGCTGACCCGCTGGGAACGTCATGAGGATACCTTCTACCGCGACAAGCTGCTGACGGGTATCGACAGCTTGAAGCGTCTGAAGCATGGCCTGCTGACCGGGCCGGTATTCGGCTACGATCCGCACACGGGCGAGCTTCAGTGGATGGGACATGAGAACTGGGGCCATCATCTGATGATTTGCATGGGCGGCACGCAGGTATGGCTGGAGCTGGCCCGCCTTTTGAAGGACCCGCAGTGGGAGGACATGGTGGCCGAATACGGAGAGTTTTACACGCTGCCGCCCGAGGAAAAGCAGCGCCGAACGGACGGCGACATCCCCGGAAAAGACTGGAATATACCGATGCTGGCTGCGCCGCTGATGGCGTATTCGTCCGTCAAGCGCGGCAATCCGGCCTTGGCCGGGGAGGCATGGAGACTTCTGCTGCAAGAGCGGACACATTGGCAGATTCGCATACCGCTGCAGACGGAGGCGGTTCCCGCGCTGGAAACGATCCGGCCGATCCGTGAAATTCCGTGGATGAGCACGAATACGGCATCGCAATGGTGCCTGAATGTCATCATGTGCCTGGAGCTGATCCCGGATGCACTGCCGACGACGGAAATACCCGAGTGACGCCTTCCGGAGGCGGCATGCATCCGGAGCGAACAAGGAAGGAGAGGAATACCGAGTGGTCAATGATATCGAATATCCGGAGCAGGAGGAGAACCTCAAGCTTCTGTACCATAACCCGCTCGCATCGGCGGAGGATACGGCCGGCTTTCGGCAGGAGGGGGAGGCGGCTGTTTCATTTCCGCTGGGCAGAATGCGGCTGGAGAGCAAGCTGAGCCCCGAGCAGGGGCAGCGTTCGAACTTCGTCTATTGGTGCCCCGAAACGTTTCCCGCAGATGTGCTCGTGGAATGGGAGTTTTGGCCGATCCGGGAGCCGGGCCTGGCAATTTTGTTTTTTGCCGCCCGCGGCCGGGAAGGACAGGATGTGCTCGACGGCGCGCTGGCGAAGCGGACGGGCGAATATGAGCTGTACCATCACGGCGATATCGATGCGTTCCATGTGTCTTACTTTCGTCGGATGTGGCCCAGCGAGCGGAGCTTTCATACGTGCAACCTGCGCAAAAGCTACGGCTTTCACCTGGTGGCGCAAGGCGCTGACCCGATCCCGGGAATTGCGGATGCAGCCGGACCGTACCGGTTAAGCCTGCGCAAGCAGGGCGGGAACGTACGCTTCTGCGTAAACCGGCTTCCGATCTTCGATTGGACGGATGACGGCCTCTCCTATGGACCGCTGCTCGGAGGAGGAGCGATCGGCTTTCGCCAGATGGCCCCGCTGATCGCCGAATATGCGAATTTGAAGGTATATGCGCTTCGATGAAGAATTTACAATAAAGTCAAGGCAAATAAAGTTTGGAAATGGAGGCAGGCCAGGCATGCGCAAAGTATTATTATGTTATCCGGGGGGCAAGCACAAGGCGCTGACGCTCAGCTACGACGACGGGAGGACGGCGGACCGGAGGCTTGTAAGCATTTTGAACCGCAGCGGTATCAAGGGCACCTTTCATCTCAATTCGGGTTTGTTCGGAGCGGGGGACAGGCTAACGGAAGAGGAAGCGCTTCAGCTGTACGCCGGGCATGAGGTATCCGCGCACACGCTGACGCATCCGACGATCGCCCGCTGCTCCAAGGAGCAGCTCGTGTACGAATTTACGGAGGATCGCAAAAATCTGGAGCGCATCTTCGGTTATACGGTGCGGGGCATGTCGTATCCGAACGGGTCGTTCAACCGGCAGATCAAGGAGATGCTGCCTTATCTGGGCATCGAATACGCCCGCGTCGTCGAAACGACAGGAACGTTCGCCATGCCGGACGATTGGCTGGAGTGGAAGCCGACCTGCCATCATAAGCGTGATTTGATGAAGCTGGCGGAGACGTTTATCGGCCTGCACAAGCAGCAATATTTGTACTTGATGTACGTATGGGGACATAGCTACGAGTTCGATAACGACGATAACTGGGAGCTAATCGAGCAGTTCTGCGAATATGCAGGGGGACGCGACGACATCTGGTATGCGACGAATATGGAGATTTACGATTATGTTCAGGCGTTCCGCCAGCTGAAATTTTCCGCCTCCCAAGAGTTCGTCTGGAATCCGGGGGCGAGCTCCGTTTGGCTGAGCGTGGATGGGCAGCCGGTCGAGGCCAAGGGCGGCGTGCAGACCAGCCTGCTGTAGGAGCCGAGTCGCCGTCTGCCGCCGCAAGCTGCCCATGACAAACGGCTCTGCGGGAAGGCTCCGTCTTCTCCTTGGGCGGAGCTTTATACGTCTGGGCGAGGAACGACCCAGCGGCAGCAGTTTTCTCCATGGCGGGTTGCGGCTGCCGGGCTAAAATTTCTCCGGCGGCTGGCAGTCCGCCTCTCTTATGCCTTATACCGAATCCCCGAGTCCTGCTCGGAGCGGTATAAGGCTATTTGTCATGCCGTCATGCAGGCGTGCAATAAAGTGGCAGCCGCCCAAAATAGTGCAAACTACGCCAGTCTTCCCGGGCAAAAAAGTATGATTGCCGGCTTTCCGCCCCATGTTCTATGATGCGGTTAGTTATCTGGAAGAGGAGGCAGAGAGAAATGACAAACAAGACAAGCGCCGTACTGCTCGGCCAAGTCGGGATCCGGGAGGCGGGTCCGAACTGCAAGCTGCTGATCGGCGATATCAATGGAGACGGCCGGATGGAGCTGGTGCTGGTCCAGCCCGACGACCGCCAGGATGTCCGGTACATTCCGCATCAGGTTCAGTGTGTGACGGCTTACGATCTGGAGGGGCGGCTGCTCTGGCAGACCGGCGAGCCAAGCGAACAGGCGGGGGGACCAGGCTCGGATTATCCGGCGCAGCTCTACGATTTGGACGGAGACGGCAAACTTGAGGTGCTATGCGTGATGGACGGCCGCTTCCGGCTGCTGGACGGGGAGAGCGGCCGGGTGAAGGCCGAGTATGCTCTGCCTGATCCGGAGGCCCATGACTGCATCATCATTGCGAATCTGAGCGGCGGCGAGCGGGCGAGCGATATTATTCTGAAAGACCGCTACCGCCGGATGTGGGCGCTCGACAGCCGGCTTCAGCCGCTGTGGACTCATGAAGGCAACCCCGGGCATTTTCCATGGGTGTATGACTTGGATGGAGACGGCCGGGATGAGGTGATGGCCGGCTATGATTTGCTGGATCACCGCGGCCGCAAGCTGTGGAGCTGCCACGATCTGGAGGATCATGCAGATTGCATCTGGATCGGGGATGTAAATGGAGACGGGGAGCCCGAGCTGGTCATCGGCGGCAGCGTGACGGTGATGTACGATAAGCGAGGAAGGGAGCTGTGGCGGTATGACGGCTCGATCGAATCCCAGCACGTGGCCTTGGGCAAGTTCCGGAGCGATCTTCCGGGGCTGCAGATCGCGGGTCTGGACCGGATCGTGCGGGGAGACACGGGCGAGACATTCAGCACAAACGGCAAGGACGCCTTGTTCCTTCTCGACGCGGAGGGAAGAGAGCTCTGGAAGGAAGATCGCAAGACCGGAGGCTGGCTGACGATTATCGAGACGCTGGGTGGATGGGATGATGGCCCTCTGGACTACATTTTAGCTTACAGACGGGGCGGCGGAGTATTTCCTGCGCTGTATGACGGTCATATGAACGTCGTAGCGGAATTTTCCGTAGACGGCTATGCGGCGCATGCCGATCTATTTGGCGACGGGCGCGAGCAGGTCATCCTCTACGACCGCGAAGCGGCCTATATTTACGCGAGCCGCCCGCGCGATCTGACAGCAGCCGTACCCGGGCAGCCGCTGCCGCAGCCAAAGAGGCTGTACAGCTCCACCCTGTATCCGGGCGGGGAAGCGTAAGATGAGGGAGGCGAGAACTAGCGCGGAGGGAGAACATTGCTATGCAGCAGCCTTATTTTGACAAGCACAATTCGATAGCGCGCACGAGCGGCGGAGAAACGGAGGCGGTGCTGACCGCCGTTGCCAACCGGTATATCGGCTCGCATCCGAAGCAGCCGCCCGTATACCGGACTTACCGGACGGACGGCTTCCGCCGGAGCGCCGATTACCGGTATGAAATGAATATGGAGGAGCGGTTGACCAATCTGGCGGACGGCCAATACGTCTATGTTTGGAGCAGGCTGTGGAGCGATCAGGCTGCTGAGCTTCCATTCAGCCTAAGCTGCTACGGGCCGGCGCGCGTCATATTTAATGGAGCGACTGTATTCCGTTCGAATCTGAACGACGATGTATTCCCGGATCGGGCCGCCTGGTTCCGTGCGCCGCTGCTGGAAGGCTGGAATCATGTGGTGCTGGAATTTGTCAAAACCGGCACCGGATGCGGCGGAAGATTCGGCACAGGCTCGATCAAGGGCGCTCCTCTGCATTATCTGGCTCCTACCCCCGAGCGAGACGGGCAGGAAGGATGGGTGTACAGCGAACCGCAGTCGGCCGCCTGGCCGGAGTTCCCGTCCCCTGGCGCAGAGGCTGAGGCTCTATCCCGCCGCTGGCTGCCGGAGGCGAGCTGGCCGCAGGCAGAGCTGGAGAAGGGCTGCTTCGCCCGGATATTTGGCGGGTCGCCAGGACAAATAGCCTTTGCCTGGACGAAGCTGATCGTGGACGGCATAGGTCCTCAGCAGATCGAGCTTAGCGGAACCAGCCATGGCCAAACGGCACTGTATCTGGATGGCCGGCAGGTATACGAGGGAGAAGGAGACTTCCATCTCGTGCTCCGGGCTGCCTTCGGGGAACATGATCTGCTGATCCGCTCGGCCCGCCCGGAGAAGGATGAACTGGGCTGGGGAATCGCATGGCAGCCGTTGGCAGAAGGCTCGATGGCCCGCTTTGAGAAGCCGTATCCGGTAGAGGGGCTTGCGGAGCCGTGGCTGTATCTGGGTCCCTTCGAAACCGGCGCGGTGCCGGAGCCGGGTGAAGTGACACGGCTGGACCGGGCGTTCTCCCGAAGCGCGAGCCGGCCGGAGCGTGAGGGGCTGACAGCTCCGTTCCCTTCTGCCGACAAAGGGGATGCTTATGTGTACTGGCGGGCAGACCGCCCTTTCACCTGGGTGCGGCCGTTTCTGGAAAACGGCATGTTCGGCAAATGGAATTACCCGCTAGGGGTGACCTTGTACGGCTTGCTCCGGACAGGGCAGCAGCTCGGCGTCCGGCATTATATCGATTATGCAGCCGAACATATCGAGCTGTGCACCCGGCTGGACAGCTACGCAAGATGGGATCAGGCGAAATACGGCTCGCCGGGAGTCAATCATCAGCTTGCGCTGATCGACAGCCTGGACGATTGCGGCTCCTTTGGCGCAGCCATGCTGCAGACGCATAAAGAACGCAAGCTGCAAGGAGCGGAGGAAGCGGCGGAGCGCATAGCCCGCTACATCGCGCTCGAGCAGGACAGGATGCCGGACGGGGCCTTGTACCGGGTTCGGGGCACGACCGATTTCATGCAGGGAACGATGTGGTGCGACGATTTGTACATGAGCGTGCCGTTCCTGTGCGGGTATTTCGAGCTGAGCGGAGAGCAGGCTTATCTGGACGATGCGGCCCGCCAATTCCTGCTGTACCGCAGCCGGCTGTTCATGCCCGATCTGCAAATTATGCACCATGTGTACGATGCCAAGTTCGGCAAGCCGAACGGGGTGGCATGGGGACGCGGCAACGGCTGGGTGCTGTTCTCGCTAAGCGAGCTGCTGGCCGTTATGCCTGAGAGCCACGAGCTGCGCGCAGAGCTGGTTGCTTTTTATCGGGAGCTGTGCGAGGGATATCTGCGCCTGCAAGGACGGCACGGGCTATGGCATCAGGTGCTGACCGATCCGGAATCCTATGAGGAGGCCTCCTGCACCTCGATGTTTCTGTATGCCTTCGCCCGGGGTGCGAGGTTCGGCTGGCTGGCTGATCCCGGGCCCTACGTACGCGCCGTGTTCCGCGGCTGGGAGGGACTTGCCGCCCGCTGCATCGACAAGCATGGCAATGTATATGGCGTATGCCGCGGCTCCGGCTATTCCTATTCCAAGTATTACTACAAAGACGAGCTGACGTGGCAGCTCAACGATACGCACGGCATAGGGATCGTGCTGCTTGCCGGGATCGAGACGCTTAAGCTGAAAGCCTTTATCCGGTCATAAGAAATGATAGGGAATCAACCGAGTCCCGCTGCGCCTATTTGTGGCCGGCGGGGCTTTTCCGCGCGTGCGGGCCAAGGGGAAGTTTAGCTTCGCCCAAGCGGCCGGCGCGCTGTGGCGCGCACGGCGCAGGGGGAAGCGAGCGGCGCGGTCTTCCGCCCGCAAGCTGCCGCCCCAAAACCGCTTTGAAGGGACTCGGAGCAAGGTTTTTCTTAAGAGTCAAGAAAGTTCAACTTCACTGAAGTGATAAAGCGAGACGGAACTTTCTGCTCGCAAGAAAAGCTACCGCTAAAACACGGATGTATCTTCCTCGAATCGGCTTCGATCAGGAGCTTTTCTTAAGAGTCAAGAAAGTTCAACTTCACTGAAGCGATAAAGCGAGGTGAACTTTCTGCTCGCAAGAAAAGCTACCGCTAAAACACGGATGTATCTTCCTCGAATCGGCTTCGATCAGGAGCTTTTCTTAAGAGTCAAGAAAGTTCACCTTCACTGAAGCGATAAAGCGAGGTGAACTTTCTGCTCGCAAGAAAAGCTACCGCTAAAACACGGATGTATCTTCCTCGAATCGGCTCCGATCAGGAGCTTTTCTTATCTTGCGCACTTTGCACTTTCTTACCGAAACCGCTTCAGGACGCGGATTAAAGCCTGTTCGGCGCAGCTCAAAAATGTCCGATTGTCAGAAAATCCGTCCGTAGGCATAATCGAGCTACACCGCTGATGAACTGTAGGAGATGGAACGTCAGCGAAACCGATATGCGGAACAAGCAAGCGAACGATCCGTGTCTCAAGCGAGAGCTCAAGCGAGATCCTGCTTATGAACAACCGCGAACTAACCATGGAGGTGAGGGAAGGTATGAAAGAAATAACAGCCGGTCAACAAAGCGTTAAACCGCGAGCAAGCCTCCAGCGGTCGAATGTGCTTGGACGGCTCAAACGAGACAGATGGATGTATGTCCTGCTGCTTCCGGGGCTGCTCTACTTCTTAGTATTCAAGTATGTCCCGATGTGGGGGGTACTGCTGGCGTTTAAAAACTATCAGCCGTTTACCGGCTTCTGGAAAAGCGAGTGGGTAGGCTTCGAGCATTTTCGGCTTTTTTTCGAAAATCCCGATTTCTTCATGCTCCTGCGCAATACGCTGCTGCTGTCCTTCTACAATCTGATCTTTTTCTTCCCGGCTCCGATCGTGCTCGCTCTGCTGCTCAATGAGATTCGGCTGGCGATCTTCAAGCGGACGGTGCAGACGATGATCTACGTCCCGCACTTCATCTCGATGGTGATCGTAGCCAGTATGACGTACGTGTTTCTGACAACCGAGGGCGGCGTGGTCAACGAATACATTTATCAGTACACCGGAACCAAGATCAACTTCCTGGCCAGCCCTGACTGGTTCCGGCCGCTTATTCTGATCCAGACGATTTGGAAGGAGTGCGGCTGGGGAACGATTATTTTTCTGGCGGCGCTCGCGGGCGTCGATGTGGAGCAATATGAGGCCGCCACGGTGGACGGGGCGAGCCGGTGGCGGAAAATGTGGCATATTACGCTTCCGTCCATCCGCAGCACGATCGTCATTTTGCTTATTCTGAGGATGGGACATGTGCTCGACAACGGCTTCGAGCAGATTTACCTGATGCTGAATCCGCTGAACCGCGAGGTGGCTGAAGTATTTGACACCTATGTCTATATGATGGGCATTACGCAAGGAGCGTTCAGCTACAGCACGGCCGTAGGGCTGTTTAAGGCCGTCATCGGAGTTACGCTGGTGCTCGGAACCAACTATTTGGCCAAAAAATTCGGACAATCCGGACTTTACTGAAGAAGGAGGAGATCGTGCATGGCAAAGCAGTACCGCACCTTGGGCGGAACGGTCTTCGACACCGCGAACTATATCGTGCTGAGCTTGTTCGCGCTGGCATCCATTCTCCCGTTTATATTTGTCATCAGCGGCTCGTTCGCCTCTGACGCCGAATTGACCAAGCGAGCCGTATTTCTCATCCCCGAGACGTTTACGCTCGATGCCTATAAGTTTGTCTTCTCGACCGATACGATTACGCGCAGTATTCTGGTCTCGGTCTTCGTGACGGTGGTCGGCACACTCGTCAATCTGTGCTTCACGGTAACGATGGCTTACGCCCTGGCCAGACGCAGCTTGATGGGACGCAATCTGGTGCTTAATCTGGTTATTTTCTCAATGCTGTTCGGGGGCGGCATGGTGCCGACTTACCTGGTTATCCGGGAGCTGGGACTGCTTGATACGTACGGGGCCTTGATGCTGCCCGGGGCGATTAACGCCTTCAATCTGATCATCGTTAAAAACTTCTTCCAGGAGCTCCCGCCGGAGCTGGAGGAGGCTGCTCGGATCGACGGCTGCTCGGAGCTCGGCCTGCTGTGGAAAATCGTGCTGCCGCTCTCTAAGCCGGTGCTGGCGACGTTCACCTTGTTTTATGCGGTCGGCCACTGGAATGACTTTTTCGGCGCGCTGCTGTATATCAACGATCCGTCCAAATGGCCGCTGCAGGTCATGCTGAGGCAAATTGTTTTGCTGTCGCATGCCGCCGCAGGCGATCTGACGGCGATGGACCCGAATTTCGTCCAGCCGCCGGAGCAGTCCGTGAAGATGGCCGTCATCGTAGTCGGCACCCTTCCGATTTTGCTGGTATATCCGTTTCTGCAAAAGCATTTCGCCAAAGGCGTGCTGATCGGCTCCGTCAAGGGCTGACCGCCGCCGCCATGCCGCTGACAAGCAGGTTATACGTTCGTCCCGCCCACCCTGTGAAGAGCATCCAGGCAAACGCCCGCAGACACAAAAAGATGCGGCGGACGGATTTTATAAGCTATAATCCACTAAGGGAGGTTCTATTCAATGAATGGACAACGCAAACGCAACAAAGGCAAACGCTGGGCATCGCTCGTATCGGCAGGCACGTTGGCTGCCGTTGCTTTGGCAGGCTGCTCGCAGGGAGGCGGAACTGGCGGAGCCACGGCTGGGGGAGCTGCGCCTGCCCCGGCTGCCGGAGGAACCGCGAATCAGCAGCAGGCTCCGCTCGAACTGACGGTGATGCTGCCGATCTTCAAAACCAACTATCCGAAGGATGGCAGTCCGGTCGCCGCCGAGATCGAGAAGAAAACCAATTCCAAGATTCATTTCGAATGGGTGCCCAATGCTTCCTATGTCGATAAATTCAACATCACGCTGGCTTCGGGCAAGCTGCCCCATATCATGTACGTGCCGGACGTGAAATCGCCGAGCTTCGTGAATGCGGCCAAGTCGGGAGCGTTCTGGGAAGTCGGCAAATATTTGAAGGATTACAAGACGCTGAGCGAAGCCAATCCGGTTATCTTGAACAACTCGTCGGTTGAAGGCAAAAACTACGGCATCTACCGCGGACGCCCGCTTGGCCGCAACGGCATCGTCTTCCGCAAGGACTGGCTGGAGACGGTCGGACTGCAGACGCCGCAAACGATTGACGACTTCTATAACATGTTGAAAGCGTTTAAAGAGAAGGACCCCGACAAAAACGGCAAAGCCGACACCTACGGCATGGTGCTGGTCAAATGGACCGGACAATGGGCCAGCGGCTTCGACACGATCAAGCTGTGGTTCGGCTCCCCGAACAAATGGGGCGTAGTCGACAACAAGCTGGTGCCCGAGCATCAAACCGAGGAATATCTCGAAGCGTTGAAGTTTATGAAGAAGCTGTATGACGAGAAGCTGATCAATCAGGACTTCGCTGTGATGGATTCGGCCAAATGGGTGGATCCCATAGTGAATAACCAAGCCGGCGTCATCGTAGACGTTATCGATACGGCCGCAAGGATTGACGATAAAATTCATGCGGCTCTGGCGAAAGAAGGCAAGGACCAGCCTGACGTTCACTTCATGGATGTGCTCGGCGGGGTCACCGGTCCGAAAGGGCTCCGCACGCTGCCGACCTCCGGCTTTGCCGGCATGCTGGCGATTCCGAAATCAACGGTCAAGACGGAGGATGAGCTGAAGCGCGTTATGGCTTTCCTGGATAAAATGAATGAGCCCGAGATGCACACGCTGGCAGGTTACGGTCTCGAGGGCAAGCATTACACCAAGGTCGGCGACCACCTGGAGCCGGTAAAAGACCCGGCTTTGCTGGAATCCGAGGTCGAAGGACTGAATCAGATGCTGCCGTTCATCCCGGAGGAGCGCGGATTGAAGGTCAAGCAGACGCCGCTTCGGATCAAGCAGAACGAAACGATCAAAGGAAATGAGAAATCCGTTGTCTCCAATCCGGCTGAGCCGTTCATTTCTACCGTATATTCGCAAAAAGGCGCTCAACTGGATAATATTATCAACGACGCCCGCATCAAGTTTATCGTCGGCCAGATCGACGAAGCAGCCCTTAAAGCGGCCTTCGAGCTGTGGAAAAAGAGCGGCGGGGATGAGCTGGTGAAAGAAATGAATGAGTTGTATGCGGCAAGCAAAAAGTAACAAACCGGAAATAAAAGTGAGGCCATATCCCACAGATATGGCCTTTTTATCGCCGCATAACAAGATAATTCAAATTGAAACAAAAAAATACAAAGCGGAAGACTGAAAAAAAGCTTGAATCCTGCTCCTTGCGTAGTTTATGGTGGAGATACCCTTTTTCTAGGCGGAAAGTTAAAAGATTCACTTGGATGAAGGCGTTTACAAGACGAGGCGGGTGATTGGATGGCGCCGAAGATGAAATCCAGATGGCTGCAGCTCATCAATCGTTTCTCCGGCAGCAAACGGCGGTTTTACCGAAAAAGTCTGATCATGCTGCTGATCGTATCGGCTATTCCGGGGCTTATTGCGGGAGCTGTCGTGTACGGGATAGCCGGAGGGCGGCTGAAGAGCGAGCTGCTGCAACTGCATAACGCGCAGATTGAGCAGCGAGCCCATAATATCGACGAGCAGTTGAACAACCTGGAGCTGATGCTCTCGCATTGGGCGTTCGACTCGAAGTTCGACTATATGCTGAATGAACCCGATTTTCTGCGCAATTATGAGAAGGCCTGGGATATTACGAAGACGCTGCTGGTGATGCAGGGCTCCAATACGATGACCCGCAAGGTAGAGCTTTACCTGCAGAGATCCCCTTCGCTGCTGTTCAGCCCGCAGTATGATGTCATATTGTCCGAAGCTCTGGACGAGGTGTATGGAGGGCTCCTGGAAAGCGGCAGGACCGCTTACTGGACGCAGAAAGCGTTCGAGCCTAATCAGCCGAACGAGAAGGATCTCACGCTGGTGCATCAAATACCCGGAGGGACCCTGCAGCCGTTCGGAGCGCTGCTCATCCGGCTCGACAGCGAGAAGGTGGCGGCGATGCTGAAGACCATGACCCCGTACAATGAGGGCGAAGCCTTTGTGATGCGCGACAGCGGGGAGGTGTACGCATCCTCGAGCGGCAATCCGGGGTCCTCAGGGCTGATCGGCGAGCTGAAGGAGAAGATTGCTGCCAGGAAGGATCAGCAGGGCTCGTTTTTCTTTACGTGGCAGCGTGCGACGTATACGGTCACCTATGGCGGCTTCTCCCGGATTGCGGACAACTGGGTGTATGTCTCAGCTTCGCCGATTACGAGCATTACGTCCCCGGTCGTGCTGATCTCGAAAGTAATTATCGCGGTCAGCTTGGGAACGCTGCTGCTCGCTGCAATGCTGGCCTGGCTGGCGTCCCGCAGCATCTACTCGCCGATCGACCGGCTCGTGAGAGTGCTCCTGAACGGCAAGACGGCCGCCGACGGGCAGATCGACGAGTTTACCCTGATCGAGCGGCAATGGCAATACCTGCACAGAGAGAGCAGCGAGCTTCAGACCCGCTTGTCGGAACAGCTGCCTCATGTGAAGGAAAGCTTCCTGCATCAGCTGCTGCAAGGCTATCTGTACGCCTATTCGGAGGAAGATCTGCTGCGTAGGATGGAACGGTACAGATGGCTGGTCAGGGAGCAGCAATTTATTATTGTATATGTTCAGCTGAACGGGATTACGAGCCTGGACGGCAAGTTCAAGGACGGGGACGAAGGGCTTGTCACCTTCGCGGCGGTCAATATGATCGGAGAAATCGCCGAAGAGCATTTCGGACAGAGCGATACGATCAATTTCCATGATTTGACTGCCGCTGTGCTGCTGACGGTGCCCAAGCAGGAAGGCCAGCTTCCGGATCTGCGTTCATTCGGGGACGAGCTTACGAACACGGTCAATCGTATACTGAAGATGAGGGTTACGCTGGCGGTCAGCCGGTCCGTCGAACGGATTGTGGATGTACCGCTTGCCTTCGAAGAAGTCAGGCAGGCGGTAGGCCAGCGCAGCGCGGATAATGAAAATCAGTTTATCGATATGGAAGAGTGGCTGCAGCGGGAGAGCGACGAGCTGTCGGAGCCGCAGTATCCGTTTACGTTGGAACGGGAGTTTATCCATGCTTTGCGTACCGGACGGGAGGCGGACGGCGATCAGCTGCTGGAGGCGATTCTGGAGACGCTGACGGCGAAGGGCGCCAAGGAAATCGATGTGCAGCAAGGGATGCTCCATCTGCTCGGAAGCGTGCAGCACGCCGTGATGAGCTCGGGCATCCAGCCCAACCGGCTCTATAAATGCGTTAACCTGTATGAGCAGCTCTCGCAGATCCGGGAGCCCAAGCTGATGCTGGCCTGGTTCAGAGAGCGGGTGATCGCGCCGTTTCTTAAAGAGCTTGGCTCGCGCTCCGACTCGCATGTGAAGCAGCTTATCGAGCAGGCGATGCATTATTTGCAGGAGCGTTATATGAAAGATATTTCGCTGGACAGCTGCTCGGATCATATCGGCACCAATCCGTTCTATCTGAGCAAGTCGTTCAAGCAGGTAACCGGCAAAAATTTCATCGATTACCTCACCGAGTTGAGGATGGACAAGGCGAAGGAACTGCTGCGCGAGTCGGAGCTTAAGATCAATGACGTAGCCGAACAGGTCGGCTATCAGCACAGCTACTTCAACCGGATATTCAAAAAGCAGGAAGGCGTCACTCCGAGCAAATACCGGGAGATGAGCCGCGCGCAATAGGTAAACGAGAAGCGGAATAGATAAGCGATAAGCGGAATAGATAAGCGATAAGCGGAATATCCCGGGCCAAAGGTGCAAGCCCGTTAAGACCGCGCCCCGGCAGGCGACAAAAAGGAAGCGCCGGAGCGGCGCTTCCTTATTCTGCGGCATAGGCGGGCGATAGGCAAGCCGGGTTGGACGGGAGGAGAGCGGCTACAGCTTGAACCGGCGGGCCAGCGCCTGCATCTCTTCCGACATCGTCTTAAGCGATTCGGCTGAAGCGCTCACTTCCTCCAGGGCCGCGGTCTGTTCCTCGGTTGAAGCGGAGATGGAGTGGGCCATGTCGTTGGACCTGGCGGCTATCCGCTCCAGCTCCTGCAGGGAAGCGGACACCTGCTGCGCGCTCGCCGACATCTGCTCTGCCGCCCCGGACGACTCCTGCGCCTGCTCGACGATGCGATGAGCGGAGGAGAGGATGCTTGTGAAGGCTTCGCCGGTATCACGGATCGCTTGCACGCCTTCCTCAACCTCTCGTTCGCTCCGCGTCACGGTGTTGACTGCGGCTGCGATTTCGCTGCGGATGGCTTCGATGAGACTGCTGATCTGGGCAGCTGAAGCGTCGGAGCGTTCGGCCAGCTTCTTGACTTCCCCGGCGACGACGGCGAAACCGCGTCCATGCTCTCCTGCGCGCGCCGCCTCGATGGAGGCGTTCAAGGCAAGCAGGTTCGTCTGCGAGGAAATTTCGCTCATTAGCCGGATGATCTCACCGATCTCATTAGACCGGTCCTCCAGCTGCTGAATGACGGCGCCAAGCTCGACTACCGCCGCGCTGACGTCGTGGATCTGTTCGATGGAGCGGTCGAGCAGCCGGTGACCTTCGTCAGCCTGCTGCCGAGTATGGACCGACGCTTCGTAGACCGTCAGGGACGTATCCGCAATCCGCTGGATCCCGGCAGCCATCTCTTCCATAGCTCTCGAGCTTTCCCGGATACTGAGCGCCTGGCTTTCATTGGCAGCCGCTGCCGATTGCACGGCCTCCGCGATCTGGGCGCTGGCGCCGGCCGCTTCCGCGGCGGCTAGGGATAAGGGCTGCGAAGCGGCGGACAGGGAGTCGGAGCTTGTCAGCATTCCCCGGGCGAGCGACTGCAGGTTCGCGTGCATGATCTGAAACGAAGCGTGCAGGTCGCCAATCTCGTCTTTGTTTTTCACGGCTAGCTCGTAACTGCTCAAGTCTCCGGCTGCAAGCTGCTTCGCCTGACGGGCGAGACCGGTAATCGGACGTGAGATATGCAGGGAGAATAAGGTCAGAATAACGGCCCCTCCCACGTAACAACCGGCAAGCGTAAACAGAATGGTTTTCAGAATATGACGCTGTCCGCTATTATAGTCCTCGTAATAAGAGCCTGCCGCAATAATCCAGCCCCAGGCCGAGCTGAGCTTGGCATATGTAATTTTGGGAGCCTCCTCCAGGGAATCAGGGAGCGGCCACGAATAGTTGGTAAAGTCCCCGCCGTCCTTGGCTTTAGCTATCATGTCCTTGATGTAGTAAAAACCGTCCTTCGTATGATGGTCGGCGATGTTCTGGCCTTCCATCAACGGATGGGCAAGCAGATCCCCGCGGTCATTCAGAATGAAGAAATAACCGCGTTGGCCCAAATCCACGTTAGTTTCGATGGATCGCTTGCCGTCCTTCAGCGGTCCGATCAGCAGCTCCTTGACCTGCTCTTGCGCCTGCTGTTCTGTCAAGGCGCCGGACTTGGCGGCTTCCTCGTAGAATGCAGTAAGCTCCAGCGCCATCTGGACCGAATTGCGCAAGTTTTTCTCGATCAGCAGATTGTTTTCCTCCGCCGCCGTTTTGTAAACGATGGTTCCCAGTAGGGCGATAGGCAGCAGCAGCAAAGCC
This sequence comes from Paenibacillus sp. cl123, assembly GCF_900101595.1. GTDB lineage: Bacteria > Bacillota > Bacilli > Paenibacillales > NBRC-103111 > Paenibacillus_G. The sequence goes on from NZ_FMYY01000001.1 coordinate 781,077, forward strand.
AGGCAAGTGGCGAGCAGTTTCTTGCGAATGGTCAATTTCCATCTTGAGGATGTTTTTGTATGGCTCAAATTATCCCTCCGTTCTTCTGTGTATAGTTCGTAATAACTACGTTAAATAGGTATTTTAGATTATTATACGTGTTGATCGCCAACAGGCGTCGGAAATTTGTGAATGATCTGTGAATGAATGGCGAATCCGTTTTTGCAAAAAAATGATGTTCAAACAAATGCCGGCAAGGTATAATAAAATCATTAACTTATCTGATAACCTGACAACATTAATAACACGAGAGGTGTATGATGAAAGTTTCCTTATTTATCACCTGCTTAAGCGATGCTATATTTCCCCGCGTAGGCGAAGCGATGGTTCGCCTGCTGGCGCGCTACGGCGTCGAGCTTGAGTTTCCGACGGTGCAAACCTGCTGCGGCCAACCGGCCTATAACAGCGGTTACTGGGACGAAGCCCGGACGAGCGCCCGGACCATCATCGCGGCGTTCGAGGACAGCGATTTCGTCATCGCGCCCTCCGGCTCCTGTACGTACATGATCCATCACTACGCGGAGCTGTTCAAGGGAGATCGGGCGATGCTGGAGAAGGCGGAGCAGCTGCAGAACAAAACTTATGAGTTTACCCAGTTTCTTGTTCAGGTGCTCGGGGTAACCGACCTCGGGGCCGAGTTCCGCCACACGGTCACTTATCATCCTTCCTGTCACGGCAGCCGGCTGCTTGGCGTCAAAGACGAGCCGATGGAGCTGTTGAAGCAGGTGCGCGGCTTGCAATTCGTGCCTCTGCCGTTCGCAGAGGATTGCTGCGGCTTCGGGGGGACGTTCGCCGTCAAGATGGCGGACATTTCCGGGGCGATGGTCACGGAGAAGGTCGATCATATCAAGGAAACGGCAGCCGAGGTGCTGGTCGGTCTGGATATGGCGTGCTTGATGAATATCGCGGGCAATCTGCGCTACCGGGGCGAGCCGGTACGGGTGATGCATCTTGCCGAGCTGTTATATGAAGGAGTGAAGCAGTCATGAGCACGGCCCATACGCATCATACGCATCCGGCAGGAGCAACGGTCAAGAAGCGGGCGGAGCTGGCCCTGAACGACGAGTTTCTGCGCAAGGCTGTCAAGTTTACGACGGAGCGGCTGCGCAGCGGCAAGCTGAAGGCTTCGGCGGAGCATGGCAATTGGGAGGAATGGAGAGAGCGCGGGCGGCAGATTCGTCTGCACACGATCGCTCATCTCGATTATTATTTGAATCTGTTCGTAGACAACGCGCGGGCCAATGGGGTCCACGTGCATTTCGCCGACACGGCGGCCGATGCGGTCAAAATCTCGCTCGCGATCGCGGAACACAAGTCGGCCAAGTCGGTTGTGAAGTCGAAATCGATGGTATCCGAGGAGCTTCACTTGAACCATGCGCTTGAGGGCATAGGAGTAGAAGCCATCGAGACGGATCTCGGGGAATATATCATTCAACTGGCCGGAGAAACTCCGTCGCATATTATTATCCCGGCGATCCACAAGAACAGGTACCAGATCGCGGACCTGCTGTCCAAGGAAGCCGGCGAAACCTTGCAGCCGGAGACGACCGTACTGGCCGGCTTCGTTCGCAAGAAGCTTCGCGAGAAGTTTCTGGAGGCGGATATCGGGATGACGGGCTGCAACTTCGCGATTGCGGAGACGGGTTCCATGGTGCTCTTCGAAAATGAAGGCAATGCGCGGATGGTGACGACGGTGCCGAAAACGCAGATTACCTTGATGGGCATGGAGCGGATCATTCCGTCCTGGACGGATCTGGAGGTCATGGCGACGCTTCTGCCCCGCTCGGCCACCGGGCAGAAGCTGACCGTTTATATGTCGGGCATCTCGGGTCCGCGGCGCGAGGCTGACGGGGACGGACCAGAGGAGATGCATATTATCATCGTGGATAACGGGCGTTCTCTTCAGCTCGGCGATCCCGAGTTCCAGGAGCTGCTGAACTGCATCCGCTGCGGAGCTTGCCTGAACGCCTGTCCGGTGTACCGCCATATCGGAGGCCACTCCTACGGGGGCACCTATAGCGGTCCGATCGGCGCGGTGCTTACACCGGCTTTGCAGAAAAACGTTGCGGAATGGGATGATATCGCCAATGCCTCGAGCTTGTGCGGTGCCTGCTATGAAGCTTGTCCTGTCAAAATTCCGCTGCATGACATGCTGGTGTCGCTGCGCCGGCGCAAGGTGGAGGCCGGCTATGACAACAAGATGGAGACGATCGGCATGAAGGGCTTCGCGATGCTGACCGGCCAGTCCGGACGGATGGGCGCTGCGCTGAAGCTGGGCAAGCTTGGCCAGAAGCTCGTTGCCCGCGACGGCGGCATCCGCATCAAGCTGGGACCGCTCAAGGGCTGGAACAGCTATCGGGTTACTCCGATGCTGCCCAAGCAGACTTTCCGGGAGCAATGGGGTACGCTGGAGCAGGAAATCCGCAGCGGTCTGGGGCAGATGGACCCGGCTATCAAGCAGCGAATGGAAGCGATCGTGAAGGAACGCGGCAATAAGAAGGGAGGCCATGGGCATGGCTGAGGCACAGGATCATAAGGAATGGCTGGCGCAAATGGAGCGGGAATCGCGCGCCAAGCAGAAGATCTTCATGGACGGCATTGCGGCCAAGCTGAACAGGCCGCGCGTGACGCAGAAGCCGGCGCGGCCTCTGCGCGGGGCGCCTGATTTCTGGCAGGCGTTCGAATGGCCGCTGGAGGAGCGGATCCGGCGGTTTACGGAAAATTTCCGCGGTGTAGGCGGTCATGTGGAGCGGTTGGCAGGCATGGCTGACGTGCGCGAGTTTATCGCGGACAAAGCCGCTCAGATGAGCGCGCAGTATGTGATCCGGCAAAACGAGCCTGAGCTGGAGGCGCTTGGGCTGGAGCAAAGGCTGGAGGCAGCCAGCGTGCGCGTATGGAATACGGATGAGAAGGAGCACTGGAAGGCGCGCGCGGCGGAAGCGGACTTCGGCGTTGTGCTCGCTGACTATGCGGCCGCATATACAGGCTCGATCACTGTGCTTTCGTCGAAGGATAAAGGCCGCTCGGTCAGTCTTCTGCCGACCGTCCTGTTTGCGATTATCCCGGTCGAGCGATTGAAGACGCGGCTCGGTGAAATTTTGGTGAACTTCGATGAAGCCGGGCAAGGAGGACTGCCTGCGGGCATCCACTTTATTTCCGGACCGAGCCGCTCCGCGGACATCGAAAACGATCTGACGATCGGCGTTCACGGCCCCGGCGTAGTGTACGCGCTGATCGTCGGTTAACATTGTAGATAGAAAGACTGCTGGCGTATAATGAAGGTAACCGATGCTACGGCTGGAGGCTTGAGCATGGGACTTCGTTAAACTGCAGGAGGTGTACGATGATTCGCATTATTCCATCGGAGGAGCGGCCGTCCGTCGATCTAGGCTGGCTGCGCAGCAGGCCAAGCTTCTCGTTCGGAGAGTATTATGATCCGGACAATACGGCGTTTGGCGTCATGCGGGTATGTAATGATGACCGGCTGGTCGGCGGCCGGGGATTTGGTCCCCATCCGCACAGCGATATGGAGATCGTGACCGTTGTCTTGAGCGGAGCGGTCCGGCATGAGGACAATCTGGGCAATACCGAGGTCGTTGCGGCCGGGCAGGTGCAGCGGATGTCGGCAGGCAGCGGGCTTATCCATGCGGAGTACAACGCTTCCGAGGAAGAGGAGCTGCGGCTGCTGCAGCTATGGTTTATGCCGGCCGAGCGCGGGCGCGAGCCTTCCTTCGAAACATGCAGCTACCCGCAGTCCGGATTGAGGAACGCTTTGCTGCCCGTCGTTTCGCCTGAACGGAGCGAGGGAGTCGCCGGCATTTACCAGGACTTGACGATTTACTTGAGCCGCATCGAGGCCGGCCGGTCGGTGTCGTTCCGCCAGCAGCAGGGACGCCGCATCTATGTATATGCCATCGAAGGCCAAGTTGCGGTGAACGGCTCCACGCTATCGGCCGGCGATGCGGCACGGATTACCGAACTGCATGAATTATCGATCGAAGCCTCGGAAGACAGCTTCCTCATGCTGATCGATCTGCCTTAAGGAGGCTTGCGCGATGAAGGAAACGCTGCTGGTCAAACATGCCGTTGGGGGACGGACGTTTATTCATACGGACAAACACCCCCTTGAGTACAAAGTGAAGCCCGAGGCCGGAGGCTGGACGTTCGTGATCCGGACGCCGCGGAACGAGGCCGTAGAGGAAATTCTGAAATGGAAAAACGAGCTGAACGTATTTCTGTTCGAGGAGTATCCGGACAAACCCACGATTAAAAAGTGGTATTATGTCAAGGACGGCGAAGTCGAATTCGACGAGGCGAGCGAAAGTTTGATCATCCGCGCGAACTCGCGGATTGAGTATGTGCCGGACGAATTTTCGATCCAATAAATAAAGCATTAGCAAGAGGCTGTCCCCAAAACGGGCTTTACACTTGATGGGACAGTTAGAATGATGTGAAAAATTCGGGAGATGTAAGAGCATGTCGGGGCTAGGTCGGTCTGCCAGGTACAGGAGGAACGGAAAACCGTCTAAACGCACCTGAGAGGCGATCGAAGCAGGGGAGTTGAGCGGAAAACCGTCTAAAACGCACCCGAGAGGCGATCGAAGCAGGGGAGTTGTGCGGAAAACCGTCTAAAACGCACCTGAGAGGCGATCGAAGCAGGGAAGTTGTGCGGAAAACCATCTAAAACGCACCTGAGTGGCGGTAGAAGCAGGGGAGTTGTACGGAAAACCGTTCAAAACGGACCGGAGTGGCGGTCGAAACAGGGATATGTGCGGAAAACCGTTCAAAAGGCACCCGAGTGGCGGTAGAAGCAGGGATATGTGCGGAAAACCGTCCAAAACACATCCTAGGGGCGTCCGAAGTAGGGGAGTGTGCGGAAAACCGTTCAAAAGGCACCCGAGTGGCGGTAGAAGCAGGGATGTGTGCGGAAAACCGTTCAAAACGCATCCGCGTGGCGGTCAAAGTATGGGGTGTTCGGGGAAAATCCGCTGCTACTCAAGTCTTCAAGTGAACGAAAAACCTAAGCAATAACAAATTACGTGTCTTTCGTTAAACGAGGCAGATTCTAAGGCGCTCACATGGATGAAAATGTCCAAATTTCTGGGAAAAGAAGCTCCGTTTCCACTAGCACCGTGGTGACGGGGTTTCTTTTTGCATATGACATGTAACTCTAAGTGGGGTGTCAAAATCCAAAATTGACTTATGAGGCCGGCCTATTTGTAGCGTATGGCGCCGGCCGCTCCCGCAGGGGCAGAGCGTAAACAGTCCGACAGGGAAATTCCCGGCCTTTCCCGCGTTTTCCCGCCTGTTTCCCGAATGCCCGGGAACCTGCGGATTATGTTAGCTGCGCCACAAAATCAGAAGTCTTGATATGCTATGATCGCTTACGTAATCAAACCAGATACAGAAGGGATTGCGATCTATGCAAGCTTTACAAATGTCTGCTCAAGCAGGAAAGCGGTTCGTCAGACTGATGGCGTCGCTGCTTCTGCTCTGCATGTTTACCGCCGGTATGGCTCCGGCTCAAGGCTTGGCTTCGATGCGGGTTCACGCTTCGGCGCAGACGGATAAAACGTCTGTCAAGGCAGGGGATGCCGTTACCGTGAACGTGCAGATTACGTCTCCGGAGACGACGTCCGTGCTTGTCGACCTGGAAATATTCGACGCTTCGCTGAAACGGGTCAAGCAACTCGTCGTGGATCAGGTTGCGCTGAGCGCGGGCGAGACGCGGACGGTGCCGATCCGTTGGGACGTAGCCTCCGATCTGCCTGAGGGCCGGTATATCGTCAGCTTCGGCATCTTCGGCGCAGGCTGGAGCAGCTCGATCAATCAATGGTTTGCGGCTGCCGCTTCGCTTCAAGTCGCGGCGGGTGAGCCCGCGCTCAGCTTCACGAGCAGCGCGGCGGTTCAGCCGTCTGTCGTGACGGTAGGCGGCTCTGTGTACGTGCGCACATCGGTCGCCGCATCTTTGCCGGCGAATGCTGTCGTCGAGGTTGGCCTGCACGGGCCTGATGGCGCCCGGGTGTTGACGAAGACTTTTCCCGAGTACTCGTTTCCGGCGAATGTCCCCCAGACCTTCGACTTCAGCTGGACGCCGGGTACGGATGCGCTGTCAGGCGCTTACCGGATTGAAGTGGGCGTTTATTCGCCTGACCGGTCGGCCCAGCATCATCTGAACCGGAACGCAGGCTCGTTCTCGGTGAAAGGCTCCGAGACGCGTCCGCCATTGCCGGCGCCGTCCCAATTGCAGGCTGTCCCGGTATCCAAGCAAGCGATCGCTCTTGCCTGGAGCGGGGTAACCGGCTCAGACCGCTATGAGGTGGAGGCGGATGGCGCAGTTGCTGCCAGCATCCGGGAGACGGCGTTTACACATGACGGTCTTGCGCCGGACAGTTCTCATACGTATCGCGTCAGAGCTGTCGACGATGAAGGGACCGCAGGAGCCTGGAGCGCGCCTGTGCAAGCCAGGACCGCCCCTGCAGACCCGCCTGCCGGGGGGATCCAGGTAAAGGTGAAGACGGGCACAGACACATCAAGCGCCATGATGGGCCCTAACTTTCAGCTGATCAATACGAGCGGCAAGCCTGTAAAGCTAAGCGACGTCAAGCTGCGTTATTATTACACGATCGACGGAGAGGAGCTGCCGCTCTCCATCGGCTTCTGGAGCACAGCTTCAGGCGCGCCGGCCAGTGTGCTTACCCGGTTCGTCAAAATGCCGACCCCCGCTGCCGATGCGGACCATTATCTGGAGATAGGATTTTCGGATGCCGCCGGTTCGCTGGCTTCCGGCGCGGATGTGGGAATCAATACCTGGATCAACAAATCGGACTGGAGCGCATTCACTCTGAACAACGATTACTCGTTCTCCGGCAGCTCCTCGCTTGCCGATAACCGCAAGACGACGGGATATTTGTCCGGAACGAAGGTTTGGGGAGAAGAGCCATCCTTGCTGGCCATGCCTCCGTTCCCAAGCGGCATAGAGGCAGTCCCTGCGGACGAGGAGATTACCTTAAGCTGGCAGGAAGTGCCCGGAGCAACCGGGTATGACGTGAAGGCGGACGGGGTAGTGGAGGAAAATATCCAAGGTACGGCGTTCAAGCATTCCTGGCTGATGACAGGAACCCGTCATACGTACCAGATCCGTACCCGTCAAGGAGAAAGCGTGAGCGTATGGAGTCCGCTGCTGTCCGTGAAAACGACCGGGTTGCAGCATATCCCGGCCCCTACGGGCATGAAAGCAGTGAAGAGCGATACGAGCATCGCGTTGACCTGGAGCGCTCCCGATGCGCTCATAACCGGATACGACATCGAAGTGGACGGAACGGTCGTAGACACAGGCATGACGGCCGCTTACAAGCACGAGGGTCTGGAGCCCGGCACCGCTCATACTTATCGGGTAAGAGCCAAGGAAGATACCACGCTTGGGCTGTGGAGCGACCTTCAAACCGTCAACACCACGTATACGCCAAACGGTCCGTTTAATGTTCAGATTGAGGTGGACGCCTCTGCCGGCCGGCAGCCGATCAGCCCGTTCATTTACGGGACGAATGACGATCTGACCGGGGAAGAGCAGTGGACGGCCAGGCGCATGGGCGGCAACCGGCTGTCTACGTACAACTGGGAAAATAACGCATCCAACTCGGGGGATGACGCGGCTCACCATAATGACGCGTACGTGGCTCACTATTACGGCGGCATCCCGTGGAGCGAGAAGGGAGATCAGCCGGCGGCAGGAGTTACCGGCTTCCACGACCGGTCGTTGGCGGAGGGAGCGTATACGCTGGCGACATTGCCGGTAGCCGGCTATGCGGCGCGGGACACGAACGGCTATGTGCTGCCGCATGAAAAGGCGCCTTCCTCGCGCTGGGTCGAGGTGAAGGCTGCCAAAAACGGTCCGTTCAGCCTTATCCCGGACTTGACGGATAACTACGCATACTCCGACGAGCTGGTCAACCTGCTTAAGCATAAATACGGCGGCGCCGGCAGTCCGACCGGTATTCGCGGTTATTCGATCGACAACGAGCCGGGGATTTGGCCCAAAACGCATCCGTATATGCATCCGGCCAAGGCCGGAGCGGCCGAAGTGCTCAGCAAAGGCATCGAGCTGAGCAAGGCTGTCAAAAACGTCGATCCGGACGCCGAAATGTTCGGCCCCGCTTCCTATGGCTTTGACGATATGTATGCGATGCAGCTGGCCGCGGACTGGCCGTCCTTGAAAGCCGGATACAGCTGGTATATGGATTATTATCTGGATAAGTTCCGCGCGGCCTCTCAGCAGGAGAATCGCAGACTGCTGGACGCGCTCGATTTCCACTGGTATCCGGAGACGAGCGGGGGAGGCTACCGGATTCAGGACCCGAAAGGCAGCGAAAACCCGGAGACGAATAAAGCAAGGCTTCAAGCGCCGAGGCAGTTCTGGGATACCAGCTACACTGAGGATACCTACTTCTACAGGGAAGCGCAGTTTGCGAAGTTTTTCCCGCTTATCCCGCGTGTGCAGGAGTCGATCAATCAGTACAATCCGGGCACGAAGATCGCCGTTACCGAATATAATTTCGGAGCGGAGCACAATATATACGGCGGATTGGCGCAAGCGGACGCGCTGGGCATTTTCGGCAAGACGAATGTGTACATGGCCAATTTCTGGCGAATGACGGACGGGCAGAAGGGCTCGGCGTATATCACAACGGCGATGAAGCTGTATACGAATTACGACGGGAACAATTCGAAGTTCGGCGATACGAAGATCAAGGCCGAAACCTCGGATATCGAGAACAGCTCGGTGTACGGTTCCGTCTACCGGGACAGCGACAACAAGCTGCATCTAATCGTGATCAATAAAAATACGGAGCATGAGATGCAGGCCAATTTGAAGCTGGCCGGAGGCACTGCTTATACATCAGCGCGCGTTTGGGCGTTTGACGAGAGCGGTCCGGTCATCACGGAAAGAGAGCCTGTCGCCTCTATCCAGGATAACCAGTTCGTCTATACGATTCCTAAACTGACGGCTTGCCATATCGTGCTGTCAGCGGAGTAATTATCCATATCTATTCGAAAGCGGAGCGAGGGGATCGCTCCGCTTTTTGCCGTGTCAAGAAATAAAAGCAGGAGGCGAAAAGGGTAAAGGCTGCCCGGATGTTTGTTAACAAAAGTAAAAATTTATGGTTGCACTAGTAAATAATGTGATATAATTATCCCGGGTATCACTGTACAAAATGGTCATACATGGGGGAGATGAAAGTGCGGATTATTGCCAAATCGAATGCGGTGACAAGAGCGCGGATCGTGAAAGGAATGACGCAGCGGGAGCTGGCGGACCTCACGGGAATCAGTTACGCGTATATCAGCCTGCTGGAGAGGTCGATGAAGACGATCGGGCCGGGAACGGCCAAGAAGCTGGCCGAAGTGCTGGAGAGGCCTTTCGAGGAGCTGTTCGAGCTGCGCTAGCCGCTCCGGCTGCCGATATTCGATACAATAAATTCCTTCTGTACCTTCAGCCTTTCGTATATGATAGGATGGAGGATGTGGATATAGAGACAGAAGGAGAAACCGACATAAGATGACTAACTTACTCACAGAAGAAACGCCGGCCTGGAAGAAGCTGAGCTTGCTCGCCGTAACCTGGCCGATCTTTATCGATTCCCTGCTGCGCATGATGCTTGGCACGGCCGATGTGTTCATGCTCAGCCGCATTTCCGATCAGGTGGCGGGCGCGATCGGGCTTGCCAACGAAATGATCGTGTTCTGCATTCTGATGTTCGGCTTCGTCGGCATTGGAACGAGCGTGGCGGTCACCCAATATTTGGGCGCAGGAAGACGCGAGACGGCTACCCGGATTGCGGCGATCGCCATCACGATGAATCTGATATTCGGCATTCTCGTGTCACTGGCGCTTGTGCTGTTCAGCCGGCTGCTGCTGGAGCTGATGCATCTGGATGCGTCCCTGATCGAGCAGGCCGACCGCTATCTGAAAATTATCGGAGGCTTTATCTGGATTGAGGCGCTGTCCTACGCCATCTCATCCGTTATTCGGGCGAACGGCCAAACCCGGGATGTGATGTTTGTGACGCTCGGGGTGAACGTGCTGCATATTATCGGCAATTATTTGCTTATATTCGGACACCTGGGCTTTCCGGAATGGGGCGTCACCGGAGCGGCCGTATCGGCGGTCGCAAGCCGGCTTATCGGTCTGATTGTGCTTGTAGGCCTGCTCTATCGCCGCATGCCTGTCCGTATCCGCCCGCGCGACTATATCAATTTCGACAAAGTGCATGTCCGGCAAATTCTCGGCATCGGGCTGCCATCCGCGGGCGAGCATCTGTCCTGGCAGTCGCAGCATATGATGGTAATGGTATTTATTACGATGATCGGTCCGGCGGCGCTCAGCGCCCACGTGTATGTTTACAATATCAGCGCCTACTTCATGGCGCTTGCGGCGGCGATCGGGATGGGCACGGAGATTGTGATCGGCCATATGATCGGAGCGGGCGAGCTGAAGGCGGCTTACCGCAGGCTGCTCCGAAGCTTGCGGATCTCGCTCGGGCTGACTTTCGCCATCGTATGCGTCGCCGCGTTGTTCCGGGAAAAGCTGATGGGGCTGTTTACGGTCAATCCAGAGATAATAGCGATGGGCACCGGCATCCTGCTGCTCTCGATTATTTTAGAGCCGGGGCGGACCTTCAATCTGGTCGTCATTAACTCGCTCAGAGCCGCCGGCGACGCCCGCTTCCCGGTACTTATGGGCATCTTGTCCATGTGGGGCATCTGTGTGCCTTTGGCTTATTGGCTGGGCATTCATCTTGACATGGGCCTGCTGGGCGTCTGGATCGCCTTCACGGTCGATGAATGGCTGCGCGGGCTGATCATGCTCCTGCGCTGGCGCAGCCGGGTCTGGGAGCGCAAGGCGCTCGTGAAGCCGGCGGGCCATGCCGGGCATGCCGGCCAGGAAACGGTCATCGCCGGATAAGCCTGTCACCGGGAGTATCGTCAAACTGCGCTGCAGCTTTACACCGAACGAAGAACCATACCTGAAGCCTCGGCGGCCAAGGTATGGTTCTTGTGCGTTAGCAGGGCGAAAGTCCGCTTAAACGTCAACGCCTTGCTGACGGGCGATCATAATCGCGTTCAGCCACGCGACTTCGGATACCGTCAGCTCGCGGGCATAAGCACGCTCGACCCAGCGGTGATCGGTCAGCAGCCCTTTTTGGTACATCCCCTCGAGCGCATCCCCGAGTTGCTTCCACTGCCATTCATGCTGCAGCCGCATAGGGATCAACCCTCCTTCCTCGGCAGCCTGCCTGTCATAGTCGTACAGCCTGTACTGCTCGATAAGGCGGATCAGCTTGGCGGCGTACTGCGGGTCGGTCGCATAGCCAGCCCTTTGCAGCGCATGCGCCGCTCCGGCATAATCGAGCCTGCCGGCAGCCTCGAAAAATCCGGCCCGGGTATACACCGGATTGTCCAGCAGGAAGCGGCTGTGGTCATAGATGCTCTCCGACCAGCTGTCATAGACGCGAAAGCCGCTAACGACCCGAACCCATCTGCCGTTGATATATTCGGAAGTGGGATGCTGCGCATCCCCTGCATCCCCGCGTCCCTTGATGCCGAATAAATTGTTGCCCTTCGCATATTGGCCGTAGCCGCTCTCCAGCGCCGCCTGGGCGATCGTGATCGAAGCGAGTACACCGGTTGCCAGCTGATCCTGGACAGCCTCTTCCGAGATAGCAGCGATAAATGCTTGCGGAGCTGCCATGAAGCTCACCTCCTTGCGCGGAAGGCCGGTTTGTCCCGTTCCTGACCTCGCGCTTGTAATAGGATATGCAGAAGAGCCGAAGCGCGTGAACCCGAACGCAAGAGGCAGGTTGCTATCAGCATGAAGAAAAGTCCATCCGGAAAAACAGGAAAGTCCATTCAACTCATAACCTGAAGGAAAAGGCGTTTTGCTATGTGATCAGCCGAAGCCGACGACTTTGTTTTTGCCGCTTGACTTGGCCTTGTACATCGCTTCATCCGCCTGCTTGACCAGCTCGTCGGGACCGATCCCCTTCTTCAGCTTGCTGTGGCCCATGCTGACAGTAACGATCGTCTCGGCCTCCACGCGCGCCCTTATCCGCTCGGCCAGCTCATCGGCGGGGACGGAAGCGTCGGTTACCATCACCACCATCTCTTCGCCGCCGTACCGTCCGCAGATGCCGGCTTCTTCGGCTTCTTCCTTAACGATCTGGGCGACCTGCTTCAGCACCTGGTCCCCCATATGGTGGCCCTTCGTATCGTTCAGCTTTTTGAAGTTGTCGATATCGCTGAAAATAACGGCGACAGGCAAGCGCTGCTGAACGGCAGCCGTCAGGCGGTTATGGAAGTACTTGCGGTTGTACAGCTTGGTTAATCCGTCGGTGATGGATGATGTGTAGATGGCTTGCATGATCTCGATGATCCGCTCGAAAATAAACAAAAATAAAATGATATAAAACCCGAATGGCAGCGCTTGCTCCAGCAGCTTGAGCAAAGGTTGTTTGTCGTCAAACATATAGAGATTGGCCATATGCAGCGTGTGCGAGGCGAAATAAAAAGTGAGCATCGCCTGGAACTTGCCATTTTGCCCGATCCGGGGATTAACCAAAAGGAAGCTGAGAAACAGCAGCAGGAACATATACAGATCCAGCCCGAGCGGCCGCAGCAATTTCGCATGCTCCTCGCTGCTCTCCAGCCAGGAAGGGGTTAGCCAGTACGTATAGCAGGCGGCGGCGGTGAGCAGGAAGAAAAAGATCATGACCGCCCGGTCCCGCCGTCGCGTCGGATTGTACAGCTGAAAGATGCCGATATTGATCATCATGAAGGCCAGCACTTTCAGGCTCATCGCGATAAAGGTCTGCGACTCGCTGAGCTCGGAGGCCCATGCGCCCGCCATCAGCTGACCGTACTGGATAAGCGAGATGGCCAGCGCGACAAGCATGGAGAAGTAGCCGACCTTGCGGCGCGACAGCAGCAGCCGGATCGAGAGCAGCATCGTCATGATGATAATGACCGTCAGCATGGAGTACGTCCACAGCAGGCCGAGCGGTCCGAGTAAGCTTTCAGTCAATGAAAAACGTTCCATAAATCGGTGTCGGGCCTCCGTCCTAAGCCTTAAGCTGGTTCTCATTATACCAAACATATATTCGAGTAGGAAGTCTTGTTCTCCGTTTTCATACCTGTTAGGATGATAGAGAGAAAGTTATCAAGCGCTTCTAGCCGCGCCTCTCAGGCGTTACACAACTTTGGAAAGACCGGGGGTTTATGCGATCATGCGAGTGCTTCAAGCTTTATTTTTTCCGCCGGAGCAGCCGGGCGGAGTGTCATCCATGGTTCCGTTTATGCTGGATCGCTTCAACAAAAGAGGGTGGGAGATGGAGCTGTTCTCGCTGCCCAAGCGCATCCGGAATAAAGGAAGTGAGGAGATTCGCTTCGAAACCTTCGACTGGACCGTATACGCGGGACATCCGGTCGTGGATAAATACATCCAAACGCTCAAGGACTATACCTGGTGGACGAAGCTGAGAATTCAGCGGTCCTTCGACCTGATCCATGCGCATCATCCGATTGCGGCGCTGGTGATGAAGCGGGTATTTCCGGACACGCCGCTCATTATGACGATTCACTCCAGTTATGAGCGGGAATTGATTCTGAACGGGAAAATTAAGGAGAACGGCCCGGAGCATCAATTTTTGACTTCGGTGTACCGCGAGCTTGAGGACCGCGTCGATCAGATCATTACCGTATCCAACTCGTTCAAGCACTATTTGTCCGAATACGTGCAGGAGCCGGAGCGGATCGGAGTCATTCCGAACGGCTTCGACGAAAAACGGTTTCGGCCTGTCCACCGGGAAAATAAGGTGCCCCAGCTGATCTCCGTTTGCCGGCTCGTGCCGGCCAAAGGATTGGATACGCTGCTGCAGGCTTGCGCAGAGCTGAAGCGGAGGGGGCACAAGTTCGTGCTGCATCTGATCGGCGACGGTCCGATCCGCACCGAGCTGGAGGAGCTTGCCGTTCGGCTGGACATTTATGAAGAAACGATATTTTACGGTTATATGCTGCGTCCGGAGGACTTCATGCCGTTTTTTGACGTATTCGTATTGCCGTCCCGCGCAGAATCGTTCGGTTCCGTGTACGCAGAGGCCGCGTTGTGCGGGCTGGCCGTCGTCGGCACGCAGGTCGGCGGGATCGCAGAGCAGATCGAGCATGGGGCGAACGGCCTGCTGGTGCCTGTCGACGATGTGCCGGCTCTCGCGGCTGCGCTGGAGAAGGTGATCGGAGATCCGATGTACCGGTACCAGCTGTCCCGCGTAGCGCTGGATAAGGCGCTCAAGTCCTATTCGATGACGCGCGTCGTCCAGCAGCTGCGGCAAGTGTATCGTTCTTACCGCAAGGAGAGCTGAAGCGGGGCGCTGCCGGACTTGAGACTGGAAGCGGCTCTCAGCCGGCTGCCAAACCATGGCGCTTGGCGAGCATGCTGAATAAAGTGCTGCAAACCTGGCCGGACGGTCAGGTTTTTTGTCCGAATTTCCGTAAATGGGGGGAGAAAAGATTGCGGGCTTTTAGCTTTATACATGCGGCCGACTTGCATCTGGACAGCCCGTTCAAAGGACTGAGCGGACTGCCGGACGCGGTCAAAGCCGGGCTGCGGGATTCCACGTTTGCGGCGCTGGACAGGCTGGTCGAGCTGGCGCTGGAGAGGCGAGTCGATTTTGTGCTGTTCGCCGGAGATATATATGATGCGAAGGACCGCTCACTGCGCGCCCAGCTGCGGTTTCAGCAGGCGCTGCAGACGCTGGCGGGCCGCGGCATTCGTTCGTATATCATACACGGCAACCATGATCCGATGCAGGAGGGATATGCGGCCAAGCTGAGCTATCCGTCCGAAGCGCATATATTTGGCTGCCTCGAGGTGGAGAGCGTAGTGGCGGCCGGCGCGGACGGGACGGCGCTGGCACGCATATCCGGGATATCGTTTGACCGGGCGGCCGTAACGGATAACTTGACCCCCGGTTATGTCAGTCATTTTGACGGGCTGTTCCATATCGGTCTGCTGCATACGAATGTGGACGGAGACGGGGAGCACGGCAACTATGCGCCATGCCGTCTCGGGGATTTGCTCGGACGCGGGATCGATTATTGGGCGCTCGGGCATGTGCATACCCGCCGGGTGCTGCATGAGCGGCCATGGGTCGTGTATCCGGGCAATGCTCAGGGCAGGCATATTCGCGAGCAAGGGGCGAGAGGCTGCTACCTGGTGGAGGTTTCCGCGCAGGGAGAGGCGCAGCTGCGCTTTCAGCCGCTGGACAGCTGGCGGTGGGAGGCGGCGGAGGTGCCGATCGACGGGCTGGAGACGGAGCAGCAGCTGAAGGAGGCATTGGAGGAAGCGCTGGATGCGGCAGCGGCTGCGGGAGAGGGGCGGTCTGTTCTGCTGCGGTTGTCGTTGACGGGCAGAGGGGTCCTGCACGGGGTGCTGCGCCGGGCAGGGGCGGCCCAGGAGCTGGCCTCCGCGCTTGGCGAAGCGTGCGACGGGGTGTGGCTGGAGAGCTTGACGGATCGGACCGGCGCTCAAGTGGATACCGAAGCGCTGTCGGCCCAGTCGGGATTTCTTGGGGAGCTGCTGCGGCTTGCCGGCAGCACGGGCGCGTCGTCCTCGCTGCTCACAGAACTATGTACGGATTCCTTGGCTCCCCTGTCCGTCAATCCGCTGCTTGCTTCCCTGCTGGACGGGATTACCGAAGCGGAGAAGCGCGAGTGGCTGCGGCAGGCGGAGGAGCTGGCGATCGATCTGTTGATGCCGGGGCTGGAAGCGGGGCGGCACGGATGAGAATCGAACGCATTGAGATCGGAGCCTTCGGTCCGCTCCGCGGAGTGTCGCTAAGCCTGGACAAAGGGCCGGTGACGCTGATGTACGGGCCTAACGAGGCGGGGAAAAGCACGGTGCTCGAGTTTATCCGCGCGCTGCTGTTCGGATTTCAGAGCAAAGGCGGGGCCGGACGTTATGCCCCCGACCCGGCGGTGATCCAGGGCGGCAGGCTGATCCTGAAGACCGGAGATGGCGAACGTTTCGCCGTCGAGCGCTGGGATCGCGCGGCCGAAGGCAAGGGCCGGCCGCCGGCCGCGGGTCATGTCCGGGTGCTCTATCCGGACGGGTCTGAAGGAGGAGAGCGCGAGCTGAGCGGATTGCTCGGGGGGATGACGCCGGATGTGTTCCGGCATGTGTTCGCCTTCGGCCTGACGGAGCTGCAGGAGCTGGGGACGCTTCAGCATGAAGAGGTGAGCGGCTTTTTGTACAGCGCAGGTCTCGGTGTCAGCGGGTCGGCGATCCGCATGGCGCAGCGCAAGCTGACGCAGGAGCTGGAGCAGCTGTATCGGCCGCGCGGGCGCACGCCGCTGATCAACCAGGCGCTGCTGCGTCTGGCCGAGGCGGAGGAGCGGCTGCGGGCCAGCAAACGCCAGTCGGAGAAATACGAGACGCTGCTGCTGGACGAGCGGACATTGACGGAGCGATGCGAAGCGTTGGAAGCCGCCTTGGCCGAGCTTCAGCGCAAAAACGACGAGCTGGAGCGGCTGCGCCAGGCGAGACCTCACGCGGTGCGTTACGGCTTGGCGCGCAGCGAGCTGGAGGAGCTGCCCGAAGCGCTGGAGCTGGTAGCCGAGGATGTGCTCGCCCGCGAGGAGGCGCTGGAGGCCGAACGGGAGCGGCTGGCCTCGGAGCGGGATCTGTTAACGCTCCAAAGCGAAGAAACGGAGGCGGCGCTGGCTGCCTTAAGCCTGGACGCCGCAGGAAGGCTCTGCCTGCTGGAGCAGAGGCAGGAGCTGGAGGCGCTGCACAGCCGGCTTGCGGCTTATGAGGAGACGGTTCGCCAGCAAAGTGAAGCGGCGGCGGAAACGGCGCATCAGCGGTCGGAGCTGGAGGGGCTTCTCCGGCGGATTGGGCCGGGCTGGACGGCGGCCGCGCTGGAGGAGCTGCCCCCGATCGTGCTGCTGAAGGAGGAGGTTTCCTTGTTCCGCGAGGAAGGGAGAGCCTGGAAGCAGGAGCAGGCGGCGCTGGACGGGGAGCATCGGCGCATCCGGCAGGAGCTGGAGGCGGCCGAACCGGCGGAAGAGCTGGCAGCGGGCCGCGAATCCGGACAGTGGAACGCTGCGGAGCGGATTGGCGTCGCCCAAAGGCTACTGGCCGACTGGAAGGAAGCGCAGCGCGAGCTGCGGCATGCCGGCCAGCGGCTCCACGATCTGGAGCGGCTCGGAGCGGCAGCGCCGGAGCGTGAAGCGCGCGAGGAGGCGGGCAAAGGCCGCCTTGCTCCGCTTCTCCTGGCGGCCGCTGCGGTCGTGCTCCCGGCTGCGCTGCTGGCGGCGGGAGAGCCGGTCGCCGCTGCGGTCGCCTTGGCGCTGACGGCGGCGGGCCTGGCGCTGGAGCTCGGCTCCCGCCGCCTTGGCCGCAAGGCCGGAGCCGGCCGGGCGGAACGCGGCCGGCGTCTGCAGCGCGAAGCGGGCGCAGCAGGCGGGGCGGACGCGGGCCTGGGCATCGGCCCGCTGGAGGCGCATGCCGCCGGGCTGGAGGCCAGGCTGGGCGCCGAGCTTGCCGCGCTGGCCCGCGCCGGCTTCGGCCGGCCGGCGGCTTGGGCCGCAGCCGGGGCAGGCGCGCTGCCGCTGCCGCCGGAGGACATCGAGCCGTGGCTCGATGCCCTCGAGCGGCAGCTGCGCGCGGGCGAAGCCCGGCTGGCCGCCCGCCGGGAGGCCGAGCAGCGGCTGGCGGCGCTGGAGGATCAGGCCGCGAGGCACGCCCGCGCCGGAGAGCCGCGCGCCGCGCGCTGGCGCGACTGGCTGCGCGCTCACGCGCTGCCCGAGGCGGCCAGCCCGGACGCGGCGCTGGAGCTGCTGGCGCTCGCGGAGGCGGCGCTCGCCGAGCAGCAGCGGCTGCGCCGTCTCGAGGCGCGGCTGAGCGCGCTGGCGGGCGAGGCCGCAGCCTTCGCCGCGGCGGCGCAGCAGCTGCTCGGCCCGGAGGCTGCCGCAGCCGGCGCGGGAGCCGCACTGCGCGCCAGGCAGCTCGAGCTGCGCCGGGCGCTCGAGCGCGAAGCGGAGGCGGCGCAGCTGCGCGCGCGCCAGGATGAGCTGCGCCGCAAGTCGGCGCTGCTCGCGCAGCAGGCCGGGCGTGTGGCTGAGCGCGCAGCCGAGCTGTACGCCGCCGCCGGAGCCGCGGACGGCCCGTCGCTGCGCCGGCGCTGCCAGCAGGCGCAGCGGCGGCGCGAGCTGGCGGCGGCGGCCCGCCAGGAGGCCGCCGCGCTGCGCGCCTTGCTCGGCGAAGCCTGGGAGCGGGCCTTGCCGGAGCTCGGCGGAGAAGGCGGCTTCGAGCTGGATCAGGCGCAGGCCGCCGTCGATGCCGCACGGGATGAGCAGCGGCGCAGCCTGGAGGAAGCCCGGGAAGCGCGAGGCCGGATGCGCTTCGAGCTGGAGCGGCTGGCGGAGGGCAGCCAGCATGCGGAGGCGCTGCAGCTGGTGGAGGAATGCCGCGCCGAGGTGCTGCGGCTGACCGGCCAGTGGGCGGTTCACGCTTTATGCCAGCAGCTGCTTACCCGCACGAAAAGCATGTTCGAGCAGGACAAGCAGCCGTCCGTCATGCGGCGGGCCTCCGCCAGCTTCTCCCGGCTTACGGCTGGGAAATATACCCGCATCCTGTCGCCGATCGGGGAACAGCGCGTGCTGGCCGAGCTGGCGGACGGGCAGCTCGTTGAAACCGCGAAGCTCAGCAGAGGCACGGCCGAGCAAATGTACATCAGCATCCGCTTTGCGCTGATCGATGAATACGCAGCTGCCGGCGTGCGCCTGCCGATGATTATCGATGATCTGTTCGTCAATTTCGACGATGAGCGGCTGATGCGGGGGCTGGAGCTGCTTGGCGACGTGTCGGAACGGGGCCAGCTGCTGCTGTTTACCTGCCATCAGCATGTGCTGCAGGCTTATGCGGGACGGTTCCCGTCCGGCTCCGTCGTCCGGCTACCGGCTCCGGGCAAGCCTGCTCTTGCTACATAGGCCTCGCATCGTGCTGTACGGGCTTACATAGCCTGGGAAGGGAAGAAGCCTCCTTGAGCGCATCGCATGCGGTCAAGGAGGCTTCTCCTGCTTTAAGATCCCATAACGTATAAAGCTTTGACAGAACTCAAGCATAAGGGGTATTTTCCGGCTCGTTTGCTTTAGTAAGGACAGGCTGCAGAAGCAGCTGTACGCGGCGGGGCGAAGTGTTAACGGAAGTCAGCGACCCTAAGCGAACGAAATCGACCGAATTCCATCTGTAATGGAAATCAGGTTCACTTAGGGAGCCAAACAGTCCATTCTTCACACAATTTGCCCGTGTAACGGCCGCTGATTTCCGTAAGAATGGCAAGGCATGAGAAAAGCGGCTTTAAGGGACGCTTAGTTCGGCGGTTATAGTTCCGGGCACGCTATCGAACCTTGCGTTCGTCTGTACGCAGGACGCCGTCAGGCGTTAATCCTATTCTAAGACAACAGCTTCAGCAGCACGATGCCGGCGAAGCCGATCATCATGCCTGCGGCTTCCAGCCGCTTGAAGCTTTCCTTCAGCACGAGCCGCGCGTATAACATGACGAGTACGACATTGGCCGCCATGACGGCTGATACCAATCCGGTAACGCCCAGCTTGAAAGCGGGCATGGCGAACATCATTCCGCACGCATTTGTGATGCCGACCGTCATTCCCCAGAGAAGGGTGCGGCGGCTGCTCCAGACTATCCGGGTTTGCCTGGCAGCGTTAACGGGGGGCACGGACTCCGCGTCAGGGGATTCTTGCGTCCTTTCCAGAGAAGAACCTGCTTCGCTCATCCCCTCTGAGCTTCCCGGGTACGGGCCCGTATGTTTGCCGATCTCCTCTAACCTCCGCTTCACGGACGGCTCCGGCTCACTCTTACTCTTGACGCCAGAGCGCTCCAGCCCTGCGCCTGCCTCGATAGCAGGCCTGCCATGCACGTCCTCCTGGGAGGCGGCTGCGCTTTCCTGTCTGGCGAGACGCAAGCTGTCTCGGGCGGCGCTGGCCCGGCGCAGATCGAGCAGCCAGACCGCGCCGAACAGAAGTCCGCCGGTCGCATACATCGTCACCAGCGTCGGGAAGGTATCGGCGTGGAGCAGGGTAGCCTGCTTTGTGAAGAAGTCGGTAAGCCCGAAGAACAGCATCGTGAGTACGCCCCACTGGGCTCCTTGCAGATTGCGCAGCGACAAATCGCCTGAGTAGCGGACCATCATCAGGCCGGTCATGATGATGACGAAGCTCAGCAGCTGGCCGTAGCTGAGCCGTTCGCCCCAGACGGAGAAAGCGAGCAGGGCGACGACGACCGGAGGCAGGCCGGTGAACATAGCGATCAGGGATGCTTTGCCGACGGCATATCCTTTATACATGGCGGCGTTGGAGATGAAGGAAAACAATCCCATCAGCACCCCGACCCATACGCCGGGAGACCAGTGCTGGCCCAGCGCCAGCGACCCTGCTGCCGTAATGACCGTCCCGGATATATAGACCCCGAACAGCATCAGATTGCGGTTAAGCGATTGTTTGGATGACCATTGATACAAAATGCCCCGCAAGCCGAAGCTTATCGCGGAGGCACAGGCAAGTAGAAACCACATGTTGTGTCAAACTCCTTATGAAGAGCTCTCGTATTAGTCCTCGTATATCATCTTGACGGTCATGCCGCCGTCGATGACCAGATTATGCCCGGTAATGAAGCCGGCATCCTGGCCCGAGAGGTACAGGCAGGCGGCGGCGATATCCTGCGGTGTTCCAACACGCTGGGCCGGATGCTGAAGCCGGTCTCGCTCGGAATGAACAGGCTGGCGGCTGGCGGAAGACTTCTGCCAATCCGCCGTTTCGATCCAGCCGGGGCTGATCGCATTGACCCGGATGCCAAATGGGCCGAGGCTGACGGCCATGGCATGAGTCAGAGCCAGCAGCCCGCCTTTCGATGCGGAGTAGGCTTCCGTGTGGGCTTCCGACATCAGCGCGCGCGTCGACGCGATATGGATGATGGAGCCGGCACCTCTTGTCTTCATCCGCCGGGCGGCCTGCTGCGAACAGATGAACGCGCCTCGCAGGTTAACCCCGATCACCTGATCGAAGGAGGCCAGCGGCAGCTCCAGCATCGGAGCGTTCCGGGATATTCCCGCGTTATTGATCAGCGCATCCAGCCGTCCGAGGTCGGCATCGATCAGCTTGAACCAGCGCCCGACCTGCTGTTCGTCCGATATATCGACGGGCATGAAGAAGCCTTTGGCCCCGCGCCGGCCGAGCTCCCGCATCAATTCATTCCCTGCTTCGCGGTCAACGTCGGCCACAGCCAGCTCATAGCCGGCATCCGCGAAGGCCCAGGCTATGGCTTTGCCGATACCCTGGGCGCCTCCGGTGACCGCAGCGACTTTACTCATGAGCGTTCCTCCTCTCAAGATGGCTTGTGCCGTTGCTTTTTCAGAAGTATATCACTACTATTAAAGAATAGCACGAAACTACCCCGAATAGTCCGGTTATTCCTTGGAAACCGAATGAGGGAGGTTGCCTTATTATACAGGAGCAGGAGGTGCCAAGGCTTGGAACCCGAGCAGCGAAAGAATCGTGAAATTACATATCAGGTTGGCTGGAAACGGGGAAAAATTAAGCCCTCCGAGGGGCGGCAGCCCTCAGCCGATGACAGGCGGCAGGCCGCCGGTTCCGACCGGCCCGAGGGAAGGATATACCGGTGGAACCGGACCTTCATGTGGCGCAGCGCGCCGATGACGGACAACCCCCGCGTGCTGCTGGCTTGTCTGTACGTATTGCCGGCCGTATTGTTCGCCATGTTTTTATGGGCGGTGTTTGAGTTGTCACGGCTTGCCTAAGCTTGAAGATTTAAAACAGAAGGAGTGAAGGATAATGATGACGCTGCTTGCTGTAATCGGCGCCCTGGTGGGGCTGCTTGTTACGGGTTCGGCGATTTTTATGGCGGTGACGGCGGCCTCGCGCCCTCGGACGGATGATGCTCCGGCCGAGGCTGTGGCAGAGGACATGGCGGAAGAGGCGAAGCCGCGTACCGCCGACCGTTGGAGAAATGCGGCTCCGCAGCTTATGCAATGGACGTTTTTCGATTATGCGCTGCTTGTTTTGTTCCTGATAGGGAGCTTGTTCCTGTTTACGGACCTGATCGCCGCCTTGCGGGACGAGGCGTCCTTTCCCCCTTACCATGTGCCCTACCTGCTGTGCGGGTTTATATTCACCTGTGCGGCGGCGCTGATGATGCTGGCCAGGCTGTCCGTCGTACTAGCGGTCGCCCGGAGCGAGCGGGTCCGTTCGCCGGAATACCAGGAGCACAAGCCAGGCCATGCTCAGCATGCCGAATAGCGGATAAAGCGAGCTGACCAACGCCTTGAAGCCGATCTGACTGCCGGCGTAGCTCGTCAGCAGCACCAAGGGCATCGCGATCAGGTAGCGAATACCGAGACGCTGCTCCAGCTGCAGACATAGCCCGTACACATTGGCGAGCAGCGTCGTAAAGATTTCCCCGAATATGACGAGAAAAAACAACCCCTGCAGCCATCCTCCCGCTCGTCCAATCAGATGTCCCATCGGAATATCGAATTGCTGGATGCCGGGCATCTGGGAGGACAAGGCGATATGGGCGGCCAGCAGCATCCCTCCGATCGTCGCCCCTCCAATCAGCCCGCCGAGCAGCAGCACCTTCCTATCCTTGATGGCTGCTCCGAGCGGAACCAATACGGCTTGGGCCATAGCCAGGTTGAACGCCGCGTACAGAAAGGGAGACAGCCACACCCTCAGCGGAGAAAAATCTGTCGTCAGGTGCAGCCAGTTTCCCGCGCTCGGCAGCGCGGAAGCGTGCCACACGTTAAGCAGACTAAACAGCGCCATCATCGGAACGACGATCGAATTCACTGCCATAATCGCGTTCATCCCCCGGATCAGCAGCAGACAGGCTGCCGACAGCGTGACCAGCAGGCCGGCCTGATAAGGAATATGAAGCTGTTCCGTAAGAACGGAGCCGCCCCCGGCCAGCATAACCGTACTGACGCCAAGCAGCGAGATGAGCGTCACCAGGCTGACGTAGCTCCCGATTCGGGGGCCGAACAGCAGATTGTTCACATCCTCATAGGACCTTGAATTCATCCGGCTGGCGAGCAGCATCAGCTTGATGCCGAGCCAAGTGAACAAGAGGGTTGTTATGCCTATGGTGACGGTAGCCGCCCAGCCAAAGCGGGTGAAAAATTGCAAAATTTCCTGGCCGGTGGCGAAGCCCGCTCCGACCACTGTTCCGATGTAGGTGAAGCTGACCTGCATGACGCTTCCCCATTTTTTCATACGGGAGATGATCCCTCCTTGCACAGCTTGTATATCTAAGCGTATGAGAGGCGGGCAAGCCTGATGACAGTTCGTACAAAGACGGTTAGAACATATTGGGAAACATAAAGATTTCTGTTACAATAGGTGCAGGCATGTCTCGTCACCCGCTAGAGATGCCTGGGAAATTCAGGCGGTTGGAGCGTGTCATCTTGGAGCATTTGCTGGAATTGATTGATCAATACGGATATATCGCTTTGTACGGATTGCTGGCGCTTGGCATTGTCGGTATTCCGGTGCCTGATGAGATTTTGATGACAACGGTAGGGACGCTTACGATCGGGGAAGATCCGCTGCTCCATTACGGACTTTCGCTTACGGTCAGCTTTAGCGGCGCGATGACGGGAATGATTGTCAGCTATTGCCTGGGACGCGCGGTGGGCAAGCCATTTTTATACAAATACGGCCGCTGGGTCAAGCTCACGCCTGATCGGCTTGCGGTCGCGGAGCGCTGGTTCTGCAAATACGGATTATGGGCGGTCGCGTTCGGCTATTACGTGCCGGGGCTACGTCATTTCACTTGTTACTTATCGGGTGTAAGTAATGTGAACTTTTTCCGCTATCTCTTGTTCGCCGGCTCAGGAGCGCTGGTGTGGTGCACGACTTTTTTGACGCTGGGTCATCTGATAGGGCGCAACGCTCCTGTGCTGCTGCATGCCATCGAGCCGTATCTCGGGATCTGCGCGATAGCTGCTGTGGCGCTGGCAGCGGCAGGATATATGGTATACCGGCACCGCCGGAACAAGCGGGCTTCATCAGCCGATTCGGAGTGAGCCCGCTTTAGCCGCACACAGCAAAAAAAGCCTTGGCCGCGGAATGCCGCGTTCAAGGCTTTTTTGCGTGATTTTCATGAATTACCGGAGTTATTCGGCGAACAGCTTGATCGAGTTGATCTTCTGCGTCTTCGGGTCGATATCCAGCTTCAGAATAGCGCCGGTCGCTTTGTAGGTGATGACATAATTGGAGTTTGCCGTTGGCGTGCCAAGAACTTTGGTAATGCCTGCAGCCGGATCTCCAAGCTTCAGTCCCCCCAGACCCGGATCGATATCTGCGCTGCGGACGTCGATGAAATGAACTTCCTTCTTACCGTTGAAGCCGATTAGAAAGTCGCCGTAATCATACACCGTCAGGGGATCGGCATCTTCGTCCATCACGAATTCTTCCTTCGGTTTGCCGAATTTATTCAGCACGCCGGCAGCATTCGTCTTGAGCGTTATGCCGAGCAGGGTAGGCTTAGCCTGTGTGTAAGGATTTTCAATTTCGAATTTGGGTTTGGGGCTTGTGTTTGTTGCTTTCCCCTTCGTTTCGTCGGACTTGGTCTCTGGGGCGGCTTCTTTGTCTGCGCTGGCCAGCGATACCTTCTCATTGCTCGTTTGCGGTGTGGCTGGAGACGGAACGGAGCTGTCTACCGAATGAGTATCGGTCTCCGGATGAGTGACCGGCGTATCGATGACGGCAGGCTGCTCATCGGTGACCGTCGGCATGGCAACAGGCGGGCTGGCGGGCTGCTTCGATTGGCAGCCTGCCGAGAAGGCAGCGAGGCATATGGCAACGGACAAGAAACCGATGAAGGATTTCTTTCGTTTCATCATGTACTTCCTTTCCGTGTGACTTATAAAATTACCGGGTAATGAGCCTTACTTATCATACTCTGTAGAAGCCCGGTTCACAAAGACTGAATTCCAGCAAAATCGGCTAAAAAATATGAAAATAAGCGGTTTTCATTTTCAAAGAAGCTGTAGCGTCGCGAGAGACATTCTTTTTTAGTTTCTTACCCATTTTAGACGATAAATGAACCAGAAAGTTGCAGCTTTTTTTGAAGTTTTGGAATTTGACAACCTTTTTTATCCGCGAACTACTTGAAACAGGGTTTGCCGTTGTGATAAGTTTACGAAAAAGATTGTTCTATCTTGAAAGGCGTGGGTCTTGATGGAAATATTGAAGCAAAGAATCCGGGAAGTAGGCATCGTATTGTCAGAAGAGGTGCTTAAGCTGGATGCGATTCTGAATCATGCCGTTGATCCGGCGCTTACAACGGCTATGGGCCGGGAATTTGCCCGTCTGTTCCGCGAGGAGCGGGTGACGAAGATTTTGACGATCGAATCGTCGGGAATTCCGATCGCATTTGCCGCCGCCCAGGAGCTGGGGGTTCCTCTTGTGTTCGCCAGACGCAAGAAGCCGCTGAATACGGATGCCGAAACGTATTCCGAGCGCGTCCCTTCCTTCACGAAGGGATTTGTCACGGATATTATGGTTTCCAAGGAATTTTTAAGCGAGACGGACCGGGTGCTGCTCATTGACGATCTGATCGCCAACGGCGCGGCTGCCCGCGGACTAATCCGCATCATCCGGCGCTCAGGAGCTGCTCTTGTCGGAGTTGGCATCGCGGTGGAGAAATCGTTCCAGCCAGGCGGGCGAACGATCCGTGAGACGGGCGTGCGCGTCGAATCGCTGGTGCGGATATCCTCTCTGGCCGGCGGGGAAGTTCAGTTCGAATAACAACATTTGCACATGAGCCAATTCGGGCGCAAGCCTTCCAAATCAAAGCGTTTTCCTTTATAATAGTGGCATGGACTAATTCTGCTTTATTAAGAGACAGCGGGTGTTTGGCTGTCTACCTGGGGAGGTGCTACTTGCATGGGGAAGGAAATTCCGGCGGATTTTTTCGTAACCAAACTGAATGAGGCGAAGGTTCATTTCGAACGTGCCCTTGATTGTAAACATACGGATTTTGATGATCTGTATCCCTATATGATTGAGCATCCTCAATTTTTTTGGTACAAACGGTATGTCGCTTGGTCTGAACTGTTGACTGTCGTAAAGCTCTGCAAGGAACTTGATATAGCTTGGGAATCTCAATTCACCGAGCAGCAGGTCGACTATATCCACAAAAGAGTAATGTCCAGTAAAGTACTCGATTATTGGTTTGAAACGAATGACTCCAGAGAGCATGTCGGCTAACTAACAGCCGCGCTGGTCTGACCATGGAACCTGAATGCATCCGCGCATTCAGGTTCTTTCATTTCAGCAGGCTAACAGCGGGCGGCGGGCATTAAGCGCCGATCTTACGTCGGAAGGACGCGCATCGCTTCGATCTGTCTGCGTGTCTCCGGCGTGCCGAGGCGATGCAGCAGCATGTAGATCTCGGTAAGCGTCCAATCGTAAGCGTCATTCTCCTCGTCGTCGGACAGCTGCCGGTAAGGAGTCAGGCCGGCAATCGCTGTGTCCTGCTCCTCATCCTCCTTGTCCTCGAATAGCTCCTGCAGCTTGTCGATATCCTCTTGGCTGGCCTCGATCTCAAATTCAAAATTGCCGGTAACGGCCGCAGGCTCCAAAATCTCGCCGCTGCCGACGGTAATGTAATACGTTTTTTTATCTGGCATCGCGTAAATCTCCGCCTTTCTGGTGATGGTTGTCTCATCTTTATTGTATCCCCTGATTGGTGTATATTTATAAGACAAGACAGGGAGGCAGCCGAATTCGGATTCGGACTGCGCCCATCGAAAGGGGATTTGGACGAATGATATCCGACGAAGAGCTGGATCGTTACCGTGTGGAAGGCACAAAGATTCGCGTCGTGCGCGACGCGGACAGCGCGAACGATGTTCGCGGAATCGTCGTCGCCTGGGATGATGAAACTGTGATGATCCGCAGGCCCAACAAAAGGGTCGTCAAGCTGGACCGTTCCCACCATTACCAGCCGAGCAGCGAGCCCCGGACCCAATTATTCGGTGAAAATGAGGCGGCTCAGCCTTGACCGCGGCACGCAGCGCAGAGACGTGCAGCCCAGACGGGCAATCTGGCCCTTACCGGCCGGATGACGCTTTGGTTAGGCCGGACAGCAGTCGGGCTGTCTGCGATGAGGCAGGGAGGCTCTACGCCAGTCTGCGGGAAGCTGCAGGCGAGGGAGGCATGCTGTCCGAGCAAGCTGTAGAACGCGGAGAAGAGAGCTACTTTCTGCTGACAAGCCGGGAGCCGCTCAGAGCGCTTAACTCCTCGCTTTGGGGCGAAGGATTTTCCAGCGCTTGCCGCTTGATGAACCGGCAGGTGTCCAAGCATTATATGGCCGATGACCCGGTCGAAGAAATGAACGCTTTCCTGCGGCAGGAAGGAATCGCCGTCGAAGGTACTGCCGCACTGCTGACAGCCGCAGACCTGCGCGACCGAAGCTACCGGGGACTGCGCATGTCAGATGAGCTGGCGGTGCATGCCTGGGTGACGGCCGGGCTCCGCAACAAATGCCGTGCAGGCACCCCCTGCGACATAAGTCAGCTGTACCCTGGAACGATCAATATCATCGTTGCGATAGAGGGGTGGTTGACCGATTCCGCTTTCGTGAACGCCGTTATTACGGTTACCGAAGCCAAGGCTGCCGCTCTGCAGGACATGCAGATTAAACTGGACAGCGGGGCAACCGCAACGGGCACAACGACGGATGCGGTGCTTCTAGCAGCTACCCAGCGGGGAGAAAAGAGCCGGTATGCCGGGCTCTCGACCAGACTTGGGTATGCGATCGGACTAACCGTATACGAGGCAGCCAAGGAATCGATAGGGCTTTACGGCAAGCGGATACAATCCTTCGTATGAGCTGCGCCAGCTAAGGGCATAGTAGGCGTGAGAATGATCGGAAGGCGGTGATTTGGAGTGACGGCAGAACCTTCTAAGCTGCTTGCCCTGCAAGGCGGCTGTGTGCTTCGCGTATATCGGCAGGAACACGGAGTGACCGGGGAAGTCATCATGCCCGACGCCGGAGGAGGACCCGGCGGAACGAGCTTGTTCCAAGCCCCGCTGCACCCGGGTACGGACGAGCTGGAGGCTTGGGCGAACCGCGCCGTTCAAGCCTATATGGAAGGCTAAGTGGGAGTGCCATATTAGCTTCTCTGCCCGAAAGCCAAATGTAAAGGTGACTTGCTAAGACAAACATCAACCGGGAAAGGCTCGCATATAGTAGTACCTACGATTCATACTCGTCAGGGAAGGTGGGCTTGGGATGAAGCAAGGCTCAGCGATTCGCGGCACCATCTATGGGATTTTGTTTACGATCCCGATCTGGGCGCTCATAATATGGGGAGTTCGCAGCTGGTTTATTGATTGATGAATAAATTTTAAAAAAGTGTTTGACATCCCCGAATAAGGATGATATTATACTACTTGTCCCCGAGAGAGGGGCGAAAGAAATAAGCAATATGCGTTCGTGGCGGAATTGGCAGACGCGCTAGATTCAGGTTCTAGTGGGGTAACAGCCGTGGAGGTTCGAGTCCTCTCGAGCGCATCAGAAAAACCCTTGTGTAGCAAGGGTTTTTTGCTGTTTTCTGATGGTTGTACATAGGATCGATTCCTCCAAATATCAGCTTTGGGGACAGGTTGGGAATGAATGATTAGTTCAACACTAGTTCAATAACGAACCTCTGAATCTTTTACATTTTGACCTTCATTACATGGACAACCCTATTCCTTGGCGGAGTAGGGTTATATTTAGTTTTATCTTATATTGAAATGGAAATGATAACCTAATTATTTCATAGTTAATATCCTAATAGATTATATAAATTGGAATATTATAGATAAATGTAATAATATATCCCTGTAATATATATATTGCATATAAAAAGGAGGAAGAAAAACTATGAAAAACAAGTTGGCTAAAGTGCTCATGACTGGTATCGTTGCTTCATCGCTTATATTCTCGGCCCAATCAGTGTTTGCATATGGCACTCCCGCAGAACCGGATAGTAGTTCCTCGCCTAATTATTTTAGCGGTATTGGCGATTGGTTTGAGGGAACAATTGTGAATGTCGAGGGAGACGACTATTTCATAAGAGATACAGATTATTTCAGGTATGTTAATAATACCGGCCAAACTATGGCTTTTTATGTAAAATTAAGTACCTTCGAGAATCCAAGCTTGGACTATGTTATTCGATCCATCGGAACCAGCGGACCTAGTTATCCCATCGCCACGTATAGTCAAGTTCACAAGGAAACAGGAAAAGAAGTTTGGTATGTCTCGCTGCCTGCGGGACATACGCTTGACATTCAAGTTCAATCAAACACTTTCTTCGACTTTGATCCAGATGTGAAGTATTCCATTCAATTAAGTGACACACCTTGGATTTAATAGAGAGCTTAGTGAATTCAAGTTCCAGCAGCCGTGGAGGTTCGAGTCCTCTCGAGCGCATTAAATGAATTGAAAATAGACATCGTTCTGTTGTTGCAGAACGATGTCTATTTTTTTCGCTTATCTCAGTGCTATTATCAGAGACAGAGCTTTGAATATCTTAGTCTATCACTTGTCAGACCGAACGGCAGTCCGGTGATATCCTGGAGGAGCGCGCTTCCGCCGCCGCTCCCTCTCCAGGGTATCGCAAGTGTACCGCCTCCAATCTGTCTGCTACAATGGAGTAGCAAACGGGGAACTGTGCTGGAATTTAAAGAGCCGGGCGCGAGTCCACTGTCCGTACTGCGAGGAGAGCTTTATGAACGATTATGTTTCAAGCAAGTCGGATATAGCGTTTGAACTGTTTGGCTTTGCGCATGCGGGGTCATGGTTAATATTGGTTGTCGTGCTGCTGGTGCTGGCCTTATTTAGGGATGCGATCCGACAGGAACCGTGGAATAACCTCGTTCGCTATGGGCTTGCAGCCGTGTTGATGGCGTGCGAAGCTGCCCTGCAAGTATGGAGCGTGGCGGAAGGCGTATGGGACTGGAGGCATTCGCTGCCGATGCAATTATGTTCGATTACGCTGATCTTATCGGCCCTTATGCTGTGGCGGCGAAGCTATCGTTTATTCGAGTTTGTTTATTTTGCCGGCATCGCGGGGGCGCTGCAGGCGCTGGCTACTCCCGATCTGGACTATGGGTTCCCGCATGTCCGCTTCCTTTTATTCATGACCGCGCATACCGGGATTATAGCTGCGAGCGTTTATATGGCAATCGTGGAAGGATATCGCCCAAAATTTCGCACCATCGGCATAGCCATGCTCTGGCTGAATGGCTTTGCGCTGCTTGCCTTCGGAGTGAATATCCTCACGGGAGGCAACTATATGTTTCTGATGCGGAAGCCCATCGGAGGCTCCTTGCTTGATGTACTCGGGCCGTGGCCCTGGTATTTGCTGGCGATGGAAATGGCTGCTGCGTTGATTTTCGTACTGCTGTATATGCCTTTTGCGCTGCTGTCTCGGCGTAGTGAGGTTATACGTTCAAGGTAACCGCGGCGGAATTGGCAGACGGGCTAGATTCAGGTCCGTGTGATATCGATATCGTGGAGACTCGAGGCTAATTTCATGAAATGAACTAAAGCTCGTCTCTATACTCGATGTATCATGTTGAAGCAGCCAATCAAACGATTTAGCTTGAGAAGGGAAGCCAATAATTTTTAAGGCGTCCGATGGAAATAGCCGAAGCCTCTGATTTTCGCTTGATATTTGCCGAAGCAAGGAGAAAAGACCGATGATTCGTGTAATACTTGTTGACGATGAAGAAGATGCTCTGAATCTGCTGCAAATTTTGCTCGGTGAGATCGGAGATGTGGAAGTCGCGGGAAGGTTTATCAATCCGGTTCAAGCGATTGAGTATTTGACCCGGTGCCCGGTCGATGCGGTGTTCCTGGACAACCAGATGCCCGGCATGAAGGGGACGGAGGCGGCTAGAGCTATAAGGGAAATGTACCCGCAACTCCCTATTGTATTCACGACGGCTTATGCCGAGTATGCGGTCGAAGCGTTTGAGATTCAGTCAACGGATTATTTGCTGAAGCCGTTTACAGTGGAAAGATTGCAGAATGCTGTCGGACGAATCCGGCAATCTTTGTCCTTGTACGCTTCAGCACCCTCTGAAGCCTCCCGGAATGCCAATCCCTTTGCGATTCAATGCTTGGGAGGATTCCATATGCAGCTTTCGGGCGAAGGGAATAAGATGCTTTCCTGGAGAACGAAGAAGGTCAAGGAGCTCTGCGCGTTTCTGATCCATCACGGAGGAAAGCCCGTGGATACCGCAACGATTATCGAAGAGGTATGGCCGGAGTACGAACCGGACAAAGCCAAAACAAATATGTACACGTGCATGTTCTATTTGAGAAGAAGCTTGGCCGAAAATAATGTTCCGGTCCGTATCCAAAAAGCGGATCAAGGCTTTGTCGCCTCCTTGGAGGGGGTGACGGTCGATGTGACGGAATTTGAGCGCCTGCTGCGTCGCGTGTTGTCTGAAGAAGAGCTGAATGAGCGGTTGTATGATCAAATCAATCTGATGTATAAAGGCGATTATATGGAAGCTTGCGATTTCGGCTGGGCCGCCGTCAGGCAGATGGAACTCAAGAAGCTGTACATTCGCGCGCTGCGTAAATGGTACGTCCGTTTCCTCGATCGGAACCAGACTGCGCTTGCGGCGGACAGCATGCAGCGGGTATTGACGCTTGCTCCGGATTCGGAAGCTGACGGAAGGGCGTTGATCAAGCTGCATTTGGAAGCAGGCAATCGAAATGAGGCGCTGCAAGTGTATTTGCAGCTGGAGCATATGGTTCGCATTCATCTGGGAGCCGAGCTGGAGGAGGGAACCGTGCGTCTGTTTCGACATGCGCTGGACCAGACTGAGGGGCGGGCGCGAGGTTGATCATGAAAAAACAACTGGCTGCGGCTGCCATTACGCTTGTGCTCTTGCTGGCCACCTATGGTGTTTTGTTTGCGTATCTTTCCCCGGATAAGAAGCAGCCGCCGATTGCGGCGAACGGTTCGCTGGATTTGACTTCCTGGCATTTTGCGGATGACGGGGTGGTAGCGTTGGACGGTGAATGGGAATTTTATCCGGGTCGTCTTGCGGTCCATGACGATCTGGCTGCTCCGACCAAGGCGGGCATCGGGGATGTGGCTGCGATGATCCAGGTGCCAGGCACGTGGTCCGCCCGGATGGAAACGTTAGGCGTGGCCACCTACCGCTTGCAGCTTCGGGTGGGCGATAACGGGGGCGTATATGGATTGAAAACAGCATCCATTCAGCTGGCCAACCGGCTTTTTGTCAACGGCGAGCTTGTCGGTTCAAGCGGAAATCCGGCCGACGATAAAACGTATAGCGGGCTGAACAAGCCCTACGTCAGCTACTTTGCGCTGCGCCCCGGCTGGAATGAGCTCCTTCTTCAAGCGGCGAACTATGACTTGCCGATTAGCAGCGGCATCAATGAATCGATTTACTTGGGGACAACCGGGCAAATCGCGGGGATGCGCGATAAAGCGCTCATGCATGATTGGGTTACCGTCACTGCCTTCCTGATCATGGGGCTGTACTTCGTCGGGTTATATTCCCAGCGCAAGCATGATCTTTCCTTGCTCGTATTCGGCCTGGTATGCGTGAGCATTGCGCTTTTCACGAGCACAAGAGGCGAGAGAGTGCTGTTTGATGCGATCGGTGAGCTTCCGTTCTGGCTCTACTACCGGATTCAGATGATTTCCGCGAGCGGCTGCGGCTTCGGTTTTTTTCTCTATATCTACACGGCGTTCCGTCCTTTTTGCTCCGAGCGTTTTGTCAGAGGCTGCCTCATGACGGGGGTATTGCTGGCCCTGCTGTATCTCGGCTTCGCAAGCGAGCTCACGACCTTGCAGGCCAATCTGCTGCGCCAGCTGACAACGTTTTATATTTTCTTCTCGTTGCTTTATGCCACCTATGTGTTCGTTTTGGCGGCTCTTCACAAAGTCGAAGGAAGCCGCTATTTGATTTTTGCGGCCATCGCTTTGCATGCCCTCTCGCTGAATCAGAACCGGAGCGTCTATTTCGGCATGCCGGTCTATTCAACGGTGCCGTTCGAGCCTTTCCTTGTTCTGCTGATGCTGGCGCTGCTGATGTCGCTTCGTTTCTCGAACGCTTTTCATAAAATCGAAGAATTGACCAGGCGGCTGCTGCAAGCAGATAAAATGAAGGATGATTTTCTGGCGAGGACATCGCATGAATTCAAGTCGCCGCTGCACGGCGTCATCCATATTTCCCGCTCCATGCTCGAGGATACCGTACATCCGCCAACGCCGGCCCAGCGAGAGAAGCTTGAGTTAATTACCGGCATCATGAACAGACTGACGCAGCTTGTTTACGATATTTTGGACTTAGCCAAGTTGAAGCAGGGCGAGCTCAGAGTTGTAACGGCTCCCACAGATGTTCGCTCGGTTGTGGACGTGCAGGTGCAAATCTACACTTATGTTTGCAGGGAACGCAATATTCGGCTGACGAACCTTGTCCCTGCCGATTTGTCCGCTGTGCTTGCCGATGAAAGCCGCCTGAGTCAGATTATCGGCAATTTGCTGGACAATGCGGCCCAGCATACGGAGAACGGAACGATTGTCGTAAGCGGGAAGAAACGCGACAATATGATCGAGATAGCGGTTCAGGATACGGGGAAAGGCATCGCCTCCCGCGACATTCCGCTCATATTCGTGCCGTTTCAAACGATCGACGGAGCCGAGCGCCGGGGTGCCGGACTTGGGCTGTCTATCGCGAAGCAATTGGTCGAGCTGCAGCAGGGCAGCCTTACGGTGGACTCAACGCCGGGAGTCGGGTCAACGTTCAGGTTCACGCTGCCGATCGCCACCCAGAAGAAAGAAGCGAGGGCTTCTCGTTCGGAGACGGACATATCGCCTAAACCATCTGATTATACGTTCGTTACGCCGTATGACTCGAATAAGCCGGGAAAGCACACGGTGCTGATCGTCGACGATCAATTTGTGAACCTGAAGGTGTTGATGGAAGCCCTTCAGAACCTCGACTATCGCGTGATCGCGGTCAAAAACGGCTACGAGGCGCTGGAGCAGATCAACGGTCCGGTCCGTATCGATCTTGTCATTCTCGATTTGATGATGCCGGGCATGTCGGGGTACGAAGTATGTCAGGAAATCCGCAAACGCTACTCGCTTCTGGAATTGCCCGTATTGATGGTGACGGCGGCGATTCAGCCGCAGGACAAGGTGGCGGCATTCCAGGCGGGGGCAAACGATTATTTGCCGAAGCCGTTCGATGTCGAGGAGATGAAGGCGAGAATCGGCAGCCTGCTGGCGATGAAGGAACAGCTCGGCAAGGCTATTCATCTTGAAGTGGCGTTTTTGCAATCGCAGATTAAGCCTCACTTTCTGTTCAATGTGCTTAACAGCATTGTGGCATCGAGCTATACGGATGTGGATGGCGCTCGAAAAATGATTATCGATTTCGCCGATTATTTGCGCGGTAGCTTCCGGTTCAGCAATGCGGAGGGGCGAATATCTTTCGAAGAGGAGTATCAACTAATTCGCACATATGTCAGCATTGAGCAGGCCCGGTTCAAGAACAGGATTCAATTCGAGTCCGACATTGAGGAAGCGGCGTATGAACTTCAAATTCCGCCGCTGCTGCTGCAGCCGCTGGTGGAGAATGCGATCCGTCACGGGATCGGCAACCGTCTTGAAGGCGGGACGGTGAGCTTGACGGTACATCAAACAAATGGGCAGTGGAGATTTGTCGTTGCCGATAACGGCGTTGGAATAGAGCCGGAGCGGCTGGAAACGCTGCTTGAGGAGCGCGGCGCGCAGGGGGTGGGCCTGCTGAATATTAATAAACGGTTGAAGCATGAGTATGGCGTGCAGCTGGAGGTGGAAAGCGAGGCGGGGCGGGGAACAAAAATAACCGTACGCATGCCTGCTTCATCCATCTGATACGCTCCGCTGGAAGGACAGCGACCCGGTACCGGTTGATTCCTGGCGTCAGTCGGCTGAAGGGGATTCGCCCGCCCCCGGGACGTTTCCGCGGTGCTTCGGCTTGAATGCCGTCGGGGATTGTCCGGTCCAGCGCCGGAATTGACGCGAGAAATGGCTGGCGGATTGAAAGCCGAGCCGTTCGGCGATTTCGGACACCGGCAAATACGAGGAGACAAGCAGCTCCTTGGCCATCGCCAGTTTTTTCCGGCTGACGTATTGTTTCGGCGACAGGCCGTACACCTTGGTAAACAGCTTCGTGCATTGGCTGCGGCTCATGTTCAGCTCTTTGGCCACGCTTGCGATGGAGATGTCTTCGGACAGTCCGAGCGACAGCTTTTCTTCGATCAAGTGCGCCGCGTCGGCAGCGAACAGCGTCACGCTGACGGCGTCCGTGCTCTCCGCCTGCTGCCCGCGAATAAGCAAAAGCATCTCCCTGACAATAAGCATAATGTTCGCTTGCAGCAAAAGCTTATTCTCCAATCCAGCCCCGGTGTCGCTTTCGTCGCCGGGGCTTTGCTTCATGACAGCCTGCAGCTCTTCCACATAGCGGTTTAGCACGCCTGACCGCGCGGCATCGCCGGCAGAAATGAGCCGGTACGGCGTCAGGCCCAGCAGACGCCGGATGTCCAGATCGTCCAGGTCAAAGTGTACATTAAAAAACTCATAATCCATGAGGGATTTGTTCGCCGTCTTATGCCTGACCCCGGCGTTGATCAGCAGCCAGTCGCCGGGACGAAGGGTGACGGACTTCCGGTTGATCTCCTGCACGACTTCGCCTTCCAGACAGCAAAGCAATTCAAACAGGTGGTGATGATGTCGCGGATATTCCCAGCCTGGCGGGTAACGGCCGATATGGCAGCCTGTCACCTGCAGCGTATGCGTCAAATTGGGCAAGCCGATCAGATTTTGCATGGAACATCACTCTTTCGAAGGAATCTTGTATGTATTTTATCACACCTGGGCGCGATGCAGACAAACGAGCGGCACAAAAGGTATAGAAAATGCTCCATTTGGAGATTGAGGTACAGGCTAGCATCTCGGATAATATAGCTAAAACCAACTGCATGGGAGGGCTTCTCGTGTCAAATCTTCAAATGAAAGGTCCGCAATTTCTTTTAAATGGGGAGCCTATCCGGATTTTGGCCGGCGCTATCCATTATTTCCGCGTCGTCCCCGAATATTGGGAGGACCGTCTGCTGAAGCTCAAGGCTTGCGGCTTTAATACGGTTGAGACTTACATTCCGTGGAATTTGCATGAACCGGAGGAAGGCTCGTTTTGCTTTGAGGGATTGGCGGATGTCGAACGGTTCGTAGCGCTCGCGGGCGAACTCGGCCTCCACGTTATTGTCCGGCCAAGCCCGTATATTTGCGCGGAATGGGAATTCGGCGGGCTGCCGGCATGGCTTCTGCGGGATCGGGATATGGCTCTGCGCTGCATGGACGATGCTTATTTGCGGAAGGTAGACGCGTATTACGATGCGCTTATCCCTAAGCTGGTGCCACTGCTGAGCACGAACGGCGGCCCGATTTTGGCGGTACAGATCGAAAACGAGTATGGCAGCTACGGCAATGACACAGACTATCTGGCATACTTGAAAAACGGCCTGGTTGCACGGGGCATTGATGTCATGCTCTTCACCTCGGACGGTCCGACGGATCAAATGCTGCAGGGAGGGACGCTGCCTGGCGTGTTAGCCACTGTAAATTTCGGCAGCAGACCCGAGGAAGGGTTCGAGAAGTTCCGAGAGTACCGGCCGGACGAGCCTCTGTTCTGCATGGAATACTGGAACGGCTGGTTCGACCATTGGCTCAAGCCGCACCACACCCGTGAGGCAAGTGATGTCGCGGACGTTCTCGACCGTATGCTTCAGGCCGGCGCTTCGGTCAATTTCTACATGTTCCACGGTGGCACGAACTTCGGGTTTTACAACGGAGCGAACTTTCACGACCGATACGAGCCTACCGTAACAAGCTACGATTACGATGCGCCGCTGTCCGAATGCGGAGATATCACGGAGAAGTATAGGGCGGTACGCGAGGTGCTCTATAAGTACGGCGCCCAGGTAAGCGATCCGTTGCCGGGGCCGTCGCCCAAGAAGCGTTACGGCATGGTGTCCCTGACAGAAACGGCGGACGTGTTCACAAGCCTGGAGTCGCTGTCGACGCCTATCCGCCGCCGCTGTCCGGAGCCGATGGAGAAGCTGGGTCAAAACTACGGCTTTATCTTGTACCGTACACAGGTCACCGGACCTCGCATAGAACAGGAATTACATCTGCAGGACGTGCATGACAGGGCGCAGGTGTTTCTCGACGGAAGCCTGATCGGGATCGTCGAGCGCTGGGACCAGAAGCCGCTGATCGTGAACATTCCCGCGCAGGGAGCCACGCTCGACATTCTCGTAGAGAATATGGGGCGGATCAACTACGGGCCGCGACTTAAGGACGCCAAAGGCATTACGGAGGGTGTACGCCTCGACAATCAATTTCTGTTCGACTGGACGATCTACCCGCTGCCGCTGTCCGATCTGTCGAGCGTGCCGTTTGCGCCGCTGCCGGTTCAATCGGCTGATTCTGCTTCGGGACCGGCCTTTTTCAAGGGAGAGTTCACCGCCGACGAGATCGCCGATACGTTCGTCCGCCTCGAAGGCTGGACGAAAGGGGTGGTCTGGATCAACGGATTTAATCTGGGCCGCTACTGGGAGAAGGGGCCGCAGCGTACGCTGTATCTCCCGGGACCGCTGCTTCGGCCAGGCCGCAACGAGCTGATCGTACTGGAGCTGCACGGCATGGCCAAGCCGGAGCTTGAGCTGACGGATTCGCCCGATTTGGGGTAAGGCCGGATAGGAAGTTGGAAGTTGGAAGTCGAAAGTCGAAGGAAGCGCGAAGTAGTAGAATGGGAATGGACAAGGTTGGGTGTACAAAACAGGGTGTTACGCAGCAGCGGAACGGGGTGGAGGAGTCACAACGGAACTCAGAAGCCCTAAACGCATGAAATCGACCGAATTTCATTTGTAACGGAACTGGGAGCCCCTTAGCGAGCCAAACGGAGCAGCTTTCGCTCCAGTTGCCCGTCTAAGGGGCGCTGAGTTCCGTAAGAATGTGGAGGTTGTGAGAAAACGGCTTTAAGGGCCTGTGAGTTCCGTTAGCGTTCCGCGTGCCATCCACCTCTCGTAATTATATTAGAAAGGGAGGGATGAGTCGTCCGTCAATATCGGTGAATCCGTATTCCTTGGCGAGATCGCCAACTTGAAGCACCAATCCGTTCTTAAGCCGCACTTCGCCATCCCCTGCCAAGGCAGACACAGCTCGCCCTACATAATACGGCGACTCCGTGTGTTTAAGCGCTTCAACCTCGCGCCAATGAGCTTCATCCGTATCGAAATTCCTTACTACCAGTTCTGTTCTCATCCATCCCGGGGAGACCGCTACTGCCGTTATCTTTGTGTTTTTGAGATCCTGAGCTAATCCGAATACGGTGCGGTTAATCGTATTTTTGGCAAGGTCGTAATAGAAAGTTCCTAAATACTTATCCTGATCCCGAAATGTGGTATGTACGATCAAGCCGGAATCAGCTTCCAGCATAAGCGGTATCGCATAATGGTTTGTTGCCAGTTGCGCGCGGACTCCGCTCTGAAACGTAGCATCCCACATGCTCAGCGGATATTCCCAGAAAGGTTTGGGTTGTAAATTAACTTCCAAGTCATGCAGGCCCCAGACGTTATTCACAAGGATATGGAGACGGCCTTGTTCCTGACGGATTCTCTCGATCAAGGCTTGTGTATCCTCATCTCGGGTGTGGTCGCAACGGCAGGCGTAGGCTTTTCCTCCATTGTTTAGAATCTCCTCGACAGTTTCATCAATACTGCCCGGAAAACCGTGTGTGGCAGCACCACGCAAGCTTCTTCCCGATACATAAACTTCCGCCCCGGCTTTTCCAAGCTCAATGGCTATCCCTCTCGCAGCCCCGCGACTACCTCCGGTTACGAGCGCGATTTTCCCGGCAAGTTTCTTCAAGTTCATCTACTCCTTTGAAGTTGTTTATTTCAAAAAGCCGAAAATACTCCTTCCTCTCTAGGGAGGAGATGAATCGGCGGTTACCCCAATACCGAACAACAAAAGCTCATTCAGCAGATGTTTGGCTGTTGCCGTTAAAGTTGGACGTGGTGAGCACGCTTAAAAATCACATCCTGGCGAAATCGATTACAGACGCATCCTGGAGCGAATTCAGACGGCAGCTGACGTATAAAGCAGCGTGGTATGGACGCACCGTAAAGTTTGCAGACACGTTCGAGCCAACGAGCCAAAGGTGTCATGTATGCGGATTTGTGTGCAAAGAAGTGAAGAACCTAGCTGTGCGGCAATGGGAGTGTCCGACGTGCTATACGGTTCATGACCGCGACGAAAATGCCGCAATCAACTAAAAAGAGTTGCGGTTTAGTAGCGCCTCTCTTCGAACTACGGGAACCGCAGGGATGGCTTGGTAGAGGTATCTCCGAAGGAAATACCTTGTAACTCTGCTTCGTTGGAAGCAGTTATCCAAAAATCCGCCACTTCAAGCTTTTTGCTAAGTGGGGGAGTGTTGAATTCATAATACATAGAGTAATATGTCATCTAGTGTCATGTTAAAAATGATTTTTGATCTGGCATAAAAGCTCATGGATAAAAAATAGATAAGCTCTCGCTTGCCGCTATGGTTTAAGGCCCGGTGAATAACGCGCGGCCTGCGGCCTCTTGTTCACCGGGCTTCTAAAAAAGAACTGGATTTGTATGGCTCATTCTTATAGAATTGAGGCGCGGGATGAAACTGAGTTTCACATTGTGAAATATAAGGAGGGGGAATATGGCTTACAGATTTTATGGTCTTGATCATGTTCAACTTGCTGCCCCGGTAGGTTGCGAAGGAGAGGCTCGGCATTTTTTCAATAACTTGTTGGGTTGGACAGAGATTCCAAAACCTGAAAATTTAAAAAAGCGTGGCGGCGTTTGGTTCCAATGCGGTACTCATCAAGTACATATCGGAGTACAACAAGATTTTGTTCCCGCTACAAAAGCCCACCCGGCCTTTCACGTACAGCACTTAGAGGAGTTGCGCGGCTATCTGCATGACCATCATATTCAAGTCATT
The DNA here is from genome assembly GCF_900101595.1 of Paenibacillus sp. cl123. Taxonomy (GTDB): domain Bacteria; phylum Bacillota; class Bacilli; order Paenibacillales; family NBRC-103111; genus Paenibacillus_G. The sequence goes on from NZ_FMYY01000001.1 coordinate 821,344, forward strand.
GACGACGAAGCAAGGGCTGACGAAGGAGTAAAACGCTTCTATGTAAACGATCCGTTTGGAAATCGGCTTGAGTTTTTAGAATGGCTCGACTCCTGAGCTGCGAATAAACGCAAGAAGACCAGCTCCTTGAGTACTTCAAGGAAACTGGTCTTTTTAAGGGTTTTTCTTATGCGGCAAAGACGCCGATTAGTTCGCGATAAATTCCTGTACCCATTCGCCATTGTAGTAGGCAACGCCGATCTGGGTGAAGTTCGGGCTTAAAATGTTTTGTCGGTGTCCCTGGCTGTTCATCCAGGCGTTCATGACCTCTTCAGGGGTGCGTTGACCCTTGGCTATATTCTCTCCCGCATACGTATAGCTTATTCCGTAAGCTTTCATCATGTCGAACGGAGAGCCGTATGTCGGCGACGTATGGTCGAAATATTGATTGGTGTACATGTCCTTGGCTTTATCCAGCGCCATCACAGTCAATGGAGCGTTGCTGGCAAGCGGCGAAAGTCCCGCCTTGGCACGTTCAGTATTAACCAGGGCTACAACCTGTTCGGCGTAAGCGGAGGAGGAAGCGGTATCCGTGCCGGTATCCGGCTTCGCTGCCGGGGAAGAACCGGCGCCTGTCGCTGGTGCTGACGTTCCCGCATCAGGGGCAGCCGTCTCGGTGTCCGGAGCTTGGGCTGCCGGAGGAGCTGGCGTGCTTGTCCCCGGAGCAGCACCCGTGTCTGGAACCTCAGCTGCAGGAGTTTGTGCGGAGCCCGGAACAGAATACTTAAAGCCGGACCAGTCTATATAAGGGTTCACGCTCTGGAGTCTTTGCAGCAGATCATCCAGAGAATAGTCGTACCCTTGGATCGTAAAAGATGGAACAGCTGCGCAGTTGATATTTCCTCCCGTCTGGGCAGCTGGCGCCGCTGCGAAGGCCGAACCTGCTCCGGCTCCAACAACGCTAAGTGCTACTACACCGGTCATGACTGTTTTCTTGAAACGCATAAAACTCATCCTCTCCTTATTGGCCTGCGAGGTTAGCTGACGGGTTCGGGTCAAAGAGCAATCACCCTGCCGCACGGCGGCGGCTTCACCCCGAAAAATTGGGTTCCCCGCGCTTCTTGGGAAGCTTTGGCCATTGTCTATTTTTCCGCTTGAAAAAGAAGACATTAAGATCTGGAAATTCTCGGAATCTCGCTGGCTTCCTGCGGTTGGTCCATAGTAACATGATCCCCGCAAGGAAGCATTGCATAAAAGTTACCAGGTCACCCGGCGAAGTCCTCATCATTCTGCCTAGGAGCGTTAGTTATTGCCTGATTTTTAAGCCCTGTGCTATAGTTCTTAACAGAAGCCGGGCCGGTCGAAGGAACACGGCGGCAGCAAGCTATATGGGCAGCGGCTCCCGTTGCGTCATCGTACAAGGTCACGACCGGTACGGTTAGCGGCAAACCTGGAGATCGTGCGAGTTAAGGCAGAGGAGGAAATAATGTGAGTTCAGTTATCGAGGTTAGCGACGTCTCCTGGAAGCGGGATGAAAAGGTCATATTGGAACATGTGGATTGGAAGGTAGAGCAAGGCGAGCATTGGGCGGTGCTTGGGTTGAACGGTTCGGGGAAAACGACGCTGCTTAATATGATCAATGGCTATATTTGGCCGACGGAAGGCCATATATCCGTGCTGGGCCACCGGTTCGGCGAGGTAGATCTTCGCGATCTGCGCAAGTCGATCGGTTGGGTCAGCTCTTCGCTGCAAGAGAAGATGTATCCGAACGAACGTACGCAGCATGTCGTAATTAGCGGCAAGCATGCCTCCATCGGCCTGTATGACAAGCCGACGAACGAAGATTACGAGCGGGCGGCCCAGCTTATGCAACAACTGGGCTGTGCCCATCTGATCGACCGTATTTATCAGGGCTGCTCTCAGGGGGAAAAGCAGAAAATATTGATCGCCCGCGCTCTGATGGCGTCTCCCAAGCTGCTTATTCTGGATGAGGCATGCAACGGGCTTGATTTTTTCTCCAGGGAAGCGCTGCTGAACAGCATCAGCGAACTGGCCAAGTCGCCGGAAGCGCCCCATATGCTATTCGTCACGCATCATACGGAAGAGATTATTCCGATTTTTACCCATACGGTGCTGCTGCGCCGAGGTACGGTTTTCGCCAAGGGATTTACGCGGGATGTGCTGCGCAGCGAGGTGTTGACCGATTTCTTTGAATCGCCCGTACAGGCCAACTGGAGCCAGGACAGAGCGTGGCTGTCTATTCCGGTGTCCGGTGAGTAGTCTTCGCGGTAGTGGCAGTAATGCAAGGCGGCGATAGGCTTATAGGGTGTTGCTGCTCGGAGTTCTCGCGGAGGCAGACATTAAAGGAGTGGACGGGGGTTCCCGACGAACCTTGTAGGTTTTAGCGCCAGCGGGGCGGACATGTACGGACTTTCGTATAAACCTGTGCGTGTGAAGGTTAGTCTGGCGGACATGTGCGGATTTTCGTATAAAACCTGTGCGTATGAAGGTTAGTCTGGCGGACATGTGCGGATTTTCGTATAAAACCTGTGCGTGTGAAGGTTAGTCTGGCGGACATGTGCGGATTTTCGTATAAACCTGTGCGTGTGAACGTCAGTCTGGCGGACAAGTGCGGATTTTCGTATAAACCTGTGCGTGTGATCGTCAGTCTGGCGGACAAGTGCGGATTTTCGTATAAAACCTGTGCGTGTGAAGGTTAGTCTGGCGGACATGTGCGGATTTTCGTATAAAACCTGTGCGTGTGAAGGTTAGTCTGACGGACATATGCGGATTTTCGTATAAAACCTATGCGTTATGAATGTCATTCTGGCGGACTTGCGCGGATTTTCGTATAAAACCTGTGCGTGTGAAGGTTAGTCTGGCGGACATGTGCGGATTTTCGTATAAACCTGTGCGTGTGAACGTCAATCTGATGCATTTATGAGTTTTTTCAAGCTGTTTAGGTGTCCCTCTCAAGGGAGGCATCATGGTGTAACTATATTATAAGAGAGAAGGACCCTGTTTCATGGAAAAGCATAAAGAAAAATTTCCGATCTCGCTCCTGTCCTTGACGGCAGGAGCGTTCGCTATCGGAATGACCGAATTCGTCATCATGGGGCTGCTGCCCAATGTGGCGGCAGATCTTCAGGTAAGCATCCCGAAGGCGGGCCAGCTTATTACAGGCTACGCGCTTGGCGTCGCGATCGGAGCGCCGGTGCTTGCGCTGGCAACCTCGAGGCTGCCGCAGAAGGTACTGCTCTGCATCCTGATGATTCTCTTCATCATCGGGAACGGGGTGGCGGCTCTCGCGCCGAATTATGGGGTGCTGATGGCAGCCAGACTTTTCACCTCGCTGGCGCATGGCACCTTCTTCGGCGTCGGCTCGGTGATAGCGGCCGGATTGGTCGCTCCCGGCCGTCAAGCCGCCGCCGTGTCCGTCATGATGGCGGGCCTGACGGTAGCTAATATTATTGGCGTTCCCTTCGGCACCTTCATCGGCCAGCACATGGGCTGGCGGGCTTCCTTCGTCGCTGTCGTCGTGATGGGAGTCATTACCTTGATCGGGATCATCGCCTGGATTCCCAAGATTCCGCATGATCCGAGTTCAAGCTTCGTCCGGCAGCTGCGCGCGCTGGCCCAGCCGAAGCTGCTGCTGGTGCTGCTGGCCGGCGCTCTGGGCTGCAGCAGTTTGTTCGCCGTGTTTACGTACATCGCTCCCTTGCTGCAGGAGATCACAGGTATTGGAGAACGCGGGGTGACCTGGGTGTTGGTGCTCTTCGGCATCGGAGTAACCTTGGGCAATATCGTGGGCGGCAAGCTGGCGGACTGGAAGCTGATGCCTACGTTGCTGGTCGGTTTTCTTCTGCTGGCGGGCATACTGGCCGTGCTTGGCGTAACCGCGCATGTCCCCGTGCTGGCGATCTTGACGATTTTCTTGTGGGGGGTGGCGGCCTTCGGCGTACTGCCAGGCCTGCAGGTGAGGATCATGTCGCTGGCCAAGGATGCTCCGGCGCTGGCTTCTACGTCCAATCACTCGGCGTTGAATCTCGGAAATGCGGGCGGAGCTTACCTGGGCGGAGCGGTCATTACGCATGCCGGGCTGGAATTCCTGCCATGGACGGGGGCGCTGCTGTCGCTGTGCGGACTCCTGATTACGCTTTTCATTATGGGATGGGACAGACGGACGGAGAGGTAAGGACCCGCCGGAAGAACGAGGATCGCCGGAGCAACGCGGCGGTCCTTCTTTTCGTTAATCGTTCGGGAGATGTCCGCCTGCATCCCAAGCCGGCAAGCTCTCAAGCCGCGGCCGCTGGCAGAGTCGGCTAAGGATATGCTATCTTAATTGTATTCTTATAAAGCGGGTGTGGAGGTGGCGCATATGGCTGGCCAGAGGCAGAACGAAGCTGAGTTTCATCCGGTATTGTGGAGCTGGTTCGCCTCACGATTCGGTGAGCCGACGGATGTACAGAGACAGGCTTGGGCGCGAATCCGCTCCGGGCAGCATACGCTGATCTCATCGCCGACCGGCTCGGGCAAGACGCTGGCCGCGCTGCTGCCATGTCTGGATTGGATTATCCGCAGCAAGGAGTCGGCTGCCGCGGGTTATGCGCCAGGTGTTCGCACCCTGGTCGTAACCCCGCTTAAGGCGCTTAACAATGATATTCACCATCATCTGCTTCAGTTTCTGGAGGAAATTCAGGCGGAGGCGGCGACGCATTCGCCCGGCGGGGCTGAAGGCTGGAGGGCGATCACGGCCGGCGTTCGCACCGGAGATACGACGCAGAGCACGCGGGCGTCCATGCTGCGGACGCCGCCGGATGTGCTGGTGACAACGCCGGAGTCGCTTTATTTGCTGCTCACCTCTCCGCGGGCGAGGGAGATTCTGCGGACGGTTGAGCAGGTGATCGTCGATGAGATTCACGATCTGGCCGCGGACAAGCGCGGCGAGCATCTGTCTTTGACCCTCGAGCGACTGCATGTCTGGTGCTCAGGCTCCGTTCAGCGCATCGGCGTGTCCGCTACGCAGAAGCCCATCGAGCGCGTGGCGCGGTATTTGGGAGGCTGGGAAAGCGGACAGCCGAGGCCGGTGGCGATCGTCGAGAGCCGGGCGGACAAGCAGTATTCCCTGCTCGTCACGGTCCCCGAGCCGATCCGTCCCGGCGCGGACCGGGAGGCGATCTGGACGCCGCTAGTCCAGCGGCTTTTGCAGCTGATGGAAGGAAGCCGCACGGTGCTCGTCTTCGCCAACAGCCGGAGACTCTGCGAGCGGCTGACGCTGCGGCTGAACGACCATGTCGGCTACGAGATGGTCCGCAGCCATCATGGCAGCGTTGCCCGCGAGAAGCGGCTGGAGGTGGAGCAGCTGCTGAAGGAGGGCAAGCTCCGCTGCCTAGTCGCCACGTCGTCGCTGGAGCTTGGCATCGACGTTGGCCATGTCGATCTGGTTATCCAGATCGACTCGCCGTTCAGCGCGGCCGCCGGCATCCAGCGCATCGGCCGGGCCGGGCACAGCGTCGGCGGCGTCAGCCGTGGCGCGCTCGTGGCGCGCAGCCGCAGCTTCCTGCCGGAGCTGGCCGTGCTCGCTCGGCGCATCGCCGCGCGCGACATCGAGGCCATCCGCATCCCGCGGGGCGGCCTCGATGTGCTGGCGCAGCAGGTGGTCGCCATCGTCAGTCTCGGCGACGAATGGGATGTCGCCGGCCTGGAGCGCCTGCTCGCCGCCAGCGACAGCTTCCGCTGGGTGCCCCGGGATAGACTGCTGGCGCTGCTGGAGATGCTGGCCGGCTTCTATCCGTTCGTGCGTCCGCTGATCGAATGGGACCGCGCGACGGACCGGCTCACCCGTCTCGCGGCGACCCCGATGGCCGCGCTGGTCGGCGCGGGTACGATCCCGCAAAGCACAGCTTATCCGGTCCATCACAACGAAACCGGGCTGCATTTGGGCGAGCTGGACGAAGAGTTTGTCCAGGAGTCGTCGGTCGGGGATGTGTTCCAGCTCGGCACCGCATCCTGGCGAATCATGCGCATCCGTCCCGAGCGAATCTATGTCCGGGAGGCGGAGAACCGTTACAGCGAAATTCCCTTCTGGCGCGGGGAATCGGGAGGCAAGTCGTATGAGCTGGGCATGCAGACCGGAGCCTTGTGGCGGGAGCTGAGAAGCCGCCTGCAGACAGGACATGGGAAGGCAGAGCAGGTGCAGCCAGAGAGGATGCAGACAGAGCGGGTGCAGGCAGAGCAGGTGCAGCCAGACCAACCGCAAGCAGACCAACTGCAGACAGAACAACTGCAGGCAGAACAACTGCAATCAGGGCAATTCGGGCCGATGGAGGCAGGAGCGGCTGAGCCTCTAGGAAAAAATCGGCAAACAGATGCAGACGGCAGATTGCCGGAGCGGTCTGCAGTGGACGCGCAGGTCCAGGAATGGCTGATGGCGGAATATTATTTGGACGCTGAGGCCGCGGCCAGCCTGATCGGATTTGTCCGCAACCAGATGGCCGTGGCTCCCGTGCCCACGGACCGGCAAATCGTCATCGAGACATTCACCGATGAGCAGGGACATAGCCATTGCATCGTGCATAGTTTGCTCGGCCGCAGGCTCAACCGGACCTGGCTGATGAGCGTGAGCCGCAAGCTGACGGAAGCCGGGCATCAGGCTCTGTATACGAATGCGCGGGACAACGGGTTCGAGCTGGTGTTCTCCGGCCATGACGCGTCCATCGTATCAGCAATCCGGACGCTCAGCTGGGAGCAGGCGGAGCCGCTGATCGCGCAGGCCGTTTCGCAGTCTCCGATGTTCGGCTCGACTTTCCAGCAGCTGGCGGAAACGTCGCTGCTGCTGGCCAGGAGCTTCACCCGGATGCCCGCATGGAAGAAACGGCTGCGCAGTCAAGAGCTGCTGAAGGAAGCGCTGCCCTTCCGGGAGCGATTCCCGCTGTTCCAAGAAGCGATGAGGGTATGCCTGGAGGAGCAGACGGATACGGATAACCTCCGGCTCGTATTGGAAGCGGTGCGCCAGGGAGACATCCGGTTCGCCGAGCACCGGGGGCATGCCCCCTCCCCGCTGGCGGCGCAGTTTCAAGCCGACTATGCACAGACTCGGCTCTACGAATCCGATGCGCTGCCTCAGGATGTGCAGGCGGAACTGCTGGGCTTCAGCCGCAGTCTGGCAGCTGAAATCTTCGGAGATGAGGCTGTCCGTCAAGCCGTCCATCCCGAGGTTTTGGCCGCGGAGGAGCGCCGACTGGAGCATGGAGACGGCAGCTGGAGCGGACCCGGAGACGTGCTGCGCCATCTGAAGGAGCATGGGGAAGCTACCGCCGAAGAGCTGCAGAAGGCAGCCGGGGAGGAGGCCGCACAGCTCCCGGGCTGGCTGGAGCAGTTGCTTGTCCGGGGGAACGTCAGCAGGCTTGCGCTGCAGCAGCAGACTTTTTACATAAGCAGCGATGAACGGAGCTTGTACGCAAGTTTAAATGCGTCTGCAGAAGCGAGAGCGCTTATTCTGCAGCGGTACAGCGACCATGCGATCTCAGTTACGCTGGAGGAGCTGATGACCCGGTACGCGCTGGAGCGGCCGGCGGCCGAGGAGTGGCTGCAGACGGCGCTGGCTGAGGGCCGGATGGAGGCCTCTCCTTTCTCGGATCCGGGAGAAACCGGGATGTGGACGAGCAGCAAGGTGGCCTCCCGGCTGATCCGAACATCGGTGCAGCTGTTCCGGCGTAGCAGCGAAGCCGTGCCGGCTTTGACTTATTTGCGCCATATGCCGCTCTTCGCCGGCTTGGCTACAGCTTCCCCGCTCGTCGGAAGCGACCGTCTGCGGGAGCTAATCATCGACCTGGAGGGCTTCTTCCTGCCGGTCTCGCTGTGGGAAAGCGTGCTTTTCCCTGCCAGACTGCCCGGCTACAAGAAGCAGGACCTGGATTGGCTATGCGCATCCGGGGAGGTGTTCTGGGCAGGCCGCAAGCAGCCGGATGAGAAGGAGGGGCGGATCGCCTTTTTCCTCGCGGAAAACAGCGGGCTGTACCAGCCTTATCTGGAAAAATCGGCCGCTGAGAACAGGCCGTCCGCCCATCCTGAGCTGCTGCGCCTGCTGATGGGCAAGGGAGCGGCTTTCCTTACGAAGCTGTCGATCGAGACCGGCAAGCAGCCTTCCGTCCTGCTGGCCGAGCTGCTGGAGCTGGTCTGGGACGGTCAGGCGGCCAATGACCAATTTGCCCCGATGCGGCTCCATGCGTTGGGCAAAGCGAAGAAGCCGGACAAGTTCCAGTCGGGTCTCGGGCGCTGGTATCCACTGGAGTCGCTGTATAACCCGGGCTATGACAAGGAAGCGGCTGCGCTGGCCTGGATCAGGCATTTGCTCGATAAATACGGGATTTTGACCAAGGAGCTGGTTGCCTCCGTTTCTCCGTACGCCTGGGAAACGGTGCTGCCGCTGCTGAAGCAGCTGGAGCATTGGGGAACGGTCGTGCGCGGCTTGTTCATCCGGGATTTGCCGTATCTGCAGTTTGCCTCCAAGGACTTTCTGACGCGGCTGTACCAGTCGGCAGCTGCTCCGGCAGACGCCGCTTCGGCCGGAGAGAGGGAAGAACCGCTTATTCTGCTGAGCGCGGTCGATCCGGCCAATCCGTTTGGGCTGCTGATTCCTTGGCCCCAGGCGGAGGGACTTTCCTTCTCGCGGAAGCCGGGCAATTACATGGTATTCCAGGGGGCAAGCTGGCTGTACTGGATTGAAAATAACGGCAAGCGCATCTACCAGATCGAACGCGGGCAGGACGGTACGCAGGCGGATATCGGCCGACAGCTGAAGGAGATATTCCGGCTGTTCCTGAAGCAGCAGCAGCTGCGCAAAATTGTCGTTGAAAGCTGGAACGGCGTGCGCATCTCGGAAGCTCCGGAGCGGGAATACCTGCAGCTGCTCGGAGCCGAGAAGGACCGCAGCCACTATGTGCTTTGGCCGAGCCAGCTCGGGTAGCCGCTACTACTAGGGCCCTGCTAGGATCATGTGGAGCACATTTTCCATAAACGGGCGAGCGTTCTATAAGCGTTAGGGGCAGTAAACGGAATGAATTGAAAGCGACACACTCGACATACGGACAGAAAGAGGTTGGAGCAGTGAATATCCGGCAAGCGGTTTTGGAAGATGTGCCGTCCATTCTGGACATTTATAATGAAGCGATCGTTAACACAGTAGCGACGTTCGATACGGTTCCCCGCAGCCTTGCGCAGCAGGAGGAATGGTTTACCCAGCACGGGGATGCCTACCCGGTGGTGGTGGCGGAGACCGAAGGCGTGATCGCAGGCTGGAGCGCCTTGAACCGCTATTCGGACCGTCTCGCTTATGCCCGCACGAGCGAGCTGTCGATGTACATCCGGGAGGATTACCGCGGTCAGGGGATTGGCAGGAGGCTGCTGGAGGTAATGCTGCGGGATGGCAAGCAGGCGGGACTTCATACCGTATTGTCCCGGATTGAGGAAAGCAACGAGGCCAGTCTGCATCTGCATCGGGCTTACGGATTCGAGACTGTCGGCACGATGCGGGAAGTTGGCGTCAAATTCGGCAGGCTGCTGAATGTGGTGCTGATGCAGAAGATGCTGTAGGCGCTGCGGCCTATTTAAGGAAATGGTGCGGCCTATTTAAGAAAATTGCCGAAGGAAGCAGGCATGACGGTCCATCCCAGAAGGGGCCGAATCAAGCTGAATGCCTCGCTGGCCGAAGCGGTGAGCGGTTCATGCGGCAGGCCGAGGCCCGCAGCAGAGCCCGGGAGGGGCTGACGCGCCGCTCGTGGCGCGGTCTTACGGCTTGACTCGATTTTCCCTGCTCGATATAATGGGAGATATGTGAAATTTCGATCGGGTCACTTTGCCCCATAGGGAGGCAGCAGGAGGCACCCCGTGCAGGGGTGCTTTCTCGATCATCCGGCATTTAATAAATTTCCGGGGACCCCGCAAGGTGCCTAAGCCGGCTCCGGAGAAAACAGCCCCACTCTGTGGGGTTATCTTGTATTCAGGGAGCCTTGTGAGGCTGTATAGACGGAAAGGGGAACATTTCAGAGATGAATTATAAGCAATGGCTGGCTGCACAGACAGTATCGAGGCTGGAAGGCGTAAACGGGGAGGAGCTGGCGGAATGGATCGAATATCCGCCTAATCCGCAGATGGGCGATTTATCCCTGCCCTGCTTCAAGCTGAGCAAGCAGCTGCGCAAGGCGCCGCAGCAGATTGCGGAAGGACTGGCCCAAGGCTGGGAGGAGAACCCGCTGGTAGAGCGCGTGGAGGCCGTCTCCGGCTATTTCAACGTGTTCCTGAACAAATCGGCTTATGCGACGGATGTCGTAGGCGAGGCGCTTACCCAAGGGGAGCGCTTCGGGGCTCAAGATATCGGACAGGGACGCAGCGTCGTCATTGATTATTCGTCGCCTAATATCGCCAAAACCTTCCATATCGGCCATTTGCGTTCGACGGTGATCGGCGGGGCTTTGTATCGCATTTTCAACTTTCTCGGTTACAAAAGCGTCGGAGTCAATCATCTGGGCGATTGGGGGACGCAGTTCGGCAAGCTGATCGTCGCCTACAAGCTGTGGGGAGACGACGCGGCGGTGGAAGCGGACGGCATCGACGAGCTGCAGCGCATCTATGTGAAGTTTCACGACGAGGCGGATGTGCGGCCCGAGCTGGAGGATGAAGCCCGCGCATGGTTCGTCAAGCTGGAGCAGGGCGATGAAGAGGCGACCAAGCTGTGGCGCTGGTTCGTGGAGATCAGTCTGAAGGAATTCCACAAGATGTATGACCTGCTCGGCGTGAAGTTTGATTCGTATGCCGGGGAGAGCTTCTACAACGACAAGATGGAGGCCGTGCTGGACGAGCTGAAGGCGAAAGCGCTGCTTGAGGAAGACGCAGGGGCGCTGCTGGTCAAGCTGGAGGATTACAACATGCCGCCTGCGCTGATGGTCAAGAAGGACGGCGGCACGCTGTACCATACGCGCGATGTGACGGCGGCGATCTACCGCAAGGATACGTATGACTTCGAGAAAGCGGTATACGTAACGGATGCGGGGCAAAGTCTTCATTTCCAGCAGTGGTTCAAGGTCATTGAGCTAATGGGCTACGAGTGGGCCAAGCAGCTTGTCCATGTTCCTTTCGGCAAGGTCAGCCTGGAAGGGGCTAAGCTGTCGACGCGCAAGGGCAATGTGATCAACCTGGAAGAGCTGCTCACCAAGGCGATCGAGAAAACGCGCGAGATTATCGAAGAAAAAAATCCCGAGCTGGACAACAAAGACGAAGTGGCCCGCCAGGTAGGGGTCGGCGCGATTATTTTCAACGATCTGAGCAACAACCGGGTGAAGGACATCGTCTTCTCGTGGGATGAGGCGCTGAACTTCGAAGGGGAAACCGGGCCTTATGTGCAGTATGCACATGCCCGGGCTTGCAGCATCCTGCGGCGTGCGGAAGCCGGGGACGGAGCCTCGCAAGGCGATTCCGGCGCTGCGCCGGAGCTGGGGCTGCTGACCGATCCGACGGAGCAGGGGCTGGTGCGTGAGCTGTACATCTACCGCGAGCGGGTCGTGCAGGCGTTGGACAAGCTGGAGCCGTCGATCATCAGCCGGTATTTGATCGACCTGGCGCAGGCGTTCAACCGGTTCTACCGGGAATGTCCGATTCTGAGGTCGGATGTGCCGGCCGATGTGCGAAGCGCCCGTCTGGCGCTTGTGAAAGCGGCGACGATTGTGCTGAAGAGCGGTCTCGCCCTGATCGGGCTGGAAGCGCCGGAGAAAATGTAGCCGGGCAAATGCCAAAGCGGAAAAGAAAAGCCTTCATCCTGGCTGAGCGATCAGCGGGGAAGAAGGCTTTTTTACTGTCCTTTGGGGCTGTAGTTGGCCGAGGCGGGCACTTTATTTAATCTGAAACACGTCAAGTATGGTTTCACCATCAACGTCATACAGCGGAATTTCGCGACCGCCCGGCGGCCTGCTGTTCTGCATCGAAATGGCTTCCTCGGGCGATGTCGGCAGCTTGCCGTCCAAGTCTGTTTTCAGCACATATCCTTTTGTGCCGCCGACACCTATAGCACGGATTAATTCCGGACTCGTTTCTGAAGAAGCAGCGTCCGCGGAAGAGCCGTAGGTTTGTCCGTTTTTATTTTTAGGATAGGTCACATTTTTGGCGCTGATACGATAGGAACCAATGATGGCTTTCCCGGAAACCTCATACAAGGGGACATCGCGGCTTAGTTCGCTGAGATAATCTTGTTTCAGTACATAGGCGGCAATGCCGTTCACACTTCCCGAATAGATTAAGTCGGGCAGCATTCCAATGGGGGTGGCTTCTGCAGCAGAACCGTAGGTTTGCCCATATTCATTTTGAGGATAGCTGAGAGGATTTGTATGGCTTGGATCAGTCTCTTTATTTCCTTGAACTATTCTTATACCTCCCGCTACGCAAATGATAAAAACAATGCAGAGCGTTACGTATGAAGCTTTTAGAGGCAACCTCATCTTTGTTCACTCCCTTAAAGATTCTGACCTTTTACTCTTAAACGCTACCGATCCGTATAAAGTTTCGAATCCGAGCAGACAGAAGCAGCTCTCCGCTTCAATGAACCGTACCCAGGAACGACACAAACCGCTGGCCCCTCTGGTGAAATTCAGGGGAGTCTGCCGGCAGCAAGCCGCAGGCATATTCGATGCTGACCATCCGACCGAACGGCGCTTTTTTCGAGCCTTTCACGCCGCAGTCTTTACAGTTGAAGCCGCATCCATCCTGAACTTTTCTTCCTTGATCCTCGAAGGCGCCGATCACCCGCCGCTTCGCAAAGCCTTCCGTGACCCAAGGCGAATACATCATGCCCGCGGATAGGACAATGAGCGCTATTAAGCTGATCACTGCTTTCCCCATGACTCGTCATCCTCCCTGATGCTTTAAGGCATACTTTATAGGTTAGACGATTCACGCGCTTAACTTGACGCCAGACTTTCGATGAATGTGAAAAGCCGCCTTTTCTCGGACTCTTTATAGTTCTTCGTTCTATTGTATGCGTTTGTCTCCGGCAGGCATTGCCCATACTGGAAAGGAAGGGAGGCGCCATAGCCATGGGAAAAAGCGATGAATTGGTCAAATATGTGACGGAGAGGGTCGTCCGTTATATCGATACGCCCAGGGAGGTCCGGAGGCAGGTGAGGGCGGGACGCAAGGAGGCGAAGGAGCCTTGGGAGGTTCGCTGGTTCGGCATGCTGCCGTTGTCGATTCGGATGTGGAGAAAACGCTGGCTGGGAGGAAAGGATTCGCCCGATGCTTGAGAATGGCGGACGCTATAACAGGCCCTGCATAAAAAAAAGGAAAAGCTTCTTGCACCCGAGTCTCGCCCGCCGTCCGGTTAAGGATGGGGCAAGCCTCCAGGGAACGTAGGAAGCTTTTCTATATAGGGAAGTGAGGAGAAAAACCGTTGGGTTAGGGGTAAAAATGGCCCAGACGCGTCAAAACGTCCAGTGGAAGATAACGGTCGTCGTCTTGAACGACTTGGACAAAACGGTCGCCGCCGGACCAAACCTGATAGCCGGATACGGCGAGCGGAATCGTCACTTGACCGTCGTATAGCTCGGCCGCATACACGGGGGGAGTTCCCGCCTTGATCTGCGCCTGCAGCGATTCGAAGAGTCCGCCGCCTGCCGCCGGAATTCCCTGCACCCAGGAGAGCGTGCCGTAAGGATCGACCGGGGAAGTATGGCTTGCTTGTATAATGGTATGCAGAGAGCCGGCTGTGGTGAACGGTTTCATGGAAAAAGACGGTTCGGGGAAGCTGTCCGCCGACATAAACGGAAGCTCTTCGCCCGTCTTGGCATCAATGTACCAGACACGGTCCGCATTCTCCACGGTCACCTGCCAGACTGCCTGCAGGGGGTTGTAATAATAAGGCTCGGCGCGATAAGCGTATTCGATAAGTTCGAGCCGTACCAGGCTTTGGTACAGCGTTTGCTGACTGAACAGCGGGTAATTGCCGCGGCCGTATTCGGTCAGCCGGTAGCCGCCGTTTTCATCGGCGTAGACGATCAGGTAGCCGATCTCTTGACCCCCGGCCTTGAGCAAAATCACCCAGCCGTGCGTGCCGGGACCAAGCGGCTGGCTCGTCCATTCGGCTTGCGACCAATTCTCGAAGCCCGGCTGCTTGGCAAGCTCGCTTACGAAGCCGGATACGGCTTCTCGCAGCACTGAGCTTGGGGCAGCTGGCGCGTTGGCGTTGGCGGAGACCGATGCTTCCGGAGGTTGCTCCGAGAGCGGCGCGGCAGCGGCTGCTGGCGACGGCTTTCCTTCCCGCCATGTCTGATCTGCGGATGTATAGGCCGCCGGTCCGAGGACAAGCAGGCTGGCGCCGAGTGCGGCGGAGGACAGGAGCAGCGCTAACTTTTTCATGAACATTCACCTGCTTCACCTTGGAGTCGGTGCATATCGCCTCGACCTGCGCCGCAAGAGCGAATATGCCTTTATTGTACAAGCTATGCCGGGAAAAGTTTGTTAGAACCTGTAGATGAAATAAAAAAACTTTTCCCGTTAAAATGCTAGCGTTCGCACGAATTCGTCACGAGAGCCGTCCGTTCGATGCCGGGATATGAAACAATCCGCAGTTGATGGCGGATATTTGAATGCGCGGCCGGTACTGCCACTCGACTTCCTGCGTCCGGCGTTCATACTGGCTGTCGATTTCGGCTCTAACGTCAGGCTCGGCGGAGCGGAGCAGCGCTTCATAGTAGTCGCGGACCCGGCTCTGCTCTTCGCCAAGCCGGATGTTGGCATGCATGGCCCACTGATGATCATAGCCCGCAAGCTTTTGCTCCATATGCTGTTCGAGAAAAAGAACAGCCCGGGGCAAAGTCAGCTTGTCCGGTATGACGTACACACGGGCGGGAAGCCGCGGCGTCAGCTTGCGCGGCGCCATCCACTCCTGGAACTGCTCGCGGATCTCACCGGTCTGCAGCTGAATGCCGATCGAGTGAAATTCGCTCCGCTTCATGTCGCAGGTCAGCTCCACCTTGTAATTTACAGCCAGCCATGTTTCGTAAGGCACGGTCTGCGCGTGCTGAGCCGCTTGCGACGAAGGAGGCGTATAGGCTTCGAATAAGCGGACGAACCGCCCTTTGGCGCGTACGGCGGCAAAGATTTGCTCCAGCCGGCGGCTGCCGTACGTCATCTCATCGCGGGGCACCCGCGCTGTATACGTCGTAGGCACGAAGCCGAAGTAGCGGCCGAGGATGCTGTCTCCCTGCGGCGGCTGTCCGGCGGCTGGCGGCATGCCTGGCGTGACACTGCTTCCCGCGGTTCCCGGGGCGGTCGATGAATCCGGCGCCGGGCTGCTTGAGGCGGGTAAGGTTCCGGGCGCCGTTCCCTGGGACGGCCCCGGCTGCCCGGCTGCCGTCATGCCCGGAGGAGCGGCGGTGCTGACGCCGGCCTGCGGCCCAGCCTGTCGGGGCTCCGGATGCAGCTCCCGGTAGACGTCCGGATCGAAGATGAACGTACAGGTCATCGTCTCGGGCGTTACGCCGGTGCGCTCGACAAAGCTCCAATAATACGGCCGATGCGTCAGATCGCGGTCGGCCGACGGAGACAGCTTTACCGTGACATAGGCCGGATGCTTCTCGATAATATCGCACTCTTCGGCCTCCAGATAGCGAAGGACGAAGGAGCGAATCTGAACGCTGTCCATGCTCATAGCTGCACCTCCCCGGCTGCCGGCATCTGCTGCGTGACCGTCTGCCCGACGGCATTCAGCAGGGCGGAGAAGGGAGCCGATTGGGCGCCCGGATGCTCTTCTGGTGAAGGAGCGGCCGCTGCGCTGCCTCGCAGCGTCGTAAACGATTCGCCGAGATCGTCGATCTGGCGGCGAATGTCGTTGGAATCGCGGGCCGTCAGAATCAGCTTGGCCAGATGAGACTCCAGCGGCGTATCCTGCTCCAGCCGCTCCAATATCGTATCCAGCTCGCCGATGACCAGCTCGAACATATTGATTTTCTCATGGAGCAGGGAGAGAATATGTTCCTCGATCGTGCCGGTCGTGGACAGGTTGTAAATCTTCACGTCCTGCTGCTGCCCGAGCCGGTGCACCCGTCCGATCCGTTGTTCGACCCGCATCGGATTCCAAGGCAGATCGAAGTTGATCATA
Source organism: Paenibacillus sp. cl123 (assembly GCF_900101595.1). Classification (GTDB taxonomy): domain Bacteria; phylum Bacillota; class Bacilli; order Paenibacillales; family NBRC-103111; genus Paenibacillus_G. Next base: position 837,467 of record NZ_FMYY01000001.1, read on the forward strand.
TGGTGGCAGAACTGCAGGTTGATCCCTTCGCCTCCGGCCTCGGTGGCGATCAGCACCTGCGCGCGGTTGCGGAACAGATCCATCATCCAGTCCTTCTTGCCCCGGTTCATGCCTCCCCGGTAAGGGACGGCGGTAATTTTGCGGTCGCGGAGATACTGCAGCAAATATTCCTGGGATGCGCGGTATTCCGTGAAAATGATAACCTTATCCTGAATGGACTGAATCAGCTCCAGCACTTTCTCCGCTTTCGTATTGGCCTTGATGCCGCGGATCGTTTCGACGAGCTCCCAGATCCTGGGGCGGATCGGGGAGTCCTCTTCTGTCTTCTTAAACATATTCACAAGCGTGATAAACACGGCGTCCCGGCTGGAGCATACTTCGCGCTGCAGCGTCACGAGCGACAGCACGCTGCTCAGGTCGCCTCCGGATTCTTCATAACGCGAGCGGACGAAGCTCGTCACGCCGTCATAAAGCGCCTGCTCCTCGGGGGACAGCTGCAGCGGAATATTGCGGACGATCCGCTTCGTAAACGATACATTGCCGTCGCTGCGGCGGTTGCGAATCATGACCTTGCCGAGCTCCTGCTGAAGCTGCGCTTCGTTCTTCGGAATACGCTTGTCGACAACAAAGTTGGCCTGGAAGCTCGTCTGTCCTCCGAGCTGGCCCGGCTTCAGCAGCGTGATCAGATTATACAGCTCCTTCAGATCGTTTTGCACCGGGGTGGCGGTCAGCAGCAGGCAGTATTTTTTGCGCAGCTCCAGCACGAACTGGTAGTTGGTCGTCTTTTTATTTTTGAGCTTATGCGCCTCGTCGATAATCAGCATATCGTACTCCTGCTCCAGGACGATGCCGCGATGCGGATCGCGCTTGGCCGTGTCCATGGACGCCACGATAATATCGTGCTGAGCCCACATATATTCCTTTTTCTGCGCCACGGCCGGGATGCCGAACTTCTGGTTCAGCTCTCTTACCCACTGGAGCACCAGGGAAGCGGGGACGAGAATCAGCACCTTGCGGACGAGTCCGCGGATCATATATTCCTTGAGGATCAGCCCGGCCTCGATCGTCTTGCCGAGACCGACCTCGTCGGCCAGAATAGCCCTTCCCCGCATCTCGGTGAGCACTTTCTTGGCGGTGCCGATCTGGTGGTCCATAGGGACGAGATTCGGCAGATGGGACAAGCACAGCAGATCGTCGAACGAGCCGATCATGCCGGCGCGTTCGGCCTCGCAGGCGAGGCGAAACATCGACCAGTCGTCCCACGGCCCGTTTTTTTGCGCGCGGGCGTGCAGCTCCTCGAACCATTCCCGTTCAAAATGCAGCTCGACATGCTCGTTCAGCGGGCGCACGTGTTCTTTGCGTTCGGTCTTTTGCATGGTGGACACTCGCTCCTTTTCATCGGGGCATGCGTTTTCATAGCTTGGGCTATCTCTTGCCGGGCTCGTCGGTCAGACGTGGCAGCACGCAGCGGGCCAATGCCCATAGTTTATTTTTAGTATGCACGAAGAAGTGCTCTTTCAAACGGAAACGGAATCCATTATGATGAGGGTTAGCGTCCGAACGCACCGGATGCATGACAATAAGATGAGCTGGTGATAGGAATGGGAAACAAAGAATGGAGATGGGTCCGGTCGGGAGACGGCGATCCGGCTTACAATATGGCTGTGGACGAAGCGATTTTGACCGCTCACAGCGAGGGGCTCGCCCCGCCGACGGTCCGGTTCTACGGCTGGTCGCCTGCGACGCTGTCGATCGGATACTTCCAGAAAGCGAAGGATGAAATCGACTTCGGAAGACTGGAGCAGGCGGGCTACGGGTTCGTGCGGAGGGCGACCGGAGGGCGCGCGGTATTGCATGACCGCGAGCTTACATACAGCATTATCGTCGCGGAGAGCTATCCCGGCATCCCGAGCAGCGTGACCGAAGCTTACCGGGTGCTGAGCCAAGGGCTGCTGCTGGGCTTCCGCCGGCTCGGTCTGGCGGCCGACATGGTGCAGCTGGCAAATCCCGAGGAGCAGGAAAAGTATGCGTCGATGGGATCAGCGGCCTGCTTTGACTCGCCTTCCTGGTACGAGCTGGTGGTGGAAGGGCGCAAAATCGCGGGCAGCGCGCAGACCCGGGCGAAGGGCGTTGTGCTGCAGCACGGCTCGATTTTGCTGGAGCTGGATGCGGATGCGCTGTTCGATCTGCTGCTGTTTAACAGCGACCGGATCAAGGACAGGATGAAGCAGCAATTTCTGCGCAAGGCGATCGCCATCAATGATCTGTTGCGCGCAGGAGGACGGAAGCCGGTGGAGCTGGCTGAAGTGGAGGGCGCGTTCGAAGCCGGCATCGCCGAAGGACTGGGCGTCCGTCTCGTCCCCGGGGAGCTGACCGAGTATGAGCGCGAACTGACAATTAAGCTAATGGCTGAGAAATATGGCAGCGAGGAATGGAACTTGCGCAGGTAGCGCGTTGATAGCGTTGGTTGGCTGGTTGGCTGGGGACCGGTTCGAGGGATGCGGGAGCGGCATCCTCTCCGGCTAGGCTGCAGGCCCGGTCCTAGATGGCCGGGGACATGGAAAAAGCCTTACGCTGCAGCGTAAGGCTTTTTCCATACTCCTCCCTCTACCGGACATCCGGGCTGCCGCGACGTTGGCAGGCGGAGCCCGGAGAGGGAGACCGCTGCGGCAGCGCGAGGTTTACCCGTGGTCGGAAGAAGCTGCATGACCCGGAATGACCGCTTCAAATGCCGACTGCAGCTGCTGAGTGACCGGGCCGGGCGCCCCATTGCGAACGAGGCGTTCGTCAATGCGGACAATCGGCATAATCTCGGCCGTCGTGCTGGTGAGGAACACTTCATCCGCCTGGGCAAGAGCCTCCAGCGTGAACGGCTCCTCCACGACCTGAATACCCAGCTGGCGCGCCAGCCGGAGAACGACCAGGCGCGTAACGCCGTGCAGGATCAGATGGTTAGCCGGATGCGTGCGCAGGACTCCGTTTTTGACGATCATCACGTTGGAGGCGCTGCACTCGGTGACTGTGCCTGAACGGTGAAAGATGACCTCGTCGGCGCCACGGTCCAGCGCTTCCTGCTTGGCGAGCACGTTCGGGAGCAGGTTCAGCGTCTTCAGGTCGCAGCGCAGCCAGCGTATATCCTCGGCAGTGATGGCCTGGATTCCCTTGCGCATATCCTCCTGCGGCCTGTCGGCTTCGGTCGTGTAAGCCATCAGCACCGGCTCGGCCAGCGGAGGGAAAGGATGGGAGCGGGCGGCGATGCCCCGGGTTATTTGCATATAAATATTGCCCGTCTGCAGATCATTCTTGCGGATCAGCTCTTCCAGCCGGGCTGCTATCTGAGAGCGGGAGTGGGGAAGCGTTATGCGCAGCGCCTTGGCCGTTCTCTCCAGACGGTCAAAATGAGCGGATGGCTCGAACATGGAGCCGCTGTAAACACGGAACACCTCATACAAACCGTCTCCGAAATAATAGCCGCGATCATCCGGCGAAATATGTACAGACTGCCGGGGAATCAGCTCGTTCTGATACCAGATCCAGCTGCCTTGAGACATCGATGGCTCCTCCTTATATGGAACAAATTAGAAATTTTTGGCGAACGTTTGTTTGTACGTTTGCGTGATTATATGATAATATAACTATAGACTATCAAGGGCGGCGGCAGAAGTCAAAGCAGCCGAAGGTTCCGCCCGCTGGCTGGAGAAAGCAGGCTGCAGTGTCGAAATCTCAAGAATGGAGGCGTGAAATAAAGAGCAAGCGGCCGAAAATGAGAGAGAACAGGAAGATGACGAGCAGTAACTCGGGCAGAGCGGATTCCGTCTATTCGTACTACTACATATAGTGTTGTATAATGATTTAACATCCAGATGTTGAGAATTTTTAGCTACTAAATGCCGGGAGGTTGTTGTCTTGAAGACCGTACAGCAAGCCAAATTGGAAGGACTTAGCGAAAAAATCTTTCTTGACCGCTATGCGATGAAAAATGCCGACACGAGCCATACGAAGGTAGGAGACACCGTGCTGGTGTTGACTAAGGACGATCCCAAATTTCCGGCCAAGGAGGTCGGAGAGGTTATCGCACGGGAAGGCAAGCAGGTGAAGGTCAAGGTGCGCAGCGGCGACATTGTCGAATCCTCCGTCGAAAAGCTGACTCTGACGCTTGAGAAGACGCCTGAGCAGATGTGGGACAGGCTGGCCGGGGCGATGGCATCCGTAGAAGCGACTCCGGAGAAGCGCAAGGAATGGACGGAGAATTTCCGCTATATTCTGGACGATTGGAAGCTGGTGCCCGGAGGGCGGATTGCGGCAGGCGCCGATGCGAGCGACGAGCTGACGCTGTTCAACTGCTATGTCATCCCTTCTCCCCATGACAGCCGGGGCGGGATTATGGCGACTTTATCGGAAATGACCGAGATTATGGCGCGCGGAGGCGGCGTAGGCATCAATCTGTCTTCTTTGCGTCCGCGCCGTGCCGTCGTAAAAGGCGTGAATGGCTCGTCGAGCGGTGCCGTATCCTGGGGCGGTCTGTTCAGCTACACGACTGGGCTGATCGAGCAGGGAGGCAGCCGCCGCGGCGCGCTGATGCTGATGATGAACGATTGGCATCCCGATGTGGTGGACTTTATCACGGTCAAACAGTCGATGGGGCAGATTACGAATGCCAACTTGTCGGTTTGTGTAAGCAACGCTTTTATGAAGGCTGTCAAGGAAGACCTCGACTGGGAGCTGGTGTACCCCGATACGACCGACCCGGACTATGACAAGCTGTGGGACGGCGATCTGGACAAATGGCGGAACGCAGGCAAGCCGGTCAACACGTACCGCACGGTCAAAGCCCGCGAAGTATGGCATACGATCATCGAGTCCGCGTGGAAATCGGCAGAGCCGGGCGTCGTGTTCATGGAATATTACAACCAGATGTCCAACAGCTGGTATTTCAATCCGATTATATGTACGAATCCGTGTGGGGAACAAGGACTTCCGGCTTGGGGCGTGTGCAACCTGTCGGCTATCAACCTGTCCAAGTTCTACGACGAGGAGAACCATGATGTGGACTGGGCGGAGCTGGCCAAGGTCGTACGGTTCTCGACGCGCTTCCTGGACAATGTCATCGATAAGACGCCGTATCATTTCGAGGAAAACCGGGTGAATCAGCAGGGCGAACGCCGTATTGGGCTTGGTTCGATGGGGCTGGCCGAGCTGATGATCAAGCTGAATATCCGATACGGAAGTCCGGAATCGCTAGAGTTTCTGGATCGCATCTACGGTTTTATGGCCCGTGAGGCGTACCTGGCATCGGCGGATATTGCCGAGGAGAAGGGTTCGTTCACGCAGTTTGATGCGGAGAAATTTTTGCAGAGCGGGTTCATGAAGACGATGACCGGCACTTATCCGGAGGTCGGCGCGGCCGTGAAGCAGAAGGGCATGCGCAACGTTACGGTCATTACCCAAGCGCCTACCGGCAGCACCGGGACGATGGTCGGAACCTCGACCGGGATCGAGCCTTACTTCGCCTTCGAATATTACCGGCAAAGCCGGCTGGGCTTCGACAAGCAATATGTGCCGATCGCCCAGCAGTGGAAGGATCAGCATCCGGATCAAGACCTGCCGGACTACTTCGTCACTGCGATGGATCTGTCGGCCGAGGACCATATCCGGGCGCAGGCAGCCATCCAGAAGTGGGTGGACAGCTCCATCTCGAAGACGGCCAACTGCCCGTCCGACTTTACGGTCGAGGAGACGAAGCGGCTGTACGAGCTGGCCTTCGATCTCGGCTGCAAAGGAGTAACGATCTACCGCGACGGCAGCCGGGACGTTCAGGTGCTTAGTACGGAAAAGAAGGAAGAGAAGAAGGATGAAGCTGTCGCTTCGGCGACCGTCACTGCTCCGCTCCAAGGAACGGCAGAGATCGCGTCGGCGGCGGCAACGGCAGCCGGAGAGCCGGCTTCACTAACCCGTCTGACCGAATCGCTTGCCGTGAATATCGACGCCAAGACGGAGCAGGTATTCGACAAGCAGTACAAGCGGCGGCCACAGGCGTTGCGGGGAGCGACCTACAAGTTCAATACACCGTTCGGGATGGCGTATATTACGATCAACGATATGAACGGCTCGCCGAGCGAAATCTTCCTGAACGTCGGTAAGGCCGGCTCCGATGTATTCGCGATGTCGGAGGCGCTCGGCCGCGTCTGCTCCCTGTTCCTGCGGTATGGGGATCATGGCAATAAGGTGCAGCTGCTGGTGAAGCATCTGAAAGGCATCGGCGGCTCGGGCGCGATAGGCTTTGGCGCGAACCGCGTCGAGTCCATCGCCGACGCCGTGGCCAAGGCGCTGGAGATGCATGGCGAGCAGGAGGAGCCGGTGGACAACTATGTCACCGCTACCCAGGAGGTCGTGATGGAAGCACCGGCCCAATATGCGGTAACCCGAAATGCGGCGACATCGCTGGACCTGTGTCCGTCCTGCGGCTCGGCTTCGCTGATTAACAGCGAGGGCTGCAAGAACTGTTCGAACTGCGGGTATAGCAGGTGCTCGTAGTGGGAGAGTGAAAGTGATTTTGCGTAAAATTTGTGATTTTAATGAAAATAAGCTAACAGTTTAAAACAACAAATGGGATTAGTTACGCTCATTTACGTATTATGACGGTAATGGTATTGCTTCTAGCCAAGCGGCGCAAGAAGAGAAGGGTGTACAACGGGTACATCCCTCTTTTTGTGCCGCTTTTTTGTATAAACATACACTCAATAAAAAGACAGCGTGCAGACAGAGTAGTTGCGATATGTGGTATATTTTATTTAATTACGTTGTTTACCAGAGGTGCTTATGAATTCTCATTTTGATCGAGATGTCGCCGCTGGACGTGTGTATGGTCGAGCTATCCAGCTCTCGGCTGATGGATATGACGCGCGCTCCCCATGTGGCGCTGATTCACAACCACTCGCCAAATCACCTACCTGGATGGGCACAGCGACATGAATGAAAATACCGCCGCCACGCTTCACGCACACTGTTTGCTGTGGATTGCAGGCGAGGGGAGATAAAAAGGTTTCGTTTGACGATATGGTCAGGTTATTGGCTGCATGAAAAGGTGCTGCTGAGCCCTGCCTGTACTGCATTTGAGCAATACCGCAACTTTGAAGAGCACGGGCGACACTTTCTAGAGCTGTTCGAGACGTTGTGTCGGTCGGAGGGAAAGGATTAGTTTTTCGGGAAACCTTATTTGCCCGGATATATGTGGCTAGCGGGAAACGTTAGCTTTTTAATAAACAGCTAAGACCCGGCTGTCGGCATCGTTCGGTAGCCGCGTTGCGCTAACGGGCAGTCTACTGGGATAAAAGGAGTTAACCTTGGGGAATAGAATTATTACATAATAATTCATTTGATTGGAGAGTTATCATGGGCTATGTGGAGGATTTAAGAAAAATAGTGGGGCATATTCCACTTATCCTTGTTGGTGCAGTGGTCATTATAATAAATGAGGAAAATAAAATATTACTTCAAAAACGTATGCATCATCCAGTAGGTCGTTATGGTTTACCAGGTGGCTTGATGGAATTGGGGGAGTCTACAGTGGAGACCGCTCAAAGAGAAGTTTATGAAGAAACAGGACTCCAGGTAAGTAATCTTACATTGATTGATGTTTTCTCGGGAAAAGAAAATTTTATTAAAACTCCTAATGGGGATGAATTTTATGTTGTTGTTACAGCTTATTGGACAAGACAATTTAGCGGTAATTTGAAAATAAATGATGCAGAATCCATGAGTTTGGAGTTTATAGATATGGATAAGCTTCCTGAGAACATGCCGAGAAGTCACAGAGAAATAATTAAAAGGTGCATAGCTTCGTTGAGCTAGCGGGAACGCTAGTGGAATAACCAAGGAGTAGACCGCCGCGCAGCTACTCCCTGGTGTCGTAAACAGAGGATGACGTAGTAAAAAAGTAAGTAAGTGGATGCAACTATTAACTTCAGTAATAAAGGAGAAATAAAATGACAAATAATTTGGTTTGGTTACAGCAATGGTTCTATGAACAATGTGATGGTGATTGGGAACATATGCAACAAATATATATTAATACGCTGGATAATCCTGGTTGGTCCATTAGAATTGATTTGCTTGAAACGAGTCTTGAAAACGAAAATTTTAATAACATTCGTATAGAACGTACAGATACTGACTGGTTGATATGTAGAGTTGAGAACCACACATTTATGGGAAGTGGAGGAGTGTTTAATCTAAATGAAGTAATCGAGATTTTTAAGAATTGGGCAGTCTCAGTAAATTGATATTACGAACCGTCGAAAAACTCAGTGATGACTTAACTATAGGGAGACTATAGTTCAATCGGAGATTACAGTGAAATCCATTGTTGTCACTTAATCAAAACTGATAACGCTTTCAAAATTCATATACGATTCTCGTTAACATGTTCACCTTCTTGCCACTTCCTGGATGGATAAATTTCGGCGCTTTATGAACCCATACTATCATTACACTTTACTTATTATCAACAATAACAATAACAGTTTATGGATGTACGTCGGCTCAGCGAGGAATATTTAACCCAAGCATATGGCGTGCAATGTTGGCAATTTGGCCGGATTCTCCGACGAAATAATACAGTTGGGAATGATCCGATCGGACACCCAAATTGTTACCGTTCATTGAAGGGGCATGATATTCCAATTCCCCGAAGCCTCCCATTTTTTCTCCATCATAGAAAAACTGCATGCAGGACCCGGTGTAATCCGGCTTGCCTTCCGGATAATCGGGGTAGAGGGCAGAGGGGTTTACCTGGAACTGGCGAACGATCAAACTGGAAGTTTCCTTGCTTAATTTTCGGTAATAACCGAATCTTCCGGCGCTTTGCAGAGTATTGTACGAAAGCTTGAAGCTGTTGCCGCCGTCAAACGGGAAGCTTGCATAGTGATTCTGGCGATTTATCCGGATCTCTTCATGTTCCCGGTACATCACAAGCGGCTCGGAATCGCCCAGCACAGGAACCAAAACCGTGCCGCCAGGAGGGACCTGCAGGATCGACCAAAGGTTGAAGTAGAGTAACGGAGCATTCGAAACATGCTCCGCCTCGCGAAGGTGTTCAATGCGCGTTTCGCATTGGTAGCCGATGTAAGGAACCTGTGCCAGCTCACGGTGCTCGTTGGAATCGATCATCAGAAAAGGATTGGCAATCAGGCTATATTCCTTTGTCAGGTTAAGAGGAACAATGCTTTGCTCCGGCCAATGGGTCAAAACGCAGGTTTGCCTGGTACGTACTATCCCCGCATTCCCCGAAGGGACAAAACGATAGGAGCCGGGATCGAGCTGTGATGGAATATCATAATTACCCGATGCATCGCGAAAAAAATCCATCTCGGGACTGATCCAGGTGCGGTCTCCTCCGACATTCCATGAGCCTTTTTCCAAGGCATGAATATCGGTCCATACAGCTGATTCCGTATGGTTAGCCGGTACGAGGCGAATCAGCCGGGAACCTCTTTCCAATATGACGGCGTACCCGCCCTTAGCATCTTTCAACAAACGATGGTTCTGATTTAAAGCCGTTAATTGTCGAAGCAAAGAATCGCTCATTCGAATCTCTCCCCAGTTTCGTTTGATCGTGTACCGTTTCGGATCGCACAATCACAATCATTGTGAAATATTCGCACGAAGTTGTCAACAATGATGTTGACAATATAACGAAAATCAATTTATACTGTCTTTCAAGAGGGCGCCGAGGTCAAGTGATCGCGATATCCTCTATGGTTGGTTCGACCGTTCGTTTCAAGTATAGTTTGTAAGCGATACCAAGAAGTTGAAAGGGGTGACCGTTTTTGCGTCTGACAGAATCATGGTGTATCGAAACAATTTTGGATGAATCGCTAATTTTGGGTTGCAATTTAAGGGGAGGTTTAGCGTGATGAAGATCCATTCCAAAAAGTTGGCGGCATTGTCCGGTTTGGTGCTCACTTCGTTTCTTGCCGCTTGTTCAAACGGTGAAGAAACGGCTCGCACCGACAGCGTCAATAAATCAAAGACCTTGAAATTTATGGTTACTTCAGAAAATTACAGCGGCAGACTCAAGGATTTTATTTCGCATTATGAAGCAAAGAGCGGCAACCGCGTAGACGTTCAATTGTTTCCGGCAACGGAATTCGAGAATATGTTGAAAGTCAAAATGATGTCCAACGAAGGCCCTGATTTGTTCGTTACCGACGATATCGCCATGGCGCAATTCCAAGTCTCGAAAGCATGGTTCGAGGATCTTTCCGGAGAGCCCTGGACAAGCCGGTTGTCGGAAGGCGGCAAAAAAATCATTCAATGGAACGATGGCCGAATAACCGGATTGCCCATTACGAATCCGGGAGGTATGGGGATCTTGTATAACAAAGCGATTTTCAAAAAGCTTGGGCTTGAGGTTCCTGCGACTTGGGACGAATTTTTGAAAGTTTGCGATAAGATCAAGCAAGCGGGCATCGTTCCTGTCAATATCCAACTGGCCAACGGAAGCGAGTTCGGTACGACGCATATGATGCATCAGCTATTTGCGAACGCCGAGCTGAATCGCGGCAAAGAAGCGGATCGATTCTGGCAAGATTTGAACACGCACAAGATCAATATAACGGAAGTGAAGGAGTATGAGCAGTCGCTTAATCAAATGGTGGAATTAAAAGAAAAGGGTTACATCAATGAAGATTTTATTTCAAACACATTTGAAATGACCCAGGAAAAATTGGGAACCGGCAAAGTGGCCATGCATCCGGCCGGCGATTTTATCCTTGAACCGCTGCTTAAGAAATATCCGGATATGGAACTGGGGTTCTTCTCCATGCCGTTCGGCAATACACCGGGTGCCATTTCACTCTACGCGGGGGTGGGGATCTCGGTTAATGCGAAAGCTTCGCACAAGGAAGAAGCGCTGGAGCTGATCCGATTATTTGCTTCCAAGGAGCAGCAAGAAATTTACTTGCAAAAGTCGCCGGGCATATCCGTCTTCTCCGACGTGAATGCCAAACAAAATATGATCAGCGGAGATTTACAGCGTTACATGGATAATGGGAAAGCTTTTATGGGGATGTTCGGAAAGTATGAAGCCTGGAATGATATGGATGCCCGGAAAATCATGCAGGAAATGATGCTGGGCGGGAAAAAGCCGGCACAAGTGCTCAAGGAGCTGAACGCCAAGATGGAAATCGTAGCCAAAGGAAAAAAACTTCCGGGGTGGAGCCAGTGAACGTTGAGCGCTTAGGATTGGAGGGGGATTGCATGTCCGGCGCTGTTGAAGAGAGAACGGGACGCTCTTTGCGCAAACGAAGACCGCCTATTTACTATCCCGTCATGTTTATCGTTCCCGCGCTCGCCATCTATGTTGTATTTTTCATATATCCGACCATCCAGGGCTTCTATTACTCTTTCACTGATTGGAATGCGACAGGGGGCGACATCCGGTTTGTCGGCTTGACCCAATTCATGGAGGTCCTGCGAAATCCGGATTTCGCTATCGCACTGAAAAATACGTTCCTGTTTGCCGCGGTAACGACGGCGGGCAAAAATGTCATCCCGCTCGTACTGGCCGTGCTGCTGACCATGGGAATGCGGTCGCGCAATGCATTGCGAGCCGTCTATTTTTCTCCTGCCATTCTGAATATCGTAGCGGTGGGCCTTATATTCCAAGGGTTATTGAATCCTCACACTGGATTTGTAAATAATTTGCTGCGCTCCATGAATCTTGACTTTCTGGCGCTTGGTTGGATCGGAGACCCGTCCTTATCCATATATGCAGCCTGTCTAATGGAAATATGGCGTGCGTCCGGGATCACGATGGCCATCTATATTGCCGGTATACAAAATATCCCGTCCGATTATTACGAAGCGGCGGAGATAGACGGCGCATCCGTTTGGTCGAAATTCGTGCATGTAACGCTTCCGCTGCTGATGCCCGCCATAACGATCAATGTGCTCCTATCGGTCATTTACGGCGCCCGTATGTTCGAAGGGGTATACTTCCTGACTCAGGGCGGCCCCGGTAATTCATCCGAAGTTTTGATGACGCTTGTCTACAAATATATGGGACAAGGCCTTTACGGATACAGCACCGCATTGAACCTGATCCTGGTGCTTCTCATAGTCTTGATTTCGATGCCGCTGCTCTCTTATATGAAGAAAAGGGAGGTAGAGGGATGATGGAAAGGCGGCGAAAATTTTGGATCCGATTTGCGGAGTTGTGTTTGTGGGGAATGAGCGCCGTCGTTCTCATTCCCTACTTGATGGTGGTGCTGACATCGGTCAAAAGCAGCAAGGAGGCCGGTCTGTTTCGGCTCGCTCTTCCTTCGGACCTTCATGTTTTCGATAACTACCGTGTCGTATTTGAGCGAGGGTATGTCTTGCAAGGCTTTATAAACAGTATGTTCGTAACGGCAGGTTCGGTCGTCATCGTACTCTTTTGCTCTGCGCTTCTAAGCTTTTATATTGCCAGGGTGCGGAGCCGTATATCCGGAACGCTTTACCAGTTCTTCTTGCTTGGCATGGTTGCGCCGATCAGCCTTGTCACCACTTTCAATGTGCTCAAAACGTTAAGCATTTTGAATACGCGAACGGGGATTATTATGGTATTTGCGGGCATTCTGATTCCGTTCGCGATGTTCATTTACGTCGGGTTTATCAGAACGATTCCGAGAGAAATGGACGAGGCGGCAACGATCGACGGATGCGGACCGTACCGCATGTTTGCCGTCATCATTTTTCCGCTTATGAAACCGATAACCTTTACGGCGGCCATCCTGGTGTTCATGAACGTTTGGAACGATTCACAAATCCCGTTGTTTTTTTTGAACGACAATCAATATTGGACCATGCCTTTGAATATTTACCGATTTTACGGCTATTTCAGCACGGATTGGAACTATATTTTCGGCAATATTTTTTTGACGGCTCTGCCGGTGTTCCTTATTTATTTGCTTGGACAGCGGTTTATGATCGAAGGAATGACGAGCGGAGCGGTAAAAGGATAATCCGTACATGCTAAGGAGGATAATTGGATGCGTATACTTGCGATTGGTGCCCATCCGGACGATGTGGAGATTTTGTGCGGAGGGACGCTTGCCAAATATGCGGCAAGAGGCGATCATGTGACCATCATGATCGCAACGAACGGCAATGTGGGATCTCCCATATTGTCAAAGGAAGAAATCGCCGCCGTTCGCCGTAAGGAAGCGGAAGCTTCAGCGGCATATATTGGTGCGGATTTGATTTGGATGGGATATGACGATGAATTTCTGTTTCATGACAGGGAGACGAGAATGGCGTTCATCAACGCCATTCGCAAGGCGTCGCCCGACGTTATGTTCGTGCACGGGAGCAATGATTATCATCCCGATCACCGCATTTGCGGCGAGATTGCCATGGATTGCAGAATTCCGGTAACCGTACCGCTTATCGAAACGGATCATCCGCCCATGCCGCGAATTCCGCATGTGTTTGTGATGGATAACTTGGGCGGGATAGGCTTCGAACCCGAATTTTATGTGGATGTGACGGACGTATACGAAATGAAAAGCCGCATGATTCGTGCGCACGCGAGTCAGGATGAGTGGCTGAAGTATCAATACGGCATGGATTACGTCGAATTCGTGTCCAAGACGAGTGCGGTTAGAGGAATGGCAATCGGAGTCCGTCATGCGGAAGCGTTCCGAGGCCTTCCCATGTACCCGGTCATGGGAGGCGCGTCTTTACTGCCTTAATACCGGGACCGAAGACAAATCGAAAGCGCCCGCTGAACATTCAGTGGGCGCTTTTGGCTAGTAAATATGCTTTCTTAAGACGGGTTCAATGACTCCCCAATCCTTGGTCTTAATGGCGTTCAACAATTCGCGATGCTCTTCTATAAGCTGAGAGAAATCATTCTGCTGATGCATATGGGAATTGTTCATGAAATGAAAAACGATTCGGGAGGCTACACCCGACCAAAGTGAAATCATGTAGGGTTCTTCCGTCAAGGAAACCAGATATTCGTGGAATTGCAAGTCTTTCTTGACGATTGCGCTCATGTCCATTTTTTGGCATGCTTCGATCAATTCGTTCAGTATGTTTTCCAAGTCCGCAAAATGGCTTTCGTTAAGACGGGGTAGAATAGTTTGAATGCAGTACGATTCCAACAAGACGCGAAGCGGGTTCAGCAGCTCCTCTACTTCTCTCTTCTCAACGTTTGCGACAGTGGTTTCGCGGTGCGTCTGGGTGACAAGCAATCCTTCGCGCTCGAGAAGCAAAATCGCTTCACGTATGGGGCCGCGGCTTACGCCCATATCCTTGGACAAGTCTTGTTCGCGTAATCGCTGGCCGGGCTTCAGTTGACCGCCGATCACGGCATCTTTGATGTCCTGATAGATTTGATTGCGGAGCGTATCCGTTTTTTTTATTGAAAACCGGAATTCCGAACTCATTGATGAATCCTCCACTCTAATTTAACTCCAACTAAAGATAACAATAGCGGACAAATGAACCTGAGTCAACAATTACAGAATAAAATAAACAGAAAAATGTTATTGTTGACAATTACCGAGTTCTGAAATAATCTAAAGGTGAGCAAACGCATACAGTTCATTTTCCAAAGGAGCGCGATTATGAAAATTACCGATGTTATCACAGCACCCGTATTAATTCCCTTCAAGAAGCCTGCAAAGTGGTCGGGAGGCACGCGCCGTAATGCACCTGCACTCATTATTCAGCTAAAAACCGATGAGGGCTTGATTGGACTCGGCGAATGCGTCGGTCCGACGATTCCGACGATTCAAACCGTAATCGAGAAAGAATTCAAGCCTTTTCTGATAGGGAAAGATCCCATGCAAACCGAGCTGATTTTGCATCAGTTGGAGGAGTACATTCTGAATTGGTCCCAAATCGGTTATTATGCAATGGCAGGGATCGATATCGCGCTGCTGGATCTGAAGGCAAAAATTTTGAACACGCCGTTATATAATCTTCTTGGCGGTCTGTATCGCAAAGATGTCCGTTTCTCGGGATACTTGTTCATCGACGATCCGCTCGTGAATGCGAAGGAAGCGGAGGAGCTGGTGGCCAAAGGGTATGACGAGATTAAGATTAAAGTCGGGCGGGAAGTCGACTACGATACGCAGCGCATCAAGGAAATTCGCCGGGCTGTCGGTCCGAAAGTGAAGCTGAGAATCGATGCGAACCAAATTTGGAGCGTGCCTACGGCCATTCGGGCCATCAATCAGATGGCGGTTTACGACCTGCAATTAGTCGAGCAGCCCGTGCCTTATTACGATATTGACGGGATGGCTGCGGTCAGCCGGGCGGTACCGGTTCCCATTACCGCGGACGAATCGTGCACGACCTTCGATTCGGCGGTCAAGTTGATCGAGAAAGGCGCCGTTAGCGCGTTCACCGTGTATCCGTCGGAGGCGGGAGGTCTTCTGAAAGCGAAGCAAATCGTCGAGCTTGCCAACAGCTATGGAATATGGTGCGTGACGGGGTCGTGGGCGGAAACGGGTATCGCGACAATGGCGAATGCCCATCTGATTGCTTCCTCCCGCAACTTTGTATTTGCCAGCGATACGCATTATGAATGGTATGCCTCGGATGTTCTGCAGAACAAGCTCAATATCTCGAACGGCAAATTGTCGATGACCGATAAGCCCGGGCTTGGCGTCGAGCTTGCCTCGAATTTTAACGGACTGGCCAAAGAAGAGATCAGGGAAATGGTGTTTTATGATGACGAGTCGGCAGTTGAGTTCCAGCCGCGTATCGGCATGATCCTTTAATTACCGGTAAAGCTGGCTGTGGTTTATGGCGGAGCCGCTGCCGCATTGCAAGGAGGCTGCAAGATGACAAAAACGATGCAAGCGCTTGTATGGCACGGTGTCGGGGATTTGCGGAGCGAGGAAGTCCCGGTCCCCCGCATCGGAGCGAAGGAAGTATTGGTGAAAGTACGGTACGCGGGTATTTGCGCAACCGATCAGGAAATTTTCGGCGGTCATTATCCTTATCCGGCACCGTACATTCCCGGCCACGAAATTACAGGTACGATCGAAGAGATCGGGGAAGGCGTCGAACAGCTGCAAGTCGGAGATCGGGTCGTCATCGACCCGGCCATCCCTTGCGAGACCTGCAGATACTGCCGGAATGGACGCCCGGAATTTTGTCAGCATTATCGCGAGCTCGGTATAAATGAAAACGGCGGCTGGGCACAGTTTGTGAAAGCGCCTGCGCGTTGCGTATACCGAATACCGGATACGCTCGTCGATCAATCCGCGGCTGTCATCGAACCCCTGGTTTGTCCGTTCGGTGCGGTCCATGCGGCCGGCGTCGAAACGGGGGATCATGTACTCGTGATCGGCGACGGACCGGCCGCGATGTATTTCGTGCAAATTGCCCGGATGATGGGAGCGGCGTCCGTATCGGTTTCCTACAAACTGGATTCCCGCGTCCCGGAATTGCGGAAATGCGGGGCCGTTCACTTTGCCGAAAGCAAGCGCATTCATGAGCTGACCGATACGAAAGCTTATCAGGCTCATGGAGGCTTTGATCTGGTCATCGACGCCGTGGGGTATTCGGAAACGATAAGACAAGCCATCGAAATGGTTCGAATCGGCGGAAGGATCATCTTCTACGGACTGAAGGAAGCTGAAACAAACGGGTTCCCTCACAAGGAAGTGATTTTAAAAAATCTGACGCTGTACGGCCGGACAAATGCACCGGCGCTTTGGGGCAAAGTGATAGAATGTATTGAAAACGGTTTTTTGCAGATCGATTTCATTCCCGATCAAGTGGTCCGGCCGCATGAGGTAGCGGAACTATTGGCCAAACCGCAATGGCCATGGGTGAAATGCATCGTGAAGTGGAGTGGATAGGAGGAGGGGCTCTGAAGAAAAGAAACGTACGTCTGGTCATAATGCTTGCATCGCACTGATTCTGCTCCTGCCTACCTGTTGAATGCGGCGGCGGATCTCGGTGCGAACGCACGGCAAACGTTCTTGACCGTACTGCTTCCGCTCAGCCTTCCCGGTATCGTAACCGGTTTTATGTTTGCCTTCATTTCGGCTTTTTGTATTTTCCCATAGCGGCGATCGTCCTGTTTTCCTTTAACTCGGGTTATCGTTACGTTGTTTGTCGTGTTCTTCACAAACCGGAAGAACGCCAAGAGCAAGATTGGCGACGTGTAAATCTACGCTTCGAAGGTTAACGTCACTTTGAGGGGATATTTTACAGGGGAGGAATTTGAGGATGACAGGAAAGACCGTATATTTTGGTGAAAAAGCGACCAAGGTCAAATGCGTTGCATTCGATAAAGACGGGACGCTGTTCGATGCGTTCGGGTTCTGGCGTTATATCGATAATCTGCGAAAAGAAGAGTTCGTTTCCCGGGTCGGGCGCGAACATCAGCAGGAATGGAGCAGACTGATGGGAATGACCGAAGAGTCGATCGATCATCAGGGCGTGTTGGCAGTAGCCTCCACGCAGGAAGAAATCACGATGACAGCCGGCCTTATTTACCAGTTGAAGGGTTGGCCGTGGATTCGGTGCAAGCAGTTGGCGGCGGATATTTTCAGAGAGGCCGATGCGAAGCTGGAGATCGATAAAGCCTTTAACCGGGTGGAAGGGGCTCCGGATATTTTCCATACATTAAGAGAGGCGGGCATCCATACCGGCATTCTGACTTCCGATGCTTTAGCCCGTACGGAAGCTTGCATGTGCCTCCTGGATATTGTAGAGCACCTGGAATTTGTCATTACGCCTGAAAAAGTCAAGAACGGGAAGCCTTCCCCCGATATGGTTCATAAAGCGTGCGAAATTCTGGGAATCGAGCCGTCCGAAATGGCCGTCGTCGGCGATTCTCTGGTCGACTTGAGCATGGCAAAAGCCGCAGGAAGCTTGGCGGTCGGCATCATCACCTATGAAGGTTCCTCAGAAGTGCTTGCCCCCGAAGCGGATATTCTCATCCGCTCGCTTACGGATATACGGGTTGGCCTTTAATAAGATATTTTCGAAATGTTCAATCACGACATGACGGCGGCGGGCACAGGATCGGCTGCCGTTGTCCGTTGAACCTTCCTGTAGGACCTAAGAAATGGTCTTTGTCAAAAAAGGAGCGCCTCGGTATGATGGGATGGTCCGTTTGTCCACGGGTTTTAAACCCAACACCATCAAGAATGCGCTCTTTATGAAGTTTAAGCAAACAGACGAACAAAATCAACGGATAGAGCGAATAACTCCAACTCACTTAGTAATTGGTATTGACATGGCGAAGGATGCCCATGTTGGACAGGCAACGAACTTTCGCGGAATTGTTCAATCTAAACGCCATCTTTCCTTTACCAACAACAAGATGGGTTTGAAAGATTTGGACGTTTGGTCATTGAGTTGCAGCAGAAACACCGATTGAACAACATAATAATTGGAATGGAACCGACGGGGCACTATTGGTTTAGCCTAGCGAATTGGCTAGTAGAACAGAGGTTAAGCGTTGTTCTGGTTAACCCTGTTACTTCGCAGCCTCAATCGCAGAAGTCGGAGCTGCCTTCAAGCTTGCGAGCATGGAGCTAAAGAAGGCTCCGGTCGACGTTCCGGCAATCGCCTCACATCGCGGGTTGCTAGTGCGCCAAGCGCGGCTTTATCGGAAATGCTCACCTCAGCAGAGCTCGGGGCGAGCAGGGTGAGAACACCGTTTTCCGAGGAAAACGAAACGTTCGAACTAATGAAGCTCGATGTACCCGAGGGCGCACCCGTCTTGACTTGAAACTTTAAGGTCAGGAAAGGAGCATCCGTTGGCAGCGTTCCGGTTCCGATCCGACCTGTTAATATGCGCAGCTTGCCAACGGCCGCATCATTCGTCACAATAACCGCTTGTTGTGCGTAATCTTGGATATATTCGGTATATGAGAACTTGGCAGGATCATAGGTCATGGTAAGATCTACGCCGGCTGCGTTGTTTGCCTGGTCCAATGTTAACCATACGTCGAGAGACTGGCCGTTGCTGACGGAGGCTGTTCTTGGCATTAGCTTGGCGGACGGTTTGGATGGCGCATCCGTTTTCTTTAAACCTACCCAGTCGATATTCGACACCCCGGCGATGTTCCACATCTTAAGTTGAAAAGGTCCCGCCGGCAAATAAGTTGCGGTGTGGACCGTCACCACTCTCCACAGTTCCTGCGAGTCTCCCCATCTCGGCGTTCTTGGGAATTCCGCCAAGTGAACATCGGCGCCAATCTGAATCAGGCGCTTCGTATCGGCGCCATTTGAATTCCAGCCGCTTACGTATTTCATTGCGACATCGTAGTACCCGGCTTGCGGGACATTCAGATTCCAGCTTATCGCCTGCCCGAGATTGTTCCACCCCGTGACGCCGCTCCCGCCTGAAAGAAATTCTTTCGGGTACGGTTTTATCCCCTTATCCGCAGCGCTGAAGCTTTCCGCTTCCGCAAAACGTCTAGCCCTGCCTAAATGACATCAACATCCGCTGATTGATCTGACGGAGTAGCCGCACCCGATCCTGCCCTTCGCAGCTTTAGTGTCCCCGTCGCATTAGGCACAATAATTTTGGCATTTGCCCCCAGGAACAGGTACATGGCCTCCTTCACGCCGCCGAATCCATCGAAGACGAATCCGGGCGGTGCTTCCAGCACTTCGTACAAACCCGGTGAATTGGATAATGTTCCCCAGGCGCTTATGCCGATCATGTTGTTCTGATCCGCATGACTGTGATTGAGGCTGCCGAATGGACTGGATTTGAAAAATAGCGAAATCCGCTTCGGATCCATCAAGCTGGAATGCATCGCGACCGTTCCGATCTGCTCGAAATATTTGGCTGACGGCATTTCCACCGGAGGTCGTGCCGGCAGAGTCGTATCTTCATACAAATACGTAACGAAGTCGTCATAAGTGTAATCCGCCTGCTTCGCGTACCATTGCATCGCCCTGATTTTGCTGCATTTGAGCGTTTCGAATGATGGAAGATGAGACATAATTCGAATAGATCAGGTTACTCCCGTTTCCGAACACGCCGCTTTTACGAATCCTGAAACAGCTTGCCGCGCTCGCCTACGCGAACTCATAGAGCACTCAGATCAAAAGTTGTTTGAATATCAGGAAGGTGGTTCCAGGCACATCGTCGAACTATTAAATATCATGTAATGGGACGGTGTGAAAGCCAGGACTGTTTGCCTTGTACATGCTTACCTTATTTGGAGTCATTTTATTTAAGGACGGCTCGATTGATATTAGAATAATCTATATGCAAGAGTTGATTGTTAAAGGTTTTGTACCTATGAGGAATACAGCTATGGTGCTAAGATATTTTTATACCTTAGTTAAGGAGCTGTTGTAGTGGTAGAGAAAGGCGATTTTGTCTTACAAGTGTCATTAATTGCAGAGAAAACTGGTTTAACTGAAATTACGCCTATAGAGCTTAGTAAGGGTGGAAACCTGATCATTCATTTGGCTCCCCATCCGATTGTTGCCCGAATAGCGACTGTCAGTTCAAAAGAAGATTCAGAGTATGCATACAAGGTACTTGATCGAGAATTACGGGTAGCACGTCACCTACAATCCAAGAGCATCCCCGCGTTATCGCCTTCTGAACTTATTGATGCAGGACCGTACGATGCTGGTGGTGCATGGATGACACTTTGGAGATATGTTCCTCCTACACAATTACAACCTCCTTCACCGAGTGAAGCCGTTGAATTGGTAAACAGACTTTCAATAGCAATGAAAGACTTCTCTGGCGACCTTCCTGTGCTTGGAGTTTGGAAGCGAGCATGTCAATCGGCTAATAAATTGAGGAGTAGTTCCGATCAGCGTATACAAACATTATTAAGTGTATTTCAAAGGGTAAATGAACGGATGTGTAACGAATCCAATGTATTAATACCTTGTCATGGCGATGCCCATGCAAGAAACTTATTACCAAGCCCAGAGGGATGGATCTGGTCGGACTTTGAGGATGTTTCATTGATGCCGGCATACTGGGACTTGGCTTCATTTGTTGGGAATCATGCCTTATTGGGCGGAATACAGCAACCAACTTTTAAATACATATTGGACCATTTCGATAATGGCACCGATCTAAAAGCTTTTGGATTTGCTATTATTGCACGTACACTAATGTCCACGCTAGGAAACTTGGATTTCTCCCTTGCAGGACACGGAGATTTGGAATTTGCCACTAGACAGTTAGAACTTGCGGAAGATTTTGTTCGTCAAGTAGAAATAATAATGGCAGGATGCGATTAAATTAATGAGGAACGTTTGTTCCAAAAAAGAAACCTAGAAGAGCTACCGGCATTAATCGGCAGCCTCACTAGGCTATCGGGCTGTTATTTTGATACTGTTTTTGGTGCAGTCAAACATTAACTTGAAACTGACTGTACCACTTAGGAACAGTTAACTCAAAATTGTCGTGATCGTCCATTACCCTCTGGATCTTCATCAACATGGAATCTAACTCATCCGGCTTTACCTTCAGAACCCAAACGATGGATGAGACCAGAGTCATGGCTAGATAGAGTGAATAAAGCTGCCAGAATTCATCGCCAGGTTCACTGTAATTATGGTATCCCTGGATTTGACCGACTGAAAAAGGCACACTAACTTCTGAACTAAAAACACCGATTTTGACAAATTCGTGAATTGGATCTCCCCAGTCGTATCTGTTGAAATCTATGATACCTGAAAGATTCCCATCCTTAACGATAAGATTTCCAATATGGTAATCATCATGTTGGAAAAGGTTGGGTCTATCCTTCATTAAATATAGTCTGTCATCAATAAAGGATAACAACTTCTCTTCGTTTTTTATCGCAACTCCACATTTGGTATACTCCATTCGGTAGCGATTATGCTTCGCGACCATTCTTTCGTCCCAAGACTTCATGATATCAGGGCAGATAACCTGATGGATCTTCTTTAATTCCAAGCCCGATTGAAAACCAATGTTGAATTGCTCTTCTTTCGTTAAAAGTGGCAGCTCTTCTGATGCTTCATTTCCCTCAATGAATGAGACGAGCATGTAACCAAGTTCTTGTTCAGGAAGGACCCCAATTGCAATAGGTCTAGAGCATTTCACATCATGCTTTTCCATCATCTTAAGTCTGCTAAATTCCAATCTCTTGTTTTTATCCTGATCAATGCTGTAGGTTCTTAATATGTATTGGGGGGAGCCATTGTTATCATGTACGATGTATTTACCGTCACTTGAGTATCCCTTGTGAATTTGTTCAAGCCTGGTACAGTTTCCTAGTAGAGGAATGGAGCTGCGAAGTCGTTCGTTTCGATTCATGGAATCACTCATGCTCAACCCTTCTTTCTCTGATTTATCTAACCGAAACATAGCAAACGACTGCGCTAACGTGTCCCGCCATTCGAAGGAGGTGTATTTCAAATCTCTATATGGTGCTGTTCATTTTTCGAAACTCTTTGGGAGTCAAATTCGTCAGCTTCTTAAAAACTATTCTGAAATATCTTTCGTCCTGGTAGCCAATCATTTCGGCGATCTGAGCGATCTTCAGATTCGGATTGAGCAGAAGCAACTTTGCCTTCTCGTTGCGAATTCGACCGATATACTCCGAAATGTTCTCTCCTGTCTCTTGCTTGAATCGGCGGGAGATATATTCCCGTCCAACATACAGTTGGTTGGAAATGTCTTGCAGTGTAATGTCACGATTGTAGTTATTCTGTATGAATTTTTTTATCTCGTGAACCAAATTGTTCTCCTTGTGCTGCTGACTAGAGAACTGTCCCGCGAGAGACAGCATCTCGCGTGTTAGCTCATTCTGCCAGAAGTCGAAGCAGATCATGCCAGCTTCATCAATCGGGATATAAAACGGATGGACTGACTTGAACAAACTCGGATCCGCTTGCGATTGTTTCATCAGCTCCTGTTCCCATTGCGAGTGGAGCAGCATATATTCGTTCCACCATTTCTCGAGTTGCTCGAGTGTCACTTCCGTAAGTGCCCGAAGCGGAGCGACCGCGTGCTCTGCAGTGTTTTTGATCTGCTCCGCATTGCTGCTCTGAATCGCCAGTTTAATCTGGTCCGAATGGTCGCTCAGGCTGACATGCGAGCCGTTTGTGTGTGGACGTATACCATGATGGATACGCTGGCGGGTGTCCAACAGGTTGCGCTGCTTAACGGCTAGCTTCGCTTCTCGATAAGATAAACCTAGTCCCTGTGAAAACGGTTGTGGCGAACCGACGCCGAAATGGCATTGTACCCCCAGCGTCCGATGGAATCCCTCGTTGATGTTGTTCAACAGCAGCTCGATTGTTTCGAATTTGTCCCATAGCACGATAATAATTTCTTTATCCGAACTCCAGTTGTGGAAGGTATAGCCGGCATTGCTTTGGCGTACGAACTCATTGCATATGTTCTTAAGCCCGAAGAAGAGCAGCTCCTGATTTGATGCAAACTTGTGTGTCAGTATGTTTTGATCCATACTATCAAAGCTTAGGATGATCGCGCAACAGTAGAAGCCCGACTCTTCCAATTCAAATTCGTGCTTCAGCGTCTCCCTGAAGACCGAGATGGAAGAGGGATCGATGATCAAATTAGAGAAAATTTTGTCCAAGTAGGTTGGTTTCAACTGGTTGGCTTCGATATTTTGAAGTGTTGACTTCCGGCGTTTCTGCTCCTCCGCATACCAGCTATCGAGGGCGTGCTGTACTGCCTCGTCCAACTGTTCGTCATCTATCGGTTTAAGTAAATAATCGGTACCGCCGTGCTTCAGCGTGTGCCTCACGAGTTGGAAGTCGTCATGCCCGCTAATCACGATTGTTTTGGTATACGGCATATGAATGGTTGTCCATTCGAGTAGCTCTAAACCTGATTTCACCGGCATCATCATATCCATAAAGATAAGAACGGGTTGTTCCTGCTTAATAAGAGTAATGGCTTGCTCACCGTCAGCCGCTTCGAAAGTTTGAGTAATTCCATATTTTTCCCAGTCTACGAGCGTGCGAATCGTATCTCGTACATGCTTTTCGTCATCGACGATAAGGGCTTTCATAGTTCTTGCTCCTCTCTGGCTTCCGAACCTGGACGATCTAAGGGTTCTGGCAAAAATTTTAACTTCACGCGAAGTCCGTACGGCTGATTGTGCGAGATCTCCATTTCGGTGGAGTTCCCGTAGTGCAGTCTAAGTCTCGCAAGCACATTCCCAAGCCCGATATGCTCCGTAGCTGTATAGCTTGTATCGAGTCCTTGCATGGCTTGGGCAAGCCGATCTTGTAGTGCATCCAACTGGGTGTCCGTCATGCCGAAACCATTGTCGGCAACCTCGATCTCGAATAGACCGGTTTCATTATCGAAGCTTGTCTGAATAACGATCCGAGCCATCTCTGGTCTTGGCGTATATCCGTGCTTAAAATAGTTTTCCACTATAGGCTGAATGATCATCTTCGGAATCCTAACTAGACCAGATATCCCCAGTATCTTCAACTCGTAATCGAATGTTTCTTCGAAACGCGCCTTTTGCAACTTCAAGTAAGCTAAGACGTAGTCAATTTCCTGATGCAGTTCCACCAAACTGTCTGCGGTGTTCATGCTATACCGCATCATTTTACCTAGCGAAAGGATCAATTTATACGTTTTGCGATCCTGGCTTTCGATTGCCTGCGAGGCGATTGATTGTAGCGCATTATACAAAAAGTGCGGATTCGTCTGTGCTTGCAGCGCCTTGAGCTGGTTCGTCGTGTTGGCGATCTCAAGCTTGTACTCACGTAGAATGAGGTCGTTAATGGTGCCCATCATTTTTTGGAATTGTTTGGCCAAGATGCCGATCTCGTTTTTATCGGGAATATCAATCTCTTGCTGAAGGTTGCCTCGCTCGATCTCTCTGACGTAGCCTAACATTTTCTTAATCGATCTTGTCAATCTTACCGTGATTAGAGACGTTAGCATGACGGCAATGGCGAGGAAGACGCCGAATAAAAGACTGTTTATTCTTGTAATGAGTTTGGCGGTCTGGCTTAATTCTTCGTATGGTGTCAGCTTAACGATTGTCCAATTCATGTAGCCGGTGTCCATTTTCTCGTAGAATATAAGACCTGAGAATTGAGTACCCTTCCATTCGAGTTGGCCGCTGGTCTGTTCCTGGCTGCGGATCGAGGCTACCCATGGTTCGATAACCTTCTGCCCCCATAATGTCTCGTTCGGCGAATAGATAATGCTGTCATTCTGATCGATAATGTACAAATCGTTCCCTTGGCCTGACAACTGCTCGCCGATGTTCTTGATGAGGTCCATACGGATGTCGATCGACATGTACCCTAGCAATTCGCTGGATGGCTCCTTAATGATTGGGCGATGAAACGTTATGACTTGAATATTCTCACGCTGCCAAATGACATTTTCCATACCGTAGTTATGGCTCAAATGCGGTGGTTCAATATACGCCTTCCTTGCAGTGGGCATTTTGTAATTCAAGTTTTTAATATGACGACTGGAGTAGCTGTATTGCAGTGTCGACATCTTATTTTGTACAGTGTACAGATGAATTTTGTAGAACCCCTTCACAGCGCGGAGCAAGTTGATTAGATAGTTGCGCAGCGAATCCGGCGGCTTCGGAGACAATCCCGAAACGTCGTTGGCGTCAGAGTATACCGGTTCCAAATTTTCAATGTACGAATTTACGGAGTTAATCTGACCAATGCCCGCGTAGATCGATAGACTGGATTGGTTGACCGCAGTCATGTAGTTGGTCAGGTTCATTTGTCCGAGGAGCAGTTTCGATTTTGTGTTCTTTATCGCATACTCGGTAACCGAACTCTCCGTGTAATAGTAGGAGATGAGCATTGACGTGCAAATCGGCACCACTGTCGCGATCAGCAGTAGAATAATGAACTTCGTTCGGATACTATGGTACATGCGAGCCCCTCCGACCGGAATATAAACATAATAGAATAATAGCGGATGCAGGTCGGTAGCGGCAAGAGTGAATATTTTTGTCGGTTTGATCAATATTTTGCATAAATTTCTTCGTTTTTACCGGTGGTTTGCAGTAAAGCGAAGCTTTATACTGACTTGGATACTGTTGTTGTCTAACTTAGGAGGGATTGATTTGAAAATTAAAAAGAAGAGAGAGTGGTTGCAACAGGCCCTATTCGTATTCCCAGGATTGCTGATATTCTTAACCATCGTGATTGTGCCATTCCTCATGGGCTTCTATTATTCTTTCACTAAATGGGACGGAATTCGTTACTCGCCGAGTTGGACGGGATTGTCAAACTTCTGGATGCTGATGGAAGATACTCGTTTTTGGCATGCATTTGGGTATACGATCAAGTTCACGGTTATCGCGGTCGTTATCACTAATTTAATGGCTTTCTCGTTTGCCGTCCTGCTTATCCAACGTTTGAAGATGAGAAACATACTACGCACGATATTTTTCTTGCCAAATGTCATCGGTGGATTATTGTTAGGCTACATATGGCAGTTCATCTTCGTTAAAGGCTTTACGACGATCGGAAGCAAGACGCATATCGCGTTCTTTCAAGAGCCGTGGCTAGGGACGCCGACGACTGGCTTTTGGGGGACGATCATCGTATTCATCTGGCAAACGACAGGCTATATGATGATTGTTTATATCGCAGCTCTTGTCAGCGTGCCGAAGGATCTCCAAGAAGCGGCGCGCATAGACGGCGCGGGAGCATGGCAAATGCTACGCAGCGTTACGCTTCCGCTCGTGATGCCGGCCGTTACGATTTGCTTGTTCTTAACGACGTCGGGCGCATTCAAGATGTTCGATCTCAACC
Organism: Paenibacillus sp. cl123; assembly: GCF_900101595.1. Classification (GTDB taxonomy): domain Bacteria; phylum Bacillota; class Bacilli; order Paenibacillales; family NBRC-103111; genus Paenibacillus_G. The sequence continues at coordinate 864,227 of NZ_FMYY01000001.1, forward strand.
TATCGCTCACCAATGGGGGTCCGGGTACATCAACCGAATCGCTCGCGCTTAACATTTATCGCGAAGCGTTCACTAACAGCAACTTCGGTCTTGGAACGATGAAAGCGATGATGTTCTTCGTAGCTGTGGCAATCGTTACCGTAACGCAGGTGCTGATTACCAAAAAGAGGGAGGTGCAGGCTTAATGCACAGCGGAAAACAGCGTTATACGTCAAAGCTTTTCGGACTTGAAGTCGTTACTACGCTCTTCGCGATACTGTTCGTAGTGCCGTTCTACTTCCTGGTTTCCAACTCGTTCAAGTCGTTCAGGGAAATTCTCCTGGATGCCGCTTCGTGGCCAAAAGCATTCACCGTGGACAACTTTAAAAATTCCTGGGAGATCATCGATTTCCCTAAAGTCGCATTCAACTCGTTCTTGATTACGATATTAAGCGTGTTATTCATTGTACTACTCAGCTCCATGCTGGCTTATCGCCTTGTACGACGTCCGACCCAATTTAATCAGTTCATCTTCGTCGTTTTGGTCGCCGCCATGATCATTCCTTTCCAGTCCATCATGCTGCAGATGGTTAAGGTCACGGCTCTCTTGGAATTGCATGGCACGCTGTACGGGATGGTGTTCTGTTATATCGGCTTTGGCTTGCCGATGGCGGTATTCTTGTTCCATGGCTTTATTAAATCGGTGCCGATAGAGATCGAAGAGGCGGCGATCATGGACGGCTGCTCTCCGTATGGGGTGTTCTTCCGAATCGTGCTGCCGCTAGTCAAGCCGATCGCTGGAACGGTTATCATTTTAAATGTCCTGTGGATATGGAACGACTACTTACTACCGGCGCTAATTATCGGAAGCAACAGCGATTTGAAGACCATTCCACTGGCGGTTCAATCGTTCTTTGGGCAATATACGAAGAAGTGGGATCTAGCTATGGCCACGCTAACGATGAGTGTTATACCTATCATTGTCTTCTTCTTGGCGCTGCAGCGTCATATAGTAGAAGGAGTTGCACAAGGTGCAATTAAGGGATGATAACTGATGTAGTTCAATAAATTGCATAAATTAATTCAAAATATTGCATATTATCCCATGAGAATTTAGGGGTATAATGGCACGGAAAGATAAAAAAATCCTTTTGGGAGGTCATTATTCATGAAAAAGGCTGGATTACTAGCTCTTCTATCCGCACTGACGATTACTAGTCTTGCGGCATGCGGAAGCAACGGGAATAACAACCCAGTGGCAACGAAACCTTCTGCAAGTGAGTCCGCAACTCCTTCAACTGAAGCGCCAAAGAAAGCGGTCACAATTAAGTTTTTCAATTTCAAAGTCGAGATCGACGAGCAACTGCATGCACTTGCTAAAGAATATGAGAAAGAAACGGGCGTAAAGGTGGATGTAGAAACGCACGGTGGAGGGGAAGACTACAGCTCCTTACTGAAAGCGACGTTAGCTGCAGGCGTAGAACCGGAAATCTTCAACAATGGCGGTTACGCTTCTTTGGTTCCTTACATGGATCGTGCTACGGACCTATCCGGCGAATCTTGGGTTAATGATGTGATCGACGTAGCCAAGCTACCTACGACGGTCGATGGCAAACTGTATGGAATGCCAATGAATGTTGAGAGTTATGGCCTCATCTATAACAAAGATCTATTCGCTAAAGCAGGCATCAAGAAACTGCCTACGACACTGACGGAGTTGGAGCAAACGGCAAAGAAGTTACAAGACGCAGGCATTACTCCTTTCATGCTAACCAATGAATGGTGGTCGCTGAGTGTTCATCTTCTGAACGTAGCGATTGCCAATCAAGCTGACCCTGCGAAGTTTATCGACGACCTCATAGCTGGAACTGCTAAATTCCAAAATGATCCTGTCATGGCGCAATGGGTCAAGCTGTTGGACATCATGTTAAAGAATGGTGAGAAAAATGCGCTGACGACGGACTACAATTCGCAAGTTTCGGGCTTTTCAACCGGTCAAGCCGCGATGATGCAGCAAGGCAACTGGGTACAAAACATGATTGATGGCGTAACACCGAATATGAACATCGGTACATTGCCGCTTCCGATGAACGATACGAACAGCGGTTATGTTTACACAGGTGTTCCTAACAACTGGATCGTCAACAGCAAATCCCCTCATCCAGATGAAGCGAAGAAGTTCCTGAAGTGGCTTGTAACGTCCAAGACGGGCAAACATTACATCGCGACAGAATTTAAATTCATTCCTGCGTTTAAGAGCATCCCTACAGACTCCACGGCAATTGGTCCGATCGCTACTGATCTAAATAAGATTCAAGCTGAGAACCCAGACCGTGTTAAAGGCTGGTATTGGGATCGCTTCCCGGAAGGCGCGACACAAGAATTTGCTACAGCGATACAAGAATACATGGGTAAACGTATCTCCGCAGAGGAAATGCTCGCTAAGTTTGATAAGTCGCTCGCTGACATTGTGAAGAAGAAGAAATAATTACCATATCGAATAATGGAAGACCAGGAAGCTCTCATGGGCTTCTGGTCTTCATCATCGCCGACTCGGAGAGGGCTTACACGGAAACTTCGGGTGCACACCCTCCAAGAAAAGACGTTATGGCCGACAAGAACGTGATCCTGCATATCACGGACGGACCATCAAAGTGGTGCTGCATCCGACGGTTGACCGGGTTGACAACCATTCCTAAATGAAATAAATGAAAGCGCTATTATTGAGGGGGTCAACTGATGGAGCAAGGTGTAAAGTGTTCAATCCAGTCAATGTGATGACGAAAGGCGGATCTGTAGATGCAACATAGATATTGTCGACGCTCTCCACCAAGCTATCATTCTCTGCTTATAGCTTCAGTAAAGGTGCCGCCGTTGTACTGGATGATTAACAGATTTAGAGATTTTCCGCGCGCCGCTCTCTTTTTTCGAGAGTCTTAATTTCAACGCTTAGGAATAGTCTGATTATCTCGGGAATCTCCAAGGCACGCAGGGAAATAATGGGTTGGCCTTACGCCAATATGTAAAAATCATTTTCTGAATGAAAGGTGGATTTTTTTATGAAGCGCAAAGGAAGAGTAGTTACAGCTCTTACATTGATCATCATTTTTCTTATTTCAACAGTAAGCCAAGTTTCTGCTTTTGGACCGATCACATTTTGGAGCAGCACCTCCACGAAAAGCGCTAGTTATGCACGGGCTATGATTCTGCAAAACAGCGGCGTCAACAACGGGAAGATGTACGCCACTCATGAAATATGGACGGATAATCAATTGCCGCATCCAGCTGGACCCAGTTTTCCGGTTTATGAAAGTACGGATGGCGGACAGTCATGGACCAAGGTTGGTGAAGTTACAGATATCCACTCCGGGGAAGGTCTAAGGGAACAAGGTATCTTATATGAGCTTCCTCAGGGAGTCGGCGACATGCCCAAGGGAACGATGTTGATGGCGGTAAATGCATTTCCTGAGGGTGAGCTGGTCCACAACATCGAATTATACAAGAGCAATAATCTGGGGAGATCTTGGACGTACGTCTCCACTATTGCTTCAGGTGGAGCCTACGGTGGCGGCATGAACTGGGAGAGCCAGGGGATTTGGGAGCCTTTCCTAATGGTGGCGGATGGGAAATTATACTGTTTCTATGCCGACGAACAAGATCCGAATAACAATCAAATGATTGTTCACCGGTCTTCATTGGATGGCGTGAATTGGAGCCAGACTAAAGTGGATGTGGCGCTTGGTGAATTGAGACCCGGCATGCCAACGGTGACGAAGATGGGTAACGGAAAGTATATGTTGGTATATGAAATCGTGAATATGCAGGATGACTGGATCCATTACAAGATTTCATCAGATCCGGACAATTGGGGTAACGCAGCGGAATCCGGCAAGCGTGTCAACTATTATCAAGGGCAAACCCCAGGTTCGCAGCCTTATGTTGTATGGGTTCCCGGCGGGAGTCCTAACGGAACCGTGGTCATCTCCGGCGGCCGATCGGATAAGCTTTTCCTGAATTACAATTACGGAGAAGGTCACTGGACAACACAGGATAGCGTTATTACATTAGGCTATAGCAGAAGTCTGGTTCCTGTAAGTGACAATAAGCTGTTCGTCATTTCTACCGTCAAGAATTCATCGACCGGCAAAAGCGATGTTAAGGTTGGAACGACGGATATCGTTCCTTCCAACAATGTATATAACAACAATTTGTTTATGCTCGTGAACAAGAATGGAAAAGCGATGGATCTTATCGGTGGCGGTCAGAATAACGGATCCGTAATCAACCAGTGGTCGTACGATTATAACGGACCGAATCAAAGATGGTCGATCGTCCCAACTGGAAACGGATATTTCCGTATGGTGAGCGTGGTGAATGGTAAGTATGCGGCTGTTCAAGGAAATTCAGCTAGTAATGGCGCGCAGCTTGTGAGCATGCCTTATGAAGATGGAAATGCATATCAGCAATGGCATTTTGTCGATATCGGGAACGGATGGTTCAAGATCGTCAATGTCGGCAGCGGAAAGGTTTTGGATGTCGACGGAAACTCTCTTGCAGACAATGCAAAGATGCAACAATGGGAATGGACTGGTGCGGAAGGACAATATTGGAGAATTCAGCCTCATGGCGATTATTATGTTCAAGCCGAGCATAGCGGTAAATACCTTAATGCCGGCGGCGCCGGAACTACGAATGGAACGCCGATCATCCAATGGGGCTTTGAAACAAACAATTGGTTCAAGTGGAAATTCGAGAGCGTCGGCGATGGCTATTACAAAGTCGTGAACTTAAATGCTTCTACCAAAGTCGCAGATGTTGCCGAGGTTTCACTGCAGGCAGGTGCAGAGGTTCATCTCTGGGATTATGTCAATGCGGCCAATCAACAAGTGAGATTGGTCCCGCAACAAGATGGAAGCTTTAAATTCTACTTTAAGCATTCCAATATGGCTTGGGACATTTCAGGTGTATCCAGAGATAATGGAGCCAAGTTGACCCAGTACACTGAAGCAACCGGAGACAACCAGAAGTTTTATTTGGAAAAAAGCAATTAAATTCTACGCTAATATAGATGTCAAGTAGACTATGTGTATGTCTAGCTATCGCACCCAGGGAGTTGAATATTCAGGAAGCAAGTCGCCGCGGCCTGGAAAGAATCGACTGATCCGGAGTCAAAAGTAAACATTCTCGTAAAACCAGCCTGTAGCGCAGCAATTGAGCTGCCACAGGCTGGTTTTTTAATCAGGACTACTGTCAAAGGTTCACGAACAATCCGCTGTACAACCAAGGCATTTCCAGAAAGCAGAGAAGCTTCCGAAACAACATGGAGATATTGTAACGTGTCTTAGATTTCTAATCGTATGATTAGATAGCTGGAAGGAGTTGGAGGGACCAGGGAGAATAAGTAATATAATGGACTCGACTACGTGGTTAAGGAGTTTGATCAATGAAGGAGAAGATTATTGAGGCTTACGGCAGACTGGCCAAAGACTACGAAAAACATGTTGATACTCAGAGCGGGCATAACGCATATTACGAACGACCGGCAATGATGGAGCTTTTGCCGACAGATATGAATCAGCTTTCAGTTCTCGATGCGGGTTGCGCTGCCGGTTGGTATACAGAACAATGTATAAAAAAGGGGGCGGTTGTTACAGCTATAGATATTAGTCCTGAAATGGTTGAAGCCTGTAAAAGGAGAGTCGGCGATAGAGCAACAGTACTTGCATGCGACTTAACTGATCATTTACCGTTTAAAGACAAGGAATTTGATCTTATAGTAAGCTCTTTAACCCTGCACTACCTAGACGATTGGGTTCCTACCTTTCGTGAATTTCATCGTGTGCTCAGACCAGGGGGGAGCTTGATTTTCTCAGTCCATCATCCCTTCATGGATTTTATCCATTTTGACCGTCCTGACTATTTCGCTCATGAGTTACTGATGGAGATATGGAACAAAAAAGAATCTGGGCCTGTGGAGGTCACTTTCTACAGGAGACCGCTTCAAGAGATACTTAATGTAACATCAGCACAGTTTATCATTAACCAAATCATAGAGCCAAAGCCAAGCTTAGACTTTAAGGATATACCCGAGGCGAGTGACTGGTATACGAAATGGTTTGATCGTCTTGCAACTAATCCTCATTTTCTTATTGTGAAAGCTAATAAACCGCAGCGGGCATAGTTGATCCATGCCATATTTTAAGTACAAAGAAACCGTACCTTCGTAAATGGCGGGTGATGCTTCCATTTTACCGAGGGACGGTTTCTTTTGGTTCTACAGAATGGAAAGGGGATGCCCCGCAGCCAACCGCATGGCTTTAGGGCGCTCTCTTATTTGTTTACCGATCAGACATATTGAACTCGGGTACCCCGATGGAAGTAAACCACTCTCTTACCTGTTCAGGATCTTTAGAGAAGGTAAGCCCCATTTGCAGTAAAATACGTGCTTTCTGTGGCATTAAATCTGCTGCGCCGATGATGCCCGGCGTACCGGAATCGTAAACCGCCCCAGAACCGGTGCGAGTCGCACTTACAAATACGACTCCTTTTTCTACTGCTTCCTTGCGGGCATTGATCTGGTCGGTGGAAATACCGCCGGCTCCGTGTCCTGCAGTGACAATTCCCTTTACGCCAGCATCCGCTAACGCCCTGATAGGAAGTCCGCTTGCTTCTGTATAGCTGTAAATAACCTCAACCTGAGCGAGATCCTCTTTATTCACTTTTTTCAGATCGAAAGGCGTTTTCCATGCATCGGTTCCACAAGCCTTAACCCGAGCTGGAGCTCTAACGGATCTAATTCGATTCTCATCCACCGTACCAAGGGCTCCGTAGCGCCCTCCGTCAAAGGTGTCCAAACGTAAAGCGTCAGACTTTCTAACGTCTCGTGCGGCAAAAAATTCGTCGTTCATCATAAGTACGGTACCATAGCATTTTGTTTCGCCGCTTGCTGCCAGACGAATAGCATTGAACAAATTAGCTTCTCCGTCAAATGAAAAGGTGTTGGATTGGCGCATCGATCCTGTAAAAACTACAGGCTTCTCACTCTGAACCGTTAAATCCGAAAAATAAGCAAGCTCTTCCATGATATTGGTGCCAGCATTCACGACTACGGCATCTACAGCATCGTCTGCCAAGGCTTCATCGATGGCCAGGCTGAGGTCGTACAAGTTAGAGGATTTGGTTTCGGCTGAATTTATATTATATAATTCATGAACTTTTACATCCGCGATTTTAGAGATTTCAGGCTGTAATCTGTTAAGAATATCCGAGATGGACACCTTTTCGGGAGCGTAGGATTGAAACAGATCGCGTCCGTATGCGGTGCTGGTAATAGTCCCTCCCATTCCGACGATGGTTACATGCGGTAAATCCGTGGTGCTGGCAGCATCCGTTTTCTGTTGAAAAGACGGCACTGTGAGGGTAGTGGTAAGAGCGATAGCAGCGGCGACAATTTTGTTGAAAACACGTCTTTTGTTCATGTAAGCCTCCTAGGTGAGTTTATGTAACATTACAATCACATTATATTTAACGTTTAAAATAAAGTCAATAATAAATGTTATATAACATTACGTAACATGTGGGTACAAAGTGGAATGAAATAAACTAGACCTCGGATTTACTTTGTAAAACGTAATTTATATGTCATATATAATTACAATTGGTCTAGCATTGGGTTGACGACGGAACTAATACTTAATCGAGATCATGAGGCAGTAAGGCTGCCCTACCAGTTTCTGAATAGGAAGTCATCACGTCAGCCGAGTGAAAATCAGGTGTCTGCTCCTGATGTCGTCGGTTCATTTAAATGATTCCAGCACCTCTAAGGCTTTAGTTGCTTTTTGCGAAGAAGAACAAGGTATTTAGATCGAGTCTTCGACAAGATAATACCAGGAATTCCACGGGAAAACGCTCTCTTTTCTCCCAGCATCGCAGCTTCCTGGCAGTTGGCCACAGCTAAAGTCCTGGCGATGAAAATCTGATGACTATGCGTCTCTGGTTGAGAATTCAGCATTTTAATATAGTAAGAGGCATAGCATGAGGGAGGAGTAATCGGGTGTGAAATGGCAGAGAGAAATGGTAAAACAAAGGAAAAAAACGGTATGGCGGCGGCGGATTGCCGCTTTGCTGGCGCTCTCGGTTCTGGCTGCAAGCCTCCAGTTATCCGTATTTGCGGAGTCCGCTACGGATGAGGGGAGTTTGAGTCCGGCGCTTCGAGCGTTGATGGAGCAGCTCCTTGAGGATGGCACGCTGTCGCAGACGGACGGTGAACCGCTGGAGGAGGGAACGGTTGGCGGAGCAGTATACGGTGAGGGCAAAAGAGATTTGGCCGCAGCGCTTACAGCCAAGGGCGGGACGGAGAAAATTAGCATCAGCGTAAACGGCGCCGCAGCTACCGGTGACAGCCGCGCATCCTCGATAAGCGGCGACGGCCGTTATGTCGCGTTTGTGTCGACTTCGGCCACCATAGTAGAAGGCAAAACGAACGGCTTTCAGGACGTATTCGTCAGGGATCGCACAACCGGCATGACGCAGCTGATCAGCCTCGGTTCCGACGGCGATCAGGCGAATGGCGATAGCTACGCGCCTATGATCAGCATGGATGGGACATATGTGCTGTTCAGCTCGAAGGCGACAAATCTAGTGCCCGGCGATACGAATTCGCAGGAGGATTTATTCCTGTATGACGCCTCGACTGGAAAGGTGCAGCGAATCGCAGAACGTGTGCCCGGCTCCGAATACGCCGGCCACGGCAGCCCCTACCAGGTAAGTACGGACGGCCGGTTCGCAGCTTATGTCGGTAATAACGGTCCAGAGTCGGCTAACAACAATATTTTGCTGAAGGATCTCCGCACCGGGGCGGTCAAGCTGGTCGCGGCACGGACTTTTCTGTACGACCAGACGCGGGCGCGCGTCTCGATGAGCGCGGACGCGAGGTTTCTCGTGTTCGAGTCGTTTCAGCGCGAGCTGACGCTGGACGATTATGGTCTTAATTATGGAAAATACCGTGATATATTCCTGTACGATACTGTGCTTGACGAGCTGAAGCGAATCAGCCGTTCGCCGGCGGAGGGAAGCGCGAACGAAAACAGCCAGTATCCGGTGATCAGTGCAAATGGGCAGTTTGTGGCCTATCAATCGTTGGCGGATAATCTGGGTCCGGCGGATACGAATGGTAAGCTGGACATCTATGTCTATGACCGCGTCTCCGGTACGACGGAACTCGGCAGCGTCCGCAGCGACGGCTCGCAGGCGCAGAGTGATGCGTTCCATGCTTCGCTAAGCGGCGACGGCCGGTATTTGTCGTTTCATACGAGCGGCGCTTTTGGGGAGGACGATACTGGCGACGTGCCGGACGTATATGTGCGTGACCGCTGGACCGGCACGACCAAGCGGGTCAGTAACGCGCATCTGGGCGGCAACGCGAACGGGGAGAGCGTGCGAGCGACGTTCGCGGCTGACGGGCTGTCCATCGCCTTCGAGTCGAACGCCACTGACCTGCTGGCGACGGCGGATGTTGATGCGTTCTCTGACATCTATGTCGTTCCGCTGGAAGGGGCGGGCGGTTCGGCGCCGGAATGGCCGGTTGAGACCGTTCCTTCCGCGGCGCCCGGCGGGGCCTATGTGGCGCTGAGCTGGCCGGAGGTTCCCGGCGCGGCCTACTACAAGATCCTGCAGGACGGCAAGCTAGCCGGCATCACCAAGGAACCGCGGTATGCCGCTTCGGGCTTGCTGCCGGGAACCGCGTATACGTACCGCGTCGCCGCGGGGAGCGCGGACTTCCGCTGGTCCGGCTGGTCGGGCGAGGCGGCCGTACGGACGCTGACTGCGCCGGAGACGACGCCGCCGGGCAGCGGCATCGTGACGGCGACCGTGCAACCCGGCTTGATCGAAGCGGAGTGGCAGCTGCCGAACGATCCGGATGTGGTCGGCGCCAGACTGATCTGGCGTATGCCGGGCCAGTCCGAGCGTCAATCCGCTATGTATCCGAAGCATGTCAACAGGGCAAAGATCCCCAATGTGATGAACGGCGAAGATTACGAGGTGCAAATCGCGGTATATGATGGGGACGGGAACCGTTCTCTCAGCGGCTGGCAGCCAATCTCCATTCCGCCGGGGCCCGCTATCGTTCGGATCGATACCCGGGCGGAAGACGGACGCGCCGCTCCGGGTGAAGCCGTCATCGAAGATATGAGCGAAGACGGAAGATATACGGTGTTCATATCGAGCGCGCCCGATCTTGCCTTATCGGATACGAACGGCAAGCGCGACTTGTTCTTATACGATCGGTTCAGCGGCAAGGTGCAGCTCATCAGCCGTACGGCGTCTGGGGCGGCGGGTGATGGCGAGAGCCGGGACGCCTCGATGAGCGGCGACGGACGCTACATTGTCTTCACTTCAGATGCGAGCAATCTGACGGCCGACGTTGATTCGAATGGCCAATATGACGTGTTTCTGTATGACCGGGATATGAACGGCAACGGGATATTCGATGAAGAGGGCGATGTATCGCTTACCCGGATCAGTACGTCTTGGGACGGCAAACAGGCAGACAGCTACAGCTACGGTCCCGATATCAGCGGCGACGGAACCAAGGTCGTGTTCTTCACCAGAGCCCGAAATCTGGTCCAGGAGCCTCCGGAAAGCACGACCTACAACGTCAGCTACGATATGGAAACGGGGGCGCTGGCGCCGATCCTGCTGCCTGACGGCAAGCCGCTTTCCGCACAGAATCTGGTGCTGAATCGCGACGGTTCGGTAGCGGTCTTCACCACGCCTGAGGATCTGCTGCCTGAAGACAGTAATGGCGACGATGATATCTACTTGTATGATGCGGGGGGAATGACGCTTGAACTGGTGACGGCTCGGGGCGCGCTCGGCCGCGCCTGGCCACAGCGCCCCGCCGTAGACGACAGCGGACGTTACGTGGCTTTCACCGTGAGCCGCAATACCCCGCCGTATTCACAGGTTTACGTCTATGACCGAGAGAAGACGGGCGATGCCAAGTACGAGCTGATCAGCGTCGTTCCGCAGGACCGAGAGGCCTCTATGCACAGCTCGGACCCGGATATCAGCAGAGACGGCCGTTATGTTTCCTTCCACTCGAACGAACCGGGTCTCATGGAGGGCGACGGCCAGGGGCAAAGCATTTTCATCCGGGATAGGACCGAGCAAGTAACGAAACTGGCGAGTCGGACTTACAATCCCGCTGTTGTTCCGAACGATTATGCAAGCAAGGCCCGGATTAGCGGGGACGGCAGCTGGATCGCCTATAACAGCAACGCCGACAACCTGGTGCGCGGGATGGAGCGTTACCGTCCCGGTCTTTATTTGGGGAAGGTGCTTGAGAAGGAGACGCAAGCCGTTTGGCCGGCAGGCAGTTCGTTAACCGTGAAGGCTTCGGGCGCTGATTTCGTTACGCTGACGTGGACGCCTGCCACAGGCGCCAAGGCGTACCGGATTCTCGGAGCGGGTGCGCCTGTCGACGGAGAAGAGGGCGTTATAGAGAAGACGATAACCGGGCTCATGCCAGGTACGGACTATCTCTTTAAAGTAGAGGCGCTGGATGAGGCCGGCGTGTGGACGACGAACGGACCGTCCGTCGCGTTCTCGACGCCGGCGGCAACCGATCTGGCGGAGCTTGCGGTGACGCAGCAAGGAAGCAAGGCGATTCTTGTGTGGGGAGAACGGCCGGGCAGCCCCGGCGGAATTCACGGATTCCGCGTCGTTCGAAGAACGGCGAACGAGCCGGCTGAGGTGCTGGCTACGATTGAAGACCCGGCCGTCAGGACGTACACGGACGAAGCGGCGGAATCGGGCAAAGCGTACATTTATGCCGTCCTTGCCCTCGACGCTGGCGGGTTAGCGACGCCGTACTCGGTCGAGCGAAGCATCACGCTGTCAGCGTTCGTCATCGATTCATTTTCTCATACGCTCCCGCTCTATTTCCGCAAATATGCGGGGGTTGGCGATCTGGTGCGTCTCGTCATGAAAGTCAAGGAAGCCGATGCGGCGCGGGCGGAGCTGACGTTCGAGCTGCCGGATGGCGGCAGGACAACGGTGAAGGCCGTGCTTACCGCCCAGACCGCCTCCGATACCTTCATCGGTCAAGCTGCGATTCCGGCGCATGCCGTACGGTTGCTGCAGATCCGCGGATTTGCGGAGCGGGGCGGCGAGTCGGCTGAGGCAAGCAGCCTGCAGGGGCCGATACAGATCGGCGGCTCCGTTCGGGTCGCACTGAAAGGCGCTGCCGCGCTGCCCCATGACGCGACGCTCACGATCGGCAGCGCCGGGCAGCGTGCCTACCAGACGGCGACGATCGGAGAAGCGCGGCAGTTCTCGTTCGTCGGCCTCCCGGCTGGCGGCGATTATTCGCTCAGACTGCTGTCGACAGGCGGCGTGGACATGCTGGAGGAGGGTGGCATGGCGCCCATAACCTTATCTTGGGGAGACGCAATCGAGGTCGAAGCGGAGCCGATGCTGCCCGCCAGCCTAAGCATCGTCGCTATAGACTCGCAGGACGTTGGGCTCAAAGACATTCATGTGCTTGTATCGGATGAAAACGGGCGTCCGCTTGCGTCCGGCATCACGCAAGAGAGCGGCCAGCTGGACCTAGGTATTTTAAAAGGCATGGTCGGTAAAACAGCGGTTATTCGAGCCGAACCCCAAGACGGATACGACGAGCCGGCGGAAATCCCGGTTCTCTTGGATCCCGGGATGAATCGGCAGGAGATTATGCTGTCGCGGACTATGGATGCCGTACTGGAAGGAAAAGTCTATCAACCGAACGGAACTCCTCTTGAAGGCGCCGTCGTTACGGTCGTTCAGGGCGGGGCCAAGTATACCGCCTCTACCGACGCGGAGGGCACGTACTCCTTGAACGTTCCAAGTCTGGGTTCAAGCGTGCAGGCGGTGGCGGACGGCGTATTTCCGTCCGTGCCGCAGTGGATAAGGGCCGTACCCGGCCGGCAAACGGTCGACATTCAAATCGATACAGCGCTGCCGGCGGTCGTTAAGGTCAACCTGTATACGCAATCCGGAGAGGGGGCATGGGTCGGTCCATACGCTCTGGATTGGACGGAACGAATTCACTTCCGCGTCCGGGCCGACAAGCCGATCTGGGCGGAGCCCAATAACGACACGATGCTCCTGGTGGCGGATCCCGGCGAGAAGGTAAGCATCTGCGCGGATGGCACTGAGGGAGGGTATTCGTTGTCATGCGCGGATACGGTCATCGACGACAACCGGAGAGGGACGGTCGAGCTGAGACTCCGGGATACGGCAGCTACCGTCGTCGGCAGGCTGTCCAACCTGCTTGAAGGAGTCAGTCAGTATGACTATTCCCTCTTCGAGGTGACAGATGAAGGGCGCCGAAGAGCCGAACGGTCCGGCTCCTTCTACAGCGCCGAGTTTTCGCTGAAGCTGAAGGGGGGCCTCCATTATGAGCTTGAGGTCAGAAGCCCCGACGGGAACCAAAGCGTCGTGCAGTTCTTCGAGACGCAGGCGGGAAGCCGCACCGACCTCGGGGAGCTCCCGCTCGGCACGGCAGGCATACTGGCCGGCAAGCCTGGCAACGTCGTCTGGATCGGGAGCGGGAAACCGACGGCCGGCGGCATGGCTCAGGTCCGCTCGACCTATTCGAATTCGAGCGCTCACCCGCTGATGGAAGTGGCAGCGGTGCTGGATGTGCCTGCGGATACGGAGTTGATCTCAGGAACGGTCATTCTGAACGGGACGGCGGTCGAGCCTGATCTTCAGAATGGACGCTATACCGTGCCGCTCGGCACGATCGGGGCCGGGAAAGGCGGCTCGCTGCAGTATAAGCTGCGCATCGCAGCAAATCCCGCTGCAGGGAGGATTATGTTCGAGCCGGCGATCCGCTATAAGCTGGATGGCATCGCGAGGGAGGAGAAGATCGGGCGGGCGGAGGCCGATCTGACGCCGGTGACGCTGAAGGCGCCAAGCCGGACGGGCCAGCGCGACTTGACCGTAACGGGCTCGGCGCCGCCGGGCAGCCGTGTCACCTTGTATGAGGGTGACATCGTTCTAGGCGTGACGGAAGCGTCCCCGGCCGGACTGTGGGATGTTACGACTCATATTCCGGGAGAAGGCGCAACCGCTCTCTGGCGGCTCCGCGCAAATGCGGAGAGCGAGACGGGAAGGTGGAGCAGCAGTGTTGTCAGCGTCCGCTACGATAAGGGACTGCCGGAGCCGGTCTCCTTCACGATGCGCCAGGCAGACGGGCGCCTCATAACGTTGGATCCGAGAGCCGGCGAATCCAAATTTCCCTATGTGTTCGTTCCCGGCAAGCCGTTTACATTGACGGTCGCATTCACCGATCCGCAGCTGGTGAAGGATACCACGTTTCTGTTCGGCGACCAGCGTATTCCGGCGAGCCTGCAGAACGGCGTCTACCAAGCGGTGATACCTGCCCAAACGAAGGGTGCTCCGATCGGTTTCGATTACACGGAGAAGGAGCCGATGGCCAGCATCGATGCGCCGCCTCCGCCGCCGGAGGAGCTCAAGCGGCGGCTGCCGCCAAGCTTTAGGGACGCGACGACCGACTACCTATACATCTCGCCGCGCCAAAACAACGGGACGAAGCAGTCGGCTTCGTACAAGGGCACGCTGCCGAATCCGAATGGCGACGCGCAGATGGATATCAATGCGACGCTGGAGGAGATGAAGTACACGCCGAGCCAGGACGAGCTTGATCAGGCCGAGCGTACGGGCATTCCTTTATACGGCTTCCGGCACAGCTTGTCCTTCAGAGACGGCGTGTTGCGAGCCGAGCTCACGGGTTACCTGCCAGCCGACCGATTCAGCCATGGGCTGGATGTGGAGAAGGCGATCACAGAACTGGTTGCAGCGGCGGAGTTGAACGTCGTACGTATCCCTTCATCCGGCAAGACGCCGAAAGGCAGCGTAAGCGTGCAGTCCGTTCCGAACGCCATACAGGCGGTCAAAGTGACGGTTGACCTAGCAATGCGTTCTAAAGCTGGCGAGAACACGTGGAAAACGATCGACGCGGCCTTCAGCCTGCACGGCGGGCTTGGCGTCAACGACACGCTGGTCGATCTCGAGAAGCTGATGGACAAGATTGCATTGAGCTGCCGTCCTGAGCTCGTCCCAATCTATCTGGAGGGTATCATGCTAATCCGAAACAAGATCATCATGGCGGAGCTTATGAAGGCTGGCATGATGGTGGCGGGAACCGTATTCGGGCCAGCCACGTTCGGGATGGGCACAGTCGGTATGTTCCTCGCGACTAATA
The DNA here is from genome assembly GCF_900101595.1 of Paenibacillus sp. cl123. Taxonomy (GTDB): domain Bacteria; phylum Bacillota; class Bacilli; order Paenibacillales; family NBRC-103111; genus Paenibacillus_G. The sequence goes on from NZ_FMYY01000001.1 coordinate 879,477, forward strand.
TGATGGGCAAGGTGCTGGACGCTACGGTGGCGAGCTCCATGGCCAAGCTGGATGCGAGTGTAGACGAGACATGCGAGACGAAGAATAAGCCTAAGAAGCCTAAGAAGCGGCTTGCCGATCCGGAGTGGATCTATGACCCGAGCGGATATGCGTACGAGGTGACGGAGGTCAACCGGATTGAAGGCGTCAAAACGACGGTCTTGCGCTGGGACGAAGGGGCGCAGCGTTGGAACATCTGGAATGCCGGGCCTTACGGGCAGATGAACCCGATCTATACCGATCCGCAGGGCCGCTATGCTTGGGATGTGCCGGAAGGTAAATGGAAGGTGCTCTACGAGAAGGAGGGCTATCTGCCGGCCGAGAGCGAGGAGCTCGTCGTGCTGCCGCCGCATTTCGATGTCAACATTCCGATGATATCCACGCTTCCGGCTAGGCCGATCAAAACCTCGGTTGCGCCGGGCGGGGCGAGCATCGAACTGCTGTTTGACCGCCATGTGCGAAGCGAAGCGGCGGACGACGGTCTGCTGGTTGTCGTATCGGAGGAATCCGGCGAAGAAGTGGCAGGCGAATGGCAGGCGCTGGAGCCGATCGCCATTAACGGGGCACAGGCGTCCGCAAGGCTTCGGTTCACACCGGACGATCCGCTGACGGTAGGCGCGGTCTATCGCGTGACAGCGGAAGCGGCGCTGCAATCGTACGCCGGCGTTCCAACGGGCGAACGTTACGAAGCCGAAGTCACCGTGACCGCTGCTGATACGACACCGCCGCTTCCGGTTGAAGGGCTGCAGGTTGAGGTTGACGCGAAGCGGGCATTGCTGAACTGGCGGTTGCCAAGGGATCCCGAGCTCGTGAAGGTGGAGCTGCGCTACAAGGAGCAAGCCGCGTCAGGCGAGGCCGGCGAAGTCGAGATTCCGGCCGATCAGCCATTCGCGCTGGTCGAGGGGCTGAGCGAATCAACGAATTATGTGTTCCAAATTCTCGCTTACGATGCGGCGGGAAATTATAGTACGGCTGAAGTTAAGGCCAGCACGGGCAGTCCGGGGAGCATCGGGCCGGATGTGACGCCTCCTGCGGCCATTCGGGAGCCTTCCGCCAAGGCCGCCGCTACCGAAATCGAATTGACCTGGAGCGACCCGGCGGATCCGGACCTTGCCATCGTGAATCTGCAATGGACGAAGACGGGTCAACCGTTCGAAGGCGAACCCGTGGACGTAAGGAAGGGCGTAGGAAGGTTCGCAATTACAGGGCTGACCCCGGCTACCGAATACGAAATCCGGCATTGGACGGTCGACGAGAGCGGAAATGCTTCCACAGCGGAGTCGCTGTTCGTCACGACAACCGCCGGCGGAGGCGGCCCGACAGGGCCAACCGATCCGACTGATCCCCCAGATCCTCCCGGCCCAACCGATCCGCCCAGTCCGACAAGCCCAACGGGACCGGTCGGCGAACCGGACACCGGCAGTGCGGAGCTCGGCGAAGAGGCGGTTTCCTTCAGCCTGTTCGACGGCAAGCTGCGATTCTCGCTGCTCGCAGGGAGTAGGGGAACTGCAAGGAAGCTGACGGCCTTGCGCATAGCCGACCCTGTGAAGCCGAGCGATAAGCGGCTGCGCCTGCTGTCGAGTGCGTACGAGTGGAAGCTTGACAACGGAAAAACGCTGGCAAAGCCGGGACGGTTGACACTTGCATACGACAAGGTCGCGTTTGGCTTGGGCGATCCCCGTAAGCTGGGCGTCTACCGGCTGGATGCGGCGAGCGGTGTCTGGCGTTATGCTGGCGGCGTCGTGGACGCAAGAGGAGGTGCCGTAGAGCTTGAGACGGCTCTGCCGGGCGTCTACGCGGTACTGGTCGCGGCATACGGCTTTAGCGATCTGGACGACCACTGGGGACGCGCCGATATCGAGGCGCTCGCCGCTCGCGGCATCGTGACCGGCGATCCAGGCGGAACGTTCCGTCCGAACGGCAGCGTCACGCGCGCCGAGTTCGTGAAGCTGATGGCTTCGCTTATCGATGCGGAGCCGATCGAGGGAGCCAAGCCGTTCGACGACGTGCCTGCGGATGCCTGGTACGCCGAAGCGATAGCCGAGGCGAGTGCGGCGGGCGTCGTCGTCGGAGACGGCGGAAAGTTCAGGCCCAACGATCCGGTCTCGCGCGAGGAGATGGCCGTCATGCTTTACCGGGCGAGCGTTCCTGATGCCGCTGGCGATCCGAGCACGTCTTCGCTTGACGGCTATCTGGACGGCGGCGAGGTGTCCGCGTGGGCCCGCGAGGCGGTTGCTTACGAGGTGCGGAGCGGCACACTCCAGGGAAGCGGCGGACTGCTGAAGCCGACCGCGACCGCCACACGGGCGGAGGCTGCGGCGGTGATTGCCCGGAAGCTGGACGCTCTTGGCCTACTGGTCAAACATTAAGCAATAGGAAGCCTGCAGACCGAGCTCGGTGCTGCAGGCTTCTTTTTGCGTTAAATGCAAGCTTGCTCTTCTAAGCGCGTGACCGGGCACGGATAGGGTCCCGCTAACATTACGGCGACTGGCGGCGGAAGCAAACGGCAATCAAAGAGGACTCCTCGCGGGTACAACGAAATAGTAAGCTGAGGACATATGTCCTTCCCACTAGGCCCGGTTTTATTTTTTAATGAAAGAAAAGAATTTACTGGGGAGTGGAAGCATGATCGGGATATTATTTGCATTCCTAGGCGGGGCTCTGATTACGTTGCAGGGAGTGGCGAATGCCCGGATTGGTCAAGATATCGGCACCTGGCAGGCGGCGACGATTACCCAGTTCAGCGGGTTCGCTGCGGCTTTGTTGATTTTGCTGTTTGTCCGAGACCGCAGATGGCAAACATTTAAACGAGTGAAGCCGATCTATTTGACGGGCGGCGCCTTCGCGGCTATCGTGATTTCCAGCAACGTTACGTCGATTCAGCATATCGGGGTTACGTTGACGATTGCTTTCGTGCTGATTGCCCAACTGGGCTTGACCTTCCTCATCGACCGGAACGGATGGTTTGGAGTGGCTAAGACGAGAATGGGGCTGCCGCAATACATCGGCATCGTGATCATGATCGCCGGCGTGGCGATCCTGCGGTTCTAAAAAATAGGAGTGAAGCCGTGTCGTGAAAGAGATAAAAGATCGCGAACAACTGCATCATTATTTGCGCGTGCATCAACTGGAGTCCGTTTTTCATAAGTCGCTGCTGCCGTATTTGACGCTTTACAGCTTTGATCCAGGGGAACTCATCTGTTCCCAAGGGGATCCGGCTCAGTACCTGTATGTGCTTGTCAAAGGGAAAATTAAAATCTTTACCACCTCGACGGAGGGGAGAGCGCTTATTCTTTCTTTTATAACGCCACTTGAGATGATCGGGGATATCGAATATATCCGCGGGTATGACATCATTAATACGGTCGAGGCCGTCACGCCTGTTCATATGATCGGTGTCCACTATCGTTGGCTAAAAAAGTACGGAAGCGATCACGCGCCGATGCTGCAATTCATGCTGAATATCATCACGCAAAAATTTTATGTGAAATCCAACTCGCTCAGCTTCAATCTGCTGCATCCGGTGGAAGTGCGATTGGCCGGGTATTTGCTGGCCGTCTCCTTCGATGAGTCCGACTCACAATTCAAGGGTCAGATTCGCACAACAAGCTTGAAGGACGTGGCCAACTTAATCGGAACGAGCTACAGGCATTTGAATCGCGTCATTGCCCAGCTCTGCGCGGAGGGTTTGCTGGAGCGTACGTCAAGTCTTATCCTAATTAAAAACAAGGAAGCGCTGCTCCGGTTGGCAGGACATAATATCTGCGAATAATCGGCCAAAGGAAGAGGAGAGATATCATGGTTACAGGACTTTTACTGGCCCTGCTGGCAGGGTCACTGGTCGGCTTGCAAAATATTTTCAATAGCAAGGTGAATGAACGAGCAGGAACTTGGGCTACGACTACATTGGTATTAGGATTAGGATTTCTGGCTTCCTTGACGATCGGGTTTCTTTTCGAAGGGAAGGGGTTGTTTGCATGGCAGCCTATGCAGACTTGGTACTGGTTCAGCGGATTAATAGGCGTAGGGGTGGTTGTGTGCATGGTGCAGGGAACCAGGCGGCTTGGCCCCACGTATGCCGTCTCGATCGTGCTTACCTCACAGCTGGCGTTTGCGCTGTTATGGGATTCACTCGGTTGGTTAGGACTGACGCAGGTACCTTTTACATTCAAGCAGTTGATAGGCGTGCTAGTCATTGTCGCCGGCATCCTTCTATTTAAACTAGGCGGCGGTCGGGTGGCCCAGCATGCGGCGGCTAAGTCGACTTAGAACATTGGAGCGATCATTTTGAAAACATACCGGACGATTATTTTTTGACGTTGACGATACGCTGCTGGATTTTGGCTCGGCTGAAAAAGCGGCACTTCGCTTGCTGTTTGAGCAGCAAAACATTCCCTATACAGATGAAATTGAGGCGCATTACAAAAGGTAAATGGGGGACTCGGATGAGCGATTGCCGGAATATCTCAAAATGATACTTAAAGTCCGTCGACTGCGACGTGCAAATCCGATTAACATGGAGGTATTGCGTGGAAGTTTGCACTGAAGGATGTTCGCTTGCGCCTGAAGGAGCTTATCTTATTAAGGAGGTATTCTCATGAGCACTTATCATCTGCTCGACATCAATTTTGAAACTAACGGACAAAAACAGGTCATTACCCCGATTCTTCTTCAAAATGAGCTCGATACGATTCTCATCGATTGCGGTTATCCCAATTTTTTGCCTCTTATTGAAGAAGCTGCTAACCGGTATAACGTTACTCTCGATTCCCTCACTAAAGTAATCGTGACTCATCACGATATGGATCATATGGGATCGCTCGCTGCCTTGAAGAGGACGTACCCGCACATTGACATCATCGCCCACGAGCTAGAAGCGCCTTATATTGAAGGCACGAAAAAATCGTTGCGGCTGGAACAGGCCGAATCAACGTTTAACGCACTGACGGATGAAGCGAAGCCGTATGCAGAGCAATTTATTCGCTTCCTACAGTCAATCGAGCCGGCTGCAGTCGATCGGACTGTGACCCATGAGGAATGGCTTCCTTGGTGCGGCGGGATTAAGATCATCCACACTCCAGGACATATGCCCGGGCATATCTCCTTGTATTTGCCTGCCAGCAAAACGCTGATCGCTGCAGATGCCGTCGTCATCGAGGAAGGCGAGCTCGCCATCGCTAATCCCCAGTATACAATGGATTTGGATGAGGCGATCCGGTCCGTAGAGCGATTGCTGGATTACGACATTGAGCAGATTATTTGCTATCATGGGGGGTTATTTCATGGCGATGTTCAACAAGCACTCCAACAACTCATTCATAAATATAAGTCTTAAATAATCTGAACTGAAGGTAGGGAGAAGTGCTGAACCGGCATCTTCTAGCTTCACATCTGTGAAAGGAGCATTATTATGAACGCGTCAAAAGCATTAAACGAACCTCGAGGGCCCAAGGGTTCTTGGATCGGCGGCAATCTGATGGAATACCGGAAAGATCCGCTCGGATTTTTAACGGAACTTCAAACGAAATACGGAGGCGTCGTCAAAATACGGTTCGGTCCGCAAAAAATGTATGTTATTTATGACCCCATGCTGCTTAAGGAACTATTGATTACCAAACAGGATCAATTTGTTAAGCTCAAGGCTTTTCAAGAAGCGAGGCTGTTCGTCGGGGACGGCGTGGCGACCAGTACGGGCGAAAAGCATAAGCGGGTCAGACAATTGATTCAGCCTCATTTCACCAGAGCGCATGTGCAGCTATATGCCGAGCAAATGGCAGATATCGTGGACAGGGAGCTGCGTACCTGGAAAGCGGGAGAACATCGCATGCTCACCGACGATATCTCGAACATTACCTTCGCGATTATAGCTAAAACGCTGTTTAGCTTGGACGGAAATGAGCATTCACGCGCCATACGAGAGCCGTACGAGCTGATCAACCGGATGTGCGCCGAGCGAATGCGCTCGATCGTCTCGGTACCTCTGTTCGTAGCGACCGCTAAAAACAAGGCTTACAAAGCCGCGCTTGAAGCGCTGGATCGTGCTGTTTACGAGATCATCAGACAACGTAGACTGGACCCCGAATTCGGCGAAGGCGATCTGCTCTCCGTGCTGCTCACAGCCAAGGACGAACAGGGCAACGGCATGAGCGACCAGGAGCTTCGCGACGAGCTGATGATTATGTTCATCGCCGGACATGAGACCTCCGCAAATGCGTTATCCTGGGCGTTTTCGTACATTTTGAAGCAGCCGGAGGTAGAACGGAAGCTGTACGAGGAATGGGACAGGGTCCTGCAGGATAAGGCGCCCACATATGCGGATTATATGCAGCTCACCTATACGCAAAACGTATTATGGGAGGCCATGCGGCTTCGCTCCCCGAGCTTCTTCACCGGACGCTCCGCGCTATGCGACGTAGAGTTCGGTTCAATCAAGATTAAAAAAGGACAATCCGTTTTGTTCAGCCCTTATGCAATTCACCATAACCCGGCTTATTTTCCGAATCCGGAGTCGTTTATCCCGGAGCGGTTCGAAAACGACTATGTGAAACGCATCCCGCAGTTTTCCTATATCCCGTTCGGCGGCGGACCGAGGGGATGCATAGGCAACCACTTCGCTATGCTGGAGATGGTCATCGCCTTGTGCATGATCGGTCAACGCTATCGACTGCAATTGAAAGCAGGGCATCCGCCAATCGAAATGGAGCCGCTCATGACCTTGCGGCCTAAAAACGGTATTGAAGTACTGGTAGGAAGCCGCTGACACCAAACCGAATTATTAGCAGCAAGAGAGGAATGAGCTTTCATGCATTCGATTAAGCAAATCGGCGAGCGTTTTTGGTACATGACGCCCGAATTTGAGAACGACCGTCCCGTACTGGGGATGGTCGTTGGCCGAAATAAGACTTTAATGATCGATGCGGGCAACTCGGAAAGTCATGCCCAATATTTCTTGAACGAACTACGCAAAAGAGAGATTGCCGGCCCCGATTTTGTGGCGCTTACCCATTGGCATTGGGATCACATTTTCGGTCTGTCAGCTTTGACAGATGCCGTGTCTATTGCTTCCAAAGCAACGAAAAAGGAAATGGAAAAGCTCCTGCCTTATTCTTGGTCGGATGAGGCGTTAGCTGCTCGTGTAAAGGAAGGAACGGAAATTCAGTTTTGCGCGGATGCCATTAAAAAAGAATACGCAAGTCAAAGAGATATCAAGATTATATTGCCGAAAATGATATTTGACTACCGGTTGGAAATCGACCTTGGAGGCGTCACTTGCCTTGTGCAGCAGGTGGGGGGGAGTCACGCTTCGGACTCTGTTGTCGTATATGTGAAAGAAGAGAAAATTCTGTTTTTGGGCGACTGTATCTGTGCAGATATTTATGCGAAAAACAGGAATTATAAAATCGATGAAACCCTTCGGCTGCTCGATCGATTAGCGGCCTTTGATGCAGACACGTATGTGCTCTCCCATGGGCTTCCTATTTCGAAGAACGAGTTTGAACAGGAAATCACCATGCTCAGAGCAATCGCGACCTTGACGGACCGGTTAAAGGGAAATATCCAACATGTGATGGAGACGTATGAGAAATTGGTAGAGCGGGAGCTTACGGAAGATGAGCTGGAAGTCATCCATGAATTCGCGATGGGGTATTTCTTTCGATCGGTGGCCCATTCGATCTAAACTTTCTAAGATCCTTAGAGTTGATTTTCTTATATCTATCAAAAATTTTTATTTATATTATAATGTAGATTTTTATTTATAAACGATAGCAAAATGGTTCGATGTATATTTGAATTGTAGGTGTATGTTTTACGGATATATAATGTAACAAAAAGATGGATAAGGTACAGTTAATAAGAATGGGAGGGTATTCATGAAGTTAAAAGTGCACGTATATAATGAAAAAAAAGAAATGACTTATTGTAAAATTAATTTATGTAATATCGAAGACAGCAAAATGGTAACAGTCTATTGTTCGGGAGAATATGAATTTGAACTAGCCTCAGGCGAGTATAAGATTGAATTTTATAAGGGTAATTTGTATATGCCGGTAACGGAGAAAGTGGAAATCCATGATAAGGACATTGCTCTAGAGATAGGTTTAAATGAAATGGTCGATACTAAAAGCCTCGGCCTTTATTCCTTTGACGCGCATTCTCACGTTTCCAGAAATAAGAAATCAACTCTAGGGAATCTTGAATATGCCTCATCCGTTATGAAAGGCGAAGATTTCAATTTCTTTTTTGCAGGGTCGCCCTATGATCGGGAAACCCATTTGCAGGATGCAAGAGATAATGATGTTGAAAAGATTCCCTACAGAGAAAAGTATTCGGAGACTATCCAAAGGGTCGAAAACAAAAGTTTTATACTGGATATTGGTAACGAAATTGTAAAATGCCGATTTGGGCATATGTTTTTAATGAATTATGATCAGATGCCTCCTTATAACAAATATTATGATCAAGAATGGGACCCCTGGCTTTTTACCAAAGTAGGAGATGAACCGGCATACCGCATCGCATACCCTTATGAAGCGTTAGGGAAAGAAAGAGGCCGGAACTCTGTTGCTGTTGCTGCCCATCCTACAAGCTGGTGGTATCATAACGGGGAGTTTATATCTAATATTGCGGCAACATTAGGTTTTGAAATTTTGGCAGGATCGATTGATGCGATGGTCATCATGGGATATGACAGCGATCATATCTATTACCAGCAGCTTTGGTATGAGGCATTAAACAATGGTTATTTTGTGCCGGGGGTAGCAGAAACAGATCATACTTTCGACACGGCGGCAATGAAGCACCTTAAGTTTAAAACCTACACTTATGTAGACGAATTTAGTATCGATTCCTTATGTACATCCGTAAAAGCAGGAAGAAATATGGTTTCATCAGGTCCCTTGATTCTATTAAATGTTAACGGTCAGAAGCCGGGGTCCGTATTGAACTATGAAGAAGATGAGGAATTTAACATTGAGCTGGAAGCATTTCAATGTTACCAGGCTTATCTGAGCAAAATCCAGCTTATCGTAAACGGTGAAGTTTGGAAAGAGTATGGAATAAACCATAAGAGCTATGAACGGAAGGAAAAGCTGAAATTCAATAAGGACAGTTATGTACTTGCAAAGTGCTATGATTTTGCCGGAAATGTTGCCATCACTAATCCTGTTTATATAAGAAACGCTCCCTTTGAAAACAGGGACTTCCAATCGGATTTGACTGTGCGGGTCACGAAGGACGGAAATCCTGTCGACGGGCTTTTCTGGATCGATGATAGCTTGAATAAAATGGAGTTTTCAAATGAAATCACTTGTAAGATTAAAGTTGCTTCCGTAGTGAATATCGAGGTAGCCGGAATTGTAAAGACAATTAAACTGTTTGAAATGGAACCATTACAAAAAATATTTAAAAATCTATATTTTGGCCGTTTTAATCGGGACAATCGTTATGCAGCCGGAGAAGTACCTGCCAAATATTTTGAACTGGCAGGGATTAAAAGCCTATTAAGCAAGGTTGAGCTTGAGATCAGCTTTTAGGACGGCTGCTTCCCATATAAATACTGGTATGATAAAATATTTCATATCCATATTATGTTACTTTACTTTAGTGGTATATGATCCTGAAATCAAAAAGGAAAAGGTATATATCCATGACCAAACTGCTTATTGTTGAAGATAACGATTTTGAAAGAAATGCCTTGCAAAATTATATGGACTGGGACATATTGGGCATTCGTCAAGTGGAAACTGCCTTTAACGGTTTGGATGGATTGGAAAAAGCGAAAACACTTATGCCCGATATTATCATCAGCGATGTGAAAATGCCGGGTATGAGCGGGATTGAGATGGCCAAAAATATACTTAGTTTTTGTCCTGATGTAAAATTCATTTTTTCCAGTGGACACGAAGAGGTTAGCCTGCTTCAGGAAGCGATGGAAGTAAGGGCGCTAAGCTATCTGTTCAAGCCTTTAAAACAAGAAGAACTGATAGCCGTCATAAAAAAAACGACTTCCATTCTAGTAGATGAAAAACTCACAAATATTGAGAATAATAAGATTATCGAGCAATTTAAAAATAATCTTCACTATTTGCAATCCAAGTTCCTTGAGGAATTAATCGGATCGGGAAAAAGCTCCAATGATACCAAGTCATTGTTTGTTCAGGCAAATGATCTCAAGCTGAGAATGATTGGGATGTATAGGCTGGCTTTGATCGAGTTTGGATTTGGCGTTGATACGGATATTTTTCAAAACTCCGACCTGCTCAATGTTATCCTATACAAACTCGAAAGCATCTGCAGCAATCAAAATGTGATATTGATAAAGTACTCAGGAAATGGAATCATTGTCCTGCTTCATACCTTGGTTCGAGGGAATGAGGAAGGTGCAAGGATCATAGACGCCATTAAAACAGAAATTGAAACCTTATCCAAGGAAAATAACTATAATTATATCATCGGGGTTAGTGATGTATTTGCGAATATTGAGGAGCTAAATATCGCGTATAAACAATCCAGATTTGCAACAAGCAGAAAAATAGAGTTAGGCTATGGACATATTGTGTTTTATTCGGAGTGTAAAGAGGCTGATTCTGTTTTATTGGAAACGGAACAGAGAGATATAAAAGCTACCATTTTGCAAATGGTTGATATGGCATGTGAAGGAGAAATGGGCGAGGGGGAAATTAACAAACTGCTTTATTTAATACGTATGGACCCGAATAAAAAGATGGACAGCATCCAAAGCTTGTTTATATTTTTGTTTTCTAACTTATCCATGCAAATGGCAGGCAGGGGTGAAAACTTTGGGAAAATTGCAGAAGAGGAAATAGATATTTTTAGGAATATCATTAATTCCAAGACGATTCCGGATATTATGCTTTATACAAGTAAAATCTTAAAATCCGTTTCTTCGTATATGGGAAGGAAAAAACTGAATAAGGATGACTACATCGTCAATGAAATATTACATATTTTAAATCATGAATATCAGAAGCCTATAACCCTTACTTATCTTTCAGATAGGGTATATTTGAGTCCCAACTACCTAAGGATTGTATTCAAGCAAAAAATGAAGATAAGCATACAAGAATATTTAACGAATCTGCGAATGTGCAAGGCCAAGGAGCTGCTAACTCAAACCAGATATAAAGTGCATGAAATCGGCGAGATGGTAGGGTATGAGAACAGCACTTATTTCAATATTGTATTTAAAAACTACATTAAGATGACGCCAGGGGATTATAGAAACAGGTTTACGAAATAAATAAAAAGAGGGATGTTAGTGGGCGGTGAGATAACATATGATACGTATCAAGAGAAATCACTTTAAATTTTTTCACATCATACTTGCCTTCAACATCCTCACGGTGCTCATTTGTTCTGTTACCATCAGTTTTATCATTTACGGCAGATTAAACCAGACTCTAAATATGCAAAATGAAGAGTTTATGCACTATGCCACTTCCCAAGCTCTCAATGGCTTAGAAAGCATTATAAAAAACAGTGAGTTGACGGCCAGAAGCATTTATTCCGATAGTACAGTGACTAACCTTTTTCTTGGGAAGAGGTCCGGCGGTGTTGATTATGTTCTATTTAACCAATTTATGAACATTAATAATATATTTGAAAACTATATCACGACAAACCAGGATATCAAAAGTATTTCCATTTATAAAATGGACCCCGAGCTTATTACGGACGGTAAAAATATCAAAAGTATAGAGAGCTTTCAAAGACAAGATCTGATGAAAAGGGCAATAGATGCCCGCGGGAAGGATGTTTGGGTTACCTATGAGGAGGAGGGCGAGGGGATCAAAATCCTTTTGCTTAAATACCTCAATATTAACCTCCCGGGTGGTGTGCTAGCCATAGAAATGAATCAAGAACGATTAACTGATTTGTATAAAGTCGAGGAGGATGCCAAATACCTGTTTTATGTATTAAGTGAAGGGAATATTGTTTTCAGATCCAATCAGAAGGCTCTGATAGGGAAGGAAACACTCGACAACGTGGAAAAAAATGTTGAAAGGGATAAGGTTTATTCTAAAATCAAGCAGGGTAGCAACTTCTATTATTCCTATTATGGAAAAGTCAATCATGCATTAAATGTTGTCATCCTCTACGACGCCTACGAGTTAGAGAAGGAAAAGCGATCCATTGCCAAGTATGTCATGATGTGTACATGCTTTTTTGTGCTGATTGGCGTTTTGCTGGCCATACTGTTTTCTACGAGATTTGCTCATAACATAGAAAAACTAGTGAATAAAATGAAATCAATTGAAAAAGGCAATTTGAAAATATCTCCAGATAAAAGCAGCATTCTTGAAATTTCTGCTCTTGATAAAACATTATGCAAAATGGCGCGAACGATAGAAGAACTTACGGAAGATATCGCCAGGACAGAACGACAGAAGGTGGAAAGTGAATTCAAGTATTTGCAGAAGCAGATGAATCCCCACTTCCTATATAATCTCCTTTCGGCAGTGAGATGGATTGCATTCCATAAAAATGAAAATAAAATTGTCACGATCATCGATCTATTAAGTGATTTTTATAGAATCGTTCTCAGCCAAGGGAGAGACATCATACCGATTAAATCTGAAATCAAACTGATTGAAAAATATGTCGCACTCCAAAATTTATGTCACAGTGATCAGATCAAACTGAACGTATATGTAGGTAAAGAATATGAAGACCTGCTAATTAGTAAAATGACCATACAGCCCTTTGTCGAGAATAGTATTATTCATGGAAGAGTGCACGGGAAAATTATCAATATCGATGTGGTTATTCACAAAAAAGGAAATTGCGTTATTATTCTGATCAAGGATAACGGTATGGGGGTAAAGGATAGCTTTATCGAGTACATTAAGAGTCTGAATAGGGGAGAAATTTCAGACTACAAGGTGGGTTATGGCGTTACGAACACGTTCATGCGCCTCAAATTATTCTACAGCAATGCCAGTATACATGTGTACCATGGAAACCCGGGAACGATTGTAGAAATATCATTTTCAGTTGAAAACAAACTGGAGTTAAATGCTTAACCCACATTTATCACCAGCAGGGTATTCTTGCGGGCTTCGACAATCCCCAGGAATACCCTATTTCTTTGCTGCGTGCGCGGGCTTCGGCTTGAATTTTGTTATTCATTTAAAATGTTTGTATTTATTTATTGCTTACATAAAAAATGATGCGGTTAGCTGTATCATTCAATGAATACTTAAATTGAAAATAAAGGTATGCGCCTTCATAATTAAAGCTGTCAGTGAATGACGACAAGTTACATAGATCTGAATTCAATTGGATAGGGGAGGAATTCGTTGAGATTGTCAAGTATTTCTGGTTTTAAGCAGAGTATGAAGGTCGCATCTAAAAAAAATAGCCTAATAAAAAAAATAAGAAGACAGAAAGTACATCTTCTCTTATTGATCCCCTTTATCGCTTTTATCATTATTTTTAAATATGTTCCGATGTATGGAGCGCTGCTTGCCTTCAGGGAATTTTCCTTCAGAACCCCATTTGGAGGGAAATGGGTTGGGTTCAAGTATTTTGAGTCCTTTTTTACTAGTCCTGATTTTTTTGTTGTCATGCGCAACACAATCGTAATCAGTTCGATGAATCTCGTTTTTTCAACCATTGCGGCCATTACGTTCGCCATATTGATTTGCGAAGTTAGAAATGCCGTATATAAAAAATGGATACAAACAGTTTCTTATCTGCCACACTTTATTTCATGGGTGGTGGTAGCGGGAATGGCTATGACGATATTCTCCATTGATGAACTTGCACCAGTCAATTCCTTTTTAATTCATATGAAATTATTTGACGAACCGATTAACTTTCTCGGAGAAGAAAAACATTTCTGGCCGCTGATTACAGGACTCAATGTATGGAAAAATGTTGGATGGAATTCGATTATATATATAGCTGCTATAACATCAATTGATAAGCAGATATATGAATCTGCCATGATGGATGGAGCAAGTAAATTTAGACAAATATTCAGTATTACGCTTCCTACTATTATGCCTACCATCATCCTTCTTTTTACCTTTGGTGTTGGTTATATATTGAACGCAGGATTAGACCAGCAGCTTTTTCTTCAAAACCCTATGAATATAAGGCATTCAGAAGTTTTGGACACCTACGTATTGAAATATGGCTTGCAGCAGGCCGCTTACTCCTATGGAGCCGCCGTGGGTTTGTTTAAAAGTGTTGCCGGACTAGCGCTGTTAGTACTGTGTAATTACTTATGCCGGAAGTTCCTGAAAATGGGTATATTTTAGTGAAATAATCTCAATATCGATAATGGGGGAGTCAGATGAGAGTAACACCGGGAGAACGGTTGTTTTATCTTCTCAATCATGTTTTTCTGCTGTTCATTGGTTTTCTGGCAGCCTTTCCTTTCTGGAATATTTTTGTTGTGTCCTTTAATGAGGGAAGAGATGCCATGCAAGGCAGCATATATTTTTGGCCTAGAAAATTTTCATTGGAAGCTTATATCGCCATATTCAATGAAAGCAGCTTAATGCATGCGACCTATATCAGCATAGCGAGAACTGTATCAGGAACACTCCTTGGACTTATAGGTTCGGCGATTCTTGCTTATCTATTATCCAACCGGGAGCTGGTATTTAGAAGAGGTATACTTTTTTTCTTCATCTTTACCATGTATTTTTCAGGGGGATTGATCCCCGAATTCATGCTCATAAAAAATCTGCACTTATATAATAATTTTCTTGTTTATATTATACCTGGTGCAATCAGTGTTTGGAACGTAATGGTCATGAGACAGTTTTTTGAAGAGCTCCCTCCTTCCTTAGCTGAATCCGCTAGAATCGATGGGGCGTCTGAGTTAAGTACGTTGAAGAATATCATACTTCCCATGTCGACCCCCGTGTTGGCAACAATTGCCTTAATGATTGGAGTTGCGCAGTGGACCACTTGGTTCGATACGTATATGTTTACTTCAGGCTCGAAGGACCTGGCAACTCTTCAAGGGGTTCTTGTAAATATACTGATGGAGACACAGATTCAGTCAACGGACCCCATGCAAGCGGCCAGGCTGGAACAAGCAGGTTCGATCCTCACTCCTGAAATCATTAAGATGGCCACCATCACGATCACTACGGTTCCTATTATCATGATTTATCCATTTCTACAAAAATATTTTGTTGGCGGGCTTACCGTAGGCGCAGTGAAGGAATGATAAAGTTTCGGGTTAGCGGATAAGTCTAACGGAAACTATTCATAACTAATAACAAGGAAGTGACAGAGGAATGAAAAAAAATGTAAGCTCTATCATGGTTGCAGCTATGTGTTTAACTGTTTTTAGCGCATGTAGTTCAAACACGGCAAGCAACGTCCCTGAACCTGCTATTAGCAACCAGACGAGTGAAGTTAAAGAACCTCCGATCGTATTGTCAATTGTTAATTCTGCCGGCGGCACACCTAATTTTCCTACAGGAGATCCGTTCTGGGAGGGGAACCCTGTTGCCAAGGAGCTGGAGCAAAAACTTAATATTAAACTTAAATGGGATGTATATTCAGGGAATGGAAGAGATAAATTGAATGTCGTTCTGGCCAGCGGTGAGTATCCCGATTTAATTATGCTGTCCGATCCGACTAAAGTAATAGCGGATAAAATAGCTATTCCCCTTAATGATTTGATCGATAAGTATGGTCCTGATCTGAAAAAGAAATACGGCTCGGCGCTTAATATGCTCAAACAAAGTGACGGTAAGATTTATCACTTAACCAACACCTATTTACCAGATGGGGCTACTCCTCCCGGATACGGCTATAGCCTACAGGTGAGAACCGATATATACGAAGCGCTTGGTTCTCCGAAGCTGGAAACGGCCGATGACGTTTACAATTACTTAAAGAGCGTAAAGGAAAAATATCCAAAAACTCCTGAAGGACAAACGATGTATCCTCTGAGCGGCTTCAACCGTAACTGGGGATCACCGTACTATGGCATGCTCGCTATGGCGGGATCGCCGGCAGATTCCAAACTCTATATTGGGGCGGATGATGCCGTGAAATTCTGGCCAAAGGCACCTTGGGCGCTGGATGTCCTTAAATTTTACAATAAACTATTTCGCGAAGGATTAATTGATCCCGAAGCATTTACACAAGATTATGCTACATGGCAGAAATCCAAGCTTTATACGGCAAGGGTTGCAGCACACATAGGCGGCTGGAACCAAACCTTTGATGTGTTGAAATCCTACACGGATGCCAAGCTGCCAAACGCAGAGAACATGTACTTCCAAAACGTAGTATTCAAGTTCCCCACCGGCGATAAACCAGCCGTATTATCGGTAAGCAAAAAAGGTACAGGGGCGCTTGTCATTACCGACAAAGCTAAAAATCCGGAAGCTGCAATGAAACTGCTTAATTACTTGACTACGGAAGAGGGCAACTTCCTGGCCATGAATGGACCCAAAGGGATTCAATGGGACATGGTTGACGGTAAGCCGACTCTTAAAAAGTCTTATCTTGACAGATGGCTTGCCGGAGAAAAACAGGCAAATATTGAAAAAGAAACCGGTATGAGTCATTATTCCAGACTCGTCGGATCAGATCTAGGTAAAACCAGCTGGGGGACTTATTGGATTTTGAAGGATGATCCTGTTGCAACCAACAATATCCGGGCGCAGCAAAGGGATAAGGCACTAAGTCCATACTGGTACGACTCCACCACCATCGGCGATTTGATGGCTGGAGCCGATACGGAAATACTGGCTAAACAGCAGGCCGTTGATAAGAGGCTGTACGACAATGCATTCCCAGTCATTTTGGCAAAATCAGAGGCGGAGGTAGAAGCAGAGTTTGCGAAATTTGTAAAGGATCTTGATGCTGCTGGCGCTGCACAGGTTGAAGCGTACATGACAAAGATGCATAAACAATACATGCAACAGTTAGCGGGGAAATAAAAAATCGGAAATGGCCCGCTGGCAAACAAATGGCAATGGGTGGAGAAGTAGACTTCATTCATTGCCTTTATTACGAATGAAGGAGCGAAAATGTGAGACTGACTTTTATAAGGCATGGACAATTAGCGGGGGATCCCTTCATTTGTCCCGAGCGTCCAGTCAAAGGGTGCTTGTCAGAAATGGGAATCCGGCAGGCTGAGGCAACAGGAGAAGCTTTAAAAGATGAAAAATATGACTTTGCGTTTTCATCTCCCTACGGTAGGGCGTTACAAACCGCGGAAGTCGTTCTGGCTGGAAGGAACATGGATATAAAAATATTACCGTTTATCTATGAGTGGATGCCAAATCGAGATTTAGAAAATCTGCCTCAGACTGCGTTTGAGGAGATACAACGGCAATCTCAGGATGCATACGCCGAGGAAACCTGGAAAACGGAACTGGGCGAGGGGTATTACGACATGTGCGCAAGGATTATTCCTCCCTTTTTAAAAGAATTGATGAAGCTAGGAATACATAGCCGTATGGGCGGGTTTGTTCCTGAAAATCATGCAAAAGATCTTTCTATTGTGGTTTTTGCTCATGGAGGTTCTCTTGGTGTATTGCTGAACTTTTTACTCGGAGTCAGGCCATTTCCTGTAGGCAGCTTTTCTTTTGAGCATACGGGGGTAGCTGTCATTGATTTCGTGGAACGTAAAAGTATTTTTTACCCTATATTGAAGATCCCAGCCCTGTGCTATGGATGAAATGAGGTAGAAGAATATGGACCCTATTAAAACTTCCGAATGTAGAGGGAAGCTGACAAGGCTTAGATGCGAGTATCTGAAAACACCACTTGGAATTGATAAACCTCAGCCCAAATTGAGCTGGGAAATGAAGAGTACCGGCGCTGATTTTGTACAAAACGCATATAGAATCATCGTATCTTCCCATAAATCCAATATTGACAATCATATAGGCGATATGTGGGATAGTCACAAGGTTGTCTCTAATCTTCAAAATGCCGTTATCTACAACGGCTGTGATCTTGCCTCAAAAAGCCGATATTGGTGGAAAGTAAAAATATGGGACCATGATGGAAATGAGTCTCCATGGAGTGAGGAAACTTACTTTGAAACCGGAATGTTCAAACACGAAGACTGGCAATGCCGATGGTTTAATTGTGAGTATCCGAATAGTCCTACCGCCATCTATTATGAGCGCAGGGAATTTATAACGAAAGGCGATACTGGTATATCGTCGGCAAGAGCCTACATCGGTGCTACCGGCAGCAAAGCGAATTCTTATGAATTACGCATGAACGGTGTCAGAGTGGGGGAAGATCTGATCAGCCCAGGACAGACGCATTTCAAACGGGGAATGTATCGAACGTTTGATGTTACGGATGTAATAAAATCGGGACCCAATGCTATTGGCATTATGCATGCAAGAAAGGTGATCTTTCACCTCGATATTCGGTATGCCGACGGTACATCCGAAATTATTACCAGCGACCCATCATGGAAGAGGCTTAAAAAGGGTCCTTATTTAGCTCTGCGTTATGCAGGAGGCAGTATCTCCGAGGGCAAGGGCGAAACGTATGATGCAAGACTCGAACCTGATGGCTGGGATATGCCCGGTTATGATGACTCTTTATGGGGAAGACCGATTTCTGAAAACGGCCCTTTGTTGCTGACTGCTCAGATACAGCCAATAAAGTGTATGGAGGAAATAAAACCTGTCTCCATCTCCAAATTTCCAGGGGATACTTATGTTGTTGATTTTGGCCAAAACATGTTTGGGACCTTATCTTTGGCCGTTGAAGGTACAGCGGGGACTAAAGTCACTTTGCGGTATGCAGAATGCATGAACTCAGATGGAACAATAAATTCAGACAGTATTGAAGCCGGATGGCTTGCCGAATCGCAGCCTCAATTTGATGAGTACATTCTTAAAGGTATAGGGGAAGAAACCTATCAGCCCAAATTTTCGTGCCACGGCTTCAGGTATGTAGAAGTTTCCGGCTATCCGGGCAAACTTACAGCCGATCAGATTACCGCGAAGGTTGTGCACAACGATATATTGAACGGTTCGGAATTTAGCTGTTCCAATGATTTGTTTACCAAACTGCAGCACAGCGCGATGTGGTCGTTTCGATCCAATCTAGTGTCTGTCCCCATGGATTGCCCTTCCAGAGAAAGGCAAGGATGGCTTGGAGATGCACATTGCCATTCAGAAGCAGATTGCATTAATTTCGATATGGCCGCTTTCTTTGATAAATGGTTTGACGATATTTCCGATTGCCAATTGGAGAACGGCATGGTGCCTCTTATATGCCCGAGTGAAGGCCACGAGTATTCTTTTGACATGCCCTGGGTTTCCGCGGTTATTTTTATTCCTTGGGACTACTACATGGCGTATGGAGACAGGTCCTTTATAGGAAAGCATTACCCGTTGATGGAAAAATGCCTGAATTCCTTCAGGCATCATCTGGACAGCAGCTATTTGCTGCAAAACAGCCTCATGTTCGGAGATTGGTTTGGAAGCGCGAAAGACATCTCCAAACCATTTCTTGCTACGGCCTACTACTACAGATGTCTGGTGTTATTAGCTAGAATGTCCGAACAATTGGGATATATAGACAAAACGGCTACATATTCAGAACTGGCGAGCAAAGTAAAAGATGGTATTAATGCAGCTTTTCTGAACGAAGGCGAGTATTACGATACAAATTCGCAAACAGCCAATGCACTTGCTCTTTATCTCGAATTTGTCCCAGAGGCCTCTAAAGCTGCTGTGTTAGGCAGATTAGTGGAGGATATCCTTTCTAAAAAGACCATGACGGTAGGCTGTCTTGGCGCAGAGGCAATCTTGTCAGCGCTTGCAGAAAACGGCAGGAATGATATCGCCTATTACCTCGCAAACAATACGAATAAAGGATGCTGGGGGTATTGGATCAAGGAATATGCCTCAACAACGGCGCTTGAGAGCTTTTCCGATAATAGGTCTTCCAATAACCATGCCTTCCTTATAGGAGGACTCAGCTCCTGGTTTTATAAGCACGTTGCCGGTATTTCCCCCTTAAAACCAGGGTACGAGGAAATAAAGATAAAACCATTTATACCGGATGATATGAGTAGTGCAAGTGCACAAATACAAACTGTAAGAGGGATGGTGAAATCGAGCTGGCAAAAAAACGGCACAGAGCTCGTATTACATGTCGTCATTCCCCCAAATGCAACTGCGAAAGTCTATGTTCCATCTGTTGACTTGGGGAATTATGATATCTATTCTGTAGGTTCCGGAAATCACAGTTTTACAGGGAAAAGCCAAATACGAAGCTGAAAAGGGATGGGATACAGCAGATGTGAAGTTAATTTAGAAAGGAGGTGAGTTCCTGAGGTAAGAATAGATTCCGTGACCGACTAACCGAGCGCGCCATAGTTTTCGGAACAGTCAAATATTCTTACGTTATGTCAACAATTCGTACACACTCTTAAAAATTAGGAGGAGGAAACTCAGGATGTTGACCCATAATGCACGGAAGATCTTTGCTTTCCTTGTCGCCGTTATCGGATTTTGTTTGATTTTTTCCGTCACTCCGGTTAGCACCGCTTTCGCCTTGAAGGAACGTGCGCCGATTGCGCCGGAAGCGAAGGAGTCCTATGCCGGGGTAATTAATGCAGAATGGATGGAGTTCTGCTTAGTGGATACGCCGTATTCCGATGAGAACGTAACGGACACTGACAATTATACGATTACGAGCACGGACGATCCGGATTTCTCCGGGGGCGTCACGCCGATCTTGGTTCATTACCGCTATTTCCCCGAGCAGGCCCCGTACAATCCGTCCCATAAGGAGAATAAGGGTAAGATTCAAGTCTTCTATCGGGCGTTTCTCAAATTGCCTTCCTCCGTAAAGTTCAAGGAGGGCAAAACCTATTCCATTGCTATTAAACCCGCGGTTGCTCAGGCAGGACCATTTTCCTTCAAGTTTGACCTGACCAAACCGAATCTGGTCATCCACTCGAACCAGGTCGGCTATCTGTCGGAAGGGAAGAAGATCGCCTATCTGTCTCTTTGGACCGGTCAAGGAAGCGTCGAGTTCGGCGCTTATAAGACGTTTTATGTACGGGATCAAACCGGAAAAAGAGTTTACACCGGACCGGTCACTGCCCCGGATCCTTTCGTCATTGAACGGTGGAGCAAAAGCTACATCTATACGCTGGACTTCAGCGCTCTGCAGGCGGAAGGAACCTATGAGCTGTATATCCCGGGCGTCGGCGTTTCGTATCCCTTCAGGATCAGCAGCCGGATTTACAAGGACGACATCGCCTATACCATTACGCGTGCCTTATTCCATCAGCGCGACGGCGAGCATGGACTGGATAACCCTGAATATACCCACTGGAACCGTCCGCCTGCGCATTTGGACGATGCGATCGACCAGGCGCTTTATCTCGCGAACAACAAGGATGCAACGAAGGCTAAAGTGGACCTGACCGGCGGGCACATGGATGCGGGAGACCGGGGTAAGTACCCGTACAACTCTGCATACGTCGGCATCGATATGCTGATGGGCGCCCAATATTATCCGCAGCAGGTCGAAGCGCTGGGCGAGTCGCTGGAAATTCCGGAATCGAAAAACGGCGCGCCCGATTTTCTGGATGAGCTCGTTTACGAGCTCGACTGGCTGTATAAAGCGATCACGAAAACCTCGACGAACGGCATGCTGGCGAATTACCTTCGGCCGCAGGGCGGCAATCCTAACGAGGGGACGTACGAAGCCGGCCAGCCGCTGACAGGCGCTACAAACCGGATGTTCTATAACGCCACGCAGGGACCGAACAGGGCCGAGACGTTATTTGCAGCGGGCGTCATGGCGCAAGCTTACAATACGCCGCTTATGCAAAAGTATTATCCGGATAAGGTCAAGGACTATCTGGAGGCTGGCAAAAAAGCCTTCAACGGATTCATCCAGTATGGAGACAATAAGGAGCATGGAACCTATTACGACCAGACCCCGAATGGAACGATAAAAACCTGGTCGAATGAAGTGGTCCTGGCTGCCAGCGCGCTGATGGTCGCGACTGGTGACGTCGAGAAATACATGCCCTATCTCAACAACCACATGCCAAGCATGGATGATCCAACCTATAAGAGCATCAAGCTTTGGACGTGGGTGCTGGACCGGTCTTGGCTCGGCGCCTTCGTATCGATGTACGAGAACCCGTATCTCACTCAGGAACAGAGAAATTGGGCTTATGCCGGCATTATTAATTTCGCGGAGTCGGAATTGAAAAACGAGTCGCCGTTCGGCGCTTCCACGCAGGATGACGGCTTCAAAACGGATCAGATCGGCTGGCGATTCACCAGCTCGAACCTAATGCCCGTCTTGGTCGGATATGCCGTCACCGGTGAAGCCAAATACCTGGAGCGGATACAGCGGACATGGGACTATACGCTGGGCGGCAATGCGGTCAGCCGGTCGTTCATTACGGGGCTCGGCGATCCGCAGCGGGAGCCGCGCTGGTTCGTTCACGAGATTAACCAGTACCAATGGGTTCAGCATAAGCAGGCGGAGGCGCAAAACATGAAGGGCGGCTGGGTGGAACCGCCACCAGGCTATCCGAACTCGGATCTGCAGAGTACGCCATATCCGTACTGGTTCGACGATGCGCATAATACGGTGGCGAAGACGAAGAGCTTTCCGATTTACAAGGATCATGCCATTATGTACCGGTATACGGATTCGTGGAATGTGGTCAACGAGTTTTCCGTCAACATTTTGTCGGCGAACGCGACATCTATGCTTCCGTTGATTCCGCTGAATACCCACATCCTTACCGTGAACGCCGGCGGCGGAGAGGTGCTTCCCGCAGGCGGCAGCTACGCAGAGGGTATGGAGCTGACGCTTACGGCGAAGGCGAAAGCCGGGCTCAAGTTCTCTCATTGGAGCGGAAGCGTAACGGGCACGAATAGTACGGTTACGCTCACGATGGACGGGGCAAAAAACGTTGAAGCTCATTACGACGAGGTTCCCGTTAAAACGCTCAAGGTGAGTGTGGTTAACGGAACCGTCACGCAGGAGAATGCAGACGGAAACTACAGCCAGGACGATATCGTCACGCTAACCGCGGAGCCGGCATATGGCTATAAATTCCTGGAATGGTCCGGGGCGGCGACGGGAACGAATCCGACCGTAGACATCGTGATGGACGACAACAAATTCATCACCGCCCACTTCGTGCGGCTGCCCGAGTATACGCTTTCGGCCGGCGTCTCAGATACGCTGAAGGGGACGATCAAGATCAACCCGATCAAAGCGACTTACCTGGAAGGGGAAGAAGTCATCCTTACGGCCGTCAAGAAATTCGGGTACCGGTTTAGCGGCTGGACCGGCTTTGACGGCACCGACAATCCCGCTATCGTCCAGATGAACGGCAACAAAAAGATTACGGCCAACTTCGCGGCTGTGCCGACCTATACAATTGCCTTCACGTCATCGGAAGGCGGCAAAGTCACGTCCGTCATTAATAAACCGGAGAATATGCAGGACGGAAAATACGAAGAAGGGACTATTGTGACACTTACGGCAGCAGCCAAACCAGGCTATCTGTTCACCGGCTGGAGCGGCGATATCGTCGGCAGTGCGAACCCGCTCAAAATCACGGTCGACGGCAGCAAATCGGTCACGGCCAACTTCAAGCCGGCATACGGGCTGATGAGCGTGGATGTCACGCCTGTCGCCGGACAGCCGGGCAGCACGACGGTAACGGGTGACGTCTATACGCTGACCAGCCACGGCACAAAATTCGGCGTTGCGCCCGACAGCTTCCGGTATCTGCTGCGTGCGGGGCAGAAAGGCGACACGGTCTTCACCGCCAGACTGGACTCCTTCACCACCGATAATCCGACTGGAGCCGTAGCCGGCATCCAGATGCGCTCGAGTTTGGCGGACGATGCCTATTACGCCGCGATTCTGGTGAAGAACGGCAAACTCATCGTCCAGATGAGAAAAGGCGGTCCGTGGTTCGATGTGCTGCCGAAACCGCCGTTTGTTCACATCGATGCGGAGCTGCCGATCTGGCTGCAAATCAAGCGAACCCTAAACCGGGACGTAGAGCTGAGCTGGTCGAATGATGGCGTAAACTGGAACAGCTATTACAAGGACACTATCTGGGGGTGGGACGGGGCCAATACCGAGCTGACGATGGGCCTGTTTGTTTCCGCCGGCGAGAACAATACGGAAACCATAAAGACGGCGGCCGCCCAGTTCAGCGAGGTCAACTGGCCGGGCATGCATTACCTTACGGTGAATGCCGGCCAGGGGGGATCGGTGGAAGGCGAATCCGGTCTATATAACGCAGATTCGGAGATCAGGCTGAGAGCGGTGCCGAATGACGGGTATGCCTTTACCGGCTGGGAACAGGATCTGACGGGAAAGGCGAACCCTAATGTTGTGAAGATGGATGGAAATAAGACTGTTAAGGCCACCTTCAGCAAGATGCCTGATATCTGTGAGCTGACCGTGGAGAACGTCACAGGAGGCACCATCGTGCTCGACCCCCCCGGCGGCAAATACGCGCCAAATACGGTGGTCAAGGTGAGGGCGATACCCGACAAAGGGTACAGCTTTGTCTCCTGGGGAGGGGATCTGATCGGTACGGCAGATTCCATCGATCTACTGATGGACGGACATAAAACGATCTCGGCGAAGTTCGTACCGTACAAGAACGCCGATATTCTGACCACCCATCCGGGCAGCACGGCCGAAGACGACAGCGGGATCACGGTCCGTGCATCCGGAAGCGCCCTGTGGGGAGAAAACGACAGCTTCCGTTACACCTACAAAGACAACCTGAGCGGCGATGCCGTTATGGTCGCCAAGGTGACCGAGTTTAACGGAACGGCTAGCAATGCGCGGGCAGGTATTATGATCCGGCAGATAACCGACTTGCCGAACGACTACCAAGGCATCTTCATCACCAATGAGAAGAAAATACGCAGTCAGTTCCGCATCAACAACAAGTGGACGGTCGTCGAGTACCCGGCTAACGGGCAGGTTGCCGACGCCTTGGATCTTCCGGTATGGCTGAAGGTGGAGAAGATCGGCACGCGGCTGACCACGTACTCCTCGGCGGATGGCGAGAACTGGGTCCAGAGGGGCTCCCAGACGATCGCATCCATCCAGGGTTCGTATACGGCGGGGCTGGCCGTGACCGCAGGTCAAGACGGGAAGTTCGTCACGGCCAAGTTCGGTCATGTGGAGTGGCCGGCTGTGCCTACGTTTGCCTTACAGACCGAAGCCGTTAACGGAATGATCTCGGTCAGCCCGTCGGGTGCTGTACATCCGGCAGGCACCGAGGCGACGGTGACCGCAAGCGCGTATACCGACTACGTCTTCACCGGCTGGAGCGGCGACCTGAGCGGCTTGACCAATCCGGCCACGATTACGATGAATGCCGACAAGCTCATCAAGGCTAATTTCAGGAAGCAAACGGACAAATACACGCTCACCGCCACAGCAGAGCATGGCGTTATTACACGGAGCCCTGAGCAGGAATCCTACAGCCCGGGGTCGCAAGTCATCCTGACCGTTACGCCAAATGAACGCTACGTCTTCTTGGGCTGGAGCGGCGATGTCGTCAGCACCTCGAACCCTCTTACCGTCATCATGGATGGGAACAAAACGCTTACCGCAAACTTTGCTTTTGTGCTAAAGCCCGGGGACTATGAAAATGCGGATGTCGGAGGAGCAGCCAACGGCGCTACGGTTCATGAAGGAGCCTCCATGAAGGTAACGGGCTCCGGAACGAACGTCTGGGGCATGACCGACAAGTTCAGGTATGTTTACCAGCATGTAAAAACCGGCGATGCTGCGATCGTCGCCAGAGTCGACGGGATGACCTACTCGGGCAGCGCGCCGCATTCGGACATCAAGGTCGGCCTCATGCTCCGTCAAAGCGAGGCGGCAGATAGCGCCCATCAAGGCATATTCGTGAGCGGCAGAGGCGAGCTCGTAAGCATCAAGCGCGATTTTGCCGGAGCGTGGTCGCAGATCATTCCATCCGATGCACCTCTCGTGAAGGTTTCAGGGCCTATCTGGCTGAAGATCGAGAAGACGGGGGATGTCGTGAAGACTTACTCATCCATCGACGGCGCGGAATGGATCGAGCGAAGCGCGCACACCCTAGCCCTCGCTAGTCCTTATACGATGGGGTTGGTCGTTTCCGCGGGTATGGATGGCCAGTTCGTCGAGGGAACCTTCAGCAACATCATGTGGCCGGTGCTCCCAGCGGCTGACGATCAGCCGGAATGACCCGCTGGGAGGGGGCGGAAAATCGTACAAAACGCCCCCTACTGGCGATCAAAGTGTGAAATCTATGCGAAAAATCGTACAAAACGCTCAAGCCTTGCGGTAAAAATTAGGGGACTAGTCCGGTACGTCCGTTACTACTGAGGTCCCCTAGTGAACGGAAGACCCCAGTTGTAGCAAATATCCTGTCATTCTTTAAATGAGGCTGACCGCTGCATAGGGACAGCCTCTTCTTTTTATTGCGTCCGGCCCTAGAAGCAAGGAGGCAGAACATTTATGAGCTTTCCAGTGAAGGATGAACTTTCACTATTTATCGGAAATGTTTGTTTCTATCTTTGCGGACATAATAAAGAATGAACTTCTATCGAAGCGAGCCTGCGCTTAACCGGTGTTCATCCATTTATTTCTATCGATTATGTTTATATCTATGTATTTTGCGTTCAAAAAACGAATACGAATGGCGATAGAATTCGATAAATTCTTAGATTGAACTTCAGTCGGCGCGCCACCATAATTGAGATATGAATACCGGAATGAGCCGCCGGAACTGCCGAATTCGGATACTCAGAGCGGCCGGCCAACGCGGCGAGCAGGCTGCCGCTCATTCGGGCGGAGACGCATACGCATCATTTGTCCATATGCGCTTAGTGATACCTTTCCGATAAGCTGGCTCCGGCCCCGTGCCGGCGTCAGCTTGTTCATTCATTTGCCGGGATACAAAAGAATGAGACTTATAGTTCGTCAACTCCGTTGCAGGGGACCGATTAACATGGAGGGAAAGCATGGGAATTCGTACTGAAGAATGTTGTCCAATGAATATATTAGAGGATTTCGGCTTGCGCCTAAAGGAGCTGCGGCTGCGTTCGAACATGTCGCAAGACATGCTCGCCGCCCGTTCGGGATTGGATCGCACCTACATTGGCAGCGTAGAGCGCGGCGTTCGCAATATTTCGCTGAAGAATATCGAGCTGCTCTGTAATACGCTTGATGTTGACATCAGCTATTTTTTCCTGCACGAGCGTTTCTCCCTACATACGGCGTCCTTGAAAAAGGAGCTGGAACGACCGCTCCGTGAGCGCTTCAACTATCGCGTTGATCCGGTGTACAATGTCATCACCTGGCAAGTCACCGGCGGGATCAGCAGGGATGAGATTAGACAAATCGTGGCCGACCTCAAGAGCGCCTGCCTGCAGCTTGTTTCCGGCAAGGTCAAACTGCTGATCGATAACCGGAAAATGATGGTGCAAGGACAACCTATCGTGTTTCAACAAGAAGTCAACGAGAAATGGGAGGAGTTGCAGAGATGGTTTCTGCCTTATTGCGAACAAGTCGTCGTCTTGTGTAACTCCAAGCTTATGCAAAACCAAATGAATCGGCTTGCCAAACGGAGCGGAATCATTAAAGTTCAGAAAAGCCTTTTCGCCGAAGGGGAGGCTTGGCTTAGCGAAGACCCGGACCCTTGCTCGTTTTTCGAAACGCGTTAGGTGCATCTTTAAGTTATACATCTGAAAAGAAGCGTTAGAGGAGCGAAACCGTTTATCATAACACCAAAATTGACGTTCCCAGAATTCTGCTGGTCAAACACCCGGAACACTTTCCCTAATTTTTTTAGCCACTCAAAGTCGTCTTCCTCTTATAATTGAAACAATATATCTTCCATTGAAATTGTAACTCTGCTTTTCGTCATTTGCCACCTCCGCTATAGTTTGCTGAACGCTCCCACCTGGATTCCGAATCATTAGAGTTGGGCCCAACGCAATGCGGCCATCGGCTTGTATAAAGAGCCGATGGCCTTATTCGTATCCTATTGGGAGATGCAACGGATTACTTCTTCATTATTGCTCTTTAGCATCCGTGATGAAAATCTCGCCTTCGTCGAAGAACACCTTCATACCGAGCGACTCGCTTACGAAACGAACGGGCACTAATGTAATGTCGTTTTTCACAATCGCCGGTGAATCCAACAGCACTGCCTTCCCGTTCACAGCAGCTTGTTTGGCATCGATCACAAGCTCGATCTTCTCCGAACCTTTCGTAATGGTAACCCGGCGATCTGTATTATCCCAGTCTACCTTTGCGCCAAATGCCTCGCTGACGAACCGGACTGGCACCATAGTACGACCTTCCTGCGAAAAAGGTGCGACTTCCAGCTTGAAATATTTATCATCAACCGTCGCATCCTCCGAATTTAACTTCAGCGAGATGGTCTTGAACGGAAAGACCGAGTCGTCCTTGTAGATGGAGCCTTCCTTGCCGAACTCGATCGGCTTGGACTTCACAGTGCCGAACTGCGTCTCGACCTCAATCACGTAATGCTGGCCGTTTTTAATCGAGCCGTTATTGGTTGCAAACAAATCCAAAGCGACAACTCCCTGGAACGCGCCAACCGGAATCGTCTCATCTTTGTTGAACTCGGGGTTGATGATCTCATCTCCCTTGACGAGCCCCAGGAGCCAACCCACACCGGCCCGGTTGGTGCGCCAAATGCCGGCAGATACTGCTTTACCGTCCTTGTCTGTCGGACGAAGAATGACTGAAAGCACTTGAATCTTTTGCGCGAACGCTAGCTTCAACTTGAAATGGCCGTCTTTGCTCCCGTCCTCTCCGAACGCAGCGCTTCCGATCTTGTCCTGATTCAGATCGACCCAGCCGAATTCGCGGATAATTACTGGTGCGTAGGAGGTATCGGCGTCAACAAAAGGCGTAACTTCCGATTTGACAAGTCCGTCACTTGTCATGATCTCCAAGTAGTAATATTCGCCATCCTTCATGCTATTATTGTCAGAGGCATACAATTCGAATTGATTAACTCCCTTGAATGAACCTAGCGATGATTGAAATGTGCTGTTAACCGCCTTCCCGTCATGCTCTACGGCAAGCAGATATTTACCTACGTCGCCCGGTTCCTTCCATGTCGTCCATACGCCGTGTCCCGTATCGCTTCCTTTTTTGTCAGCAGCCTTCATCGTAATGGACTTGATTTCCGTTCCTTCGCCGGCATCGAACAGCAGACTGAGGTGACCGTCACGCGTACCGTCCGGCGTGCCTATTTTCTCCAGCGAAATCCGGTCCATTTCCTTATCCAGATATTGGAATTTCTTGATTTGTACATTTGTTTTCGAGTTTTCTGCCCCTAAGGCAACCCCGCCTATTATCATTCCATTGAATAGTACAGCACCGATTATTGTTGTTTGCAGGGTTCGTATAAACTTTTTCACTGTTGCTCCTCCTCGTAATTTGCTTTCCTTACCTTTGTCTTTTAGCTTTTGGGGTCAAACCGGATCTTGAAGGCCCCACCAAAGTTCTTCTGCTGGTGAGCGTGTCACGGTTGCAGTGCTTATTCCTATTCTCCTTTCATTCAGTGAGTCTCGAATAAAAAGCTCGGGTCCATGTTTTTTGTCAGCCAATCTTCTTCTTGCTGGAAAAGACTCTTTTGCACGGCAATGATTCCGCTTCGATTCGCCAATCGTTTCATCTGGTTCTGCATGAGCTTGGAATTGCACAAGACGATAACTTTCTCACTGTGAGGCAAGAACCAGCGCTGCAGTTCTTCCCAACGCTCCGTGATTTCAGGCTGAAACACAAGAGGCTGCCCCCCTAACATCATCTTCCGGTTATCGATCAGAAGCTTTACTTGTCCGAGTACAAGCTGGCGGCAGGCGGATTTTAAATCTGCAGTTATGCTTGTGACTTCATCCAAACTTAAAGCTCCAGCTACCTGCCAGCTGATTAGGTTTCGCTCCACATCGACGCGATAGCAGAACCGTTCTTGAATCGGCCGTTTCAGTTCGCTCTTTAGATGAGCTGAATGTAAGGAAAAGCGTTCGTGATCGAAAAAATAACTGATGTCAACATCAAGCGTATTACAGAGCAGCTCGATATTCTTCAGCGAAATATTGCGTTCGCCACGTTCCACGCTCCCAACATACGTGCGGTCCAGTCCGGAGCGGGCTGCCAGCATATCCTGCGACAGATTCGAGCGCAGGCGCAGCTCCTTCAACCGTAGTCCGAAATCAGATAAAATATTCATGGCGACCATCCTTCTCGCATTCCTCTGCCGCATTTATTTATATATTAATATGGAAAGCGCGGGTAAGTCGACGGACTATGAGTATCATTTATGGGTTTTGGTAATCTGCCCCATGGAGAATGCAGGCAGTAAGTGGGGGAAATGGCCTTTCGCTCTATAGCCTAGTTCTGGTCTAAAACAGGCTATTCTAGCAAGGGAGGGGGAGGTTAGCATTGAAAGCCAGAGAGGTCATGGTGATGAAATCTAACTGAGGCAGCTCTTCGGCTGCCATCGGATGATGAGATTCTTCCGTGACAACGCAATATTTTTCTAGGACCAGACAGTTGAGTTAATGTATTTACTCCCCTAATTACACGAAATCTCAGAATATATGAGCCATAACAAAATCGTATCACTCCCAGATGCAGGAATTTTATTAAGATTACCGAATAGTAACCAACATATGGTATGTTATTGAATATTTTGGAGTAAGGGGTTAAGCCATGAACTTTCCAAAGTTTAAATACAATGCAGACCCAATTAAACTAAAAGTTATTGTACAAAGAAAAACATGTTGTCCGGTTTGTAATAAAGAAAGAGATTATGCGTATCAAGGTCCATTCTA
Source organism: Paenibacillus sp. cl123 (assembly GCF_900101595.1). GTDB lineage: Bacteria > Bacillota > Bacilli > Paenibacillales > NBRC-103111 > Paenibacillus_G. The sequence continues at coordinate 910,385 of NZ_FMYY01000001.1, forward strand.
TACAACAGCAGCTGTAGAAGGGATTTGTCCATGGTGTATTGCTGACGGGAGCGCCGCTAGAAAATATGATGGAGACTTTCAAGATATTGCATCATGTGAGAGAGTGGACAGTCCCGGCTTCCTGGATGAGCTGATTCATAGAACACCAGGCTTCTGCGGCTGGCAGCAAGAACACTGGTTGTCATGCTGCGGAGACTTTTGCGCAATTACTGATTATATGGGCTGGAAACAAATTCAGCAACTTGTTGAAGAATTTCCAGAGCAAACGAGAGCAGACTTTGAGCAACTTTTAAAGGATTATAGGATATCTGAACACGAATTTAAGACTGCTTCTTATGATCACATTCAAGGTTATTTATTCAAATGCATGCATTGTAATAATCTAAGGTTTTACACAGATTGCGACTAGAAGGAGATAAATATGAATTTCATAAACAACGTCCATGTCGAGATACAAGACGCAATACTCTCCGGATGTTTAAATGAAGGAATCATCGAATGGTACATAGACATTAAGTGCGGAAGCTTCTTCACCGTAGATGGTATCGAAGCAAAACCAAGAATATATATGGAGAACCAATTGTGGGATATTAGTTCAATCAACGAAATAACTAAGAAGTCTTTAGTTATCGAAGTGGGTTGTGAACCTACAGCAAAGACTATTATGCCAGGTCATAGGCTGAGTTGCATTTATGTTTTTCAACATAATGTGCTTTACGATAATATTATCGAGTTTTATGAAAGCGCTAATGCTTTAAAGGTTAGATGGAAAGCTGCAACCAAAGATTCGTATGATCCATATGAGATTAATATCGACACGATAATTCAATTTCTGGGGATTAGTCTAGGGCAATTAACGAAGGAAGAGGCTGAGGATATTTTGGATTTTGATACAACGGGATTATCTTACTGCGAAGAAGACGGGGAGCTTTATCTGCTGCCTTCCGACTAAAGTTTTGCAATACTTAGGTGGATTCGATTGTGTTCCCGTAATGCGGCCGCTAGTACATCACAGAGTAAAAACCGATGCACAAGTCGAGAATCCAAATCCTCGCAAACCGACAGCGGCGGCCATCTTCCGATTTTTTTAGTCGCGAGGTCGTCGTGCTTCTCCCGCCGGACGGGATACGAGACTGACCGAAAAATCGAAGCAAGACTATACAATCGTATAATATCGCAACGAAATTCGCGATGCTAAACTGGCGTAGACCTAACAGCCTTGGCTTGACGGTCGAAAATTTATAAGGAGAGGAATGTTTAGCTTGTTCAGAACCATGAATATTGGATATCGCCTATCGGCAAAGGCGGCTATTTGGATAACCGTCTTATCGCTTTTGATCGCGATCATGTGTCAAACGGGTGCATCGGCGGCCCCGAAGGAGATCAGCGTATATTACAATGGGGAATTAGTGACGTTTAAGGAAGCGCCGCCGATCATCCGGGACGGCAGGACGCTTGTGCCGTTCCGGTCCTTGCTGGAGACACTGGGTTTTGAAGTAGACTGGGAGAGCGCCAATGGGGAATCGAAAGCAACCGGCACGAAGGAAGGACTTGTTATCGAGCTGACGATCGACAATAAAATCGCACTTGTCAACGGTCGTAAAGTAGAGCTTGATGTGCCTGCGCAAATTGTGGACGAACGGACGATGGTTCCGCTACGATTTGTTTCGGAAGAGAGCGGATATGCTGTCTCATATAACGATTCTAACGATAAAATCGTGATTCGCATTACCGATAAGAATGGTGTGGCGACAGGAGACGGAACAGCGGCCAACGACGGGAACGATACTGTTGAGCCTTATATCCTGAAGGGCGTTGTCGTCGATTTGGGCGGTCGCCCGGTTCCAGGAGCTACCATCTACGCTGACAATCAGCTGCTTTACAACAGCAACGAGATTGCCGTTACAGACGCGAATGGCCGCTACCGGATTGAGCTGAGCCGGATGGCGACAACCTGGAGCGCTAGCGGAGAGGCCGCGATCGAATTGAACGGCGTATCGTCCAAGGTTGATCTAACGCCGGACAATGACGATCCGTTCGCTGGGAATACGGGCGCTATTCGCAACTTTGTGATGAAAACGGCCACAGGCTCTATCATATTTCATATGGCTGACTTATGGAACCCCGTGGATAGTTCGCTCCCGCCTCCAGACCGGGAAGATGTCGAGTTGACAGTGGAGCCGGTTGGCGAATCTTCCGGTGGGGCGGGCAAAACGTATGTCGGACACGGTGGGGTAACGAACAACGGTTTTGGAATAGAGGGGGTACCGATCGGCCGGTACAAGATCACGGCCCGCCTTTTGCCCAAAGGGGAACCAGCGCAAAAATTGCTGGTCCGAACTCTTGACAAGGGAGAATTTGCAGAGTCGCTAGTGACCGATTTTGAGAATATTATAGGGGCATACTACCGCATCGAGATTGAACTGAAGCTGCCATAAGCAACCCGGAGCCTTGGCCATTTTCAGGCTTCGTCCACGCACGTCCTTACTCGGCAACCTTATACCCTTAAGCCAAAACTCTTCCTAAGGAAGAGTTTTGCTTTTGGGACAGAGCGCTATTCCCACATTTGAAGAACAAGTTAAGAGAAATCCGCACGCTGGGCTCTAAATGAAAAATCGCCTGCTCGGTTATGCTTTTAATGCCGAGCGGGGAAATTCAAGCTGCGCCCGCAGCAAAATTTGTCCCGTTAAATCGCAACAAATGTCCATGGCATTTACACAAGAGGAGGGATTACAATGTAAACGTCATTGAGAATTGTTATCAAATGGAGGTCTTTATGTTGCAGCGGCTCTTTACTAAATGTTCCTTTTCTCCCTCATCGCTACTTTTTATGCTCATCATGCTGGTTATCCTCTCAGGCTGCGGAGCAGGCGGGGCGGGGACGAAACCTGCCGTAGAAACTGTACCGGCTGCGCCAACCACAGCATCTGCAGCGCCTGCGCCTGCGAATGAAGCAGCCAAGAGTGCTGTCAGGATTTATCAAGATGCGAAATCCAGAGAGGTTGAGATCCCCGCCCATCCCACGCGGATCGCAGCGCATTATTTTGCCTCGGAGATGGTTGCGCTTCAAGCTCCTGTCGTTGCTACAAACCACTTGAACGCGAAGCTTTCTCTAACGCCGGAGCAGCTGTCCAAGATCGAAGATATTGGGGGAGATGGAGTCAATCCCAATGTGGAGAAGCTGCTTTCCGTGAATCCCGACCTTATCATCCTGCCGGATTTTCTGGAGCAGAAAACCATCGATGCGGTTGCCAAAATCGCTCCTACAGTTGTCATGAACTATAGCGAGGATGCTTTCACCCGTTTGAAGAAGCTGGGGGATGTCGCGGGGGTTCCCGCGGCGGCTGACCAATGGCTTAGCGCCTATGACGCGAAGATCAAAAAGAAGAAAGAAGAGCTGGAACCGTTGTTGAAAAACGGCGCTACGGCGACGGCCTTCGTGCTTCACTCCGACAAGAAGCTGTATGTATATGGCGCTCAGCGGTTGGGTCCTACGATGTACAATGCGCTGGGATTCAAGCAACCGGATAAGGTGAAGGAGCTATTCGCCAATGATCCGCAAGCGCTTTGGAAGGAAATTTCGCTAGAAGTGCTGCCTCAGTATGCGGGTGATTATATTTTCATCGTAACTGCGGCCAAGGATGGGAAAGCGGTCACGGAAATGGACGAGCTGCTCAGCAGCCCGATCTGGAAGAGCCTCCCCGCGGTTAAAAACGGGAAAGCCCATGTGGTGGGTACGCGATGGGGGCTGAACGACCCGCTTACCTTGGAATGGCTGTTGGATGAGATGTCTAAAGCGCTAAAGCAGTAAGAATGAAAAAGAAGCTGATTTTGTCGTCATCGACGCAAAGCCGGCTTCTTTTTTTGGAGCAAATTTTATATACTAGAGCTTAGATGATATTCATTCTCAATTGCGGGGGCGATAAAGCTGCTTATCGAACAAGTCGAAATCTTAACTCCTCCGCCTATGTATATATTAAAGGAAATTCGCAAATGGAGCGTGGAAGAGCAGTCCATGCCCGATCATACCGCAAGCTTTTCATGGAAGATCGAGAACCGCGCGCTTTTGCTGGTGATACAAGGCAAAGCAAGCCTTGAAATCTGTGGCCGAATCTGCGACGGCTACGAGGGCACCGGGTTTATGCTGCCCCCAGGCTCCAGCGTGCAAGTGGACATCCCAAGGTTGGATAAGCTTCAAATGGTTCTCCTGCAGTATCAGTCATTGAATGATACATGGGACTATCTCGAAGAAACGATGGAGTTTAGCTTCTCCAAGCCGGGTTCGTTGCAAAGAAAGATAAAACACTTGATGGAGCAAAGCGCTGCCGGGGGCATGCAGGCGCTGCAAAGTCATATTATATTCCAACAACTGATGCTGCAAATATGGAAGGAACGCCCCTCATTGGAAACGGAATCGCTCTGGGAAATCGAGGATATCCACAAGCAATGGAGCCATGAGGAGCAGCACGAGAATGAGGCCGCCGTGGAGCGTACCATCTCCTATATCCACGAACATTATGCCAAACGGATTCAGATCGGCGCTTTGGCCCGCGACGCCCATATGACCCGGTGGCACTTCGGCCACTTATTTAAATCGCTTACGGGACAAACCCCGATGGATTATTTGACTGCGCTGCGCATTGTGCTTTCCAAGCAGCTTATGTCGGTCAATCCGGATTCCCGACTTCGCGATATCGCCGTCAGAGTCGGATTTCAAGATGAATTTTATTACAGCCGGCGGTTTAAAAAGCTGACGGGCATATCGCCCAATCAATTCAAGGCGCAGGGGGCGAAGCCGCCTCGAATGGTTTGTATACAGTATTTAGGGGAATTGCTGTCATTGGGAATCAGACCCGTTGCTGCCAATAGAAGCATACATCAATTGCTTGAACAGCATGCCGAAGGCATTCATGCATTGAGCGAGCCTCTTGTGGTCGAGGAAATCATGGCTCTCCAGCCCGATTTAATATTGTATCCTTCTTATATGCCTCCCGCGCTTGTAAGTGAATTTCGACGTATAGCGACTTCGGTGGAAATTAGCTGGAAAGATGATGTCGCCGCTCGGCTGCATAAAATGGGAACCCTATTTGGCAAGGAGCAGGCGGCAAATGAATGGATAGCCAGCTATGCGAACCGAGCCGAATACTGGCAGCGAGTCCTGCATGGCCGGATTGGGCCCAAGGAGACCGCGGTTGCTTTTGTCTACCACCTCGGCTTATTTGTGTATACGGGGCATCATTTTGGCCATACGCTCTACAGCGGTTTAGGGTTTGAACCGCCAGACCGTGTCCGAGAGCTGATTGAGCAAGAACCGCATATGAAATGGAAGCGCATATCGCTGGCATCCATTCATGCGTATGCCGCCGACCGTATCTTTATGGCTGTGCCTGTCTTCGGCCCTGATGCCGCGGAGGTTCGCCGGCTGCTGGAGGACGAAGTTTGGCTAACGCTCCCTGCGGTGAAAGCCGGACGCGTCAGCTATGTGGATTTGTCGTTGGCCAACTATAACCCGATTACGCTGGAGGCTCAGCTTGAAACGATTGGCACCTCCTTGCTGGAGGGAAGTGAAGGCGAGAGAGCTGCTTCATTGCTTTAGCAGAGCGTTCGTTTAGCCGAGGCGAACGGAATTCGCCTTCAAACAAGGAATCTCACTCCCTGCTGTTGAATGTAATGAGGTAAACACCATTATGTCTAGCATGCAGGGGGCGAGCACTTGAATCCGAAGTTCAATCATCAAAAATACGTGGTTAGAAAACAGATCCTGTCTCTAGTTGGGGCTAAAATCGATATTTTCGACATGAATGAAAATCCAATTTTGTTCTCGAAGATGAAAGCCTTCAAGCTGAAGGAAGACATCCGAATATACGGGGATGACACCATGCAGGAATGCTTGATCAGCATTCAAGCCCGAAGCGTCATTGATTTTTCCTCAACCTTTGACGTAGTGGATGTCGAAACCGGGAACAAGATAGGTGCTTTGCGACGCAAAGGGATGAAATCGATTTTCAAGGATGAATGGACGATTTTGAATCCAAATGATTCGGAGATCGGATTGATCAAGGAAGATAACGCGCTGCTGGCCCTTTTGCGAAGATTTATGACGAATTTGATCCCTCAGCATTACAACGCGGAGCTGAACGGGAGCCAGGTCGCAGAGTACAAGCAGAATTTCAATCCTTTCGTCCAAAAGTTGAACGTCGATTTTGCCGCCGATTACAACGGCAAATTTGATCGCCGCTTGGGCCTTGCCGCCGCTGTGCTGCTGATCGCCGTCGAGGGCAATCAGGGATAAGGCGAAGTCATAAATGCGTGATAATAAGGCGTGGAAGAGAAGGCGGTTCCGATTGCGGCGGGCGGCCGTTTTCTCCGAGCTCCAATACCGCTACGATCCGCTCCCCCGGCTGGATGCCGAACGGCTTACATTGGTCCTCGTCATAAATCCAATCCGGTATGGATCGGCGCGCATGCCACTCTCCGGATTTGAGCAGCAGTTGAACGTTTTGAATCAAGCAGCACACCGCCGCATAATCCTCCTCCCGCTTGTGGGGATCAGCTTCTTGCTTGGCCACAACCAAAAGGAGGGCTGGCTTCGCGTTTCTATCCGATTCCGAGAGTTTTGCCGCCGCTTGGCTGCCCGTCACATAGATAAAGCGCCATGGTTCCCTTAACCCGTCATTCGGCGCCCAGACGGCGTCATTCAGTACCTTCAGAATGCTTTGCGCTGGAATCCGGACGTAATCCGGTTGAAGCGAGTCCGCTGCCGCATCTTCTCCGATTGCGGTCCATTTCTGCTCTGCCGGCGTCCTTCTTCGAGCTCTCGGCGCCTTATCGAAATAGCCTATATGTAAAATGCCGGCAAATCGTTCCCCCTTCTGCAGCCCGATTTCTGCATGAAATGACTCGCTTTGAAGCATGGGGTCCGTGTCCCACAGCGCGCCCAACCCGCGTTCCCAGCCAAGCAGTTGAAAATTTTGCATCACACTGCATACGGCCGCGTAATTTTCATCGCTCCGCCGCCGATCGGAGGCGGATTCCGCGATGAAGATCAGGTGAGCGGGCATATCCGTTATTTGTTTGATGAAAAAATCGATCATTTTGGCAGGCATCAGCTTTACGAATCTGCTTTCCTTCATTTTAGCCGTCATGCTTTTGACCAGCCTATGACGCGACTCCGGCGTGCCGGCGAACAGGCAGCGCCAACGCGGCGTGCCTTCGTCTTCATACAGGTTGGCCGCATCGGTTAACAAGGATACGACCAGTTCCGGCGTTACCGGTGTTGAGTTGAATCTCCGGATGGTTCTGCGTTCTCTTATCGTATGGGGAATATTCAATTTAATACCTCCTCTATTTTTGTTCACCAGTAAACAAAAAGACTAAAAAAATTTAGTTATTCTCGCCTATGTAACGGGCCATCCCGTGAAAAAACTTCAAAATCGTTTGCAGTTCGACATCGGAGTAATCATCCAAAAAACGCTCAAAGCGCTGCTTCTCCGTTTCGTGCAAAACCTGATGCAAATCGAACAGCCGCTTTCCCTGGGGAGTCAGACGAAAATAAACCTCTTTGCGGTTGTCACTGAGCTGGGTCCGGTGAATAAGATCAAGCGCAAGCAGCTTCTTGCTAATCTTGGTGATGCTCGCCTTGGACAATTTTAATTTCTCAACAATCGCAGAATGATTAATCGGTTCATGCTGGCCGATGCAATCCAGAACATGGATGGTAGATAAACTTCCGGGTATGCCTTTCAGCTGATGAAGCTCCCCCAGCTCTTTGATTTCTCTAAGCTCCAGATCCATTCGCTGTTCATGCAAATGAGAGGAGTGAAGCAGCTGTTCATAAATTAACGTCTTGATGCTGTCAGGGGAACTCATGAATCCAACTCACACTCCATATTGTCTACTTGGAAATAAAATAACACAGTTTATCGGTTTCAGCAAGCTTGAGTAATTAATCCGAATGGCGCTCCAGATAGGATCAGCTCAGAAGCTTGTATCACGCTCAGTGTGAGGGGAACCCGGCTGGCAGCTTCAGGTTGACGAAAAAGGAAAATTATTGTACCTTTATATTGACATTACAGTAGGTCAAAAAAAGGAGGGCTTTTCGATTATGTCTCCCCGAACGAAGGAGCAAAACGAAGAGATTCGTGTGACCCGGATCCGGCAAATGCAGCGGGCAGCTGCGCAGGTGTACATAGATAAAGGCATAACTATGGAAATGCGGGATGTCGCCGCCCAAGCCGGACTCGGTTACGGAACCGTTTATCATTATTACAAAAATAAATACGAATTGTTTGACGAGATGCTGTTGGGCGCTTTCGAGCAGGCGAGATCGGTTACTGAAACCGCCTTGGGCGAAGGACCGTGGTTTGAGCGACTGCGCAATTATATGGTGCTTATGCTGCGCCAATGGTCGGAGGATCTAGCTGTATTCATCTTGTACAAAATGTCATCGGAAAATTTCCACCAGCTGCCTGGCGGCCGCTACAGAGAGCTCTCCCGACGGTTCCATGAAGAGCTGTACTTGCCGCTGGTGGAGGTTTTGCGGGAATGCGACGGCGGGAGAAGCCCGGAAAAAGCGGCCAACATGCTGATTGGCTCGCTGGTCGGCTATGCGGGGCTGCATATTCATCATCGGCATGAAGAAGTGGACGCGGATGAAGCTGCGAAAATCTTGCTTACGGGACTTTTGCCTGAGGGGGGCCGATAATATGGTTACTTTGAAATCGGCGGCGGAAATCGAAAAGATGAAAATAGCCGGGCAATTCGTGGCGGCATGCCATAAAAGAGTGGCCGAAATGATTCGTCCGGGTATAACGACGCAGGAGATTAACGATGAAGTTGAGCGGCTCATCGCGAAAGCCGGGGGGAGAGCGCCCACTTTGGGCTACAATGGCTACCGGTATGCAACGTGTGCTTCCGTGAACGATGTGATCGCGCACGGGTTTCCGAGCAGCAAGCCGCTCAGGCAGGGAGACATCGTCACGATCGATATCGTGGCGGAGCTGAACGGCTGGGTCGGAGATTCCGCATGGAGCTATGCGATTGGCGATATATCGGAAGAGGCCGAGAAGCTGATGCGGGTCACGAAAGAGTGCATGTATATCGGAATTGAACGGGCAACGGTCGGCAGCCGGATCGGCGATGTCGTTTATGCCATTCAACAGCATGCGGAGCAAAATGGGTTCGGCGTCGTACGCGACTTGCTTGCCCATGGCGTGGGGAGAAGCATGCATGAGGAGCCTAATTTTCCGCATGTCGGGTCGCCGGGGAAAGGGTTCCGTCTTAAGGAAGGCATGGTTTTTACCATTGAGCCGATGTTGAACGCAGGAACTTACCGGATGACGGTCGATGACGACGGCTGGACTGCGAGAACCGCTGACGGGAAGCTATCCGCTCAGTATGAACATACCATTGCCATTACGCAAGAAGGACCCGTTATTTTGACATCGCAGGAATAGGTCTGTGCATCCAATAAGCTTCCGGGATCAGCTGCGCGTGCAGCGGGTTCCGGTTTTTTGCGTTTGAAAAAGTCAAAATACTGCACAGATGGGTCAGAATCTTCACCTGTGCTTCGATTCCAAGGCTTGTATAGTAAATGTACAAGTTGAAGCATATAGAGGTGAATGGAGATGGAGATGACTAAAACGGAGGCTGCACGGGCGCCTGTCGGCAGACGGCGGCATTTTTGGAACAACGAGCGTAAGGAAACCTTGGCAGGCTGGCTGTTTCTGGCTCCGGAGTTTATCGGAATTGTGTTTTTGTATGTGTTTCCGGTGTTTTTCTCCCTGTATTTAAGCTTAAGCGATTGGAATCTGGTCGGGGGGCTCTCTTCGATCAAGTTCGTCGGATTGGATAACTTTGTGAAGCTGTTCCAGGATGAGAAAGTGATGCTGGCGCTGAAAAACAACTTCATCTATACGCTGCTTACGGTTCCGATCGGCATGATCCTGGCGCTTATTTTGGCGGTGATCATTCATTCGAAGGTTTACTTGCAGAGCTATTTCAAGGTAGCTTTCTTTATTCCGTATATTTCGTCCATCATCGCCTTGGGCGCGGTATGGAGTGCGCTGTATCATCCTTCGCAGGGGCCTATTAACCAATTTTTGATCAGCATCGGGATCACCGAGCCTCCGAACTGGCTGGCTGACACGAAGTTTTCGTTGATTTCGATCATTATTATTGCCGTATGGGCCGGAATCGGGTACCAGATTGTTATCTATTTGGCCGGGTTAACGAACATTCCGGAGGAGCTGTACGAAGCGGCCGGCATCGACGGAGCGTCCCCGCTGCAGCAGTTCAAGAGCATCACGATGCCGCTGCTGGGGCCGACAACCTCCTTTCTGTTCATTACCTTGCTTATGTCTTCGTTTAAAGTATTCGATCTGGTGGCGTTCCTCACCAACGGGGGACCGAACGATTCATCGACCGTTATCGTATACCGCATCTATGAAGAAGGCTTCCGCAACTTCAAGATGGGCTATGCTTCTGCGATCTCCTGGCTGTTGTTTGCGATCGTAGGTATTGTGACCTTCATCTCGTGGCAGCTCCAAAAACGAAAAATACATTATTAAAGCTTCAAGTCAGGAGGGACAGTATGCTTGCTCGTAAATTGGAAATGCCGAAGGTAGTCGTTACCGCGATTATGGGAGCTTTCTCCTTGTTTTTCTTGCTGCCGCTCGTATGGATGGCTTCCGCCGCCTCTAAGCTGGAGAAGGACGTCATGGATTTTCCGATCCGCTGGATTCCGGAGACGTGGAATTTTGCCGCCAACTTCAAGCAGGTTTGGATGGGCAATGTGCCGTTTTATTTATTTTACTTCAACTCGCTGAAGCTTGCGATTATTATGACGGCGTGTACGATCGTTTTCTCCTCGATGGCCGCATTCGCGTTCACCAAGCTGCGCTTTCGGGGACGTGATTTCGCCTTCGGGATGCTGCTTTCTTTCATGATCATTCCGGAGCAGGCGACGCTTGTTCCACGTTACCTGCTAATGAAATGGTTCGGTTTATACAACACGCACGGCGCGCTTATCATCATGGGCATGTTCTCGATCTACTTTACATTCCTGCTGCGGCAATTTATGATGGGAATCCATAACGATTTTATCGAAGCGGCCAAAATTGACGGCGCCGGTTATTTCACCACGTACTGGAAGGTTATGCTGCCGCTGTGCAAACCGATATTGGCTACGGTCGGTATCATAAAATTCATCTGGACATGGAATGATTATCAAAATCCGCTTATTTTCCTGATCAACAAAAAGCTTTATCCGATTACGCTCGGGATGCAGATGTTCAAGGACGATTATGCCGACAATTACGCGGTCATTATGATGGCCTCCTTGTCTGCGATCATCCCGCTGCTTATTATTTTTATCGTGCTGCAGAAGCAGGTCATCAACGGCATTGCCCTCGGCGGCGTCAAAGGATAAGTCAAAATCTTGCACATTTAAAGCAAAATCGTACACATCGTTTTAAGCTGGCAATCGGTATAATGCATCATGTAAACATTCACAACTGATCCTAAGGGGGATTTCAACATGAAAAAGACAAGCGCTATTCTCATGAGCAGCGTATTGGTGCTCTTGGCCGGCTGCGGCGCAGGGAACGAGGCGGCAAGTCCTGCAGGAACCGGCGGCTCCGCGGCTCCGCAAAATGTAACGCTCAAATATTACAACTGGGACAACGATGTGATGGCATCGACTACCAAGTCGCTGATCGACAAGTTTCAAGCCGAAAATCCGAATATTAAAGTGGAGTCGATCTCGCTGGTGCCGGGCAACTCGGTGGAGACGCTCAAAAAATTGGACGTGACGATGTCTTCCGGCGAGCAGATCGACGTTGTGCTGTTCCCTAGCATCGACGAAACATTGGCCCGGGCGGCACAAGGCGTACTTGCTCCGATGGATGAATGGTACACGAAAAATAATATAAACGCAGAAGAGGAATACTATGTAAATCCCAAGTATAAAGGGAAATACTATGCGACGATGTACCAACGCAGCAACTGGCTTGTGCTGTTGAACCAGAATGCCCTCGACGAAGCAGGCTTGAAAGTGCCTGAGCTCGGCTGGACATGGGATGATTTCCGCGAATATGCGAAAAAGCTGACCAAAGGAGAAGGCAACAACAAGCGTTACGGAGCCTACTTCCACAACTGGGGAGACTATGCCAACCCGATCCTCTTCAACGAACGGCAAAATCCGTTCCTGAAAGAGGATGGCACGACTCAATTCAGCGATCCGTCGATGATCTCGTTCTTTAACCTGCGCCGCGCGATGGAGAAGGAAGACAAGTCCGCCAAAACGCATGCCGACATCGTGGGAGCCAAGCTGGCTTACCGCACCGAATTTTTCAACGAAAAAGCGGCTATGCTGGTAACGGGCAGCTGGATGGTGGCGGATTCGGCCGATACGACGAAATACCCGCATAACTTCAAGGTTGCATTCGCTCCGGTACCGCGTTCTTCCGCGGACGCCGAGCTCGGCTTGACCAGCATCGGCGGTCAATACGCTTCTATCGCCAACAGCTCCAAGCATAAGGAAGAAGCATATAAATTTATTCGCTTTATCACGACAGACACGGCGGCCAAGAAAGAGCTGTCCGGCTGGAAGAAGGCCGACGACAAGAAAACGATCGAGACGACGATTGCGGCCAACAAACAATTGTTTAACACGGACTCGTTGGACAAGGCGCTGTTCGATAAGCGGATTCACGCTCCTGCGCCATCCGAGGTTGTCGCTCCTTACGCTCCGCAGCTGAAGAAAGTGCTGGAGGACGGGTTCGGCAAATTTATTCTGGACAACATCTCGGCTGAAGAAGCGCAAAAAACGATGGTGGACCAGGCCAACAAAATTATTAAGGAAAACAAATAAGAGCGCTTGACGCTTATAGGAGGAAGGACGCAAACCGGCGTCCTTTTTCCTGTCTCGCTGCGCGGACTTCGTATAGTATAGAAGGAGACTCGACATCACACGAACAGAGGGATCGACATGAACCATATTTTCCGGTTTACCTATTACCGCCGCATTCAGCTCTCCTTTTTCGTGCTGATCCTGCTCCCGATTATCGCGGTCTCCGTTATATTGCTCATGATGACAAGAAATGCCGTCATGGATAAAATCCGCGTAGCGAACAAAGCGGTGCTCGAAGTGATGGCCAAGGATGTCACAAAAACGATCGATGATTTAACGTATGCCTCGAACTTTTTCGTTCAGGATCAAAATGCGCTCAATCAGCTGCGCGGCTTTAGAAATACGAGGGCTATCGAAAGCTTTGAGGATTACAGGAAGCAGCAGGAGATTAAAGATTTTTTCGGTCTGGTGACGGCGAAAACGCTCAACACGGACATCAAGATGTTTCTCGTCAATCCGACCGGCTTTACGATTCCGTCAAGCGTGACGGAGCATGATAGTTTGGTTGCCTTTCAGCAGCATTGGCAGACGATTCACCCCTTGGTCGATCCGGACAGGCCGAGGGAGCTGCAATGGCTTGCTTTGGTCGAAGGCGAGAAGGACAGCGAGCCGTCAAACTACTACGCGGCTCGCGTCATACGCGATCCGGCCGATCAGGCGCTTCTGGGCGTTCTCTACATCGGGATACCTCGCACCTACTTCGATAAGCTGTTCAACCAGATGGATACCGGAAAGTTTGCCTTGTTTGATAGCGCAGGGGCCGTCATTGCCGGCGATTCGTCGCTTGGTTACCAGAAGGACCGCAGGCATGCGGACGATGTCCGATCCGAATCGAAGCTGACCAAAAACGGCTGGACCATCATATATGAGACGCCCGAACGGGAAGTAACCGGAGAAATATCGCGGATGTTTTATGCGGCGCTGCTTTTTGTGGTGCCATTCTTCGTTCTGTTTTTTGTCGTCTCGCTAGTGTTCGCCCGCAGGCTGCATCGGCCTATTCAGAAGCTGCAGTCGATAGCCCAGCAGTTCGGGCAGGGGAACCGGATACTTCGCTTTCATGTCAAGGGGAAGGACGAAATAGCGGAGCTCGGACAAACGCTGAATCAGATGCTGGACCGAATCGACCAACTGATCGTGGATATCGAGCAGGAGCAGGAGCAGAAGAGAGTGATGGAGCTGCAGGCGCTGTTTGCGCAAATCCGGCCGCATTTTCTCATCAATACGCTTAACTCGATTAAGGTGAGTCTATACTTGAACAAGGACCGCTATCACGGCGGCCAAATCGATTCGCTGACGAGCCTGCTGCGCGCGTATCTGAAGATGGGAGAGCCGGCGACGCTGCGCAGCGAATGTACGCTGCTCGGGCATTACATCGACATTATGAATATGCGCAACGCCATGCGGCTGGAGCTTAAGGTCAGGCTGGAGCCGGAGCTGGAGACGTTCGAGGTGCCGAAGCTGCTTCTGCAGCCGTTAGTGGAAAATGCGATTGTGCATGGCTTCGTGGAAAAAACGTCGGACAGCCGGATCGAAGTGAGCGCGGCCAAGCGAAACGGCGTGATCGAGATTCGCGTGGACGACAACGGATGCGGCATGCCGATGGAACAGCTTCAGGAAATGAATGAGCTGCTGAGCGTGAGGGAAGCGGACAGGCAGCCTTCCTATAAACGCGTGGGTCTTCTGAATGTAGTCCAGCGACTTACCTTAACATATGGACCGTCGGCAGCGATGTATATGGAAGCTAACGAAGAGGGCGGAGTAACGGTTGTGCTGCGCCTGGCAGAAAGCGAGGAATAGAACATGCACAAAGTGATGCTGATCGACGATGACGTGCCGATGCTCAACTATTTGCATCAGTTGGTCGAATGGGACCGGCTCGGCTTGCAGGTGGCAGGCGATACGTATTCCAGCGTGAAGGCGCTCAGGCTATTCCAGGAGCTTATGCCGGATATCGTGGTTACGGATATCGGCCTGCCGCAGATGAACGGGCTGGAGCTGGCCGCCGAGTTCATCCGGATCAAGCCGGGCGTACGTTTGATTTTTCTGACCTGCCATGAGGATTTTCAATATGCCAAGCAGGCGCTCAAGCTCGATGCCGACGACTATCTGATCAAGGACGAGCTGACCGCGGAGCAGCTGGAGCAGAGCTTGACCAAGTCGATCAAGCTCCTGCAGACGTCGTCCGTGAATTTGGAGCAGTTGTCCTACCGGGAAGATTTAAACCGGAATATCGATTTGCATAAGCAAGCCTTGTTCAAGCAGCTGATCAAAGGCGACGATGGAGAGGCGCTGCTCGGTTATGCGGGCAGATTGGGCATCCATTGGGATCACCCATCCTTTCGAATAGGCATCGGCTATATGACCTGCTCCTCCTTTGTGTCCAGCTACTCGTACAAAGACATCTCGCTGATCCGGTTCGGAGTCTATAATATTGCAAGCGAGCTGGCTCAGGATTTCGAAGGCTTTACGTTGTTTAACGAACCGGATTTCCTGGTTATGGTGCTGAATTACCGGCATACGCTGAAGCTGAACGCGCAGCAGGCGATGCAGTCGTTTATGTCCGAGCTGCGGGAGAAAAGCAGGCAGTATCTGAAGGTCGAGCTAGGCTTCCTGTACGATCCGGACAAGCTGGAGTTATCCGGTGTAGGGACGGCATACCGGCAGCTCATCCGGGCCCAATACAGCGATTATTACACCCAGCCTTCGACGGCCTTGTCGCGTCCTGCGCTGGTCCGCAGCTACTTGCCGCTTGCCGGCTTGCCGGGCAGCTTGACCCGCGAGCTGCACGATGCGGTCAAGCAGGGAGATCCGGCGCTGGTGGAAGCGGGCTTGGCAAGCTTGCACGAGTTTGCGCAAGCTGCTCAAGCCGAGCCTGGAGAGCTGATTCAGAGCTGCGGGGACATCCTTCGATTCATCGAGCTGAGCGATAAGAAGCCGGGCGCTTCCGAGGATTTTTATGGGCTATTGCAATCCACGCTTCATCTGGACGATACGCTGGGGCTGATGCGCTGGAAGCTGCTGCAAATATTGAAAAACCGGCCCGCCTCGGAGGAGGCTCACACGAAGGAGACGAAGCTGCAGCAGATTGAGCAATATATTTCGCAGCATTTAGCGGAAAATCTCACGTATCTGGACATGGCCAACTATTTGTTTTTGAACCCGAGTTATTTCTCCCGATACTTCAAACGGTTAACCGGGGAAAATTTTACCGATTACGTACACAGATACAAAATCAAAATCGCTTCCAAAATGCTGGAAAGCTCGAATGATTCCATTGAAATGGTGGCTTTGAAGCTTGGCTATTCGGACCGTACTTATTTCTCCAAAGTGTTTAAAAAATATATCGGGATGACGCCTGGCGAGTACAAGTCCAAGAATGGCTAAAGCAGATTCAATGCTAGGCGAGTATATCCTTTTGCTGTTTATTTGAGCTGCAGCACAACTTCTATTCTATTTCTTAGTCATATATACTAAATGACTGAAATAAAGAATAGAGGAGCCGTCCTTATGTGGAAAAAAATTTCAATCCTCATCTTGTTCGCAGCGGGCATACAGCTTGGGTTGTTCAGCGCGGCGGGGCATGCCTCCGAATACGCCGATACGCCAACGGAGCAGGCGGACGGCATGTTTATCCCGAAGCAGCTTACTTTTGTTGAGAATATGCCTTATTATGTCATCCCGAATACGCTGCTCAATCAGCCGGAAGGCAGCTTCGCGCCGCAAACGGTTGAAGTCGTGGAAGCCGAGGTTCATTGGGCGACATCGGGCAACTGGTGGAAAATAAAGACGGACATCGGCGACCGCTGGGTTAAAACAGCTCCCTGGCAAATAGAAGTCCCGCCGCCCCCGACCTTGCGCCTCATGTCCGAAACGCCGTTATACGCACGGCCTTCGGAAGCTGGAGGCAAAACGGCGGCGCTATCTCCGCAGGAGGTCGCTGTCGTCGATGCGGAGAAGAGCTGGTTTCGTCAAGCCGAAGGGGAGTATAACCCGAAACGGTGGATCAAGATCCGCACGACGTGGCTAGGAGATCAATGGGTTCATTTGCACCTGGACGAGATCGGGAACCTGCTCCCGCTGGACCGGCAGGTTTTCTACCCGAGCATTTATTACAACAGCACGCCCCATGTGGACTACGTCTCGTATCAATATGAGGGGTATTTAACTTCCATTTTCGTTCATCAAACCGCGAAGTTCCGTTCCTTGCTTGGAAGCTCCTATCAATTTGAAACGGCGCAAGGGCCAAAATGGGCGTTTGGACCCGGCATGCCGATTGTGCCAGACAAGCAACTTCTCAAACGGAAGCAGCCAAGTCCTTTATTCGTCTATCCGGATGAGTACTCCGAGATTGCAGCAACAGTTCCAGCAGGCGAGCTGACCGTCACGGAAACGGCGACGGACCCGGAGGCATGGTGGGGGTCCGAGCGGTGGTATCACGTCAAAACGGATCAAGCCGAAGGCTGGTTTAGCCCGACCTATGCCGAACCCGAGGATGCCGTGGACGATACTGCGTCCCTTGTGCTCAAGGCGTCGGTGACCAGTATCTACCGGTTCCCGAATACAAGAATATCGCTGAATAATGGACAAATTGGCCCCCAAACCGTCCAACCGCTTGCTGCCTGGACCGCACCTGACGGCACAAGGTGGTACAAAATCAGTTCCTTTGTAGGCCAAGGCTGGATTCAATTAAACCCTTATCTGGACGGTGTCGTATTGAAAGACCGCGATCAAGATATCCAAGTTCGGTCTAAAAGGTCCTACCAAGGGGTGTTTTATCAGAACGAAGCCGGCGAATTTACTCATGGCTCCGATACGATCGGCAGGATCATGGATGGAGAACCCGCCTTCCGTTCAGATTTCGTGGCCAGCCTTTATCATTATGAACGAATCGGGCCTGACGCCGAAGGTTGGTGGACCTTCAAGCACGCGAACGGCTATGCGGTTCAAGTGAAGGACGGCGAGTTGGCCGTCAAGACGTTCTGGGACAGCCAGCCGGCCGGGGTCGTCACGCTCACTGAAGCGCCGGTTAAGGATCGGGATTCGAAACAAGAGGCCCTCCTTCTAAGCTTAACTCATCTCAGGACTTTATTCGGCATAACCGCGGCCTACAACGATAAGGTTGCCTATGGGGATAAACATGTGACACTCAGCACGTTGGAGCATGAGATTTCAGGCTTTGATCTGCCGAAGACGGCTGATGCCGGGAAGCTCCATCTCTCCGGGCTGCTCTATGAAGATCTGTACATGGACGAGAAGGAGATTGGCCCGAAGCTTCAAATCATGGTCAAGCATCGTGAAGCGGCGGACGCAGCGTCCTCTGTCCAGCTTGCACAAATAAACCACCTGTACAAGCTGGGTTATCAATCCGGCTTAGCCGATATCGGACTGGATGTGCCATTGAAGCCGGGGATCAATCCTCTGACCATCCAGTTCAAGGTCGGGGAACGCATCGTGCTGCAGCGGGATTGGGAAGTGACCGCGGCGGGCGGGTAAGCCATCCGCATAACCGTAACAAAAGGCCGGGAAATGATGTCGCCATCGGTTCCCGGCCTTTGTATGCCCCGTTACTTGGCCGGAAGCCACTCCGGCACCCGGCTGCGGCCCCAGTCGCATATTTCCCACAGATCGGCGACCGGCTGGCGCGTATACGGCTGCACATGCATATACCCTGGCGGGCCATATTCCGGCGTATACGTGAATTGCTCCGCTCCGGCGCTCTGCCTGGCTTCATAAATACGCCGCCACCAGCCCTCGTGCAGGCTTACCTCGGGCGCGACCTCCGGCGCGCGCGGATCGGCGACCTGCGGGCCGTGAATATAGCCGACACGGCCATGGATATGGAGCGCGCGCCGGATGGCGAGTTCTACGTCGTCGGCGCTTGCCTGAAGGAAGGACTCGGTCACGCATACCCAATGGCTGAAATCCGCGCAGATGTTCAGTTCCGGATAAGCCTTAAGCAGTTTGGCCGTCGTCCATGGCGTGTACATGCAGCGGCTGCGGTGCGTTTCATGGGCGACGGCTATGCCTACTTCAGACTCGTGCTGCAGCACGCTGCCGAATAAGCGAAGCTGCTCATCGGCTTCCATGCGGTCGCGTCCGGTATGGCAGTTCACGAACAGCGGCCCGTATTCCGCCGCCTGCCGGAGCCGCTCGCCGAAGACGGCGGCATGCTCATCAGCTTCATCGCCTCCTATAGTCGACATCTGGGCGATATAGCTAAGGTTGTGTTCATCCAGCAGAGCGCGGAACGCACCCGGCTTCATGTTGTCCGGCACGGGAGCCTCAACGGCATCGTAGCCGCCTTCGGCGATCCGCCGCACTTTTTCCTCCACGGAGCCGTCCATTCCCCAAAATGCTTTTGCTATGATCGTTTTCAAATCGCAGCCTCCTTAGGAATCCGGCCGCAGAGGGCTCCATGTAAAGCGCCAAGCTGCCTTTATCGTTGCTATCATCTCCCATGGACGCTCAGCACTCTGCGTCGGTCATCTCATTCGTATAGATTCGCTTGTATTCATCCGGCCGCACCTTGCGTGAGGACTGGCCGGCGTAATGGAACTGCAGCGCCCGGCGGCGTTTGTCGCTGCCGTTGGGCGGGGTCCCGTGATGCAGCATGCCGTGGAAAAACAACGCCCCGCCCGGCGGCAATGGGACAGCTACGTCATGCTCGACGCGTACGTTCGTGTCGCAGATCTGCCAGTCGCGCACGGCATAATGCGGCACCCCGCCATCCATATGCGATCTCGGGATCACATGCATGCAGCCGTTATCGAGCGCCGCCTCATCCAGCGCGATCCAGACGCCCACTACCGGCTTGTCATAAGCGAGCGGCCCGTAGGCCATGTCCTGATGCCACGGCTTTTCGCCTCCGCCATGCGGCGGCTTCAGCAGCGCCATGTTCTGCGCGAGCACAGGCTCGTCGCCCAGAATCAGGCGCAGCTTGGCGATCAGCTCCGGATCGTAAGCGATCCTGGTCAACGTTTCGTCGCTCGGAACGTAATCATGCACCTTGCGCACCGCAAGCTCCTGCTCTTCTTTGTTGTGCAGCTCGCTTTTCGGCTTCGTGTACTGGATGCGAGCTTCCTTCGCGTCCTCGAAAATAAGGTTCATCAGCGCTTCCGTGGCCGACCGGACTGTTTCGCCGGAAAGCAAGCGCTCGACAGCGACATACCCCTGCCTCTTGTAAAGCTTCAACTGCTCGTCGTGGAAGTCGGCGAGCGAGGGCAGCAGCGGGGCGGTGTGCTCGTACCGGTACAGCTGCGAAGCGATTTCCTCGTCCGTCAGCACGGCTCCGCGCATCGCGACCGTTTTTCCCTCGTATAAGCCTTCCGCTATGTCGGAGGAACCATGTTTTTTTGTACTCATCGTCTATTACCTCCCTAACAATCATGATCTCGTGCTATACTTTATATTAATAAGATCACGAGAATTTAAGAATGTACGGGAATCCTGACTTTTTGTATTAAAATGCTAAAATCAAGGAGGGGATAACATGAACGCAACGCCCCGGGACTCGCTTCACGGCAGCCGGCAATCCGGCAAAGCCCGCTGCGAGAAGGGCTGGAACTGGAAGCCGCAGCCGCTGACCGATTACGATCTCTGGTATGTCGTATCCGGTGAAGGCGAGGTGATCCTGAACGGCAGCAAGTATCCGGCTTATGCCGGCTGCTGCTTTCTGTTTCGTCCAGGCGACCGGATCGCCGCAGCCCAGGACGACAGCCGGAGGCTGACCGTCATCTTCCTGCATTTCAACGGCATCGCGGATGAGCTTCAAGGCTTGCCGCCTTGTGTCCAGCTGACCGACACGGCCTGGGCGGAAACGCTGCTCAGCCGGCTGCTGACGCTGGATGATCCGCAGCCCGGCATATCCGCCGCTGCGCAGGCTCTGGACGATGCCGAGTTCGCCGCTTTGCTGCGGGCGATGCTGTGCATGCTGGCCCGGGCGGCGTCTGCCGAACAAGACCGCCCGGACAGGCATCTGCCCGTCATCCGCCGCACCATGCGGCTCATCAAGGAATATGCCGCCGCGCCTCCGCGCCACGAGGAGCTAGCCGCGCAGGCGGGGCTGTCGCCGCGGTATTTGAACGAGCTGTTCAAGCGGCACACCGGGCTGTCTCTCAAAACGTTCATCGCGCGAGCGCGGGTGGAGAGGGCGTGTCATCTGCTGGCGGAAAGCACCTTGAACGTGTCGCAGATCGCAGACACGCTCGGGTATTCGGATATTTACTTTTTCAGCAAGCAGTTCAAGCAGTTTACCGGCGAATCGCCGCTCCGCTACCGTTCCCGCGCGCTTGAGCCGCGAAGCCATCACGGGGCCCTTGCCCCAGAAGGAGAGGACAGCTCCGATACAAATTCCAGCGGACTTTTGCCGGTAGCGCCGCGGAAAACCCGGCTGAAGTAGGCCGCATCGATAAAACCTACCTTCTCCGCCACCTCCGAGATCAAATACCGCTTCGTGCGCATCAGCTCCTTGGCGCGCTCGATGCGGTATTGGGTCAAGTATTGAATAAAGCTGACGCCGGTTTCCCGTTTGAACACATAACCCAGATAGTTGCGGGACAGATGCAGCTCGGCGGCTATTTGCGCAAAAGAAAGCGGCTGGCTGTAGCCGGCTTCCACCTTGTTTTTCACCATAGCCGTGTAATCGCTCGCCTGCTCGCGCCCGCCCGCGCGCTGCTCAATCAGCTTCGTGCGCACAAAGTCGCCGATAATCCGCCGGACGTCTTCGCGCGACCTGGCGGTTTGAATATCCTGGAAGACGCGAAACGACTGCAGCGCATCTCCTTCCGGCAGCTGCGCGCCCCGCTCGGATAATCCGAGGAGCAGGTGGCTGATCATGGAGATGGACGCCGTCTGCATCAGCCTCAGACCCGGACGGTCCGCCTCCAGCCGCCGCTCGATATCCGTCCACAGCCGCAGCGATTCCGTCTCATCGCCGCGCGCAAGCGCCTCCGTCAGCAGCCGCAGCAGCTCATTGGAATGCGTCTGCTCGCCTCCTGACATCTGCTCTTCTCCGGCGCATAGCGTCAGCTGATACCCCTCATGCTCGCCAAGCCGCAGCATATGGGCCGACTCCTTGAAGGATAGCCCGTATTTATCCGATTCCCCATACCATCTGCCGATTCCGGCATTGGCCTCGACGCCGATAAAGCGGGCGATCCGGTCGAGCAGCAGAGTGGCGAGGCGAAGGGCCTGTTCCTTGGTTTCGGACGCAGCGCATCCGCACACCAGAATCGGCAGCCGATCTTCCATATACTGCAGCGGATAAGCGGAGAGGGAGGGCTCGCTCGTCAGCGTTTCCTGCACGATATTCATCGCGGAAAATTTGAACAGCTGCCAGTCCCGCTCCGACTCATAATGCCGCTCCGTCGTGCGGTACAGTCCGATGGTCAGCAGCAGCGCTCCCGCTACAATCTCTTCCGGCAGCTCGTAGAACTTCAGCTGCTCTCTGGAAATATCCCGGGGGCGCAGTCCCGTCGCCACCATCTTGTACAGGAACTGCTCGCGCAGAGCGGGCAGCTGGCTTTGCACCATACGGTTAAATTCCTCCGTATATTGCTTCCGCTTCGCTTCCTGGCACTGCTTCTGGATCACCTCGGACAAAATCTGCTCGATTTCGGGCAGAACGATAGGCTTCATCACATAGTGCAGCACGCGCAGGTGGAGCGCTTTTTTGGCGTATTCGAATTCATCGTACCCGCTCAAAATAATCGCGGGCGTGTCCGGGTCCGTCTGCCGCACCCGCTCCAGGAACGCCAGCCCGTTCATGACGGGCATCGTAATATCCGTCACGATCAGATCGGGCTTGCTCGCCTCGTAGCGGCTTAGCGCCTGAGCGCCGTTGGCGGCCGTGTCTACAGCGGTAACGCCGAGCCGCCCCCAGTCGACCAACTGCGCGAGTCCGTCCGTAATGTGGTTTTCGTCATCGACGATCAATACTCTCATAGCCGCTCCTCCTGTTTCGGTTCCGGCGGATGCGAAGCTGCCGGGAGCCGGATCTCCGCACGCGCTCCTCCTTCGGGGCGGTTGCTGAGCGCTACGCCGTATGCCTCCCCGTAGTAAAGCCGGATTCGCTTGCGCACGTTATCCATCCCATGGCCGCCCTCCGTCTGCCGCATGTGTGCCGCGCCATCCGTGCCGCCCGGCCGGCTCTCCGTCTCCGACTCCGCTACGCCATCGCCGTTATCCTCGACCACGATCCGCAGCTCGCTATGGTCCGGACCGGCCAAATAAGCGCTCACGGTAATGCAAAAGATTCGTTCGCCCGTCGGATTGCGGAAGCCGTGCACGATCGCATTCTCGACGAGCGGCTGAATGATCAGTTTGGGCACATAAAGCTGGGCCGCCTCAGGCGTCATGCGCTCCTCGTACAGAAATGATTCCTTAAACCGCGCCTGCTGAATTTGCGCATAGATCGCGGCATGCTCCATTTCCTCGGCCATGGTGATCAGCGATTTGCCGCGGCTGAGGCTCAGCCGGAACAGCCTGCCCAGCTTGGCCGACATCAGGCTTGCTTCCTTGGCTCCTTTGGCGGCGGCCATCCAGTTGATCATGTCCAGCGTATTGTACAGAAAATGCGGATTGATCTGATTTTCCAGCGCGCGGTATTCGGCCTGCTGGGCCGCCCGCTGCTCCCGCTCGCGACTGTCGATCACCGTATTCAGCTCATCGATCATCCGGTTAAACGCCAGGGCAATCTGGCGGTATTCGAATATGGCATGCGACTCGGAAATTTTCGTGTCCAGCTTGCCGACCTGCACGCGGCGAAAAGCGCCGAGAAGCTCGGGAATTTGCCGGGTCATCCGGCCGGATAAATAGTAGGCGATGACGAAGGTCAGCAGCAGCCCCGCAATCCCGATGGCCAGCACCGCGTTGCGGATCTGCTTGACCGGACCGTAGATGCGCTCCGTCGGGATCAGCTCGATCAGCCGCCACTGCGATTTATCCGGGTAGGAGAAGAGCACCAGATAGTTCTGGCCGCCAATCCGTATCGAACGGTAGCCGTCCTGCTGCACGCCACCGACATCCCCGAGCCATCCCGAGCCGCTTAAGGCCTCGGCGCTTTTACCTTCCGCATAAGGCGTCAGCTGGGACATGATACGCCCCCCGCCGTCGGCGATGAGCAGGATGCCGTCATACATCTTGCGCTCGCCCCGGAGAAGCTGGGAGAGGGACTGTTCCTCGACATTCATCTCGACGAGACCGACGACGCGTCCCTGGCTGTTGAATATTTTGCGCACATAGGAGATGACCTGCTTGGTCTGATAAGCGGCGACCGGATCGGGATGCGAGCCGATCCAGACCGAGTCGGAGCGGGAGAGCGGCTCCTGGTCCCATTCGATAGCCGAGAGCGGATAGACGCGGTCTTGAGCGGATTGCGGCAGGTCCTTGAACCGGTCGTTAAACAGCCGGACGCTGGATAAATAAGGCTTGGAGTAGAGGAAGGGGTTGACCAGATTGTTGACAACCTCGCGGCGGGTCTGGATCAGGCTGTACAGATCGCCGCTGCTGTCGCCGAAGGCGTCGATCAGCTTCGGATTGGAGGAGATGACCAGCGCAATTTCTTCCACATCGCGGAAGCGCGAGCTAATTTGGCCGTGCGTCTGGTCGATCAGCTCAAGCCGGTTATCCACGATCTGGCCGATGACCGTTTTGGAAACGTTCCAATAGAAGATGAGGCAGGTGAACAGCAGGAGCAGCCAAGTCAGCGAGATAAAGCTTAGCAGCAATATCGGCCGGATTCGCCATTGTCCTCTCATGCGTCCACCTCCTGTTGTTAGTCGGCATGCATCAAGCTCTCGACCAGCAAGAGCAGCGTCATGGATTGGCCGTACGGCATAGGGCATTGCGGAATATCTTTGTAAAATTGCTGCGTTCTTCCCATCCGCGTGCCGTAGGAAACCCCATGCACCGCGCCGCCGTCGTCAATTTGGCCGATCACCGCTTCAAGCGCCCTCAGGCCGATATCCCGCCGGGAGGGATCGGTGTAGCCCATGCGCACGGCTTTCAGAATCCCGTAGGCAAAGCCGGCGGAAGCCGAAGTCTCCTCGTAGGAGGACGGGTCGTCCAGCAGCGTGTGCCAAAGGCCGCTTTCCGCCTGAAGCTCGGCCAAAGCGTCTATTTGCCGGCCAAGGGAAGTCAGCAGAAATTGACGGACGCCCTCCGGCAGCTGCACCATGTCGAGGTAATCGACAAGACCTGCCGTGTACCAGGCATTGCCGCGCCCCCATAACGCATGGGCAAAATGATGCCGTTCCTTGAAGCTCCACCCGTGAAAAAAAAGTCCGGTACGGACGTCAGTCAAATATTTCAAATGAACGAGAAACTGCCGGATGCTCTCCTGCACATAATCGTCGCGCTTCAGCAGCATCCCCATGCGTCCGATCAGCAGTACTGTCATATACAGCGTATCGTCCCACAGCTCGCCTTCGTTGGGGCTATCGGCAGCCGTGTGGGCGATTCCGCCCTCGGGCGTGCGCGGCAGCTTCCGCACGGCGTAGTCCACCCACTCCGAGCACAGGCGCAGCGCCTCTTCGTCGCCGGTCCGCTCATACAGAAAGCTGAGCGTCAGCAGCGGGCACATCGTATTGATATTGCGTTCCGGCAGCCCTTCTTGGACGCGTGTCCTGAACCAGTCGTTCAAATAAAACAGCATGTTCGAATCGCCTGTCTCTTCATAATATCGGTAAAGCGAGAACAAGCCAACCCCCTGCGACCAATCCCATACGTCCATGGAAATAATGCTGGCCGGCGTATCCTCGTTCACTGAAATTTCCAGTCTGTGCATTCCGCGGATCACCCTGGTCATGGCTTCCTTCAGAACAGACTTGCTTAGTGGCGGCACGCAGCGTTTCCTCCTTGTCCGTGAGTCAATTTTTCATGCCGGTTGTGGCAATCCCCTGTACAAAATGCTTTTGCGCGAGCAGAAAAACGATAAAGCTCGGAACGAGCGACAGCACCGACATGGCAAACATGGCGCCCCACTGGCTGGTGCCCCCTCCGTCCAAAAACAGCCTCAAGCCAAGCGGCACGGTAAATTTAATCGGGTCGTTGATATAGACCAGCTGTGTGAAGAAATCGTCCCAAGTCCAGATGAAGCTGAAAATGGCTGTCGTAATCAGGGCAGGGACGCACAGCGGCATGATGATCCGCCAGAACGTCTGAAAGACGCCGCAGCCGTCGATACGGGCCGACTCATCCAATTCCTTGGGCAGACCGCGGATAAATTGCACCATCAGAAAAATAAAGAAGGGAGCGGCGCCGAAAAAATGCGGCACGATGAGCGGCAAATACGTATTCACCCAGCCCATCTCATTGAACAGCAAATATTGCGGAATAAGAATAATCTGGGCGGGCAGCATCATGGTCACCAGCATGATCGAGAACCAGAGGTTTTTCAGCTTAAACTCCAAGCGGCCGATGGCGAAGCCGGTGAGCGAGGCCGATAGGACATTTCCAACGACGACCGCGCCAGCCACTATAAACGAGTTTATAAAAAATGTGCCGAATCCGATCTTCGGAACGCCATGCCAGCCGGAGGCATAATTGGCAAGCGACCATACCTCGGGCAGCAGCGACGACGAGGAGAAAATATGGGAATCGTCCTTAAATGAGCTGAGCAGCATCCAAAGCACCGGGTAGACCATGGCGACTCCAAATGCCAGCAGCAGCAGGTGAAGCAAAGCTTGGCGAAACCGGGAGGCCTGCTTGCGGATCATGCGCGATCACCGCCTGTCTCGTAATAAACCCAATACCGCGAAGTGGCGAAAAACAGCAGCGTGCATAAGCCGATGGCTGCCAGCAGCACCCAGGACAGGGCCGAGGCGTAGCCCATCTTCAGGAACGAGAAGCCCTGTTCGTAGAGGAACAACGCGTATACCAGCGTCGAATCCATCGGTCCGCCCTTGGTCACGATAAACGCCTGAGTAAACATCAGAAAGGCGCCGATCGTCTGCATCACCAGGTTGAAAAACAGCACGGGAGACAGCATGGGCAGCGTGATGGAAATAAATTGCCGGAGCTTTCCCGCGCCGTCAATGGCCGACGATTCATACAAGTACTCCGGAATTTGCTTGAGCCCGGCCAGGAAAATGACCATCGACGAGCCGAACTGCCAGACGGCCAGCAGACAGATCGTATAAATGGCATACGTGGGGCTGGCGATCCAGATGGTCATACCATCCGCGCCGAACAGTGACAAGAACCGGTTGAACAAGCCGTCTCCGCCAAAAATCTGGCGCCACATCACGGCGACGGCGACACTGCCGCCGATGAGCGACGGGACGTAATATACGGTGCGGTACAGCCCGATAAACCGCAGGTTGCGGTTGAGCAGCAGAGCAACGCCCAGCGCCGCCGACAGCTTCAGCGGTACGGCTACGCCGACGAATAGCGCCGTTGCCCGCACGGCCTGATAGAAACGTTCGTCCGCGAACATCCCGCTGAAGTTTTGCAGCCCGATCCAGCGCGGAGCCGTCACCAGATCATACTGGGTAAACGATAAATACAACGAAGCCAGCATCGGCCCGATCATAAATAAAAACAGCCCGATCAGCCATGGCGCCAAAAACAGGTAGGCGCTGAGATTGGCCCGGAATGCCCTGCTTCCCATAAGTCTCACCCTCTCCGAAACAAAAGCGATCCGCGGGGGGCGGATGGTAAGACCGCCGCCCGGGATCGCGTCATGCACCGATATTTATTTGGATTGCAGAATCTGATTGGCTTTCGTGATAAATTCGGCTGCGGCTTCGGCAATGCCCTTCTTCTCGAACTGGACCTGCTGGGTAATGTTGACGAGCAGGCTCTGCACCTCGCCTGCGCCCGGCGGCTGGTTCGGATCGAACGGCGTGGCCACCTTGGCCATCTCGTCGATAAACGCGAACTGCTTTTTGTCCGTGGCGCTGAGGGAGCTTCCGACCGCTTCCCGCACTTTGGCGGAAATCGGCACGCCGCGGTTGGCGCCGAGAATTTTGGCCGCTTCCAGATCGTTCGTCAGGAAGTCCAGCAGCATGCCCGCTTCTTTCGCATGGGCGCTCTTCTGGTAGATGGACCAGGAGACGCCTGCCGAAATATAATGCCCTTCCTTGCCGCCTTCCATGGAAGGCCACAGCATCATCTGCAGCTCGCGGTTAGCCAGCGACTGCATGCTGCCGATCTGGTTCGAGCCGAGCAGCACGACCGGGCTTTTGCCGCTGACGATCAGCTGCTTCTCCAGCTCGCCGCTCGTAACCGAGGCCGAAATTTCCGCGGGAGCCGCCGCACCCGATTTGCGCAGGCCGTCCCAGTAGGTGAAGAACTCGGCAAGATCGGCCTGCTCGAAGCCGAGCTTTTTGCCGTTGAAGAACGACTTGCCCTTCTGCCTCATGAAATAATTCAGCATATCCGGGTTGTTCATATAATCGGGCGTTCCGTAGGAGCCTTTGCCCAGCTTCTCGGCCACCTGCTTGCTCGCTGCCGCGAACTCGTTCCAGGTGAAGCGGTTTTTGAGCGTAATGCCGGCTTTCTGGAAGAGCGCCGGGTCGATGGCGAAAGCGGATGTATTGACGCCGGCCGGCAGCATCATCAGCTTGTCTTGATAGAGGCCGATTTTGCGGGTGCCTTCATCCACGTCGGCCAGGTTAAGCTTCAGCGTATTGAGATCGAGCAGCGCGCCGCGCGAGGCATAGTCATTCATCACCTGGTAGGTGATCTGAAATAAATCCGGCGCGTTGCCTCCGCTGACCTGCACGTTTAATTTGTCGAAGTAGCCGTCGAATCCGGAAAATTCCGGCTTTACTTTGATGTGCGGGTATTTTTTCTCGAACAGTTCAAGCGCCTTGACCGTCATGTCATGTCTGTCCTGCGTTCCCCACCATAAGACGCGAAGCTCCACGTTTTTCTGCGACGCTGCTGCTCCGCCCGCCGTGCTTGGCGCAGGCGCCGCCGTTGTCCCGCCAGTTCCGGCGTTTCCGCTGCTGCACCCCGCCGCCAGCGCCAGCGACAGCATCATGGCTGCGCCCGTCCCCCATACTCGTTTCTTGCCCATACTCTATTCGCCTCCCTGTATGTGTGCGCTTTCATCTCTAACTATACAAGGAGGTGCGCCTGGCGTGAATGAAAAAACGAACGGTTGGCTTGCAAAAAACAACGCATTTCCGTCGGTAAATCGTGTTGGCCGTATAACCTTTCAGGGAAGCTGAGGGTCGTAGAGCGTAGTCCCTAGAGTCCGTCAATGGATATGGATGTGTGCTTGAGTGGCTCAGCGGGGGCGGAGCTGTAGCTTAGATGGAAGACCGTTATGGAAGACCGGAGTGGTCCTAGAGAAGTCGGAGGAAGCACGGGGGAGAATATGGAGCCCCATATCCATTCCTCCCCACGCGCCCAAAGCAGGGAACCGTACGAGGGGATATTCAAGCGCTGGCCGATGGTCAGCTTTTCTTAATAAACGTCGTACTTCAAATCCATCGTAGCGAAGCCGCAAAACTCGGGAAAGCTTCGCAAAACGCTATCGATTTCCGACTGGGAATAGCCCATTTTCTGCAGATGCAGCTGCTTCGCTTTGTCGGCAACCGATTGGGCTGTCACAAAGTCCTCGATTTGCTCAAACAGCTTGGCTCCCCATTTTTTGCCGAACTGGACATGCAGCCGCTCGTCGGCAATGTCGTATTCGGATTGCAGCGAGGACAAGTCGTCGCCGTGATGCTTGAAGGCGTCGATCGACTTGCGTTTTTTGATAAATGAGCAGGGCTCCATCACCATCGTCAGCGTCGAATAAAATTCGGGGAACGTGCGCTCCAGATTGTCCGGCGTCAAGGCGGTGGACGGATGCCAGGAGAAATCCTCGGTCCGGTAGCCAAGCTGCTTCAGGCGTCGCACGCCCATCCGGCTGTGGCGCGATTCGTCCCAGGTATGGCGGGCGACGTCATGGTAGAAGTCCATGGGCATTTTCTGCACCCCATAATACAGATAAGTTAGGCTTTCGGTCGCGGACATTTCGCTGGCATTGATAAAGATCATATGCTTGACGCTGTCATAGGTCGGCGACGCGGGATCGAACATGGCGCTTCTGTATTTTGTGAGATCGACATGCGGATATTT
Organism: Paenibacillus sp. cl123; assembly: GCF_900101595.1. Lineage (GTDB taxonomy): Bacteria > Bacillota > Bacilli > Paenibacillales > NBRC-103111 > Paenibacillus_G. The sequence continues at coordinate 940,368 of NZ_FMYY01000001.1, forward strand.
CGGATCGTTAGCCGGGGAAGCGGGAACCGGCCCGGCCGGAGGATGCTGCAGCCGCTCGGCCCATTCTATCGCCGCATGCTCTTGATCGGACGCCAATTCGTCCCACATGCGGTCGGCGTATTTGCGCCAGCTGTCGAAGCGCTTCCTCCCCTCGGGATCATCCACATAAGCGAAGCGGACATGCGGGTCGGCCCAGCCGATCATCAGCTGTCGATCCAGCTCGATCACCCGCAGCGCGTCCAGCGTCGGCTCCTCGAGTATCGGATCAAGGACGTCGGAGAGCCAGGCGTAACGGGCGTACAGCTTCGTGACGAAGCTGCGGTAAGCGTACGCGAATTCGGCGAAGGCCGGGGCCGTCGAGACGGCCAGGAACACGTCCGAAACCCGCTGCGGCGTCCAGGAGCGTTCGTTCAGCGCCGCGCCCGGCAGCTCGCCGATCCGCTCGCGCAGCTTTTTCATATGCTCGGTGTGCAAATATCCCATTCGCACCAGCTCGCCCTTCCATTCCCAGTCGGGCGCAGCCGTTACCCAGCCCATCGCCATCCGCGACAGCTCAAACTCGATCCAGTAGCAGTCCCTCAGCATAAGCGCGGTATCTACAGGACGGACGAACGTGCCGGTCCGGGTTTCCGTATTGTCCAGGAAGCCTAAGTCATTCACGTCGACCATAATGGTTGGTTTCGTATCCATTGTCATCCACCTCGGTTATTTGGAATTGACTCTACTTTAGCAGAGCGACAATGAACGCGCTTGCACATAATTCCCTGATAGTTGGATAATCCTCTACAACTTTACGGATGGGGCGGGGAGGGGGAGCGGCGCATGCTGCTGCGGTAAAAACTCGGCGTCACGCCGGTCGCTTCCTTGAAGCAGCGGCTGAAGTACGCCATCTCGCCAAAGCCCAGCTCAAGTGAAATATCGGTGATCGGCTCGTCGCCTTCGCTCAGCCGCAGCTTCGCATGATTGATCCGCTGGAGCATCTGGTATTGATGAGGCGTCTGGCCGGTATGCTGCTTGAACAGCTTGTGCAAGTACGACTTGGACAGATGAAAGGTCTCAGCCAGCTCATCTATGGATAACGGCTCGGCATGGCGGGCCGAGATATGGTCAGCCACCTCGGTCATCAGCCGCCGATACGACGCGGTCATCGTCGTCCGTTTGGCCAGACGGGTGCCGGTCTGGCGGCCGAGCCTGGCGAACAGCTCCAGCAGTCTTGCCTTGATGACAAGCTGAAAATGCGGGCGGCGCTGCTCCAGCTCGAGCTCGATCGTGCGCAGCAGATGCTGAACGGCTTCCATCTCGTCCTTAGACGCCAAGTGAAGCTGGGCGGCACTGATCTGTTCGCTCGGGAACCAGCTCTCCAGCAGCCCGGACATGACAGGCTCATGCGACATCAATGCGGCGAGATACGGCTCGTCGACGGACAGAATCATCCGCCAATATTCCGCCGTCTGGGTCGAGCGGATGAAATGATAAGCGCCCGGGCGAATAATCGTCAGCATGCCCGGCACAAATTCAAGCTGCTGCCCGTCCACAACGCATATGCCGACCGACGAGCACGGAAAGTGAAACTCATAGCCGTCATGCGCATGAATAAACGCCATGATGGCGGAATCGCGTTTGGTTTGGCAAAAAACCGGATAGTCGCTGAGCGAGCGGTTAAACGCCTGATCGATGACACGGGTCAGCTGCTCGTCCATACGTACGCACCTCCCTCGCTGCCTGTTTAACCGGCAGCTTTATTCTTCTGCAGCCCGGAAAGTATCTGTATTCTAGCATATTTTCCCGTATTCGTCCGGCCTTTCTCGTTTCGGCGGGGAGATGTCCGGAGGAGTTGGAGGGAGCAGGTGCAAGGGCGCTGTAAGCGGGAGCAGGAGTGAGGAGCAGGAGTGAGGAGTAGGAGTAGGAGTAGGAGTAGGAGTAGGAGTAGGAGTAGGAGTAGGAGTAGCAGCCGCAACCGCGCCTGTAGGCGAAAAGCCTGCCGTATGTAACATCAATGTCACGTATTCCTCGAACCTTCTAGTCTTTTGGTCATCGCCGAACAATGAATCGCTTTCATTTCAGCAAATACATTTCCCCCGATAAATTGTGTTATTTATATTGACATCTTTTCCTTCTATCCTTTATTATTAATATCACTGGAGAATATAAATCGAAAAACTACATAAATCCTTAATAATCATGTGGTTTTTCAAAGAAATACCATGGAAAATCCCTGCAATTAATTCATTAGTGAAAATAATGGAGAGATGGATAGTGAAAAAGCACGATCAGGATTTTATGAAACGGCAAAACCGGCTTACGGTTTTTGAGATTATCAAAAACCAGCAGCCGATCTCCCGTGCTTCCATCGCCAAGCAGACCGGCATGAGTCCGACGACGATAAGCCGGATTGTGGGGGAGCTGACGGAAGAGGGCTTCCTGCTGGAATCCGAGCAGGTGTCCGTGGGCTTAGGCAGGAAGTCGACGCTCATCGCGATGGTAGATGCTGCTGTGCTCTCGGTCGGGGTCGAGCTGGATCGCCATCAGTTCCATATCGGCATTGTGGATATACAGGGAAATGTCGTAGCAGGCGGAAGGTATCCGCGGACTGCGGATGAAAGCGCCGATGTTACGCTGGAGCGTATCGGAGCGGAGCTCGACCGGTTGACTAAGGCTCATGACATCGACTGCGAACGGATTATCGGCATCGGCATCGGTCTCCCCGGGATCGTCGATAATGATAGCGGAGTCGTCGTGTTTTCCGTCCAATTGGGCTGGAAGCAGGTCCATCTGGCGGAGCGGCTGAAAGAGATCACCGGCTACGATGTAGCCATAGACAACGAACTCAAGGTGAAAGCGCTCGCCGAGCATTTGAAGGGCGCTGCCATCGGATCGAGCCGGACCGCGCTTTTGGGCTTCGGCAACGGGGTAGGCTCCGCGATCATTGTCGACGGGGAGATTTACCGGGGCAAGACGAACAGCGCCGGCGAGATCGGGCATACGACGATTGATCCGAACGGCATGATGTGCGATTGCGGGAAGGCGGGCTGCCTTCAAACCTACATTAATATTAACTCGCTGTTGTCGGAGGCCAACAAAATCCGGCCGACGCGCTCGATCGAGGAGCTGTTCGAGGCGAGACGCGCAGGGGAACGCTGGGCGGTCTATTTGATCGAGCGAGCGCTCATGTACATGGCCATTACGATTAATAATGTCGTCTGCATGTACAACCCCGACAGCGTCATCCTGAGCGGCGAGCTTGGCGACAAGTTTCCGGAAATTTACGATGAGGTTGTAGAGCTCTGCATCTCGAAGTTTGTGTGGGAGCCTCTGCGGGGCAGCTTTACGATCCTGCGTTCGGAGCTGCATGAACAGGGAGTTGTGATCGGTTCCGGGCTTATGTCGCAAAATTGTTTTTTTGCCTTGAAGTAGCGTCCGCACAGGCATGGATTGACATGGAGGAGGGAGCAGCATGAGATTTATACCATTAGTGGAAGAATACCGCGGCGGCGTGCTGGAGAATGTGCATTACGGAGCGATCAGCATTGTTGACGAGCATGGCAAGATTTTATATGCGGCCGGTGACCCGGAGCATATGACCTTCCTGCGGTCGGCGGCCAAGCCGTTCCAGGCTATTCCGGTTATGAAGCGGCGGATAGACGAGGTATACGGACTCGCCGGCCATGAAGCGGCGCTGTTTGCCGCATCGCACCGGGGAGAGGCGTTTCACATCGACGCGCTGGAATCGATGCTGCGCAAGACCGGCATCGAGGAGCAGGCGCTCCACTGCTGCGCCACGTACCCGCTGAATGAAGACGCCAAAGCGGAGCGGCACCGGGCGCATGAGGAGAAACGGAAAATTTTCCATAACTGCTCGGGCAAGCATACCGGTCTTATCGCGCTTTGCAAGCACATGGGCTGGGATGAGCATACGTACTTCGATCCAGAGCATCCGGTTCAGAAGGAAATCGTGCAGACGCTTGCTTACATCGCAGAGGTGCCGGAAGCTTCGATTCCGCAAGGCGTTGACGGCTGCGGTCTTCCGATCTTCGCGCTTCCTTTGCACAAAATTGCTTATTCGTTCCTGAAGCTGGCTTGTCCCGATCTGATCGGGGATGCGGATACGCGGGATGCCGCGGCCCGGATGGCCCGGCTCATGAACGAGTATCCCGATGCGATCGCGGATACGAGGTTCGTATGCTCGGAGCTGCTGAAGGATGGGAACCTGGCGGCCAAAGGCGGCGCGAAAGGCGTATACGGCATCGGTCTGAGAAAAGAGCGCCTCGGCATTTCGCTGAAGGTGTCCGACGGCTCCGAGCAGGTATGGCCATGCATCATCGCCTCGATCTTGGAGCGCCTCGGATATGACAATCAGGCGACGATCGACAGGCTGTATAAGCTTGTTCCGAATACCATCGTCAACGACGGGGGCACGGAAGTGGGAGAACGCCGCCCGGTATTTGAATTGAAGGCTTGATTCATCCAAGAATAACTTTCTAACTTCCGCTCAACACATTCGGGGGCTCGGAGAGATTCTAATACACATTTATATCGGGGAGTGAACCAAATGAAGGTTACAAAAAGAACATGGTCGACGTTCATGCTTATGCTGATCATCGCCATCGTAGCCGCAGGCTGTGGAGGCAAGGACAACGCAAGCGCCGGTAAAGACAACGCAGGCAGAGGCGAAGAGACCAAAGCGGTTTCCAAAAACAACAAGGATATCGTGGTGGCGATCAATGCCAACTTTATTACGCTGGACCCTCATAACACGGGCGATACCCATTCGATTAGCGGTGCAAGAACGATGTACGAAGGGCTGATGGGCTTCGACGAAAATATGAATGTCGTGCCGATGCTGGCCGCTTCCCATACCATCAGCGAAGACGGTCTGGTCTACACCTTTACATTGAAAGAAAACATCAAGTTCCATGACGGCACAGATTTTAACGCCGAAGCGGTCAAGGCGAACCTGGATCGCATCCGCGACGAGAAAAGCAACCTGAGACTGAGAAAAAGCTTTGCCAAGGTTTCAAATGTAGCTGCTCCTGACGCCAAAACGGTCGTTATAACGCTCAGCGAGCCGTATAACGCGTTCCTGAACAAAATGGCTATGGCGCTGATGGTCAGCCCGAAAGCATTGAAGGAGCAAGGCGACAATATCGGTAAAAATCCGGTCGGTACAGGTCCTTTCAAATTCAAGGAGTGGGTGCAGGGCGACCGTCTCGTTGTTGTGAAAAACGCCGATTACTGGCAAAAGGATCTGCCGAAGGTCGACAGCGTAACTTTCAAGCCGGTACCGGAGAACGGCTCCCGGATCGCCATGCTGAAAACGGGCGAAGCGGACTTCATCTATCCGATGCCGACCGAGCAAGTGTCTGAAGTGCAAAACCAGAAGGATATTGTCATTGACAGAATCGATTCCACGATCGTTCGTTACGTCACCTTGAACACGATGAAAAAGCCGTTCGACGATGTGAAGGTTCGTCAAGCGATCAACTATGCGATCAATAAAGAAGCTTATATCAAAGTAGTCAAATCCGGTCTGGGCACGAAGCTTGACTCTTCGATGTCCTCCAAAACGCAGCATTACTCCAAGCAAACAGGTTATGACTATGATGTGGAAAAAGCGAAGAAGCTGCTTGCTGAGGCAGGCTACAAGGATGGATTCTCCGCTGAAATCTGGGGCGAGAACGACTCCGAAACGATGAAAGGCATGCAGTTCATTCAGCAGCAGCTGGCTCTTGTAGGCATCAAGCTGGAAGTGAAGTCGATGGAGGGCGGCACGCTGTCGCAGCAAATCAACTCGGCCAAAACGCCTGAAGAAGCTAAAATTCAAATGTGGTACGTGAGCTGGTCCCCGTCCTCCGGTGATGCGGACGGCGCAACAAGAGGCTTGTTCAGCAGCGAAATGTTCCCTCCTGCAGGCTCGAACACCGCCTACTACAAAAACGCGAATGTCGACAAATGGATTGCGGACGCCAACAAGGCGATTGATCCTAAGCAGGCCAAAGCGATCTATGCCGATATTCAAAAAACGATCTGGGAAGATGCGCCATGGGCATTTATGGGCGTCGATCAAGTTATCTCGGGCAAAAGAGCTTATATTGACGGCGTAAAAGTGTTCCCGGACGGTTCCATTAACGTTCGCAATGCGGAAGTGAAGTAACAGAACCAATCAGGAAATGAAGGTACGGGGCCGCTTATGCAGGTTGCTAAGAGCGGCCCTTGTTCTTTTCTTATTTAAGTGAAGGGAGGCTCCGGCGATGGGAAGATATGCGTTGCAAAGACTTCTTGGCGTGATTCCGCTGCTGTTTATCGTATCGGTGGTGGTGTTCATGTTCATCCACTTGATTCCCGGCGATCCGGCGCGGCTGGTAGCCGGTAAGGATGCCACACTGGAAGAGATTAACGGCATTCGCGAACAGCTCGGACTGAATCTGCCGCTTTGGCAGCAATATATCAATTACATGGGGAAGCTGCTGCAGGGTGATTTGGGCAGCTCGCTGCGCTCCGGCATGCCGGTAACCGATATGCTGCAGAGCCGGTTTATGCCGACTATCATTCTTACGTTCCTAAGCCTCGGCTGGGCGCTGATCATCGGCTTGCTGATCGGGACGATCTCCGCGGTAAACCGCAATCGCTGGCCCGATTATGCCGGGATGCTGACGGCGATTTCCGGTATTTCCGTTCCCGGCTTCTGGCTCGGTCTGGTGCTCATCCAAATTTTCTCGGTGCAGCTGGGATGGTTTCCGACAGGCGGAGTCGATTCGTGGAGCTCTTATGTGCTGCCGTCCATCACGCTTGGAGCGGGCATCATGTCCATGCTGGCCCGGTTCTCCAGGTCATCGATGCTGGAGACGATGAGAGAGGATTACATCCGTACAGGGCGGGCGAAGGGCCTTAGAGAGTTTGTCGTCGTCGGACGCCATGCGCTGCGCAATTCCTTGATTCAGGTCGTAACCGTTGCCGGACTGCAGTTCGGATTTCTGCTGGGCGGCTCCGTTATGGTAGAGACGGTGTTCAGTATCCCGGGACTTGGCCGGCTGCTGGTGGACTCCATCGCCTTCCGCGATTATACGGTTATTCAGGCGCTGCTGCTGCTGTTTGCCACCCAATTCATACTTATTAATCTGATTGTCGATATGCTGTACGGTGTACTGAATCCGAAAATCCGGTATGCGTCGAACTAGGAGGGGATACTGATGAACAATAATTCGGCGACTGTAGAGGCCGGTTCCTCCGGGTCCGGAGAGACGCTGGCGGTCAAGCGGAACAAAGGCCGCGCTGCGGTGTTTTTCAGCAAGTTTTGCAAACAAAGAATGTCGCTTGCGGCCGGGATTTTCATCCTGCTGCTGGTGGTTTTGGCTATATTCGGCCCTTTCCTGACGCCATTTGACCCGAACGAGCCGGATTACGACGCGTTGATGTCTTCTCCGTCTGCGGCTCATTGGGCAGGAACGGATGAATACGGCAGGGATATATTAAGCCGCCTGATTGACGGAACAAGATTGACGTTGTCCGTCAGCTTGAGCGCCGTGCTGATCGCGGCCGTGCTGGGAACGATTCTCGGATTGCTCAGCGGCTATTACGGCGGCTGGCTGGACCGTCTTATTATGCGCAGCAGCGACGTGTTGTTCTCGTTCCCTGACTTGCTGCTGGCCATCGGGATCGTCGCCATTCTGGGGCCGGGCTTGTCCAATGTCGTCATTGCGGTAGCCGTATTCGGCACCCCGTCTTTTGCAAGGATCATTCGAAGCGTGACGTTATCGGCCAAAGAAACCTTGTTCGTGGAAGCGGCCCGTTCGATGGGCGCCAAAAACGGGCGTATTATATGGAAGCATATTTTTCCTGAAACGTTATCCAGCATTATCGTCAATGTGACGATGAAAATCGGCGGCGCGATTTTGGCCGCATCCTCCTTGAGCTTTCTCGGTATGGGCGCCAAGCCGACCGAGCCGGATTGGGGAGCCATGCTCAGCATGGGACGCGACTATTTGAGCATCGCTCCGCACATCGTTTATTTTCCGGGCGCGGCGATCTTTTTGACCGTGCTTGCATTTAACCTGGTTGGGGACGGACTGCGTGATGCTCTTGATCCCAAGACGAAAAATTAAAGGGGGGCCACACCGTGACGTCTAAATTGCTTGAAGTGCAGGGATTGAAAACGGAGTTCAGACGCGATGGCGGCAGCGTAATGGCGGTGTCCGGCGTTGACTTTCATATAAATAAAGGCGAAGTGCTGGGTCTTGTCGGTGAATCCGGCTGCGGCAAAAGCGTGACCTCCCTGTCGATTATGCGTCTGCTCAAGGATACGCCGGGACGGATCGCAGGCGGCGCCGTCCGCTTCGAGGGCACGGACCTGACCCAATTGCAGGAAAAGGATATGCGGCGGTATCGCGGCAATGAACTGGCGATGATTTTCCAGGAGCCGATGACTTCGCTGAATCCGGTGCTGCGCATCGGGCGGCAGCTGGAAGAGCCGATCATGCTTCATATGGGCTACAGCCGGAAGAAAGCGCGGGAGCATGCGATTCATACGCTGAGGCTGGTCGGTATCCCGCGGGCGGAGGAAGTGGTGGACGATTATCCGCATCAGCTGTCCGGCGGGATGAGACAGCGCGTCATGATCGCGATGGCGATGTCCTGCAGTCCGAAGCTGCTGATCGCCGATGAACCGACGACCGCGCTCGATGTGACGATTCAGGCGCAAATTCTGGACCTGATGAAGCGGCTGAAGGAAGAGCAGGAAATGGGCATGCTGCTTATTACGCATGATCTGGGCGTCGTAGCGGAGATGTGCGACCGGGTCGTCGTCATGTATGCGGGACGCGTCGTAGAGGAAGCGCCGGTAAAGGAATTGTTCGAGAATCCGCAGCATCCGTACACCAAGGGGTTGATTCAATCCGTACCGAAGCTGCGCCAGAAGGTTCGCCGTCTGGAATCCATCCCGGGCAATGTGCCGGACCTCAGCGCGATGCCGCAGGGCTGCAAGTTTGCTCCACGCTGTCCGTATGTCATGGAGCGGTGCCTTGCCCAGGAGCCGGCGCTTCTGCCGCTCGAGGGGCAGGCGGATCGGAAGAGCCGCTGCTGGCTGACGGAACCGGATAGACCGGAAGGAGGAGAAAGCGCATGAACGAAACTCCGCTCATCGAAGTCAAAGGATTGCAGAAATCGTTTACGGTAAAAAAAGGCTGGTTCGGCACGGCCAAGCATTTGCGCGCCGTTGACGGCATTTCCTTCGCCATCCGCAAGGGCGAAACGTTCAGCCTTGTCGGCGAAAGCGGCTGCGGCAAGTCGACGACGGGGCGCCTGGTCACCCGGCTGCTGAAGCCAAACGGCGGAGAAGTATGGTTTAACGGGCAAAACATCAGCAGCCTCAGCGATAATCAGATGCGTCCGATCCGCAAAGATATGCAGATGGTGTTCCAGGACCCGTACGCTTCGCTGAATCCGCGGATGAAGGTAAAGGACCTCGTGGCCGAGCCGCTGCTTATTCATACGAAGCTTACTCCGAAGGAGCGGGATAAGCTGGCGCATGAGCTGCTGGCGACGGTCGGCCTGAGCAGCTTTCACGCCGAGCGTTACGCGCACGAGTTCAGCGGCGGGCAGCGGCAGCGGATCGGCATCGCGCGGGCGTTGTCCGTTCGTCCGAGCTTGATTGTGGCGGATGAGCCGGTGTCGGCTCTGGACGTGTCCATTCAGTCCCAGGTATTGAATCTGCTGCAGGACCTGCAGGAGGAATACGGCCTGACGTACTTGTTTATATCCCACGATCTGAGCGTGGTGGAGCATATTAGCGACCGCATCGGCGTCATGTACTTGGGGACGCTGGTGGAGACGGCAGATAAAGACACGTTATATGAGCGTCCGCTTCACCCCTATACGCAGGCGCTGCTGTCGTCGGTGCCGGTGCCCGATCCGAGCCAGAAGAGAGAGCGCATCATTCTGAAGGGCGATTTGCCGAGTCCGGTAGACCCGCCGTCCGGCTGCCGGTTCCATACCCGTTGTCCGGCGTGTATGGAGGTATGCAAGCAGAAGGAGCCGGTGTTCCGGGAAGTGGAGCCCGGCCATCAGGTTGCATGTCATTTGTACGACGAAGAAATTATGGGAAACAAAGCGTAGTTTGCAGAGCTGAACGGGAGGCCGGACACACCGAGATGCGAAAAGCGTTTGGTCGCGGCGTCTCCAAAATAAGATCGGGAAGGGATCGCTATGCACATTACTATCGATAAAGCCGGAGCCGGGGATGTGCTCATCCATCCGGCGTACGCCGGCGAAGCACTCTCTTATCCGCTTGGCGAAGGGCGCAAGCGGCCGGGCATGATGACCTGGCTGTACGGCCGCTCGGAGGGCGAAGCGGATGTGCTTGCCGCAGCCGTAGGCGAGCGGCGTCAGGAGACGCCGGAGCGGGTACGCCGCGCCGCGGGCGCAGCAGGACGGGCTTTGCTGGCTGAGGGCCGCAGCAGCGGAACGCTGGTGAGAGACCCGCTGGCGGCGGGGGCAGAAAACGCTGGAGAGAACGCCGGGGCCGCTGCCCAGTGGCTGCAAGCCTGGATCGAGGGCTGGCTGCTCGGCTTGTACCGGTTCGACAAGTATAAGAGCGCAACGAAAATAACCGGCGATGTTCGTTTGAACCTTCGTTCCGAAGATTGGGCGGAGCTGTCGCTTGCTCAGCTGGAACAGATTATCGGGACGGCGCTTCATCGGGCGGCAGGCACCAATCTGACGCGGGATTGGGTGAATGAAACGCCGGATACGTTGAATCCGGATACGTTTGTCGCGTGGACGCAGGAGCTGTTCCAGGACAGACCGGTCCATGTTCGCATATATCGCGGTCAGGAGCTCATCGACCGCGGCATGAACGGCTTGCTGACCGTAGGAGCGGGAAGCAAGCATCAACCTGCGCTTATCGAGCTGCGGTACGAAGGCGGCGGCTCTGACGCGGACGCTAACGCTAACATGCCTATGCTGGCGTTAGTCGGCAAAGCCATTACCTTCGACATGGGCGGCATGAACGCGAAGACAGGCCGGGACATCAGCGATGCCCGGATGGATATGGGCGGGGCGGCAGCCGTCGTCGGAGCGATGGACATTCTCGTCCGTCAGCGCGCGGAAGTACGCGTGACGGCGCTGATTGCCGTCGCGGATAATTTGCCGGATGCCCGCGCCACGTTGCCTTCGTCCGTTATCAAGTACCCGAACGGCCTGACCGTTCAGGTAGCGAACACGGACGGGGAAGGGCGGCTCGTGCTGGCGGACGCTCTGCTCCACGCCGCCAAGCTCGGCGCTGCGCAGGCCATCGACATCGCTACGCTGACGGGCAATGTCGGGGATGCGCTGGGTCTTGCCATCGCCGGCATATGGGGCGATGCGGATATGACGCGCAGCCTGGTCGAGATCGGCGAGCGCAATGGCGAGCGGCTGTGGCCGATGCCTCTCATAGACGAATACGAGTCGGAGCTGAAGAGCCCTTACGCCGATCTGCGCAACGTCGGCACATCCACGCTCGCGGGCGCAAGTGTCGCTGCGCTGTTCATTCGTCGTTTCGTGGCCGACACGATGGATTGGGTTCACATCGATATGGCCGGCACTGTGCAGTACAAGCAGGACGCCGGTTATGCGGAAGTTGGCGCTACGGGTTACGGCGCAAGACTGCTTGCGGACTATGCGGCGGATTACGCCCGGAAGCACCGGGCGTAAAGAACGGGAGGAATCATGATGATATTGGAAGTCATCGCCACGTGCATGGACGATGCGCTGAAGGCCGAGGAGCATGGCGCGAATCGGCTGGAGCTGATCACCGCCATTACCGAAGGCGGACTGACGCCGGGCATCGGCCTGGTTCAGCAAGTCGTCCGGTCGGTGCGCATACCGGTTCATGTGATGGTCAGACCGCACAGCCGTTCCTTTGTGTACGATAGGCACGACGTGGAGACGATGAAGGCGGAGATTCAGGCGATCGCCGCGACGGGAGCGGCCGGAATCGTCATCGGAGCTCTGACGCTTGAGGGCCGGATCGACGAAGCGGCGCTGGAGGCGCTGCTTCCATGGGCAAAAGGGCTGCAGGTCACGTTTCATCGGGCGTTCGACGAGCTGGAGGATCAGCTGGACGGACTGAACACGCTGCTTCGCTATCCGCAAATTACCCGTGTGCTGACATCCGGCGGACTGAAGCCGGCGCCCGAAGCGGCGCCGGAGATCCGCAAGCTGGTCGAGGCTGCACGAGGCAGCTCGCTGCGAATTCTGGCCGGCAGCGGCCTGACGCCGGAAGGCATCGAAGACTTTATTGAACAAACCGGCGTGACCGAGGTGCATTTCGGCTCGGCTGTGCGGCAGGGACGTTCGGGACTTGCGCCCATCGATCCCGCGCAGCTGCGGGCTTTATCCGCGCGTCTTCTCCCAATCGGCTGACAGAGGCTGAATGGGAGAAGTCCGAACTCATCCTAGATCTGAAAAAGGTGAATCAGTTGCATAATAACGAACAATATGTGGTAGGCGTAGATCTGGGCGGAACGAAGATCGCGGCGGCGCTCTTTAATGCGAAGGGCGAGATTCTGAACCGCGAACGGATGGAAACCGCACATGCCCGCACGGCGGAGGAAGTCGTGCAGCGCATGATCGATATGATCCGGTCCGTATCCCTTGATCATCCGCTGTCCGGCGTCGGACTTGCTTCGCCCGGTGCGGTCAACAGCAAGGACGGCATCGTGCTCCATGGCACCAATCTTCCCGAGTGGACGAATGTTCCGCTCAAAAAATGGATGGGGGAAGCGCTTGGCGTCCCGGTGCAGGTCGTGAACGATGCGAATGCGGCGGCTTGGGGCGAATATGTCCGGGGTGCGGGAAAAGGCTCCGAGCATATGGTCTACGTGACGTTCAGCACAGGCATCGGAGCCGGCATCGTGCTGGACGGAAAGCTGTTGCTGGGGACGACCTCCTTCGCCGGGGAGCTCGGCCATAATATTATCGAGCCGGGCGGACCGGCTTGCAGCTGCGGCAATAACGGCTGCCTCGAAGTGTTCGCTTCCGGCACCGCCATCAAGGATGCGGCGGTAGAGCTTATGCAGGGCAGAACTTCCGCCATTGCGGAGCTTGCGGCTGCTCAGAACGAAGCAGTCTCGGCGAAGCATGTGTTCGAGGCGTACAGACAAAAGGATGCGGTCGCTGCGGAAGTGGTGAACCGGGCGATTCATTATATGGCGCTGGGGCTGGCGAACGCCGTCCATACCTTTAATCCCGACCGCATCGTCGTCGGCGGCGGTGTGAGCAAGGCGGGCGATTCGCTGTTCCCGGCTTTGCGGGCTCAGACGGAGCAGCTCGTCATGAAGCCGTATCGCGGCACTTATGAAATCGTGCCTGCAGGCTTGAAGGACGACGTAGGGCTGATCGGCGCGGCCGCTTTGTTTCAAACCGTGTAGCGGAAGCGGAGCCGTGCTTGTTCAGCGATAACTCATACGGAGACGGAGGAGAGGCCGCATGACTACGAGAGAGCAGCGAGAGCAGCGTACCCGCTGGTTTCAGCAGGAACGCTTCGGGATGTTCATCCACTGGGGATTGTATGCCGTTCCCGCAAGAGGAGAGTGGATCCGGGGCAACGAACGGATGAGCTGGGAGCAGTATAAGGTCTACTTTGACGAGTTCGACGCCTCCCGCTATAACCCGAAGGAATGGGCCAAAGCGGCGAAGGCCGCAGGGCAGAAATACGCTGTGCTAACGACGAAGCATCATGACGGCTTCTGCCTGTTCGACAGCAAGCTGACGGACTTCAAGGCGACCAATACGCCGGCCGGACGCGACCTGGTCCGCGAATATGTCGATGCCTTCCGGGCGGAGGGCATCGCCGTCGGATTTTATTATTCCATCATCGACTGGCATCATGACGATTATCCGGGCTACGGAGACAAGGCTCATCCGGATCGGGACAATAAAGCGGCGAAGGATAAGCCCATCGACTTTGACCGGTACTTGACGTATATGCACGGCCAGGTGAAGGAGCTGCTTACGAACTACGGCAAGATCGACATCATGTGGTTCGATTTCTCTTACGATAACATGACGGGTGAGAAATGGAAGGCTACCGAGCTCGTGAAGATGATACGCTCCATCCAGCCGGATATTATTATCGACAACCGTCTGGGCGGCAATATTCGCGCGGCCGAGCCTGAAGTATACGCCGGAGACTTTTTCTCCCCGGAGCAGATCATTCCGCCAGGCGGCATCGTGGATGTGAACGGCAAGCCTGTTCCTTGGGAGGCCTGCATCACCTTGAACGATCACTGGGGTTATCATTCCACCGACAAAAACTACAAGTCGGCCCAGCAGGTAATCCGCACGCTGGTCGAATGCGTCAGTAAAAACGGCAATTTGCTGCTGAACGTCGCCCCTGACGCCAAAGGGGAGATCAACCGGGAAACGCTCGACGTGCTGCACGAGGTTGGCGAATGGCTGCGGTTAAACGGCGACAGCATCTACGGCTGCGGCGCCGCGTCCATGCCGAAGCCCGAGTGGGGCCGTTACACGCAAAACGGCGGCAAGCTGTACGCGCACGTGTACGACCGGGGCATCGGACCGATTTATTTCGAGGGCTTAAAGGGCAAAATCGCCAAGGCGAGACTGCTGCGGGACGGCACTGAATTGAAGGTGGAGACGCCTTGGATGGCCGAAGAATACTCCGATATTGAAGGCGGAGCGTTCATCACGCTGGCGGGCGCCAAGCTGCCCGATGAGCGGGATACGGTTATCGAGCTTTATCTGAAGTAGTTTTTCAAGGCACGGACGAGGGTCCGTGTCTTTTTTTACATATAAGAATTTATAAGTTTTGGGGTGAGCGAAGCTTACCCCTTATTTAAATTTCTGTTAAGGTAAAGGTATGGACTCGAACATCTTAAAGCAAATATTTTTCGATGAGCATCGGCACTGGGATGCTTTTGTAGATAAACATAAAAAACATATTCGGCCTAATGTCATAAAAGAGGTACAAAAATTTCGCGGCTGTGGAGATCCTCGAAATGGATTTAAGCTTCTTGTATGTGAGGGTTGTCACGACATTCGTAGAGTGCCTTACCGATGCAAAGGACGCTTTTGCACTACATGCTCCTGT
>NZ_FMYY01000007.1:0-178287 GCF_900101595.1 Paenibacillus sp. cl123
TCGGCAGCCGGGCTTACCGCCGTCGGCTGGTACGCGTTTGGCTCATACGCGTTCGGTTGGTACGCATTCGGCCATTCGGCAGCCGGGCTTACCTCCGTCGGCTGGTACGCGTTCGGCCACTCCGCGACCGGGCTTACCGCCGTCGGGGGATATGCATTCGGCTGATACGTGTTTGGCCATTCCGCCACCGGGCTTACCGCTGTCGGCTGGTACGCATGCGGCGCTGCGTTCGGATATTCCGCCGCAGGGGATATCGCATAAGGAAGATTCGGCTGGCCGCAGCCGCAATCCCCCGCTCCCTGAACATTCGCCCCCCATCCGGGATAAGCCGGATATGCGGCATGGGGCCAATGCACGCCTGCATTCATCTGCTCATTCGGCACATGTACATTCGGAAATACCGGAAGCTGCGGTTCAGCTGAATAAGGCAGCTCCCCTGCCTTAACGGCGGGCACTTTAAACTGCTCGAATAGATCGGCAGCCGGAGGCATATTGCCGGCTTGGGTCGGAGCATACGGCAGCTCCAGGTTAGGAGGCTGCGGCACATTGGGCATTGCCTCCACTTTTAGTTGAGGCTGGTTCGGCTGGATGTTCGGCTCCGGCGTCTTGATCGGCTCCTGGGGAACAGGGGCCGGCTCCTCCGCGACCACCGGTGCGGGCGGCAGCTCCGACACCGGTGTGGCCTCGACAGGCAGCTGAGCCATCGGCTCGGGGCTCGTATCGATCTTAGGCGGTGACTCGACCGGCGAAGTGTCCGCCTTGTGTCCGGCTCCGCCTTGAACCGAGGTATCCGCTTTATGACCGGGCTGTCCGTTCGAGCCCGGAATAGATTTTTGCTTGGGAATGTAGACGACATCCCCGGTCATCAGCACATTCGGATTTTTCAGCTGCGGATTGGCCGCAACCATGTCCGCCAGCGGAACGCTCCAGGCTTTGCCCAGCTTCCACAGCGTATCCCCTTGCACCACGGAATGCTTATACAAATAATCGGAGGGCGGCGCGACCGGCTTCGGATCATTCGGAATTTTGACCTTCATTCCGATGTCGAGGACGTCGGGATTCGCAATCTGCGGATTTAAAGCGATTAACTTATCGAGCTCCACCTCATATTTCTGGGAGAGCCCGTAGAGCGAATCGCCTTTCTTCACGATATGGATTTTCAAATGCTAAACCTCCTTCAGTTTTGCGCTCTGTGCTGCCGGAACAAAATGACATTACAGTTTATGCAACAACCTGGGCATTTGACCATGAAACCGTGAAAAAAATCCGCGAACAGCCCGAACCCCCTTTGCGACCGCTTTCTCTCATCCAACTACAGCTTGTATTTCCGAATCAAAGGAACCCCCAGCGTGTTCAAGACGCTTCTAAGCGCCGCCCAGCCGACGCGCCGTCTGACAGGCAGATGCCGGTCATACACGGCGGAGTATTCGATCTCGGCCACCGCTCCCCGATTGCGCTTGAACTGAGCCGCTCCCGAGCTCTCGTGCAGCAGGCATCCCTCCCTGCGAGCAAGATCAAGCAGCACCGCTGAAAGCATCCGGTACAAGCCGAGGCTTTGCGGCTGAGAAGTGTCGTAGCCGAATACCGGCGTCGTCATAACCCCACACCGGCGGTAATAGCCCAGCACTGCATCGATCCGCCCCGTTTGCCTGCTGCGCAATGCATGGAATTGAAGCAGCTCCTGCTCCAGCGCAGTCTCGAAAAACCGCTCCGTCAATTGCGGATTGCAGGCCGAATATTTCTGCACATATAAGGCGTGATACAGCTCCTTCAGTCGGGGTACGTCCTCTGTTGTAAGCTCGGACGGTCCCAGCCGCTCATAGCCATGCCTGCCAAGCAGCGCATAATCACGCTTCACAAGCCAGCGGGCCTTCGAAGTGGTGGAGGCGTCATCCGCAGGATTCAGGAGATAGATTTGCCGGCTGGGCACCAGACGGAAGCCCAACTGCAGCAGTTGATCGATAAGTGCGCCGTTTAGCCTCCGGCTCAAAGACCGGAAGATGAGGGCATGGCCGGGAAACGAAGCCTGCAGCAGGCTAACGGCCGACAGCCACGCGCGGTCCGGCAGCTCCGGATATAAATTTGTCGACAGCAGCCAGTTGTTAACCTGGACAACCCGGTTGAACGCTGTCCATTTCAGCACAGCGCCGATTCCGTCGAGCAGCGCCGAAAGAGGAGGCCGGAGCCGGCGGAAGCCGGTCAAGCCAAGCTCCTCCTTGGCATACGTAACATAGTGGGTAAATGGAGAGCACACATACGAGCTGTCATACTGTTCTTCGTTGACCGTCAGCGGCAGCATGCAGCCGGCAACACTGAGCAGGCGAAGCGAGGTATCGACGTTGGCTATATAATCGGCAATAGGCCGCTCCAGCATCGGCTGACAATACCGCTGCGCATACCGGCCCTGCTCGTCGTCCGGCCAGGGAACGGCTTCCCCGCTTCCTCCATAGACTTTGACACGGATGTCCCGGCTCATGAGGAGGCTCTCCTTTCCACCCGCCGCAGCTTCCGCGCTCCGGGCTCGAACGTATACGGAAGGAAACGCAGCTCAGGCAGCCGGCAGCCGAGACGGTCGCACAATCCGGCGATTTCGCGCGCCACTTGTTCCCGTATTTCCGCTGCGACGGCTTCTTGCTTAACTTCGAGCGAAATGTTCAGTATGCGTTCCTTCTCGGCCCAAACGGCATGATAAGCCAAAATCAGCTCGGAGGCCGAAATAATCGCACGGCTGATATAATCGGGAAACACCGTCACCATCCCCGCTCCCGACAGGGCAGGCCACGTCAGAATATCGTCGCAGCGGCCTTCGATGCGAGCGATCGGCAGCAAAACAGAACCGCAAGGACAAGGCTCGGATCGCTCCGTCAGCACGTCGTTCAGCCTGTACCGGATAATCGGCTGGGCCATCCGTGAAAAATCGGTGATGATGGGCGCAAACCGGCCGGACTGTTCGTCCAAAGCCTCCTTCTGCACGCAGACGATGTCCTCGTTCAGATGCAAGGTTCCGTGCCCGCAGGTTGCTCCCAGAAAACCTTCCGTACATTGGTACACCTGATGAAGCTTCTGGCCGAAGGCTTCCTCGATAAAGCGCCGGTCCAGCTCCTCCAGCACCTCCGCCACTCCGATCACCCGCTGCGGTTGGATGCGCAAGAGGCCCGAGCGGGAGGCTTCCGCCAGCAGCCGCAGCATGGAGGGCGGCCCGACCAACACGGTTGGACGCTGTCTGTTCAGTCTCGCTATATGCTGATCCGGAGGGTTCAACAGGTCGTAGAATTGAAAGTCGATCCGTCCGCCGCCGACCGTGCCGTACAGATTGCTGTCAGCCCGCAGGAAAAAGGCGATCGCATGCCGGTCAAGCAATGAGCCTGGAAGCACCCGGGCCAGCACGGTTCCCGCCCAGGCAAGCCTTTCCCGGCGGCTGACCAGAAACAGCCCCCGGCTGCCGGAGGTTCCCGAAGATAAGCCGACGGTCGTGTGACCAATGGCCGGCGTGAAGTCGCGCGTAGATTCAGCCGCCAGCGCAAGCTTGAAAGCCTCGTCCCGGCTGATGCCGGCCGTATTAAGCCGGTCGAACCCTTCCATCATCGCCTGCTTGTCGATGATGGGGTATTTCTCCCATTCCGAGACCGGCCGCTCTCCCCAAAGCTCCCGGTAGAAGGCGGATGTCTCGCGAATCCGCTCCAGATGCCGGATCACCCGAGCCTGCTGCCATCGCTCGAGAGCAGCGCGGTCCGTCCAGCGCCGTCCCCTCATGCGCGCCCGCATATAGTGTGCAGCTATGCATAAACGCTCGAAGCTCTTCACAAAATTTCCCCTCCTCCGGACCATCTGCCGCTCGCCTCGGAACAATGTGACGGAATGATGCGCACCTCCGGGTACAGCCGATGAAATCTGACAATCCGTTCAAAACTGCTGTGATAGTCGGTCCGGCTAGGCATGATCAATCCCGCAAGCGGATGCGGCGGACGCGACTCCCGGTAAGCTCGGCTGGACCAAACAGCGTCGGCGCACAAGAAATACATGTGGCGCTCCGTAGCGAACAGGAGTCCGATCTGACCGTCGGCATGCCCCGGCAGCTTCACCGCCAGCAGACTGCCGTCGCCAAGCACATCGAGAACGGAAGAAAAGGGGAAGCCGGTCGCCGGGTCTGTGGACTGCCAAGCCTCCGGGCTCCATATATCGGAGCGGGCGGCGAAATTTTCCGGCAGTAGCTCCGGCAAATAGGCGCGCCGCAAAGCCGCCAGTCCCGTCAACCGCCGGACCGCCGCGTACGCTTCGGGCTCATAGAGAAACCGCGCATGGGGGAAATCCCGCAGTCCGGCCACATGATCGGCATGGAAGTGTGAGATGACGATCTTGCCGATGCGGGCCGGATCGATGCCGCAGCGGCGCAGCTGCTCGGCGGCCCCTTGCTCCGGCCGAAAGGAGACCGGCGTCACCATCCGGTACAGCCTGGCGGGCAGACGAGCCGTCGCTTCCAGGAAGCGGCCGGCGTAGCCTGTATCGTACAATATATGGCCATGCTGCGGATGCTCCAGGCAAGCAAACATCGCCGGGATTTTCACCGTCCGCAGCGTTCCTCCGCGCAGCGTCACCCACTCCGGATGGCTGCAGGCGCCGGCTGTGAACAACCGCAGCCTGAGCGCAGGCGCGCGGAGCTTGGCCTTAAGCCCTATTCGCTCCAGCCAGTCCGGCCTCATGCTTCCGCCCCCTCTCGTTCTCTCCACCACCCGGCGAACCGCTCCAGCCCTTCCGCTACGCTTATCGCCGGAACGTAGCCCAAATCTCTTCTGGCCGCCGAAATGTCCAGCGTCTGGCTGCGGCCCAGCATGCCTGCCGACGCCCTCGTCAGCTCCGGCTCCCGCGCTCCGGGCCGGAGTGCGGCCGCCAGCTCCAAAATAGCGCCCAGCCCGTAAGCGGCGGCGAAAGGCAGCTTGACGGTCCGCAGCGGCTGACCAAGCTTGGCGAACAGCATGGATGCCGCATCGGCAAGCTTCATCGGCTCGCCATTTGTAATGTTGTACGGCTGACCAAGGGCATAATCAGGCGCTTCATAGGCGAGGATCAGCGCTTCGACCGCATTGTCAACATAGGTGAGATCGACCAGCCCCCGGCCGCCGTCAATCATCGGCACGCCCGATTTCGCGTTCGCCCGGATCAGCTTTGGCAGGATCGTCCGGTCCCCCGGACCGAAAATCGCCCGCGGACGGATCAGAACGGCTTGCAGCCCGCGCTCCAGCCCCTGCCTGACGATCTGCTCCGCCATCCACTTGGTGCGGCTGTACGAGCTCGCCTGCCGGGCAGCCGGCTGCATACGCTCGTTCACGTTCAATCTATGTGCCGCACCGAAGTAAATGCTCGGCGTAGACACATGAATCAGGCGGCGCACCTCGTGCTTCAAGCAGCCTTCCACAACATGAGCCGTCCCCGATACATTGCTGGCATAAAAATCCGCATATCGCCCCCAGGCCGCCGACATTGCTCCGCAGTGGAACACGGCCGTCTGTCCGGCGCATAGCGACTGCATCTTCTCGCCGTCCGCGAGGTCGGCGGACGCGAAGCGTATGCCCTCCGCCCGCAGACGGCGGCCTTGCTCCTCATTGCGGCCTGCCGCCGTCACTTCCCAGCCCAGAGCGCACAGCCTTCTGGCCAGATGACCGCCCAGAAATCCGGTGCCGCCCGTCACTAACGCTTTCATCGCATCCTTCCTCCGTTCCATTCGATATCAGAGGTTGACGCCTCCATGACGGAGATTCCCCGGACCGCCGCCATTCGTCCCAGCATCCAAGCCATCCTTGCCTGCTCGAAGAAGGGGCCGGGGTCTTTCTTCCGGTAGATGACATCCCTGGCCGTCCGGAAGCGGCTGATCCATGCCCCAAGCTCCGACCCGGCCAGAGCGGCCGGCAGCCCATATGCTAACATAGGCAGCGCCAGCATCGCTCTGGCTCCGCAGCTCGGCTCGGCCGGATGCTCAGATGGCATGGCTTCGCCGGGCAGCAGCGCCTGGACCAGGCCGTCCTCCGGGCCGAACAGATGCACGCCGCTCGTGGAGCGGGGATTGCATTCGAGCGGATATAGGACGCCTTCCGGGTCTTCTATAAAATCAAAGGCGATTTGTCCGCTGAAGTCTTCCTCGCGCACAAACCGTCCTACCCATTCCTTCAAGCCATCATGTGCGATCGCTTCAAAAAAAATCGTCGCGCCCGCTCCGGCCGTGTAGCGCGACTCATACACCGCATGCGCCCGCAGCGACCCGCCGTGCGCAACTCCGTACGTGCACAACGTCCGTCCCCGTACCCACTGCTGAATCACCCAGACGCCTTGGGCTTCCTCTCTCTCCCGGGAACTACCGTCTAGGCCCGCCTCCTCCAGCAGCAGCCCCGTGCCGTCGCTTACGCCAACCGCTGTCCCTTCGCGCCAACGTGCTTCCTTTTCCTCTTGCCTCTCCGCCGCCCTCATTGCCCCCGCATGGAGCTGCAAAATAAAGCTCCTGGCCTCCTCCAGACGGTCGAATCGCCGGACCTTCGCCGCAAACCTGGAAAATTCGGGCTTCAGGATCACGCCTTGGGCAAAGCTCTCCTGTGCCAGCGCCTGCAGGCATTCCTCGACATTGGCCGCATCGCCCGGCACCAGCCTGATCGTGGCGGGCACGGGAAAGCCCAGCCGCTCGGCGAGCCGGATGAACGCCCATTTGCTGTGCAGCCTGGCCAGCTGGCCCAGCGGCGCGGTCAGCACCCCGCAATGACGGCGGAGACGATCCAGCCCGGCGGAGACGTAGAAAATTTCTTCGCAGGTCGGCACCAGCCAGTCGATCCGTTCCTTCAGCACGATTTGCTCCAGCGCCGTGGTATACGCCTCCGTCTCTTGAGCCGGCGGCGGCACGCGATACGAGCCTGCTACCGACCGGGAAGTGCGGCATAAATGCCAATCCGCGCTTTCGGCTGCGAACACGGTCCAGCCGGCGGCCGACAGCTGGCGGGCCAGCTCCAGCGCGGCCGGGGCCCGGCCTCCCGTGAGCAGCACGCGGCCGCGTTCAATAGACAAAGGCCAGCCCTCCCAGGGACAGCCCGGCGGAGGTGCCGAGCAGCAGCACGCGGTCTCCCCGCTCGAGGCGGCCCTGCTTGACCGCTTCGTGCAGCCCCATCGGGATCGAGGCGGCTATCGTATTGCCGTGATCAGGCGTAATATACATCATCTGCTCCTTGGAGATATTCAGCCTCCGGCCCAGCAAACGCATTGCCATCGCGCTGCCTTGATGGGGAATGACCAGCTTGAAATCGCCGATCCGCAGTCCGCTGGCTGCGAGCAGCCGATCAAGGAAGGACGGTAGCAGCTGGGAAGCCATCCGGAAGATGCCGGATCCATTCATGTCGAACGAGAAATCCGCCGACGCTTCCGGCGCATACAGGCTAGCGGGAAGCCCGCTGCCCCCTCCGCGTATTTCGGACAGGCCGGATCCGGCCCCATACGTCTCCATGGCGGCGTGCAAAATACAAGACGGCTCGCCGGCCGCCGTCCGTTCAATCACCGCCGCTGCGGCTCCGTCGCCGAATAGAGCTGCGCTTTCCTTCTGCTGCCAGTTCAAGCCCTTGGACGCAATCTCCGCGGATACGATCAGTACCCGGCGGTAACGTCCTGCCGCTACCATATAGGAAACCATGTCCAGAGCCGCTACAAAGCTCAGGCAGGTTGTATTGATATCAAGCGCCGGCACCCCGGAGTCCCCTTGCCCCATGGCTTGCTGGATAAGCGCAGCCGTGCAGGGAATCGGCTGCTCCATCGTCCCGCTTGCGCACAGGAGGCAATCGATATCGGAGAATGCCAATCCGGCTGAAGCCAAGGCAGCTTCCGCCGCCCGGGCCCCCATCTCGGAAGCTTTCTCATCCCCCGCAAAATACCGGACCGCCACATCGGACTTCTTCAGCACCCAGCCGCTTGGCACCCCAAGGCGCCTGTCCATCTCTTCTGCCGTTACCCTCTCTCGCGGCAAATATTTTCCCGTACCGACAATTTTAACCTCGCGTCTCAGCATGTCGATTCCCCCATCCATCGCGATGTCTTCGTTAGCTTCATTGTAGTCAATGGCGAGGCAGACGGTAGTACTAACTTCACCTAGTACCTCCAATTCGACACAAAGCGACTGCTTCCTGCCGTAAGCTGATGCCGTCCTGACAAGACAAATAAGACCGCCGGACCCGTCCGACGGTTTTATTTGTCTGCTGCGCAATGCACGGCTGCCTGCTCGGCTAGCTGCGCTATAAAGGAGCTACACTTCCGATACTGCGGGCTCGTAGGAATAGGTGGGATAACAGCCGAGAATCCGTACTTGGCAGCCGATCGCTTCGATCTCCTGCAGGGCGGCCGGCAGCAGCACAGAGTCCATGGATGCCTGGATATCGATGTAGAAAAAATAGTTGCCCAGCCGTTTTTTCGTCGGCCGCGATTCAATCTTGGACAAGTTGATCCTCCGCCAGGCGAAGGCGGACAGCACCTGATGCAGCGCTCCCGGGTAATCTTCAGGCAGCGTGACCAGAATCGTCGTTTTCGTCTCCGAGGATGGCTTCAGCTCCGGCTTCTCCGGCCCGATCAGCACGAAGCGGGTGTAGTTGTCCTGGTGATCCTGTACGCCCGCCGCAACCGTCTGCAGCTTGTACAGGATGCCGGCTCCTTGCGGAGCCAATGCGGCTACGGCCGGATCGTTCAACTCCCGCACCAGGCGGGCCGCTTCGCCGTTGCTGCCTACTTGCTCCAGCTCGACATGCGGGAGCAGCTCCCGCAGGAAGCGCTGGCATTGAGCCATCGTGACGCTGTGCGAATATACTTTCCGGATTCGGGAGCAAGCCTCTTTACGGTCAGCCACCGCAGCCTGTTCCCCCTCGGGCAGCCGAAGCAAATTGATGGAGATCGGGTACACCCACTCCGCCTGAATCGGCAGATCGACCTCATGCACGAGCCAGTCCACATGCAGCGTCACCGAGCCTTCAAACGTATTCTCGATCGGAATAACGCTGTAGTCGGTCTCTCCCGTTACCGTTGACTGAAACACGTCGGCGATCAGACTGCAGCCGACATAATCGAACGCTTCTTTGCCCAGCACGTGATGAGCAGATTCCTCAGTGTACGTGCCCGGTCCTAGCAAAGCTACCTTCTTCATGGCCGTTTCGCTCCCTTCACGGCGCCCAGCAGACTGTCTTCCGCCTCGCCGGCAGCCGCTTCCTGCACGATAACGCCCGTTTTATCGGGAAGCAGCCACAGCATCGTCGAATCGATGCCCTCGCTGCGCAGCTTGCCCTGCATAAACGCCTCAAGCTCGGCCTTCTTCTGCGAATCGCGATCGACCAGCGCGAGAATCGTCGGGCCGGCGCCGCTGAGCGCTACGCCAAGCGCGCCATGCTCGGTCGCTTCGGCCAGTATCTCGGACAGTCCCGGCACCATAGGCGCGCGGTACGGCTGATGCAGCGCATCCTTCATCGCGCGGCTGATCATGTCCAGTCTGCCGGTGCAGAACGCCGCGACCAGTACGGAGGAATGTCCGACGTTGAACACCGCATTGTCCAAGCTTTGCTCGCGCGGCAGTATGCCGCGGGCCTTCTCCGTCGCCAGTTGAAAATGCGGGATCGCCACCAGCACCTCGATACTCTCGTGGGGTTCGATGCGAATATGCTCGGCCCGCTCGCCGTCCCAGAAAGCGACGACGATGCCCCCGAAAAGCGAGGCGCCGACATTGTCCGGATGCTGCTCCAGCTCCGTCGCGAACTGGAACAGCTCGTCATCCGTGAATCTTCCTCCGATCAAAGCATTGGCTGCGGCCAGCGCGCCGACGATTGCCGAGGCGCTGCTGCCCAGCCCGCGGGTCAGCGGAATATCGCTGTACATGGCGATCTCCAGCTCGGGAGCCTCCAGCCCCGCACGCTCGAATACGAGCTTGGCGACTTCGTAGAGCAGGTTGCTTTTATCCGTCGGAATGCCCTGCATCTGCTCGCCATACAGGGTGAAGCGCGTTTCCTCCGCCATGCTCATCTCAATCCATGCGTACAAATTCAGCGCCATGCCGAGCGTATCAAAGCCAGGACCCAGATTAGCGGTGCTTGCAGGCACTTGAACGCGAACTTTGCGCTTAGTTGTCTGTGTCATTCCCCTTCACGCCTACCCTTCGACCCGGTACACGCTCTTGATCGCATGAACGACAGGCATAGATTCGAACTGCTTCAGCACCTTGTTCATGGATGCTTGGTTGGCATCATGGGTGATGATGATGATCTCGGCCAGCGGGTTCGCCTGGTTCGGATGCTGAAGCACGGATTCAAGACTGACTTCATGCTCGGCGAACACCTGCGTGATTTTGGCCAGCACGCCGGCCTTGTCTTCTACATGCAGCAGGATAAAGTTTTTGAAAGCGATCTGCTCGTCGGTTTTCAGCTTCTTCTCTTTGTAAGGCATGAAGCCGCGGCGGCCGTTGACCCCCAGATTCGAGTTGCGGACGACAGCGACGAGATCGGCGACCACGGAAGTAGCCGTAGGCATCTCGCCGGCGCCCGGACCGTAGAACATCGTCTCCCCGACCGCTTCTCCATATACATAGACGGCATTGAACACGCCGTTAACCGCAGCGAGCGGATGGGACTGCTTCACCATCGTCGGCTGCACGCTGATGCTGATATGCTCATCCTGCCGCTCCGCGATGCCAAGAAGCTTTACCTCATAGCCAAGCTTCTTGCCGTAGGCGATATCTTCCTTGGTTACCTTGGAGATTCCTCTGACCGTCACATCGGACAAAGCGATATTGGCATGGAAGCCAAGCGTGCCGAGAATGGTCATTTTCCGGGCCGCATCGAAGCCTTCCACATCGGAGGTCGGATCGGATTCCGCATAGCCGAGCTGCTGTGCTTCCTTCAGCACATCGTCATAAGCAGCCCCCTCCTGGCTCATCTTCGTCAGAATATAGTTTGTCGTTCCGTTGACGATCCCCATAATCTTCGTGATGCGGTCGGAAGAAAATCCCTCGATCAGCGTACGGATGATCGGGATGCCGCCGGCTACGCTCGCTTCGTACATGACGTCGCAGCCCTGATCGGCTGCCTTCTGCAGAATCTCCGGCCCGTGCAGCGCCATCAGATCCTTATTCGCCGTCACGATATGCTTGCCGCGCTCCAGCGCCGCGAGCATCAATTCCTTCGTCTGCTCGATTCCGCCCATCACCTCAACGACTACATCGATGTCCGGATTTTCGATAATATCCCAAGCGTTTTCCGTCAGTTTATCTTCGGACACGCTGATATTGCGGGCTTTGCTTTTATCTTTGACAAGAATTTGGGCGATCTCGATCGGGGAGCCCGACTTGTTCATCAGATCATGCTGATGCCCTTCCACAATGCGCACTACACCTGTTCCGACAGTCCCAAGTCCCAATAATCCTACTTTGACGGGTTTCATACAGCTTCTTCCTCCTCGTTGTCTCTTTCCTATAGTTAGTTAGTCGAATGTTAACCTTGCCCGGCGAGAGTCGCGCGCGTTACGCCATCTTGCTCCCGCAGCTTGTCGAGCAATACGGCTACGCTCTCGCCCATCAGCGATGTCTCTACGGAGATGACGACATTGGCGATGCCCTGCAAAGGGATCGTTTGATGAATCGTCAGCACATTGCCCTCAAGTCCTGCGATCAGCGCCAGCACCTTGGACAGTATGCCGGATCGATGCTCCAAATCCATGGAAATCGTCACGATCCGGTCGCGCTCCAGCTTGCTAAGGGGAAAAATGCCATCCTTGTACTTGTAAAAGGCGCTCCGGCTCAGCTCCACCTGCTCGACAGCCTCATGGACCGTCTTCACTTTGCCCCGGGCCAGCAAGCTTTTCGCTTGCACCGTCTTGACGAGCGCTTCCGGCAGCATGTCCTCCCGAACCAGGAAAAAACGTTCTCCCTGCGGCGGACCTTCCTCGATATATTTATCAGGCACAGCAATAGTCCTCTCTACACAGACGATTGTTCTTACCTAGAGGACATTATATCGCATGCCCACCGCTTCGGGCAATAGGCTTGACGCATATAAATATGATAAAGTTAAAACTACCATCAGGAAAGAGGAGAAGCCCCATGATTCGAGCTCGTATGATGGCGACGGCCATGCTGTTTAACCAGGAAGATTTGCTTATGATGAAGCGGTCCGAGACGCGCACTCTGTCTCCCGGCTTATGGGCCGCGGTCGGCGGACATCTGGAGCCCCACGAGATCAATGATCCGCAAAGCGCCGTACTGCGGGAAATTCATGAGGAAACCGGATTGCTTCAGGAAGACCTGGAGGACCTGCAGCTGCGGTATATTTTAATCCGGCTGAATCAGCAGGAGGTGCGCCAGCAGTTTATTTATACCTCCACTGCCCGGAGGCGCGACATTACTCAATCCGATGAAGGGACGCTGCACTGGATTCCCCGGCAGCAGGTGCTGAACAGAGAGATTCCGTTTATTTTTCACAAGCTGCTTGAACATTATTTCCAGCATCCCTCAAGCACGCATGTCTGGGTCGGGACGGCCGGCTATGAGCCTGCAGGCGCCCCTACGGTGCGCTGGACGGCTCTGATCGATCCTCAGCAGCTATAGCGTTGGAGGGAAACTCGAAAAGGGCATTCTATTTTATGTACATGGAAAGGAGAACCTAGCAGTGGCTATCGCAGAAATCACCGTTATCCCGGTCGGGACAGGCTCCACCAGTTTAAGCGCCTATGTCGCGGAGCTTCACGCCTATTTGACCGCTCAGCAGACAGCCGGAAGCTTGTCGTTTCAGATGACGGCCATGGGCACAATTTTGGAGGGCGAGCTTGACGAGCTGTTCCGAGTCATTCGCGGCATGCATGAGCTTCCATTCGAGGCCGGCGCTCAGCGGGTCTGCACCTCCGTGAAATTTGATGACCGCCGCGACAAGCCGGGGTCCGTCCGGCAGAAACTGGAGTCGGTCGAACGTCAGCTGGAGCGGCGCCGGTCCGAGCTTTGAGCTTGTAGAGACGGCATATGCCAAATAGCCTCACAAAGTGGGGATTTTGCTTCGAAGCCGGCTCAGCAGGTACCTTGCGGGGACCCACTGACTTTAAAGGCAAAAAAACGCAGCAAAGTGGTCATCCGACCTTCTTGCTGCGTTTTTTACTGAAAGCCTCTCGGCGCTTATGTCTATTCCTGCTCGACAAATTCGAATTCGAAATCGCCGATCCGCACGATCGTGCCGTCCTTCGCACCGCGTTCGCGCAGCGCCTTGTCGACGCCTTTCTTGCGCAGGATGCGGGCAAATCTCAAAACCGCCTCCTGCGTGCTGAAATTAGTGCGCTTGATCAGCCGTTCGATGCTCGGGCTATCGACCACGTACGCTTCGTTATCGCGGCGGATGGTGAAGTCCTCGTCTTCATTATCCTCCAGCCGGTATACCTTGCGCTCGGACAAGTCGACCAGATCCTCTACCAGCGGCATCTCCGGTATCGTTTCGAGCAAATCGGACACCTTGTAGAGCAGCTCCTGCACCCCGGATTTGGACACAGCGGAGATCGGGAAGATCGGCAGCTCCAGTCCGCGAGCCGCCAGCTGTTCCTTGAACGACTGCAGATAAACTTCGGCATCCGGCAGGTCCATCTTGTTGGCGGCGATAATCTGCGGACGTTCTTCCAGCTTCGCATTGTACAGCTTCAGCTCGTCATTGATTTTCACCCAGTCGTCGAACGGATCGCGGCCTTCCGTTCCGGCCATATCCACGACATGCACGATAATCCTTGTCCGCTCGACGTGACGGAGAAACTCGTGCCCGAGTCCGACCCCCTCGTGGGCTCCCTCGATCAGGCCGGGCAGATCGGCCATCACGAAGCTGCGGCCGTCGCCCACCTCGACAACGCCCAGATTCGGCGTCAGCGTTGTAAAATGGTAGGCGCCAATCTTCGGCTTCGCTCCTGACACGACGGACAGCAGCGTCGACTTGCCTACGCTCGGGAATCCGACGAGTCCAACGTCGGCCATCACTTTCAGCTCGAGCACGACCCAGCGCTCCTGGCCCTCTTCGCCGTTCTCCGCAATTTCCGGAGCAGTATTGTTCGCCGTTGCAAAGCGCGTGTTGCCGCGTCCGCCGCGTCCGCCCTTGGCGATGACCACTTGCTGATCATGCCTCGTCAGATCCGCTATAATCTCTTGCGTATCGTCGTCCACTACTACCGTACCGGGAGGTACGCGTACGATCAAATCCTCGGCATTGGCGCCATGACGGCTTTTGTTTCGGCCTTTTTCCCCGCGGTCCGCCTTGAAATGCTTCTGATACCTGAAATCCACCAGCGTGCGCAGCCCTTCGTCCACCCGGAAGATGACATCGCCTCCGTCGCCTCCGTCGCCTCCGCCCGGTCCGCCTTCAGGAACATATTTCTCTCTTCGGAACGCAACAAGTCCGTCGCCCCCGTCGCCGCCTTTTACATAAATCTTAGCTTTATCTACAAACATGAAGTCTCACCCTCTTATCATTGCGCCGCGGAGCCGTCCAACTTCCATTTGACGCTCCATACGACCGATTGCTCTTCGTAACTGCATGCCATCCGGGCCTGCCAAGGCAACCACCGCTTGGCCAGCTCCCGCTCCAACTGCCGGACACGTTCCGCTCGGAAAGCTCCCGAGTAACGGATGTCCAGTCTGAGACATCGTTCATCTCTGGACCAGCCCAGCTCCAGACGATTATCGTCCGAATCAGGCGAAGCGGTGGCTTCTGTGCGGAAGCCCTCCAGAATAAGCACGATGCCGGCCTCCACTTCTTCCCAGCCGGGAAGCTCGTGAAGCCGGATCTCTTCGTTCATCCGGATATCCAGCCTCAATTCCTTGACCTCGGCCTGGAAGGCGAGCAGACATAAAATGAGAGACGGAATGCCCAGCTTGGCGATCAGGCTCTCCTGCTGGACCTTGTCTTTTATTTTCTCCATCATTGCCGGTAATTTATCATACTTCTTCAGCTGTATATAGCCCATCAATACCTGGATATCGTTCATCCAATCATGCCGGTAATGATTGATCAGACGAAGGGTGCGCAGGTCCTGCTCCGAAGCAGATCCGGCAGCTTCCGATGCGGCGGAATGCCGTCCAAGCTCGTCCTCCGGCTGACGCCCGTATTCCTCGGCTTTTGCATTTGCCATGCTCAATCTCTCCGTTCCGCATCATCGATATCTTTAACAGTATAGCATGACCTCTGGCAAAGTACACGAGCGGAACCGAAAATTCCCCAGATTTCTCCAGAATATTCAGCCAACCTATTGATTAAGTCCGCTGAACAACGCGCGGCCTGCGCCGGTCGGGGTTTCCACTCGCTGTTTCAACTCCCCCAAAACGGCTCTCCGCCCTCTTGTTCAACGTTTTTTTATATCTGCCTGCATTTTCCTGCCCGGCATACAAACAAAACCCCGGCGAAGCTCAGTTCGCCAGGGTTTTGGACGTTTCGTTCATGTTACACTTCTACCGCGGCAGCTACAGGTGCAGCTGCAACAGGGTAGACGCTGACTTTTTTGCGGTCGCGCCCAAGACGCTCGAATTTCACAACGCCTTCGACTTTCGCGAACAGCGTATCGTCAGATCCGATGCCCACGTTGTTGCCCGGGTGAATTTTCGTTCCGCGTTGGCGAACGAGAATGCTGCCGGCGGTCACTGTTTGACCATCAGCACGCTTAACGCCAAGGCGCTTCGCGATGCTGTCGCGTCCGTTTTTCGTGGAGCCTACGCCCTTCTTGGATGCGAATAACTGGAGATCCAATTTCAACATATGAGTCTACCTCCTTACTTCCGTGATGGTTGGTCTTGCATCGTTATATATGCGCCGTACGATTGTTGGATGGATTGCAGCATGACGACCATGCCTTCAAGCAAAAGCTGCATCTTATGCTCCGTATCCGCGTCGGTCTGCGCCGGAATATCCGCGCTAAGCAGCCCATGCTTCATCCGGGCATTCAACTGTACTCCGGTCAGCGCTTCAACCGCGTTAACCGTGCCGACTGTAACCGCCGATACGCCGGCGCAAACAATATCCTTGCCGCGCTCGTCATATTGCGCATGTCCGTCGACTTGAAATCGTACGATACGACCGTCCGCGCCCCGACTAATCTTGATGCGAATCATGTCGGTCTTACGCTTGGATCTTCTCGATCACAACTTTCGTGTACGGTTGACGATGACCTTGCTTGCGACGATAGTTCTTCTTCGCTTTGTACTTGTAAACGATGACCTTCTGGCCTTTGCCGTGCTTCTCGACTTTACCGGATACGGTAGCGCCGGAAACGAGCGGAGCGCCTACAGTCAAGCCGCCTTCGCCCGACACTGCGAGCACACGGTCAAAAGTAACCGCATCGCCTGCGCCGACTTCCAGCTTCTCGATGTAAAGAACATCGCCCTCGGAAACCTTGTATTGTTTGCCGCCTGTTTCAATAATTGCGTACATAGTTGCACCTCCTCATGTCTCAGACTCGCCTATAAGCCAGGTGACTTGTCCGGAAAGACAAGCTCTTGGGGTACCCGCTTCGAGCGGTTACAGCATGTTGTTAGCAACACACCCGATCATTCTACCACAAAGCAATCCTGCGATGCAAGAATTTATTTATCCCGACAAGCAAAGCCCGTACCGCCGCAGACCGGGCAGGGCTCCAGCGCAGTCGTTTCCTTGCTGTCTCTCACCTTCTTGCGCGTCATCTCGACAAGGCCCAGCTTCGTCCAGCCGACGACAACCGTCTTGGTGCGATCCTTGCGGATCTCCTGGTTCAGCTCGTCCTGCACCTGCTGGCGGCGCTGCGGCGTCTCCATATCTATGAAATCGATAACGATCAGTCCGCCTATGTCGCGCAACCGCAGCAGCCTCGCGATCTCCCGGGCCGCTTCCATATTCGTATCGAACACGGTTTGCTCCAGGTCGACCGAGCCTGTATATTTGCCCGTATTGACATCGAATACGGTCAACGCCTCGGTCCGGTCAACGATCAGATATCCTCCGTTGTCCAGCCATACCTTGCGCCGCAAAGCCAGCTCAAGCTGTCTGGCGATGCCGAAGTCTTCCATCACGTCGCGGCCGCCGTGCACGCTCACCCGTCCGGCCAGCGACTGGGTTCCGGGAACCGACAGGACGCTGAGCACCAAATCCCGCACATCGCGGGAGCTGACAAGCACCTCCTGCACATCCTCCCGGAACACGTCGCGGATCAGCCTCGGCAGCATGTCCACATCGCTGTGAACTTGACGAGGGACCGCTCCCTCCCGCGCCGCAGATGCGCCAAGCAGCCGCCAGCGGCCGCGCAGCTCCTGCAGATCGGCGGCCAGCGCCTCCTCCGTCTCGCCCAGTGCGGCCGTGCGCACGATAAAGCCTTCGCCGGGCTCCAGCTGCCGCTCGGCCATCCGCTTCAGCTTCTCGCGGTCGGAGGTCAGCTCGATCTTGCGCGATACGCCTACATAATCGGCGTTCGGCATGTACACGCCGAACCGGCCGGGCAGCGAATAATGGGTCGTTACCCGGGCTCCCTTGCTGCCGACCGGCTCCTTCGCCACCTGGACCATAATCTGCTGGCCGACATGCACCAGCTCATGAATCGGCGGCTTTTCCTTCGGCTGTTTATCCAGATTCGCGGGCAGCACGTCGTCGATATACAAAAAACCGTTGCGCGCAAGGCCAATGTCCACGAAAGCGGCCTGCATGCCTTGAAGCACGCGGACGACGCGGCCTATATAGATGTTGCCTGCCAGCTGTCCCTGATCACGGTGTCCTTTATAATACTCGGTGAGCTTGCCGAATTCGACAACAGCCACCTCGGTATGCTCTTGATCGCATTTCACCAATATTCGTTTCATCTCCGGCAACACCTCGGGTCTATTGTAACATAATCTTGCAGGCTCTGCCTGCTGCAGACCTTCAGGCGAACAGCTCGGCGACCGTCCTCTCCCGCTTCCTCCCGTCAAAGTAGCAGTCCAGCAGCTGCTTCTCCGGAATAATATGGCGGATGCGCGAGCGCTCGTCCAGCACATAAACCAGATGGTAGCGATCGCGCATAAACAGGCGGACGATCTCTCCCGCCTTGCGATGGCCGTGCACGACGATCGGGCAAGCCAAAGTCCCTTGGGCAATTTCGCCAGCGAACTTGCCCTCCCTGTTCAGCAGAAACCGCATGAACCGGTAAGGCGCGCCCCGCCGCTCGTACCAGTTTGAGGCGAACAGAAAACAGCCGATCAGCAGCCAATTCAGCTGCACGCCGCCCCTCTCCGTCCATGCATGGAACAGGGCAGCGGCCAGCAGCAGCGCGCTGAACAAGAGACTGACCCCCGCCGCAAGCTGGAGCGTCCGCTGATAAGGCAGCCACAGGCCGAACAAGACAGTCATCACCTTTCCACCGTCGAGAGGCAGAATGGGCAGCAGGTTGAACAAGGCAATCATCGCATTGGCCTGTATGAAATATTCACCCCATAACGGGGGAAGTAAACCAGACCAGATCAACCCGTAACCGACCGCCATCATCCACACGTTCTGCAGCGGACCCGCGAGCGCCACCGCAAGCTCGTGAACGGCGGTGGCTCCCGGAGCTTCCTCCACAACGGCAACGCCCCCGAAGGGCAGAAGTCGAACTTCCCGCACCCGCCAGCCCAGACTCCGGGCGGCGGCGACATGTCCCAGCTCGTGGACGAGCACGACACCGAACAAGGTCAGCAGCTCAGCGGCATAACCGGTCAGAATCGATAAAATCAGCAGCAGGGTGAATAAGGGATGGAAACGGAAGGAAGTCCCGAACCATACGTTCCAGGACCTATAAAATAAGGCATGCCGGAGCCTGTTAGTCAATCGGAATCACATCCGAAGGATCGACGGGCTTGCCTTCCTTGGAGAAAGCGAAAAACAAGGCGCCCGGCGCTTGTCCGCCGGCAGGCTCGGCAAGCGTGCCTACCGTCTCTCCTCCCTTCACCCAATCATTGAGCCGGATGCCTCCTGCGTTCAGGTGTCCGTAAGTAGATTCCATGCCTCCGGAATGACGAAGCACAACCGTATAGCCCGTATCGTCCTTCATACCGGCGAAAACAACCATGCCCGTATCGACGGCCGCCACCGGCGTCCCTCCCCGCGCTTCCATCAGGATCCCGCCCAAGGCCGGTGTGAAGGATGCGATCAGCTTGCCCTCCATGGGCGCAAAGTAATGCTTGGGCAGCGAAGCGACCTTCTCCGCTTCCTGATGCCGGGACCCTCCGCCGATAGCGGGAAGGAAGGAAGGCGTACCGCCGAAATGCCGCTCGTACCAAACGGCAAGCGCCGCTGTGTTCATCGGCTCGGACAATGCCGCCGCTACTTGCGCGCGTGCCCGTTCGGTCCACGGATGATCGATCCGGTACATCCCCCATACGACGGCAAACAGCAGCCCGCTGAGCGCCAGCCGGACGGCAAATCTTCGCCCCCGCGGATGATGGGCGCCTCCATCCTCTCCCCCGTCGCGGTAGCGAGAGCTGTATGAGGACCATTCCCGCTCATATTTTCGCTTCCACTCCACCTCCGGGTCCGGACGAGCGGGAGCGATCCCCCCGTATTCATAATCGTAGCGGTCCGCCACCAGCGGCCCCTCGGGCTCTGTCCGCTCGTAACGGCCCCGCTCCCCTTCATGCGGAAAGCTCATATGCGTAAGTGCCGGCTCTCCGTGGCCGTTGCGCCACGCATGCTCCTGGAGCCTGCGAATTTTTTCCATTCTGCGGTCTCGCACGTTTTTTTTCGTGTCCACCCCGGTGACCTCCTCGCCAGCTGAATCGCTCGTTCTCTCCATCCTATGAGCTTGTACGGGCAAATATACGCATGTCCGAACACACGAAAAACTCCCTTCCGGCTGCAGATGCAGCGAAAGGGAGACTAGATGGGCCAGCCGGTTAAACCTTCTCGCCCCGGACTTGAACGGCACAGATTTTGAACTCCGGCATGCGGCTTGTCGGATCGAGCGCCTGGATGGTCAGCCGGTTCACGGACAGCTCTCCTCCCCAATGAAACGGTACAAATACCGTGAGAGGATGAATGCCCTCGGTCACTTTTACCGCAAAGACAACAGAATCCCGGCGGCTGGTCAGACGCAGCTGATCACCGACCTTGAGACCTATCCGGCGCGCAAGCCATGGATGAATTTCCGCGACCGGCACGGGCGTCTTTTTGTGTAAGGCAGCCGTACGGCGGGTCTGCGCCCCGCTCAAATAATGGCTGCCCACCCGTCCCGTCGTAAGCACATACGGGTAATCCTGATCGACGGGCTCGGCCGGCATCTTGGGCGTAATCCCGAACAAACGCGCTCGGCCGTCCGGATGATGGAAGCGCTCAGTAAACAACAGCGGAGTACCTGAATGCTCCGGCGACGGGCAGGGCCAGAACAAGCCCTTCTCCCGCTTCAGCCGCTCATACGTGATCCCGCTGTAATCGGCTTTCCCGCCGGCTGTCGCGAGCGCCAGTTCGTCGAAGACCTCCTCGATGCTCTCATACTGAAAATAACGTCCGTAGCCGAGTTCCTCCGCCAGCTCGCAGATCAGCCTGTAATCAAGCTTGGCCTCCCCGGGCAGCTCCAAGGCCTGCGGCCGGTGAAACACCCGGCCTTCCAGGTTGGTCAACGTTCCCTCGCCCTCCAGGAAGGATGAACCGGGCAGCAAATAATGCGCGAAGGCAGCCGTCTCCGTCTCGAACATATCGATAACCACCAACAGGTCCAGCTTGCGCAGCGCCCGCTCGACCATTCGGCTGTTCGGACTGGAGACGACGGGATTGGAGCCCAGCACGATCAGCGCCTTGATCTCTCCTTCGTCAATTTTCTGAAGCAGCTCGTAAGCCGATACCCCTTTGCCCGGCAGCTCCGCCGGGTCAATCCCCCATACCTTGCTTACATATTCGCGAGCGGCGGGGTCTTCGATCAGCCGGTAGCCGGGAAGCTGGTCCGCCTTCTGCCCGTGCTCCCGGCCGCCTTGGCCGTTGGCCTGCCCGGTAACCGCCCCGTAGCCGCAGCCCGCACGGCCGATCTTCCCCGTCAGCAGAGCCAGATTAATATAGTTCAGCGTATTCTCCACGCCGTTCACCTGCTGCTCCAGCCCGCGGGCCGTCAGCACGATGCCGGTAGGAGCCTTGGCGAAGCCGCGGGCAATGGTGCGCACGACCGCTTCCAGCATGCCCGTCAGCTCTTCTACCCGCTCGGGCGTGAACGGCTTCACCGCCTCCGCCAGCTGCTCGAAGCCCGTCGTCCTAGTGTCGACGAACCGCTGATCGTACAGCTTCTCCGCGATGATCACATGAAGAAGCCCGTTAACAAACACCGAATCAAAGCCCGGCTGGAGCCGTACATGGATATCGGCCATTTTCGATGTCATCGTGTTGCGCGGGTCGATCGTGACAAGCAAGGCGCCGTTTTTCTTGGCCTCCAACAGATAGGGCACCATGGTCGGCTGACATTCCGCGATATTGGTTCCCGCCAAAATAATAAACTTTGCCTGCGGAATGTCCGAAAGCGGCATCGTCATGCCCCGGTCAAGACCGAAGGCCTGATTGCCTGCCGCAGCGGCCGAGGACATGCAGTAGCGTCCGTTGTAGTCGATATATTTCGACCGCAGCGCTACTCTCGTGAATTTTCCCAACAAATAACAAACCTCATTGCTTAGCGACCCGCCGCCATATACGCCCACGGCGTCACGGCCATATTCCGACTGAATGGCGCGGATACGCCGGGCAATATCCGGCACAGCCTCCTCCCATGCCAGTGGCTGCCAGCCTTCCGTACCGTCTGCCTGGGCGGCAGCCGCTTCTTCCAGCCGTACTCCGCCCTGGAGCCATGCAGCTTCAGGCAGCCACGGGCGGACAAGCGGTCTTAAGACCCGCTCGGGATGCCGGACATGCTCCAGCGCGTTCAAGCCCTTCTGGCAGAGCCGTCCCGCAGCTACCGGAAAATCGTGACGCGGCCTGATAGCGAGCTCCCCGGTATTTTTATCGTTCACCAGCTCCATCCCGCACTGCATGCTGCAGAAGCAGCAGTGGGTCAAGAGATTGTCAGCGTTCATCGTTCCCGTTCCTTCTGCGCCCACCCGTCTCACCTCCCGCTTCGTGCCGTTTCCGTTTAGCTAGCCAGCTCTTCCGCTTGCGGGAAAGCGATGTAAATGAGCCCGTCCTCGATCCGGGTCAAATATGTGCGCACGCAGCCCGTATCCGGCTTCTGCACCTCGCCGGACGGCAGATGGATTTTGCGGTCATGCATCGGGCAAAACACATGCTCGTCGCAGACGATGCCCTCGGCAAGCACACCGTCCTTGTGCGGGCAGCGATTCTGAATGGCGTGCAGCTTGCCGGAGCTCAGCTTGAACAGAGCGACCTCCTCGCCTTGGTACCGGATCGTTCTGCCCGTATGCGGCGCCAAATCTTCATATGCCACGGCCTTCACCCATACTAACGACGCTTCTTTGTGTATATTCATCGTCTCCGCTCCTCCCGTTCCTGCCTGTTAGGTCATGGAATTCATACTCCTCTTCCTGCCCAAGCCTCTGCCTGTTTGCTCCCCGCGTCTATTTCAGCTCGACAACCTCATACAGATCCTTCCGGATGCTCTCGCTGCGGATCGCCTCCTGCCAAGGGTCCTTCGTTACGGCCAGTGCCGCCGCCATACGCCCGCCCAGCTCCCGTCGCTGTTCGGAGTCCTCGACCACACGGCGGATATGGTCGATGCCCAGCCTGTTCACCCACTCGCTCGTGCGTTCGCCGTAATTCCCCGTTTCCCGGTAGTACTGCAGATAAGCCTCGGTGTAGGCCATAATCTCCGCTTCCGTCTTCACGGTTGTCAGCAGATCTCCCACCCGCACCTTCACGCCTCCGTTACCGCCGGCGTACAGCTCCCAGCCGCCGTCTACGGAGACAACGCCCAAATCTTTGATGCCCGACTCGGCGCAGTTGCGGGGACATCCGGACACCGCCAGCTTCACCTTGGCAGGCGTGTTCAGACGCTCGAAGCGCTTCTCCAGCGCGATCCCCACCGCCATCGCATCGCCTGTGCCGAAGCGGCAGTACGTTTCGCCCACGCATGTCTTCACGGTGCGCAGCGCTTTGCCGTAGGCGTAGCCCGAGGGCATGTCAAGCTCCTCCCACATTGCGGTCAGGTCTTCCTTCCGGACACCGAGCAGATCGATCCGCTGCCCCCCGGTCAGCTTGACCGTCGGTACGTTAAACTTCTCGGCTACCTCCGCAATCCGCTTCAGATCGGACGGCGTGGTCACCCCTCCGTAGATGCGGGGAACGACCGAGTACGTGCCGTCCTTCTGAATATTTGCGTGCATCCGTTCATTCACGAAGCGCGATGCCTTGTTATCCTCGTAAACATCCGGGAAAATCATGCCCAGATAGTAATTCAGAGCCGGCCTGCACTTGGAGCAGCCCTCTTCGTTTTTCCATCCAAGCACGTTCATGACTTCCCGCACATGTGTCAGCCTTTTTTCCCGGATAGCGGCCACAATTTCATCGCGCGTATGCCCCGTACACCCGCACATCGTCTCCCGCGCCTTCGTACGGTCGAAAGCGTCCCCGAGGGTCAGCGCCAGCAAATCGGCCACAAGCGGCTTGCAGCCCCCGCAAGAGCGGGATGCGGTCGTGCAGTTTTTTACTTCCTCCACGCTGGTCAGCCCCTGGTCGCGGATCGCCGAGCAGATCACCCCCTTCGTCACCCCATTGCAGCCGCATATGATTGCGTCGTCGCTCATGGACGCCGTACCGCTGCCGGTTGCCGTTCCGGTTGAAGGGTCTTGCAAAATGGCCGTCTTCTCCATACGGCTGATGTCCGTACCTTCGCGAATCATCTGCATGAGCCGCGTGCCGTCCGCCGTATCGCCGAACAACACCGCTCCGACGATCCGGTTGTCCTTCATCACAACTTTCTTGTATACCCCGGAGAAATCGTCCTGTATGCGGATCGCCTTCGTCCCGGGACTATCCTGGAAGCTGCCTCCGGAAAATACATCGACCCCGGATACCTTCAGCTTCGTATAAACGACCGACCCTTCATAAGGGGCAGTGTCCACGCCTGCCAGCCGCTTGGCCAGCACCGCCCCTTGCTCATACAGAGGTGCAACGAGCCCATATACGATGCCGCGATGCATCGCGCATTCGCCGACTGCGAACACATGCGGATCGCTCGTCTGCATGTAATCGTCCACGACGATACCCGGGCTGCACGCGATGCCCGCCTCCAGGGCCAGCCCGCTGTTCGGCCGGATGCCGACGGCCATCACGACCAGATCAGCCTCCGCGCTTGTTCCATCCTGGAATCGCAGGCCCGTGACCCGACTCTCTCCCGTAATCTCTGCCGTCTGCTTGCCGAGCAGGAAGTTCATTCCTTGCCTCTCCAGCGCTTCCTGGAGCAGATGTGAGGCTGTACGGTCGAGCTGCCGGTCCATGATCGTATCGCTGAGATGGACGACATCCACCTGCATGCCCAGATTCAGAAAACCTCTTGCGGCTTCCAGACCGAGAAGACCGCCGCCGATGACGACCGCTTTCCGGTACGTCTTCGATGCTTCGATCATCCTCTCGCAGTCGCGGATCGTCCGGTAGGCCATCACCCCCTCCTTTTCCGCTCCCGGCACCGGCAGCATGAAAGGCTTCGACCCGGTCGCTATCACCAGCTTGTCATAATGGACAGTGACCCCCCGTTCGCTGCTCACTGTCCGCCGGGTCGTATCGACAGCAGTCACCTTGTCGCCGGCATGCAGCTTGATCCCTTTGCTCTCGTACCACTCCAGAGGATGTATCACAATATCCCGGATCTCCGACTCCCCGGCCAGCACATAGGAGAGCAGAATCCGGTTGTAGTTCGGATGAGGCTCATCGCCGAATACGATGATGTCATATTTGTCCGGAGCCAGCTTAAGCAAATGCTCGACCGCATTCATTCCCGCCATGCCATTGCCAATCAGCACCAGCTTTTCTTTGTTCATCTCAATCATCCTCCCTTATGGTGACGGCGGTCCGCTGTGGGGGCGTCTCCGTTAAACGGTTCCGACGCTGTCAAGAGCGCCGGTCGCTTGGACTTTCCCTCCCTCGCCGACCCAGGTGCGCTTCCACTTGCCTTGTACGGCTGCTATGACAACGATGCAGGACAAAGCGATGACGCTCAGAACCAGAAAGCCCGGTGTGAAAGAGCCCGTCGTCAGCTTCAAGGTGCCCAAAATTTTGGGGAGGAAAAACCCGCCCAAACCTCCCGCAGCCCCGACGATCCCGGTAATAATGCCGACCTCATGGCTGAAGCGCTGCGGCACCAGTTGAAAGACGGCTCCATTGCCCATCCCCATTCCCATCATGGCTACGAACAGCAAAGCCGTCGTCAGCCACAAGGCCGGCAGCATCGACACGGCCGCCAGCATGACCCCGATCACGCCATAGAGCAGCATCAGCATTTTGATCCCCCCCATGCGGTCCGACAAATACCCGCCTATCGGACGGAACAAGCTGCCTGCAATAATGCAGATAGTGGCAAAGTCGGCCGCGGTCACGGCGCTGAGCTTATATTCGGTATTAAAGAAGATCGTCAAATAATTGGCCATTCCGGAAAAGCCTCCGAACGTAACCATATAGAAGAAACAGAACAGCCACGTATCCTTCTGCCGCAGAACGCGTCCGTAGTCGGCCAGCTTGAGAGGAGCAGGCTGCGTCGGGCTGTCTTTGGCCGTAAACAAAAAGATCAGAAATACGACAGCCAGCGGAATAAGGGCGAGCCCGAACACCAGATGCCAGTCGCCATAGTGCTGAGCGAGGCGATTCGCGAACAGCGTACTGAAAATAGTACCGCTGTTGCCCGCTCCTGCGATGCCGAGCGCAAGCCCCTGATATTGGGGCGGATACCAGCGGCTGGCGAGGGGCAGAGCGGCAGCGAAGCTGGCGCCTGCGATACCAAGCATCAAGGCCACGAAATACATGTCGTTTAGCGAGCTTGCCAGCTTCCATCCGTACAGGAGCGGC
The DNA here is from genome assembly GCF_900101595.1 of Paenibacillus sp. cl123. Taxonomy (GTDB): domain Bacteria; phylum Bacillota; class Bacilli; order Paenibacillales; family NBRC-103111; genus Paenibacillus_G. The sequence goes on from NZ_FMYY01000007.1 coordinate 25,965, forward strand.
ACTACCGTTAGCAGCATGCCGAGGATTCCGGTTTTTTTGGCCCCGATCCGATCGGTCAGATAGCCCAGCACCAGTCTCAGCACCGACCCTCCAAGCGCGGGCAAAGCGACCAAATTGGCTTTCTGCGCAGCGTTCAAGCCATAATCATTAGCGATGAGAACGGCCAGCGGCCCGAGCAGCACCCAGAGCATAAAGCTAACGTCAAAGTACAGAAACGCGCTTAGCAGCGAACCTTTATGCCCGCTTTGCAAAAAACTTTTCCGATCAACCACCGCTACCCTCTCCTTTGGACGTTTTACCTAAAAAGCCGGTGAAAGTCCCGCTTCACAGAGACTTTCCCCGGCTTCATTGCCGAAGCGTCAGGCACAGCATTGTGCCGGCGCTTTTGTCTTTTTTATGCCCATTGCACACAAAAAGCCTATCCGATTTACGCAATTGTAAAGGATAGGCGCCGTTGCCAGATAAACAGACACATCTTTGTGTCGCTCCTGAACATCATTGTTCATAGCGTTATTATATGAACCCTAATTAAAAATGTCAATAAACATAACATTAAAATTATGTTATGTTACTAAAAACGTTTGAATACATCGACAAAATGGTGATTTTCATGTTATATTTTTAAATGCCCCGTAAGCGACCTTTCATTTTGTAACATAAATATAACAAATAAATAACATATAAAATTTATTGGAGCTTTATTATCCGTTTGGAGGTAGAATCGTCATGTTCCAGTCCTTTGTGGTCATTCAGGAAGGGCATCCGTCTGCGTCCGCTTCAGTCCCAGACGCAGATGAGGCCTCCATCTCCTCTCTTCCTCAAGACAACACGACCTTTTCCGCTGCTCTGAATAAACTGAGAAATATGGGATTCCGTCTCTATCCTGCGGCTAATCCCGAGGAGCTTGCCTTCTATAGCAGCAAAGCGGACGCCTTCGTGCTGAATGTCCGTACCGAACATATCGGATATTGGCGAGCCGCGGCGCTAGCCGTCCGCCGTCTGCCCGTATTCTGGTGGTGTGACCGGCAAAGCTTCCCCAGCCATGAGTGCAGGCTCGATGCGGAGATCGACGGCATGCTGGGTGGCGGGATGACAGATCTCGAGATTCATTGCGCCATTCAGGTGGGAGCCAATCACTTTTTCCGCCGTACGGAATGGGCGCAGGAGAAAGAACAGCTTTTGTCCCGTCTGGAGGAACGGAAGCGGATTGACCAAGCCAAGCATATACTCACCAAAATCAAAGGTATTACGGAGGCGGAGGCTTACGACTTTCTGCGCAAACAAGCCATGAACGAACGCAAGCGAATGGCCGACGTGGCCGGCTCCATCGTCTCCGTCTATCAACTGCTGCACAATGAAGAAGGAGGACGGAAGCGACGATCGTGATATCAAAAGGGAGTGCAATGCTCTGTTGCCGGCTCTGCGTACAAGGCATTAGAGCTTCTTGCTCATCTCCTTAAGATGATCAAGCGAAAGTCCCGTCACCTCAAGACTTCCCCCGCCTTATAAGATGTTCCCCATCGATTGTTCCGCTCTTATTTAAACACAGGCAGCCAAACCCAAAATAAGCGCCTGCAAGCAACTTCGCTCGCAGGCGCCTGACCTCTAGCCTCTGACCTCTTTACATACTCTCTACATGCCCTTTCTCTGCATACTCGCCGCCCCGGCTCTAATCCTCATCCAGCAGCTTATCATCATGCATTTTGATGCTCATCACAAGGCCCATGGATACCATATTAATCAACAGGGATGTCCCCCCGTAACTGACGAATGGCAGCGTAATGCCGGTAAGCGGCATGATGCCGATCATCATCCCCACGTTCTGGAAGATTTGGAACACCAGCATGGAGACGATCCCGATAATGATGTACGATCCGGCATAATTATTACAGTACAAGGCAATCAGGATCATACGGTAAATCAGAACAAAATACATCAGCAGCAGGATGGACGCTCCCACGAAGCCGAATTCTTCGCCGACCACCGCAAAGATGGAGTCCGAGTAAGCGTACGGCACAGAACGGGCCGAGGTCCCCTGAAGATACCCCTCTCCCGTCAAAAAGCCGGAGCCGATCGAACGAATCGCGCTTTTGACATGGTAGCTTTCGTTATCTCCGGCATCCGTAGGATTCAGAAACGTATTGATCCGCACAATCCATTGCACGGGCAAATTTTTGCCGCTAAGAAAGTCAATCAGAATCTTATAATATTGATTGACCAGGAACAACAGCAAATAAGAGACTCCGCCCATCAGCGATACGCCGATTAATACAAACCGGCCTTTAATGTTGCCGATCCACAGCATGCCGACCAGCAGCACAGCAAGAATCAGACCGTTCCCAAAGTCCGGCTGAAGGAGGACAAGCCCTATCGGAATAGCCACCAGAACCCCGATCGGCACAATATCCCGAATCAGCTCCAGCGGCTCGCCCTTCCGCCTTGCCATGAACGCGGCCAGTGTAATAATCAGTATGATCTTCATCAGCTCAACGGGCTGGAAGTCAAGAAATCCGAGCCTGAACCATCCGCGGGCGTTATTGATATTGGAGCCGAAAAAGTAAACGGCCACCAGCAAAAGCACGCCGAAGCCGTATAAGTACAACGAAACTTTGGTTAGTATCCGATAATCGAAGTAAGCGGCTGCGACAAACGCCAGGATAGAAATCAAATAGATGACGATGCTCTTCTTTACATCGAATGCAAAGGAAGAGTTCCCCACGCCAACACTATATTGAAGCAGCGCGCCGACCGAGATAAGCAGGATGAGCAAAGTCACGATCAGCGGATCTATTTTTTTAAACTTGTGCAGCACCTTGCGTCATCCTATCCCGAAAAACTTTTTCATCTTGCCGAACATCCCCGGGCGGTCTTCCAGCTGCATCAGCGGCACCGTATCTCCCAGCATGCGGCGGGCGATGTTCCGGTAGGCGATGGCCGCGCGGGAATTCGGATTCATCACGGTCGGCTCTCCCGTATTGGCAGCCTTGATCACATATTCGTCGTCCGGCACAATCCCCAGCAGGTCGATCGCAAGCACGGAACAAATCTCGTCGATATCCAGCATTTCGCCCTTCTTCATCATCATCGGCCGAATCCGGTTGATGACCAGCTTGGGCGACTCCACGTTCGGCTCCTTCTCGAGCAAGCCGATAATCCGGTCAGCGTCGCGGACAGCCGCGTTCTCCGGCGTCGTCACCACAATCGCCTTGTCCGCCCCGGCAACGGCATTTTTGAAGCCCTGCTCGATACCGGCCGGACAGTCGATGATAACGAACTCAAATTCGCGTTTGAGCTCAAGTACGATCTGCCGGACAGCATCCGGGGAAATGGCATGCTTATCCTTCGTCTGCGCGGCCGGAAGCATGTACAGCTCGTCGAACCTCTTGTCTTTTACCAAAGCCTGGGCCAGACGGCAACGCCCTTCGGCCACATCGATCAGATCATAAATAATACGGTTCTCCAGCCCCATCACGACATCCAGGTTGCGCAGGCCGATATCCGTATCGACCATGACAACCTTTCTCCCCTGAAGCGCCAAAGCCGTCCCGATATTTGCCGAGGTCGTCGTCTTGCCGACGCCGCCTTTGCCTGAAGTGATGACAATTGCCTCTCCCATAGGTCCCACTCCTTCTCTGCCTCTAGTTATGCTGTGCGTCAGCTGCACAGTCGCCGATCCCCCGAAGCCGGTGCATCCGGCTAGGCATGATGAAGCGGCGTGAATCTGTGCATATGATGAACCTTGTCTATCTCCATCTTGCCGTCCTTAATATAAGCGAACTCCATGTACGCATCAAAAGCTTCGCTCAGGTCCCATTCGTCCGGCGGACGAGAGATGATCCCCCCGATGCGAAGCTGCGTGGGACGCATATACGAAGCCGCAATGACTGTCCGTTCATCGCCGTCCGAGCCGGCGTGCGCCATCCCGCGTAATGATCCCATAATATAAATGCTGCCCGTGCTGACAATAGCTCCACCCGGGTTGACATCACCGAGAAACAGCATATTGCCTTCATGCGTCAAGGTTTGGCCGGAACGAACGATCCCCCGGACGATCTTGACGTCCGCAGGGTCCGGCATTGTCCTGTCATGCGACGGGTCGAGCGTTTCCATTGTTTGAATGAGCAGGTTGCCCTTCTGCCCGATAATGCGGCGCACTTGCTCTTTTTGTTCATCTGTCACCGCCCGTTTGCCGAGCTTGACATGCACGTGAATAATCGGTCCCGTCAAGATTTGCTGATGCGTTTTCTCCAACTTGTGGTTAAGCTCTTCCAGCACCTTGGAGAACTCGCACGCATCGTCCAGCAAAAAGACGAGCCCGTCCTTCACTCCCTTGATGGTCACATGATGTTTGGCTGCCGTCATAAACGTTCCTACCTCCTAAGCCTATACAATTCGGCTTGGAGCAGGCGTTCTCCTGCCGTAAGAAGGAAATTTATTCTTCCTTCTCCGCCGATTTCCCGGGCAGGCTCTCGAACATACGGCGCACCGGGACATAGATCGCCAAGGCGAATAATAAATTAATCAGCATGCTCGGCAGGATTTGATGCAGAAAGATCCACTCAAACGAAACATTCGTTACCCGAAACAGCCGATGGATACCGTACAGAATCGAATCATAGAATAAATGCCCGCTCCCGATCACAAGCATGCTCATGACGATGCTGGAATACATCCTCCCTTGCATCAGGCCCGCCGCATAGCCGGCTACCCCCATCGCGAACGAAGTGGGCCCCAGCATCGGCGTGAACAGCAGAAAATCATACAGGAAGCCGAACAATAGTCCATAAGCCAAAGCCACATGCCGGCGGACATAAAGTCCGATGTACAGGACGAGGACGAGAACGAAATGCGGATTGACCTCCACATTCGTCTGCCACCCCAGCGGAAGAATCCACGGGAGCAGCGTGGGCTCGAGCAGAAAGAGCAAAGCCAGCAGCAGCCACAGCTTTTTATGAATCACAGTCGCTCCCCACCTCACTCCGGCACTTCGACGACAAAAACTTCGCGAAGATGATTGAACGAGGCAAGCGGCTCGATCATGGCCACATGCGTGATGCCGAAGTCGCCTTCCTTGCGCTCGACGACCTTGCCGACCTCGATACCGCGCGGAAATACGAGCCCTTGCCCGGAGGTAATAACCGTATCCCCTACCTGCAGCGGATCGTTGCGGTCGATCTTGGTCATAATGAGCATCTTGGTATCGGGATCGTAACGCTCAATCAGGCCAAACGTCTCATTCACCCGTCCCTTCGCCGTGACAGCAATGGCCTTGGAATCGAGAGTTGTCACTTTGGAGTCGATGGACGCTTTATCGTCAATCCCCGTAAGCAGCTGCACATTCGAGTAAAATGCCGATACTTCCGTTACGCGGCCGATTAAGCCTTCTACCGAAATAACAGCCATATTCGGACGGATATGGTCCTTCTCGCCCAGATTGATCGTAATCGTTTTCCCCTGCTGGATAAACTGCACAACCTCCGCTATACGGAACTTATACTTGTTCATCTGCTTTTGCCGCTCCGTGAAGCCAAGCCCATCCTGAAGCCGCTGGTTCTGCAGTTCCAGATCGTTCAGCCGAGTCGTATCGCGCGCATACCGGGACAACGTCTCTCGAAGCACCCGGTTCTCCTCATAGATCGTGCGGATTTGGCCAATTTCCTGGAAATAGGTGACCACCGCTCCTACCGGTTTATAAATCAGCCCTTGCGTGAATGAAACCGTATCTTTGACAAACTTCCCCGGCCAGGTCTCATAACCGCGCTTCCCATAGGTCAGTCCCATGAGCACGATAAAAAGAATGAGACCCAGCATCAGGATCAGCAGCCGTTTGTTCCCCAATAGCTTCAATGCTTACACCTTCCAAACTTGCAAACTTTGATAGAAAGTGAGCGAAACCGCCTTCTTACCGGCGTCATCCGCTTTCCGGCGCGGATTAACGGCGTGCTTTGCTCGCCGGGCCCGATTTGCGGAATAAATGAATGTTCTCGAGCGCGCGCCCCGTCCCGATAGCTACGCAGTCCAGCGGGTTCTCCGCAACAAGTACGGGCATGCCGGTCTCGCGGGCCAGCAGCTTGTCCAGATTGCGCAGCAGGCCTCCGCCCCCCGTCAGCACGATGCCGCGGTCCATAATATCCGCCGACAGCTCGGGTGGACATTTCTCCAAAGTCACCTTGACCGCCTCGACGATGCTGTTCACCGTGTCTCCAAGCGCCTCGGTAATCTCATCGGAGGAGACGGACATCGTCTTGGGCAGTCCGGACACAAGATCACGGCCGCGAATCTCCAGCTTGGCCGACTTCTCCATCGGCAAAGCGGAGCCGATCTCCATCTTGATCTGCTCGCTGGTCCGCTCGCCGATCATCAAATTGTAAGTACGCTTGATATACTGGGTGATCGCTTCGTCCATCTCGTCTCCGGCCACCCGGATCGAACGGCTCGTTACGATACCGCCCAGCGAAATGACCGCAACCTCGGTCGTGCCGCCGCCGATATCCACCACCATACTGCCTGTCGGCTCCCATACAGGCAGATCGGCGCCGATAGCTGCAGCAAACGGCTCTTCGATGGTATAAGCATCCCGCGCTCCCGCCTGCCGCGTCGCATCCTCCACCGCCCGTTTCTCCACCGCCGTAATGCCCGAAGGCACGCATACCATGACGCTCGGATGGCGCTGGAACAGCAGACGCTGCTTTTGCGCCTGCCGGATGAAATATTTGATCATCGTGGATGTCGTCTCAAAATCCGCTATAACGCCATCCTTCATGGGGCGGATCGCACGGATATTGCCCGGCGTGCGCCCGATCATTTTTTTGGCGTCATTGCCGACTGCCTCGATCGTCTTCGTATCGGTACGGATCGCGACAACGGAAGGCTCCCTGACGACGATCCCTTTTCCTCTCACATATACGAGCGTATTCGCCGTACCCAAATCAATGCCTAAATCCTTCGTAAATCCTCCCAATCCGAACATCCATGTTTCTCCCTTCTATTGGTGAAGGCGTATCGCACGCATCTGATTATTATATTACATCATTCCGAGTTCCTTCAAACTCACAAAACGCCGGTCGCCGATGATCAAATGATCAAGCACCTCGATGCCAACAATCTCGCCGGCCTCTACTAATCTTTGGGTCAATTGTATATCCTCAGGGCTCGGCGTCGGGTCCCCGCTCGGATGGTTGTGCGCGCATACGATCGACGCGCTGCTGCGCTTGATCGCCGCCCGGAACACTTCCCGCGGATGCACGATCGAAGCGTTCAAGCTCCCCATCGACAAGGTCTCCTGTCCGATCACATGATTTTTAGTATTCAGAAACAAGCATACAAAATGCTCTTTCTGCAAATAACGCATATCTTCCATCAGCAGCGCGGCGGCGTCTTGCGGAGAGCGGATCGTAACGGCATCGTTCATCGCCGATCGGGCCATTCTTCGACCGAGCTCAATTCCGGCTTTTATCTGCAGCGCCTTAGCGGCCCCGATTCCTTTGATCTCGGTTAATTGCTCGATACTGACATCGGCCAGCTTGCGCAAGCCTCCGCTTTCCCGCAGCAGACGTTCGGCCAGTCGAACCGCCGATTCGGCGATCGTGCCGGTACGCAATAGAATAGCAAGCAACTCCGCATTGCTTAAAGCTTCAGCCCCATGCTGCATCATTCGTTCTCTAGGTCGATCTTCATTTGGGACATCGCGCAATGTAATATTGAGCGATTCCATGTATTCCCCCCTTTTCCATTCGAGTTTCCATTATACCATTTCGAACGTTCAAAAAACAGCAAACAAAAAAACGGGAAACAGGCCGGTACAAGCGGAAGCCAGAGGCTTGCAGCCTTAACGTTTTCGTGGAGGACACAGACTTTATTATTTTCGTCAGGAAGACTTTATTTAAGTCTGTTTCGGTCGAAATGGCGTTCAAAGGCAGCCGGTATCGGCACTCCAATCCTCACGCATGCCCGGTTGCATGCTGCGCTCGGCGATGTGGATACGAAGTTGCAGCCGCATTTGGCCCGCCGGTACACAGGTCAAGGCAAGACGGACGGCATTGACTCCCCCGCTTGAGAACGCGACCGTTTCGCGGTGAAATCAGGCCTGTTATAAGAGTGAAGCTCTTCATTTCTTGAAATGACAAAAAAGGGCTCCAATGTCCACGATGAACACCGGAGCCCCTGTTCCTATACATCATTCGGCTTTTGCTTGAAACCCCTTTGCTCGATTTACTGCTCGATTCCGTCCAAAATTCGTTCCAATCCAAAATCGGATCGTCGCCAATCGGACTGTGCATCTCTCCCGGATCGCCTGGATCATATCCCTCCAGGGTACCGACCGACTTGGCATAGCCGCTGATCAACAGGAGGAAGGAGATCTTCTCAAAATCGTTGATCGGAAATTCCTTCATCATCCGAAGCGCCCAATCGTACTTTAAGATTGTTCCGGGTAAACGAAACGCCCGTAGTCGGAATATCAGCAAATCCTGGATGATCCAGATACGCTTTCACGAGTGTTTTTACGAAAATCCTCATTTCCTCGCGCCAGCTTGCCGTGTCTTCCTCAGGCGTAATCGGATCCGCCCTTCTATTCGCAAAATTGTATATGATGCAAACAGTATATTATGGACAAGTCTGCTTAAGAAAGTGAGTTCACTATGCTTTGATGCCGGTCCTGTGCGATCTCATGCGATTGTCGGCAAGGGAATTCCGACAGAGGAGAATGCTTTCCGGTTAATGCTCCCACTTGATCTTAACGACTGCCTTGCGCACCTTCGGTTCTTCTCCCAGCCTCCCGCCGGGCCGGTGCAAGTCGTTCGGCAGGAAGACGGCGTAGCTGCCCGGCCGCATCCATAATTCCGCCTCGTCGCGCAGCTCGTCATATAATAAGGCGTCTCCTGATGCCAATAAATCTTCGACAACCTCCTGCTCTTCCGACCATCTTGCAAATCCGATCTTCTCCGCTCCGCTCAGCACGCAATGGACATCGATATAAGCGCGATGGGACTCGGCCTTTCGCTGCGACAGCGGCGAAGTCTCGCATTCGCTGATCATGCAGAACATTCTGTCTCCGTCTATTTCGTGCCGTCCCGGCTCCAGCGCCGCCAGATCCGTCTTGCGCAAATAGGCGAGCGCTTCCCGGATCGCTGGCGCGTACATCTTCTCTTCGCTATCGCTGTGCCGCAATTGTCCAACGATCATCCATTTATCTCCCCTTCGTACTCTTCAGCGATCATGTAGACGACCGACCCGACCGCAACGGCCGGAGTGCCCGCCAGTCCCACGATCACGCCGTCGCTTATAGCACACAATTCCGCTTTCTCCCGGCCGTAGCCGTCATAAATGGCGCCAATTGGCGCACCTCGCCTTACCCGTTGAAGCAATTCAACCTCGGGTATGAAGAAGCCTTCGCATTCGGCCGTGACCGAGCCGTCGAAATCGCCGCTGCCGCCCAACCGGCAAATAACCTGCGCAGCCTCTCCCTCGATCCAACATCCCGGTGCTACCAGCATGCCCAAATGATTCATAAGCCGCAGAGCTCCTTGACGGAAGCGAAGCTGCTCCTGCCGCTTGATGCGCCTGCCTCCGGCCGCTTCCGTGTACAGCCAGGGGATGCCCCGCTCGTTCGCATAAGTGATCGTTCTCCCGGGGCCGGTCTCCCGGTGTCCCCAAAGCACCTCTAAACCGAACGCCTCAGCCGCCGCCTTGGATCTTCTGCCGGCTTCCGTCTCATCTTTATCGTAGTAGCCCACCAGTTCGGCCACTTCATAATAAGTGCCGCCGCTGTGCAGATCGAGCAGAAAATCGGCTTGATCTATCAAACGATGAGCAATCTGCCAAGCTAGCCGCTGTGTCAACGTCCCTTCGGGGTTCCCGGGAAATTCGCGGGCCAGATTGCGGCCGTCCTCCGGAGCGCAGCGATTCGCCGCACGATAGGCGTATGGGTTGGCGACCGGGACCATCAGCAAGGTGCCGCGTATATCGCCGGGCTTAAGCAGGCGTCCCAGTTCGATTACGGTCTGTACACCTTCATATTCGTCGCCGTGAACTGCCGCGAGCACGAGCAACGTTGGCCCCGGCTCCGCTCCGGCTAGAATATGCAGGGGAATGCTCCCTTCCTCCCCTTGTTCGTCGGCCTCGAACGTCAGCTCCAGCCGTCGCCTCTCCAATCTCGCAATCGTCGCCGATCCGAACTGTTCCGCAGGCATACGCTCGGGCTTATCAAGTATTTTCATTTGATCCATCCTCTGTTCGTTCCTCAAATCAGGCTGATTTTCTTCATATACGATTTCACTCGTTCAGCTTGGGCGGGACCAAGCGCCGCACTGTAATCCGGGTGAAACCGGCCTTCAAAGCCAAGCAGGTTCATGGCGCAGGTAAATCCGGGGAAAACGCCGACTTCCACGAACAAATTGCGAAGTCCGAGAATATCGTCCAGCTTGCCCGCGGCCGTAACCTGTTGTCCGGCTTGCAGCGCAGCGTACATGTCCGACGCGACGGCCCCGGTACAGCTGAACATGCCGTCCAAGTTGCGCCGAATGCCGTATGAATACGCCGCATCGAACGTATCCAGCCCGCTGTAGATGATCTGAAAATCGGGACGGCTGCCTGAAAGCTCTAACTGGAGAACGCGGCTCAATGCCAAATCACCCGACTTGATGCCGGCTATATTCGGATGCGCGGCCAGTTCCATGACGACAGCGGCAGACAAACGGCATTGCGTCACGCCCGGCAAGTCGTACAAATAGACGGGAAACGGCGACGCATCCGCCAATCCGCGGAAAAACCGCGCCGCTTCTCCGGGGGAAGGCAGAAAGAAAAACGGCAGCGTCGCTACAACCCCGTCGATCGCCAACCCTTCGAGGCTGTCGATCCGATCCTTGACTCGGGCGATGGCATTGTCCATGACGCCGACGTAAACCGGGCATGCGCCCTTTGCGGCTTCGGCCGCGATCCGGGCAACCTTCGCGTACTCGCCGTTCCTTATAGCCGGCTGCATCCCCATTGAGCCCATTACAAGCAGCCCCTCCGCCCCTCTGTCCACTTGATCCTCGACATGTCCGGCCAGGCTTTCGGCGATTACGTGTCCCGCTTCGTCGACAGGGGTTCCAAGCGCCGTATAAAAGCTATGACTCATATCTTGTTGACTCTCCTTTTGTTTCCTATTTTTATTTACACCAGACTGCGCGGTATTTCGTCTCGATCGAACATTCGCAAAGCTTGGCGAATCGGCAAGCCGCCGTCGCGGACAACCGGCGCCATATGCCCCGGCATCAGACTCTCCACTTCAAGCCTCACAAGCTTCCGCAGGGAAGCGCGCAGTTCTTCAAGCGAAAAGTCCGGCGTAGAGAGCCTTGCGATCTCCCCTCGGGCAAACACGGTATCTCCGCTGAACAACGTGCGGAGCTCGGGACAATAATAGGCGGCCATATCCCGGCTGTGCCCGGGCGTCATCAGCACGTCCAGCGTAAGCTCGCCAACTCGGAGTTTCATTCCGCCTCGCAGCTTCACATCCGCCGGGCACGGGGCAAACGAATAATCCGCCGGGTATACGCCCGCTTCTCTCGCTTGCCGGAGCCCCATCGCTTCCTCGTCCGCCGCTTCCACCATCGCGGCCGTCAGCTCCGAAGCAGCTATTGCGGCTCCGCTTCTCCGCCTTATCTCCGCCGCCCCGCCGGCATGGTCGGCATGAGCGTGCGTCAGCGCAATGTAACGCAGCCGGTCCAGCCGGAATCCGTCTTTCTCCAATTCTTCGACAATCCGGCCGACGCCGTAACCGGCGCCGGTATCGATCATCGCCCACTCGCTTCCTCCGTCGAGCAGATAAACGTTGCAGTCCAGTTCATCCGTCATGTTCATGCCAAGTATGCCGCTGCCGATCCAGTATACCCGTTCCCCGACTCGCATCAGGAACCCCTCTCTTCAAGCCGAACGGCGCGGCCAAGCTCGCAGGAGCGTGCGATGGCTTCCGCCACCCGCACGACCCCCAGCGCGTCTTCCGGCCGCAGAATGGCGGAAGGACGGGAGTCGCGCACGCAATCGACAAAATGACGGAGCTCCGACATGAGCGGTCCTTCCAACGTCCCGTATAGATCACGATTTGCGTACAGATACGGAATTTCGCTTTTCTCTTCCGTGCAGATTCCGAGCGAATGATCCGGGTGCCTCATAACAAGCACGCCTCTGTCTCCCGCGACCTGCGTATACTGATCCTGGGGGGCCGGCCACGCCTTTGGCGCCAGCCAGTTGGCGTCGAGTATGGCGGTTGCGCCGCCCGGAAGCGCCAGCATCGCGCATACCTGATCCACGCCTTCCTCGGAGGAGGAGCTTCGCGCATACACTTCGATTGGCATCTCGCCTGTATACCACAAGAGCTGATCGATATCGTGGGCGCCGAGAATATGAATGGGTGACGTTCGCTTGTACAAGCCAAAAAACTCCCGTTTATCGCTCCTCCTCGCATAAAAGCTGCGAACCCGTCCGATCTCTCCCCGCTCGATCGCCTGCCTCATACCGACATAGCGCGGATCGAACCGCGTCAGGTGCCCCGTCATTAACAGTTTGCCTCGCGCGGCGGCGGCCGCCGTCATCCGCTCCGCTTCGGCCAGATCGACCGCCAGCGGCTTCTCGACGAATACATGCACGCCCGCATTCAGCGCCGCCATCGCCGCCTCGCAGTGAAAGGCCTCCGGCGTCAGCACGTCTAGGGCGTCCAGCGCCTCCTCTCCAATCATGTCACGCACATCCGAATAACCGCGACAGCCCAATTGTGCCGCAAGCGCGTCCGCAGCCTCTCTCCGAACATCGCATACCGCCGCGATTTCAACCATCGGCAATTGCCGCAAGCAGGCCAGATGAAGCTGCGCGAAGCGCCCCAAGCCGACCATTCCGAGCCTGATCGTCTTCATATCTCCATCTCCGCCCCCATCTCTAGTTCGTCCACGGATAGACAAGGAATGTCCGGCGCGGCGCTTGCCATGGCACCCATTCGCTCGGCATCCTTGTAACCTGCGCCGGAGACGATGCATACTACCTTGGCTCGCTTGTCAATACGCCCTTCGCGCAGCGCCTGAACGACGCCGGCCAGCGCGATCGCCCCGGCCGGCTCGCAGAAGATCCCTTCCCGCTCCGCCAATCGCTCCTGCCAATACCACGTCTGCTCGTCTTCGACAGCCTCCGCAAAGCCGTTGCTCTGCGCGAGATGCCCGAGCACCAACCCGGCGTCGGGCGGATTCGGCACCTGGATGCCGGAGATGCGCGAGACGGACGGTCCCGGCACCGGCTCGCTCAATCCAAGCCGCCACGCCTTCGCCACGTTCGCGCAGCCGGCCGACTGGCAGGCCGCCATCCGGGGCATTCCGCCGAACGAACCTTCCTCGCGCAGCTCGGCGAAACCGCACGCGATGCCCGACAGCAGCCCACCGCCGCCCACCGGAACGAAGACCGCATCCGGTCCTCCTTCCGGCATCGCTTCCGCGATTTCATACGCAATCGTCTTCACCGCCTCCATGGCTTCGGGGGCATAAGCGTACGCCGTCACCATCAATTGCCGATTGTGCGCTTCCGCCGTACGCAATACATGATGGAACACGCGCTCGCCTATCGCCGGATCGAATCCGAACCCTCGAACTCTCGTAATGCTTGCTCGATGAATCCGTACCTGCTCCAGCTTGGACGGGACGATATTTTCTTGCACGAACACCTGGTACTTCAGTCCGGCCCTCGCCGCATATGCCGCAATCGATGCGCCCGCATTGCCCGACGTCGTGCCGATGCAGCCCGTCTTGCCGCTTTCCTTCGCAAGCGAAACGCCAAGCGCCGATATGCGGTCCTTGTAAGAGCCCGTCGGATTCAAGGCTTCCAGCTTGAAGTACAGGCTCTCAAGTCCGATATCGTGGCCAATGCCGGCGCTTGGCACCAAGGGAGTCCGGCCTTCTCCAAGCGTGATTCGGCAGTCCTCGGACACGCCCGGCAGCCGGCTCCCGTATTTCCATATTCCTTGTTCAAGCTTCGGACTCAAGGCATTCCCTCCTGATGCCATGCGACCGGGCGCTCCGCCGCTCATCCTCGCGGAGGCCCGGCTGCCGTTGTTTTATTTATCGGACTTGCCCTTCCCGTTTCCTTTCCCCTTGCCCTTGCCGCCGGCTCCTGTCTCCGCGCCGGACTCCGCTCCAACTGACGATACAACGGGCAGCGGGTAGGTCCCGTCCCGGATAATGACCTCGTCGATGTAAACCTCGGTCCCCATGCCGGCCGCACCGCTCGAAAACATCAAATGATTGATCGTCGCCCCCGGATGCGCGTCGGAGATTACGCCTTTAAAGTCGCCGTTCACGTAAATGTCCGCCGATTCCTCCGTCAGATCGTAATCGATCCGGATCTGCGTCCATTCGTTTAAGCCGATGTCGGCCGGCACAGGCAGCTCGGAGAACGCAATCGGCTGATTGGCGTCCGTCACAACCTCCATGATCTCCTGCTGAGGTCCGCCGAAGGTGAACGCGTCGTCGGAGAAGCTTTGATGCACCTTCACGAACCGTGCCGCAACGGAAAGTCCCTGCAGGTCGAGCGTAATATTGCCGTCCGTCTTGTCGTAATTCCATCCGTCCACCCGCGTCCAGTCGCCGTTATTCGTATTGCTTACGTAGACTTCCAGATGTTCTTCCCGCAACCGGTTGCCCAGCGTGCCGTCGGGCTGCGGCTTGTTGAACGCCTTGCTGTCCAGCAGCTTGATCTGCCAGATCGGCGTCACCTGGCCCAGATCGGCGCCGATGCTGCGATTGCGGTAATCCAGCGCGAAGCTGCCTGTCGATCCCAGCTCGATCAGATTGCCTGTCAGCGGATTCGAATCGGGATTGACGAAGCCGATCTTCGCCTCCGTGGTCGAGGAATCCGTTGCGGTATCCGTATAGGTCAATGAGCCGTCCTGCCCGATCCGGAGGATGAACCCGGCTCCAAGCGCGTTCCAATGCTGCGAGTATCCTTCTTGCAGCGAGACGTACAGGTCGTTGCCGAAGCTTTCCCCATAGACGGAAAACTGTACGCTCGCTTTCCTCGACGCCGGGAACAGACGGGACGCTCCCGTTATTTTTTTGTCATCGGCATTGTCGGCGACATATAACGATCGTTCGCCTTGCTTGGCGCGCGCGCCGCTCGACTCGACAACTCCCGCGCTCGTCGTCTTCCACCAGTGTTCGTTCGCCAGCCTGCTGCCGTTATCCGGCGATATGAACGGATTGTCGTATTCGAACGAATCCATCACGCCGTGCGTGCGCCGCAAATAACGGTCGAAGTCCTCCACGAGCATAGAGTACGCGCCGCCCGGCCCCGACCAGGCGAACAACCAGGCGTCGTCGCCTGCCGGAATTTTGTCTGCCTGCACCACCGTCCTCTGCTCGCTCGGGGACAGCCAGCCCGGCGTCGAAAGTCTCGTTCGACCCATCAAGTCGAGATAGCCGTTCCAGGTTGATGCGTCGTCTTCGCTATAGGCAACCGTCAGATTGTTGCGCTGGTAGCTTCCGCCGCCAAGCGCGTTATGCCCCGACCACGTTAGCAGCAAATCGTCCTGCCCGTCGCGAATCAAGGCGGGAAATGTGTTGCTGCTCATGATCTCGCTGTCCGCGACCGGCGACCAGGTGACGCCATGATCGGTCGATGTGCTCGCGCCCAGCGTATAAAGGTCCGAACGCTGCTGCCGGAAGTACATCTTGACGGTGCCGTCCGCCAGCTCCGCAATAGCCGCCTCGGTCACGCCGCCCTCGCCTCCGATGGAAGGAATGCTCAGCTCCGAGGCGCTTTTGTTCCAGGATGCCCCGTCGTTGTCCGAGTAGAGCACGCCGATGCCGAAGGTGCCGTCCGAGCTGATGACATACGTGAACGGCACAAGCAGCCGTCCCGTCGTCAGGCGAATCGGATTCGTGTAGGTAAGCGAATAATGAATCGCCGCACCCGAAGCCGTCTGAAGACCCGTAATCTGCTGAGGAACGCCGAACACCGGTTTTTTGCCGTCGTATCCCGTTGATTTCACCATATACAAGTCGTTGCGGCATGCGTCGGCGGACAGGCAGGAGTTGTTGCCTTCCCACACGCCGAAGTAGTGATGAACGCTGAAAAACAAATATACTTCGTCCGTAGCCGGATCCACGTAAGCGCCGCCCGGAAATTCGTACAACGAGGACCCTTGCGGCACGACGGAATCGACAAAGCTTTCCGGATTGGTCCAGCTCTTCCCGCCGTCGTAGGAATATTTCGCCAGGATGCCCTGACCGTCCGAGCCGGCCATCAGCACCAGGGTTCCGTCGTTCAGGCGAAGCGGCTTCAGGTCTCCGCCGAATTCCTGCTCTCCGGCGGTCAAGTCAGCCGTGTGCTCGATCAAGGTTTTATTGCCGTATTCGATCTGCAGCGCCTCCGGGGAACCGCCGCGGAACAAGGCGTCCGGGTTGCCGTAATACATGTCGATCGTCATACTGGCGGAAGCCGGCATTTCCGGGATGCGGACGTAGAACCCGTCATCATCCGCGTAAAAGTGCAGCTCCCGGCCGTCCCCGGCCGCGAAGCGGACATCCCGCATATCGGCTTGCAGCTTGCCCGACTGGATCAACGCCTCGATGCCGAGCTGCTGCTTATCCAGGTAGACCGGCCGGTCGAAGATCGTCTCCGATCCCGGATTCGTTATCGCAATCGGCTTGCGGTAGAGCCAGCCGCCTCCGCCGCTGCCGGTCCAGCTTCCCGCGGGGAGCGAATAAACGCCGATCATATCCTGAAAGCGGTTGTGATAGAATGAACCGACACGGTCGTCGAAGTGGTTGTGCACCTTGACGTAGCGGGCCGTCTCCGACAAGTTATACAACACGATGCGGTTGCCGATCTTGACGAAATCCCAATCGTTCACCTTCTCGTACTCGTAGTTGTCGGTACCGATGTAAAGCGACAGATCCGTCTTCTCCACCCTGTTCGCTCCGCCCGAGGAAACGATTTCAATCCGGTTGAAGGACCGCACCATGCCAAGATCAACACCGACGCTTCGTCCCTCGTAGTCCAGTTCGAGACGTTCGTCATACCCGAACCGGCCGAGCGGTCCCCATTCGGGATTGACGTCGTCTTCCGCATATCCAACGACGGCCTCAAGCGCGCTAGCGCCGGAGACTGAGCCCGCTTTGGACGGGGCGCCCTTGTCGGGAACCCCGCCGGCGGCCCATGCCTCCGGCGCTATCATCGCCATAATCAGAACGGTACATAAGAAAAATTGCAGTTTGCCGGCTTTGCTCCACATCCGCTTCATCCGAGCCATCATTTCTCCCCCGTTTCATTATGCGCATATTGGCAGCCGGACCGGCGCAACCGATCCGCTTACAGTTCAAAGTATACGCGCACGCGCCGCACCCGAAAAACCGGACAACATGCAGATGATAACGGGGGAATTTATAGAAGTTGTAAACGGCTTCACAGACCAGACACGATCAAAACCGCTCCGCATGCGCCGTTCGGTATTCGCTGGAGCTCATTCCCGTATACTTTTTGAATTTTTTGTAGAACCAGTCCAAATCGTTATAACCGACTGCCTGGGCCACTTCGTACACTTTCATATCCGTCCCCGCCAGCATCCGCTTCGCGTTCTCCATCCTCACCTGGAATAAATAGTCATTAAAGCCGACGCCCTTCTCCGCCTTGAACAATTGACCCAAATAAGCCGCATTCATATAGACTTGGGAAGCGATGCTGCGCATGCTCAAGTTGTCTCCGTAATGCTCGTCCACCCAGCGGACGACGAAGTCCACCGCTCCTTCCGTCTGCGGCTGGGCCCGGCGCAGCAAAGCGGAGGTTTCCCGGTACTTGCTCCATGTCATGTCGTACAGCTCGTCCAGCGTTCCCGCTTCCATAATGCGTTCATAATCCCTCAGCCTGGGGTTGAACAACGACTCGTAGTCGCCCCCCTGTTCGCGGACAAGCCGAAAAAAAACGGTATACAGCTCCAGCACCATGGACTTGACCGCATTGGGCGAGATGCTCGCCTGGGCGAACCGTCTCCATTGCGATTCCAGTAAACCCTTAAACGATTCGAAATCTCCCGTTCCCGCCGTTTGAAGAATCGCATTCCAGTCCTGCAAGCTTTCGTTGTCCGACTTTGCCGCCATTTGTTCCGCCGAGATCACCATCCGTTTGCCGAAAAAAAACTGCTGATCCAGCATCCATCTGGACAACGCGAAGGATTCCGCGGCTTCCTTCATGTCATATACGATGCTTCCCACGCCTACCGCCATGCCGACTTTGGCGAACTTCTCCGTATATTCCTTGATCTGCCCGGCCAATGCCAGCACGTCTTTCCGTTCCAACGGATCGGCTGCCGACGTAATCACAATTCCGAATCTGAAATCCGAATCTTCGAACACGAAACCATGCTGCCCCGCCACTTCCTCGATGACATTGCGGGCGGCAAACCGTTTGTAATTCAAGTCGGAGTCGGTCAACTCGGCGTTTGTCAACTCCCCTATATCCACCTCCGCCAGCAGGCAGCAGATGCCAAGCCGCTCCCGAAGCTCCACTCCGAACAGCTTCAGTCTTTCCTTCGCTTCGCCGCCGCCCGTGTAGCCGGTCACCCACTCGCGAGCAATGCGCTCCTTCATCGCCACGCTGCCCAGCTCAAGCGCGCGCGACTGATTCAGATCGCTTTTCACCGCTTTCAACACCCGCTCCAGATCACCGGCTTCGACGGGCTTGAGCAAATAATCCTTCACTCCGTGCGACATGGCCTGCTTGACATAAGCAAACTCCTCGTAACCGCTCATTACGGCGATCGGCACATCCGAGAACGAGCGCACTTCAGCTATGAAGGTGACGCCGTCCATAACCGGCATCTTCATATCGGTAACGATTAACGAGAACGAGCCGCCCCGGAACATCTCCAGCGCCCGCTCTCCGTTGGACGCTTCCCCCGCGACCGTATAACCGAGCTTCTCCCAATCCAGCAAATATTTCAGCGATTTGATCGCCCACGGCTCATCGTCAACAAGTAGTACGCGATACAATGCCTTCACCTCCAGAGCTGCCTATTATGTCATGTCCAGCGGCAGTATTAACGATAGTCTGGCTCCCTGGCCCGCTTCGCTTTCCACGCGCAGCCCGTATGCCGGGCCGAAGCTTTGGCGCAGTCTCTGATGCACGTTGCGCAGCCCGATCCGGTAAGCGTCTTCGGGCTGATCGGGGGCATCCAGCCTTTCCCTGATCGCCGCAAGCTGTTCCGGCGCGATGCCCGGCCCGTTATCCTCGACGGTCAGCGTAAATCCGCTTTCCCGGCCAAGCACGGCCCGTATCGCAATATGGATGCTGCCGGCGCTTGGCTCCAGCGCATGAACGATGGCGTTTTCGACCAGCGTCTGCAAAGACAGCTTCGGCACTCCGATGCGATGGAGCGGTCTGGGCACTGCAAGGCTGTAGGACAGACGGTCGGCGAAGCGGAACGCCTGAATTTTCAAATACGTCTCCACGATATCCAGTTCCTCGGCCAGCGTGACCATCTGGCCGCTCTTGCCAAGCACGTTGCGGAACGATCTGGCGAGCAGCGTGACGATTTCCGCGTTTTCGCGGTCGCCCTTCTCCAGCAAATTGCCGCGAATCGCGTTCAGCGTGTTGAACAGATAATGAGGGTTCACTTGCGTTTGCAGCGCATAGAGCTGCGATTCCTTGGTCCGAAGCTCAAGCTCCTGGCGTTCCAGCTTCGATTCGTACACTTCCGTTATCAATCGCTGCATGCGGCCGACCATCTCGTTGAATCTTCTTCCGAGCTGGCTGACCTCGTCATTGCCTTCGACGGCTTCGATCGGCTGCAAGTTTTCGATATCCGTTTTTCTCATCTTAACGGACAACCCGATCAGCCTTCTCGTCAAACCCGACGTGATCAAGTAATTGACAATCACGAACAATCCGATGGCTACGAGCAGCAACAGCAAAGCCGTAGCGCGCATTTCGCGCGCTCCCATGGCAAGCTGGTTCAGCGGAGTCAGCGATACGATCCGGATGCCTCTGACGCTATTGCGGGACTGCAATGTCCGTTCGGCGGCCCAATATTCCTTGCCGTCCTCCCGTACTACTCTTCCGGTCTCCACCGGGCTGCCGTCCGCATAGAACCACTGGTCCTCCAAGCGGCCGCCGAACGCTCCGGCCTCGGAGCTGTCGAAGACGATGCCCCCGTCGGGCAAGCTGACGACAAGCCGGCTTTGCGAGCTGTCCAGCCTTACGAATGCCTCCAGCAATCGCACGTCCACATCAATGGCTGCGAACAGGCAGGCCCGCTGGCTGTGATGATTCAGCCGCTGCGTCAGCCTCAGAATCTGTTCTTCATTGTCTTCCCGCACTCCGCTCCATGAACGAATAGAGCGGAATTTCGGCTCGGAGGCCGGATAGCAGCTGCTTGCAATTTGCAAAGGCAAGGCGTCCAGCGGTTTGATGTCTCCGATCCAATAATTCGGATTGTTCGAATATAAGGTCAAATTTCGGATTTCCTTGGTGGAACGTATGGATTGAAGCAGCGGAAATACCCGTTCGAAGTAAGCCGAATGAAGGTCGCTAATCGAATGGAAGGGACGCAGCAGCTGCTCCTGCAAACCGTCGTCCATATACAACAAGTCCGCGATTTGCTCATAGGATCCCAGAAAGTTGTCCATGTTCTCCGCCAGCTGCGACAAGGAGTTCCGGTTGTTCTCCTCGATCTTTGCCAGAACGGCCTGCCGGCTGTAATGCTCGAATACGAAGGTCAAAGAAACGAGAAGCAGGATGACTACGATGCTGTTCGTCAGAAACAGCTTGCTTCGTATACTCATCCCGCTCCCCTCCTTCTTCCTTCGTATTTACTTCATTATGGCGCTGTAGCGGTCCGTGGCCGATTTCCACAATGCCGTGTACTTGTCCTCCACCGTGCGGGCCCCGGCTTGCTCCAGCGCCGCCACATAGCGGGTCCATACCTGCTCGAACTGCTCCTGCGTCTTGGAGAATACGAGATTGGCCGATTCCTTCAGCCAGATTTGCTCAATCCGCGCCAGTTCCCCGCGCGTATCCTCCAGCTCGCCAAGCTGGCCAAGCGACGCCGGAATGTAGTTCAGTTCAGGCAGGAAGTCCGACCACACTTCCTTGCCGTATTGGCTCAGCACTTCGTTCGTTCTGTCGTCATAACCGCTTTTGACCGATTCCTTCGTTGTTGGAGTGGCATAGTCGCCGTCTCCCAGCTTCGTGCCGTGGGCAAAATACATGGACGTTCCATAGAAAATGCTGCCGTGCTCGCTCCAAAGCGCGTCCGGATTGTTGGCGAGCTGCTGCTTGTACGATTCCGTTACGGCGCGTTTGCCGTCTTTCACCTCGTAATGGACGCCTTCGATGCCCCAGTTGATCAGAATTTGCGCTTCGTCGGAGAACATGTAATCCAGCAGCTTGATCGCTTCTTCGGGATGCTTCGAATTGGCCGAGATCGCCCAGTTCCAGTTGGAGCGCGTCTTCAGCGACGCAAACGTGTTGTTCTCCATGTTCTTGTCGAGCAGCAGCGGGAAGTAAGCGAACAGGTTGCCGGTATCGCCGGAGGCGCGCATCACCTTCTCGACTTCCGGCTGAACGTACCAATCCGGGAAATAACCGGCCAGCACGCGGCCTTCCGTTATTTTTTTGGTCATGCCGTCGTTGTTCAGGGTGAAAAATTCGATGTCGAGCATGCCCGCATTATAAAGCTTGTTCAGAAAAGAATAGTAGCTTTTCAACTCTTGCGAATCGTAGATCAGTTTGGCGTTGTTGTCGTCGTCGATTTTGAACTTCCCGTGATCCGTCAGGCCGGAAGCCGCAAAGACCGGGGCGCTCAAATTTTCGCCGCCTTTATTGTTATAGCTGAATCCCGAAAACGGAATCATCTTTTTGCCGTCGATTGTGGGATGCTTCTCGTAGTAGGCCTTCAGCACCTCGAACAATTGGTCGAGCGTCTTAATCTCCGGATAGCCGGCATCTTCCAGCACGTCGTAGCGAACGGCGAACGAAGCTTGCTGCTGCGGCGCCGCCTCCGTCGAAATGTTCGGCACGTACAGCGAATAGATATGACCGTCCTCATCCTTTAGCAGATCAAAGTATTCGCCGTATTTCGCCTTGATGTTCGTCCCGTATTCCTCGATCAGATCTTCCAAAGGAAGGATAGCGCCCGCGTCTCGGTATTTGGCAATATAGTCCGGCTTCAAGACCAGCGTGTCCTTCGGATAATCGCCGGAAGCAAGCCATACGTCGAACTTCTGGTTGCGGTCGCCCGTCACGGTTACGAGGTCGAATTTGACGTTCGTTCGCTTGGCCAGCTCTTGCATGACAGGATTGTCCGCCGTCAGGTTGGGGAATAAATTGGCCGATTGAATGACAACCGGCTCTTTCGGCTGGTCGCCGCCCGTTCCCGCTCCACCGCTATTGGAGGCGGCCGGGTCGTTGTTCCCTTCCGAACAAGCGGACACAAGCCCTGCAAGCAACGCCAAAGTTAGAATAATCAAACTTTTCTTCATACGAACACCCTTCCCCATTTGTATTATTATATCAGACGAGTTGTCCCGATTGATATCATTCTTTCATAGCCCCAAGCGTCATGCCTTGAATGAAGTAGCGCTGCATGAACGGGTAAACGAACAGAATCGGGACGGTCACGACGATGGTCATCGTGGCGCGGATCGCCTGCGGCGTTGTTACGCGCATCAGCGCGTCGTCTCCGCCTTGTCCGGGGCTGGCGGATATTTGCTCCGTCGACTGCAGTAATATTTTCATCAGCTCGTATTGAAGCAGCGTCAAACTTTCTTTGCTGTTGTACAGGAAGTTGTCGAACCAGGCGTTCCAATGGCCGACCGCAATGAACAACGTAATGGTCGCGATCACGGGAAGGCTGATCGGGATAACGACCCGGAACAGCGTCTGCCATTCGCTTGCGCCGTCCAGCTTGGCCGATTCGATGAGCCCTTCGGGCAGCTGATCGAAGTAGCTGCGCATGATCATGACGTTAAAAGCTCCGATAAGGCCCGGGATGATATAAACCAGGAACGTGTTCGTAAGTCCGAAGTTTTTGATCATCAGATAATAGGGAATCAACCCTCCGTTGACGTACATGCTGACCACAATGATCGAATTGAGCGGCCTGCGAAGCATAAAGTCGCGGCGGCTCAGGGCATAAGCGACCATCGTGGTGCAAACGACCGACAACGTCGTGCCGATCAGCGTTCTGGCGATGGAAAGGCCCGCCGCTGAGTAAATACGATCGTTCCGGAAGATAAGAACGTAATTATCGAGCGTAAAATGACGCGGCCAAAAATAAATGCCGCCGCGCAGCGTATCCAGCGATTCGTTCAGCGAGATGGCGAATAGATTCCAGAACGGATACAGCGTCGCGAACCCGAGAACCAGCAGAAATAAATAGTTCAATCCGTGAAACAAAGCGCTTCCGGCGCTCAGCCTGCTTCTCATATCCTTCCCTCCACTCCCGTCAGAGCACGGTAGATTGGCCGATTCGCTTCGCCAACGCGTTAACGAGCAGCACAAGTGTAATGCTGACCACCGATTTGAACATGCTGATCGCCGTACCGTAGGAATAATCGCCGATCTTCATCGCATAATCGAGTGCGTACAAATCCAGTACTTGCGAATATTCCATAACAAGGCTGTTGCCCAGCAGCATCTGGGATTCGTAGCCGGTGGACAGCA
Source organism: Paenibacillus sp. cl123 (assembly GCF_900101595.1). Lineage (GTDB taxonomy): Bacteria > Bacillota > Bacilli > Paenibacillales > NBRC-103111 > Paenibacillus_G. The sequence goes on from NZ_FMYY01000007.1 coordinate 49,641, forward strand.
GGTTGCCTGTGTTCAGAATGAGCAGAATAACCGCCGTTGGCAAAAGGCCGGGCAAAGAGATATGCCACATTTTGCGGAAACGGCCGGCGCCGTCCACCTCGGCGGCTTCGTACAAAGCGGGATTGATGCCCGCAAGCACGGCCAAATAAATGATCGTGCTCCACCCGAGCTCCTTCCACAAGCCGACCAGCGTATGAATGACCCAGAACCACTTCTCTTTCGCAAAGAAATACAGCGGTTCGTCAATCGCTCCAAGCCACAGGAGCAATTCGTTGAGTGGCCCTCCGTCGGGAGACAGGACGAACGTAATGATGCTGGCGATAACGACCCAGGACACGAAATGGGGAATGTACGTAATCGTCTGAATCGTCCGTTTGAAGACGCGCGCCCGGACTTCATTCAGCAGCAAAGCGAGCAGAATCGCGCCGACAAAGTTCGTGACCAGATTCATGGCGCTCATCGCAAGCGTATTCCGAAGTACAATATGGAACCAATCGTCGGTGAACATCTTGCGGAATTGGCTAAGTCCGACAAATTCGCTTCCAAAGATGCCGAGGGGTATCGAATACTTCTGAAACGACATAATCCAGCCCCATAACGGGGCATACGTAAATACGGCCAGCACGCCCACGAACGGTAAGGACATTAGAATAAGCTGATATTGGCCAAGCAGCTTCTTCCACTTTCCGGGCCGTCTCGTTAGCTGCCCGAACGCTTCCGGCTTCTTGCTTGCTGCAGTCTGTACGATGATGTCTCCTCCTCTACTTTATTGACTTCGACGTCGACGTCGACGGAACGTTGTAAGACAGCCGCACTTCGCTGACTCTGGGCGTGCTTCCGCTATTGATGGCGCCGAGCGCCAGCCGGTATTGCGCCCAACGTCCCTTGACGGGCCTCGCCATGGCGGTGTGTCCGTTCCCGAACCACGTCCCGGCTCCCTCGTCTCCTTGCCAAGGCTGCGACGGCAGGTCTTCCTCCCGGTCCGCGACGCGAATTTGCGCTTTGACCCACGTTTTCGGCGGGATGTCGGCAATCCAGGAAATGCCTGCGAGCTCAGCCCCATCAGGCAGCGCGATCGTTCTCGATTCGTAATATTCCTCCGGACCGCGATCCATCACATTGCCGATATCGGAATGCGTCATGCCGTGCGGACCGTTCGTCGGCAGCCGGGTTATATCGCTCTCCGAGAAGCCGTTGGGACCGTTCCACCAGACGAAGGACATGCCGGGATGATTGCCGTACGTCTTGTGGTTGGCCATGGCCAGGTCGACATAGCCGTCTTCGTTGAAGTCGGCGGCCAGCGCTCCTGCGGCGGAATGGCCGAACAGACGCGTACGATTGTCCGCGGAGAAACGCCCGCCCGGCTCTCCCCAATAAATATAGGAGTCGATATCGCGGGTGCGCGTGCCGTGGTAGCAGGCAACGAAAATATCCAGAATGCCGTCGTTGTTAAAATCGGCCACGGCCAGATCGGCCGCGAAATGGGCGGGCAGCTCCGTCCTGCGGTCGTTGGAGAACCCTTCGGGACCGCCCCAATAGATGTACACGAACGTTGCGTAAGGATCGCCCTGGTCGGGGCCTTTGAACCCGCCGACGATCAGGTCGAGCCAGCCGTTCCCGGTCAAATCGGCCGCGCGGGAGCTAATGCCCGCGCCTTCCGGAAGAAGGGTGCGCCGCCCGATGTCGAAGCCCTCCGGCCCTCCCCATAAAATAAGCAGATCGTCCGTCGCCCCGCAGTCCGGTGCGACCAGATCCAGCCAGCCGTCATTATTCAGATCCGCAAGCGTCATAAATCTGGGCTGCCTGTAAACAACTCCGTCTGCAACAAGCGGAATGCGAACGGGAGCGTCGACGAAGCCGGCTTCCGAACCATAGAAGATGAGCAGTTCGTCATTGTTGTGGCCAGCTACGATCAAGTCGAGCCAGCCGTCGCGATTGAGGTCGGCGCAGCAGCTGTTCATCGAGTGCCTGGTCGGCAATTCGACGCGTTTGTCCGTGCGGAATCCGTCCGGACCGTTGTAGTACACGAACGAGCCGTTATCGAGATGCATCGCGTTTTCGTTGCTGTTGGCCATGAAAATATCCGGATAGCCGTCATCGTCGAAATCGCAGATGCGGAGCTCCGTCGCGGCCCATCCAGGCAATTCCAGTCTGCGCTCGGGCGAGAAGCCTTCCGGTCCGCCAAGGTAGAGATATACCGGCACGTCCCCCAATATGCGATTGGTCAAATGATTGAGGAAAATAACCTGCGGACGTTCCGCATCCATCGCTTTCGCCACGAAAGCCCCTGCCGCGCAATGCGTCTCCAGCCGGATCGGTTCCGGCAGCAGACCACCCGGAGAACCTCTGTAAATAAGCGATTCGAACGAATAAAGATGGTCCGTCTTGTCCTGGCAGACGATAATATCCGAGCAGCCGTTGCCGCTCAGATCGGCTGCGACGACATCCGCTGCGCTGCGTGTAACGAACGGGGTGCGCCGATCCTCGGAGTAACCCGACTCCGAATCCCAATAAATCCATGAGCGCTCGATTCCGTCTTCGCCCGCTTGCCTGGAGGAAAGAATCAAATCTTCGCCGCCTCTGCCGCGCACATCGCCTACGCTTACACCCGTTACGGGGCCGCTGTCCAGTACGAGCGGCCGCCCGATCCGGCGGTCCGGCAGAATGGGGATGAGCAAAACTTGTTCGTCCCGGCAAGCGAACAGATGAGACGTTCCTTTCAGCTTTACCGCTTTAAGCTTTGGCGCTGCCGGTACGCTGAATACGAACAGACTGCCCGCCCCCGCGCCGCTTGCGGCGCTGTCAAGACCCGCGTCCAACGCTTGCTCTCCCGTCAGGCTAGGATCCAGCCACGTTCGGTTATCCGCCCGAATCCCTTCGGGGCCCCCCCAATAGATGACCAACCGGCTGTTGCCCGTACGAACGGCCAAATCGTCGAATCCGTCGCCGTCCAAGTCCATGGAGACCAGCGAATCCAGCGTATGGTCCAGCTCGAGATCAACGTATCCTTTGGTCCGAAAACCGCTTGGCTCCTGATAGAAGATCCGAAGCTGTCCAAAGCTTATGAAAGCGATATCCTTCCTTCCGTCTCCGTTGAAGTCGCCGATGGCGACGCTTATTGCCGACGGCGCCCATAGCTGGAGCATCCGTTTCGAGCTGTAGCCTTCCGGCGAACCGTAATAGACTTGCGCATAAGCGTAATTGGAAGCGCCGTTGTATTGGTTGGCGATGACCAGATCGTCGTAGCCGTCGTTGTTCAAATCGGCGACCGCCCCTGCGAACGCGCCCTCGGACGGGATTTCGATCCGCTCCCCGCCTTCCAGCGGATTAGCGTATACATAAGCCGGAACCCTCACTCCGTCATCATGGGAGTTGGCGAATGGCAAGTCGACGTATCCGTCCCCGTTGACGTCGAACAAATGAATCCGCTGCACAATGCCTTTTTTCGACACGTACAGGTTGTGACCCGCATTCCCGAACGTTCCTTGGCTGAAAGCCTCAAACCCTCTATCTTGAATGAATCCTTGCTTCATGGTAGCGTCCCCTCTTCCTGTGCGGTCCCGATGAGATCATGTCCTGCCCGCTGCATCGTTTCGTTTACAATTTCACTATATAGAAAAGCGAGGGCGGCGAAACCCCGGGAACTTTCAGAAGATGACAGGAGTACTTTCAGAATATCGCGGGACCATGCAGGCGGCATCCGCCTGGGCATCTCGACTTAGCAAGGCGAAGCCCGATCTGGTTACGATCGGCAAGGCGCTTGGCGAGGCATCGCCATCAGCGCATACGCGATTTGCTGGCCAAGCACGGAATCCATGTCGTCTATGTCGAAATAATCGAAAGCACGCATATGCTGCGCATGATGGATGCCGTCGGCTCCCGCTCGCATTGCCGAAATAAAAAAAGCAAAGCCCCACACTTTGTGTGAAGCCCTGCCTTCGCTCGAGATATACGAAAAAGGTGCCAAATATTTTTAGCGCCTTCCGTTGTGTAAACGTTACTTTGCTTGAAATGGATTTATGCCAACCGCCTGCAGCATCTGGTACAACATATTTATGGGAAGCCCCATAATGCTGTAAAAATCACCTTCGATTTTTTCAATAAAAACAGCGCCCAACCCTTGTACTCCGTAGCTTCCGGCCTTATCGAGCGGCTCGCCTGTTTTTACATAAGCTTCAATTTCCTCGTCGCTCATGTGCCTAAACATTACTTTGCTGACCGTATGCCCCACCATGACCTCTGGATGTCCGCTTGGCGACTGAGCTAGTATCCGGTATTGACCGATATCTCCAAGGTATACGGCATTGCCATCGCCCTCGGCGTGTGAGTGAGCCGACCGCGATCTGCCGCCACCCGCCTCCACAATCGCAACTCCCGTGTAAACCTGATGCGCCCTGCCCGAGAGCCGCGCCAGCATCCGGCACGCATCCGGCTCATCCGCCGGCTTGCCCATAATCTCATCGTCGCAGACGACGATCGTATCCGAGCCGATCACTATTCCCTCACTGTAATGAGCAGCAACCGACGACGCCTTGCGCAAGGCAAGCATCCGAACCATCTCGGCCGGCGGGGTGCCGGGCGGAACGGTTTCATCCTCGTCGCTCGGATGGGTACGGAAGCTAAGTTTCATCCCTGCAAGCAGCTCTTTTCTGCGCGGGGAGGAAGATGCCAAAATAAGCGGAACTATCGACATAAAACGACACCTCGTTTCGAATAGTTATAAAATGGGTATAGAGATGCCCGTAAGCCGGTCCTATATCTTGCGATAAACCCAAAATCCTGCGGCAAGTCCTGCGATGCTGATCAGATTAAGCCGTATATAGAGGTCCAGATCGTAGCGGATGACCAGCAGATCCGCCTTGGGCTGCCAGGACAGCTCGACAGCCTTTGTCAGAAATGACAGTGCCGCGACCGGAGACAGCAGTTGTCCGACGAGCGTGCCCGCGACAAGTCCGATCAGCAGCATAAGGATGAGCGTAAGCGTATTTTTCTTCAACGTTAGATAACCTCTTTCAGCAAAATAGGACTTCGCCATTCAAGAAAAGGATGCCAGAATCCTTCGCTATTATACCATAATCCTGATCTTGGTCGTGAGCATTATTGGGGAATGTTTCCGGCTTACATCCGTCCGTCGCACCTAGTACAATGAACAACATGGGAGGGAGTGAACCGGTTGAAAACAAAATGGCTTGGGGCCGCCCTGGCGGCATTATGCCTATGGGCAGCGCCAGGACAAGCACTGGCGGCAACTGTCGTTGTAGATGCGGGTCACGGAGGAAGCGACCCCGGGGCAATCGGGGTAAATGGTCTGCAGGAGAAAGTAGTCAATCTGGATATTTCGCGCAAGGTACGCGATCTGCTCATGGAGCGAGGTTATGACGTGCGAATGTCGCGGGATTCCGATATATATTTATCGCTCAGCGAACGGGTTGCTTATGCGAAAGCGCAGCAGGCGGATCTGTTTGTCTCTATTCATGCGAACTCCTACAGCAATCCTTCTACAAGAGGAGCCATGGTGCTCTATTATGACGACGCCTATCCGCAAGCCAGTTATCCGGCAAGCGAGGAGATGCGGGCGTTATCTTCCGAAAGCCGCGAGCTCGCGCAGCGAGTGCTGGACGGCTTCTTGGCCTCGGCCGGCGGCACGAACCGCGGTTTGGTTCCCAGCGCCGTATATGTCGTCCGGATGGGCAATATTCCCAGCATTTTGGTGGAGACGGCTTTTTTATCCAATGCCGAGGATGCGGCGATGCTTTCGACCGATAGCGCGCGAAATTTGATGGCCGTGGGAATTGCCGACGGCATCGAAGCTTATATGCCGGCCGCGGCAGACGGCTTTGCCGATATACGCAGCCATTGGGCCCGAGAAGCCATTATCCGGCTGAAAGAGCAGGGCATCGTGGACGGAAGCCCAGGCGGGCGTTTCGAGCCTGCAAGAGCGCTAACGAGAGCGGAATGGGTAACGCTGCTCGGCCGGGTATTCGACTTGGGAAGCGCGAATTCCGCTTGCCCTGCCGGAAGCGGCTCCGTATCGGGTTCTGTGTACGAAGATTGCAAGCCTTCGTCTGCTGCCGCAAACGGGAATCGCACAGGCGGGATCAGCTCAGGGACAAGCTCTGCAGTCCCTCGCGGCGGCAGCAGCTCGAAATCGCCGGCAGCCGTGCAAGGCGCCGCCGATTTCCGTGACGTGACAGCGAAGCACTGGGCGTTCAGCCAATTGGACCAAGCCGTCAAGACCGGCCTGCTGGAAGGCTACCCGGACGGCACGCTGCGTCCCAATCAGACGGTGAGCCGCGCTGAAGTTGCCGTCCTGTTCGAGCGCCTGGCGCAGCTGCCGACGGCAGGAACCGACACCGGCCCGTTCCGCGACACGCCGGCCGGCCATTGGGCCGCTCCCGCTATCGCGGCGCTGAAGAAAAGCGGACTGATCGACGGGGCGACGGCCACCAGCTTCGCTCCGGACAAGTCCATGACGCGCGCGGAGGCGGCAACCTTGCTTGACCGCTATATGCGGAGCGGCTCCAGATAGTCCGACCGCTGCTGCCGCCGGCTCCGCAGATGACAATAAAGGCCTCGAACTCCGCCATAGCGGCGGGTCCGAGGCCTCTTTTATTTTATGCCGGCCGTCCGGCAGCTGTCTCTGTTTCTGTCTCTGTTTCTGTCTCTGTTTCTGTCTCTGTTTCTGTCTCTGTTTCTGTCTCTGTCTCTGTCTCTGTCTCTGTCTCTGTCTCTGTCTCTGTCTCTGTTTCTGTCTTTATCTCTGTCCGGTTTGTACCTGTCTGGAACTGCCCGCCTCCCGTACCGTCCGCTTCCTACGAAACCGCAACCGCCTTCAGCAGCTCCTTCTCGGCTACCAGATATTGCATGATGGCCGTCTGAGCTTGCCACATCAGGGAAGCCGACGGATTTTTCTTATATTCCTCCAGCGTTACGACGGCCGTATTGAGCGCGCTGTTCAGCTTGGGCAGAGCCGCCTTTCCCGCTTCGCCCAAACCGTCGCTGATGGCGGAAGCCGATTGGGCCCAGGACTGATGGGTCGCTTTGATGCTTTGCAAGGCTTTGTCATCGAGCGGCCTGGCCTCTTTGTCCACCACATGAAGCGAGGTTTGAGCAGCGATCTGCTGCACGAGCTTGCTGCCCAGGTTCATGTAAGCTGAAAACAGCTCAGGCTGCTTCCCGCTCCAGCGGATTTGGGAGACCGCAGGAATGTCATAGGCTTTAAGCATAACGTCGATGTTCTGATCCTTATACGTCTGCGACAAGCCCAGCGACTCATCCCGGCTCGCAGCCACGCCTACAAAAACCGTAAATTTCTCGCCTGCCTCGCTGACAGCGGACAATCCTTTCTTGCGGAAGTTTGCCACCTCCGTCTCCGCGCTTTGAGCCGTGCTGAACACGCCGCCCTGCAAAATGGTGTAGCTCCGCGCCGGCAAATTAACGGCAGCCCCTGCGCCGGCCGTGGTGGGAAGAGCTCCGCTGCCGGCTCCGGCAGCCCCCGGCTGAGCAGCCCCTGCCCCCGTACCGGATGCGGTTGAAGCTTGCGTCTGCCCATTCTTGCCGCCCCCTGCTCGCGCCGTCTGATCCTCTTCCGGCGCCGTGAACATGGAGAGAACGAGGAAGCCGAAGGCCACGCCGGTAACGACCGCTCCGGCCACCGAAGCCACAATGCGAAGGAAGGAGCCTCCCCCGCCCGGCGAGCGCGTGATGCGGACATATCCGCCGATGCCGCTTCCTTGAATATCTCTTGGTCCGCCATCGCTGTGTGCTCCTGCCTGTTCGGGCTGCATATCGGCCCTGCTTGGACGGTTCAGCTTCTCGTTAATGTCCGGATCGCGTTCCATATAGCCAGTCTCCGGATCTATCGCATGCTCCCGGGAGCTGCGGATCATGCTGCTGACACGATCCGTCTCTTCATCGAAGGAGCTTTGCCAGCCCCCGAAATCTGTCGTAAAATCGCTCAGCGGCTTCACCGGTCTGGGAGTTTGAGTATCCTTCACGCCAAACGAGGCAGTGGAAGCTTGAGGCCGCTCCAGTTCTCTATCGGGCTTGTACACCCCGGATTCGTTTTGGGGTATCCGGTAGCTGTCAACGGCCTGGGCCTGGGATGGGGGCTCTTCCACACGATATTCCTCGGGCCGAAGCGGGATGACCTTGGAGTCACGGCGGGAGCTTACCTCCTCCTGCCGGCGGTCCTGCGAGAAACGAAACGTCATCTTGGCTTTATTCATAGCTTCAACTCTCCCTTGTCAGTGATCTTGCTACTAGACTATGAGAGTCGCCGCGCGATTAGAACTGAAACGCCTTGCAAATTAGGCCGGTTCGGAGGCATTCCCGACCGACCTTCAGCCAGTCGGCCGGAACAGTCAGCCGCAAGGCGCAAAAAAAGAGATGCCCTGCGGCTATCCGCCAAGCATCCCTCTCTCTGTTCCGTTATCGTGATCCGGTTCCTTCGGCTCCTGCTCAGCCGGAGATTTCTCCGTCCTGCAACGCAGCCCGTTCCTCAAGCGCCTTCGCCAGCCCGACAGCCGTCTTCCAGATGTCCCCGGCTCCCATCGTGATGATCAGATCCCCCGGCCGGGCCGCGCCCAGCAGGTACGTCTGCACCTCTTCCTTGGTCGGTATATAGGTGACATTGGCGTTGCTGTTCTGGCGAATCAGCTCCACCAGCTTGGCGGAAGTAATGCCTTCGATCTGCTTCTCGCCTGCCGGCGAATAGATGTCGGTGATAATCACCTCATCCGCCTCAGGGAATGCCCGGCTGAACTGCTCGAACAAGAAATACGTGCGCGTATACCTCTGCGGCTGAAAAACCGCGACGATGCGCTTGCCCGTAGCTTTCGCCGCCTGAATCGTCGCTTCGATCTCCGTCGGGTGATGAGCATAATCGTCAATGACCAGCATGTCATTCACCTCGCCAAGCACCTGGAAACGGCGTTTCGCGCCCCGGAACTCCTTGATGGCCTCCGCGATCTGCTCGAAGGTTAACCCGGCTTCCAGACATGTGATCAATGTAGCCATGGCATTGTACACATTATGCTTGCCCGGTACGGACAATCGCAAAGTCCCCAGCGTTTTCCCGTCATGAACCACCTCGAACGACACCTTGCGGTCGCCCAGCACGAGGTTGCGCGCGACATAGTCGGCCTCCGTATCGACCGCATAGGTAATCACCTCGCTGCGGATGGCGGGCATCATCTCGCGCAGATACGGATCGTCCTTGGATATAACCGCTTTGCCTTCCGGCTTCACCTGACTGAGAAACTGGGCGTACGCCTGCTTCAGCTTATCGAAGCTGCCGTCATAGTTTTCCAGATGATCGGCCTCAATATTATTAACCAAGGCGATCAGCGGCTGATACTGGAGAAAGGAACCGTCGCTTTCATCCGCTTCGGCCACGACATAGTCGCCTTTCCCCGCCTTGGCATTGCTGCCTACGTTCAAAATTTCCCCGCCGATAATAAAGGTAGGGTCTTGGCCGCATTCCTCCAGCACCAGGGCGATCATCGACGACGTGGTCGTCTTCCCGTGAGCGCCGGCGACGGCGACTCCCTTTCTCTCGTTCATCAGCCGGGCAAGCATCTGAGAACGGTGCAGGATAGGAATATTCAATTCCTCAGCCGCCGCCATCTCCACATTATCGCTCGACAGAGCCGTCGAATAGACGACAACATCCGCGCCCTTCACGTTCTGCGCCTCATGACCGATAAACACCTGGGCGCCCTTGGCGGCGAGCTTCTCCGTCAGCTCGGCCTGCGCCAGATCAGATCCCGAAACCTGGTAGCCCATTTCCAGCATCACTTTGGCAATGGCGCTCATGCCATACCCGCCGATGCCGATAAAATGGATGTGTTCCGATGTATTCACGCCCGTGTCACCAGCCTTTGTCAGAATCGGATTGATGCTTGATCCAGGAACGTACATCCCCTATCAAATATAACGTGCCGGATACGACGGCAAGATCATCCTGCCCCGACATGCGCTTAAGGTGGTCCAGCGCTTGCTTCCAGTCCGGCTCGACCACGATCTCCACGTCTTGCCGGCCGAGCTCGACCAGCATTCGCTTGGCCAACTCCGCAAGCTCAGCCGCAGACGCCTTCTTATGCCAATTCGGTTCGGTCACAATAAGCGTATCCACTATTGGCAGTATATGCCGGAAATAACCGGAATGATTCTTGTTTGACAGCATTCCCATCATAAAATGCAGCTTGCCGTACTTGTAAGTATCCGTCAAAGACGCCGCCAGCGTCTCCGCTCCTTCGGGATTATGCGCTCCGTCGATGAGGATGCGCGGCGAATCGGAAATTTGCTCCAGCCGTCCCGGCCAAGCCGTCTCCCGCATTGCCCGGTACAAGTCCTCATCGTCCACGATCAGCGCATAATATTGCCGGAGCACCTCCAGCGTCATCAGCGCGACCGCCGCATTGTTGACCTGATGCGCGCCGTTCAGCGTGATCGCCATATCAGGCAGATGGCGGAACAGTCCTTCAAAGCGGAACAGCTGTTCATTTTCCTTCCGCGAGATCAGCTCGGTCTTGAAGTCGCGGCCCAGCAGGTAAAGCTTGCTTTTCTTCTCGGCTGCCTTGGCCTCGATAACGCTGAGCGCCTCCGGCTGCTCCACCGCGCTGATTAGCGGCACTCCCGCCTTGATGATTCCGGCTTTTTCCCCTGCGATCGCTGCGAGCGAGTCGCCCAGAAAATCCATATGGTCGTGACCGATGTTCGTAATGACCGATACGAGCGGCGTTACGATATTGGTCGAATCGAGCCGGCCTCCCATTCCCGTCTCCCAGACGACAAAGTCGGGATACGCGGTCCGGGCGAAATATTCGATAGCCACGACGGTCGATATCTCGAACATCGACGGCTGCCCGTATTCCGGCGTTACTTCATCGATCAGCGGCTTGATTTTGTTGATTGTCCGCAGAAGATCCTCATCGCTGATGTTCTGCCCGTTCAGCCGGATTCGCTCGTTATAAGTTTCGATGAAGGGGGACGTGAACGTCCCCACATCGTAGCCCGCCGAGCGGATCGCTGATGTCAAGTAAGCGCAGACGGAGCCTTTGCCATTCGTTCCGGCGACATGGATAAACTTCAGCCGGCGGTGCGGATTGTCCAGCAGCTCCATCACCCGCTCCATCCGCTCCAGCCCCAGCTTGATGCCGGCCAGCGGGATAAACCGCACGATCCAGTCTACCGCCTCCTTGGCGTTCTGGAACGGCAAGCCCGCCGCCGCGGCGCTTTCAGCCTGTTCGTTTGTCATCGCCCGCTCACCCCTTCAGCTCGGCGATGCGCGCCGTCACTTTATCGCGCTTGTCGGCATAATCCGCCAGCTTCGCTTTTTCCTCTTCGATGACCTTCGCCGGAGCTTTAGCAACGAAGCCTTCGTTCGACAGCTTTTTCTCGATCCGCTCGACTTCGCCGTGCAGCGTCTTCAGTTCCTTCTCCAGACGCGCTATTTCCTGGGCAATGTCGATAAGTCCCGCCAGCGGCAGGAACAGCTCGGCCCCGGTCACGATGCCTGACATCGCCTTGTCCGGCGCGGGCAACGCGGCGTCGATCGCCAGGCTGGACGTATTGCTGAAGCGGCGCAAATACTCTTCGTTGCGCTGCAAAATATCGAGCGCTTCGCTGTCGGTCGGCTTCACCAGCAGCTCAACTTTTTTGCTCATCGGCACACTGACCTCCGCGCGGATGTTGCGGACCGTGCGGATAATTTCCATCAGCAGCTCCATCTCGCGGACAGCTCCCGGCGCTTCGAAAGCCGCTTCGTACACCGGCCAAGGCGCCAGCATAATCGTCTCGCCCTCATGCGGCAGATGCTGCCAGATTTCCTCGCTGATAAACGGCATAAACGGATGGAGCAGCCGCTGCGTACGGTCCAGCACATAAGCCAGCACCGATTGGGTTTTCCGCTTGGCGGCATCGTCGGTTCCATAAAGCGATAGCTTGCTGAACTCGATATACCAGTCGCACAGATCGTCCCAGATGAAGTTGTACAGCAATCGTCCCGTCTCTCCGAACTCGTACGCGTCCATCAGTCGCGTCACGTCGCGGACCGTCTCGTTCAGCCGGTGCAGAATCCAGCGGTCCGCCGTTCCGAGCTCTCCCGACAGGTCGATATCCTCATAGCGGAATCCGTTCAGATTCATCAGCGCGAAGCGCGACGCATTCCAGATCTTATTGGCAAAGTTGCGCGCCTGCTCCACCTTTTCCCAGCGGAAACGGAGATCCTGGCCCGGCGTAGAGCCGGTCGACAGCATAAAGCGCATCGCGTCGGCTCCATATTTCTCGATAACCTCGAACGGATCGACGCCGTTGCCCAGCGACTTCGACATCTTGCGCCCGTCCGCATCGCGCACCAGACCGTGAATGAGCAGATCGTCGAATGGCATACGATCCGTAAATTCCAGCGAGCTGAAAATCATCCGCGACACCCAGAACGGAATAATGTCATAGCCCGTTACCAGCAGGCTGTTCGGGAAGTAGCGCTTCAGGTCGTCAGTCTCTTCCGGCCACCCCATGGTGGAGAAAGGCCACAGAGCGGAGCTGAACCACGTGTCGAGCACGTCGTTGTCCTGCTGCAGGCGAGAGCCTCCGCAATGCCCGCAGCCCTTCGCATCCTCCATGGATACGGTCAATTCGCCGCAATCCTCGCAGTACCAAGCCGGTATCCGATGGCCCCACCACAGCTGGCGGGAAATACACCAGTCACGGATATTCTCCATCCAGTGCAAATAGGTTTTCTCGAAGCGGTCGGGCACAAATTTCACACCGTCTCCGGACTTCTGCAAATTGACAGCCCGCTCGGCCAGCGGCTTCATGGCGACGAACCATTGTGTGGACAAATAAGGCTCCACGACGGCGCCGCTGCGCTCGCTGTGGCCGACCTGATGCACATGCTCCTCGATCTTCAGCAGCACGCCCTGCTCCTTCATGTCGGCGACGATCTGCTTGCGGCATTCGAACCGGTCGAGTCCGTTGTACTTGCCGGCATTTTCATTCATCTTGCCGGATTCGTCCATCACCAGCACCTGCGGCAGATCATGGCGGCTCCCTACCTCGAAGTCGTTCGGATCGTGAGCCGGCGTAATTTTCACCGCGCCGCTGCCGAACTCCTTGTCCACGTATTCATCCCCGACGATCGGAATCTCGCGGCCGATAATAGGCAGCACCAGCGTCTTGCCGATCAGATGCTTGTAGCGCTCATCCTCCGGATGGACGGCTACCGCCGTATCGCCCAGCATCGTCTCGGGGCGGGTCGTCGCAACAACGATAAACTCGCCGCTGTCCTTTACCGGGTACCTAAGATGGTAGAGAGCGCCCTGCACTTCCTTGTATTCGACTTCAATGTCGGAGAGCGCCGTCCGTGCGGCAGGATCCCAGTTAATAATCCGTTTGCCCCGGTAAATGAGCCCTTTCTCGTACAGCCGCACGAATACTTCCCGAACGGCTTTGGAGAGCCCTTCATCAAGCGTGAACCGCTCGCGGGAATAATCCAGCGACAAGCCCATCTTCGCCCATTGCCCGCGGATCGTGCCTGCGTAGTGGTCCTTCCACTCCCACACCTTCTCCAGAAACTTCTCCCGCCCGAGATCGTAGCGGGTGAGCCCTTCTTCCCGCAGCTTCTGCTCCACGCGGGTTTGCGTCGCAATGCCCGCATGGTCGGTGCCCGGCAGCCACAGCGCATCGTAGCCCTGCATCCGCTTGAAGCGCGTCATAATATCCTGCAGCGTGTTGTCGAGCGCATGCCCGATGTGCAGCATGCCCGTCACGTTCGGCGGAGGGATGACGATCGTGTAGGGCTCGGCGTCCGGACGCTTGCCTGCTTGAAAGTATTGACCCTCCAGCCAGAAGTCATACCATTTCTTCTCGCTTTCCTTCGGATCATAGGTGGTGGGCATCGTCGTCTCCGGCGCTCCTTGTTTCATCTCTTCCATCCTCATTCACTCCTCGGTAAGTGTAATAACAACGCTACTTTTAAAAATCCGGTGAACAACGCGCGGCCCGCGGCCGATCGGGGCTTCCACTCGCCGTTTCCACTCCCCGTCGGCTCTCCGGCCTCTTGCTCAACAGACGTTTAAGTCCCTTAAACAATGAAAAAAGCCTGTCGCCGCAAAGGACGAAGGCTTACGCTTCCGTGGTACCACCTTTATTCCGCATGCCTGACGACTAACCGGAACGTTCCCGGCCGCCTGTATGCATACGGCTCTTAGACAGATAACGGCTGTGACCGGCCGAATCTAAGCATTCCGCTTCAATCCGGCAACTCCGGGGCGACTTCAACAGGTACGTCCTGCAGAACCTCTCAGCATGTAGCCGGCTCCGCTCTCTGAAGGATTCGCTGCTTACTACTCCCTTTCCACGTTATTACAGCTTCTTATGCCTACTATGATAAACAATCCCGGGGTCAGAGTCAATATGAGGCGGGGACATCGGGCCTTTCGGCACGAAAAAAAGGCTTCGGAAGGCGATTGCCGAATTTCATCGGGAGCTTATACCCTCCGAGATTTGCAAAAAAATCCGGATAAGCCTTTTGTCAGGCCATCCGGATTTCTGTGGAAGCTTTAGCGTGGAATATATACGATTTGGCCGGCTGCCAGCTCGTTGTCCCCCAGCCGGTTGTACAGCACAAGCTCACGCGGGTTCAGCTCGTATTTTTTGGCGATCGTCTCCAGCGTGTCCTCCTTCTGTACGATGACAAGCCGGACTTTCTTGAATTCCTGCTGGTCTCCGCGCCGCGAAAGCAGCAGATTGCCCCACTCCATTCTCTGGGCGGAAGCCGCTTCAGCTGCGGCCTGCGCCTGCGCGGCTTCCTCGGCTGCGCGCGCCTCGGATTTGGACGCGCTGTAATTGATCAGCGATGCCAGTCCGAAAGCCCCCGGCTTGGGCGCGGCATTGTCAGCCGCGGCAGCGGGAGGTTCCTCGGCCGGCGCCTTCTTGGCCCCGAAACCTACCTTCAGCTCCTTCTTCTCCGCTTCAGGAGCCTGCTCGGCTTGAGGCTGCCAGTCGTTCACAGGTTCTTCTAAGGGTGCAGCCTCCGCATCCTCCGGCATCTCCGGCTCGTTTTCCTCCGCAACCTCCTGAGGCGGCGGCTCCTCCAGCCGGCTGCCGAACGATTCCGCCGTGTCCGCCGCCGGCACCTGAAAAGCCGCCTGATCCTCTTGACGCTGCCTGACTTGAGCGTCTCCGTCAAACGCTTCGGTCCGCGCATTGGCCGCTTCATGCACGAAGACAACCTCTTCCTCGGTCTCCCGCCAGGAGGGCTCCTGCTCATCCCGGGAGGCGTTGACCTCCAGCCCGTTCAGCGACAGCACGCCGGTAATATTCAGACTTCTCGGAGACAGCAGGTCCACGTCGAAATTTTCGATTTCGACCGCTATCTCCTCCACGCGGGCTACCCGGTTCATCGGCAGCGTAATTTCCACGGGGATCAGATGCTCCAGCCTTTGCGATTCGCGGCCTAATTCATCCACATAGCTGCCGTTTAATAGCAGATTGCCGCGCAATACAGCTTGTTCCCCCTGAGTAAGCACTTGAATATGAGGTACCAGCTCGACGCCCTCCAGCTGCTTGATACCGAGCACTTCATCGCTGACGTGCACCCGCTCATAAATATCGAACCGTAATCCGTTTGATGGTGTTGTCAATGTCATGTCCTCCCTTTCTTGATCCTAAGAGCCCCATTGTCCTATCCCATTTATATGGCTCTTGCGGAAGGAGCATGACATCTATTTTTCAAGCCGCGCTTGCAAGGCCGTCAAATCCTCGGGCCATGGCGCATCTACGGCGATGGTCTCGCCTGTCAGCGGATGGGGGAAAACAAGCCGTTCTCCATGGAGCGCTTGACGCGCGATCGGGTCTGCCGGTCCCCCGTATAAAACATCTCCGAGCAAAGGGTGGCCGAGGTGGCTCATATGCACGCGAATTTGATGGGTACGCCCCGTCTCCAGCGTAAGCCGGACGAGCGTGGCATGCTTCCACACCTGCAGCCGCTCGTAGCGCGTCACCGCACGATCGCCCGAAGGCGACACTCTTCTTCGCGTCGGATGATGCCTGTCACGGCCGATAGCGGCATCTATTCTGCCCTTCGCGCGCGCGACTTGCCCTTGAACGATAGCGACATAAGTCCGTTCAATCCGCTTCTCGCTCATCCATACGTCCAGACGGCTTTGCACCCAGGCGTATTTGGCAAATAAAACCGGTCCGGTCGTATCCTCGTCCAGCCGGTGGATATGACGGGGACGGCAGGGTCTTCCTTCCAGATACAGCCGCCGGCTAACCGCTTGGGACAATGCTCCGGTTTCCAGCGGCTCGGTCGGATGCACTTTCATCCCGGCAGGCTTGCCTGCAACCAGGCAGAAATCATCCTCGTACAGGAGCTCCGCTTCTTCCGGCTCCCCCGATTGTCCGGCCTCCGCCGCTCCATACTGACTCTCCTCCAGTGGGAACAGCTTCAGCCGCAGCCGGCTGCCCTGCCACAGCAACCCCTCGCTGTGCAGCAAGGTCCGGCTCCACTTGTCGCCAACCAGCGCAGCGGCCGCCTCCCTCGCCTCGTCCCGGCTGCTTATATCCGTGCGGTGCCGCCATTCCAGCCACTCGCCTTTCCTCAGCCAGCTCACGACGGCTTCGCCTCCCTGCCCGCAGCCTGCTTGTCCAGCCGCTTCCTCCTGCTGTGCTCATAGAAAGCATAGCCCAGAATCAAGATGAGTCCGAGCGCAAACAACCCGAATACTAGCAGCATCTCCAACGTGATTCCAAACAAACTGTATCGCTGCAGCACATGTCTCGCCCCATTCGTTCATATCTATGTAATATCTGTCATTGTACCAAAGCCGCCGCCTTTCTCAAAGCGATTACATTGCCAGCGCACCCTTCATCTTACTCTAGCGGTTTCTGTTAAAAACAGTCGATTTATGATAGAATAACCTAAGGTTCATAGACATAATAGGCCTACGTGGGCCTGTTGTTGGGAGAGGAATGCATTTGAAAGGCAGTTTGCTAGCGATTCGTCAGTGGAGCATTATTAAGAAGACGTTGTTTGTCGTCGCGCTGCTTACTTTTTGTACATCCAGCTTTCTGTATTTGACGGTACCGGGCGGCAAGATGCGCCAATGGATGGCGGAGACCGTCATCACCACTCAGCACCGCAGCTGGGCATGGATTTTCGTCGGCGCCGAGCAGCGCGATCTGATGGTGAAGAAGCTGCAGGACGATATTGAGCTTGCGGCCGCGGAGAAGCATAATCTGGGGCTTGTTTCGGTGCGTTCCAATACGGAGAAGCACCGGTCTATCGATGAGTTGATTAAGGTCGAGGATATTTCCTCGCAGTTCTACAAGGGCAAGAAGATGTACGTGTACGACCCGACGACCATCAAGATCATGACGCCAAGCAAAGTCGGCGAAGGAGAGCGCATCACCTCCATGGTGAGCCGGACCGGCGCGGTCGCAGGCTTGAACGGGGGAGCTTTCAATGATCCCGAAGGGCTCGGGAACGGTTTCGCCGCACTCGGGATGATTGTCTCCGAGGGTGAAATTATTTTCACTGACCAAGACGGCTCCATCCCGCAGCATATTGTCGGATTTACGAAGGAAGGCCGGCTTGTCGTCGGGAAATACGATGCGTTCGAGCTGAGAGATATGGGTGTTACGGAGGCCGTTTCCTTCTACCCCCGTCTCATCGCCAATGGCAAACCGCTGATTACCAGCGGCGACGGCGGCTGGGGCCGCGCGCCCCGGACCGTGGTCGGCCAGCGCGCCGACGGCACGGTCATCTTCATCGTCGTCGACGGACGCCAGACGCATAGCGTCGGCGCTACGCTCAAGGAGATGCAGGATCTGCTGCTGGAGGAAGGCTGCGTGATCGCAGGCAATCTGGACGGCGGCGCATCTTCCGAGCTGGTCGTGGACGGAGAGTTGGTTACGAAGCCGTCCAGCCGTTATGGGGAGCGCAGGCTGCCTTCGGCCTTCCTCGTATACGACAATCCCGCTTCCGTACGGGCTCCCCGCATCTGGGACGGCGTCGACAAGATCGATGCCGGCGGCTCCTACGACCATCCGGATTATTTACGGGAGCAGGCCGAGAAGAAAGCGAAGCTGCAGCAAACTCCGCCTGCTTCGACAAGCAAGCCGCCCGTTGAAACGGATAAGACGAAGCAGGGGAGCGGCAAGCAGGAGAACGGGAAGGCTCCGAGCGGCGGCACAAGCGATCCAGGCAAGACAGGCGCGCCTGCCACTGGCAGCAAAACGCCTTCCTCGCCCGGAACCGGCGCGAACGGTAAGAACGGTTCGCCGGCAGCTCCGACAGAGAAGGACAAAGCAAGCGGCGGCGGGAACGCAGACTCGGGTTCAGCCAAAGGCGGCACCGCTTCGGACGCAGACAAGGAAGGCGGCGCCAAGACGGCCCCCGGCGGTACGCCGACGCCATCAGGAACAGACGGGCAGACGCAACCGGATAAAACGGGAGCAGGCAGCCCAGCCCCGCCGGACGGGACAGGAGCCGCAGGCTCCTCTCCCCCTTCGGCTGGCGGCCAGCCCGTTGAAGCTCCGGCGAAGGGAACGGACAAGCCGCAGGCCAATCCGCCCGCAACCGTGCCGTCAGGAAATACGTCAACGGCCGAGACAAGCTCTTCCGCCAAACCGGCAAAGGATACCCCAACAGACGCGGTCAGGCGAGACACAGCCAACCCGGCTTCAGGCACGGCGACTCCGCCGGCCCCAGGGACGACGGCTCCGGCAGACTCACCGGTAAAAGCGCCTTAGCAAGCTACATAAGCATAATGCCCGTTCGGCTTGAAGCCCGTCCCTCATCGGACGGGCTTTTGAGTTTGCCTCGCATTTGCAGACTCCCTGTCCGCGTCAGGCAAGAACATTATTTTCCGCATCATCTCTGCGCCTACGATCTTGTCAGCTTTCTGCGATCCTCCACTTGGGGAGGCTCCTCCAACCATCCGTGCCTGATCATAAGCTCTGCGCCTTCTTTCAAAAAAGGCAAAATCTTCTGCGCCGTGTGAGCCATCGCAAGCGGCAAATCGCTGCGCAAACTGAACGCTCCGCCGAGCGCGTTGCTGCCGAGACCGAAGGCCCCCAGCAGATTGGTAAGATACATCATCAGCTTGTCGGAAAACGGGGCCACCGTTGAATTGGTAGCTTTTCCAGCATGCGTAGCCGGCGGTTCGATATAGTCGCGACGCAGAAACTCGCCCAGCGTCGTCTCTATGCCTTTGGACAATTCCATCCCTTTGATGAAATAGTTCTTCACATCCCGATCATTGGCAACTTGTGCAAAGCCGATCATAAGCTGCATCCCCGTCAGATTCGTTTCAATAGCATGATGGATAAGCGAGATTTCAATGGCATTAAGCGCTCGTTTCTCTCCTATCCATTTAAATCCTGTCAAATAGCTGTCATCTTTAACAAAACTGACTTCCTTCGGCATGGACATATAGGGCGGGCGCACAAGGACGCCTTTGTCGAGCAGAAGCTGCGAGCACCGGTTAAAAATGCTTTGAGAGCTTGCTTCTAATCGCTCATAGAGCTGACGAATGTCTTTGCGGTAAGACATCGTAAAATGAAGCGCGAAGAGATTGACTTCTATCTTACTGATCATGTGCAGAAACATAGGCTCGTACAGATAATCAAAAAGCTTTGGAACGCCCGGATGCACATCTTCGGCTGTAAAGCCAATCGGAACCACAGCCCCGTCAGCTTGAAAAATCTGTGCAATTTCATGGATAAAACTTTTCGTGGCTTCGTAAGCTGAATGGATAATGCTTTGAATGTCTGCGTCGTCGGCATGTTCACGCAAATACTCCAAAAATCTTAGAAGCATGGTTTTCTCTTGATAATCCAACCACAGATTCCCTAATTCGGATGATGTCAAGGGAGTACTGTTTGCTTCCATAGACAACACTCCTTCGTTTTTTATCGTTATTATTTCAATTGCGGGAAATAATATCCACGAAAAGCATATTGTTTGCAGAATTCGCCCCATTCAGGACTTTCCCCCTAAAGACGACGCCCATGCTGGCGTACATAGAAAAAAGCCTGGCAGACGTGGGTCTCTGCCAGACTTTATATCCATTCAACCTATATCAGCCTACAGCGAGCGAAGCGCCTCCCGATGAGCCGCGATCGTTGCTTCAATATCTTCCTTGCTATGAGCGGTCGATATAAAGAAACCTTCGAACTGGGACGGCGGGATGCTGATCCCTCTATCCAGCAGACCGGCAAACACTTGATTAAAGCGCTGCAGGTCGGAGGTTTTGGCCGATTCGTAGTTGGTCACCGGCTGCTCCGTGTAGAACGGGCATACCATAGAGCCGATGCGGTTGATCGTCAGCGGAATGCCCAGCTCGGCCGCATTGGCCCGCAAGCCATCCTCCAGACGGGCGCCGCGCTCCTCCAGCTGTTCATATACGCCCGGCTCGCCGAGCAGCTTGAGCGTCGTATAACCGGCCGCCATCGCCAGCGGATTGCCGGACAAGGTGCCCGCCTGATAGATCGGCCCCGCCGGAGCGATGCGCTCCATGATCTCCCGCTTGCCTCCATAGGCTCCGACAGGCAGCCCGCCGCCGATGACCTTGCCAAGGCATGTCAGATCCGGGGTGATGCCGAACCTGCCCTGCGCACAGTTCAAGCCGACGCGGAAGCCGGTCATGACTTCGTCAAAGATAAGCAGCGTGCCGGCCGCGCTCGTAATGTCGCGCAAGCCCTGCAGAAATCCAGGCTGTGGCGGAACGACTCCCATATTGCCGGCGACAGGCTCTACGATAACGGCAGCGATCTCTTCGCCGAACTTCTCGAATGCCACCCGCACCGCTTCCAGATCGTTATACGGCACCGTAATCGTGTTCACGGCAACGCTGTCCGGCACGCCAGGGCTGTCCGGCAAACCCAGCGTCGCCACGCCCGAACCCGCTTTGATCAAGAGGGAATCCGCATGGCCATGGTAGCAGCCTTCGAACTTCAGTATCTTGTTCCGGCCCGTATAACCGCGTGCGAGGCGCAGGGCGCTCATCGTCGCTTCCGTGCCTGAGCTGACCATCCGGACGAGTTCCATCGACGGCACGCGCTCAATAACGAGCTTGGCCATCTCCGTCTCCAGCTCGGTAGGCGCGCCAAAGCTCGTCCCGAGCTCTGCTGCCTGCTTGATCGCCTCGATAACCTCCGGGCGTGCATGGCCGAGTATGAGCGGCCCCCAGCTCCCGATATAGTCGATGAACTCGTTGCCATCGATATCGTAGACGCGCGATCCTACCCCCTTGTTCATGAACAAAGGGGTCAGGCCGACTGATTTGAAGGCGCGTACAGGGCTGTTGACGCCTCCCGGAATGTACTGCTTCGCTTCCTGAAAAGCTGCTGCCGACCGTGTTTCCGATCGTTCGCGGCGTTCGTTCATTCCTCCCACACCTTTCCTGTAATTGTACTTGAATCTGCTAATAAACCGCTATATATTGAGAGAAGCCGGGCCTATAAGCTTAATTAAGCTCGCCAACAAAAACGGCTTGCGTCACGGCAATCTGATCACATTCCGCACGATGCTGGACTATGATGAAATCTCCCAGCTCGCCAGCGTTCAGAAGCCTGTGCTTTTGCAGGTCATCCGGGATTTGCAGGAGAAGCGCATCCTGAGCTTCCAGGATAACGCCATGACTCTTCATCTCGGCAATCTGGCCGATTAACCCGTCAAACGGTCTGCCCACCCTACCGGGCGCCCGTCTTAAGCTGCTTCGCCAGGTCCAGCGCCGATTCCTTCCCTTGGCGCACGCAGTCGGGCAGCCCTACGCCGTAAAAGGCAGCGCCGGTTACCCGCACGCCGGGCAAAGCGGCGGCAACCGCTTCGCGGACGCGCCGCACTCGCTCGAGATGACCGACCGGGTACTGGGGCATGGAGCGCAGCAGCGGAGTCATCTCGGTAAACAGCGACTCCGCCGTAACGCCCATGATCTCTTTCAAATCCTTGCGCACAGCGCGGATCACTTCATCCTCCGTCATATGCAGCCAGCGGTCGTCGCCTGACCGGCCGACGTAGAAGCGAAGCAGCACCTTGCCGCTTGGCGCCGTATGCAGCCATTTGACGGAGGTCCAGGTACAAGCCGTAATAAATCGTCCTTCCCCGCGCGGGATGACGAAGCCCGAGCCGTCGAGCTTCGCCTTCAGGTCGCTCTCGTCGAAGGCCATGACGATATTCGCTACGGATACATGCTCGATCGCCTTAAGCTCCGCCGCGGCAGCCGGCGCCGATTCCTCCAGCAGGCCTGCCATCGCATAGGCCGGCAGCGTCACGATCACGCCGTCGGCTTCGTCCGTTCCGCCATCCTCCCGCACGAGACGGTATCCTCCGTCAGTGGACGTTACGGAGGTTATCCCGCAGCCCTTCACGAAGCGCACATTGTCCAACGCGTCGATCAGTCCATGAATGATCGTCTCCAGGCCATCCTTGAACGTCAGGAAGGTCGTATTTTGAGCAACCTCGGGCAGCGTCCGGCTTTCCTGGCCGCCTTCCTTGCGGTTTTTCATCATGCCGAGGATCAGGCTGCGGTGCTTCTGCTCGATGCTGTGGAATTGAGGGAACGTCCCCTTCACGCTCAGCGAGTACGTGTCTCCGGCATAGATGCCGGCAAGCAGCGGCTCAGCGATCTGCGAAAGCACTTCGCGGCCCAGCCTCCTCTCCAGAAACTCGCCGAGCGATTCATCCTCCGTCGATTGCCGCTTCGGCAGAAACAGATCCAGCGCCGCTCTGGCCTTGGCCTTCGGCGAGAGCAGCCCGGTCCGCATGAACGGTCCGAGCCGTGTCGGAATGCCCAGCATCAGGCCGGGAGGCATGCGGTGAAGCTTGCCGCCCGAGAGAATATACGTCTTCTTCGCGTTCGGATTCGTGCCGGTCAGATGCTCTTCGAGACCAAGCTCGCGCGCCAGCTCAACTAATGCAGGCTTACGGGCCAGGAACGAGTCCGGCCCCTGCTCGATGACGAAGCCGTCCCGGTGAAGCGTCTTAATTTTGCCGCCGAACGTTTCGCTTTTCTCATAAACCGTAATCCGATAGGGAATTCCATCCTCTTCCATCTGCTTCTTCAAATAATAAGCCGCGCTAAGCCCGGTGATGCCGCCTCCGATGATAGCTGTGCGCCTGGGCGATATGTCCATAGCGGTCATTTCCCTTCGGCGAACGCCTGCGCATGCACCACATCGCTCAAGGTTTCCATATAGAGCGGGTCCGTGTTAAGCGAGCGCGTCCGTTCGAGGTGAAGGCCCAGCTCCTTGGCCTCAGCTTGCGCTTCGATATCCAGATCGTACAGCACTTCCAGATGATCCGATACGAAGCCTACGGGGCATACGAGCACATGGCTGGCCTGCCGCTCCACCTTAACCGTCTTCAGCACGTCCAGCAGGTCGGGTCCGAGCCAGGGGACGCCGGTTTGCCCCGCACTCTGCCAGGCGAACTGCCAGCGGGTAATGCCCGCCTGCGCGGCGACAGCGCGCGATGTTTCCAGCAACTGCTCGGGATACGGGTCGCGCATCTCGATAATTTTCTCCGGCAGGCTGTGGGCTGTGAACAGGACCAGCACCTCGTCCTTCGGCGCATCCCCGAAGCGATGCATCGCCTCCTCGACGCGGACCGCGAGCGCTTCGATCAGCTTGGGGTGAAGGTGATAGCTGCGCACGAAGCTCATCTTCAGGCCCAGCTCATCGGCCTTTTCCTGCGCTCTTTTCATATATCCGCCGACGCTCATCACGGAATAATGCGGGGCCAGTACGACCCCGACCGCTTCCGTTATCCCGTCCGCCGCCATGCGCTCCACACCGTCTTCAATGAACGGGGCAGCATGCTTGAGCCCTTGATAGCAAACGAAGGTCGCGTCCGGATATTTTTCGTTCAATCTGTTCTCCAGCGCCTTTACCTGGTTGTCCGTATTTTCGCGGAGCGGAAATACGCCCCCGACGATCGCTTCATAGCGGTCCGTCAGATCCTTTAGCTGCTCGGGCGACGGGGGATTGCCGCGGCGGATATGCGTATAATAAGCCTCCACCTGCTCGATGCTCTCGGGAGTTCCGTAGGACATGACCAGCACGCCGATTTTCCGTGGGCCCGTCTGGTTAGTAGTGTGATGGCTCATCATGAAGCGCCGCTCCCCTGCTTAATAGTCGCCCGCTCCTTCAGCGCTTGCCGGGAGTAGTCGTGGACGAAGTCCGTCAGCTCCTTCAGCTTCTCAAGGGATGCCTCAGGGAACAGGCCGTGGCCCAGATTGAACACATAGCCCGGCTGCCGCACGCCCTCGTCGATAATCGCTTTGGCCTGCTCCCGGATCACGGGCATCGGCGCGGTGAGCACGTAGGGATCGAGGTTGCCCTGAACCGCATACCGGCCCCCCAGACGCCTTCTGCCTTCCGAGATGGAGACCCGCCAGTCCAGACCGATCACGTCGGCATGCAAGCCCTGCAGATCAGGCAGCAGTTCGCCTGAGCTTACGCCGGGGAAATAAATCTTCGGCACGTCCAGATGACTCAGCTCACTGAAGATGCGGCGCATCGTCGGCAGCACGTATACCCGGAAGTCCGCGGGAGAAAGCGCGCCTACCCAGCTGTCGAACACCTGGAAGGCTTTAGCCCCCGAGGCGACATGAGCCTTCAGATACGTAACGACCATGTCCCCGAGCTTGTCCATGAGCTGGAACCATACCTGCGGTTCGCCGTACATCAGCGACTTGGTGCGGATATAGCTCTTCGAAGGTCTGCCTTCGATCAGGTAGCTGGCGATCGTGAACGGAGCCCCTGCAAACGTAATGAGCGGCACCTTCAGCTCGGCCGCGAGCAGCTCAATCGTACGCAGGATGTGAGGCAGGTCGGCCTCCACCTGAATCGGGCGCAGCCGTTCCACATCAGCTGCCGAGCGGATCGGATTATCGATAACCGGTCCGACGTTTTTCACGATATCGAAATCAATGCCTAGCGAGGCTACCGGGTTCATGATGTCGGAATACAGAATGGCCGCATCGACCCCAAGCTTTTTCACAGGCATTAGGGTAACCTCGGCCGCAAGCTCCGGCTGCTTGCAAATTTCCAGCAGGCTGTATTTTTCTTTGATCTTCCGGTAATCCGGGTCATATCTTCCCGCCTGGCGCATGTACCAGACTGGCAGCTGGTCGACCGGCTCGCTTTTGCAAGCGCGAATAAACAAATCGTTATAATTCATCGAAGCATCCTCTTTTCCGCAAACTTCCAAACTTCTACCTACCATTATGCCCTATTTGGATGCAGCTAACAACGCATGGCAGCCGGGTTTTCCGACAAATGTTTGACAGTGTCCCCTTGATGCGCCGCTCTGCCGATATGTGAAAACGTCCTGCCTCCGGATTAGGAAAGCAGGACGTTCTTTGTGTTGGCCGCTCGCTTAATGGCTAGGCTTGAAGCCATCTTACGATATCTTTGGCAAAATACGTAATAATCAGGTCTGCGCCTGCACGCTTAAAGCCGGTCATCGTCTCGAGCACAACCGCCTTCTCGTCGATCCAGCCTTGGGCAGCCGCAGCCTTCACCATCGAATACTCGGCGCTGACGTTATAAGCGACCAGCGGCAGGTTATAGCGGTCGCGGAGCATGCGCAGCACGTCCATATAAGCAAGCGCAGGCTTTACCATCAGGAAGTCGGCTCCTTCTGCGATGTCGCTCTCCGCTTCCCGAAGCGCCTCCCTCGCGTTAGCCGGGTCCATCTGGTACGTCTTGCGGTCGCCGAACTGCGGCGTCGAATGGGCGGCATCGCGGAACGGACCGTAGAACGAGGAGGCGTATTTGACCGAATACGACATGATCGGCACATGCTCGAAGCCCGCCGCATCAAGCCCTTGACGGATCGCATAAACGAAGCCGTCCATCATGTTGGATGGCGCAATAATATCCGCGCCGGCCTCCGCCTGGGATACGGCCGCTTTGGCCAGCAGCTCCAGGGAAGGATCGTTCTGAATGTCAGCACGGCCCTTAGCCTGATCCGCATGCACAACGCCGCAATGACCGTGATCGGTGAACTGGCACAGACATGTATCGGCCACGACCAGCAGCTCCGGAGCCCACTGCTTGATCAATCTTGTCGCCTGCTGGACGATGCCGTTGGGATCATAAGCCGAGCTGCCGTGAGCATCCTTGTCATGAGGAACTCCGAACAGAAGCACCGCCTGGATGCCGAGCGACACTACCTCGCGAATCTCCTCTTCCAGCCGGTCGAGCGACAGATGATAGACGCCTGGCATCGAAGCGATCTCGTCCTTTACATTCTCACCCACGGTAACGAATATCGGATAGATCAGATCGTTCACCGAGACGGAATGCTCGCGGACCAGATTGCGCATAGCGGCCGTGGAACGCAGCCGCCGGTTTCGGACGATAGGAAAACCCATGATGATGCTCCTCCTTGTCTTGCTGTATAATATTGAACTGAAATTCTAACCTGGAATGGCCGCGCACGAGTGATGAGCTTTTTCGATCGCTGTTGTCCGCGGATGACGGTACAACTCTAGCTCGACTCCTGTATGCTGCGGACCAGAGCGTCCACCGTCGCTTCCTCTGCGATATAATCGACCGATAAGCCGAGCTTCTGGGCCGTTTGCGCCGTCAGCGGACCGATACAGGCAATCCGGCAGCCCTGCAGCAGCGCGAGCGGTTCGCTGACGCCCAACCGCTCAAGCGCCTGCAGCAGGTTCGTTACCGTCGATGAGCTGGTGAACGTCACGATGTGAATCATCCCCTGACGAAGCAGCTCCAGCACCTCATCGCCGCCCTCCGTCTCCAGCACATTCTCATAGATGTCGATCTTGACGACGTCCATCCCCAGCTCCCTGAGCTTCACCGGAAGAACCGTACGGGCGATGTCCGCCGTAGCCAGCAGAATGCGATCTCCCTTCTGCAGCCGGGGAGCCAGCGTTTCGAGCAGCGCATCGCCCTGGAAGACCGGCGGGATTGCCTCCACGAGCAGCCCTTTGCGCTCAAGGGCCGCAGCCGTCTTGGGGCCGACGGCCACCAGACGAGCTCCTGCCAGGGAGCGAATATCCCGGCGAAGCTCCTTCAGCCGGTCGAAGAAGGCTTCTACGCCGTTTACGCTTGTAAACACAATCCAGTCGAAGGTGTCCAGATTCTCCAGAGCCTGATCGCGCGCCTCCCGGGCTTCCGGCCGGCTTGGCGGCTGGGTGCGGATCACCGGAAACTCGACGGCTTCCCCGCCGCGCTCCTCGATCTGATCGACCAGCTCGCTGGCCTGACTGCGTGCGCGGGTCACCAGAATGCGCCTGCCGAACAACGGCTTTTTCTCGAACCAGGCCAGCTTGTCGCGCAGCCGCACCACCTCGCCAACGATGGTGACAGCCGGAGATTGAAAGCCTGCCGCTTTGACCTTGCCGGCGATATCGCTCAAGTTGCCGGTGAGCGTCTCCTGCTCCATCCAGGTCCCCCAGCGGATCAGCGCCACCGGCGTGTCAAGCGATTTCCCGCCTGCCATCAGCTCGGCGCAAATCGTCTCCAGATTGGCAACGCCCATCAGGAATATTAGCGTTCCCGACGCCCCGGCCACATTGGGCCAATTTACGCTCGAATAGGTTTTATTTTTATATTCATGCCCCGTAACGATTGAGAAGGATGAAGTGAAGTCGCGATGTGTCACAGGGATGCCGGCATAGGCCGGCACCGCGATGGCCGATGTAATCCCGGGCACGATCTCAAAGGGAATGCCGTTGTCGGCAAGCAGCTCGGCTTCCTCTCCCACGCGTCCGAATACGCTGGGATCGCCTCCTTTGAGACGGGTAACCGTCTTTCCCTGGAGAGCCAGATCGACCAGCAGCTGGTTGATCTCTTCCTGCTTCAGCATATGCTTGTCCGGCAGCTTCCCCACGAATATTTTCTCCGCTCCCGGCTTCATATGCCGGAGCAGCCGCGGGTTGGCCAGCCGGTCATAGACCACCACATCCGCCCTGCGGATAGCCTCCAGCCCGCGCAGCGTAATGAGCTTAGGGTCACCTGGACCCGCCCCTACCAAATAAACGGTCGCCTTGCTCATAAACGCTCTCCCCTCAATCGCTTCTCTATATCATCCCGTCCATCCTGCCGCCGCGGATACGGCCCGGGCTGCAGGCATTCGCGCCCTATTCCCGGGCAGCATCCAGCAGCTCTGCCGCTCCCCTGCCGATCAGCGTCTCCGCAACGCTGAGGCCAAGCAGCTCAGGGTCCGAGCCGGTCATCGTTTCCTTCAGCATCGTTTGGCCGTCCGGCGAACCGACCATGCCCGTCAGCTCGATACGCGGACGGCCATCGCCGCCCTGCTCCCCCGTCAGCTTGGCATAAGCCCCGATCGGCACCTGGCATCCGCCGTTCAGCTTCCCGAGAAAGGCCCGCTCCGCCTCGACCGCAAGCGTCGTCGGCTCATGACGGTAATAGGAGAGCAGCTTCAGGATGAACTCGTCATCCCCGCGGCACTCGATGCACAGCGCCCCTTGTCCGACCGCAGGCAGACAAAGCTCAGGCTCCAAATAAGCGGAGATTCTATCCTGCCAGCCGATGCGGTGCAGCCCGGCTCCCGCCAGAAGAATCGCATCGAAGCCTTCCGTCTCCAGCTTGCGCAGCCTGGAATCGATATTCCCCCGCACCGGCTCGATCTTGAGATCGGGACGATAGTGCTGCAGCTGACTGGCACGGCGCAAACTGCTGGTTCCCACCTTGGCGCCTTTGGGCAGATCATCGATCCCGTATCCGCTTCGCATGATCAGACAGTCCCGCGGGTCCTCGCGCTCAGGCACAGCGCCAACGACCAGGCCGTCCGGCAGCTCGAAGGGCATATCCTTCATGCTGTGGACAGCAAGATCCACCTCGCCATCCAGCAGCGCCTGCTCGATCTCCTTCACGAACAGCCCTTTGCCGCCAACCTTGGACAGCGTAACGTCCAGTATCCGGTCTCCCTTTGTCACAATCTTCTTTAGTTCGAACTCCGCTTCGATCCCGTGCTCGGCGCAAAGCTTACGCAAATGCTCGATCACTTGGCCAGTCTGAGTTAAGGCCAGCGCGCTTTGTCTCGTTCCCACAACGATAGTCCGCATGTCTTGATCGCTCCCAGCTTATGTATAGTCGTTCTCGGCAAGCCATATCCCGATGCGGCGTATGCCTTCGGGACTCGGGTCCCGGCGCACCCGATCCAGCAGCTCCTCCCGCAGCGGCTGCGGTAGGCCGCCCTCGGCACGCATACGCCGCTGCAAATCCCAATCCAGCATCATACGAAACAAGGTCTGACGCTGCCCGGTATCGGCTACGAGCTGCTGGACAGTCAGCCTCAGCTCCAGCAGCAGGTCCAGGTACGTTTCATACCCGCTGCCCAGCCATTCCCCGATCTCGTCGCGGACAAGCTGCGCCAGCCCCGGGCTGGCGCCCGAGGTCGATACCGCGACCGTGAGTCCGCCTTGTCGGAGTACGGCGGGCAGCAGCAAGTCCCCGTGCTCCCTTGTATCCGCGGCATTGACCCAAATCCCCAAAGCCGCCCCTTCCTCACGAACGGAAGCGTTGACGCCTTCATCATCCGTAGCCGCAAACAGCAGGGCCGCCTCTTGCACCTCTTGCATCCCCTGCTCATAATGACGCCGGACCAGCCGCAGAAGACCCTGGGCGGCCCAAGTTCCCAGCGCCGCCGTCGTTCGCGGACTGATGACCGTCACCTCGGCGCCTGCGTCCAGCAAGCCCTGTACCTTGCGCTGAGCCACGCGTCCGCCGCCGATGACACAGCACCGTTTTCCCTCCAGCTGCAGCATAACCGGATACCATCGTGTCATGGCCGCTCCACCTTTCCTTACGACCATTGATGGAAGGTCGAGTAATAGTTAGTCAATATAAAATTAGCCAGCGTAATCACAAATGCGGCCAGGTTCCACAAGGCCAGCCTGTTCCCGGGCGCTTTGAGCAGCATTCGCTGAAACAGATAAAATACGTAGGCCAGCAGCACAAACCAGGAATTCAGCACTTTCGGATCAAGGAACAGCGCGTAATCGCCTTGAATCGCGATCCAGACGATGCCCAGCGAGATCGTCATCAGCATGAGAGGTGCTCCGATCAGAACCGCCACAAACGCGAAGTGGTCCATCCGCTCCAGACTCGGCAGCCGCTGCATGCGCTGCGACCATTGCTTCTCCTTCAGCTTGCGGTGCAGGAACAAGTACATCCCCGAGAAGACGGCGGATACGACAAAAGCCGCATAGCCGGCTACGGCCAGCGAGATATGAATAAATAATAGCTCGTCTTGAATATTCCAATGCGAAAGCGCAGGCGACAAGCCCGGCTTGGAGAACATGTTCAGCGCCAGCACGGAAAATCCGAGCACATTGACGAAAAACACAAACAGCTCTATCCGGAAAAACCGGCTGATCGCCAGCGATACCGTTACCAGCAGCCAAGCGAATATAAACAAGGTCTCGAACATGGAAAACGCCGATAGGCTGGAGTGAACCGTCAAGCTGGACACCAGATAGCCGGTTTGCAAAACCCATACAAAAAGAAGCAACCCTGTCCCCATCCGTTTGGCGCTTCGGTTCGGATTGCTAAAATCCGCGAAGTAAAACAGGAGGCTCAGGGCATACATATACAGTATCGCATCATAAAACCAGGTTTGCGTGACCATGGTTTTTCCTTTCCGGATCAGGCCTTGGCCAGTATGTCGCCGGGCACGGCTACACGCACTTTGGCGAGTAATTCCTCTTTGGCGCGCTCCTGCGCCGCCTCCGCTTCCCGCTGCCGCAGCTCCTGCTCCGCCCGTTTCTGCCCGTCCAACTGCTCTTCCAGAGCAAAAATTTTGGTGAACATATCCAGCGCCTCATCTCCGTGGCGCTCTGCGGCCATTTCTTTGATGCGAACTATCGGATCGCGCAGCATCTGGTTGACGATGCTCTTCGTCAGCTTGCTGATCACTTTAAGCTCACGTTCATCCAGCTCCGGCAGCTTCTTCATCAGGCTGTCCATCGTCTCTTCATGAATGACGGATGCCTTGGACTGCAGCGCCTGGATAACCGGGCTGATACCGAGCGTCTTGGACCATTGCTCGAACGCCGCCATCTCGTTCTTGATCATGGCTTCGATCTGCACAGCCGCTTTATGTCTTTCTTCCATATGGGCATTCACCAACGATTGCAGATTATCGATATCGTACAGGAAAACATTAGGCAGCTCACCCAAACGCGGGTCCAGATCGCGCGGTACGGCAATATCCATCATGAACAGCGGTCGCGACCTGCGCCGCTGCAAAATACAGGACACCTGCTCCGCAGTGAGCACATAACCGGCCGAACCGGTCGAGCTGATCACAATGTCCGCTTCCTCCAGATGAATCCCGAGCTTGTCCATCGTGCTTGCCACGCCTCCGAAGCGTTCTGCCAGCTCTGCGGCGCGGCTTAAAGTACGGTTGACGACCGTCACCTTGCTGGCGCCGCTGCTGCAGAGATGCTTGACGGTAAGCTCGCTCATCTTGCCTGCGCCGATGATCAGCACCTTCTTGTTCTCATAGGTGCCAAAGATCCGCTTGCCAAGCTCGACAGCCGCATAGCTGACCGACACCGGATTATCGCCTATCCCGGTTTCGAAGTGCGCGCGCTTCGCCATCGTGACCGCTTGCTTGAACAGCGTATTGAACAGCACGCCCGTCGTCTTCAGCTGTTGAGCCAGCAGAAAAGCGTCCCGCACCTGGCCGAGAATCTGGGTTTCGCCGATGACCATCGAGTCCAGTCCGCTCGTCACGCGCAGCAGGTGCTCGATTGCCTGTTCATTCTCATAAATATATAAATGCTTGTTGAATTGCTCTTTAGGCACTTGGAACCATTTCTCTATGAACGTTTTGAGGTGATTGGCGCACAACTGCTGCGTATCGACCGCCACATACAGCTCCGTGCGGTTACAGGTGCCCACGATAACACATTCCATCACGCTCCTGGTTGCCTTAAGCTCTTGCAGCGCCAATGGTAAGTCACCCTCGGCGAATGTAAATTTTTCACGAATAGACACGGGTGCCGTACGATAATTTAAACCCGCGACGACGATATGCATCTGGTTCACCTGCCCCCTTCTCTGAATTTTAGGTTCATTATATCATAGCGATACGCGGTGCTTCGACAAAATTTATGAAAACTTTTTTAACGTTCTTAAGGGGACCCTTGCCATTTTTAGTTCTCATAGTAGTTTTTTCTGAAAGCTTCCCTCATATACCTGCTCATAGGCTTTCAGGAAAAATACCGGCAGGATGAAAAGAAATAACCCCGGAATGTGACCTCCGAGGTTACCATATGTCAGTCTCTTATTATTTAACCAATTGAGCTTGCTTTAGAACCGGTGTTTCGACTTGCAATTCGCCGATACCGCGCACGATTTTCTTCGCGTGTACAGTTTCAGGCTTCAACACAGACAACATGTGCTCGATCGCGAGTTGAGGATCTACCGTTTCGCCGCAAGTATAACAATCCAGAGCCGCGAATCCTCTCTCAGGATACGTATGAATGGAGAGATGGCTTTCCGAGAGCAATACAAGAACAGTTGCTCCTTGGGGTTCAAATTGCTTCGATTGTACCGACATCACAGTTGCTCCGCATGCCTCAGCTGCTTCTACCATTTGCGCCTGTAACCACTCTGCACTGTTGAGAAGGTCGAAGTCGACTCCCCAAGTGTCTACAGCTACGTGTCTTCCGAAAGTTGAGTATTCCATCTTTCGGTTCCCCCTTCCTAGGAATAAAATGTTTTGAAAATTTCATCCGCTAGGACCTACGTCATTCACTTCTCGAGGGAATAATCTCTCGCAACATTCAATGTCCTGAGTGAATCCTGGTTCCTATTTTGTTTTCAACGAAAATAAAAATAACATCTATTGACCAGAAAAGCAATACTTTTTTTAAAACTATTTTTTTAAAGACTTGAATGTTGTCAGTACATGAGCACAATATGTGGAAAACTTGGCCGATGTGCTGGCCCGCTGCGGCATCGAAGAATTTTTTTGAGCGGACTCTCGCTGTACAGAGAAAACCGCTTTTTTCAGCCGCGGCCGAAAAAAGCGGTTTTCTCTGTACACAAGTCTTGTATGGAATTAAGCTTCGAGTACGAAAAGACGGTGTGTAAGCTTATGCAGGCGGCCGTCGATATGCTCGCGAAGACCATCGTCCTGCAGTTCATTTCTCAGATCGAGCAAGCTGTTGATCTGCGTGCGGACAGAGGAGATTTCGGCTTCCACTTCGTTTCTGTGGAACAATCTCTCGAGCTGACCGAGCGTATCGCGGTATTCATACACAACTTTCTCAGAGGTTTCCGTATTTTCCGTAATCTTGACGACAGCGCCTTGTTGGTACGTATAAATCATCGTATAACCTGCGTAGATTCGGTGAACAACAGCATCGCCTTTGAAGAGGGATACAGCTTTCCGCATAGCGTTGACGATATTTTTGTTATGAATGCGGCAGGTGCCTTGGCAGACGTACAAATTCATTTGACGCTCGAATGACAGGACGATATCCTCATCCGCGTCATCCTCCAATACCACCTCTTGGTTACCGTTCTCAAGCACTTGCACTTGCATAGAAGCTCCATGATCCTTGAACATGCGGATAAAGCTGTCCATTTCGGCTTCCGTTAACTGTAGGCAGGTTTTGACGTATACGGTCGCTAACCTATTTGCCATAAAAATCCCTCGATTCATTGTTTTCGAACCTTGAAGCCTGCATTCTGATTTGTTGTTCTATATACATTATACTACATATTTATTTAATATTCCTGCTTGCAAGCCTTTGTATTTCGCCGGAATTCAGAAAAATCCGCTTTTTCCCGGAGTGAGGCCGAAAAAATAACCTGATAACTCGCTATCGCGCACGATGTTCCAGATTTCCCTGCCTAGCTTGCATGCGGGCTACCTCTATATTCACCCATTCCTCGGGATTTGAAACAGCTGGGGCGGGCTTAAGAAAAGAATCATCTATGCGGCGGAATCACCGGAAACCGGATGCAAAAAAGACCCCGTGCGGCTTGCCGACAGCCGGGATCTCCTGCTCCATTCACTCTGATTGCTCATTCCGGTTACTCGGCTTTCGGCTCCGTAGGGGGATTGCCCGGCGCCGCTCCGTCCTCCGCAAGCGCTTCAGCCGTCGCCTCCGGCAGCTCTGCGTGAGCTTCCGCCTCTGCATCGCCTGCGCCGTATCCGATACGCTGCTCGATCAGGCTCCACAGCTCGTCCTTGCCGAGCCCAAGCTCGGAGGAGAACAAAATCATCGGGTCGCTTTTGTCAGCCCCGAGCGTCTCGCGTATGACTTTGACATGCTTCTGCCACTTGCCCTTGGGGATTTTATCCGCCTTGGTCGTGACGATGCATACAGGCACTCCGTGATGCTTCAGCCACTCGTACATGGCCTGATCGTCCTTGGACGGCGGATGACGCAGATCGATGATCAGCAGCACCAGCTTCAAAACCTCGCGCCCAAGCAGATACTCTTCGATGAACTTGCCCCACTTCTCCCGCTCCGTCTTGGACACCTGGGCATACCCGTAGCCGGGAAGATCGACAAAATACAGATCGTTATTAATCCGGTAATAGTTTAATTGCTGCGTTTTGCCCGGCTTGGAGCTCGTTCTGGCTAAATTTTTGCGGTTGATCATCCGATTGATCAGAGAAGACTTCCCGACATTGGAACGCCCTGCCAGAGCTAGCTCCGGCAAGGCATCCTCGGGATACTGATTCGGACGAACCGCGCTGATAATAAACTCAGCTTGGTTGACCTTCATTGATGCTCACTCATTTCTGCTTCTCGTTAAAGACGTATTTCACACGCTGCGTTTATACCCGGGCAGGCTTTACCAGCGCATGCTCAAGCACCTCATCCATATGCGATACCGGATAAAATGTCAGCTCGCGGCGGACGCTTTCGGGAATTTCCTCGATGTCCTTCTCATTATCTTTGGGCAGGATGATCGTGCGGATGCCGGCCCGATGGGCGGCCAGACACTTCTCCTTAAGCCCGCCGATCGGCAAAACCCGGCCCCGCAAGGTGATTTCGCCGGTCATCGCCACATGGCGGGAGACGGGAATATTCGTAAGCGCCGAGATCAAGGCCGTTCCCATCGTGATGCCCGCAGACGGACCGTCCTTCGGGATAGCCCCTTCCGGAATATGGATATGAATATCGAATTTCTCGTGGAAATCCGGCTGAATCTGGAATTGCGCGGCCCGGGAGCGCGTGTAGCTGAATGCGGCCTGCGCCGACTCCTTCATCACATCGCCCAGCTTCCCTGTCAGTGTCAGCTTCCCGCTGCCCGGCATCACGGTCACTTCGATAACCAGCGTATCCCCGCCAACCTCCGTCCAGGCAAGCCCTGTCACCGCTCCGATCTGATCCCGCTCTTCGGCTACGCCGAACCGGAACTTGGGAGGCCCCAGAAACTCCTTCAGGTTGTCCGCCGTTATAGACACGCTCTCCGCTCCGCCAACGACCTGCTTGGCTGCCTTCCGACAGACGGAGGAGATTTGCTGCTCCAGATTGCGCACGCCCGCTTCGCGCGTATATTCGCGTACCGTCCTCATAAGAGCGGCCTCTTCGTATACGAGTTGGCCGTCTTGAAGGCCATGATCCCGCTTCTGCTTGGGCAGCAAATAATTGCGGGCAATATTCAGCTTCTCGATCTCCGTATAGCCCGGGATATGAAGCACTTCCATCCGGTCCAGCAGCGGCCGCGGAATATTGTGAACGACGTTCGCCGTCGTTACGAACATGACGTTCGACAGATCGAACGGCACCTCTACATAATGGTCGCTGAATGTCGAGTTCTGCTCGGGATCAAGCACTTCAAGCAGTGCCGAAGCCGGGTCTCCTCGGAAATCCATCGCCATCTTGTCGATCTCGTCAAGCAGGAAAACCGGATTGCTGGTGCCTGCTGTTTTCATCCCTTGAATGATGCGCCCCGGCATCGCGCCGACATACGTGCGCCGGTGACCGCGGATCTCCGCCTCGTCCCTGACGCCCCCCAGCGAGATGCGCACGAATTCGCGTCCGAGCGATCTGGCGATCGAACGGGCAATCGACGTTTTACCGACACCCGGAGGTCCGACGAGACAAAGAATCGGTCCTTTCAGCTTCTGGACAAGCTTCTGAACGGCCAAATATTCAAGCACGCGTTCCTTCGGCTTCTCCAGGCCATAATGGTCCTCATTGAGAATTTCTTCCGCTTTCTGTATATCCAGATCATCCTCTGTCTTATGCGCCCATGGCAGGCCGAGCAGCCAATCGATATAGTTGCGGATAACCGAGCCCTCCGCCGAGGTCGCCGGCATTTTCTCCAGCCGCTCGATTTCCTTCTCAATTCTTTCGCGAACCTTCTCGGGAACCTCATTCTCGTTCAACTGGTTGCGAAGATCCTCAGCCTCGCCGGCCCGGCCTTCCTTCTCGCCGAGCTCCTTCTGAATCGCCTTCATCTGCTCGCGAAGATAGTATTCCTTCTGAGTTTTCTCCATCTGCTTCTTGACGCGTTGGCTGATTTTCCGTTCGAGCTCCAGCACTTCCCGTTCATTGTTGAGAATGGCCAGCAGCTTCTCCAGCCGCTGCTTGACATCCACCGTCTCCAGAATGTCCTGCTTATCTTTAATTTTCAAGGACAGATGACTGCAGATAACATCGGCCAGCCTGCCCGGCTCATCGATATCCGATACCGCTGCAAGCGTTTCCGGGGTCACTTTCTTGGATAAATTAATATAATGTTCGAATTGCGTCAGCACCGTGCGCATCAGCGCATCGATCTCCGGATCGGACGTATCCTGCTCCGGCAGCTCGCGAACGTTTACTTCGTAATATTCTTCATTGGTCAGGAATTCGGCAATTTCCGCCCGGACCACACCCTCCACCAACACGCGGATCGTCCCGTTAGGGAGCTTCAGCATCTGGCGTACCTTAGCGATCGTACCGATCCGGTAAATGTCTTCGGTTTTCGGCTCCTCGATATTTACCTCGGACTGCGAGCACAGCAGAATCATGCTGTCGTCGACCATCGCCTTCTCCAGCGCGCGCACCGACTTTTCCCGGCCGACGTCCAGATGCAAAACCATACTCGGGTATACCAGCAGCCCCCTCAGCGGCAGCAGCGGCAACCGTCGCATCTTATGCTTGCTTGGCCCCATATCCCGGCACCTCCCGACTTTACTGACTTGCAGCTCATTCTTGAGTCACTTACATGCTTCTTTATCTTAGCAAAATTACATGCAAAACACCAATGAGCCAACCCTGTCCTTAACGAAGTTTCTCCCAAAGCGCACCCGCGTATAAGTGGAAGTTCAAACAAACCCGTCCGCCGGGTCCTTGAGGATGTCTGCGTATGGGTCATGCTTAAACACTGAATAAATATGCAAAAAACGCGCTCAATCGAGCGCGTCAGCATGCAATATGGCCACGGAAGCCGGAGCGGCGCCGTCTACCGCTATCGTATCCACGTCGGCGCGTTCGGCCAACTGTAGGCCGAGCGAATGGTGGAGCGCTTCTTCGATGGAATCCACAGGAACGACCTCCAGGCCATGCAGGCCCGCAAATATTTCCTGCCAGTTTTCCTTCGGAATGATGACCTTGGTAGCTCCGGCCTGGAAGGCTGCCTCCACCTTGGCGATGACGCCGCCCACCGGCTTCACTTTCCCGTGTATGCTAATTTCACCGGTCATGGCGACATGGTTGTCAACGGGAATCTGCTTGATAGCCGAGGCGATGGCGACCGCCATCGCCACTCCGGCCGACGGTCCGTCGATCGGGATGCCTCCCGGAAAATTAATATGCAAGTCGTAATCATAGGGACGCAAATTTTTGCGGCGCAGCACGGTCAGCACGTTTTCAACGGAGCCGCGGGCCATACTTTTGCGCCGCAGCGTCCGGGAGCCGCCGCCCATCTCTTCCTCATCGACAACCCCGGTAATGGTGAATTGTCCGGCTCCAGGCTGCACAGCCGGGATCGCCGTAACTTCGATATCGAGCAGCATCCCCATATTGGGACCGTATACGGCTAGCCCGTTGACGAGTCCGACCTCAGGCCGGTTCTGGATCTTTTTCTCCGGACGGGGCGAGATTTGCGAGCTGTTGACCACCCATTCGACATCGGACGCCGTCAGCTCTCTGCGCTGATCCGTCAAGGCCAGGCCGGCGGCAAGCTGGATCACATTCACGGCTTCCCTGCCGTTTGTCGCATACCGTTTCACCACATCGACAGCAGCCGGATTGTCGGGAAAGCCGATTTTCTTCAGTGCCTTGGAAGCAATCAGGCCGATCTCGTCGGGAAGCAGCGGACGGAAGAAGATTTCCATGCAGCGGGAACGAATCGCCGGCGGAAGCTCGGACGGGTTGCGCGTCGTGGCTCCAACCAGCCGGAAATCGGCCGGCAGCCCATTTTGAAACACGTCATGAATATAGCCCGGCACATTGTTGTCTTCCGAATTATAATAAGCGCTCTCCAGGAATACTTTCCGGTCCTCCAGCACTTTCAGCAGCTTATTCATCTGATGCGGATGAAGCTCTCCGATCTCGTCGATGAACAAAATGCCGCCATGGGCTTTGGTTACGGCTCCCGGCTTGGGCTGGGGAATGCCTGCGACGCCCATGGCGCCCGCCCCTTGGTAAATCGGATCATGAACGGAGCCGATCAGCGGATCAGCAATTCCGCGCTCGTCGAAGCGTGCGGTTGTCGCATCGATTTCCGTGAACTTCGCATCAGGGCGAAACGGCGATTCCGGGTTTTTCTTCGCCTCTTCCAGCACGACGCGCGCTGCGGCGGTTTTCCCTACGCCAGGCGGACCGTAGACAATCACATGCTGAGGATTGGCGCCGCATAAGGACGCCTTCAAGGCGCGCAGCCCTTCTTTTTGTCCGACAATATCGTCCATGTCCTGCGGCCTTGTTTTCTCGGCGAGCGGTTTATTTAAGGAAATCGTCCGCAGCCGACGGAGCTTTTCCAATTCCTTCTTCGATTCCTTATCCACGGCCGAACGATTGGTTTGTTGGTTGCGGAGCAAATTCCAGAAGTACAAACC
The DNA here is from genome assembly GCF_900101595.1 of Paenibacillus sp. cl123. Lineage (GTDB taxonomy): Bacteria > Bacillota > Bacilli > Paenibacillales > NBRC-103111 > Paenibacillus_G. Next base: position 88,672 of record NZ_FMYY01000007.1, read on the forward strand.
GATGACGATGGCAAAAAACAGTTGAATAACCATTAAAACCACACTGATATTCATTTTCCCTTCACCCTCCTGCTTGCAAACTATAATTGGTAGTATTGCCCTCTGCTGACAGCATTAATCCCTATAGCCTGCAAAGTTTTTCGGAATGCTAGTCCTATGCGTTCCATACTCTATCCGGAGATCTTCCGGGAAAGGAAGCCACGATGATCTATCCAACCCTTCGAGCATTAGGACGGATTGCTGCCGCAGCCCTACTCCTGTTCAGCCTGCCGGCTTCTTCCTGGGCGGCGCTGCCGGACTCTTTCTTGCTGCCTGAGATTAAAACCGATCACCCCGCCCTTTCCCAGATGGATATCGTTATCGACGTTGGCCATGGCGGGATCGACAGCGGCACCACGCATGGCGGTATTTTGGAGAAGGATATCAATCTGACGATCGCCAAGCTCACCTACGAGCAGCTTCGGCAGAAGGGCTACCGGGTGCTGATAAATCGAGTGGACGATTATGCGCTCAGCGGCGAAAATATGTGGTTGAAGTCCAAATCCAGGCATATCAAGGATTTGGCGCAGCGGGCGATGCTTGCCAATGAAGTCAAGCCAAAGCTGGTCATCAGCCTGCATGTGAATGCCGCCAAACGCGCATCCTCCCGCGGCGCTTTGATTCTGCATCAGAAAGACGAGCGCAGTAAAGCGCTCGCCCTGTCCTTGCAGACCAGCCTCAATGAGATGTACGGCATTCCGAACACGCCGGTGTATGGCCGGACCTACTATCTGCTGAATTACTCCAAAAGCCCGACGGTCATCGTGGAGATGGGTTTTCTGACGAATAAGGAGGACCGGGACTGGTTAACAAGTCAGAAAGGCCAGCAGGCCGTTGCCGACCGGATATGCGCCGGGGTGGCCGGTTATTTGCAGAATCAGCCTTCAGACAGCGGCCATTGATTGACTTGGCGGCCCGGCTGCTTCTATTGCATCATCTGAGCAATCGGGACAAATACGGCGCCCGATTGCCGGATTGCCGGGATCGCGCTCCCAAGCACGTCGGCCGTATGCTTGCCGGGAACTCCTACATGCCCGATCACGATCGTGGCTTCGCGGGTATTGGCCAGCTTCTGAAGCTTGACTCCCTGCTTGGCAATATGGCTCCGGGTGTATACATCATCCAGAAATAAGTTGTTGCTGGCTGTAGGCACCCCCAATTCGCGCGCAAGCTTGCCGATCACACTTTTATCCGTCGTGCGGCTGTCCAGCACGAACAGCCCCTTTTCCTTGCACACCGTCAGAATGATTCGCATGATCCGTTCATCAGCCGTCACCTTGGACCCCATATGATTGTTGATGCCCGTCGCATAAGGCACATCCTCGATCGCTGCCGTGATCCGCTGGCGCACCTCTTCGTCCGTCAGCTTGGTCGTGATGGCTCCGGGACCAAGCCATTCAGGCTTGCCCGCATTCGGCTCCATCGGCACATGCACGAGCACCGTATGCCCCTTGCGGTGGGCCCACTCCGCATCCCGCTTCGTCGTCGGCAGGAAAGGCATGACCGCGGCCGCGAAAGGAACGGGCAACTCCATCATCTGCTCGGTCCCCAGCATATCATTGCCGAAGTCGTCGATGACCAGCGCTACCCGTCTGACTGCACCGAAATCCGGAGGCTTGAGCGGCGAAGCTGAGGAAGTGTCGGCGGGCACGGCTGCCCCGATAACCATCCCGAGCAGCAGAACTGCTGCAATCAAAGCCTTTGTTCTATACATGCTCTCGCCTCATCTCTTCTGGAAGTTATACCTCTAAAGCTTTCGCCAAATCTGAGAAATGTATGCAGGGAAAGCGGTGCTAAGCAGCCGTCTTCTAAAATAATAAAAAAGACCGTGAGCTCTGCGGACAGAACGCACGGTCTTTCATTATAAACACAATCGCCAAACAGCGCGGGCTGTGCAAACCGCCCATGCCCGCCGCCTCAGCCGCGGAGCCCGCTGTTCAGGCTCTAAACGCCTGCATGATGCTTGCGCCCAGGGATCTCTCCCGTACGCTCGAAGTGCTCGACAATAACGTCGATCTCCTTCTTCAGCTCGGAGAGCAGATCAGCCTCCGGCACTTTACGGATCATCTCTCCGTACCGGAACAGCATACCCTCGCCTCGCGCTCCCGCGATGCCGATATCCGCTTCCCGCGCTTCCCCGGGGCCGTTCACCGCGCAGCCCAGCACCGATACTTTGATCGGCACCTTCAGCTTCGAGATGTACGCTTCAACTTCATTGGCGATCGAGAACAGATCGATGTCCAGCCGGCCGCAGGTCGGGCAGGAGACAAGCGTAGCCGCATTCGTGATCAGCCCGAATGACTTCAGCAGCTCGCGGCAAACCTTGACCTCCTCGACCGGGTCAGCGCTCAGCGAGATCCGGATCGTGGAGCCGATGCCCATGCTGAGCAATGCTCCGAGACCTGCCGCGCTCTTGACCGTCCCCGAAAACAAGGTCCCGGCCTCGGTGATGCCCAGATGCAGCGGATAATTAAAGGCAGCGGCAGCTTTCGTATACGCGGCGATCGCCATCGGAACGTCGGAGGCTTTGAGCGACACGATAATATCGCGGAAGTCCAGCTCCTCCAGAATCCCGATATGATAAAGCGCGCTCTCTACCATCGCTTCCGGCGTCGGGTAGCCGTATTTTTCCAGCAAATGGTTTTCCAGCGAACCTGCATTGACGCCGATCCGGATGGGAATCCCCTTCTCCTTGCACGCCTTCACGACAGCCTCTACCTTCTCGCGGCGCCCGATATTGCCGGGATTGATCCGGACCTTATCGATGCCGTTCTCGATGGCGAGCAGCGCCAGCCTGTAGTCGAAATGAATGTCGGCGACGAGCGGGATCGATATCTGCTTCTTGATTTCCTTGATCGCTTCCGCCGCTTCCTTATTGTTTACCGTGACGCGCACGATCTGGCAGCCCGCTTCTTCGAGACGATGAATCTCGGCCACGGTCGCCTTTACATCCGCCGTCTTGGTCGTGCACATGCTCTGGATGATAACCTCATTACTTCCACCGATGGTCAGGTTGCCGACTTTAACCGGAATCGTTTCGGTTCTGTGGAACATAGATTTCTTCTCTCCCATGATACCAAACATCCTCCGCTCCGCATGCGGAACTCGCCCTATGAAAAAGGTAGTTCCGTCTGCGGATTGGAGGTGTCCGGGTTTGTTTGTATTCGTGCGCTTACGCGCTTTCTTCTTTTTTCTTTATCGGCGCATCGAGGGCTGTAATAGGCGGAGCAATCTTCTCCTGCACCGCTTCTTTAGTCACAACGCACTTGGACGATTCCGTACGGGAAGGCGCTTCGTACATGACCTCCAGCATAATGCCTTCGATGATGGCGCGCAATCCCCGCGCTCCCGTGTTGCGCTTGATCGCTTCCTTGGCAATTTCCTCAAGCGCTTCAGGTTCGAACTCGAGCGTCACATCGTCGATGTCCAGCATCTTCTGATACTGCTTCACCAGGGCGTTGCGAGGCTCGGTCAAGATGCGGATCAAGGCTGCTTCATCCAGCGGCTCCAGCGTGGAGATGACCGGCAGACGGCCGACAAATTCCGGGATCAAGCCGAATTTGAGCAAATCTTCCGGCAGTACCAGCGATAAATACTCGCCCGGCTTCAGATCGGCCTTCTGTCCGTCCGTGCCGAAGCCAATGACCTTCTTGCCGATCCGGCGCTTGATGATCTGTTCGAGGCCGTCGAAAGCACCGCCGCAAATAAACAGAATGTTGGTCGTATCGATCTGGATAAACTCTTGATGCGGATGCTTGCGTCCGCCTTGCGGAGGAACGGAAGCGACCGTGCCTTCGAGAATTTTCAGCAGGGCCTGCTGCACGCCTTCGCCCGATACGTCGCGGGTAATGGACGGATTCTCGGACTTGCGGGCCACCTTATCGATCTCATCGATATAGATGATGCCGCGCTCGGCTTTCTCCACGTCGTAATCAGCCGCTTGGATCAGCTTGAGCAGGATGTTCTCCACATCCTCGCCGACATAGCCGGCTTCCGTCAAGGAGGTGGCGTCAGCGATGGCGAACGGAACGTTCAGGATTTTGGCCAGCGTCTGGGCGAGCAGCGTCTTCCCGCTACCTGTCGGGCCGACAAGCACGATATTGGACTTCTGCAGCTCAACCTCGTCGTTCTTGCTGCCTTGCGAATTGATCCGCTTGTAGTGGTTGTAAACAGCCACCGACATCGATTTCTTCGCCTGCTCTTGACCGATTACATAAGAGTCAAGAATGGCGCGGATCTCCTTCGGCTTCGGCACATCCTTCAGATCGAGTTCTTCCTCGTGACCCAATTCTTCCTCAACGATTTCGGTACAAAGCTCGATGCATTCGTCGCATATATAAACGCCGGGACCGGCGACCAGCTTACGTACCTGCTCCTGCGACTTTCCGCAGAAGGAGCATTTCAGCTGACCTTTCTCATCGTTAAATTTAAACATGGGATCACTCCTTTTCTAAGTCAAATCACTGCGAGTGATAACCGCATCAATGAGGCCGTAAGCTTTCGCATCCTCAGCACTCATGAAGTTGTCACGGTCTGTGTCGCGTTCAATTCTGTCGTAGGGCTGACCGGTGCGCTCTACATAAATTTGATTCAGCTTCTGCTTCGTCTTGATGATCCAGTCCGCGTGGATCTTGATATCGGAAGCTTGACCGCGGACACCGCCCAGAGGCTGGTGAATCATCACTTCACTGTTCGGCAGCGCGAAGCGCTTGCCCTTGGCTCCGGCCGTCAGCAGCAAGGAACCCATGCTCGCCGCCATCCCGACGCAGATCGTGGATACGTCCGGCTTAATGAACTGCATTGTATCATATATACCCATACCGGCCGTCACCGAACCGCCCGGAGAGTTAATGTACAAGCTGATATCTTTCTCAGAATCCGTTGCAGCCAAAAACAGCAGCTGGGCAATCACCAGGTTGGCGACGTCGTCATCAATCGCGCTTCCCAGAAAAATAATACGGTCCTTGAGCAGACGCGAATAAATATCATACGATCGCTCGCCCCGACCCTCCTGTTCCACAACCATAGGCACTAGAGTCAAATGTCCCAACCCCTTTACTCCAAGAATGCGCAGCAAAATTTGCTTACCCTGTATTGTAACATGTTTCACCTTCAAAGTCATATCCGCCGGAACCTTGTCTTCTACAAATTTCGGCGCTTGGTCCGCCCTTCCTCGCAGAAAAACGAACGTTTATGCAGCTCTCATTCATATGTATGTAACCAGTCGAACACCTAAACCTTCTATGTCGTTGTCAGACTTGCCTAAAAATACGCCTTGCCGTAAACCGCTCCCCGCCGGCTGCGATACGGATGCCGCACCCCTCTACATTACTTGAGGCGCAGCGTTTTGCCGTATCTACAAAACAAAGGCACGCATAAGAATACACGTGCCCTTGTTGTCTATGTCACGCCGCTGAACACGGACGCTTAAGCCGTTTTGCTGTTGTCTACGAGGAACTTGACCGTCTTGCGAGCTACAACGTCCTGCACGAGCGTGCCCAGCGAGCCGTTTTGTGCGAAGATGCTGCGGATCTCGTTAGCGGAGCGGCCGTACATGCCCGCCAGGTTGTTCAGCTCAGCTTCGATATCCTCTTCGGAAGCTTCGATTCCCTCAGCCTTTGCAACCGCTTCGAGCACGAGGTTGTTCCGTACGCGCTTCTCGGCGTCGCCTGCCATCTGAGCTTTCAGGTCTTCCTGCGTCTGGCCGGAGAACTGATAGTACATTTGCAGGTTCATGCCTTGCGTGCGCAGACGGTTTTCGAACTCTTTCACCATTTGCTCGGCCTCGTCGTCGATCATCACTTGAGGAATTTCCACTTGAGCCGCCGTCGCAACTTTCTCTACGACGTCCGCTTCTTTCTTGCGCTCGTTTTCGGATTGCTTGCGCTCTCCCAGCTTCGCAGCCAGGTCTGCCTTGTACTCCTCCAATGTCTCGAACTCGCTGACATCTTTGGCGAACTCGTCGTCCAGAGCAGGCAGGTTTTTGCGTTTGATATCATGCAGCTTGACTTTGAAGACGGCTTCCTTGCCCTTAAGCTCTTCCGCATGGTAGCTCTCAGGGAAAGTAACGTTAACATCCTTCTCGCCGTCCTTGGCAAGACCCACAACCTGCTCCTCGAATCCCGGGATGAAGCTGCCGGAGCCGAGTTCAAGCGAATAGCGCTCAGCTTGTCCACCTTCGAAAGCAACACCGTCGACGAATCCTTCGAAGTCGATCACAACGACGTCGCCGTTTTGCGCTTCGCCTTCCTCGACAGGAACGAGCTCGGCATGACGCTGCTGCAGACGCTCCAGCTCGGCTGCGATCTCTTCCTCGGACACGCTGGTATCGCCCGCTTCAAGCTCGATGCCTTTGTACTCGCCCAGCTCAACCTCAGGCTTCACGACAACCTTCGCTTTGAACTTGAGGATCTGGCCTTTGGCGAATTGCTCAACGTCCACTTCCGGACGGTCGACCGGCACGATGCCCGTTTCCTGAACGGCGGCTACGTATGCATCAGGCACGATGATGTCCAGAGCGTCTTGATACAAGCTTTCAACGCCGAACTTGGATTCGAAAATCGAACGCGGCACTTTACCTTTGCGGAAGCCCGGTACGTTCACCTTGGCCACTACTTTTTTGAATGCCTTGTCCAGAGCGGCAGCTACCTGCTCCGCGTCCACTTCAATATCAAGAACTCCAACGTTCTTCTCTATTTTTTCCCAACTTGCTTTCATTTTATGCCTTCCCCTCCAAAAATGGTCGATAATCAATTTTCACGTTCTGGCCGCCTAGTTCCGCTATGCGGACAAGCCCGCCAATATAACCACTATATTATACCCGTAATGCCTGTAGTTTTCAAGGGTGCTCCCCTATTCGTTATCGGGCCCGGCTACAAGCCCCGCCCGAACATGGCCGAAGCGAACTGCTGCATGATGCGGTACGCCTGCTCCCACTGGAAGGTCAGATCAGAAGTAATCCCGTACAGCTCAAGCAGCTCTTCCTTGTCTCCTCCGTCAAACACGCGCTCCAGCAGCGTGAGATGCAGCGCGGCCGCCCAAACGTCCACACAGGCTTCATCCTGGCGCAGCATCTGCCGGTAGGCGGAGGTGCCGTAGATGTAGGCGAGAAATTCATTCCAGGTTTGCGAGGCAAAATAAGACAATGCGGGATGCTTGATCTCGCTGATTTCCTGCACGCGGGCGATGATTTCCTGGATCTGCGACGGGAAACGGTCGAAATCCGCCGGGGTATCCTCAATCTCGCATACCGCGCTTTCGCCGTTTTTATGTAAGGTGACCGAGCCGGTCACGCCTCTTTTCTTCAGCGTTTGCAAGGTTTTGAACTGAATCAGCGGGTGAAGCTCTTCCTCGCGGAGCCATCCGGTCAAAGCTTCATCGATTCTCCCATGCTCCAGGAAAGCCAGCTGATCCAGCGCCAGCAGCAGCTTGTCGGGCGCCTGCTGGCTGCGGATCGTCTCCAGCAGCCGCTCGGCGTAAGCCTCGCTTTTCTCCTCCCGGGCAAGCAGGTGGCTGCGCAGCAGCTCGGACTCGGATTGCTCCGGCTCCTCCTCCCCGGACGGCTGGCCGCCGGTCAGATCCGGGAACATCATCCGCATCCAGTCCAGCAGAGACTGCCACTCCTCCCGAACGGCGCTGTCGGCCGAATGGCAGCCAAGCAGGAAGACCAGCAGCTCGATGGCCTCGCCGTATCGCTCCGCCTCCAGCAGCCGAGTCAGTTCATATTGATAATACTCAACGGTTTTGGGAAACAAAATCACGTTGTCATGAGGCAGCGAACTCATGGTAACCACCGCCTTTCATCGGGACTCTTTGACAGCAGTGTACCGGAAATAAGGGGCGAAAGCAAAATTTCCCTTTTGCGTACCGTACTAACGCTCGCTGTATATTTTATATTTCCCTCCCGATACGATGTGGACCTTTACCTGAATGTCGCGCAAGGAAGCCTCTGTGAGCGGTTCGTCGGCCGCCGCCGCTCTGCCTCTCTCCCCCGGCAGCATGATAGCCGGCCGGCCGTGAACCTGCAGCTGATACAGGTCCGCTCCAATCTTCACCCCGTATGCGAACGTGCGGCGAATCTCCGCTGCGATGGTCTGGCCGGCCTTCTCTTCCAGCTCCTTCTCCGAGATAAACCGCTTCAGCTCGTTGATCGTGCCGTTCACCGTTACCTTGACATCATAGGTCATGGCGCCGTTCTTATAAGAAGGCAGGATTTTTACCTTCGGATGATGCATACGGATGGCTGCCAGCGGCTTGCCTTCCTCCATAATGCCTATCAGAGCCCGAGTCGTGTTTTTCTCGAGCCAGCGCAGACCCTGGAGCTTGTCAAGCGCCAAATACCCATGCGGCCGTTTCTCCTTGAAGGTATAAACTCCCGCCACTCTCATGGAAGTGAACGGCTTGTCGTCTTTACTCCATACTCGGCTCGACAAAGACAGGCAGGGGAGCAGCGCCGTTCTCCGTGTCCCGCTGTACAGCTGGATAAACCGGTTCAGGCGCAGCGGCTCAACATTCGAGATAATCTCGTAATGAGAGTCCGGAGAATGAAGCTGCGTCGACAGCCGGCTTTTCTCAAAGTTTGGGGAAGCGGTGAACAGCTTGACCATGTCCTCTCGCGTACAGAAGGTCCACATCGTGTATCGCAGCGAGTAATATCTCATGAACGTCTCCAGCACCTCCGTCAGATTCTGGGTGCCGGCCATCTCCTCGCCCAGCACCATAGCCGTGACATGGCCCCAGTACAGCTTGCGCTCGGACATGCTGTAGATCTGGTTGATGGCTTCGAGCAGCGTATCGCCTTTGCCTGTCGCGATCCAGGCCGGCACGGGAGAAGGCTGGGTGCCGCCGGCAGGGTCCTTGGCGATTTTGGAGAAGCTGATCAATTGGAGATAGACCCCGTACTGCTTCTCCTTCTGCCGGTATTCGATGCCGACGGCGTTAACGTAATCCTGGTCGTCCACGTCGCTCGAGTTCCAGCAGCCCGTGAGCGGAAGCAGAACCAGCAAGCACAGTCCAGACAGCAGACGCTTCACGGCTTGTCCTCCCTCTTGACGCCGTCGGAGGAGCTGAGCACCTTATCGCCGAGGAAGGTCGGTCTTCTGCGCTTGTCCCCGCGCGGGAACCGGATCAGGATAAAGCGGAGAGCGGACAAGCGGAAGGGAGATACCGGGATCAGATAAGGCACGCCGAACGATCGCAGATTGGCCATGTAGATCAGGATCGTGATAACGCCGGTAAAGAAGCCGAACAAGCCGAAAAAGGCGGCAAGCAAATAAATATAAAACCGCAGCATCGTAACCGCAAGCCCGAACATGCCGCCCATCAGCACAAATTGGCTGGTCATCGTTGCGGCGGCCACGACCAGGGAGGCCGGCGAGGAAAGACCGGCACGAATAATCGCATCCCCGATGATGAGTCCCCCGACGACGGATATAGACGGGCCGAAGGTGGAGGGAAGCCTAGCCCCCGCCTCGACAAAGAGCTGAAACATGACCAGCATAAGCAGCATCTCGAGCGGCCCCGATATCGGCGTACCCATATTCGCCATCGTGATCGTTGCGAGCAGGGCCAATGGAATCTGGTCCTGATGATAAGTAGTCAGGGCTGTCCAGAAGCCCGGGAGCAGCAGCGCTATGAGAAGGCCCGCAAGCCGCATCGCTTTGCCTATGATCAGCACGGGCGCAGGCAGATGAGCGTCCTCGGGACTTGCCAGCAGAAAAGAGATTTGCACGGGAGCGATCAGCGCGTTGGGCAGCCCGTCCGTCAGCAGCACGAACCTGCCGGAGGCGAGGCTTTCGACCACCATATCGGGCCTGGACGTGTTGTACATCAGCGGGAAGAACGCTAAGCCCGGCCGGAGCAGCATGTTCTTCAACTGCTCATTGGTAAAGACGATCTCCGGCTTGATGGCGCTCAGTCTATCCCGGATATGCCGCAGAGTGTCCGGATCGAGCAGATCGGTCATGTACAGCAGCGCGATATTCGTCTGGCTGCGCGAGCCCACCGTGAACATCTCGCAGGCCAGCAGATGGGTCCGCAGACGCTTGCGGACCAGAGCGACGTTCACCTGCACGCTTTCGACGAACGCATCCTTCGGTCCGTAATTCGTCGGCTCGGTGGTGGAGGCATCCGGCTCCCGCTCAGGCCGCTGGCTGCAGTTGACGCCATAGAGCAAACCGGTCGCCTCCAGGTACAGCAGGCCCCACCCGGCGAACAGGAGCGCGGACAATTGAGCGGTATCGGCCCAGCTTGAGACGGGGCTTACCTGAAACGGGAGGCAGCCTTCGTCTCTCCAGCTCTTCGCCTCGTGGGCGACCCTCTTCTCCCAATCGACCCCCAGCACTTCATTCATGCTTTTGAGGCTGCTGAGCCCCTCGGAATACAAGAGGAGCCCGGCTTGATCGGGCAGCAGGTACTGCTTGACGTCATCGCTTGCCCGGAATAACGACACAAGCCTCTCCCGATCCCAGAGACGCCTGTTTTCTGATGTGGAAGACGTTTCAGTCAACTTGTCCGTCCCTCCCTTCGGCCGGAAATTAATGCTAGGATGAACAACCAGAGTGTAAGCAGAACTAGGAATGGAAGAGAGATCCAAAAATATTGGGTTTTCAGCCATAAATAAAAGCTGTTGTCCGTGAACGGAAGGAGCGCTCCGCAGAGCAGCAGAACAAGCAGGATCAGCAAAACGATGTCCCTGTACCGGACGCTTCTGCCCTTCCCAAGCAGCTCCACCAACAGGCAAAGCGAAACCGACAGCCGCACGAAGGCGCCGGCATACCATTGATAAATCGACAGAAAATCAAGCCGTTCGATGTTATGCGCGATAATGAGCAGCTTCCATTGTTCAAATACCGGGTACCGCTGCTTGACGGCTTCATTGGTTCCGAATTCGGCGATAGCTCCGGTGATCGGACCCAAGGTCAGCCCCACCAGGATAAGCCCAGTGATTGCCAGGTGGAGGAAGCGGACCCGCGTGGACACATGATGCTGCATAAAGAGGAACAAGGTCAGCTCTCCCAAGCCTGCCAATGCCGGTACGCACCCATGCAGCATGGGCAAATACCCCTTCTCCCATATCGGAAATAAAAACGAATAGTCTTTGTTCGGGCCGTTGCCGATGCCGATGAAAAATCCGAATACGACGATGAACGGAAGCAGAATCCCTGTAAGAATCGCAATGGCTGCAAAGCCCGAACGCGCGGCAAAGAAGCAGATGAGCAGCAGAAGGACGCATAAGACAAACAAAGGGGTTTCCGGCAAATAAGAATCCTTGGCCCAAAATACCGTATCCTTCAACGTAATAAACATAACGGCCAGCAAATAGACGCATACCGCCAGGCGGATAATCCGCCCTGTCCATACGCCTCCCAGCCCGCTGATCCAATCCGTGATCGGTTTCTGTCCGCTGCGCCTGACGATGAAGGCCAGCATCGCAATCCACAGCAAATAAGGAGGCACGCTGACAAGCGTGGATACCCAGGCGTCCCGCCGGGCTGCATCCAGCATGACCGGAATGATCAAAACATGGTTCATCAATCCGATGAAGGTCATGATGATCATCACAGCTTGCCCCATCCGTATCGAGCCGGACATCCCGGTACCCTCCTTTATCTGCCTGTATAACCCTAGGTTGCCATATTGCCTTTCCCGTTATACGGCAGACGGGCGGCCGGGGATCATCTCCCCGGCCGCCCGTCATGGACTGCAGCTATTCCATTTTCATCGCAGCTTGGATCAGCTGCGCTTTAATATTCGGATTCTCGTCGATGAAGGCATACATCCGGTCAACGGAATCTTTATTTTTCAGATAATCGCGTTCGTTGCGGATCATCTCGTGAGACCATTCGAGAAGAGCTTTCTCGGCTGCTCCGAGGCGGTTCAGAGCCGTGTGAAGGCCCGTATCCTCCACGAGACGCTCCATCACATTCTGGTCGACTTTGCCAAGCTTCTTCGTCGTCGCGAGCTTTTTCTCAAATGCGCTGTTAGCCGCCTGGAAAAGCTCTTTCGCTTCTTTATATTCCTTCTGTTGTTCGGACATCGTTTTCTTCATGTTGACGGCCACCTTTCTTGTTGCTCCCTAAATGTCGCCAAGCTTCGTCTTAAGCTATAGGTTGGGACAAAACCGTACTTTTCTATGCATAGAAAGCCGAATGGAACGGGAGTTTTCCAATAATTCCTTTGCCCCTAGTTTAGCTTGTCCGCGTCCGTTTGTCCAATTTTTCCCGATCATTCGGCGAGGAAAAGCAGGAGCTTGACCAGACATGAGACGCCGGATCGACGCATACGCTTAAACATCTCGCGCCTCGCCTGGAAAAGGCAGGATCAGCCAACACTTGAGACCAGAGAGGATGAAGACCTATGTGTGGCATCACGGGGTGGATCGATTGGAACCGAGACTTGACCGGGCATTCCTCCATTTTAATCAACATGACGGATACAATGGCGCTGCGCGGGCCAGACGCTTCAGGCACATGGATTACGCCTCGCTGCGCCCTCGGACACCGGAGATTGAGCGTAATGGACCCGGCTAACGGCGCGCAGCCGATGATCCGAAATTGCGGGGACAACCGGTTCGCCATCGTATATAACGGGGAGCTGTACAATGCGCCCGAGCTGAAGAAGGAGCTGGAGTCCCGCGGCCACCGCTTCTCGACCAACTGCGATACGGAGGTGCTGCTCGTCTCCTTCATCGAGTGGGGGCGCGCCTGCGTGGAGAGACTGAACGGCATTTTTGCATTTGCGGTATGGAACGACGAGGAGCAGACCTTGTTCCTTGCCCGGGATCGCCTGGGCGTGAAGCCTTTGTTCTACTCGTATGACTCCGGCCGCTTGCTGTTCGGCTCGGAGCCGAAGGCGATTCTGGCTCATCCCGACTTTCCCGCTCAGATCACAGGCGAAGGGCTCGCCGAAATTTTCGCGGTCGGTCCCGCACGAACGCCGGGGCACGGCATCTACAAAAACATGAACGAGCTTAAGCCGGGACACGCGATGGTCATGGATGCAGGAGGCATCCGGATCACCGCTTATTGGAAACTCGAGAGCAAGCCGCATGAAGACGATGTCGAAGCTACGGCAGCCAAGGTTCATGATCTGCTGAAGGATACGGTCATCCGCCAGTTGGCTTCGGACGTTCCGATCTGCACGCTGCTGTCGGGAGGACTGGATTCCAGCGCCTTGACTTCGTTCGCCGCCACCTACTATAAAGAACAAGGGCTCGGCCCGCTGCATACGTATTCGGTCGATTACGTCGACAATGACAAGCATTTCAAGGCCAACGCCTTCCAGCCGAATTCCGACGCCCCCTGGATTCAGCGGATGACCGACTACCTCGGCACCGTACATCATGACAAAACCTTCGATACCCCCGAGCTTATCGAATCGCTGAAAACCGTCGTGTTCGCCCGGGATACGCCCGGCATGGCCGATGTCGACGGCTCCTTGTATTTATTTTGCAATGAGATCAAGAAGGACGCGACGGTCGCACTGTCCGGAGAAGCCGCCGACGAAATCTTCGGCGGATATCCGTGGTTTCACCGCGACGAGGCGCTGAACGCCGACACCTTCCCCTGGTCGCTAGCTACGCCGGAGAGGGCTGCCTTGCTGTCGCCCGAATTCATAGAGTGGGTAAAGCCGGAGCAATATGTGCAGGACCGGTACCGCCAGGCGTTGTCCGAAGTGCCGCGGCTGGCCGGCGAAAATCAACAGCAGCACCGGATGAGAGAGATGTCCTACCTCAATATTACGCGCTTCATGCCTACGCTGCTGGACCGCAAGGATAGGATGAGCATGGCCGTCGGCCTGGAGGTGCGGGTTCCCTTCTGCGATCACCGGCTTGTGGAATATGTCTGGAATATCCCTTGGGAGATCAAAACATCCGGCGACCGGGAGAAGGGCATTCTCCGCAAAGCCTTGCGCGACGTGCTGCCGGAGGATGTGCTGACCCGCAAGAAGAGCCCTTACCCCAAAACGCATAACCCGGGTTATTTATCGGCCGTTCGTTCCTGGGTGCTCGACATTCTGGATGATTCCACTTCCCCTCTGCTGCCATTCATTGATGCGAAGAAGATCCGGGCGCTGGCCGAAAACGACAATGGACAATTTAATCTGCCCTGGTTCGGGCAGTTGATGACCGGCCCGCAGCTGTTCGCCTATCTGGCCCAGGTGGATACGTGGCTGCGCCACTACAAGGTCTCGATCCGGTGACGGCTGGCAGCACCGGTCGCGGCTTCCAAAACAAAGACGCCTTGGGTCCCGCGGTTTCCGTGGGGCTGAAAGCGTCTTTGTGCAGCATTATTTTAGGCGGGGAACGGAGCAGCCTGCGAGTCCCATAACCAGCTCGGGTCAGCCTGCTCCGGCCCGCCCCCGCTCGTCTAAGCCTGATCCGCTTGCTTCAGCACGGTCTGCAGCAAACGCAGAGCCTGGCCGCGATGGCTGATCGCGTTTTTCTCCTCCATCGTCAGCTCCGCCATCGTCTTGCCAAGCTGCGGCAGGTAGAACAGCGGGTCGTAGCCGAATCCGCCTTCGCCCCGCTGCTCGCCGATGATGGCGCCCCGGCAAGCTCCCTCCACTTGCGCGATCGGCTCGCCCGCCGCATCGACCAAGGCGATGGCGCACAGAAACTGCGCGCCGCTGAGCGTGACCGGACCATCGCCGCCCTTATCGGGGGCCGGGACTACCCGCTCCAGCTTGCCCAGCTCGGCAAGCAGCTTGCGGTTGTTGGCCGCATCGTTGGACGGCTCGCCCGCATAGCGGGCGGAGTATACCCCAGGCGCGCCACCCAGCCGATCCACCGCAAGCCCGGAGTCGTCGGCGATAACAGGCACGCCCAATATGCGCGCTACGGCCCTTGCTTTGATCAGCGCGTTCGCCGCGAACGTATCCCCGTCCTCCGGAATGTCGGGGATGTCCGGGTAATCCTTGAGGCTCTTGACCTTCGTCCCGTCCTCCCCAAACATCGCGGCAAACTCCTTAACTTTGCCCGCATTGGTAGTCGCGATAACGACCTCTTCCGTCTTATGGCCGAGCAGGCGCATGAGCATTCCCCCTGATTCGGTCTGCAATAGGCCCGAGCGCTTTTTGCTGCTCCCCGATCATCGTGCGTATGCCCGATTCGGCCAAGGCCAGCAGCGAATCCAGCTCCTCGCGGGAGAACGGAGCGTCCTCTCCGGTCCCCTGCACCTCGACGAATTTGCCCAGCCCGGTCATCACGACGTTCATGTCGACCTTGGCTTTGGAATCCTCTTCGTAATTCAGGTCAAGGCAGGCCGCTTCCTGAACGATCCCGACGCTGACGGAGCCGAGGAAATCATTGATCGGAAACCGGCTCAAATTTTTCTCCCGCGACACCTTGTCCATCGCGATCGCCATCGCTACGAAAGCGCCGGTAATCGAGGTCGTGCGCGTGCCTCCGTCCGCCTGAATGACGTCGCAATCCAGCGTAACCGAACGCTCGCCAAGCGCCTCAAGGCTCACGACGGAGCGCAGGGCGCGCCCGATGAGCCGCTGAATTTCCATTGTCCGTCCGCCCAGTTTGCCTTTCGCAGACTCCCTTTGATTGCGCACGGAAGTGGCGCGGGGCAGCATCGAATATTCGGCCGTCACCCAGCCCTTGCCCTGGCCCTTCATAAAAGGAGGAACACGTTCCTCGACCGTCGCCGTGCAGATTACCCTGGTTTCTCCCACTTCGATCAGAACGGAGCCTTCCGCATGTTTCGTATAATTCGTCGTGATGGTTATCGGTCTCGTCTGATCCGCACTTCTCCCGTCGCTTCTCATGTACGTCGTTCGTCCTCCTTTATTCAATCCGTAACCCATTGTACCAAAGGCCCCCGTGAAAACCAAACGCTTGTCCCGGCGCTGACGGCAGGCGAAGAAGGACCTGGCTCCCTTGTCCAGGTCCTTGCGTTTGTATGGGTTACAGCTTGCCCGGATTCACCGTGGACGGACGGGCGACAGGTTTGGCATAGCTCTGATTGTCCGTTGCGCTTACCTTCGCATCGCCGTTAACCAGAATTTGCACCTTCTTGCCCGAAGCTTCATTCTCCGTGAGCGACAGAACGACCGCTTTGAGCGCTTCCGCCGGCGCTTTGAGATCCGGGCCAAGCATCTTATCGGAGAAATTGACGGTAATGACATCGTCTGTGCTCGTGATCTGGAGCAGTTCGCTGCCGGCGTTCAATACAGCGGCGAGCCCCTTGCTATCGTCAGGACCGGCGATCAGCTGCTGAACGACCGCCTCGGAGATTTGATCCGTCCGGTTAATTAACCGGGTTACCGGCACATAATAGTGATAATCCTCCTGATTGCGGCTGAGGAAATATAAAGTTACCGGCGTTGCCTGGCCGTACTCCACGCTTTCGGGCTTCTCCAGATTGATGCCCATCGCGCGGGAGAGCGGTTCGTCAAGCGGAGTTCCGCCTACGGGCATCTCCTTGATATCCGCCCCTTCGACGCGGATCCGCACCTTCTCGACGGTCGGATAGCCGGTAAGCGTCCAGGTGACCGCCTCCAAAATCTTCCGCTCATCCTGCAGGTTATAATCATGGAAAGACTTGGAGAAGTCGACAACCGCCAGCTTCTGATCCGGAATAATATTGATGCCCTTGACCTCGGTTCCCTTCGGCAGCAGCGCCCTGAAGCCGGCAGGCATCCGCCCTTCGGCAGGTCCGCCGTCCACCATATACTCCAGCGCTTTCTTGGCCGTGTCCACCGCCTTCTCGATCTGCACGGTGACCGGAGCGACAAAGCCTTTTTCATCTTTGGCATAAACGGTTAATTGCATCGGATTTACCAGCTCGGGGACGCTGACATGGCCGCTTGTCGCTTTGGCTTCCACACCGCCCTGGGGAGGATCGATTTGGCGGGATTGTTCCTTCGTCTCCAGCATGGAGCAGCCAGTCGTCATGACCATGATCAGGCCGGTAACGGCGGCCCACCGGATCGGCTTATTCGGTTTCATGTACTTGTTCCTCCTTGGTTTGGGAAGTTGTCCGTTTACTTATGTATACGGGAACAAGACAAGTTTATGCCTGCTTTTGTCCATTTTCGCAAAGAAAGTAATTTGGTTCTTTAGTTGCATGTCACCTTGATTTAACCAGTACTAAAAGCCTATAATATAGGTGTGTTTTTCCAAAAAGAGGTGATTCCCCATGGAAAACCGTCTGCAGGATTCCTTTCCCGACCGGGTATACCGAGCCGTGGCTCAGCAATCGCCGGACTGGCTTTGGATCTTCGACGACGCCGGCACGCCGATCGGCATATCCCCCAAGCAATGGGCCGGCCAATCCTTATACCGTCTTGTACACGATGAAAATCTTGAGGCTTTGAAACAAGCTTGCCGCGTGCTTCTGCGCGAGCGGCAGCCCTTTCTCCTCATGCTTCAAGCCGTCATGCCGGACGGCGCCCGCCTCTGGCTCGAGGTACGCGGATTCCCTGTTCATGTGGAAGAAGGGCATGTCGCGGCGGCTGTGTCGGCCAGGGATATCACGCCCTATAAGCAGCAGGAAGAACGGCTCACCCGTCTGGCTTATTACGACGCATTGACCGGACTTCCCAACCGGCGATTATTTCAGGATCGCTTCATGCAAGCCATGCACATCGCCAAGCGATATCACCATAAACTGGGGATTTTGTATATCGATCTCGATGACTTCAAACGCATTAACGACAAATACGGCCACTCTGTAGGCGACGAGCTGCTGACAGCCGCCGCCTCTCGGCTGTCCCACTCCATTCGCGATCCGGACACCGTATGCCGGATGGGAGGCGATGAATTTGTTGTTCTCGTGCAGCAGGTCGATCAGACGGACGATATGATCAAGATCGGCCGGAGGATCAGCGAGGCGCTGAGACAGCCGTTCGATATAGGAGGCCATCATATTCGGATTTCCAGCAGCATCGGGGCTGCGCTCTATCCGCAGGACGGCTATGACGGAGAGACGCTGCTCCAATGCGCGGACAACGCCATGTACGCCTCCAAGCAGCTGGGCAAAAATCAGTTCCGGTTTTTTACGGACCCGGAAGCCTAGCTCCCGGACAGCGCACAGGCGCTTGCGCTCTGGCGGCGGCTCCTCAAGTTACCGGCTTGCCTGCATCGTTGACGATCTTTGGCAAATCCCGTATAGTTAAAGGCAATAATCGAAGGCGATGGGGTTCTTGCCTGCCGGTTGCCTTTCAGGCGATAACATGACTCCTACCAGCGTGCGCTGCACTTGGTAGGAGTCTGTTTTTTGCCTAACGGCTCTTGCAAACGTTAGGAGATAGGAGCGATTGGATATGAGGCTTCGTTCCAGGCTTTACCGCTATGCGCAGCAATCGTTGCAGCTGGCCGTTCTGGCCTTCTGCTTCAAATGGTTATGGTACGGCAGTCTCACAGGGATATTGGCAGGCTCGGCCTCCGCCTTGTTTCTGACCGGTCTTGAAGCGGTTACCGAGCAGCGGCTGGCGCATCCGTGGCTATTGTTTCTGCTGCCGCTGGGCGGGGCGATGATGAGCTATCTGTATACGAGGTACGGGAATCAGGCGGGCAAAGGAAACAATCTGATTCTGGAGCAAATTCAGCATGGCGGCGAAGCCGTTCCTTTGCGCATGGCTCCTCTCGTCCTGCTCGGCACTTGGCTGACGCATCTGTTCGGAGGTTCGGCGGGCCGGGAGGGGACGGCCGTGCAGATGGGGGGAAGCCTTGCGGACTTTGCCGGCCGTCTGCTGCGGGTAGACGAAGCGGACCGCAAGCTGCTGCTGATGTGCGGCATCAGCGCAGGGTTCGGCTCGGTATTCGGCACGCCGCTGGCCGGCGCCGTGTTCGGGGTGGAGGTCGTCGCGATCGGACTTATCCGGTATCAGGCGCTTCTGCCGTGCCTGATCGCCAGTCTGGCGGGGCATCTCACAACGACGGCCTGGGGGGTGCGCCATCTGCCTCTTGCCATCGGGGAGACGCCCGTCTTCTCTGCCTTGGTCATGAGCAAGGTAGTCTTGGCGGCCGCTCTGTTCGGCTTGGCCGGCTTCGCATTCAGCGAGCTGACCCATGCTTGCAAGCGGCTGCTGACCGGCCTGTTCGGCAATCCGGTTATTCGCGCCTTCGCGGGCGGATTGCTCGTTATCGCCTTGACCTATCTGTTCGGTACACGGGATTATCTCGGTCTTGGCATCCCCCTGCTTCAGGCTTCATTTACCGACACGGTAGCTCCGCTTGCCTTCTTGTGGAAAATCTTGTTTACATCCGTGACGCTCGGAGCCGGCTACCAGGGCGGCGAAGTGACCCCGCTGTTCGTCATCGGCAGCACGCTCGGTCATTCGCTGGCCGGCCTGCTTCACTTATCCGCGCCGTTTCTGGCGGCTCTGGGCATGGTCGCCGTATTCAGCGGAGCTGCCAATACGCCCATCGCCTGCTTTATCATGGGGATCGAGCTGTTCGGCTCGGAAGCGGCCGTTTACTTGTTGACGGCTTGCGTTATCAGCTATTTGTTTTCAGGTCATACCGGCATTTATTCCTCCCAGCAGATCGGCGTATCCAAATCCCGGCTTCATCCGGTGCCCGAGCTCTCAACCTTGGCCGGCATCAGAAAAAAGCCTGTCCCCTCCCGGGAGAGCGAGGACGGCTGAAGCCGTGCCGGGGGATCGGCCCGGTCGACAGCCGGCGTCCTGTATAAGCGGCGCCCTAACGAAACCGCTGCAGAGGCGGCAGCTCCTTTCGGATGAAAGAAGGGGATGCTTCCTACTGCAGCGGTTTGCTGTACTTGGGCACGTTGTTGTGAGCCAGACGTCCGCAGGCGGCCGCTACGATGCCGCATACGATATCATCCATGAAGGTGTTGCATTTGCCTTCCGCATGATCCGAATCCAAATCTTGAATAATGCCCGGCTTGACCTTGTCCAAATAACCGAAATTCGTTAACGCGATCGTGCCGTACATCAATGGAATAGCCGTCGCAATGCTTTCATCCACACCGAACAGCCCTTCGTCCTGACCGACGATATGCGTGTACTGCCTGTTCAATTCGCCATTCTCCACGGCTCTGTCGATTTTGATCGCCAGCTGGATCGTGTGAAAGGTCTGCTGCTTGGCCAGTACGGCTAAAATATGATCTTCGCACAAGCTGCGCGGCATATCCGGGTTATAAGGACGCTGCAGCTGATCGAGGATATCAACGAGATCGTCCAGCTTCACTCCCCGGGTGCCCAGCAGCTCCAAATTTCTGGCCGCGTAATTTTCCTTGACCTTATCCGAGATGACGACGCTCGTCGCGGAGGCCACAATGGCCGCGATGCCTTTGGAAATAAAGGATTTGGGACGTTTGGTCGGGAAGAAAAACCTGAACTTGCAATCCACGAAGCCGAACAGGGAGATAGCCCCGCTGCCGTAGAGGCCGCAGATGGACATCGCGATCGTGCGGTGAACATTGTAGGAAGGGTCCTTCATGCTGGCGAGCAGCTCGGAATCATGCCTCACCATTTGCTGAAGTTCGATCAGCGTAGACATCACATTAAACGTTTCCGTTTTGCTCAAAACCCCCATCAAGGTAGTCGTGATCGTCTCATGAGGAATTTTTTTAGTTCCTTTGATTTCCACCAGCAGCCGGGCGATCGCTTCTTCCAGCACGGCCTGAGGATACAGCGCAAACACTTCCTCACGGAATTCGTTAAAAATTTCCACTTTCTCTTTCAGAAACGTTTTCATGCAGACATCCCTTTCTGATTCCTCGATGTTCCGACAAGCGTTGAAGAACACCCGTCGGGAGCATCAAGAGGAGACCGCGACGGCGGACTCCTCCTGATGAACAAGCTGCCGCAGGCCGGCAATATGCTACTCAAGCGGGGCCAGCGTCTCGGCGATCGCCTCGATATCCGCGGCTGTCAGCTTCTGGAGCGACCGGAGGGCCAGATAAGCGTCCCCCACCTTCAGGTACAACGTGGATTTTCCGCCTTCCGTCACCCATTTGCCGCTGCCAATCTTGAGCTGCACCGGCTTCTCCGAGTCCACTTTCCCGGCAGGCTTCATTTCCTTGGCCGATTCGCTCAGCTCCATGTTTAGATATTGGATCGTAAACGAATCCCCCATGCCCTGAATCTGCGAAACCCGGTCATCCTGCGCCCCCAGCTTGGGAACGTAGGCCGTTTTCAGACCTTGGGCTTTGGCCAGATCCAGCACCGTTTTTTTGTACATATCGGAAATATCCAGAGCCGCGAGCTTCACCGGCTCGGCCGGCGCCGCCGGAGTTCCGCTCTGAGTCCCCCCGGCTGCTGGCGGCTGACCGTTCTGGCCCCCCGGCGTAGTCGGAGCGGGCGTCTGCGGCTGCTGGCCAGTCTCCCCCGGCGTAGTCGGAGCAGGCGTCTGCGGCTGCTGGCCGGTCTCCCCCGTCGATGCGGCTGGCGGAGTCTCCCCCTGCTGCGGCGTCTGCTTGGAGCAGGCGGACATGATCGAAGCGGAAGCCAGCAGGATAGCCGCGGCTCCTACCCAAGTTCGCTTCCAGCTTGAATGAGACAAGAATAACATATTAAACACCTCCAGGAATATGTACGTCCACGTTCACTTGGACATCGGCTCTCTTCCAAGAGCCCCTCCACCTGTCGGCACTCCAATAGCCCGGAAATTGCGCGCGGGCCGACTCCCCCCATTCCAGCGGGTCTACGCCCAGCTGCTGCAGATGGCGAATCAGAGAAATAACCTGAGCCTTCAGCCGTTCTTCGTAACGAACAACCATTTGCTTGTCCGGCGCCCCGGCAGAAGCTGCGGGATATCCGCTCATGCGCAAGGAAACCTTCATCAGCGGGCGCTTCCAATCGCCGTTCCAGGCAACTCCTGTGCGGCAGACAACTCCCTGCAGCTCCGCGGGACCTCCGTCCGGCCCTGCGAAGGCGAGCGGGTCTGCAAGCTCCCTCCCGCCCCGCAGGCAAGCGAAAAGTCGGCTTTCTTCCGCGCTCAGGCGGCCGACAAGCTCTTGTTTCTTAAACAATAACATCTGAATTGAAACAGGCGCAAATCCTCCATCCGACCTCGCAGACAACCCGGAAGGGAATAAAGGCAGCGCCTGGTCGGCTTCATATTCCGTCCTCATCTCCCGCAGCGAGTCGCGCACGGCGGTATGGCCGCCCATTACATAGCGGCCAAGCTGCGCAGCATCCGGGCGCCGGACGAAGGATTCGGCGGTTCCTTCGACTGCGGCGATCCGGGGCTGGCTGCCGGTGCGCAGACCGAGACGGCGAAGCTCGGCGACCCAGGATGAGGGGAAGCCGTGACGAGCCACCCAGCGCTCGCTGATGACGACGAGCTGCGGCGGCTGCGTACTGCGCCAGGGGAGCGACGCATCCGACAGCGAAACGAAGGAGCGGGTTTCCACACCCGCGGCCGCTAACGGCTTGAGGCCGCCTCCCGCCCTCTCGGACGGTCCCCGCAGAGCTGTAACGCGAATGCCCCCAGCGCCTTCATCAATGCCCGCGATCGCAAGATTCGCTCCTCCCGGAGCCGCCTGGCTTATCCGATAGGATGACTCCTCCATTTCCCCGGCTGCACAACCCGCACAGCCGAGCGACATCAGCAGCAGCCCCACCGTCAACCCTTTTCTGCGGCTCGATGGCTTTCCGTGCATGTTGCTCCTCCTCCGCTTCCACCAGGAACTTATGATGCTTACCTTGAATTCCTACTATTTCCATCCACTGAGCCCATTATGCATAAGAAAAGCTCATGATCGGAGCCCTTTCGTGGAAACACATGCGTGTTTTAGCGGTAGCTTTTTTGTCGAGCAGAAAGTTCTGCGGCGCTGACTCTTAAAGAATGAGACTACTTAGGTTGTCTCGAAAGAGATGCCGAGCAGCAACCGGAAAATCGCATACACTTGCTCGGCTGGCGGTCAAGCGGAGGGGTTTTGTACGAAAATTCGCATACACTTGCTCGGCTGGCGGTCAATCGCAGAAGTTTTATACGAAAAATAGCATACTTGCGCCCCACTGACGCTCAAACGTACAGGTTTTATACGAAAAATCGCATACACTCGCTCGGCTGGCGATCAATCGCAGGGATTTGTACGAAAAACCCACTGCTAGGTCCCCCCAATAAAACTAAGCAGGAAGTCGAGGATAAACACCTGACGGCGTCCTTATGCTCAGACGGATGAGAGGTGGATGGCGCGCATGAAACTGTAAAGGAAATCGTTGTTCCTTAGAGCCGCTTTTCTCACGACCTCACCATCCTGACGGAAATCAGCGACCCTTAGACGGGCAACATGAGCGAAACGGAATCGTTTCGCATTGTAACGGGCTCCGAGTTCCGTAACAAATGGAATGCGGTCGATTTCGTGCGCTAAGGGTCGCTGACTTCGTAAAAACTCCGGACCGCTCCGTACACCCAGCTTTAATACCTTTTCCTTCCGGAAGGGTTATACACTTAGTGCGCTGACCTAAGAAATCTTTCTGAGATTTCAAATAAGCTCCATAAAACGGGGAGGTCATTTCGAAACCGGCTCAGATACTTTGCGGTGAGGAAAGGGGCCAGCCCCATGTATAAGTTCGATCGCAGACGAAAAAGCGCCGTCCGGGTTACCCCGTAACGACGCTTCGGCGAGATGGTCGGCTGCTTGCGGCCCACATATCCGCATAAGCAGCTACCCGCTTTTTTTCGCGAAGCGGATAACGCCCTGCTCCTCCTCGGCCGACAACCGTCCCGCCTCCTGCAGCCAGATCAAATGCGCCAGCGTCTCCGCCAGCGCAAACCGCAGCTGATGCAGACTGAGGCGGTCGCCGAACATCGACTGGCATACCTCATAGGCGGTCTGCGGCTCCGCCAGCAGGGAGGCCATAGCTTCCAGACGCTCCTCATGATGAGCGATCAGCTCCCCCGTCCGTTCGGCAAACCGGCTGAACGGCTCACGATGGCCCGGGTAAGCGAAATTTACCTCGTACCGGCTCATCTCCTCCAGGCTGCTCAGGTAGCTGTCCAGCGGGTTGGCGTCGATGCGTTCGGTCAAGTAGCTGACATTCGGCGAGATTTGCGGCAGCACATGATCTCCGCAAAACATCACCTTCGTTTCCGCCCGGTAGAAGCAGAGATGGCCCGCCGCATGACCCGGCGTATGAATAGCGCGGTAGACGCGGCCCCCCAGCGGAATGTCTTCCCCGTCCTCCATCACCGTAACCTCCGGCTGCGGCGATACGGCCGGGACGAAGCCGTCCATATGCTCGCGCATCGGCGCGGTCAGCTCATCTGGCAGCCCGTGCCGCAGGAACAGCGCCAGCAGTTGATCCGTAAGCGGCGTTCCTGCGCCCCAGAGCAGCTTTACCTGCTCCAGGCCGGTCCGGGACAACAGAACCGGCGCATCCGCCAGCTCCTGCATCCAGCCCGCCAGTCCATAATGGTCAGGATGGTGATGGGTCAAGACGATGCGCTCAATCCGCTTCGGCTCCAGGCCCAGCTCGCCGAACACGGCCTGCCACACCTTCTCGGCTTCGGCGGTGCGGAGTCCCGGGTCGATAATCGTCCAGCCCGTCGGCCCGCCAAGCACATAAGCGTTCACCCAGCGAAGCGGGAACGGCAGCGGCACTTTGATCTGATACGCATCCGGATGCTTGACGATCACCTCTTGCCGTGCTGCTCGCGTATTACTCACCGGCCTCCCCCTTCCTGCCGACAAAAATCATTCGCTTGGAATCGGCGGCCGAATAAGGAGAAGCATCGTAGCCTCCATATACGGCATCCACGATAAGGCCGGCCTTGTCCAGCATAACTCGGAACTCCTCCAGCCCGATCAGCTTGACTTTCTCCTCATACACGCGCTTGTCCGCACAATCCGAATCCTGCAGTATGATGGTTTTGCACACATAACCACGCTCGATTCTTCGGTTCTCCTCGATCCGCAATCCATCCTCCGTCCGCACGGAATGAGGGACAAGATGGGTGCGAACATGCTCCGGATTCAGAAAATCGATTATAAACCGGCCTTCGCTGCTCAGCAGACGGCGGATTTCTCCTAGCACACGCTCATGATCGGCATCCTCCTCGAAGTAGCCGAAGGAAGTGAACAGATTGACAACAGCATCGTACGGCCCCTCCAGCGGCACCTCGCGCATATCGCCCCGCACCCAGACGACCTCCCCGCCTTCGTCCAGCTTGCGCGCTTCCGTCAGCAGCACCTCCGACAGATCGACGCCTGTGACCCGAAAGCCGAACCCCGTCAACGCCATCGAATGCCTTCCCATGCCGCAGCACAAATCCAGTACCTCCGAGCCCTCGGGCAGCTCCAGCCATTCCATCATGGATCTGACTTCCTCATAAGCCCCCTGCATGTCGCGATGTTTATAGACGACCAAATAATCGTCTCCGAAACTTTTGGTGTACCACTCCGACATTTGATTCTGCTCCTTTGGTCTAATGGCAATTAACCTTTATTCTACCAGATAGCGCTTTGGAAAATCTATGGTTAAGCGGCAGACGCTGTAGTATAATGAATGCTTGAACAACGCCCTTCCCAAGCGATGGAGGAATCTGTATGAGCCGAGTGCGTATCGAACAGCTGATTAACGGACGCAAAGCGAAAGATATATATGAGCACATCCGCAAGCATGGAGTCGTGTCAAAGATTGACCTGCTGGACAGAAGCGGTCTTACCGGCAGCACGCTCACCCGGACGCTTGAAGAGCTGACGGCCCAAGGGCTGATCGCCGAAGCCGGCTTCGGCGAGTCGACAGGCGGGCGCAGGCCGATTCTTTATACGATCAATTCCGATTATGCCTATGTGTTCGGGCTGGATATTTCCCGGATGCACTCCAAATTGATGCTTTTCGATCTGCAGATGAACCGGCTCGAATCGAAGCGCTGGATCATGAACGAGCGCATGACCCCCCAGAAGCTGCTCGGCGAAATTGCGGCTGAAGCGGAAGACATGCTGGCCCGGCGCCATCTCGACCGCTCTCGTGTGCTTGGCCTCGGAATCGGGGCGGTAGGCCCGCTGGACAGGACGACCGGTGCTCTGCTCGATCCGCTGCATTTCCCAGCCCCCGGCTGGAATCAGGTGGCGCTTACGGATTATATGGAGGAGCGGCTCGGCTTCCCCTGCATGCTGGACAACGGCGCCAATGCCGCGCTGATCGCCGAGTCGTGGTCCGTCCGCGAGCGGGATTACCGCCATCTGCTGTATGTGCATGTAGGGGTAGGCATCAGGTCGGCCATGATGACGGGGGGACAGCTCGTCTACGGAGCCGTCGATATGGAAGGCTCGCTTGGCCAGATGATCATTCAAACCGACGGTCCCCGTCTGTGGGGACAGGGCAACTTCGGAGCGCTCGAGTCGTATGTCTCCATCCATGCCCTGGAGCAGCAGGCGCAGGCCAGGCTGAAGCAGGGCAGAGAGAGCCTTCTTCTGCGCCTCGCGCCGGAGCCGGAGAGCGTCCAATTCTCCCATCTTCAGCAGGCCTTGCAGGAGAATGATCCGCTGACCGTGGAGCTGTTTACGCAAGCGGCCACTTACTTCGGGATCGGGCTGGCCAACCTGCTCAATATTCTTCACCCCGAGAAGGTGATTCTCGGCGGAGCGCTGATCAGCAGCCATACCGGTTTTTTCCACACGGCCACCCGGACTGCCATTCAGCGAGCCTATTATTACCCCAAATACCAGGTCGTCTTCAGCCTTGGCTCGCTGGGCGAAGACGCGCTGGCGACCGGAGCGGCTCTGATGGTCATTAACCGGATGACCGCCGGTTAGGGCGGCTGGAAGCCTCAGCTGTCTCAGCCACCCCAGATTGGAGCCGAACCTGAAACAAGGCTATCCCGAAGATCGTTGGATCCCGCGGAATAGCCTTGATATTTGCTTCATTTTGCGTGCTTCATGATTTTACCGCCGCTCCGGTCTTCCGGCTACGCCGTCGCTTCATCCTCCGAAGCCCCCGAATCGCCGTGCAGCTCCTGGAACAACTGAACAAGTCTGCCGTGCTTGCGCAGCGACTTCTCATGAATCAGATTCAGCTTGCCGTTGTCGAGCAGGCCGAACCGTTCGATCAGCTGCTCATTCCCTTGCGACCAGTCGAAGCCGTCGAAGATGCGCAGGCATGTCGTCCAGTTTTTCGTATACTGCCCGTCCGTGAACAGGAAGCGATGCGCGAAAAGTGCGATGCTCTCCTGCATGGCGCGGGCCGAGGAGCTGTACTGCGGCAGTCCCGGCTGCTCCGGCATCAGCGGCAGCAAGGTCGTATAAAACTGATGCAATATTTCAATATACATGCTGGGCTCGGACTTGATTTTCCGGGCCAGCTCGTAGGAAGGCTGCATCTTCCCTGTAAACAGCATCGTAGCCGTCGAATACAACCAGCTGAACGACGTGAAATTTTTGTTGTAGGCAGTCAAATTCGCCCGGCGCTCCACACCTGCTCCCTTGAGGAACATATTGTGGTCGACCACTTGCTGAATTACGAGATTAAGCGGATCGATCGAGTCGAACGAATGGCCAAGCTCCTTGCTGACGAGTTGAACCTTCGAGTTGATATCCCCGAACAGCTGCTTCTCTTCTTCCTCGCTCAGACCGATGTAAATTTGCACCCCGAGCTCGCTCTCCATCAGCTCCAGTCTGCGGCGCTCCAACGCTTCAAGCTGACCGCTAAGCAGCTCCTCCTCAGTCACCGCTTCCGCGTTTTGCGGATTTTTGCGAATGACGATTTTCAAAGCCGCGAGCTTGCGTTCCAGGCGTCTTGCTTCCTTCAGCAACTGCTCGTTGACATAGCCAAGCGCCAAAATCCGGTGCTGTCCGTCCAGGATGCTAAGCTTGGAGCCGGGACGCAGCGATAATCCTTCGCTCGTCTTCGCCAGACTGACCACATCGCGCAGCGACAGCGTCACCGGTCCGAAGAACACGCGGTCCAGCTCTCTTTCCTGCAAATAATTCGCAATCTTGCGGCGCTGTCCGCTGCTCAGCTTGCGCTGCACCATCGGGTCGATCGTCGTATAGTTAAGCAAATCCTGCACCTGAATAGGGATCGTCGCCAAGCCGAACCGTTCACAGAACGGATGAATGGTCATATTTAACCGTAAGCCGTCCATTAACCGACATCCTCCTTCTCTTGCAGCTCATCCTGCAGCTCATCCATCATATCCGACTCCCGGATCAGGAAAAGATGATGCTCCTCATAGAATCCCTTGACATACTGGTAGGCCTTCATAATGCGCGAGCGTCTCGGCAAACGATCCTTCTCGTCGCCCGCATAGATCCCGTTCCAATCCAGATGCGGCAAAATATGCAGCGCATAATCCAGCGCATACCGGTTGAAGCTTCCGCTCTTGGTCGCCTCGCCGTGGAAGAACATCGCCAGCGCAATCTGCAGGTTCTCCGACCAGCAGAGCTCTCCCTTCTCGGGAGCGGGGAGAAAGCGCAGCAGCCCCTCGAAATAATGGGAGGCTATCTCCATCTGCGACTCGATATCTTTTTCTTCGAAGTAATAACTATTTCCGCGCGACGCAGATTTCAGCCGTCCTTCTGTGAGCCCGATCAATATTTCAATTAACAGATGATAAGAGAACAAGTATTCAGGACCCTTACCCCGTTCCGTATACATATCGACGGGAATCTGTTTCATCACCGGGGCTTCCTCTACCAGCCGGGTAGCCAGCACATGGTAGAAGCGCCGCTGCTCGCGCAGCACGGCTAGGTTGCCGCCGATCTTGCGGGGCAGCTTATTAATATCCGAGAACAGCTGACGCTCCTGTCTGGCGTTAATATCCAGATAAATCATCGTCGACATCGGAAATTGATACAGCTTGCTCAGCTTTTTGCCGATTTCCTCCATACGGTCGTACTCCCGGCGGTCCTTAGCCCGCGCCATGGCGCTTTGCAGCGTCTCCATCAGGCGTCTGAACGCCGCCAGACGATGCTGGCCGTCCACAACATACAGCTTCTCGATCGCCTGCAGACGGTAAGTCCCTGACCCGTGGTCATATTCGCCGGCTCCGCGCGCAGACAAAATCAGTCCCGGAAAATAGATGCCCTGCCCATGATCCAGATACAGCATAATGTAATCCATCATCCGTGACAAATTTTGAGGAACGATCGCTCTTTGTACCTCCAGGTCAACTTCATAGATAGCAAACAGCTTGCTCATCGGCAGTGTCGTAGACAACGTCGCTTGACCGAATGTCCTAGAAAGCGCTCCCGGAATTTCGATAAAAGACGCGGCCTTTTGAACCGACAGCAATTCGGATAAGGATGAGATTTGATCCATGATTAAATTGAATTCCTCCTAACTGAGAAAAATAGGTTCATATACTCCCAGTATACACTTATTATTCCACAAACATTCAAGCTCGTCCTTTATTTTCTTTCTTGTTTTTTTACAATCTATCGAATGATTTTTCTTGAATTATCCCCTCAGGTGGGGGAACTTGCTTCCGAAGCCAGCCCGGGTAAATGACAGGAGAGGCGAGCAGGCAAATATCTCGGCCGGACCGGACGGCCCCGCCAAGCAGCGAGCAGTGCCCTTGCCCCACCGGCCCCTTCTCCGCAGGCTCTTGCATGGAGCGCTGGTGTTTGGGGACATTAGATAGGTTTCCGGGCAAAAAGAAGCCTTCAAGCCCACTTTAGCGGTGGTTTTGAAGGCTTCTTCGTTTTTAAGCTTCCCTACTTAATAACGCTTTTCAACACATCGTCAATCATCTGGGTATTGGCTATGGTCCCTGTGTACAGCCAGCTTTTCTCGAGTCCGAACTCATAGATCTGTCCGTTTTTTACAGCCGGGATATTTTTCCACAGGGGACGCTGCAGCTCTTCGGAGGCATCTTTTCCGTTGCTGTTGACCAAGAAAATATAGTCGACATCCATTTCCGCCAATTTCTCCAGCGAGATCGCATTCCAGTTATTGTTGCTGGTGCTTGTGATCTCCTTCACCACGGCCGGAACCGTAAAACCCAGGTCTTTGTAGAGAACATCACCGCTGGACATCTTCTCGTTCACGACATAGAAGTTTTTCTTGCTGTGCCAGACCGCTACCGCCGACTTGGTGCCGATCGCTTTCTGAAGCTTTTCTTTCGCTTCCTTGACCTTAGCTTCATACGTATCAAGCGCCTGCTTGGCTTCAGCGCTTTTGTTCAGCACTTTGCCGATTTCA
This sequence comes from Paenibacillus sp. cl123, assembly GCF_900101595.1. Classification (GTDB taxonomy): domain Bacteria; phylum Bacillota; class Bacilli; order Paenibacillales; family NBRC-103111; genus Paenibacillus_G. The sequence continues at coordinate 118,783 of NZ_FMYY01000007.1, forward strand.
AGCAGCTCCTGCCGCCAATCGTTATTCTTGTCCATGCCTACCGTATACGTCGGCGCGATCTTGGCGTATTGGGCGTACTTATCACCGGCGACGGTCTCGGCGGAATCGATCAGAAGCAGATCCGGCTGGAAGCTGGTGACCACTTCGAAGGGCAGGTCGGAAGGAATCAAGGGAACGTCCTTCAAGGCATCCTGCAGGTAGAACTGCACATTCGATTGTTTAACTGACCATTGAGCGACCGGCTTTACCCCGAGTGCGACCAGATGGTCCTCCAAGTAAGAGGCGATAATCCGCTGCGGCTTGGCAGGAACCTTCACTTCATGCCCAAGCCCGTCCTTCAGAACGCGCTCAGCTGCGGCAGGCTCGGCGGCCTGCTGGCCGGCCGGAGGCTGGCTTTCCTGGGTGGCGCCCGAATTCGTTCCGCATGCGCCAAGCAGCAAGGTAAGGCTTAGCAGCAAAGTTAGTACGGTAAATGATGTTGTACGGCTTTTCATGGTAGATGCCCCTTCACACTTTTGTTGATAATGATTATCATCCTCGTCAACAGTATAGGGGCGAACCCTTCGCACCGCAATAGAGCTTCTGGCCATAACCGATGGAGGATACGGACGATCCTGCTCATGCGCATTCTGCTGCTTGTATTGAACAGGGGTGATGCCAGTAAACTTCTTGAACATCCGGCTGAAGTAGTACCGGTCCTGAAAGCCGACCTCCGCTGCAATCTGCAGCAAGGAAGCATCCGTACACAGCAGCATTTCCTTGGCTTTATCGATGCGGTGCCGGATGAGATAGTCGATGGGGCTGCAGCCTGTCCGGCTTTTAAACATCCTCGACAGGTGCCGGGGACTGCTGTCCAGCAATCGGGCCAGCTCCTCCAAGGTCAGAGGCTCCGCATAGTGCTCATGGATATAGCGGATCGCCTGGGCTGCGGCATCCGCCTTCACCAGCGGGACCTTCTGCTCGTGGAGCTGGCGCATCAGTTCATAGATGAACTGATGAAACAAAGCCTTCACATGCAGACGCTCCAGCCCTGCCTGCCGATGCCAATCGCGGTCCATCAGCTCTAGCTGGCGGAACAACGACAGCGGATGCCGGGGAGCAAACCCGAACTGGCTCTGAAACGGATTGCACCGTTCCATAAGGCGATGCAGCTCGGGAACCCGCACAGGGGGCAGCACCGCTTTGTAAAAAATCAAATAGTATTCGAATCGCTCCTTTTCTGCGGCAATATCCAGACAAAAGCCCTTCCCCGCATGCAGAACATGGAACTTCTTCGCCGCATATTCCGTCCCGTCCAGCGAGATCCGAGCCTCGCCGTTCACCGCGAACAGAAAAGCGCTGGCCGGCAGCCGGTAGGAAAGAAGCGTTTCCCTGGGCAGCAATGTTCCAAGGCGGACATCCAGCACCTTGTGCGAAGCGTAGGCCCATAAGCGGGCTTGCTCATCTATATTGAAGTCGTTATCCATCGTTTCCTCCCTGAACTTCCTAAAATGCCCGCTTTTCTGAGAATGATTATCATTTATTATTTTATAGGAAAAGGCATCCGGCTTCAACCGGAAACAGCTCCCCCGTGTTATTCTGCTGTTCGCCAGGGGCCTTAACGGCCAAATAGCCTTCCCGCCGCTCGTCTCCCGAAGGAGGAGAGCGCCAAGAAGGCTGAATTGTGGTCAGTCGCCGAGTAGCTTTGGTCTGGATCAGATCGTTAGTTCCCCAAGCTTGATTAATTCCACCACCGCTTGCGAACGTCCTTTTACATTCAGTTTCTGCATGACGTTGGAGATATGTTTTCAAGTACGCAAACGTCATAAGTATGTCTGCAAGCGTGCTTGTCCCTCATGATTAATATCACTCGCTTGCCCCTGGAAAGCCCGAGTCACCCCTGTCAAGGTGTTGCTGCTGATCCCGGTGTAAAGGATAGTTTCCGCCGACTCGTCCGTGCCGATCGTCACCAGATTCGGCGCTGGCGGCAGCAGCGAGGCATTAACCACAGGAACGGTCGTCTGTGTCGCATTAATACCAGATGGCAATTCTGTTTGCGGTGAATTTACAACCGCGCTATACATAGGTAATTGAGCCATATGATCCTACCTTTCCTAAATCTTTCTGACCGAAAAATTATCAATCGCGTCGTTGACTGTAGATGCGCTAAATCCGGCCTTTGTGCCATGTCCTGCAAAGCTAACCCGCTTGTCATAAGCGGCATGCACAAGTACGTCGTTGATAAGCAGGAACACCGCACTGCCCTGCATGACAACCGTGTATTTGCGCGTTTCCCCCGCCGTCGAAGCTGGTGTAATGGTCGGAGACTCGAAAATGTTGGCCGTAAACTGGTTATTAATTCGAGTCGATACGCCTGCCCGCAATGAGAAGTTGACGGAAACCATATTTTGCGCGTCCTTAAGTCTCAGGCAAAGCGTAGGCCCGCCGTTATTCGCAAGCGCCGTATGGGTGACCGTCAATGCATAGTCATCCACGCCAGTCTCGATATATGCAAACTGGTTTGCTCCAGCCGTTCCCACGCGCCGTAGTTGGCCGTCCGTGCCGCTCGGGTTGTAAATATCATACCTGTCTGTGCTATTACGCTCCCACGCCTTGGAGCCCTCGACACCAGTCTCAGCATCGCCCAATGATGTACTGGATGGCCGGTTAAACGTATCGGATACCAAAAGTGGCAGCGGTGCGGCTGTTTTCGTAACGGCTGCGCTGTCCTGGCTCTCTACGTCAAAGAGCGATACGGCCCTAACCGTGTATGTGTAGCTTATGCCAGAGGTCAAGCCGGAGTCGTAGAACAACGGCGTTTTGTAATCAATCGGAGTAGCCGTTACTTTCGTGCCGTTACGGTATACGTTAAACCCGCTTACGAAAAAGTCAGGCGACTCGTCCCAGGTTAGGAATGCATTCGTCTCCCCGACTGCGGCCTTGAATCCTGTCGGCTTCGCCGGAATCCGGTCCTCCACCTTGCGGAACGGCTGGAATGCCAATATGCGCTCCATATCTACGGCCTTTCGGATAATCTCATGGCCGTACGGGATGGGATGCGTCATGTCGGTCGTGTATGCCGTACTGCGGAATCCACCGTTGCGCGGATTTTGCTTCTCGGTCGGATATGCGCCGTCAAAATATCCGTCGATTAGGCCATCAGCGTATGGCAGGGTAGATATCCAGTCATTAACCTGATCCCGGACATTACCCGGAGCGTACCATGTGCTGTAGATCGTATTGATATTCGTAACGTTACGAGGGAGGATTTTCATTTGGTACACCATGATTTTTGGATTCGCCGCTTTGACCGCTGTAAAGGCGTTGGACAAGTTCGTTTTCATAGTCGCCAGGGAAGAACCGTTATCGTTAGTCCCGTAGTTGCCGATTGCATGTGTTGCAAACTTGGCTATATTCAGGCGAATAGTATTAAATTGCTGGAAATCCGCTACACGTTCGCCGCCGATGGAGATGTTTGCAAACGGTAATCCGGCTTCATAGCAGGCCCGCGCCCCGAAACCACGCTGATTCGGTAATTTTCCTGCAGCCTGATCGTCAGCCGATCCGGAATTGATCGAGTCGCCCCATAGGAGTACAGAAGGCGTTCTCTCTCCGGATTTTTCGACGCCAATGATAGCTAAAGGCATGAAAGAACCCGCAACGTCGGAGCTGCCCGTCAATACAGGGTTAACCGACTGGTCAAAGTCACAACGATCCTCTCCCACGACTTTGCCCTCTTGCAGCAGATTGTGCAGCGCTACAGCAGTTTTCGGATATTTTCCGTCTGTTGGAACAGAAATAAAGGACCGAATCCAAAAGTTTTGACCCTTTACGAACTCCAGTTCCAACGGGTGTGTATATTTGATTTCCCCCGGCTGGAATGTCAGCGATCGTGTACCCCCGGCATCCCAAGTGATCGGGTATCGTGTCAGGGCCTTGGTCGTAGGGTCCTCTACCTCGATTGCTAACTTAAGCGTCATCGTATTGGGCAAGGCTGATTCGCCACTAGATGCAGAGTAGACAAATTGCATTTTGTTAAAATTTTTCATCGCCGTGTGCTTGCTGCGAAAAGTTGCAGAAGTCAGCCAAATGCCGCTTGTTGGGTCAGATAAGCTGTTGGATACATAACCCTTATCGGCCACAAATGACCTTCCTTGGGGGTCCGAAATAGCTCCGTATTCAGTAGTTTGAGAGGGCAAGGTTTTTGCAGTAACCTGTTCGCTCGTTGCAGAAACATTTCCAGCTGCATCTCGGGCCTTGACAGTGTAAGTGTACGATGTTGCCGGTGAAACAGTATTGTCCGTGTAAGTCGTTGTCGCGCTGTTACTGATCTTAACTCCATTCCGGTACACATCATATCCAACAACTCCCACGTTATCGCTAGATGCAGTCCAACTAAGTTTGACCTGCGAGGCGGTTACCTCGGTGGCAGATAATCCCGTTGGTGCTGTTGGCGGCTGCGTGTCAATGGGATCAGGTTTTTCAGTCGGACCTAGATAGCTAATTTGCAGGGTCGGGGATCCCGACAAACCGAATGCACGAAAGTCAGCCAGCTGCGCCGCTGATGTTAGCTGGAACTCACTACCCGCCTTACCAAGATGGCCGCTCGTTGAGGTTGGCAACGGAGGAGTTTTACGCCAGTACCTAATATCACCGGACTCGACACTGATTACTGCTTTCGTCGCATTCGAAGGAATATGTGCTAGTTGGGCAATAGCATTGACCGGTACACTTACTGTTTCGTTACCAACACCCACTCCCCCGGTATTTCCAAGTGTGTCAAGGACATCCTGAAGCATATCCCCGACATTTACCTTGGTGCCATCCTCCTTGAGGACTCCACCGTAACTGGGCTGGTAGTTGTTACTATCCACCACTTTGAACACCTCCAAGTCAAATAACCCCGAAACCTGTCGGGGTCTAAAATTGAATATATGTGGTATACTGATGCTAAAAAAAGGAGTTGGTAGTTTTGAAAAAAGTAATCATCGCCCTGTCCCTCGGCATGCTGATAGGATCGGCAGCGACGGCCGTAGCCGCGACGAGCGAGACGGTGCAGGCGACTATCGCCAAGTTCGTTATAAAGGTCAATGGGCAGGAAAAGCAGCTTACTACCTCTCCTATCGTTGTTGATGGAAACTCTTATCTCCCTGTGCGCGAAGTCGCCGGTCTGCTTGGGGCCAAAGTAGCATATGACGATGCAACCCGTACGATTTCATTGCAAACACCCGTTCCCGTTGGTAAGATTGAAGAAAAGAAGGAAGCGGGTGCCGAGAAAATGGAGGATTGGATTTCTCTAGAAACTTTAGTTAAAAACTTTAATGTCGAAGCTTTTGGAGCATTTGATGGTTTGCTATTAAAGTACGGAAATGAAAGTCTACAAATATCATTGCCGTCAGAGAAAACAGGGGAACAAATTGCCACCAGCGCCAAGGGCAATATCAACGTCATGTTTATTGACGGGACTACTTACCTTGATAAATATGACTTAATAAAACTGGGTATTATCCAGAATTAAAAATCTCCGCCCCCTCTAGACTGGCAGAACACTTGGGTGTTAATGCTGGCTACGATCCTCCCGAGGCTGTTTGGTATCACCTCAACATTATGCCAGCCTCGGTTTATCTTCCCCCCTCCATCCTTTGATAAATAAGGGATGATATCAATATCGTCCGCATTCGTCCCCAAACCCGGAATAACTACCCCATCTACTTTTACCATAATTGCAGAAGGTATTGGCCCCTCGAAGATTCCATACTCCATTTCGTGATTGTGTGCTGGTATTTCATGTGTATGGTCCATATCATGGGTGTGTGAAGCGATTTGATGCGTATGTTCCATGTTATGGACATGGCTTCCTATCGTGTGTGTATGATCCATACCATGAGTGTGGTCAAGGGTAGCATACTTGTGGTAATGGTGAACTAGCCCATGTCTATGATTCCCCGATGGAACCCATGTCACATAACCGCCACCGACTGTCATAAGTTGGACACCAGCGCTGATTCCGTGATCATGTAGTCCTGTAAATGACATCACGTCCCCTGGCCCATAGTTATAAGTAAAAGGCCAGAAATCCCCTTCTGTAGGAGTTTCCAAATTATTAGCACCACTAGGATTAGTTGTCGTCGTGCTGCTCGGCCCGCTCGTTGTCGCCCCACCTGCCGCCGTTGTAGTGGCACTGCTTGAGCCGCTCGTCTGCCCGCCGCCGCTCGCTGTGGTTGTCTTGCTGCTTGGCCCGGAGGAAACCGCAGGAGCCGCTTGGATTGGCCTGTTATATCCTCGAAACGCCTCCGACTTGTACGATAATAGAACCTTGTTAACCCGGACTGCCTGCTCGTCAATGCGGAAGCGCAGCACGGCAGGATGAGTTGGGTCGCAGTTATCAGCAAAGTCATGGGAGTCTAGGTTGGTAGCTCCTTGAGCGTATACTTCTCCAATTCGCTGCCGATTGGCAAGGTCCGCGATGGTTCCAGCAATATCCTGTGGTCGATTGGCAATCTCCAGTTCCACCGCCCCTGGTTGTCCGCGAACGTCCCGCTTCCTTTTGTTGACAACGCGCGCCGTGAAGTCAATCCCCATTTCCTTATCTTGCACGCGGACCAACGCCCCGCTATAAAACTTGTAGATAGGTGTGTCTGAGAACCTTCCAATCTCAGAAGCCGCCACCGTGTACGTGATACGAGGCTGCTTAAGCTCGGATAGAAGCGCCTCACAGCGAGCAAGCAGGGTTTCTGGATATTCGAACCTCCGATCCGCCATGACGCGGGAAATTACCCCATACTGAGCTTGGGAGGCTGCATCCTCAATATATGGTCGGCCAGCGTTGATCTCTGCAAACGTAAGCTGATTGACGCCCTCGCCGTATCCAAGGCCATAGATTCGGTTGCAGAGGTTAGTGGGATCGACAGTCTTTTCTACGCCTTGCATGTTGACGCCATACCGGATATACGCCTCTACAAGCTGCGGCGGCTCAACAAGGTTAATGCGCCAAGGGTAGACCGTTGTGTCATAGGTCCATTGGTATTGCTCCGTGAATGGCCTTGGGACGCTGATTAGCGCGGCCAGAAGTGTCTCGTTCTCCCAGTTGTACTCAAATTGCCTGCTGATCCCGACCGAACCGAGCTGCCAACGTTTGACGGTCTGATTGCTCAGGATATACTGCAGCACATTTGCCGTCGGATAGCCAAGGTTGCCCACCGTGTGGTACTGGAACAGCACGTCATCCAGCAGCGTCGCTAGGACATGCTCACAGCTATAGGTGACCGTCTGGCCATCAGCGCTGCGCCGGGCCGTCTGAGGGAGTATGCGGAACAGTTCCACACGCTCCCGCTCGTCGTAAACCTCGACAAAATACAGAGGCTTGCATTCAACTGACTTAGGGTCATTTGCAGGCAATGAAAAAGACGCCGTCCATAACCCATTGAACGGCGTCTCGTAGCTAATACCAAAGGCATTTTGCAGGTATGCCACTCGGCGCATCTGGTTATCATAGATGGTTATCGGAGCGTTCGGCATGTTGTCCTCCTGGCAAGCTTGCGCTCGAATTCTTCAACCTTTTCCCATGTTACACGCCGCAGAGGTTCGTAGACTAATTCGTATGCGATGCGCATTTGATGTGCTGCAACGTCATATGCGACATGTCCGGTTGCTGTTCCAAAACCAGGGCAAATCACTTTTCGAATAGGCCGGCACCCATCTTGCGAACAGGTATCATTATGATTTTGGATAGCCTGTAGAGCCGCTTTCATTGCCAAAAAGACATTGATTGTTCCAAAGATCGGCATGGGTGTCCGCATTGTCGGAGCGTAAGCCACATAAGGATGCTTTTGATCTTTGGTTGGGACAATCAATGCCGTTCCAACTGGCTGGATACTTGCATGCATTGCAAAAATGTATCCTCGCACCCGATGCTCCAGTTGAGGCCCGAAGAATCTAGAGACGTGCAAATCAAACCCGCCATCCATGATCCCGTAACTGTTTCCGGGAGTGATTATGCAGTCCCATTCTTTGATGTCAGTGAATGACCCGTTGACGACCGAGACGCGTTCCAATCCTTCAAAGCATACCTGAATTTCCCGGCAAAGATCCTTATTTATGTCAACAATAATCAGTTCGATATCATGCATATGGACCTCCTACACAAATTTGTCTCGGTGTGTGATGCGGATCAGCACTGACCGCCCCGCTGCCGTATCTTGATACAAGAAATCGTTGTTGCCGACGTTCAGGTTAAAGAAATCCCCCGTAAAATTATGAAGGATGTTCACACCATTTTTGGTTACAGATAGCTGCTTGGAATCGATAACGATCTTGTCACCCGGAGCAAAGTTTCCGGTAAACTCCAGCACGTCCACATGATAGCGGCGGGCATCCGCAGACAGATCGCCCCGGCCGTCAATGACAGCCCCTTGAAAGACCTCACGGCTAATGGTTGCGGACAGGTCGCCCTGCCCATCCATCGTTATCCCAAAGAAAATCTCCCGTGTCGCATCCGCCTGTAAGTCCCCATGCCCATCGACCCTCGCCCCGGTGTACATCTCCGCGACTGTACGGGCGGTCAAATCCCCGAATCCGTCAATCCTCACCGCAGCAAAAATGTCCACGACAGCGAATCGGTTAAAGGGCATACGGTTATAAAAGCCGCGATTGAACATCGTTCGGCCCCCTCTTACCTCATGGTCTGGATAATGGCATCGATCGGAAGCCGCAACCGGTCGTTCGCCAGAACCGTCCGCGGGTTGTTGATTTGATCATAGGACAGCAACGTGCCGCCTGTGGCTGCATCCCGCAATCCAATATGCGTTATCGTACCCCAATCGGCTGTAGCAATTGGGAATACAATTTCCGCGCTATTTTTACTCGTCGGCTTTGTGACTGTCCCGAGTTGCCCGGTCTTATTGTTGTATTCGTTATAAGAGTCATTTGTCGGAGCGCTAAACGTGATGGCCTGTCTCACATAACCCCCGCCTGTAACCTCCGTGCCTGTGTCAGCGCCTGTAGGGTTTGAGGTATAAAGAGCTACGTAAATGGTTGTAGGCCGTGTGTAGGCCGTATTACGGAATACCTGATTGAGCAGCGCCGTTGCAAGCGTGTTTGAAAGTGGCAAGATGATCACTCCTATCCTTGGTCTATTTCGTACTCATTCTGAATGCGGAAATTCGTAATGGTTGTGCTGCCTGTATTGGTTAGCTCAATGACCGGCTCAGTCCGAATATCGCCCTCCGAATTAATTGTAAAAGTTCGTGGCGACGTCACCACCGTCTGTTCCCATAATTGCTCTAATCCGTGAGAATAAGGTTCGTAGGCGGTCAATGGCAAGGAGAACTTCCCCAGTCCCGCTATTCGTTCAATTGTAAATGCGCCACTATACCGTACGCTGTAAGACCGGTCTGGGTGGGCATTGAAAACCAATTCGACAGTTCGCGGCCTCCCATAACTATCCACCATTAATCTGGCCAGGCCTTCAATTCGCAGCTGCAGTTCGAGTGAGTTTCTTGCAGCAAATGCGCATTCCAAGACAAATAGCCGCGGATGCATGTCAGCGCCATAATCAAGCTCCCCATTTTTTCCGGGAATTGCTACCGACTTGTCGCGTGTGCTCGGAAGACCAGAACGCTGCGATCCTCGAAGCACTATCATCCCCATTTCCCGGGGCGTCTTGCCGGCTAAAGTCTTAACACTCATGACGGCATCAGTCCCCCTCTGGCCCTAGACTCGTTTTGGGCGATGGACATAAACTCCTGGACCAACTCCATTGCCAATTTCTTTATGTCATCGTCCTTTCGAATGTTAAAAACAGCTCCTGCAAACATACCTTCAAAGTTAATGCTGGACCATCCTGCTGTCGGTTGCCCTCTGTTCGAATCTGCAGACATGGCAGAAACGTTACCTCCTGGCACTTGGACAGATTGCATCAACGGAGTGGCTGCTGCTGCCATTGCTGCTGATTGGCGCCGGATATCATCTAAGCTATCCCTGATGCCGAGTGCCATCCCTTCCCCTGTAAAGCGACCAAGTTGCATTGTGACTCGAGATGGCGACCTAATTCCGAGAGGTTGCTTAATCCATTCCACCACGCCGCCTGCAAGGTCTCCGAATACATCTTTGACCGAATTAAACTTTTCCTTGATTCCTTCGATAAATCCATCTATAACGTTGCGCCCAATTTCTCGTAGGTCGATACCTTTAAAAAAAACTTCGATCGGCTGCCATTTAGATGAGACCCACGATACAAATTCATCCAACTTCTCGCCGGCGGCAATCTTCATCCGGATGTAGCCAGTACGGACGGCTTCAATCTGATTCTCTATGTTGGTCTTTGTGTCTTTGACAACGCCATCCCAGGTTCGGCCAACATCATCCTTGAAAACTTCCCATTTACTTTTTACTTGCCCCGTTTCCCAATCGACTTCCTTCCAGTGATCGCCGGCCTGGGCTTTGGCTGCGTCAACCACCTTTTGGTGCATTTCCTCGGCATTGGAAACCGCAGCGTCGCGTTGCCTCTTGGCATCAGCAATGAGCTTGTCGGCCTGCTCTGCACTTATGCTCTTCGTTTCATCCCGCTGGCGGATGATCTCCGCTACTACCTTACTGTACTGCTCCTCCGCTGATTTGATGGATTGCTCTTTCTGAGTTGCGCTGTTCTTCGCAACCTCCGCAGCCTGGCGAGTTGTGATTTCTCCAGCTTCAGCTTTCATTTTTTCGAGGATAGCTTTCTGTTGTGTCTCATGCTCGCCGAGCGTTCGTAGTCCGATATCACGCATGTTTTTCTGGATCTGGTTGATCTCGGTCTGTTCTTGCTGGGTCAATGCCCGCTTGTCATCCAATGCTTTGGATAAAATCTCTGCAATACGCTTCTGCCCAGTCTCTATCTCCGTTGACTCTTTGGATTGGGACTCCTGTAGTTTTTTCAAGGCCGCAGCCTTTTCTTCCTCGGTTAAGGTAGCTGATTTGGAAAAGAAATCTCTCATGGTCTGTAGTTGCTCTGCATGGCTAACGCCCATATTTTCGGTAATTGTCGCGCCCATCGAGAAAAACGTGTCCGCGATCTTCGTTGCTGTTTCCTCTGTCACTTTCCCGCCAGACCATTTAAGCTGATTGAGCGCCACAGTGGCAGTGTCATTGAGCCCTAAAAAGGCCTTGAAGGACTCGACTTCCATCTTTTTGGTTGCTTCCCCAACCCCGGCTATTGCTGGCTTAAGGCCCTGGTTCAAGGTTTTTTCCAACTCTTTGGCCTTGTCCGCTACACTAGAGCCAACAGACGGCGGGCTGAAAGAAGTAGTTCCTCCATCATTCTTCTTGGCTGCCTCCAACTCTTTAAGTTTGGCCTGCAGCGCCTCAAGTTTCGTGACTTGATCGTCAATGTATGGGCTCAAATCAATAGCGGATTTAACTGCTTCAGCAATTGACCTCTTCTCGGAGTCGAGGCCTTTGGCAAAACTATCGGCCATACTTTGACCTGCATCCTGCCACTTAGGAGCGTAGGTTTCGAGCAATTGAATGATTTCTTCATTGTTTTGCTCGATAATCAATTTCCTGGCCTCTGCACGAGTGTTCTCGTCTGCCTTCAACTCATCAAACTTTTGCTTGATTGCTTTTTTTTCTTCCTCGAGCGATTCCTTTGCGGCCTTGAGTTGGTCCTTCTCATCCTCGATCAAGGACTTGGACTTTTCCTTGCTCTGCTCTTTTTCCTGGCCAAGACGTTCAATCGTCGCATCAAGCATGTCTTTCTCATTAGTCTTCTTGTTCTGGAGTTCTTCCTTGAGAGCGTCGCGCCGATCAGACGCAGACTGTTTGATCACATCTATTTGAGCTTTGAGTTGTTCCTTCTCGGCTTTTCTGCTCTCCTGCAAAAGCTCCTTTTGCCGAGTAGCCGTTTCCTTATCGATATCAGCCTGTATCTTTGCTCGTTCTTCGGCCGATTCGGCGACAGCAAGGTTCCTTCTCAGTTCGGCTAATTTCGCTTGATATTCTTGTTCCTTGCGTGCCTTTTCCTCCGCCTCGGCTTGAGAGTCGATTCCATCAATTTGGTCCTGTATGACTTTGATAGCTGCTGCTGTGTCCGCATCTATGTTTTTCAGCTTGGCGGCATATTCGCGGTCATACTCTTTTATCTTGGCGTCACTGGTTTTACGCTGTAGTTTGACCTCTTCATCTGAAACCTTCTCAGCAGCCCTCTGCTGGTCCTCAAGCAACTTTACCCGGGCCTCTGCAGCCTTCTCAGCCTCTCTAACCTCAACATCTTTACTGGCAATTGCCAGTTTCTCCTGTTCGTCATAACGCTTCTTGAGCGCCTGGACAATGGCATCCCCGAGTTTGTTAAGGACATCTTTGCTTTTGTCGACTTCTGCCTTCATCTTGTCGACCATTTCTTTCATGTCCTCTACAGCAGTTTCCTTCGCTTTCTTGCTGCCAGCCCCGACGCCCGATGCCAGATTATCCCCGATCTTCCTGCCCTCGGTCTCTGCAGTTTTCGTTGTGTCAGTAAGAGTTCCCTTGGATTCGTCCCGGAATTGCTTAAAGCTGCCAGATCCTTTATCCGCTGCCGCCTTAGCCTGGTCACCGAACCTCTCCACCGCTGGGACAGCGTCCTTACTAAAGTGTCGATATAGCGCAGTGCTTGCTGCAGTGAGTGCAACAATAGCCGCGATAGTCCAACCAATTGGCCCACTCATTGCTGCAATGGCTGCCCCGGCGCCTGTCGCTGCTGTTCCAGCCGCAGCTGTAGCAGAAGCTGCAGCGGCCGCCGAGGCGGAGAATGTGGAGAGAGCGACCATAATTTGTCCAATAACAGCAGCCAATTTACCCAAACCTAAAAGCAACGGACCAGCAGCTGCTGCCATTGCGCCTATGGAAATGAGGGTTGTTTGCATACTTTTATCCAGACCTACAAACCAATTTGCACCTTGCTCGATCAGTTTGAATAAAGGTGCCGCGGCGTCGAGTGCTTTCATCATGGCCGGAATGAGTGCCTGACCTAGCGTTATCCCGATATCGACAAGTCTGTTTTTCATGATCTGTAGTTGCGACGCCGTAGTCTTGTAGCGTTGTTCAGCCTCGTTCGTGAGGGCTGTATTCTCCTTCCAAGCTTTGGACCCAAGTTCTATGGAGTCGCGGAACAAGTCGCCGGCACCTGAAGCACGCAACAAGGAGTCACGCACACGAATTTCTGACAACTCCAGTTTATCAAGGACACCGAACGTGTTTGTCCCCGACTTGGACATTCGTCCCAAACCTTCGATAAAGTCAAGGATCGCCGAGGCTGCATCCTCCTTGAAGGCTCTTCGGAAATCAGTTGTGCTCTTCCCAGCTACCTGGGCGAAGAGGTTCAGTTTTTCTCCGCCAACATCAACAGCTTGGGCAATATCAATCATGACTCTACTTATCGCCGATCCACCAGCTTCGGCCTCGATACCAACAGAGGATAATGCTCCCGCGAAACCTAGAATCTGCGCTTCCGTCAGGCCGATTTGATGCCCGGCGCCTGCAATTCGCAAGCCCATCGCCACGATTTCCGATTCCGTCGTCGCTAAGTTGTTGCCCAGGCCAACGATTGTCGCGCCAAGGCGATCAAAGTTTTGCTGAGGCATTTGGGTAATGTTTGCCAACCGCGCCAGTGCCGTAGCTGCTTCATCACTGCTCATATTGGTAGCCACGCCTAGGTCAACCATTGTTCGGGTAAAACCCATTATGGCGTCCTTCTTGATGCCTAACTGGCCCGCCGCCTCACCAACCTTCGCGATTTCAGTTGCCGAAGCCGGGATTTCCTTCGCCATATTACGAATCCCTTTTTCAAGGGCTGCGAATTCAGCCTCTGTTCCATTTACCGTTTTTCGCACGCCCGCGAACGCTGTCTCGAAGTCAATGGCAGCTTTGGTGGACAGCCCCGCCGCCGCAGTTAGCGGCGCCGTTACCCCAATTGTTAGAGCCTTGCCCGCTTCTGTCATAACCTTTCCCACAGACTCCATTTTTTTGCCTGCTGCCGCAAACTGATCGGATAATTTCGACCATGCAGCAGCCTGCTGCGCTGCCTGTGATGTAGCCTGCTTCATCCCATTTTGCATTTTTTCAAGGTCTGCGTTGGTTGAGTTCAATTCGTTCGATAGGGTTGCGAGGGTCGCTTCCGCTTTATTCAATTGCACCTGTAGGTTCTGAGTTTCGCGCGCGTCCTGACCCTTCTTTTCCGCCGACTCCGCATGTTTAGCAGACAATGCAGCTACTTTTTGCTGTTGGATATCGATCTGCTTGTTCAAAGCATCTGCCTTGGTCTTGAGTCCTTCCTCAGTCTTGCCAAAGTCTCCGAGTTGGGCAGAAGCCTTTTGAAACTCCGAGGTGACCAGTTTCATCTGCCGGTCCAACTCAGCCATGCTCTTCGTAATCCCGGTGTCGTCTATCGCTATTTTGGCGACTAGCCCGGCCACCTCGATATTCTCCACGATTCTCTCCCCTTTCCGGATTAAAGTCCGAGACTATCCAGTGTGCTATGGGCAGCCTCTTTTTCCTTGCTGCTGGCGCTCGAAATCAACTGGAAATAAAAAAAGATGTCCATCTCGTCGATTGCGGCGAGTGTCCATCCCTGCTTTAAAAGTGTCGAGTACAGTTCATTGATAAATTGCTGGGGGTCAAATTCCCCCTCTACACGTTTGGGGCGTCAGGATCTGTCCCTACAGCGTCGGAGGCACCATTTACCACCTCATTGATGCAATTCGTAATTGTCGGCAACAGCACTCTGGCATCGACGCCTCTGTAAAAAGTATCTCGATTGAACTGTTTATCAAAGAGATCAACAACGTAATCAACCATTGCGTCAAGCGTTGTTTCGTCAATTTTTCCATCAAACTTTTTTTGGATCTCCAGGGTACGCCGGAACATGAGCCCCGAAATAAAGCCTTGCGTGAAAGTAGTGTCCTTGCCTTCTACCTTAAGCTTGATTTCCATAGATAATCTCCTCCTCGATCATGAAAAAGAGGCCCCTGAAGGACCTCTATGCAGTAGTAAATTTGATGATATTCGTGGCAGCCAGAGCATTGCCGGCGATGTCTTTGACTCCAAGCCCAGCAGACGCCAAGTACGCAGTAGCTGCAGCAAGATTGGCCGCGGGGGTAAAGGTGACAACTTTCTGAGCAGTGTCAATGGTCAGCGTGCCTTGTACTGCACCGCTTCCGTCTGCCTTCTGTACCAAAAAATTACCTGCATTAACGGTATCGGGGTTGATTGCCTTGTTGAAAGTCCACTTAACCGAGCTGCTCGCCGGCACCGCAGTAGCGTTGTTTGCAGGCGTTGTTGTAACGGTTGGCAAGGTAGTATCCGCTCCAGGAATGTAAACTGTATTGAAGAAGTTGTTTATGAACGTATTGGACACACCCGGATCACCTTCAGTAACCCCATATCTCCACCGTTCATCTGTCTGACGGGAGATGAATGTAGCATTAATTGTTGGAGTTTGAAAAGTCGGTGTATCGCCTTTGGTGTTCGCTTCCTCTTCACCTGGAGTGAATCTGCCCTTGTACAACCATACATAACGGAATTTTTTATTCGACATGCGCCGGCGGTAACCAATTGCTACGTACGGTCCGATATCCGTAGACTTTTCGTCAACACCACCATTAGCATCAATCGTATGACCAAGCAATGCAGCACGGTCAGCCGATGGGATATCAGCCACGTTAAGCGACACAGCAATGTCCCCCATAGAGCTCGCACTTTCGTATGCGATATCGTCGGCGTAAAGTGTGGTGCTATTGATCGTTGGGGTGATCGTGGCCTGGATAGCCCCCCAGATTCGTTTCGGGGTATCGTAGGTTTCATTCGACTCATCGGTCATTAAGGCGTAAAAGAGCATATCCAATCCAACCGGAATGTTTTTTGCCAATTCAATCAATCCTCCTGTATTCGCGTCCGATACCGGAGCGCTTTGTGATAAACCTTGGTATCTTCCTCGTAAAGATCAGCGCCAGAGGTTCGGGTATACCCCAATTCCTTCATTGTCCGATCAACCTCTTTGGCAATAGCCGAAGTACTGCCTTTGGACCAAATATCTACCTGAAGGACGATGTCGCTTGCAATTGGAGTATCGTCGGCGAAAAAACTGTCGCGATTGTTCACTTCAAAGTACGTGACCCGTGGGTATGTCTCCGATTTTGGAGAAACGAGCTGATATATCTCAGTACCTCCGAGCAGGGAGACCAATGCTTGATTGCCCAGCAGCGCAGCGTGTAGGATTGCTTTGACATCAGTAATCACTTGCCCCGCAACCCCTTTCGGAACTCATCTACAAGGATTTGGAGCGCTTCGCCCTTCTTTTCGAGGAAGCCTGGTTCAGCCCATGGTTGAGCAGACATTTTCGATGTCCCCCATTCCAGAAAATGTCCGCGCCAGGCAGTTTTCTTCCCCGCTCCTATGCGTACAAACTTAAGTCCATCCTGTCTTATAACACGACTCACCTTGATGTCCTGTTTCAAGTGCTTGTACTTGAGATTGGAGACGTTGACTCGGGCGCTCATGGCCTCTGCAATGGGTTCACCAGCCGTTTTCAAGGCCTTGTTCTCCAGGCGATCGGCAGCGCCGTTAAGCTTAGACCTGATAGCTGCAAGCATTTCTTTACCCCCCAAGAGTTCTGCGCGCCCATTAGCCATTTTTCAGCGCCTCCTGCGTCATCAGGTGCGTTTCGGTTCCGTCACCTTTGGGATCATCTAGGACGGCCATGATGTTGTAAATACGTCCGCTATCGATTAAGCGCATGTCCTCTGCGATCCCTTGGCGGCATCGAATTTCGTATCGGACAGTATTTTCAGCATTGACAGCGGCTGCAGCGAAGAATTCCCGCCCCCTTAAAGGCCTCCTTGCAGCCCAAAGTGAAATAATATCTACCCAATTGGGTGTAAAAATCCCTTCGTTGTCCGTCGTGTGACCGTCCTGTCGCTGGATTTTAATGCGCCGATCGTACTTACTCGGATTGGTCGGATTCGACATCTTCTCCGCCTTCCGGCTCCTGCACTTCTACCGTAGGATCAGCAGTCTTTGGCTTACGACCACCGCGCTTCTTCGGTACCGCAGTTCCTCCCTCTCCAGGGTTAGTTGTATGTCCCAGCGATTCATCTTTTCCTGCAAACAACTGCCCCTGTGTAGGCGCCGAAGTTTCCCCCGCGTCAATAAAGCCACGCCGGTGGAGGTCCGCTGCCCGCTCGATATCATCGGTAGGGTAAAGTCCACCTGTTTCATGGATTGCGAGTGTAAACTTGTCCCGAAACGTCCTTAAAACACGGTATTTTTGCATTTTTTCACCCCATTTTTAACTGCAAAATGATTGATTCAAGCGAAAAACTGAGCTTATCGATCTTCATTGCCGGGTTGCGGTTCTCATAATTGAGAGCGACAAGGAGCATGACTGCCAACTTGTACTTCGCTGCATTCGACTCCGGCACACCAGCGTCGGTCAGGTACTCTTTGGCGGCATCAACTAAAAGAGCGAGGACCGAATCATCCTCGCTCCCATCAATCCGCAGATACGGCTTTAGCTCATTTTCCAGAGACAGTTCCATTTCAGCCATGGTATCACTCCGATCATGGCGTAGGAATCCAATTCAGAGTAGCGATGTAAAGCTTCCCGTCCTTGGTAAAAATCTCGAACGAGTAGTCACCTGCAAGATTGGATTCGCTAAACCAAAGCGTTTCATTGCTGTCAAGGACCAGATTAATGCCGTTTTTCTTGATATATTGCACGTTGCTGGCTGCGAGGGAGACTCGAACTCCGCCTGAATCCAACAGCTCGAACTCAACGTGGTTTACCCCGTTGTGCAAGCCCTCATTGCCTGTTGGATGCCATGTTCCAGGCAGAGCTAGGCCTTTTTTGCGATACGAAATGCGGACTTGAGTTTGATTTGGTGATCAATCCATGCTGTCAAAACAAAATCCCAAATGCCTGTGCGAACATTCTTGTCTCGGTCGTAAAGAATACTCGGGTCGTAGTTAAAGTGGGAGTACGAAAAATCCCCAACTACCGGGTCCGTCGCAAGGTCGCAGAATTCAACCGGCTTACCGAGAACTTGCTCGGGTTGTGCGTTATACAAAGTAGCACTACCGTTCGCAAGGGTTTCGATAATGTCCATGTAATCTGCATATGTCATGTAAATAGTGGCACTTTCTCGGAAATCCTCAGGCAAGTCCGCGATAGCAGCTTTGATGGCCTTGTACTTATCTGCCCCAGTAACAACCTTGATTGCATTTTGAGTCGAGTAGAAACTCATATGCTCTTCCCCAGTTTTTGGAGTCTTAGTGAAGGCCACCTTTCGCTCCTTTGCTGCCAAACCGCTTTCCAGTGCGCGATCAACGGTTTGGACCAAGTTTGTGTCAGTGGCTGCCAAAATCGTTTCAGAGATCGGCGCGAAGACTTTAAACTTGTGCCGGCCGAAACTTACAACATCGCCGTCAACTTTCAATTCTTTGGCCATCTCCGTGTCTGCAATAAAATCATCATCATCCAGAGTGAAGTTGACCTTTGGGATTTCAAGATTGGTGATACTGGTAAATGTGGACCGATTACGTAGGGGGTTCTTAACAAACGGCTCATGCAAGAGTTCATTTGTCATCGTAGAAGGCAAAATTTTCTCGCCGCCAGTGGAATTATGATCGCCCAAGGCCGCCTTGACATCTGGAGTCACTTCCTGACCCTTGACAGTTGCACGGTACAAGGATGCCTTAGCAGCCTTCACTTGTTCCTTGGGATCTGCGGAGTTAGCGCCAAATTGTTTAGGTACCTTCGCCGCCAGTGCAGCCTTTTGTTCGGTCTCCATAGCATCATGCTCTTTTTGAAGGATATCGAAGCGAGTCTGAAGGTTGGACTCTTTTGTCTCCAACGCTTTAATCGTTTCGATATTTGCATCCGGCTTGGATGCTTCAGCCAGTTTATCTTGCTTTGTAGCAGCCAGGGCATTGCCGATGGTGACCAGGTCATTTTTCACGTCAAAAAGTGTTTTCATTGATTAAACTCCCCCTAAGTAACTTCTCAAATTTTGAATTTCAAGCTTTGCTGCCTCTTGGACTTCCCGCAAGTACTCAGCTGTCACTGAAGCAACTGGTTCAGCCGGCGTTGTAGTTGCCCCCAGTGCCTTAGGGACATTGCGGTATTTCGCAAATAGTTCATTGCTGACGCACGCCGCTGCCTGGTTTGCATCACCGACAACATCACACAATCCGTAGTCTAGGCACTCTTGGGCCGACAACCACGTTTCAGCATCAAGGAGTTCTGTCAGCTTTGCGTCATTCAATTTATCTCCAGCCCGATCTAGGTAGCTGTGTTTCATACTGCCTGCGATACGGTCAAGGTCATCTGCAGTCTTTCGCAACTCACTGGCATTTCCCCAAGTAACAGTCCATGGGTTATGGATCATCATCATCGCGTTACGAGGCATATAAATGGCGTCCCCTGCCATCGCAATGACCGAGGCAATAGACGCTGCCAGACCATCGACGTGGACGTTCACACGGGCCTTGTGGCGCTTCAGGATGTTGTATATCGCCACACCCTCGAACACGGAGCCGCCTGGTGAGTTGATGTATAGGTTCAGCGTTTGGATGTCTCCGAGGGCGTCCAGGTCGCGTTTGAAACTATTGGCCGACGTATCCGAGTCATCCCATTCCCAGGATGTGATATCACCATAGATGAACAGGTCCCCTTGACCATCAGTTGCCGCAGCTTTAAACTCCCAATATTTCTGTTTAGCCGTGTGTTTGCTCACTCTTGTTCACCCCCTTTCTCTGCTCAACGGGTGTATCGATTGGGTAGAGATCGCCGCTAATGTAGAGTTTTTCTCCGCCTTTTTCGGGAGGGAGCTCTTCCCAAGCGCGGACCTCATTTGGTTTGAACAGTCCCGATCGAATGCCCTTGAAGTAAAACTCGCCCCTGGTCTGCATATCCCCACGCAAAAGAGCGTTCACGGCGAACTTGAAATACAGTCCTCGCAAACGCTCTTCGCGTGTTAATAGTTTCCGATTGAATTCCTGTTCGTATTGCCGAACGATCGGAACCAAGGTATTGGTCACATAATCTAGTGAAAGCTGCTCCATGCTGGAATAGCTTACCCCATCGGTCTCCCCGAGAAGGTACAGCGGGATATTAAAGACCATTGCCACACGCGATTTTGTAATCTTTTCGACCTCAAAAACCTTCGTATCGATGAACTTCCGATCGATTGATTGGACCTCAACACCAGATTCTTGGATGATCACGCCACCGTTTTCTTTGTAGAACTGTTTGAAGTTCTCGAGAATTTCTTCTTTCTTCTCCTTGCCGAGATGTGTGGCCATCTTCAGGATGAAGGATGCCTTGATCGCTGTGTCCATCTGATCCAAACTGAACTTTCGAACTTCTCGGTCAAATTCGATCGTATTCGCAAGAACATCGATGGGGCTAATACCCTTGTATCCAGTGGTATGGATGTGCTTGACGTGGATCATATCCATATTGTGAACGTAATACTGCCCTTTGTCGCCGTTAATTGAGTACCAGAGTTCGTTTGTCCCCTGCTCCACGACCGGCTCCACATAAGACGGGTCTAGAATGAGCAATGATGAGACTTGATACCTTGCATCATACATTTTTAGTGCATAGGCGTTCCCTGTTACGTTCCGGAATGTCTCCATCGTTCGAATGAAGTCAAACCCGGTCATATTGTTGTTAGGAGCATTAGCCAACATATCCGACGTAGCAGAAACAATAGGATCAAATTCCTTATAAAGCTTCAGCGGCAGCGACGCCATTGAGTTAGATAGTCTGGTTACAGCTGCAAAAATCGTCTCATTCGTCGCCAACGTATTTCCAGACCTGCCGGCGAAGATCGATCTGCCGCCGAAGAACCACTTCCCGAAGCCATCTCCTACGCCCTGGACATTGTTCCTAACAACATTCCAGGCCAGTTTGAGTCGTTGTCCCCACTTCAAATGTTATTCACCTCCCCAGCAGGTCATTGATGCTGATGAACTCTACATTACCGGTCGCCTGCGGTATGGCCATCTTTTTCATGACCTCAGTATGTGCGTTGAGCCAGGCCGCGAACCCATCGATCTTCCTGTACCTGCCCTGCTTGGTCGGCATCCAGTTCTTCTTCTGATCCTCGACCAGTTTCACGTTGTTCAAATACCAGCGGAACAGCGGGTTTTGGTTGAAGATTACCCTCCCATCGATAAGTAGCTCCTTGGCGTCTTTAAGTGCAGGGCTGAGCGTCAGAGGGCCCTGGCGAACGACCAGAGTGTTAAACCCATACGCCTTCAAATCCTCGACCAAGCGAAATGCATTGGCCGGGTCATATCCTATCAATTCAATAGCATACAACTCCGCTTGTTTCACGAACCACTCATATATGAGCTCATACTTAACGTATCTCCCCGGGCTGATGGTAAGCAGTCCATCTGCCTCCCACTCTCTAAACGGTAACCCTTCGTTGTCCAGATCCACTTTCCGTTGCGGAATCCAGGAGTGAGAAAGCACAAACACATTGCCATCGCCCAAGGGAAATTCTAGGCAGGCAGAAGTGAAATCCTCGGATTCGGAAAGATCGAAGCTCCCGATACACGGGCGACCGGTTAAGGTATTGATGTCGATCATCTTGTCGTTTGACCTGAGTATTTCGAAATCCACGAATGATTGCTCATCGGACTGAACAAACCGGTTGAGCCGCTTTGTGACGAAGTCGTTCCGCTCTGCCGGGATATGCTTGCGATCTTCCCATTCCTTGAGCATATCCTCAAGTTTGATTGTGATGCCCAAGTTCGGATTTGCCTTCGGCCAGTTTATCGGATCTTCAACATCATCCTCAGGATCAATCTCCGCGATGAAGTAAAATGCATGATCTGCCGGGTATACTCCTTCCAGTACATCGGCTGCTTTGTCGTAGTAGTCCATAAGCGGTCCGTCGAGCTGATAGCCGGCTGTTGTGATATAGAGAATCATGGGCTGCTTACGCGCGCCGGTGGAGTTCTTAATGACGTTGATCAGCTTGTACGTCTTGTACTCATGAATCTCGTCGAAAGCGCCCATACTGCAGTTCTTGCCATCCAGTTTCTTGCTGTCTGTAGCAAGCGGCATTATCTTAGACATCGTCCGGCGGAAGCGGATCTCATGCAGCGTTTCGTCGAAGTGCTTCCGGAGCAGCGGCGAAGCCTTGATCATGGCCTTGCACTCGTCAAATAGCTCCCTGGCTTGCTCCTTTGAGTTGGCCAGCTGGAAAACCCTTGCGCCGTTCTCTCCGTCCTTCGATGCGCCATAGAGAGACAGGCCGGACACGATTGCCGACTTACCATTCTTCCGAGCAACAAAAATAAGCCCCTCACGGAAGCGTCGGAGGCCGGTATCTTTATGCACCCACCCATAGAGTGAACCGACAATGAAATGCTGCCACGGCTGCAGCACCAATTTGTCATAGTCACCCATGGACGGTTTACAGAATTTTTCGATGTATTCGACTGGCCTATAGCCCTTTTCTTCGTCAAAAACGTACGGAAACGAATTGGTTCCTTGCCTTTTCAGGTCATTTAAATGCCGCTGACAAGCCTGTTTTACTTTCTTAGATGCTATGACCTTCCCATTAATTACATCACAAGCGTATTGAGTTGTCTGGAGTTTGGGCGGCTCAGAAAGCGGTAAAATCGTCACCCTGATCTCCACCTTCCGGATTGACGACGCCGGACACCTTTCGGTCTGAGGCAGGGGTGAGTTTCAGCTCCGCTTGCAACTTTCGTTGGTGCTCAATAATTTTGATTACAGCGTCGACAGACTTGTTCTGACGGTACATTTGCTGCGCTCCATTGACAAAAAGTTCGACTACACCTCGGTTTTTGATGTCTTCGATGTGTTGCTGTTTCAACTGCTCCAACAGCGCCATATTGTCCGTAATCATTATCGTTCGATCGGATAGATTCTCATCGATCTCAAGTTCTCGAATGATGATTTCAAATAGTTGCTTTGCTGCTCTGTGCTTGATCTCTTTTTTCGGTTTGTGCCCCATGACACCCCCCCCTCGTAATGAAAATGATCCCACGCCGAAAACGAAGGTGGCCCACCGGTCCGGAGCAGCTCAGACCCCCAAGTTCGATGCCAGGGGGGGCTTCACGACTTTTTCCGGTAACAAACCCACCTTCGTGCTTAGCCTCCTTAGAATCGATCCTAGGAAGGCGTTCTTCGGCTGCCCTCATTCCCCTTTTTCCGTTTTTGCCGTCCTTCTGGCGACATCTTCGTCAGCCGCCGCGCGCCCCCTTTTATTCGTATGAGTTCAAGGCTCTCGACCTGGTTTCGTTAATGCATGACCTTCTTCTGAGCTCCTCACTTCCGGCCATTGGGGTTTATGGGTTAACGGATCCACCTTCACAATCAAGGCACCTCGCTGTTCGAATGCGAGTCCTTCGATAATTCGAAGCGCTGGATTCATCCAATATTCGCCGCACAACAAGATCGTCATGTTTGCAGGGTTCAAACCATCTGGCATGAATCTACTGCTGGTCATCTTCACTCTGCTGAAGCCGTTGCTTCCGAGCTGCTCCCTGATAAACCGCCACAAGAATTGTGCTTGAGCTCCGTCCTTTGCCAATACGTATAAGTCCATCTAATTACCACCTTTCCTCATTTGCCTTTGATTTCAGTATCGTAGCCCTACGCTTGAGCAGATGCTCCTTACGCTTCCCCGCAGCTTTCTCCGGATGCTCCTTGTTATGGCATGCTGCGCAGATGCTTTCCAAGTTGTCCATAGTAAGCGCAAGGTCTGGCCTATCGTGCAATGATTGAATGTGGTGGACTGCATAAGCGCAGGTGATTTTCTGTTTTCGTAAGCAGGGCTGACACAGGTAATGATCCCGAATCAGTACGGCTTCCCTGCACTTGAGCCATGCAGCAGATTTGTAGAAAGGGTCGACTGTTTTCTTCACAAGCTCGGATAAGCGTTAGCAGCTGCCCATTCGTTGTATTCAGTAACAGCAATATTGATCCGTGCATTATGCAGTTGGAGTTGCTTGCGGTTTAACTCAGCTAAAGCTTGATGACTTTCGTGTGTTCTCTCCAACTCTCTCCTGATGATGACCTGTTCTTCAAACCATAGTTTAATTTGCTCTGAATACAGTTCCTTTTCCTGTTCATTCATAGCTTTACACCTCCAGTGGTTTCGTAAAATCCAACCTGTCTTTCTGCGATCGTGCCCAGTGTAGAGCATGCGGCACGTTCCAGTCACTCCGGCCGTAGCAGGTGACCATCACGAATCGATTGTCCTCTATGGTGTAAACCCACCATATGCCGGCTAAGTGGATGAATGATTTCTTTCGGTAGTCATAGTCCAGATCGTCGAGCTGTTGCTGCACGAGAGCAACCAGATCGCCTCTGCTGACCTTTTCAACGCGGCTGCAGTATTGGTCATAGGCATGGTCCGTAATTGCAGCTACCAACGCCTCCTTTGCTGCTTCGCTTTCGCTCATAACTCCTTCCCTCCATTCTTCGTTTTTAAACCGATGTCCTCTCAACCTTGGATCGCAGCGTATCCATCTTCTCTTTAATCTGGGCTCTCAACTTTTCCACTCGGGTGGTCTTCCCATTATTTTTAAGCACGTCCCTGATCTTTGCCTGAAGCTTTCTGATCTCGACATCGGTGTAAAACGACACATATTCGTGCTGGCAATGCGGGCACTTGAAATGGGTCTTCTCCACGCCTCCAGGAAGTATTTCTGTCGGCATGTCGCTGATGTAGAATTGTTTGCTGCACCCTTCATTACAAATGGTTAGCATGGATAATCAACTCCTCTACTGGTTTTGGGCATAAAAAAGGCCACTCGTATGAGCAGCCTGGTGGAACAATATTTTTTTGACCGTGTGCTATTAGTCAAGTCCCGCATAACTATATATGGGCCTGTTTAGACGCTAGAACTCTCTTAGAGCACTAAAGTCACGCTCGAGCGTATTTAAAGAAAGGGGCTCAAACGCCGCCCCTCTGCCTTCGGCATTCACCCGACGTGATCGACTTCGTCGACCGTTTTTTATCAACCTTCGAAAGGATGGCACTAAAAAACCCGCCCGGAGCACGTGAGTGTGTGTCGCGGAACGGGTTTCGATCTCGAACGCAGTGGGCGAAGACCGCACATTGCTGCGCTCGTGCATTTAAAAGCATACGTACTTTGTTACTAAGTGCAAAGAAGGGATAAGACCATTTTACAGCGAACATGCATTCCCGTCAAGAGAGGAGCGATTGCTCCCCTCATACTTTTGTGTTTCCCTCTTGCTCAATTCTCGATAATACAAATATACACCCTATCAAGTCCAGCAACACACACGTTTCAATCATTTATTTTGCAAATTTCGATCAAAATTTTCATCGATTCGGTCATTTAATGACAAAACAAAAATAGCAGCCCATTTTGAGCTGCTTCGCCTTAAGTAGTCATTTCTTTATTTTATCCTAGCATATAGTCCGCCAAGTAGCGGCCACCCCTCCGCCGTCCGCAACGTCAAGGCCCGCTGCAGCGTGACAGGCTCGAACACTCCATCATTAAGCACTTCGATCCAATCCTCTTCCGACAACTCCGTTAACGACCCTGCGGCATCTTGGAGGCTTACCGTGCCGCACTCGATAACGAGCGTACCGGTTCGGTAGCCTCCAATCCTGTCCGCCGCCTCACGCATCCAGTGCGTCATTTACGCACCCTGAGCAGCGCAGCGATAGACAGCAACAGCGCGGATATTGCGATGATCCAAGTTATGACGTTCATGCGAGTCCCTCCTAAGAGGGGCCGAAGCCCCTTAAGTTATTTGAGTATTCTTAAGGATGTACTTTTCTAGGGCATAATCTTTGCCATCAATAAAAGCAATCATTACATAATACGATATCACTTCCCATTGCTCATCAGTTAAATCCTTTAAACCAGCACGTAATTTCATACCGGATATACTTTCATTGACCGCTTTATTTCTGGCTTCACTATAATCCGACATTACAAAACTTCCCCGCGTAAGCCCGCCGGCATTATCAACCTTGTGCCCGATCCCCCTGATGCCGCGCCACGCCTACACTTATAGATACTCACTGGCGCAAAAAAAGAAGCATCACATATTGTGTGCTTCAAACTATATCACGTTGGAGATATGTTTTCAAGTACGCAAACGTCATAAGTATGTCTGCAAGCGTGCTTGTCCCTCATGATTAATATCAATGCGCCTAATTATCTCCATTAGCAGCGGCCGCGTCTTTTCCACATTATCATAAGTTTTCAGGTTAGTCAGCTTGCCCAGAGCGATTTTAATTTCTCTTGCATTTTTCTCCAGATCAACAACTCGCTTTTCAGCGTATTCAATTGCCGCAAGTCTTGATTCAATTGTCGCGATATCCTTTTCGTACTGATCCTTTTCAAATTCATACTGTGCTGCATCAATTTCTTCGAGCATATGCTGACGTCTGATCTCGAATAACAGTTTGCGGAAGCTTTCGAGATTCTTGGTGAGCTTCTTTTTTTCTTTCTCCCGGTCATTGCCTCCATCATTGGCACCGAGCATGATCGATTGGATGCCTTCCTTCTCAATCAACTTCATTTTCTCCCGCATGAGCTTGATTAGCTCGGCGATAATATCATCTCGAAATGGCTGGTATGGTATCCATTTGTCATTATTGCATCCCCGAGCGCCCATCCTTCTCCGCCGCGAGCAAGCAAGATACCGATACTCATAATTTTCACTTTTTGGCTTCTTTCCGGCCATAGAAACCATTGCGGAACCACATGATTCACAAAATATTAGCTTCGCAAAGACATTAACGAAATTCCTTCTGCCGCCCCTTGTATTTCCGCCTTGCTGCAGCCTAGCCCCTTTGACTTTGTCGAACAATTCCTTTGAAATTATAGCTTCATGTGTTTGAAACTTAGTTCTTTTCCACTCAGATTCAGGTTTCTTCACTAGCTTTTTTCTGCGATCCATTAGATTGCTTAGGTCATTATAAGCAACCTCATTCGTAAATTTACCAAAGACCGTATACCCTGTGTAATTTTCGTTTTTAAGAATATTTTGTACCGATGTGAGCCCGAATGGGCCTCCAAAATAGGACGGGTATTGAACGCCAGCAGGGTTTTCTCCATTCAGGTACTTTGTGATACTCTTTGCCCCCATGCCCTCACTGGCCAGTTCGAAAATCATCCTCACGATTTCAGCCTTTTCGGGAACAATTTCGAGGGATTTACGAGGTTTTCCATTGATTCCTTCCCCGGGTACAAGTACTTTTTTATATCCATAAGGGGCGATAGATCCCGTGAAGTTACCGGCTTCCGCGGACTCATTGATCCCCCGCCTGGATGAAACGCTTATAGCTCCGCTCTGATCTTGGTTTACTACGGACTTTATTCCGAAGAGGAGCTCGTCGTCTTTTAAGGCGGAATCATATCCATCCTCGATCGAAATAACCCTTACCTTCAGCGCGTTCACCAAAGTCCTTTTCAGCGAGATGGCATCTAATGCATCGCGACTAAACCTAGATAGAGACGCGAAAAAGAGGGTATCGATTTCACCCCTCTTGGCATCCGCAATCATTCGCATGACGTCGTCCCTGCTCATCATACTCGTCGCTGAATCCCTGTCCTCATAGACATGGTCAATCTCCATCTCCATGCGGCTTGCGTGGGATCGTATCATTGATTCTTGGTGTTCTGGGCTATCCTGTTGAGTTTCCTTTAACGTTGATACGCGTACGTAAGCTGCTTTTTTCTTCTTCTTTTTGCTCATTACACGTTTCCTCCGTAATGTATTTAGTCAAAACATCATCAAGATTGTACGCTATAACTCCATTTTTCTCCAGCACTTTTTTGATTTCTCTCTTGACGATGGACCTCATAATTTCGTCGGATTTGTCCCCAACACGGATTACTTCGATACTGTAGGCTTTTGCTTTTTGCTTGTTGCCACCTCTACCCATCGGCATCACCCACTTTTATCTTATGAGGAGGGGCTTGGTTAACTTGCCCCTCCGTCCTCCCTCTTTTTTACAACCACTAGCTCCATAAAAAATGCCAGCTTATAAAATGCCTTCCAACGAATTTTGTCATACTTCCCCTGACTAATCGGCGGATTGAATTTGTGATTATAAACATTTTGATCAGTAAGATAATCCGCCTCGGACGTCATGTATCGCTCCATGATCAAAAATTTCTCCATCCGCGGCAGCCGGTTGACAGCTCGCTCGACTTGCTCGATGTGTGCTTTTCGGGCCGCCTGAGCGTCGACGTTGAATATTGCGATCTTAGCCGTCTGATCGCTCGTTACGTCGGTATTGCTCCGCGGAGTGTCGTCATAAGAGGCTGTGATCGTCGCCTCGCGCTCCTCGAAGCTCAGGAATTTGTATATCCGATAACGTTCGAGAGCCCCCTCGACGGCCTCCTTCGTTTGCTTCCGGTCCACTTCCGGCAGTTCGAATCCCATTTGCCCCATGCGCGCAGCTCGCTCCTTTCTTGGAGGAAGCCCCCGCGGTGATCGGGGGCATTGATTATATGGACGTTAAAACGGCAAATCCTCATCGCTGGCCTGCTCCATCAGGTCGTCGGCATCATCTGCCGCCGGCGCCGCTTGCTCAGCTTTCTGTTCCTGCTCAGTCGCCTTCCGTGGCCGTCCCCGTCTTGTCCGAGCCTGCTGCAGATCCGTCACATTCTCGGTCCCTTGTGGTGGTGCGTCGCCGTCTCCAGGCGGCACATCATCAATCGACACCTGATTCGGGTCAGTCTCGACCGTACCGTCGCCGTTGACTGTATACTCGATGCCCTCGTGCGGCGGTTCCTGTTGGTAATCACCCAAGGACATTTGCGCGGCTGCAATTGTCAGGAGCACGGTTGAACCGGCCTTGCGATAAAAATCATAGGACTGGGACACTGACGAGTTGCCCTTAACGATAAAGTCGAGGGTCGTCTTCTTGGCATCCTGGACAACCTTCGAAAACTCTGCCGTCAGCTTCGATTCAACGCCGTCAATCTCCAGCTCCACGACCTCCCTGCACAGCTCGTTCAGTTCGGGGTTCTTTTCGTCATCGCCGGTCAAATAAAATTGGATGAGTTCTTTTTTCGAGTCCTTCGTTTGCTTGTTAAATGATGCACGGATTTTAATAGCCATAGTTATTTGCTCCCCTCGGTACGTTTGGATTTTTCGAACAAGTTTTTAATCAATGCTTCTTGCTTGCGGATTTCTTGAGTCAGTGCTTTCAGATCAGCAGCGCAACTGTTTGAAACATTGTGCTTATGGAGAATGTAGCTCACGCAGCCGGGCAACGATTGGAAGTTGGCGATGATTTTGTGGGTGGTAACGTCCTGTCCTTTCGCCTCATCGAAACGCGGTGGAGCGTACTTCTTTATGACAAAACCGAACCCGGTAGATGAATCCTCGATGTAGAGATCATCCTCGACTTGAATTTTCACAGTTGTTTCCTCCTATCCCTGTGCTCTTTCCCAGCAGCTGCATGGCGGCCTCTTCGAGATTCATTGCTCTGATGCCCCATTTGACCAAATGCCGGTTATAAAGGGTGTTGAAACTGATACCCTGCTCGTCAGCGATCCGCTGCCGGCTCTTGCCGGCGATCCGCTCGAGCAGATACTGCTCTTTTGAGAGGCGGAATTTTTTGACTGAGTCCGGCGGGCCAGCGATGATATAGTTTTTCTTACGGGGTCTTCCCACTGCCTCATCTCCTCAAAATAAGATCGTTTGTTCTGTTTTTTGAGCGCGCTTCGCCGGTCCCCGAGCAGCTGCACCGGGTTTCTTCGTTTTCCCCTTCTTCTTGGCCGAGTCTGGATCGATGATCGACTCCAGCACCTCTCGTTGATAGTCGGGGTATGTTGCCGGGTCCCTGCCGGCTTTAACGGCATGCAGAGCTTCGGCAATGCGTGCCAGGACATAAGCGTCTGCGATGTTGTCCGTTGGTGCCCTAAAGCCCCATATCCGCTCAACAGCCTGCTGCACGAGTTTCTTGACCGTCGGTCCTGGCAACCGTTTCTTACTGCCCTTAACCCCGGTCCACTCCGAGACATCCACGAACTTCTTAAGCTGGCCCGGTGCAGCCACTTCAAATGCTCCGACAATCCGATCCGCCGCCAGCCTGGCCGCCCAGTTATTTCCGCTGCTTACCTTGTTTGTGTCTTGGGCATCCAGCGCAAAGCCTTCGATACAAACGTTGTCGCCTTTTTGCAGATGCCGGAGCACCTCATCGTGGAGCGTCCGGATCTTGCGTGGTGTGGATGCCCCTGCTCCGGTCAACTCTTTGGCCGTCAAGATATCTCCGTTCGGGCCGAGCGCTACGAGCCCGGTGCGCGTCGCTGGATCTATACCGATGTGCCGTATGGGTACCGCCTCCTAGGCTTTTTTGATGTAATGGCAGCCAGTAAACCGCTCCAATGGCCTCGCCATCATGCGTAATGACATCTACGATATAAGAACCGAAGTATGGGTCAATGGGCATGGTGTGCCTCCCTGCGCAGTCCCATCGGCAGTCCGAGCTTGTTTGCCTCTCCGAGCACTGTCTGCGGCGGTATACCCAGGTAATCTCCGATATCAGCGATCGTATGCGTCGGCCACATCCGGACTAGGTCGACGATCATGTTTGCTCCCAGAGCACGCGACTGAAGCTCCCGCGCTGCCTCGTACCGGTCGTCAAGAACAACATCTCTCGCCGTGGCAACCTCATAAAGATGACGCTTCGTCATTTCGGATGCGCTGATCATACATTGAACACCCGAATCATGGGCTGCACATCCAAGCGCGACGCATTGCCATTATGCCGCTGGATTTCAGCCTGTCTCCGTACCATAAACCGGATGCGCGGGGAGAGCTGCAGCAATTGCTTGAGGTGACGCTGTACGGCGCCCTTGTTGGTATCCAGTTCTTCCGCGATCTGCCGGATCGTCATCCGGCGGTGGACGTACAGCACGAATACTTTCGTCCGGATCGCTGCTGTTTGGTGGTCGATGGTTAGCCCTCCCTTGTATTTAGGTGCCTTACTCGGCCAGATCTTTGGAATAGTTATATTGATCCTGTGTTATCTCGATGTTCACTGGCTCGTAGTGTTCGCAGACACCCTCAAAATCCAATGAAATGCAGGCGTTTTCTCCATATTTTTCGATCAGCACTTGCTTCCATTTCGCGTGCAATGCCTTGTGCTCTTCGAAATCAGCGGCTGTCGGCCTTGACAAATCCTTGCGAACGACCATATAAGCGTTCTGGATGTCGTTTAAAGTAACATCCAGGTTTTCATCATCCCAGTCTCCGACATCCATACTTGCCGCCAGATATCTGTCTGGATTGGATTTATTACGCAATACCATTACAGGCACTTTGTTCATGGCTGTTCACCGTACTCCCAAGGCTTAATTCCCATCACTACGAATCCAGGACGCTGAGCGAAATCTGTCATGTATGTGACCTTTCGACTTATTAAATCGCCGGTGTATTTTTCCACCTTCGGGTCCCATTCAAGCAGGAGGAGATTATCTCCTACTTGGTAGTCCCTATCGTTTTCACGGATTTCGAAAGTCTTGCTTCCGTCCACCACCGCTTGGAAATATTCCGGCCAAGTTTTCAATCGGTGTTCCTTCATGGCTGTTCACTCTCCCCTCCGCCAACGAGCGGCATTTCACTCCAAACTCGACCATCTAGCATACGGCCAGCAGCCTCTTTCCCGATCCGGCATACCGACGTATCAGGATCGAAGGTGTGCCAAAGCTTCCCTTTAATTCCGGGGTCATTAGCACTGAGATCGTGAACTTTTTTCCATTCTCCCCATTGCTTGAAGAAGAACGGCACGCCAGCTGCATTGCACTGATTGCGGAGGCTCCTCGCCCAGTTTGGATGCATCGGTCGGGCATTCCGTCCGCTTTCGCCGCCGACGATGACCCAATTGATATGCTCGTTTGTCGGTTCTGACTCAGGGTAACCATGAATGTTATCAGGATCGTAATAACTCGGACTCCATCCTTGAGTAAGCAACCATTTACCTAGGTTTACTGGACCCAGTAACGGCTCGCAGCTCAGGAATCTGACGGCCGCAGGAGTCTGCAGCAGCAACGGTATTCGTTCATCAGCTGCCTGTTGATTCTCGACGCTCACACCTAGCCAGACGTTCGGGAGGGGCCAATCTATGCTCACATCGTCAAAATATCCGGGAATTTCAACCCTTCCGTACTCACCCGTTTGCGCCGGGGTCCATCCTCCCCAACGCTTGCCAATATGTCTTGTTGGCACATCCATCATATTAAAGGCGATCGTTTCATTAACGACCTCTTTCCTGTCAGACAAGTATTCTCTCATCCGCTCAGGCCGTTTGGTCAACACCTGGAACGTGTGCTGCGGGCAAAGCGCCATGACCGCGAAGACCCGATCAATGTACTCGTCCGGCACGTCCGGATGAAACAAGTCGCTCATGCTGTTGACGAATATCTTTCGCGGTCGCTTCCAACGCAGCGGCTGTCCTAATCTTTCAGGTCGCAGCGTCACCTTGAATCCCGATTCAAAATAATGCCCGGGTGTTCCCTCGAAGCGTTCCGCGAATGTTTTGGCGTAGCAGTTGCGGCATCCTTCGCTGACCTTAGTGCAGCCGGTTACCGGGTTCCAAGTCGAATCAGACCATTCTATTTTGGTTTTGTCGCTCATACTTCCCCTCCATCCCTCAACTCTTGAGCTTTACGATTAACCTCGTCTATCCACTTATCCAGCGCCTCTTGTCCTTGCCCGATGTATGAAACGCAAGCCGGACGTAAGGAGCATCCGCCGCAGTTTTTGGCGTAGTGCTGATTGCAGATGGACAGTGCCTCTGCAGATAAGTTTGTCATGCTGTCTCCCCCTTGAGAGCCAGTAGAGCCGCAATGGCTACTGCGTGAGGGGCTGTTTCAGCAAATGCGTGTTCACTATAAATCCCGAACCTTGCCGCCCATCTATCTCCGTAACGCTTTCCAGGTACACTTAGTTCAAGGGAGTATTCTGCACGCATCTCCTCTACTACCAGTTCCATGCCAGACCAAGTCGTCGATAGATGCGCATGGAATGTTTTGCCGTCTTGCCTTTTTACTACGATCCCTGTCTTGGCAAAATAATGCTCCCAGCCGAAGGCGCTCGCCAACCTTGCGTCCAGTTGTTCACCTGCCGGTTGCTGGCGTATCTGCTCTACTGTGTAGGTCATGGGGATACCTCCAGTAGATCGGGATTTTCGTAGATGTTGCTATGGATTTCAAGGGTCTGACCATCTTCGAAATTCAACGGTCCTCCTTTTCCGCCGCCCTCGTCGATGAACCAGCAGCTATACAGAAACTTCACTTCACCTTTCAAACTGAACCCCTTGTGTACTCCGTTATCCATATAGCCATTACCTTGGATTACGAAATCTTGATCAGGAACTGTAAGAGTCACGATGTCCCCTTCATAGACATCCTTGCCTTCCCTGTCCTTCAGGCCGGTATAGGGCAACATCTCAAAGTCAGACATGCGCAGTTTGTGAAATCCTTTACCATCGATGTCCAAGTACACGCCGAGGACTTTTGTCTCAAAATTGATACTCTCGATCTGTCCCGGTTGTAACATTATATTTAGGGGCTTGTAGAAAGCCTTGAACTTAATCTCTCTGGTCATACCCTTATCTCCTCCCTAAATCATTTCCCAAATCGTTTTTTGCCCCAGCGGATGACGATCCATCCGCGGCCTGCTCGGCACGCTCCAACTCTTGCCCGGCGTCTTGTATAGTTCCGTCCACCCGGCCGCCCGCAGGCTGGTTCCCGGCTCCTCGGCCAGTGTGTACGTCACGATCCTGCGATATCCCATCGCCTTAGCAGCGCGCCAAGCAGCTCCGTATAACATGGAGGCGGCGTTGGCCGTGCCGTCCGTGCAGCAGCGTACCACCTCAAGCGTCCGGCCGTTGTCCAAATGTCGGGCGACCGGCCTGCCGACCATGATCACGCCGACGACCTTGTCATCATCCGCAACGGCGATGCTAAATTTGTGGCCCTGCGGCGCTATGTGATGACGATGGTACTGCTTCACAAATTCGCAGGCATCGGCAAATGTCGTCGGCTGTAGTGTCAGCATGGCTGCTATCTCCTCCCTCTAAAACAAATTGGTCTGTACCGCAGCCGTCCGTCGCTCTTGCATGGCGATATAGTCTGGATTTATGTCTATCAAGGTGCATTCCCGGTTATTTGCCAGTGCGACCTTGGCTGTCGTTCCGCTGCCGCCGAAGGGATCAATGACCCAGCCGCTTACCGGAGCGCCTGCGAGGATGCATGGTTCAATCAGTTTCTCGGGAAATGTTGCAAAGTGTGCTTCCGGAAACGGCTGCGTCGCCACCGTCCAGACGCTGCGCTTATTCCGCATGCCGCTGTATTCCACTTCTTCACGCTCTTCTCGATGCTGCGAGGGCTGACCGGGCGGCGGCGATTCCTTAACCTTCCTGGCGAATGAATTTGACCGGCTCCTCCCGGTCCGGTGAATCGTGCCGTGCGACCCTGGTTCTGTGTCCCAGCCTGCCGGAACCTTGAAATTCCCCCGAACCGTTCGTTTCCCCCCTTGGTTGTTGTCGAAGGTGCTGTTTCCCGTGTAAGCACCACCACGAAATCCATTTGCCCATTCATCCTGTACACCCGGTTCCTTGATCGCTTCTTTGTCGTAGTAATAGCGCTCGGACTTGGCCAGCAGGAACATGTATTCATGTGCCTTGGTCGTCCGGTCCGCCACACTCTCAGGCATCGGGTTAGGCTTGGCCCATATGTTGTCCATCCGGAGATACCATCCGTCTGCCTGGAGGGCAAAGGCGACGCGCCACGGAATGCCGATCAGGTCCTTCGGCTTGAGTCCGGACGGAATAGTCTTGGAGATGGCTTTCATGCCCCCAAGGTTGCGCTGCCCGATCGTCGGATCACCTAATCCGGATATTCCGGCCTTGGCGTAGCTGTCTCCGAAATTCATCCAAAGGGTTCCGTCGTCCCTCAATACTCGCCAGACCTCCCGGAACACCAGCACCATGTGACCGACAAACATCTCCGGCGTAGGCTCCAACCCCAGACATCCGCGCCATGCTGGGACCGTAATCGGCGGAAGCCCGGGCATCGGCGTATAGATGACCTCCGGCCATTCGCTGGGCTCAACGCCGTAATCGCGCAGGCCCCAATACGGCGGGCTCGTGACGCAGGTGTGATAATGCCTCGCCGGCAGCTGATCACGCATTACGAGGCGGCAGTCTCCGTGCAGTATACGGGGGACTCCCAATGCTATCTCCTCCCCCTGATCACCTGGATTGTCTGACACTGTATGTGCCTTGCCAATTAGACCGTTTCAGGAGATTCCTGCTCCATTGCCGTTTTGATTTAGTC
Source organism: Paenibacillus sp. cl123 (assembly GCF_900101595.1). Classification (GTDB taxonomy): domain Bacteria; phylum Bacillota; class Bacilli; order Paenibacillales; family NBRC-103111; genus Paenibacillus_G. The sequence continues at coordinate 154,099 of NZ_FMYY01000007.1, forward strand.
AGCAGGCCCACTTCCCGATGCGTCATAGGCGGACGGGTAGCTGCTTCCTCGGCGTCCCATCCGGTTTTCATGCGGCGATGGAATGTTCGCTCCGGAATCCCGTTTTCAATAGCCTTTTTCAGTGCTTCGACCGGATATTTCCGACTGGCCTCATGCGCCCGAACGGCTTGCGCGCTGCGATCCTGGAGAGGTTGCGTAGCAGCCAGTTCGATATCCCATCCGAGTCGGTTAGCCCGATACCGCAAAGTGCTGTAACAGATACCATTTGCAGCGGCGACTTCGACCCAATCTTTAAGCGGCTTTTTCGAGTGCGGCGGAGTTGATAATGCCCTCGCCTTCGGCCATGCAAGTTGGCGAATCCTTGCTTCCAGTAATGTGGGACGGATGCCAATTGCCTCAGCCTGCTTATACTCCTCGGGCGTGATGTAATAATCGTAAGGGTTCATGCTATCTCCTCCCTATGGTGCCTCCGTCGCCGCTTTTATCGGGTTCCATTTTTGGAGATATACTCTCTCCAAAAGCAATTCCCGTGGTATCCCGTTACATCTGGCGAGGCGGTGAATCTCTTTTGATATCAATCGTTTTTGCGGACCAACTGACTCATCGGGATCAATAGGAGGCACTTCCTCAACACGACGCCTTAGAGGTTCACTTGCCGCCTTTTCATAGCTCCATCCCTCATAGATGCGGCTCTTGTAGGTTTCTTTGCCTATACCATTGCTGAGTGCGACATCGCGCCATGAATAGTATGCTTCGTCTCTGACCGCCTGTTTTCTTGGCTGCCGGGTGAGCGCTGTTTCCTTATCCCAACCGTTTTGGATTCGTCTCAGGAGAGTTGGTCCCGAGATGCCGTGTGCCTTTGCCCGCTGGTAATCCTCTCTAGTCATTTTCAAACATGTGACCTCCTTGCAATCGCACCTTTTGTCTGCGGCAAGTCATGTGATCGCACATTCCGGGTTCTGACTTCCGAAAAAATCATTGACGTTCCCCGCCACATCCTCGGCCGGGTATGCCAGCACTCCGCGCGCCATGAAATAGTCAATTAAGTGCTGATTTACCGCCGAGAGATACTTCGCAGCCTGAGCCTTATCGACTTCGCTTCCGCTCACCTCATGGAGCAGATCATCGAGACTCTGCAGCAAGCGGTGCCGGCATTCCTCCGGGCCCCTGTCGGTCAGTCTGAGCTGGACCGGTATATTCATCACTTCCACGCATATTCTCCTATCCGGGCAGCGGATGAGTGCTCTTGAGCTCCTGCAGCAGTCCAGCAATTTGGCTGACCCATGGCTGCAGGTACCGCGCCTTAATGTAGTCGTATTCTTCCTGTGTCGTCCAGGCTGTATGGCCAGATGGGTCAATGTCGGGCCTGATAACCCAGCCATTTTTTCCGGGCCTGATCCGGGTACCGCCGCAGCGGATACCATTGAGCACACCGCAAAGCGTGTTGTCGTCCACTCCGTACACCCGTCCTGCTCGCTGGTCATCTTCTGCTGCCATCTTAAGCAGTACATGCCAGAGGTGCATGTCGTCGGCCAGGTCGGGCCGCGGGTCGACGGTAGGCGGAGCGGCCTCTTGAAGGATAATTGCAGGCCCTGCTTGTGCTGGCGGCGCCTCGTTCGGTGGAGGCGGCAGCGGCTGCTCGTCAACGGGAGACGTTTTAGGTTTTGCGTTACGGACCCGGTATTCGTCCAGCGCTTGGTCCAGTCTCCTGACCTTGGCCTGCATCTTCTCCCGTTCGTCATCTTCGAGCAGCGGGTCCTCCAGCTCGATCTCAAGCTCCTTTTTTAGAGCCGCCGCCTTTGCCGCCTGCTCCTCGGTTTGGAGCTCCAGTTTTGCCACCATCATCACCGCCCTTTTTTTCAAGCTCAACGTATCGCTGCAGCCACCATTCAAACTTCAAGCGGAATCGGTTCTGGCCGACGTTCCGGCCTTTCGCGAATATGCTTTGTATGACCTTTGCGCCGTTCTCATAATCCCCACCATGATACAAAAACTCAACGACATCGGCGTCTTGTTCAATGGATCCGGACTCTTTAAGATGTCGGAGCTTCGGCTCGCCGTCGTCTACCTCGCGGTCAAGCTGGCTTAGCATGATAAAGCAGAATTTCATGTTCCGAGCCATCGTTTTCGCTGTACGAGTCACCCGTCCGATAGCCTGAGCCCGGTTTTCGTTCTTGCCCCGCAGGGGGATCTCCATGATCTGCAGATAGTCGACGATGATCGCAGCGATTTTCCCGTACCGCTTCTTGAACTGGCGAGCTGTGGCCCGGATCTCGTCGATCGTTACGCCTGCGCTGTCTTGGACATAGAGTGGGAACCGCTCGATCTCGTCATATGCATCGTTAATTCGCTTCCACTCGGTTTCAGTGAAGCCTTCCGGCCCGCCCTTATTAATCAACCGGTTATAATTGACCCCGGCTGACATGGCGACCATCCGATCGATTAATTCGGTTTCGTCCATCTCCTGGGAGAAGAACAGCACGGGGCCAGCTGAAGCGTTATGTTTGCAAATGCCATATGCGAGCTGCAACGCCTTAGCAGTCTTCCCGACCCCCGGCCTGCCAGCAATGATGTAGAGCCATCCCATCCAGATCATGGCCCACTCATCAAATTGCTTGAATACGCCAGTCAGGAGCTTGGCTGCTTTGCTTTTAAGGTGGTCGAAGTAGTCCTTCCTCATATCCGCGAAACTTCTCATCTTCGAGGTGTTTTGCGGCCGGATGTCGAAGACTCTCTCCTCGACTGCTGCGAAATAGTCCTCGTCGGATTCGAACTCAGCAGGCTTGTTTTTCAGGGAACTATTAGGAACGAGCTGCACCGTATAGTCCCCGCCTGTCGCAATCTCAACGATATCCCTTGCTGCTTCGATTCCCCTGCGCCTGTGTGCCTTTGAGCGCACGATCCTAGCGTGATACAGGGCATTCTCGGCGGTCGGGCAAGACTGTGCTAGCTCGGCGATGTATGCTACCCCGCCCATATCGTCGTACCGGCCACGCCGCTGGAAATGCTCCGTGACGGTCAGCAGATCGATCGGGATATCTTTGCCGTGCAGGTACCGCATCACCCCGAATATAAGCTCGTTTTTCTTGGAGTAGAAGTCCCGCGCCTCCAGGAAGAGTAGATCATCCAAGACCTCCGGTTTGAGGAATACGGCCCCTAGAACGGATCGCTCAGCTTGTAAGTCGTCTAATGCTGTTTCCGCTGTTTGGCTCATATACAAACTCCTCCGGGTCGTTGCCTGCTGCTACCCAATCTTGGTGTGCAATCTGGATGTTTCTCGCTCTAATCTCGGGATCGACGTACGATTCCCGTTGCCGCTTAATTGAGGCGATTTTAGGGAACCACTCGCTCTCGTCGATGTGATCATTCAGGTTGGCAAGTGCCTCCCGAGCATCGAAGTCGGCCAGCCTCTCGACCCAGAGCTCGAAGATTTCAGGGTTCCTCTTCAAATTCGGAGCGCTGTCCGGGTAAGCTGCGGAAGCTTTCGCCATCAGCAGCGCCACTTCGTCCCTGGTCAAATTGACCGCCTCCCAATTGATTTTTCAGGAAATCCATATTGTCACTGACCTTGTTACCACCCGAGCCGGCCGTAATGCCCTCGGGATCTACGCTGTTATAATCTTCAAAGCGCTTCTGGTTGAGATAGGTTGAAGGATGCGGGATATACCTGGTTTCCGTGCCCAACAGTTTGCATGTCTCGGCATAATTGCGGGTGTTCTGGATGATCAGCTCCGGATCATAGTCTGGGCTCTTTTCGAGTGCAGACCATGCTTTCTGAGCGGCTGCTTTTGATATCCGTCGTGGATATGCAGAGTAGAAGATTGCAAAGTAGTCGACATTTTCTTTAAATACTTTATTTAAGATCTTTTTTCTTTTTATGGGGGAGGTATTGCTCCCCCCTGAGTAAGGAAAATCGTTACTTTGAGGGGAGGTATTGCTCCCCCCCTGGGGGGAAGTATTGCTCCCCTCCCCCTCGTTACTGTGGGGGGAAGAATCGCTCCCCCCTAAGTCGTCAAAAAGGTCTCCCTGAATCACCGGCTCCCCTCCCTTCGGAATCGTCCAGGCGTCAAAATCTTTGTTGAAGGCAAGCATCCTTGCTGTCGTACTGGTTGCTTTCCGAGTTACAATCAGCACGTTTGCCTTTACGAGCGCAGCCACTTCCTTTTTGACTGTCCGCTCGGATATGCCGGTTGAGGCATGTAGGAATGTCAGCGAAAACTCATGTGCTTTGCGACCGTACCCGTAAGTCATTCGCCAAACCTTCATAATGATCCGGAACTGAGCTCCGTTAAAATTAAACCTGCATGTCTCGTCCAGGATCTCGTTGGCGATCCCCGTATAGCCGTTCTCCTTCTGGGGACTAGCCATTCCCCTCACCTGCTTTTACCGGAAGTAAACACTCCGAACGAACCTGATAATCCTCGTCTCCAGGTCATCATCCATCGGGCGCCCCGACGACCGATCCGCATCCCACTCGTCAAAAATCTTGCTGATTCCCGCCTTCACTTCTGCATCGCTCGGCTGCGGCAGCTCATCTATGCTGCGCTCGATCTGCTGCAGTAAGAGGTCACGTTCTCTTCTTGCTTCCGACAGGTCAAAGCTGTAATCGGTGACTTTCTTGCTCAACTGGGAGATTCTATTTCTTTTCTCCTCCAGCTCGAGGGACAGTTTGTTGATTTTATTTTGGAGATGTACGACCTCCTGATCGACCTCATAGCATTGATGGTCTGGAATCTCTGCCCCAATATGGACCCCTTCGAGGATTTGGTATGCCCTGTCATTAGTCAACGATTTTCGAGCCGATACCTCCGTGCCGCTATGGATAAAATCGCCGCGAGTGTGCGGGAATGTTTTGAGGATACGAATGATCACCTAAAGCACCTCCAGATAATAATGCTTGCCTTCCGTAAACCCGCACCGTCGTAGCGCAGATACAGCCGTCATCCGGGCAAGCTCCGGCATGTTGTTATTGCTGCTGAGGTGGGTCAGGTATATCCGCTCCCCCCGGCCCCGGACTAGCTGGGACAGTGCCGCAGCCGTCTGCTCATTGCTCAAATGACCGATATCGGACAATATGCGCGCTTTAACGCTTGATGGGTATTGCTCATTTTGCTCGACCATGCTCTCGTCATGATTTGCCTCAATGATGATGGCGTGGCTGCCGGCCATGGCCTCCAGCATGTCATCGTCCACTTTGCCTGTATCTAGGCAGATGCTGACTTTGTAGTCGTCGCAGTTCGCCGTGTATCCTACCGGTTCGTAGCTGTCGTGGTAGGTCTTGAATGCTGCAACCTCCCAGCCGTCGGAGCTGCTCATCACGGTATTCCCCGGCCGCACAAGGCCGTCATGGTCTTCCGGCTCCCGAATGGACTTCCATTCCCCGTCCGTCGCGTAGACGGGGATGATGTACTTTGCAGCCAGCGGCAGGCCTTTGACGTGATCAGCATGCGCATGAGTGATAAAAATGCCGATTATGTCCGGGGCCGATATGCCCGCCTCGAGCAGCCGCTTCTCGATCTTTGTCTTCGCTACTCCGGCATCAATTAGGATCGTTTTGCCGTTGGCGGTCAGGGCGATGCAGTTGCCCGCGCTGCCGGATGCGAGGATGTCGATTTTCATTCCTCGGTACCACCGGGCAAAAATAGACCTAATCGTGTGCGTTGCTCATTAGATAGACCGTATCGAACAATCTCCTCAAGCGATCCAGCCACTTCGGCGACACCCCATTCTTGGCATCCCCAACCTGTGTAATCGCAGCCAGAGTCGATCGTTGCAAATCGTCCATCTTTTAGAAGAAATACCCCTAACCAGTTTTCCCCGTTGTGTTCCCCATCCGAGATTGCAATAATTTCTGCAACATCCTCGCGGTCGAATGGTGTTGTAGAAACAGGGGAAGCGAACTGGACGACTACAGGCTTGCCATTCAACTCTGTGTCTACCTCTTTTCCTGCAGCCCCGAAAGCTTCTTGCCAATCTAAATCATTTAGTCTATCCAACATCGTTCATTCTCCTTTCAAATCTCGCGCTCCCGCTTCAACCGTTCCTGCCACGCTTTAAGATGGCCGCAGCCTCTAGCTGGAATCTCGTAGTGTCGGCGCCCTTGGGCAAAGGAAACGAACATGTCGCTGGATCGCTCATAGTAAAATCCGTTCAGGACCGGAGCTGCCGGCACCGCTATGGCAGCTGGCACCGGGTACGGATCGAGCATCGAGAACAGGTCAATCTGTATAGGTTGCGTCGTCACCTATTTAATGGCGTCGAACAGTTCGTCGTCGAGTAAATCATCATCATCTGGCCGGGCGTCTGCCGCCGCTTTGCTCTCTTGAATATGGAGGTCCATGATCTTCAGCAGCGCGTTGTACTCCGCGAGTGTCGGCGTATCTCCTTTAAGCTTGCCGTGCTGAGCGATGTATGCTGACATGGAGTCTTTATCTGTGATTCCCAACTCCTTGAATTTTGCGCTCATCTGAGCCCGGGCTTGCTTGATCTTCGGGTCGGGCTGTTGTTGATCGTGAGGCGCTGGAGTCGGACCGTCTGCTTTCTGCTGCTGGCTTGACTGTGGGAGTTGCTCGGGAGCAATTTTCTCCGCCTCAGCAGTAATGTCCCGGCGCTGCGGTTCGTATTGCTGCAAGGTATCTCCGCCCCCGGAGCCAATGTACTCATCTTCCGCGACCTCAATGCCAAACTGGCGCTTAAAAGCTCGCTTGATCGCATGTTTGACGATCATGTCGTCGAAATAGTCCTTCCACATCTGCCCGTTCCGGCCTTTTACCAGATGCTCAACCTGATCGCTCCGGACGATTACCAAGATGTTTGGCATTCCGTCGCGGTAAGCGATGCAGTAAGCACCCACCGTTTTCCCGGGGCTCATCATGTTCGGTTCATGCTCGACCTCGCCTTTCGCCACATTGGCCTTGAAGTGATCGTTTTCCCTGACCTCTGAAGCAATAAAGCCCTTGTATTCGGGGTGCTTCTTTGCGATGGCGACAATACCCTCAACAGCAATCTGGATGCTCATAACAGGGCCATTTTTACCGTCGTAGACGATGCAAAATACTTGATTGAGGAACGGGTTCAGGCCTGCACTGACGCATGTCTGGACGAACAATGCAAATTGCTCGTTCGTTGTCCCGCGGGCAATCGTGGCCTTAAGGGTGTCGAGCTCAGTTTGTGTGAAGTTGCCTACCAGCGCCTGCGTATTGACCGTTTGAAGTGACTTGTTTGCGCTCATCGCGTACCTCCTTGGGCGATGCCCAGTATAATTTTGACCCGCTGAATTGCATCCCGAGCCGATCTATCGAATCCACTATCAAGCGGATATTCTTCCTGCAGCGCATCGATCCGGGTAATGTCCCGCTCGCTGACAGCCGTCATGCGATGTGGATAGTTTGGAGCCGGCTCGCCGATCATTTTGATCGCAACCATATCGTCGATCGCATTCCGCAGCGTTAGAGCTTCTGGAACGGTAAGGGTGAAATTCGGAGTGTCCTCATGAAAAGGGAACGCGATATTCACATTCAGGGAACCGACATACTCCACCCGACGAAGCACGATGCAGTCGTTACGCTCGATGGATGGGTGCCCACGAAAATCTGCAAACTCGACGCTCCTGATCATCGTCCGACACCTGCTCCCCATGTTTTAAGTCCGTTGACTACCTGTTGTTTGGCGACGCTGTATGCCTTGGCCGTAACTTCCTCAGCAGTTTCACCGGGCTGCACGGTGATCGTTACAGACCCGTCGATTTTGAGTGATTCGTAGTTCCCCAGATTCTTGGTATATGTGTACCCCGCAGTTATTTCCTTTACCTGACTCATTGACATCCTCCGTTCGTTTATTTGAGTACCAACCACAGGATCACGCCTATTGCCAGCACATAACCGTAAAGTGACATTGCCCATATAAATCCCCGGAACATTATGACTGGCTCGTTTCGATCTTTAGCGATTGGTCCGGCACCGTGCGGCCGGTGATGAGCTGGTCGTAAACTGCCAATCGCCCGGTGTAGCTTTCGATGCCGTCAGCAAAGCATGGAACGATAAGCTCTGACTGCTCAAACAGCACTTCAGCAATCTCCAAGCCAGCGCCAATCTTCTCACCTGCCGACAACTGGCCGTAATCCTTGCCGTCGCGCTGGATGACGAATGTCGGCTCGTACGAATCCGTCGATTTGACATAGTTGTGCAGCCGTACCTTCAAAGTCGTGAATAAAGCATCGACCTTGCTCACCTGCAGTTCAGCCTCTTTGGCCTTGAACGCTTTGACCGCATCCAGGATGAATATAGACTCCTTGAGGTCGGCGAGCGTCTTCTCCTCGGCGGCCTTGGCCTTCTCGACCTCGGACGTCAGTCTGGTGCGCTCCAGTTGGTTGCGAATGGCTTCGGCGATCGGCTCCCGCTGCTGCTCCAGCTCACGAACCTTTTGCAGTTGCTCCGTGATGTCGACTGCGAAAAGGGAGGCGGCTTCTTCTTCCAATGCTTTTCGCTCAGCAATTACGGCCTTTCTGTCCTCGTTGATCTTCACCTTGCGGGCAAACTTCGCTAATTCCGACTTCTTGCGGCTCTCATCGTCCAACGCCTGCCCGCAGGTACGGCAGGCTTCAAGGATCGGCTCCTCATGCACCAGCATGAACTCATTTCGCATGCGCTCGGCCTGGTCGTACATGGACCGGATTTTGAAGCCCAGAGTGTTGATTCTCCGATTAATCTCATCAGCTGATGCAAGGACCTTTTCCTCGGCCTTAATCTGCTCAAGCAGTGCGTCTGCCTGCTGTTTCAACTCCTGCAGATCAACCTCACCCTTCGGCAACCGATCCAACTGCTCTTTAAGCGTTCTGGTCCTGGCCTGCGCGGCTGGGTGCTGTTTCTCCAGCCTCGTCTTCTGGCCGTCTTTGCCGCTGTGAATCTTGAGCAAATCATCGATGTTGTGCTTCTTCAGCAGCTCGCTGAGTTTGGCAGCATGCGGGTTGAGCACGATATCCTTAGCCGGCTGCTCTGGGGAAGAGCGGCTCATAGCCTCGAATACCTCTTTGTTGGTCGGAGCCGCCACATGGCGCATGACCTGCTCCCGCTGTTTTGTCCAGTGCTGGGTGAAAAAGTAGGCTGGTGAGTAGAGCGACAAGAACTCATCCTGCTCGAACAGCTCCGCTACGGCTGCTTTGAATGCTGTGGCCGACTGCGGTACATCGTTGACGTAAAATACGTTCTTGCCCTTGTCGTTGATCTCCCGGGCGAATTTGTGCTCCGTGTCATCCTTGCTCAGCAGAAGGGATGCGTACACACGGTCAAACTCATAATTGCTCGGCGACGGGTCATATGTCTTTCCGGCCAAATCCGTCCCGAAGAATATCCATGCCGGCGCCGTACCGATTGAGGATTTACCCTCGCCGTTCTTGCCGCTCAAAAAATTGCTGCGGCCGTATGTCATCGTCAACTCTCGATGGGTCGTAAAATTGATCAACTGCAGCTCGATAAATCGGATAATTCGAGGCATTCCGCAGCTCCTTTCAAGGTCAAAATCCCGTTTTTGGCAAAAAAATAATAGGCCTGGCTAAAAATGCGTGCTACAATGCAGTTAGGTGATTTTCTTATCGGCCGTGGCTTATGCTCGGCTCTTTTTGTTTTCTTGCAGATATTTGGCCGTTTCTCGCCGTACATCAGCTCCCTTCATCAGCCCGCTGACGGCTAAAATCCAACGTCTGCCCTGCTGCATGCTCAGTGCGTTCATGAGCGTCCTCACCTCCCATCATGATTCAGGATTTGCCGCTTGATCTTGGCGAGTATCCTGCTTACCTGGACTTGTTGGAGCCCTACTTGAGCAGCGATATCCGCCTGAGTCATCTCCTGGATGCGCAGTTTGATTATCGTTTGGGTCCGAGCAGGCAACTGGCTCATAAAGTCTCTGACCTCAATCTCGCTTAAGTCATCTGATGTGCCGATCATGTCCTCTACGGTCATATTCTGCTCCTCATCCAACTGCACATGGATGCTCGTAACCCTGGTCATTTCGGTCTTTGAGATCCGCTCCGCAGCCTTTAATGAGCAGCCCAATCGATTCGCTATTTCAACCACAGGTTCATTTATTAATCCTAACTTCTGAGCTTTTCGCCTTAACTCCAACGTCGTTCTTGGGATCTTTACTCTGCCAGAATGCCGCTCGATATGTCTAAGGATTTCGAATTTGATCCATGTGCCGGCATAGGTGGAAAACATTGATTTTTCCGGATCGAATTTGTTGTACGCTTTGACCAATCCCACACAACCGGTACCATACAAATCGTCGTACTCTACGCCGTTCCGCCGACCATACGATAAATATTTCCTCGCAAAATGGTGGACCAAGCGGAGGTTTGCTGCGATTACTTCATCTTTCGGCCCGAGGTGATAATTAACTACTGCTACGGCTGTCATGATGACCGCCCCTCTCATATCATTTTTGTTTCGATCTCTTCGATGCGGCTGCGTACTTCCTGATGCCATTCCATCTCTCCAATCAAATGGAGTTGGTGGGCTAACTGCTTCAATCCGTCAAGTTCTTGGACCAGTTCGAGATTCTGCTTGAGCAGTCTCAGGAGGACTACTCTGTCATGTACGTCCAGGACGATGCTGCCGTCCTTCTGGAGATTCATCTGGGCGAACTCGGCCAGCTTACGATGTACCGGGTGAATGCCGATCATACGACTCACGCTCCTTGTCAACATCTGAACAACATGCTTTTTCCAGCTCTGCAACTGCAACCTCCAAAGCATTTTCAGGATTAATCTGTTTTGCCTCGGTAATCATTGCCTCGGCCAGCCTTGCAAGGTATCTCCTATCCACCAGCTCGCACCTCCTTAACAATTTGGAAAATGTCATCAAAATCTTGACCGAGCACACCCGCAATTTTTGTAGCCATAGGCGGGGAGATTTTAGACAACTTACCGTTAAGCATCCTTCCGCATGCTACCGTGGTGATTCCAAGTTTCTTGCTCAGGTCTGACCTGGTATAGCCATTACGGAGCAAAAATTCGTTGAATTTATCTAGGTCTTTGAACTGTATAAACAAGCCCCTCACCTCCTTCGCGTAATTTTTCTTGACGTTTACGCACATAATTTTTACCCGAGGCGCATAACAAATAGACTCCTGCACAGAGTACAGAAAATTTACTGTTGCGTAACTTTTAATTACGTTATATAATCATCTTGTACCGATAAGTAACGCTTTATAAATAAGAAGCGATTTACCTTATCGTTGGATGATTATAACGAATTAAACTGTTAATACTGATTACATAGCCTAACGATAGGTTACGTTTGTCTTCGTTTGGCTATGTTCGAATAATAACACGTAAATTTTATTGACGCAAGAGTAATTTTTCTTGACGTCTTATATTTTTGTTGAGGAGAGGTTGATTGTGGCAACGTTTGGAGAAATACTCAAAGATTTGCGCACCAAGAGGGACATCACACAGCCGGAGTTGGCAGAGATCATTAGCTCGAGTCGGGTCAATATCTCAAATTATGAGAACAACAAGGCGACACCGGATTACGAAACATTGATTAAGTTGGCTAATTATTTTAACGTGACCACGGACTACCTGCTTGGTCGCGAGAACGCCGAAAAGCATTTCTTTGACAAAACTCGAGTTGAAGACGGCGCAAAAGAGAAGTTCCTTGCTGAAGCAGAAGCCCTTATTAGAGGCAAATCTGAAGTGAAGGAAGAGGACATTGCTCATGCATTGAAATTCTTGGAGTTTGTATTCAAAGATTCAAAATAAGGAGATCAATTATAAAAAAACCTTTAGAATTGCATCATGACGCAAAAATGACGTAAAAAATGCAAATGTCCGTGCTATAATGATTCCTACATCGCCCATATTTCATCTTTTGGGGCATGAGGATTTTTTTTACGCACTTTGTACCCTAAAAGTAGGACAACTTCCCCAGAAGAGACCGATTATTCGGTGCTCTCCGTTGAATGTTGCCCCTTGCGACTGACTTTAGGAATGAGATCATAGATCCTGTAGGGATCTACTCCCATCGCTCTTGCAGAAGATAGCAAGAGAGCCGTACCCATCTTTTTATTGCCATTAGCGTAGTCGGACGCTTGCTGGCGCGAAAGCCCCAGGGTATCGGCAAAGTCTTGGTTGGTCCAGCCAATCTCCTTCCAAATCGCGTGCAAGTGGCAATCTCCCAACTTATAACGCATTTGGGTAGGCTGCCTCCTAGCTTTTAAGGTACTGGTACATCGTACCAAAAAATCACGCACAAAGGAACCTTGAGGAGGTGATCAGTCGAAAAAACAAAAAAATACCCCAAGAAAACGGCTGGGGCGGCAACCCATTCAGCCATCGTTTGGAGTTAAGGAATTTGTCTTATAGTTATCTTATGTCTTATTTACGTAGATTTGAAGCGAACAAAACACGAACAGTCTGACCGGAATATCCGGAAATAAAATTCTTGACTAATATAAATTAATGTGTTATTCGGACGGAGGGTGTCTGGTATGTCCGACGAAAAAGTCATCTATGTGAGTCTCATCCCAGTGGTCGATATTGACACAGGGGAAGTGAAGGAAATAAATCGTGAGTCCATTTTGATCATAGGTAGCGATAGGCGCGGTCTTGTATTCCAAACGGAGGACGGCCGAAAATACCGGCAGCCCCGTAACCAAGAAGAAATCGAGGAAGCATGGTTCCACAGAGGTTTCCGCTCTACTGATAGTACGAACGTCTGTAACTTTGTTAAAGCGCAGGTTTATGATGAGTGGCGCGGGCGACTCTATTTCGATCCAAAACCGAACGAATTGAGTCTTTACGGCGACGTTGCTGCGGCACATACTCAGGCTGTCATGGAAATATCCATCGCTCGGGGTTTGCGAGTTATCCCTGCTAATACAAAGTCAAAATATCACAAAATCAAAGAGCAGCTGACACGCGTGGGGTCGGGGTCGGTGCTGAAAGGAAACTGAGCCAATGAACATAGATGCTCAAATCGAAACACTTTATCAAGAGATCGGGGAGCGTTGCCCTTTTAAGGCAGCCAAGCATATGGGGATTGAACACTACGACACAAACGTCGGTGACGCCATCTGTGGGTTGTATCTGCGGGAAGATGAGAGTAACCGGCATATTATGTTGATCAATAGCAACATACCGATCGAGCTGCAAGAAACAGCATGCTATCTGATCATCAAGCATCATCAAATGCATCCAGGGATCGGGCTGGCACTGGACAAACAAGACATAGAGGTATACGAACGGGCTGAAGCAGAGCACCGCGGCTACATAAAGCGCATTGCCGATCTGTTCGTCCGTACGATTGCAGCATCCCGAGCATAAGAAAAGCGGCCCTTCGTCGGGGCCGCTTTCGTTTTATTTGAACAGTTCGTCCGGAGCTTCTTCGCGATGACAACCCCACCAACAGCCGGTTGTCGCCAGACGCTTGCTGAAGAATGTGCAGATGCTATCTCCGATGTTTGCAAGAATCGTTTTCATTTTTCTATGTGCCTCCTATAATTTTAATTTATCTACAATACGCTGCAGAAACGGGAATGTAGTCAGTGCCTGTATGAAGAACAGTACCGATACGAATGGAATCTGCAGAAAGAAGTTTATACTCACAATGCCAACGGCAACCAGCTTTAAAACTGGAAAGTGCTTTTTATCAATGCGGCTCCTCTTGATCCCGGCCGGGGCATTAAGCAGCAAGATGACAACCGTCGCACCCGAAAGTATGATCCCATTATACCAAAAATCAACAGGAACGTACACAGAGACTAGGACAAAAGCTGCAGTTATCCAGTTACATAGGGTCGCATTCTGAAAGTGAAAACCGCCACTGTAATTACGCAGTAGCGGAAACAGAAGGCTCGCGGCCAAGGCTTTTAAAATGTCGCCGGTTATTGCGGCGACTACTAGCACAATCGCCATCGTTATCGCTTGATTTATCAGTGCAATCAAGGCGTACCGCAGCACAGCTACGGACGATGATTCTGGTTTATTATGCCTGATGGACTCGGCCAAGTATGTTGCAAATCTATCGACATATGTCATGTAAGTGTGCGCCCTTTCCGTGCTTCGGCTGATTTATAGTTTTGCCGGATAGCGTACCATAGTACTACAAGCATCGTGGCTGCCATCAGCATTAGTATGTATCCGTGCATGGAGAGCACGGGGAGCCTTGCATATGTAAACTGGAAGAAAAGTAATGCCCCAAGCAATATGGAAGCCCAGATGAAATTTGACGCCCGCAATATGGAGTTACCTTCATATCGCCGAATGATGAAGGAAAACCCTGCCTTCAATCGTATCAGCAGCGTGGATATTCCGACAAGCAACGCACCAGTGATAATATGCAGCACCGTGAATACCAAGAGGTTATTACGCATGTCCTCAACGGCAGCAAACCCTGTTTGCATAGCCAGGATCGTTACTGGAGCATCGATCAAAGAGACAATGATTGATCCGGTAAACGTGACAAGGAGAGCGTACAGAGCAGGATACCGCTTTGTCACCATAACCATTATCGTGAAGACGATGGTCTGAGCAAGCATCGAAAAGGGGGAGTCTATCACAAACTTGAAGTAATGATTCGTGATCCCTACAACCGCGGCTATAGTGAAGATTTGGCTGGGTACAATGATCATGCGAAATATAGCGAAGCTGCACAATACGACCGATGAAACAAATAGGATGGTGACTACAACCCTGAAAACCGTCTCAAGCAACAAATCATTCTCCCCGCCTACTCTTTGGATTTTCTTGTCCTTTCGCGATGACCCATGTCTTACCTATTTGGACAGCCACGCACTTACCCTGCCGGCATAGTTTCTTTATATGGTCTTGGGATAGACCCCACATTTCGGCCGCTTGTTCCGTTCCCATGATGATCTTTTGCAGGTCCTCCGCCTTCATGATATCCTCCTTCCATTGACCGCTATCGGTCAATCTAGTAAAATAGTACCATGACCGCTATCGGTCGTCAATATATGATTGCGAGGTGCTGTTTTGAACCATATTTTTATATTAGTTGCTGTCTTTATTTTGCCTTTTGCAGGCTTGCTTTTCACTCGATACCTCGCTCGAGACAAGACGGATAAGTCAAAGGTTCGAGTATACTGTCTCCTCATCGTTTTATACATAGGCGCCGCTGCAACAACAATGCAGATTCGACCGGTCGACGAGCTGTTTCATCCCCCCCACTCCTTCGACGCTCCATTGATCGTGAAATCGGTGCTCTGGTCTATTGTCGCTTATCAAGCATTCATGCTTGTCGTGCCGTTGCTGTTGACCTGGAGGAGTCCTAGGATGCGTGCTGCGGTTGCCAAGGAGTATGTAGGCAAGCGAGAGACGTTTCCCAAAACTACCCGCGGGCTCGTGGTGTTTAGCATCCTTGCTTTCGTGACCGGTATTGCCGAGGAGATGATGTATCGTTGGTTTGCTTATCAATATTTCCTTGCAGACTGGGGATTGCCCGCTTGGGTCGCGCTCATTGCAGTAAGCATTCTGTTCGGCTTAGCCCACTTCCAGCAGGGAGTGGAACGTATGATTGACACGGCCCTGCTCGGCGTGGCTCTGAGCTGGTTATATCTTACCTCCGGCAGCCTCATGGTTCCGATCATCTTCCACATCGCTTATAACCTCAAGGTCGTACTGACCACGATCGCCATAAAAAAGAGCCAGGTCCACTAACAGACCTGGCTCTCCCTATTTGCCTCCTAGCTCCTGGTAGAGCTTGCTGACCTCATCCACTTTGTTCTGATCCATTTTATCCGCGATCTCCTTAAACTTCTCCGCGTCGTTCCCCTTATAATTCGGCAAGGTCGCTCGGATCAGTTTCCCAGCATCTGCTGCCGCAGTCTTCCCCGTTTTCGCGCTGGTCAAATATACCTGGATATCGTTCATCATCGTTTGTCTACTATCGACGGCAGGTACCGTTTCAGCAGGCTTCCCGCACGCGGTGAGCACAAGGATCATCATCATGACTATGACTATTTTCCGCACACAAACACCCCCAGTAATATCTTCCATCGTGTTATTCGCCGCGGGGGTGCCTATGTCCTCCTAAGACCGTTCTGCTTTGAGCACATCCGACAATTTGATACGCTCGATATCCCGTGCCTCTCCCGCGGAGATGTCCAGCAGCAGGCGATCGCCAGCCGTATCAATCCGCTCGACGACCCCAGTCACCTGTCGGTCCTCGTAAACTTCGAAGATTGTCACAGTGCAGGGGAGCGTATAAGCCCGAGACTCGTACAAGACTTGGGCGATCAGTTCCCATTCTTGCTCGTCCAACTCAGGTCGCCTCCGCTTTTTGCTCTCTTTTTCTTGCATTACCGCAGCATCACGATGCTGGGGAATTATCATCCTACTGGATTCCCATAATCCGTTCTCCTCCAGCTTGCCAGCCATGCCTACCACCTCAATCCATAAAATAGTCTGTTCGCCGCGCTACGGGCGCTCTAAGATGTTCATCGGTATCTTTAAGCAGTCGGATGTCATCAGGGGTATGCGATGACCATTCTATGTATCCCGCGGTGCTGAGGGAGCCTAAGACGGACAAGACATCCGCTCTTTTCTTGCCCGATCGCATCATTATTTCCGCCACTGTAGGCTCTCGACGGTATAGCCGCAGCGAGGCAGATATGATTCGTAGCACCTTGCGCTCGTTGTCAGACAGCATGCATGGACACCACCGGTTGCACAGCGAGGATGCTATCAAGCCTGAACACACGAGGCGCCTTACGCTGTAGGCAGTAGGCTTTAACGACTCCCCCGGCGACACCCCGGATCTCGATCTTGCGCTGCGTAATCTTGCCATCTCGGCCAAGGTAGATAATTTCGACAACATGGCCAACATATTTTTGCATAACTGTTCGCCTCCGAATAGAACATTTGTTCTTATTATATACGAACATTTGTTTGTTTTTCAAGAGAACATTACCTTTGTGAGTCAATTTGTTATTGAAAAATGATACTATATATGATATCATAAATATATAGAAAGGAGTTGAGAAATGGCGAAGATAGAGAAGCTCATCGAGAAGATGAGAAGGAGTCAGCAAGGGATAACCTTCAACGAATTGAAGAAAGCCCTTGAGCATGCAGGATATAGTGAAGTAAGAGTTCGCGGCTCTCACCATCACTTCCGGAATGCACAAGGACTTCTGACAACGGTCAAGCGCGAGAATCCGGTTAACCCGGAAGCCGTCAAGGACGCGCTCGAAAGGTTAGGGCAGTAGCCGGAGGGGAGAAATCCCCTCTTCCCTTCCTCCCTTTATCATATGCCGAAATTTATGAAAAATCAAAAGGATGTTGCTTACTATTTATCCTTACCGTATACGTTCCAAGTCCGCCGTGTGGAGGAAGATTCTAAAGGCCGGTATTGGGCCAACGTGAAAGAACTTGACGGATGCCATACGTCCGGGGATACCTGGGAGGAAGCTTATGCCGATCTGCAGGAAGTGTTGAAGGATCACATCGAGATTAAACTGGAGCATGGCGATCCGATCCCGGAGCCGCACGAAAATTTTAGCGGTAAGATCTTAGTACGGTTGCCGAAGTCGCTCCATCAGCAGCTCATTTTCAAGGCTGATGAGGAAGGAATTTCTCTAAATCAGTACATTCTCTTTAAGCTGAGCAAGTAACCCAAAAACAAAGAAAATGCCCGCCAGCATAAGCTGATGGGCATTTTTTTCTGAACTACTGCTTTTCCTCGACGACAAACTCCTTGGGCTTGTTGTAGTCCATCCAAGCCTTCTGAATGGTCCCGATCAGCTTCTCCCGCGACACAGCTATCCCCCGGGCCTGCAGCTCGTTTGCCGCGTAGCTGACAGCTTCCTCAAGCTTTTGCCGCCCTTGGTACATATCCGCCAGCGTCTCCACATATGCCATAGCCTCGACAGCCACCTTTCCGATGATCTCTTGCTGTGCGGCGTTGGTGCGCGCCTTGAGCCAGTTAATGGCGTGATCCTTGGCTGCGTTAATGGCGACCGCTGCGACGCTGACAAGCGCCGTCAGGACGGCCAGGACAAGTGGGGTTAAAATCTCCGTGATTTGTTGACTCATCATACATACATCCTCTCTTATTGGTTTTCAGGCAGCAACCCGGCTGCGATCCGGAGCGCGTCGGCCAGGTCGCCGATGTATTTGGCCTCGCTGTACGAGCCTGCGTCATAAGCCAGATGCCACGACTTGGACATCCATGTGCTGATGATCGTATCGGCCACCCATCCCGCAAGCGACTTGTGGGGCAGTAGGATGCCGGATGCATAGCGCAGCTCGTCGGCCAGCCAATGGTATCGATCGCGCAGCTCGGCGCTCGACGTGTCAAACCACGACTTGCTGATCCATGTGTCGATGACCGTCCTTGCGACACCCTCGTCGAGCATGCGGTCGTCCGGCTCTGGCTCCGGGGCGTCCGGCACATAGGAGACACCGTATGCCTCGCAAAGTCCCTTAGCCAGCGCGACCGCGCATGTTTGGCGGTACGTCTCAGAGATCAGCAGCCTGGCCTCCGTCAAATTGTCCATGAACCCGCACTCGACCAGCGCAGCCGGCATCTTGGTGTATTTGACGACTGCCAGCCAAGTGCCATCCTTAATGCCGCGGTCACGCAGTCCCGTCGCCTGGACCAGATACCGCTGCAGCACCTTACCGATCCGCAGTCCATCTCCCGATACGGCAGTCAGCGTTTCGATCCCGTTGGCCGAGCTCCAGTTGCCGCCTGCAGCGTTGGCGTGCACGGACAAATAAAAATCCGCACCAGCGTCATTTGCGCGCTTGGTGCGGAGCATCAGGTCCGTGTCGGCTTCTCCCGGGGATACTTCAATTGTTCGAAATCCGCAGCGCTCGAGCTCGATCTTGAGCAGCTGCACGACGCGGCGGTTAAACTCCCATTCGCGCATCACAGGCGTCGAATCCGGAAAGACCGGCGTCCTCTTGCCGGCCGTCTGAGCGCCGTGGCCGTTATCCAAAGCAATAAGCTTCATACCCATCCCCCTACTTTTTGATGACCAACGCAATAACGGCCAAGAGCACGCTGCCGATGATCGTCGTCCCGGCCCAGTTGATCACCTTATCGATCATGTCCAGCCTCTTGTGTGCAGCCTTGGTGCTCTGCATCGCCTCTTTGGCGAGGTCGTCGATCTCCTCGACCTTTTTACTGAGATCCTTGATCGCGTCCAATTTCGTCTCCAGCCGAGCCAGGTCAAGCCGGACGCCGGTCATCTGCTCGGTCAGCATTTTGATGTCATCCACTGGCATATATGTGTCCCTCCACTCCCCCGAGCATTAAAAATAGCCCCGTATCCGGGGCCTATCCAAGCTTTTGCAGCCATGTTGCAGCAGTTGCTTGCACCACCGGCCATAGCACGTCCGCGACCTTTACGTGCCCGGCATCATTGGCGTGCAGCGCATCTGCGAGATAGGTCGCTGCCGCAGCCTTTGTCCACGCTGTAGATGTATCGCAATAAGCTACTCCCTCTAGCTGTGCCGCCTCAATGATATAAGGCCGATACGCTGCATACTTGTCTTCGTCGGCATTTGCCAATGTGTGGGGCGTTACTACGACTATGACAGCGTCCGGGTTGGTCTGCTTAAGCCGGCGGATAATGGTGCGGTTATTGTCTCGTGTCGTTTCTTTGCTAATGACCGGCGTGGTCGACGTTGCATCATTGGCCCCGATCTGCAATGTAAAGAGATTGGCCTCAAGGTTTGAGATGCGATGGATGCCATTAATCATGTCGGTGGATTTTGCGCCGCTCCACCCCATATTGCGATGCTCAATGGCGCCATACTGAGCTGCGATGCGGTTACGGATGATATAAGGGTACAAGTTACGATAATCCGTGACTGTGTTATAGGTGCTGGAGCTGCCAAGAGCGATATAACGCCCGCCTCGTTTAGACATCTCGGCTCACCTCATATCCGTAAATGTATCCGTATACCTTGCCGACGACCGTTGTTGCTGACCCCACCTGACATTTGCCTCCGGCCTGGACACATATCTCGCCGTCGAAATCCATCCTGAGCACGGACGGTTGAGCAGCCTTGGTGGGGATGCTGAATTTAAGCTCCTTGCTGTTATTCGTGGTAAACGATCCGATGTCGATATTGATCCCGACTATGCCATCCACATCGATATGCACCATCATGAGTTTGGGATAAAACAGATATCCCTCTTTGACGCTGTACGATACGCTGTAAGACATATTGCCGCTCGTACCCGTTGCGTTCCCCTCGACGATGGCCCATATCGGGCGTGCATGCCGAGCTAGGCGGGACCAATATGTCTCGTTAATGGATACAACAGTTTGGCCTGATTGTGTATTAAACGGGTTCTCACCGGATGCTCCTCCACCCCCGCCTCCGCCAGCAGCCAGCTGTTCCAGCAGGTCGCCTACATTGACGGTCGTGCCATCCTCTTTGATGACGCGCCCGTTATTTACGCCAAAACGATTGATATTGTACACGCATGGTCCTCCTCTCTGCGACAAAAATAATAGCCCCGATTGCTCGGGGCATGGATACTACTCTTCTTTAACCGGCTCCTCCGGCAGCGGTTTCCCGTCCGTGCCGAGGCCAAGCGCCTCAAGCTCAGCTTGCACGGCCGGCTTAAGGTTGTTCGGGACCTGAGCAAACGTCTTTGCTCCTCTTACGATCAGCGTCGCATATACAGTGACCATGGTATCACCTCCCTCCCAAAGCCATAATAAAAGCCCGACTATCAGCCGGTTAAACATCGGCATCCAGTAGGGCTTGCACGTCATCTCGTAGGTTAACGGGTACTTGCTCGATCGTCTTTGCGCCGAGCTTGATCAGTTTATAATAGATCGCTGCCATATGGTTACTCGCCTCCTTCCGGAGTTGGCGGATTGATCATCTCGTAAAGCTCGGTCATGGCTAGCATGGTCTGTAAGCTCTCCTGCTGCAGCGCCGCTTTGTCTGCCTCGGCCTGTTCGTACACTTCGGTAAGCGCGAGCATGAGATTAAGATTTTCAGCCTGTAGCTGCTCGATTTGTTCACGCATCGTCGGCCCGCTCGGCTGCTCAGGAGGCTCCACAGGAGGCGCTGGCGTCCATACTCCGTCTTCATAGATGTCGCCGGGCTTTACGTCATCCTCCGGCCCAAGAAGGATCATATCAGGAGCGTCGATCTCGCCGGACAAAAAAGAGACGTTGAAAGCACGTCCCTTTGCGTCGATTTGTGCGTATCTATAATCCATTGTTCCTCCGCCCTCCTTAATAGGATTCTACGACTTCCCATGCGAACTCCAGCGGAAGTTCGCTGTTAATGCCTGAATTGCGCCGCGTTATCCTCAAGGTGTTATTGTTGATTAGGTTAGCCTTTATTACCTCTCTCGACGCGTCACCGCCAGAAACCCTAATGGCAGAACCCGAGTTTGTAAACGTCGTAAACGTTTTGCTTAGATTAACAGGACTTATGGTAATGTCGATTTGAACCTGGTCATACGCCATAGACGCGACCCCGCGCTGTACCGCTTTTATACCGCCCACTGGTTGCCACCCCGTTCCATTCCAAATTTCGGGCACGCCCGCATTATATCGCACTGGCGCCAATGTATTACCCTGCCATTTATACACGCCCTCGGTATTTATCTCGACTGATGCGGAAACAACTCCTTCGGAAGATGGCGTGGTGTCGCTATAGTTACTTGTCGCACGTAGGCTGCCGACTTTAACCGCTGCCGCTCCGCTCGGATACGTTGTCGTTGGGCCGTGAAAGTTTAGGGACGCGCCTGTACCGGTGATTTGCGGCAATGACAATATGCCAGTCATCGCCCCGCCTGCCTTATCGAGCTTTTCGTCGTACAGCTGCCGGATACTCCGTACTGGTGCGTTATACGACTTCGCCTCGCCGGTAATCCGCCTGATCATGCTGCCGAACCAGTTGAGTATCTGCGTAATCGTCCCGCTCGTAGTCGCTGGCAGTGCGACCGTATCGTCAACTGTACGCTGTCCGATCACCACATCCGTCGCAGCTCCGTCAGCCAGCTTAGCGGCAGTCACGATCTTGCTGCCGAGGTGATCCGTGCCGACCGATCCCGGCGGATGATCCATCGTCGCTGCCGTCCGGTGCGTATTGAACGCTGCCTTGTCTGCATCAACGTCAAGTCGCAGGTTTTCGAGCAATGCGCCATCCCACGTCAGTAGCCATTTGTGTACGGCAATCTGCGTCTGAGCATCCGCCAGTCCTTGCGACAAGGCGCTAACCGCGCTGCCGGGATTGCCGGGGTACTCGACGCGGCCGTCCGTAGCCGCTGCGGTCATGTTTTGCTTATCGGTCGCTACATAAGTAACGTAGTATTTTTGGGACGGGTCAAAATCAGCAGGCTGTATGTCAAACCGCTGATTTTTGTAAAAGTTGTCATTGACGCGCGTTCCCTTTGCGGGATCAACGCCTTTATATACGCCCAGCAGCCGAGCGCTACGATACTTGAGCAGCGTACTCGGTGTATTGCCGTCGTTTATTACGTACTTGCCAGCGACAAGTGCCGGATTCGCCAGCTCGCGCACGATAACGCCCTCCGCCAGCTCGACCAGATTGCCGCCGCTATGCATCGAGATAGCGCCCTCTACGGTGACGGACTCCTCAACGCCCTGCGCCCGCTGATACACCAACGTCGCCCATCCGGTCCATCCCGCCGCTTTGTTGGCGCTGACGTAAGCCAGCGTCTGTGTCGGCGCGTCGGCCTGCGTGAGTAGCGAGCGCCATGCCGTAGGCTTGCCGTTGCCGTCTACGGTCTTCGCTTGCCAACCGTTAAGGGTTGCGCGCACCTCCGCATCGAGCGCGGTATACCCCTCTCCAAATCCGCTGTCAGCGTCGGATATAGAAATCACTAAGTATGAGACCCCCGAAGGCACACGAGTATTGTACCTATCGGACGTTATTGTGCTGTCCGACTGCGTTATGACTTTACCGTCATATTTTGTGACAAGCGAATTGGATGGCGTAACCGCGGCTACTAATCCGGGTAGAGACGTATACGGAAGTTGCACACGCTTAAATCCTACGTAGTCATCCACGTAGGACCAAGGTAACGACCCGTCCAGCATTATCTTTTTGAACCGCCGATACACCGTCTGCGCTGTAAAGTCCAAGCGGTCATACACGCCGCTAATCGGATCGCCGTGCAGTTCCAGCGGCTTACCGTCGCTGTCCGAGACGCCGACGGTATAATCGTCGTTACGCGGTTCAAAGCTCAGCGGCAGGTCTGCGGCGGTACCGAGGATGAGCATAAAATCGCTATACCGTACCGTTCCAGTCGACGTATTGCGTACGTACACCCGAATCGTCGTGTTAGCACCGGAATTAAACGCTCTTGGTGTGGTCGCGTATCCAGATATAATTGACAAACTTGCCGCATTATCGAAGATAGCGTACGTGCTGCCTGCTCCGCTGTTAATACTCAAAGTATAGTTAGTGTTAGGCAGTACATCGACTATAAAATAGGCATTGCCATTTGCGGTGTTGGTAGTGAGATCCATCGTATACGAGTCCACCAAGCTTACCGTGTGTCCGGATGTGATGGTTTGCTCCGTTAATGGCTTTAACAGGTTTTTACCCGTCTTGATTACGGCAGGCAGCGCCACCGACTGCATGCCGTTTACATGTGGCAGGTAATCACGGATATTGCTCTCCGTAATTGTCGTGCCGATAGCGTTGTACAGCGCGGTGTCTACTTCGTATAAATCCGCTCCATCGAAGTAAGCATCGAAGTTGTCAGTTCCTGATAACAGGCCAATCAATAATCGTATTGACGGACGCCCTGTAAACTTGACATAGACCGTTTGCCACTGGTCGAGTAATGACGGGTTAATTTGTTTAAATACACCGTTGCTAAACCCACCTTTGTTATACACGGCAATGTTGGGCAATATTACGGCGCGCACAACGTAAACATCCACAGCCGCCACGTACATTTTTGCTGCATCAAGATCAATGTCCCTGTATGCAGCCCGGGATGCTCCGGTCCCGAACATTTTAAAGCTTGCGTCGCCGTAGCGTTTGATAGATGTGTCTAATGTAACGGCAGATGTAGTCCATCCTGTGAGTGAATCGCACTCGGCGTATTGATTGAGTTGCTGCAGCGTCCGCCCCAGCACCGTCACCCGCGCCGGTCCACTCTGGTCTGCGGTGATGACCTGGAGGCCGTGGCGCAATGGTGCGGAGAGTGTGAGGCCGTCTTT
>NZ_FMYY01000007.1:178297-307201 GCF_900101595.1 Paenibacillus sp. cl123
ATGCCGCGCCACGCCTACACTTATAGATACTCACTGGCGCAAAAAAAGAAGCATCACATATTGTGTGCTTCAAACTATATCACGTTGGAGATATGATTCCTGACCGTCTTCTCACTGATAAACAGCTGCTGCGCGATATCTTTCGTCGTTTTGTCCTGCACAAGCAGTTCAAAGACTTCGCGCTCGCGGTTGGTAAGCAAGAATTTGCTCTTGTGATCATTGCCCATCAAAGTGTCACCCCTCCTTGCCCGGGTTTTGTATCAATACAAGGTCTAGGGATACAGTCAAATTCAGTGTATGAAGCATCCTATAGACTGGTGCGACACTTAGGCAAAAATAGGCGATAGCCCCTTCTCCGGCAAAAGCATTCCCGCAAAATCAGGCGAAGCTGCAAGGCGAGCTGCAACAGGCAAAACCAAGTGTGTTCGGCTCAGGCGCACGCGCGGGCTCCGAAAACTACACTTGGGAAGAGCCTGTCCCTGACAAATACCGGGACATTAGGACAGTCCGCCTGCTTTGGTACCGACGGGCGCTGTGCAATATTTGCAGCGCGTCGCCTTAAGCGGGATTTCCGAGAGGCATTCCGGGCATTCCTTGACCTCGGGTTTCGGCGCCGGCTTCGCCTCTTCCTTCTTGCGCAGACGGTTCAGCTGCTTGACAACGACGAAAATGACGAACGCGACGATCAGGAAATCGATCAGCGTGCTGATGAACTGTCCATAGTTCAGCGTCGCCACGCCCGCTTCCTTGGCTTCATTGATTGTGTTATAATGCTTCCCATCCAGACTCAAGAACAAATCCTTAAACGGAACTTTGCCCAGAATGAGACCGATAGGCGGCATGATGATATCGTTTACGATCGACGTCACCACTTTCCCAAAGGCGCCGCCGATAATAACCCCGATGGCCAGATCGACCATGTTCCCTTTCATCGAAAATTCCTTAAATTCCTTCCACAATTTCGTCTTATCCGCCAATGCAGATCCCTCCCGCAACATAAGTCGTTTCATGTCGATCATTGTACAACAAACAAGCCCAAGGCAAAAGAAATTCTTTTGTCCGGGCCTGTTTATTTTTCTCGATATGCGTTAAGCCGCTTCCGGCGCTTGCGCTTCGGCTATCTGCCTATGAACTGCTGAGTAAACATCTTGCCGCACTGTCCGCCGTCTACGATCCCGATCCCTATATGCGTGAAATCCTTGCTCAAAATATTGGCCCGGTGCCCCGGGGAATTCATCAGCGCTTGATGCGCCGCCTCGACGCCCTGATTGCAGGCAATATTTTCTCCCGCTGTCCGGTAGCTGATGCCGAATTGCTTCATCATATCGAACGGCGATCCGTACGTCGGCGACTGATGGGAGAAATAGTTCTTGTCGGCCATATCCTGGCTCTTAAGCCGCGCTACCTTGGACAGCTCCAGATCGGCCGCCAAAGCAGGCAATCCGGCTTCAGAGCGGGCCTGATTAACCAGCTCGAGCATCCGCTGCTCCTCGGCGGACAGTTGATAATCCGAAGGCTGCGGCTCGTTAGGCGCTGGCGCTGGCGCCGGGGTCGGTGCTGGAGCGGGCGTCGGTGCTGGGGTCGGAGCGGGCGCCGGGGCCGGCTTCTTAGGAATTTTGGCGTTTGCATACGCCCACAGGATCGACTCCAGCGTTTTGTCGTCGACTGCGCCCGTGACCGGCAGCCCGTAGGCTTTCTGGAACAGCTTGACGCCGTTCTCGGTCTCCGGACCGTAGTAGCCCGTAATGCTGCCGGAGAAGTACCCGATGGATTTCAGCATGCCTTGAACGGCGAAGACGTCAGGCCCCTTCACCCCTTTGCCGAAGGCGGAGGCAGCGGCGGGAAGCGTCAGGCTGAGCAGCAACGCGGCAAGCAGCAGCCAGGTTAATCTCTTGGTGCGCCAATGGTTCAACATCTGTCCATAGCTCCTTCTGGTTGTTAATGAATGGCCGGAATGCCATTTCTTAATTCCAGCATCCCCGTTTGCCGGTCAAATTATGAATGATTTCCCGGTTAATACGGAGCTTATGTCGCCCCCCTGCTTCCTGAAAGCTGCAAGGTTAAACGGGCTGATGCCAAAAAATCCGCCCCGCCCTGTTCAGGGGGAAGCGGATCTGCTGGCTGCCGGGAGCTTATTTCTTGCGGCTGAGCGAGACAAGCAGCGAGGCAGCGCCCAGCACGACTGCCGCGATGGAGAGATACAGCGGCAGGCTGGAGGCCGGCGCTGCCGCGGCTGATGCTGCCGTCTCGCCCGCAGCGGCAGCGGCCGTATGACCGTGGCTGTCGGTTGCGGCGCCGGCAGGCTTGGGATTGACTTTGGTCACCGAAGCAGGCTTATCCGAGCCTTCGGCGCCCACCCACTCCACTACACTGCCGTCCTTGTACGTCTGATAGGCTTTCCAGCTGATAGCGGTTGCCGTATCGGCCACTTTTCCCTGCATATAGAACTCGCCGAACTCGGTAGCCCCGAGTCCTTCGCCTGTCGCCGTCCAGATGACGCCCGTAATGTTGTCGCCATTGCGGGTCAGCTCATAGGTCCAGCCCGGCTTCGGCTCGAAACGGGAGATCGACACCGAGTCCAGCGGGAATTTCACTTCGACTTTAACCGTCGGGATCGTTTTCTCATTAGGCACGCGTACGGCGAATTTCTCGTAGCTGCCCTGCGTCGCTTCCTTGGGCAGCACCGTCACGTGAGCGCTGGCGACTCCCGATAGCAGTAAAGACAAAAACAACACAAGTGCAAAGGCCCCGTACGCGGGTTTCAACTTCTTCATTTGATTCACTAGCCCCTTCCTTCTATACAGCGGTAAGTATGTCCATTCCTACTGTAGCGCAAACCGCTTCAGGGCAACATGACTCGACCGGGCTATTTTTCGGAAGGTTTTTGGACGTTTTGTGTCAGGCCGTGGCGCACGGCATAGGCGGTTAGCTGAACCCGGTTGTCCAGCGCCAGCTTGGAGAGGATGTTTTTGACATGATTTTTGACCGTGTTCTCCGTAATGACCAGGGCTGCGGCAATCTGCCGGTTGCTTTGACCGGTCGCGATATAACTGAGAATCTCATTCTCGCGCTGAGACAGGGAGCTTGGGGCAATCTCATCATGCTCCCCGCCTCCCGCGCGCCGGAACGACTGGAACAGCCGGTCCGCCATCCCGCGGGAAATCTCGCTGTTCTCGTCCAGCAGGCCGCGCAAATAATGAATCCAGTCCTCCGGGTTCATATTTTTCAGCAAATACCCTTGGGCCCCATGGCGGACGGCGGTGAACAGATCCGTCACATCATCGGACACGGTCAGCATGACGACGCGGATATGCGGATACAGCTGCTTGATCCGCCTCGTCGCCTCCAAACCGCCGCCTTCCGGCATGCGAATATCCATCAGAATCAGATCCGGCAGCAGCACCGGGCACAGCTCAAGCGCTTCTTCCCCGCTGGACGCCTCGCCTATCCATTCGAAATCCTTCTCCCCGCCAAGCAGCGTTCGGACCGCCCTGCGGGCCAGCGGATGGTCATCGGCTACCAGCACACGATACTTCATAAACTTTTCCCCTCCTCCAACGCTCCGGTCAGCACCAGCTCCACGCCCCCCTCCTCAGGAGAGCGGAACTGCAGCTCGGCGTGCAGCTCGAGCGCACGCTTGCGCAGAATCGACAGGCCGTAGCGGCTGCCCGAAGCGTCGGCCTCCGGATCGTAGCCGACGCCGTTATCCGCGATACGCAGTCGCCAGCGCTGCCCGTCCTCCGTGCGTCCCAGCTCCAGAAACGCCTGATCCGCGTGCGAATGCTTGCGAATATTCGTGAACGCCTCACGGACGATAGAGAACAGCGCCACCTCCGCCGAGGGCGGGATGACTCGTCCGTTCAGCTCCAGTGCCGGCTCCACGTTGATCCCCGTCAAGCCGCTCCATTCCTCCAGCCAGGCAAGCAGCCTGCTCTCGAAGGTCGCCCCCTCCTCGGGCGTCGTGCGAAGATTGAAGATCGCCTGACGCAGGTGATGGTCGATCTCGGATACCGCCTCGCGCGCCTCATGCAGTTGGCCCTTGGTCAGCTGCACATTCAGGAAGAACAACACCTGCGCGATATTGTCGTGCAGCTCTTCGGCCAGACGCTCCCGTTCTTCGTAGACAGCCCGCTTGGCTTTCTCGCCGGCTATCGTTTCGTTCATCGCCTCGATCCGCCGAAACATCCACGTGCCGAATATATAAGACAAGAGCAAGGTCAGCAGCGTAATGTACAGGTTGCCCGTTTCCATCGACAGCAGATGCAGCATAAAATCATGGCGGACATACTCAAAGCCGCCGATAATGAAGGGCGGCAGCAAAATGGTGCACCATTTCAACGTTCTCATCGACATGCGGATAATCATCACACACTTTCCGGTTGCTGCTTTCAGTATAAGGGAGAGTCTGCATTCCCACAACCAAGACTAAGAAGCCTCTCCCGTTCGGAAGAAGCTTCTTCTTGGCTCGGCTGCTTGCCGGATCAGACGGGCTCCGGCTGAGCCGCGTGGAGCGCCTCGCCTGCTCTGCTCGCCATCATCCCGGCCAGATCGATGACACGGCCCGCATACGCCCATTCGTTGTCATACCAGGCGAGCACTTTGATATGCTTGCCCATGACGAATAATGAATCGCCGTCGATCACCGCGGATTTCGGGCAGCCGATATAATCGATAGAAACCAGAGGCTCCTCCGAGTACCCGATATAGGGGGATAAGGGACCAGAAGAGGAGGCTTGTCTGAACAGCTCCTTCACTTGGTCCAGATCCGTTTCCTCCGAGACCGTCACCGTCAGATCGAGCAGCGAAACGTCCGGAGTCGGGACTCGCAGCGAAAGTCCCTGGACGCGGTCAGCCAGATGCGGCAGCACATCTGCCAGCGCCTGTCCTGCGCCTGTTGCCGCCGGGACGATCGACTGCGTGCAGGCACGGGCCCGCCGCAAATCCCGGTGCGGATTGTCCAGATGCTTCTGATCGGAGGTGAAGGCGTGAACGGTCGTCATCCAGCCCGATTGAACCGAATACGCCTGGTCGATCAGATGGAGTACCGGAGCGAGACAATTGGTCGTGCAGGAAGCCGCCGATACGAGCCGATGCTTGGCAGGATCATAACGATGATCGTTAACTCCCATGACCACCGTCAGGTCCATCTCCCTGCCCGGAGCCGTAAGCAGCACGCGCGAAGCGCCTGCAGACAGATGGCGCTGCGCCCCTTCGCGATTGTTGAATTGCCCCGTAGCGTCAATCGCCAGCTCAACCCCGTAGCTGGACCAGCCGATATCGGCCGGCTCTCTCTCCTCCGCCACCTCCACGATATTTCCGTTAATATGAAGCTTCCCCTGCCGGACGGAAATATCCGCATCCCACCGGCCGTGTACGGAATCATACTTCAGAAGATGGGCAACCGTTTCAGCGGGATAAATACTGTTGATCGCTTTCAGTTGAAAGGCCTGCTGCCGGCTTGAACCGATAGTCCGGATCAATAGCCGCCCGATTCTTCCCATACCGCTAATCCCTACTCCGAACGCCATGCTCACATCACCTCGATTAAATAGTATGTACTAATTACATATTTATAATACAATAAATATCAAATGATGTATACTATACAATCAAATAGTGATGTATTCAAGCCCTTGAATGCCTCTACATGCTGAAAAAGCGCCGAGCTTTCAGCGGAAAGTCCAGCGCTTTATAGTTCAGACTCCAGCTATACCAGCCCGTTTTCTTCAAGATCGATCATTCTGATGGCCCCTTCGCCCGCAACATGCATCAGGACGCCGTTAATGAAACGCGAGCTTTCGGCCCACCGATCGGCATAGTAGATTAACCTTTCAGGAAGGAAAGGGTACAGTATGATAACTCCGGAATTAGGTATTAAACCGTGTACGCAGCAGGACGGAGTTGTAAACGGAACTCAGCGACCTTAAGCGCATGAAATCGAGCAAATTCCATTTGTAACGCAGCACCCTTAGCGAACTGAACGGTTCATTCTCCTCTCCTTTTGCCCGTCTAAGAGTGCCTGAGTTCCCCAAGAACGGCCATGCCATGAGAAAAATCAGCTTTAAAAGTCAGCCAGCTCCGCTACAGTCCCGCGCCACCCTCTTGTCCGTCTGTTCGTACAGATGCTGTCAGCTGTTTCTTTAGAGCTAAAAAGACGCCGTTTAAATTAAGCGTTGCTTCGCTGAACTTCGCTGAATTTCCTCGTGATCAACTGATCACAGCTTGAAAAACTTCGATGCCGGCGACTCTTAATTGACTTCACTAATGCGATAAAGCGCGGTGGGACTTACTGCTCGCAAGAAAAGCTTTCGCTAATACGGATGCCTCTTCCACGAAAGAGCTCCGATCAGGAATTTTCTTATATTTCGAAAGTATAGACGCCGGTGCTTGTTCGATTTCCTGGTTACGCGCGGCTTCTAAGGATGCCATAAGCTAGGTTATCCTCGTCGGTCTGTTGAAAGTTAACAATTTTCGGATTGATTATTTTTTATGATCCGTTATAATTAGTACTAGATACTAAAACTAAGTCATATAATCTGGTTATTATCAAATCAAATGAGGTGTTGCCCATGATAAACGGAGTTATTTCCTCTTCAGCCCCTCCGAGATACGCGTCCAAGCTGACCGCCATCGGCAGCTACGTTCCCGAGCGTATTTTATCTAACAGCGATCTGGAACGGATGGTCGACACCAACGATGAATGGATCGTTCAGCGGACGGGGATACGCGAGCGCCGTATTGCCGCCGACACGGAATTCACCAGCCATCTGGCTATACGCGCGGTTCAAAATTTGGCTGATCGCTATTCGTCTGCTCTCGCCGACGTGGACTTGATTATCGTCAGCACCAGCACACCCGACTTCTCCTTCCCATCCACCGCCTGTCTGGTTCAGGAGCATTTCGGCATCGCTTCGCCGCTGGCCTTCGATCTGAGCGCAGCATGCGCGGGGTTCGTTTACGGCTTGCAGGTGGCCGACGGCATGATCGGCTCCGGCCTATGCCGCAAAGCGCTCGTGATCGGCGCTGAGACCTTGTCCAAAATTACCGACTACACCGACCGCACGACCTGCATCCTGTTTGGCGATGCCGCTGCAGCCGTACTGCTCGAGAGAGATGAGACGCCGGACGCGCAGCCCCTGTTCCTCGCTTATTCAGCAGGAAGCGACGGCTCCGGCGCTCCGCATCTGTATCGCTCCCTGACAGCGCCCGTCCTGAACGGAACGGAGCTTCGCACGGACGGCAAGCTGGTGCAGAACGGGCGGGAGGTGTATCGCTTTGCCGTGCAGGCCATCCCCCAAGGCGTAACCGCGCTGCTGAAACAGGCGGAATTAGCCGTAGCGGATGTCGACTGGTTCATCCCGCACAGCGCCAATCTTCGCATTATCGAGTCCGCTTGCGGCAAGCTGGGCATCCCGCTGGAGAAGACGCTGCACACGATCGAGCGGCTGGGCAATACGTCGGCGGCTACCATTCCGCTCGCGCTTGACCAAGGCATCCGCGAGGGCTTGTTCCGCAGCGGAGATCGCGTGCTGCTGTTCGGCTTCGGCGGAGGCTTCGTGCACGGCGGATTGCTGATGAACTGGAAAGCCTTGTAGCGGGGCGGCGGACGGCTGCGGAAGCAAGGCTCGCCAATGACGGCCGATGCGCTGCCGGCAACGGCCGGGGCGCTGCCGGCGACGGCCCAGGCGCTGCCGGCGATGGCCCAGGCGCTGCCGGCGACGGCCGGGGCGCTGCCGGCGACGGCCGGGGCGCTGCCGGCGGCGTCTGCCCCGCCCGCAGCGACTGCGGGCTTGTCCGCTGGCATAAGAAGGCGGCCCCCTGCGGTTGAAGGCCGTCAGTCTACCGCATAAGGGCTGCGCCCTAGACCGGACGCCCCGCCAGCCCAGCGCAGCCCCGTTACCGCTTGAGCCGGGGATTCAACCAGGGCTTGCCCGGGACGCCGCGCCTGATGCGGCGGAGCCGCAGCAGGCCAAGCCGCTCGGCCATCGCCCGCTGATAGCGGCCCAGCACCACCAGCTGGGCCAGCCATTCCCGGCCTTCAGGCGGGGCCCCTACGCTGCCCTGCGCCCGCTCGCCTGCCGGTTGCGCCCCGCCGGTCGGCCGCTCTTGCCTGCCGCTTTCCATGGCATCCGCCACGCTCTCCAACATGCGGGCCAGCGCCCTTTGGCTCCGAGCCAGAGACGTCAGCATATGCAGCTTAACCTTGTTCTCCGTCTCTAGCCCGTTCATTTGGTGTCGTCGCCTCCGAAGGAAAAGAAATCCCCGACATCGCCGCCCCCATCATCCGAGCTTTCTCCGCTCTCCTGCTCGCCCAGCAACACGGACATATGTTTGGCCAGCGCCCTCTCCAGCTTTGTCATTCCATCGATGACTTCCAGCAGCTGATCATGAATGTCGATCGATCCTTTCAGCTGATCGCTGTGGCTCTCGAAGTGCTCGCCGCTCACATGCCCGCAGATCCATTGACAGGAGCGCTCCGCTTCGATGGCCTTCGCCTCCAGGATCAACGCGATATTATGCTGGAACCTCGCTGCCGCCGTCAGCATGCGGTTATACGCATCGGCTCTGCTCACTACTCTCCCTCATTCCTGTTCGTTATTGTTTCCGCGCCCGATCAAGCCTTGCCTACTCCTCGCCCGCAGGAGCCTGCACTTCTTTCAGCACAAAGGTCAGATTATCGGCCAGCGCTTCCTCCAGATCGGCCAGAGAGCTCAAATAACCGGCGATGTTTTTCGTAACGTTCATCGCATTCTCGGTCAAAGCCTCCACGCCGTCGAAGCCGGGATATTGCGGCGGAATATCATGGACCAGCTGAGCCATCCGGACGGCAACCTGGCGTTTGGCTTCCAGGATACGAACCATCTCCTCCTGCGAGGTTGCCATATGATGCATCATGGTTGTGATTTGCTTATGCATGTCGCTTACCTCCTTGCTCCGGAAGTCCGTGCCCGCGCTTAGCCGCTCAGGCAGCCGGCTCTTCATTCCCTTACTTAGCAGTGTATGCGCGCCGGCACCTCACGACCTGGGCGGATGCCCAGGGAACGCTATATAAAATCGAAAGGATCGACCTGCCATTTGGCCATAAACTTTGCCCGGTTCACCCGGATCAGCTCCTGTACCTGTTCCGGCTTCTGCCGCTTGAAGCTTACGCTGCCATGATGGTAGACGAAGGAATCACCCGCTATCATCAGCCTGTAACCGGCCTGGCGGGCGCGGAAGCAATAATCGTCGTCCTCGAAGTGGCCCGGCGTAAATCGTTCGTCTAGCATGCCTATCCGCTCCATCAGCTCCCGTTTGAAGAGAAAACAAAGACCTACAATTCTCTCCGCCTGCCGCCACTTGGCAGGATTATGCCTATTGATGCGCGCCGCCGTCCTGGCAATGGTCGTGAACGGCTGCTTCATCTGCTGCCGGCCGCTTGCAAAGTTGGTCATCGGACCAACGATTCCGATATCCGGGCTGCTGTGCAGGCAGCGCCGGAGCGCCTCCATCGCCCCGCGGGTCATCTGCGTATCGTTATTGAGCAGCAGCAGCTCATCGCCGGAAGCCAGCCAGAGACCCCGATTGCAGGCGGCCGGAAACCCCCGGTTGTCCGGCAGGGCGATCAGCTTGACATTATGACGGAGACAAACCTTCACCGAGTCATCAGTGGAGCCGTTGTCGACGACGATAATCTCATAAGGACTGCTGACATAGCGGCCTATGGACCTCAGGCAAGGCTCCAGCACATGAGCCCCGTTATAGTTCGGGATGATGATGCTCAGCCGTCTCTCGCTCATGTTCAGCCGCCCCTCCCCCCGTTATGCGGGCTCGCTGAGTGTCGGGAAAGCACAGTCTTGCCCCAGCCTTTTCTCCGGCCAGCTTCAGCGCTTCCAGGTGGTCGCCGATGATAAGCCGGGCGACCCGGTTCAGCGCCCCTTGATTGCCCTTCCGCCGTTTGTTGCGCCGGATAACGTCTACACTGGCGGGGGCTCCGACGGACAACCCCTGCAGCAGAGCGGCGGCCTGCGCCTTGGGCGGCACCATCAGCAGCTCGGGTCCAAGCGCCTCCAGGGCTGCGCGGGACATTGCATGGGGAACGGCCGTCAAGGAATTCGCCTTCAGGTCGGGGCGGCCAAGACTAAGGTTGAGAAACTGCTTGACTTGAGTCACCTGATCCCGGCGGCTAAACGATCCGAGATACGGACTGATATCGTTGAGGGCGATATCCATTCCCCGCGAGACGGCATGCACAAAAGCAACGAGACGCTCGGCCCGGATCGGAATGTCTCCGTCCAGAAACAGCACGATATCGGCTGTGGCCAGGCGCGCTCCGACGGCTCGCCCTACGTCATGTCCAAGCGGATGCGGGTAATGGACAATTTTCGCTTCGGCATGCTGGCTCGCCCGTTCGTAGGTGCGATCGGTGGAGCCGTTGACCACCACGATCACTTCATCCGCGCCGAGTCTCACAGCCTCTCTGATGGTCCGGCCGATTGTAGCCTCCTCATTCATCGCCGTGATAACGACGGCTATCGACTGCTCGACAGGCGACAGCACCCAATCGGGAACAGCCTCCTTCCTGCCTACGAAAAAGCCGTGCAAGTACCCTTCGCTCATCGAGCGATACCTGCTCCAGTTACGCCTGCTCCCCTCCCAGTGGCGGAGGCGTTCCGCCCAGCGGCGGTTAAGAGCCCGGTGAAGCCGGCCCTCGGCGCATAGGGCGCCGGCCAGCGCATCCTCCCGCCCCAGAATATACCCGTAACGGAAGGCCTGCGTCTTCCGCTCATAAGAAAAAGCGCCTGTTCCTCCGGCAACCTTACGACGGCGGTCCCTACCTTTTCCCCTGCCCGCGCCTCGGCGGCCGGCCTCTCTCCCGCCGGAAGAGATAGCGTTCGCCCGCACAGTTCCCCGCTGCCGCCGGCCTGCCGCGCCAGTCGCCGCCGGGCGCAGCGCCGCCACTCGAACGGCCTTGCCGCGTGCCGGCTTGCGAGCCCCGACCTGCCGGCCGGAGAGAGCGGCAGCGTCTCCGTCCGCGCGCGGGCTCCCGGCCCCCCGGGCCGAAGCGCGAGAGCTCTCCATAGCTCCGGCTATCTTGACCTCCGCCGCAGCCCGGCTCTCCGGGGAACAAATGCTGTGGTCGATACCCATACCGGCATGTTCAGCAGCCGCAGCCCGAGCCCGAGCCCGAGCGGCCCTGGCTGCGGCAGGCGGGCGCCGGCCTGCACCCAGAGCGCATCTTTTGTCCGAAAACGATACAGATTGCAGATCAACCGTGGAGTTCATAAGCCAAGGATCACCTCACCGTTTCTCGAATCCGTGTCTCATCCTTATACCGCCCCCGGCTTCCTTCCTGTTCCAAATACCAGCCCAGCGCCTCCAAATGATCGCCGACGATCAGTTGGCCGACCTGGTCGACGCCCAGCTTGTTGATTCGCCGTCCCCGTCTCCGGTTGATTCGTCCGATGTTCACCAGATGGACCGGGCTTACCTTCAGTCCGCGATGAATCGCTATCGTCTGCGCCAGCGGAGGCACGCTTAGCGACGCGGCCCCGATCGCCTCCAGCGCTTTCCGGCTGATCGCATGGGGCACAGTCGTCATAGAGACGCCCCGGAGCTCCGGCCGGCCGAGGGCGGCATTCAGCACATGCTTGGCAAGCACGACCGGATGCGTCCGTTTACCCCGCACCGGACCCAGGTAACGGTTCAGCGCCACGTCCGTCCCTCTTTCGACCGCGCGAATATAGGGTCTAAGCTCTTTCGCCGGAATAGGCGTATCGCCATCGACAAACAACAGAACATCTCCGGTCGCATGGAGGGCGCCTATGCTTCGGCCGACATCATGCCCAAGCGCAGCCTCGCAAGAGATCACCTTGGCGCCCAATGCTTCGGCAATTCGCCCTGAGCCGTCCGTAGACCCGTTCACGACCACTATGATTTCAATCCGGGAGGGAGACAGCCTGCGAACCTGCCGGATAACGGAAGAGAGCGTTCGGCGTTCGTTCCTGACGGGAATGATGACGGATACCCGGCCTGCGCGCAAGGGCGCAGCCTTTTTCCGGCGCCTCGTTCCCTTCGTCTGCATGCGTAAGCGTCCCATTCATCCATCCCCTTTCATCGAATCATGACTTACTCTCGTCTCATCGCAATTGTCGTCGGTTAATCTATCGTATGCCGGTCCGCGCAGGGGGACAGGGCAGCTGCGGAAGCCGGGCGGAAGGAAAAGCCGGACGGAGCCCGCAGCAGCGTGACGGCTATCCGCCGTGCCTGCGCGCAAAGTCATCCAGCAGATGGCGGTATCTGCCTCTGACCATGGCGATTTCCTGCTCGATGACCGGGCGATGCCTTTCCGTCCCCATAGCCGGATGCCAGCGGTATTGAATAAGCGGGCCGGGATAGAAATGAAAATGAATACCGTTCAGCATCAGCCTGATCCACATATCGTAATCCTGCGTATAGGGGAGCTGCTCGTCAAACAGACCGAAGCCTACGAGCACGTCCTTGCGGGCGATCACGGTGCAGCCGTTGATCGGATTGGCATCGATCATGGAGCGCACCAGCGCGCCGTAGTTCGGGAAGGTCGGCACGACATGCTGTTGCGTAATCCGGTTATAGGCATCGATCAGATCGAACGAGGAGAAGCTGACCGCACCTCCCCGCTCCAGCATGAAAGGCAGCTGCGCCATCAGTTTATGAGGATAGAACATATCATCCGAGCTCAGCCAGGCTATATACTCGCCGGATGCCATCCGGATGCCGTGATTCAGCGCGCTTGCGGTGCCCCCGTTGGCTTTGCCCAGATAACAGATCCGGTCCATAAAGGGGGCGAGGATGTTCGCATGCCGGGTCGAGCCGTCGTCGACGACGATAATCTCTACATTCGGGTAAGTTTGGGCAACAGCGCTGCTGACAGCCTGCCCGATATACGGATCGTTATAAAACGGGATGACAATGGAAACCTTCGGATACACAGCCACTCCTCCTTTCAACTATCCAAGGCTGCGGCTGTCCGGTGATAGCCCAAAATATCTGCGACAGACTGCCCGAAGGCGATGACCGGCTCCCAGCCGAGCGCGCGCATCGGCGCCATATTGACGGCCGACGCGCCCGCAGCCTTCAAGGCGTCCGCCGTCTCGCCGGACAGCTCCGTCAGCCGTATCGGCTGGCTTGCGCTGCCTTCCTCCATCCCGATGCGCCATGATACGGGCGTTTGCGCCGCCTGCTCGAACTGCCGGGCGATCTCGCCCAGCGTCCGAAGCCGTCCTGATCCGATCGGATAAGAGACCCCCGGCTCCCCTTGCTCCAGAATCAGGCCGTAAGCCCGCACAGCGTCGCGCACGTCCACGAAATCCCTCGCTTCCGCAAGCGAAGAGAGGCGAAACGGAGCGCCTTCCCCCGCGCGCTCCCATCCGGCGATATGCGCGCCAATCAAGCCGCAGATGCCGTTGGATGCGCCAGGGCCGATCAGATTGGAGGGCAGCGCAAGGCTGACGTGCAGACCGAACAGCTGTCCCCAGGCGGCGGCCGTCAATGCCTGCAGGGTTTTGCTGAGCGAATAGGGATGCGGCGGCTTCGGTGTCTCATCGTCCCGGAGACGGCAGCCCAGCATGGAGCCGACGATCAGGGTACGGCAGCCTGTCAGCCCCAGCTGCCGCAACCCGTCGAGCAGGTAAAGCGTCGACATCACATTAAGCTGCATGTACGTGATCGGCTGCTGCCAGGAAGGTCCAACGGCATTCAGACCGGCCAGATGCAGCAGGCCATCCGGCTTTTCCTGCTCCAGCAGCTCCAGGACGGCTGACCGATCGGACAGATCCAGCGCCCGCTCCCGGATAACGCCATGCCCGGCAGCGGCAGCCTCGGCGGCGATACGTGCCGCCGATCCCGGCCTGCGCAGGACAGCGGTCACGTCATAGCCGAGGGCCGCCAGATGAGCGCAGGCATGCAGGCCGGTAAAGCCCGAGGCCCCGGTCACGACCACCCTGCCCCGGCTCATGGGTGCATCCGCATCCAGGAGCTCAGCTCGGCGAGCATCGTCTCGTAATCCGGCACAGCGTAGCCCAGATCCGCACGCGTGCTCTGCAGCGTCCGGTCGAGCACGATGGCGTCGTCCGCGCGGATCGTCACATCCGATCGGCCGAACGTCCGCTGGAACAGCTTCAGCAGCTCATACTTGCTGACCGTCTCCGGAGCGGTCAGATGCACCAGCCCGCTTAAGCCGCTTCCGCGCTCCAGCGCGTAGCGGATAAATTTCGCCAGCTCCAGCGTTGTTACCCCATTCCACGGCACATGGACGAAGCCCTTGATCTCTCCCGACTGCTGAAGGAACCAGTGCAGCAGCCCGATCCCTCCTTGTCGAAGCTCCGGGCCGATAATCGACGTTCGGATTGTCAGATGAGGCGCGCTGTTCACTTCTCCCAGCGCCTTGGTGCGGGCATATACGGAATGTCCGTCCGGTACGTGACGCTCCTCATACCGGCCCCGGTCCCCGTTGAACACACAGTCCGTGCTGATATGAATAAGCCTCGCGCCGACGGACTCCGCCTGCCTGGCCAGCTTGTGAGGCAGCAGGCCGTTCACTTCGTAAGCCAGCACCTGCTGCAGCCGGGCCGCATCATTCAGAATACCGACGCAGTTCACAATAACATCCGGCCTGATCAGCTCAATGGCATGCGACACTCGCTCCCAGTCCGCCACATCCACATACAGACGCGCTCCGGGGAGCGCAGTCCGGTGCAAGCCTTCTTTCTCGGCCTCTGTCCGAATGGTGTAGAACAGCTCATGCTCACCGGCTTCATCCAGATAACGGAGAAGCAGATGCCCGGCCATCCCATTGCCTCCGAGAATAAGAAGCTTCATCACAGAAAACCGCCTTTGCGCAGCATCGTATAAATTTCTTCTTTATCCATCAGCGAAAATTCGGACGAGTATTCGTCATCCCCAACCTTGCGGCAGCCTGCATACGACTCCTTGAGTCCGGGAATTTCCAGCGGAGGCAGCACGACGACATAATCGCGGTCGAAGACCACGGAGTTCTGCGCTTCATACTCCGAGTACAAAATCTCGTGCAGCTTCTCGCCAGGGCGAATGCCCAGCTCCACAAACTTCAGGTCAGAGACCCCCATATGCTCCGCCAGCACCTCGGCCAGATCGATAATTTTGCAGGTCGGCATTTTCATGATGAAAATTTCTCCGCCCTTGCCCTCGGCCGTCGCCTTGAGCAGCAGCGAGATGGCTTCCTCGACGGTCAGGAAGAAGCGCGTCATGTCTTTATGCGTAATCCCGACCTCGCCTTTCTCTGCAATCTGCTTCTTGAACAAATGAACGACGCTGCCATTCGTCCCGAGCACATTGCCGCCCCGCACGCATACGAATGTCGTCTCCGAGCGAAGCAGGTTCGCATAAATGATCAGCTTCTCTCCGATCGCCTTGGTCATGCCGTAGAAATTCGAAGGATTGGCTGCTTTATCGGTCGAAATGTTGATGACCTTCTTTACTTTATTTTCAATAGACGCTTCAATGATGTTTTGTGTGCCCACGACATTGGTTTTGAGCGCTTCGTAGGGCTGATCCTCGCAGACGGGAACATGCTTGAGGGCCGCCAGGTGGAAGACGTAATCCACCCCCCGGGTCGCCGCCACCAGCGCCTCCTTGTCGCGAACGTCGCCGATGCGGAAATGAAGCCGGGGATCGTCGAAATGCCGCTTCATCGCCACCTGAGTGGACTCGCTTCTCGAAAAGACGATAATCGCCTTGGGATCATAGACGAGCAGCTGGGAGACCAGCTCCTGCCCCCAGGACCCGGTGCCGCCGGTTACTAATATCGTGCTGTCTTTAAACATTTTGCTTTCCTCCCAATACGTATTTGACCACCTTGGTCGAAACGTCCCGGTCGGTATACCCCTCCGGGAACTCCCAATCCGTGGGCAGCTTGACCATGAGCTTTACGGCGTCTGCAATTTGCCCGGCATTCAAGCCGGCTACCACGTTGCTCCCGCAATCCACGGTTTCCGGCCGTTCGGTCGTATGGCGCATTGTAACGGTCGGCACGCGCATCAGGCAGCATTCCTCCTGCACCGTCCCGCTGTCGGTCATTACACAGAGCGCTTCACGCTCCAGGCGAACAAAATCGAAGAAGCCAAACGGCTCATGGAATTCTACAAGCGGATGCGGGTGTACATGGCCGAGAGCGGCGATGCGGGAGCGGGTGCGGGGATGAATGCTGCAGATGATACGCCGGTTGTCGCGTGCGGCGATGTCGTTTAGCGCTTGAAGGATCTGCTCCAGATGTTCGGGAACGTCCACATTTTCCGCGCGGTGTGCCGTGACCAAGTAGTAGTCCCGGGGAATCAACTGGAGCTTGTCGAGAATTCGGCTGGAATCGATGCTGGACGCGTAAGCCTGAAGCACCTCGTAGATCGGGTTGCCTGTCAGGACGATGTGATCCGCCGGGCAGCCCTCTCTGCTCAAATTCCGCTTGCTCCCCGGGGTATAGGGCATATTGATCGTGGATACCGCGTCGATGATTTTGCGGTTTTTTTCCTCCGGCACCCGCAGGTCGTAGCAGCGGTTGCCGGCTTCCATATGCATGACGGGAATTCCCATCCGCTCCGCCACAATGGCGCATAGCGCGCTGTTCGTATCGCCCAGCAGCAGCACCTTGTCAGGGCGCTCCCGCTCCAGAATGTCCGCCACCTGGCCAAACATGGCCGACAGCTGCGCGCCGAGCGCCGAGCTGCGATGATCCAGCA
This sequence comes from Paenibacillus sp. cl123, assembly GCF_900101595.1. Taxonomy (GTDB): domain Bacteria; phylum Bacillota; class Bacilli; order Paenibacillales; family NBRC-103111; genus Paenibacillus_G. The sequence continues at coordinate 195,028 of NZ_FMYY01000007.1, forward strand.
CATAGTCGGGCTGACGCAGATTCATCTCCTCGAAGAACACGTCGCTCAGGCTGCGCGTAAAGTTCTGACCCGTATGCACCAGCACGTGGCGTTCGGCCAGATCGTCCAGCTTCCGAATGATCAGGCTAAGACGAATGATCTCAGGCCTTGTGCCCAGTATTGTAACGATCTTCATGCTCATCACCTTTCGTAAAAATAGGCTCCGGTTCACCCCGAACGGCGTCTATGCCGTCGTCTTGCTCTCCGAGTCACTCGGGCGGAGGCCGCAGGCCGCCGATGCCCCCGGGTGTGATGACGCCGTGTTCCCCGAAGCCGCTTTCTGCCCGCGGAATGACGTTTCCTCCGCCGGAGCAGCCGCTTTCCGCCCGGCTTGCGCCTGGCCTTGAGCGGAAGCTTTCTCAGCGGCCTTCGCCTTAATTTGAGCTTGCGCCGTCTCCCGGACTTGCGGAGCTTGCGGGAGAGCGCCCGCGTCCGCGTTCGCGAGCTTCTCAGCGCTTCTCCCAGCGGGAGTAAGTCCAGTTCGCTGTCCGGCAGCTCCACGACACGCTCCGGCGTATAACCCCTCTGACGCAGTGCCGCCTGGGAAGCAAACGGGAATCTCCGGCCGTGGGCAATGAGATAGACTCTCGGCCCCGAGCCCTTGGCCAGCAGTATCGCCGGCCGATTGCCGGCCGAAGGAGGCGTATGCCGGATCTCGGGGCCGGTAGGCAGCGCATAGAGCCACGCATCGGGCACGACCCGCACCTCCTCCCAGCGGTACCGGTAGAACCGCATCGTTTCTTCCGTCGCGAAAGGCCGCTTCATCCCTGACTCCAGAAGAAAAACAGCTGCGCTGCGCTCGCCCTTGTACAGCCAGCCCGGGTCCAAATCCCTGCCGGGGCTGGCCGCTCGGCCGACGCTTCTCTGCTTGCTCTCGTCATAGAACCGCTCCGCCAGAGGTCTCAGCCGCCGACGATACGCTTCGATGCCATAAGCGGCCTCAAGCGAGGCTCGGCCCGCCTGTCTGCGCCCCTCCGCTCCGGCTGCGTCCGAGTCGAGCAGCTCCAGGACCCGGTCGGCCAGCCCGGCGGCATCGCCCTTATCCGCCAGCCAAGCGCCGTGACCGACGGCCAGCATGATCTCTTCAAGCCCGCCTGCCCGGTAGGCGACGACATCTGCGCCGAACAACAGCCCCTCGGCAGCCGTCAAGCCGAAGCCCTCGTCAATCAGACTCGGCACCACGAGCATATCCAGAGCGGGAAACAGCCGTTCGATACGGGGCTCGAAGCTTCGCCATTGAAACCTTGCTCCGCAGCCGGTCGCCCGGATTTGATTCGAACAACGGGTAAAATACGCTTCATCCGTCACATTGCCGACGATCAGAAACCGGGTATGAGGCCGTCTCAACGCCACCTCAGCCGCCATCGTCACGAAGTGCTCAAGTCCCTTCTCCTCATGCAGACTGGAGGAAATATACCCGATCAGCCGCTCTCCGGCGCGGATACCCAGCTCCAGCCGTCTGAGTTCGCGATGATAAGGCCATTCCTCCGGACGAAGCTCCTCCAGCCGCCAGGTCGGCGGAAGCAGATGAGCCTTGGCCCCCGCGGCCTGAGAGTGCATTCGGATCGGACGAAGCGTCGTTTCCGAGATGCCGACGATCCAGTCGGCATAGCTGTTCATCAGGCTAACGGTCTGCGAGGTCCAGGCGTTTTCCGTTATTTTCTCCGTCACAAACCAGGCCACCGGCACTCCCGCCACGCGAGCCGCAGCGGCAGGGAATACATTCAGGCAAGTATTCACCACCACCAGATCGGGCTGATGCATGTGAAGCAGGTTCACGAGCCTCTCATGCTCCCCGCGGTCCAGCCTGGCCTCCACCTCCTGCCGAAGATCGGGGCCCGGATTAAACATCTGCCAGACGAGGGGCACCTCATGAATGACCGTACGGATACCGGCCGCCTCCGCCTCCTGCGCAAGCAGCCCGGATTCCGGAGCGACCAGCGTGCATTCGGCGTACTGCCCCAGTTCCCGGGCAAGCAACAGCAAATATTTTTCAGCGCCAGTGATCATCTGATTTCCACTCACATGTGAAAAAAGCATGATTTTCATAGGAATCGCCCGATGCCCCATCCGCTTGACGCGGTCGACACGACGCTCACCTCCGCTTTCAAGTACTAAGCCCCTGCTCCGCTATGAACCTTGTGCATATGCGCAGTTCCTAGGTCCATACAATATATTAGCGGGACAACTGTAGCGGCACGTCATTTAGCCCCCGTCCATTCGTACAATTTGGCCGGGGGTATGGAAAAAATAGGGTAAAAGGGGGAGGGATAAGACGGAGGAAAGAGGCTGCAAGCAGACAGAATGAGATCATGGATGCATGGTGATCTCCTATAAGAAAATGCGCTTCTATGTTTCCATGCTCGGCGTGTGAGCGAAGCCATGGATGCGCACCATCTGCTGAGCAAGACAGGTTGCCTTAGCAAACGACACGGCGCGCGGTTAAAGGATGGGATGTGGGCGGAAAAATGCACAAAATGCACTCGGCAGGCGGGCAGGAGATGGGTTGTGGGTGGAAAAATGTACAAAATGCACTCGGCAGGCGGGCAGGAGATGGGTTGTGGGTGGAAAAACGTACAAAATGCACTCGGCGGACGGACAGAAGTTGGGATGTGGGCGGAAAAACGTACAAAATGCACTCGGCGGGCGGGCAGAAGTTGGGATGTGGGCGGAAAAACGTACAAAAGGCACTCGGCAGGCGGGCAGGAGATGGGATGTGGGCGAAAAAACGTACAAAATGCACTCGGCGGGCGGGCAGGAGATGGAATGGGCGGAAAAACGTACAAAATGCACTCGGCGGGCGGGCAGGAGATGGGGTGTGGGCGGAAAACCGCACAAAAGGCACTCGGCGCGAGGTTAAAAGATGGGAGGTGAGCGAAAAACCGTACAAAATGCACTCGGACGGCGGGCAAAGGACGGGAGGTGGGCGAAAAACCGTACAAAATACACTCGGCGGGCGGGCAGAAGATGGGAGGTGGGCGGAAAACCGCACAAAATGCACTCGGACGGCGGGCAAAGGATGGGAAGGTGGGCGAAAAACCGCACAAAATGCACTCGGCGCGCGGTTAAAAGATGGGATGTGAGCGGAATGTCTGTTAAACACTATGAGAGATTGTGAAGCATTAATATATGCAGCGAATATCGTGAGAGGTATGCGGGCGGAAGCAGCAGCTGGGTGGCTGCGCGGGCTGTAACGGCATTGGCTGACCCTTAAAGCCACTTCTCCCAGATATTTCCATTCTTACGAAATTCGGCGGCGCAGGAATGGGCGATTGAGCGACGAACAGTCGGACGAGATGATGGCGTGGAACTGTAAACGGAATTCAGCGACCCTAGACAGGCAGAATGAACGAAAATGGGACCGTTTCGTCTTATAAGGAACTCCTAGCTGTCTCCGTTGCCCTCAGGACAGCTTGTCCCACACCGCTTCATCCCAAGAAGATGTCCTTGGCCTATGCGCACTCCTCCTTGCGTCCGCCATGGCAGCCCGGTTGACGGGATCGGTCTGACGAAGCTGGAAATCGAGCTTCCGGGTGCCGCCGGCAAACTAGAATCGAAGCGGCCGCCCGGCTAAAATACAAAAAGCGACATAAGCGCTCTGCCATCCAGCCGTCGCTTAGCCTGATTACAGCGCAGAAGCGGCTGGTCGTCATACCAGACCGAGGAGGCTTTCCCCGGCAGGCACTCTCGGCTAGCGCGGGGGGCGGGCCGGGCAGACTTCGCTCAGCTCACGCGCCAGCCCGCTCTCCGCTCGCAGCGCCGAGCTGCGGCCGCAGTCTACGCTTTCGGCTCACGCGCCAGACCGCCTTCCCTGCACGCAGCCCGCTCTCCGCTCACACGCCGAGCTGGGGCTGCGGACATCGCTCTCGGACACCGTGCGCCGGGCTAACCCGGCGGCGGCTGTCCGTCCTTGATGCCCTGCTCCATCCCTACGCTGAACGCTTCGTTATAGGCCTGATTGAACGCTTCGTTGTAGGCTTGCGCATACGACCGGCCTCTAACGCGGCTTCCGCCGACGCGGACGGCCGGATGCCGCCGGCGCCGCCTTAGGGCTCTCGCCCCGGCACGTCTGGGCGCGCCCTTCCGCGGCCCTGCCGCCCTTCCTCCTGCTCTCCTGCCCGCAGCGGCGGGCCTGCGTTTGATTTTTGCGGCGCGCGAGCCGGCCGCTGGGCGTTTGGACCGTACGCTGCGTGTTTTTCTTTTTTTCATCCCCGACACCTCCTTCAAGCATACGCATCTCTATAAGATATGCAGGAAGTCCGCCCGGCGCCCGGGGATAGCCGCCTAATTTATCCGAGAAGCAGCCGCATCATCTGGGCCATACGATGGGAATACGTGTGCTCCGACATCGTGCGGCGCAGCGCACCGAGCGCGATCGCCCGGCGGGCCTCTTCATGGGCCAGGTAAAAGTCGATCTTTTCCTTAAGCTCCTCTGTCGAAGAGTAAGTGACGATCTCCTGATCGGGCGTATAGAAACGGGGCAGGTCCCCGCGCATATCGGTCAGCTGAAGCGTGCCGCAGCCTGCGATTTCGAAAGTCCGCGGATTCGGAGAAACAGCGCCGATCAGTCTGCTGTTATTGTTGAAGCTTTCGTCATCGACCGAGCGGTGCAGATTGATCGAAATTTTCATCCCGTTGTAGTAGGTGGCCGTTTCCTCCGCTTCCATCCATTTGTTCAGCTCGATTTTGTCGCTCAGCAGCCGGTAAGACTTCAGCCGGTCCCACCAGAGGCCGGATATATACGTGTGGCGTTTGGCAAGGAAAGGAGCGATCTGATCGAAGAAATGCGCCCGGTTCCAGTAGGCCGAGCCGATAAATCCGACATCGTACCGGTAGTGAAGCGGAATCGGCTTCGGACGGAATATGCTCGGATTGGCGGCGAACGGCAGGTAGTGTACCTGTGCGCTTCCGTTGCTCCGGTACAGCTCGACGCATTCCAGCTCCAGCGTAAATACCGCATCGTAGTGCAGCGTCATCGGCAGCGTCATATCCGTGTAATAGGGATCGTCCGTCAGCCAGACGGCGGTGCGGACGCCGAGCGAGCGGATGAGGTCGATCCGGTCGACCTCCACATTCAGGCCGTCCAATACGATCACGTAATCCGGCTTGATCTGCTCGGCCGCCGCTACGATATCCTGTACCGGTGTGAGCACGATAAGCTCTCTGACCAGCTCGCGAAGCGCTTCGATGATCGAAGCGTCCAGCGGCGAATAGGGGAAGCCCTTGCCCGACGTAATGTACAGGATGCGAGCATCCCACCAGCCTTGCGACCGGATCGGCGACTGCCGCATCACCGCCTCGCAGCGGCCGTAATAATAGCCGTAATTCATACCAAGCTGGTAGCCATGCTCCCTTCCTTCGCGACGGCCGAGGGCAGCCCCCGAGATCCGTTGATGCGCCGTTATCCCTGGCATTCCTGTTCCTCCTCTTCGTAATTAGGTTTCATAGCCCAGCAGCCCGAGCAGCTGGCCGATTCGGCTGACGAAGGAATGCTCCGTCATGGTGCGGCGCAGTCCGTTAAAGGCGATCGTTCTCCGGATATCCTCATGCTTCAGATAATAATCTATCTTGGCGATGAGCTCTTCGGGACTCCCGAACACATCCAGATCGACCCCGGGCGTATAGTAGCGGGGCAAGTCTTGCCGCATGTCCGTCAGCTGCAGGGTGCCGCAAGCGGAAATTTCATATGTCCGCGGATTGACCGACATGGCCGGTATCCGCAGCGCATTGCGGTTATCCGTCTCATGGTCGGGCCCCCGGTGCAGGTTGATGACCAGCTTGGCGCCGCTGTAGTACAAGACGGATTCCTCGACGGGTATCCAGCCCGAGCGGACGAACCGCCGGACCATCCGGTAGTTGGACATGCGCTCCCACAAGCCTCCTCCGATAAAGACGCGCTTTCCCTGCAAATAAGGAGCAAGCCTGTCGAAGAAAGCTACCCGATTCCAGAAGGCCATGCCGATAAAGCAAATATCGCTGCGGTAATCGGGCGGCACCGGCATCGGACGGAAAAGCCCGGTGTCGGCAGCCAGCGGCAAATACCGGACCTGCGGGCATCCGGCTTGCTCGTAGAAGGGCACGCAGCTCTGCTCATGCGTGATCACCATATCGTAGCGCAGCGCGATGTCCGCCGTATAGTTCGTAAAGTACGGGTCGTCGGCGAACCAGATCACCGTCCGGATTCCGAGGCCGCGCACCCGGTCCACCTGCTCCAGATGGTCGGTGGGGAATACATGAAGACCGTTGAGCACAATCATCACATCCGGCCGGTGTTCCGCAGCCAGCTCTGCCATTCGCTCGGGCGTCCCTACTACAAGTTCCCGCACGCGGCTCTCCAGCCCTCCGGCGATCCCATGATCAAGCGCCTGGAAGCCCTGCGGGATGAATAACACTTTCAGCTCCAGGCGATTTCCCGGCTCCGGCTGTACGGTGCGGGCCCTGACTGCCTCGCAGCGGCCGTAGTGATACCCGCGCTCATAACCTGCGGCGCGCCCTTCCTTCCAGGCGGTTCGCCTGCCCTGCTTTACTACTCGCCCTACTACTCGCCTTACTACTCGCCTAGCCACTCGCTTTGCTGACCGCTTTGCTAATCGTAAGCGCCGTTTGTTAGCCTTCACCCCTCATCCTCTCCCCAGCGAAATGTGATCGTCCCATCGAGACCGGCGCCTGATCCCGTCCACCCGACTCCATCGAGCCCGGACTTCATCGGATCAGTCCTCCCCGGCCGCTCTCCGGCGGGGAGTCCCAGTCGACATGTATGAAGTGCTCCAGAGCGGACTTCCAGTCGCGCATGCGCGGAAGCCTCGCCCGGCGCAGCGCCAGATCCGTCAGGGCCGAGTTCGCCGGCCGCGGAGCAGGCAGAACAAACTCGTCGGAGCGCGCCGGCCGGATACGGACATCCCTGCGGCCGGCGGCCGCCAGGATCGCCTCGGCGAACGTGTATCGGGAGCAGAAGCCCCGATTGGACACATGGTATAGGCCATAAGCGTTCGTCTCCAGCAGACGCCCGATGCAAACGGCCAGATCCACCGTATAGGTCGGGGAGCCGTATTGATCGTCTACGACGGTCAGCTCCCGCTTGTTGCTTGCGGCCGCCAAAATTTTCGTCACAAAATTGCTGCCGTCTCTGCCATACAGCCAGGAGGTCCTAACGATAAAGTGGCGGGCGTTCAACTCGCGGGTCAACTGCTCGCCGGCAAGCTTGGAGCGGCCGTATACCCCGAGCGGCTGAGTACAATCATTTTCCTTGTAGGGTTCGCCCTTCTCGCCGTCGAACACGTAGTCTGTGCTGACATACACGATGGCCGCGCCGACCAGCTCGGCGTACATCGCAGCATGGCCCGCTCCGACTGCATTGACCCGGAACGCCAGCTCCGGCTCCGACTCGGCCCGGTCCACTTGCGTATAGGCCGCCGCATAGATGACGGCGTCGGGAGCGATGGACAGGATGCGCTCGCGCATCGCGGCTTCGTCGGTCACATCCAGCTGCTGTCGGGTAAACGCATAGCAGGTATGAGCGGGCTCCAGCACACGGACCAGATCGCGGCCGAGCTGGCCTCCCGCTCCGGTAATCAGCAGCTTCATTCCCCTTCCTCCTTATGCGGCCAGCGGCTCCACCAGTCCGTATGGCTTACATACCAGGCGACTGTCTGCTTGATCCCGCTTTCGAATGCATACTGCGGCGTCCAGCCCAGCTCGCGCTTGATCTTGGACGCATCGATCGCATACCGGCGGTCATGGCCAAGACGGTCGGGCACGAAGCGGATCAGCGACTCCGGCTTGCCCAGCTCGGCAAGCACCGTGCGAACTACCTCCAGATTGGTCCGCTCGTTGCTGCCGCCGATATTGTATACCTCTCCGGGTATTCCGCGCTCTATTGCCAGTTCGATGGCGGCGCAGTGATCCTCCACATGCAGCCAATCGCGCACGTTGCGGCCATCCCCGTACACAGGGATCGTCTCCCCCCTCAGCGCCCGTGTGAGAATAGTCGGCACCAGCTTCTCAGGATGCTGATACGGACCGTAATTATTGGAGCAGCGGGTGATGACGACCGGCAGGCCGAAAGTCTCGTAATACGCGCGAGCGATGAAGTCGGAGCCGGCCTTGCTGGCGGAATACGGACTGTTCGGAGCAAGCGGCGTCGTCTCTGAAAAATATCCTTCGCTGCCCAGCGACCCGTACACCTCGTCGGTCGAGACATGCACGAATTTCCGCACCCCGCTGCGCCTCGATTCCTCCAGCAGACATTGGGTGCCCATCACATTCGTGCGGATGAATGCCTGCGGATCGGCGATGCTGCGGTCGACATGCGACTCCGCCGCAAAATGCGCGACCGCTTCGATAGACTCTTCGGCGAACAGCCTCCGGACCAGCGCCTGATCTGCAATATCCCCCTTGACGAATCGGAAGTTCGGCAGACTGGAGACAGACGCCACATTGTCCGGATTGCCGGCATAGGTCAGAGCGTCGAGGGCGATAATTCTGTCCGCCGGATGCCGCCGCATCCAGTGCAGCACGAAGTTGCTGCCGATAAAACCCATAGCGCCCGTTACCAGCAGTGCAGTCATCATGTCTCCTCCTTCATCAGCCGCATGCCCGCTTCCAGAAGCGACCGGTGCGTCCCGGCATCGGTCCACCACCCCGGGAGCAGGCTGTAATCCAGCAGTCCTTTTGCGGCATAGGCATTGTTGACATCGGTAATCTCCAGCTCTCCCCGGTCCGAGGGCCGCAGCGTGCGTATAATCCCGAATACGCTGTAGTCGTACAAATATGCGCCAGTCACGGCGTAAGAAGATGGCGGCTGCTCGGGCTTCTCTACGATTCGGACGATCCGCCCGTCAGCTATCTCGGCTACCCCGTACCTGCGGGGGTCATCGACTTCCTTCAAAAACACATGCGCTCCCTTGCTCCCCGCCTCGAAGGCTCGCACAGCCTCCTTCAGCGAATCCCCGAATAAATTATCTCCAAGCAGCACCATCAGCTTGTCGCCCGGATGCACGCAGGCTTCCGCCAGTCCAAGCGCCTGGGCGATCCCTCCCGCTTCCTCCTGTACGCTGAAGCTTACCTGCAAGCCCCAGCTCCGGCCGCTTCCGATATATTCGGCGTACAGGCCGGCGGACTGCTTGCCCGTGACAAGGATGACCTCCTTGATGCCGGCCTCAGCCATTTGAACCAGGCCATAGTGGATCATCGGGTATTTGCCGACAGGCAGCAAATGCTTATTGACGATACCTGTGAGCGGACGCAGCCGAGTGCCCGTTCCGCCCGCCAGTATAATCCCTTTCATTTGCGCGTCTCCCTTCCTATCCCTGATATGTGATCGACCTATAGTCATGCTGGTATGATATGCACCCTCCCCGCATGTCTAGTGGACGAATACCATGAATGCCGGAAAATTGGCTCCCGCCCGCGCCTCTCCGGGCTCGCCTAAGCCAATCCGCCGTAGGCCACATAGTATGAGGAAGCGCAATGAAATCAAGCTTCAGGAGAGGAAGAGAGATCCGATATGAAACTAATTGTGACAGGAGGAGCCGGATTTATCGGCTCCCATCTGGTCGACGCTCTGACGGCCCGAGGCGCGGAGGTCCATGTCATCGACAATCTGTACGCGGGCAAGCTTGAATATGTAAATCGTCAGGCTGTGCTGCATCAATACGATGTGGAAAGTGCGGAAGCGCGGGAACAAGTCGTCCGGTTGAAGCCCGATCTGGTGTTTCATCTGGCGGCCCAGGCGGATGTGCAGCAATCCGTGCAAGCCCCCGGCTACGACGCCCGGGTCAATGTGCTCGGCACGCTGAACATGCTGGAGGCTTGCCGGGAAGCCGGCGTGCGTAAGCTGGTGTTTGCATCCACCTCCGGCGTATACGGCGATTTGGCCAAGGATCGGATCGAGGAGGACGACCCGGCTGCTCCCATCTCCTTCTATGCGCTCTCCAAGCTGGCCGGCGAGCAGTACATCCGGTTATTCCACCGCATGTTCGGCTTGTCCTACACGATACTCCGGTATGGCAACGTATACGGTCCGCGTCAGCAGGCCAAGGGAGAAGGAGGCGTCGTCGCCCTGTTCACCGACAAGCTCCGGCAGGGCTTGCCCGTTCGCATATTCGGCGATGGCGAGCAAACCCGCGACTTCATCTTCGTGAAGGATATCGTGGAAGCCAATCTGGCTTGCATCGGCCAGGGCGACCAGCAGACATTTCATGCCAGCACCGGCCGGCCCGTCACCGTGAACACCCTGGTTCGAGAACTTGAGCGGCTCAGCGGAACCCCGTTGGCGGCTGATTATTTGCCTCCCCGCCAGGGAGATATCCGGCACAGCTGTCTAGATAACCGCAAGCTTACAAGCATGCTTGGCTGGCAGCCTGCCTATGACATCGTCTCGGGATTGCGCGAAACCTATGAGTACGTCCAGCAAAGAAGCACTCGCTAAGCGGCTAAGCTAAGCCCTCTCCACCAATTGTACGCCTGCGAGCAGCGCATCCCAGATATGGCTCTGACCCTCCCAAACATCATGGGAGGGCAGCGCCATCACCGTCGTATGCTCAAGCCCCAAATAGACCTCCTGCCAAACCGTCGTCAACTGATAATTAATCAGCAGCACATGATACGTATGAGCCACGATCTCGTTTAGGACTTGCTGCAGCTCGATCGCTTCCTGATACGAGCCTCCTATGCGCACAAACAAAATACGGCGGCTGTTCGCGAACTTATCCAGCGTCCGCGCGATCCGCCTATCCAGCGTTTCTCTGAACTCGGGATACGTCGCCAGATGTTCCGGCGTATTCAATTCCGAGGGAAAGTGATGGGCAGCCGTGATCCGGTACGACGTATCCTCAACCATCAGATTGCTTCCTCCGCTATCGTATCCCGCCGGCTGCAGGCGCTCTCTTGCCATAAAGTCCGAGAATCGGTTGCGCAGCAGCCGGTTCACCTCCGACAGGTAAGGAGAGATCATCCAGTCCAGCACGCCCGCGTAGGGGCGCAGTCCCCGCTTCTCCAGCTCGATGGAGGGAAGACAATGTCCGCCAAGACTGAATACAGCATCATAAACCCCATGGGCCCTTAGTTTCATCCGGTTATCCTCCTCATATTGGACATGCCTTGAGTCAGGCAAACAGGAATTTCTGACAATCGGCCGAATCCGCTTCTTCCGCAAGCGGGGAAGGGGGGAATCGGTCTCCGGACCGATTGCACTCTAGCGCAGCGACACACCCTTGAACATTTGCTCCCAATAGGGATCGCTGGCATAATTCCACAAATCGGCTGAGGGGATTTCTACAACGCACACATGATTAAGCCCCCACTCTATCTCAGTCAGCCCCGTCACACCCGTATAATTGACGATCAGCAGCGTAAAATCATGAGCCACGATGCTGCGCAGTATGGCCTGAAGCTCGCGCACTTCTTCATAGGCGCCCAGAAGGCGCACGAATAAGATACGCTGACTGCTTCCCGCTTTCTCGTAAAAGCGCGCGATCCGCCGATTCAGCTTCTCCTTGAATTCCCCGTAGGTAGCCAGATGCTGCTCCGTATTTTTCGACAAAGGAAAGTCGTGAACGGAGATGACATTATTGTGCAGGTCTTTGACCATATAGCTTTTATATCCGGCCGACATCACCTGCAGGTCGGACCACTCCATAAAATGGCCGAACCTTGTAAGCAGCAGCCGATTCACATCGGCAAGCGTATCCGACATCATCCAGTCCAGCACGCCCGCAAACGGGCGCAGCCCGTTTTTTTCCAATTGGATAGCCGGCGTGCAATTTTGTCCCAGACTAAATACTGCGTCATAGGTTCCGGCAAGCTCGGAAAGCCTCATCGCCCACTCCTCCTCAAACTGATTTCCTGTCCTTCGTAATATGTAATGCGCGGGAAGCCCCGAAGGTTTGGACCCGAGGGCCGCCCCCCGGCAAAATGAGGCGCGTGTCCAATCCTCTCCTCGCTCACTTTCATATACTGGGAGAAAACGCAAGTGTTGGAGGGATTCCTGCCCATGGCTTTGTTCTATTTAATGTCGGATGTGCATATGCCGATCGACTCCCGGTACGTCCAGTCCTATCATCTTTATATCCAGAACTTCGGGGACAGGAGCTTTGACCTGCTCGTCCAATCCGCCAGCCCCGACCGGATGCTGCTGCTCGGACTGCAGCGCATGTATGCGGCCGGGATGCCCGCTTCGACTTACACGGCCCACAGCATCTTTACCGGCTATCAACCGTTCCATCTGCAGATCGCGACCAATATCCGCAATAAAAACTCCCTCGGCATTATGCTGGAGTTCCTCCAAGGCGATACCGTGGTCGCGCGCGTCACCCACGAGCATTCCGAGCTGAACAAGCTCGATTAGACAGGAAGAGGGAGCGTTATGAAGATTCTCTTTGTGTTCTACGTGCCGAGCGGCGGCGTTGAAACCTTGAACCGGCAGCGCTGCCAGGCTTTGCGGCCCTATGGGGTGGAAGGCCATTGTCTGTATTACAGAACCGGCTCGGGGGTGCAAAACTTCGGCCGGCATCCCAGCTTCGTCACCGATGACGACGCTCAGATCGGCATGCTGCTTCGAGAGCATGCCTACGGAGCCGTCGTCGTCGTTTCGGATTATTGGACGCTGCCGAGATTCCGCCGGCTGGGTTACACCGGGCCGCTTATTCTGGAGATTCAAGGGCTCGGATCTCCCGCTGCCGCCAGGGAAGAGCTGACCCGGGCGCTGCCGCATATTACGGGGCATGCCGCAGCCTTGCTTCATCCGAGAACCCCCCATATCGCGGGCCTGTTCGACGAGTTGTACCCGCATATCCCGAAATTTCAGTTCAACAACTGCCTGAATACAGCCGAATTCTCCTATCAGCCCGGCTTCCGGTCCGCCCAGCCCATATTGGGCTGGCTGGGACGTCTTGAGGATAATAAAAACTGGCGGGAGTTTCTGCATATCGGCCATCTCCTGATTCATGGGCATACGCCTTCCTTGCGGCTGTGGATGTTCGAGGATGCCGAGCTCTCCAGCCCCGAGGAGCGCAGGGCGTTCCAGCAGCTCGTGGGCGAATACGGTCTGTCGGACAACCTGACGCTCTACTCCAATATTCCTCATGCCCAGATGCCGACCTATTTCTCCGCTATCGGAGATTCGGGCGGCCTGCTCTGCTCCACCTCCAAAAGCGAGGGCGCTCCGTACGCGCTGCTGGAAGCTATGAGCTGCCGCTGTCCCGTCGTCTCCTCCGATGCGGACGGCGTGCTGCAGGCCATCCTGCACAACCGGACCGGGAAGCTTTACCGTCTCGGAGATGTCCTGCATGCCGTGAACGAGATCGCCGAGCTGCTGAACGACGCGGAGCTGCGCGAGCGCATCCGCACCACAGCGCTTTTGCATGTGCAAACCAGCTTCTCGCCCGATGAGTACGCCCGGCAATTCATCGGCATGCTGGCAGCTCTGCATCTCACACCCCCTCAAAGGAGAGATTAGCATGAGTTCCTACACCGTGATCAGCGAAGCAAGACCAGACAGTCATTCCCTGCCTATGAAAGTCGGGGAGGCGGAGCTTCCGCTCACTACCGTTTTATTGACGAACCTGCTGCCCGGTCAGCGGGTCTCCGTGGAGGCCAGCATCGTCTGGCACAATGCCGTGCCCAATATGGATATCGGCGAGCTCGAGCTGTTCATCCGCGATACCGGGATTCATGGCCAGCTGCTGGCCAGCGGACAAGAGTCCTGCTATCTGAGCGGCGAAGCCGAGCTTGATTTCGAAGAGACGATTGGCTCAGACACGGCCCGCGTCTATGCGCTGACGGTCCGCTCCTCCGACGAACGGGCGATTATCGTCGGACCGGTCGTCCTCAAGGCAACCGTCCGGGCGTGAAAATAGCCGCTTGTCCTCTGACGAATATCCGGTTCCAACCCGCCGGTTTCTACATGTAATGATCCTGTAAGACAAGCGACTTTTAACGAAGGAGTGGATCATATTGGCTACACTGATTGACTTTCAGTCCAACGATGCCCTGAGAGGAAACGGCTCCCTCCCCTTTGCTCTCAGCTCAGGCAATGAGGTGCCGCTTGCAACGATCTCTCTCTCCAGTCTGAGCCTGTCGAACCGTCTTGTATTCGCAGGCACCGTTTGCTGGCAGCCCGATCTGGCCCTGCTGACGCCAGTGCTGCCAACACTGACGCTTCGCATCCGGCAAGGCGGCTTCGCGCCAAACTCCCCGACCATTTATGAAACCAGCGATTCGGCCTTCATCGGGACAGGGATTCTCATTCCGCTGATTTCGAATCCGGTGACAACGACGTTCGAGCATACGCTCAGCCCTACGGCAGTCGGTCCTCAATCCTACTTCCTGACCGTAACTCTCAGCAACGTGGGCAGCGCGTCCATCGTCGGCCCCGTGCATCTGAGAGGCATGACGATCGGCGCCTGACGGATGCCGGTATCCGATTTCGAAAAAAGAACCCAATTCCCGCAGCAAGCGGAAATGGGTTCCTTTTTTTTGGCGTGCGGCGCCCCGGAAGTGCCGCTATCTTTGCAGAGCCTGCAATATCTCGTAATCCGGAAGCGTGTAGCCCTCCGGCAATGATTCATAAATGCGCGTCCACACCTCATAATCCACTCTCAGCTCCGGGGAGGAGATTTGCACGGCGAACAACCGGTTGTACAAATCGCCGCATATATGGGTCAGATTCATGCGTATCCCTCTCTTTTCTTGTTAAGAATCGCTTGCTCATATACGTTCAGCAGCCTCTCCATCATCAGGTCCATGGACCAGTGCCGGGCTCCCCAGCTGGCCGCTGCGGCTCCCATCTTCCGGCGCAAACGATCATTTTCCAGCAGCTTCTCCAGATGAAACGCCAGCGTGCCCGTATCCCCTACCCTGGAGACGAAGCCTGTTACGCCGTGCTCCACCATCTCCGGCAGTCCTCCCGCATCGGACACAACGGACGGCTTGCCGCACAACTGCGCTTCCATGACGGAGAATGGCTGGTTATCCTGTACGCTCGGATGCGCGAAAATATCGGATAGCTGCAGCAAGGCAGGCACATCGGTCCGATGACCGAGAAATTTCACGTCGTTGCTTATCCCGAGGGCCATAGCCTGCTGCTCCAGCTCATGCCGCAGATGCCCGTCCCCGACGATCCAGCACTCCCAATCCGTCCGATGTCTCAGCTTGCCCAGCGCTTCGATCAGGTACGCGATGCCTTTGATGTACACGAGACGGGAAGGGCAGATGATGACCTTCTTCCCGGCTCCCGGCCGGATCGGCGTACCCTCTCTGCAGATGTTCCAGAACTTTTCCGCATCCAGTCCGTACTGGAAGGTCTGAATATGCCCCTCCGGAATGGCGAAATCATGGACAAGAATCCGCTTCATCCACTGCGTGGAAGTCAAGGTCACATCGCTGGACAGCGCCCCCCAGTGCTCCAGGGATTCGTAATACTTCCACATGTCGCTTTCCCTGTACGCTTCTCCGGCATCCTTGGCGACCGCAAGCTGCACCTCGCGGGCAAGCGAGCCGTGAATATTGGCGACAAGCGGCGTCGATGCCGGCTTCACCCGCTTCAAAGCCCGGGTTGAGATGACGTCCTGCGTATGAATAACATCATACTTGCCCAAGCCGAAGTAAGCGGCAGCCAGCTCCATGCAGTAGCGGTCCGTCTCTACAGTCCGGATCCAGTCGTTGACATGAAGCAGCGGGGCTGTGTACGGATTCAGCTTGGCATGCAGCAAGGGCAATAGCGTCTCTTTGAGTATTTCCCTGTTCTCATACAGAATGTGGTATTTCGGTATGTCGGGACCGTTGCCCATAATGTCGACGGAATGTCCCTTGCGCTCCAAGTTCTCCTTGATCTGTTTCATATAAGGCCAGACGCCTCCAAGATGAGGGAGCGGCCAATAGGTTGCCAGCAAAATATTCACAAATTTCTTCCCTCCCATATCGCCATTCCCCTCGCCCCTTGCCCTAAGCCCTCCGGCGGTTCGCGGCAAAGTCTCAGTAGTATAGTGTATGGGCAGCCGGGAGCCGGGGGCACGACCAATGCCCCTTGCCCGTTTAACTTTTTTTGGAGCATGCCGGCCGGGGCCCGGCCTTGCCGCATCCTCCCATTTCCAGAAAGGCCTGCGGACAGCGTGAAAACATCCGCCGAGACGCTCGGGGACGTTTCACTTTGCTGAGCTCTGATCAGTCCGCACGCGTCGCAGGCTCCCCGATCGCGATCCAGTTCATCTCTCCTTGCAAATATGCCGAATACTTGCTCCGCACGATCGTAAGAATGGCGCCATCCTCCAGCTTCTCCTTGACTGACGCATAGCAATTCGGATCGGTAGCGGTCGATACGAGTACATAATTCCTGTTGCGGAATGCGGCATCGAAGGTGATCAGCACCTCCGACTGATCTTCGTCGGCCCCCATCTGGAACGGCGCAACACCGAACTGCTGGATGGCGGGCAGCGGCGAAACCGCAGTAATGGCGCTGCGTCCATGGACGGCAGCCGGCTCCGATTGCTGTGGGGCGGCATCAGCTGGTTCGGGCTGAACGGGCGGGACGTCCAGTTGCTGCTCCTCTTCTTCCTCCGCCTGCCCGCTATTATCTGCCGAAATTTCTGTTTGTTCGGAAAGCTCGGATGCTGCCGTTATGTCTGCGTCGTGCTCCAGCGCCCCTTCCAGCTGCTCTTCAAATGAGTTTTCAAATGAATTTTCAAGCGAATCCTCAAGCGACTCTTCAGGCAAATTCTCAAGAGGGCCCTGAAGCGACTCCTCAATCGGCTGCGGCCTGCCGGCCGACGCTTGGATGCGCTCCGTCAGCAGCGCCTGGATGGAAGGCTCCAGATGAATCAGCGAGATGCTGCCAGGCAGCAGATGGTAACCGGAGATCGACTCCTGCTTAATGTGAAGGCTATCAATCGCATCGAAGTCAAGATGTTCCCCCCTCACGGACAGCGGGGCAAGCTTGCTAGCCGTCACGGCTTCATCCGCCAATTTGTCGGCGGTTACCGCTGCGTCGGCAAGCTTTTCGACTGTTACCGATTCGTACGCCAGCTTAACGCCCGTCACCGCTCCATACGCCAGCTTATTGCTTGTCACCGCTTCGTCGGCGAGCTTAACGGGCGTTACCGCTCCATACGCCAGCTTATTGCTCGTGACGGCTTCGTCCGCCAGTTTGTCGACCGTCACCGCTTCATCTTCCAGCTTAACGCCCGTCACCGCTCCGTACGCCAGCTTATTGCTTGTCACCGCTTCGTCGGCGAGCTTAACGCCCGTTACCGCTCCATACGCCAGCTTATTGCTCGTGACGGCTTCATCCGCCAGTTTGTCGGCCGTCACCGCTTCATCTTCGAGCTTGTCGACCGTCACCGCACCGTCTGCCAGCTTGTCGGTCGTCACCGCTTCGTGCGCCAGCTTGTCGGCCGTCACCGCTTCATTTGCCAGCTTGTCGCTCGTCACATCTTCGTTCGCCAGCTTATCGGTCGTCACCGCTTCATTCGCCAGCTTATCGCTCGTTACGGCTTCATTCGCCAGCTTATCGCTCGTCACGGCTTCATCAGCCAACTTATCGACCGTCACGGCGTTGTACCCCAGCTTATCGGTCGTCACCGCTTCGTCGGCAAGCTTGACGTCCGTCACGGCTCCGGCTGCCAGCTTGCCGTTCGTCACCGCTTCGTCCGTCAGCTTGTCGGTCGTTACCGCTGCTGCAGCCAGCTTGTCGGCCGTCACCGCCTCATGCGCCAGTTTGTCGTTCGTCACGGCTTCATATGCCAGCTTGTCGACCGTCACGGCTTCGTACCCCAGCTTGTCGGTCGTCACCGCTTCGTATGCCAGCTTATCGCCCGTCACCGCTCCGTCCGCCAGCTTGTCGCTTGTCACAGCTTCGTTCGCGAGCTTGTCGACTGTTACCGCTTCATACGCCAGCTTATCGCCCGTCACGGCTTCATAACCCAGCTTAACGCCCGTCACCGCTCCGTCGGCCAGCCTGTCGACCGTCACAGCTTCAGCCGCCAGCTTATCGCTTGTCACCGCTTCGTCGGCAAGCTTAACGCCCGTCACCGCTCCGTCAGCCAGCTTATCGCTCGTCACGACTTCGTACCCCAGCTTATCGCTCGTCACGGCTTCAAGCGCCAGCTTATCGCCCGTCACCGCTCCGTACGCCAGCTTGTCGGCCGTCACCGCTCCGCCAGCCAGCTTTTCGACCGTCACGGCTTCGTCCGCCAGCTTGTCGCTCGTCACCGCTTCGTCCGCCAGCTTAACGCCCGTCACGGCTCCATACGCCAGATTATCGGCCGTTACAGCTTCGTACGCCAGCTTGTCGGCCGTCACCGCTCCGTCTGTCAGCTTATCGGTCGTGACTGCTCCCTCTGCGAGTTTAACGCCCGTCACCGCTTCGTCCGCCAGCTTATCGCTTGTCACGGCTTCGTCCGCCAGCTTAACGTTCGTTACCGCACCTTCCGCCAGTCTATTGCTCGTAACCGCTTCGTACGCCAGCTTGTCGGCCGTGACTGCTCCTTCAGCCAGTTTAACGCCCGTGACCGCGCCTTCCGCGAGCTTGTCGCTCAACACCGCTCCGTCCGCCAGCTTGTCGGCCGTGACCGCTCCGCCCGCCAGCTTGTCGCCCGTCACCGCATCGTCCGCCAGCTTGGCGCCCGTCACCGCTCCATTCTCAAGCTTGTCGCGCGAGACCGCCCCGGCAGCCAAATGCAGCCCGGCAATCGTCTCCGCTCCGATGTGCATGGGCTGGATAGCGCCTGCGGCCAAATGCTCGGAGAGCACGGCCGCCTTGCCGAGCTTCTCCGCAGTTACGCTGGCATGGGCAATCTTGGCCGTAGTGACGGCCAGATTCGTCAGCTTGTCGGTCGAAACGGACTCGCTGGATATTTTTACTGTGGTAACGCTGTGATTGGCCAAATGCGACGTCAGCACTGCCGACTCATGCACATGCTGCGAAAGGACGGAGCCAGGTGCCAGCTTGTCGGAGGTCACCGACCGCTCCGCTAGCTTTTCCGTCGTCACACTTCGTTCCCTCAGATGCTCGGCGGCGATCGCTTTGACTTCCAGATGAGAGCTAAGCACACTTTTATCGGCCAGATGCTCCGCTGTGACCGCCGAACGGGAGAGATGCTCGGCATATACGGATTGCTTGGCGAGCTTCTTGGCCGTCACCGAGCGCTCCGCCAGCTTTTCTTGCGTCACCGACTGCTCGGCGAGCTGAAGGGACTGAACGCTGCCTGCCGCAAGCTTGTCGCTCGTCACCGCACGAGGCGACAGGTGCTGGGTTTCAACCGAGCCGTGGGACAGATGCTTCCCTTCGACGGCCTCTTCCTGCAGATGCGGCCCCTGAACCGCGCCGGGAGCAAGCTTAGCGGCATTTACCGCTGCATCCTTCAGATGCTCCCGCATCACAGCCTGCTCCGACAGGTGGGAGGCTTCGATCTGGCCTTGTGCCAGGTGCCCGCTGCGGATCAATCCGCTCGACAAATGTTCGGTCATGATTGCGCCCTGCTTGATCCGCTGCGAGGACACGCTTCTCGCCGCCAGCTTCTCCTCCGTCACAGCCCCGTCGGCCAGCTTGGTGCTTCCGATTCCGCCGTCTGCCAGCTTGGCGGCTGTGACCGAATGATCGCGCAGCTTCTCCGTCGTGACGGCATGATCCGCCAGCTTGGAGGTGTTAACCGCCCCATTGGCCAGGTTGGTCGTTTGCACGGCTCCGCTTTTGATTTTATCCGTCGTTACCGCCTGACTCTGCAGCAGCTCTCCTGTGATCGCTTCCTCGGCCAGATGCTTCGTATGAATGGAAGACTCGGCGATCTTCATCGCGTCTATCGTCTTGTCAGCCAGCTTCTCCGAAGTGATGCTGTGGTCCTGTATTTTATCTGCCGTAATCGCCGCCTGCTGGATCTTGTCAGTCGTAACAGAGCCGCTCGCGAGATGCTCCGCAGTGACAACCCGTCCGGCCAGCTTCTGGCCGGTAACGCTTTGAGCCGCCAGCTTGCTGGCATCGATGATATAATCCGCCAGGTTATCGCGCTGAATGGTCCCCCTGCGGATACGGCTTCCGTCCACGGCATAGCGCGCGATCTTCTCTCCCGTCACCGCTTCGTCAGCCAGATCGTCCGTATAGACGATGAAACCCGCCTTCGCCTTCTCTACCGCTGCCTCTGCATGTCTGTATATATATTCCTTTTCCTCCAATAGATCTTCCTCTTCAGCGACTCTGCTGATATTGGCTTCTTCGTCTATCGAATAGCGTCCCGCCTCCTCAGCGGGCGTCTCCTCAAGCCAGCGCAGCTCGTTGACCAGGGGGCGAATTCGCTTCGGCTGAAGCAATCCGGAAGTTCCGGTTTTCCGGCGACGGTTCTCCTTTTTCATGGGTGTTCCTCCTAATTGACAATTGACATCCAATCATAGGGTAGCATATGCATTCACCCATTTCCTGGTTAGCTGTCCCGGTAAAATTAGGCGGTTCCATGCGCGGCAAATCCGCTGAATACAAGGAGGCTGCGCCGTTCAGCGCTCGCTAATGAACAGTTCCAGCCAGCGTCCGGCCGTACAATCCCATGTGAAACACTCAGCCACCCGCTGCGCGCTGCTCTCGCCATAACAACGCGCCCGCTCCTCATCGAGCAGCAGCGCCGCTATACGGTCCGACAGCTCGGGAACGATGGCCGCCGGGTCCACGGTGTAGCCCGTGATTCCGTCCAATACGATCTCAGGCATCCCCCCGGCCCGCGTGGCTACAACCGGTACGCCCGCTGCCATCGCCTCAACATTCACCAACCCGAACGCTTCATGCCGGGCGGAAGGAACGGCCAGCACATCTCCCAGCCGGAACCATTCGTCCACCTGGTGATGCGGAACATAAGGAACAAACCTGACATGCGGTTGGAGCTTGGCCGCCATCCTTCTCAAGCGCCGCACGTAAGGAGTCGTTCGCTTGGAGCCATAGAAAGCGCTGCCGACCACGACCAAAGTCGCCTCCGGCACCCGCCGGATAATATCCGGCATCGCGGCCAGCAGATGATGCACGCCTTTGATCGGAATAAGCCGGCCGACATACAGAATGATCTTGCGCCCTTCCAGCCCCTGCTGCGCCGCGAAGGCTTGCCGTCTGACCGCTCCCTCCGGCGTCCACCGCGATATAAACCGCTCTTTGTCCACACCCAGATGATTGACCGTTATGCGATCCGCGATCTCCGGAACCCGCCGAATCAGCTCCTCGCACAAGTAGCGGCTGTTCACAATGACCCGGTCGACCGCCCGCAAACAGCGGCGAAGCTCCCTTCGGCCCATGTGGGGGCGGGAGACGAAGGTCACGGAATGAAGCGACAGCCACACTTTGGCCCCCGGATGCCGACGCTTCAGCACGCGGGCGAATCTCGGACGGTTCTCCACCTGGATGACGCGCGGGCGAAAGCTTCTCAGCCGCCGGCTGACCGAGCGGATGTACGACCGAGGAGAAGGCGCCGGCACCCTCCTGTAGCAGACTCCTCCACACAGCTCCCGGGATCGCTGGCGTTTGCCGCGGCGTCCGAATACCGCCAGCTTCACTCGTCCATGCAGACGGCGGGCCACCTCGGCCGTAACAAGCTCAACGGAGCTGCTGGTCCCCGAAGGAATGGGAAAAGTGCCTGGCGTGACCACCACAGCGTCCCAACGACGTTTCATCGCTTACTCCTCCTTCATGAACGGGTATGCAGGCAGTATATTCAATCTCGTCTTGACGTGGATAGGCATCGGTCTTGTTTCCCGGCTTATGCCTGCCCAAAGTTTGTATTAGACGGCCGCAATCCGCATAATAAGGAAATAAGGCCGATGTCTTCTCCTGCTGGGAGAGACGCCGGACCTATATTCCGAATCAGTAGGTGATCCGCAGATGAGTTCCTTAACCCATGCCATCGAGCGCTACGCCGAGCTGGCCGTTAGCGTAGGCATCAATGTTCAACCGGGCCAAACCCTGGTCATTCAAGCTCCGCTGTACAATGCCGAATTCGTGCGGCTGATTGCCAAGAAGGCGTATGAGGCCGGCGCCAAAAACGTTCAGGTCGAATGGGATGACGACGAGCTGAAACGGATGAAATATATGATGGCTCCCGACGAAGCCTTCGAGGAATATCCGGCCTGGAAGGCGCAGGGCTATGTGGAGATGGCCGGCAATGACGCCGCTTTCCTGACGGTGTACTCCCCGACTCCTGACCTGCTGAGGGATGTCAAGCCCGAGCGGCTGGCCGCAGCCAGCAAAGCCTATGGGACGGCCATGCGCGAATACCGCGCGATGATGCAGGCCGGCCGGATCAGCTGGGCGATCGTCTCGGCCCCTTCACCCGCCTGGGCGCGCAAGGTTTTCCCCGATGCTTCGCCAGAGGATGCGGAACGGCTGCTGTGGGAGCATCTGCTTAGAGCCGCCCGGGCTTATGAGGAGCATCCGGTCGAAGCGTGGAGGCAGCATCTGGAGAGGCTCCGCGGCCATGTGGAGCGTATGAATGCCAAGCGGTATGCCCGCCTGATCTACCGGTCGCCGGGCACTGAGCTGAGCGTGGATTTGCCGCCGGATCATCAGTGGGTAGCCGGAGGCATTCACAATGCGAAGGGCACGTTCTTCGTGCCGAATATTCCGACCGAAGAGCTGTTCACTCTGCCGCACAGGGACAGTGTGAACGGAACCGTGTCCAGCACGATGCCGCTCAACTGGAACGGCCAGCTCATCGACAAGTTCTCGCTCACCTTCGAGCATGGCCTCGTGACCTCCTGTACGGCGGAAACCGGACTTGAGGCGCTCCAGCGGCTGATCGCCACCGATCCCGGGGCCGCCCGGCTCGGCGAGGTCGCTCTCGTGCCGCAGGACTCGCCTATCTCCAATATGAAGGTGCTGTTCTACAACACCGGCCTGGATGAGAATGCTTCCTGCCATTTCGCTCTGGGCAATGCGTACCCGCTATGCCTCAAGGACGGCTCCTCGATGAGCCGCGAGGAGCTTGATGCGCGAGGAGCCAACTTCAGCATCGTCCATGTCGACTTCATGATCGGCTCCGATCAGCTCGATATCGACGGCGTGCTGCAGGACGGCACCGTGGAGCCCGTATTCCGGAGCGGGAACTGGGCCTGACTAAGCTCGGGTAAGCTTAGAAGTGTGGTGAACAAGCGGGCCCTTCAGCAGACCTTAGATCTTCCATTTTGTTATCCATACGGTTGGAATCCGGTTTCAAAAGGCGAACGCTTTGCTTTTCCAGATTCAAAGGTCCTCTGCGCAAGTTATTCACCATACTTAGAGATCCCGCGAAAGCTGGGGCTCCCCTTCCCCCGCACACAGCTGCTCATAACGGAAGCAGTCGGTAACATGGTCCATGACCATGCCGGTCGCCTGCATGAAGGCATAGCAGATCGTCGTGCCGACAAAGGTGAAGCCCCGCTTCTTCAAATCGCGGCTCATCGCATCCGACTCCGGCGTGCTGGCGGGCACCTCCTGCAGCGATGCCCGCCGGTTCACCCGGGGAGAACCGCCGACAAAGCTCCAGATATAGGTATCGAAGCTGCCGAACTCGGCCTGTACCTGCAAGAAGGCGCGGGCATTTTTGACCGAGCCGGCGATCTTCAGCCGGTTGCGGATCAGCCCGGGGTCGGCCAGCAGCTCTGCCAGCTTGTCCTCGCCATACCGGGCGACCAGCGCCGGATCGAAGCCGTCGAACGCTTCCAGGTAACGCTCCCTTTTCTTCAGCACGGTGTACCAGCTCAGTCCGGCCTGCGCTCCTTCCAGAATAAGCATTTCGAACAGCTTCCGGTCGTCATGCTGCGGCACTCCCCATTCCTTGTCATGATATTCCATATAAAGCGGATCTTGATTGACCCAGCCGCATCGGCAAACCATCGTCTTCATCTCCTCGGGATCATGTTCTGTGCTCGCATTGCCCATTCATTTCCCTTCCAGCATACCATACTGCCTGCGGCCTGAGGACTCAACCGCGCCAATATGCATACTTTGCTCTCCGGATGCGTATCAACTAACATAAACTCCCGTCCCGTTCGGGGCGTGTTGATAAGATAAGCTGAGGTGAAGCATCTGATGAACGATCGATATACCGTATATGAACAGCAAACCGCACGCGCCCTGCTGCGCTGGGAGAAGGAGCTGGCGAAGCCGCCCGGACTGCTGGAGAAAACATCCAGGGCTGTGCAAACCCGCGTGAATCAGGTTATCCCCGAGAAAGTCCACACGGCCATTACCGCCGCGGTCAAAGGCATCGTGCAAACGGCCTTGTTCACGATGGACTATACGCCGAAAAGCGCCCCCTTGACCGATATGTCGCTGGCCATGCGGGATGCGCGAGCGGAGGAGCTGCTCGGCTTCTACAAGAAGCTGGCGGCCGCCGAAGGAGCAGGCGCAGGAGCAGGCGGCTTGCTGCTCGGCCTGGCCGATTTCCCGATCCTGATCGGCATCAAGATGAAATTTCTGTTTGAGCTGGCCCATGTGTACGGGCATTCGACCATGGATTACCGCGAGAGAGTCTATATTCTGTACATCTTCCAGCTCGCCTTCTCCAGTCAAGCCAAAAAGCCCCAGCTGCTGAAGACGCTGGCCGACTGGCCGGAATACGCCAAAACCCTTCCTCCGGGCGAAGAGCTGGGCAGCCAGATCGACTGGCGGCAGCTTCAGCAGGAATACCGCGACACCATCGACTTCCGGAAGATGCTTCAGCTCGTCCCGGGGATCGGAGCGGTCGTCGGAGCCTGGGCCAATTACGGCCTGCTGGAGGAGCTGGGCCAGACCGGCATGAACGTCTACCGGATGCGCTGGCTTCAAGAGTCTTGATTCACCCCGCGGCCGCCCGGGTAAACCTATACCAAGACAAGCTGCACAACAAAATGCAGCTAAACTAATAGCCTACGGGCCTTGGAAAGGCGGTTGATCTCTATGTTGAAATATTCCATGCTGTTCCTGATTATTGCCGTCGTTGCAGGTATTTTCGGCTTCGCCGGAATCGTTTCGGCGGCGGCCGGAATCGCCAAAATTTTGTTCTTCATCTTCCTGGTATTGTTCGTCATCTCGTTCTTCATGGGAAGAGGCTCTAAAACCCGCGTATAGCGAGCGGGACCTTGCTTTCCCTGCATAAGCCATTGCTCTACCGGCGGCTTCTCCCCTCCTAGGGGAGGGCCGTTTTGCCGTTGGGGCAGACGTTGGAGGCGGGAGCGCTGTACCTATCCTGCGTCTCTTGCATCTCCGCGGCTGCGGGACGCAGCGCAACCAGCCGGTCTCATTTCACCAGGAAAGGCTTGTTTCGCTCGTCCGGTAAACAGGTAAAGAAGGTACGTACACCATTTTTCGACAAGAGGTGATCGTGATGCCATGGACGCAAGGAGATTATCCCCCATCAATGAAAAATCTGGACACAAGGGTGCGGAATAAGGCCGTCGAAATCGCCAATGCCCTGTTGGAGGACGGTTATGAGGAAGGGCGGGCGATCGCTATCGCCACCGCTCAAGCGAAGGAATGGAACGAAAATCATCCCGAACCCGGCAGCAAGACAGACTAAACGCAGTTGACCCCCTATCTATAAAGCTTGATCTCATTCACAAATTCCATATGGCAAAGGAGAGCATGATTCATGAGCACATCGACAAAGGATAAAAAGCAAACCGTCCCCCCGCAGCATCAGGACCGCCAGCCGGGCCTGGAAAGCGAAATGACGCCTAAGCCGGTAGCCGTCGACCGCAGCTACAAGGGCAGCGGCAAGCTGCAAGGCAAGGTCGCCATCATCACCGGCGGAGACAGCGGCATCGGCCGGGCGGCCGCCGTCTGCTACGCGGCCGAAGGCGCCAACCTTGCGATCGTCTACCTCGACGAGCATGAGGACGCGAAGGAAACGAAGCGGCTGATCGAGGAGCAGGGCGGCGAATGCCTGCTGATCGCCGGAGATATCGGCGAAGCCTCGTTCTGCGAGGAGGTCGTCAAGCAGACCGTGGACAAGTTCGGACGGCTCGACATTCTCGTCAACAACGCGGCCGAGCAGCATCCGCAGCAAAGCCTCGAAGATATCTCGCAGGAGCAGCTGGAGAAAACGTTCCGCACAAACATCTTCTCCATGTTCTACCTGACCAAGGCGGCGCTGCCGCTGCTGAAGGAAGGGTCGGCCATTATCAATACGACGTCGGTCACGGCGTACCGCGGCCATCCGGAGCTGCTGGACTACGCGTCCACCAAGGGCGCTATCGTCGCCTTCACCCGGTCGTTGTCCCAGAATGTGATCGAGAAAGGCATCCGCGTCAATGCCGTTGCGCCCGGCCCGATCTGGACGCCGCTCATCCCGTCGACCTTCGATGCGAAGAAGACAAGCGAGCATGGCGCTGCCGCTCCCATGAAGCGTCCCGGCCAGCCCGAGGAGCTCGGTCCGGCTTATGTTTTCCTGGCGTCGGACGACTCCTCGTATATGGCCGGTCAGGTGCTGCATCTGAACGGCGGCGAGATTATTAACGGATAAGCAGGTTTTGCCGGAAGGCAGCCCGCAGCAAGAGCCGGTCCCCCTCCTCGCGAGGCAGTGACCGGCTCTTATCATGCTGTTATGCAGTTGTTTAGCGGCGGCATCGGGGACGTCGCCGCGCCCGCTCACAGCCTGGTGAATAGATAGACGAGCCGGGACAGCAGCTGTCCGATCGGCTCCCGCCCGACCGACACCCGCAGCGCGGCCTCAAGCCCGAGCTCGCCGGCTACGGCATTCATCCGGAACGTATCGAAGCCAAAGCTGCCGCCCGATACGAAATGCGCCTCCTCCGGCGCGCCGGCAACAAAGGCGTCGACCCAGGCCTGGTAGTCCCGCTCCGAGCGGCAGCCCGGCAGTTGAATATAAAAGAGCGAGCCCATCCATCTACGGCCCTCGATCAGGTATTGGTCCGAAGGCTCCACCGAACGCTGGTACGCCGTTATTTTGCCTTCGCGCATCAGATGGGTCAGGAAGGCGTCCACCCAATAGGCGTTGCGGTTCAATCTGGACAAGCGGGCCGTCAGCCTCTCCTGATCCGGAACAGGCAGCTGACGCACCGTTAGCGGATCGGCCCCCGCGTCCAGCAGCGCCAGCAGCGTCACCCAGCTCTGCCGCTGGGCTTCCTGCTCCAGCTGTCTGCCTGCCGCTACCATAAAGCCGGTATTGGCCAGCTCCATGCCCAGCTGCATATACTTGATGCCGCTCTCCACGCTGATGAGCACTACATGCGGCGGAAGCCGGTCCGCATACTTTGCGAACAGCGGGTTGGCCGCCGTCGTGAGCGTCCGGTCCACGATGACGTAGAGCGGCTCCTCCTGCCTGTGCCGGCATAAGCCCTCCATCAGCCGGCCCAGGTCTACGGGTGGCCTCACCGGCCAGCACATCCCCGGATCGACGAGCAGGCAGCCGATAGGCTCGTTTCGCTCCACCTTCGCATACATCTCCTGGGGCTCTAGCTCTGTTGGACGGTTCAGAAGAAGGCGGGCCAGCTCAACCCCTTCTCCGTAAAACCCTTGCTGGAGATAAGCGGGCAGAGCTTCCCCCGTGAAGCTCCGGTAAGCGGCCAGCGCGAGCTCCAACGCCTTCATGCCCGATGTCGTCAGGAAGCCGACGCATCTTCGGCGCGCCTCCGCCGACATGGCATAATAGGCGCGAAGCGATGCCGCCTCATAGTCTTTGACCGCTTCGCTGCCGTAGCTGCGCCGGTACGTATTTTGCTCCTCCTGCGTGTAGCCCGCCTCCCGGGGAACGTCCGGGTCGGACGACTTGAACCGCTTGCAGGGCGACTGCCAGTCGCTCCCGGCGACGACCGCTCCGAGCTGCTTGATCAGTGTGCGGATCTCATATTTGAGCCCCAGGTAGGCATTCCAGTCGCACGCTTCAGGCTCCCGCTCATAAGCGGCCGTCTGCCGCTCCAGCTTGTCCGCCTGATGGGCAAAGGCCGCGGCCAGCTCGCGCTCGAACCTTCCGTCCGGGAACGAATCCCGGTACAGCTCCAGCTCATCCCTCGCTCCATCCAGCAGCCAGCGCAGCTCGGAGAGATCCTCCAGCCGCTCCTCCAGCTCTGTCCGCAGTCCTACAGCTCCGTGTCGCGCCTGATCGTCATGCAAAAAACGGCCCCATTCCCAGCTGTCCGGAACTGGACCCGATCGATGTTTGTTGTCCATATTCGGTTCCTCCATCCGAGCATACCCGCTGAGGTTATTTTACCCGGAAAAAGGAAGAATCAAGCATTAGGAGCCGTAGGGCGCATCGAATTCGATCACGTTAAGATCAGGATCGAGCACATAAATCTGCGCAAATCCGGCTACGCTGTCCGGTCTTGCTTCATAAGGCACCGAGGCGGCTTCCAGCCAAGCCACTGTCCCGCTATAGCTTTTCACCCAGATGGCGAAATGCCCGTCGACCGTGTTGATCCCGCTCTCGCGCAGCGTTTCGCCTGTCGGATTTTCCAGCAGATGCAGCTGCTGCGTGCCTACCGCATACCACAGCCCCTTGGATGTGAACGGCGGACGCGCTATTTCTTGCAGCCCCAGCACCTGGGTATAAAAAACTCTGGAGCGCTCCAGCTCCCGGACAGCCAGACTCACATGATGCAAATGCTCGAATTCAATCATCGGTATTTCCGCCTCCCGTTATCGTCGTCGGTTATTAATCAGCTTGCAGCCATCCGTGCCTCCTAAACCTCATCTTACACGTCCCGGGTGCGGTCGGCAATGCTGCCGGCTGAGGGATGCCCTCTCGGAAGCACTTCCGGGGCTATGAGCTCCAACCAGAATCCAGGAACCAGGAAGGACCGTTCGCCGCTTCGCCCCCGG
Organism: Paenibacillus sp. cl123; assembly: GCF_900101595.1. GTDB lineage: Bacteria > Bacillota > Bacilli > Paenibacillales > NBRC-103111 > Paenibacillus_G. Next base: position 223,826 of record NZ_FMYY01000007.1, read on the forward strand.
ACAGCTGCTGCTCAAGACAATTCGGTTACGACGGAAAGCAAGCTTTTAGGCGAGATGTCCCTCAGATTAACCTCAAATTCAGCCGCACCTTTTCTCTAGGCGCATAATAGGATGAAGCAGGGACCCTGACATTAGTCTAGAAAGGTGTGACCGTTGTGACTGGAGGCATCACCAACTTTTACGCAGGCGGCAATACCGCTCGTGGATTCACCAGCCTGTTCGACTCGTCCATGCAAGGACTGGAGCGTGTTTATGCGCTGCAAGGAGGACCGGGTACAGGAAAGTCCGGCCTGCTTCGAGACATCGGAGCTCATATGACGCAGCAGGGCTATGACATTTGGCTGATTCATTGCGCTTCGGATAATGACGCCGTCGAAGGATTGGTCATCCCTGCTCTTAAGATCGGGATTGTCGATGTCGATGGAACCGTCCCTCATATCATAGAGCTCAAGCTGCCGGAGACTGTCCTGCAATACGTCCGGATGGACGCGGCCAAGGATGCGGCTCAACTGAGCGGCAGAAGCTCGGACAATCTGAGCTTGCACAACGACATTTCTCAAGCGTATGAACACGCCTACTCCAGCTTCGCGGAGGCGCTTCGCATTCATGATGACTGGGAGGCCTTCTATATAGCCAATATGAATTATGGGGCGGCTGACGAGCTCACAGAAACTTATAGTCGGCTGCTCTATGGCGATCGCAGGCTGGAGAAACAAAGCCGGGTGGATCACCGGTTCCTCGGAGCTGCTACCCCAAATGGCGCTGTGGATTTTGTCCCCAACCTGACGGAGGGTCTCAAGCGATATTTCATTAAAGGCCGGCCCGGCTCCGGCAAATCGACCATGCTGAAGAAATTGGCGGCATACGGGACGGATCACGGCTTCGATGTGGAGATTTACCACTGCGGCTTCGATCCGAACAGTCTGGATATGATCATCGTGCGCGAGCTGGGATTTGCCATATTCGACAGTACGGCTCCGCATGAATATGACCCCGAGCATGCCACCGATGAAATTGTGGATACGTACGCAAGGTGCATCAAGCCGGGCACTGACGAAGCGTACGCTGATAACATTCGTGTGTTGAAAGAGCAGTACGCTTCTCAGATGAAGCAATCCATACAATTTCTGTCGCAAGCTAAATCCCTCCAGGATGAGCTGAAGCAAATTCATGCGGAAGCAACAGATTTCAGCGTGGTTGAGCGGATCAAGAATGATATTTTGCAGGATATTGTTGGTCTGGCCGCTGCTCGGAGTTGAGGATAGGAAGGAATAAAAAAGCATCCCCCATGGTTAATGAAGGGGGATGCTTTTGGTGTTGAAGCTTTTCCATTATGCTTACTACTCGCTAGTCAACAGTACATACGTACAGGCTTCGGGCTTTACGAAACGGGCTGACCGATACCAGTGGGCCGTCCCGTCCATGATCGCCCTAACAGCTTGCTTACACCGTCTCCGCAACCATCCGGTTCGTCAGCGAGCCGAGCTTCTCGATCTCGATCGTCACGATGTCGCCGTCCTTCAGGTAGACGCGCTGCTCCGGCGGCAGGCCGAGCACGACGCCTTCCGGCGTGCCTGTCAGGATAATATCGCCAGGCACAAGCGTCATGTGATGCGAGATGTAGCTGACGATCTCGTCACAGTGGAAGATCATGTCCGACGTGTTGGAGTTCTGGCGCACCTCGCCGTTGACGGTCGCCTTGATCGCCAGCTCGTTCGGGTTGCCGACTTCATCGGCGCTGACCAGGTACGGGCCGAGCGGCGAGAACTTGTCGCAGGATTTGCCGAGCAGCCATTGATGCGTCCGCAATTGCAGATCGCGGGCGGACAGGTCGTTGACGCAGCAGTAGCCGAATACATGGCTGAGTGCGTCTTCCTTGGAGACGTATTTCGCCGTCTTGCCGATGACGATGACCAGCTCGGCCTCGTAATCCACCTCGGAGGATACCTTCGGCAGCGGGATATCGTCGCCTTGGGCAGCCAGCGTGTTGTTGAATTTATTGAACAGAATCGGATATTGCGGGATCGGAGCGTTTGTCTCCTCCGCATGCTTGCGGTAGTTCAGTCCGACGCAGATGATTTTGTTCGGACGGGTGACGCACGGCCCGAGCTGCAGCTTGGACTCATCCAGCCAGCCCTCGCCGCCGTTCTCCGAAGCGCGGTCCACGAGCTCTTGCAGCGCCGCGATAGCAGCTGCGCCGCCTTCGATGACCTCATGCACGTCGGTGGGCACGCCCTGCCTACCGGATGCGGCCTGAGCTGCAGCCACGTCCAGAATCCCTTTATCCGTCTTGACGCCCAGCTTGTAGGCGCCTGCCTGTTCGAATGTAACCAATTTCACGATAAAGTCCCTCCTAAGCGTTTTTGCCGAACACGACTCCGCCGTCAATATACAGCGGCGAGCCCATCATAAACTTCGATTCGTCCGAAGCGAGGAATACGGCGGCCTGCGCCACATCCTCCGGCCGGCCCAGGTCCCCGCTGAGCTGACGGCGTTTGATGCCGGCCAATCCTTCCTCCGGATCGGCATACGACTGCTTCAGGTAGTTCTCGACGAACGGCGTCAAGATCGTCCCCGGCAGCAGCGCATTGACGCGAATGCCGTACGGGGCGTAATCCACCTGCATCGACTTGGTCAGCGCAAGCACCGCGCCCTTGGTCGCTGCGTAGGAGGCCCGCTGAGCCAGTCCGATCTCGGCGATGCAGGACGACATGTTGATGATCGAGCCGCTGCCCTGCTCCATCATATGGGGCAGCACGTATTTGCTGGGCAGGAAGGTCCCGCGAATGTTGACGTTAATGACCCGGTCCCATACTTCCGGCTCCACCTCATGCAGCGCGCCAACGCCGCTGATGCCGGCATTGTTGAACAGCACGTCGATGCGCCCGTATTCGGCGATCGCGCCCGCTACCAGTGCCTGCACGGACTCGGGATCGGTCACATTCGCCTGTATAAAAATAGCCGATCCGCCCGCTTGGCGAATCTCCTCCGCCGTCTCCTGCCCCTTCGCTTCATCGAGGTCCGCGATGACGATAGATGCGCCCTCCTGAGCGAAGCGCAGCGCCGAGCTGCGGCCGATGCCCGAGCCTGCGCCGGTGATCAGCGCGATTTTTCCAGCAAGTCTCATTGTATCCGATCTCCTTTTCGTCCGATTGACGTCTCTTCCATTTCCTTTCACGTCCGGCAATCCGGCGTTCTAGAAGTCCATTCTGTCAAATCCGGTAAAACCTCGCCGCATTGCCGCCAAATACCGCCGTCCTGTCCGCCGATGTCCAGCTCTCCGGCAAGGTACGCTCAATCAACCGAACAACATCCTCATAACTGGCCGCGAGCAAGCACACCGGCCAGTCGCTGCCGAACATCAGCCGGTCCGGCCCGAACATCCGGCATACTTCTGTCACATAGGGGCGAATATCGCTCTCTGTCCAGTTCGCCAAGTCGGCCTCGGTGACCATGCCGGACAGCTTGCAGTACACGTTCAGATGCGACGCGGCCGCTTCCAGCCCGCTAAGCCACGGCTCCCGTTCGCCTCCGGCGATATCCGGCTTGGCGATATGGTCGATAACGGCGCGCAGTCCCGGCACCCGTTCCAGCATCTGCAGGACATAAGGCAGATGGCGCGAGCGGATGAGAATATCCAGCGCCAGACCGCGCTCGGCGAGCAGCTCCAGTGAGCGGACCACCCGGTCCCGCGTTATATAGGCATCGTCCTCCATATCCTGCAGCATAGGGCGGACGCCTTTAAAATACGGAGATTGCGCCAGCTCATCCAGCACCTGTTCCACGCCGTCGGCTTCCAGGTCGACCCAGCCGACGACGCCGGCCAAAGTCTCCTCCCGCTCGCACAGCTCGAGCAAATACCGCGTCTCCTCCACCGTCGGGGCCGCCTGTACAACGATCGTGCGCTTGATCTGCTGACGGAGCAGCTCGGGCCGCAGATCGTCCGGACCGTAATCGCGGTACAGCACACCCTGCTCGGGCGTCAGCCAGCCGTAGTCGCCGCGCGCCACCTGCCAATAATGCTGATGCGCATCGATTCGCATCACGATCACGCTCCCGTCTGTTCGATGGACCCGTTCTGTACGGGAGATAATTCCCCCGCCGGGATTGCCTTGGTCTTTCTGCCGGCTTCACCGGACAAGGCTTCCACGATCACACCCTTGCTCAGCACAATATTCGCATATTGCGCCCGTTCCCCGGTAGCGACGATCGCATAAGCCTTCTTCGCGCGTTCATAGAAGTCGAACCGTTCCAGAAAAGTCTGCTGCACCGCGCGTCCTTCGTGCCGGTCGACAATCTCGCGGTACTCCTCCCAGATGACCGGGACGACCGGATCGTCCGGCACAACCTGCATCAGGCTGACCGGCGCTTCGACGTACTGGTCGAGCGGGTACAGCTGCAGCACCGCCTCCAGCAGCTCCGGTATACCGTGCCCGTCAGCGCGCACCAGACGCCGGGCGCAGGACGCCGCTGGGAAGTTGCCGTCAGCCAGCACCAGTTCGTCGCCATGGCCCATTTCCATCAATATAGCGAGCAGCTCCGGTGACAATAAGGGAGAGATGCCCTTCAGCATGCGGCCCCCTCCTCTTGCGCGATCTCATCCAGCCTGACAGGCCGGTTCTCCTCCATGGAGCGGTAAGCGCCGAATACGATCTGCATCGTCTTCAGATTATCCTGCACGCTGTTCTCCGGCTCACGGTCTTCCTCGATCGCCCTCAGCAGCTCGCCCATCGTGCCCAGGAAGGCGTGCGGAAACCATTTGCCGTGCAGCGAAGGCGTGAACCAGTAGTCCGGATGCAGCCGCTTCGTGTGGAAGCTAAGCGTATCCTCGCGTCCTACGGGATAGTTGTACAGCGAGCCGTTCGTCCCCTTCACGATCCCTTCCGTTCCTTCGAAGCGGTATGTGGCATACCAGTCATCCTCGCCCGCGATATGGTTGTGGTTGTCGTGAATCAGCCCCCGCGCTTCGCCGGGAAATTTCATATGCAGCAGCGTACGGGTCTCGCCGATGCACTGCTGGCCCGGAAACCGTGCGCCGTCGGCGTAAATATATTCCGGCTTTCCGAACAGAAACCGGATCGCATCAATATAATGAATGCTGTGATACATAAATTCCAGTGTCGGCATCTGCCTCAGCCAGGCCCAGTTGGCGAAATCCTGCTTTACGTTCACGGCGATCGACGCCTGCAGCAGCTCCCCCAGCCAGCCCCGCTGGATGATCGTGTGCGTGGCCCGGATGCCCGGCGACCAGCGCATCTGCTGGTTGACCGCGCCCTTCACGCCCGCCCGGGAGCAGGCTTCCGCGATCGACACCGCTTCCGCGTATGACTCGGCCAGCGGCTTCTGGCAGAGCATATGCTTGCCCGCCTCCGCGACCGGGGCCGCGAGCCCCGGCTGCGCCTTGGCCGGCACGGCCAGATCGACCACGACTACCTGCGGGTCGGCCAGCAGTTCATCCAGCGAGCCGTATACGCGCTTGATGCCGAATTTGTCCGCGAGCGCCTGCGCCTTGGCAGCATCAACGTCATAGAGACCGACCACATTCAGCTCGCCCATCCGGTAAGCCGGCAGATGGCAGGCGCCTACGATCTCACCCGCACCCACGATGGCAATCCCCTTGGAGCGGTCCTGCGGCACCTTCGGCTTATAGTCGAGGTCCAGCCACTCCGTATTCCCTGGTATTCCTGTCACGCAGCTTCCTCCTTCCGTTCTTGTTACAGGCTCGGCCCGATGCGGTTGATGCTGAATTCCTGATGGCCTAAAATTTCCGCCTTGGTCAGCTTGCCCTCCGCCACTTCACGAATCTCCTGCCAGATGCGGTCGCCCGCTTGCCCAAGACCAAGCGTGCCGTCCAGCATCTCGCTGACATCAACGTCCATATTGTCTTCCATCTTGTCGAAGGTCCGCTTGTTGCCCGTAATCTTGATGACCGGAATGACAGCCGCTCCCGTCGGCGTGCCCCGTCCCGTCGTGAAGCAGACGATATGGGCGCCGCCCGCCGCCATACCCGATACGCATTCAATGTCATTTCCCGGGGAATCCATGAAATACAAGCCGCCCTCCGGCAAATGCTCCGCATATTCGACGACTCCGCGAATCGGCGCGGTGCCGCATTTGCTGATGCAGCCCAGCGATTTCTCTTCGATCGTGGACAGCCCGCCCGCGATATTGCCGGGGCTCGGATTGCCGCCGCGCATATCTGCGCCCATCCGCTCGACTTCCTTCTCGAACCGGTCGACGATATGATAGAGCTGGTCCTTCGTCTCCGGCGTCGCGCATCTCTCCGCCAGCACATGCTCTGCGCCGATGATCTCGGTCGTCTCTCCGATCACGATCGTGCCGCCCTCCGCGATCAGCGAGTCTGCCGCCGCACCAAGCGCCGGGTTGGACGCAAGGCCCGAGGTTGCATCCGAGCCGCCGCATTTCACGCCAACCTTCAGCTTGGACAGCGGAACCGGCACCTTCGGCTGCTTCTCCAGCTCGACCAGCATCCGGCGCGCCAGCTCCGTGCCGTGCTGGATCGCCTTTACGGAGCCGCCAACGCTTTGAATATCGAAAAATTCGACCGGTTTACCGGTAACCTTGATCGCTTCAGCCAATGCCTCCGGATCGACCACTTCACAGCCCAGGCTGATGATCAGCACTGCGCCTACGTTCGGATTTTTCCCCGTACCGGCCAGCACGTCGAAGGTTCTGTCCTTGTCCGCGCCGATCTGACTGCAGCCATGCTGATGCGGAATGGCTACCGCTCCCGGCACGTTCTGCATAATCCGCGAACAGACCTGGTTGGAGCAAATAACGGTCGGTATGATCAGCAGATGATTGCGGATGCCGATGTCTCCGTTTGCCCGTTCGTATCCCATAATGGTTGTCATCTTGTAAGTTGCCTCCCTGCATATAGTTGGGTATGCTTGGCTGTCACGGTAACCGCTTACTTGGCGGCCGTTAGTCAGCTGATCTTTCAGGTTGCGTGACATTTTTGCGCGATATCCGCCGCTTGCCGGTCACGTCTGTTTCCATTCCTAGGCACGTTACTTGGCAGCCGCCTGATCGCCGCGCCCGCGAATGCCTTCGATATTATGAACATGCACATGTCTGCCCGCTTCAATCGGACAGACCGTTCGGCCGATCACCTCGCCGTATTTCCTGACGTCAAAGCCCGCATCCATCGCGACGATAGAAATTTTGTGTCCGAACGGCACGGCGTCCAGCAACACTACCTGCTCCACACGGCTGCCGATCCGGTAACGGATCTCCTCGCCCGCGGCCAGATCCTTGAGAGCTGTCGCCACATGATCCGCTTCATCCATCACGAGCGCGTCAGCGCCGGGTTCAATCGAATGTGCCATAAGATAAGCCTCCATGTTAAGGTAATGTTATCGATAACTCCAAAATAGCAATGAAATGACTTGCTGTCAATCTCTTTTTTCCCTACAATGAATCGTAGCAACTAACGGAAAGGAGCGTCATTGTTGATTACGATCTACGATATCGCCAAGAAAGCCAATGTATCCGCGATGACCGTTTCCAGAGTTATCAATAACAATGGCAAAATCAGCGAGCTGACCCGGCAGCGCGTCAAGCAGGTGATGGAGGAGCTGAACTATGTGCCCAATTCCAACGCCCGCAGCCTGGTGCTGCAGAAAACGCATATTATCTCCCTGCTGATTACGGATATTACGAATCCGTTCTATACGACACTTGCGCGCGGAGCCGAGGATACGGCCAAGCGGCTCGGCTATAAGCTGCTGTTCGGCAACAGCGACGAGAACTATGCGAAGGAAAAGGACTATGTGGATATGATTCTCTCCACCCGGGTAGACGGCGTGCTGTTCGCTCCGGCGGGAGACGGCTCAGCCGTCCATCTGCAGCAGCTGCAAAAGCACCGCATTCCGCTCGTCCTGCTCGACCGCGAGGTTCCCGGCATCCAGGCGGATACGGTGCTCGGGGACAGCAAGGAAGGGGCGCGGCGGCTCGTCGAGCATCTGCTCGCGCTGGGCCATCGCCGCATCGCGCTGATCAACGGCTCGGAGGATGTCTCGACGGCTCGCCAGCGGCATACCGGCTACAAGGAAGCGCTGAAGCTCAATGACATCGCCTACGATGAAGCGCTTGTGCTTCATGCGAACTACCGGGATATTCAAGACGAAGCGGCGCTGGACCGTCTGCTCCACCTTCCGGACCCTCCGACCGCCGTATTTGCCGCCAACAATTTTCTTGCCATCGGGGCCATTCAAGGGTTGCGCGCTCAAGGGCTGAGGGTGCCGGACGACATGTCCGTTGTCTGCTTCGACGATCTGGGCCTCGCTTCGGCGCTGCATCCTTTCTTGACCGTAGCGGCCCAACCGGCGTACCAGTTCGGCTCGCTCGGCATGCAGTGGCTGATCGACCGGATCGAGGGCCGGGCCCAGGAAGAGCCGCGCACGATCATCCTGCCATCGGAGCTGATTGTCCGGTCCTCGGCGGCGGCGCGTCCCCGTGAAGGAAAATGACCGTTTTTAGCGTTGTCAACTCGTCCGCCGGGTGGGATAATAGGCTGTGTCTGTTACTTCTTATGAAGAAAGCTGGTCCTGACCTGTGATCTATTTTCTGCTGTTCTACGCCGTTATCTATATGGGCAATGCCGTGTACGGCACCTACATGCCCGTGTACTTCCAGTCGATCGGCCTGACGCCTTCGCAGATCGGTACGCTGCTTAGTCTGGGACCGCTCGTCGCCGTGCTGGCCCAGCCCGTCTGGGGAGCGGTCGGAGACCGGGCGCGCAGCAAAAATACAGTGCTTGCCGTGCTGCTGCTGGGCAGCGGAACCGCCATTATGCTGTTCCCGTTGTCGGAAGCCTTTATCTATTTGCTGCTGATGGTCTGCCTGTTTACATTTTTCCAGACCTCGACCTTTGCGATCAGCGACGCCGTCACGCTGGAGGAGCTGGAGAAGCATCCCCGCTGGACGTTCGGTACGATCCGGCTTGGAGGCACATTCGGCTTCGCCCTCATGTCCGTCGCCTTCGGCTGGCTGGCCAAGACGCATATCGGGCTGCTTTTTCCCGTCTATGCGCTCGTAATGCTTGCCTCGCTGGGGCTTCTGACCCGGCTGCCCCGGGTCGCCGGCTACCGGACTGCCGGCAATCCGGAGCGAATCTGGGTGCTGCTGAAGCATCGGAAGCTGATGACGTACATGGGCATCAATCTCGTCCTGCAAATAACGCTAGGCTATTATTATTCCTTCTTCCCCGTATATTTCCGGGATTTGGGCGGGGATAACGCCTTGCTTGGCTGGTCGATGCTCATCTCCTCATTGAGCGAAATTCCGTTCCTGCTGCTGGCGGGCAAAATTTTCAAAAAAATCCGCATCTCCTGGGTGCTTCTCGTCTCCGGATTGGCCACAGCCGTCCGCTGGTTCGCCTATTCGGTGACGGACAGCGCGGGCTGGCTGCTTCCCGCCCAGCTTCTGCACGGGCTTATGTTCATCGTGCTGACCGTTACGATGGCGATATATATTAACCAGGAGGTGCCCAAGTCGCTGAAGGCAAGCGGGCAAACGTTGTACGGTCTGCTAAGTCTCGGGGTAGCCCGCATTATCGGCAGCTTCTTCGGCGGGTTCGCGAGCGAAGCGTTCGGCATGCGCGCCGTGTTTGCCTTCTGCGGCTGGATCGCCCTTGCCTGCTGCGTGTTTACAGTGTTTGTGATCATGCGCGAGAAAACCGGAGAAGCGCAGGCCGACAGCCCTCGCGCCAGTTGACAGGCGCGCTATCCGACCTGCGCTTACAGCAGGTCGGATAGCGCAGGAGGGCCGCCTGGAGTCCAAAACAGTTGACATTTGCTTTCCGGTGATTTATCTTAATATTAAGATAACAGTTGCGAACCAAGCATCGCACTGAAAAGGAGCTGAACCGCATGTCCGAGCAGCAACGAGATGATTCCCTGCATTTGTTCATCGTGTTATCCCGTGCTTGCGAATGGGTAACCGCCCATGCGCATCGGGACATCCGCCGTCACGGCTTGAATCCGACAGAATACGGCGTGCTGGAGCTGCTGTACCACAAGGGCTCGCAACCCCTGCAGCAGATTGGTGAGAAAGTATTGATGACGAGCGGCAACATCACCTACGTCGTCGACAAATTGGTCGGCAAGGGACTCGTCATTCGCAAGCCTTGTCCTGAGGACCGCCGAGTGAGCTTTGCGGAGATTACCGACAGCGGGGTCGCGCTGCTCGACAGCGTTTTTCCCGGGCATCGGGAGGTCATCGACCAGGCTGTATCCGGCTTAAGCGACGATGAGAAACGTCAAGCGATCGATCTTCTCAAGAAGCTGGGGCTGTATGCGAAAGCAACGTTTAAGGAGAGCGGCAGCTAGCGTGCCGGGTGTTCTCCCGTCTATTATCTTAATATTAAGGAAAACTCACTTTCTTTACATTTCAACTAAATTTCAAGGAGAGATTCATATGCAAATGATGGTCTATACGCCTGCCATGCAGGCCACAGGCAGCTTTGACGGAGGCACAATTGTGGAGCAGAAGCCGATCGGCTTCTCGGGCGAAGGCTCGGTTGTCAAACGAATCGGCCCTCTATTCTACTGGGCATGGGCATTCGCGCCTCAGGAGGGTCATATCGGCCTCCATCCGCACAAGGCGTTCGAGATCATGACCTACGTCGTGCAAGGACAAGCTTCGCACGGCGATACGCTCGGCACGCGCAGCATCGTCGGAGCCGGCGGCGCGCAGGTGATGCAGACCGGGTCCGGCGTCTCCCATACGGAACGCTTCATCGGTCCTGATATGGAGGCGTTCCAGATCTGGTTCGAGCCGGAGTTCCAAGCGGCGCTGCAGCGCAAGCCGACCTACAACCAATTCGAGCATGAGGATTTTCCGATTGCCGCGGGCGACGGATACCGCCTCAAAACAATTCTCGGTCCCGGCTCCCCGATCGAGCTGGTCGCCGAAGCACGGCTTTGGGATCTCGAGTTTGATCCTCAAGGCGCTTTCACTTATACGGTCGAGCAAGGACGCACGCTGGCTGTACTGGCTATTCGCGGCGGCGGCAGCGGGGAGATCGGCGGCAGCGCTGAACGAGCAGCCACACCGTTCAAGCACCGTGACTTTCTCGTCATGCGCGCCGATGATGATGCCGAGATAACGCTGCGGGCATCGGAAGACGCGCCCTTGCGCCTGATCGGCATCGATGTGCCGACAACGGTATCGTACCCGCTGTATCCGAAGCGCTGATCAGCGGACCAAGAGTCGCCGGCGGCTGGCGGCTTTCTCTGCCGTCTCAGCCGCAAGTCGCACGCACGGGAAATCCGCCCTGCAAATCAAGCCCAAACAGCCTGCGGTCTCCGCAGGCTGTTGTTTATTTCATCCCTCGTCATGCAACTGGTACAGCCCTTGGATTCTACGCGATGATTACGGGAATCGGCATCTTCCTCGCGTCTTTTGTTAAAAGGCTGGCTTTGGCAGGATTTGGGCGCCTTCCAAGATCATACATGTGCCCCTAATAGAAAAGAGCGCCTTCTCTTGGGGCGCTCTCTAGCTATAGAATAAATCATCGGAAAGAATAAGTCTATTCTTTTTTTCGGATTCCCGGTATATTGTTGGTACTGTTTCCGCGCGGGTCAGCAATCCATGGAAAGGAAACGTTCGACTACATGTCAAGTGAACTTAATAATCCAAACCAGCAACCAAAAGTAAAACTGGTCACCATCAGTCTATTAATGGGATTGGTCCTGGCTTCTATAGACCAGACTATCGTATCCACAGCTATGCCAACCGTCATCAAACAATTGGATGGATTGTCCCTATACAGCTGGGTGTTCACCATCTATATGTTAGCTTCGACGACGACTATCCCGATTTACGGGAAACTGGCGGATTTATTCGGACGCAGGAACGTCTACTTAACCGGCTTATCCCTTTTCCTGCTCGGGTCCGTTCTATGCGGATTCGCTGGAAGCATGATGCAATTGATTTTCTTCAGAGGGATTCAAGGATTGGGAGCCGGGGCATTGCTGCCGGTTGCCTTTACGATAGTCGGGGATCTGTACCCACCGGAATCAAGAGGCAAGTTCATGAGCTTGTTTAGCGCCGTATTCTCTATTTCCAGCATACTCGGGCCGGCACTCGGCGGAATAATCTCCGAATACTTAGGTTGGGGGTGGATTTTTTTCATCAATCTCCCGATTGGCATTCCGGCAATCTGCCTCATGGCCGCTGCTTGGAAGGAAAGCAAGCGCTACGCGAGACGATCCATCGATTGGGCCGGTATTGCCACGTTCAGTATCTCTATCGTTTCTCTTTTACTGGCGCCGGTTCTAAGCGGGGACCCACCAACCCGTATCGTTTTGTTCAGTCTAAGCGCTCTCTTTATTGCCTTGTTTATAGGGATCGAAACGAAGGCGAAAGAACCGATGCTACCGCTTCATCTCTTTAAGATCCGCGTCATTGCTTTCGGAAACATGGCCGGATTTTTCATGAGCGCCGGAATGTTTGGCGCGATTGCGTTCATTCCTCTTTTTGCCCAGGACGTGATGGGAGTGAGCCCTACCTATGCCGGTTACATCCTGATACCGCTCATGCTGTCCGTAGTCGTTACAACGACAATAGGCGGAAGGTTGATGAGCAAGGTCTCGTACCGGGCCATCCTTGTCCCCAGCATGGCTCTCATGGCAATGGGATTGGGGCTGCTCGGCAGAATGACGGTTGATACTACTGCGCTGCAACTGGTCTTTTATATGATTATTACGGGTCTGGGCATGGGTGCACTGTATCCGGTAGTCGGCACTGCTGCACAAAGTGCAGTGGAGCCTGGAATACGGGGTGTCGCTACCTCTTCCTCGCAGTTTTTCCGGTCTATCGGAGGAACGATCGGAGTCAGTGTGCTCGGCAGCTTGCTAACGCAGGGGATGGTCGCAGGTAGTAGCGAAGCAGATTCTGGAATGGCGCTGAGCCACACTTTGAATCATATCTTCCTGGTAAGTCTCGGCTTTGTCATTGTCGCTCTGATTGCCTGCTTCTTGATGGGAAATGCGAGATTAGTTCCGAAAGCTGGTAAAGTGAAGCAAGGGGCTTGAACATACACTGATAACATAACCAGCCATGCGTATGCTTCCGCAGAACGGATTGATGTCCGTAAGACCGCCCCTTCGTAAAATAGGTTTGACCAACCCAATAAATAAAACAGCGGCGGACGAATCGTCTAAAAATGCCGCTGTTTTTTTATGGCTCTAGAGTCATCCGTTAATGCGGCTGTGAACGGCGTACACACAGGGCACTCCCGAACTCCAAGTTGAAGTTCGTCTATTACTTCTTTTCTTGGCTGCTTCCCCAAGAAGCGCTGCCTATGCAACGACCCAGCTGCCTACTCCCTGCTGCGCAGAGGAAGCAGCTCGCGCACCCGCTCGTCGCGCAGCCACAGTCCGGCCCAGGCCATAACCGCCAAATAAACCGCAAACAGCACATGTGTGAACAGCGGCGCATCAATCCGAATCTGGGAGGCGACCACACCCCCGAAATACGCAGTCAACAGCAGCGCTCCCAGAACAGCGGTGCGCGGGATCACATACAGCAGAGTTGACAGCAGAGCAAGTATCCCCATCAAAGGAATGTGATGCTTCGCGAAGCCGAGTGAAACCGTCCCCTCTAACACTTCCGGAGGCGGAAACAGCTTAAAGATGCCGTCAAACAGCATAAACGCGACCACCAGTCCGCTCAGCACGCGAGCCGTCCACAGCCGGCCTTTCGAAATTTTCGTTGTTCTCATAAGAAATCCTCTCACCTGTAACAGATTTGAGCTCATTGTAGCACAGCTGTTCGGGTCGGATTTCTTATCGATTGCTTAATTTACATAAAGAGCCGTCCCCGGTACCGCCCTCCCCTGCAGTTGCAGGAAAAGGCGATAATGGGAACGACTTAGCATCTACCAGGTTCTAAATCCTTTCGATCCGATACCCGCATCATTTATAATATCCATCACCGGTATCGTGTAAGCCACCAGAATGAGCACGACCAGCACCCCGACCCAAACGCCCCAGCGTTCGAAGATGGCGGGAGCCTTCTCCGCTTGCTCGCTGACTTCGGCGATCGGGTATTCCGTCTCGCCCTTCGGAGCGCTCATCAGCATGCAGATGTTGACGATCATCAGGACGACGGCGAAGAACAGAATGACGCCGCCGATCGCCATCGCTACATGGTACGGCATCCAGAGCACCGTATCCGGATGATCCTGATACGTCGTGAACGCCGTTCGCCGCGGGGAGCCAAGCAAGCCGACCGTATGCATCGAGCCGGACATGAAGAACATGCCGATGAGCCATAGGATCGTTTGGATAATGCCCAGCCGGTTCATCAGCGGCGTCATCGAGCGGCCGAGCATGGATGGAATGAGCCAGTACGTGATGCCGAAGAAGGTCAAAGCTACGCTCGTTGCTACCGTCAGGTGGAAGTGGCCGGTTACCCACAGCGTGTTATGCACGATCGCATTCAGCTCATGGCTCGCATTGATCAGCCCTCCCGCTCCCGCCGGGATAAATACGAGCATCCCCATGAACGGAGCGAAGAAGCGGACATCCCTCCACGGCAGCTTCTTGAACCAGCCGAACAGCCCTTTGGCGCCGACGGAGCGGCCATGCATTTCGAACGTGGCGAAAAGCGAGAACGCCGTCATCAGCGACGGAATAACGACCATGAAGGTCAGCACGACCTGAACGAATTTCCATACATTCGAGATGCCCGGCTCCATCAGCTGATGGTGGAAGCCGACCGGAATCGAGAACAGCAGGAACATAATGAAGGAGAGCCGTGCGAGCGCGTCGCTGAACATTTTGCCGCCGATCACCTTCGGAATGACGACATACCAGCACATGTAAGCCGGCAGCAGCCAGAAGTACACGAGCGGATGGCCGAAGTACCAGAACAGCGTACGGGAGAGCGTAATGTTAATCGTCTCGACCCAGCCGAACGACCATGGAATCAGCTGGAACAGCACCTCGATAGCTACGCCCAATGTAGCGATAATCCACATCAGCATCGTCACGACCGCCATAAATGTGAACAACGGAGTCGTTTGGCCCGGATTCGTCCGTTTCCAGTAGCGGTAGTTAAGGAATACTCCGATGCCGCTCATCCAGCTGCCTACTACTACGAATACGAGCGCTACGTAAAACCACGGGTCCGCTTTGAGCGGCGCGTAGAACGTGTATAGGACCGTCGCTTTGTTAAGCAAAATAAGAACGGTTGCGAGCAGCGTGCCGAATGTCATCAGCGCAAAGCCGAGCCAGCCGAGATGGCGCGCAATCGGCAGCAGCCGTCCGCCGAGCGTGCGGGCTACCCCCGAATAGATAAATCCTATAATGAAATACGTCGTAAAAATCAACGCCATCAGCACGCCGTGCGCCGTCAGCAGCTGGTAGTAGCCGATCCCCATCGGCAGCGTAACCATGCCCCCGCGCACCAGCCCCTGCAGCACGCCGGCCACGCCGCCCATAAACAAGGCGAAAAATGCGAACAGGATATGGGCCAGCACAAGCGCAGAGTCGCGCCGGTCGAAGCTTTTGATTTCCTTTATCATCTGTGTTACACCCTTTCCGATATCCCCGTTATGTCTGTCTATGTCACAATAATCTTCATCATCATCACTTCATGCGCGGCTCCGCAATATTCGTTACAGAGCACCAGGTACTCGCCCGGCTTGTCGAAGGTATACGTCATATGATTGACTTCGCCCGGAATAACCATCATGTTGATCGTCGTGCCGTTTACCTGCATCCCGTGAACAACATCCTGGCTCGTTACGCTGAAATGGACTTTGGCCCCCAGCGGAATTTCCAGCTTATCCGGCGTAAAGCCGAATGCGAAGGCGATCAGATTGGCTTCGTATTCCTTGTCACCGATCTGCTTCAATCCCGGCTTGTCGAACGGCGGCGTCTGCGCCAGCTTCTCGGGATCGACCGTGTGCCTGTGGCCGCCCGGCGGCTCCATGCCGAGAGAGAATGCCCCGACTCCTACTACGGACAGGAAGACGATCAGCATGGATACGCCGAAGATCAGCCAATATTTTTCTAAACGATGAATATGCATATGCGTGTCAGCTCCTCTGGACCCTACGATTTCTAGTCTTTAACCCCTTACGAGAAACAAAATAAATATGCCGACCCAGCTCAGAACCAAAAACAGACCGAGCAGCATGACCGATGCGAAGGTTCCGCTGAGCACCGGCTCCCTGCGCTCTTCTTTCGTCTGCTTTTTCACGTCCCGGTTGATCTCTTGCAATTTAGCCATTATCTTTCCTCTCCCTTCATGAGGGCTTCTGTTTGATGTCCTCATTGTAGGGGAACGTGGCGCAGCGACTCTATGATATGGATCACAGCGATTGTGAAAGAGTCGTGAACAACGGCACAATCCGGGGTCAAATTGCTGCCGCAAACAAAAAAAGGCCGCCCCGAGCAAACCGGGACAACCTTAATTGGCAAACTGCTTGCCGCATAATTATTGGAAATACGCCTTTTTCACTTCCGTCGCGGCTGCCGCAAGCCCTAGCGAACCGGCCAGCCCTCACGGGTATAAGCCATCTCCCAGAACATGTACTCATAGCGGCTGCTGAGCACAAAATACTGTCGCATCCGCGCCCTGTCCGCCTCGCTGGCCTGTTCGGCCAAAGCGTCAAGCCGCCCGATCTGTTCCTCCACCAGCTCTCGAAACCAGTCTCCACCATACGCAGCAATCCATTCACGGTAGATCGGCTCCTCCGGCGTGCAATGCTGCAGGCGCTCGCCGATTTCATAATACAGCCAATAGCAGGGCAGAATAGCCGCGATAATATCGCCCAGCGAGCCGCTATAGGCAGCCCGCAGCATATGGGAGGTATACGCATAGGCGGTCGGCGCAGGCTCGAAGTTCTCCCTCTCCTCGGACGTGATCCCGAGCAGCCGGGAAAATTTCTCATGCAGCGACAGCTCGGCCTCGTAGGTGCTTTGCGCATGGACCGCCATCCGGTTCACCGTCGGCAAGTCATGAGCTTTGGCGGCGCCAAGCGCCTGTACGCGGGCGAATTGGGACAAATAATAGGCATCGTTCTGCACATAGTGACGGAAGCATTCGAGGGGCAGCGACCCGTCCCCGATCCCCTGAACGAACGGATGGTTGAAGCTCGCTTCCCAGCTGTCCCGGACAGCCTCCCTCAGCCCTGCGGAAAATGTTGTCGTTGCCTGCATAAATGTTTCTCCTCCTCATCTTTCTTCTACTATATTCATTCAATAATTTAGAAGCTCTTACCTGACGTCCGTGATGTCAAACGGCGGCACCTGCGCCGCCAGCCACCAGGCGCATCCCCACAGGCTCAGCATGACGGCCGCAAGCGCCGCATCGCTGCCGGACCAGCCGACGCGGTAATAGTACGTCCTCGCCGCCCCCGAGGCGAAACGCTTCGCTTCCATGGCGACGGCCGTCCGCTGGGCGCGGCGGATGCTCTGGGCGAGCAGCGGGATCGCATAGCGCTTTACCGATTCGCCGAAGCCCCGCAAGCCCCGCCGGGTCTTCACACCGCGAACGAGGAAAGCGGCGCGCAGCGTCCGGTATTCGCCGACCGACAGCCCCATCAGCCGGATCGCGGCCAGGAAGCTGTAGGCGTATTTGGCCGGAAGCCGCAGCTGCTGCATCATCGAATAAAACAGCTGCACGGGATTCGTCGTCAGCGCGAACAGCAGTCCGACGAGCGCCGCATCGACGGTTTTGAAGCCCAGGTGCAGCCCTCGGAAGAAGCTCTCCTCCGAGATTCGAATCAGTCCGTACTGATACCATACGGTCTCCCCCGTACCGAACAGCACCATCGACACGGCGGATGAAACGAAGAGAAGGCCGAACGGCAGCAGGATCAGGAGCAGCCTGCGCGCCGGCTGCCCGCTCGCGGCGAAGAGCAGAACCGTATACATCCACGTAATATGAAGAAGCACGTTGATGTTATGCGTAAAGAGAACAACGATAAAAGCGACCATCGACACGAGCAGCTTGAAGCTCGGATTCACCCGGTGCAGCCAGGTGGATCGTCCCGCCAGTATGTCCAGCATCCTTGCGTCAGCTCCTCTCCCCCATGGTCCCGCACGCGGCAGGTGAAGCGGCTGCTGCGGCAGTCGGGCGCGCCGCCTCGTCAGCCTGTGTTCGCTCGGCCCGACCGCCTCTGGGAACTCTCTCCGTCTTGACGGCGCCGTTCTCCACGGTCCACACCTGCGTGGCAAAGTGCCGGACGATGTCCATATCGTGCGTGACCATCACGATCGTCATGCCGTTCTGCCGCCACTGCTCCAGCTTCTCCAGCAGCGCAAACGTATGAGCCGCATCCTGTCCGAACGTCGGCTCGTCGAGCAGCAGCAGCCGCTGAGCCTTGACCGTCGCGGCGGCAACGGACAGACGGCGCTTCTGGCCCAGCGAGAGCTGGTACGGATGCTGTCCGCGCTGCCCTGCCAGACCGAATTCGTCCAGCAGCGCGGTTACCCCGGCCTCGATCGACTCCTCCGGCTCGCCGTCCCTGCGAAAATTAAAGGCGATCTCTTCGAATACGCTGGAGGAGATAAACTGCAGCTCCGGATTCTGAAACACATAGGCAGCCTGACAGACAACGTCTTCGAGCCGGCTGACCTGCCTGCCGTCCAGCATGTATTCGCCGTGCGTCGGGATCAGCTGCATCAGCGCCGAGAGCAGCGTGCTTTTGCCCGCCCCGTTGCGACCGATCACAGCCACCCAGTCTCCGGGCCAAATGGCGGCCATACCCGCCTCCACGATCTTCAGCTTGCCGTGGCAGCCTTCGAAGCGGCGGAGGCTAAGCAGCGGCTCCCCTGCCGCTTCCGGCGGAAGTCCGGCCGTCTGCGGCAGCCTCCGCTCCTCTGGCGGGAGGCCGGTCTGCAGCCGGCCCGCCATGTAATCCTCCCAGACGCCGGGATACCAGATGCCGCAGCTTTGCAGGTCGCCCAGCCGCTCTCGGAACACAAGAGCGGGCGCTCCATCGGCTTGTATGCGGCCCGCCTCATCAAACATGACTACGCGTCCGACGAAATCCACGATCTCATCGATTTTGTGCTCGACGATGATGACCGTTTTGCCCGCGGTCACACGCTTCACGGTCTCCCAGATTTCACGGGTGCCTTCCGGGTCCAGGAGAGACGACGGTTCGTCGAGAAACCACACGTCCGGCTCCAAAGCGAGCAGAGAAGCCATCGCCAGCCTCTGCTTCATCCCGCCCGAAAGCGAAGCGATCGGCGCATGACTGTTTTCCGGGTCAAGACCGACCCGCAGCAGCAGCTCCGCGATCCGCCTCTTCATTTCCTCCCGGGGCACCTGCAGGTTCTCAAGAACGAAGGCCAGCTCCTCATCCACATAAGGCATGCAGAACTGGGCATCCGGGTCTTGAAACAAATATCCGAAGGAAGCCGGCTTGCCCCGGCTCTCCGCCTTCATGGGCACCTCGACGACTTCCGGGATCAGCCCGGCCAGCGTCTGCAGCAGGGTCGACTTGCCGCAGCCGCTCGGCCCCAGCAGCAGCACCTTCTCCCCTTCCCTGATCGTCAGAGACAAATCCTCGAACAAGAGCGCCCCGCTGCCCGGAAATTTCATCCGCAGCCCGGTTACCCAGACGGCTGCAGCGGCTTCGCGGCCGGCTTGCGTCTGCGAGGCTTCAGCCGTGAGACCGTTGGTCTCTCCGTCGCTCTGCAACTCATTCCCACCGGCTCCACCGGCGCTGCCGGCTTCGTCGCCCTGCAGTTCGTGCCCGCCGGTTCCACGAGCGCTGCTGGCTTCGTCGCTTTGCAACTCATTCCGAACGGCCACCCGCTTCGCTCGTTCCTCTAGCCTATTGCTCATCCGTCCCTCACCTGCCCAACGCGTCAAGATCATCCTGGCTGACCGGCCTGACCAGCTGCGTCACACCTGTCTTCTCAAGCGCCTTGACCAGCGCATAAGCGAGCGTGCCGCAGATCAGGAAAGCTCCGACGAACCGGTACACCACGTATTGAATAAGAAGCCATGGCGAATATTCCGTCAAATAATTGCCGAAAATATCCATGACAAGCGCCCCGATACCTGAAGCGACGCCCGCCAGTCCGGCGACGGCCAGCGAGTAATTGCGGTAGCGGAAGCTGGCGAAGGTAAGCTCGGCGCATAAGCCCTGCGCGATCCCGTAGGTCAGCGAGGATACGCTGTAGTGCGAGGCGAGCAGCATTTCGAACAGAGCGGCTGCCACCTCGGCCAGCAGAGCTACCCCGGGCTTGCGGATAATCAGGAAGGCAACGGCCGCCGCCATATACCACATCCCGTAGATCAGCTGCTCCAGCGGAATGCCCGGCACTTTGAATACATTGTAAACATCCCCCCATACCCGGTATATGATCCCGAAAACGACGGCAATCACGACCGTGACCAAAATATCGGTCAGCTTCAAACCTTTGGACATCTAATTCCAACTCCCTTAAATGATATGGTCCCGGGGCGCACCGTTGCAGCGCCTTCCTCTTTGTCGCGGATTATGCCAAAAAAGCCGCTTCCTATGGCAGGAAGCGGCTTGCGAGCATAAGTAAACGTATCGTACTTGTCTACGCTCTCCACTTCCCTACGCTGGCATCACCCAGATCAGGTTCAGAGGGTCTAGGATCTCGCAGATCCAATCTCAGCCGTCAGGCTCCCCTAGTGACACCCCTATCGTAACATGAATGCCATATTTGTCAACGCCCCTTTTCATCTTGGAGGCGATAGAAATCTTAAAGAAATATTTAGAAAAACTTTCTAGTGTTCTCGGCGAATGTTTGATAAGATAGCCTTACTCTCTTTAAAGCGAGGCGGGGATATTATAAGCTTGAAAGCGCTGTCTTTACATCAAAGGGTCGAGGGGGAGCAATTAATGCACGACACGGTTCATAACGAGCCTGAAGGTTTAGAGATGATGGCTGTTACCGCAAACATGATCGTCAGCTGCCGCTTCTGCACGCGAATCCAATGCGATCCTTCCTGCCGTACGCCCGTTCACTGCACCAAGTGGTCCGGCGCTTGCAGCCCGATTCTGGTCAATCTGGCCGCCTGCATGACCTGCGGAGAATACAAAAATAATAGCTGACGGGCTCCGGCCCGCAGCTCCTGAACCAAGGCGGCCGGAATACGCCGGCGCATCAAGCGGGGAAGCGGAAGCCGGAGAAAAGCGGCAAAGCGCCGAAAAAAAGAGGACTGCAAGCCAAGAAGGCTCCTTCGGGGGCCTTCCCGCTGTTTTTGCCGCTGTTTTGCGGTTGCTTTGTCTCCCGTTCTGTGTCAAGATAATCGGTAGGTTCCATCAATGATCCTGTAGAAATAGGTGACGACTGACCCATATGAAGATTACGTTTTTTCGGCTTTTAACCGAGCTGTCATCTCGCAAGACCGTATCCCGCATTACGGGAGCCTTTGCCAAGTCCCGCGCCAGCCGCGCCTTCATCCCCCAGTTCGCCAAGACTTACGGCATACGGGTCGAGGACGCGGAGAAAGCGGTGCATGAATATGCGTCTTTGAACGATTTTTTCACCCGCCGTCTGAAGCCGGGCCTGCGTCCGGTCGATCCCGCGAAGGGCGTCGTCGTAAGCCCTGTCGATGCGATGATTACCGGCATGGGCCAAATTCGGGAAGGTACGATGCTTAATGTCAAGGGGCAGGACTACACGGTCGAGGAGCTGCTGAATTTTAGCCCGCGACGCATTAACTATACGAACGGATATTTCTACGTGCTCTATCTGAGTCCGACCGACTATCACCGCATCCATACGCCGATAGCCGGAGAGATCATCGAGAAGGAGCATGTGCCCGGCAAGGTATATCCCGTTAACGACTTCGGTCTGAAGCATATGCGTCGTGTGCTGAGCCGCAACGAACGGCTGATTACCTATCTCCAGCACGGAGCCGGCGAGATTGCCGTGGTCAAGGTCGGCGCCCTGAACGTAAGCTCCATCCAGTACGTGTCCCCGCTGCCGAACCGGGTGGGAGCGGGCGATGAGCTCGCTTACTTCGAATTCGGCTCAACCGTCGTTCTGCTCATGGAGAACGGTACGTACCAAGGGCGGTCCGATCTTGCTGTTGGCAGCAAAGTGAAGATGGGCGAAGCGCTCGGCGTCCTGACCAGCCAGTCGGCCGGCACATAGCCGACCCCGGTCTGACGCCGGCGGAGCCACGCTGGCCGGACTCCGCCCGGCACGTCTTGCCCGGCAGCCTCTGAAGCGCCGGTTGGGCGCCGTCTCCTGGCGGCCTGAACCGGCGCGTTGTTTCGCCTTGTGCGCGAATTCGCCCTGATGGCGCGAGTTCCATTTGCGCCGACAACACGGGCCGCCGGACCCGGCAAACAAGCAAGCCGTACGTTCCGCGAGGCAGGTGGGCCCAGCCCCCCTGCCTCAGGGCATTCCCGGCCATATTTCTCTCTACAGGCAAAGGCAGCGGCGCTGCCTTTGCAACATCAAGAAGGAGCAATCAGCATGAACGTTTCCGCTCGGGCTGCGGCGGGCGGTTTGGATGCGCCTCAGACTTCTAGGTCCGAGGCGAAGCCCACCGTCTTCCGTATCCTGCTCGCTATCAGCCTTGTGCATTTGTTTAATGATACGATTCAATCCGTCATTCCCGCCATTCTGCCGATTCTGAAGGATACCATGAAGCTGACCTATACTCAGTCGGGCATCATTGTCTTCACGCTGAATATGACGGCTTCCGTCATGCAGCCGCTGATAGGGATGTACTCGGACCGCAAGCCCCAGCCTTATATGCTTCCGGTCGGGATGTGCTTTACCTTCGTCGGCGTGCTGGGACTGGCGCTGGCGCCAAATTATTGGCTCGTGCTGGCTTCCGTGCTGCTGGTCGGCATCGGCTCCGCCATCTTCCATCCCGAAGGCTCGCGCGTCGCTTATATGGCGGGAGGCAGCCGCCGCGGACTTGCGCAATCCATCTTCCAGGTCGGCGGCAATTCCGGTCAATCGCTGGCTTCCGTCATGACGGCGCTCGTCTTCGCCCCGCTCGGCCAGCTCGGGGCGATCTGGTTCACGGCAGTGGCCGCCATCGCCATCGCCGTACAGCTGTTTATTTCCCGGTGGTACAGCGGTTATATGGCAGCTAATCCGCCCGCTCCGCGCAAAAGCGGAACCCGAGCCGTTGATCCGAGCCGCAAACGGCAGCTGCGTTTTGCCGTCTACATGCTGATTTTTCTTGTGTTCGCCCGTTCCTGGTACCACGCCGGGATTACGATTTATTTCCCTTTTCAGCTGATGGAGAAGTTCAGCATGACGCTGGAGCACGCGCAGGTGTATATCTTCCTGTTCGCCGCCGCCGGGGCAGTAGGAACCTTTATGGGCGGACCGCTTTCGGATAGATTCGGACGCCGCAACATTATTTTCTTCTCCATGCTGGGCTCCGCTCCGCTGGCTCTTGTCCTGCCGTATGCCAATGAATTTTGGGCCTACGTTATTTTGCTGATCAACGGCTTCATTATCTTATCCAGCTTCTCCGTCACAGTCGTCTACGCCCAGGAGCTTATTCCGGGCAAAATCGGCACCGTATCTGGTCTGATCACCGGCTTGGCCTTCGGTCTCGGCGCGCTCGGCGCCGTGGCGCTTGGCGGACTGGCGGACAAATTTCATCTCCAGGCCGTTATGGGCTGGGTCAGCTTCCTTCCGCTGATCGGACTGCTGACTTTCTTCCTGCCATCGGACCGCAAGCTGAAGGAGTGGTCCTCCGAAAGCTAGTCGGCAGCAGGAGTAAGGGCCCTCCGTCTGCTCAGCGCAATTGGACCGGAGGCTCTGCCGCAGCAAGGTCATCCGCCTGCCGCCGGAATGCAGACGGCTAGCTACTTTTAGACCGCCGGCGGGCTTGGAGATGTCCGTGCCGGCTTCAAGGGTGTCAGTCACTGCTGTTTAGACCTGCACATGGCTGGGAGCTAAGCGTACCCAACCCTTTATACGTTTTTTCGTACAAGCTTAATCCTTTTGACCACCGGTCGAGCATATCTATACGATTTTTCGGACAAATCCCCTAATTTGGATCGCCAGCAGGGCAGATTTATACGTTTTTCCGTATAAATCCTATACCTTGACCGCCAAGCGAGCGCATTTTATACGATTTTCCGGCTACAGCTGAAACACACTTATATCGTTCCCCGAAAAGCTTCCGGCGAGGAGCTTTTCTTGCTTACTGCGCCCACCGACGCAGAACCCATTTTCATAGCTGATCCATCCTTATTACGATAAGAAAAGCTCCTGATCGGAGCCTATTCGTGGAAGATACCTTCATGTTTTAGCGGTAGCTTTTCTTGCGAGCAGAAAGTTCCACCGCGCTTTATTGCTTTAGTGAAGTTAAAAAAGACTTGAAGGGTCCGCTGCCCTTTTAAAGCAGCTGCGAACCTTTCAAGTCCCATCCCGATGCTAATTCTGATTCTGCTTCAGATTCTGACACTGTGTTGACTCTGATTCAGATCGTGATTCTGATTCTACTCTAAATTTGATCGGCCGCCGATCCCGCTTCTGCCCCCAGCTCCCCCGCCAGACGCTCCAGATCCTCGCGCGCCAGTGGCGTCACCAGCGCCAGCTCCCGGCTAAGCGCCTGTTCGCTCTGCGCGCGGGCCTCATCCAGCCGACCCAGCTTCCGCAGCGTAAGCGCATGGAAATAGTAGGACTCCGCATACTTCGGAGACTTGTCCATGACCTTGTCGTACATAGCCGCAGCCTCTTCCAGACGGCCCAGCATATAATAGGTCTGCGCCAGATTATCGAGGATCGTCACATCGCTATCATTAAATTCGTACGCTTCCTCATTTAAAGTCAGGGCCTGCTCCAGGTCGCCGTTCAGCAGCTTGAAATAGCCGAGGTTGCCGTAAGCCAGCGTGTTTTTATAGTCTGCCAGCACTTGCTCCATCAGCGCGAGGCCCTCTTCCCTTCTGCCCTGCAGCCAATAGGCCGTAGACAGATTGATCCGGGCCTGCATCATGACTTCCCGGGGCGGCGACGAACGCTGCACCTCGCGGAATATTCCCTCTGCTTCGTCCGGTCTCCCTGCCTTCAGCAGCAGAAACCCGTAGCCGATCCGGTGCTGCGGCATAACCCGCTTCAGCTTGCTCGCTTTCTCCAGCAGCTCCAGCGCTTTTCCCTGATCGCCCTTCATATAAGCCATATTTCCTCTCTGGGCGTACAACGCGGAACGATTCATGAATGCAAACAAACCCGCTCCCAGTACAACGACCCCAAGTCCGAGCGCCCAATGGACCTTGAACAGAAGCACGATGAAAATAATGACGACAGCAACCTGCAACAGCAACTTTACAATTGGCGGCAACCGCTTCTCCTCCTACATACGCTTTTCCTTATTATACTCAAGGCAAGGCAGGAGAAGCCACTTTCTGGGCAAACCCATGTAACGAAGATCGTCGTGGCGCGCCGCAGCCCTGCGCCAGAGGCTTGCGGCCCGTATGCTCGCTGCTGCGGGCAGGGGGGATGCCTCAGCCTTCACCTCCAGCTCTCGGCCTCAGCTCTTAGCTACCAGCTCTCAGTTCTCAGCTACCAGCTCTCAGTTCTCAGCTCTCAGCTACCAGCTAGCAGCTCTCCTGAGCGGCCCCACCCACGCGACACTCAAAACGGCTTGCTAAATCACCCTTCTGCCAATATCGTCTCAATGCGCGCCAGCTCTTCAGCGCTAAAGTCGGGATTCCGCAGCGCGCCCGCGATATCCTCGATCTGGCTGACTCTGCTGGCGCCGATCAGCGCGGAGGTCACCCGCCCCTGCTGCAGCGCCCAGACGACGGCCATCTGAGCCAGCGTCTGGCCGCGCTCTGCGGCCAGCGCGTTCAACAGCCGGGCTTTCGCCACCTTCGCTTCGGTAATATCCTCCGGTCGCAGAAAGACGCTGGCTCCTGCCGCACGGGAGTCCTCGGGGATGCGCTCCAGGTAGCGGTCGGTCAGCAATCCGCGGGCAAGCGGACTGTAGGCGATCGAGCCGACGCCTTCCTCCTCCAGCACCTGCTGCAGGCCCTCCTCCAGCTTGCGCTCGAACATCGAGTAATGCACCTGATGGATCAGGCACGGCGTCCCGAGCGCGCGCAGGATCCGGACCGCCTCTTTCGTCTGCTCGGCATTGTAATTGGAAATGCCGACGTACAACGCTTTGCCTTGGCGTACGGCATGGCTCAGCGCCCCCATCGTCTCCTCCAGCGGCGTATTCGGATCGAAGCGATGCGAGTAGAAAATATCGACATAATCGAGCCCCATCCGCTTCAGGCTTTGATCCAGGCTGGCCAGCATACTCTTGCGGGAGCCCCACTCCCCGTAAGGACCCGGCCACATCCGGTAGCCCGCCTTGGTCGCCACTACCAGCTCATCGCGGTACGGCGCAAAGTCGGCCTTCAGCAGCCGGCCGAACGTTTCTTCGGCCGAGCCGGGAGGCGGGCCGTAGTTATTCGCCAGATCGATATGGGTGATGCCCAGATCGAAGGCGCGCCTGAACATAGCCCTGCCGTTCTCATAAGCGTCATGACCGCCGTAATTATGCCAGAGGCCAAGCGAGATGGCCGACAGCTTGAGCCCGCTCGCTCCGGTCCGGCGGTAAAGCATACCTCCCGTATAGCGTGACTCCTGCGCTTGATAAGTCATTTCCGATTTCCCCTTCCTATGTATCCGTATCCTTATATAGATCAAAATTGCCGGGTCTAAAAGTCCGGTGAACAACTCGCGGCCTGCGGCCGATCGGGCTTACACTCGCTCGCTGTTTCAACTCCCTATCGGCTCTCCGGCCTCTTGTTTACCGGACTTCTACGCTGTCGGGCATAGCCGAATCTGCCGCTTATTCCGTCGTCGCCGTCGCCGACGCTGCGTCAGCAGCTCCCGGGCTTACAGCGGCCGGACATAACGCCGCTTCATAGATAAGCAGCCGCATCGTTTCGTCAAACGCATTTTCCAGCCCATGGCTCCAGCCGGGTTTGTTCAGAATGACATCGCCAGCGCCGACCTCTCGCGTCTCTCCATTGACCGTCATCAGGCCGCGGCCTTCAAGAATCACATAAACTTCTTCATCCTGACCATGCTTGTGATAGCCGATCGAAGCGCCCGGCGGGATCTCCGTATAATACATGAATCGCAGCGGGCTGTCATAGTCGTTGTTGTCGAACAGCCTCACGCCATGCACCAGTCCCTTGCCGCGGTGGCTGGAGCCGGCCCCCAGCTCCGCCTGCAAATAGTTGCGTATGATCATCCCTCAATCCTCCCTATCCCTTGAACGCTCGAAGCTCACTGACTAGCGCGGTGAAAAATCCGGCCCCGGCCGTCTCATAGCGGTCTAGTCGCCGTTCCATTCCTCCGGCAGCCGCGTGAGGCCGACCCGGAACTTCGCCTCTCCGCCAGCTGCGGCCGCCTTCCATCCGCCGTCAGCTGCCGCCGCTTCAAACTTCAGCTGACCCGCGTCGTCCTTGACCACGCTTGCCTTCAACCAGGCGGATTTTCCCTGCTCATAGTCGAATGACTCCCCGTCATCCTCATACATCGTTCCTTCGCCGGGGGCTTCGCCAAAGTGCAGCCATTCCACCTGCGTCCCCTCTCCGCTTGCCGGAGCATGATCGCGTGCGGGAGCCGTCGGCAGCAGCGCGCCTTCTCTCACGAACAGCGGGATCATCTCAAGCCGTGCTTGCACCCGCACAACCTGGCCGCCTTCGTAACGGATGCCTGTTTCCAGCCCGTACCAGACGTCCGGAGGCAGCAGCACCTCCCGCTCCCGCTCGCCGGCGAATACAGGCGCTACCACAAGATCATCGCCCATCATGTACTGGTCATCCCATTCCTTGGCTTGACGCCGGCCGTAAGCCCCTTCCGCCGTGTTGGCGAATTCCGACTCCACGGGCACGGACCGGGCCGCCTTCCGGAAAGCCTCCCCGCTGGAGAAAGCCATAGGCATCGGCCGGAAAGGAGGCGTACCCCCGAAGCGATACTTGGCGAAAGCCGTGTACAGATACGGCAGCAGTCTCATTCTCAAACGAATATAGTGGCGAATCACCGGCTCCGCCTCCGGGTAAGTCCATGGCTTCGTCCCGTCGCCCCAGGCGTTGAGCATCGCCAGCGGGGAGAAGCAGACCGTCTGCATGCGCCGCACCCATTCTTCCGCACTGTCCGCCTTGCGCACCTCGGGGGTCCACAGCAAGCCGCAGAAGGATGCATTGCACAGCGCCCTGACAAACTGCCGGTGGTCGTACAGATCCGAGTAGAGCACATACGGCAGCGAAGAAGCGGCTGCGCCTGACGCGCGAACAAGCCCGTACGTCCGCCTATTGCGACTGCGGTACAGGTCATCCGTCATCTGCTGAAGCAGCAAGCCGTACATCTGTCTCATCTGCTCCCCGTCATGCCCGGAAGGAAAAGCAGCGTGGGCGGGAAACATCCACGAATGGTTGGTCAGGTCGCTGCCGTCGCATTCATCCAGCTTGTAGCCGGCCACGCCGATGGCCACATGGTTCTCGTCATGCTGCTTCTTGTAAATATCGCGCGCCTCGGGCAGCGAATAATCGGGAGCCAGTCCGCCCCATACCGTATGGCTGCCCGACAACGGCTTCAGCTTCTCATAGATGGACGCCTCCGGCGAAACGAAAGGGTGCTCCCACAAATTCACCTGGAAGCCCTGCTCGCCCAGCGTCCGGACAAACCTGGCCGGATCGGGGAAGCGGCCCTTATCCCATTCGTAGGTGACCGGATAACTGCGGCTGTGCCAGCCCGGCTCCAGTCCGATCACATCGCAAGGAAATCCCCGCTTGCGGAACTCCATCGCTTCCTGTTCCGTCTCCTCGTCGCTGTACAGCTTGGGAACGCGATGCCAGAAGCCGAGTCCCCACTTCGGAGGCAGAACGCCGCCTCCTGCATACAAGTTGTAGCGGCTGACGGCATCGGACAGCGTGGGACCGGCAAATAGATAAACATCCGCCCCCTCCTCGGGGAGGCGAATTTCCAGCCTCGGGGAGACAAGCGTAGCTCTCCAGCTCCGGTCCGTATTGCGATCGACCGCCTGCTCCGGCCGGGTATCTTCGGCGCGCAGCGTCGAGCCGGCGTATACCGTGACGATACGCGACGTATCGACCAGCACTGCATACCCTCTATCGCTGACGTAATACGGCATGGGCGCATGCGTTTCACCCGTGTCCTGCTTAGGGTCGCTGTTCACCCGCAGGTAACGGGTGCGTCCCCGCTGATTCATCCGCATGAATTGCAGCCCCATGCCGTACAAAGCCTCCTCCTCCGCCAGCGGGAAGGAAAGCACCCGTGCGGAGCCCGGGCAGTCCAGTCTCACCTCGGCCCGGTCAAAAGGAAGAACGGCCTCGCCGAGCTTCTCCAACGCTCCGCCCATGGGCTTCCGCGCCGTCTGCCGCAGCGGAGTCAACCCGTCCGGCTCCCCTATCGTCATGCGCCATATGCCGGGCGCCATTTGCTCCCAAGCCTGCATCTCATTCACAGCTTCCAGCTTCTTCACCGTTCTTCCACCTCTTCCTCGTGTTAAGCCCGAAGGCGCTCTCCAACAACCGGCTGCACCACATCGATCCAGCCTTCAGCTTCCGCAGACTGCTTGGCCGCCTGCACCAAGGCTTGCGTACGAATATAATCCCGGGCGCTGGTCTCCGGCTCCAGACCATCGGTAAGCGATTGCAGAAAATCGCTGAGCGTATCCGGCGCATGGACGCCGGTGAAGTCATCCCAGCTCTCCGTCTTTTCTTCACGGGCACGGCGAAGCGTCAAGGCTTGCCCGCCAAGCTCAAGGCTTCCCTCTGTACCCTCGATCCGGATATGGCCGGACCATGGCGTCTGCTCGCCCGATGACGCGATAGAACCCGTATAGCCGGCACGGATGCCGCCTTCCAGCTCGATCCACACATCGGCATTGAGCACGGCCCCCGGCTCCTGCCAGCCATGATTCGGATTATATTGGCGCGCGCAGATGCGCGTTCCCTCCGCCCCGGTCAAATACCGGATCAGATCGAAATGATGCACCCCGATATCATCGAGCAGCTGCACCCTATATTGACGCTCCACCCGATGATAACGCAAAAACCGGATATCGATGGACGAGACGCAGCCGATCGCTCCCTCGTCGATCTTCCTCTTCATCAGCCGGATCGCCGGGAAACGGCGGTAATTCTCAGCGATCATAAACGGAATGCCCTCGCGGACCGCCCGGCTGACGACCTCCACCGACTCCTCATAGTCAAAAGCGATCGGCTTCTCGCACAGCACCGGCAACCTCCGATCGAACGCTGCATGATTAACGATCGTATGAGCGGATGGGCTCGTGACATTCACAAGGAAATCCGCCTGCTCGCGCTCAAGCGCCTCCTCCAGCGACGTGTAGAACGGGTATGGGTCCGTCCCCATCTTCTCCCGCATCGCAGGAACCGTCTCTACGACGGCCGCCAGCAGGCCCTGCGCCTTCAGCCGCTTGTACCAGCTGTAACCGGCCGAGCCAAGCCCCACCAAAATAGCCTTCCTCATGCCGTCTCCTCCTCCCCATCGGATATGCCGTACCGCGCAGCGGCGCTCGCATACAGCCACTGCTCCGCCACGGCCAGCGCCGTCTCTTCATCCAGCCAGCCCGTCTCCACCTGGCTGTGCAGAAATTCGCCGAGCAGTCGTTTGACGAGCATAATTTTACCGAAGCTCCACTCGATGCACCGGGCGTCGGAGACGATGAGAGAGCTTTTGCTCGCGGCAATGGCCTCCAGCCGGTACTGCATGCTCTGCCGGTATGTACTTGCGCGGAAGTTATACCACCACATGCCTCCGATGTGGACATTGGGAAAGTTCCAAGCGGCTTGAACCGCGTCCAGGTTATTCATCTCCGAGGCCAGCACCAGCTCGAACGGACAGGCATACCGCTCAAACAAGCCGCACAGCTTCAGAATGCGAGCGGGGTCGCCCGCCGGCAAAGGCTCTCCGCACCAGGAGCGCTCCACGCCAAGCAGCAGCTGCACGGCCAGCCCTTCCTGTTCGGCGGCTTCACCGATTACATGCAGCACCCGCATCAACGCGCCGTCTCCATCCAGGCTGCCGGTTGCGGCAGTCGAAGCGTTCGCCGACGCTTCATACCGGGGCAGCGTCGTCATGATGCCCGGGCAGCCCGTCTGCCGGAAGGAAGCCAGCAGCAGCCGGATGTCCTCCGCCTTCTCAGCGGCCGTGAGCTCTGGAGCCGGAGCCTCGCGGATCGACTTGACCCACTCCGCGATGCGTCCGTCGATGCGTGGCATCCAGATCGCATCCGCGCGCATTCCTGCGAACCTCCTATGGTCGCGGTGGTTCACTACGGAGCGCCGGATGCCGGCGCGATCCGCCACCTGCTGAGCCCAGGCAGGGTCAGCCGCCGAAGCCCGTATCGCAGCATCCGCCTCCCTGACCGACGCTTCATCCCGAAGCTCCAGGCCATGCAGCTGCTTGATGCTGTAAGTGAAAGCCCAATTCATCAGCGTATTGCGGCTGGCCTGGTAGGCTTTCAGAAAAGCTTGAATCCGCTCCCGCTCCGGCAGCTCCGCCGCATAGGCCGGATAACCGGCCGACTGCAGCTCGCGGAACAGCCAGAAGTAGTCAGCCAGCTCCCAAAAGTCTTTTGCGGCCAGACGGTCGCCGACCAGATGCGTATGCGTGTCCAGCACAGCCATCCCCATCACGCGGGATATCCACTCCTCGCGGTTCATTGGTCTGCTCCCTTCGCTTGCTAAAATATGGAGGGCCGAAAGCCCACACCTTCTATCATAACCCAGTCCATGGGGTATCGTGATTGCTTAATTTACGATCGCATGTGTTCTTTTACGATAAAATCCAGTTCACACATCCTGCGAACCCCTTCCTCCATCTCCTCTTCGCTCAAATCCGAGAAATGAAAATAGGCTCCCTGCCGTCCGGCTTCGGCCCCCGACTCGGCAGGCGGGGCATCCGCCCACAGAACGCCTGCCGTCCGGCACGCGGACCGGTAAGCCTCGTAAGCGGCAGGTCCGCCCTTCCACCAGCCGAACAGGTGCAAGCCCGCATCGCTGGGGACCCAGTCGAACAGGCCGGACAGCCTGCTCTGCAGCAGATCGGCCAGGCGCGCAAACTTCCGGCCGTACGTCCGCTTCATGCGGCGCAGATGCCGCTCGTAGCCTCCGCTGGCCATAAAGGCGGCCAGGGCCCGCTGCTCCAGGACGTTGGAGGATACCGGCTCGTACAACGCCTGGGCAAGCACAAACGGCTTCACAAGCGGCTCGGGCAATACGGCATACCCGATGCGCAGAGAAGGAGGCATCGTCTTCGTAAAGCTGCCGACGTAGACGACCCGGTTCTCGCGATCCAGCGCCTTAAGCGGTTCGATGCTCCGTCCCCGATGGCGGAACTCGCTGTCATAATCGTCCTCGACGATAACTGCCCGTCTGCTGCTCGCCCAGGCAAGCAGCGCCTGACGCCGTTCCAGGCTAAGCACCGCCCCGGTAGGAAACTGCCTCGAGGGGGTGACGAACAAGGCGCGGGCCTCCCACTCCTCCGGCCGGATACCGGCGGAGTCGACGGCTGCGTCAATGACATGGCCGCCTGCCGAGCGGATAGCTCTACGGACTCCGGAGTAAGCGGGCGTCTCCGCAACCGCTCGATCGCCCGGATTCAATACAAGCTGGGCGATCAAGGCCAGCGCCTGCATCGAACCGTGCACGACGGCTATATGGTTGGCCTGGGCTCTGAGCCCGCGGGTGCGCCGCAAGTACATGGCAATCGCCTCCCTCAGCCTGTTATCGCCTTGCGCTCCCGAGCCGTCACCTTCCCCGCGTCCCTCTTCCGCGCGAATCTGCGCGTACAGGCACCGGTTCCATGCCTCGCGCGGGAACAGCCGCCGATCCGTCCTGCCCGAAGCGAAATTTATAATGGCGCTCTGCGCCTCGGCGGCCTGCAGCCTGGGTTCCGACGGCGGCTCTGTCAGTCGCTGTGCCCAAGCGGACAAATGAAAATCGTCTTCGGCCTCCTCAGCAGGCGAATGCGCGGCAGGAGGCGCGTAGCGGTAAGCAACGGAGGTCCCGCGTCCGACCGAACTGACGACGTACCCCTCGGAAGCAAGCGTCTCATATACCTGGTTGACCGTGCCGCGGGACAAGCCGTACAAGGCAGCCAGCTCGCGCGTCGACGGCAGCCTCATCCCGAAGCCCAGCCTGCCGTTCACGATCGTATCGCGCAATGCCTCGTACAGCGCCTCATGCTTCGTAGGATGCCTGCGTGCGTACGCTTCGTAAGGAATCGGAAAATCCATATTTCTCCTCCTCTTTTTTTTCACATAATGGTCCAATAAAAATAATAGAAATTGGATCTTTTCTATGGTCATTGAATTGATTATAGTTCCTCTATCAGCTAATTGGAATGGAGCGTTTATGATGAATCTCTCAACCCGTCCGATCTGCCGGCTGGCGGATCTTTCCGATATCGCGGACATCGCCGTGTTATTCGACGCTTACCGGCAGTTCTACGGACAAACGCCGGATCTCGCGGGCGCCGAAGCTTTCCTGCGTACCAATCTGGAGAAGGGCTTCTCTGTGCTGTACAAAGCTGCGGAATCCGCAGAGCCGGGAGCAGCCGTTCTGGGCTTCGCCCAGCTGTATCCGACCTGGTCGTCGATATCGATGAAGCGCGTCTGGACGCTTAACGACTTATTTGTTCTGCCGCACGCCCGGGGACGCGGCGCAGGCCGAAGTCTGCTGGAGGCGGCGGCCGGCTACGCCCGTGGCACAGGAGCCAAGGGCATCGAGCTGGCAACGGCAACCGGCAACGCGCGGGCCAGACAGCTGTACGAGCAAGCCGGATATGCCGAGGATACGGAATTTGTTCACTATTTTCTTAACCTGGAGGGTTTATAATGCGCAGACGAGACTTCGAGATGACTGAGGAACAGGAGATGGAAGCCTTTCTGGCGGAGATGAGCTGGGGGGTGCTGGGAACGCAGGGCGAGGATGGGTGGCCGGAGCTGACGCCCGTCAATTTCGTTTATCACGAAGGGGCCGTGTATTTCCATGGCAGCAAGATCGGACAGAAAATGGCCAATCTGAAACACCATAAGCAGGTTACGTTCTCGGTGGCGCAGGAGTTCGCCCGAATCCCTTCTTATTTCGTAGATCCCAAGCTGGCCTGTCCGGCCACGGCTTTCTTCAAGTCGGTGCTGATCAAGGGCTATGGCGAGCTGCTGGAGGATTTGCAGGAGAAAGCAACGGCTCTGTCCGCCTTCATGAGCAAACTCCAGGCGGAAGGCGGCTACGAAACGATCGACCCCGAGGACGCCGACTATGTCCCGCAGCTCCGCGGTACGGCCGTCGTGCGTATCCGGATCGAATCGATGACCGCCAAGTTCAAGTTCGGACAAAATCTGAAGGACGGGCAAAGAAGCAAAATTACAACCGGCCTGGAGGGACGGGACGGCCCGCTCGATGCGGAGACGCTCGCTCTGATGAAACGCTATTGCCCTCATCACCGCGGGGAGGCTTAATTTAGCTTGGTCCCGGCTCGGCTTGGGGTGACGCCCGTGGCAGCGCAGCCCCGGGTCCAGAGCCCGGCACCAGCGGACCGGCTGTCGGCGCCCTATGCAGCCAGCCGCCAAATGGAGGAGGAGGGAGCGGCCGGCTCCCAGTCCTCATAAAGAGCCCGGACGCTAGTCTCAGCGCCCGGGCTCTCTGCCGCGCCCTCCGGTCGGGCGCGCTCCATACTTCAACCAGCCGCGCTTGGCGGCAGGCCCAGCTTTAGGCATGCTCCGCATGCGCTTGGTGCAGCCTGCTGTAGATGCCGCCCAGCGCCATCAGCTCCTGATGGCTGCCCTGCTCGGCGATGCCTTGCTCGTTCACGACTACGATGCGGTCCGCATTGCGGATCGTCGTCAGCCTGTGAGCGATGACAAGCGTCGTCCTGCCGATGGCCAGCTCGGCGAGCGACTTCTGGATCGCCGCTTCGGTTTCCGTATCCAGGGCCGATGTCGCCTCGTCCAGGATCAGGATCGGCGGATTTTTCAGAAACATCCGGGCAATGGACAACCGCTGCTTCTGACCGCCCGACAGCTTCACGCCGCGCTCGCCGATCACCGTGTCCATGCCTTCCGGCAGCTTCAGGATCAGCTCCTCCAGCGAGGCGCGCCTGGCGGCCTCCCAGATCTGCTCCTCCGTCGCGTTCAGATCGCCGTAAGCGATATTTTCCCGGATCGTGCCGGCGAACAGAAATACATCCTGCTGAACAATCCCGATATGCTTGCGCAGCGACTGCAGCTTGATCTGCCGGATATCCCGGCCGTCGACCGTAATCCGGCCCCCGGTTACGTCGTAGAAGCGGGGCAGCAGGCTGCAAATCGTCGTTTTCCCCGCCCCCGACGGGCCGACAAAGGCAATCGTTTCCCCGGCATGGATGCTCAGATCGATTCCATGCAAAATATCGCGCCCCGGCTCGTATCCGAAGGTCACCTGCTCGAAGCGGATCTCTCCCTGCACGCCGCTGAGGTCCACCGCATCCGGCGCATCCGCGATGTCCGGCTCGGTATCGATAACTTCCGTGTACCGCTTAAAGCCCGCGATTCCCTTCGGATAACTTTCGATGACGGCATTGATCTTCTCGATCGGCCGGAAGAAAATGTTCGAGAGCAGCAGGAACGCCATAAACTCCCCCATCTCCAGCTTGCCCTGGATGAAAAACCAGGCTCCGCAGATCATGACAAATACCGTGATCAGACGCATCATCATATAGCTGACCGAGATGCTTTTGGCCATCGTTTTGTAAGCAAGCAGCTTGGTCGCCCGGAAGTTCTGGTTGTCCACCGCGAACAGCTTGTTCTCATGCGCTTCGTTGGCGAACGACTGCACGACGCGGATGCCGCCTACATTGTCCTCGATCCGCGCGTTGAAATTGCCGACATCGCCGAACAGCCGCCGGTACGTCTTGGTCATCCTTCGACCGAAGAAAATGATCAGCCAAGCCATGATCGGGATAATGATAAAGGTCAGCAGCGCCAGCTCCAGGTTGATATACGCCATCAGCGTAAATGCGCCGGCCAGCGTCATCACGGCGATGAATACATCCTCGGGGCCGTGATGGGCCACCTCGCCGATATCGTTCAGATCGTTCGTAATCCGCCCGATCAGATGGCCGGTCTTGTGATTGTCGAAGAAGCGGAAGCTCAGCTTCTGGATATGCTCGAACATCTTGCGGCGCATATCCGTCTCGATATTGACCCCGAGCATATGCCCCCAATAGGTGACAATATAATTGAGCGCTGTATTCAAAGCGTAAATAGCGAGCAGCGCCAGACAAGCCAATACGATGACCGGCCAGTCTTGTCCGGGCAGCAGATCGTCGATAAACTTGCTGACCGCAAGCGGAAATGCCAGCTCCAACAATCCCGCAATAATCGCGCAGGTGAAGTCCAGCAGAAAAAGCCCTTTGTACGGTCGGTAATATGAGAAAAACCGGCGAAGCATCATGCGTGTAACCCTCCTCTGCCTGCCATCATATAAGATATGCCGGAATCGCGCAATACTTTTTGGACTTATGAAACGGCAAAGCCGTTCCTCCTCCCTGTCCGAGGAAGAGAAGCGGCTTTTTGCTGCCAGGCCAAAATCCAAATGCGAAGCTGGCCTGTCCTGTTTATCGGACAGGCTTCGCTCATAGCAAGATCTCCCTTCTCTTCTCACGCCGATCTTAACCGAGATCTAAACTGTCATCTCATACGCTACATTCGTCCCCATGATACCCTTGACGGTGCCGATATCTGAGGACTGTCCGAGCGCCCACATCAGCTTAACCGTCAGCGCCTCGGTCGTCATGTCGTAGCCGGGAATCGCGCCTGCGGCCAGCGCGGTACGCCCGACCTCGTAGACTGTCAAATCCGAGCCTTCGTACAGGCACTGTGTCGTCACTGCCACGCAGATACCGGCCTCGGTTAGCCGCTCGATCCCGGCAACGAGCCCTTGCTCACGGTTAGGGACGCCGCCGAGACCGAAGCCTTCGATTACGACACCCTTGTATCCAAGCTGCCGGACCGCCTCCAGAATATCCGGCTTGATGCCGGGCAGCAGCTTGAGCAGGAACACCTCGGTAGCGAGCCGGTCGCTGTACGGCAGCGGCTTAAGGTTTCCGTAGGGGGCGGCGGGATTGCGCACCAGCTGGCCGTCGCGGATATATCCGAGATCGGGGTAGTTCACGCTTTCGAAGGCGTCAAAGCTTTTCGACCTGACCTTGGTCACACGGCAGCCTTTCATTACCTTCCCGTGAAACGCCACCAGCACGCCGGCAACATCCCCGCACGCGGCGGCAAAGGCGTCGAGAAGATTTCGGCGGGAGTCGCCGTCGACGCGGCCGATCGGCTGCTGCGAGCCTGTCAGCACGACCGGCTTCGCCAGGCTGCCCAGCATGAAACTCAGCGCCGCGGCCGTATACGCCATCGTGTCCGTCCCGTGGGCAACGACGATGCCGTCGTATTGCTCCAGCCCCGCGCACACCGCCCGCGCAAGCGCCGCCCAATGCTCGGGCTGCATATTCGTGCTGTCGACAGACATCAGCGACATCGCTTGGGCGGCGCACATTCGCTTCACCTCCGGGACTTGCTCCAGCAGGCTGTCGGAGCTGAATGCCGGGACCAGGCCGTTACAGGTCGGGGAGGAGGAGATCGTCCCTCCCGTATTGATCAATAAGATCCGTTTCATGCCGACTCGTCAACTCCGCGTGTTATATCGTCTTTTATGAATCGGTTAACTTACTCTATAAATAGGCCGGCGCGCTGATGGCAATCCGGCTCTTTCTTTTACTTGGCCCGCGAACGAAGCTTGGAGGATAAGATCCGCAGCTCTTCCCTGTACTTCATAACGGTTCTGCGGGAAATGCGAATGCCCTCCCCGGCGAGCAGATCGGTGATTTGCTGATCCGACAGAGGGCGGGAAGCGTCCTCTTCGGCAATCGCCCGGCGAATTCGCTCCTTGACGCTTTCCGTCGACGCCGCATGGCCCGATTGGGTCTGCAGCCCGTTGGTAAATAGCGATTTCAGTTCAAAAATGCCGTGCGGGGTCTGTACGTATTTGCCGCTGACTGCCCGGCTAACCGTCGATTCGTCGACGCCGAGCTTGTCCGCGATCGCGCGCAAATTCATCGGCCTTAAGGCCGCCCGGCCCTGCTCCAGGAACGAAAGCTGCTCGCCGGCGACCGCTTCGACGACGCGCAGTAGCGTCGCCTTTCGCTGCTCGACGCAGCGGACGAGCCATTCCGCCTCCTGCAGATGCTCGCGCGCATACCGCCGAACCGCCGGATGGTCGTTCAGCGCCACGAGCTGGGCGTGGGCACGATGAACCACCACCTTCGGAACGCTTCGTTTGTTTAAGACGACGGCACAGCGCTCGCGCTCCCACCTGATGGCCGC
Source organism: Paenibacillus sp. cl123 (assembly GCF_900101595.1). GTDB lineage: Bacteria > Bacillota > Bacilli > Paenibacillales > NBRC-103111 > Paenibacillus_G. Next base: position 262,193 of record NZ_FMYY01000007.1, read on the forward strand.
ATCCGGCGCAACATACTGAGGCGCTTGATGGCCATAAGACGCCCCGGGCCGTGGATTCAAAGTACGGATATAAGCAAGGCTTTGCTTCACTCGTTCGACGGGGATCGCTAGGGCTTCGGCAATCCGCTGCAGCCTGCCGCCTGCCAGCTCGTCAAGAAAGCGAGAAACGACCGCATAAGCCCACGGATCGGCGGCAGCGTCTCTGGCGATCTGCAGCTCGAGGCATTCCTGCAGCGTGCGCGCGCCTACGCCCGCAGGTTCCAACGCCTGCAGCTCGCGGAGCGCCGCTTCGAGCTCGGCTGCGGACGCGCCGAGCTCGAGGCTCGCTTCCTGCAAGGAGACAGCCAAATATCCCGCTTCGTTCACATTGCCGGCCAAATAAGCGGCCAGCTTGTAAATGCGGCCTTGGACACCCCGGATGCGAAGCTGGCTCAGCAGCTCAGCCTCGAGCGAATCCGAGCCTGCGCTCATCGTGTCGATGAAGCCGTCGATGCCGCTTGCGGCTGTTCCTGCCGGGTGGCGGGCCCAAGCCGCATCCCTGCCGTCCGGCAGCTCGGCGTCGCTATCCACATTCAGAAATGGATTCTCCAATGCCCGATCCTGGATATAATGCGCGAGCTCCATAGCCGACATTTGCAGCATTGTCATCGCTTGGATCATACGCGGGGTTGCGGTCAACCGCATAGATTGCCCCTGTATGAGGTTCGGCTGCATCAGCGTCATGCTTGTCACCCTCCTGCACGCGAAATTAATGCCAGGGGAAGAAACGCTTCCGCACCCTCCCCCACCATTGTCCCCTTTAGCCTTTACCTTTGCAACAGCTGTTTTACCTCCGCCGCGTCGCGGCACGCCAGCGCCGACCTGGCCAGCTTGCGGCAGTCCTCCAGCGACAGGTCGCGAATCCGTTCCCTGGCCTTCGGCAGCGACGCTGCGCTCATGCTGAATTCGTCGAGCCCGAGTCCGACGAGCAGCGGAATCGCCTGTGGATCGCCGGCCATTTCACCGCACATGCCGACCCATTTGCCGGCGCCGTGCGCCGCCTCAATCACCTGCGACACAAGCCGCAGCACGGCCGGCTCCAGGTGCTGATACAGGTAGCTGACCTCTTTATTGCCGCGGTCTGCCGCCATCGTGTATTGGATCAGGTCGTTGCTGCCAATGCTAAAGAAATCGACCTCTTCCGCGAAAGCGCTCGCCATGATCGCCGCGGACGGAATTTCGATCATGATGCCGGTCTCGGGCAGCTCCGACAGGCCGAGCTCGTCCGCCGCTTCGCGCAGGTACGCCTTCGCCTGGCGCCATTCCTGAAGCGTCGCCACCATCGGGAACATAATGCGCGCTTTGCCTTGAGCTCCGGCGCGCAGGATCGCGCGGAGCTGGGTTTTAAACAACTCGGGCCGGTTGAGGCAAAACCGCAAGGCCCGATAGCCCAGGAACGGATTCTCTTCCTTCGGCAGTTCGAGGTATGGAAGCCCTTTGTCCCCGCCGATATCGAGCGTGCGGAAAATGACAGGGCGGGGCGCTAGCTGCTCCACAACTTGGCGGTAAGCGGCGAACTGCGTTTCCTCATCGGGGAGCTTGTTCTGCTCCATATACAGAAACTCCGTGCGGAACAGCCCGACCGCTTCCGCCCCCCACTCCAGCGCGGGAGCAACGTCCTTCACACCGCCGATGTTGGCAGCCAGCTCGACCCGGTGGCCGTCCGTCGTGACGGCGGGCAAATCCTTCTTGCTCTTCTGCTCGGCCAGCAGGCGGCGTTGCGCTGCCGCTTGCTCCTCGTAGGCGGCGCGAACCGCATCCGGCGGATCGATCAGCAGCTCGCCTCGCTCCGCGTCGAGCACGATCGTTTCCCCGCCCTGCATAGATTCGAGCAGTCCGGCGACGCCGACCAAAGCCGGGAAGCCCATCGTACGGGCCATGATCGCCGAGTGGGAGGTCGGCCCGCCGAGCTCGGTGGCAAAGCCGAGCACGAGCGAAGCGTCCAGCCCTGCCGTATCGGACGGGCTCAAATCTTTGGACACCAGGATGGCCGGCTCCTGCAAAGCGATGCCCGGCGCGTCCAGGCCGAGCAACGCCGCGACGATCCGTTTGCCCAAATCGCGGATATCCGCCGCACGCTCCCGCAAATACGGATCGTCGAGCGCGGCGATCGCCTCTGCGATCGATTCGACCGCTTCCTCAACCGCCCATTCCGCATTTTTCCGTTCCGCCAAGCGGGCTTCGATCTCATCCGCTATCTCCGGATCGTCCAGCAGCGAGAGCTGAGCGGCGATCATCTCCCTCAGCTCCTCGGCGACCCGGCTTTCCAGCGCTTGCAGCTCGCTTCGGGCTCTCTCCATCGCCGGAGCGATCCGCTGCCGCTCCCGCGCTTTCTCTTCCTCGGAAACTGTCCTTCGCTCAAATAAAGGGGCTTCCTGCACGACCTTGACTGGACCGACGGCGATCCCCTTCGATGCGCCGATTCCCAACAATTTCATAGGTGTCCTCCTCTTTATCGGGTGCTACAGGCTGCGCGCGGCATCCTCAAGAAAATCGGCAAGCGCAGTCAGCGCCTCCTCCTCGTCGGGCCCTTCGGCACGAACCACGACGCTCTGTCCCTGCTGGACGCCGAGCCGCAGCAGGCTGACCATCGACTTGGCGTTAGCCGATTTGCCCCCGTGTACAACCGAGAGGCGGCTTTGGTACTGACCCGCCAGCTTCATAATGTCGGCAGCGGGGCGGGCGTGCAGCCCTTCAGCATGGTTAACCCTTACTTCGCGTTCCATCGGTCTCTCGACTCCTTATCCGTTGTTGTTTTTATCTTATAGAAATCTCAGTCGTCTTTTGCTCTTCATGGACGGATGAAAATCGACGTACCGGGGCGTTCTCATGTTGACGCCACGCTCCTTGGCTGCGCGGAAGAACAGCACCTGCATCGGCACGATATATTCGATCGGCGACAGCTCCTCATCGTTGACGAAATTCGGCGCAAGCGAGCCTGGACGCTGTTCCCCGCCGCTCTTCGTAACGACAAATCCGTGGGACGTAATTTTGGCAAAATAGTCCGTCAGCATCATCATCCGGTCGAAATCTTGCCCTGGCGCTCCCATATAGAAAATGTAGCTGTTCTCGTCGATCGCATTGTACGGTCCGTGCATAAATTCTTCGAATTCGTAGATCGTCACGGGAATGCGCGACGTTTCCAGAAACTTCAGGCCCGCTTCCATCGCCGTGCCGTAATGGTCGCCGGCTCCGGTAAAGATATAGTTTTTCGCCGCCAGCAGCTCGTCTTTATGCTCCTTGTACCATTCCTCGGCCGCCGCGATGGTGTGTGCCATGTTATCAATAATCTTGTACAAGGTATCGATGTAGCGGTTATATTCGCCCTCCGGCAGCTTGCCCGTCGCATGGGCGGTCTCAATCGCCATAAGGAACAGCGTAAGCAGCGTCGCCGTGTAGCCCTTTGTCGTCGCTCCGGCTTTTTCCTCGCCCGAAGGCACGATAATTTGGTTTTGCGCGAATTCGGTGATCAGGCTGCCCTCTCCAGAAGTGATCGCTACCGAGAACAGCCCGAGCTCGTTCGCTTTTTGCACGCATTCGACCGCGGCCGTGCTTTCCCCGCTTTGCGACAGGGCGAACACCAGCGTCTGTTTATTGTACACATGCGTATATTGGGCAAACGTATGGGCGTATTCCACCTGCGTTTCGATCCCAAGCAGCTTGGCGATAAAATGTCTGGACGACATGGACGCATTGTAGGATGAGCCCGAGCCCGTAAGCACGATGCGGGACACCTCATGTTGCCGGAAGCCTTCGATAAACGATTTCAACAGCTCCTTGCGGTTGTCCACAATACTTTTTAACATGGCAGGCTGCTCATATACGTAATCGATTAGTTCAATGGTCGTTGTCATAGAAATGCATCTCCTTTTAATTGAAAATTTTCAGCGCGCCGAGCACAAGGCCGACGATAATGAGCCCGAACATCAGCGTCGTCGTCTTCATTCGCTTGCGGATCAGCCAAAACACGATCATGACGACGGCCAGCGGCAGCAGCTTCGGCATAATGCCGTCGAGCATCGTCTGAACCGAAATGGTTGTTTCCTTCATTTTATAGGCGATCGGCGTCGCTACCTTCAGCCATGTCGCCGTCAGGGCGCCGACCGTCATGAGTCCCATAATTGTAGCCGCTTCCATCATCTTCTTAATTTGGCCGGAAGCCATGACTGCCAGAAACTGCTCACGCAGCGCAAAGCCTTTGTTCAGTGTGTACCAGCGTACTAGCACATGGACAATGTTGGTGCCGAAGAAGAACAGCAGCGGGGCCAGCACGTTCCCCTGCAAGGCCAGCGCCGCCGTGACGCCGCCAAGCATCGGCTTCAGCGTGCCGTTGAACATCGAGTCGCCAACGCCAGCGATCGGACCCATCAGGCCAGACTTAAGCCCTTGAATGGCTTGATCGTCGATTTCTTCCCCGTTCGCTTTTCTCGCTTCCAGGTCAAGGGTTAGCGCCAGCACCGGCCCTGGAAGCCAGGAGTGCGAGTTGTAGATGATCAGGTGGCGCTTGAGCGCCGCTTTGAATTCTTCCGGCTTGTCCTTATAGAGCTTGCGCAGCATGGGAAGAATCGCCCAAACGAAACCGAACGCCTGCATCCGGTCGAAGCTGAACGCGGATTGGATCGCAAACGACCGGAAATAGACCCTCCGGATGTCGGATTTCGTAAAGATGTCGCCTGTTGCCGAGGCGGTTGCCGCCGCTTCCGCTTCCATATCGGCGTATTCCTCGATGTCGTTGCGGCGAGTCTGCATGACGAGGGCGATGCAAAGCCCGAGCGCCGCTACGCCGAGAATGCCCATCTTCATATAAGCGACGATGAGGAAGCCGATGAAGAAGAACGGGAACAGGCTCGGCGTCGCGAGCACGCTCAGCAGCAGGGCGAAGCCAAGTGCCGGCAGCAGGTTGCCTGCGACGGTCAGCCCGTCCTTCAGCCAGACCGGGATGCTTTCCACGATCGTCTGCACGATGGCGTTACCCAGCACGAGCGCGATGAAAGTCGGAATCGCAGTGGACAGAAAATGCACCGTATTCCCCACATGTAAGAGGCGCGCCAGCCCCCGATCGTTCCCCCGGTCAGCCATGCGGTCCGCGACACCCAGCAGCATCACGCAAATCGTCTTGGCGATCATCTCGAAGAAGACGCCTAGCAGAGCCGCCGGGATAGCGATCAAGAGCGCTGTCTCAAGCCCTTGTCCCGACGTAATGGCGAACGCCGTGCCGAGTACGCCGCCGATCGTATAGTTCGGAGGGATCGAGTTGCCGACGTTCGTCACGCCCATAAAAATCAGTTCCAGCGTTCCGCCGACGATCAGGCCGGTGTGCAGGTCTCCGAGGATAAGACCGACAATCGGCGCCAGCACGATAGGGCGTTCAAGATACAGATCGCCGAGAAAGCGCCGGGATAAGTAGGCAAAGCCTGCTAATAAAGACAACAAAAGCGCTGTTACGATTGACATACGTCCTATCACTCCTGTGATTGATTTGCAAAAGCCGTTCGGCGAATCGGTTTACATATCTTCATTCAGCTGGAGCATCTTTTTCACGTCGAGAATACCTTCTGTCCCCGACAGCACCGCTTGGCCGACGAGCTCCGACAAGCTCATGCTTTCCCGGTACATCAGCGCTTCGGCCAGCATCGGCACGTTCACCCCGGTGACGATTTCAAGCTGTTCATACTCCGGAATCAAAGCCGCCACCGCCTTGGCCGGCGTGCCGCCGGGCAGATCGACCAGCGCCAGAATGCCGTCCGTCGCTCCCATGTCGGCGACCGCCCGGCGCACCGCCGCCTCCAGATCTTCGCCCCCTTGCCCCGAAGTAAACGTTATCGCCAATGCCAACGCGGTATCGCTGACGAACATTGAAGCGGTTTCCAACAAATACTTGCTCAGCTGGCCATGTGTCACAACCAATATGCCGATCACAATGAAGTACCCCCCGTCCTACAAGGATCTGATAATTTTGCCGAAATCGTTCGGCGCGCTGCCAGGCAAAAGCCGCGCTTCGAGCTTAACGTCCCGGCGGTCCAGCTCTTTCCATGCCGCGATCTCTTCCGGCGAAGCAGCCACTTCCTTCGTAATCCGCTGACGCCCTTCCGCCATTCGCACGTTGGCTACGTTCACCTGCTCCAGGTTTAGTCCGCCCTCCATAAGCCCGAGCAGCGATTGGGGATCGCGCACTAGCACCAACACCTTATCGTTCTTGAACTTTGCCGCCGACAGCTGCTGAGCGGCGTCAGCGACGGACAGCACCGTCGACTTCACGCCGACCGGCGTCGCCATCTTGAGCAGCATCTTCTGCGTGTTGTCGGTGGACGCCTGATCGTTGGCGACGACGATATGGGTCGCTCCCAAAATTCTCGTCCAGCCTACCGCCACTTCGCCATGGATCAAACGGTCGTCCACCCGAACCAGCACAATCTTCATCTTAACTCCCCATTCCTCTTGAAAATGAACAGCCGGAAAGCTGTATTTACCTTTCGTTAATAATACAAGCAAGAATCGTGCCAAGACACTAACGATTTCTCGCGGCAAAAACAGCGAGTGGCGAAGACATTTGCCTTCGCCACTCAAGACACTAACAGAAAAATCGCCTTACAGTGTCTTACGATAAAATAATTTGCGCCAAAAATCCGATCTCGTGCCGCGGCATCGTCATCGGCCACTCCCTGCAGACGGGCTGTACGGCCTGATCCAGCAGTTCGAGCAAAAATCGGTGATGCTCCTCCAGATACACAAGCTCCGCACATTCCAATACCGGCCCGTCCGTCGCGATCCGCTCGAGCGCGAAAGCCAGATGGATCGTCCAGCGCGCCGCCTTGCTCGGGCTGACGTGCCGCCCCAGCAGCTCCTCCAGCTGCGCAAGCGCCTTCTCCGCCGCGGCCGCATACCGCTGACCTTCCGCACCTTCGACAGAATCGATGACGTAGCGCTTGGCCAGCTCCACCGCCCCTTCGCGAGTGATCGCCTCGGACACCGTATCGTCCTCAATGTCTCCCATCGCCAGGGAGATCAGCGTTTCGATGCCTTTGCCGAACAAGATTTGCTCCATGCCGATAAAGGCAACCCCGGGCAGGTGCGGATCAACCGTGCCGGCGGCGGCGATGACGGACCCGCGCCAGCCTTCCACCAGCAGCTCCGGGATATCCGAGCCACTGTCCAGATTAACCGGCTGCACCAACACCTCGCCGCGCAGCGGAGCCGGCAGCGCCTCCTGCAGGAAAGCGGCCAGTTTGCGGGCCGTCCCCTGGCCCGTCAGGCACGTCGTAATGATGACCCGCTTCCCATCCTGTGTTGGCCGAAGATCGGTATCGTCCAAATACACTTGCTTGACCGCCTTCACCATATAAGCCAGATCGACATCGCTGCGTCCGGCCAAATGCCCCGCTTCGATGACGGCGGCAGTCGTGACCAACGGCACCACTTCGACCGGAATGCCGGCGGCCCGCTCGAGATACCGGCCGAATCCGGTCAGCGATCCCATATCGACGAGCAGCAGCACGCCCTTCGAATTGCCCGCCTCCTGAAGCCGCTGCAGCGCCTGCTGCAGCGTGTCGTCCGTGCTGGCATTCAGGGGCATGTCCACGCCGATAACGCGCTTCTCCCCGAGCAGCTGGTTGGCGACTGCTGCCATGCTCGTCGCCGTATGGTCGCCGTGTGCGATGACCATCACCTTCACATCGGCAGGCTCCTGATTGCTTTTGCGATGGGTCGCCAAAAACAGCGAAATGAAGCCCGCTTCGCTGGGCGACAGCGTGATGCCGAGCCCTGCCTCCAGCCGGCCCGCCAGGGAGCGGACCACGCCGTATTCTCGCGGGCAGTGCGCGACCAGATCCATAATCCGATCCGCGCCGGGACTGCTCGCTGCATCGGTAGACGCCAAATGCAGGGCGATTCCCGTGACCGCCTGCGGGCCAAAGACGTAGCCGAGCTGCCTTCCTGCCTCCTCGATGAAATCGGAGACGACGACGAGAAATTGCTCCTGCAATGCCGGAGCGTCCGCCTGCCGGCCGAGCAGCCGCCGCAAATAGTAATCGACGTCGACCTGAATCAGCTTCTGAACTTCCTCATGGTCCAGGCCGCTGTTCAAATAGCCGTTCATGCGCCAGCGCAGCTCGCTGTAAAGATCGAGCGTCGCCCGTTCGCCCTTCGGGGCACTTGCGGCCGCCCCTTGCTCCGGAGCGTACATCCGGTCCTCCACGCCGATCATCGCTTCCGCCTTGGACGTATCCATATGATTGCGCAAATAATTCAGCTGAATATGCGGTGCCAGATGCGTCAAATATAGCGGCATCGCCTCGGTATGGCTGCCACCCGCGATATAATTCAGGAACGCCTTGGCACAGCCAAGCAGCACGGCGCTTCTCAGCTCTCCGATGTTGCCTACAGGGCGGAACGTCAGCAGCGCTACCAGAACGAGCGGGCTGACCGAGATCGCCACGCCGACGCGCACCGCCTCCTCGCGGAAAAACAACTCGATCAGCTCGAGCCTCTCTTCCAGCGGGCGGCCGTTCAGATCGGGAATAGTGATCATAACGGGAAAGCGCCGCAGCATCGTCGTCAGCAGCGCCGAGTGCGGATCTTCCGACGTAGCGGCGATCAATGTAACGGTCGCTTGGCGCAGAGCGCCTCCGTCCCCCAGCATGCGGTATTCCCCGCGGTCCATTAATAAAAACAGCATCTCCTGTCCGTCCGGCGTCAGCCGGTGAATCTCGTCCAGGAACAGGATGCCGTTCTCGCTCTCGGCGATAAGGCCCGGCGTCGTCTTCTCCGCCCCGGTAAACGCCCCCTTCACATAGCCGAACAGCTGCGCCAGCAAGAGCTGAGGATTGGCCGCATAATCCGCGCAGTTCAGCACGTTGAAGGGTGCGGACGGATTCAACCGCCCGGCCTGGATCGCATATTGGTACATGATGCCGGCCAAATGGCTTTTGCCCGCTCCGGTCGGGCCGACGATTAAGGCGGCAAGCCCTCTGGGCGGATAGAGCATCGCCGCCTTCGCCTGCTCGACGACGGTGCGCAGGCTGCCGGCGGCCCCGATAATTTGGTCGAAGCAGGAGGTCTGTCCTCCTCCCGTGCCTTCCGGCCTCGCCGCTTCACCGCCCGCAAGCCCCGCTAGCGCCTCATCGCCGGCCAACCAAAAGCGGACCGGCCGTCCTCCGCTTTTATGAAGCAGACCTTCCCTACATAATTCGTTCAAGTCCGCGCTGGCGTTATGCCGCAAAATGCCCGAGGCTTTGGCCGCTTCCTCGGCCGTCACTCCCGCCGATTCGCCGAATGCCCCGAGCTGGCGAATTGTATCCAAAATCCGATATTTGCGCATTCTATTCCCTCCCTTATCCCACGACTAAGCTATGGACTGACCCATGAGTCCCGCGCCAACCAAGGCCGGGCAAACACATCGTTCTCCGGACCCGGTTATCATGGCTTTTTTTGACTATATACCGCTTTCACGGTTCTCTACAACACTGCCATCTCCGGAAATTTTAACATTACCGCGCTTTCACAACGATTTTCGACACGAAAAGTCTCTGTATCGTTCCATCAAAGCTACTTTTCCCTGGGCTTATTCGAGGAAAGGCAGCTTATTTTATGAACTATCCTCCTAAGGGATGGCTATCTTTTGGTTCCTCAATGTGGACCATAACCCTCACCAGATAATCATCGGCTTGCTGTATTACAATTTCATCCTGCATGTAATCTTCGTAAGCATTTCCCTTAATGATGTATTGTTTTCTCTCGATATAATCAAAGATTTGCGGATAAATTTTCTCGGTATCCCCGTAGTCCGCTCTGGCGTACGAAACAAGGTAGAATCCTTCCGGCATATATTCCTGTTTATAATGTTTTGTGGTCATATAGCAGTACATATGGGAGATCATGTCTCCATCCTGCTTCAGCAGATCATCTTTGGGAATGATGACCCCATTGGGGTAACCAAGCGGCGCATGCTCCTTGTTCAGCCGCACCCGAAAATCCTCCCAGAGCTCCTCCGGAAACTCCTTTTTGGATGAGTAGATTCGGCGGCTCAGCAGTAGAGGTGTCTTGGCTTGCCAGATGACATGCATTTGGCTGGTGTCCAGGTGCATGGATTGCTCTATATTTTCCGCACGCTGAATAATCATTTGTTTCGCCCGAGTCAGTTTGGCGATCTGCAGCTGCAGATTTTCCTCCTGTTTACGCAGCAGTTGAAGGGTAGTTTCCGGAGAACGCTCACCGAGATGCTGCTGAATTTCCTCCAGGGACATGCCCAGCTCTTTGAAAATATGAATAACGCCGATCGTTTCAAACTGGCTGTGGCTGTAATAGCGATAACCGTTATCCGCCACAAAGGCAGGTTTGAACAGACCAATGCGGTCGTAGTAAATGAGGGTTTTGCGTGAAACCTCGGACAGCTTGGAAAAATCACTAATGGATAACAATTCATTTGGATGCATAAGTACCCCCAGGTTAAAAAAGTAGATTGACTGTATAGTTACTGTACAGTGTATGATACATCTGTTCTCATCGTCAGTCTACTTTTAGATCGCCGATCAGGGTGTTTATTTTAAATGAGGAGAATGCTTATGGTAAGGAAATTATTGCAAAGTGTACGGGAATATAAAAAAGATACGTGGCTGACGCCTTTGTTTTTACTTGGTGAAGTGGCCATGGAAGTCATTATCCCGCTGTTTATGGCCGAATTGATTGATCAGGGGATCACGGGGGGGCAGATGAATCAGGTGTTGAAGTACGGCTTGATTCTGGTGTTGTTTGCCCTTGTGTCTCTGGTCTTTGGGGCGCTGGCGGGTAAGCATTCTGCGATTGCCATGTCGGGGTTTGGCCAAAATTTGCGTTACGACCTGTTTCGTCATGTGCAGCAGCTGTCGTATTCCAATATGGATAAATTCTCAACCTCAGGTATCGTCACCAGGCTGACCACGGATATTACGCATGTGCAAAATGCATTTCTGATGATTATCCGGATTGCCTTCCGCAGTCCGGCGATGATGATTTTTGCGACGATTATGACGTATCGCATCAGCCCGTCCATTGCTTCCTGGTTCATGATTGTTATCCCTGTGCTGGCCATTGGCGTGATCATCATCATGAAGTATTCTTTTCCGATTTTTGAGCGTGCCTTTGGCAGTTACGATGATCTGAATAAAGTTGTTCAGGAAAACGTACGCGGCATTCGGGTCGTGAAATCCTATGTGCGAGAAGAGCGTGAGGTATCCAAGTTTCAGGCCGTATCCCAGCGGATATTTGCACAAATGGTTAAGGCGGAACGCATTCTGTCGTACGAGCTTCCATTGATGCAAATTGTGCTGTATGCCGTGATGCTGATCATCTCATGGATTGGAGCCAAACTGGTTGTGGGTGGAAGCATGACTACCGGCGAGCTTACGAGTATATTCGCGTATTCCATGCAAATTCTAATGAGTTTGATGACCCTGGGCCTCGTAGTTATTATGGTTGCCATTGCTCGCGCTTCGGCGGGACGGATTCATGATCTGTTTAGTGAACAGCCGGACATTACCAGTCCGGAATCGCCAGTTACAGAGCTGCGCAGTGGAGAGGTTGAATTCCGTAAGGTGTCCTTCCGTTACTCCGATAAAGCCGAGAATTATGCCCTGTCTGGCATCAATCTGCGCATTGCATCGGGACAGACGATCGGTATTATTGGAGCTGCGGGCAGTGCAAAGTCCACCCTGGTGCAGCTGATTCCACGTCTATATGATGCCAGTGAGGGTGAAGTCCTTGTCAGCGGAGTCAATGTGAAGGAATACGATCTAAGTGTGCTTCGAAGCCAGGTCGCGATGGTATTGCAAAAAAACGTCCTGTTTGAAGGCACGATTAAGGAGAACCTGCGTTGGGGCAATGAAAATGCGACCGATGAAGAGTTGATTGAAGCGTGCAAAGCGGCGCAGGCACATGAGTTTATTTCCACGTTTCCGGATGGATATGACACTCATTTGGCACAAGGCGGTACTAACGTTTCGGGAGGTCAGAAGCAGAGACTGTGTATTGCCAGAGCTTTGCTCAAAAAACCGAAGATTCTGATTCTGGATGATTCCACCAGCGCTGTAGATACACGGACCGACGCATTAATCCGCAACGTTTTCAAGGAAAGCATACCGGATACAACCAAAATTATAATTGCCCAGCGTATTGCCTCTGTTGAAGATGCTGATCAGATTGTCGTGCTGGATGAAGGCAAGATGGTAGATATCGGAACCCATCAGGAACTGCTGGGCAGAAATACAATTTATCAAGAGGCTTATTATACACAGACGAAAGGCGGTGAAGCACTGGATGGATAACATGAATTACGGTCAGACGATAAAACGTCTGCTGGCCTACTTTAACTATTACAAATTCAGAACGGCATTGGCGCTGATCCTGGTTCTGGTTAGTTCCGCCGTCTCTGTCGCTTCAGCGGCCTTTCTGCAATTGCTGATCGACGACTTTATTACGCCGTTGCTCGGAAATCAGAATCCAGTGTTTGACGCCTTGCTGCAGGCTTTAATCATTCTGGCTGTCATCTACGCTGCTGGAGTCATTAGTACGTTTGTCTCCAAAAGGCTGATGATTACCACCTCACAGCACATTATGAAGAGGATTCGTGATCGCTTATTCGATCACATGCAGAAGTTGCCGATTAAATATTTTGACCGTAAAGCTCACGGGGATATTATGAGTCATTACACGAACGATGTGGACACACTGAACATGATGCTGACGGATGGATTGCCCCAGCTGTTGTCCACTGCGGTGACAGTGGTGGTCGTTCTCGGTACGATGCTGTATCTGGATGTGCCGTTAACGATCGTGGTTGTGCTAGGCGCACTTGCTATGCTCTGGATTACCAAAACCGTGGGTACTAAGGCAACCCAGCACTTTTTCCAGCAGCAGGAATCGATCGGTGTGGTGGATGGATATATCGAGGAGATCATTCATGGGCAAAAAGTGGTGCAGGTGTTCGGCCGCGAGCAAAAAGCTATGGAAGAGTTTGCACGCTTGAATGATGAATTGTTTGACAACTCGGTGACAGCCAACAAATACTCCAATATCCTAATGCCAATCAATGAGAATCTATCAACTTTGATCTACGTGCTTGTGGCGATCGCCGGCGGGGCTATGGCCCTATCGGGCTGGAATGCCGGTCTAACTCTGGGAAGTATCGCAGCCTTTCTGAGCTTGTCCCGTAATTTCACGATGCCCATTGCTGAAATCTCTTCGCAGGTCAACATGTTTGTCGTGGCTATCGCAGGGGCAAAGCGGATATTTAACATGATGGATGAAATGCCCGAAGCCGATGAAGGTCGTGTGACCTTGGAGAAAAACCGGGATCAGGCCGGATGGGTCTGGAGGCAGGAAGACGGGTCCACCGTCGTTCTGAAAGGCAAGGTGGAATTCAAGGATGTATGCTTTACGTATGATGGGAAGAAACAGGTGCTTCAAAATATAACTTTATATGCGATGCCTGGACAGAAGCTTGCGTTTGTAGGTGCCACTGGTGCGGGCAAGACTACTGTGGCGAATCTTCTGAATCGTTTCTACGATATTACAGAAGGTGAGATCATCTACGACGGCATTAATATTCAGCGTATTCGAAAAGCCGATCTGCGCCGTTCTCTGGGAATTGTGCTGCAGGATACTCATCTGTTCTCGGGCACGGTTGCTGAGAACATTCGTTACGGAAGGCTGGAAGCCAGTGACGAAGAGGTGATTCAGGCTGCGAAGCTGTCCTATGCAGCGAGTTTTATTGAACGTTTGCCGGATGGGTATGAAACACAGCTCGATGGAAGCGGCAGCGGACTGTCACAAGGACAAAGTCAACTGCTGACGATTGCCAGAGCGGCGATTGCCAATCCGCCCGTCATGATTCTGGATGAAGCAACATCATCCATCGATACACGAACAGAAGCGCTGGTCCAGAAGGGTATGGATAACCTGATGGAGGGCCGAACCGTGTTTGTGATAGCCCACCGCTTGTCTACCGTACGAAATTCCGATGCCATTATGGTTCTTGAAAAAGGCCAAATTAAGGAACGCGGGGATCACGAGCAGCTGCTGGCGGCTAAAGGGACCTATTATCAATTGTACACAGGTGCCTTTGAGTTGGATTAACATACACATTCAAGCATCAACTCATGCATCAACGCATCCATGCAACGATAAATATAGAGTAGGTAACGAAACAGGCATGAGCTATGGGATCGTAAAAACGGAAACCTGAATGCTGAAGCAGAAAGCACTGAAGAACATCCGGGCAGCTTGGCATGGAAGGACGTCCCGTAACCGCGACGCGGTGGGACGTCCTTTTTGGTATGGCTGCATCTCAAGCTTGGCTAGATCCTGCCGGTCCAGGTGATTGAGTTACGGATGCTGCTTTTAAAGAGAGATGGACAGTGAAAACATCTTGCGTATTTGATACAGAAAAATGCCCGTACTGCCTCTCCATAATCCGTTTACAGGTCTTGATACCAATTCCGGTGCCGGCGGCCATCAGGAGCTCCTTATTGATATGGTTTTCAATACTGATTACGAATAGCCGGTCCTTCATATAGCTAGTGATGACAATGGGCTTCGATTTATCCGCATACTTGAGAATGTTCGAGAACAGGTTATCAAATACTCTGCGCATGGAAATCAGATGGACATCCAAGTTAAACCGTTCAGCGCAGGTATTGAGTTGGTATTGAAATCCGTTATTCTGAAGGTTAAACAATCCCTCCTCTATCAGCTGGTTTATTAATTCATTCCCGTTAAAGGTCTCTAGTTGCATATCGTCCTCATCCGTCTTAAACACTGTGAAGTATTCGAACAATTTGTCGGAGAGCTCCTTGATCTGATAAGCCTTTTCCCTACTGTTACGAATATACTTCAAGAAATCGTCCTGGGATTTATACTTTTTGTGAATGATAATGTCCAAATATCCGACCAGTGCCGTCAACGGTGTTCTAAGGTCATGGGACATGGCCGTAATGAGTTCCTTATTGGCGGTTTTGGCAGCATCCTCCCATTCCAGGCGCTCCAAAAAAGAAACCCGCATTTCATTTATACTTTCCGCCAAGGAGGAGAGTTCATCATTTCCACGGATGGAGATCGGATAATGGAGTTCGCCACCCTCCAGAATTTTTATTTCTTTTTCAAGCACACCGATATAGGAGGTTTTCCAACTGATAAAAACGGATATTAATAAGACCAGGAATATAACACTTACCATTACATTAAAAAACATGATGATGTTATAGTACTTGTATTCGAAATAAGATTCCATGTACACCTTGGTATTCGTATCGGCGAATTGAACATCATAGAAGGGCTCATTCTTCAGAGTAATATCGAACAGATACTCGTTGCCTTCAATGGCAGTCTCGAAGCCATCCGTGGAAAATATCATTTTGTTCTCATGAAAAATGAAGATGTTTATATATTTTGCGTGACGGACCCAGTTTTTTATTTTCTCATGGTCTGCGGTTGTGATCGCATTCTGGGTAACGAATATCCGGAATTCTGTAATCGTCTCCTGCTGCTGCTTGGTGATAAAGGAGGTTTTGTTAAGATGATTGACGATAATATCCTCACTTGTGCCTTGAAGCAAAGCAAATAAACCCATGGAAAGGGAGAGAGAAAGGACCAGGGCCACTATCAGCTTAAATTTCAGCCTTCCCTTAAAGAGCTTCCTATTCAATTCGGTACCCCTTTCCCCATACCGTTTTGATGTACTCCGGGTACTGGGGATTATGCTCCAGCTTCATCCTCAAGTTCCGGATATGAACCATAACCGTATTGTTGCAGCTATGATAATAAGGCTCCTCCCAGACACTTTCGTACAGATTTTGGGCGGAAAATATTTTCTTCCGATACTTTGCCATGAGCAGCAGGATTTTATACTCAATTTCAGTAAGAGAAATCTCCTTGCCCCCCACACTAACCTCGTTGGTCATCGTATTTAACTGCAGCTCGTTAATGATGATAATATCAGGCTGGACCAGCTTATCCTTCCCCTTATAGACATAGTACCGCCTCAACAAGGCCTTCACCCTGGACACTAATTCCGTATATGAAAACGGCTTGGACAGATAATCATCGCTTCCGGCAGAAAACGCCATGAACTTGTCCGAATCATCTGTTCTGGCCGTCAGAAATAAAATGGGAGCACTTGTTTTTTCGCGAATCTCAATACAGGCTTTAAACCCGGATTTTCCCGGCATCATAATATCCAGAATAATCAAATCCACGTTTTCATCCACCTTAGAAACTGCATCATCCCCGTCTACAGCTTCTATCACTTGGTAGCGCTCACTCTCCAGCAGTACACGGACAATCTCCCGTATTTCCTGGTTATCGTCAGCAATAAGTATTTTCGTATCCGTATTCATCCATTCTCCTCCAAAGTGTTTAGCAATGCCTTAAGTATACTGTGCTGGCTGGGAATAAACTATGTTTGCGATGGCACTTAAGAATTATTAAGATCTCCTTTGGCTGCTTCTTAAGAACCAGGATCTATAATCAGGTTATACATTAGGGCACAATAAGCAGAAAGGAAACATGGCGTGAAGAATGCAAAAAAACAACTAGTTTATAAAGTGATCTTGACAGTTGCTACGCTAATTTTAGCGATCCTGGTGATCCGTTACTTCCCACAAATGCTGAAGGTTACGTTATCCATCGATGAATTCCGCAATTATATCCTTTCGTTAGGAAAAGCCGGCCCCATTGGATTTATATTTTTTCAGATCCTGCAGACCGTCATTGCCCCTATTCCTGGAGAAGCGATTCAAATTGCCGGGGGATACATTTATGGGGTGACGTTAGGGACCATTTATACCGTCGCCGGTTTGCTGGCGGGGGCCATGCTTGCCTTTTATTTTACCCGGTTTTTGGGAGGGAAGTATGTCCAGAAGCTGCTGGACAAGAGCAAATTTAAATGGATAGCCGACATGCTCGACAATAAAAAGTTTTCCGTTTTTCTGTTCATCGTGTTCATCATACCAGGGCTTCCCAAGGATATGTTCATATACGCCGCGGGATTAACTCCCATTAAGCCTCTGAGGTTTTTCGTTATTTTGCTTGTAGCGAGATTTCCCTGGCTGCTGGCCTCCGTCAGCATCGGAGCGAACATGTACAACAAAAATTATCTGTCCACAATTATCATATCCGCGGTGGCCATCTTGTCCTTTATCTTAGGACTGATCTATAAAGACAAGTTGATTCACAAACTTTCGCGGTTTAACAAAAGCGAGGGTGTATCCTGAACTGACGGAAGCCTGTTTCTCCCCTATTATACATTATTAGCGGGTGTTACAGGCTAAGTCGATATAAGGTGTGGGGAGGGACGAACGTGCAATCACAGATGCTGCTATTCTTGAGCCAATACATCAAGAATCCAAATTCTATAGGAGCTATTCTTCCTAGTTCAAAATATGTAGTGGAAAAAATGATCGAAAAAATCGATTTCGACAAGGCCAAGTATCTTGCAGAGTATGGCCCAGGAACCGGAGTAATAACTGAAAAATTGATAAAAGCCAGGAAAAAAGATACTTTGCTTATGCTCTTTGAGAATAATAAGAAGTTTTGCGATTTACTTAAAAAAAAATATAGGGGTGAACCTAATTTACTTGTTATCAATCAGTCTCCCAAATGTATGGAGGAATATTTGATAAAACATAATATCCCGTGGCTCGATTATGTCATTTCTAGTATTCCCCTAACAAATATGCCGATCCAAGAGGCTACAAGCATTCTTTATGTTACAAAAAAACATTTTTTACCGACCAGCAGCTTTATAACTTGTCAATACTCGACAACTAAGAAGGGACTCTTCTCAACCTATTTTAAGAAAATTGAGATAACAAGTGAAATAAAAAACATACCTCCAGCTTATATATTACATTGCAGTATCAGTCGATAGTTTTTAAACTAGGTCCCACCTGTTAAGGAGTGATATCATTGCATTTTCGATTCGTCTCGATAATATTTTCTACGGCTGTTCTAAGTTCAGGTGTGATATCCATGATCTTCTCATTTCACGGCAAGTTCGTTCATGCTGTTATCTGTGTCGGGATTGCAGCTTTATGTGCTGGACTTGGGTGCACGATTGGGGAGCGATTTCATAACATCAGTGAGATTGGCAAAAGTTATCGCTCGCTATCTGAGCTAATTTCCTTTGGTGCAGCTCCATCTATCATTATTTATCCTGTCCTTAAACTCCCGACTTTCTCGCTGCTCTTAGCTTCACTATTTATTATTTGCGGTGCCTTGCGGCTTGCTCGCTATAACATCACTACCACTAGCAATCCAAATTGTTATACCGGCTTGCCCATACAAGCTGCCGGTCTTCTATTAACTTTACTCGCAATACTGCCTTTTCAGTGGGAGATGAAGGTGTTGATCATCATTTCGATTTGCTATCTGATGGTAAGTCGAATCAACATTCCTCGGTTTTATATGATGAGGTAGGGAGCAGGATCGACATATCGAACCGGAAAATTGGAGGTGATAGCTTTGGCAACACTTCACCTAACGGTTGGTCTCCCGTGTAGCGGAAAGACTACCCTTGCTCGGCAGCTCGAACAGAGATACTCGGCACTTCGTCTTACTCCCGATGAATGGCACACCAGATTATATGGCCAGGATCTTGATGATGAGAATCGCGATAAAAGACACGATTTTGTAGAATCCATGCTTTGGGAAGTCGCCGCCCGGGTATTAGTGCTCGGAGTAGATGTTATTTTAGACTTCGGATGCTGGGTACGCAGCCAACGAGACGATATGCGATTGCGAGCGTCACAATTGGGTGCTGATTTTAGAATTCACTTTTTAGACGCTTCTGAAGAGGTTCTGTTTACACGGCTTGCTGACAGAAATGCTCAACTTCCACAAGGGATCGTTTACATTCCAGCGAATAAGCTTAAAGAGTGGACAACCATTTTTGAGCCTCTGTTTCCAGAAGAGCTCGGATATAGTTACGTTTATCCTCAAAGATAATACGAGACAATTTGTTACGTTATCTGGTACGATAGTTGAAAGTTGTAAAAGGGAGAGCCGTCATATTCTGATGGCTCTCCTTATTAACTTGCTGGATCTATTTCGATTAACATCATGGCTCTCACTAATTAACCAAGTAGTTGAACAAGAGATGTTTGTACGGTATAAGTTGGGGATTATGAGCTATTATTGAGACAAACAATGTTATCTTTTTTGTAACGAAACGCTCGCGGGCGGGTCTTATAGGGGTAAGGTGGTGAACAGGTGGCCGATGTCGAACGAATCTACGAGCAATATTTTCAGGACGTATACTTATTTGCGTTGTCTTTAAGCCGGGATCAACAGATTGCCGAGGAGATTACGCAAGAAACCTTCGCCAAAGCGGTGAAAAATATTGACCAGTTCAAGGGCAATTGTAAAATCAGTGTCTGGCTGTGCCAGATCGCCAAAAATACTTACTTCAAGTACATGGATAAACAAAAACACTATCTGCTTGGCGATTTGCAGGAGAATACAGGGGGAAACACCCCCTCGATAGAACAAAAGCTGATCGAAAAAACCGAAGCCTTGCGGATCCATAAGCTGTTGCACAATCTGAAAGAGCCCTATAAGGAGGTCTTTATGTTGAGGGTGTTCGGAGAGCTGTCTTTCGGTCAGATCAGCGAGGTGTTTGGCCGAACGGAGAGCTGGGCCAGGGTTACCTTTCACCGCGCCAGAAACAGCATACAAGATTTAATGACGGAGGAGAAAAGATGAACAAGCTGTCATGCGAAATCGTCCAGGACCTGCTGCCGCTATACTATGATGAAGTGTGCAGTCCGGATGCCCGACAATCGATCGCAGCCCATTTGGCGACCTGCGAGAAGTGTACTGCCGCCCTGAACAAGCTGAAGCAGAGCAGCAACCTGCCTTTTGAAGTCATTACGAAGAACAAACAGGAAAGCAACGCGCTGGCAAGCTTCAAGGAGCATTGGAAACGTTCCAAGGTAGCTTCCTTTGCCAAAGGTCTACTCTTGGCCTCAACCGTATGCGGCGTTATCCTGATCGGATACTTTGGCTTGTTTAGCTGGAACATTACGAAGGTCCCTTCCAGTGCGATCGAAATAACCGAGGTAAGCCAGCTCCGGGATGGGAGGATTGCCTATCATGTCAAGCTGACCGACGGATACCGGTTGAACAAAATCAGCGCTAAAGCGGGAGACGACGGCATTCTATACATCACTCCGATGCGGCCTGTCTTTAAATCTAAAACGGATGAAGAGCTGAGACTCGGTAACCGGTACGATGTCATCAATCTTGAACAATTAAACACTAACCGCACGGACCCTGCCAAGCAGATCAAAGCTGTATTTTACGGTTCAAAGGACGACAACCCATTTCTGATCTGGAAGCAAGGCATGAAGCTGCCTCCGGCGACGGACTTGGTCGAAGCCCAGTTTGATTAACCTCATGGTTTCTGCGAACCATAGGAGGTTATGAAAGCTTTGTTTATGAATACCAGAAAAACAATGCATTGTTCATATTAAAAAATTTACATACAATTAGGAGGAGTCTATCTGATATTAGAAAAAGTTATAGATACAATTGTAATACAAAGTGAATATAAGGATTTTGTTGATAAGTATGTATATAATATACTTACCGAATTTAAAGGTAAGATTCATAGCATTTATATGTGTGGCTCGATTCCAAAAGGAACTGCTAAACCTTTTAAGTCAGATGCAGACTTTACTCTTGTATGTGTAGATCCCAAAGATATTGATTACGAAAAATTGTCAAATATTAAAGACAGGCTTTTGAAGGAATATCCAATAGTAACTAAGATTGATACAATAATTTGCTCGATTGACGATGTATTAAGTAAACCAAATGAGTGGGGTTTTTGGATAAAGATAATTTGTGTTTGCATATATGGTCATGACGTAGGTGAAAATGTACCACCGATAATTATTTCTCCGGAGTTCATTTTAGACTTAAATACCGAGACCAAGGAGGAAGTAGATCGTATACATAGGTTACTTTCTAATGCTAGTGATGACACAATGAAAGCTAGATATATTAAAGGTTACTCTAAGAGATTAATTCGTGCATTATACTCTTTGGTTTTAGAAGATACAGGTGTATGGCAGGATGACATTATTAAGATGAAGGACGCCATATTAACCTATTGTGAAATTGACTCCGCTCTAGTGGATTATCTGTATGCTTGTTACTTGGATAGTCATGTACTTGTTGAAGAGTTTCTCGGAATTGCAGATAAAGTATATAGCTATTTTGAGAACGCCTTAAATGCAATGGCTGATTCCAGAACTTCCTTCGGCTAACAGCACATTGACGCTCCGGGTCACTCCGAGAAGCGAATGACCACATCCAGCCCCTTAAGCCCGTCTGGACGGGCAGGTTAGTTTAATAAATATCGAGAAATAACTTTTGAGCTGGAAGTTTCACGGTACGTTCAATTCCAAAGTTATTCTAAGTTGCATACTGGAGGTACTAATCACATGAAAACTATAGGTCTTATTGGTGGAATGAGCTGGGAGTCATCTTTGCTCTATTACCAAATAATCAATCAACGTGTAAAAGAAAAGTTAGGCGGTCATCACTCCGCTAAAAGCCTCATGTATTCGGTAGATTTTCAAGAAATTAAGACTTTACAGCATCAAGGAAATTGGGAGGAAGCCACTAGAATTATGATTGACTGCGCACAAAAACTGGAAAATGGTGGAGCCGATTTAATACTTATATGTACCAATACGATGCACAAAATGGCACATGAAGTAGAAGAATCGATATCTATCCCTTTCATTCATATCGCAGATTCAACAGCAATCGAAATTGTTAAGGATGATATTAAAAAGGTTGCTTTGCTGGGGACTGCTTTTACTATGGAGCAAGATTTTTACAAAGGCAGACTTGTTGAACGCTTCGGACTTGAGGTTATTGTTCCAAATGAAGCAGAAAGAATGGTTATCCATGACATCATTTATCAAGAACTCTGTCTTGGAATTATAAAGGAAGAGTCTAAGCAATCCTACTTAAAAATCATCAATAGTCTTGTCCAACAGGGAGCAGAAGCTATTATTCTTGGATGTACAGAAATTACGCTTCTCATTTCACAAGACGATTGCCATATACCGATTTATGATACGACAAGACTTCATGCTGAATCTGCTGTTGACTTCGCTTTGAATGAGGGGTAATTAACAAAAAACTATATGTGACTGCAGCATCAGGCTGTTACGCTCCCCCGAAAATTTCACTTGGCATAGATTTCGATAGGTATGCCAAGGTCGGATAATCGTTCGAAATAGTCCGGACACGTCTTCGAGACACATCCCGGATCCATAATGCGGATTCCTTCCGCCCTCAGACCGATTAAGGAAAGGGCCATAGCCATCCTGTGATCGTCATGAGAGTCCAGTAAGGCGGGTTCCGGTCGACCGGGGTAGACGGTTAGCCCATCGTAATGCTCTTCTACATGAATGCCAAGCTTGCGAAGCTCGCTGCATATCGCTGCAATGCGGTCGCATTCATGCTGTCTGATATGAGCGGCATCCGTCAAGGTAACAGGTCCGTCAGCAAAAACAGCCATTGCAGCGATCGTAAGCGTCTGGTCGGACCACTTTTGCATGCTCAGTGTAAAGCCTCCCCGAAGCTGTCTGGAACCAGCAACCTCTATAAAATGATCTCCCCGTATAACCCTGCAGCCCATCCGTTCCAGAACGGTAAGAAATTCGATGTCTGGCTGACGGGTAGCGGCACGTATCCCTTCGATTCGTATGCGTCCCCCGGTCATTGCGGCTATCGACCAGAAGTAACAACAAGTGGAAACATCTGGTTCCAGCTGGATGGATTGCGCTTGATACTTACCTGTATGGATGCTTATGGAATGACCATCATCGGAGAACTGGGCATGAATGCCAAACGTCCGCATCATCTCCAGCGTCATTTCCACATAATCGCGCTGGACAATCCCACCGTCAATGAAAATCGTCAACGGTTCTTTTGTGTAAGGGGCAGCTAAGAGCAGCCCGCTGATAAACTGACTCGAGGTTGACCCAGGCAGGGAGATGTCCCCTCCACGGAGACCGCTGGTTTCTATGGCAAAAGGAAGGGTTCGATTTACTTTCTTATCCTCAATACGAGCGCCTAGCTTCGACAGTGCATCCAGTAGTGGGAGCAGCGGCCTTTCACTCATGCGTTTGCTTCCTGTAAGGTTCCAGCGTCCACGGCCAATTGCCAGAGCACCGGGCAAAAAGCGGGCGACCGTCCCCGCAGAACCGACATAGAGATCACCCGATGACATTGGCCATGAGCCAGCACAGCCTTCGACCCATACGGTCTCTCCTACCAAGTGGACTCGTATTCCAAGCTTCGTTAAGCTGTTCATACACCAATAGGAATCATCGCTTTTTAGAATCCCCTCTAATCGGGATGTCCCCTCCGCAAGAGCCGCTGTGATTAAAGCGCGATTTGTAAGACTTTTGCTTCCAGATAGACGTAGGGTTCCCTCTACCGGTTTCCCGGGAGGCATAACCTCTACTGTTGCTTTGTCATTATTCTTGGACCAGGGGGATCGGGCTTCTCGATCCGGCATGTGCTGTTTCGGTTTCAAGCTTCTTCACCTCTCCATTTGATTGAACTGTTGCTTCACATTATAATGAGAACAATGAAATAAGTGAAATCGCTAATTCGTTAGTTTGAAATAGAGAGGTTCTATATCATGATGAATCTGGAATGGTACCGTATTTTCTTGCAAACAGCAAGGCATGGGAATTTAACGAAGGCCGCACAAGAGCTGCACATCACACAGCCGTCTGTCAGTTACGCGCTTAAGCAGATGGAGCAATCTCTCGGGATTAAGCTTTTTAACAGGCTTTCCAAAGGAGTCGAGTTGACGCAGGAGGGGCGTGCCCTACTAGGCTATGTGGAGCAATCGTTTTCTCTACTGGACGCCGCACAGGAGCATGTGCAGAAATTAAAGCAATTAACCGAGGGGGAGCTTAGGATCGGGGCGAGCGAATCGCTGATCAAACATCTGCTGCTGCCGAAGCTTGATCTGTTTCACGTCAAATATCCGGGAATACGCATCCGCCTTTCCCATGGCAGGACGCCTGATCTTGCAAAGCGCTTGAAGGAAGGTCATATCGACTGCGCCATTGTCCATATGCCGTTGATCGATCCGCAACTGGTTATTCGGCCATTGGCAAAGCTGGAGGAATGCTTTGTTGTCGGAGAAGCTCATCGTGAGCTTACGGCCGGCTCATTGTCCATGGAAGAGTTGGTGGGGCTTCCATTGCTATTTTTGTCTCCGGGAAGCAGTACGAGGTTTTTTGTGGAGCAATGGTTTGCAGCCAAGGGCTACACGGTGAAGCCCGACATTGAGCTGGGGAGTATCGATCTGCTGGCAGAGTTTGCGAGACGCGGGTACGGGGCGGCCTTTATCACTCGATCTTTCGTCGAAGCAGAGCTTCAGAACGGCATGCTCTATGAGCTTCAACTGGAGGAACCCGTCCCCCCTCGAAGCATCGGTTTCGCTATCCGTCGCGAAGTGCAGCTGTCGATGCCTGCCGATCGATTTGCCCGTCTGTTAATGGATATGGAGGAGCATTGGAAGAACGCGGGATCGGATTGAACGGACGGGCCCCTAGAAAAAGATTCGGGTAAATGTCGCAGCAAACTATACTTTGGTATAATTAAGGCATATGCGATGGCATTCGACTTGAAGTGAGGGTGAGGCACTGTGCAAGTATTGGAGCAATGGAAAGACCATTTTTTTATCGGCAGAGCAGCTGAACTTGAACAGCTCTTGCAGTTCGCTGACCGCGGTGGGCAAACGGAGCGCATCGTGAATATTTATGGTCCGGGCGGCATCGGCAAAAGCTTTCTGCTCGACGCGCTTAACCGGGCTTTAGAGAAGACCGGCTCTTTGTTCATACTGCTGGGCAGCAGAGATTTTATCCATTCCCCCGAAGCGTTTGCGAGACGTTTCTTGTCTGTGCTGGGCTCTATTTGTTCCGATTCCTCTGTCTTAGACAAGCCCGAACAGATGCCAGCCGCCAACTGGACGGACGCTTGTCTGAAAAAACTGAATGCGATCGCGACGGACAAGCGAATTGTGCTTGCGCTCGATAATTATGAGGAATTGAGCGGGTTGGACTTGTGGTTGAGGGAGGAATTCATCGCACGGCTCCCCGACAACGTACTTGTCATTATAGCCGGCAGATTCCCCTTGCGAGGCGAATGGGCGGTCTCGCCAGGATGGCGCCGGATGATCCGGCCCTTGCCGCTTATTGAGTTCCCTTATGAGACGTTGTGCGAATACTTGGGAAAGATTGGCATTCAGGAAGAGGGAGTGATACAGGAGCTGTGGCGGTTCACCCAAGGACACCCGCTCACACTTTCTTTGGCAGCCTCTACAATCCACTCCGGTTCTTCGAACCGCTTGGGGGGAACGGACCGAACGGAGGTGCTAAACGGACTCGTCCACTTGTGGCTGAAGGAGGTGACGGATGAGAGCTTGCAGAAGCTTCTGGAGGCCGCATCGATGCTGCGGCATTTCAACCAGGACTTACTCGGCTACGTCATCGAGCAAGAAGTCCAGGCTGTCGATTTCCGGCGGTTGACCCAGCTATCTTTCGTCAGGTTCACTGAACGGGGATGGGTGCTGCACGATTTGATGCGGGAATCTATCCGCCAAGATCTTCGTGCCCGTATGCCAGAGACATACCAGCGTTTATCCCGGCGCTGTGTCCTTTATTACGACCGGAAATTGCGGCAAAACGCCTCCAATCCAGACATTTCATGGGAGCGCGGCGAGTTTTTCTATCATCTGGGCGACTCGTTGATTCGAGCTGTATTTTTTCAGCCGCTTTCTTTTTCCTCCAATCACCTGGAGACGATGGACGAGCACAATGTGAACGAGGTTGTCCATTATTTCAAGCAAAGGACAGCAGAAGCCCGGGACAAAAAAGTTTCCTTCGTCGATCACGAAACGAACCGGCAGTACGACTTGATCGTACCTGCCAGCCAGGATCATAAAGAATCGGACTTGTTCGATCCGTGCAGCCTGCTTGAGCTATGCCCTGACGCCGTGCATCTCCTCAGAAACGAGGCAGGCCGGCTAATCGGGCTTGTCGTCATGATTCCCATCAACGAGCGCACACTCGATTATTTGACGACACAACCGGTAAGCCGCGCCTACTTCAAAGGGCTGTCGCCAAGCCGAAAAAAAGAGTTTGCCGTCCCACGGCAGACGCAGAGCGGCTGGTACATCAGGATGGTTGACGCGCTCGATCCGGAAGATGCTTCGGCCAGAAGAGACTTGTTGAGCTTCGTGTTCTCCCACATTTTGACGGGCGGCATATTGCTGGCTTCGACGCCGCTGCCATTCTATCAGACGCTGCTCCGCCGGCTCGGATTCGAAGAGGTGCCGAAAGCGCTGCACAATGATTATGGCAAGGGCACGCCATCGCCGACCTTCCTGATCGACCTGCGCGGCGGTAGGCTGCAAGCTTATCTGGATCGTATGGCCTCGAGCATCGGAATCAAGACGGATTCCGAACGGCTGGCCGGGTTAACCGTCCGGGAGAAGGAAATCGCTGTGCTGCTGCTGGAGGGCAAAACCAACATGGAAATTGCCTCTCACCTGCATTTGAGCGAAATTACAGTCAAGAAAAACTTGGCTCAAATGTTCGACAAATACGGTGTTAAAAACCGGTCGCAGCTGATGATAAAGCTGTATGAAGGCTCCGGCTCCCGGCACGGGCAAACCGAAAAAAAACCGCCAATGGACACCGGGCATCTTACGGACACGACTGATGGTTCGTGAAACGAGAGTTGAATTTTGTTGGGGAACTGTTTTCACGCTTCCGCGGCGTTTTCATCCTCTCCAACGCCATCGTTTCCCCTCCCTTCAAGATAAAATTTAACGTAGATAGAAAAAGATTACCGTGCATTTTTTGCACAAAAAAGTCAGCATGTCGATGATCATATAACTCTCCATCTCTTTCCATTGGGCAAATCTGCCCGCTACTTCAACGACACCAGGGAGCAGCTGCCGCGGCGGCATACTGCTCCGGATCGTTGAACTAACGTTCCTCGTTGGATATATAAACCACGTGTCGCAAAAAAACGGCTTGGCCATTGTATCTTTATTCTGAATCCGCAGTTTAAGATCTTTGCGGGAGATGCACAATGACGGACGTTCCTTGCCCAGTCACCGAATGAATACGAATGCCATAAGCCTCGCCGTAAGCCATCTGGATACGCGAAATCGTATTCTTGATTCCGACGGAGGCAGATTCCTTATACAGAATGGCTTCGATGCCCTCTTTGCTGATGCCAATTCCGTTATCACGAATTTCGAAAAACCTGCTCTCCTCCTCCGTCCAGCCGCGGATCGCAATGCGTCCGCCTTCTTCCAGCCCGCTGAAACCGTGCAAAATCGCATTCTCGACGAAAGGTTGAAACAACAGCCGCGGCAGCTTCTCCTTGTAAAGCGAAGGCTCGATGTCATACGTGACGCTGAATTTCCCTTCAAACCGGGCTGACATGATGTAGAAATAATTCCGCATCCATTCCAGCTCTTCGGACAAAGGAACGGCTCCCCAATCCTTGCGGGACGTATAATGCAGCATGCTCGACAGGCAGACTAGCATCTTGCTGAGTTCCTTCTGGTTGTTTTCGATTGCAGTCCAGTTCATGATATTGAGGGTGTTGTATAGAAAATGGGGATTCATCTGCATGTTCAGCGCCTGGATCTCCGCTTCTTTCTCCTTGAGCTTGATCTCGTAATTCTCCTTGACCAGCATCTGGATGCGGTCGTTCATCCGGTTGAACCGCTGCGACAGAAGCCCGAACTCATCGTTTCTTGCCACCTCGACCTTCGTTTGGAAATCACCCTCCCCCACGGAGCGCATCGCACTCATCAGTTTTTTGATGGGCACGGTGACATGGTTGAGGATGAAATACGCGAGCAGCAGCGCACCACCACCAAGCGCCAGCGCACTCACGAGTGTCGATGTGCGAATAACGGGCACCAGACTTCCGACGAGCGCGGATTGCGGTATCATGACGATCGACAGCCAGCCCGTCACCTCTGACCGGTCGAAGACGACGATCTGATTCGCTCCGCTTAGCTTCAGCCGCGTCGTCCCGGTGCCTTGCGTCCGGAACGAATGGATCCAGTCCTGCTTGTAAGACTGGGTAATTTGCGACTTGTCGCTTGATGCTACGACAACATCGTCCGGATTTAACACCATGTAGATCGAGCCTGCAGGAATACTCTTCTCGAAGAGCTCGTCTAGCACCGTAGATTTGTAGCTGATCGTCAACACTGGACGTTCTACATTCGTTCCGAGCTTCACCAGCGAGCTATCCTCCAGGTGTGAGAAATTCAGCAGCCGGGTGGCGGAGAACAAGTAGCGGTAGTCGAACGTTCCGTCCTTCAGCCAAGATTGATTGAACATTGTAGTGAAATCGTATGTCGGGTACCAGATCATTTTACCAGCCGCCTGCTCAGCCGCCTTATATATCTGCGATTTGGCGGGATCTCCTTGGGGCATCGACAGGCCGAAACTGTAATAGGAAGTCCAGAGCTGCGCGGCGTACACGTCTTCATTTTGCGAAAAGTATTTGCTCAGGATGGCCGTGATTTTGCGATCGGCGGCGACGAGCTCCTCGGCATCGGCCGGGTTGAGATTGTTGAAGATTTGGTACAAATCCTTGTCCACGAACAAGGCCCTGCTGTTCTGATCGGCAATTCCGAGCTTCGTATCGATCACGTCGTTGTTCTTTTTCACGACATCATAAACATTCTTTTGCGCTTGCTCCGTGACCACATTTAGGCTTGTGTTGTAGAAGATTGTGCTCAGCACGAGGAGCGGCAGCGCAATGAGAATCAAATAACTTTGCAGCAGTCTCGCTCTGAACGTCATGATGGTTCCTCGCTTCCGGCGGTCGCAGCAGGGATTCGCTTGTAGGCTTCCGGAGACAGCCCGAACTGCTTCTTGAACATACGCGTAAAATATTTCGTATCCCGATACCCGCATTGCTCCGCGATCTCGTAGATCTTGTGCTGCCCGGTGCCAAGGAGCTCCTTGGCGCGGCGCATGCGGGCTTCCGTGAGGTGGTCAGAGAATGAGCGTCCCGTCCGGCTCTTGATTAACGTGCTGAAATAGGAGGCGTTGAAATGAAACCGCTCCGCCGCCATTTCAAGCGTCAAATCATCGCGGAAATGCTCGGCGATCCAACCGAGGAATTCCTCGACGATCAGCTCGTGGCGATCCTGCTTACGCAGTGCCAACGACCGGTGCAGCTCGTTCAAACGCAGGAGCAGCAGCGCGACGAGCTCTTCGCTGCTGCTGCATACCGGAATTTGCGATACGACAGTCTCGGTAATCATATTTCCAACCTGCCGGTCGACGATGTCTTTGGTCCGGCTCTTGATCTTCATCAGCATCAGCGACGCGTAATTTTTTATGAGCTTCGGATCGGTATTGCCGCCGCAAGCCAGTTCGCGGAAGGCCGCGCGGCACATGGCTTCGGCAGCGTCGACCGTCGGGCCTTGGAGCGCTTCGAACAGTTCCTCGCCGTTCAAGTTGAAGGCTTCTGTCATCGTTGGGACAAGCTCTAAGCTGCTCGTCACCCCCTGCCATTCCTCATGGAATGTGTGCGCTAGCGCCATTTGTGCACGCTGATACAGCTCAGGAATACCCACACCGTCCCTCTCTTCCAGCGCCCTGCACCCAATGCCGTGCCGCAAGCTGCCCCACGTTTGGCCGGACGCTGAAATCGCTTGCAACCGGACACGAACCTCTGGGAGCAGCTTCGGCAGCTGCGCGGGCGTGCTCAACTTGATTGCTGTGACAAAACGGCTCCCTTGATTAGGTAAACTATGCAGCGGGAACACACAAGCTTCGCCGAACACCGCTCCCAGCTGGCACAAACGGTCTGTCAACGATTGCGACAGCAGCGCTGAGTCTCCGGCGCAGCTGCCCCCGGTGCCAATCTCAGTCAGAATCAAGATATTGACTTCCTGCAGCATCGCCCATTCATCTAATTTCTTGCCTTCATCCAACGTCAAATTGCCACTTAGCCATTGGTGAAGCAAGCGGCTCCGGTACGCGGGTGAGGTTAGACGCAGCCGCTGCTTGAGGTCTGCGGATTCCCCGCGTTCTCTAGCTTCTTCTGTGATTAGACCTTCCATTCTCTGTAGAAGCGCTTCCACCTTGTCGGCGTCAACCGGCTTTAGCAAATAATCGGTCGCGCCATGTCGGAGAGCTGTCTGAGCATAATCAAACAGATTAAAGGCGGAGACCATGACGACTTTCGTTCGAATGCCCTCCGCTTCCAACGCCTTCAACAATGCAAGCCCATCCAAATTAGGCATCTGAATATCGCTGAGAATAATGTCAGGCAGCTCAGAACGAATGCTCGCCAGGGCAACTTCTCCGTCTTTGGCAACCGAAACTTGCGCATGCGGACGCATCGCCTGAATCATCGCAGACATGCCTCGTAGATGCCGCGGTTCATCGTCCACGATGAGTATTTTCATATTGCGCTCCCCTTTCCTCTGTCAGTTCGACTTTTTCTACTATTATTACGTAATTGGAGCATTGGGCAGCATCTACAAATAGACAAGTTATTGCCGTCAATTGAACGACAATAACTTGTCTATACCTGCTTAGATCGGTCGGGCACTTACCCCTTCCAAGGTAATCTCTACCGGGCGAATACTGCCATCCTCCTCGAAGTGCATGCGGTCGATGCAGACGACCCGATGATTCGCCTCCTTCTCCGATAACGGCCTACGGTGATATACGATGTACCACTCATCCGTTCCAGGCACCTGGATCATCCCGTGATGCCCCGCCCCGGTGGCAACATCCGGATTCTGCTGCAGAATTTTCCCGACCCGGCTGAACGGGCCAAGCGGCGAGTCTGCAGCCGCATAAGCAACGGAATAATCCGGACCGCCCCAGCCGCCTTCCGCCCACATGAAATAGTAAACCCCATTTCGCTTGATCATGCACGGCCCCTCGACGAAATGTTCTGGCGTGATTTCCTTGAATGTCTCCCCATCCTCGAAAGTTCCGATACTTATCATATCTTCATTCAAACGTACGACATTACAATGACCCCAACCGCCGTAGTACAAATAAGCGCTTCCGTCATCATCAATAAACACATGCGGGTCGATCGGTTGAGCGCCGTGATGGAATTGATCAATCAGAGGCTTACCTATCGCATCCAGGAAAGGACCTTCCGGCCGGTCGGAAACAGCTACGCCAATGCCGCCAAGTTCCTCATTGCTCTGTATATCATTCGCAGCAAAGTAGTAATAATATTTGCCATTCCGCTCAATAGGCGATGGCGCCCATAAGGCTCGCCAGGCCCATGTGATATTTTTCATTTCCAATATGCGTTCTACCTTCGTCCATTCCACCAGATCCGCTGAATGAAAGGCATCGAAATAAGTTTGTTCATTGTACGGTGCCGAATAAGTCGGGTAGATCCAGTATTTCCCTTCGAAAATTCGTCCTTCCGGATCTGCATACCACCCTGGGAAAATCGGATTCCCTGAACGTTTATTCTTTAAGGTATTCATGTTGCAATCCTCCTGTTGTTGATTTATCGTAAGCACCGAGTCGGCCCCCCACATTCCTCCCTTATCCTTTCAACCCTGTAAGCGTAATTCCTTCTAGGAAATACCGCTGCCCGATCAAAAAAACAACAATGCATGGCAGTATAACGACAGTTGATGCCGCCATGAGCAAGTCCCACTGCGCCGTATAGCTGCCTTGAAACATTTGAAGGCCAAGCGCCAGGGTAAACCGGGTATCGCTTTTCAAGTAAATCAACGGTCCCATAAAGTCATTCCATGACCCTAGAAATGTAAACAATGCAACGACAATAACCGCGGAACGGCTGAGCGGCAAAATGACCCGCCAATAGATTTGAAAATAGTTCGCCCCGTCGACCAATGCCGCCTCATCGAAATCCTGTGGAATCGTCATGTAAAACTGGCGGAGCAGGAAAATGTTGAAAATGCCGCCGCCGAAATAAGCAGGCGCGATGAGCGGATAGAACGTATCGTAGAAGCCAAGCGTCTTCCAGCCGATAAAACTCGGAATCAGGGTAACCGCCGCCGGCAGCATCATCGTGGACATCAAAATGGCGAACACCGTTTCGCGCCCTTTCCAGCGGATGCGCGAGAAGCCGAAGGCTGCCACGGTGCTGGAAACGACGGTGCCAAGCAATACGCCGGCTACGATGATGACCGTATTTTTGAAAAAGGCGCCAAACGGAACGACCGTCAGGGCGTTAATGAAATTTTCGAAATGAAACGGCTTCGGAATCCACTGCGGCGGCATAATGAATATTTGGGATAAATCCATCAATGAACTTCGCAGCAGCCAAAGGAAGGGTACAATAAACAGGACGGAAACGATAATAAGGGCCGCAAACCCTGCAGTAAGCTTTAGTCTGGACTCTCTCATGC
Source organism: Paenibacillus sp. cl123 (assembly GCF_900101595.1). Classification (GTDB taxonomy): domain Bacteria; phylum Bacillota; class Bacilli; order Paenibacillales; family NBRC-103111; genus Paenibacillus_G. The sequence goes on from NZ_FMYY01000007.1 coordinate 294,708, forward strand.
GCGGTCCCCCTCATAATGCACCCAGGATTTCGAGGTTTTGAAGATTATAAATGAAAAGATCATAATAATGACGAAGAGAACCCACGCCAGTGCTGAAGCGTAGCCCATCTCCGAATCGCGGAATGCGGTACGCCACAGATAGAACACGAAGAACAAGCTTTTGTTATTCGGTCCCCCCTGCGTCAAGATATAAGCTTCACTGAATACTTGGAAGGAGCCGATAATCGTCATGATCGTGTTAAAGAATATGGTAGGTGTCATCATTGGAACCGTGATGTGCCTCAGTTTCTGATACCAGCCTCCGCCATCTACGTCAATTGCTTCGTAATAGGAAGTCGGAATGCCCGATAATCCTGCCAGAAAGATGATAACGGTTCCGCCAATGCCCCATAGGGTCGTAAGCACAATGGAGGGAATGACACTGCTTTCGCTGAACAACCAGTCACTGGTCGGGAGATACAGCCATTCGAGCATCGTATTGATTAAGCCAAGATCCGGATTCATCAGCCACAGCCAAATCATGGAAGAGGCAACCGCCGGCACGATGCTCGGCAAGTAGATGATCGTCCGGAAAACAGATCGGCCTTTTACGTTCAGGTTCAATAGAATCGCCAAGAAAAAAGATAAAATGATCACCGTCGGCACACGAAGCACCACGAAATAAAACGTTGTTGCCAGCGACTGATAGAACAGTTCATCTTCCCCTGAAAATAGTTTTAAGTAATTGTCTAAACCAATGAAAGTCGTCATATCCTTGAATACGCTGTAGTCCGTTAAACTAAGATAGAAGCTCGCAATCATCGGTCCCAGCGTAAAAATAAGAAAGCCCAATATTGCCGGCGATGTGAATAGCAGGCCGTAGATCAGCGCTTTCCGCCCCCGCTTCGTGCTGCTGTACCTAGCCGCGACAGAAGCATTCTGCCTGTCTAATGCCGAAATCTTCATGCAGTGTTCCTCCTATCTATGGCAGAGGACAACGCTCTTTGGAAGCAAGAGCCGTTGTCCTCTCTGATTATCTGTTATATCTAATCTGCATTACTTGACGTCGCGCCGCCCCTGTACATTCGCTTGCGCTTTCTCGGCAACCGCGTCCAGCGCCTCCTTGGCCGATTGCTTGCCAAGCCAAACTTTATCCAAGGCCGGATTGATCTCATCCATGATTTTGCTGAAGTTCTTCACATATGCCGTCGGTGTTGCATGGCTGTGATTCAACAGCATATCAATAACAGCCCCTTTGTAACCGGAAGGACGAGAAGGCAGATTGTGCGTCCATCTCGCCAGCTTCTCTTGATCCGTATACCAGTCTTTGTGTGCAGGCATCAATGTTCCGGCTGTCAGCAGGTCCAATGAAGCTTCCGGATCAAGCAGCGCCTTGAGCAGCTCCCATGATTCCTGCGGATGCTTGGTCGATTTGAAAATCGAAAACATCGCGCAGACAACGGTTGTAACCGGATCTTTCATAACCGGCAGCACACCTACGTTAAAGTTGAACTTGGACTGTGCGAGCGCTGTGCTCGCCCACTGTCCGTCTATCGCCATCGCTACTTTTTTGGTCTGAAGCGCTACGTTCGTGCCGGGAATATTTTTTGCCTGCAGCGGGGACGGTGCAACATGATGCACATTGATCAGATCGGCCAGCTTTTGGATAGCCTCTGCAGCTGCCGGTTCATTGATCGCGAGCGTCTTGCCGTCCGCTGACAGAAAGTCTCCGCCGTTCGAGTAAATGAAGTTGCTGTAAGCCCCCCACCAGGTCGGAAGGTTGATGCCAAATTGCCGAATGTTTTTCGGATCGAACCCTTCCTCCGTCGCATTCCGTCCTTTGTTGTCAATCGTCAGCCGCTTGGCGACATCGACAAATTGTTCCCAAGTCCAAGCCTTGGAAGCTTCCGAAGTCGGCGGTTCAATACCCGCTTCCTTGAATACATCTTCGTTGTAGAAGAGACTGAATGTTTCCGGTCCCGACGCAATCCCGATCACATTGCCAGGTTCCAGAGAATATGTGATATTGGGCACCAGTGCGTCCCTGTTAATTTCCTTATCATTCGCGAGAAAATCTTGCAAATTCAGAAACTTTCCCTGTTCTGCGAGAGGAAAAGCTATGGTACCCGATTCCATCATCGCCACGTCAGGCACATCATTGCCGGCTACCATCGTCGTCAGCTTCGTATCGTAATCCGCTGAAATCGCCTGGAAATCCACTTTAATATTCGGGTGCCCTTTCTCGAACTTGGCGATAGCAACCTTATATGCCGCCAAATCATCCGGAGATCCCCAACCGGTAAACCGAAGGGTAATAGGCTCGCCGCCTTTGCTGCTTGTATCACCGCTTTTATCCGGACTGCTTGCAGTGCCTGTTGAGCTTGTCGTATTTGAACTGTCGCTATCGGGTTTCGTACAGCCAGATAACACGAGTACAATCGTCAAAATCAAAACCAAACTTACGGGAATAAGTTTCCAGCGAATGAATGGCATCATTTCGAGCCCCTCTCTATTCTTTCTCACTTTGCATAGCTGCAGCCTATGACTTCTTTATTGTAAAAGATAGGGAACGCTTACGGAACCCGATTTTTTCTAGAAAGGTGGACTTTCATTGTGTCTTTTCAAAACAAAAAACTATCCTCTGAGGATAGTTTTTCACTGGCATCAGTTCACTTACTCTTTATTGGATTCTCTCAGCATTTTTCGGGCAACCCCGGTACGGTAAGCCGCTTCAATCACCGCTTCTCGCACCTTTTCCACTACTTTCAGATTGAACACGCTCGGAATGATATACGTTTCGTTTAATTCTTCATCGGTTACGACGGAGGCGATCGCCTGCGCAGCCGCAAGCTTCATCGCTTCGTTGATTTCGCTCGCCCGGCAGTCCAACGCGCCGCGGAAAATGCCCGGGAAGCAAAGCACGTTGTTGATCTGATTGGGCTTGTCGGACCTTCCCGTTGCCATGACTCTAACGTACGGCTTGGCCAGCTCCGGATCGATCTCCGGAATCGGGTTCGCCATCGCAAAGACGATCGGGTCTTTCGCCATGGACCGGACGTCCTCCACCTTCAATATATTCGGAGCCGACACGCCGATAAAAACATCCGCATTCCTGATCACTTCGGACAAGCTACCGGTTTCCAGATTCGGATTCGTCATCCGGGCAAATTCCGTCCAATGAGGATTATTGTTGTAATGCGCTTCCCGATGAATGGCGCCATCACGGTCCACGCCGATCAAATTGCGTACGCCGGCGGCCAGCAGCATCTTGGAGCAAGCAATGCCCGCAGCGCCGATCCCGTTCACAACAACCTTAATATCGGACATTTGTTTGCCTGTCATTTTGAGCGCATTCAACAAACCGGCCAGTAGGACGACAGCCGTTCCGTGTTGATCGTCGTGAAACACCGGAATATCGAGCTCCCGCTTCAAGCGCTCCTCGATTTCGAAGCAGCGAGGCGACGAAATGTCTTCCAGATTGATGCCTCCGAAGGCCGGGGCCATGGCCTTTACCATGCGGACGATTTCGTCCGGGTCCTTCGTGTCCAGGCATATCGGAAAAGCATCCACGCCTGCGAATTCCTTGAACAGCATGGCTTTGCCTTCCATTACCGGCATCGCCGCGAGCGGTCCGATGTCGCCAAGTCCGAGCACGGCCGTTCCGTCGGATACAACGGCGATCGTATTCCGCTTGATCGTCAGCGAATAGGCTTTGCTCGGCTGCTCCGCAATCGCCGTACACACTTTGGCGACCCCCGGGGTGTAGACCCGTGACAAATCGTCGCGGTTTTTCACCGGAATTTTGGAGGCGATCTCGATTTTCCCGCCCAAGTGCACAAGGAACGTACGGTCGGAGACGTTAATCACTTTCACGCCTTTTAGCTTTTGAAGCGATTCGCCGATCTGCTCGTTGTGCGTCTGGTCGGATACATTCACGGTAATATCGCGGACGGTGCTTGAACGGCCTGACGAGATGACGTCGATCCCTACGATGTCCCCGCTTGTCCTTTCGATCACAGCGGCGATATCGCCGAGCGAGATTTGTTCTTTATCGATTTGAAGACGATAGATCATGTAAGTGCTGGCTGACATGTTTTTACACAACTCCTTTAATTAGGTGAAACGGTTGCTGCATCTGCTCTTTAGTTCTTGTCCAATAGCTCCGCCCCCGCAATTCCGGGGTTCGTCATTTCGTAAGGATCGAGAATGAGCTCAAGCTCCTTTTCCGTTAAAACGTTGTAAAGCAGGCACAGCTCGCGTACCGAACGCCCCGTCAAAATCGCTTCGCGCGCAATTCTCGCTACGACTTCATAACCCAGATGCGGGTTGAGCGCAGTGATAACCCCGACGCTTTTCTCCACATACTCTCTGCAGCGCTCAACGTTCGCTTCGATTTCTTCCAGGCAATGGATGCGGAACACTTTAAACACTTGATTCATCATGCTAAGCGATTGCAGCAAATTGAACACGAGCACGGGCTCCATCACGTTAAGCTCTAACTGCCCGGCTTCGGAAGCGAGACATATCGTATGGTCGTTGCCGATGACCTGGAACGCTACCTGATTGACGACCTCCGCCATGACCGGATTCACCTTGCCCGGCATGATCGACGAACCGGGCTGGCGCGCAGGCAGGTTCAGCTCTCCGAGTCCCGTACGCGGGCCGGAGGCGAGCAGACGCAAGTCGTTCGAGATCTTGGACATGTTGATCATGCAAACCTTCAGCGCCGCGGACACCTCGGTATAAGCGTCCGTATTTTGCGTAGCGTCCACCAGGTGATCCGCATTGATTAGCGGCAGTCCCGTGAGCTCGGCAAGCAGCTCCACGACACGCTTAATGTAGCGGGGATCGGCATTCAGACCGGTTCCGACGGCCGTTGCGCCCATATTGACTTCGTATAAATGCCCGCGGGTTTGCTTGATCCTCTTGATATCGCGCTCCAGCACGCGGCTGTAAGCTTCGAATTCCTGACCGAGGCGGATCGGTACGCCATCCTGCAGATGCGTCCGGCCCATCTTGATAATCCCGTCGAACTGTACCGCTTTTTTGCGGAACGCGGCAAGCAGCTCCTCCATCGTCACGATCAGCTTTTCAATTAAAGAAAGCGTCGAGATATGAATCGCCGTCGGAAACGCGTCGTTGGTCGATTGAGCCATATTCACATGGGAGTTGGGACTGACTTGGAAATAATCGCCCTTCGTTCCTCCAAGAATCTCGATCGCCCGGTTGGCGATCACCTCGTTGGCATTCATATTGATGGAGGTTCCGGCTCCGCCTTGGACCGGATCGACGATAAACTGATCGTGCCATTTGCCGTCCATGATCTCCTGGGCCGCTTGCACGATGGCATTCCCGATCTGCGGATTCAGCTGTCTGATCTCCATGTTCGCCGTAGCGGCTACATGTTTGACCGTTGCCATCGCACGAATCAGTTCTTCATGAATGCGGTATCCGGTTATCGGAAAATTTTCAACGGCGCGCAGCGTTTGAATGCCGTAATAAGCGCCGGCCGGTACTTCCTTGGAGCCGAGAAAATCTTTTTCCACCCTGAGCTGTGCTGTTGTCATCGTCGTTTCCCCCTGTTTTTCGACTTATGCAGCTTGCTTGACGGACTTTAAATATAACTCGCCTTTCTTCCGGTCGTACTGTCCTTCCCATTTCGCCATGACAACCGCAGCTATGGAATTGCCGATGACGTTGACCACGGTCCGGGCCATATCCAGAATTCGGTCAATCCCGGCGATAAAAGCAAGACCTTCCAGCGGAATCCCGACCGATCCGAGCGTAGCGAGCAGTACGACGAACGATGCGCCCGGCACACCGGCAATTCCCTTCGAGGTAAGCATCAAGACCAGCACCAGCATTAATTGGGAGCTGAGCGGCATATGGATGCCGTACATTTGCGCGATAAATAAAGCGGTTATGGATTGATACAGCGTAGAGCCGTCCAGATTAAAGGAGTACCCCGTCGGTACGACGAAGGAGGTGATCGCCTTCGGAACGCCGAAGTGCTCCATCTTCTCCATCATCTTGGGAAGAGCCGTTTCCGAGCTTGCCGTCGAGAAAGCAAGGATGAGCTCGTCTTTTAAAATGCGAACGATTGCCATAAGGCTGGTGCCGCACAGCTTGGCGATCAAGCCGAGGATGATGGCCACGAACAGGAACATGCCCACGTATACGGCCAGCACTAACTTCCCGAGCGGAAGCAGGGAACCGACCCCGAACTTCGATACCGTCATCCCGATCAATCCGAATACGCCGATCGGCGCAAACTTCATGATTTGGTTCGTTACCCAGAACATCGACTCGGAAACGCCTTGGAAAAAAGCCAGCACCGGCTTCCCTTTTTCGCCGATGGCGGCAATGCCCAAGCCGAAAAATACCGAGAAGAAAATGATGGCCAGCATATCGCCTGCCGCGAACGACTCGAAAATGTTTTTCGGGACAATATTGACGAAGGTATCGATGAAGCTGTGACTGGTCACCTTCTCGGTCGTTTCAACATATTTCGAAATATCCGACTTGGCTAGTCCGGCCATATTGACACCGGCACCGGGTTGGAATACATTGGCTATGAGCAGCCCGAAAATAATGGCGACCGTCGTCACAATTTCAAAATAAAGAATCGTTTTGCCGCCGAGCTTCCCAAGCTTTTTAATATCCCCAACACCCGCAATGCCGACGATCAGAGAGGAAACGACAATCGGAACGACGATCATTTTGATCAGACGAATGAAAATATCTCCCGCCGGCTTCAAGAAGCTTTCGATAGCCGGGTTTCCATAAAAAACAGCCCCTACCGCCACGCCCAATACAAGGCCAATCAGGATTTGAAAAGCCAAACCAAATTTTTTCACTGCAGACTCCCCTTTTCCCTTTATTGTAAAGCGCTTTCTTTTCATGAAAACTTGCTGCCTTGGATGAGTTTATTGTATGGGGATTCTATAAAAATCTATATAAATCTACTTTTTGGTCTTTATTTTTTTTAGAATCAGCCAAGGAAGGAATACTATGAACGATGTCGAAAGACTTTACGTCGATTTGGAAAGGAGGCCGTGCGCCGCGTTGAAAGAAAAATGGTTGACTTTCATACTGATGATCGTTACGGTACCTATTGCGGGCGAATTGAATTTTTACCCGTTTCAAAACGATTTTCGGGTAAGTCTGGGAACCCCCGCCTTCTTTCTGTTCCTGTTATGGCTTCGGTCCGTCTCTCCGCTTGTCTCGGGATTGCTGGTCGGCGCCGCGGTTACGATCTTCCGCATGGGACTAGAGACGACGCTCGGGCCGCTCCGGGACTGGGAAGCGGCTTTTCAGCATCACTATCCGGTATTTTTTTATTACTTGACCTATGCGATCGTCTTCGCGGCGGTTCGATTGAACCGGCATCATCATCGGCCGCTTCTGCTCGGCGTATTGGGCGTGACGATAGAAATCGCCGCGAATTCGGTGGAGCTGCTGCTGCGCAGCCCGGCGGCAGCGCCGCTGACTGCTTTAGCCACTTGGAAGCAAATTGCGCTTATCGCTTTTTTTCGGAGCTTTTTTGTGCTCGGTTTTTTCAATCTGGTAAAGCTGAGACAATCCAAAGCTGCCGAAGAACAGCAGCGCAAAGAAAAAGAGAAGATGCTCGTGCTGATTTCCGAGCTTTATGAGGAAACGATCCAATTGAATAAAACGCTGTACAATGCGGAAAATATTGCCCAGGACAGCTACCGGCTTTATCAATCCTTAAAGGACAGCCAGCATCTGCTTCGGGAAGATCTCGCTCAGCAGGCACTCCGGATCGCCGGGCAGGTCCACGAGATTAAAAAGGACAACCAACGGATTTATGCAGGACTATCCGGCTTGATCTCGCATGATAGCGAATATTTGCCGCTGGATGAACTGGCGGGAATCGTTCTGCGCTCCAATCGAAAGTATGCCCGTTCGCTCGGCAAGAAGATCGGGCTCGACTTGCACATGGATGGTGTCTTTCCCCCGTGTCATGTCTACGCAACCTTGTCAATTCTCAATAACTTGGTCGTCAACGCCGTTGAGGCGATAAAAGAAACAGGCAGTATCCGAATTGTAGTTAAGCGGGATCACAATACCGTCATTTTCAGCGTAGCCGACAATGGGCCGGGCATTGCCTCCAAGCACTTGGAGAAAATATTCTTTCCCGGCTTTACTACGAAATACGATAAATCCGGCAATGCTTCCACAGGTATCGGCTTGGCTTACGTCAAGCAAGAGGTCGAGAGAATGCTCGGCACCGTACAAGCCGGCACCGCCGGCGGAGGGACAGGCGCTGTCTTCACCATAACGCTCCCTCTCGATCAAATAGCAAAGAAGGTGGAATAGCGAGATGCGATTTTATATTGTCGATGACGACCCGGAAGTCCGCTCCATGCTGGAGCAAATTATTGAGGATGAGGATTTGGGAACGATTGCGGGGGAAGCCGAAGACGGTGCGCAAATCGATATCGCTTTACTTGCCATGAAGCAAGTCGATATCGTGCTGATCGATTTGCTAATGCCTGTTCGTGACGGCATCGAGACCGTACGCGAGCTGTCCGGAGGCTTCGACGGGAAGATCGTCATGATTTCCCAAGTGGAGTCAAAGGAGCTGATAGGCAAAGCATATTCGCTCGGAGTTGAGTATTACATTACAAAGCCTATCAACCGATTGGAAGTGATTTCCGTTCTTCGTAAGGTGACGGAACGGCTGCGGCTGCAGCACTCCATTAAAGATATCCAGAAAACGCTGAATGCCATCGGCTTAAGCGGCGCGGCACCGGCTAAAGAGCCTTCCGCAGGCGAAAAGAGCATTGTGTCCTGCGGAAACTACGTGCTGTCGGACCTCGGGCTGATCGGTGAAGCCGGTGTCAAAGACTTGCTGGAAATACTCGATTATTTATACCGGTACGAGAGCAGCAACCCATTAGAGCAGGGCTTCCCACAGCTGCTGGAAATCTATCAGCAAATCGCCCGGAAAAAGTTAGGTCCCTCGGCTACCGCAGCCGGCATAAAAAAAGAGATCAAAGCGGCCGAACAACGGGTTCGGCGGTCGGTAAACCAATCGCTGACCCATCTGGCCTCCCTTGGCTTGATCGATTATTCGAATCCGAAGTTCGAGCAGTACGCTACCAAGTTTTTCGACCTAAGCGATATACGAATCAAAATGAGGGAGCTGGAAAGCGAGCAAGCTTCCTCTCCCGGCTTGATCCGCCATAATATAAAAAAGTTTATTCAGGTGCTATATCTGGAGTCGAAAAAGCTCATGGAATAGCTGCGAGGGCGGCATCGTTACCTGTGCTGCAGCTCCCCCTTTTTCGCTCCTTTGGTTCCAAATTCCTGGGTTTTCACATTTCGCACGCTCAGAGCCGCTTACTTCCGTTAAAACTTCGCAACCTGCATCCCCTTCTTCCGCACCCATTGCTTCCTGAAATTAAAAAACCGTCCGAATATGAACGGTGCTTCCAAACTCCAGCTGTTAGATAATGTCTAAATAATCGGGGTACAGCTCAATATCGGCCGGTTCTGTCTGATCCTCAGATAGCTGCCTTCGGACCGGTATGCAGCTTCCCGCTTAAGTGCCGCAGCATATCATCCGTCATCCGGTCCAGATCATACTGCGGATGAAATCCCCACTCCTGCTTCGCCGCCGATGCATCGATCGAATCCGGCCACCCGTCCGCGATGCTCTGGCGAACCGGATCGACGTTATACGCCAGCTCGAAATGCGGCATCCGCCGCCGGATACTGGCCGCTATCCGTTCCGGGTCCACGCTCATCGCCGTTACGTTGAAGGCGTTGCGGTGCTGCAGGCGGGAGGCATCCGCCTCCATCAGGTCGATAACCGCCTGAATCGCGTCCGGCATATACATCATATCGAGAAAGGTTCCTTCTCGGATATAGGACGTATACTTGCCGCAGCGGACGGCCTGCACGTACATATCTACGGCATAATCAGTCGTGCCCCCGCCCGGAGGAGCCAAGTGCGAGATCAATCCGGGAAACCGCAGCCCTCTCGTATCCAAGCCGAATTTATAAAAATAATAATCGCACAGCAGCTCCCCGGAAACCTTGTTAACGCCGTACATGGTCGTCGGGCGCTGTAAAGTGTCCTGCGGCGTGCCGGTTTTGGGCGTGCCTACCCCGAACGCCCCGATCGAGCTGGGGGTAAAAAATTGGCAAGCCTGCTCGCGCGCCACCTCCAGCGCATTCACCAGTCCGCCCATGTTAAGCTGCCAGGCGAATAACGGCCGAGCCTCGGCAGTGGCCGAGAGCAGCGCTGCGAGATGGATGATCGTGTCCGCCCTATGCTCCTTCGCAAGCTTCAAAAAGGCTTCGCCGTCCGACACATCCAGCTTCCGGTACGGGCCCGTCCTCCCATGCACGCCGCCCTCCTCCCGGATGTCGGTGGCCAGCACCTCTTCCCCGCCGTACAACTGACGCAGCCGCGTCACAAGCTCGGACCCGATCTGCCCGAGGGCGCCCGTTACTAATATCCGTTTCATCGCTGCCCCTCCTATCGTATCAGATTCAACTTGCGGCCTACGCTCGCATAAGCGTTCAACGCCTGGTCCAGCATGGTCCGGGTATGCGCCGCCGTAGGCATATTCCGGATACGGCCCGTTCCCTTCGGCACCGTCGGAAATACGATTGCCTTCGCATACACGCCTTCCTCATAAAGCATGGAGCTGAACCGCTGGGTCGTCGCTTCGTCCCCGATGAAGCATGGCGTGATGGGCGTCTGCGTAGGGCCAATTGTATAACCTAGCGACTTCAGTCCCTCCTGCAAATACGCCGCGTTGCTCCATAACTTCTCCTGAAGCTCCGCGCTGCTCTGAATAATGTCGATCGCCGCCAGACAAGCACCGATCACGCCGGCCGGCAACGAAGTCGAGAACAGAAACGGCCGCCCGCGCAGCTTCAGCCACTCGATCAGAGCGCGGGAGCCTGCCACATAACCGCCGGCGGCGCCAACCGCCTTGGACAACGTCCCGATCTGGAAATCAATCCGGTCGGCCAGTCCAAAATGCTTGACCGTCCCCGCACCGCCTCCAAGCACGCCCGAGCCGTGGGCATCGTCTACATAGGTGATAAGGTCAAACGACTCCGCAATTTCTACAATGTCCGGCAGCTTGGCAATGTCGCCGTCCATGGAAAACACTCCGTCGGTAATGACCATGATTTTGCCGTATGTGCCGGCTTCTCTGGCTTCCTTCGCTTTCGCCCGCAAGTCGTCCATATCGGAATGGTTATACCGGATTACCTTTGAGCGCGCCAGCCGGCAGCCGTCGATGATCGAAGCGTGGTTCAGCTCATCCGACAAAATGGCGTCGCCAGGCCCCATAACGGCGGAGATGGCGGCCATATTGCAATTGAAGCCGGACTGGAAGACGACCGCCGCCTCCGTTTGTTTAAACGCAGCCAGCTTCTCCTCCAGTTGGGCATGAACCGACAAGGTCCCGTTGATCGTACGGACCGCGCCGCTGCCTGCACCGAACCGCTTCGTCGCTGCGTTGGCGGCTTCAATCAGCCGGTTATCCGTAGCTAATCCCAAGTAATTATTGGATGACAAATTGATCAGCTCGCTCCCCTTCAGACGAATAGTCGGCCCGTTCGGGCCTTCCAGCGGCTCAATCGTATTGTGTAGCCCTTGTTCCTTCAGCTTCGCGATACTCTCATTTAAAAAAGTGGCCAGTGATTGACTTGGCATATGCATACCACCTCAGTTTATATTATAACGTACAAAAATACACGAAAGCGTATATATACTATATAATACATACGTACGTTATAATGTAAATAGTTATTTGTCATTTATCAGCTAAGAAATTATGTTATGGTATATAAAACTGAATTTTTAGGAGGCACTGGGAGGTACGCGATGGATTCAGAACAAATTCACAAAAAAATCGGCCGCAATTTGCAAGCGATCCGCAAATCAAGAAATCTTAGCCTGGATCAAGCTTCCGAAATAACAGGGGTCAGCAAGGCCATGATCGGGCAAATCGAACGCGGGGAATCGAACCCTACCATTACGATCATCTGGAAGATTGTCAACGGCCTTCACATTTCCTTCACTTCCCTTATCCAGGAAGATGAGCCGCAGGTCCGGGTCGTACGGCTGAAGGACTTGTCCCCTTTCGAAGAGGACAACGGCTTGTACCGCACATTTCCCGTCTTTCCATTTGATCAGCAAAAGAAGTTTGAAATTTATTACGTGGAGATGGACCCCGGCTGCGTCCAGCACTCGGAAGCACATAACGAGGGGGTCGAGGAATATATTATGCTCACGGAAGGGGAGCTTTCGGTATCCGTCCGGCAAGAGAACCATCTGCTGAAGCCAGGGGACGCCATTCATTTCATCGCCGATCAGCCCCACAGCTACGAGAACGTATCCGGGGGCAAAACCGCTTATCAAGTGGTGATTTATTATCCTTCTTAAAGTAAGAAAAACCTAGCCTGCGGCTAGGTCCTTGTCTGAACCCATACTTTCGAGCATGGGGAGGGAATTGGATATGGGC
>NZ_FMYY01000002.1 GCF_900101595.1 Paenibacillus sp. cl123
ATTCACATACCAAAGTAGCATTATGCGAAGCGGCCTGGGCAATCGCTCGTACGAGAAACAACGGTTTATCCACGAAATTTTGGAAGATCGCATCAAGGCGTGGAAAGAAGAAAGCTTGCATTGCTGTTGCACGAACCATACTGGTCATTGCCTATAACATGCTTAAAAACAAAGAAGCTTACCTAGAAGGCGGACCAAAAAAACGAGCAAGTTAATTATTGTTACCAACTTATAGACAGGATAAACATGGACTCATTGAAATGGAGATCCCGGGCATTGTATTGCCTAAAAACAGAAAATCGCACACTCATCTGTTTAACGTATTTTCACAGAAAACCGTAAAAGCAATGGGCCTGGATAAATATATGGAAATTATGGAAAGCGGAAGTAAACGGTACTATGGCAAGTAAAGCAATCGCAAATACTCTAGCGTGTCAAGCTTGAGACAGGAGGTTTCGGATGAGTCGCTTTATCTATGTGACGGATACGCATATCGGCGCAAGCCCGCCCGGGTTTCGCCAGCAGCCCCCTTATCCGCAGCTGATGGGTGAGCTGCTAGCGGCGCTGGGAGACGAAATCCGGCGTCACCGGGCTGAATTTGTCCTGCATGGCGGCGATTTGATTCACGGCTGCAGCGTTGAGATGATCCAGCAGGCATACGCCGATTGCCGCTCTCTTCCGGTCCCTGTCCGCTTATGCTTGGGCAATCACGACATTAGCCGATCTGAAGCGTTGTCGCTTTGGCTGGAGCAAGCTCCGGATCTGTTTGTCGGCTCCTCCGCGGATTATTGCTTCGTGGAGGAGAATTATGTTGTCCATGTATTGGCCAATCATTGGGATCGCAGCGAGCCTTACATATGGAAGGGAGCTTTGGACCCGCATCTGAGCGAGGAGCAGGTGGAGACGCTGGAGCGAAACTTGCGGAAGCATCCGGACAAGCCGCATCTGCTCGCGGTGCATAATCCCGTTTACGGCATGCCTGTGGAGCAAAGCGGATTGCCGCATGAAATTCATGCGGTTCCCGCCTCGTTTCGCGAACCGCTTGTAGATATGATGGAGCGCTACCCGCAACTCAAGCTGGTGCTCTCCGGGCATAACCATTTAAATACAATGAAGCGCTCCCCGCACGGGGCATACATCTCGACCAGCGCTTTTGTTGAAGCTCCTTTCGAATACAAGCTCATTGAAGTGACCGACATGTTCATCAAAGTGTCTACGCGCCGGGTACCGCTTCCCGCGGCGATCGCCACGTCTATCGAATATGACGAGAGCCGATCTTACGCGCAAGGGCGCAAGCAGGACAGGGAGCTTCTAATACCGCTTACGGAGGGATAATTTATGAACAACGGAAAAGCGATGAGCCGCCGAAGCTTTATAGCCGGATTGGGTGCGGTGGGCGGCCTGATGGCAGCGCCCGGCTTGCTGGCTGGAACCGGTCGGGCGTATGCGGCCGGAAGTCCGCCGGCGCAAGTGGAATGGCACAAAGTGACCGATCACGGCGTCGCAGGCGACGGCATCCAGGACAATGCTGCAGCCTTGACCGCCCTGATCGCTTCGGTGGCGGGCGCGGCTGAAGCCACGTTTTACTTCCCCCCCGGACAATATCGCCTCGGCAGTGCGGTAACGTTCCCGTCCCGGCTGCGGCTCGTATTCGATTACGGGGCGATGCTGACGCCGGACAGCAGTGTAGTGGCTGTGGTGAACAGCCATGTGGAAGCCGCGGTGACGACCATTTTCGGCGGAGACGGCGAGGTGACCGGCAATTTCCATGGCGCTCCGGTATATCCGCAGTGGTGGGGCGCCAAGGGGGATAAGACATCCGACGATACCGTGCCGTTTAAAAAGGTATTTCGGCTGGCCAGGGACATCGGGCAAGAAGTGACCGTCATCGTTCCGAAAGGAGATTACGTCTGGTCGAGCGTGATGGTTATTTACGGCAAAACTTCCGTGCGCTGCGAGCAAGGGGCGACCTTTTGGCGCAACCATCCGAATACGATGCTGATCAATTTCGAACCGAACGGGCAAGCGAGTCCGGGATATAGCGGCAATGGAAACATATTGTTTGAAAATGCCCGCTTTGAGTTTGTCGCTTATAATCCGCCGTCGCTTTGCTACGAAGACGGCAATGTGCTGCAGTTCGCTCACGCTTCCGATTGGACATTCCGCCATTGCGAGTTTTACGATCTGATCGACGGACATGCGATCGAGATCAACTCCTCCCAAAATGTCACGATCGAGGACTGCAAATTTTACGGGTATCGCGAGCTGGCCACCGACCGCTGGTACGTGGAGGCGGTACAGCTCGATCTGGCTTATTCCGGCGGCATCTCCGGCGCTTTGCCGGCCGACAACACCCCCTGCAAAAATGTGACCGTGCGCAATTGTTACTTCGGCAAAGGGCGCTCCTATACGTTTATGAAGGCCGGGATTTCGCAAACGGTGACATTCAGGGCTTGGCCTTGCGGTGTCGGCGGGCATTCGCACAAGGAAGGGCGTTTCCATCAAAACATCTCGATCCGCAACAATACGTTTGAGGGAATGACCTATTTCGCTATACATCCTTATAAATGGCTAAATACCATCATAACGGAAAATTATTTTTTCGAATGCGGCGGCGGCATTTACGCGGTTTGCGGTCCGAATCACGCCACCTTCGGGGCGGCCGGTCCGTTGAGACGGCTTGTAATCAGCAACAACCAGTTTATCAACATGCAAAGCATTTTTCCGGATCACAACAGCACGCTGCGCCGTTTCGCCATCGGCATCATTTCCATGGACATCGTGTCCGAGGATGTGCGTATCGAAGGCAATATCATCAGCGTAGGGGTGGATTCGGCGATCACCGTGCGCAACATTAACCGGATTTCGATTACGGGCAATACGATGAATTATATGACGCACGCGGCCGTCGAGATTTCCGGAAGCTCGCATGTGGAGCTTTGCAACAATCAGGTGTATCAGCCGACGGAGCACGCCTTTTATTTGTTTGACAACAACTACTGCCAGGTTACCGGCAACCAGATTCGGAAGGCGACGATGCACGCTTTGCTGATGACGAATTGTAATAATGCCAGCGTCCACGACAATGTGCTGCTTGAAACGACGCAGGACGGCATTCGGATGGAAAATGTGCAGCATCTCTCGATCCGGTCGAATCAGATTCACAAGAGCAATCATGCCGTGCAGCTGCTTCAGTGCAGCGATGTGGAGGTCGCCGGCAACAAGCTGATCGATATGGTATATAACTATTTGTACATCCGCCAGGTGACCGACTTCCTGATTATCGCCAATATATTTACAGAGCCGGAAACGACCGTCTATGACGCCATCCGGGTGGCGGAAAGCTCGCAGTCAGGCATCGTGCGCGATAACTTGCTGCGAGGCACCTATCGTTATGGCATCTGGTTTGACACGACAACCGGCGCGGCGAAATACGGCTATAACTCCGGAGGGCTGCGCAACGACAGCAGTCTCGTGCAGCCGCTCCAGGACTGAGTGTGCGGGCCGGCGGCCAGCTCGAATAACGAAAACATCGCGATGATAGCGAACAAGGCTGCGGACCAAGCTTAAAGATGAACGGAGCGACAACCAATACCGCGTTTACCGGAGTATTAAATATCCGATAAACGCGGTATTGTTGCGGTTAACCTTGTATAAGTTGAGGGGAGTTGCACATACTCCTATAAAACCACTCTTAAGGAGTCCTCAGCATGAATGTGAAACATACGGTAGGTCTTTCATCGACAGAAATTGCCGGATTATGGACGACCTATATCAATGATAGCATTTCAATTTGTATTTCTAAGCATTTTTGGCAACATGCCACGGATGATAATGTTCGATCGCTAGTGAAAAAGTCGCTGGAATTGTCCCAGAAGCACACCGTGGAAATAAAAAAAATATTCGAACATGAAAAATTCCCCATCCCTAAAGGTTTTTCGGATGATGATGTCAATCTGAACAGCCCTCCTTTGTTTTTTGATCTTTTTCCATTGAGCTATGTGTATGGCATGAGTCGTCTTGGTTTGGTGGCTTACGGTATATTTGTGTCGAATGTAGCCCGGCAGGATATCCGGGCATTTTTTTCCCAATGTCTCCAATCGACAATAGAGCTTTATAATGAGTCTGTCAATCTGTTGCTCGCCAAAGGCATATATGATCGGCCGCCGATGATTCCTTATCCGGACCATATTGAATTTGTTCAAAAGAAAGAAGCTTTCATATCCAAATGGCTGGAAAAGAAGCGTCCTTTAAATGTCCTGGAGTTGTCCGAAATGTTCTTTAACATCGAAAGGAATTACTTTGGTCTAGTTTTGCTCACTGCCTTCATCCAAGTTACGAAGGATAAGGTTATTCAACAATATTTGATAAAGGGAAAAGAACTGGCCCAAAGACAGATTCACTTTCTGAATCATACTTTGATTAAAGAAGATCTGATGGGATCCATAATGGTGAATTCCGAAGTGTCCACTTCAACGACGTCCCCATTTTCAGATAAGCTGATCATGAATCTCGTGACGATGCTGAATACACAAGGAATTACTTTTATCGGTCATGCGTTGTCGACTTCATCAAGAACGGATCTGGCGGGGGAATATTCAAAACTAATTCCTGAAATCTTGCAGTACGGCAAAGACGGCGCTGACATCTTGATTGACAGAGGATGGCTGGAAGAACCGCCTCATGCCCCTAATCGCAAAGAGCTTGCGATGTTATAATCGCCGGTACTGCCTGGAAGTCTCATCACGCTGGATAGCAGGAGGAGAGCGGGGCCTTCTTCAACAAGCCGGAAAGCCCTGTCTTGGGCAGCGAAAAAGCCGCTTCTCTCGAGGCGGCTTCTTTATAAGATCGTATGCTTGATTCCGACTGCCGTCGCTTCGGCTTCTCCGGCTGCTTCATCCTGATAGAAGCTGTGCGCCCAATCCAGCCAACCCTCGGGGAGCCTGTGCATGATCTGGGCCCTGAATTCGACATTGGAGCAGGCTATGTCATAAATCAATTTCTCATAGGTCTGCAGTATCCCATCGAAGTCCAAACCGACATCGTCCATCAGCAGTTCCTTGATAGCGCTTTGATTGTCATGGAAGTCTCTGTAGATCAAGCCATCATAAATTTCCGTAATCAGACCGTCCTGAACACGAACAATTTTTTGACATATTTTCTGCATTGGATCTACTCCTATCGCTGGAATAAAACTCATTATACCATACGGATTTGCTCGGAAGGTGTAGAATTTTGTAAGTGCTTTCTTATTTTTTAATTAAAATTTACTGCATACGAGCCTCCGGTCATGGGCAATTTAACAAATGATAACGGAGCTCTCGAAATTTGGCAGTTGGACGCAGGAAAGCATAGCGGCCGGCCAGTGGTAGCGGCTAATCGGGGGCAGCCGGCCGGCAGCTCGAGGCCGGACATATGAAAGACTTTATGATGCTTATGAGCAATACATACCATTATGTTCGGCTGATTTGAAACCCGGCGGAAGCTTGGGCGCTCTGACTATCGGGTATTGCAGGAAAGACGGGGGGAGCAACAAGGAGATGGCCACAAGAACCTTGTGCGGACAGCCGATCCGGATTCGAGGCAAAACGCAGGCCGGCCGCAGCACGAAACGATTGATCCGCCAGCTTGAGCCCGGCGCGATCGCTGTTATTCATCATGATAATCTGGATGAGCTCGCCGCCGTCGGCCTGATCGAAGCGAAGGCGGCCGCCGTCATCAACGCTGGGCGTACGATGACGGGAGCGTTCGCCACGACTGCTCCGCTGCGGCTTCTGCAAGCGGGCATTCCGCTGGTCGAGACGGCGGCCGAAGCCTTCGACAGGATGGCCGCGGCAGACTATGCGGAGCTGTCCGATAACGGGATCGATCTTGGGACCAGCTGGTTGCCCTGCCTGCGGTTCACGACGGACAAGTGGCATGCGCTCAATACGCTGGCATGCGAGGGGGAGCCGGACAGGCTTGACCGCTTTATCAGCAACACGCTGGAGCATGCGCGGCTGGAAAAGGAATATTGGCTGACGCCGATTTCGGTCGAAAGCTTAAAGCTGCGCTGCGAGCTTGGCGGCAGACAAACGCTGGTCGTCGCCCGGGGTCCGGGGTACAGAGCTGATCTGACCGCCCTTAAGCCATATATTCGCCGGGTGAAGCCCGTCATAATCGGAGTGGATGGCGGCGCGGATGCGCTGCTGGACGACGGCTGGCTTCCCGATCTGATCGTCGGCGATATGGACAGCGTCTCGGACCGGGCGCTGCGGTGCGGCGCTCAGTTGATCGTACATGGCTATCGAAGCGGCGGAGCGCCGGGGCTGCGGCGCCTGCAGGAGCTGATCCCTCGCGCGGATGTCCAGGTTCTCTGCGCCGGGGGCACAAGCGAGGACGCCGCGCTGCTGCTCGCTTATGATGGAGGCTGCGCTTCGATCGTGGGAGTTGGGCTGCACACGCATATGCAGGAGTTTCTCGAAAAAGGACGGCCGGGGATGGGCAGCTCCTGGCTGGTGCGTATGCGGATCGGGAGCAAATTGGTGGATGCCAAAGGAATCAGCAGTCTGCTCACAGGACGCCGGGAGAGCCTGTGGAGCAGATGGCAGGAGCGGGTCGCCGCCGCTTGGACAGGGGCGCGAAGATCTCACTACGCCGGCGAAGGAAGGAACCGCATATGACAGCAACCAAAGTAACGATAATCATCCCCGCATGGAATGAAGCGCAGCGGCTGCCTCTTACGCTTAAAACCTTGCGCAAGCAGATGGCGCAGGGCAGGGAATCTGCCTTGAAGATGCCCTCTGACAACCTCGAGTACGAACTGATCGTGGTGGATGACGGGAGCCGGGACGGAACTGCCGAAGCTGCCCTGCCATGGGCCGACAAGGTGGTCAAGCATCCGCGGAGAAGGGGCAAGGGGGCTGCTCTGGAATCCGGCTGGAATGAATCCCGAGGGGATATTCTGATTTTCCTGGACGCCGATCTCGGACTGTCGGCCAAGCATTATCCGCTGCTGCTGAAGCCCGTGCTGCAAGGCGCTGCCGATATGTGCGTCGCCCGGCTGACTCCTTGCCCCGGCACGGGCGGGTTCGGGCTGGTCCGCGCATTAGCCGTCCGGGGCGTCCGGCTGCTGACCGGCTTTGAAGCGAGCGCTCCGCTCTCCGGCCAGCGCGCGCTCCGCGCCGAAGCGCTCCAGGCATTGAAGCGTCAGTACGGAGGCTTCGGCGTGGAGGTCGGGATGTTTGTCGATCTGCTTAAGCTCGGATACCGCGTCGAAGAGACGGAGGCTCCTTTTATGCATAGAACTACAGGCAAAACCTGGTCCGGCTGGATGCATCGCGGCCGGCAGTTTTTGTCGGTCGGACGCGCTTTGTGGCAGTGCTGGAGAATGCCGATATGCTGAACGGAGCAGGGCTGGAACGGGCGCTGCCGGCCATCGCCGGGCTCGCTTTGCTCGGTGCCTGGACGCATATATGGGGCGTTTCGGCGTTTGTGCGCTTCGCCTGGCGGCATCGGATGACGGCGGCGAATTATCGCGGAGAGCAGGTGCCGACGGCGGGAGGGCTGCTGCTGTGGCTGCTGCTGGCCGGAGGTTTCGCAGCCGGGCGCATGACGCTGCCGGCTGCCGACCTGGCGCGGACGGCTGATTTTGCCGCAGCCGCCTCGTTGGTTGCGGGTGCCGGACTGCTGGACGATCTGATCGGACAGCGCGACATTAAGGGAATCGGCGGCCATCTTAGGGAGTGGAGACGGACAAGCATTCTCACGACTGGAATCTGCAAACTGCTTGCTGCTGCGGGAGGGGCTTTCCTTGTGCTGCTTCCGCAAGCGGATAGGCATATGGACTCGCTGCTGCTTGTGCCGCTGCAGGCGCTGCTGATCATGCTGTCGGCCAATAGCGTGAACCTGCTCGACCTGCGTCCGGGCCGGGCCGGCAAGGCTGCGCTGCTTGTGATGACGGCGACGGCGGTTTGGTATGCGGCTGCTGGAGGGGCAGGACCGCAGGCCAACGCTTTGTGGCTGTCCGGCCTGTGGCCGGTTATGATCGGAGCGGGTATTTTGCTTGTTCCGGATCTGCGCCGCCGCTTGATGCTGGGAGACACGGGGGCCAATCTACTCGGCTTTGCGGCAGGCGTTGCGATAACCCAGACGGCAGCGATTGCCGCTCAGGCGGTAATATGCGGCTTGCTGCTGCTGCTTCATCTGTATACGGCGCGCCGCTCATTGACGGTATTTATCGCCCGCCATCGGCTGCTGCATTGGCTCGATGAGATGGGGAGACCGCGGGAGCGGGCATAGGGAAGCTCCGCAGGCCGCGAGTCATTCACCGGACTTCTAGAGGGCTTGCCTAACGACAAATAGCTCCCCTTGGCCGGAGAGCTTGTGCGCAGGCTCTGATTGAAGGTAGACTTGTAAGAGAGTCTACCTTCTTTGGCGTTTCTTGCGGAAGCGGGGAGCGACGTAATTACGCTTGCGGTCGCGGAAAAAAATCCAGCCTCCGATAAAGGCTACTCCCAGGCCGAATAAGACGATGCCGAGCAGCAGCTTCCACCACAGGATGCTGCCGTCTCCGCCGGAGGTTTCGAATTGGGCGAACCAGGCGTCCTTCATGGCAAGAAATCCGTACG
The DNA here is from genome assembly GCF_900101595.1 of Paenibacillus sp. cl123. Classification (GTDB taxonomy): domain Bacteria; phylum Bacillota; class Bacilli; order Paenibacillales; family NBRC-103111; genus Paenibacillus_G. The sequence goes on from NZ_FMYY01000002.1 coordinate 8,610, forward strand.
TCGCCATAAGGCCGGGAATGACGAGCAGCAGCATCGCGATAAAACGTTGAATAACGGCTTTCATGGTGCAACTCCTTAAGTACGGCGATTGAGCGTTTGCGATTGCATATACTCTCCTAACGTTATCACACTTTGGGCCGGAATTCATGCCATTTCACAAAATGGACTATATTTCCGCAGGCGAATAGAGTTACAATAAGAAAACCATGGAATCGGGAGGGTTCGCGATGTCACAATCATTTGATACGATCGTGCTGGGCGGGGGAATTGGAGGCTATACCGCCGCTATCCGGGCGTCTCAGCTCGGCAAAACCGTTGCGATCGTGGAACAGGATAAGCTGGGAGGAACATGCCTGCACCGGGGATGCATCCCCAGCAAAGCGCTGCTGCGCAGCGCGGAGCTGTTCGCCCTCATGCAGGAGAGCGGACGGTTCGGCATAGAAGCCGAAGCGGTCCGGGTCGATTATGCGAAGGTCAGCCAGCGCAAGCAAGCGATCGTCGATCAGCTGTACCAAGGCGTTCAATATTTGATGAAAAAGCATAAAATTACGGTGTTCCAGGGTAAAGGACGTATTATCGGGCCATCGATTTTCTCGCCGCGAAGCGGAACGGTCTCGGTAGAGCAAGCAGACGGCGAAATTTTGAATTTGCTGCCGGACAAGCTGATCATCGCTACGGGCTCGCGCCCGCGTTCTCTGCCGGGTCTTGAGACGGACGGGGTCCGCGTGCTGAACAGCGACGAAGCGCTGCGGATGGAGCGGCTGCCCCAGTCGGCTCTGATTGTCGGAGGGGGCGTCATCGGCGTGGAGTGGGCTTCGATGCTAAGCGATTTCGGCGTCCAAGTGACGATCGTGGAATTTGCCCAGCGGCTGCTGCCCGGAGAGGACGAAGAGGTGTCCCGCGAGCTGGAGCGCATCTTGAAGAAACGCGGCGTGACGATACGCACCGGGGCAGCCGTGCAGACCGAGTCGGTCGTTCGGCAGCCGGACGGCGTCAAGCTGGCCGTAAAAAGACGCGAGGAGCTGGAAGAGCTGGAAGCCGAAGTCGTGCTTGTATGCGTAGGCCGGCAGGCCAATATCGAGGATATCGGGCTGCATGCGACGGATATCAAGGTGGAGAACGGCTTCATCAAGGTGAACGCCAATATGCAAACCGCCGAATCTCATATTTACGCTGTCGGCGACTGCATCGGCGGGCTGCAGCTGGCTCATGCGGCTGCTCATGAAGGCATTGCTGCGGCCGAGCACGGCAGCGGGCAGGCGGTACATCGGGTCGAGGCTCATCAGGTGCCGCGCTGCGTCTACTCCAGGCCCGAGATTGCCAGCATCGGCTTGACCGAAAGCCATGCCAAGGACCAGGGACGCAAGGTGAAGACGGCGAAGCTGGCCTTCCAGGGGCTGGGCAAGGCGCAAATATTGGGGGAAACGGACGGCTTTGTCAAGGTGATCGCCGATGAGGAGTCCGGGGATATCGTCGGCGTGCATATGATCGGCGCTCACGTGACCGACTACATAGCCGAGGCTTCGCTGGCTCAACTGCTCCAGGCGACGCCATGGGAGGTCGGGCAGACGATTCATCCGCATCCGACATTGTCCGAAATTCTCGGCGAAGCGATGCTGGCGGTGGATGGGAAAGCGATCAGCTTCTAGCTGAAGCAAAAATTGTGTTCATAACCGAATCCGATTATAATATACATATAGCGTCAAGTATTAGCACCAGGTAATAAGAATAGCTGCTATACTTTGCGCTTTCCGAACTCGCTCTGCGGGCGAGCCATCGAAATAGTCAAGGAGGCGGTTGCCCCATGTCCATCGGACAAAAACAGATGCATCACCAGCTCGGACTGACGGATGAACAAGTCATCGAGATGTACACATACATGCTGAAGGCGCGCATGTTCGACGAGCGCTGCTTCCTGCTCCAGCGCTCGGGCAAGATCCCGTTCCACGTATCGGGCATCGGGCAGGAGACGGCCCAGGTTGCTGCTGCTTATGCGCTTAAGAAAGGAACGGACTATTTTCTTCCCTACTACCGTGATTATGGCTTTGTACTTACTGTCGGCATGACGCTGCGCGAGCTTCTGCTGTCGGTGTTTCTTAAGGCCGAGGACCCGAACAGCGGCGGCCGGCAGCTCCCCGGTCACTTCGGCTCCAAGAAATTGAACATCGTCACCGGCTCCTCCCCTGTGACGACTCAAGTTCCTCACGCCGTCGGCTTTGCGCTGGGAGCCAAGCTGCAGCGAAAGGAGTTCGTTTCCTTCGTCACCTTCGGCGACGGGTCGAGCAACCAGGGGGACTTCCATGAGGGCTGCAACTTCGCAGGGGTTCACAAGCTCCCCGTCATCTTCATGTGCGAAAACAATCAGTACGCGATCTCGGTTCCTCTCCACAAGCAGACGGCCGGCAGCATTGCCGAGCGGGCGTTAGGCTACGGCTTTCCCGGGGTCAAGGTGGACGGCCGGGATGCGCTGGAAGTATACCGCGTCGTGAAGGAGGCGCGCGAGCGTGCGCTGCGCGGCGAAGGACCGACCCTGATCGAAGCGGTTATGTACCGGATTTCGCCGCATTCCACCTCGGACAACGACCTCCTGTACCGGACGCGCGAGGAAGTGGAAACGAACCGGGAGCGGGACGGCATACCGCGCTTGCGGAATTATATGATAAGCTGCGGCATCTGGTCGGAGGACCGGGAAGCGGAGCTTGCCGCGCAAATCAAGCAGGAGCTGACCGAAGCGACGGATTACGCGGAGCAGGCGCCGCATCCGGCATCCGAGGATACGCTGCTCCATGTATACGGTGATGGGGGAGGGTTACAGTAATGGCGGCTATCACTTACCTCGAAGCGATCCGTACGGCTATGAAAGAAGAGATGGAACGCGATGAGCATGTATTTGTTCTTGGAGAGGACGTCGGCAAGAAGGGCGGCGTTTTGAATACGACAAAAGGACTGTACGAGCTCTTCGGAGAGGAGCGGGTCATGGATACCCCTCTCGCCGAATCGGCGATAGCAGGCGTGGCGATCGGCGCCGCCATGTACGGGCTGAGACCGGTGGCCGAGATGCAGTATGCGGACTTTATGTTCCCGGCGACGAACCAGATTATTAGCGAAGCTTCGCTTATCCGGTACCGTTCCAACAACGACTGGAATTGTCCGGTCGTCATCCGCGCGCCATACGGGGCAACCGGCGGCGGAGCGCTGTATCACTCGCAATGTCCGGAGGGCGTATTTTTCGGAATTCCTGGGCTTAAGATCGTAGCTCCCTCGGACCCCTACGATGCCAAAGGGCTGCTGAAGGCCGCCATCCGCGATGAGGACCCTGTCCTGTACTTCGAGCATAAGAAATGTTATCTGAGCGTGACCGGCGAAGTGCCGGACGAGGACTATATCGTGCCGATCGGCAAAGCTAAAGTAAAACGCGAGGGGACGGATATTACCGTCATCTCGTACGGCATAACCGTGCAGTATGCGCTGAAGGCGGCCGAGGAGCTTGCCGAAGAGGGCATCAGCGCTCACGTCCTGGACCTGCGGACGCTGCAGCCGCTGGATAAGGATGCGGTACTTGAGGCGGCAGCCAAGACGGGCAAGGTGCTGATCGTTCACGAGGCGAACAAGACAGGCGGCGTCGGCGGCGAGATATCCGCGCTCATCGCCGAGGAGATGTTATTCGACCTGGATGCGCCGATCATGCGCCTATGCGGGCCGGATACGCCGGCCGTCGGGATGAACCCGGTCATGGAGAAGTTTTACCTGCTTAACACGGACAAAATCAAGGAAGCGATGCGCAAGCTCGCTGAATTTTAGTAGGGAGATTACAGGCACGCGGTGAGGCGGCCGCTGCGGGGGCGGCCTGGCATGGTTCGGCGACAAGCAGGAGCCGCCGGTGCATTGTGGGGAGGAATAGCCAAATGGGCGACAGTATGAAGGGGACCGAGGTTACGGTTCCGCATCTGGCCGAAAGCCTGGTATCGGCCACCATAGGCAAGTGGCTGAAAAAGCCGGGAGACTATATCGAGCAATACGATGTATTATGCGAGCTTATTACTGAGAAAATTACCGTGGAGATGCCGTCGCCGATCGAAGGAAAGCTGATCCGTCTGCTCGCGGCCGACGGCGAAACGGCGGCAGTCGGTCAGGCGATCTGCCTTATCGAAGAGCCGGGGGCGGCGGGAGCGGCCGAGCCAACAGGAGCCGCCCCTCAGCAGGCGGCGGCCGACAGCGCGAACCGGCCGGCAGCGGCGGTGCAAGTAGCGGGCGGCGGGCCGATGAGCGGCCGGTATTCGCCTGCGGTGCTCAAGCTCGCAGCCGAGCATCGCATCGAGCTTTCCCAGGTTGCAGGTACCGGAGCGGGAGGGAGAGTGACGCGCAAGGACGTGGAAGCTGCCGTCGCAGCCGGAGGCACAGGGGGCCGGACGCCGTCCCGGCAGCCGGGTCAGTCCGTCGCTGAGGCCAACCGAGAAGCGGCGCAGGCGGCTGCGGAGGAGGGTGTGTTTATCGCGAATCCGCCCAAGATGCCGGTCCGCTCCAGCGGCCTGCATTTGTCCGAAAACCCGCCTCTGCCGAATATTGAAGTCGAAGGTCAGCAGCTGGCGGGCCGGGGCGAATATCTGGTCGATGTCACGCCGATCCGCAATGCGATCGCCAGCAAGATGAAGCAAAGCAAGTCGGAAATTCCGCATGCCTGGACGATGATCGAGGTGGATGTGACGAATCTGGTGACGCTGCGCAATAAGCTGAAGGGCGAATTCATGCGCGAGGAAGGCATTAACTTGACTTACCTGGCATTTCTGCTGAAGGCTGTCGTGAACGCGATCAAGGATTACCCGATCATGAACTCCGTTTGGGCGACCGATAAAATTATCGTGAAGCGGGATATCAACATTTCGCTGGCGGTAGGCACGGAGGATTTCCTCGTGACGCCGGTCATCAAGAAAGCGGATCAGCTCAATATCGCGGGTCTGGCCAGGGAAATCGACGGTTTGACGCGCCGGGCGCGGACGGGGAAACTGACGCTTGACGAGATGCAGGGGGGCACCTTCACGGTGAATAATACCGGCTCGTTCGGTTCGATCCTCTCGTATCCGGTCATCAATTATCCGCAGGCGGCCATTTTGTCCTTCGAATCTATCGTGAAGCGGCCGGTCGTTATTCAGGATATGATCGCGGTTCGCTCCATGGTCAACCTGTGTCTGTCGCTCGATCACCGGATATTGGACGGTATCGTATGCGGCCGGTTCCTGCAGCGGGTGAAGGAAAATCTGGAGAGCTACAATCAGGAGACCAAGCTGTATTGATTGTGATTGCAGCCGGTAAGCCGAAGCGGCAGGACGCGGGGGACGAAAGACGGCTCATCGGCCCCCTGGAACGGTTCTCCGCCTCGGCATAAAGCCTGCTCCCGCAAGCAAGGGCGAGCAGAACGCTTGAGGGGCGGCCGACGCCAGGATGAGCAGGCAAGAGCTTGTCCGGGGGCTGAGCTTACAGAAAGCTGCTGACGGTCAGGAGTACGGTGGACAAAACCATCGCAATGAGCGTTACATAGACGATAACCTTGAATATAACTTTATTCTGCATAAGGAACGGCTCCTTTTCTGGGAATAGTAGAATAAGTGGGTGCGGGAAGCTGAACGCCATCCTCAACATCTATATTAACTCATTTCGTACATAGGAGGGAAGTCATGATCCAGCAAAGCCGATTGGTTGCGGAATTTTTGGAGCTTGTTCAGATTGACAGCGAAACGAAACATGAACAGGAAATCAGCCGGGTGTTGAAGCAGAAGTTTACTTCTTACGGCTTGACGGTAGAGGAGGATGAGTCGGCCGCCCAAACCGGGCACGGCTCCAACAACCTGTTCTTTACGCTGGCAGCTTCGTCGGAAGCGGCCAAGCAGCTGCCGAAGCTGTTCTTCACTTCGCATATGGACACTGTGACGCCGGGGAAAGGGATCAAGCCGCAGGTTGGCGACGACGGTTATATCCGCAGCGACGGCACCACGATACTCGGCAGCGACGACAAAGCGGGATTGGCCGCCATGCTCGAAGCGATCCGGGTGTTGAAGGAAACGAATGCCGAGCACGGGCAGATTCAATTCGTCATCACCGCCGGCGAGGAGGCCGGCTTGAAGGGCTCGCGGGCGATGGACCCGTCCAAGCTGAACGCCGACTTCGGGTATGCCCTCGATTCGAACGGGACGATCGGGGATATCGCGGTGGCTGCGCCTACGCAAGCCAAGATCCATATTACGTTCCGCGGACGTTCCGCTCATGCCGGGGTAAATCCGGAGGATGGGGTAAGCGCCATTACCGTGGCTAGCAAAGCCATCGCGCGGATGCCGCTGGGCAGGGTCGACAAGGAAACGACCGCCAACATCGGCCGGTTCGAAGGCGGAGTGGAGGGAGCGACCAACATCGTCGTCGAGGTTGTCAGGCTGGAAGCGGAAGCGCGCAGTCTCACCCAGAAGCGGATGGACGAGCAGGTCGAGAGCATGCGCCAGGCTTGCCAGGCCGTCGCCGATGAGATGGGAGCGAAGCTGGAATTTCAAAGCGAGGTAATCTACCCCGCCTACATGTACGATGAGTCGGCGCCGGTCGTCAAGCTGGCTATGACCGCGCTGTCGAACATCGGCTGCAAGCCGCGCACCTTTCATTCGGGAGGCGGCAGCGACGCCAATGTGTTTAACGGCTTTGGCGTTCCGACTGTAAATCTGGCCGTCGGTTACCTGGATATTCATACGACCAAGGAGCGCATAGCCATCTCCGATCTGGTGAAAACAACGGAGGCCGTCGTTTCGATAGTCAAGCAGGTCGCCGCTGCCCAATAAGCAAGTTCTGCCTGGACAAATCGCCGCATACTTAGGTATGGGGCGATTTTTTGTCTGTCCGGACACAGGGTCATGGTCATGCGTCCGCCCGGAGAAGGGGGAGCTAATGCGGATTGATTGGGAATGGGGGCATGTGCTTGAAGTGCTTGGGGAGCTTGAGAAGCTTGAAGAGCTTGAGAAGAAGCATGAGAATCTTGAGAAGCTGCCCGGGCAGCATGGCGGCATGCAGCAGGTGCGGGTCCTGCTGCCCGGATCGGCCCCGACTTCGGAGCTGGCGCTGCATGATCTGACCTGCTTCCCGCCGCTTGCAGCCGGAGACCGTGTGCTCGTCAACACGACGGCTGTCCGGCTTGGTCTGGGGACGGGCGGCTATCATTTCGTGCAGGCCGTCCTACCGAAGGAGCTGCCGGCGGCGCTGCAGCCGGCAGCAGTATGCCCGTCCGCCGCCAGAAAATTCGGCTGCGGAGACTGTCTGCCGGGCGCTCCGCCGACCACTGGCACGCCGGAGAACGCCGCCGCCATGGCTTCGCCGGGCGAGCCAAGCGAGTCTGCCTCGCCTGACATCCGGCTGCATAAAGTAGAACAGGCGGGGCTCCAGGCGGAGGGCCACATCATGAAGCTGCGTTACACGTCGGCTCAGCGCGCGGTGCTGGCGGTCGAGGAACCCGGCAGCCCGCATCATGACATGCTTCGCGCAGCCGATTCGCTTGACGGCGTGCCGGTGCTGATCGGCGAGCTGCACAGCATGCTGCCGGTGGCGGCAGCTTGGCTGAGGCATAAAGAGGCCGGACGCGGTCCCGGGTCAACCGGGCTGCGCCTGGCCTATGTCATGAGCGATGGCGGCGCCCTGCCGCTTGGCATCAGCCGTCACGCCGCCCGCCTTCGCGGGCTCGGCTGGCTTGAGGGCACCGTGACGTACGGCCATGCGTACGGCGGCGATCTGGAAGCGGTGAACAAGTTCACCGCATTGCTGGCGGCCCGGCATGTGCTGCGCGCCGGGCTGATCATCGCCGTGATGGGGCCGGGCATCGCCGGCACCGGCACGGCCTACGGCTTCAGCGGCATGGAGACCGCCGAGCTGGTCAATGCTGTGCGCGCGCTCGGCGGCCAGCCGGTCCTCATACCGCGGATCGGCTTCGCCGACAAGCGGGAGCGCCACCGCGGCCTCAGCGCCCATACGCGGATCGCGCTCGGACCGGCCGCCCAGGCCCGAGCTGTCGTGCCGCTGCCGCTGCTTGCAGATCAGGCGAAGCGGAGCATGCTGCGCGGGCAGGAGGCGGAGGCCGCGCTGGCGGCCCGGCATGAAGTGCTGTGGCTCAGCCCGCCGCCGGCGGAAGACATCGGGCTCGCGCTGGCCGCTTACGGCCCGCCTGTTACGACGATGGGCCGCGGTCTAGCGGAGGAGCCGGCTTTCTTCCAGGCCGTCTGTACGGCGGCCGGCCATGCCTATGAGCGTTACCTCGCCCTGCGCGCCAGCCCAAGGGACGAATAAAGCTTGGCCCATCTTTTCACGGACTTTTGACTGCGAGCCCGGCTCGGCTTGATGACATGATCGATCAGATAATCGTTTAATCTCGTATGCGAATCGGCTTGTCCCGCTACCTTCTGCAAGTAATGACGAATTTCCCACCCTTTGCCTACCAAACACATTTGACTATCTTTTGCGTAAATTTTCATATTCATTCACCCGGCTTTCATAGTTTTATAGTTCAAGCTATGCAAGGATCCCGGCGTTTATGACTGTGTGTTTTGACCTGAGGGGCGTTCTTGGGGTACATTGAAGCTTATATAGCCTATTACCCTTGGAGAGAAGAGAGGAATCCGACTTGTCAACCCATTCTCAAAAAAAATTTGAAGAAGTTACGTTATCTACGAAGCCGATTTTTGAAGGGAAGATCATTTCACTGCAAGTAGATACGGTGCGTCTGCCTGATGGAGGGGAGGCGACCCGGGAAATCGTCAAGCATCCGGGAGCGGTAGCGGTGCTGGCCTTGACCGGGGACGGCCGGATGATCGTCGTGGAGCAGTACCGCAAGCCGCTGGAGAAAAGCCAGGTTGAAATTCCCGCGGGCAAGCTGGACGCCGGGGAGGACCCGCTGGAAGCGGCCCGGCGCGAGCTGGAGGAAGAAACCGGTTATACGGCCGGCTCGCTGCGTCACGTCGCTTCCTTCTACACGTCGCCGGGATTTGCCGATGAGCTGCTTCATCTGTATGTCGCCGAGCAGCTGGCTTCCGGTGTGTCGAGGCCGGATGACGACGAATTTCTGGAGGCATGGGGAGTTACGCTGGAAGAAGCGAAGGAACTCATCCGCGAGCGGAGGATCAGCGACGCCAAGACGATCCTGGCCGTATACGCCTGGCAGCTGTACATCCTGACGGGGTCCTTCGAATAAGATGGCGCTGAACTCCTATTATGCGGATCTGCATATCCATATCGGGCGGACGGAGGCGGGAGAGGCGGTCAAAATCAGCGCGGCGAACAATTTGACCTTCTTCGGCATCGCCAAGGAGGCCTCGCAGCGCAAAGGGATGGACATCGTCGGCATCATCGACTGCCATTCCCCGGGTGTTCAGCGGGACATGCTCCGTTATCTGGATACGGGGGGAATGGAGGAGCTGGCCGGCGGCGGCATCCGGTACCATCAATCGACCGTGCTGCTCGGCTGCGAGCTGGAGGTGCGCGACCCGGGCATGCGGCCGGCGCATCTGATCGCGTATTTGCCGGGCATTGAAGATATGCGCTCCTTCACGGACTGGCTCCGCCGGCATATGAAAAACGTTCAGCTCAGCTCGCAGCGCTTGTATGTACCGGCCAGGGAACTGCAGCAGGAAGTGATCGGCCGCGGAGGGATACTGGTACCGGCGCATATCTTCACTCCGCATAAAAGCGTGTACGGCAGCAGCTGCGAGCGGATGTCCGAGCTGCTCGACCTGGACGGAATCGCCGCCGTGGAGCTTGGGCTCAGCGCGGATTCGGAGATGGCGGGGTGGATATCGGAGCTGGACCGGTACACCTTCCTCACCAACTCGGACGCTCATTCGCTGCCGAAGATCGGCAGAGAATACAACAAGCTGCGGCTGGCCGAGCCGACGTTCGCGGAACTGAGGCGGGCCCTTAACGGAGAGGACGGGCGGAAGGTGCTTGCCAACTACGGACTGAATCCGCGCCTCGGGAAATACCACCGGACGTACTGCGCGGCCTGCGAGTCGATTCTCGACGAGCAGGGGGCAACGGTTGTCGAGCGCTGCCTGTACTGCGGCAGCACCAAAATCGTCCGCGGCGTGATGGACCGCATCCTGTCCATCTCGGACCGCGAGCGGCCCTTTGTGCCGGAGAGCAGACCGCCGTATGTGTACCAGGTGCCGCTGGAGTTTATCCCCGGACTGGGCCCCAAGCTGCTGGCTGCATTGCTGGAACGCTTCGGCACGGAGATGGACCTGCTCCACCGCACCTCTTATGAGGAACTGGCCGAAGCGGCCGGCGAGCGGATAGCCGGCTACTTGCTGGCGGCCCGGCAGGGCACCCTCGAGCTGCAGACCGGCGGCGGGGGCAAATACGGCAAGGTGGGGCGCTAAGAGAGGGCTCCTTCTTCGGCGACCCGCTGTCATATTCCCGCTTGTCCGCGCATAGGTTGTACTAACCGGACAAGGGGGGCTTGCCAGCATGCCGCATAACCGAATGCTAGAGCAGTACTGGAAAGAACATCTGTCGCTGTATGTGTTCATCGGCGTCATCTTTATAACGGGAGTTGTATTTGGCGCCATTATGGTGGGCGCTTTGTCGCTGGAGCAGAAGCAGGAGATTACACGCTATTTGAGCAACTTTTTCTCGATGGTCGATCAAGGCGAGCTGAACGGGGATGTGACGGCTTCCTTCCGCGATACGCTTGCTCTTCATATGAAATGGGTGCTGATCATCTGGCTGCTCGGCATGTCGGTCATCGGGCTTCCGCTCATCCTGATTCTGGATTTTCTTAAAGGAGTGCTCATCGGGTTTACGGTCGGTTACATGGTCGGCACGTTATCCTGGAAGGGACTGCTGTTTGCGCTCGTATCGGTCGTTCCGCAAAATCTGATCGTCATTCCGGTCTTCATCGTCTGCAGTGTAACGGCGGTTGCCTTCAGCGTGCGCTTGGTGAAAAACCGGTTTATCCATAAGAAGGGCCAGCTGTTCGAGCCGCTGATGCGTTTCTCGGGCGTCACGCTCGGTTCAGGTGTGCTGCTGGTTGGCGTGGCGCTGTTCGAAGCCTATATATCCCCGGCGATGATGAAGTGGGTAACGCCGATGCTTGTCGCGCTGGGAGCGGCGTAAAAGGTTTGACTTTCTTCCATTTCCTCTCCTATAATGATACCATGATGTTACTTTTCGCGAATCCGCGCCATGAACAGGCAGCCTAAGCGGATTGATGGCAGCCGTAGGGGGAGGAGCATGGAATCTCGCATTGATAAAATCAAACAGCAGCTGCAGTCGCAGGGTTATAAACTTACGCCCCAACGCGAAGCAACGGTAAGAGTACTGCTTGAGAACGAGGAAGATCATCTGAGCGCCGAGGATGTCTTTATGCTGGTTAAGGATATCGCGCCCGAGATCGGCCTTGCCACCGTATACCGGACTTTGGAACTGCTCAGTGAGCTTCATGTGGTGGAGAAAATGAACTTCGGGGACGGCGTAGCCCGTTACGATCTTCGCAACGACAGCAGCCACCATCACCATCATCACTTGATCTGTGTACAGTGCGGCGCCGTTGACGAGATTATGGAAGACTGGCTCGGCGAGCTGGAGGAGCGGGTGGAACGCGAATACGGATTCCACGTTCTCGACCACCGTCTGGACTTTCAAGGGATCTGCCACCGCTGCCGGGACAAAAACAAAACGTGAATGAAGAAACCTTCGGCTTTGCCCATCGGCAAGTAGGAGGTTTTTTGCATTCTCCGTCATGAATTTGCGTCGCTCGGCAGAACCTACAGGAAAGCGACTATGCACGCTGCTATGCAAGCGGCTATACAAGCGACTATGAGGGAGGCATAACGAGATGATTATCGGGATTCCGAAGGAAATTAAAAATAATGAGAATCGAATCGCATTGACGCCAGGCGGCGCCGCGATGCTGTCGGCAGCCGGACATACGGTGCTCGTCGAGAAGGGAGCGGGGGCCGGCAGCGGCTTCCTGGACGAGGACTATGCCAAGGAAGGCGCGGTGCTGACCGAAAAGGCGGCCGAGGTTTGGGCGCAAGCCGAGATGATCATGAAGGTGAAGGAACCGCTCGCGGAGGAGTTCGCTTATTTCCGCGAAGGGCTGACCTTGTTTACATATCTGCATCTGGCGGCCGAGCCGAAGCTGACCGAGGCGCTCGTGCGAAGCAAGGTGACGTCGATCGCGTATGAAACGATTCAGCTGCCCAGCGGGGGACTGCCGCTGCTGACGCCGATGAGCGAGGTGGCCGGCCGGATGTCCGTCCAGGTAGGCGCCCAGTTCCTTGAGCAATTTTACGGCGGACGGGGCATACTGCTGGGCGGGGTTCCAGGCGTTCCGCCGGCCGATGTTATTATTCTGGGCGGAGGAATCGTAGGGACGAACGCTGCCAAAATCGCGCTCGGGATGGGAGCGAACGTCGTAGTCATCGAGCGGAACGCCGAACGACTCAGATATTTGGACGACGTGTTCCACGGCCGGCTGCGTACGCTGATGTCCAATCCTTACAATATCGCCAATGCGGTGCAGAAAGCCGATCTGCTGATCGGCGCCGTTCTGATACCGGGTGCCCGGGCGCCGAAGCTGGTTACCGAGGACATGGTCAAGACGATGAAGCCGGGGGCTGTCATCGTAGACGTAGCAGTCGATCAGGGCGGCTCCATCGAAACGGTCGACCGGGTGACGACGCATAGCGAGCCTACTTATGAGAAGCATGGCGTCATTCACTATGCTGTCGCCAATATGCCTGGAGCCGTACCGCGGACCTCCACGCTGGCGCTGACAAATGTGACGATAACGTATGCGATGGAGCTGGCGGCCCGCGGCGTAACCCGCGCTTTGTACGGCAATTCGCCGCTCAAGCTCGGCGTCAATACGTATCAGGGACATGTCACGCATGCGGCTGTAGCCGAAGCGGTCGGGCTTCCGTATACCGGGCTGGATTCTCTGCTGCCCATCAGCTGACAACTTGTCAGCATATTCGGCGAGTGAGCGTCATAGGCTACTCTTGGGAGGGGAGAGTAGCTATGATCATTCATATCCGCGCGGGAAGATGGCTGGCACGCCTCCGGTTTGCCCTTGTATTTGTCGTATGCACGTTTGCGCTTTATCATCTGCTGATCGTCGCGGCTTCGTTTCTGGAGCCGGTGCACCGGTACAAGGAGCCGAGCGGTCGCGCCATTAAAGTATTTAAGCAGGACTCCGCCATCGTGGCGAATCCTCAAGGAATGGGAGACCGGCTCAGGCTGTTCTACAAGATCGGGGAGTAGTCCGCCTCCTCCGGCGCCTTCGTTCGGAACTGGCGAATAATTCCTGAATCGGCCTGGCAATCCGGCAGGAATCCGCCCCCCTGATGTGGAATTATGACAAAAGGCCGCTTTTGTCACAACATAAAGGGGATTGCTCATGAGAGAGGATTTGCAGGCATTTATTACATTTTTAACCGAGGAACGCGGGCTCGCGCCAAATACGCTCGATTCGTACGAGCGCGATATTTTGCAGTATCTCGATTATTTGGAGCAGGCGGGAGTCGTGGCTTGGAGAGAGACGGGCAAAGCCAGCATAGCCGGGTATTTGCACAGTCTCAAGCAGAAGGGCCGCGCCAGCGCAACGCTGACCCGCGCCGTAATCTCGATTCGCGGCTTCTATCAATTCATGGTTCGCGTGCGGCGGATCGACCATGATCCGTCGATACATATGGAGACGCCCAAGCTGGAGAAGCGCATCCCGCAGGTGCTGTCCGTGCAGGAGGTCGGCAAGCTGCTGGACGCGCCGCAGCTGGCGTCTCCGAATGGTTTTCGGGACAAGGTCATGCTGGAGGTCTTGTATGCGACGGGCATTCGCGTCTCCGAGCTGATCTCGCTGGATGTGGACAGCGTGAATCCGGGCCTTGGCTTCATCCGTTGCATGGGCAAAGGCAAGGAGCGGATCGTGCCGCTCGGACAGATCGCCTCCGGCTTCGTACAGACCTACGTGGAGACGGTACGGGCCCGTCTGCTCAAGCAGGACAAGCAGGAGACCGCGCTCTTCGTCAGCCATCTCGGCACGCGCATGACCCGCCAAGGCTTCTGGAAAATCATGAAGCGGTACGCCCGCGAAGCCGGCATCGACCAGGAGATCACGCCGCATACGCTGCGCCACTCCTTCGCCGCCCATCTGATTGAGAACGGGGCGGATCTGCGTTCCGTGCAGGAAATGCTCGGGCATGCCGATATTTCATCGACGCAAATCTATACGCAGTTGACCCGCAGCAAGATGAAGGACGTATACGACCGCTCGCATCCGCGGGCGCGCATGGAATCTTGACGGCTTGCACCCGTTCTCTTGACCAGGGAACGGGTTTCTTGTCGGTCTGCCGCTTTTGCAAAAACGAAGTGGTTTTGCGATAATAGCGGTAGGCATTGAAGAAAGTAGGAGGTCCTGACCATGAAATTCCAACGGATTTGTTTAATCGTGCTTGACAGCGTCGGGATCGGAGAGCTCCCGGACGCCCCGCGGTTCGGAGATGCCGGCGCCCATACGCTGGGGCATATAGCGCAGCGCGTGCCGGCCTTGAAGCTTCCCCACCTGCAGCGGCTGGGGCTGGGCAACATCGCTCCCTTGGAAGGCATCGAACCGGCGGACAAGCCCGATGGCTGCTACGGGAAGATGGCCGAGGTTTCAGTCGGCAAAGATACGATGACCGGCCATTGGGAGATCATGGGGCTGAAGGTCGAGATTCCTTTCAACGTTTTTCCGGACGGTTTCCCGCGGGAGCTGATTGAGCGCTTTGAGAGCGAGACAGGACGCAAGGTGATCGGCAACAAACCCGCTTCCGGCACGGAGATCCTGGACGAGCTGGGCGAGGAGCAGATGAGGACCGGAGCATGGATCGTATACACATCAGCCGACAGCGTCTTTCAATTGGCCGCCCATGAAGAGGTCATCCCCTTGGAGGAGCTGTACCGGGCCTGCGAAATTGCCCGCAGGCTGACGCTGGAGGAGCCTTATGCGGTCGGCCGCGTGATCGCGCGCCCGTATACGGGGGAGCCCGGCGCTTTTAAGCGGACGCCGAACCGGCACGATTATGCGGTCAAGCCTCCGGCGGAGACGGTGATGAACCGGCTGAAGGATGCGGGCCTGGACAGCATCGCTATCGGCAAGATCGGCGATATTTACTCGGGCGAGGGCGTTACGCACAGCACTCCGACGAAAAGCAATCGGGACGGCATCGAGCGTACGATTGACGAGCTTGGCAAGCCGTTTCACGGGCTGCTTTTCACCAACCTGGTTGATTTCGATTCCTTGTACGGGCATCGCCGCGATCCGGAAGGCTATGCGTCCGCGTTGAACGAGTTCGATGAATGGCTGCCTCGCATCATGGAAAGGATAGGTCCGGACGATCTGCTGATTTTGACGGCGGATCATGGCAATGATCCGATTCATCCCGGCACCGATCATACGCGCGAATATGTGCCGCTGCTCGTCCACAGCCCTGCGCTTCAGCAGCGCGGGTCGCTTGGAGTAAGAGGCACATTTGCCGATATAGGCGCTACGGTTGCGGATAATTTCGGCGTGCCCGGGACCGGCAACGGACAGAGCTTTTTGGCGGAGCTGCGCTGACGGCTTGGCGGTTACGCCTTATAGAAGATGCAAGTTACATAAAGAAGGGAGACGAGAGCATATGGATCAAGTTGAGGCGCCATTGCTTAGCCAAATTAAAGAAGCGGCTGGTTTTATAAGAGAGAGGTATCCGGTTAAGCCTGAGATTGCCCTTATACTGGGCTCCGGACTCGGCATATTGGCCGATCTGGTGGAAGATGCGGTTACGATTCCGTATGAGGAGATTCCGAACTTCCCGGTGTCCACGGTCGAGGGGCATGCAGGCGAGCTGCTGCTCGGCACGGTTGCCGGCCGTCATGTGCTGTTGATGAAAGGCCGCTTTCATATGTACGAAGGATACGGGGTTGAGACCGTGTCCTTCCCGGTCCGTGTGATGAAGGAGCTTGGCGTAGAGAAGCTGCTGGTAACCAATGCGGCGGGCGGCGTCAATACGGCGTACAAGCCGGGCGATTTGATGGTGATTCGCGATCATATCAATTTTACTTTCCGCAATCCGCTGATCGGACCCAACTTCGGAGAGCTGGGCGTGCGTTTCCCCGATATGTCGGAGGCTTACAGCCGCAGACTCCGTGAAGTGGCGCACCGCGTAGCCAAAGAGCAAGGGCTTGACCTCCAGGAAGGCGTTTATTTCGGGCTGCTGGGTCCCTCCTACGAGACCCCGGCGGAGATCCGGATGATCCGCACTTTGGGCGGAGACGCGGTCGGCATGTCCACCGTCGCCGAAGTGCTGGTCGCCCGGCATGCCGGGATCGAGGTGCTGGGCTTCTCCTGCATCAGCAACATGGCGGCGGGCATACTGGATCAGCCGTTGTCCCATGAAGAAGTTATCGAAACGACGGATCGGGTGAAGCAAACCTTCCTTAAGCTGATCGTCGGCATCATTCCGAGCATGTGACCTACGTTTGGTTCGGATACAATTTGAAGGGAGCGACGGATATGAGCGTGGAACATAGTTATGTTCAGCATATTCAAGAAGCGGCTCAATGGATCAGCGACCAAATTGACAGGCGTCCTTTGCACATTGGCATGGTGTTAGGCTCCGGGCTGGGCGATCTGGCGCATCAGGTCGAACATCCGGTCATCATCCCGTATGATCGGGTGCCTCACTTCCCGGTGTCTACCGTAGAAGGACATGCCGGACAGTTCGTCATCGGCGAACTGGAAGGGAAATCGGTTATCGTCATGCAGGGCAGGTTTCATTATTACGAAGGTTATTCGATGAAGAAGGTTGTTTTCCCCATCTATGTGATGAAGCAGCTGGGGGTGCAATCGCTCATCATCACCAACGCCGCGGGCGGCATGAATCCCGCCTTCGCCGCGGGTGACCTGATGCTGATCGAGGATCATCTGAACATGACCGGCGATAACCCGCTGATCGGGCTGCATCATCCCGAGCTGGGCGTTCGCTTTCCCGATATGTCGCAGTCTTACAGCCGCGCCTACCGGGAGATGGCAAAGAGCGTGGCCGAGCGGATGGGGCAGGAGCGGGGCGAACCGATCCGGCTGCAATCGGGCGTTTATGCGGGCATCTCGGGCCCGAACTATTTGCCGCCGGCGGAGCTGACGATGCTCGCCAAGCTTGGAGGGGACGCGATCGGCATGTCGACGGTCGGCGAGGTGATCGCCGCCAGCCACGCGGGATTGAAGGTTCTGGGCATCTCCTGCATAACCGACATGGCGATCGGCGAGCAGCTTGAGCCGCTGACCCATGAACAGGTGGTAGCGGTGGCGAATCGGACGAAGCCGGTGTTTATTGAGCTGGTGAAGCGGTTCGTAGCCGAAGTTGAAGTCTGATTGACGCGCTATGAGCGGCGATTCGCAGATTGCTGCGGCCCATTCTAAAGACTGCTTTTTATCGATGACTCTCGTCGATAAGAAGCAGTTTTTTTGAAATCCAAAAATGTGTAAGCTTCAGGCCGGCTGATTGTTCGATTTCATGGTGGTAAAAGTACGGCTTTATAAGAAGTCTAAAGCGATTTTCCCGGGCGCCGCTGCCAGGCTTGCCGTATTGCCAAAAAAATGCCCGCGCGCCTGAAGCGGTCAGGGCGTGGGCGGCAAAATTAGTTCGACTTCTTGGACCCTTTATCGCTGTTGCGAGTCGTGGTGTTCTGATTGCCGTGACCTTGCTGTTTGTTGGACATCGTCTGGCACCTCCTCGGATTGGGCTGCTAGTTACAGCTGCAAGCTTGCTGTCGGCGGTAAGCGCCACCGATAGTATGCGTCTACGCCACACGCTTATGCGCAAGCGCGGCGGGTAAGAAAAACCTGGACATCGGCCAGATCCCCGAAGATCTCCGCTTACGACTCCATGCTCCTTCGGGAGGACCTTGTTTTCTCCAAAAAAAAGTTAGGCAAGGCCCAGAACGCTATATCGAAAGCATGAATATCATGATACAATTGGGTAAAAAGAACTATACATTCATGCCTGATATAGGCCCTGTGAATGAGTTTTTCCGGAAAGGTGTGGCCAGCCATGACGATGCTTAAGGTCGCGAATTGTCCATCATGCGGTCAAGTATTTCAGAAAAATTTACGCAACCTGTGTCAAGGCTGCCAACGAGCCGTAGATGCCGATTTCACGGCATGCTCCGACTATTTGCGCAAGGCTCATAAGGCGACCACCTCGGAGCTTAGCGAAGCAACGGGCGTTTCGCTCCGGCAGATCCATGCTTTTATTAAAGAAAACAAGCTGCCGGCTACGTTTTACCCGGGCTTGACGTATCCGTGCAGCAGCTGCGGAGCGGGAGTCCGCAAGGGACATCTGTGTACGAGCTGCAGCGTTCGGCTGACTGCGGAGATCCGGCAGATGAGGGACAAAGAGGAAAAGGCGAAGGAGAGGGGAGCGGGCTTTCAGATCCGGGACCGACTTTCCTATTGACCGCCGGAGGAGACGGCCAGTCCTTGCACGCGCAGGGGCTGGCCTTTGTACTTTGTTGTTGGCATCGTTTTATGCTAAAATAGCTTTGGACTTGGACAAGCAACCCGGAATTTGACGATTTTGTCACAAATCTTTCACGGGAATGTCCCAAATAGGCATGTGTAAAACCATCAGTATTATGTACAATAAACCTATGTGTCTAACGGCAAACAAGTAAGGGGGGAATACCTATGCAAAAGTGGATCATGTTTTCACTGTTCATCGTCGCCTGTCTCCTCGGTACGGGAGTGTTGTTCCAGAACATCTCGGCTCGGCAAGCGGAAATGGCGAAGGAAGAAGCGGCCGGTCCTACTTTGAAATTCGTTGCTTCGAACTACAAGTTCGATCAAGCGGAATATAAAGTAAAAGCCGGGGAAAAAATGACGGTTTCCTTGCAGAACAAGGAAGGCCTTCATGCGATGGAAATTGTCGGAACAAGCGTAAAGCTCGACAATAACACGAAGTCGATGGAATTCACATTCGACAAACCGGGTGAATACGAAGTGCATTGCTCGCTGCCTTGCGGCCCGGGACATGCGGAGATGAAAACAAAGCTGATCGTGGAGTAAGGAAGAACACGTCCGGCTGCCATACCAGTAACCGAGAAGGAGGTCTGCGCTTAGCGCCGGGCTTCCTTTTCTTTTGGCCGAGATAAGCATATAATACAAGGAATCATGTCTATAGAGAGGTTGATTCCTATGCGGACAGTGGATCTTATCCATAAAAAAAGAAACGGCGGCGAGCTCTCCCGGGAGGAAATCGCCTGGCTGATCGACGGCTATGTGAAGGGGGCGATCCCGGATTACCAGGTATCCGCTTGGGCGATGGCGATTTATTTTCAAGGGATGAGCGCGCGGGAGACGGCGGATCTGACAATGGCGATGGCCGCTTCGGGCGACCAGGTCGATCTGAGCGCGATTCCGGGCGTCAAGGTGGACAAGCACAGCACAGGCGGCGTCGGCGATACGACTACGCTGATCGTGGCTCCCTTGGTTGCGGCTGCGGGCGTGCCGGTGGCCAAGATGTCAGGCAGGGGGCTCGGGCATACGGGCGGCACGGTAGACAAGCTGGAGGCGGTTCCGGGCTTCCAGGTCGAACGATCCAAGGAGCAGTTTCTGCAGCAGGTACGGGACATCGGTATCGCAGTGGTCGGCCAATCCGGCAATTTGACGCCTGCCGACAAGAAGCTGTACGGGCTGCGGGATGTGACGGGGACGGTGGACTCGATCCCGCTGATTGCCAGCTCCATCATGAGCAAGAAGATTGCGTCCGGGGCGGACCGGATCGTGCTCGATGTCAAGACGGGCAAGGGAGCGTTCATGAAGACGCTGGACGATGCGGTGGCGCTTGCGCAAGCGATGGTCGGTATCGGCACCGAGGTCGGCCGTGAGACGGTGGCAGTCATCACGAATATGGACGAACCGCTTGGACCTTCGATCGGGAACGCCTTGGAAGTGAAGGAGGCTTTGGACACGCTCCGCGGAGAAGGGCCGGCCGAGCTGACGGAGCTTTGCCTGGAGCTTGCCGCGCATATGGTGTTTCTCGGAGGTTTGACGGATTCATACGATGGAGCATTGGGACGGGTAACGGAGCTGCTGAGAAGCGGCGCGGCGCTGGACAAATTCCGGCAATTCATCGAGGCCCAGGAAGGCGACGGCAGGGTTGTGGCCGATCCGGACCGTCTTCCGCAGGCGGCCTTCCGGATCGAAGTCCCCGCGCCGCAGGATGGTTATGTCGCCGAGATTGACGCCGAATCGCTCGGTGTGACGGCGATGCTGCTGGGCGCCGGCCGGGCTACCAAGGAAGACCGGATCGATCTGGCCGTCGGACTTAAGCTCGCCAGACGGGTCGGCGACCGGGTCCAGGCCGGGGAGCCGCTCGCGGTGTTATATACGAACCGCAACGAGCCCTCCGAGACGGAAAGCATGATCGGGCGCACGGTAGCGGCGTTCAAGTTCGCAAGCCAGCCGGTGGAGAGGCTGAAGCTGATGTATGCCGTCATAAGCAAGGAAGGAGTCCGTTACCTTTAAGAGTAGCCGAACTGCTTCGCAAGCCCAGTTGTCCACCGGTTGCCCTAATCGCCCTAATCGCCCGCAGGAGCTGCCTGCCGGGCGATTTTTTGTTTGTCCTAATTATTCTCCGGGAAAACGAACCGTTGCGTCTGCCTGTTGGTCTTATTAACAACCGAACAAGGAGGTGGAACGCAAGCGTGAACGATTTGGAATTATTTCAAGCTTACCGGAAGGACGTCTACTACTTATGTTACTATCTGGTGCACAATGCGGCGGACGCCGAGGATCTGTGCCAGGAAACGTTCGTCCGGGCGCTCCAGGCGGACAGAAGCGGCGTTGAGCGGCTTAAGCCGTGGCTGCTCCGTATTGCGGCCAATCTGTGCAGCAGTCATGGCGAACGCCGCAAGAAGGGCATGTGGAAGGAAATGGCCTCTTTCCTGCAGCAGCCGAGACTAACGCATGAGGCGGCCGACGAATCCGTTCTGCGAGGCGAGGGAGAACTTGAACTTGCGCGCATGCTCGGCAGACTGCCTGCCAAAATGCAGAAAGTGCTTACGCTCAGATATGTGAATGAGCTGTCGCTGCCGGAAATTGCCGAGTGCCTGGATATCCCGCTCGGTACGGTCAAGTCCAGGATGAACAAAGGCATGCAGCTGATGCGTAAACAGTTGACAACGGAAACAGCCGGCAAATGGAAAGGGGATGAATGTCTTGACTAACTTAAAGGATTGGTATGTGGAGGAGCTGGCCCGCAAGGAGCGTCCGAAGCTTCCTGATTTTGATGCGATGTGGGAAAGGATTCAAGCGCGTGTGGAGGCATCCGGAGCTGGAGATGATACAGCGCAGCAGCCTGCGTTTGCCACTCCTGCCCGTCGCAGCGTCCGCAAACGCATGCGGCTTCTGCCCGCAGCGGCAGCTATTTCGACGCTGCTGATCGCGGCTCCTGTGGTGGCGGGGGTAACGGTAGGCTGGCCCGAGCTGTTCGGTCGTTTGGGCGTTACGACGGCGTTCAACAGCGGGTTCGGCAATCCGCTGAAAATCACGATGGAGAACGAAGGTGTGACCGTGGGGCTGCATGGGGTCGTGACCGATGACAACCGTCTGGATGTGCTGTTCTCCGCCACAGTTCCGGATATGCCCGACCATGACTATGTTACGTTTAAAACAGCTACATTGACCGATGAAAAAGGCAGGACTGGCGAACTGCAAAGTCTGATTCGCCCGGGTGAGGAGAAGGGGCAGCTGAGCGGACTGCTGGAGACGGAAAATACCCTCGGGTGGGGGAACAACAGTCTGGTTCTGACGCTGGGCGATCTGAGTTTCTACCGGTATACCGATAATCCGCTGCAAGTGTCGCCAAGCCGGCTTCGCCCGGGGCAAACGCTCGCTACAGGCACGCCGTATGGCTCTATCGCGATTACCTCGGTAGAACGGAACGGTGAGACGGTCAGCGTCCGCTATGAGATTCCCGTCAGTCCGCAGGCGACTGGCCAGTCTCATCCTCATTTGTTCCTGAAAATGGGGGAACGGCGCCTCACTTCATCCTATGCGGCTGTCCTTCCAACCGATAAGCCGGACATTCAGTTCAGCCAGGCCAACTTCCAGTTGACGGAGGAGGAATGGGAGCAAGCGTCACTTCACTTCTCTTACCTGGAGAACATTCGCACGATCAAAGGCACTTGGGGTGGCGCTACTTTTGAGGTCAATGACGCCAAGGCCAGAGAAGCGACGTATCGCAAGAAGCTGGACTCAACCATCCAGGAGGACAACATATCGATGAAGCTGAAGGCGCTGACTGTCACTCCTTTGCAGATCCGGATCGATTATGAGGAAGAACGCGGCAAGCCTGATTTTACGCAATACGATTACCGCGTTAAGAAGCTGCAGGTTGGCGAGCGGGTTATCGAGGGAGGCCTCTGGCATGACGACAAGTCGGGCTGGCATCTTCGCTTCGAATCGCCGGAATGGTACAAGGATTGGTCGAATGTTCCGATGAAGCTGCTGTTGTCGGAGCTCGTCGTTCAAAAGCGTTCTACCGATCTGTGGATGCCGCTGGAACAAATCGATGAGAGCCGCCGGACGATCGAGCAGACGGTGGACGGCTTCCCCGTAACTTTCACCTACTATCGGCAGGGAGACGACCTGGTCGTGGAATCCGAGTCGCCGGATGACCGGTTCCGGGGGATCTCGCAGACAGCGGTCAACCAGGGAGGCGAGCGGATATATCCGCCCATCGAACCGATGCCGCCGGGGGGCAACGGGACGAATCGCCGGATTCAAACCTATCCGGGACTGCTGGCGAAGAAGGGCGCGATCGAGCTTAGTCCGGGCTTCTACAGCTACCGGGAACCGGACATTACCAAGGAAATATCGTTGCAGTAACTAAAAGCGGGACCAGGACCGGGCGAACAGCCCGGTTTTTTTGAAGTTATAGCGTCTCTCGCCAAGCATCTGATCCGGCTTCAAAGCGAAATCCACCCTTTACGGGGCTATTTTGCGTGGTTCCGAATATTTCCCTCCAAAAAGGTCAACAATGATTACCAGCACTTTCATTAACTAGAAATCCTTCAGGAGGGGTAGAACAGGTGAAGATCAAACCGTGGTTCAGATTAGGAATCAGTGTCCTGCTGATGCTGACACTCGTCATGCCGACGGCTCAAGCCGAGGAAAAGCCGGCTGCCGAGAAGCCGGCCGAGCAGCAGGTGGACTTGGCGCCGGGCGCGACTTCCGCAGTTGTGATGGACGTGGATACGGGCACGCTGATCGTCGATAAAAACAAGGATGCCAGGCTCCCGCCGGCGAGCATTACGAAGGTCATGACGATGCTGCTGATCATGGAAGCGATCGACCAGGGCAAGCTGAAAATGGATGAGATGGTGCGTACAAGCGAATATGCCGCATCCATGGGCGGTTCGCAAATTTTCCTGGAGCCGGGCGAGGAGATGACGGTTCAGGATATGCTCAAAGGCATTGCGATGGCGTCAGGCAATGACGCATCCGTTGCCATGGCCGAGAAGATCGGCGGCTCGGAGCAGGCTTTCGTAGCGATGATGAATGAGCGCGCCAAGCAGCTCGGAATGAAGAATACGAACTTCGTCAATCCGAATGGACTGCCTGCCGATAATCACTATTCCTCGGCTTACGATATCGCGCTGATGAGCCAGGAGCTGCTCAAGCATGAGGAAATCACCCAGTTCACCGGCCAGTACCAGGATTATTTGCGCAAGGACACGCCCAAGCCGTTCTGGCTTGTCAACACAAATAAGCTGGTGCGCTTCTATACGGGAGCGGACGGGCTAAAAACCGGCTATACGAGCGAAGCGAAGTTCTGCCTTACGGCGACGGCCAAGCGGGATAATCTGCGGGTAATCTCCGTCGTAATGGGCGAGCCGGATACGAAGACGCGGAATGCGGAGGTCACGAAGCTGTTCGACTACGCCTTCTCCCAATATACGAATCTGCCCATCTACAAAACGGGCGATGCGATCGGCGAAATGAAGATCGGCAAGGGGGAAACGCCGGTTGTTCCGCTGACGGCCAAGCACTCGTACTCCCTGCTGCTCAAAAAAGGCGATGCGGCCGACGGAGTCCGTCATGAGGTCCAGCTGGATCCCGATCTGAAGGCCCCTGTCGCCGTCGGCCAGCCCATTGGCAAAATCGTCGTTTACAAGGGCGATCAGGTGCTGAAGGAATTCGTCCTCGAGTCGCCGGTGGAAGTCACCAAGGCCGGATGGTGGACATTGACGAAGCGTACGGCCAAGCGACTGTTTTTCTTCGATTGACTTCTTGAATGTCCCCGCAGCAGGAACTATCCGGCTTCGCGGGGATTTTCCATACCTTTCGGAAGCTGCGGCCTCGCGAGAGCCGGCCCCGCTTGCGGTTTCTGTCGCTTTACTACTAGTTCTGGCGCATTTCTTCTAGTTTTGTCGGGGGGGAAGGAAAAGCTTTCCTGCTTGTAGAAACAGTGATCATGAACCGGAGGGAGTGAACAGCGTGAGCTTACAAATCGAGTTGGAGCATTACCGCAATGCGCTTATCGTCAGGCTTCAGGGGGAGCTGGACCATCATACGGCCGACGCCGTCAAGACTCGCATGGAAGAAGCGATTCTTAGAGGACACAGCACTCACATTATTCTCAGCCTGAAGCAGCTCAGCTTTATGGACAGCTCAGGGCTTGGCGTGATTCTCGGACGCTACAAGCAGATTACCGGCCGCGGAGGCAAGATGGTCGTATGCGACGTGAATCCATCGGTATATCGGCTCTTCGAGATGTCGGGTCTGTTCAAGATTTTATCCATCCAAGACAATGAGAGACAAGCGATTCAAAGTTTGGAGGTCGTATCATGAGTGAACGCAATTTTATGAAGCTGCAATTCGCCAGCCGCTCTGAGAACGAATCGTTTGCGCGCGTGACGGTCGCCGCATTCGTCTCCCAGCTGGACCCGACGCTTGACGAGCTGACCGATATCAAGACCGTTGTTTCCGAGGCGGTGACGAATTCGATTATCCACGGCTACGATAACAATCCTGAAGGCGTCGTTACGATATCTGCGGAGATAGATGGAGATACGGTGTTTATATCCGTCGAGGATCAAGGCGGGGGCATCGAGGATCTGGATCTGGCCAAGCAGCCGTTGTACACCTCCAAGCCGGAGCTGGAGCGCTCGGGAATGGGCTTCACGATCATGGAGAACTTTATGGATGAAGTGGAAGTAACAAGCGAACTGGGCGCCGGAACATCAATCCGAATGAAGAAGCGAATCGAGTCGAAAAAAGCTTTATTTAATTAGGGGCTGAGGTCAATGGATGTGGACTTGAAACATGCTTCGCACAGTTATCTGGACGATACCGAAGTCAAGCGGTTGATCGCGCTCAGCCAATCCGGCGATGCGCTCGCGCGGGAAACGCTTGTCCATTGCAATATCCGGCTCGTATGGTCAGTGGTGCAGCGCTTCCTGAACCGGGGCTACGAGGCGGAGGATTTGTTCCAGATCGGCTGCATCGGCTTGCTGAAGTCAGTTGACAAATTCGATCTGTCCTATGATGTCAAATTCTCGACTTATGCGGTGCCGATGATTATCGGCGAAATTCAACGCTTCCTTCGGGATGACGGCACGCTTAAGGTCAGCCGGTCGCTTAAGGAGCTGGCCAATAAAATCCGCAAAACGAAGGATGAGCTGGCAAGACGCCACGGTCGGCTGCCTACGATCAAGGAAGTCGCGGAGGAGCTTGGGATTACGCCGGAGGATGTGGTTTTCGCCCAGGAGGCGAACAAACCTCTGTCCTCGATTCACGAGACCGTTTTCGAGAATGACGGCGATCCGATTACGCTGATGGATCAGATCGCAGATGACGGCCAGGAGAAATGGTTTGACAAGCTCGCATTGAATGAAGCGATCGGCTCGCTCAGCGAGCGTGAACGGCTGATCGTCTATCTGCGGTATTTCCGCGACCAGACGCAATCGGAGGTAGCCAGCCGTCTCGGGATATCCCAGGTGCAGGTATCGCGGCTGGAGAAGAAAATTTTGCTGTCCATTAAAAATCAGATCGCCCAATAACGCGATGTTTGCACCAATCGAACCCGAAAAGGGAGCGGCCGTCCGGCCGCTCCCTTTTCGGGTTTTGTGCCTCTTTCAGCTGTTGTATTAAAATGCCTTGCGGCTGCTCTTATTATTCACGACAACCGGCCTCAAATTTTCCCATCCGCGGTGGACGATTACAAGTGCGCGTTCCCAATCATACTACACTTATACGAAAATAAACTTGCAGGTATATGGCAGAAGGGAGGTTATAGGGGCATGAGGCAATCCAGCGCTTCTTCGCCGCCGCGCATCTATATCCGCTTGCGCCGGACGCTCAGCATCAATCCCCGGGAGCCGGTTACCCTGGGTACAGTCGCCCAGATCCTGTCTCCGCCCGAATATGAACGGGAGCTGCTGCAGCTTGAGCTGTACCGTCCGAAGGAGTATGACGGCAATCTTGTGCTGGTAGATATGATGCTGATTATCAGCAAGGTGCAGGAGAAGTTTCCGGAGCTGCAGGTCGAGCTATTCGGAGATCCGCATACGCTTGTCGAGGTGCAGGGAAAGGTCAAGCGTCCGAATAAAGTGCTGATCGTGCTCGTATGGCTGCTTCTGTTCGTCGGCTCGGGCCTCGCGATTATGAACTTCCATGCCGATGTGAGCATGGCCGAGGTTCACCGGCATATCTACAAGCTGCTGACAGGTCGGGACCAGGCGCATCCGCTGCTGCTGCAAATTCCTTATTCGCTGGGCATCGGCATCGGAATGATCGTCTTCTTCAATCATCTGTTCCAGAAAAAATTCAACGAGGAGCCAAGTCCACTCGAGGTCGAAATGTACATGTATCAGGAAAATGTCAATCAATACGTGATCACGGATGAGTATGCCAAGCTGCATCGAAGGGAAAGCGGGGAGCAGAACAGCCGGGAGAGGCCGGGATGATCGAATGGCTGGGCTTCATCGGACTTGCGTTTATCGGCTTGGCCGGAGGAATCGCTGTCGGAAGCGGCATGGTCGCCTTCCTGGTCGTGCTGGACATCATCCCGCGTCTGGCGCAAATTACCCGGTCATACGGTCATATCCGGATCTATGAAGCTGCGGTAATCATCGGGGCGCTTTTCTTTACGATCACGGATTTCTTCGAATGGACCTATCACTTTTTCCCGATGTCCGCGGCTCTTTACGGCCTGCTCGCCGGCTGTTTTGTAGGGATGCTCGCCGCAGCGCTGACGGAGGTCATTAACGTGCTGCCCATCATCGCCAAGCGAATCGGGATGGAATCTTACATGATCTGGCTGCTGATGGCGATGATTTTCGGTAAAGTATTTGGTTCGATCATCGACTGGCTGGGCATTCTGGGCTAGCCCATAGCTGCTGCCGGACGTATACCGATATACTTAGATATCAGGAGGACTTTACGATGCAAAAGGAATTCAAGCGAGCCAAGCTCGTTAGCTCCCATCCGTCCAGACTGAACAAAGGGGAAGACGACGAGGAGAAGGCGCGCAATGCCGAAGAGGCGCCGGACCATTCGCCCCAAACCGCACAGGAAGGCGAATCGCATGAAAGCAGTTGGCCCAAGCTGGAAATCAATGCGCATGCCGAGATCGTTGGCGAAGCCCGGGAGCGGACTGCAGATCATCGCCCCGAGTCTTCCGGGCGGGGAGGCGGCATAGAGGCGGAAGATAGACAGGAAGGAAGGGAGAGCAGAGACGGAGAGGGGGAAGACAAGGGGGATAAAGGGAAGAGGCTGAGCAAGCAGACCCCGGATGGGCCGGAAGGGAATGGGCGCAAGCAGTCGGCCGACGAAGACAAGACGCGCAAAATGAAGGCGGAGACGCATCTGTCGGAGGAAGAGCGAAGGCTGAAGGAAGCTGAAGGTATCCCCGGCTCCTTCGACCGCTTGAAGAGACAGCTGGAGGAACGGGTAGGCTTGAACAAAAGCTTCGACGTTGTCTTCCGCGAGATGGTATTCGGCGGCCAGCCTACTGCTATTTTCTACTACAACGGATTTGCGAAGGACACCGTTCTCACCGATATTCTGATGCGGCTGTCCTACGCGGATGCGGAGCATCGCCCGCCGGGAGATAACGAGGGACGCTCCGGCGGACGGGAGAGCGAGGAACGGGCCGGTCACAGGACCGGAGACGAACAACCGCAGCTTCAAGCCGGGGAGAAGCGGACAAAGGATAAAGCGGAGGCTTCCGAGGGCTCCCGGGAACATGAAGAAAAGAAGACGGGCGGCCGCACAGGCAAGCTCAATATTATCGACCTGTTCGACCATGCGCTGATCCCGCATATTCAGGTGAAAAAGACTTCCCAAATGAAGGAAGTCATCGACAATGTCTCCATGGGGGGGACGGCCTTCTTCTTCGAGGGCGAGGAGGAAGCGGTACTCGTTGACGCCAAAAGCTTCCCTGTGCGCTCAACGGAGGAGCCGGATCTCGAGCGGGTAGTGCGCGGCTCGCGGGACGGCTTCGTCGAGACGCTGCTCACCAATGTAACGCTGGTGCGCCGGCGGCTTCGCGATCCGCGACTCAAGCTGGAGATTACGCAGGTCGGCAAGCGGACGCAAACCGACGTCTGCATCGGGTATATCCAGGATATTTGCGATATGAATATGGTGGAAGCGGTAAGGGACAAGATCAAGCAGGTGGAGGTTGACGGTCTGCCGCTGGCCGAGAAGCAGCTGGAGGAGGCTATCATCGGCAAGGGCTGGAATCCGTATCCTTCCGTGCGGTATTCCGAGAGGCCGGATGTCGTCGCGGCCCATCTGCTGGAGGGTCATCTTGCCGTGTTCGTGGATACATCCCCCTCGGTGATGATTACGCCGGCAACCTTCTTCCACCATGTCCAGCATGCGGAAGAGTACCGCCAGACGCCGCTCGTGGGCTCTTACCTGCGCTGGGTACGGTTTCTCGGCATCGCGGCGTCGCTATTTCTGCTTCCTCTCTGGTTTCTGATCGTCACCTCTCCGGACCTCAAGCCTATCGGGCTGGATTTCATCGGACCGCAGAAGGTGGGGAAAATCCCGATGATCTTGCAATTTCTCATTGCCGAGCTGGGGATCGATCTGATGCGAATGGCGGCCATTCATACGCCTACGCCGCTCGCCACAGCCATGGGACTCGTAGCGGCTATCCTGATCGGCGATATTGCCGTTAAGACGGGATTGTTCGTTAATGAGGTCATTCTCTATCTGGCCGTGGCCGCCATCGGGACATTTGCAACTCCGAGCTATGAGCTCAGCTTGGCCAACCGGCTGGCCAGGCTCGTTCTGCTCATCGCGGCCGCCATATTCAAGGTGCCGGGGCTTGTCGTCGCCTCGACGGGGCTGGTTCTGCTGCTGGCGCTGCAGCGCTCGTACAACACTCCGTACTTATGGCCGCTGCTGCCCTTCAATGCGAAGGCCATGCTGGATGTTCTCATCCGACGGCCGTTTCTGTCCATGCGCGCCCGGATGAGTTTGACGAAAACGGCGGATTCGACGCGCCAGCCTTCTCCCGAGCCGGGCTCCGGATCATAAGCTGCTTGAAGCGTAACCTCGCATGCGAGGTTATTTGCTTGTTGTCTAACAAGCGCGGATTATGATACTTTAGAGGAGACATGTTTGCAGTTTGCAGATGGCATTCTAGCCTTACAGGGGAAGAGGGAGTTAACGATGTATCTACATGGCACCAGTACAATTAACAGTCAGGGGCATCTGGAAATCGGAGGCTGCGATACCGTTGAGCTGACGAAGGAATACGGCACGCCGCTGTATGTGATGGACGAAGCTCTGATCCGCCAGCGCTGCCGGGAGTTTGTCGAAGCTTTCCGCAGCTCGGGGCTGCCGTTTCAAGTGGCATATGCGAGCAAGGCGTTTTGCGTGATGGCGATGTGCCGCATCGTCGAGGAGGAAGGCATGTCTCTGGACGTCGTTTCGGACGGCGAACTATATACGGCGCTGCAGGCCGGATTTCCGGCGGAGCGCATTCATTTTCATGGCAACAACAAAACTCCCGAGGAAATTGAGATGGGGCTTGACGCCGGCATCGGCTGTTTCGTAGTCGATAATTTCGTCGAGCTGCACATGCTTAATGCGATCGCAGGCGAGAAGCGCAAGAAGACGAAGGTGCTGCTGCGGATTACGCCTGGCGTGGACGCGCATACGCATGATTATATTTCTACCGGCCAGACGGATTCCAAGTTCGGCTTCGATCTGCAGAACGGCGCAGCCAAGCAGGCGGTTGCCGAAGCGACAAATCTCCCGCATATCGAGCTTCTCGGCACCCACTCGCATATCGGCTCGCAAATATTCGAGGTTGGCGGCTTCCAGCTCGCTGTAGAGAAAGTGATCGGCTTCGCCGTTGAAGTCCGCGCGGAGCTGGGAGTAACGTTCTCCGTGCTGAATCTTGGCGGCGGCTTCGGCATTCGTTACATCGAGGGCGATACGCCCCTGCCGGTGGCCGAATATGTGGGCGCTATTACATCGACCGTGCGCGAGCAGTTCGGCAAGCATGGCTACCCGCTGCCGGAGATTTGGACCGAGCCGGGCCGCAGCATTGTCGGCGATGCGGGAACGACGCTTTATACCGTCGGCACCTACAAGGATATTCCGGGCGTGCGCAAATATGTCGCGGTGGACGGCGGCATGACCGACAACCCCCGTCCTGCTCTGTACCAGGCGCAGTATGAGGCCATGCTGGCCAACCGCGCCTCCGAGCCGGAGGAAGAGGTTGTTTCGATCGCAGGCAAATGCTGCGAAAGCGGCGATATGCTGATCTGGGACGCCAAGCTGCCTCGGGTAAACAGCGGGGATGTGCTGGCTGTCGCCTGCACGGGCGCATACAACTATGCCATGGCAAGCAATTATAACCGGCTTCGCCGGCCAGCCGTTGTATTCGTCAAGGACGGCGCCGCTGACGTTGCGGTCGAACGCGAAACGTATGAGGACATTGTGCGCAAGGACATGCTGCCCGTCCGTTTGAAGCCGGTAACGCAGGCGAGATAAAGCCGCAGCGCGCTCAGAAGCGGATGCGGGATGCTGCCCGGGTGGGGAAGTGGATGAGCCTGGGGTAACCCGGCTCCGGCGAAGCATGGGAGGTGCCGAGTGCGAATTCGGTATCCTCCCTGCCAGCGTTAGGGCCCATCCTGTCGCGACGGCGTTAGTAGCCCGGTTTTTCCTCCGCATGGCAAACATTTTCCTTTCTGCCCGACGTGTAGTAAAATAGGGAGGAACTTGGGCGGTCTATCCGGCATCGTTCATTCCATCCAAACTATAAGCAAACAAGGAGCGTACATAACATGGCTAAACAAGCGATTATTAAAATGTCCGACGGCAACGAGGTCGTTCTGGAATTGTTCGAGAAGGATGCGCCAAACACGGTAGCGAATTTCGAGAAGCTGGCAAGCGAAGGCTTCTATAACGGAACGGTATTCCACCGGGTAATCCCCGGCTTTGTTGCCCAAGGAGGTTGCCCGAACGGAACAGGAACGGGCGGCCCTGGCTACACGATCAACTGCGAGATCAATCCGAACAAGCATGAGCGCGGAACGCTCGCTATGGCGCATGCCGGCCGTAATACAGGCGGCAGCCAATTCTACATCTGCTATAACCCGCAGCCGCATCTCGACGGTCAGCATACGGTATTCGGCAAGGTCGTCTCCGGCATGGAGCATGTCGATGCATTCAAGGGACGCGACAAGATGGAGTCTGTTCAGGTAGTGGAAGCTTAAGATAATCCGGACGGCTTTCCCGGATGGCAGAGAAGAGGCTGGTCTGCCGTTAGTGGCGGCAAGCTTGAGGAGCGGAGACTGCGAGGGGAACTGAGCTTGTCTCCTGCTGCCCGGCCGGCTGAATTAATATGCAGCGTATGGGTGGAGTTCGCAGAAAATAACGCGAACTTCTCCGCAGCGCCGCTAAAACGAATGCTGTCGCTCCGATAACCGGGTTTTCGGCTAGCTTCTGTTAATTCGGGGTAGACAAATGGGTGAACTAAGGATATACTGATTTTTAATTGCATAGCTTACCTTTCGGGGCAGGGTGAAATTCCCTACCGGCGGTGTTGTACGGCAGCTTCGGCAGCCGTCTCAGTCCGTGAGCTGCGTTACATCTTGCTGCAGCAGCAAGTTATAGCGTTTGCCGACTCGGTGCAAATCCGAGACCGACAGTATAGTCTGGATGGGAGAAGGGGAAGCGGAATCAAGCGATTCAGGTACCGGTCATAGCAGTTTTGCCTACGGCCCGGCAATCCGATGGCTTGTTCGACCAGGCGCAGTTTCGACATGCACGCTCAGCCGCTCATTCCGGCAGCTGAGGGGCTTGCCAGCGGGCTGTGGGCGAGCTACGCGCTGAATTAAGCCTGCTTCAGGCTTCTTTGAGCATAAGCTTATGCCAGGCCGTTACAGCCGCCGGACGGCAGCGGCAAGCGGTCGCAGCCACGGTCGACTCTGTCTGATTCGTGCCTTGTTCGATTCCGTACGTCCGGATGTTTACCATGCGGATGCTTTTTTCTCAAGCCCTTTTTGCTCCGGCGAAAGCGGCTTTTTTGCATTATGCCGTCACTTTCGGCGGGATTGGAAGAAGAGAAAGAGGAGGCCCGGCGAAGATGGAAATATGGAACGACGAAGCCTATATGCGTCTCGCTCTCCAATTGGCCGCGGCGGCCGCAGGCCAGACGGGGATCAATCCGGTCGTCGGCTGCGTGCTCGTCAAGGATGGCCGTATCGTCGGGATGGGAGCGCATCTGAAGCGCGGGGAAGCCCACGCCGAGGTGCACGCGCTGAATATGGCAGGAGCGGAGGCGGAGGGAGCGACCGCTTATGTGACGCTGGAGCCTTGCAGTCATCATGGCCGGACGCCGCCTTGCAGCGACAGGCTGATCCGCGAGAAGGTCCGGCGGGTCGTAGTCGCCGCAACCGATCCGAATCCGCTCGTCGCGGGCAGCGGCCTCGCGAGGCTGGCCGCGCATGGGGTGGAGGTTCGGGCCGGGGTGCTGGCAGCCGAGGCCGAGGCCTTGAATGAAGCGTTCAACAAGTATATCGTGACGCGCATGCCGTTCGTGACCGTCAAGAGCGCGAGCACGCTCGACGGCAAGATCGCCGCCCGCGGCGGAGACAGCAAGTGGATCACGGGCAGCGCGGCGCGCGCCCAAGGCCACATGCTGCGTCACCGCCACCAGGCGATCATGGTCGGCATCGGCACCGTGCTTGCCGATGACCCGGCCCTGACGACCCGGCTGCCGGTGCCGGGTCTGAACCCGCTGCGCGTCGTCGTCGACTCGACGCTGAGATTGCCGCACGACGCGCAGCTCGTGCGGGATAAGGCGGCGCCCACGGTCGTGCTGACGACCGGGCAGGCGCCGCCTGAACGCCGCCGCGCGCTGGAGGCGCTGGGCGTTGAAGTGATCGACTGCGGCCCGGGGCCCGCCGTCGACCTCCGCGCCGCCATGGCGCGGCTCGGCGAGCGCGAGATCGGCTCGCTGCTCGTCGAAGGCGGCGGCAGGCTGAGCGGCGCTCTGCTGGGCGCGGGGCTCGTCGATAAGCTGGCGCTGTTCCTCGCGCCGAAAATTATCGGCGGCGGGGCGGCCGCGCCGGGCAATTTCGACTTCCCCGGCAGCATGGCGATGAGCCGGGCGATCCGGATCGAGGGGATGCAGGTCGAGACTTACGGGGAAGACATCTGCCTGACGGGCTATCCCCGTTATGATACCGAAAGCGAGGGGTAGGGCATGTTTACGGGAATTATTGAAGAGATCGGCGCGATGAAGCGCATCGACCGTCAGGGGCAAGCGATGGTGCTGACCATCGCAGCGAAGCGGGTGCTGGAGGATGTGAAGCTGGGCGACAGCATCGCCGTGAATGGGGTATGCCTGACAGTGATCGCTTTCGACACGGCCACCTTCTCCGTCGATGTGATGCCGGAGACATTCCGCCGCACAACGCTGGAGAGCTTGACGACAGGCTCGCCGGTCAATCTGGAGCGGGCGATGGCGGCAAACGGCCGGTTTGGCGGGCATATCGTGCAGGGACATGTCGATGCGACCGGCCGCATAGCCGCGCGCAGGCAGGAAGAGAATGCCGTCGTGTTCCGGATCGAGCCCGGCGATCCGGGTCTGCTGAAATATGTCATCCCGCATGGCTCGATCACGATTGACGGGATTAGCTTGACGGTAGTGGATACGGGGGAGGCGCATTTTACGGTGTCCATCATTCCCCATACGTTGGCCGAAACGGTGCTGCGGTACAAGCAAGCCGGCGACAAGGTCAATCTGGAAGCCGACGTGCTGGGGAAATATATCGAGCGGCTGCTCGGGTTTAACGGCGGCGCGGCCGCGGGGGCCCGAACCGGACAGACCGGCGGACTGACGGCTTCGCTGCTGACGGAGCACGGATTTATGTAAAGCGTGAAAATAAGGCAAAGGAGGCGTGGAGCAATGACGGCACCGATTACATTCCATACGATTGAGGAAGCGATATACGATCTGATGCGCGGCAAGGTCATTATCGTCGTGGACGATGAGGACAGGGAGAACGAAGGCGATTTTATCGCGCTGGCGGAGAAGGCGACGCCCGAAGTCATCAATTTTATGATCAAGGAAGGCAGGGGACTCGTCTGCGCGCCGATCACGGAGGAAAGGGCGCTCCAATTGGATCTGCCGCCGATGGTAGCGCGCAATACCGATTACCACGGGACAGCCTTCACTGTGTCCATCGACCACGTGGACACGACGACCGGAATTTCCGCTTCGGAACGGTCGCTGACCGTGAAGTCGCTGATGGACGACCGGACAAAGCCGGAGCATTTCCGGCGTCCCGGTCATATTTTTCCGCTGATCGCCAAGAAAGGCGGCGTGCTGCGGCGAAGCGGGCATACGGAAGCGGCTGTCGATCTCGCCCGGATGTGCGGATCTTACCCGGCTGCCGTCATCTGCGAGGTCATCAAGGAAGACGGAGAGATGGCCCGCGTGCCGGATCTGATGGAGATTGCCGCCAAGCATGAGCTGAAAATCATCACGATCCAGGATCTGATCCAATACCGCAACGTGAAGGATAAGCTCGTCCGCCGCGAGGTGGAGGTGCGGATGCCGACGGACTACGGCGTTTTCGCCGCCATCGCCTACTCCAATGATGTCGACAACAAGGAGCATGTCGCGCTCGTGAAAGGGGAGATTGACCCGGCCAAGCCGACGCTTGTCCGCGTCCATTCCGAATGCTTGACCGGAGACGTCTTTCACTCCCATCGCTGCGACTGCGGACCCCAGCTGGCCGCCGCGCTCAAGCAGATCGACGAAGCGGGCTCGGGCGTTCTTCTCTATATGAGACAGGAAGGGCGGGGCATCGGCCTGATCAACAAGCTGAAGGCCTATAAGCTGCAGGAGCAGGGACTCGACACCGTCGATGCGAATCTGAAGCTTGGCTTCGGCGCCGATCTGCGCGACTATGGGATTGGCGCTCAGATCTTGAAGGATCTCGGGATCAGGCAGATCCGGCTGCTGACCAACAATCCGCGCAAAATCCGGGGACTGGAAGGCTATGGGCTGGAAATTACCGAGCGCGTTCCGATCCAGATGGAAGAAAACGAAGA
Organism: Paenibacillus sp. cl123; assembly: GCF_900101595.1. Classification (GTDB taxonomy): domain Bacteria; phylum Bacillota; class Bacilli; order Paenibacillales; family NBRC-103111; genus Paenibacillus_G. The sequence goes on from NZ_FMYY01000002.1 coordinate 44,239, forward strand.
CAACACGAATTATTTGCATACGAAGCAGCAAAAGCTGGGTCATCTGTTGGATTTCACCATTTAAGCAAGCCTGTCTGCAAAAAAATATTGAAATCGAAAGGAAGTTGTGAGATTATGACGAAAGTATACGAAGGTCATTTAGTGTCGAAAGGTTTGAAATACGGGATCGTAGCCGGGCGGTTTAACGAATTTATTACCGGCAAGCTGGTCAGCGGCGCGCTGGACGCGCTGAAGCGTCATGGCGTGGAAGAGAGCGAGATCGAGCTGGCTTGGGTGCCAGGCGCCTTCGAAATCCCGCTGATTGCCCAGAAATTGGCGGAAAGCGGCCGTTACGATGCCGTCATTACGCTTGGGGCCGTTATTCGCGGATCAACGCCACACTTTGATTATGTGTGCAATGAAGCGGCCAAGGGCGTAGCCGCCATCGGACTTAAGACAGGCGTTCCGACCATTTTCGGCGTGCTGACGACCGATTCGATCGAGCAGGCCGTCGAACGTGCAGGAACGAAGGCCGGCAACAAAGGCTGGGAAGCCGCGGTTACCGCTATCGAGATGGCGAATTTGACTCGACAGCTCCAGCAATAATTTTGAAGACGGCCGGCTGACGGATAAGCCGCAATATACAGCAGCAGGCAGACAAGGGGGAATCAAGCGCAGATGAAAGTTACGGTGAAGCTGGAGACGTTTGAAGGCCCCCTTGATTTGCTGCTTCATCTGATCGACCGGGCGGAAGTTGATATTTATGATATCCCGATCAAGGATATTACCGATCAGTACCTCGAATATTTGGATGCGATGCAGGAGCTGGAGCTGGAGGTCACCAGCGAATTTCTCGTGATGGCGGCCACTTTGCTTTCGATCAAGAGCAAGATGCTGCTGCCGAAGCCTCCGGTGCTGGATCTGGACTTTGACGATTACATGATGGAAGACGATTACGATCCGCGCGCCGAGCTTGTCGCTAAGCTGATCGAATACCGCAAGTACAAGGCGATCGCCGATCATCTGCGCGATAAGGAAGTGGAACGGAGCTTGATCTTTACGCGCGAGCCCGAGGATTTGACGCCTTATGTTCCCGTCGTGCAGGAGAACCCGGTGAAGGGATTGGATGTCAACGATTTGGTGAATGCCTTCCGCAAGGCGATGAGGAGACTCCAAAGCCGCCAGGCGGTAGCCAGCATCCGCAAGGATGAAATCAGCGTCAAAGACCGCATGTTCCAGCTGGTCGATTCATTGGAACGCAGCGGAGGCAAGCTGCTGTTCTCCAGGCTCATTGACAGGGAACGTTCGAGAGACTCGATCGTCGTCACGTTTTTGGCCGTGCTGGAGCTCATGAAGGTGAAAAAAATCGTGTGCTTTCAGCACAAGCTGTTCGATGATATTGTGATTCAGGCACGGGAGGATGGAAGGTCAGATGGATTTTGGGCAGATGAAATCAGTTATTGAAGGCTTACTGTTCGTGGCGGGGGACGAAGGACTGGACGCCAAACAGCTCGCTGAGGTGCTGGAACAGGATGCAGCCTTTATAACCGAACTGGTGCTCGATCTGCAGGCTGATATGAAGCGGGAGGGACGGGGGCTACAGATTGTGCAGCTTGCCGGCACGTTCCAGCTTACCACCGTTCCCGAGCATGCCGCTTACTTCGAGCGGCTTGCCTACTCGCCATCGCGCTCTTCCTTGTCGCAAGCGGCTCTTGAGACGCTGGCCATCGTTGCCTACCGCCAGCCGATCACAAGAGTCGAGATTGAAGAAATTCGCGGAGTCAAGGCCGATCGGGCTCTGCAAACCCTGGTTGCCAAGGACCTCATTCAGGAGGTCGACCGGGCCGATGCGCCGGGTCGACCGATCCTGTACGGAACGACCAAGCCTTTTCTGGATTATTTTGGCCTGAGCGCGCTGAAGGATCTTCCGGAAACATCGTTGTTCGAGAACGATGATAATCTGGAAGAAGAGACTCGGCTGCTGTTCGAGAAGCTGGATGGCAGGCAGATGACGTTTGACGAGATGTCGACGGACGACAATGGCTGAGCCAAGCCTGGCGGCCCAGCGCATGTTTTGGCAGCACAGGGCAATACTAACTCCCGTGGAAACGAAGCGGCATGCTTCCGGCCACCCGGGAGTTTATTTGTGTTCGGGGAAGCTTGCGGCATGCGGAGGGGAGATTGGGCATGATATGGCTTGGAGTGGCCGCGGTTCTTGTATTCCTGGCTGGCCTGTTGTTGTCAAGGCCGGTCAAGATCCGATTTGCGTTTACGCATCAGGAGCAGAACGACGAGATAACGATTGAGGTTAAGGCGCTGCTCGGACTTGTACATTTCCGTTATGAGGTGCCGGTCATCCGGTTCAAGGGACTGGCGCTCGGGCTTGAGGTGCGCACGGAGCAGGTGAATGCCAATGCCGGTACTTTGCTGGGCGATCATGACGACCGGATTGATTCGCATAAAATCAAAAGCGCCTACGAGGATTTTCGCGAGCTGCTGGAGCATTGCTTTGAATTTAATGAATGGATGAAAAGGCTGATGAGCCGGGTACACTGTACGGAGCTGAGCTGGAAAACATCGGTCGGGCTGGGGGACGCTCCGGCCACCGCCATGCTCGTCGGCTCGCTGTGGGCGATCAAATCCTCCATGCTGGGCTTCATCTCCCGCTCGATTCGTCTGGACGCTCAGCCGCAGCTGATGGTGATGCCGGCATTCAACCGGAAGGCCTTCTTGACGGAAGGCACCGGGATGTTTTACATCCGCATCTGGCATCTGCTGAGCGGCGGGGTCCGGCTGCTGCACCGCATCCGCAAAACGGAGGGAGGATGGGATACCTGGAAACGAATCCTTGCCCGCCGCATGCCCCAGCCTCAATGATCAAGTACGCTACATAGTCTGCGCCGGAGAAGGTTAAGCTAACACTGTTCCTTACTCCGACTACAGACAGGGAGGCTTCCAAGATGACAGAGCATCCGATTCAAGGCTTAATGAAGACGGCTATGGAAAACATCAAGCAAATGGCTGACGTCAATACGATCGTAGGCGATCCGGTTGAAACGCCTGACGGAAGCGTAATTATGCCGATCAGCAAAGTGGGGTTCGGCTTCGCCGCGGGAGGCAGCGAGTTCGTATCCGATGACCCACAAGCGGGAGGGGGGCGCACGGACGCCCATAATGCGTCGGTGTCCTTGCCTTTCGGCGGCGGCAGCGGCGGCGGGGTGTCCATTACGCCCATCGCCTTTCTGGTCGTCGGCAAGCATGGCGTAAAAGTGGTGCCGCTCGATAATCAGACGCATCTGATGGAGCGCCTGATCGATTCCGCGCCGCAGGTCGTAGACCGCATCCAATCAATGCTGAAGAGCAGCGGCAAGTCCGGCTCCAGCGATGAGACAGCCGGAGCCACGCAGGTCACCAATATCGAGAATCAAAACTTTATTGTATAGCGACCTGGAGACTTTAGAGGCTTACGGAAGCTGCCTGCGGGCAGCTTTTTTTGTTGGCGTTCTAGGGTATTTTTCTCAATCGGATGGCGTGCATATGCGCTCAGGCAGGAGAGGGTGCAGTAGCAGGGTTTATGCACTGGAACGGAGCTGTACGCCACGCCATCCATGAGCATTTCCTCCCATCACCCCACATTTTTTGTTAGTTTTAGCACATTTTCGTGGGCTGTTCTTGCTCTTTCCGGGACCTTGGTCTATAGTAAATTTAGATTAAATTTTCTTGACATTAGGTGGAAAGACACAGGGAGAGGATGGAGATTGCGACTGCTTCCAACGATGTCTTGTCAGGCCGGCATGCGGCTCGGCAAGTGCATTTTCAGTGAAGAAGGGATCGTGCTGCTCAATGCAGGAGCGGAGTTAAATGAAGCGCTTATCCGGAGGCTGCAGCAGTTCGGGATCGATTACCTGTACATAGCCGATCCGGTTACCGAGGATGTATGCATATCCGATCCTATCTCGGACGAAACTCGTGCGCGCGCTATTCAGGAAGTCAGGACCCACTTCCGATCGTTCATGGAGAAGAACAGCATGTCCAAAGTTTCCAAGGGCCAGGTGCTGGGCCGGGCGTTCGGCAATGTGATGAAGATGATTATCGACGATCTGAGCGACAATAAACCGGGCACGCTTATTATGCTGACCAATATGAATGTCATGAACAACTACTTGTATCAGCATTCGCTGAATGTTTGCATATATGTTACGATGCTCGGGATGGTGAATGGCTACACCCGGGAACAGCTTATGACGATCGGCATGGGAGCGCTGCTCCATGATATCGGCTTGACCAAGGTGCCGGCCTCGCTGCTGAACAAGGCAGGAAGGCTGACTCCACAGGAGTACGAGGAGATCAAAAAACATCCGGAGCTGGGCTTCAAGCTGCTGAAGGATGAGCCGAATATGCCGCTGCTATCCGCTCATTGCGCGTTCCAGCATCATGAACGTGAAGATGGAAGCGGATACCCGCGAGGCATCGGGAGCAAGGACATCCATGAGTATGCCAAGTGGATCGCCGTAGCGGACAGCTATGACGCGATGACTACGCACCGCGCGCACCGATCGGCGATGCTGCCCCATCAAGCGATGGAAATTTTATTTGCCGGAGTCGGCACGCTGTACGATCAGAAGAAGGTCGCGCTGTTCCGCGATAATGTAGCTATTTATCCGCTGGGCGTAACGGTGCAGCTCAGCAGCAGGGAGAAGGGCGTTGTCGTGGGCATTAATCCGGCCGTTCCCCAGCGGCCGATGATCCGCGTGCTGGAGGATGCGGACGGTCAGAAGCTGTCCCAGCCGTATGAAGTGGACTTGAGCGAGAAGCTTACGTTGTTTATCGAGCAAGTGGAGGTTTAATCGAACAATAGCAGGCTGCCGTTGCCGGAACTGCGCTCTATGGGCGTTCAGTTCCGGCTTTTTGGCTTGGGCTTTCGTTCCCGGAGACGAATATTGGAACGACAAGCCGTTCATAACGATAATCCCGCCCGCATATACTTGAACAAGCATCCGAACTTGTCCTGGATTTTCCGCCTGAGCCGCGGGGCTGATCCGAGTCGGCTTCCTGCCCGTTCGTGTGCTGCCAGCCTTAAAATGTAGGAGGAACGACATGAGAAGAGTACTAGGATTATTGCTGGCCCTGCTGCTGGCCGCCGCTTTTCCGGGGTTCGCGCCGCCGGCGATCGCCGCCCCCCCGGGAATAAGCACGAGCGCCGAGTCTGCAGCCTTGATCGACGTAGTGTCGGGCCGGCTGCTGTATAGCTCGCGGGGGGACAAGCCGATGCGGATCGCCAGTCTGACCAAGATTATGACTGCGATAGTGGCTATTGAGCACGGGAAGCTGTCCGATATGGCCAAGGTGAGCAAAAACGCCTTCGGCAAGGAAGGCTCTTCCATTTATCTGAAGCTGGGTGAAGAAATGAACCTGAAAGATCTGCTTTACGGCATGATGCTGCGATCAGGCAATGATGCGGCTACCACGATTGCCGAGCATGTAGGCGGGAGTGTGGAAGGCTTCGCTTATTTGATGAACGAGAAGGCCAGGCTGATCGGGATGACTAACTCAAGCTTCAAAAATCCGTCCGGGCTGGATGAGGAAGGGCATTTCTCTACGGCGAACGATATGGCCAAGCTGACGGCGTATGCGCTTCGCAATCCGGTATTCCAGGAAATCGTGAAGACGAAAGTGAAGAAGGTGCCGAATCCTAATGAGTCCTGGGATTATACATGGATCAATAAAAATAAAATGCTCTCGCTCTACGAGGGAGCCGACGGCGTAAAAACAGGCTATACGAAGCTGGCCCTGCGCTGTCTTGTCTCCTCGGCTACCCGGGGAGGACAGCAGGTTGCGGTTGTCACGCTAAACGATTCAAACGACTGGATCGATCATGCCCGTCTGCTCGACTACGGGTTCCAGCATTACCCGCTCCAGACACTGATCCAGCCGGGGGAGGCAGTAGACGGCACAGGCTTCGTGGCAGGAGCCGGACTGCGTTACCCGGCCAGTGAGGATGAAGCAGGCGGCTTCACCCGCGAGACAATGCTGAATGATCCGGCGTCGACGGAATTTCGCCTGGGCACCGCCGGACGGGTTGATTTCAAGCTGGGCGGCAAGCTGATCGGCACCGTGCCGCTCGTGCCTGCCGACAGTCCGAGGCTGTCGGATGCCGGAGGCGGGCATGCCCCCGCATACGCTGTCGATCAAGCCAACTGGAGTCTGGCGGACAAGTGGCTTTATATCCTGCAGTCGCTGACCCGCATGATGCTCACAGGGCAGACGAATTCATAGCTTGCAGCGCAGAGCGGCCGGCCGGACTGCGGGTAAGCGGAAACGGGAAGCGGACTAGCGAACTGCTGAATTGCCGAACTATTGAATTAACGAACTACCGAACTAACGAATAACGAACTACCGAACTGGCGGGCACAAGGAAGGAAGGGAAGACGGCATGGTCAATTTTATCTGGTTGTTTTTTATCGTTGCCGGCTTTATCGTAGCTGCCTTTCAGGGCAGGATCGACCTGGTGACCGAGGCCGTGTTCGACGGAGCCAAAAGCGGGGTCACGGTCTGCTTCGGCCTCATCAGCATCATGGTATTCTGGCTCGGGATGATGCGGATCGCCGAGGATTCGGGCATGCTGCGCCAGCTTGCCCGGCTGCTGGGCCCCGTTGTCCGGATGTTATTCCCGGGGGTGCCGAAGGATCATCCGGCTCTTGGCTACATTATGTCGAATATGAGCGCCAATATATTCGGTCTTGGCAACGCCGCCACCCCGATGGGCATCAAGGCGATGCAGGAGCTGCAGAAGCTGAATCCGCGTAAGGATGCGGCCAGTCCGGCGATGGCCACATTGCTGGCTCTGAACACGGCGAGCATCACGCTGATACCGACGACGCTCATTGCGATCCGCATGAGCTATAATTCCGCCAATCCCGCCGAAATTGTGGGCACGACCCTGATTGCGACGATCATCTCCACCGCGGCGGCGATTATGGTCGACCGCTGGTACCGTAAGCGCTATACCACGATCGGTCCGGGGAAAGGATGATGAATAAGTGTTTGAATTTATAAATCTCATCTCCGCTTGGGCGATCCCGGTCATCATCGTTTTTATTCCCCTGTATGCCGCTTACCGCAAGGTGCCCGTCTACGAGTCGTTTGTAGACGGGGCCAAGGACGGCTTCGATACGGCGATCCGCATTATCCCTCACCTGGTCGGGATGATGGTGGCGATCAGCGTATTCCGCGCCTCGGGCGCGATGGACCTGTTCATCGGCTGGCTGAAGCCGATCTGCGAGCAGCTTGGAGTCCCCAGCGAGATTATCCCGCTGGCGTTTCTGCGCCCGATCACCGGGGCGGGCTCGCTTGCGTTTACGACCGATCTGATCTCCCAGTTCGGGCCGGATTCCATGGTGGGGCGGATCGCTTCCACGATTCAGGGGAGCACGGATACGACGCTGTATGTCGTCACGGTGTACTTCGGAGCGATCGGCATCCGCAAGGCCGGCTATGCGCTCAAGGTAGGTCTCATCTCCGATGCCGTGGGCTTCATCGCTTCCATCGTCATCTGCTACCTCGCTTTTTCCGGCTGAGCCTCGTCCGTCATCCCTCCGCGTCACCCTGCCGTCAAGCTCTGCATAGACTGCAAGCAGCGAACCTTCGTGAAGAGGTGAGAGCTTTGAGCTATGACGGCATCCTCATGCATCATTCCGTCTGTCCGTCCATTAATGGAAAAGGATATGATCTGTTCATCACCAAAACCGGCGTTATCATCCCTTCCTCTGTCCCGACGGACCCTTCCTATATTCATATTTGTCTGGAAGGCGACTATTCGCAGCAGGGCGCGTACCTGGAACCAGGCAGCGAAGAGCAGTGGTTTGTGCTGGGCAAATTGATCCTTCGCTTGTCGGCGATGTACGATTTCCCTCCCGATGCGGTGTATCCGCACTCGGAAACATGTCCCGGCCCGGGTTTTCCGTGGGCGCGTCTTGTGATTTCACCTCAGGATAGGTATCATTAGCTTTGAGGTGAATAGAGAAGATGGAACGATTACAGAAAGTGCTGGCCGAGGCCGGCGTTGCATCGCGAAGAAAATGCGAGGAGCTTATAACCGCAGGCCGCGTGCAGGTGAATGACGAGGTCGTCACCACCCTGGGCGTGAAGGTGGACGCCGGCAGCGATCAGATCCGGGTGGACGGCAAGCCGATACGCAAACAGGCCAAGGTATATGTGATATTTAATAAACCGAAGGGCGTCATCACCAGCGCGGAAGATCCGGAAGGAAGGAAGACCGTGACCGATTTCTTCCGGCATATGAAGGAGCGGATTTATCCGATCGGACGGCTGGATTACGATACCGAAGGGCTTCTCCTGATGACCAACGACGGCGAATTTGCCCATCTGCTGACGCATCCCAAGCACCATGTGCCGCGCACTTATCTGGCCACGGTGAAGGGGGTGCCGCACGGCAATCTGCTGGACAAGCTGAGAGAGGGCATTCAACTGGAGGACGGGATGACTTCGCCTGCCGAGGTCGAGTATCACAACGTGTATCCCGAGAAAAAGGAATCGGTTATTAAAATTACGATCTACGAAGGGCGCAACCGTCAAGTGCGCCGGATGTTCGACGCCATCCATCATCCCGTGATCAAGCTGAAGCGGGTGCAATTCGGACCGCTGCTGCTCTCCGGGCTGCCGCGGGGCAAGTTCCGGCTCATGTCGCCGCAGGAAGTGAAGGAGCTGCGCGACGCCGCGCTCGCAATGGAGAACGGCCAGTCACATAAAATTCAAAAAGGCGAATCCGACTTGTGACATTTTTCGCTATAATAAAGTGAGTAGCCGTTTAATGAGGAACCGCGCCGACTCGCAGCCCTTCGTCGGTCCATGCCGAGGACGACTGCAGCCGGCGCTTCTTCACGATGGCGAACTAATCGGGTTTGAAGGTGTGGGATGATGGGAAAACATAAAAAGTGGGTACAAATTGCCATTTTCACCGTTATTCTTCTGGTCGGCGGCTGGACGCTTGTGAATAACCTGTTTTTCGCCGACAAAAAGCCGACTGAAGGAGCGAATGCGCCTGACTTTAAGCTGGCCAGTCTGGATGGTCAGACCAGACAGCTGTCCGACTTGAAAGGCAAAGTAGTCGTCATCAACTTCTGGGGCACGTTCTGCGAGCCCTGTCGCAACGAGATGCCGGCGCTGGAGCAGCAGAAGGCGAAGTGGGCCGGGAAAAACGTGGAGATATGGGGTTTGAATCTGGACGAGCCCAAAGTGGCCGTGGAAAACTTCATCAAGCAGTACAAAGTCACTTTCCCGATCTTGTTCGACAAGAACGAGGAGACGCGCAAGCGCTACGGCGTCTCACAGTATCCGACGACGTTCTTCGTCAAGCCTGACGGCAAAATCGGAGAAATCCGCATCGGCGAGATGGATGCCGCTTACATCGACAAAACGATCGCATCCTTACTGCCCCAATAACTTAATGATTACGAAGGAACGTGCCGGAACCGGTTGGTTTGCTTGTCAGATTTGATCAATTTGGTATAAGCGGTGTCAGAATGGGGCGAAGAGTTTACGAGCTGCCTTTGAAATCGGATTTCTATCTACTTGACAGTTCAATCAGGGAAATCCGATTTCAACAGCAGCCGGAGCCTCATTCTGACAGGAGCGTGCCAGCCTTATTGATCGAATCTGCTTTTTACTAACCGGCTGCCCTTCCTTCGAGGAGGACCCTCATGATTCACAATACAAAATGCGAATGCGGCCATCAGAATCCCGTCGGCACCCTGCTGTGCGAATCTTGCGGCAAGCCGCTGGAGGATGACGGGGGGGAAGGGCCGCTCGAGATGAAGTATGACGGGATGGCCCGTCGCTCCCAGAAGGCCAATCCAGGCGTGATCGACCGGGTATGGAACTTTTTCTCCTCGGTCAAGGTGGCCATCTATCTGATCCTGATCACGCTGCTCGGATCGGCGCTCGGCACGATTTATCCGCAAGAAAACACATTTCTGAACTTCGATCCATCCGTTTATTATGAAGAAACCTATGGGTTGTCCGGAAAAATCTATTACATGCTGGGCTTGTCCCATACGTTCGAGTCCTGGTGGTTCATTACTCTGCTGTTTATGATCGGCACGTCGCTGGTCGTCTGCAGCCTGGACCGCGTGCTTCCGTTATACCGGGCGCTCAGCAAGCAGCAGATTCGCAAGCATCTTCGCTTCATTACCCGGCAGAAGGTGACGTACAGCGGTCCAATTCCCGGAGGCTCTTCCGCGCAAGCCGCTGAGGAGTGGAACAAGCTTGCCGCCAAGGCGCTTGCCAAGTCCGGCTACCGCGTACATACGGAAGGCAGCGCCCTGCTTGCCGAGAAATACCGTTTCAGCCGCTGGGGTCCTTATATCAATCATATCGGACTCATTATTTTCCTCGGGGCCGTGCTGATGCGGGGAATTCCCGGGTGGCATATGGACCAGCACATCGGGTTTCCTGAAGGCAAGCTGGTCAAAATTCCGGAGACCTCGTATTATTTGAAAAACGAGAAATTCACGCTGGAGTATTATACGCCCGAGGAGATGACCGAGGACTTCCGCGCCAAAGGAATCGATGTGCCTAAGGTGTACGAGACGCAGGCGGCGCTGTTTATGTGCAAGGCGGACTGCGACGATCCGGCGAAGGAGCCGGTGCTGGAGGAAGTGCACAAGCAGTCTATTGTCGTGAACAAGCCGCTCTCCTACAAAGGGCTGCTCGCGTACCAGTTTGACTTCAAGCCAGCTCCGACCCTCATCTCCGTCAAGCCGACGCTGGTCAACAAGGAAACCGGGGAGTCCTTCGGAGCGTTCGAGCTGTCCATGGACAATCCGCGGGAGCTGTATACGGCCGGTCCTTATCAGCTCAAGCTGAGCGCCTACTTCCCGGAGTTTGCCGTCGACCCCAAAGGGCTGCCGATGACGAAGTCCAGGGACCCGATTATGCCGGCCTTTGTGTTTACGATTACGGGTCCGGGCCTTGCCGCCGGTGGCGAGCCTTATATGTATTTCCCGCGTCAGATCGACAAGGTTAATTTCCGCCAGGACGAGATCAACGGCGCGCTCGGTCAGAAGCTGGAGCTGTCGGTCAGCTCGATGGACAATGTCCAGATATCCGAATATATCAGCTATCTGAACATCCGGGTTGACCGGGCGATGCCGTATATTTGGGTGGGAGCGGCTATCTCCATGATTGGGCTTATTATGGGCTTTTACTGGAATCACCGCCGGATTTGGCTTCGTATTGACGACGGGGAGCTGTCGCTTGGCGCTCACGCTAATAAAAACTGGTACGGGCTTCGCAAGGAAGTCTCGCAGGTTCTCGGAAAAACGGGAATCGTGATTGATCCCAAAGCGCTCGAAAGAAAGGTGGAACAAACGTGAGCAGCACGTTACTGCTGATTGCATTTATTATTTATGCGCTGGCCATGCTGGGCTTCGTGATCGGGGTTTCAGGGGGCAAGTCGGTGCAGGTTGCCGATCCGGTAAGCTACGGGCGTAAATGGGGCCGTATCGGAATTGTTCTCACGATACTGGGCTTCCTCTCGCAAGCGGGCTTTTTCTTTACAAGGTGGGCGGAGGCCGGACACATCCCTACAAGCAACATGTATGAATTCATGACATTTCTCAGCATGATGATCGTGCTTGCCTTTATCGTCGTTTACTTCTTGTACAAGTCTTCCGTGCTTGGCGTTTTCGCGATGCCTGTGGCCATCATCATTATCGGGTACGCTTCCGTTTTTCCCAAAGAGGTGCAGCCGCTAATTCCGGCTCTGCAGAGCTACTGGCTGAAAATTCATGTGACGACTGCGGCGCTTGGCGAGGCGTTTTTCGCCGTCGGCTTTGCAGCGGGTCTGATGTATCTCGTGCAGAACGTCGACTTCAAGGATCGCAGCAAGGCTGCCCGCCGCGAACAGCGCGGGGTGGAATTCACCCTGTTTACGCTGGCGATCGTCGTTGCTTTCGTGGTTGCGATCTTCTCCTTCAACGGCATGGGCTATAAAGCGGTATTTTCCAGCAATGCCGTCATGAAGGACGTCAACAATGTCGAGCAGCTCGTGCCTCAGGAGACGACGTATGTGCTGCCGCCGCTGGTCGGTCCGCATGAGGCCACGATTCTCCAAATGACGCCGTTCTTCGGCATGACGGAGCCGTTGATGGAAGCTCCGTCATGGATGAAGGGAGCCAACGCCGGACGCAAGCTGAATACGGTGATATGGTCGCTCCTGGGCGGGATCGTGCTGTATGGGCTGCTTCGGCTGATCGCTCGCAAGCCGCTGGGAGCGGCGCTTAATCCGCTTATGAAGGGGGTAGACCCCGACGATATCGATGAGATCGGCTATCGGTCCATCGCCATCGGCTATCCGATCTTTACGCTTGGCGCGCTCATCTTCGCCATGATCTGGGCGCATGAGGCGTGGGGCCGGTTCTGGGGCTGGGACCCGAAAGAGGTTTGGGCGCTGATCGTATGGCTTTTCTACGCAGCCTACCTGCACTTCAGGCTGTCGCGAGGCTGGCAGGGCAAGCGCTCCGCCTGGCTGTCGGTTATCGGCTTCCTAGTCGTCATGTTCACCCTCATCGGGGTCAACCTGGTCATCGCAGGCTTGCATTCGTATTCAGGAACGTAACACGAACAAGGTTCATACTGATGGAAAGAGGTGCAAAGCCATGACGGATATGAAGATGAATATTTTGGTAGTGGACGACGAGGAAAGAATCCGCCGTTTGCTTCGGATGTATCTGGAGAAGGAGAATTACCGCATTGACGAAGCCGAGGACGGGGAGACTGCGCTCCACAAGGCGCTGGAGGTCGACTATGACCTGATCCTGCTGGATGTGATGCTTCCCGGCATCGACGGCAATGAAGTATGCGCCAGGCTTCGCCAGGTGAAGTCAACCCCGGTCATCATGCTGACAGCCAAGGGAGAGGAAACGAACCGGGTGCAGGGATTTGAGTCGGGCGCTGACGACTATGTCGTCAAGCCGTTCAGTCCGCGCGAGGTGATCTACCGGGTCAAGGCGATTTTGCGGCGATCGTCGGTGACGGCCTATTTGTCCAAGGAGGTCAACTCCAGCAACAATATTGTCTTCCCGAATCTCGTGATCGAGCATGACGCTCACCGGGTCAGTGCAGGAGGGCAAGAGGTTGCGCTTACGCCCAAGGAGTACGAGCTGCTGCATTACTTGGCCGTATCGCCGGACAAGGTTTTCTCCCGGGAAGAGCTGCTGAAGGATGTATGGAACTACGAATTTTTCGGCGACCTGCGCACGGTCGACACGCATGTGAAGCGGCTGCGCGAGAAGCTGAACAAGGTTTCGCCGGACGCAGCGGCTATGATTACGACCGTATGGGGCGTCGGCTACAAGCTTGAGGTGCCGAAATAACGTGTTTATTTTCAAAAGCATTGTCGGCAAGCTGTGGATTACGATCATCGGTCTTGTAGTTGTCGTTCTGCTGACGGTAGGGGCGTTTCTGTTCAAATTTATCGAGACCTCCTTCCCCAAGTCGAAGGATCAGGTCGAAACGCTCAGCCGGCTGGCGACGAAGGTAGCGAGCGAGATATCGCTGCATAAGGAAGAGCGCCGCTACCTGCAGGTCGTCAATGAGCTGCTGAACGCCCAGGGCGCGAGCGTGCTTGTTGTGACCAAGGATTATGAACTGCAGACCACTCCCGTAGGACAAGGCGATGAGAAGCGGATCCGGTACGATGATCTGTTCACGAAAAATGAGCTGGCCAAAGTATTCGCGGGCCAGTCGGTTGACAACCGGAGCCCGATGGTCGCGGCCCGCACGCCGCTCGGACGCGCTTATGCAGCGGTCGCCGTGCCGTTCATGAGCGAGAATCAGGCGGAGGTAGCCGGAGCGCTCATCATGTATCAGCTGACGCAGTCGTCCGAGGTGACCCAGGATTATGTGAAAAAGCTGTTCGTCGTCGTGGGCGTTGCGGGCTTTCTGATGACGACGTTTTTTGCTTTCTTCCTGCTTACCCGGATCACTCAGCCGCTGCTGAATCTGAAAAAGGCGGCCGATCTGATCTCGGAGGGGGAATATGGCAGCCGGGTTCCGATTCAGTCCTCGGACGAGATCGGGGAGCTGGGCAAGACGTTCAACCATATGGGCGAGCAGCTGCAGGATACGATCAGGGCGCTAAGCCATGAGAAGGAGCATCTATCCAACGTGCTGCGAAGCATGGCCGACGCCGTCGTCACCTTTGACCCGGAAGGGAATGTCATCCTGGATAATCCTGAGGGAGAACGCATCATCCGCGCCTGGAATGAACTGGAGTGGCTGGAGGACGACCCGAACGGCACGCCTGCCGGCCGAGACCAAAGCGAGCGGGAATGGAGGCGTATCCCCGAACCGCTGAAGCCGCTCTTCGAGGAAGTCACCCGTCATCCCAAGGAGATGACGACCAAGCTCCACGTGACCAGCGAGGTGTGGTCGGTCGTCATGGCTCCTCTGTACGTGCAGGATACGGTGCGCGGCGTGGTCGCCGTGCTGCGGAATGTGACCGAGGAATACCGGCTTGAGAAGCTGCGCAAGGACTTTGTCGCCAACGTCTCTCATGAGCTTCGCACGCCGCTCTCTATGCTTCACGGGTACAGCGAAGCGCTGCTGGACGACATTGCGGCAACGCCTGAGGATCGTCAGGAGCTGGCTCAGGTTATCTATGACGAATCGAAACGCATGGGCAGGCTTGTTCATGATCTGCTGGATCTGGCCAGAATGGAGAATGGTCATATGGAGCTGAACTTGCGTGAGCTGGACGTTCACTCGTTCATCAAGCGCATGCATCGTAAGTTCGCAGCGCTGTCGAAGGAAAAGGGCATCGCGATGACCTATTCGCTGCCGGAAGAGAAGCTGGAGCTGGAGCGGGCCGATGAGGACCGGCTGGAGCAGGTGCTTACGAATCTGCTCGACAACGCGATCCGGCATACCCCTGCGGAAGCGGAAATCAGCATAACCGCCTCCAGCACCCGCTTGCGCGGCGAGGAGGCGGTGCTGATCGAGGTAGCGGATCAAGGCTACGGGATCGGGGCCGAGGATCTGCCTTATATTTTCGAACGCTTCTACAAGGCCGACAAGGCCCGTACGCGAGGCGCATCGGGCGGGACGGGACTCGGGCTGTCGATCGTACGGAACATTGTGGAGGCGCATCAGGGAACCGTACAAGCGAAAAGCCAGCCCGGACAAGGTACGACATTTTCTATTATTTTGCCGCGCTATAGCGGGAAAACCTAACAAAACCCCCTTCGGTTCGCTGCCGAAGGGGGTTTTGCGCGAGCTTGCTTTGTAGAAAAAACTTGGCAAATCTTGTTGTCCGTGGAACATAAATGCCGGCCCAGGCCGGAGGGCATGGGCCGGCAGAATATTTGCGGAGGGCAGGAGCTTACAGCGACAACTCGCGAACCTGAGTCAGCTCAGGCAGCGCGGACAGCTGATCGAGCACCTGCTGGGAAGCGTGCTTGTCGATCGTCAGCACCATGATGGCCGAGCCGCCGATGACCTTGCGTCCCACCTGCATCGTAGCGATGTTAACGTCGTTCGTGCCGAGCAGGGTACCGACCTTGCCGATGATGCCCGGCTTATCGTTATGGGAGATCAGCAGCAGCGTGCCTTCCGGCGCAAAGTCGACCGGATACTGGTCGATCTGGACGATCCGCTCGCCGTAGCCGGAGAGCAGGGTGCCGGCCAGCGTGCGCTGTTCGTTTTTCGTCTTCAGCGTAACGGACACGAGGTTCGTGAATGTTTGGGCTGCAGTCGATTTCTGGGTTACGATGTTCAGATCGCGGGATTTGGCCAGATGCATCGCGTTCACTACGTTGACGCCTTCGAGCTGATGCTGGAGCACTCCCTTGACGATATAGCGGGTAAGCGGCGACGTATCCACTTCGGTCAGATCGCCCGAGTAGCTGACGACGATCTCGCTGACGGCGCTGTCGATCGTCTGGCCGAGGAAGTTGCCGAGCTTCTCGCCCAGGTTGAAGTAAGGCTGCAGCGCGCTGAGCACATTGGCCGGTACCGGCGGCATGTTGACGGCATTTTTGAACGGCTCGTCGCGCAGGATGTGCAGCACTTCCTCGGATACGTCGATGGCCACGTTCTCTTGAGCTTCGACCGTCGAAGCGCCGAGATGCGGCGTCACGATGATGCGCGGGTTGTTCAGGAACGGATGATCCGCGGCAGGCGGCTCCGATTCGAATACGTCAAAGGCGGCTCCGGCTACGATGCCAGCATCGATTGCTTCCACGAGCGCCATCTCGTCGATGATGCCGCCGCGCGCGCAGTTGATGATGCGTGCGCCTTTTTTCATCAGCTCGAATTGCGGACGGCTGATCATATGTCTCGTTTCATTGGTAAGCGGAGTATGCACGGTGATGAAATCGGCTTTGCTGCAAATTTCGTTGACCGAACCAAGCTTCACGCCCATCTGTTCGGCTCTCTCTTCCGTCAGGAACGGGTCGTAGCCGAGAACTACCATACCGAACGCTTTGGCGCGTTTCGCCACTTCGCTGCCGATCCGGCCCATGCCGAGCACGCCCAGCACTTTGTTGCGCAGCTCGACGCCGACGAACGTTTTGCGGTCCCATTCGCCGCCGACCGTTTTCTTGTAGGCTTGCGGGATCATCCGGGCTGTGGACATCATCATCGCGAAGGTCAGCTCGCAGGTGGCGATCGTATTGCCGTCAGGTGCGTTGATAACGACGATGCCGCGCTTCGTAGCGCCTTCGAGATCGATATTGTCCACGCCGACTCCAGCGCGGCCTACAACCTTCAGGCGGCTGCCTGCGCTCATGATGCGCTCGGTTACCTTGGTCGCGCTGCGGACGAGAATCGCGTCATAATTCGGAATAATGGCAACCAGCTCGTCTTCGGACAAGCCTACTTTCTTGTCGACCTCAACATCCGGGGCATCGTACAACAACTGAATCCCCATGTCGCTGATTCCATCCATAACAAGCACTTTAAACATTTCCATTTCCCTCCGTTATCCTTTTTCTAGCAAACCAAAAACTCCTCAATCCCGATACGTCTAGCGTATACAAGGGACGAGGAGCTGATTCTCGTGGTACCACCCTAATTCGCCGCGTGCTCGCGCATACGGCCTTCATAGGTCTGCTTAAAGCTTAAGGACAGACCGAGATGGGTAACGGCGTCTAGCCGGCTGCAACTACTTGAACGTTCGAGGCAGCAACTCGGGAGTGCTCCGCATAGCGTCTACGTCCGGTTCGCACCTTCCACCGGCTCTCTGTACGTTTCGCCTATATGCTTGGTTCCGTCATCGTTTGTCTTAAATATGTCTGTTAAATTTTTCACTAGCTTATCATGGAGTTTTCTGGGTTGTCAAGAGGGTTTTCGACACAGGATGTCGGACGGCCGGTCCGGTTTGCCAACTCGGAAGGGCGGCTGTACAATGAACGAGAGTCAGCACCAGAGAGGGAGGAATGCCGTATGACATTTGGCAGAATCGGTCCGGATGCGTATGCCAGGAAGCAGGCGCAGGGCGAGCTGGCGGATACGCTAACCATCGATGTCAGGCAGCCGGAGGAATGGGAATATTATCATTGGGAGGAGATGGAGCTCTGCCCGATGATGACCATCCCCGAGAAGCTGGAGGAGCTTCCGAAGGACAAGCCGCTGTATGTCGTTTGCGCGCATGGAGTGCGCAGCGAGCATGTGTGCCGGTATTTGAGCGAGCGAGGCTTCGACAACGCCGTGAACGTAGAGGGAGGCATGGCTGCTCTGGCCGCTGTCCGAGGCTTCCGGTACGATTGAGGCGGGAAACGAGAGCGGGACAGAGAAGGCCGCCTATCCTCTACTTGGAAAGGCGGCCTTGGTTCAGTTGGTGAAGAAGGGCAGCTGCGGCAGCGTTTCATTCGCATAGAGCTTGCCCTTGACCCGGAGGAAATCTCCTTCGCGGACAGCGTCCGTAGCGATCAGCATATCGGCTACCGCTCCGATATCGCTGAGATTCATCTTCTTGGCCTGACCGGCAGCGATCATATCGTCGATCCGGCCGCTTAGATCCTGCGGGGTAAAGGCCTGATATCGCTTGCCTGCGAGCAGCATGCTCGTGATATAGGCGTTTTTCATATTCAGCGTCAAGGTGCCCCATTCCTGAACGGAAATCGGCTTGGTTACATCCACCTCTTTGAACGGCGGAGCGGAGGTTTGCGCCCACTTGATAATCGAGCTGTAGTATTCGTTCTCCGCCTTCATGGCAAAGTTCCTGGCCTCCGTCAGATAAGCGTCAGACTGCAACTGGGCTATCAGCTCTCCGCTTGGCATGGCGTTGGCTCTGGAAGCGAAGCCCGGCAGCGCTTCGCTGAACAGCTTAAGGCTCTTCATATAGTCCTTGTGAGCCTCCTGCAGCAGCGGAGAAGAGGCCGGGGTCGATTTCTGCTGCAGATCATTGTAAACGGCTTGCGATTGCTTGGCCAATTCCTTCAGCAGCAGTGAGGCGTCGGAGGCGCGATTCGACTGGAGCTGATCCAGCTTGTCGAACCATGCTTTATGAAATTCCCTGTACGGCTGATAAATGGTATGATAGAAGGAGACCAGATACTGCTGATGATAGGCCGCAAAGCCGCCGTTCTGTTCTGTTTGCTTGACGAGCAGTTCTTCATACTTGGCGGAGGCGCGCTGCTGGCCGAGCTGCAGTCCGTAGAAAAATGCGCCCAGCGCTACGACCAGCATAAAGATGAATGTGACGGCGAATACATAGTCTGTCCGGTTCAAACGTTTTTCCATAAGCGAAGGCACCTCAACTCTATTCTATGCAGCTAGTATAGGCGAATTTGTCGAAAAAGGGAATCTTCATGAAAAAATTTAACTTCAAGCAATTCAAGCTGAACCGCGTCCGGGCAGACGAACTGACGGACCGGCTTCTGATCATCAATCTGTATGTTACTCAAGCGGTCGTATTGCTGATAGCGGCTGTCATCTTATGGTTTCAAAAGCCAAACCTCCTGTCCATGTTCGCTGTGCAGCCGATGTGGCAGATAGCGCTGTGGGGAACCGTATATGCCGTCGCCGTGCTTGTGATCGACATGCTGATCTCGCAGTGGGTGCCGCCTGAAATTACGGACGACGGCGGCATCAACGAGAAGCTGTTCGGCAATCGCCCGCTGTGGCATATCGCCGTGATGTCGCTTGCGGTCGCCATCTGCGAGGAGCTGCTGTTTCGCGGCGCGATCCAGGCAGCCTGGGGGCCGTATTGGACCAGCATTTTGTTCGCCGCCATCCATTTTCGCTATCTGCAGCACTGGCTGATGACAGGACTCGTATTCAGCATCAGCTACGGGCTTGGCTGGATCTACATCCAGACCGGATCGCTTTGGACGCCGATCCTTGCTCACTTTCTCATCGATTTCGTGATGGGGTGCATCCTAAGATACAGGAGAGAGGCCTAGATGAACGCCAAACGAATGCAGGAAGAACCCACGTACGCGCGGCGGACGGACATGGAAGAGATTCCGCTCCCCGAGGAGCATTATCTGCCGCCGCGCAAGTCGGTGCATCCGACCGAGAAAGAGAAGTGGCTTCGTATCTTTTATCGGTCGCTGCTGTGGATTTTTATACTGCTTGTTACGGGGCTGCTGCTGTGGGGGTGGAAGCGGCTGAATCCGTAAGCTCAATCGACTGCGGATCGACGAAGCCGTAACCCTTCTCTTCCAGCTGCGTCAGCAGCTTGTCGAGCGCTTCGACTGTCCATGGTAGCTCGTGCATCAAGATGTTGCTGCCTGCATGGAGCTGCTCCAGCACATTGGCGACTACTTGATCCGAGCTGTGGTTTTTGGTCGACATCTCCCAGTCCTTGGAGCCGTTGGACCAGGTCATATACAGCATGTTTTCCTCCTTGGCCTTGGCTCTGACAATGTCGCTTCCCGATCCGTGAGGCGGACGGAAAAAAGCCGGCGCTTTGCCGATAATATCCTTGACCGCTTTCTGTACGTCGGCCAGCTGCTGGTCGACTTTTTCTTTGCTTTCCTTCTTCAGATCGATGTGATCCCAGGAATGATTGCCGATCGTCTGCCCCCTTTCATCGAGCAGCTTGACGATTTCGGGCTTTTGCTTGATCCGGTAGCCGTTCAGGAAAAAGATCGCCTTGGCCTTATGCTTGTCCAATGTATCCAGCAGGGCGTTGTTCATCTCCCAGTCCTTTGGCCCGTCGTCGAAGGTCAGGAGCACCACCTTCTTGGAATGCTGCTGAGGATCAATGGGGACGATATCGTAGGTTTTGGGATTCATCCGATACGTTTTCACGCTGACGGGCGGTATATTTTCCTTCGCGGCTGGCTCGCCTGGAGCTGGTGTTGGCGTTGGCGTCGGTGTTGGAGCCGGCTGCTCCGCAGCGCGCTCCTGCTGTCCCCCCGCCGGAGGCTGGTTTTGAACGGACGGCTCCTGGGTGGCGGCAGGCGTCCCTGAGGACGACTGGCAGGCGGTAACCGCGGCTGCCATCAGCAGAGCGACCGGCAGGCTCGTCCACTTATTCGATTTCATGGGTGTCAGCCCCTTCTCTGAGAAGTCTAGTACAGACCGCATACGCGGCCGCTTCCTGATTTTATCATGTATGGCTGCCCGGTACCTAGCGGAATATATAAGCGAAGACCAAGAGGATGGAGGGATGGCCATGAAATTGGGTACTTTTTTACTTGGCGGAATCGTGGGGGCTGCTGCGGCTGTTTATGTGTCGAAGCGGGCCAAGCCGATGCTCTTCTCGGCGCTCTCAAGCAACGATGCGGCATCCGGATTGCTGGGCAGCCGCACAGGCAAGTCGGGCAAATCCGCGGATTCCCACTCGTTCGGGGCGGGAGTTGCGGATGTGGTGAAGGGTTCGATGAAAGGCAAGAAGGACTCATCGATCGGCGATGCATCGCTGGGAGCCGATGGCTTGGGCACGGTGAATGAGCTTATCCAGAAAGATCCGAAGCTGAAGGAGGCCGTGGATGAAATCTTGGCAGGCTCCTCGGCCAAAGACAAGCAGGCGGACAAGGAATCGCATACGCACTGATCCAGGCTCGGATCGGGCCGCAAAGACGCAGGTCCCGCTTCTCTCGAAGAGGCGACTTGCGTCTTTTTTCGTTCTCTGCCGCAGGAGAGCGGATTTTTTAGTTATAAGCCTTTTTTCGGCGGGGAAGCGTTCTTTTCTTGGCGGAATGTGATATAATAGTCGTAACATGGAATACAAGCTGTTGCAGGGCCATGTCCATGCTCTGCTTGCTTCCGGGACGGACCGGCTTGGCAGGCAGCTGCAGCACTACTACGCGGCACACCTTTGTGACCCAAACTTCATAAGCTGTTAATACAGTCGGCAAGGGAGGAATCCAGTATGAAAATGGAGCGTTTAAGTCAGGACAAGATACGGATATTCCTCACATTCGATGACTTAACAGAGCGCGGCATTCAGAAGGATGACATGTGGCGGGAGATCCCGAAGGTTCATGAGCTGTTCAGTGAAATGATGGATCAAGCCTATATGGAACTCGGATTCGATGCCAGCGGTCCGCTCGCTGTTGAAGTTCTTGCCATGCCGGCACAGGGGATGGTAGTCATTGTCACCCGAGGCAAGATGAACTTCAACTCCGGTGAGGACACCATGGATGACGAGCTGGAGGAAGAAGTGTACGAGCTCGAGTTGACCCTTGAGGAAACCGATCAGGTCACTTATGCGTTTGCCGACTTCGAGGATCTGCTTCGTCTGGCCAAGGTGATGGAGCCCATGCTTGCGGACGGAGGAACGTTGTACGCATATAAGAACAAGTGGATTTTGCTGATCGACGCCGAATCGATGGATGAGAAGAAGCTGCAAGCGGTTGTAGCGGTTTTGTCCGAATACGGGGAGTCTACGTCGGTTACGCACGCCGTGCTTGAAGAATACGGCAAGACAGTTATTGCCGAGAACGCGATCGGAACGCTTTGCGCCAAATTTCAGTAAGCAAGCCATAGCGGGTAAAGCCGTTTCGTGCATACGATACATGGTAAAGCATTCGCAAAAACGATCCGTTTTTGAGAATGCTTTTTTTGAAATCTCAGAAAGCAGGAGCTTCAACGATTAATCATCTATTTTTGGCAAACGCACCGCTTTGATAGACGCTGCAAGGCGTTTATCCAAGCAGGAGAGGAGCATAAAGATGACGGGTGTAAATAGAAGCGCGGCGAAACCGTCGTTCGACCTGGAGGAACTTGTCGCGCATTATCAGAGACAGCTGTCGGGGGAGGCGCTTTACTACCTGCAGCGCAGAGGGATTGAGCAGGAGACCGCCGAGCAGTACCGCATCGGCTTCGAGCCTGGGAAAATCGGATTTTATGTGCAGTCCGGCAAGATCGGCGGGTACTTTGAGAATCGTGTTATCATTCCCATCGTCGATCAGCAGGGTCTCCCTATCGACTTGATCGGACGTTCGATTGACAGCCGTGAGCCGAAGTACAAAACCTTGGTAGGGGAAGACGGTTATTTATTCAACGAATCGGTGCTGGAGCAGACGGAGGATGTGGTGCTGTGCGGAGGGCTGTTCGATGTGCTCAATCTGGCCCAGTCGCGTCTGCCGGCTGTCTGTCCCCCCGCCTGGATGACGTTCAAGGAAACCTATGCGGAGAAGTTCAAAGGCAAGCGCGTATTCGTATGCCTCGGCAACGATGAGCTGGGTCGACGCGAGAGCTCGCGGATTCAAGAGCTGCTGCAGGGCGTGAGCAAAGACACGTTTATCGTCAATTTGCCGGAGTCGATCAAGGATGTGAACGATTTCTTTGTACGGGTGCAAAATCCGCTCGACACCTTTATCCAGCTGCTTAATGAAACAATGGAGGAATCGCTGCTGCTGCCGATCTCTCCGGATGTCAAGCATATTACGGCGTATACGGAAGAATATATGAAGCGGTACCGCGGTCAGTCCACGGGATTGCCGACGGGCTTCGAGCTGCTCGACAAGGCGCTGTTCGGCGGACTGCGCACAGGGCTGTACTTCATCACCGGCTGCGCCTCCTCGGGCAAGACCATGCTGATGAAGCAAATAGCCGATGAGATCGCCTCCAGGCAGACGCCTGTCGTTTACGTCTCCTGGGACATGACCTCCTTCGAGCTGTGGGCCCGCAGCATCGCCCGCCTGATCGGCACGGAGCCGCAGCTGGTGCTGAGCGGTCAAGCCTCCCCGGATGATGTCAGCCGGGCGAACAAGCAATATGTTCCGATCAGCAAGTGGATGTGGACCATCGAATGCTCGCTGGAGACGACCATGGACCGGGTATTCGCCACGATCGAGCGGATCGCCGGCATCGCCGGCCGAACGCCGGTCGTATTCATCGACCATCTTAACCGCATCCCGACGACCGGCCTGCAGCGGCAGCCCCAGACGGTGGCCGAGCATCAGACGATGCTGGCTTATGTGCTGAAGCAGTGGTCGAGGGAAAATGACACGCCGGTCATATCGGCGATTCCGATCGATCTGGGCGCCGAGAGGCTGCCGGAAGGGGCGGAGGCTTCGGCAGACGTTATCCTCTCCCTCACCCAGGAAGAGGAACCGGCCGAAGGGGGGACGGGCCAGCTGCCCTGCGCTCTGCGGCTGATCAAGCATCGCAACGGTTCGCTCGCAACCGTACCGCTGCGTTTTCTTCAGCGTCAGGCATGCTTTGAGGAGTCTGCACCGGAGCGGACCGCAGAGGAGACGGCAAAGTCCGAAGGGGCTTAAGGCTTCTCCCAAGACTGAACGGATTTGGCATGGCATCTCATGGCGAAACGCTCTATAATAAAGTAAAAGAACTCGGACGGGAGGGAAAGCGCCCTGAGCATACTCTCAATTTTAATCACTGCCGTAGCGCCGGGTGCTGCCCTGCTGTCCTATTTTTATTTGAAGGACCGGTATGATCCGGAGCCCATATCCCTGGTGCTCCGCCTGTTTTTTTTCGGCGTGCTGATCGTGTTTCCCGTGATCGTGCTGCAGCGTGCGTTTATGCAGGGATTCGGGGATCATCCTTTTGTGTTTGCCTTTATTTCATCTTCGCTGCCTGAAGAATTTATGAAATGGTTTATTGTGTATTTCGTCATATTCAAGCATACGAATTTCGATGAGCCGTATGACGGCATCGTCTATGCGGTCGCCGTCTCGCTTGGCTTCGCTACGCTGGAGAATGTGCTGTACGCGCTGCTCAATTCGATGGACTTCGCTTCCCTGCTGATGCGCGCGTTTTTGCCGGTGTCGGGGCATGCGATGTTTGGGGTGATGATGGGCTATCATTTCGGCAGGGCAAAGTTTGATCCGAATGGATCGTTTAAGCATCTGGCCATGGCTTTTTTTCTTCCATTTTTTTGGCATGGAGCGTTCGACTACACGCTGTACGCCGCCAAGGGCTATTGGATCTGGTTTATGGTTCCGTTGATGGTGTTTCTCTGGCTGCGCAGTCTGCTGAAGGTGAAGCGGGCGAACGCCAAGTCTCCGCTGCGGATGGTAACGCGAGAGGACCGGATTAAAATTTGACGGGGCTGTCCATAATGGGAAGTAACAGATCCCGTTATGTAACCGAAAGGAGCCTCATGAACGCCGTTCAAACTCGCCTGAAGGTCAGAATCCGCTGCAACAGCTGCGGGGAAAAGTTTATTTTGAAAGGCCGTATGGACAAAGGGAAGATCGATACGGGCTTCAAGCGCTGCATTTGCGATAATGAGCATGACTTTGAGATCGAAACCAATGACGTATAGGTTGCTGCTGAAGGAAGCCGTCCATAAGGGCGGCTTTTTTCAATTTACTCAGAAAGTTATAATACTAAAGTTTAATTTACTGAACGAAAGCATCAGAGTATTGGTTCTAATACGAATAACCCTTGGGCAGAAGAAGGTGCAGAAACAGGGTGAACGTACCGGAGCGGAGTTGTAACGGAACTCAGCGACCGTTAGCGCACGAAATCGACCGAATTCCATTTGTTACGGAATTCAGAGCCTCTTATAGAGCCAAACCGTCCATGTTTCGCTCCTGTTGGCCTTGTAAGGTTCGCTGAGTTCCCTAAGCAGGGGCAGGTCATGAAAAAAGCGGCTTTAAGGGCCTGTGAGTTCCGTTAGAGGTCACCAGCGCTGTCTACCTCTCGTCCGTGTGTGTGTGAAAAATACCATAAGCCGGTTTCCTTGGTATCTCAGCCAAAAAGTATGAGCAGAAGATTCATGGATACAAATATTCCTCCCCACGCGCCAAAAGCATGGACTCGCACGCGGAGATCTTCAAGTACCTGGCCGACGGCCAGTTTTTTTCGGATACTCAC
Source organism: Paenibacillus sp. cl123 (assembly GCF_900101595.1). Lineage (GTDB taxonomy): Bacteria > Bacillota > Bacilli > Paenibacillales > NBRC-103111 > Paenibacillus_G. The sequence continues at coordinate 69,478 of NZ_FMYY01000002.1, forward strand.
CCTAAGAGAACGGATTGCCGCTTCGCCAGTGCATAAAGAAACTGCCTTCAAGCGCAAACTAAGCCCAACAATGGCTGAAGAAGGGAGAGTTCACGCATATGTACAAACGGCTAAGCATCGTCATGTTCCCGATTCTGCTGATCGCCTTGATCGGAACCGGATTTTGGGGGTATTTGGAGCATCAGGAGAAAAACTCGGTATTGATCAAGGCGGAGAACCAATATCAGCGGGCATTCCACGATTTGTCCTTCCATGTGGACAAGCTGCACAATGAGCTGGGAAATACGCTGGCTGTCAATTCCACGTCGCAGGACGCCTATAAGAAAGGGCTCATCAATGTCTGGCGCATTACGAGTCAGGCTCAAAATGAAATCAGCCAATTGCCGCTGACCCTGCTTCCTTTTAACAAAACAGAGGAATTTCTGGCGAATATTTCGAACTTTGCCTATCGGGCGGCCGTACGCGATCTCAGCAAGCAGCCCCTGTCCGAGGATGAGATGAAGACGCTGACGGCGCTTTACGATCATTCGAGCCAGATAGCGAAAGATCTGCGCGAGGTTCAATCTACGGTCATGCAGCAGAACCTGCGCTGGATGGATGTTGAGCTTGCTCTGGCTACGGAGAAGGAGCCGCAGGATAACGCGATTATCGACGGCTTCGCAACGGTGGACAAGAAGGTAAGCGAATATCCGGAGATTAACTGGAGCCCTGCGATCATGAGCATGCAGCAAAGTCTGAACCGCAACATGACCATGCTCAGCGGCAGCGAAGTGAGCGCGGATGAGATCAAGACCAAAGCCGCCCAGTTCCTTGGGCTCGCCGACGCGGGAGCGGTTCAGGTGGTAGAGAACGGCACGGGCACGGAATATCAATCGTACAGCGCCTATGTTCCGAAGGAAGGCACGCAGGACGGCGCGCATCTTGATTATTCCAAAAAAGGCGGCCAGCTTCTCTGGTACAGCGCGGCCCGCGATGTAGGCACCAAGCAGTTGGACCTCAGGCAGGCGCGCGACATCTCGGCGCAGTTTCTGGACGACCATGGCTATCCCGGCATGACCGCGGTCAGCTATGACGAGTACAGCAATGTCGCCAATATCACGTTTGCGTCGCGCAATAACGAAGTGATCAACTACTTGGAGAAAGTGGCGGTAAAAGTTGCGATGGACAACGGAGAAGTGACCGGTCTGGAAGCATCGGATTATGTATATGACAAGAAAGACCGCCAGCTTGCTCCTCCCAAGCTCTCTCAGGAGGAGGCCAGACAGACGCTGAGTCCGAAATTCGAAGCGGAAAGCGTACGAATGGCCCTGATTCGCAACGATATTGAGGAAGAGGTGCTCTGCTACCAGTTTATCGGGCGGGTAAACGGAGGGCTTTACCGGATCTATGTCAACGCCGACAGCGGCGCTCAGGAGAAGATCGATCACATACGTACGGAGGAAGCCCAAGTCACGCAAACCTGATGGCCGAATCCCACTCCGGACAATAATCCGCGGCAGCTGCTGCGGATTATTTGGCATGCGGCGGAGAGGGGCCCGGGACCCGGTTATGATGCAGGCAGCGGCGGATTAATTAGTTCCGGCAGAACGGACAAATTGATCTTTCCATATTCCGAAGGCATGTTATAATAGAAGATACTTATAGTTCTAAAGTACTGTTAACGATTCGGTCAGGAGGTTTCCAAGCTTGCTTCCCAAGGTCAATTCCATTTTACATATACAGGTGAACTCCATTGACGAGGAGGAGGCCCGGCAGGAGTACAAGTCTCGCATCGCCGATGTGACGGAGGATCACATCAGCATGGAGGTGCCGCTGCATGAGGCATCAGGCCGGCTCAAGCGCTTGTATCCCGGCGACGAGCTTTCGATTTACTTTATTACGGACGGCGGAGTCAAAAATTATTTCAGCTCATCCGTTATCGGATTCAACGACGATGTCATCCGGCTTGTCCAGATCAAGAAGCCGGCTGCGGAATCGATCACGAAGATTCAACGCCGCAATTTCCTTCGCGTGCCTGCGGAAGTGGATATTGCCGTCCGTCTAAGCGATAACTATCAATTTGTCGCCATGACGGACGATGTGGGCGGCGGCGGCATTTCATTCGTATGCGAAGGCCATATTCCTGTCAGGAATGCGCAGGCGGTCGGATGCTGGCTTCTGCTCCCGTTCAAGAACGGAACGATCGAGCATGTGCCGTTCAAAAGCGAAGTTGTCCGGGTTAAACCGCTGGAGACGGGAAGGCAGCAGGTAATGCTCCGTTTCTCGGAGATTGCGGAGAGCGACCGGCAGAAGGTTATTCGCTATTGTTTTGAGCGGCAATTCGATTTCCGTAAAAAATAACCGGTGACATAATATCCAGTTTATGGGGGGACACTACAGTCAACCTTAAAGTTGGAGATGGCCTAGATGAGTCGAAAGAACTACGAAAGCAGGCAAGAAAGCTACGAGCAATTGTTTGTTCAATATTCAGGACGGGTGGAGAAGGCGCTGGCCGGTCTGCTGATCGTCTTTCTTGCCGCGCTGCTTGTTTCCCAGTTTTTGCTGCTGTTTCCTCCGGTCCGGGAGATGCTCGTGAAGGTGGAGAAATTGGAGGGGCGCTCCTATACGTACGGCTCTTTTTCTCAAGAGCGGGGAGAGGCTGATTAGGCGCGTCGAACGTTGTCTTTTGCATTTTTCGAGAAACCTATGGTATAATTTTCTTCGTTCAAGGCCTCGGCCTGTTTTTTTAAGATTGTTTGTCCGTTTTTAATGAGGTTAGGAGGCCGCAACTTGGAGAAGTTTAACATCGCAATCGACGGTCCGGCAGGCGCTGGCAAGAGTACGATCGCCCGATTGGTGGCGGGGGCTCTCGGATTCGTGTATGTGGATACCGGAGCTATGTACAGAGCGGTGACCTGGAGGATTTTAGAGGAGGGCCTTCAACCCGATCAGACGGATGAGATGATCTCGCTTACACAGCAGACCGATATTCGTCTTGCTCCCGGGCAGAACGGACAAGCCGTATTTGTCGACGGGCGAGAGGTAACGGGGATGATTCGCTCTCCTGAAGTTACGGGTAATGTATCTCGTATATCGGCAATTGCCGGCATACGGGCTGTACTGACCCGCAAGCAGAAGGAAATGGCCGCGGGCCTGGGCATCGTCATGGACGGCCGCGATATCGGGAGCCACGTGCTGCCTGACGCGGAAGTGAAGGTGTTCCTGACGGCAAGCGTCCGTATCCGGGCAGAGCGGCGTCTGAAGGAAATTCGTGATTCCCAGCCGGGCGTCACCCTGGAGCAGTTGATGAGCGACATTGCCCAGCGCGATCGCATGGACGAGCAGCGTGAAGCTTCTCCGCTGGTCAAGGCGCCCGATGCGGTTCTGATTGACACGAGCGACTTGTCGATTGACGAAGTTGTTCACCGTATTCTGGAATTGGCGGGCAGCCGAGTCGGTGGAGGGAAATAAGTTATGTTGTATCGCTTTTTGCGAGGCATTTTCCGGCTGATGTTCTCTCTGATGTTTCGCGTGCGCGCGGAAGGGCAGGAGCATATCCCGGCAACGGGCGGCGTGGTGCTGTGCGCCAATCACACGAGCAATTGGGATCCCCCGATGCTTGGCAGTCCGCTCGAGCGCAAGGTTCATTACATGGCCAAGGCGGAATTATTCGCGCTTCCGGTACTGAAGCAGGTGCTGCCCCGTATCGGCGCATTTCCTGTCAAGCGAGGCGGCGTCAGCAAGGATTCCATCCGCTTGTCGCTGCAGCTTCTCAGAAGCGGCGAGATCATCGGCGTCTTTCCCGAAGGCACGCGCAGCAATGCGGGCGGTATGGGCAAAAAAGGTGCGGCCTCTCTCGCGATCAAATCGGGTGCTGCCGTGATACCGGCGGCGATTATCGGCAATTATTCATTATTTCGTCCGATGAAGATCGTATACGGCCCGCCGATTGATCTTAGCGAGTTTGCGGACGCCGGCTCCGAAGGTCTGGAGCAGGCGACCGATAAGATTATGAGCACGATTCGACAGATGGTCCGCCAGCACGCATCGAACCTGTGAAATGGTGGCATACTGTAGAAAATGAGGAAACAAGCTTTATTTTTATTTAAATACACATCACCTGTCGTTTAGGTCGTTAAGGAGGAAACTAACCATGTCTGATGAAATCAAAGTAGACCAAGAGCTTCAAGAGGAACAAAACGTCGAGGTATCCCAAGAGGAATCGATGGCCAATGTGAACATCCTGAAAAAGGGTGATATCGTCAAAGGCAAAGTGATCAAGGTGGAAGCCGAGCAAGCCGTTGTGGATGTAGGCTACAAATATGACGGCGTCGTTCCGCTTCGCGAGCTGTCTTCCGTAACGCTTGACAATGCCGGCGAAGGCGTGGAAATCGGTCAAGAGATCGAGTTGAAGGTACTCCAAATCAATGATCATAAAGAAACGCTGGTCCTGTCCAAGCGTGCCATCCAAGGCGAAAAAGCCTGGGAGAAGCTCTCTGCAGACATGGAAAACAAAACGATCCTGGAAGCCAAGGTTGCCGAAGTTGTCAAAGGCGGTCTGGTCGTAGACGTGGGCTTGCGCGGTTTTGTGCCGGCTTCGATGGTCGAGCGTAATTTTGTCGAAGATTTCAGCGATTACAAAGGCCGCACGCTTCGCCTGCGCGTGAAGGAAATGGACAAAGAGAAAAACAAAGTGATTCTCTCCCAAAAAGACGTGCTGGATGAAGAGTTCGAAGCCAAGAAACACGAAGTGCTGGGCCAATTGAGCGTTGGACAACAGCTGACCGGTACGGTTCAGCGTTTGACGCAATTCGGCGCCTTCGTCGATATCGGCGGCGTAGACGGACTGGTTCATATCTCCGAGATGGCTTGGCATCATGTGGAAACTCCTTCCGAAGTTGTGAAGGAAGGCGACCAAGTACAAGTGCAAGTGCTGAAGGTTGACCCGGCTAACGAGCGCATCTCGCTCAGCATCAAAGCGACTCAGCCTGGTCCTTGGGAGCAAGTGGCAGGCAGCATCAATGTTGGAGATATCGTAACCGGTACGGTTAAGCGTCTGGTTCAATTCGGCGCATTTATCGAAGTGGCTCCGGGCGTGGAAGGTCTTGTGCATATTTCCCAAATCTCCCACCGTCACATCGGCACTCCGCATGAAGTGCTGAAGGAAGGTCAAGAGGTTCAAGTTAAAGTTCTGGATGTGAATCCAGCCGAAAAACGCGTTTCTCTCAGCATCAAGGAAACGGAAGAAGCACCTGCACGCGAGCCGAAGCAAGAACGCGAGCGCGCTCCGAGACGCGAAAGAGAGTCTGTCTCCCATGAAGAAATGCAAGGTCTGAACCTGACGCTCGGCGAGCGTTTCGGTGACAAGCTGAGCAAGTTCAAATAAGGTTTAGGACGAAAAGAGGGAACCAGGGTGCGCATTCCAAGGAAGATGGAGCATGTTCATCATGCTCTCCAGCTAGGTCAGAGCGGCCGTCATGGGCTGGATGACATCAAGCTTATTCCTAATTGCCTCCCCGGCACTTCGGCGGAACAAATCGTATGGTCTACTCGAATCGGCGAACTCTCTCTGAGTTCGCCGATTATTATTAATGCGATGACTGGCGGTGCAAGGGAGACGGAGGAAATCAACCGGGAGCTGGCTATCGCCGCCCGGGAAACAGGTCTTGCCATGGCGGTAGGCTCGCAGATGTCGGCAATCCGCAACGAAGAGGTTGCTTCCAGCTATCGCGTCGTCCGCGAGATGAATCCGGGCGGGATCGTATTCGGCAATTTGGGCAGCGAGGCTACGGCCGAGCAAGCGGAGCGGGCCGTTCACATGATCCGAGCCGACGCGCTCCAGATTCATCTGAACGTGATGCAGGAGCTGATCATGCCGGAAGGAGACCGTCATTTTACCGGGATGCTGGAGCGAATCCTGCGCATCGCAGAAACTGTCGGCGTACCCGTAATAGTGAAGGAAGTCGGCTTCGGTATGGCGCGGGAAAGCGCGGAGGCTTTGCTCGAAGCGGGAGTGCGGATCATAGATGTCGGAGGCAGGGGAGGAACCAACTTCGCTGCTATTGAGAATGCCCGCCGCAAGCAGCCCTATAATTGGCTGAATGACTGGGGGGCGACCACATCCGTTTCTCTTCTGGAAGTGCTGGAAGCCGTGCGGCGGATGAACCATACAGGCCAGATCCAGCCGTCCGTTATCGCCACCGGAGGCATCGTCGGCGCGCTGGATATTGCCAAAGCGCTCATACTCGGCGCTTCGGCCGTAGGGATGGCCGGGGCGATGCTGCGTGTCCAGCGGGCCGAAGGCACCGAAGCGCTTATCGCTTATATTCGGGCGCTTCACGAAGATTTGGGCCTTGTGATGACCGCACTCGGAGCGCCTGATCTGGCGGCGCTTCACCATGTGCCGGTCGTTGTCGGCGGGGAGACGGCGGCATGGTGCGCAGCCAGGGGAATCGATATCCGCACACTTGCGAGCCGCAACGGTTACAGCTACAGCTAACCTTCATAAAACTTCATACGGAAAGCCATACTAAGGAAAAAGAGAGGACTTAAGCTTTTTCCAAGGTGACGCGAATGATGAATGCAGGGTATGTTTCCTTGCTGCTGGCACTCATTGCCATGATCCTGTTCGCCAGCGGCTGGAAGGACTATCTTATAAGAGGTATTACTCCTACGAGTCTACTTCTTTTTTTTATTTCCTGGATTGCGCTTGCGCTGCTGCGGGTAGATTCGCACTTGGGCGGTATTCGCCTTCATGGTCCGGCGTGGGTATACGGAGCTTTGTTTGCGTATATGTGGATTCGAGCCCGGGGCGGCCTGCTGCGCTTCCATCTGTTGTCCGTTTCCATGCTGCTCGGCGCGTTGTATTTTTTCCTGACCGAGATGCTGCACCTGATGCCCACTCTGATCATAGGAAATGTGCCGCTGACGGTCTCCCTGTGCATCGGTCTGCTGAACGCGATGCTGCTTCGGCTGCCGGCCATGCAGATTGCCGCCGTGTCGGGAGGTTTGCTGTTTGGCGAAGCCGTAGGCTTGTATATGCATCAGGGCATGGCAGCGGGCGAACTGGGAACGCCGGCGTTCCACGATCTCTGGTGGCTGAGCGCGTTCATATCGCGAGCCGGCTCGCTTGTTCTGGAAGCTCTCGCAGCAAGCCTGAGACGGGTGTGGCGTATGATCAGCGGCCTGCTGAAGATCCGTTGAAAGGATACGTCCCGCACGGCGAAATCACGGAGGTGTCTCAAGTGTGGACTTGGATGATTGAACAACAATTGACAGTAGGGATAGCCATGGGCGTCGTGTTCGGTATCGGAGCCCGCATCTTGATGCTGCGGACGGACTACCGGCAGTATCCGACTTACCCGCACGGGAAAATCATCCATCTCTCTCTTGGCGTTATTGCTGCGGGCTTGGGAGCGGTGGCGGTACCATCGCTGCTGGAGAAAAATTATACGGCCGTCACTTTTCTGGCTATGGCGGCCCAGCAGTTCCGGGACGTGCGCAATATGGAGCGCAATACGCTCAGCAAGATTGACAGTCTCGAGCTTGTCCCCCGCGGCGCGACGTATATTGAAGGGATCGCGATGGTGTTCGAAGGGCGTAACTATCTCGTTATTTTTACGGCGTTCGTGACGTCCTTCATCAGTATCGTCTTCGCCTGGTACTGGGGCATAGCGGCTGGACTCGCAGCGATGGCGGTCACGAACTATTTCAAAACCGGCAAAAATCTGTCCCACATCGCCGATGTAGCGATCGGAGAGGTGAGGCTGGACGGGCCGAATCTGTTCGTTGATTCCATCTACATCATGAATGTCGGCTTGGAGAATACGCAGCAGGCGATCCGTGAGCATGCGCTGGGTCTCGTATTTACGCCGAAAAATAGAAACGCCAGAGTGACGCTGGCCAACCCCGGTCAGCGCCAGGCTATCCTGCATGATCTGTCCACGATTATGGGGGTTTACCGGGACGAAGGGGAGCCGTCGCTGCTGCCTTTGGCCAAGCTGGATATGAAGGACGGGAGGCTGGCTGTACTGCTTCTGCCGCAGGAGCGCAACCCTGAAAAGGCACGGCGCGTAGGGCTTGCTTCGCCGATCCTGGAGAGCGCCGTGCGGATGCCGTCGGAAGCCGACCAACAGACTGCAGACGGAAAGGCGGGTGGATGAGATGGGGAAGATTCGGGCTATTGTGACCATTCACAAGGAGCAAGTGGCAGGCGGGGCTCCGATCTTCATCGTGGACAATGAGCAGGAGCGGCAGCAAACGGCCTTCCGGCTGGAGAAAATTTTGGATGCAGCCGCTCATGATCTGCAAAATGGAACGATGATTATCGTCCAGCACGGCGGCGGGACGGAGTAGCGCTCCGGCCTGCCAAACGGCCTAAAGGACCGCAAATCGGGCACTCGGTTTACTTGCCTGGTTTCCTTTGATATAATATGTTGTTGATATTACACCAGATTTTGGATCGACTGAAGCGGTTTAGCGAAGGGACTGAAGTTCATGGCAAGGCCAATAGTGGCGATTGTCGGCCGACCGAACGTGGGGAAGTCGACGATATTCAACCGGATTATCGGCGACAAGCTGGCAATCGTAGAAGATAAACCGGGCGTTACCCGGGATCGGCTGTACGGCCGCGGAGAGTGGCTGGACCGGGAGTTCAGCATCATCGACACCGGCGGCATCGAGATTGAGGGCGAGGATCAGATCATGCGCTCCGTCCGCATGCAGGCGGAGCTTGCGATCGAGGAAGCGGATGTCATCGTCTTCATGGTAGACGCGAAGGCTGGCATTACACCGGCGGACAGCGAAGTGGCGGAGATGCTGTTCCGTGCGCAGAAGCCGGTCATTATCGCGGCGAACAAAGTCGATAATTTGGGCCGGATGGATGACATTTATGAATTTTACAGCCTGGGGTTCGGCGAGGTTATCGGCATCTCGGGCTCCCATGGGACGGGGATCGGGGATTTGCTTGAAGCGGTTGCGAACCACTTCCCGGATACGACCGAAGACGAGTATGGCGAGGATGTCATCAAGGTCGCGCTGATCGGGCGTCCGAATGTCGGCAAGTCGTCGCTCGTCAACGCGCTGCTCGGCGAAGAGCGTGTGATCGTCAGCGATGTGGCAGGCACAACACGGGATGCGATCGATACGCCGTTCGAGAAGGACGGGCAGAAGTATGTCATCATCGACACGGCAGGGATGCGCAAGCGAGGCAAGGTGTACGAAAATACGGAGAAGTACAGCGTGATGCGCGCGATGAAGGCGATCGAACGCGCCGATGTCGTGCTGGTCGTATTCAATGGCGAGGAAGGCATCATCGAGCAGGATAAGCATATTGCCGGCTACGCCCATGAGGCGGGCAAAGCGGCCATTTTTGTTGTGAACAAGTGGGATGTCGTGGAGAAGGATGATAAGACCATGCATCAGTTCACCCAGAAAATCCGCGATCATTTCCTGTTCATGACCTACGCGCCGGTGACTTATTTGTCCGCCAAGACGAAGGTGAAGCTGCACAAGCTGCTGCCGCTGGTCAATCATGTGGCCGAGCAGCACGCGCAGCGTATACCGACGCATGTATTAAACGAGATCATCTCGGATGCGGTCGCGATCAATCCGCCTCCGACCGATAAAGGACGGCGCATGCGGATCAATTATGCGACCCAAGTATCGGTCAAGCCGCCTACGATGGTCTTGTTCGTGAACGATCCGGAACTGATGCATTTCTCCTATGAGCGGTATTTGGAGAACAAGATCAGGGCTGCGTTCAGCTTTGAAGGTACGCCGTTACGCATATTTACCCGACGTAAGTCAGAGGACGATTGACAGGAGTGGCGCTTGTGTGGGCTTGGAGTTCACTAATTATCGGTTATTTGCTTGGTTCGATCAGCTTCAGCTTTTTGGCAGGCAAGCTGCTCAAGGGGATTGACATCCGCCAGCATGGCAGCGGCAATGCAGGGGCGACCAATACGCTGCGGGTGCTTGGCAAAGGGCCGGGCATCGCGGTGCTGGTGCTCGATATGCTGAAAGGCGTTGCCGCAGTCTGGCTCGGCCATGTGCTTAGCGGCGGAGAGCCGCTGATCCTGGTGCTCGCTGGCATCAGTGTGATCGTCGGACATAACTGGCCCATCTTTTTCGGCTTTCGCGGGGGGAAAGGAATTGCCACCACCATCGGGGTGATGGTGTCGCTGGCCTTTCTTCCCGCGCTGCTCGCCGGCGTGGTTGCCATTCTCTCAATCGTATGGACGCGTTACGTTTCTTTGGGATCGCTTCTGTTTACCGCATTGCTTCCCTTATTTATCTGGCTTCTGGGGCGTCCCGCAGAAATATTATGGTTAAGCCTGCTTCTCTTTGTGTTCGCCTGGTTCAGGCACCGCAGCAACATCGTCAAGCTGATGAAAGGACAGGAGAACAAGCTGGGCGCCAAACGGCAAGCCTGATGTTCACAGAAAATGTAAAGGTGGGTCTCGCTTATGGCACACGCTTCGAAAACAGCCGTGCTCGTAGCCGGAAGCTGGGGAACGGCCATCGCCTCGGTGCTCGCCGAGAACGGCAGGGAAGTCGCGCTCTGGAGCCGGAATGCGGAGCAAGTAAAGGAAATCAATGAGCGGCATCAAAATTCCCGTTTTCTCGGCGATGCGCGGCTGCCGGACGCGATCCGCGCTACGGACGACATGGCTGCGGCGGTGAGCGGGGCGGAGGAAGTCATTGTTGTGGCTCCTTCCTCGGCGATGCGCGCCATAGCAGGGCAGCTGCGGCCGCATCTGGACAAGAAGACGCTGCTTATCCATGCAACCAAGGGCTTCGAGGCCGGTACGCTCAAACGGATGAGCGAAGTGCTGGCGGACGAGCTGCCGCATATGGATGCGGGACGGATCGTCGTCCTGTCCGGGCCCAGCCATGCCGAGGAGGTCATCCGGCAATGTCCGACGACTGTCGTGGTGGCTTCGGCGGACAAGGAAGCGGCTGAGCAGGCGCAGGATGTGCTGATCAACAACAGCTTCCGGGTTTATACGAATCCCGATGTGATCGGGGTCGAAGTGGGCGGAGCGCTGAAGAATATAATCGCGCTGGGCGCCGGGCTGTCCGACGGTCTCGGCTTCGGGGACAATGCGAAGGCCGCTCTGATGACCCGCGGATTGGCTGAGATCGCCAGACTCGGGACGGCGATGGGAGCGGGCCCGCTCACCTTTGCCGGCCTGGCGGGCATCGGCGACCTGATTGTGACCTGCACCAGCCAGCACAGCCGCAACTGGAGAGCCGGGTCCATGCTGGCGCAAGGGCTTAGCCTGGATGAAGTTCTGGCCAGGATGGGGATGGTTGTCGAAGGCGTCAAGACGACGCAAGCGGCGCATAAGCTGGCGGAGCGCTACGGAATCGCGATGCCGATCACGGCGGAGCTGCATCATGTGCTGTTCGACGGGAAAACGCCTCGTGAAGCTGTGGAGGATCTGATGGGACGCGGTCGTACCCATGAGATTGAAGAGATCGCCGATTCCTCTCAAACGGGTTGGCTGCACTAGGGCAATCGCCTACACGGCTGAGAGACCTTATACATATAATACCTCAGACTACTCGGCTTAGCCCGGCAGACGGCTATGTCTATACCGAGTCTGAGGAGGTTGTGACGTGCCAGGCAAAAACATGTCCAAGGACGTGCTCAGCGTTGTTAAAAAGAAGACAGGCAAAAACGTCTCTGAGAAAGATATTTATAAGCTCGCCAGCGGCGTGAAGCCTTCGACGATGCAAAGCGATGCCCAGCTCAGACAGCTGATCAAGCAAGTGTCCGGACTGGTCAACGTGCCGGTCTCGGAGCAGACGATGAACGAGCTGATCTCGGCGATCAAGGGCAGCAAGATGAGCACGACCAATATGGAGCAGCTTATGAAGATGATAATGAAAAAGTAACAGTTTGATGGCATGAGTGCCCGTAATGCGGCGCTTGTGCTTTTTTTATGTTATGATGATTAAAAAAGTTTGCCGTATGCTGGTATAGTGGAGGTTGAGTCAGGCATGTCACCTTTGGACAAGATGTGGGCGTCGTTTGTAGCGATCGGATTGATGATCGCCGCTTCGCTGCTCATCACGTTTGCCCGGACGCGCACAAAGGGAGTTACCCGGATTCTTTTGTCGCTTCTGGCTTTTATATTGTTTATTCCTATTCTCATCTACATGATGGCATCTATGCTCTAGGGAGGAAGACTGGCACGATGATTACTCTAAAAGGCCGCAGTGTCCAAAAAACGGTGGAGCCTGAGCTTGGGCTTACTTTGCTGGACCTGGCCATCAAGCATAAAGTGGACTGGAGCTTCTCCTGCACGCGGGGGACATGCTCCCGCTGCCGTTGTATCGTGAAAGAGGGAGCCGAGCATCTGAACGAACCGACGGATGCGGAGCTGGATAATCTGGAGCCCGAAGAGTTTGAGCAGGGCTTGCGGCTTGGCTGCCAGACGGTTGTTCGCTCTCCCGGGCATGTATCGGCTGCGCTTAAGCCATTGTTTTGAGCGTTCAATAGAATTTGCAACGTTGAGCTGCTCCGGAGGAGGACGGGCCTTCTGGCGAACCTCCGCTAGATGGGCAGGCTCAACCAGAAGAATGAGGCTGAGAAAGTGAACATAGAAAGCAATATCGTATTGTCGAAGCAGGCGGAATCGGCTTTGCGCTTCCTCGAGCAGACGCTCCGGCCGTCCGGGGCTGTTTGGGCTGTGGGCGGAAGCACCGGCCTGCTTCTGCAGGGAGGCAGCTTGGCTGCGCAGCCGCGCGATCTGGACATATACGCCGACGAGGCGGATGCCAAGGCGGTGCATGCGGCGCTGAGGCACTATGCGGTCGATGAGCAGGAGCATAATGAAACCCCGATCTATCGCTCGTTATTAAGCCATTACGAGATTGAAGGGGTTAGCGTAGAGCTGGTCGGAGCCTTTGAGGTTCATGCTTGCGCCAGCCAATATGTCGTGGAAACCCGGCTGCTGCTTCAAAGAGCCGCTGCGCTCGCTCCCGCTTCGGGGGGAAATGCACGTTCTGACAGCGACGGGAAGCTGCGGCTGATGCCGCTTGTCCATGAGCTGATTTTCAACGTGCTGCGCGATCGGCCGGACCGCTATGAGATTGCGGCGGCGTTATGCAGACAAACGGCTCGGGAGGCGCACTGCCGGCTGCTGGAGGAATTGACGGCGCGCAACCGGTTCGCTGACCCGGTCCGTGAGCGTCTTCGCGCCCTGCTTGGCGCTGAGAAGGAGGAGGAGGTGCCGCATGAAGGCTGAAATCTTATTCAAGCCTGACGGTAAGACGGTGCAGGCAAGACCGGGCACGTCTCTGCTTGATGCGGCCCGCCGAGCGGGCGTAGCCATCCGCACCCGCTGCGGCGGCAAAGCCGCCTGTCTTATGTGCAAGGTTCAAGTGGCTCCGGACGCTCAGCAAGGGCTCCAGCCCATGAATACGAATGAAAGCCTGAAGCTTGGCTCGCTCGCGGAGGAAGGCTTCAGGCTGGCCTGTCAGGCCAAGGCAACGGGCAAGGCCGGCGTATGCGTTCTGGTGCCGGAGGACCCGCTCAAAAGCGCCGTACGCAGACAGCTGGAGCGTCAACAGGAGGAGGAATGGCTATGAGGGGCTGGAAGCGGCTCGTCGTACTGCTTGGCCTTGTCGGCTTGCTCAGCGGCTGCATGTATCCGAACGAGCTGCGCAAGGAAAATCAGCTGGCGAGCGGCGAATATGTCGTGCTTGTGCAAAATGCCGTCGATCAGTTTAAGACGAAAACCGGGGTGCTGCCGATCAAAAACAGCGAGGAAGCGACCCCGCTTTATGAGAAATATCCGATTGATTTCAAGAAGCTGCAGGGCAGGTTCTTGAGCGCCGTGCCCGCCAATGCGTTCGAGAGCGGCGGAACCGCAATCTATGTGCTGGTCGATGTCGAAACGAAGCCGACCGTCAAAATGCTCGACTTGACCTCCTTTCAGCAGGCGCTTGATCTGCAGCAGGCCGTTAACGAATACCGGTCCAAACATGCCGCGCTTCCTGCCGGCGAGCGCGTGGCCCAAGGCTTCTATACGATTGACTTTGCCAAGCTGAACCGGAAGCCGGCCGATGCACGGAGCGTGTATACGCCCCAAGTTCGGCTTCCGTTCCTGCTCCATGACTCCGGCACGGTTACCATCGATTATGCGCCCGAGATTATGCGTCTGATAGACAGAAAACAGCTTCAGTCCAAGCTGACGGCCGAACAGGATTTGCGTGCGCTGCTTGTGGAAGAATCGTATTTCGTCCCGGCCAGATCGTTCGCCTACCGGTGGGCGGGCGGCCTTCCGGAGCCGATCACGGCCCCATAGACGGAACTGACAGCCCGGCAAGCCTCTATTAACCTTGACAAGGTGATAGGGGCTTTTCTTTTTGTCGGAGACCGAATAACGGGCCTCAAGGCGGCATATATTGGTCGAGGACGGACACCGGTCGTGCCCGGTTAATAGGCGGAAGACGGATAGATAAGGAGTGGGTCCAAATATTTTTGAGAGGGTGTCATCATATTTTTAGCGCTCATACATATATTTGTACTAGTCCAAAGCATGTACGAGTTTCGTTTTAACAACCTGTAGGAGGGATTCTCATTGGAAAAAGTGGATATCTTTAAGGACATTGCAGAGCGTACTGGCGGGGATATTTACCTGGGGGTCGTTGGAGCGGTCCGTACGGGAAAATCAACGTTCATCAAACGCTTTATGGAATCCATCGTTCTGCCGAACATTCAGAATGAAGCGGATCGCATACGAGCTACCGATGAGCTGCCCCAAAGCGCGGCTGGACGCACGATCATGACCACAGAACCGAAATTCGTCCCGAACAACGCTGTCCAGCTTCATGTGGCCGAAGGACTTAACGTAAATGTGCGGCTGGTGGACTGCGTCGGCTATGTGGTGGAAGGAGCCAAGGGGTATGAAGATGAAAGCGGGCCGCGGATGATCAACACTCCGTGGTTCGATGAAGCGATCCCGTTCCAGGAAGCGGCGGAGATCGGTACCCGCAAGGTTATTCAGGAGCATGCGACGCTGGGGGTTGTGATCACGACAGACGGCTCCATCGCAGAAATTCCCCGCGCTTCCTATATCGATGCCGAGGACCGTATCATCAATGAGCTGAAAGAGGTAGGCAAGCCGTTTATCGTCATCGTCAACTCGACCAAGCCGCAAAGCGATGCCGCCCAGGAGCTGCGTAGCGAGCTGCAGACCCGGCATGACGTACCGGTCGTTACGGTCAGCGTAGCGAATATGGGCGAGGACGACTTTACGTCCGTACTGCGCGAAGTGCTGTATGAATTCCCGGTCCATGAGGTGAATGTGAATTTGCCGAGCTGGGTCATGGTGCTGCAGGAAAATCACTGGCTGCGCTCCAATTTCGAAAATTCCGTGCGGGACACGGTGCAGGATATTCGTCGTCTCCGCGATGTGGACCGGGTAGTCAGCAACTTTGAGGAGTACGAATTTATTGATAAAGCGGCGCTTGCCGGTATGAATATGGGCCAGGGCGTGGCCGAGATCGATTTGTACGCGCCTGACGAGCTGTACGACGGCATTCTGCAGGAAGTTGTCGGCGTCGAAATTCGCGGCAAGGATCATCTGCTGCAGCTTATGCAGGAGTTTACGCATGCGAAGCGGGAGTACGACCATTTCGCCGAGGCGCTGGAGATGGTGAAAACGACGGGCTACGGCATCGCGCCGCCTACGCTGGCCGAGATGGCGCTGGATGAGCCTGAGCTGATCCGCCAAGGCTCCCGGTTCGGCGTAAGGCTGAAGGCGACCGCTCCTTCCATTCATATGATCCGCGTGGATGTGGAATCGGAATTTTCCCCGATCATCGGGACGGAGAAGCAAAGCGAGGAGCTTGTGCGTTACCTGATGCAGGATTTCGAGGACAACCCGCTTAAGATTTGGGATTCAGACATCTTCGGCCGCTCCTTGCATTCCATCGTGCGCGAAGGCATCCAGGGCAAGCTCGCGATGATGCCGGATAATGCCCGCTACAAGCTGCAGGAGACGCTGGGCCGCATCATCAATGAGGGATCAGGAGGCTTAATTGCCATTATTTTGTAGCTCGGAAGTCAAAAAACGACAAAAAATGTACCCGTCCGGGTGCATTTTTTGCATTTTTACTTGAAAAGTCAGAACTCCTGTATTACTATAAGGTTGATTTGCTGAAGAAACTAACATGGTATGTATAATTTGCTTGTAATCCGTTAACAAAGGGAATAAAGACTTATCGTATCTGTGGGGGGAGGTGAATGGCATGAATAAATCTGATCTGATCAATAAAGTCGCCGAAACCAGCGAGCTTTCGAAGAAGGATGCGACCAAAGCCGTAGAAGCGGTTTTCGAAGCGATCTCCGAGGCGCTTCAAGGCGGCGATAAAGTGCAGCTCGTAGGTTTCGGAAACTTCGAAGTGCGCGAACGTTCCGCCCGCAAAGGTCGCAACCCGCAAACTGGCGAAGAAATCGAAATTCCTTCGAGCAAAATCCCGGCGTTCAAGCCAGGTAAAGCTCTTCGCGACGGTATTCAATAAGATTGGCCGGCACTCGTGTCTTCTACATAAGAGGGCCCGTGTTCAAAATAGCAGGTCCGAGATTCCAAGCGCCTGAATCGATGATTCAGGCGTTATATCTGTCCGTCCGGCGGGTGGAAAAAGATACATAAATAGTCTTGCAGGCTATGGAAACGCATGCTATAATAACAAACACCGAATGGATCATCGGGGTATGGCGCAGCCTGGTAGCGCGCACCCTTGGGGTGGGTGAGGTCGCACGTTCGAATCGTGTTACTCCGAGTTAGCTTTTTTCAGAAAACCGTTATGCTGCGCCGGCGCAGATATAACGGTTTTTCTCTTTGCGGCTGCAGTTGACATCTCATTGTTTTTTAGTCATGATTAAGTAAATCAATCGCGGGGCTGGAGGTCGTAGTGGGATGGATGCAAGCCAGAATGATTATTTCGTGATCAAAGCGAAGGAAAACGGGGTTCAGGTGATCGGATTGACCCGCGGGCAGGATACGCGGTTTCATCATACGGAGAAGCTGGACAAGGGAGAGATTATGATCGCGCAGTTTACCGATCATACCTCAGCGGTCAAAATACGCGGCAAAGCTGTCGTCATGACGAAGTTCGGCACGGTCGAGACGCAGGAATAATTTTCTTTGGCAGAGGCAGGCATAGCCTGCTTTTTTTCGTTGTACAATGATAACAGACAGGCCATGGGCGCATTGGTTTAGCCCGGCCGCGCGTCCAAGGGGCGCGCGGCTTCAGCCGGTCGCATCTTTCCCGCTGTGAGACGACAACAGACCGAGGAGGAACGCGCCGTGATGAGATGGATTCCGCGTTTGCTTATCTTGACACTGCTCTCTGCCGGCATCGCCGTCGGCTTGTCCTATGTGCTGAAGCTGGAGGAAAGCGCCGCCGTATTCCGCATGAACAAGCCGGTTCAGGTGACGGAGGCGAATATCGTAGACATCGTCTCGCGCATGCCGCTGCATCTGCGCATCCGAAGCGTGGAGGTCAGCCGCACCTATGTATCGATCGATCTGATCGCAGTTACGACCACGGATAAGGGAGACACGATGCAGGATGTATATGAAATCCCGCGATCCATGTTCGCCGCCTCGACGAATATCAATCAGGTGTTTGTTCGCGTGCTGGATGTATCGGGCGAGCAGAGGGGCGGAGGCCAGCTGCTGGTAGCCGCGAGCGCCAAGCGGGATAAGGCGGCCGAAGGCGATGACCGGCATACGCCGGTCGGCCTGGAGGAGATCCAGGCGTATGTCGATTCGCATTACCAGATGACGTATACGCCGATATGGAAAGAACGGCACCGTTCTAAGGATGACAAGCTGTAACATTTGTCTGCCGAACCCGGCATGCGAAACGAAATTGTTTATGCTATAATGATTTGGATTGAGTGGCAGGATTTTTTGCACGGTTCGGAGGCTTACATATGAATACTTACCGAATTCCCGAAATGGCAAGACCCTATATCGATTATGATATGATACGGACCTACACTGATTTGCCCGCATTTCCCGATCATCAAGCCCGACTTCTGCATGCCTTTCTGGAGAAGCACAGCAAGCTTGCCGGGTACCGCGAGCTGTACACGCTCGTTACGGGCCTCGTGCAGCTCGGTCTCGATACCCATGATACCGTGAGCATCACCAATGATGACAAAGGCGTACAAGCAGCGCGCTCCAGGCAGCTTAAGGTGCTTGCAGGCGATTATTTCAGCAGCCGCTTTTACTATTTGCTGTCGCAGGCCGGACAGATCGAGCTGATCCGGCTTCTGTCGGCTGCCATCTGTGAAGCGAACCGGTTGAAGATGAACTTGTATCTGCTGATGAAGCAGTTCAAGCTGACCTCGGATGAATATATCAGACAGTCGGTTGAGATAAGGAACAGACTGTTTCAGTCATTTAACCCTATTCTGGAGGCCCGGGTGTACCCCCTCTGGACGGAGCTGCTCGAATTGATCACGCGTTGCGAAGTGCTGCTGCAAGAGGTTATACGCTCCGAATCTTCCCAGCACGGCAGGGAGAGCTGGGGCTTTTGGCATGTGCTGCAGCGGGGGACTAAGGAAGAGAAGAAGCTGCTTCTGCAGGAGGAGCCCGACCAAACGAAGCTTAAGGCGCTCTGGCTGAAATACAAGGTGACCGCGGAGCTGCGGCAGATGCTGGAGAACAGCGCGCGGGAGCTGCAGGACAAGCTTCTGTCCGTGGAGCCTGACCAGTGGGGCAAGGAGCTGTCGGCGATCGGAGACACTTTCCGCGGCTACTTGTCAGGCGTACAAGAGATGAGACCACGAGCGATACAGGAAATTTGAGGTGACCATGAGGATGGATGGCAAAACGAAAGAGCAGTTCGTTCATTCCGTATTCGAAAGCATCGCTCCGAAATACGACCTGATGAACGACATAATAAGCTTCCGGCGCCATAAAGCGTGGCGGGAGTTTACGATGCGCAAGATGAATGTTAAAACCGGCGACACGGCCATCGATCTATGCTGCGGCACATGCGACTGGACGATCAGTCTCGCGCAGGCGAGCCGTACCGGTCCCATAGTCGGGCTGGACTTCAGCCAGAACATGCTTGATGTAGGGGCGGATAAAATCAGCCGGCTCGGCTTGGATAACCAGATCAGCTTGGTCCGGGGCAATGCGATGGAGCTGCCGTTCGAGGCCGGTTCCTTTGATTACGCGACGATCGGCTTCGCTCTGCGCAACGTCCCGGATCTGGTGAAGGTGATCGAGGAGATGCAGAGGGTGGTGAAGCCCGGGGGCATGGTGGTGTCGCTGGAGCTGTCGAAGCCGACATGGCAGCCGTTTAAATCCATTTATTACTTCTACTTTCAGAAAATTCTCCCGCTGCTGGGCAAGCTGATCGCCAAGAAATACGATCAGTACAAATGGCTTCCTGAATCGTTGGTTCACTTTCCGGACCATAAGCAGCTTGCGGACATTTTCCGAGCAACAGGTTTGACCGACGTTCGCGTGTATCCGCTATTTGGCGGAATCGCCGCCCTGCATATCGGCATCAAGCCGCAAGCAGACCGGTTGACTGCAGGAGAATGACAATCAAGGGAGACTGAACAGCATGTGGAGAAAGACCCGTATTTTTATGGAAATGATCAAAATTGAGCATACGCTTTTCGCGCTTCCGTTCGCCTTCATGGGGGCGCTGGTCGGATCGGTCGTGACCTTCCACACCTTGCCTTCATGGGCGCAGATCGGCTGGATTTTGCTGGCGATGGTCGGAGCGCGCAGCGCAGCGATGGGAATTAACCGCGTGGCCGACAAGGTGTTCGACGCCAAAAATCCGCGGACGGCCATGCGGGCCATTCCGGCTGGGCTTATTTCTTCGAAAGAGGCCATTATATTCATTATTCTGTCTTTTGTTCTGCTGTTTGTAGCTGCAGCCAATCTGAACCCGCTATGCGTAAAGCTTTTGCCGATCGCCGTATTCTTCCTTGTGTTTTACTCCTACACCAAGCGCTTTACATGGGCTTGCCATATTTTCCTCGGGGTAGCCATCGCACTCGCTCCGCTTGGCGGATGGGTGGCGGTGACGGGAGAGATTACATGGACCGCGATGGTTTTCTACGTTGGCATCGTGTTCTGGCTGGCCGGTTTCGATGTCATTTATGCTTGTCAGGATACCGAGTTTGACCGCAAGGAAGGGCTGCATTCGATTCCTGCGCGGTTCGGCATTCCGAAAGCGTTAGTGCTGGCGCGGCTGTTTCATATGGTGACGGCTGCCGGTCTGCTCAGCCTGTATTTCCTGACCGACCTGACCTGGCTGTACCTGCTTGGCGTGCTTCTGTCATTCGCCTTGCTGTTCTACGAGCATTTCATCGTCAAGCCGAACGATCTGAGCCGCGTCAACACGGCTTTCTTCACGATGAACAGTATGCTTAGCGTGGCGATGTTCGTCTTTACGCTTATCGACCTGGTGGTGTTCTCCACATGAAGCGGCCTTGGGTGATCGGGATAACGGGAGCCAGCGGAGCCGCTTATGGGGTCCGCTTATGCCGATTCCTGCTTTCGCAGGACGAGCACGTGCATCTGATCATAACCGAGGCAGGCTGGCGCGTTCTGAAGGAAGAGCTGGGCTGGGACGCCGCGAAGCGCCAAGCTGCGATCGCCAGGCAGTTTGAGGGGCTTTCCGGGAAGCTGGACTATGTGCCGGTGCAGGATATCGGGGCGAAAACAGCCAGCGGCTCCTTCCTCACGAAAGGCATGGTTATTCTCCCCTGCTCGATGGGAACGCTGGCCAGCCTGGCCGGCGGAGCTTCGGATAATCTGCTGGAGAGGACGGCGGATGTCATGCTGAAGGAAGGGCGCAAGCTGATTCTGGTTCCCCGCGAGACCCCCCTTCATGCGATACATCTGGAGAACATGCTCAAGCTGGCTCGTATGGGCGTTCGTATGATACCCGCGATGCCGGCTTTCTATCAGGGGCCGCAGACCGTGGACGATATGGTCGACTTTATCGTGGGCAAAGTGCTCGACGCTATGGAAATCGAACATCACTTGTACAAAAGATGGGGTATGCCACATGACACCGAACAACAAGCCGATCCGGATCGGACGCATTGACTTTACAAATGTATGGCCGCTGTTTTACTATTTTCCGTTCGCAGCCTTCGGAGATCGGCTGGAGGTTTTCCAGCAGGTTCCGACCCAGCTTAACCGGGCGATGGCCGAAGGGCGGATCGATATCGGTCCGATCTCTTCTTTCGCTTATGCCGAGCATGCGGAAGACTATCTGCTGTTTCCTCATATGTCAGTCAGCGCTTACCGCCATGTGCATTCGCTGCTGCTGTTTCACCGGAAGCCGCTTGCAGAGCTGGCCGGCTCGACAATTGCGCTGCCTACGACGTCGGCCACGACGGTGAATCTGCTGAAAATCATTTTGGCCAAATTCTATCGGGTGGAAGTCGATTATGTGGATGAGGAGCCTCATCTGGATACGATGATGGGCCGCGCCGACGCCGGGCTGCTGATCGGCGATCATGCCATCAAAGCCAGCTGGGAGGACCATGGTTACCTGGTGACGGATCTCGGGGAGGAGTGGACGCGGCTGACGGGTCATTGGATGTCGTTTGCTGTGTGCACCATCCGCAAGCAGGTAGCGCTGGAGCAGCCGGAGCTGGTGCGCGATATTTACAATGCCTTTCTGGAGAGCAAGCGCAAGTCGCTGGCCGACTTGACCTCGCTGGTGGAGGATGCCCGGCAGTCAATCGGAGGAACGGCGGAGTACTGGCAGCAGTATTTCTCCAATCTCTGTTATGAATTCGGGCCCAAGCAATGGGAAGGGCTTCAGCTTTACTATCAGTATGCGGTGGAGCTCGGATTCTTGAAACATGAGGTTCGCCTCCAAATATGGCAAGATAATTCGGTAGCACAGGTGACGGAATGAAATTATTGGATTTGTACGCCAAGCTAAAAAAAGATATTAATAGCATCGAAAAGGAGCTGGAGCGGAGCATCGATGTCGATCATCCGATGCTTCGCGACGCTTCGCTTCATCTGCTCAAAGCGGGAGGAAAGCGGATTCGTCCGGTGTTTGTGCTGCTGGGGGCGAAGTTTGGCCGCTATGATCTGGAGCGGATCAAGCATGTAGCCGTTCCGCTGGAGCTGATCCACATGGCCTCGCTCGTCCATGATGATGTCATCGATGATGCCACTACCCGGAGGGGGCAGCTGACGGTGCGCTCCAAATGGGACAACCGGATCGCGATGTACACGGGCGACTACATTTTCGCGAAAGCGCTCAGCATCGTGACGCAGCTGGAAAATCCGGCGATCCACCGGATCATGTCCAAGGCGCTCGTGGAGATGAGCATCGGGGAGATGGAGCAGATCCGCTTTTTCTATCATACGGAGCAGACGGTGAGGGACTATCTGCTGCGCATCAAGCGCAAAACGGCGCTTCTTCTGGCTATCAGCTGCCAGTTGGGCGCGATGGCGGCCGAAGCTCCCGAGAGGACGTCCGGACTACTCTTCAGATTCGGATATTTTGTCGGGATGGCCTTTCAGGTGAGGGACGATCTGCTTGATCTGTGCGGGACGGAGAAGGAGATCGGCAAGCCGCCCGGGAGCGACATCAAGCAAGGAAACATCACGATACCGGTTATTTTCGCGCTGCAGAACCCTCGGCTTCGCCCGGCTCTGCTGGAGGAGCTGGAGAGGATCAAGGCGGCCGACGGGCAAACTGATGTCCGAAGGTTTATCGAGCTGATCCGCGGCAGCGAAGGAATTGCCCGCGCGGAAGCTCTGGCTTCGCTTTATATTGATAAAGCGATCGCCGTCTTGCAGGAATTGCCGGATGTTCAGGCGAAGAAAGATTTAACCGGCCTTGCCCACTTCATTGGAAACCGCTCTTACTAATCATGCAATTCAGCCGGAGGGTGGGCAATGCCAGGAGAGAGGAGAGAAACGAATATGGAAAGAACGTTTTTGATGATTAAGCCCGACGGCATCGAGCGGGGGCTGATCGGAGAAATTGTAAAGCGCTTTGAACGCAAAGGGCTCCAGCTTATGGCTGCCAAGCTGCTGCAGGTGAGCCGCGAGCAGGCTGAGCGGCATTATGCGGAGCATGAGGGCAAAGATTTCTACGAGCCGCTCGTGGAATTCGTCACATCGGGGCCGGTATTCGCCATGGTATGGCAAGGTGACCGGGCAATCGGACTTTCCCGCAGCCTGATCGGAAAAACCGACGCCTTGGAAGCGGCGCCTGGAACGATACGAGCCGACTTCGCCGTACATACGAGATTGAATCTGATTCACGGCTCCGATTCTCCGGAAAGCGCGGAACGGGAAATCGCTAATTTTTTCCGTCCAGAGGAAGTGCTCTCCTACACAAAGTCCGTTCAAAAATGGGTTTAACACGTATCGATTGTGATTGAAGGCGGAGTCTGACGAGGTGGGGATGACAGTATGGAGGACCATGATTTCCTCGGATTCATCAAGAAAGTGAAAGACTATACATCCATCGACCTGGCCCAATACAAAGAGGCACAGATGAAGCGGCGCCTTACTACGCTGCGGATGAAGAAGGGCTATAACACATTCGCCGCATTTTTCGATGCGATGACCAAGGACAAGGCGCTGTTTTATGAGTTTCTGGACCGGATGACAATTAACGTATCCGAGTTCTGGCGCAATCCCAATCGGTGGGAGGTGCTGGAGAAGCGGTTTCTTCCGGAGATGGCGGGGCGGTCCCGTCGGCTGAAATGCTGGAGCGCCGCCTGCTCGACTGGGGAAGAGCCGTATACGCTGGCGATGATCCTTGCGGAGCTCGGCGTACTTGGCGAAAGCACGGTGACGGCGACTGATATCGACGAGGGGGCGCTGGAGAAAGCAAGGCTTGCGGTGTATTCCGACCGTTCGGTCCGCGATGTGCCGGCCAAATATTTGCAGCAATATTACATACGGGATAATCTGACCTACAAAATAGCCGACTCGCTTAAGCGTTCGATCAAGTTTCAGAAGGGAAATCTGCTGACCGACCGGTTCGATACAGGTTATGATCTGATCATTTGCCGCAATGTGATGATTTACTTTACGGAAGACGCCAAGCATCTGCTGTATCAGAAGTTTGCGAATGCGCTCCGGCCCGGCGGGATTCTGTTTGTCGGCAGCACGGAACAGATCTTTAACCCGGGACAATACGGGATGGAGTCGGCGGAAACGTTTTTCTATCGAAAATTATGACCGGCGCATGAATAATCACTGCCAAACAATCCCATACTGAGTAGCAAACAAGCCGATTGGCTATAGTCAGCGACAGAGACAGCAGGGGGCGTCAAATGGACAAGCGCAAAGTGATTACGGCCTATCGCCGGGGATTTATTACGATGCAGGAATGCGCGCAAATTCTCGGGATCGATTCGCTGCAGGTTATGGGCATGGTAGACGATCCGCCAAGCAAGGAAGCGGTGCGGGCACTTCGCAAGCTGCCGGTGAACGGTTAGCCGGCCAGCTTGGCGAAGGCGCGCACCCCGCAAATACGCCGCACGTGGCTGGGCAGCCCCGTTGACGGCGTATTTTTGTTTGTTTTTGTGAAGTCTCCGCCAAGTACCGCAGCTTGCTTCGAAGAAGGATCACCTCTTGGCGGGGGGATTTTGTGCCTGCATTTCCTTGCCAAAGCAGCAAGCCTATACTATAATGAGGCAAAAGAATCAGTACATAAAAGCGCTAAAGCGTTTTGTGGTTCATGGGATTCATGGGTAGGGAACGAAAGGGGATCATTTCTGATGAGATACTTAACAGCAGGAGAAACACACGGGCCGCAGCTGACGGCGATTATCGAAGGTTTTCCGAGCAATGTGAATGTGGATTTTGAAGCGGTCAACGAGCAGCTGGCGCGACGTCAGAAAGGCTATGGACGCGGCCGCCGGATGCAGATTGAGAAGGATACCGCCCGCATCGTAGGCGGCGTGCGCCATGGCAAGACGACGGGCGCTCCGATCGCTTTGGTGGTGGAGAATAACGACTGGAAGCACTGGACTTCCGTTATGAATATAGAGCCGATCGAAGGCAGCGACGAGACGAAGCGCAGAGTGAATCGTCCCCGTCCGGGTCATGCGGATCTGAACGGCGGCTTGAAATACAACCAGCGCGATCTGCGCAATATTCTGGAGCGGTCCAGCGCGCGCGAGACGACGATGCGCGTGGCGGTCGGCGGGATGGCCCGCGAGCTGCTGAAGGAGTTCGGCATCAAGGTGGCCGGACAAGTCATCCGCATCGGCGAGGTTGAGGTTCAGCGCCAGGAGCTGCCGATCGACGAGCTGATCCGCGTTACGGAGGAATCTCCGGTGCGCGTGACCGATAAGGAAGCGGAAGAGCGGATGATCGCGGCTATCGACGCGGCCAAGCAGGACGGCGATACGCTGGGCGGCATCATCGAATGCATCATCGAGGGCGTTCCTTCCGGCCTCGGAAGCCATGTGCAGTGGGACCGCAAGCTGGATGGCCGGATCGCTCAAGCGGTATTGTCGATTCAGGCGTTCAAGGGCGTGGAGTTCGGCATCGGCTTCGAGGCGGCCAAACGCCGCGGGTCTGCCGTTCATGACGAGATTATGCATGAGGAAGGCCGCGGATTCTTCCGGGCTACCAATCGCGCGGGCGGCTTCGAGGGCGGGATGACGACCGGCGAACCGATCGTCGTGCGTGCGGTGATGAAGCCGATCTCGACCTTGTACAAGGCGCTGCAGAGCGTGGACATCGATACGAAGGAAGCGTTCACGGCACAGGTGGAGCGCTCCGACACTTGCGCGGTTCCCGCGGCGGGCGTCATTCTGGAGAACGTCGTCGCTTGGGAAGTAGCGAGCGCGTTCATGGAGAAATTCGGCGGCGATTCGATCGAAGAAATCCGCAACAACTATAACAGCTACTTGGAACAAATCAAGAGCTACTAGAAAGAGCGGGTGGTACAAGCCGATGATCAAAGAGCTGGCGGTAAATCTGGGCGAGCGTTCCTATCCGATCTATATCGGCCAAGGACTGCTGCATGATATTGCAAGTTATTTCGAAAAGCACGGCATATCCAAAGCTTCGCCCCTTCTGATCGTGACGGATACGCATGTGGCCGGTCATTATTTGCAGCCCGTGACCGAACGTCTGAAGGAAGCCGGCTTCCAGCCGGTATCCCATATCGTCGGTGCCGGGGAGAAGTCGAAGGCGCTGCGGGTGCTGGAAGAGGTTGTCACCACTTGTCTCGAAGCCGGACTGGACCGGAAGTCTGCGGTCGTGGCGCTGGGCGGCGGCGTGGTGGGCGATCTGGCCGGATTCGTGGCGGCCAGCTATATGCGCGGCGTCCGTTTCGTGCAGATCCCGACGACGATTCTGGCGCATGACAGCAGCGTCGGCGGCAAGGTGGCCGTCAATCATCCTCTGGCCAAGAACATTATCGGAGCGTTCTATCAGCCGGAGTTTGTCTTGTATGACACCTCGACCTTGCAGTCCTTGCCTGATCGCGATGTGCGCTCCGGGCTTGCCGAGATGATCAAGCACGGTCTGATCTGGGATGCGGAGTTTGCGGCCTGGTGCGAGGACAACGCGGAGCGGCTGACCGGGCTTGATCCCGAAGCGCTCCAGTACGGCCTGTACAAGGGCTGCGGCGTGAAAGCGGCGGTCGTCTCGCAGGATGAACGGGAGAACGATCTGAGGGCGATTCTGAATCTGGGCCACACGATCGGCCATGCGCTGGAGGCGGTGGCAGGTTACGGCGAGCTGATGCACGGGGAAGCGATCGCAATCGGGATGGTCGGCGCGTCTATGCTGTCGGTCAGATTGGGCAATCCGGAGCATATTCATACGGTAACCGAACGGATATTCCGGAGGTTCGGACTTCCGGTACGCATACCCGTCCATTACGATACGGATGCGATCATGTCCGCGATGATGCATGACAAGAAGTTCAAGGAAGGCCGGATGGTCTATATTGTGCCGACGGAGATCGGCCGGGTGGAGATTAATAAAAACGTGTCCGCAGAGCTCGTCAGAGACATCGTGGAGCGGCTAAAACAGGAGGATTGACCGATGTTCGTACGGGGAATTCGCGGAGCGATTACGGTAGAGCACAATGAGGAGAAAGAGATTTTGGACGCGACGATCGAGCTGCTTAACCAGATCGTTCAGGAGAACGGCATCGTACCGGAAGAGATTGCGAACGTCTTCGTAACGGTGACGCAGGATTTGACGGCGACCTTCCCGGCCCGGGCTATCCGTCAGATGGAAGGCTGGGAGCTGGTGCCCTTGATGTGTTCGGTGGAAATTCCGGTGGAAGGCGGACTGCCTCGCTGTATCCGGCTGATGGTGACCGTCAATACCGAGAAAAAACAATCCGAGATTCATCATGTGTATCTCCGGGAAGCGATGCGTTTGCGGCCCGATTTATCGAATTTGACAAACGCATAGCTGAGGTAGTATAGTGATCTTCAACGAGCCTGTGAGAGTCACGGGCTGTGAGCAGAGTAGAGCAGAGTATAGTTCAGTAGAGATGAGCAGAGTTTGGCAGGTTGATTTGACCGATGTGAGGAGTTAGTCTGTGCGAGGCGTAACGGCATATGTATTTTATTTTTTTGCGCGCAGATTTCCCGGACAGCTACCGGTTTAACAGTAAACCATGCCATCAGCGTACGATCCCTACTGAAACATCGCCGCCTCTACCTTGCGTAGAGGCTTTTTTTATTGAACTGGTTTATATGTGAGAAGCAGAGTCCGCCGCGGACGAGTAGAGGAGAGATGAAGATGTATACACCGGAAGCCCAAGAAGTGATTCGGCTGGCCAAAACGTATAACCTGATTCCCGTTGTGCGCACGTTGATGGCCGATACGGAAACCCCGATTCGCGTATTCCAGCATTTCTATGAGGAGAAACGCTCCTTCCTGCTGGAAAGCGTCGAGGGCGGAGTCAAGTGGGCGCGCTACTCCTTTATCGGGACGGACCCGTTCATGATGTTCCGCGCCAAGCAGGGCGAGACGATTATCGAAGGACCGGAAGGCACGCGAGTGGTGCGGGAAAAGCCGCTGGAGGTGCTGAAGGCTTATCTGCGCGATTACCGCAGCCCTTCGCTTCCCGGGCTGCCGCGCTTCACCGGGGGAGCCGTCGGCTTCTTCGGCTACGATCTGCTGCAGTACTACGAGAAGCTGCCGGCTCATCGCCATGACGATCTGCAAATGAATGACGTGGAATTCATGTTCTGCGATCAAGTTATCGTATTCGACCATTTCAAGCAGCAACTGAAGGTCATCGCCAATGTGCATGTGCCGCAGCACGGAACCGATGCGGATATTGCGGCCGCTTATGAAGCGACCTGCGCGAAGATCGAAGCGACGATCGAACGTCTAAAGCGTCCGCTGCCGACGCTGTCCATGTCGCACCGCGCCATTCCGGACGATGTGCCGCTGGGCGAGATCAAGTCCAATTTGACCAAGGAACAATATA
Source organism: Paenibacillus sp. cl123 (assembly GCF_900101595.1). GTDB lineage: Bacteria > Bacillota > Bacilli > Paenibacillales > NBRC-103111 > Paenibacillus_G. The sequence goes on from NZ_FMYY01000002.1 coordinate 97,924, forward strand.
TCGGCAACGTGGAGAAGGCCAAGGAGTACATCCGCTCGGGCGATATATTCCAGGTGGTGCTGTCGCAGCGCTTCGAGATCGAGACGGACGTTTCCCCGCTGCAGGTGTACCGGATATTGCGGACGCTGAATCCTTCTCCTTATATGTACGTGCTGAAGATGGACGATCAGGTCATCGTCGGCACGTCCCCTGAGCTGCTCGTCCGGGTGGAGGACGAGAAGGTGGAAACCCGGCCGATCGCCGGCACAAGGCCGCGGGGCAAGACGCCGGAAGAGGATGCGGCGATGGAAAAAGAGCTGCTGGCAGACGAAAAGGAGCGCGCCGAGCATCTGATGCTGGTCGATCTCGGACGCAACGATATTGGCCGCGTCTCGGAATTCGGCACGGTGAAATGCGATACGTTTATGGAGATCGAGCGCTATTCCCACGTGATGCACATCGTGTCCAACGTTTCCGGCAAGCTGGCTCCCAACAAGGATTTCTACGATGCCTTTATCTCTTGTCTCCCGGCAGGCACGGTATCGGGAGCGCCGAAGCTGAGAGCGATGGAAATTATCGCCGAGCTGGAGAATGAAGCGCGCGGCGCTTATGCGGGAGCGATCGGTTACCTGGGCTTCTCCGGCAATCTGGATACGTGCATCACGATCCGAACGATCATCTTCAAAAACGGCAAAGCCTACGTACAGGCGGGAGCAGGCATTGTATGGGACTCGGTGCCGGAGAGCGAATATCAGGAGACTGTAAACAAGTCGATGGGCATGCTGAAGGCGATCCGCGTGGCGGAGGCGGTGTTCGCTCCGAAAGCGCGCGAGCTGGCGGTTACGAATCACGATTATTACGAGTAGCCGCTGTGCCGGCGGCTTGACACTCAGCCAAGGAGAGGGGATAGAAGGTCATGACGGAATCGGTGAAATTGACGGTCCAGCATGCTGTTCAGCAGCTCATCGGCATGCAGCATCTGACCCGGGCGGAAGCGCGTGATGTGATGGACGTGATTATGGAGGGCGGCGCGACCCAGACGCAGATCGGCGCGCTGCTGACCGCTTTGCGGATGAAAGGCGAGACGATTGAGGAGATTGCGGGCTTCGCCGAAACGATGCGCGCCAAATCGTGCCGCGTCGTGGCCGAGCAGTTCAACCTGCTGGACACTTGCGGGACGGGCGGCGACGGTTCGGACACGTTCAACATCTCGACCACGGCCGCCATCGTGGCGGCCGCGGGCGGCATCCGGGTGGCGAAGCACGGCAACCGGGCGATGTCCAGCAAGAGCGGCAGCGCGGATGTGCTGGAGGCGCTTGGCGTCAACATCCAGCTGAACCAGCAGCAGGCGGCCGCATGCCTGAAGGAGACGGGCATTTGCTTCATGTTCGCCCAGCTGTATCACCAGTCGATGAGGCATGTGGCGGCATCAAGGCGGGAGCTTGGCTTCCGCACGGTGTTTAATCTGCTCGGTCCTCTGACGAACCCCGCCGGAGCCGACCGCCAGGTGCTCGGCATCTTCGACCGCGGCAAGACGGAGACGATCGCGCACGTCATGCAGGCGCTGGGCGTCAAGCGCGCGCTTGTCGTCGCCAGCCATGACGGGCTGGACGAGATCAGCATCTCGGATGCCACTCAGGTGACCGAGCTGAAGGACGGAGAAATCCGCACGACGGAAATTACTCCGGAGGAGCTCGGCCTGCAGCGGTATGCGATGAAAGAAGTGATAGGCGGCGATGCGGCGGTGAATGCGGCAATCGTCCATGAGATATTCGGTGGCGCCCGGGGGGCCTGCCGGGATATCGTGTTGGCCAACGCAGGGGCCTGCTTCTACGTCACAGGCAAGGCGGATACGCTGCTCGACGGCGTGAAGCTGGCGGCTGAGACGATAGACAGCGGCCGCGCGGCGGCGAAGCTGGAGCAGTTAGTTCAATGTACGGGAGAGTTGAGCCATGTTTCTTGATCGCATAGTAGCAATGAAGCAAGAAGAGGTCGCCCTGCTCCGCGCATCGGTGTCCATCGCCGAGCTGGAGCGCCGGATTGCCGATATGCCCGCTTGCCTGGGCTTCGAGCGCGCCTTGGGCGCCGGGCGTAAACGCCCGATGGGGCTGATCGCCGAGGTGAAGAAGGCGTCCCCGTCCAAGGGATTGATCCGGGAAGATTTCGAGCCGGTATCGCTGGCGGCTCAATACGAGCGCGCCGGAGCGGACTGCATCTCCGTTCTGACGGATGTGCAGTACTTCCAGGGAGCCAACGACTATTTAACCCGTGTCAGAGAGGCTGTGAACGTGCCTTTGCTGCGCAAGGATTTCACGATAGATCCTCATCAGATTTACGAAGCCCGCGCTATCGGCGCGGATGCGATATTGCTGATCGCGGCGATTTTGACCACGGCGCAGATGCGCGAGTTTCAGTCGATTGCCCGCTCGATCGGCCTGGATGTGCTGATCGAGGTTCATGACCGCGAGGAGCTTGAGCGCGTGCTGGAGCTGGGGCCGTCGATGGTCGGCATCAACAACCGCAACCTGAAGACGTTCGTCACGGATCTGAAGACGACGGAGGAACTGGCCGCTTACATACCGGCGGGGGTAACGGTGGTCAGCGAAAGCGGGATTTCCCGGGCGGCGGAGATCGACTGGCTGAGATCGGTCGGCTCCCATGCCGTACTGGTCGGGGAACACTTTATGCGCCAGCCGGATGTGAGCGAAGCCGTGCATGGACTGCTGGGGCCTCTTGCAGACGCTGAGCTTTCCGCTCAGGTTCAGGCTCAGGGGCAGGGCGAATAAGATGGCGCTGGTCAAAATATGCGGTCTGCTTACCCCGGAGCAGGCGGCTCAGACAGCCCGGCTTCCCGTCGATTATATCGGGCTTGTGTTTGCGCGCAGCAAGCGTCAGGTCAGCCCGGCACAGGCGGCCGAGCTGATCGCGGCGATCCGGCAGGAGAGCGGGGGCCGTCGAATCAAGGTGACGGGCGTGTTCGTCAATCCCGAGCTGGAGCAATTGGACGCGGTGATGCGGGAGGCGGCGCTGGATGTGCTTCAGCTGCACGGGCAGGAGCCGCCGGAATTTTGCCGGGCGGCGAAAGCCCGCTATGCTGGCGTGGAGGTGCTCAAGGCGGTATCGCTCAGTGCCGGATCTGCTTCAGGCAGTTCGCCGGCCGGCGCAGCCGGAGAGAATCAGGCCGAACCGACAATAACGGCAGCCGTAGAAGGAAGCCGGGCTCAAGCACTCCTCGCTGACAGCGGGCCGCAGACCGAAGCCGATCAGGCGGTTTACGCCCGGCTGAATCCTTATCTGGGCGCGATCGACGGCGTATTGCTGGACACGCTCGACCCCGTATATGGCGGAGGCTCCGGCCATGCATTTGACTGGAGCGCAATCCCGCCTTATCTCGCCTGGTGCCGCCAGGCCGGACTGCCGCTGCTGGTGGCCGGAGGACTGCAGCCGGGCAATGTGGGCGCTTTACTGGAGCGGTTCGCCCCAAGCGGCGTCGATGTGTCGAGCGGCGTGGAGACCGATGGAGTAAAAGATATATCGAAAATAACCAGGTTTGTCGAAAGGGTGAAATCAATTGTTTAACGGACCGGATGAGCAAGGCCGCTTCGGCAAATTCGGCGGGCGCTACGTACCCGAGACCCTGATGAATGCGCTGATCGAATTGGAGCATGCGTTCAAGACCTATACGAAGGAAGAGAAATTCAAGGAGGAGCTGCATTACTGGCTTCACCGCTATTCGGGCCGTCCGACCTCGCTGTATTATGCGGGAAGGCTGACCGAGCATCTGGGCGGTGCGAAAATATATCTGAAACGCGAGGATTTGAACCATACAGGCGCTCACAAAATCAACAATGCGCTCGCTCAAGGACTGCTCGCCAAATGGATGGGCAAAAAGAAAATCATCGCCGAAACCGGCGCAGGCCAGCACGGCGTCGCTACGGCGACTGTAGCCGCCTTGTTCGGCTTTGAATGCAAGGTGTTCATGGGCGAGGAAGACATCAAGCGCCAGCAGCTGAACGTATTTCGCATGAACCTGCTCGGCACGGAGGTTGTTCCCGTCACCTCGGGGACGCGGACGCTGAAGGACGCGTGCAACGAAACGCTCCGTTATTGGGTCAGCCATGTTGAGGATACGTATTACATCCTCGGCTCTGCTACGGGACCGCATCCGTACCCGGTAATGGTGCGCGACTTCCAGCGCATTATCGGGGACGAGTCGCGCAAGCAGATTTTGGAGCTGGAAGGAAGACTGCCGGATGCGGTCATTGCGGCTGTCGGAGGCGGCAGCAACGCGATCGGCATGTTTTATCCGTTCGTGCAGGACGAGGGCGTCCGGCTGATCGGGGTAGAGGCCGCCGGTCACGGAATCGAGACGGATAAGCATGCGGCTACGATGACGCGCGGCACGACCGGCGTGTTCCAGGGCTCCTTCAGCTACCTGCTGCAGGATGAGCACGGCCAGGTCCAGGAGGCGCATTCGATCTCCGCCGGCCTGGATTATCCGGGGATCGGACCCGAGCATTCGCATCTGAAGGATACGGGGCGTGCCGAATACGTGCCGATCTCGGATAAAGAAGCGCTTGACGCACTGCAGCTGCTCAGCCGTCAGGAGGGCATCATCCCTGCGCTGGAGAGCGCGCATGCGATTGCCGAAACGATCAAGCGGGCGCCGCAGATGGGCAAGGACCAGGTCATCGTCGTCAGCTTGTCCGGACGCGGCGACAAGGACGTGGAAGCGATCATGACTTATTTGGGGGGTTCTGCCAATGAATCGCACTGAGCTGAATCGTATTGACCGGAAATTCGCCGAGCTGCGCGAGAAGCGGCAGCCCGCATTCATTCCTTTTATTACGGTCGGAGACCCGGATCTGCGCACTACGGTCGACATCATCCATACGCTGGAGGAGGCCGGTGCGGCCATCGTCGAGCTGGGCGTGCCTTACTCCGATCCGCTGGCCGACGGCCCGGTCATTCAGCGCTCGTCCATGCGCGCGCTGAGCAGCCAGCGCATCTCGATTCTGGATTGCATCGAAGTGGCCCGGCAAGCGCGCAGTGAAGGCTGCGAGCTGCCGTTCATCTTGTTCACGTACTACAATCCGGTGCTGCAGACCGGATTCGATCGCTTGTTTCCGCTGCTGGAGGAGAGCGGCATCAGCGGTCTGATCATTCCCGATCTGCCGATGGAGGAAGACGAGGAGCTGCGCTCCGCCGCATTGGCCCGCGGCATCCATTTGATCCCGCTCGTCGCTCCGACCTCGAAGGAGCGCGTTCAGCGGATTGTCTCCCGCGCCAGCGGCTTCATTTATTGCGTTTCATCGCTTGGCGTGACCGGGACCAGAACCGAGTTCCACACGGGCATCGATGAGTTTCTGGCCACGGTGAAAGCGTCCAGCGATGTGCCGATCGCCATCGGCTTCGGGATCTCAAGCCGGGAGCAGTTTGTCCGCTTCTCAGGCGTTTGTGACGGGATTGTAGTCGGCAGCGCGCTTGTCCGCAAAATCGAAGAGCTGCAGCCGCAGCTCACCGATCCGGCCACGAAGGAGGAAGGGCTTGCTCTGCTTCGCCGGTTCGTGCAGGAGATGATCTCTTAGCCGTCCGCTATCCTCATGCGGAAGAAATCCCCCGTGAATCCGATGATTCCGGGGGATTTCTGTTACTTGCGCCTCACTATTGTCGTCCTTCACCGCTTCACAGAAAAAAATGGCTGGAACGGCTCTGCCAAATGAGGTAAAATGGTATCCGACTGTTTCCCTGTACATAGTCTAACGAGCATTTGTTCATCGAACCCATTTCAATGAGGTGACTACTAGCATGCAGCCCAAAAAAAATATTGTGCATCTCCCGGTCTATCAGCCGGGCAAACCGATCGATGAAGTCAAACGCGAGCTTGGCTTGACCGAAGTCATCAAGCTGGCGTCCAATGAAAATCCGTTCGGCTGCTCGCCGAAGGCAAAGGAAGCGATCCTGGCGGCCGTTGAGCAGACGAGCATCTATCCGGACGGCGGAGCCGTGGAGCTGACCCAGGCAGTCGCGCAGGAGCTTGGCGTTCAGCCGAACCAGATCATCTTCGGCGCCGGCTCGGACGAGGTCATTTTGATGATCGCGCGCGCTTTCCTGACGCCCGAGGACGAGACGATTACCGCATTTCCGACCTTCCCGCAGTACAAGCACAACGCTGAGGTCGAAGGCGCCAAGGTCATTGAAGTGCCGGTCGATGCGGACGGCAAGCATGACCTGAGTGCGATGCTGGCGAAGATTACGGACAAGACCAAGATCGTCTGGGTTTGCAATCCGAACAATCCGACAGGCACGATGCTGACAGCAAGCGAGATTACGTCTTTCCTGGACGCGGTGCCGGATCGGGTCATGGTCGTGCTTGACGAAGCGTATGTCGAGTATAATGTCAGCGGACAATTCCCGGACAGCATCAAGCTGCTGGACAAATACAAAAACATCGTCGTGCTGCGCACGTTCTCGAAAATTTTCGGACTTGCTTCGCTGCGCATCGGATACGGGGTAGGGTCCGCGGAGCTGATCCGCTCTGTTAATCAGGTTCGCGAGCCTTTCAACACGACGACCTACGCGCAAAAGGCTGCGCTTGCTTCGGTTCGCGACACCGACTTCCTTGCATCTTGCCGCGAGGCCAATGCCAAAGGAATCGAGCAGCTGAAGTCCGCATTCGACGAGCTGGGGCTTTCCTATTTTGACGCGCATGGCAACTTCGTCATGGTGGATGTGCAGCGTCCGGGCGGCGCCGTCTTCCAAAGCCTTCTTCGCCAAGGCATTATCGTGCGTCACGATCCGAGCTGGGGTTATCCGACGAAAATCCGGGTAACGGTAGGCAGCGACGAGCAAAATGCCAAATTCCTGGACGCTCTCCGTCATACGCTGGGCGAAGTGAACGCTTCATGACGAAAATCGCGATATTCGGAGTCGGCCTGATCGGCGGCTCGCTGGCGCTTTCCTTCAAGGGCAAGCCCGGTCTGCACATCGTCGGTCATTCCAATAACCCGGCTTCCGTAGAGAAATACATGAAGAGGGAGGTCGTAGATTACGCAACGACCTCTCTGGAAGAGGCTGCGGCGGACGCCGATTTTATCTTCTTATGCGTCCCTGTAGGCAATTTGGAACAGTACCTGCATAAGCTGGCGGAGCTGAAGCTGAAGCCGGGCTGCGTGATCACCGATGTGGGCAGCACCAAGGCCGCCGTGGCGTCCGGCGCAGCGGCTCTAGATTTTGGCGGAGCGTATTTCATCGGCGGACATCCGATGGCGGGCAAGGAGAAGTCCGGTGTCGAGGCGGCAAGCTCACGTCTGTTCGAGAACGCGTTTTACGTATTGACGCCGGCAGCGGATACGCCGCCTGACGCCTACGACCGGCTGGCGAAGCTGCTCGAGCATACGCGGGCGCATCTGGTCAAGGTGGAGCCGGTGCTTCATGACGAGATTGTCGGAGCGATCAGTCATCTTCCGCATATTATCGCGGTGGCGCTGGTCAATCAAATTGCGCGCTACAACGAATCGAACGAGCTGTATCAGATTCTGGCCGCCGGCGGCTTCCGGGATATTACCCGGATCGCGTCCAGCGATCCGATCATCTGGCGCGATATTTTGCTGACCAATAAAGAGGCGGTGCTTCGGCTGCTGAAGGACTGGAATGCAGAGATCGCCGGTTTCGTCAAGCTGATCGAAGACGAAGACGGCAGCGGAATCGAGCGGGAGTTTCAACAGGCCGGCACATTCCGCAGCAGCCTGCCGGAACGGCGCAAAGGCGTTATGCAATCGTTCTACGATATTTATGTGGATGTTCCGGATCATCCCGGAGTGATCGGGCAGATCACGATGCTGCTCGGCAGCCACCGGGTGAACTTGAGCAACATCCAGGTCATCGAAAGCCGGGAGAACGTGCCTGGCGTGCTTCGCTTGTCCTTCCGCGAGGAAGGCGATATGGACAAGGCGATTGAGTTGTTGAAGAAAGACTACGCGGTTTACGTGTAGTCTTTTTTTTTGCGTAGCAGAAAATGTGGATACTTCCCAACTACCAAAGGAAAGGGTACAGGAGGAGGGGGAGCGCAGCGGAGGAGCAGCACGCGGAGATAGTTAAGGATCTGCCGTTGGATAGATTTTTCTTAAGAAATTATCAAGCGGCTATGCTCGGACCGAGATGAATTCAACCCCAAAGTCATTGAATTTCTACCGCTTTTCCATTAAGCTGACTCTAAGAGACAGGAATACGGGAGAAGGGGTCGCCGTAAATCATATGAATCTGGTTACAAAAATCATCTTGTTGATTACATTGCTGATGGCGGCCGTTATCGTGCTGTATACTTATGCCAATGAGCAAAGCATCGGGGTAGTGGAGGACCAGATCAATCTGGCGAATCAGGACCGGCTTGAGCATTTTATCAAGGAAATCGAGGATACGCTGGATCAGGTGTCGAAATACTCGAATATTCTAACCAAAGATTCCGATTTTGCCGAGCTGGCGGCGAATGCGCTTCCAGCCAACCGGTATGACTATTCGACTCTGGCGGAAGCGGTGGAAAGGAAACTCGGCCTATTCGGACTTTCCTCCGACTGGATGAGCCGCATCAATTTGTACTTTCCCGCCAGCGGCAGGGCGCTTTCTTCGCATACGGCGATTCAGTATGATGAAGCTTATTTGCGGGAGCGGATGACCAGTGAATGGAGATTTCGCGAGGTAAGCGTGAACGGGATCGAAAAGCGGGCGTTTTCCCGTTTTTTCGTCGAGCCTTACGCGGGAATATCCGATCTGAAGAAGGCTTCCATCATCGTAGAGGTGGATCTGATGGAAGATAATATCGTCGCTCTGCTGGACAGCTTCAAGACGAAGGGCAATAATGATCCTTTTCTATTCAAAGCCCCCGGCCAGTTTATCATGAACGGAAGCTCGAATGAGACGATGGCCAGGCAAATTACGGAGGCCTATGATTGGTCGGCGAGCAGCTCCGACAAAAAGCACGAGATGATTATACTGGATAATAAAAAATATTTGGTCTATTTCTTTACCTCTCCCAAAATCAACTGGACGTTGGTGGACTACGTGCCGCTGGAGGACATTTTGGCGCCGGTTACCCGCAGCCGGTATTTATTTTATGTGACTGCGGCGATGCTGCTTCTGGTGGGCGGCGTAGCGGTATTTCTGATGTATGTGCATCTGCAGATTCCGATCAAGCTGCTGACGGCCAGCGTACGGCAGCTGAAGCAGGGCCGTTTCTCCACCCGGGTGAAGCTGAATCCGAAGCAGGAGTTTCACGAGCTGAGCGTCCAGTTTAATGAGATGGCCGAGCAAATCCAGCATCTGGTCGAGAAGGTTTACTTCGAGGAAATCCGGGCCAAGGAGGCTGTGATGAAGCAGCTGCAATCCCAGATCAATCCGCATTTTCTGTACAACTGTCTGGCCTACATCATCAGCATGGCCAAAATGAAGCGCAGCGAGCCGGTAGTGTCAATGGCCTACAGTTTGGCCGATTATTATAAATATACCGCCCGGAATGTCACGATGACAACGACGCTCAAGGAAGAGCTGGACTTCGTCAGCTCGTACATCCGGATCATGAACGATCAGCTGAACAAAATCCGCTGCACGGTATCCGTCCCCCCGACGATGGAACGATTGGTCATCCCGCGGCTGCTGATTCAGCCGATTGTGGAGAATGCCATCATTCACGGCTTGGAAACCAAGCTGGAGAATGGCGAAATCCGCATTCATGCCGCTGAAGAGCAGGAGTACTATACCATCACGGTCGAGGATGACGGAAGCGGCTTGACAGATGACAAGCTGGAGCGGCTGAACGCCCAGCTAGCGGCGGAGGAAGCCCAGGGCGACAGCTTCGGGCTGTGGAACGTCAACCAGCGGCTGCGTTACCAATTCGGCAAGGAATCGGGACTGCGCATGGAGCCCTCGCCGCTCGGGGGCGTCCGGGCGCGTCTGCAATGGCGCAAGCAGTTACAAGTAGAAGGAGGTGGGGAGCATGCTGTCGATTCTGCTCGTGGATGATCATAAGCATCTGGTGGAAAGTATGGCGACGACAATCGATTGGCGGCAGCACGGGGTACAGCACGTGTATCAGGCGTATTCCGGCCACGAGGCGCTGGAGCGGATCGCCGGGCATGACATCCATGTGGTCGTTACCGATATCCGGATGCCGGTTATGTCGGGTCTGGAGCTGGTGGAGCAGGTGCGGGAGCGCTGGCCGCATATCGACTGCATTCTGTTGACCGGCTTCGCCGAATTCCAGTACGCGAAGCGGGCGATCGAGCTGCAGGCCGTCAGCTACCTGATTAAGCCTGTGCGCGATGAAGAACTGCTGAACGTCGTGCGTACGCTGGCGGACAAGCGCAGCCAACGTCTGCTTAAGGAAGCCGAGTTGGAGAGGGCGAAGGAAACTTTGGATCGGCAGCTGCCTCAGCTGAAGGCGGACTTGTTCGAAGCGCGGACGAGCACCGAGCAATCCGTGGCTGCGGAACGGGAGCGGATCGCCTACGATATTCACGATATATTCGGTCACACGCTGACGGCAACGCTGGTGCAGCTGGAAGCTGCGAAGCGTTTGTGGGCCATCGACGGAAGACGGGGGCTGGAGCGCCTGGAGCAGTCGCAAGAGCTGGTGCGCAAGGGGCTGCAGGATATCCGCGAGACCGTCTGGACGATCAGGCAGCCTGAGGCGCAAGGCAATCTGGAGTCGGAGCTCCTGCAGCTGATCGGCGAAGCCGAGCGGACGGCGGATATTACGATCAAGGCGAGTATCGAGCTCCCGGAGGCTGTCTTGGACCAAAGGCTGCGCCAAGTGCTGTACAGGGCGCTGCAGGAAGGGATTACGAACGGGGTCAGGCATGGGCGGGGCGGCTATTTTCAGTTCCGGCTGCAAGTGAAGGAAGACGAGCTCCGGTTTTCGTTATGGAATGACGGCAAGCCGTACGACGGACGCGCGCACGGCTTCGGCTTGACGGCGATGCAGGAGCGGCTGAAGCCGCTGGGAGGCGTGCTGACCTTATCCGCCAGCTCCGCTCCGAGCGGGACGCTGCTCCATATTCGAGTTCCGCTGGCCCGTCTCGGACAAAGGCAGGAGGGTAGGAAAGATGAGGGTTAAGCCAATACGTCTGATCGGTACGGCCGCATTGCTGGCTATACTCATCACGGGCTGCCGGGGAGAGAGCAGCGTGCAGGAGCAGCAGCCGACCGGGCAGCGGCCGCTCTTCGATCCCCCGGTAGTCATCACGACGGCCAAAGCGCTTCGGGACTTCGGCGCGCTCAGCGGGAGCGATACGACGGAAAATAATCCGATCACCCGCTGGGCGAAGGATCGTCTCGGAATCATACAGAAAAACAAATGGATCGTTACGGAACAAAACGAAGCGTTGACAACCCGGATCAAGCTGGCTTTATCCGAAGGGGAAGAGTTGCCGGATGTGCTGTTTCTAACCAATCACGATATCCCCGAGCTGCTCGAGAGTCTCGTGGATTCCGGTAAAATCATGGATATCGAGCAGGCCTTCGAAACGTATGCCCCGCCTCGAGTCAAGGAAGCCTATGAGAAAAATCCGGAGGTATGGAGAACGGTGATGGTGCATGGAAAGGCATGGGGCTTGCCGCAAATCTCCGACGGCGTCGTGGGTGATCCGATCTTATGGGTGCGGCAGGATTGGCTGGACAAGCTGAATCTGAAGCCGCCCGCCACCATCGAGGAATTGGAGCAAGTGCTGGACGCCTTCACTTACGGGGACCCTGACGGCAACGGGAAAGCCGATACGAGAGGATTGGCGCTTGCCGGTAAAAATACGCTGAACGGCTGGATGGGGGATGCGAGCTTTCTGTTCGGCGCCTACGGAGACCAGCCTTATCAGTGGAACCGGACCAAGGACGGCACGCTCTCTTACGGGTCGGTACAGCCGCAGGTCAAGCCGGCTTTGATCAAGTTGAACGACTGGTACGAAAAGGGCTATATCGATCCGGATTTCGGCACGCATGATGAAGACAAGGCGGCTTCGCTGGTTACCTCAGGCGTGGCCGGGATTATCTCGGGGCCTGGCTGGATGGGGGGCTGGCCGCTTGTCGAGACGGCGGCAGCCAATCCGGGGGCGGTGATGAAGCCGATTCCCTATCCGAGCGGCCCCGAAGGAAAGATTGGCCGGGTCGGTTCCAAGATGTCATACGGCAGCTATTTTTTCCGTGCGGGATTTACGCGCATGGATGCCGTGTTCGCTTATTGGGATGCAGTGTACGGTGCATTTATCGAAGATCCCGAGTCCGATTTCCGCTACGGCTTCGGGGAAGGGTACGATTATATCATGAAGGACGGCAAGCCGGTGTTCGATTTTCCCGGCTCCAATCATTCGATCTCCAGCTATCTGCTGTTCGGACCGGGCAGCACGCCGCCGCATGTGATACAGGGAGAAAGCCTGGAGAGCCGGGTATACCGGGGGCATGTGGAAACGCCCTATGAGCAGCGGCTCGCAGCGACGTCTTCCAAGCTGTATCTGGAGGGGCGAATTGTAGGCGCCAAGCAGACGGAGCATTCCCAGCGGGATCAGTTCGTAGGCCCCCATACCCGGACGATGGCGCTGAAATGGCCGCTGCTGAAAAAGCTGGAGAAGGAAACCTATTTGAAGATTGTGTACGGCAAAGCGAAGGCGGATGCGTTAGACGAGTTCGCTGAACAATGGTTTGCGCTCGGAGGAGCCGATATTACGCGCGAGGTTAACGAATGGGACCGGCAAAGCCCATAAATGTTTTTTTGAATCAGGGAAACGTTTTCAAAAAAAGCGTTGACAAATTGAAAACGGATACATATAATAAAAGTACAGTATGGTTTCTCTCCACTCCTATCCGAAAACTTGCACACTGTGCACCCGCCTGATTGATCAGGCGGTCTTTTTTTTTGCAGGAAATGGATAAACATGGTTCGACAAAGCAGGAGTTTTGACTCATCGTCTCGAATACTACGAGGGATGGAATAATTTCTAAAAAAATTTTAAGAAATACCGCAACTTTTTGCTCCTCCTCCGGTAAAATGGGATGTCGTCACAGGGAGCAAGCGGGAATCACAAGGAGGGTCGCCTAAGGCATGACCGATTCCCAGTTGATCCGAGAAATAAAGGACGGCAATGTACAGATGTACAATGAACTGATGCGCCGTTACGAACGTAAAATATTAGCTTTCATCTATCATATGCTCAAAAGCTCGCAGATGGAGTCGCTGGCCGAGGATCTGTGCAACGAAACGTTCTACAAGGCTTACCGCAGCCTGCATTCGTTCCGCGAGGTCGAGGCGACGTTCTCTACCTGGCTGTATACCATCGCTCGCAACACGGTGTTAAGCGAGCTGCGCAAGCATAAGAACGTGAAAGTATCGCTGGAGCAGAGCGGCTATACGCCGCAAACGGCATTGGAGGCGCAGCCGGAGCAGACGGCTCTTCGCAACGAGAAGGTGACCATGGTCCGGGAAGCGATCAATAATTTGCCGGAGAAGCAGCGGAGCGCGCTTATTTTGCGCGAATACGATCAGCTGGATTATCAGGAAATCGCGAATATATTGGGGCAGACTGTGAGCTCCGTCAAGTCCTTGCTGTTCAGAGCGAGGGCAAGCGTGAAGCTTCAGCTCGAGCCTTACCTGCTTGAACCGATTTTTGAGGAGTATGAGGGGATGAATCAACGATGACATGCGAACATATTCAGGAGAGGTTCGGGATTTATTGGGATCTGCCCGAAGAGGATCCGAGAAGGCGGGAGGTGGATGAGCATCTGATCCATTGCAGCGCCTGCGCCGAAGAGTTCGACATGTGGCAGGAGAGCACGATGCTTATTCGGGCCATCGCCGATAACGAGGAGCCTCTGCTGCCCAGCAAAGGAATGTCTTCCTCGGTCATGGATCGGATCTATCGGGACGAAGCCTGGAGAGTGCCAGTGACGGATCGGCTGTATCAGTTTTCGTCCAAGCTCAGACGCAATATGACGGCCGCGATCGCCGTTTGTATGATGGCATTTTTATTTACCTTCTGGATTTCGGTTAACTACAACCAGTCATTCGAAGCTGCGCTGCCTGAGTCTCCGGTCTTCGGACGGATCGGTGATCCGGTGGTAGCGGCATCCGGCAGCCAGGCCGAATCGCTGAACGTACACGCGATGCCGACGGCGGTAGCAAGCTTGAAGGGCTTTAACAAGCCGTTCACGTATCAGGTTGGGCCGATCCACAGCATGGGCGAGTATTTGCTGTTCCTCTCCTTGCTTGGACTTACCTGCACGCTGCTGATCATGAATTGGTTCTCACGAACAAGACATTAGAGTTACAAGCGGGAGGCAGCGGCTATGATCAGTATCGGATTTATCCGCCACGGAACGACGGAGTGGAATCTGGCGGGACGCATGCAGGGCCAGATGGATACGCCGCTGGCAGAGATCGGAAGACTTCAGGCCGACCGTCTCGCGGGCCGCCTCAAGGGAGAGAGCTGGGACGGCATTATAGCGAGCGATCTGCAGAGAGCCAAGGAAACGGCGCAGCGGATCGAGGCCGTAACCGGCATTCCTTTGCTGAAGGTTGACGCCCGGCTAAGGGAACGTTCCTTCGGTCTGATCGAAGGAACGACGCTCGAAGAAAGAATCGCCAGATGGGGCGAGCAGTGGAGAACGGCCGATGTCGGCATGGAGCCCGACGCGCTGCTGCTGCAGCGCTGGCAGTCATTTCTGGCGGATACGGAGCAGGAGCATCAGGGTGAGAGGCTGCTGATCGTCAGCCATGGCGGCTACATCGCTCCAGTTATCGAATCCATCCGCCGACAGGCGCTGGATACGCATCTGATGAACACATCGTTTACCGTTATGCAGCGGACGAGCGCGGGTTGGGAGTTTCAGCTGCTCAATTGCACCGCCCATCTGGCGCAGACGGATACCGATAAACAGGGAGCCCAGGCGCTCTGAACCGCATGAACGTTAAGCCTTCATGAACCTCGTGACGAGGAGCATGGCGGCTTTTTTTTGTCGGACGCACGTTTAAATTCTGAACAAATTCCCATACTGATTAGTAAGATTGAAATGCCTCCCGACCTCGGAAGGGAGCTGCGAAGGGAAGCGTCAAGCATGAATTTAGCCGATATGTTGAGCTACGCTGACATTCATGATCTGGGCCGGATTGCAGGAACCTATGAATGCGAATGCAACGGCCACTCCAAGCACGAGCTGATCCAATCCATCCTCTCCCGTGTCGGACGGCGCGATGTGCTGGACCGGTTCGTGGAGGAGCTGTCGATGGAAGATATCCGTTTTCTGAATTCGCTGCTGTTCGATCAAAGGGGATCCTTCAGTCTGGAGGAGCTGCTCGCCCGAGTCCGGCAAAGCCGCTTCGACCAGGACCAGGGAGAAGGACCGGCAGAGTGGAATCCGCGGGACATGATCGCGCGATTTAAACACCGCGGCTGGCTGTTCAACGGTTATTCCCAGCAAACCCGGTATTTGTTCGAAGTCCCCGCGGACCTGAGGCGAAGATTTGTTGCAGCGCTGGGCAAGCGCTTCGAGCAGACGCTTGTGCGAACGGACGAGCCGATTGCCTACCGGGATGAACAGAAGCTGCTTGCTGGCGATATTCTGGGATTCCTCCGCATTTTGCAGGGACAAGATATGATGCTGACGGGCGAGTCGGTCATGTACAAGCGGAATTTGCAGCAAATCCTAGACAGTCTGGCCGTCCGTGAGGAGCCTGTCGGCAAAACGGCATGGCGCTTCGGCTACGGCCGCATGTTCCGTGATTACCCGAACCGCTTTTCCTTCATCTATGATTACTGCTACTTCAATGATCTGATTACCGAGCATCACCAGGTGCTGGCGCTAACCGAAAAAGGCCGGGAAGCCGTCCGCGAGGAGCGCCGGGAAGACACGGTTCAACTATTTCGATTCTGGTTAAGGCTCTATAAAGGACCGGTTCCCGGCCTGCAGTCGATCGTGCACTGGCTGCAGAAGCTGGCTTCTTCCTGGGTTACGCTCAGCTCCGTCAGAAGCACGCTGGGGCCGCTGATCCGACCGTTCTATTACGATACCCCGGACTCGATCCTGGAGCAGCGCATCCTTCAGATGATGATGCATCTGGGATTGATCCGCATCGGGGAGGATGAACGGGAAGGCAGGGTGCTGCAGGTAACACGGCTGGGCGCAGGGATCATTGAGGGAACCTATGTGGCCGACAATGAGCAGATTGTGCTTCCGATTGACAACAAGTAGGCGGCTTGCTACAATCTCTCCGACAATTGAACCGGGGAGCGATGAACATGCTGCACAGCTATAATGGCAAGTATCCGCAGGTCCATCCGAGCGTATTTCTGGCAGCGGGCGTACAACTGATCGGTGATGTAGTTATTGAAGAAGGAGCCAGTATCTGGTACAACACGGTGCTGCGGGGCGATCTGGCTCCAATTCGCATCGGGAGGCGCTCCAACATTCAAGACGGCTGTATCGGGCATGTAAATACGGACCAGCCCCTGATCGTCGAATCCGAGGTATCAGTCGGACATGGGGCCATTATTCACGGCTGCCATATAGGCAAGGGTACATTAATCGGCATGGGGGCTATTGTACTTAACGGAGCCAAGATTGATGAATATGCTTTAATAGGGGCGGGGTCGCTAATTACCGAGAATCGCTCGGTGCCCTCCAATAGCTTGTGGCTCGGGTCGCCGGCCAAGCAGGTCCGAACGTTGACGGATGCGGATCTGGCCAGGATGAAACGGACGACGGAGAGCTATTGCGAGAAGGCCGAGGAGTATCGGAAGGGCCAAGAGTAACGCTCGCCTTGACGGAGAAAGATTCTCATATGACCCGGTTTGGAGGTAGGTACTCATGGGCAAAATGAACGTGACAAATGACATGATGCTGAGTTTGTTTGCTGAAATGGTGCTGGATGAAGCCGTTCGCAGCTACAGGGAAAAGCGGTTGTATCATGAAATCGATCAGGCTTTGGCTGCGGGAGACGAATCATCCTTTCTTGCCCTCACGACCGAACTCAATTTGCTGCGCTCCCAGGTCAAAGGATCTCTTCATACACAAGAAACGGGCCAGATAGAGAACAAATAATTGATAATTTGCTAAAAAGACATATGAGGACCATTCATATGTCTTTTTTTCTGTGTTAAAGTTAGAAGCGGAAAGAAGGTGAAACGGTGAAATTTAGTGAAATCGAAACGGCGGCCTGGCCCGAGCTGAAGCCTTATCTGGATACGGCGCTGATCCCGGTGACAGGCCTTGAGGGCTCCGAATCCCCTGTGGAGGCGGCGGATGCGCTCGAGGTGCTCAGAGATGTGCTGGATCTGATCGAAATTCCGTTCAAGGGAAGAACCGTCACATATCCGGCCATGCATTATACGGGCGGGGGACAAGCCGCGGCGGCGGCGCAGCTGCTTGTTCAGGACGCCTGCGCCCGGATGAAGCTTGCCGGCTTCCGCTATGTCGTGCTCGTTACCGCATCCCCGGACGATGCTCTGGAGGCCGGGCTGCGGGCGTCCGAAGCGGATCTGGTGCTCCGGCTGACGCGGGAGGACATGGCGAGACTTGGGGCGGATGCGAAGCGGTCGATTGCGGAAAGCCTGACGAAACTTTGGCTGGGCAGGGAATCCGTGTGAACCATGTATGATCTGTGCCAAGGGTGTTAATTCTATGTAGGAGCACGGTTTCGCGCTGCTGTGGGACAGTTGTGACAATTATGTTAAAACTGTTCTGAACCCCTTGTTTTCCACGGTGCGAAGTCTTGTCTCCATTCTTGACGCACCCAGTGACGTAGGCTATTATTAGTTATGTCCTAGTATCTGGTGTAAAGTTATGTCGAACGACTGATATATGTTGCAAAAGGGGGTAGAACGAGAATGAACGATCATACGAATCACGATTCGCCGCATCATGGCGAGAAGCCGGTGAAACGTCGGGAAATGTCCAGACGCCAGTTTCTTTCCTACACCCTTGGCGGAGCAGGAGCTTTCATGGGCGCGGGTATGCTTGTGCCTATGATTCGGTTTGCAGTGGACCCGGTCCTTCAGCCCAAGAAGCAAGCGGATTGGGTCAAGGTTGTGGAAGATTCCAAGATTACGAACGAACCGAAAGTGTTTAAGTTCAAGGTTCAGCAAGTCGACGGCTGGTATGCGAGCGAACCGGAGCTTGAGGCTTGGATTGCCAAAGGCAGCGACGGACAAGTGTTTGCTTTGAATCCGACCTGTAAGCATCTGGGCTGTACGGTTAACTGGAATTCGAATCCCGAGTTCAAGGATCAGTATTACTGTCCTTGTCACGGAGCGCATTACACGGTTGACGGCAAGCATCTGGCTGTTGCGAACGCACCGCTTGACCAGTATGAAGTCAAAGTGGAGCAAGGCTTCGTATATGTCGGCCAGCTTGGTCCGAACAAACGGGTGTAGAAAGGAGGCGTAGCATCAGATGATTAAAAGCATTTATAACTGGATCGATGAACGCCTGGATATCACGCCGCTGTGGAGAGATGTCGCGGATCATGAGGTGCCCGAGCACGTTAACCCCGCGCATCATTTTTCTGCGTTCGTGTACTGCTTCGGCGGCTTGACGTTCTTCATCACAGTTATTCAAATCCTGTCCGGTATGTTCCTGACGATGTATTATGTACCGGATATTATTAATGCCTATGCAAGCGTTGACTACTTGCAGCATAAGGTGGCATTCGGCGTTATCGTACGCGGTATGCATCACTGGGGCGCCAGTCTGGTTATCGTGATGATGTTCTTACATACGCTCCGCGTTTTCTTTACCGGTTCGTATAAAGCTCCGCGCGAGATGAACTGGGTAGTCGGCATGCTGATTTTCTTCGTTATGCTGGGTCTCGGGCTGACAGGCTATCTGCTGCCTTGGGACAATAAAGCATACTTTGCAACAAGCGTTACGCTCAAAATTGTTGAATCGGCACCGTACATCGGTCCGTATGCCAAGACGCTGCTGCAGGGCGGCGAGATCGTCGGGGCTCAGACGTTGACGAGATTCTTTGCCTTGCACGTGTTCTTCCTGCCGGGTGCGCTGCTTGCTCTGCTCGCCGGTCACTTTATCATGATCCGTAAGCAAGGGATTTCCGGTCCGCTCTAAGCCATACGCTTCCTAGGATCGCACGGACTTACCAAGCTGCTTAGGCAGGCTCATGAGAACACAAGAAGGAGGGGCGATACGTGGCTCACGGTCATAAATCTGACGAAAAAATCGTTTATGTTGGCGATTCCCGCGTTCAAGCGAAAAGCTCGAGAATGATCCCGCAGGACTTCTCGGCTTATCCGGGGAAATCGGAAGTATTTATTCCGAACTTCCTGCTGAAGGAATGGATGGTAGGGGTCGTCGTATTGATGGGAATTCTGGTGCTTGTTATGTCCGAAGCGGCGCCGCTGGGTTACCCGGCTGACCCGACGAACACCGAAATCATCCCGATGCCTGACTGGTACTTCCTGTTTATGTACCAGCTGCTCAAATATCCTTACACGTCCGGAAGCTGGGTCGTGCTCGGTACGGTAGGCGTTCCGGGAATTTTGTTCGGCGCCTTGCTGCTCGCTCCGTTCCTGGATACGGGCAAGGAAAGAAAATTCTACAAGCGTCCGATTGCCAGCACGCTGATGTTTCTGAGCTTGGCCGCGGTAACTTATTTGACGGTTTACTCCTGGCAGCATTACCAGCACGAGCTGGCTGCCAAAAACCTGATCCCGGAGCATATCAAGCGCGAGCAGGAGATGCACGCGTCCGGAGGCGAAGGCGGCGGAAGTCCGGTCAAGAAGCCGGCAGCTTCGCAGGCCGCCGCTATCGTGGCGCCTGATGATCCGGCAGCTTCGATCTACCAGAAGTCCACTTGCTTGCAATGCCACGGCGGAGATTTGAAGGGTATGCCTTCCGCTAAAATCCCGGCGCTGCGCGGCGTAGGCGACGGCCATGACAAAGCGGCCATTCTGGACATTATCAAAAATGGCAAAGGCAACATGCAGGCTCAGTACGACGCCAATATCGCCAAAGGCTTGACTGCCGATGATATCGACAAATTGGCTGACTGGCTTAGCAAACAGAAAAAGTAAACACAAAGCCTGACCGTCAGTTAACGGTCAGGCTTTTGTATACCACAAAGAAGGGGAGCTATAAGTTGGACGGTTGGCGCTTGTCCTATTTCGTAAGCCGCGCTTTTCTGGGCGGACGCTTGATGCTGCTTCTCATGCTCCTTGTTAACGTGCCGGGTACGGTCTACGGGTACATCTGGTACGGCAATCAGCTTGCTTTTACTTGGGAAGCATTCGGTCCCGCCTTGCTGCCGTTTGTACCGGACAGTCCGACGGCCAGTTTGTTCTTTTCCTTGTTCCTGCTGTATCTGCTGAAAGACATCGATGCCGGCCGCGGATTTGCCATTCCGCCCGAGCGGGTCGGCCTGGGCCGCGGTGTCGTCGAGGCATTCGCTTTAATCACGTCCTTTAAGTATGGAATCTGGGCTGTGGCCATGATCTGGGCCGGCGCGTGGCAGGGGGAGGCGGTAAGCGGTCAAGACTGGATGCTGACTTTGTCCCATCTGGGGATGGCGGCCGAAGCGCTGCTCTACGTCCGCTTCTACCGGTTCTCGCTTGGCGCGGTCGTGATCGTTGGCGCATGGTCGCTCTGGAATGATGCGATGGACTACGGAGTCGGCGTGTTTCCTTGGCTGGCCGAGGTGCTCCAGGATGATCTGACAACCATTCAATGGTTTACCGTCGGCCTTAGTCTGATTGGCATAGCAATCGCCACAGCCGTCTGGCTGATGCGTACGCGAAAGTAAAGACGCTAAGCGGTGAAACTCGCAAATTCGGTCTAAAGCGGACATCCCCTCCATAGGATTTATGTAGGAGGGGATGTCCATGAGCGGAAGATGGAGAAGGATAGGCATTGGAATTGGGTTGATGGTGATGCTCGTGCCATGGCTTGGAGGCTGCAGCCTGCTCAATAAGCAATCGTCAAGCGCTGAGCCGGAGCCGGCGATTAAGCGGGACGAGCAGCAGAAGCAGCATATCAAGCTGCTGAATGAGACCGCTGAAGAGCTGTACCAGCGGATGCAAAAAGGCGATGCGCAAGGCGGACTTGTCGTGCTGCAGCAGATCGGCGATCAAGTCACGCAAATCCCGTTCGAAGGCGTGACGACGGTGGAAGGCATGAATGCCTTGACGGAAACCGTCTCCGAGGCCAAGCGAGTGCTGGCGGCCGCGAAGTTCGATTCGGCGGCCGGGCAGGTAGCCGCCGCCAAGATCAGGCTGGCTGCCGATGCGCTGGCCCATACGAGCCAGCCGCTGTGGCTGCAGCTTTACAAGCCTCTCCAGGACGATCTGGACGCGATGGAGCTGGCCGCCAAAGCCAATGAGAGGCATACGCTGCAGGACAAGTTCCAGCATCTGGATCAGCATTATGCGGTGGTTCATCCGAGTCTTGTGATCAGCCGTCCGGCCGAGGATGTGGAGAAGATGGATTCGCTTCTCACATTTGTACGAGCCCAAATTTCCAGTCAGCAGGCCTCGACCCGCAATGTGCTCAATGCGGTGCCGCCCATGCGCCAAATGCTGGATAAGCTGTTTATGAAACGCGAAACGACGGCTTATCTGCCTTATCCCGAGCCGCAAAATCCTATCCTCTGGACGCTGGGACTCGGCTCATTCATTCTGGCCGCTCTGGGCTTCGCCGGTTGGAAGCTGTCGAAAAAAAACAATGGTCTCGTAGCCGTCAAGCGCGAAAAAAATAACGAATATAGGCAGAGCATTTAGCTGTTTTGTCACGATACAGGCTTAAAGCCTTCGCCGACAACATCGTGAACCTCCGTTATAATGACAAACGCACGGGGGTCGATGGCGTGGATAAGGTCTTTAAGCCTTTTGATTTCACTTAAAGCGACGACGCAATAAAGCACATCTTTCGGTTGCCCGGAGAAGGCGCCGACAGCCGGGAATAACGTGACTCCCCGGTCCAGCTCCGCTGTGATCGTTTCCGCCAAGCGGTGCGTATGGTCGGAGATCACGGTGAACGCTCTAGCCGCATAAGCGCCTTCGATCAGGATATCGATGATTTTGGCCGTTATGAAAACGACGACGAGCGTGTACATGATTTTTTCTTTCGGCAAAAAAAGGAGGGAGGCGCCAAGAACAACCGCGTCGGTCGCAAGAATAAGCCGGCCGACACTCCACCCCTTCTTCTTATGCAAGATCCGGGCCACGATATCCGACCCTCCCGTCGTCCCCCCATAACGAAATACGAGCCCCAAACCGATCCCCAAAGTGAGCCCCGCATAGGCGGACACAAGAAACGTATCGCTTTCTGTTCGGAAAGGTACGATAAGCCCGGCCCCTATCAGCCGCTCCATGATCCATAAAAAAGCGGCCAGCAGCAAGGTGCCGCAAATGGTGTAGAATATCGAAGCTTTGCCGAGCAGCCTCCAGCCGAGTACGAACAGCGGGATATTGATGACTAGTGTCGTGATGGAAGGGGGGATTCCCGCTATATAATGAAGCAGCAGCGCTACGCCGGTAATTCCGCCTTCCATCAGCTCGTTGGCTATGACGAAATAATGAAGGCCAAAGGCATAAATTGCCGTACCGACCATGATAGGAAGCAGATTCCGCAGCAGCTCCCCGTATCGTAAGCTCTTCAATGCAGTCCCTCCTTTATCCGTAGCATCTCCTGGTTTTGCAAAAAAAATTTGTCATGACGCCTTGGTTTGCGTTAACATGGAGTTGACGTTTCGCGGAAAACCGGGCAATGTCAGAACATGAACGCTAAGGCTGGTGAACAATACGGATATGGAGAAAGAACGCACGTTAAGGGATCTGCAGGATGAGGTCCATGCTTACATATCTCAATTTAAAGAGGGTTATTTCAGTCCGTTGTCCATGCTCGCGCGCATGACAGAAGAGGTCGGAGAGCTGGCCCGAGAGGTGAACCACCAGTTCGGGGAGAAGCCCAAGAAGGCCTCGGAGGAGGACAATTCAATCGAGCTTGAGCTCGGCGATATCTTATTCATCACGATCTGCTTCGCCAACTCGATGGGGATTGATCTGACGAAGGCGCATGACCAGGTCATGCATAAATTCCAGACCCGCGATGCGAATCGCTGGACGAAATTGAACACCGATTCGCAATAAGCGACATATGCTGTATCACACCTCTTACCGTACGGCCGTTCCGGCAGCCGGCTTTTTCTCCCGCAATTTTGTATAGAAAGGGGAGGACGGCATGGACGGGGAATTTGCGATTAAGAAAGCCTATGAGTCGATACTGCAGCATGACTTCGAGCAAGCGATCCGCTGGTTCGAGACCGCAATCGCGCTGAAGCCGGAGTGCGCTTCGTATCATTATAAGCTGTCGATTACGTATGCCCGCAGCAACAAGCTGCAGAAGGCTATTCACCACGCGGGTCAGGCTTCTGCGCTGGAGCCGCAGGATGAGCATTATTTCTTTCACCTGCAGCATCTGCAGGCGAAGGCGCTGCTCGTTCAAGCGGAGAAGCTGTTCGAGGAATCGGATGAGCGGCTATGGCTGGCTGTCTCGCTTGTCCAACAAGCGGTAGAGATGGACCCGCTGTCTCAGGAAGCATTCCTGCTGCTGGCCGTCGCGTATGCGCGCCTGGGTGAAATGCATTTGGCGATCCGGGCCGTTAAAGATTTGCTGAAGCTGGACCCGGATCATGCGATCGGCAGCCGGCTGCTCTCGGAATATGAGCTTAAGTGGAAAAAGGATATGCAGCGTCATTCAACAACGGGAGTGCAGAAGGAGAGGAAGCAGAAGGATGGAGCAGATGAAAATTAAAGTGGCGGTAGCCGGAGCAAGCGGCCGTATGGGGCGTGAGGTTGTAAAAATGGTATTGGCCGACCCGCTATTAGAGCTGGTGGCTGCAGTAGCCCAAACTGCCCGGCAAATCGATGCAGGCCGACTGGTCGGGATGGAGCCGTGCGGCGTCGAAGTGACAACTGATCTGGAATTGGCCCTTGTCGAGGCTAAGCCCGATGTTCTCGTCGACTTTACGACGCCGCAATCGGCTGTGGCCAACACAAGGCTTGCCATCAAGCATCAGGTTCGTCCGGTGATCGGCACGACGGGGTTCACGCCGCAGGATATCGAGGAGATGGACAAGCAGTGCAAAGCCGGCGGGATCGGCGGCCTTATCGCACCGAACTTCTCGATCGGCGCTATTCTCATGATGAAATTCGCAGCCCAGGCTGCTAAATATATGCCTCATGTGGAGATTATCGAGTATCACGGAGATCAGAAGCTGGACGCGCCTTCAGGAACGTCGGTCAAGACGGCCGAGATGATCTCCCAGGTCCGCGGCGAGCTGCGTCAGGGCAATCCCAAAGAGGAGGAGACCATCCAGGGCGCGCGGGGCGGGTATTACGACGGATTCCGCATACATAGCGTTCGTCTGCCCGGCGTGTTTGCGCAGCAGGAAGTCGTCTTCGGCGACTTCGGCCAGACGCTGAAGATCCGCCATGATTCCTACGAGCGGGCCGGATATATGCCGGGAGTGAATGTCGCCGTCAAGAAGGTCATGACCTACGAGGGACTGGTCTACGGCTTTGAGCATTTCATCGACTAAAGAGTGAGCTGAGCATAGAGGCGGCTGGATGCGGTGTCTGTCAGAACCGATCCGCTTGCCTCGTGTTTCCATACGGAAAGCAGGATATCCTAAGGAGGATTGCCGTTCATGGCTATGAACATCGCGCTAATCGCGCATGACCGCAAGAAGGACGAAATGGTCAATTTCGTTATTGCCTACGAGCATGTATTCGAACATCACAAGCTATATGCGACAGGCACGACCGGAACACGCATCATGGAGCAAACGAATCTTCAGGTGCATCGCTTTATGTCCGGGCCCCTTGGAGGCGACCAGCAGATCGGCGCGCTCGTAGCGACCAATGAGATGGATCTGATCATCTTCCTCCGGGATCCGCTGATGGCGCAGCCCCATGAGCCTGATATTATCGCGCTGCTGAGATTATGCGATGTGCAGGGCATCCCCTGCGCGACGAATATTGCAACCGGAGAAATTCTCGTTAAGGCGCTGGATCGCGGAGATTTCGCCTGGCGTGAGCTTGTACATAAGTATAAGCCGGGTGTGGAGGAATGACGCTCAAGCTCGATTTTCTCGTCTTCGGCGCTCATGCGGACGATGCGGAGATTGGCATGGGCGGGACGATAGCGAAGCATGCGAAAGCAGGCTGCCGGATCGGAGTCTGCGACCTTACGCTCGCTGAGATGTCGTCCAACGGCACGATAGAGCGCAGGCGGGCGGAGGCCGAAGAGGCGGCGCGCGCGCTCGGTCTCGCCTCGCGCAGCAACCTGGAGCTGCCGGACCGCGGACTGGTGTCCGACCCGGCCTTTATCCAGCGCATCGTTGCCGAAATCCGGCTCCACCGGCCACGCGTTGTCTTCGCGCCGTATTGGGAGGACCGCCATCCGGACCATACGGCGTGCAGCCGGCTTGTCCAGGAGGCGGTCTTCAATGCGAAGCTGCGCAAGTATATGCCTGAGCTGCCGGCGCATACGGTAGAAGAGACGTATTTTTATTTCATTAATGACACGGCGGAGCCGGACGTGATGATCGACGTCTCCTCGGTCTATGCTTCCAAGCAAGCTTCGCTGCGGGCTTATCGCTCGCAATTCGAGACATCCGGCGCGGATGTCGTGCGCACGCCGCTCAATCAAGGCTATCTGGAGCGGGTCGAAGCCCGCGATTCGTTGCTCGGACAAAAGCGTTCCGTAGCTTATGCAGAAGGTTTTATAACGAAATTGCCTTATATGCCTGTTCGCTTTCAATAAGACGGGCACAGGCCAAGCACGAGATTCCAATTCCGGAAGGAGGCAGCACCCATGGATCGGTTAAAAATCGGCATTACCTGTTATCCGACACTCGGAGGCTCCGGCGTCGTGGCGACCGAGCTTGGCAAGCTGCTGGCTGAGAAAGGACATCAGGTACACTTTATCACGCACAGCATGCCGTTCCGTCTTGGCAAATTCGACAAAAACATTTTCTATCACGAGGTCGAAGTCAACGACTATTACGTGTTTAAATACCCGCCCTATGACCTGTCGCTCGCCAGCAAGCTGGCCCAGGTGGTCAAGCAAGAAAAGCTCGACCTGCTCCATGTTCATTATGCGATCCCCCATGCCGTCTGCGCGCTGCTCGCCAAGCAGATGGTCGGAGACCAGCTTAAGGTCGTAACGACGCTGCACGGCACGGATATTACGGTGCTGGCGCAGGATGAATCGCTGAGCGATCTGATCCGGTACGCGATTAACGGCAGCGACGCGGTGACGGCCGTATCGGATGATTTGATCCGCGAGACGAGACAGCTGCTCGGAATTGAGAAGCCGATCGAGCTGGCGTATAACTTTGTCGACAAGCGGGTGTATTACCCGCGTGAAGTTACGGGCTTGCGCAAGGAGTTTGCCCATCCGGATGAAAAGATTTTGATTCATATCTCGAACTTTCGGCCGGTCAAGCGGGTTACCGATGTGGTTGAAATTTTCGATCAGGTCCGCAAGGAAGTGCCGGCTCGTCTGTTGTTCGTAGGGGAAGGCCCCGAGCTGTCCAAGGTGCTCTGCAAGGTCAAGGAGCGGGGGCTGCTGGACAGAGTCACCTTCTGCGGGAAGCAGGATGATGTGGCTCAGCTGCTCTCCCTTGCCGATCTTATGCTGCTTCCTTCGGAAAAGGAAAGCTTCGGGCTGGTGGCGCTGGAGGCCATGGCTTGCGGGGTGCCTACGATCGCCTCGAACGCAGGCGGCATCCCGGAGCTGATCACCCATGGCGAGACCGGCTATCTGGCCGAGATCGGCGATGTGGACCTCATGTCGCAGCTCGCGATCGCTTTGCTGAAAAATGAATCCGCTTATCAGACGATGAGGGAAGCCTGCCTGCACCGCGCGCGGTTCACCTTCTGCAATGACGTAATAACAAGGCAATATGAAGAGCTGTATTATCAAGTGCTGGGCCGCCCTGTTCCCCTTGAGCTTCGCGAGAAGCCCTTGCAGTGCTAGAGGACCCGACCAATGGCTGAATCAGGCCTGGAGAAGCAGCGGTTGCTGAAGGAGCATGCCTTGCAGATCGTCGCCAGACTCGGAGAGGCAGGCTATGAAGCTTATCTGGTCGGAGGCTGCGTGCGGGACGAATGGCTGAAGCGGCCGGTCAAGGACTATGATATTGCCACCTCGGCAGTGCCGGAGCGTGTCGTAGCCTTATTCGAGCGAACGGTACCGACCGGCCTCCAGCATGGGACCGTTACGGTGGTGCTCGGCAAGCAGCCGTTCGAAGTGACGACGTTCCGCAAGGAAGCCGGCTATGCGGACTATCGGCGTCCGCAGTCGGTTGAATATATCACCGAGCTGGAAGAGGATTTGCGCCGCCGCGACTTTACGATGAACGCAATGGCCATGGATGTGCGCGGTCAGATCGTGGACCCGTTCGGCGGCCGGGAGGACCTGGAACGGGGGCTCCTGCGCTGTGTCGGCTCGGCGGCCGAGCGCTTCTCGGAGGATGCGCTGCGCATGCTGCGCTGTATCCGGTTCGCGGCGGAGTATGGGCTCGAAGTGGAAGAGGAATCCTGGGCGGCGCTCACAAAATCGGCCCCGCTGCTGGCGCATATTGCCATGGAGCGGGTGCGCGCCGAGCTGGAGAGGATGATGGCCGGACGCGATCCGAACCGGGCGCTCCGGCTGCTGGCGGGCAGCAAGCTTCTGCGATACTCGAAAAGCCCACTGCTGTGGGGGCAGCTGTCCGGTCCCGAGGAGCCGTCCGCATGGCCCGGCCTGGACCCGTTGCCAGATGCGGAGCATCGCCTGGCATATGTTTACGGACGCTTGTCCGCCACGCCTCAGCAGTGCCAGGCAGACATGAAGCTGCTGACCTTCTCCGGGCGGCAGATCGGCTTTATGACGGCTATTCTGGCAGCGCGCGATTGGCTGGCGGAGCAGGGCCGGGCGGCCGAGGACGCCGGCTCCGCGCCGGAGCGTTCCGCCGCGCGCGTCCTCTGGCTGCGCGCGGCTGTCCGCTTCGGCAAGCCGGCCCTGGGCTCGCTGCTGCGGCTGCTGCGGCTGGACCCTTCTTTCGCTGCTGGCGCGGCTGAGCCGTTCGTCAATGCCTGGACGGGCAGCGGGGCCTCCTGGCTGGAGGGGATGCCGGTCGCCACGCTGGCCGGGCTGGCCGTGACCGGCCAGGATGTGCTGCACAGGCTGCAGCTGAGGGGCGGGCCCTGGACAGGCCAATTGCTTCATGATCTGCTGGAGAAGACGGCTGTGGGACTGCTGCCCAATGAGAAGGACGCTCTTCTGGATGCGGCGGAAGAGCTATATCACGAATACCGGGAGACGGACTAACCATGACTGACCGCTTAATCAAGCTGTTCGAGCAATCGGACGGCTTCGTATCGGGAGAGCAGCTTAGCGGACAACTGGGCGTGAGCCGCACGGCCGTCTGGAAGCAGATCGAGCGGCTGAAGCAGCAGGGCTATATCTTTGAGGCGGCGCCACGCAAAGGTTACCGTCTGGTGTCGGCTCCCGAGCCGTTTCCGCTGCCCGCTTTCATGGCAGCGCTTCGGACGGAGAGCTTCGGCAGGAAGCTTCATTATTACGAAGAAGTGGAATCGACCCAGGCGGTTGCCCAGCAGCTGGTGCAGGCGGGAGCCCGCGAGGGGACGCTGGTGCTTGCCGAAGAGCAGACGGCCGGCCGGGGGCGGCTCGGACGCAGCTGGCATTCCCCTAGGGGCAAGGGGCTGTGGTTCAGCGTTGTGCTGAAGCCGGAGTGGCTTAATTTGGCCCAGACCCCCCAGCTGACGCTGCTGACGGCCGTCGCCGTATGCCGGGCGGTTCGCTCCGTTACCTCTTTGGATGCAGGCATCAAGTGGCCCAATGATTTGCTCGTCGGCGGAAAAAAAATAGGCGGCATTTTGCTGGAAGCCAGCATTGAAAATGGAGCCCTGCTTCATGTGATCGCAGGCATCGGATTGAGCGTCAATCTGACGCATGAAGATTTTCCGCCGGAGCTGCTGGAGAAAGCAACCTCGCTGGCCATTGCGCGCGGCAGCCGGGTCGACCGGTCCGCGCTGCTGGCGGCCGTGCTCTCCGAATGGGAGCGGCTGTACAAGCTGTACCGCGAGGAAGGCTTCGCGCCGGTCAAGCTGCTCTGGGAGGCGCTGGCCGTATCGCTCGGCAGGCCGATCGTTTGTACGACGCCTCAAGGCCGGATAGAGGGGATCGCAGAACGAATCGACGAACAGGGAGCTTTGATTCTGAAGCTTGAGGACGGGTCTGCTCGAACCCTGTATTCGGGAGATATCGATTTCAAGTGACAACCGGGATCATTTTTGATAAAATGGTGTTTATACAGTAAAATTGCTTATTCGGCTTGACGGGCGGCATCCGGATTCGGAGCTGCACCTGATAGGCGAGCGGATCATAGCTTTAGCTTTACGAACCCAATAATTTTTTACGCAACATATGATATCGGATTCTGCTCTGAGCCCTAAGGGACCGAGACAGAAGGATCATAGGATGAATTTGTCATGTGAACCTTTCAGCTCTCGCGCCCGCGGGATCTGGAAGGTTTTTTGCTTATCCGCAACAATCCGGCTAGCAAGCGCAATACTAAGGCATACAACTATACGAAGAGAGCAGGTGGTGCTGCATGGAAACGCGCAAACCGATGACGACAGCCAAGCTGCGCAAAATGAAGGAAGATCGGACTCCGATCAGTGTAGTGACCGCTTATGACTATCCGTCCGCGATGCTGGCGGAGCAGGCCGGCGTGGATGTGCTGCTCGTGGGCGACTCGCTGGGCAATGTGGTGCTCGGTTATGACACGACGGTGCCGGTCACGATGGATGATATGGTGCATCATACCAAGGCGGTCACAAGGGCCGCCCGTACGAGCTTTGTCGTGGCCGATCTTCCATTTGCGACGTATCATGGAAGTCTTGACGCGACCTTGCGAAACGCCGCTCGGCTCATGCAGGAGGGGCTGGCCAAAGCGGTGAAGCTGGAAGGCGGGGCTGAGCTTGCCCCTACCGTTCGGGCGCTTACCGGCGCAGGCATTCCGGTGATGGCGCACCTGGGATTGACGCCGCAGTCGATCCATCAAATCGGCGGCTTCAAGGTGCAAGGCAAGACGAACGAGCAGGCTCAGCGGCTGCTGCAGGATGCCAAGCTGCTGGAGGAAGCGGGAGCTTTCGCGCTTGTGCTCGAGCTTGTTACCGATGAGCTGGCGCGCGAAGTAACCGGCCAGCTTGCAATCCCGACGATCGGCATCGGAGCCGGCGCATCCTGTGACGGGCAGGTGCTGGTGTTCCACGATCTGCTGGGTTATGCGGGAGAGGCGCACCCCAAGCGGATGGTGAAGGAATATGCGGCCGTCGGCGATATGATACGAAGTGCGCTGAAGCAATATGTGCAGGAAGTCAAAGACCGGCAGTTTCCAGCCGAACAGCATACATTCCACAGGCCGGAGGAAGTAGCCAGCCATCTATACGGAGGAGGACATTCCTGATGCAGGTTATTCATCGCATATCGGAGCTCAGAGCCTGTATACGCGCCGCAAGGGCAGGCAGAGAGGACTTTCGCGTCGGATTTGTTCCCACCATGGGCTTCCTGCATGAGGGCCACGCCTCGCTGCTCAAGGCGGCAAGGAAAGACTGCGATCTGGTCGTATTGAGTATTTTCGTCAATCCGCTGCAGTTTGGGCCCGGAGAGGACTTCGAAAGATACCCCCGCGACGAACAGCGGGATCTTGTTACAGCGGCTGAAGCGGGAGCGGACATCGTGTTTATGCCGCAGGTGGAGGATATGTACCCTTTGCCTACGCGGACAATCGTGTCCGTGGCGGAGGTGACCTCTCGCTTGTGCGGAGCGTCCCGCCCCGGCCACTTCGACGGCGTCGCTACTGTCGTAACGAAGCTTCTGAACATTGTGCAGCCGGACGACGCCTATTTTGGCATGAAGGATGCCCAGCAGGTGGCAGTGATCGAACAGATGGTGCTGGATCTGAATATGCCGGTGCGCATCCGCCCTTGCCCGATCGTCAGAGAGGCGGACGGCTTGGCCAAAAGCTCCCGCAACGTCTACCTGAATCCGGAGGAGCGCCGTCAGGCGGTCGTCTTGAGCGAGGCGCTGGGCGAGGCGGGTCCGCTTATTGAAGCGGCCGGGGACCGTTTGGCTCCTGAGGAGGCGGCCGCGCAGGTTCGCTCGAAGATTGAGCAGGCGCCGCTTGCCGTCATCGATTATGTGGAAGTGCTGGACTATCCGTCCTTGCAGCCTATTCATTCCTTTGCCGGGAGCAAGCGGGTCATCGTGGCCGTTGCCGTCAAGTTTGGACATACCCGGCTGATTGACAATATTGTGATTCCTATCCAATCCTGAGGAGGAAACTACTATGTTCCGCACTATGCTGAAAGCGAAAATCCACCGCGCCACCGTGACCGAGGCCAACTTGAATTATGTAGGCAGCATTACGATCGACCAGGATTTGCTCGATTCGGTAGATATGCTGCCCAATGAAAAAGTGCAGATCGTCAACAACAATAACGGAGCCCGGTTCGAAACCTACATCATTCCCGGCCCGCGCGGCTCGCGCGTCATCTGTCTGAACGGCGCTGCAGCGCGCATGGTGCAGCCCGGCGACAAGGTGATCATCCTCTCTTATGCGATGATGACGGACGAAGAAGCGCGGCGCCATGTTCCGAATATCGCCATCATGGGGGATGACAATGAAATTGTCAGCATCCTGAAAGAAGAAATTCATTCCACCGTGCTGTAAGCCGCATGAAACCGGACGGGGAGACGCACAATGAAGATACCTCATACCAAGCGAGCAAAGGCGGGATGTGCGTATGTTCAAGCATCTGTTTGCTTCGATGAACGATATGCTGGATGAAGTGCTGTCGGAATACCCTGCCTCAACCGGACGCAAGCGCAAGCAGCTGATGGATAAGCTCAAGTCGCTTAAAGCGATGAGCGACGAATGCATTGAGGATTGGCTGTTGTTTGAAGAAAAGCTGGGCCGTACGATGCAGGAGACCGGCATCGCTCCCCGGCCGGAGGCCGGCAAGCCCCAGACGGAGTTCGCCGAGCAGCGCTCGGATCAATTTATACGCGCTCAAGGCTATTATAAGCTTCATATGTATAAAGAAGCCGCCTGCCAGTTCTCCGAGCTGCTCCGCCGGCAGCCTGATCTAACACTGGCTCGGGTATACCTCGCGATGTCTTATCTGCATCAAGGGCTGAGGGAGGACAGCTACTCGCAGTTTCACCTGCTGTCTCAGCTGACGGAGCACGTGCAGCTTAAGGCGATCTCGCTAAACGCCATGGGCTGCATCCAGGTTCAGCAAAACAATCTGGATAAAGCCTGCGAATTGTTCGCCCAGGCTTACCGCACCGATCCGGCCAGCGTGGAGCCGCTGCTCGATATGGGCATATGCGCGGACAAACAAGGCGGCTTGCAGTTTAATTGGATAGGCACGCGAACCCCCGGCCCGCCGCTGTAGAGCTTGTCTGCAGCGGCTTCCTGGGCTCTTTGGCTATTCCTTTTCCACGCAGTGTGGTATGCTAGGGAGAAGAAGCGAAAGCGAAGGGATTGAACTGGTCACCGATGAAATTTGCGGTTTTGGACTTTGAGACGACCGGTATCGCGTCGACAGACCGGATTATTCAGGTCGGACTTGTACTTATAGACGATATGCAAATTACGGGCCGCTACGCGTCGCTTGTCAACCCGGGCGTTCCGATACCGCCTTCCATCACGTCTTTGACAGGGATCGATGATGAGATGGTGAAGGAGGCCCCGGGGCTTGACGCCGTGATGGCCGAGATGGTTCCGCTGCTGCAGGATACGGCGCTTGTAGGCCATAACATCGGCTTCGATCTCGCATTTCTGCAGAGGGCGCTGGATGAGAACGGATACTTTGCCTTTGACGGGCGCACCCTCGATACAATCGATCTGCTCCGCATCCTGTACCCCGGATTATCGAGTCTTCAGCTGTCCATGGTAAGCGACGCCTTCGGCATCGAGCATGACAGGCCCCATCAGGCGGATAGCGATGCCGAGGTGACTGCACTTATTTGGCTGGGCTGCCTCGAGCGTCTGCAGGGGCTGCCGCTGTTGACTCTGCAGCGGCTGGATATGATATTTGCCGACTCCACCAGCGATCTGGGCTGGCTGATCCATGAAGCGTTGACTTACCGGGAGCTGCATCAGCCGATGGACCCCGATGCCGACAGGTATTTCCGCCAGTTTGCGCTGAATGTGCGCGACTGGGGCGATGAGGAGCCTGTGCGCGACGAGCAGGAGCTTCGTGCGATGGCGGCCTCCTTCGAGGAATTTTACAACGAGATGCGCGAAGTGCTTAGGAAGAGATTCCAGGCGTACGAAGAGCGCGAAGCGCAAGTGACGATGCTGAGCGAGGTGGAGGACGCCTTCGAGTCCGGCCGTCATCTGATGGTGGAAGCGGGTACCGGCACAGGCAAGTCGCTCGCGTACTTGATTCCATCGCTTTATTATGGGTTGAAGCATGATAAGAAAGTCGTTGTAAGCACCCATACGATCAATCTGCAGGAGCAGCTGAGGGAGCGGGATGTGCCTTTGCTCCATGAGCTGTTTCCCGTGGGATTTCAGGCGTCTGTTCTGAAGGGACGGCGTCATTATTTGTGCCTGCGCAAATTTGAGCATAAGATCACCATGCTGGACTTTGAGCAAGGCAAGGAAGATCGCATAACCGCCGGGCAGATGCTTGTATGGCTCGGCGAGACGAAGCATGGCGATCAGGAAGAGCTGTATTTCGCCGGCAAAGGCAAGCAGTTCTGGCATACGGTGGAAAGTGACACGGATTCTTGTCTGAATCGCGCCTGCCCGTGGTTCAAAAAATGCTTCTACCACCGGGCTCGTCATCAGGCCGGCACGGCGGATGTCGTTATTACGAATCATTCGCTCCTCTTCACGGATATGAAGGCCGAAAATCGGCTGCTCCCCGCTTACAAGCATCTGGTCATCGATGAAGCCCATCACTTCGAAGAAGTGGCGAGCAAGCATCTGGGCATCGAGCTCCATTACCAAACGCTGCTAGGCACGCTGCAATGGCTGTACAAGGACAGCAGGTCGGGGCAATTATCGAACCTGCGCCTCAAGCTGCAGCTGGCCGAGGACGATCCGAGGGTAGCGAAATGGTGCGCGGCTATCGACCGGGCAGTCGAAAATCTGATAGAAGTCAAAGAGGAATGGGATCAGCTCCATGAGCTGCTGTTCCAGCTGCTGTCCGCGCGCAGCAGCGACGCGGGTCAAGGCGAGAGCAGCTCGCTCGTGCTCCGACTGAAGAAAGAATCGCTGCCGCGCGGTTGGGATAAGCTGAACGTGCTGGAAGAGAATTTGCAGCTGCACGCCGGCGAGGCGCTGAAGCAGATGGATAAGCTGCTGTCCGACCTGAAGGAAGTCCAGGATGAGTTTGAGACGCAAAGCCTGGTCACGGATATGTCGGGAACAGTGAAGGAGCTGCATCGCCATAAGGACGAGCTGCATTTCTTTATGACGATGCCTGACGATAATTTCGTCTATTGGCTGGAAGGCGGGCAATACGGCAAAAACCGGTATTTGCAATTGTGCGCCGTGCCGGTCGATGTCAGCTCGATGCTGCGCCAGCATTTCTTCGAGCCGAAGGACAGCGTCATCCTGACTTCAGCGACCTTGTCCGTGGGCAAGTCCTTCGATTATATCAGCGAGCAGCTGGGGCTTCGCGAGTCGGAGCCGCAAGGGCAGCTCAAAACGGTCCAGCTTCCTTCCCCGTTTAATTACCGGGAGCAGGCTCTCGTGGTCATTCCACGCGACTTTCCGACGCTGAAAAGCGGCCTGAGCGGCGAGAAGGAGTTCGTCGATGCGCTGATCCCTTCGCTCGCCGAGATCGCGCTGGAGACGAAAGGGCGCATGCTCGTCTTATTTACCTCCAACCGGATGCTGAAGGCCGTGCATACGGGCTTGAAGGATATGCTGGCGCCATTCGGCGTCCATGTGCTTGGCCAAGGCGTCGACAGCGGCAACCGAAGCAAGCTGACGCGGATGTTCCAAAGCAGCCCGGCCTGCGTGCTGCTGGGAACGAGCAGCTTCTGGGAAGGCGTGGACATCCCCGGCAAGGCTTTGACTGCGCTTGCCATCGTTCGGCTGCCCTTTCAGCCGCCAACGCACCCGATCGTGGAAGCGAAGATCGAGAAGCTTAAGCAAAAAAATATGAATCCGTTCATGAAGCTGTCCGTGCCGCAGGCCGTTATCCGGTTCAAGCAAGGATTCGGCCGGCTGGTACGGACCGCTTCGGACAAGGGGATCGTGATTATATACGATACCCGGGTCATCGACACGAACTATGGCAAGTACTTCCTGTATTCGCTGCCGGGTCCGAAGATCGAGCATATGAATGCGAGTCAGCTGGTACCGCGTATTAAGCAGTGGATGGAGGAAAAACAAGCATGAAGACCATTAAAATATCCGAGGCGGTCGTCCGCCGGCTGCCCATTTACCTTCGTTTTCTGAATGAGCTGAGCAAAAAAAACATCTCGACCGTTTCCTCGCAGGATCTTGGACAGAAGCTGGACTTGAATCCCGCGCAGATCCGCAAGGATCTGGCTTATTTCGGTGAATTCGGCAAAAAAGGCATCGGCTACGATGTCGATTATTTGATCGAAAAGATCAGGCAAATCCTCAAGCTGGATAAGGTGATTCCCGTAGCGCTGGTCGGGGCGGGCAACCTGGGGCGGGCGTTGTGCAATTACAACGCCTATTTGAAGGATAACATGAAGATCGTGGCGATCTTCGACGCTCATGCTTCCAAAATTGGAGAATCGATCAACAACCTGAAGGTCAAGCCGATGGAAGAACTGCCAAATGTCATCCATTCGCTGCAGGTAAGAATCGGCATTATCACCGTCCCGGCGGTGGAAGCTCAACATGTGGCCAATCAGTTTGTCGAAGCGGGCGTGGAGGCGATTCTGAACTTCGCTCCGGTCATTATCAAGGTGCCTGCTGAAGTCCGCGTACATCACGCAGATTTTACGACCGAGCTCCAAAGCTTGGCTTATTATCTCGATTAATAACTAGGCTTTTCCCTCATACGATTATTTCAGGTCCGTGCCGGCAGGCGCGGGTCTTTTTGGGGTACAAAAAAACCGTCCCAAGGACGGCTGCGGTTCAACGGTTTATAAGAGAAGCAAAGAAATAATCTTGAAGATGATAAAAGCAATCAGCATGCTGATCGGAATGGTGATGAACCAGGTCATAACCATCCGGGTGACCGTGGCCCATTTGACGTCATGGAAGCGGAGCACGGAGCCTGTCCCGATGATGGAGGACGAGATGACCTGAGTGGTCGAAAGCGGCATCCCCATATGGGTGGACACCTGGATAATAATTGAGGAGTTCAAGTCTGAAGCGAATCCGTTGATCGGTTCAATCTTGAGCAGGTTGCGGCTCATCGTCTTGATAATTTTCCATCCGCCGATGGAGGTGCCGAGCCCCATGGCCGTAGCGGCGGAAAGCTTGACCCACAGTGGGACATCAAGCGTGCTTTGAATATCCAGGGTGACGAGAGCGAACACGATAATACCCATTGCCTTCTGCGCATCGTTGCCGCCATGGGAGAACGAAAGCAGGCCGGCCGACAGCACCTGAAACGAGCGGAATGTGCGGTTCATCTTCGTGCGCGACTGGTTGCCGCTCGCCAGGATGATCCTTTTGAGAATCCACATAATGATGAAACCTGAGCCAAAGGCAACGATCGGCGACAAGATGAGAATAAGAATAATCTCGCCGAAACCCGACCAATTGAGCGCGCCCATTCCCGCGCTGGCGATAACGGCTCCGGCGAGCGATCCGATCAGCGTGTGCGAGGACGAGGAAGGAATCCCGTAATACCAGGTAAGCAGGTTCCAGAATATAGCGGATATTAGTGCGGCTACGACGACATAAATACCGTTTTCGATGGTAGCCGGGTTTGCGACGCTGCCGCCGACCGTCTTGGCCACCTCGGAAGAATACAAAGCCCCAATGAAGTTCAATACGGCCGCGAACAAGATGGCAAACCTCGGGGACAAGGCTTTGGTGGAAATGGACGTAGCTATGGCGTTGGCCGTATCGTGAAAGCCGTTGATAAAGTCGAAAATTAGCGCCAGGGCCACAACTATAATTAAGGTGGTTAACATAAATTCCTCCTAAATTTCCATGCGGATCTCATAAGCGATAAGTAATAGGAAAATCGGCTTACGAGTATCGCAGCACAACGCTTTCCAGGATGTTGGCAACGTCCTCACAGGCATCCGTTGTCTGTTCGAGGCGTTCGTACAGTTCCTTTAATTTGAAGTCATGGTAAGGCTCCTTCGGATTGGTGAACACCTCGCGAATCCCTTCGCGCATCAGCCGGTCGGCTTCGTTCTCCAAGCTGTTGATTTGCACGGTATGCTCGGTCAGCTGCATATATTTTTTCTTGGACAGCAGCTTGACCGCATCCAGAATATGCTGACAGCTGGCGACAAGCACGGCGGAAAACTCTTTCATATATTTATCGGTAAACGTTATGTTCATGTAGTCGAAGCGGGCGATGGAGGCCTCGATGCCGTCAAGCACGTCATCGATTTTGGAGGCAAGTTCCATTATATCTTCGCGGTCGATCGGGGTTATAAATACTTTATTCAGCCCTTTGAAAATTTGGTGTGTGATTTGGTCGCCGGCATGCTCCAGATCGCGGAGCTGGGGGTAAAACGTAGCGGGCGGCTCATTGCCCATCATCGCAGTGCGGAACGTTTGTGCTGCCTGCAGGGTGTTCTCCGATGCCTTGATCAGCAGCAGCAGAAAATCGGTATCATTTTTTTTCGTAAACAGCATGGCTTTCGCCTCCTATTATATCTTTAATTTACAAATTCTTCA
The DNA here is from genome assembly GCF_900101595.1 of Paenibacillus sp. cl123. GTDB lineage: Bacteria > Bacillota > Bacilli > Paenibacillales > NBRC-103111 > Paenibacillus_G. Next base: position 135,833 of record NZ_FMYY01000002.1, read on the forward strand.
TTAAACACGTAGAAATATGTAGAAAAATGGAGCAAATTCACACAAAATTAAAAATAACATAACCGAACGCCCCATGCAATGCTAGTTTGAGTAAAGTTAGTTTAACCATTCGATTGGTGAACATTCGCAGCGGCGGCAATTGGCCCGCTTGATTTCCGGGCGGTGAAATTGTACATTGAAGGTTGGACTTGCATGTCAATGGAAAGGAACGAAAGCCGTGAAAAAAACGCTGATTGCCAATGGTACATTTGTCACAATGGAAGCTGGGACTCCATGGGTTCAAGGACATATGGTAATGGAAGGAAACCGCATTATTCGTGTGGCTGAAGGAGAGCCGGCCGCAGAGGAAACATTCGACGAGAGGTTTGACGGACGCGGCAAGCTGTTTCTGCCCGGCTTCGTCAATACGCATGGCCATGCGGCGATGTCGCTGCTTCGCGGTTATGGCGACGATATGGCGCTGCAGGTATGGCTTCAGGATAAAATGTGGCCGATGGAGGCTAAGTTTACGGCTGCGGATGTAGCGGTAGGCACTCGCCTGTCCATTCTTGAGATGGTGAAGGGCGGAACGACGACCTTCGTTGATATGTACGATCATATGAATGAAGTGGCCAAGGCGACTGAGGAAAGCGGGATACGCGGGTGCTTGACCCGGGGCGTCATCGGGCTTTGTCCGCGCGAGGTTCAGGACGCGAAGCTTGCGGAGGCTGTCGCATTCGCCAAAGATTGGCATGGCGCGGCCGATGGCCGCATCACGACGATGATGTCGCCGCATGGTCCCTATACATGCCCGCCCGACTATATTGAAAGAATCGTCGGAGCCGCTCATGATCTGAATTTGCCGGTACATATCCATATGTCCGAGACGGCGCGGGAGGTTCAGGACAATGTGGACCAATACGGACTGCGTCCGGTTCAGCATCTGGAGAAGCTGGGCGTATTCGGCCGGCCGACCCTGATCGCCCATGGCGTTCATCTGACCGACGAAGAGATTGCGATTCTCAAGCAGTATGATGTGCGGGTATCGCATAATCCGGGCAGCAATCTGAAGCTGGCGAGCGGCGTAGCCCGGGTGCCGGACCTTCTGCAGGCGGGTGTGCTCGTGTCACTGGGAACCGACGGGGCGGCCAGCAACAACAACCTGGATATGCTGGAGGAAATCCGTCTGGCCGCGCTGATTCATAAAGGCGTCAGCGGAGACCCGGTTGCGGTTGCCGCAGCGGATGCGCTGCGCATGGGTACTTTGGACGGCGCGAAATCGATATGGCTGGACGAGGTGGGAGCGCTCGCTCCGGGCATGAAGGCGGACTTTATTGCGCTCGATATAGAGCAGGCGCATTATTATCCGCGGACAAATCTGATCTCTCACATCGTTTACTCAGGCAGCTCCAGGGATGTGACGGATGTGTGCGTCGACGGACGCTGGATCGTGCGGGGCGGCGAGTGTCTGACGCTGGACGAAGAACGGATCATGTACGACGCGCAGCGGAGCTTCGAGAGGCTGACAGGAGCCTAGCGCTACAGGGAGAGAGGGGAAACTGCCGTGCGGAAGATATGGAAATACAGTATTGGCGCCGCGGCAGCGCTGATCCTGGCCCTCGTGGCAGTAAACTGGATATATCATGCCGTCTCCAGGGACGAGTGGGACATCCAGCGCGCCGCGGTGGCCGTTGCCTACGAGAAAACGGCTTTGACCAAGACCAACTGGGTCGAGCGCTTTGTCGGCGACAAGACTTATACCGTCATCTCGGGTGAAGACAAGCTGGGACGGCCTTTGTATGTGTGGGTTGGCGGCGAAGGCGAGCTTCGCTCGGAGATGGCGGCAAGCGGAGTGGACGGCCAAGCTTTGGCCGAGCAGGTGAAGGCGAAGCATGCCGGAGCGGAAATATTGAGGGTGACGCCGGGGATACAGAACGACAAGCCCGTGTGGGAGATTTTTTATAAGTATACGCCTGAGGGCCAGAAGCAGGAACAGCATTTCTACGATTATTATCAATTTTATGACGGTGCGTGGATCGATACATGGAGATTGTCCATCCAATAAACAAGCACCGGGATTTTGAAACACTCCGAAATGGCGAAACAGGCGCATTTCGGGGTGTTTTTTGTTTTGTTCGCAAAGCTGCCACACATTTCATTGTCATTTCGTATATATTATGTGATATACTTTCTATACAGATTAGTTGATATACTGTATAGTATATTTGTTGAGAATGTTTCGTGCATCGTTTATTTTCCTTGGATATCACAATGATGGAGAGGGTGAAGTTATAGATATGAAAATACGTCTTTTCCCGGTACTGCTCAGCTTAGTCATTACAGCAGCGCTCCTATTCGGCGGTTATTTCGCTTATCAGAGCTACGCCATGGAGAGTCCGCTTCAGAAGGTCGTTTCGGGGATTGAAGGCGTCGAGCTGGTGTCCACTCATTTGAGCTCTGACGGTGCGGAGGTTCAAGTCAAGCTCGCATCCGGCAAAAGCGTGCGTGAAGTGTATCAGCGTATCCAAAGCGAAGGCCGTCAGGTCATCGGAAGCCGCGAGCTGCGCCTCAAGATTGTGGAAGAGCCTTCGGCCAAGCTGGATGACTGGTGGGCGTCCACCTTGTTCGAGGTCGCGCAGGCAATGGAGACCAAGCAATATGCCCAGATACCGGCTACTTTGGAAGTCCGTACGAAAGCAGACCCGGCGTCTGAGATTCGCGCGATTACGGAGATGGATGATCGCTTCGTCTATATTACGCTGACGGACGGACAAGCCAGCAAGTACGTGATGCTGCCTAGAACGCCGGTTAAGATGGGAGTGTGGCCGAATGAGTAAATACGGCAAAGAGATTTTGCTCGGTGCGGCTCCGGTCGTCATCGTATTTCTGTACTTTCTCGGTGTGAATATTATTCCGGTCATGTTTATGGCTGCGATTCTCGGGGCCTTCTTTTATATGAATCGTACGCGCAACGGCATGAGCGCCAGCGCGGGCAAGTCCAAGGCAAAAGCTCCGAGCTTCATGACCTTCGACGATATCGGCGGGCAGGACAGAGCGAAGCGGGAGCTGAAAGAAGCGCTCGATTTCCTGATCCGGTATGAGGATATTAAACGTCTGGGCATCAGACCGCTCAAAGGCATTTTGCTGACGGGACCTCCCGGAACGGGCAAAACGCTGATGGCGAAAGCCGCGGCTCATTACACCAATTCGGTATTTATGGCAGCCTCAGGCAGTGAGTTTGTAGAAATGTACGTTGGCGTCGGCGCAAGCCGTATCCGCGACTTGTTCAAAGAAGCGAGAGCCCGCGCCGCGAAGGAGAAAAAGGACAGCGCGATCATCTTTATCGATGAGATTGATGTGATCGGCGGAAAGCGGGACGGCGGACAGCATCGCGAATACGACCAGACGCTGAATCAGCTGCTGACGGAGATGGACGGGATTCATACGAGCGAAAGCCCTCGCGTTCTGATCATGGCTGCTACGAACCGCAAGGAAATGCTGGACAGCGCGCTGCTGCGTCCGGGTCGCTTCGACCGTCATATCGATGTCGATCTGCCGGACAAGAAGGGCCGGCTGCACATCCTGAATATTCATGCCAAAGGCAGACCGCTGGCGGAAGGAATTGATCTGGAAGCTATCGCGAAGGAAACGTTCCAGTTCTCCGGCGCGCAGCTGGAAAGCGTAATGAACGAAGCGGCGATCTATGCGATGCGCGAGGAGTCCAGCACGATCGGACAGCAGCATTTGTCGCTTGCCGTGGATAAAGTTATGCTGGGCGAGAAAACGGACCGCGAATCGACGAAGGAGGAGCGCGAGCGCGTCGCACTGCACGAGCTCGGACATGCTATCGTGGCGGAGCGGGTGCGCCCCGGCTCCGTCTCGCAGGTGTCGCTCAGTCCCCGCGGCAAAGCGCTCGGCTTCGTGCGTCATAACCCGCAGGCCGACCAGTACCTGTACACGAAAAAGCAGATCGAAGAGCAGATTATGATCGCGCTTGGCGGCTCTGTCGCCGAGGAAATGTTTTACGGCGGGCGCAGCACCGGCTCGCGTAACGATTTCGAGCAGGCGCTGCAGATGGTGCGGACGATGATGGATTCCGGACTGACGCGCCTTGGGATCATCGACCGGAACATGGTAACCAAGCAGGAACTGATGAAAGAAAACGCCGCAATTCTTGATGAGATCACGAATTCGACCCGCACGCTGCTGGAGCGGCACCGTCGCGTATTCGAGCAGTCGCTGGATATTCTGATCGCAGAGGAAGTGTTGTCGGGCGAGCAGTTCCGCGAGCTTCTCCTGCGGCTTGAGCAGCCGCAAATCGCATAAGGGCGTTAAGCCGAAGAGAGTAATCCTGGCGGATTGCTCTCTTTTTTCCTATTTGCCGGCGAATCTCAAAAAATATCGCAAATGCTGCAACTTTTTGGCCGCAGTATAGTCTAATAGAGTGATAGATTTTGTCAAATTTTTGAGTTTCGAGGTGTAAGATGAGGTTTATAACGGCTTGGTTCACATGTTTATTACTGTCGCTGTTGTTGATTCCGGTCGCCTTTGCCGAAACGTCGTCGATCCAGTTGTTTATGAACGGCAAGCAGTTAATTCCCGAGGTGCCTCCGCAGATTGTAAAAGGCAACACGATAGTGCCCGTGCGCATCATTGCCGAAGCGGTCGGCTCGAAAGTCTCCTGGGATCCGAAGCAGCGCAAAGTCAGCGTGAACCAGGGTTCCACCAGCATTCAATTGTTTATCGACAAAACGTCCGCCACTGTCAATGGAAAGGCTTACACGCTGGAAGCGGCTCCTGTCATTATCGACGGGAATACGATGCTGCCGCTGCGCTTTGTGGTTGAACAACTGAATACGGAAGTCGAGTGGGACGGCCTTACGCAGTCGGTATTTATGTACCAGAAAAAGCCGCAAGATGACTCGACTTCTGGCGTAGCCGTCGGGGGCGAAGAGAAGCCGTCCCCGAATGATCCCGCGGCTCCGCCCGCATCAGGAGAAGGCAAGACGGACGCCGGCGGCACCGGCAAGCCGGGAGACAAGACATCGGAGACGCCGGGCAAGGTGGCGGGCAATAACGGCAAGCCTTCCGAAAGCTTGCAAACCTCCACTTCGCCGAAGGACAAGAACCAGGGTCAAGCGATACCGGTAGGCGGAACGGCGGGCGGTGAAGGGTCGGCAGGCGCGGGAGCTTCAGCGGGAAAAGGCGGAACGGCTCCTCCGATCAAGGCGGGCGAGACGGGTATTCCCACGCCGACGATGCCTCCGCTGATCAACTCTTTGTATTCTATTACCCTGGATAATGAAGCGGTAATCGTCAAGACGTCGCGAACGGATCAGCTCGAACCGAAAGTGTTTCGTTTAAGCAATCCTGAACGTCTGGTGGTCGACATCCCGGGCGTCCAGCTGGACACTGCCTTGGCCGATCATATGGGCAGCCTAACCGAAGGAACGCTCCCTATTTCGAACGGCAATATTGCGAAAATCAGATACTCGCTATTTTCAAAAGAAGAATCTATCGTTAGAATAGTAATAGACTTGGCGCAAAAAGCCCAGTTCATGCTTGTTCCCGGCGAAACCCCGGGACAATTCGCCTTGCGCATCACACCTCCGAGATCGGAGTATCTGGTGTATATCGATCCCGGCCATGGCGCAAAGGACAGCGGAGCCGTGTCCAGGCATACGGGCCGCTACGAAAAAACCTTTGTTCTTGCCTTGGGCAAGAAGGTAGCTGCGCTGCTGGAGAAGGAGAAAAAGATCCAGGTCAGGATGACGCGGGGAGACGATACCTTCCTGGAGCTTGCTGAACGCGTAGCGCTGGCTAATCAGGCCGATGCGGATCTGTTCGTGTCCATCCATGCCAATTCGGCGGATAAAGAAACGATTCGCGGTACCGAGACGTATTACTACACGGATCAAAGCGTCGACTTTGCCAAAACGATGCATGCGGCACTGCTGCAAGGCACCGGCTTCCCCGACCGCAAGGTAAAGAAGAGCGCATTCCATGTCATTCGCAATACAACCATGCCTTCCGTGCTGCTGGAAATCGGGTTTATGAGCAATCGCGCGGAAGAAAGTCAGATGTTTCAAGAAGCTTTTCAAGACCAGGTAGCCGCATCCATCGTAGCAGGCATCAAGACGCAGCTTAATCTGGAATAAGGAGTGTTTCTGATGCAAACCCATTGGTGCAAAATGTTGACCGCAGCCGCGCTTTTCGCGCTGGTAGCGTCGGGCTGCGGACAGAAGCCCGCCGTCCAGCCGAATACGCCGGCCCCTGAAACTCCCCAATCGACCGGCCAGGCAAGCGGCAGCGGCGGGTCGAGCGGACAAGCTGGACAGCCGGTTCAGCCCGTTCAGCCTTCCAAGCAATCGAAGTCCGTGAAGTCTTATTATGCGGACGCGAATCTGGAGAAGCTGCTGGAGAGAGAAACCACAATCGAATTTACGGCAGATAAGGACAAATACTTGGCAGCCTTTCAGGAACTGAAGAAAACGCCTGACGACAAGTCCGTATCGCTGGCCAAAAATCTGACCTTCAAGTCTGCGACGTTGAAAGACGGTCAGCTTACGCTTGATCTGGTCATGCCTGCGGAAGCGAGGCTTGGAGCGGGCGGCGAGGAAATGCTGCTGACGGCTCTTCAGAAAACCGCTTTTCAATTCGAAGAGGTCAAGACGCTTGAAATCCTGCTCGAAGGCAAACAAGTCGAAAGTCTGATGGGGCATATGGAGCTGCAGCATCCTTTCAAGCGCTAACGGCAGGCAAACACATCGAAAGAGACCGAGAGGAGTATGCAAATACATGAAGAGAAAGAGACAGAAGCAAGTTCGCAAGATGACAGCAGCCGCACTGGCGCTTACACTTGCATTCAGCGGCTCCGCCTTCGCGGCGGAGACTGCTCCTAATACAACCTCGACTTCGGCGGCAGGAAATCTTGTGCTGCGCTTCTCGGACGTCGACGGCGCTCACTGGTCGATCAAGCACGTAACGAAGCTTGCAGCCCTCGGCATTATCCAAGGGTATGAGAAAAATGAATTCCGGCCTGACAATACGGTGTCCCAGCAGGATGTTATCGTTATGGCGATCCGGATGATGGGATTGGAAACGGAGGCGCTGGCCAACAAGGCGGAAACGGTTCTCCCTGTCCAGGTGAGCGATTATGCGAAGCCTTATGTGGCTTATGCATTCGATCGCGGATTGATTACGGCGGCGGAAGAAGTCGAAAACGCATCGGCTAAGACGGCGTGGGGCTCCCGCGACGCTGCCCGGGAGTGGGTGGCCAAGCTGGTCATCCGCGCGATCGGCAAAAATTCGCTGGCTTCGCAGCAGGCGGCTTCGGCCTCCAGCTTCAATGATGCGGAAAGCTTCTCTTCCTGGGCCAAAGGCTATATCAATGCTGCAGTTATGCTCGGCATCGTGCAAGGCTTCGAGGATGATACGTTCAGACCGTCGGGCAAGGTGACGCGCGCGCAGATGGCGACCTTCCTCAGCCGGGCGGACAAGGAACTGACCACCCGTTCCAGCCGCGTCGATATCGGGTATGTGATGGAGCTGACGGACAAGAAGATCAGCGTATTGAATGCAAAGGGCGATACAACTACATACAATCTTTCGGCGGACACGGTATTGTACAGCGCAAAGGACGACAGCCGGATTCCGCTCAGCCAGATCAAGCTGACCAATGAAGTTTATGTGATTCAGAACTTGAACAACGCCCTCTACATCGAGCTGACGAATGAAGAGGAGAAAATGGAAGTAACCGAAGGGACGCTGAACGACGTGTTCCTCGACGAGATGCGAGTATCCGTGCAAGTTGGCGGAACGCGCCGTCTGATGGAAATCGCGGCCAATGTGGCGGTAACCGACAACGAGGGCCGCGGGCAAAGCATCGGCTCCATCCCGCTCGGCAGCATCGTTCAGCTCAAGCGCAACACGCTGCTTAAGGAGACGAAGATTACGCACATCGTCGTGAAGCAGGCTCCGATTAGCAAAACGGCGGAAGGCACGATAACGAACATCGATACGGCGCAGAATCAGATCAGCTTCCTGGAGGCGTCAAGCGGCCAGGGCGAAACGTACTCGACGGCGGAAGGAATAGCGGTCAAGCTGCAGGACGGAACCGTGTCCGAGCTGTCGAAGCTGCATATCGGCGACGCCGTCAGCTACGAGATCAAAGCCAATAAGCTGAACTCGGTTACCGTGAAAAAGCAGGCGGATGTAGTCACCACGATCCAGGGCACGCTGACGACGGAAGTGAGCAAGGATTCCCGGATTCTGACGATTACGCCAAGCGGAGGCAGCTCCCTGTCTTCCTATTATGTGAATGATAATGCGCTTGTTTCCATCGGCGGCACGTCAATGGCGAGTATGTACGATCTGGAGAAGGGCGATGAAGTGACCCTTGATCTACTGAACGACAAGATCGTGAAGGTTACGGTAAACAACCGCCAGATTGAAAACTACGAGTTTGCCAGTATCGTGAACTATGAATCAACCTCCAAGGTGCTTACAGTGGCCAAAGATAACGGCGGGTTCGGCGCTTACCAGATTACGGATGCGACTGTGATCAAATATGCGGGGACGACGATTCCGGTAGCCAACTTCCAAACCTCGTTTCTCGGCACGCAGGCAGGCGCTACCAACACCGATCGGAACAAAAAAGTAAATATGAAGGTTTCCAAGGACAAAATCATCTCGATCGAGATGACGCAGTCGCTGGACGGCGTCGTATCGCAAATCAACTCGACGCTAAGCGAGGTTACGCTGCGGACGACGGGCGGCAAAAGCTTGACGCTTAAAGCGCCGGGCGCTGCTGTCGAGCTGCAGAATAAAACGAACGGCGTACTCGCGGATTTGAAGGTAGGCGATTCGGTGCGGGCGAATCTGATCTTCACACAAGATATGTTCAGCTCATTTGCCGTGAAGAAATCGGGCGTGTTCAAGATACTTGTCGTCACGCCTTCGACTAAGCAGGTAACCGTGAAGGAAGAGAACGGTTCGGCGACGTTTACATTTACCATCGACTCGCTGGACAAGCTCTATAACCCGAACAAGGCTACTGCCGCATTCGAGGATTTGCTGGTTGACGAATACGTCAAAGCGAGCTTTATCGGCAACAAGATGGAGATGGTTTCCATCGTGAATACGATCCGCGGCAAAGTCAACACCGTGGATGCGTCGCTCGGCACCCTCACCGTACAGGATTTCCAAGGCGGGATTCATGTGCTGCCTCTCGGACAAAACTTTACGGTCAAAAAAGCGGATGGGACGTTGTCCTCCTCGCTCACAGAGCTCAAAGCAGGAGATCGTGTCCAATTGCTTAAAGACGCAACGGAAAAAACGATCATCCATCAGGCTGCTGCGCACAAGCGGACGGTGGCCTCCTACGATACGATTCTTGGCCATCTGCTGTTAAAGCCTGCCGGCACGAACAGCAAGGACCGTTACGCTTTGTTCGGACGCGTTTATGTGCATAAGGGAACACAAGTTGTCAACGCATCCAGCTTAGCCGAGAACAACGAAGTGACCATTTACGTGTTGGAAGATAAAATTTATGAAATCGAACAGCCCTAATCTATAAAACATGCAACTTTTCGCTTGGCCAAGCCGTCTTAGTAGTGCGCAGATTGCCGCTGCTGAGGCGGTTTTTTTTGAAATTTCAGAGCGAATAAGCGCTGGTTAGAGAAGTCGAAAGAAGCACGGAGTAGATGACAAGGAATGGATATGCGGTGGAAAAGCGAAAGCGTCCGCCTTTGAAGTCGTGTCCTCACCTCATACATAAATTTCAATTGGACACGACTTCAAGAGCGATTGGAACCGTATATGCATTCCCCCCCACGCACCCAAGCAGGGAGACTCACGCGGAGATCTTCAAGAACCTTGCCGCTTGCTAGGCTTTTCTCGGCGATTTGCGAGGATTTCGGAAAAAATTCGCAAATTACAGACATATTTCATTGATTCGGCTTCTCCGATTCGGTAAACTAAGGAACATAAGCGTGATGAGAGGCGGGCTGCATGTGAATCGAGCTAAGGTTCGAACGATACTTGAGACCATCGCTGGCATGTTTCCCGACGCTCACTGCGAGCTGAATCATTCCAACCCCTTTGAGCTGACGATCGCTGTCTTGCTGTCAGCCCAATGTACGGACGAGACGGTCAACAAAGTAACGGCGACTTTGTTTCAGAAGTACAAGCGGCCGGAAGATTATTTAGCCGTTCCGCTTGATGAATTGGAGCAGGATATACGCCGCATCGGGCTGTTTCGCAACAAAGCCAAAAATATCCAGGCCCTGTGTGCGCTTTTGTTGGACAAGTTCGGCGGCGAAGTGCCCAAGGAGCATGAGAAGCTGATCGAATTGCCCGGAGTCGGTCGTAAAACGGCGAATGTGGTCATGTCCAATGCTTTTGGCGTTCCGGCGATCGCAGTTGATACTCATGTGGAAAGAGTATCGAAACGGCTCGGGATTGCAGGAGCAGACGATTCCGTCCTGGAGGTCGAGAAGAAGCTGATGAAGCTCGTTCCCCGGGAGGAGTGGACGGATACGCATCATCGTCTTATCTTTTTCGGACGGTACCACTGCAAGGCACAATCGCCGAAGTGCGAGATTTGTCCGCTGATCGGCATGTGCCCGGAAGGCAAAAAACGTATGAAAACCGGCTCCAAAAGGAAACCTATACCAAAGGGCGAAAAAGCTAAAGCAACGCTTAAGGATTCGAGTGAAGAAAGGATAGGATGAAATGAAATGCATATCCGTTTATACAAATGATTTTGAGGTGTTCTCGGACATTTACGAGAGAATCCTCCAAACCCCTCTCCAGGAAAACGAAGAGATGCAAGTGGAAGGCGTCGTCGTATCGGAGTCCGGCAGCGTGCCCGAGAACTACTTGACTCGCATGAAGCAGCGTCCCGAGGTTGTCGTGATGAAGGTCAAGGACAAGGATATCACCATTTTGCAGCATCGCGACGTATTTGAAATATTTATCCCCGAGAAAGAAAATGTGGTACACTAAAAACCGAAGCAATTCGGTTTTTTCTTTTTGTCATGGGATTGGAATCAGCATGGATATAGAGAGGGCAGGTAGGGGAGAAGGATGAGAAGCATACTTACACCAACTTTAGAACCGCAGCAGCAAGGCGGAGAAGCTCAGTCTGCGAAGACGACGGAGGCTATTCGCGTATTGCGCGAGCGCATGAGTCAGGCCGGGGACCCGGACCATGCGGAGAAGGTTGCCGAGCTATTGGCCAAGGCGGATAGCGGACGGCTGCATCTGGCGTTCTGCGGTCATTTTTCGGCAGGGAAATCCAGTCTGATCAATCGGCTGTGCGCACATCAGCTGCTGCCTTCCAGTCCGATTCCGACAAGCGCCAATATTGTGAGCATAGCAAGCGGGGAGGCCGGAGCTACCGTCTGGTATCACCGGACAACGGAAAGCGGGGAGCCCCGTTCCGAGCGGGTGCCTCTGGAGCAGCTGGCTGAGCATTGCCGGAACGGGGAAGCCGTCAGGACGATCGAGATCACTTATCCGATCCCGCTGCTGCGTGAGCAAGCGGCGCTGCTTGATACCCCCGGCATCGACTCGACCGACGATGCCCATCAGCTGTCCACGGAATCGGCGCTGCATCTGGCGGATGTCGTATTCTACGTCATGGATTACAACCATGTGCTGTCCGAGGTCAACCTGGGCTTTACGAAAAAAATGACGGAATGGGGCAAACCGCTGTACCTGATCGTCAATATGATCGACAAGCATAGAGAGCAGGAAGTGACGCTGGAGGCGTATCAACGAGGCGTACAGGAAGCATTCGCCAGCTGGGGCGTTTATCCCGACGGCATCCTGTATACGTCGGTCAAGGCGCCCGATCATCCGGCCAGCGAGTGGGCAAAGCTCGATTGGCTGATCGGAGGACTGATCGATCGCCGCGAGGCGCTTGTCCGCCAAAGTCTGGAGAAGTCGGCCCGCGCGCTGGCGCTGGCCCATGCAGCCAAGCAGGCCGAGGAGGCGGAGCCTGCCAAGGAAGCGCTGCGGCTGCGGCTGAGCGAGGATGCCTCGGCCGGTTCGGCGCAGGCGGAATATGCCGAAGCCAGCGGCGAGCTGCGCAGGCTGGAGACGCTGCCTGCCCAGCTCCTGTCGCAGCTGCGCGGGGAGCTTAACGCGCTGCTGGACAATGCAAACGTAACGCCGGCCGTGACCCGCGACCTGGCGCATGCGTATCTGGACAGCCGGAGGCCCGGCTTCAAGGTCGGCTGGCTGGGCTCGGCGGCGAAGACGGCGGCAGAGCGGGACCAGCGTCTGCAAGCGCTGGCGAAGGATTTCGCCGGGCAGGTTCAGACACAGATTGCCCGGCATGTGCAGCAGACGGTTAAGCAGCGTCTGGAAGGACAGGGACTGCCGCTGGAGCATATCGACGAGGCGGCGGCAAGCATTGTGTGCGAGGTTACGCCCGAGTGGCTGGCCGCCCAGGTCAATGACGCCGCTGTCTTCGGCGGGGAGTATACGCTGACCTATTCGCGGCAGATCGCAGCCGAGATCAAGGCCGCTTACCGCAAGCGCGCGATAGCTGCGGCCGAGCGGCTGACCGCGGAGCTGGATGCGGCGCTGGCCGGCAGACGGCAGGCGCTGGCCGCTCAGCTGGCCGAGCTGGATACGCGGCTCGGCGCATACCGCGAGCTGGAGCGGATGGAGCAGGCCGAGGCGGCGTACCGCGACGGGCTGCTGGCGCAGCTGCCCGTCAGCGAGGCGCCCGAGCTGCCGCCGCTTGCGGCGGCGCCTGCGGCGAACGCCGGCTCCGGCGCAGCGCAGCAGTCCGGGTCGCCAGCCGAGGCGGCGCCCGCGTTGTCTTGGCTGGCCGAAGGCGCGGACACCGCAGGCGGCGAAGCGCCGACGCTGGCGGCCAGCGGTCACCGCGGCCGGCTGCGCGAGACGGCGGCGCAGCTGGAAGCGGCTGCCGGCGAGCTTGACGGCCTGGCGGCGCTGCAGTCGGTGCGCCGCTCGCTGCTGGAGAAGGCCGAGCGCCTGGCCGGCAACCGGTTTACGATCGCGCTGTTCGGCGCGTTCAGCGCGGGCAAGTCGTCGTTCGCCAATGCCTTGATCGGCGAACGCATCCTTCCGGTGTCGCCGAATCCGACGACGGCGGCGATCAACAAGATCATGCCGCCCGAGCCGGAGGCCGGCTGGCCGCACGGTACAGCCAAGGTGCGGATGAAAAGCCGGGAGCGGCTGATTGCCGATGCGCTCTACTCGCTGGAGGCGCTGGGCGTTCAGGCAGCGACAATCGAGCAGGCGCTGAAGGCAATCGACGGCTTGAAGGCCGATCGGATTCCCGGCAAAGGAAAGCCGCATTACGCCTTTCTTCGCGCGGTGCAGCAAGGCTGGAACGAGATGAACGGGCTGCTCGGCCAGGAGCTGAAAATTTCCTCCGAGCAGTTCGGTGCCTATGCGGCCGAGGAGACAAAATCATGCTTCGTGGAGCTGATCGAGCTCTACTATGCGAATCCGCTGACCGAGCAGGGGATGGTGCTGGTCGATACGCCGGGAGCGGATTCCATCAATGCCCGGCATACGGGCGTAGCCTTTGATTATATCAAAAATGCCGATGCCATTTTGTTCGTCACTTATTACAATCATGCGTTCTCGCATGCCGACAAGCAGTTTCTTCTGCAGCTCGGCCGGGTGAAGGAAAGCTTCGAGCTGGATAAAATGTTTTTCATCGTCAACGCTGCGGATCTGGCCTCCTCTGCCGAAGAGCTCGAAGGGGTGGTCGGCCATGTGGAAAGCAATCTGCTGCAGCACGGCATCCGGCATCCTCGGATTTACCCGCTATCCAGCTATTATGCGCTGGAGGGCAAGCTGAAGGGGGATGAGGCGCTAGCCGGCCAGTCGGGCGTCACCGCTTTCGAGCGGGATTTTGTCCGGTTTACCTTCGAGGAGCTGACCGAGATGGCGGTCAGAGCCGGCAAGTCGGACATCCGGCGCGCGGCCGAGACGCTGCAGCGCTGGACGGACAGCGCCCGCTCCGATGCGGCTGAGCGGGCTAAGCAAAGCGATGCGCTGCGCGCCGCTCTGCAGAGCGGCCTGGAGAGGCTGGAGCGTTCTTCCCGCGAAGCGGATACCCGTGAGCTGGCCAAGGAGATTCAGGAGCTTCTGTACTACGTGAAGCAGCGGGCGACTTACCGCTTCGGCGATCTGTTTAATGTGGCGTTCAATCCTTCCATGTTTAATGACGATCCGCGCGACAGCAAGGCTGTGCTGCAATCGGCTTGGGAGGAGCTGAGACGGATGATCGCCTTCGATCTGTCTCAGGAAGTGCTCGCCACGACTTTGCGCGTGGAGAACAAGATCAACCAGATGGCGCGGCTGGCTGCGGACGAATGGACAGCCAGATTGAGAGAGGAAATCCCATCCTTCGAGCCTGCGGGCTTCGAGGCGTTCAAGCTTGCAACGCCGGAGCTTGGCGGCACGCTGCAGGCCGAGGAAGTTCAGATGAAATGGCTGACCTCCTATTTCAAGAACGCCAAGCAGTTTTTCGAAGGAGAGGGCAAGGCCCAGCTCAGACGCGATCTCGAAGCCAAGCTGGTGCAGCCGATGACCCGCTTCGCCGACATGCAGGCGGCCGAGCTGGAGGCGGCTTACACGGATCAGCTGCGCAGCGTCATGACGGAGCTGGCGGAGCAGTGGAAGACGGATCTGCAGGAGCATGCGGCCGGTCTGTTGGAGGCGCTCGACATGAAGCTTGATCTGAAGGTAATGCAGCAGAAGCATGAACGTCTGCTTACGTTTTTGGCTTCTTCCTGATCGGAGATCAGACACTAGGAAGAGAGAAATGCGCCAGGCCGGGATGATCCGGCTTGCGCGCATTTTCTGTTTCACAGGCAAGAAAATGGCTTGCGCCGAAGCGTAAAAATCACGAAAAAACGCTGTTTTCTTGAAAGGGCTTTCATTGGCATGAATCGGTATCATTCGGGAGAAAAAGATGGATTCCTTCCCCTAAACCTCTGCATTTGGGGTTTTTCCCGGACTTACGCAACTTTACGCAGAGGAACCTTGTTGCCGCTTCCCATCGATGATGGTAAACTCCTAACAACAAAGCAAAACCTTACGATTTTTGTCACACTTTCGGCAAGGGGGAGAACGATCTACTTTATTTCAAGCTTGCAAAAGCCAAGTCAACAGGGGTAAAAAGGGCAAATGGCTGCCCGGAGAAGCGGCTCGAGTTCTTGACTAACGCACGGCGCCTGCAAGATGCCGTCAGCCGTTTTATCAGTGGCTTCCGAACCGAAGCTGCGCAGCGGAGGACTGCACCGCTAAGCGCAGGTTATTTCCCCTGCGTTAATCGCCTTATGCTTTATCGATTTACAGTGTGAAATCATCTCTAAGGAGGCAATACGCGCTGCGAAGCCGATCAATCGGCTTTGGGCCATTCAGACATCATAGAGCTTGACGGCATGTGCAGGAAATCGACGGTTATCAGGGGCGGCTCCGTCTGCTTCACCTATACATAGACGGGCGCACAGGAGGAGGAGCAGGGAAGATGAATGTATTTAAACAGCTAAGGGAGTATTACTGGTCGGAACGAAGGTTTTTTGTCATTTCGATGCTCTGTTTGATTACGGTTACAGGCTTGGGGCTCGTGTACCCGAATCTGTTCCGGTATCTGATCGACAGCGTGATCGCAAACGGCCGCTATGAGGAAGTGCCGCTGCTGGCTGCCGCCGTCTTTGGCGTCATGGCTTTGAAGGCCACTTTCCAATTCCTGCACGGGGCGTTCAGCGCCAGATTGGGCAATCAGACCGCCTTTAATTTGCGGGAAGCGCTGTATCGCAAGCTGCAGTTTCTGTCATTCCAGTACTACGATAAGGCCAGGACGGGGGACCTGATGTCCAGGCTTACCGCAGACTTGCAGGCTGTGCGGGATTTTATCGGCTTTGGGTTTGTCCAGATCATCAACGTGTTCATGATGTTTACTTTCGGCATGATCATGATGATGTCGATCAACTGGCAGCTTACGCTCATTACGCTGGCTACGATGCCGTTTCTCGTGTTCACGGCTGTCCGCTTTGAAGGACGCATCCACCCGGCTTTCCGGCTGATCCGGAAATCGATGAGCAGCATGACGACAACGGTGCAGGAAAACATTACGGGAGTGCGCACTGTCAAATCATTCGCTCGCGAGCCCCACGAGATCGAGAAGTTCGCGGAGCGCAATACGGACTACAAGGATAACAACGTCGTCACTTCAGGCATATGGGCCAAGTTTTTCCCGCTGATGGAGCTGTTCGCCAATCTCAGCATCGTGCTGCTGCTCGGAGCGGGCGGCTGGATGGCGATTCAGGACAAAATTACATTGGGCGAGCTGGTCGCGTTCTACAGCCTGATCGGCTATATTATTCAGCCCATGTGGGGCATCGGCTTCCATATCAATAACTTTACCCAGTCGAAAGCGGCAGGCGAACGGCTGCTGGAGATTCTGCATCAATATGTGCATGTGAAAAACAAAGAAAATGCGCGCGTATTGACTCCGGATACCGTCCAAGGGCATATCCGCTTTGAAGGCGTGACATTCGCTTACGGCGAATCGCAAAAACCGGCCGTCGAGGATTTCAATCTCGATGCCCCTCCAGGCTCCGTAATCGGTCTGCTCGGCGGAACGGGCTCAGGCAAGTCAACCGTTATTCAGCTGCTGTTCCGCGCTTATCAGGCCAAGGAGGGACGCATCTTGCTAGATGGACAGGACATCCGCGATATTACGCTGGAAAGCTTGCGAAGCCAGATGGCCGTCGTGTTTCAGGAGACGTTTCTGTTCTCCTCCACGATCCGCAACAACATCGCTTATGGCGTAGGGGATGTGACCCAGGAGCAGATCGAGCAGGCGGCAAGGTTGTCGAAGGCGCATGACTTTATCATGGAGCTGCCGCTAGGTTACGACACAGTCGTGGGAGAGCGGGGACTGGGACTGTCCGGGGGACAAAAACAAAGGATCGCGATCGCCCGGGCACTGCTCCTGAATCCGAAGGTGCTTATACTAGATGACGCGACAAGCGCCGTCGATATGGAAACCGAGCACGAGATTCAGCAGGGCTTCCAGGAGGTTATGAAGAACAGAACGACGTTTATCATTGCCCACCGGATTTCTTCGCTCAAGCATGCGGATGAAATTATCGTGCTGGATCACGGAAAAGTCGTGCAGAGAGGAACTCACGAGCAGCTCATGCAAGTGCCCGGCCCTTACCTCGACACCTACAACATTCAGTTCTCCGATCAGCCTGTGCTGGCGGTGGATACGGAACCTGCCGCCATCGGCAAAACGTCTCCATCCGGCATGCCTGCGCAGCAGGAGGCAGAGGCTGAAGAACGGCAGGCTATGCGGGAATCCGCCGCCTCCAGCGCGTACACGAAACGGAGGGGACTGGCCACGTGAGCAGGACATCGACTACTAAAGGCAAATCGGCGGAAGCCGAAGAAAAAGTAAGTTCAAGATTTGTCTACCAGGACGACGAGGATATGGATAAAGGCTTTGACTGGGTTCAAGTAAAGCGGGTCGGGAAATATATGCGGCCGTATGCCAAGCAGATGGTGCCGATTATTCTGGTCATGATGGTGGTCGGCGCCATCACGAAGCTGCTCAATCCGATGCTGCTGGCATTCGCTATCGACCATGCGATCAAGGACAAAAACAGCGCGCAGCTCGGGTATGTCGTGCTCGGCATGCTGGGGCTGTACATCGTGCAATGGCTGGCCAATAATTACCGCATCCGCTACACGAATATGATCGGACAACGGGTGATCTACGACCTGCGCGACGATTTGTTCAGCCATATCCAGCAGCTGTCGTTCCGCTTCTTCGACAAGCGGCCGGCTGGCTCGATACTTGTTCGCATCGTGAACTACGTAAACTCGCTTCAAGACCTGCTGACCAACGGCGTAGTCAACCTGATGATCGACTGCGTGCAGCTGATCGGGATCATCGTTATTCTGCTGGTCTACAACTGGAAGCTGGGTCTCGCTATTATGGTGACGGTGCCGATTATGTTTCTCATCTCGACGAAGGTGCGCCTGAAAATTCGCCGCGCATGGCAGGTTGTCCAGCTGAAAACGTCGCGCATCAACTCCCACTTGAACGAATGCATTCAGGGGATCAAGGTGACTCAGGCTTATGCGCAAGAGAAGGCGAACATGGCTTATTTCGACGACATGAACAAGGACAACCATCGCGCCTGGAACAAGGCTTCGACCTTGAACCAATCGTTCAACCCGATTATCGAGGTGACGGGGGCGATCGGCTATTTTATCCTCTTCATCTTCGGCGCTTATCTAGTGATGAAGGGCGAGATTACGGTCGGGATTCTGGTTGCCTTCGGCGCGTACATCAGCCAGTTCTGGGAGCCGATCAACCGGCTCGGCCAGATGTATTCGCAGATGCTGATCGCCATGGCTTCCTCCGAGCGGATATTTGAATTCATCGACGAGCAGCCGAACGTGGCGGAGCGGCCCAATGCCCGCGATCTGCCGCCGATCCAGGGCAATATTGAGTTTCGGGGAATCGAGTTCGAATATGAGCCGGGCCGCCACGCGCTGAAGCGCATCGATCTTAGCGTCAAGGCCGGCTCCTCGATCGCTCTGGTCGGACATACGGGCTCCGGCAAAAGCACGATCATTAACTTGCTCTGCCGCTTCTATGACGTGACGGCAGGGAGCATCGAAGTCGACGGCCATGATATCCGGGATGTGACGCTGCACAGCTTGCGTTCCCAGATCGGCATCGTGCTGCAGGATACGTTTATTTTCTCGGGCACGATTCGCGACAATATACGCTTCGGACGTCTGGATGCGACCGACGAAGAAGTGGAGGCCGCGGCGAAAGCAGTCCGTGCGCATGATTTTATCGTCGATCTTCCGCTTGGCTACGATACCGAAGTTCAAGAGCGGGGCAATGTGCTGTCCATGGGACAACGGCAGCTGCTGTCGTTCGCCAGAGCGCTGCTGGCTGACCCGCAAGTGCTCATATTGGATGAGGCTACGGCCAGCATCGATACGGAGACGGAAGTCAAAATCCAGGAGGCGCTGCAAATTCTGCTGGCCGGGCGGACGTCATTCATTATCGCTCACCGGTTGTCCACGATTCGCCATGCCGACCAGATCGTTGTGCTGGATCACGGCGAAATCAAGGAGCAGGGCAGCCACGAAGAGCTGATTGCGAAGCAAGGCGTCTACTACGGATTGATTCAGGCGCAGTACCGTTTTCTTCAGGAAACAGGCTGAGGAAACCTGGACGCGAAGGCGGGCATAGCCCCCCGATTTGCCTTGGAATAAGGCGGTCGGGGGGTGTTTTTTGCGCGTTTTTGTCTTATTCGGGCGCAAGCGTCATATACATGAGGAGGGCGTCAGCAAGGGGGGAGTGGGCGTAAGGGGGGCCGAACACGAACAAGGGGGAGATAACGTTGAAAAACCCTTCAAGCAGGTGGAAGAAAACGTTAGGAACCATTCAGTGGGTCACGGCCTTTGCGGTCATTGCCGCCGTCGTGCTGTCGGGGCGCTGGTTCGTCAAAGCCCAAGCGGTAAGCCGGTTCGATGTCTTTCTGGACGATCAGCTGCTCGGGACGGTGAGCGATCCCGATGTCGTCAAACAATGGAAATCGGAGAAATACCGGGAGCTGGAGCGGGAATACGCGGAAGCCCGGGTTACATCCAATTTGGAAAAGCTTCACTTCGTACATACCCGCAATTCCGGCGCCGTCGATAATGAAGCGGTGCTGGCGCTGCTGAGCTCTCATATCGAGTATTATTTATTCGCCACGGAAATACGAATCGACGGGGGAACAATCGGCTACGTCAAAGATACGGGCACGGCTGCCGAGCTGCTGGAGCAGATCAAGGACGCTTATATAGCCGGGGATGTCGGCGTGTCTGCCGGCTTGGGCGCTAGGGTCCCGGGGAGCGGTAAACGCAAAGAAGTCCATGCGCTGGCTGCCGATAACAAGTCTCGCATGGAGAAAGATACGAGTACTGTGCGGACGGAAATTGCATTTGTGGAAGAGGTTCATCTGATCGAAACGACCGCCGGACCGGGTCAAGTCGAGTCCGCCTCCGCTATCCTGGAGCGGATCCGGGCAGGCAAGGAGCAGGCTCGGACCTATACGGTACAGGCCGGCGACTGCTTGTCCGTCATCGCCCAGAAGCATCAGATTTCGCTGGAGACGCTTCGCGCGAATAATCCGCAGCTCCGGGGGAATTTGATCCGGATCGGGGAGCAGCTGCATATCGCCCGCCAGCAGCCGCTGTTGTCGGTGAAGAGCACCGTGCTTAGAACCGAGCAGTCGAAGGTGCCGAGCGGCGTCGTATATGAGAAGGACGACAGTCTCAAAGCCGGCGTCATTCAAATCGTCGCTCAAGGCAAGCCCGGTCTGAAGCAGGTGACGATCCAATCGGTACATGTCAATGGCGAGCTTGCCGAAGAGCGGATTGTGGAGGAGGAGCTGCTGGAGACGCCCGTACAAACTGTGGTCAAGCAAGGCACTCGCAAAGCGCCCGGCGCCGGCACGGGCCAATTCGCCATGCCCGTGCTGCGCGGCGAAGTGACGAGCCAGTTCGGTTTGCGCTGGGGGAAAACGCATAAGGGCACTGATTTTGTATCCGAGCAGCGGAGCATCATGGCTTCGGACAGCGGCTCCGTCACGTTCGCCGGGTGGAAAAGCGGCTACGGAAACTGCATCATTATCGATCATAAGAACGGGTATGAGACATTATACGGCCACTTAAGCAAGATTGGGGTGAAGAAAGGCGATCCGGTCGCCAAAGGAGAAAAAATCGGGGTTATGGGCAGCACGGGGAACTCGACAGGGGTTCATCTGCATTTCGAGATTATCCAGGATGGCGCGCAGAAAAACCCGCTGAAGTTTTTAAGCTGACGGTATGGATTGCGATCATTCAAGCTTTAAAGTCAATATTTCCGCCAAGATTCGGTTGAACGCTTAGTTCCATGGCCTTAATTAAGGATTGTGCTTGTGTTGCTGCTGTGTGCTTGGTCATATTTAATACATGAATGCTTACCTGCTGCATTAAATTAGCCTGAGACATGTTCATTGAAAGTTGTGCGATATCCAAATGCTTTATCCTCCTCTTATGGTCAATGGTTCATATATCGGAAGAATAGGCTTGGTGTATGAGAGGAGGGGAATGAAAAATTTGCCGCGAGCCGTCTCTTATCGCTTATCCGGCTCATCGAGCCTGGCCACCGGTCAGGTTTATTGGCCGTTTTCGTAAAAAAAGCCCGGATTAGCTCCGCCTGAATTTGCAAATCAGGCGGCGAACCGCTACTCTAAAATGTAAGCGAATTTGCTGAAACAGAGGCAATATGACAGAGGGGGACGGAAGATGAGTTCTACGCGCTGGCTGTGGCGGACGGCCGGATTGAGCGCAGTCGTATCGACTGTGGTCTGTGCGGCAGGCTTCGCCTATGCCGTGAATCATATTATGTACCCGAAGCCGGGCTCTTTCGATGCCGGAGTGGCAATAAATGAGCCTCAAACTCCGACAAAACCGGAGTCAGGCAAGGGCCAGGCGGCTGACGCGGGCTGGGGGGCGAAGGAACAGATCCGGATTGTTGCCTGGGGGGACTCGCTGACGGCGGGGACGGGCGATCTTACGGGCAGAGGATATGTCCGGGGAGTCCGTGACAAGCTGGAAGCGCAGCTCGGCAAGCCCGTGTTTGTGTACAATAATTTTGCGATTCCCGGCTATCGGACAAGCGATCTGCTTGGGGATTGGGAGGCCAAGCCGGATATCGCCAAGTCAATGGCAGAGGCCGATCTGATCCTGCTGACGGCGGGCGGCAATGATTTATTTCTGAGCGGACAAGGTTTATTCGGTGCAAGCGGCAATCAGCCAGCGGCCAGCCCGGGCGCCGGGGGCGGAACGGCCCAGGGCGGGCAGGCGGCGCCCGATCAGACGCCGGCGCAGGCCGAGGCCCAGACTCCGGGAGGCATACAGTTTGGCGAGGGCTTTAATCCGCAGGCGGCCGCCGACCGCATTCCGGAAGCGGCCAAGCGGCTGGGCGAGCTGTTCGACAAGATCAGCCGGGCCAATCCGGATGCGCGCGTTCTGTATATCGGCTTGTATCACCCGTTTCTGGATATGGACCCGGACCGGGCAGGAGCGCCGATCGTCCAGCGCTGGAATACGGAAGCGTTCAACATCGCCAGCCGTTATCCGAACATAACGTTCGTGCCGACCTATGACTTGTTTGCGCTGCAGGGGACCCGATTTTTATACACGGATCATTTTCACCCGAACCAGCAGGGCTACGAACGGATAGCCGAGAGGATCACGGATATTTTGCAATAAGGAATGCGGAGGGAGAAGGCGGCATGAAGCAGGCGGCACGCAAGGGCAGAGACGCCGATATCGTCTTGTCGGTGGAAGGCGTGAAGAAGAGAATCGGGAAGCGGCTGATCATTAAAGGCATTTCATTCGATGTGCGCGCAGGGGAAATTTTCGGCTTCCTGGGCCCCAACGGCTCGGGCAAGACGACGACGATCCGGATGCTCGTCGGTCTTATCGCTCCGACGGAGGGTATGATTCATATATGCGGCTACAATGTGTTCAAGCAGCATGAGGAAGCGCTTCAGTACGTCGGCTGCATCGTCGAGAATCCGGAGCTGTATCCGTACTTGACCGGATGGGAAAACCTGGAGCAATTCGCCAGAATGCTGCCTGGCGTAGGCGAACGCCGCATCCGCGAGGTGGTCGATATCGTCGGGATGGATGCGCGCATTCATGACCGTGTCAAGACCTATTCGCTGGGCATGCGGCAGCGGCTGGGCATCGCGCAGGCGCTGTTAAACGATCCGAAGCTGCTTATTTTGGACGAGCCGACGAACGGGCTGGACCCGCAGGGGATCAAGGAGCTGCGGGATTTCATCCGCCGGCTGTCGGAGACCGGGCTCAGTCTGTTCGTCTCCAGCCATCTGCTGAGCGAGATTCAGCAGCTGTGCGACCGGGTGGCGATCATCAGCCGCGGCGAAGTGATTCAGGTCGGCGAGGTCGATGCGCTTGTCGACTCGGGGCATGCCACGGTCGTGTGGACTGTCAGTCCGCCGGATCTGGCTTGGCAGGTGCTGAAGTCGTCGGAGCATGCTCAGGGGCAGGAGCCTGCCTGGGACCGGGCGGCGGAGGAAGGGACCGCAAGCGGCGCGGCGCGTATTGTCATGCAGCTCGCGGATTCGGTGATCCCGCTGCTGTCCCGGCGGCTGATCGAGGCCGGGGTGGAGCTGCATGGCATCGAACGGCGGAATCCGACGCTTGAGGATTTATTTTTGCAGCTGACGGAGGGCGAACGCATTGGCTAGCTTGTACAACCTTGTTATGAACGAAAGCATCAAGATGGTCAAGAAAAAGCGGCTGCTTGTCGTCCTGCTTATTCTCGCGGCGATCATCCCGATGTTCACATACGCGCAGATGAAAGTGTCCCAAAATACGCTGAAGCAATTCGGCACAACGGACTGGAGAGCGGAGCAGCGCCAGAAAATCACGGACTTCACCCGAAGACTGAGCAGCGCCCGGCTGCCCGACGAATGGAAGCAGCGGGTGCAGGTTGAGGTCAAGATCGCGCAATATTATCTGGATAAAGATGTGAATCCCGCATCGCCGAACGGGGTAACCTTTACAGTAGAATTCGTGGAGAACGCGGTCGGCTTGTTTATTCCGCTGATGGTGATGGTCATTGCCGCGGATATCGTATCGGGGGAGCATACGGGCGGCACCATCAAGCTGCTGCTGACCAGACCTGTTCCGAGGCGAAGGGTGCTGCTCAGCAAGCTGATCTGCCTGGTGCTGTTTACGTCGGTTGTCGTGGTCGCTACGGCGGTGCTTAGCTATCTCATCTCGGGCCTTTTCTTCGGCTACGGCGGATGGGATATGCCGAGGCTGCTTGGTTTCTCGGTCTCCGGCACCGATGTCGATTTCTCCCGTGTGCATGTCGTGCAGCAGTGGTTTTATCTGCTTCTGGAGCTGGGGCTTGTCTGGTTCGCGGCCGTGTCGGTGGCGCTGATGACTTTGATGGTATCGGTGCTCGTGCGCTCGACGGCGGCGGGGATGGGGATCATGCTGGCCCTGCTTATTTCGGGGACGATTCTGACAAATATGGTATCTTCGTGGGAGACAGCCAAGTACTTTTTTATGGTGAATTTGAATCTGACCACCTATTTATCGGGGGGGCTTCCTCCCATTCAAGGCATGGATCTTCCGTTCTCGTTGACCGTCTTAAGCATCTGGGTCCTGCTGTCGGTCTTCGTATCTTTTGCCGTATTTACGAAAAAAGATGTGTTGAACTAATCCGTTCAAATGATATAATGCTTCATAGTTGAATGGTTGACTTAACAGGTTTTAGGAGGCTTTCGATGACGGATCAACTCGATTTGATTGAAAATACACAGACAAAGGCGGCTGCCGACTACGGGGCGGACGATATTCAGGTGCTCGAAGGGCTCGTTGCGGTCCGCAAGCGTCCGGGGATGTATATCGGCAGCACCAGCTCATCGGGCTTGCATCACCTGGTCTGGGAAATCGTAGATAATGCGGTGGACGAGCATCTTGCCAAGCACTGCTCCCAAATCGACGTGACGATTCACAAGGACCAGTCCGTAACGGTGCAGGACAATGGCCGCGGCATACCGACGGGCATGCACAAGACGGGAGTTCCGACGCCGCAGGTCGTCTTTACAATGCTGCATGCGGGGGGCAAGTTCGGCGGCGGAGGATACAAGAAGTCCGGCGGTCTTCACGGCGTCGGGGCTTCGGTGACCAATGCGCTGTCCGAGTGGCTTGAGGTTGAAATTTACCGTGACGGCAAGGTGCATCGCCAGCGGTTCGAATATTGGGTGGACGAAGCGGGCAAGGAGCATGTCGGCGAGCCGGTAACAGGACTGGAGATTATCGGAAACACCCGCAAAACGGGCTCCAAGATCACGTTCAAGCCGGATAAACGCGTATTTCAAGGCGGGACGACGATCAGCTACGATACGCTGGCGGAGAGGCTGCAGGAGATCGCCTTTCTGAACTCCGGGCTGAAGGTCGTCCTGACCGATCAGCGCAGCGACAAGGAAGAAGTGTTCCAGTATGAAGGCGGCGCCAGTCAGTTCGTGCAATTTCTGAACGAAGAAAAGGGCGTGCTGCATGACGTCATTCATTTCGCTGCGGAGAAGGACGACATCGAGGTCGAGATTGCTCTGCAGTATAATGACGGCTATACGGAGACGATCGTATCGTTCGTCAACTCGATCCCGACCCGCGGCGGCGGTACGCACGAGACCGGCTTCAAGACGGCTTACACCCGGGCGATGAACGAATATGCCCGCAAGATGGGACTGCTGAAGGAGAAGGAAAAAAATCTGGACGGCCAGGACCTGCGCGAAGGGCTGATGGCGGTCATCAATATCAAGATGGGCGAGGTCGAATTCGTCGGCCAGACGAAGGATCAGCTCGGCAGCGCCTCGGCGCGAAGCGCAGTGGATTCGATCGTCGCGGACAAAATGTCCGTCTTTCTGGAAGAAAACCCGCAGACGGCCCAGATGGTGATGAAGAAGGCCATTCAGTCGGCCAAAGCGCGCGAAGCTGCCCGCAAGGCGCGTGAAGAAGTACGCAGCGGCAAGAAGGGCAAAAGCGAGAGCTCGAATCTCGGCGGCAAGCTGACGCCGGCGCAATCGAAGGACGCCAGCCGCAACGAGCTGTTTATCGTCGAAGGGGATTCGGCCGGAGGCTCGGCCAAGCAGGGACGCGATTCCAAGCATCAGGCGATCCTGCCGCTGAAGGGCAAGCCGATGAACCCGGAGAAAGCCAAGCTGCTCGATATTATGAAAAACGACGAATACAAGGCAATCATCTCGGCGATCGGAGCGGGAGTGGGGCCGGAGTTCGAGGTGTCGGAGAGCAATTATGCCAAAATTATTATTATGACCGATGCCGATACGGATGGCGCTCATATTCAGGTGCTGCTGCTGACGTTCTTCTACAGGTACATGAAGCCGCTAATCGACTCGGGCCGGATCTATATCGCCCAGCCGCCGCTGTTCAAAGTGACCAAGAAGTCGGGCAAGGCGAGCACGGTGAATTATGCATGGACCGACGAGCAGCTGGCCGAGCTGACGAAGAAGCTGGGCAAAAATCTGGAGCTGCAGCGGTATAAAGGACTCGGCGAAATGAATCCGGATCAGCTGTGGGAGACGACGATGGACCCGGCTACGCGCACGCTGCTGCAGGTGCAGATCGAGGATGCGGCCAAGGCAGAGCGCCGGGTATCGACGCTGATGGGCGACAAGGTCGATCCGCGCAAGCGCTGGATTATCGAAAATGTTGACTTTACGGAATATGAAGAATAACGGAGGGCCATAAGTGAGCATACTTGAAAACTTTTTGCCGGCCTTTCTGGAAGAGGTTGTGGGCGACCGTTTTGGCCGGTATTCCAAATATATTATTCAAGACCGCGCCATTCCCGATGTGCGCGACGGATTGAAGCCTGTGCAGCGGCGTATTTTGTACGCGATGTACGATGCAGGCAATACGCCGGACAAGCCGTACCGCAAGTCGGCGAAAACGGTCGGCGATGTGATGGGCAACTATCATCCGCATGGCGATTCTTCTATCTATGAAGGCATGGTGCGGATGGCGCAGCCCTGGAAGATGGGACATGTGCTGGTGGACGGGCACGGCAACTGGGGTTCGATGGACGATGACCCGGCTGCGGCCATGCGGTATACGGAAGCGCGCTTGTCCGAGATCGCCTTGGAGCTGCTGCGCGACATCGAGAAGCGGACGGTCCAGTTCAAGGACAACTTCGACAATACGACCAAGGAGCCCGTCGTGCTGCCGGCCCGCTTCCCGAATCTGCTTGTGAACGGCGTAAGCGGAATTTCTTCAGGCTTCGCGACGGAGATTCCGCCGCATAACCTGCGTGAGGTCATCGATGCCTGCATCGCGCTGATCGACCGTCCTGACAGCCCGCTTGAAGAGATTATGACGGTCGTCAAAGGTCCTGATTTCCCGACGGGCGGCATTATTATGGGCTCGGAAGGGATACGCGACGCGTACCGGACAGGCCGGGGGCGGATTTACCTGCGCTCCAGAACTGCCATCGAAGATATGCGCGGAGGCCGGCAGCAGATCGTCATTACGGAAATTCCGTATCAGGTCGTGAAATCCCGTCTGGTTACGGCGATGGAGAACATCCGGCTGGAGAAGAAGATCGAAGGAATTGCCGAGGTTCGCGATGAGAGCGGTCGGGAAGGACTGCGGATCGTCGTCGAATTGAAGAAGGAAGCGGATGCCCAAGGCGTGCTCGCTTACTTGTTCAAGAAGACGGACCTTCAGGTAGCCTATAACTTCAATATGGTCGCCATCGTCAACAAGACGCCCAAGCAGCTCGGCTTGCTCGATATGCTGCATGCCTATATCGCGCATCAGAAGGAAGTTGTCACTTTCCGTTCGCGGTACGAGCTGGAGAAAGCGGAGGACCGCGCCCACGTGCTCGAGGGACTGGTCAAGGCGCTTAATATTTTGGACGAGGTTATCGCCGCCATCAAGGCGTCGAAGAACAGACAGGACGCCCAGAACAACCTCGTGGCCAAGTTCGGGTTCACCGAGCGGCAGGCCGACGCGATTTTGACGCTCCAGCTCTACAGGCTCACGAATCTGGAGATTCATTCGCTGGAGAAAGATCTGAAGGATGTGCAGAAGAATATCGCTTATCTGCGCGGCATTCTGGGCAGCGAAAAGAAGCTGCTGGCGGTCATCAAGGAAGAGATCTCGCAGCTCCGGGATAAATACGCCATCGCCCGCCGCTCCGGCATCCAGGACGAGGTGGAGGAGCTGAAGGTTAACCTTCAGGTGATGGTGACGGCGGAGGATGTGTTCGTCACGCTGTCGAACGAAGGCTATATCAAGCGTACAGGCAAGCTCTCCTTCATTCGCTCAGGCGGGGAAATCGACAAGACCGGTCTGAAGGAAGGCGACTACCTGCGGTATTTGCTGGATGTGAACACGCTGGAGAATCTGCTGATCTTCACGCAGAAGGGACAATATTTCCTGCTGCCGGTCCATCAAATTCCGGAGTACAAGTGGAAGGACAACGGAACGGCTATCGTCAATGTCATCCCGATTCCGAAGGACGACCGGATTGTCAATGTCATTCCGCTGAAGGATTTCGATGACCCGGGCAAATCGCTTCTCTTCGTCACCCGCAAGGGGCAGGTGAAGCGGACGGATCTGAAGGAATATGCGACCAACCGCTCAAGCGGTATCGTCGCCTGCAAGGTAGGCGAACAGGACGCGGTTATGCAGGTGCTGCTCAGCTCCGGCCAGTCGGATATTCTTCTCGTCAGCAAACAGGCGATGGCCATCCGCTTTAAGGAAGAGGAGGTCAACGCTATGGGCAGAGTCGCCGCGGGCGTTCGCGGCATGACGTTGAAGGAGGATGACGAGATTGTATCCGCCGAGCTGATCGAAGGCTACGAAGGGGAAGTGGTCGTTGTTACGGATCTGGGCTATGCCAAACGCTCGCTCGTTGCGGATTACCAGCTTCAGGGACGCGGAGGCAAGGGCATCATCACCTTCGAGTTCAAGGAGGGCAAGGGCGTCAAGCCGAACGGCTCGGAGCTGCGCGGCGCTTTCACCGTAAAGGACCCCTTCGATGTGATCGTTATTCTCAAGAACGGCGAGAAGGCGAGTTTTTCGACGGAGCTCGCGCCGCTGGAGGACCGCAAATCCAAGGGTAAGGCGCTTGTGCCTGCGGCCGGCAAAACCAATGGCGTCGTTGATTTGTTGAAGCTTACTTAATTGTTAATCATAGCTGGAGTAGGGCGGCTCCTGCCGCTCGAGCAGCTCCAGCATCATCTCCAGTACGGCCCATACCGGCATCGGTTCGTCCAGGCGATCGAGCAAGTAGGGGTCTTTGATGATGCCTTTTTGCAAAGCCCGCTCCCCGATTTTTTGCTTCCAGTCCTCCACGTCACCCACTCCTTTACACGGATTGACAAGCTGCGCCGTTAGGCGAATATCCTGTCTGCAATATATGTTGAAGCCCGTCAAAAGGTACCTCATTTTATCGTTTGATGTCTTAAAATATTTATGTCATTAACCTTTAAAAGGAGCGAGAGGAATGTTATAATTAGGGAAACAAAGGATGCTCGGGAGGATGACTATGGTAACTCAAGATTTTGCCAAGCTGTGGTGGAAGTTGTCCAAGGATCTGCGCACGCATATGGAAACAGAGCTTTCCCCGGGGCTGACGGAAGGTCAGCTGACTGTGCTGGAGCTGCTCATGTACTCCGGCGCGCCCAAGATGAAGCCCTCTGATTTCATCGAATATTTGACGACTACGCCCGCAGCGATTACGACTTTACTGGATCGGATGGAGAAAAACGGTCTGATCGAGCGGGAGCGCGACGCGAAGGACCGGCGCATCGTCTGGGTGCGGGTCACCGAGAGGGGAAGAGCGGAGTGCGCGCGAGGGATGGATATACGGGAGCAGTTTCTGCAGCAGTACTTGGGTCGGATCTCCTCCCATAACCAGCAGCTGCTCGTCTATTTGCTCGGCAAAGTTGCCAACGCTTGAGCGGCGCCGACTAGCGCCGCGCTGTCATACGTAACTTAAACAGCCTGAGGCCGCATTGGCTTCAGGCTGTTATTTTTAGAAAGTGCTGCCGACATACGCTACGTAATGGCCGTTCCCCAGAGCAGCCATGGGTAGGCTGCGGGGGGCCGGGATTGAAAGCGAAGCTGCTCCTTGCCGACCGGATGCTCGAAGCTGAGCGAGGTAGACCAAAGCGCGATCTGCTGCCCGGGCACGGCCCGGCTGCCCCCGTAGCGCTGGTCGCCGACGAGCGGACAGCCGATCGCCGCGAACTGGACGCGAATCTGATGCGGCCGGCCGGTATGCAGCTCGATCTCGACGAGCGACATTCCTTCCTGCGCGGACAGCACCCGATAGTCCAAGATCGCTTCCTTGGCGCCGGTCCGATCGGCAGGTACGACGGCTACCATGTTCGTGCGCGTGTCCTTCAGTAGATGATGCCTCAGCGTGCCGGTTGCGGCCGTCGGCTTCCCGTAGACAACGGCCTGATATTGCTTGCGGATGGCGCGCGTGCGGACGGCGTCGGATAGCCGGGAGGCGGCCTTCGACGTCTTGGCGAACACCATGACGCCGCCGACCGGCCGGTCGAGCCGGTGGACGAGGCCGAGATACACATTGCCAGGCTTGCCGTGGCGATGCTTGAGGTCGGCCTTGATCAGCGTAAGCAGATCAAGGTCGCGCGACTCGTCCTCCTGGGTAGGGACATTAGGGGGCTTGACCACTACGATAATATGATTATCCTCGTACAGCACGGGTACAGCAGGGGCTCCGCCGCTCATCGCCTCAAGCCTCCCAGCGCCCCAGGATGCCGCAGGGCAGCGACAGACCTGACGCTGTGATCGGCAATCCGATCTCGCCGCAGGTAATCTGCCCGCCATAGGAGCGGCCAAGCGAGAGGGATAACACATTCTTGAGCACAGACGCGGAGATGCCGGTCGTATAGGAGTTGATCAGCATGAACAAAGGCTTGTCGGTCATGATGCTCATGCAGGATTCGACGAACGGATACAGGTTCGTCTCGAGCTTCCATGTCTCGCCGTTCGGTCCGCGGCCGTAGGAAGGCGGGTCCATAATGATCGCATCGTATTTACTGCCCCGGCGCATCTCCCGCTGGACGAACTTGAACACATCATCCGTTATGAACCGGACCGGCCGGTCAGCGAGCCCCGACAGCTGGAGGTTTTCCTTGGCCCAGGTGACGACGCCTTTGGAAGCATCCACATGGCAAACCTCGGCCCCGGCGTAAGCGCAGGCAACCGAGGCTCCGCCGGTGTAGGCGAATAAATTCAGGACGCGTATTTTGCGGCCTGCTCCCTGGATTTTATCCATCATCCACGCCCAGTTCACCGCTTGCTCCGGGAACAGGCCGGTATGCTTGAAGCTGGTCGGCTTAATATGGAATGACAGATCGCGGTATCCGATCGTCCATCTCTCCGGAAGCTGCTTCTTGTACTCCCACTGGCCGCCTCCGCTGGAGCTCCGGTGATAATGCGCATCCGCGCCCCGCCAATCGGCCGTTGTCCGGGCGATCGGCCAGATGATCTGGGGATCGGGCCGGCGCAGCACGATATCTCCCCAGCGCTCCAGCTTATCGCCATCTCCCGTATCGAGCAATTCGTAATCTTTCCAATCCGTTGCTTGAAACATGCGTTCAGTCCATCCTTCTGCTCTCTTAGTCGCCTGCGGCCGGCCAGTCGTAACTCCAGCCGCAGTCATTCTGTTTATTTTACATGAATTAAGCCGGCTAATCCACTCACGGCATTACGGGAGATCGATCTTTTCGATCAGGCCGGGCAGCTCTTTCTCGATAAACGCCGCGTACCGATCGCCCATCGCTTCGCCGAGCAAATTTTCTTTCTCGTCCTCAAAGCTTGATACGGTGCGCGCCTCCACACGGATAAGATGATACCCGTATTCCGTCTCCACCGGTTCGGAGATTTCGTTCAGCTTCAGCTCCATCGTAGCCTTCTTGAAGGGCTCGACCCAGCCGTTCACCGGAGCGTCTTCATACAGACCGCCGTCTTCCTTGGAGCCCGGGTCATCGGACTCCTGTTTGGCCAGCTCCGCGAAATCAGCTCCTTGGCGCAGCTTGTCAGCGAGCTGCTGCGCTTTGGCCTTGGCATCCGCCTTGGTGCGCGCCTTGCCTGAGGCATCCTCGAAACCGATCAGGATGTGGCGCACACTGGCACGATGATACTCTCCGGCGGCGGCCAGCTCTTCGTAACGCGACTTGAGCTGGGCATCGGTCACTGCGTTTGTCAACGCTTTGCGGACATAGGTCGTTTGCTCGGCAAAGCTGTGCAGATACTTTTCCGACAACCCGTACTGAGCCAGCTTGGAAGCGGCATCCGCACTGTCAGGCGCCGAGCGGGTAATTTCGGAGACGAGCAGGGCGAACTCTTTCTCCACGTCCGGCGCCAGAGCGGTTTTCTCCGCATCGCTCAGTTTGGCGGCCAGAACCCGGTAGCCGATCATCTCTTCGAGCAAATAGTGCTGATATTCGACATCCTCATCCGCCTGGCCAACCCCGTAGCTGAATGCCCGGTCCAGCGCCAGCCGGTTTTGCAGCTCCTGCATAATGATTTGCCCGCCCTTGTACAGGGCGACCGGATGGTTCATATCGATCCGCTTGCCGACCCAGATCGTGGAGGTCTCCTCGTCGAAGCCGACTTCCTTGCCAAGCGCTTCGCTGACAAAGCGGAGCGGGACATAGGTAGTTCCGTTGTGGATGAAGCCGGCGCCCTGTTCGGCGGACGGTTTCTTCTCGATGCCGTCGAACATGTATTTCAGCTCGCGGAAGTACACCTCGATTTGAGTTCCGCTCGCATAAGCGGCGGTCCCCGTCAGCATGGCCCCGAGCGAAAGTCCGAGCACCAGCCCTTTGAATTTATCCTTCATCAATGCAGTCATCCTCTCCCGGCTTGTCAGTCGTTCAGCCTAAGCATCACTACTTCCACACGGAGGGGCGAAAATCCTGCCATTATGCGGTTAAACAGGCTCTCGGCAAAATTCAATAAGTTTTTACAACAGCCGGAGAGGATTTTGCGTCGATCGTGTAGTATTTGTGTAATAGTGGCAGAATACTAAAAATAAAGGGGGATGTCAGCAAGTGATGAGTGTGATCCCCGGTCCCGAGGATTTGTATCTGTTTCATGAGGGCAACCTGCACCGGAGCTACCGGATGCTTGGCGCGCATCCTGCCGAAGAGGACGGCTTGCCAGGCGTGCGTTTCGCCGTCTGGGCCCCGCATGCGAAGGAAGTCCGCGTAGTAGGCGATTTCAATGAATGGAACGGCAGCCGCCATTCGCTGGTCAAGCGGAGCGTTTGGGGCGTCTGGTCCGTGTTTGTGCCCGGCGTTTGCACGGGCGAGTATTACAAGTATGAGATTCTTACCCAGGACGGTACCTTGGTCTATAAAGCCGATCCTTACGCATTCTGGTCCGAGCTGAAGCCGGGGACGGCTTCGCGGGTGTTTGACCTCTCGGGTTACTCCTGGTCGGATCAGGAGTGGAGAGAGCGGCAAGCGAAAAGCTCCGTTTACGAGTCTCCGCTCAATATCTATGAAGTCCATCTTGGTACCTGGAAGAAAAAGCAGGACGGCTCCTACTATTCGTATCGCGAACTGGCCGAGGAGCTTATTCCGTATGTCAAGGAGATGGGTTACACCCATCTGGAGCTGCTGCCGCTGGCCGAGCATCCTTATGACAGGTCCTGGGGCTACCAGGCTACGGGCTATTATTCCGTCACGAGCCGTTTCGGAACGCCGCATGACTTTATGTATTTCGTCGATTGCTGCCATCGTGCGGGTCTTGGGGTCATCATGGATTGGGTGCCCGGACATTTCGTGAAGGACGAGCACGGACTGCGGCAGTTCGACGGACGGGCCCTGTATGAGCATGCCGACCCCAACATGGCCGAGAAGCCCGAATGGGGGACTCTGGCTTTCGACTTCTCCAAGAAAGAGGTCATCAATTATTTAATTTCGAATGCTTTGTTCTGGATGGACGTTTATCATATCGACGGGCTGCGGGTTGACGCCGTGGCCAGCCTGTTATATTTGAATTTTGGCAAACCGCGTCATATGTGGGTGAAAAACGCTCATGGCGGCGAGGAGTATCTGGAGGCGATCGAGTTCATCAAGAAGCTGAACCAGACCGTGTTCGGCTATCATCCCGAGGCTCTGATGATGGCGGAGGACTCCAGCGCATGGCCGCTCGTCACCGCTCCGGTGCATGAGGGGGGGCTGGGCTTCAACTACAAGTGGAATATGGGCTGGATGAACGATATGCTGAAATATATGGAAACCGACCCGTACTTCCGAAGCGGCAGCCACGGGCTGCTGACGTTCAGCTTCATGTACGCCTTCTCCGAAAACTATGTGCTGCCGCTCTCCCACGACGAGGTCGTACACGGGAAAAAGTCGCTGCTGAACAAAATGCCGGGCGATTACTGGCAGAAATTCGCCAATCTGCGGGCGCTTTACGGCTATATGCTGGGGCATCCCGGAAAAAAGCTGCTGTTCATGGGAGGAGAATTCGGTCAGTTTGACGAATGGAAAGACTTGGAGGATCTGGACTGGGAAATGCTCGGATACGACAGTCACCGCAGCATGCAGCGTTATGTCCGCGAGCTGAATCATCTTTATTTGCGGGAGCCGGCCTTATGGGAGCTGGATCATAGCCCCGAGGGCTTCGAGTGGATCGATCCGCATGATGCGGGCCAAAGCGTCGCCAGCTTCCTGCGCCGATCGCGCAACCCCGAGGATGTGCTTGTGATCGTAACGAATTTTACTCCGGTGTATTACGAGCATTACCGGGTCGGCGTCCCGTTCTCCGGCGAGTACGTGGAGCTGCTGAACGGCGATGCCGGCGAGTATGGGGGGTCCGGGAAGCTGAACGAGGGCAAGCTTAAGACGGAAGGACTGCCGTGGCATGAGCGCCCCGACAGTCTGCACGTATCGCTGCCGCCGCTCGCGACGGTCATCTTCAAACCGATCCGGATCGCGCAACCAAAGGCAACCAAAGCGAAGCGAGGAAGGGGCAAAGCCGATGCGTAAAAAAGAGTGCGTCGCCATGCTGCTGGCAGGAGGCGAAGGAAGGCGTCTGGGCGTGCTGACCAAACAGCTCGCCAAGCCCGCCGTACATTTTGGCGGCAAATACCGGATCATCGACTTCACATTAAGCAATTGCACCAACTCGGGGATCGATACGGTCGGCGTGCTGACCCAATATCAGCCGCTCGTGCTGAATACGTATATCGGCATCGGCACACCGTGGGATCTGGACCGCAAGCATGGCGGCGTCACCGTGCTCCCCCCTTACATGGAACAAAGCGGAGGGGATTGGTACAAGGGCACGGCCAACGCGATCTACCGCAATATTCCGTTCGTCGACCAGTATGACCCGGAGTATGTGCTGGTCATTTCCGGCGATCATATCTACAAAATGGACTATGACCGGATGCTTGATTTCCATAAGAAAAACGGCGCCGACGCTTCCATCGCCGTCATCGAGGTCAAGTGGGAGGAAGCAAGCCGTTTCGGCCTGATGAGCGTGGACGGCGAACGCCGCATTACCGAGTTTGCGGAAAAGCCCAAGGAGCCCAAAAGCAATTTGGCGTCGATGGGCATTTATATTTTCAACTGGAAGGCGCTTAAGGAGTACCTGATCAAGGATGAAGAAGATCCGGAGTCAAGCAAGGATTTCGGCAAGGACTTGATTCCCCGGATGCTGCGCGACGGACGCAAGATGTTCGCTTACCCGTTCGAGGGCTACTGGAAGGATGTCGGGACGATCCAGAGCCTGTGGGAAGCCAATATGGACCTGCTCGAAGACGAGCCGGAATTCGATCTGAACGACCGCGAGTGGCGCATGTATTCGGTCAATCCGTTCCAGCCCGGGCAATATATCGCGCCTACGGCTCAGGTGAAGCGTTCGCTCGTGAACGAAGGCTGCGCCGTCTTCGGAGAGGTGGAGCATTCGGTGCTGTTCTACGGCGTGCAGGTCGGGGAGGGCAGTATCGTGCGCGACTCAGTCATCATGCCTAATGTCAAAATAGGCAATCGCGTGACGATCCATAAAGCCATTATCGGCGACGGCACGGTTATCGAGGACGGCAGCGTCATCGGCAATCCGGACGGAGACGGTGATCAGGATATCGTTCTGATCGGCAGCAATGAGCACATCAGCTCGAACTATACGTCTTCGGTGAAAGGGTGAACCGCATATGAAACGACTGATGGGTGTCATTAATCTGGTGAACGAGCCTGACGATCTCGAGGAGCTTACTTATTCCCGCTGCGTGGCGTCGGTTCCTTTCGGCTCCAGGTACCGCTTGATCGACTTTACGTTGTCCAGCATGGTCAACTCGGGAATTAACAATGTCGCCGTGTTTACCCAGCATAAGTTCAGGTCGCTGATGGACCATCTGGGCTCCGGCAAGGAGTGGGATCTCGACCGCAAGCGCGGCGGGTTGTTTCTGCTGCCGGCTGTGCTTCAGGAGACGACGGGCATGGCCCGCGGCGATCTGTTCCAGTTCTACAACCATCGCGATTACTTCTATCGCGGGCGCGAGGAGTATGTGCTGATCACCCGCTCGCATATGGTGTGCAATATCGATTATAACGCCGTGCTGGATTATCATATGGAACGCAATGCGGATATTACGGTGGTTTACAAAAAAGCCGATGATTCCGAATGCGCGAAATTCCGCCGGATGGCGATCAAGGACGATGGCCAGGTTACCGTGATGGAGGATCAATCCGGGCGGCTGAGAACCGACAACATCTCGATGGAGATGTATGTGATGAGCAAGGAGCTGCTCCTTGATATGGTCGAGTCCTGCCTCGCGCAAGGCTATGATCACCTGGTCCGGGACGGCATCATGAAAAATATCGACAAGCTTGGCGTATACGGCTATTTGCATGAAGGCTATACCGGGATTGTCAATACGGTGCAAAGCTATTACAAGCACAGCATGCAGCTGCTCGACCCGGCGGTATGGCGGGAGCTGTTCTTCAGCAAAAACCTGATCTACACCAAGGTCAAGGACGAGCCGCCTGCCCGTTACGCGGACACGGCCCATGCCCGCAACTCCCTGATCGCCAACGGCTGCGTCATCGAAGGCAAAGTCGAGAACAGCGTGCTGTTCCGCGGAGTCAAAATTCGCAAGGGCGCCTACGTCAAGAACAGCATTATTTTGCAGAATTGCGAGATCGAAGAAAACGTCATTATCGAAAACGCCATTTTGGACAAAGACGTATTTATTAATCGGGGCCGCGTGCTTACCGGAGACAAACAAGCACCGTTTATCGCTTCCAAGACGAAGGTCATCTAACATGATCAGGCGCTGCGCTTGCTGCGGCGCTGTATAAAAAGGAGTGGTGGGAAGCCATGAAAGTGTTATTTGCCGCCTCAGAAGCCGTACCTTTTATCAAGACGGGGGGACTTGCCGATGTGATCGGTTCTCTCCCCAAGGCGCTTGCTAAGCAGGGCGCCGACGTTCGGGTCATACTGCCCAACTATGCGCAGATTCCGTCCGCTTACAAAGAGCGTATGGAGCTGGAGGCCGTCTTCGACCTGCATATGGGCTGGAGAAAACTGTACTGCGGCATCTACAAGCTGGAACACGAAGGCATTATTTTTTATTTTATCGACAACGAGCATTATTTCAGGCGCGAAGGCTGCTACGGATATGGCGACGATGCGGAGCGCTTCGCTTTCTTCTGCCGGGCGGTCATGGATTCGCTGCAGCATACGGGCTTCATGCCCGATATTATTCATTGCCATGACTGGCAGGCGGGCATGATCCCTGTCCTGTACCGCGCGCACTTCAGCTACCAGCCGGCCTATGCCCATATCCGGACGGTAATTACGATACATAACCTGAGATATCAGGGCGTCTTCGGCAAGGAAGAATTCATGGATTACTTTACCTTGGGCGAAGAGCATTTCCACGGCTACGCGCTGGAGCTCCACGGGGGCGCGAGCTTCCTGAAGGGCGGGCTGCTGTACTCCGACGCGATTACGACGGTTAGTCCGACGTATGCCGAAGAAATCCAGACTCCCTATTATGGCGAAAACCTCGACGGTCTGCTGCGCAGCCAAAGCCATCGGCTCCAGGGGATACTCAACGGGCTCGACTATGAGGAGTTCGATCCGATGAGCGACCCTCACGTCGAGTTCCATTACCGCGACTCGCTGGCTAAAAAGCAGCTGAATAAGCTCAGACTACAGGAGAGAGTCGGACTGCCGGCGCGCAGAGACGTTCCCCTGATCGCCTTGGTCACAAGGCTGGTCGACCAGAAGGGACTGGCCTTGATCGACCGGGTGATCGGCGAGCTGCT
Organism: Paenibacillus sp. cl123; assembly: GCF_900101595.1. Classification (GTDB taxonomy): domain Bacteria; phylum Bacillota; class Bacilli; order Paenibacillales; family NBRC-103111; genus Paenibacillus_G. The sequence continues at coordinate 173,770 of NZ_FMYY01000002.1, forward strand.
GGAGCTGGACGCCCAGTGGATTATCGTCGGAACCGGCGAACCGCAGTTCGAGCAGCTGTTCCGTTGGGCGGCCGGCGCATTCCCGGACAAAGTATCGGCGAACATCCTGTTCGACGAGTCGCTGGCCCGCCAGGTGTACGCGGCATCCGACCTGTTCCTGATGCCGTCACTGTTCGAGCCATGCGGGATCGGACAGCTGATCGCGATGCGGTACCGGAGCGTGCCGATCGTCAGGGAAACCGGCGGACTGAAGGATACGGTTACGCCTTATAATGAAGCAACAGGGGAAGGAACAGGCTTTACATTTGCCAATTACAATGCCCATGATATGCTGTACACCATCGAGCGCGCCGTTCGCCTGTATCATGAGCCCGGCGTATGGGCCAATCTGATGGCGAACACGAAGAAAAAAGATTTCAGCTGGAAGAAATCGGCCCAGCAATACAAGGAATTGTACCAATCGCTGATCCCTGTAGTCGTGTGACACAGGCAAGAAGGAAGCCAGTCTGCGCATGTAAGCGCGGACTGGCTTCTTCGGTTTGCCCGCACGAAGCATCTTCATGCGGGCGGCTGGCCCGGACTGGCGTTCAATTACTGGCCAAACCCGGGTCGTATAGCCGGGCGCGGCGGCCGGTTACACGCGGCTGAAAACCGAGGGGGCGCTGCTGGCGAAAGCGGGGAGCGGCTGAGACTCCGATCTATAGCTTCCTTCGTTGTTGAAGGAATGATTAATGGTCAGCAGCGTATGCAGCAGCTCAAACATCCCCGAACGATCCAGCTCAAGCGCGTGAGGAACCGCGCTGGTGCTTGATTCCAGAATACGGACTCGAACGGCTTTGCTGCCGGCATCCATTTGTACTTCCAATTGGTCTTTCATCCATACGCTTTCCCACATCATCGTTCACCTGGCCCTTATTCGATTTGCGGATATTATCCGTAGAGTGACAATGACCATCCTATGCCGGTCAAGGCAGCAATATGACAACTCTACCGACCCGAAAGCTCCCTAAAGTCTCCTATGGGATACGGACAAAAGCCGCTGACATGTCTTGCAGCGGTTCGACGTTTCTCGGCAGCATCCTGATTTCATTAAGCCAATCGTCCCGTTTCCAGCCCATCGGGGCAGCCCAGCCTCAGGCTGCGGGCTTTATGTCACGAACATGGTTCTTCAACCCTATTCTGTGAGTAATGGCTGGACTTCCCAAAAACATCAGTGATATGCTTGCTCTAAGCTGATGTTCAGGAGGAAGTTATGCTTAGCATGTTGTCTCGCTTTCGGTTGTATCTGCGCAGAAATGCCCTGCTTATTAAAATTTTGCTCTCGTACGTGGTGACCGGCTCCATATTGCTCAGCGTGCTCTCTTACGTGCTTTACAACCAATTTTCCCGCAGCATGCTGCTGCAAATCCATGATCAGTCCGAAAGGATGCTGGAGCAATCGTACAACGTCGTAGAGACGTACTGGTCGTCGACAATTTTGTATCTCAGCCAATTCCATGTGTACTACAGCGTGCCGACGAGCCTGAACGACAGCACGGTCAGCTACAGTCCCATCTTCAAGGCCCTGTTCGCAGACGCCTACGAGTCGGTCGAGATGGGCGACATCTCCCAGAAGCTGACGGAGATCGTCAATTCCAATCCGCTGATCGAATCCGTTTATGTGTACAACGCCAAGGCCGACCGCATATTCTCCAATCTGACGGTAGCCCAGCCTGTCGGGGAATTTTTCGACTCCGGTATCGTGGAGCAGCTGAGCCGATTGTCGCCGGGAACGGAGCGGGCCTTCATTCCCCGCAAGGTCAGCTATTCGCTGGCCGGCAAGGAAACGGACTACCACGCCATCTCTGTTCTGTTTGTAGAAGACGAGATCGCCGGGAAGCCGCAGGCGGCGCTTGTCTTCAATTTGAAGCAAAGCGCGCTGCAGCAGATCGTGAAGCCTCGCACCGGGGATGTGGCAAGCCGGCTGTTTATTATCGACAAAGAAGGGATGGCCATCTCCCATCCCCAGTTAACCAAGGTGAATACCCGGCTTACGGACGAAGGCGATTATATCGACAAAGTGCTGGCCGGTCCGGATAGAGGCTATTTCATGGATGAGGTCGACGGACGGAAGTCCTTAATCACCTACCGCAAGTCGGATACGACATTCGGCTGGACGTATGTGAGCGTAGGCGATTATGAGGAGCTGCTGTGGAATTTCTCCAAGCTGACCCGGGTCATTGCGATGATGACGTTTATCTTTATCTTGGTCAGCCTCGTCATCGCGGTCTGGCTCACCCGCAATATGTACAAACCGCTGCTTCGTCTGCTGCGCAAAGTAAGAACGGCCGGCGAACCGCATCCCGAGCCGGAGGTGCTGGGCGAATATGAATATTTAAACCGGAAATTCGACTCGCTGGTCAGCAATGTGCATGAGCTGCAGGCTTCCGTACGTGGCAATCTTCCCGCTCTGCGGGCCGATCTGCTGAAGCGGCTGCTCAAGGGCGAGCTGATGAGCGAGGAGGAGGCTGCCGAACAGATAGCCAATCTGCATATCCGGCTGGAAGACGGACCGTTTGTCGTCGTCATCCTGCGGTTATGCGGCTATCGGGAGCTGGCCGGCAAGCGGTCGGTCAGAGACATGTCGCTGCTTCGCTTCGCCTTGATGAATATTTCGGCCGAAACTTTCGACCCCGAGCTGCGGACGGAAGTTGTGGACGGAGAGTCGGATCATATCGCCGTTATCGTCAGCATCCCGGTCGAAACGGGGACAGCTGAGGGTGCCCAGCCGCAGCAGACGCTGGAAACTGTGCGTCGTCTGCTGGCAGACGTGCAGAAGCATGCGCAGCATTATCTGAACGTTGTGCTAACCGCGGCGGTCGGCCAGCCGGTCGAGGCGCGCAGGCAGCTGCATCTTTCGTACGCGGGCGCTTTGCAAAGCTCGGAGTACCGGCTGATCTACGGCAAATCCGCCATCCTGCTGCATAGCGAGCTGGCGGCGATTCCGCGGGCCCCGTACGCTTATCCCTTCGAGCTGGAGAAGCGGCTGCTGGAGGCTGTCCGATCGGGCGAGAGAGACAAGGCGCTCGAGCTGCTGGAAGATGCGATCGCGGGCATCTGCCGGTTCACTTATGATGAAATTTTGCTGTCGCTTACCCAGCTGGCACTGGCGCTGAGCGAGCAGGGCAGCCATGCGGCGCCGCCGGGAGAGGACGATATCCGGTTGTCCTACAAGACGATCATGCAGGAAATGGCCGGCTGCGACGATCTGGATGATGTCAGGAACTGGTTTGTGCGGCTTACTTCGCAGCTGACCGAGCTGTTCAAGGAACGCCGCGAGCATAAAAATATGGAGCTGATCCGCCGGATTCAGCAGTTTGTCGAGGAGAGGTTCCGCGATGCCGGCTTGAACGTGGAGGCGGTGTCCGAGCATGTAGGGCTGTCTCCGAATTACGTCAGGACGATATTCAAGAGCCATACGGAGCAATCGCTAAGCGTCTATATCAGCGAACGGAGATTCGCCGAGGCGAGGCGCATGTTGGTGGAGACGGATCTGCATGCCAACAAGATCGCGGAGCTGGTCGGCTTCGGCAGCGGCAAATATTTTTACTCCGCGTTCAAGAAGGCTTCCGGGCAGACGCCCGACGATTATCGTAAAACGGCGAAGACCCGGATTTCGGACAGCGAGACTTGAAGCGGAATAGCAACCCTGAAACCCCACCTGGTGGGGTTATTTTTTTAACAATCCGCGCCATTGTTAGGATTGAAGGCAGGGCGTTTTTTTATCAAAGGCCGATTTGGGTAAGATTCGGCCTTTTGTCCCTGCTCCGCTCCATGTACGATAAGCGCATGGATCACAGCTCGGTGAGCTTGACCGCTGCATCCGAGACAATAGGGATAAGGAGTGATCAGACTCATGAAGTCTGCAACCGCCAGCCCAAGCAGCCTGAAAGCATCCCGCAGGCGGGAAGCCGCGTTCGGCGGAGGGCTGCTTAAGGAGCTGAACCGCAACAAGTATTTGTATGCCCTTTCTTTACCGGCGATTCTGTACTTCGTCCTGTTCGCTTATCTGCCGATGTTTGGTATGGTTATCGCTTTCCAGGACTACAATCCGATTAAAGGGATATTTGGAAGCGAATTCGTGGGCCTCAAAAACTTCGATTTCTTTTTCACCAGCAACGATTGGCTGATCGTAACGATGAACACGCTTTATTTGAACGCTTTATTTATCGGAGTCGGGCTGGCCGTGCAGGTCGTATTCGCCATTATGATCTCGGAGATAGGCTTCAAACCGTTCAAGCGGGTGACTCAGTCGCTGATGCTGCTGCCTTATTTCATCTCCTGGCCGATCGTGTCCATGTTTGCGGTTTCGCTTTTCGCGACAGAGGGCGGACTGATCAACAAGCTGCTGGTGTCGATCAGCCTGGACCCGATCGCCTTCTACCAGAATCCCGATGTCTGGCCGGCCACGCTGGTGCTGCTGAAGGTCTGGAAGGCTACCGGCTACGGGGTCATCATTTATCTGGCGACGATCACCTCCATCGATACGGAAATTTATGAAGCGGCCCGTATCGACGGGGCGAGCCGGCTGCAGGCTATCCGCCATATTACCGTGCCGCTGCTTGGCAATACGACGATATTGCTGCTGCTGCTTGCCGTAGGGCATATCTTCTATGGGGATTTCGGCATGATCTATGCGCTGATCGGAGACAACGCGCTGCTTTACCCGACCACGGATGTTATCGATACGTTCGTTTTCCGCGCGCTTCGTCAATATAGCGATATGTCCATGTCGTCGGCGATCGGGATGTATCAGTCCATCGTCGGATTTCTGCTCGTGCTTGGCTGCAATACCGTCGTCCGCAAGCTGAACAAGGACGCGGCATTGTTCTGAATGATGAAAGTACGGATCATTTTGCGGAGAAAGGAGAACCGAATTCGATGAAAACAACGACAGCCGGCGAAAGGCTGCTCATGACCTTGTTCTACAGCTGCTGCGCCCTCTTCGCCATCGCATGCCTGATACCGTTCCTGATCGTCCTGGGCAGCTCGCTGACCGATGAGACGGCGCTGCTGCAGTCGGGTTACCGGATACTGCCCCAGCCGTTCTCCTGGGAGGCTTACACGGCCATATTTGCGACCGATGTGATCTACAATGCTTATTCCGTGACGCTGTTCGTCACAATCGTGGGGACGGCGCTCAGCTTGCTCATGACCAGCGCCGTATCGTATGCGGTATCCGTCAAGACCGTAAAGTACCGCAACTCCATCTTGTTCTTCATCTGGTTTACGATGCTGTTCAACGGGGGACTGGTGCCCTGGTATATCCTGATCTCCAAGTACCTGCACCTGAGCAACAGCATATGGGTTATGATCCTCCCGGCGCTGGTCAACCCGTGGTTTATGTTTTTGCTGCGCAACTTCTTTATGACCTTGCCGGATTCGCTGGCGGAATCGGCCAAGATCGACGGAGCGAACGATATTTATATTTTGTTTCGCATCGTGCTGCCGCTGTCGCTGCCGGCGCTGGCGACGATATCGCTGTTCTACGCGCTGGATTATTGGAATGAATGGTTCAAAGCGATTTTGTTTATCGACGATCCGGCCAAATACCCGTTGCAATCGCTTATTATCCGCATCATCAGCAGCATGAACTTTACCAATCAGCTGTATACGGGGGCGGTCAGCGTTCCTTCCTACACCATACGCATGGCGACCGTCATCCTGACGATCGGACCCATCGTGCTGCTGTACCCCTTTATTCAGAAATATTTCGTTCAAGGCTTGACGGTAGGCGCGGTAAAAGGTTGAATCCGGCGTCAACTGCCGGTTCACATATTGGCTTTAGCTCAGAGGAGGGTACAAGATTTGAACAAGAAAACGATTCAGTACGTAACGGTAGCGGCAGCTATGTCCCTAATGCTCGCAGGCTGCACGGCGCCCCAAGGGCAGCAGCCGGCGAAGCCGGATGACAAACAGGTTCCGAGCCCCGGGACCCCGACGCCGGCTCCATCCAAGAACACGCCGGACCCGGTTACCCTGCATTTTTACTTTCCCGGCGATCCGCCGAAGGACCAGCAGGCTGTGCTGGACGAATTCTACAACCGAACCAAGGATACGCTGAATACGAAGCTTGTGTTCAACTGGGTGCCCTGGGATCAGCTCAAGGAAAAGATCGGCCTGAAGCTCGCTTCCGGCGAGCAGGTGGATGCGGTATTCGACGCGCAGTGGAATACGATGCCGCAGATGATCTCCAAGGGGACGTATATCCAACTGGATTCCTACTTCAACAACGACAAGTATCCGGGTCTGAAGAAAGCATTCCCTCCGGAGTATATCAATAACAATAAGTTTGTCGACGGAAAAAACGAGGAGCATATTTACGGCATTCCGTTCACCCGCAACTACGGCGCGGCCGGCACGCTGATCGTGCGCAAGGATCTCCGCGTCAAGTACGGCCTGCCTGAAATCAAATCCGTCGCCGATCTGGAAGCGTTCTTTGACGCCGTGCTCAAAAACGAGAAGGGCATGGTGCCTTTCGGAGTCAAAGGCTCGCTGGCCTCGCTGGGCAACTGGCTGGAGCCGTATACGAAGCCGAGCGGCTATTCGGCGATATTGGCCGGCGATCTGCTGACCAAATTTGCGATCAAGGACGGCAAGGTTGACGTCGTCTTCCACGGCGAAGATATTTCCAAGCTGCCGGCTCCGATGAATCAGAAGGAGAATGCGTACGTCAATGAAATCACGGCCCGCAAGTGGCAGCAGAAAGGCTATATGGAGAAGGATGTCATCAGCCAGAAGGACGACACAGGCTTCTTCAAGTCCGGCAAGTTCGCCGTTATCGGCGGAGATACGGGAAGCGCCACCCTGCACCGTGAGCTGGCTCAGGCGATTCCGGGGGCTGAGCTCGAATATGTCAGCCTGGTGCCGGGCGTAGCCGAGGGCAAGCCGGGTTCGCTGACGACCGACTTCAAGGCCTGGAACTTCTCCAGCATACCGGTTACGTCGAAAAATGCGGACCGGGTGATGGCTTTCTTCGAATGGCTGTACGCCGACCCGCAAAACCATGATTTGTTCGAATACGGGATACAGGGCAAGCATTGGGAGCCGGTGGGCAACGACAAGTTCAAGGTTCCGGCTGGCGCAGACCCCTCCAAGGTTTACAGCTTCCCGGGTTATGTGCTCACGTGGAACCCGTCCTTTGTCAGATATCCGGATGACTTCCCGGAAAGCGGCCTGAAAATCGAGCAATATACGGCGAAGCAGGAATCGTTTGTCAAATCCCCGATCGCCGGCTTTACGCTGAATGCCGAGCCGATCAAGAGCGAGCTGGCGAAGGTAGGTCCCGAGTTCAAGAAGGCGCGCACGATCGCCATGCTTGGGCTGACGGACAACTACGAAGGCATCTACAACGAGGCGCTGGAGAAAATGAAGAAGATGGGGCTGGAAAAAATACGCGAGGAAATCAAAAAGCAGCTGGAAGCGTATTTGGCCGCGCAAAAAAAATAATACCCGCGCCCGGGCGTCTGCCGGTCGGAGCTCCCGCTTCGACCGGTTAGGCGTCTTCGGATTCATGCAGCGGACGAGGACGGCGGAACTATAAAGATAAGCCAGTTGTCCGGTGATGTGATAGCGCTTTCTTGAATACCATGCAGCAGGAAGCCATTTCACCGAAAGGAGGTGACTGCGCTCCACAGGCTCCGAGGCGAACGCCCGCACAGACTCAGGACATCAAGATTCGACACCGGAAGCCCTCAGTAATTGTTGTCGAATATGAGAGACGTCGGAACTGGCGTTGTCGAAAGGAGCGAACTACCCGCTTATGTCGTGTCCGTTGGCGTATGTAGCAAGCAGAGCTTTGATCAAGCGTGACCTCTATGTATACGGCAAGCCGCTATATCCAGCGAACAGCATCTCTGCGAGTCAGTCCCGCGACACGGGCAGCCGCCCGGCGACGCGCAATCTTTAAGCAGGAGCACGGCAATCCTCGTGTTTGCAGGACTGGTCGCCTTGCTGCCGATGCAGGATTAACCGGTAATCGAGTCACAAGATGTCGCCTGGATCAAAGGAAATGCCTTTGATCGACTATTCAATAGTAAAGGAGTCAATCTTATGTCGCGATTGAAAATACGGTTTCTCAGCACGGCGTTGGCTGTCTCCATGCTGCTCAGCGAGCTGTGGGGGCTTGCCCCTCCCGGCTCTCAGGGCGTCTATGCTGCCGATGCGGAACTATCCGCCGCCGCTAGCAACTCTGCCACCATGCCTATCGAAGGGGGGCCTTCGATGGAAGCTTCCGATTCGCCCGCAGCGGGCAATGTCGCCGAATCAGTCTACGGGAGCGGGCCGCCGGCCGTAACCCCGGCCGTGTACGGCAGCCCGATGCCCGTTGTTATGAACGTATACGCGACCCAGCTTCCCGGGCTGATCGCGTATTGGGATTTCGAGCAAGTTACGAACGGGACGGTTCCCGATATGTCGGGAAATCAGCACACCGCTACCATGAACAATACGACGCAAACCGCCCTGGGACGCAATTCGAAGGGGATGTACTTTAACGGGACAAACGCCTTTCTAAGCGGGGGGCCGGCTTCCGGTTACGATCTGCGCACCGGATTTACGATTGCCATGTGGGTACAGCCTGAGGTTCAGAGCAATGGCATCCACAAGTTCATCTCCTGGGACGATGGCTTCCGGACGAGCGGCAACGGATTGGAAATGGGCCTCGCCGCGTCGGGCACCCGCTTCTCCTTCATGCTGAAAAACGATTCAACCCGCGAGGTTGTCAATACGTACCATCCGATTACGACAATGTTCGGGAAGTGGAAGCATGTGGCGATGACTTGGGATCAAGCCAGCAGAACGATGAAAATTTATCAGGACGGCCAGTTCGCCGGGCAGGCAACCTTCGCAGGTCCGCTGCTTTATCCGAACCGGGATTTGTGGATAGGCAAAAATAACGAGAACTATTTCCATAAGGGGATCATGGATGAGGTCAAGATTTATAACCGTGCGCTCAGCTCGTCTGAAGTAATGGACGTATACCAGGATTTGCCGAATATTCCCGTAACAGGCGTGACGCTTAGTCAGTCCGCTCTTAATCTGTCTCTGGGGGAAAGCGCCAGTCTCGCCTATGACATCCAGCCTTACCATGCGAAGGATCAGGGCGTCACCTGGTCGAACAGCAACCCGGCGGTAGTCAATGTCGACGAATTCGGCCGGGTCAAGGCCGTTGGCGAGGGAACGGCCGTGCTGACCATTCGTACCCGCGACGGCGGACATACGGCCTGGTGTACAGTCCAGGTATATATCCAGCATCCGACCGGGGTATCGCTCAATAAATCGGCTATTACCCTGGAAGAAAATAAAACAGAACGGCTGTATGCGACCGTTGCACCCGTTCATGCGTCCAATAAAGCCGTAGCTTGGAGCTCCAGCAATCCGGCGGTCGCAAGGGTCGACGAAGCGGGGGTTGTCCGCGGACTTCAGTCCGGCCAGGCTGCGATCACAGCCACGACGGTGGACGGAGGCTTCACGGCCAGCGCGCAAGTGACTGTCACGAAGACGGCCGTCACGGGTATCGCGCTGAACAAGACCTCAGCGACCGTTCAGCCGGGAGCGACCGAGCTGTTGACTGCAAGCGTGACGCCTTCGAATGCAACGCACAAGGATCGGCTGACATGGAGCTCCAGCGATGAGTCCGTAGCAACCGTAGATGCGGCGGGACTCGTCATCGCCCGGGGAGCCGGTCAAGCGGTCATTACCGTGAGGTCGGATGACGGCGGACGGACGGCCACTTGCACTGTAACCGTTCCGGCTTTTGGCCAAGGGATCTGGAGCAAGGTTTTCGTGCTCCGCGATTATTTAAATATCTACGATTTTCCGGAGGAGCTTCTGCACTATCCGCTGTCGTTTCCTGCGGGGACCGTGAAGAAAAATGGCCTAAGGCTCACGACGGCGGCGGGACAGGAGACGGCCTATGAGCTAACGAATATAGCCGAGGATCAGCAGGGGTATCTTACAAGCGCTGTCATCGGCTTTCGCTCCAATCTCCCGAAGGGAGCGGTCAAGTCGTTCCTGCTGGACTATGATCCGGCCTACGATTATGCCGCTGCCTTCCCTCCGGTGATCACGGTGCAGCAGCAGCCGGGCGGCGTGGCGATTCTGGCGACCGGCGGACAGCAGCTCAAAGTGCCGGCAGGCACGGTAAATTATCCGGACGGTCAGGCATTGTCCCAGACGACGGCTCCGATTATCGCCATCTCGCGGGATGGGCAATCGTGGGCGGGGCTCGGCTCCTTCCAAGGGCCGGCGAACGTGAAGACGACCTCGATCACCGGGGCTGTTACCGAGCACAATCAGCTCTCTTTGACCTACGAGATTGCCTATACGTTCACCGGCGACCGGACGTACAAGGTCCGGCTGACGCTGCGGGAGGGCGACCGGCATGTCACCGTCGACGAGACGATGAGCGGATTCGAGCCCGGGGATGAGACGTACTTCAAGTTCTCAATGATGAACGGCATCAATCCCGACGGCCGGCTGGTCATCAGCAACGGCGGTTATACCCCGGCGTATTCGGGCAAGTTCACCGACAAGCTGGGGGCGGGCGGCAAGCTTCCTTACGAGCTTGGGCTGTATGCGGTCAACAACTACGGCATTATGCGGTCCACCGTGTTTTGGAAGGATGACGGCGCCAACGCCCTGATATTCAGCCTGTACCGCAACCGCGACTGGAAGACGTCCCAGCGGTTTTTCTATCAATCTCCTGGCGCGCATAATTTAAACTTCTACAGCGCGGATGGCGATAAGTACATGCGGGTGCGGCTGGAAGGCACGGAGCGGCATTGGGCGCTCGGGCTGATTCCGCGCAGCGAGGTGATCGTCGGCTCGCGCACGGGAACGACGGCAGGCCAGACCTGGCTGGCGAATTCGTCCATGACCGGCTACGAGAACAAGTGGGGGGCGGGCCCCGAGGTTCGGCTGTGGCAGAAGCTGTCGGACTTCAGCCTGGACCGCTACAAGGATCTGGTGCTGGACTGGGCCGATGATCCGGAGCTTGCGCTCGATTTGCCGGGCGGAGAACGGAATATGTCAGGCAATGAAACGACAACTTACTCGACCTGGCTGAACTTCCAGATGAATTACAAGTTTAACCCGATTGTGGAGCGGTTTATGGATGCTTCGCTGCCGCAGCGCAATGACCGTACGATGCTGGAGGAGTACGCAAACAGCAGATGGAGCTGGACCCCGGCCCAGCGGCAGCAGGCCAGAGCTCTGCTGGCGTTCAACGCCTATAACACGGCCGAGGACACGAACTTCCCGCACACTTCGATGATCTCGGGTCATGCGAACTTCTCTATCGACGGCAAGCAGGCGCTTGCGATCAGCGTCGGCGTATTCCCTGAGCATCCCGCCGCGCCGATGTGGAAAAACGAATTCATGACGTATTACCATGAATGGCTCAGTGTATTCGTCCGCAGGCAGAGAGCGGAATTCGACGCCAAGGGAGGGCGCTGGTACGAGAATCCGACGACCTACAGCCTTGCTTCTCTGAGGCCTTCGCTGATGGCTTATTGGGGGCTGAAGCAATACGACGGCACCGATCTGTTCGACCATCCGAAGTTCCGGGACTGGATGCGGTGGAACTTGAATATTATGGTTCCGGCCGAGGGAGGCGTACGCATGATGCCGCCTCAAGGGGCGCATGCGCTCGCGAGCGACCTGCCGGGAGGTGAATTCGACAATGTGTTCGAGGCGACCATAGCTGCGCTGAAGAGCAGCGCGAACCCGGTCAATGTCACGCTTGGCAGAAATCTGGAGTGGAGCGTCTCGAAGGGGACCCGCGGCGTGAAGCCGGCTTTGGAATCGATCTTGTACAGCGATTACGGCGCCGTCATGCGCTATGACTTCGGCGGACCCAATGAAGCGTATGTCAATGTGCAGCAGCTGTACGGCCCCGCTTACCGCTGGTCCACCGTCTCCAACGGCAATCTGATCTACTCGGCGAAGGGAAGACGCCAAAGCTGGAACGATGCGGAGACCAACGGCGACAGCCTGAACGTCCAGCTGTTGTCCGACTTCGTGCCGACAGGCTCGGGCGTATCGCTGGGGGACCGGCCGGTGGAGGGCGTGCTCTATAACTTCGACTTCGCGCAGTATTACAGAGCGGAAGGCAAGTCGGCCTCTTATCTGGGACGCGGAGTCATGATGGTTCGCGACGATTACTTGTCGATCTACGACGACCTGAGCCCATCCGCTTCCGGCACGTTCTACTGGAATAACTCGGGCTACAAGCACATCGGAGAAATTCCGTATCTGTACCCGGTTAAGTCCGGAGTCGGGTCGCAGATGCATATCGTCGCACCGAAGGGCGTCGGCTCCGGAACCGTAACGGGAAGCACGTACGGCTCAGGTCCGCTGACCGTCACAAGCGCCGTGTATGGAGCCATGATCAACGACAATGAATATGTATTTATGACAGGAAAAAATGACCCGCAGCTTAATGTGACCGGCGCTAACTTCTTGTTCATCGGCAAAATCGGATATGCCAGCTGGCAGGCGATGGCTTTGTTTGAAGGCAAAAAAATCGGCTTGGGCGGCTTCATCCTGGAGGTCATAAACGGGGATTTCGGATTCAGCGCCCAAAAGGTAAGCCGTACGCTGATGAAGGGTCGTTTCGCCGGAAAAAGCGGAGGTTCGCTGCGCATTTCCCTGCCGTCGGATTTCTCCATGAACAACCTGGCGGTCAAGGTTGACGGCGCATCCGTACCGTTTACGGTCAGCGGCCGCAGCATTTACTTCAATGTCGATATTGCGCAGTCGAACGGCTACAAAACGTACGAAATTACGTCCAGCTTGAACTGACACCGATTTATCGCTCTGGCGCAAGCCTCCATATGCGCTCTTTTTTGAAGGAGGTCCGCATGCGTGCGGATCTCCTTCACATGAAAGGAGATGGATAGGAAGCGTCCGGCTTGGCCGAAGTCATTGTTTTCAGCCTGAACCCTTGAGAGGAGGCGGCCTGTGCAAAGCATGAAGGTTATTATCGTGGAAGATGTGAAAATTGTAAGAGAAACACTGGCCCGGCATATCGCCTGGCATAGCCTGGGCTTCGAGCTGGCCGGCCTGTCCGAAAACGGAGAACAGGCTCTGGAGCTAATCGGCCGTGATCCCGAGCATCCGCCGGATCTGCTGGTTACGGACATCGGGATGCCGGTCATGGATGGCCTGGAGCTGATCCGGCGCGTGCGGGAGCAGTACCCTGCCACACGCTGCATCATCCTGTCGGGGCTCGGAGAGTTTCACCATGCGCAGGAGGCCATTAAGCTTGGCGTGACCGATTATGTGCTGAAGCCGGTCGATATCGAGGAGCTGACGGCCATCGTGACGAGGGTGGCGGAGTCGATTCGGGAAGAGCGGCGAAGCCGGGAGGAGCTGCGGGAGGCGCAGCGGATTATGCGCAATCATCTGCCGCATCTGGCCGAAAGCCAGCTGCCGGGAGTTCCGGGCCAGCTGAAAATCAGCCGAACCGTCGAGAAAATTTTGCAGCTGATCAAAGCCGAGCTGACCTCCAGCAGCTTGACCCTGCAGTTTATTGCGGACAGCGTCTATCTGAGCGAGAAGTATGTGAACAGCGTGTTCAAGCAGGCGATGGGGACGACGATCGCCAGTTACATCATCGCGCAGAAGATGGAGCTGGCCGGCCGGCTGCTGCAGGAGCCGGAGGTCAAAGTCTATGAAGTATGCGGCCGTGTCGGCTATGCGGACAACGATCATTTTCGCGAAAGCTTCAAGAAGCATCATGGCTGCACCCCGACGGAGTTCCGCAACCGGTATCTTTATTCCTGACAGCCGAGAGGAAAAAGGGGGAGTCAGCTTGGAAGTCATCATCACCCGCCGGCGCCGCAAGCCTTCCCGGCTCTATCACCGGATCGTCATTCCGGTTACGATGCTGCTGATCGCGCTTGTGCTGACACTCACCTTGAGCGCGGGGGCGGTTCTTGTCGCGATGCAGAACGCTCAAACCGAGCGAGAGGTCCGGCAGTCGATGGATTACGTGTACCGGAGCGTCTGGTACCAGTTCAACAGCCTCAAAAACATACCAAGCTTTATTTTGTCCAGCCGGGAGCTGGAGAGCATGCTGGAGCAGCGCTACACCTCGAGGGAGGACGCGGTCAATGATTACTTCAGTTTGTTCACCGAGCTGGAAAGCATGTCGCTGATCTCGCTGCTCAATGAAGTGGACCCCTACAACCATGCCCAGATTTCATACATGGTGTCTGTGCTGGTCGGCCAATCCAGCGGCTTGTATGAGCTGGCTACGGACCGGGTAGCGACAGTTGGGGGCATCTACAAAGATGACGATGTGCGGGAGGCCGGCTGGTACCGCAAGCTGTCGGAGGCGGGCAATCCGATGGTATGGTGGGCGGAGCCCCGGCCGGAGGGAGGCGGCTACATCTATACGGCGAAGCGCAAGGTCAGTTTGAAGGACGGGCGCGATCTGGGCGTGGTGGTGGTGGCGTACAGCATTCAGAATATCGGGGCCATTCTGAGCCGCAGCGGACTCGTGCAGGGTGAATATTTACTGGTCGATGACGAGAGCCGGATCGTGTACGGAAGCGGAATTTCTCTCGGGGAAGACAAGGGCAGGGGAGCGTTCCTAGAAGCGAGGACAGAGAGCGGCTCGGGCACCTTCCGGGAGCAAGTTGGCGATGAGCTTGCCTGGGTATCGTCCAGGGAATATGAGAATGGCTGGCGGCTGATTTCGATCGTGCCGGTGAAGCATCTGGACGATTATTCGGGATGGATCGTCGGCATCGTATTGACCGCCAGCCTGCTCGTCATCCTCGTCACGTCCTTGCTCCTTCGCCGCATAGCCGCCCGGTTGTCCAGGCCGATCACGGAGCTGGCTGGCGTCATGAAGCGGGTAGAGCTGGGGGATCTCCAGGAGCCGGAGCGCAAGAGGCCTACGATGATCGAGGAGATCGATCTGCTGCATCGCGGGTACAGTCATATGATTGCGCGGCTGAATCAGCTCATCCAGGAAGTGTATGTCCAGGACCTTACGGCCAAGCAGCTTCAGCTGGAGCTGCTTCAGGCTCAGATCAACCCGCATTTTATGTACAACACGCTGGACATGATCAACTGCCGCGCCTTGTCCAGGGGCGATCCGGAGACCGGGCGAATTTCGCGGCTGCTGGCAAGCGTGCTGAGGCTTGGGCTGAATAACGGAAGTCCGACCATTTTGCTCGCCGATGAGCTCAGGCAGGTGCGCAGCTATTTGGACATTCAGATGCTGATGAACGAAGGGTTGTCTTATACGATTGAAGCGGACGAAGGGCTTGCCGGGACCCGGGTCGTTCATTTTATGCTTCAGCCGGTCGTGGAGAACTGCATCGTACACGGTTTTCGCGCGAAGCGGGGGGATTGCCGGATTCGCATCCGGGCTTGGCGCGTCCGCCGGGAGCTGCTGATCGAGGTCAGCGATAACGGCTGCGGGGTCGATGCGTCCTTGCTGAATCAGGCTTTGGAGGGCGGGGCGCCGCCGGGTGCAGCGGGCTTCGGCACGCGCAATGTCGACCGGCGGATCAAGCTTCACGCCGGACCCGGGTACGGCGTCCGCTATGAGGAAACGACGGAGGAAGGGACTTGTGTGCGGATACGCCTGCCGGCTGAGGAGGCCGCAGCGGAATAATGCCAAAAGCTCTGTCTTTTCCCCGGGTATATCGTTCTTCCCCCGGGTATAAAGGGCCGCCGCTATCCTTTATCCTATAGATGTAAGCCTTTTCCCGGTATGATGGCCACATGCCGAAGGGCAAGGGATAAGCTTATAGGGAAGGGAGCTGAAGCGGCCGTGAGCACGGTAACTCAAACGAACAGGGCGGCAAGCGGGCTCCGGAGCAAAGCCGTCTGGGCCCGCATATGGAGATTCCGCTTGCTGTACATCATGCTGATTCCTGCCGCGGTCTGGGTATTCCTATTCGACTATGTGCCGATTTACGGGCTTAGTACGGCATTCCTGCATTATAACTATGTGCAAGGGATATCCGGCAGCGAGTGGGCGGGCCTTCATTATTTCCGTCAGCTGTTCGAGTCGGAGATGTTCCGCAATGCCTTGACCAACACGATTATCATCAATTTGTATAAAATGATCAGCGGCTTTCTGTGTCCGATCGCTCTGGCGCTGGCGCTAAGCGAGGTGAGAACGCTCTGGTACCGCAAGACGCTGCAGACGGCCGTCTACCTGCCTCGCTTTGTCTCGTGGGTCGTGTACGGGGGGCTGATTACGATCCTGCTGTCTCCGGAGACGGGGATCGTCAACCGGCTGATCGTGCTGCTCGGCGGCGAGGCGGTGTACTTTCTGGCTGAGCCGCAGCTGTTCCGGGGATTGCTCGTCATCACGGACGCGATGAAGGAAATGGGCTGGGCCGCCATCGTCTATATCGCGGCGATCAGCGGCATCAACCCCGAGATGTACGAAGCGGCTATCGTGGATGGGGCGACCAGACTCCAGCGGGTTATCCGCATTACGCTCCCGGGCATTGCGACGACGATTGTCGTGCTGTTTATTCTTCGCATCGGCTTTATTATGAGCGCAGGGATCGATCAGGTGCTGAATCTGTATAATCCGATGGTGTACGAGGCGGGAGACATCCTCGACACCTATATTTACCGGATGGGCATCGAGCAGTTCAATGTTTCCCTTGCGACCGCTGCGGACGCCGTGAAGGGGATCGTCGGCTTGGTTCTCGTGCTGATTACGAACGCCATTGCCAGGCGGATCGACAGCGATACCGGCATTTTCTGAAAGGAGGGAAAAGCATGGCAGTGAACCGTCGCAAAGCATGGCGAAGCCGAATGGAATGGAACGAGAAGCTGTTCGTTGGCCTGAATTATTCGGTCCTGACGCTCATCACGCTGATCATCGTGCTGCCCTTCTGGTATGTGCTGATCGTATCGATAACCCCCTATCAGGAATTTATGGAGCGGGGCGGCCTTATCTTGTTTCCGACCCAGTTCAGCCTGGAGTATTACGAATATTTGCTCCGTGAAGGCTCGACGATTTACAAAGCCTACTACACGACGATTCGCAATACGGCCGGCGGCGTCGTGCTGGCGCTGTTCCTGACGGCAACGTCGGCCTATGCGCTGGCAGAGAAGCGATTGCCCGGCCGGCGATGGATTTTGCTGTTCTTCGTGCTGACGCTGTTTTTCCGGGGAGGGACGGTGCCCCTCTATATTACGGTGAAGCAGATGGGGCTGCTGAATACCGATGTCATTCTTATCTTGATTATGGCCTACAGCGCTTTTCTGATGATTATCATGAAAACGTTTTTCGAATCGCTGCCCGAAAGTCTGCGCGAATCTGCGGCGATCGACGGAGCCTCCGAATTCCGCATCCTGTGGCAGATCGTGATTCCGCTGTCGATGCCTGCGTTCGCCTCTATCGGCCTGATGTACATGGTGACGTATTGGAATGATTTCTTCAACGCTTTGCTGTACGTATCCGACTGGAACAAGGCGCCGGTGCAGCTGGTGCTGCGGACGATTATCGCCAACTCGAGCCTGCCGCCCGAGCTGCTCGAAGCGGCCGGTACGACGCCGCCCCCGACGGTAGGCATTCAGATGGCTTGCATCATTATCGTGGCTATGCCGATGCTCGTCATTTATCCGTTTCTGCAGAAGTATTTTCAGCAGGGGATGCTCATCGGCTCCATCAAAGGGTAACTTATGAAATGGGAGGTTCATGACTATGGAAAGCAACCGCAAATTGCCTTACGCCGTAATGTCCGCTCTGCTGCTCAGCGCAGTAGCGGTCACCGCCTGCACGAGCGGCGGAGGAACGGAGGGAGAGCCGAAGAAGACGGGCCCGGCTCCGTCTCCGGCTCCCGGAACTAACCAGGGTGCGGGACCCCAGGCGGAGGAGGCATATGAAATCAAGTGGCTGCGTGCCATCGACGTGTCGAAGCCGTATGATCCGGGCAAGGATGTCATTAAATCGGCGGTTGAGAAAGCGCTTAACGTCAAGTTCAATGTGGAGCTTGTCGACAATCAGCAGTATAAGACGAAGCTGAACCTGAAGATGTCCAGCGGCGATATGCCGGATCTCGTGCGCATCGATGTAGCCGATGATTTTCAGAAATATGCGCCACAGGGCGCTTTCGCCGATCTGACGCAGCTGATCAATGAGAAAAACACGCCGAACCTGCTCAAGGAGGTAAGCCCGGCCATCCTGGAGCTGTCGAAGGTGAACGGCAAAATCTACGGGATTCCTTATGCGGGAGGTCCGGGCTCGGGCTACCGATGGAATATCGTGATGCGCAGCGACTACTTGCAGGCGGCCGGCGTGCAGCTGCCGAAGACGCTCGACGACTATTACGCGGCGCTCAAGAAAATCAAGGAGCTGAAGCCGGAGGTCATCCCGCTCGGCGGCTATACGGCGCAGATCGGCGATGTCAAGTATGCGAACAACTCCTTTGACCATGTATTCGGGGCGTTCGGCGTGACGCCGGGTTATTTTACCCAGAAGGACGGCAAGTTCAGCAACTATGATATCGACCCGCGTACCCGCGACGCGCTGGCTTTCCTGCAGAAGATGTACGGAGAAGGTCTGATCGACAAGGAATTCGCCACAATCAAGGAGGAGCAGCTGCGCGACAAGCTGTACTCCGGCAAGCTGTTCTCCTGGATGGGCTGGTGGTCCACGGCGAGCGATTACGACACTCAGATCGAGACGTTCGAAGCGAAGAAATCCGGCAAGATGGGCAAGGACGACAAGCTGCCGGATCAGTCGGATCTGCCGTTCAAATATTTGGCCCTTACCGATGCGCTCACAGGCAAAGACGGCATCTACGTGGCTCCGCAGGGAGCGCCCTTCGGGCAAGTGTTTGCGATCAGCGCCAAGACGAAAAATCCGGAGCGGCTGCTGTCCATTTTCGACAAAGGGCTGGCCCAAGACAATCAGCTGCTCAGCATATGGGGCATCGAAAATGTCGACTATGCGATCGAGAACGGCAAGCTGAAGCAGAAGGTCGATCATATCGATCCGAAAACGCAGGTCGATAAGGACGGCAACTTCCGGGGCATGCAGGGTTATACTTGGGCGCCGGGGCTGAACGGCTGGCCCCGCTACCTGGAAGCGACTCCGCTTCGCCGGGAGCAGGCGCTCGGCATAGCGATCAATAATAAGTATCAAGTTCAGGACGCCTCCAACTACCTGGTTTCCCCGACGAAAATCGCCAAGCTGAAGGAACTTAACACGCTGCGCGACTCGTACTTTACGCAGATCATCATGGGCGGAGACCTGAAGAAGTTTGACGAATTCACAGCCAAATGGAAGTCTCAGGGAGGCGATCAGATCCTCAAGGAGCTGGAAGAGTCCTACAAGCAGAAGCTGGGCAAGTAAGCCGTAAATTCCGCCAATCGCAACGCCGCATTCCGCCAGCAAGCCCGCAGGCGGAATGCGGCCATTGCTGCCCTCTGGACGTCGGCAGCCGGATGCGTGCGGCTATGGATAAATGTTCTGCAAAGGGGGAGGGATCGTATGTATAAGCGAAATTTACGAAGAAAGGGGCAGCAAAAAATCTGTTTATTGATGATTGCTTGTTTGCTGGGCGTGCTGCTTCCGGTACCGGAGGCGGCAGGGGCTGTCCCGGCGCAAGCAGAGCAGGTATCGTTCTATGAAAATTTTGAAAGCGCAACCAACCGATGGGACGGAAGCGGCTGGGTCAAAGAGCCGGATGTGGAAGCGGGCTCCCAGGTCGGCGTATTGTCCTCGTCGAACGGTCAATATCCGACCGTGCGGGTGAAGCCGGGGGCATGGACCGGCTATGCCGACACCAATGCGGACTATACGTATTCCTTCAGGGCCAGAGCTGAGGAGGCGGCCTCCGGCGCGCCTAAGTTTATCCGCACGATCTTCCGTTACGACGTCTCTGCAGGGAGCGCGCCCAATTATTATTATTTCGAGGTGCGTCCTGGGGTCAAGTCCGTTTATTTCGGCAAATACGCGGGAGGCGTCGATACCCGCCTGTCCGGTCCTTATCCGATCGGCGGCAAGCTGCCTGAATTTGGCGAGAACTTCTGGTTCGACTACACGGTTGCGGTTTCGGGAGACCGGTTCGCGCTTTCCATCGGCGGAGCGCTGATCGCCGAGGTGTCGGATGGCTCCTATGCCCGGGGGACGATCGGATTTGCCGTGAAAAATGCGGTGCTGCGGGTCGATGAAGTCCGAGTCGTGGCGGGTCAGCCGCCCGGACCGCAGATCAATCATACGCCGCCGGCCGGCATGCAGGCGGGGACGCCGCTGACGATCACCGCCTCGATCTATGAGCCGACGGTATCCTCCTCCGTGTACGCGGCAGGGACGCTTACGGCGGAAGTCTTCTACGGGTATGGGGAAGCGGAGCCCGTGCAAGCCGTAACGATGCACGGTACGGGCGGCTCCCAGTACGCGGCGACGATTCCGGCCTCGGCCGTCGGGCCGCTGCATTACTATATCCGCGCGGTCGGCAGCGAGGGACGGACGTCTACGAGCCCTGCGGCCGGCGTTTATACGGTTCCGGTGGAGACCGCTCATCTGGCGGTAACCCATACGCCTCCTGCAAGCGTCCCCTATAACGCCGATGCTGCGGGTACGTTTGCCTTAAGCGGCCTGGCCGAGGGCTCTACCGTCGTGGCCGGCGTCTATTACCGGTACGGCAGCGAGACCGCGTTGTCCTACGCGGAGGCTGTGCAGGCGGAGGACAGCTTCTCCTTCGTCATTCCGGGCACGAATCAGCATAGCAGCGTCAGCTATTATATCGAAGCCCGCGGCTCTGACGGGTCCGTAGGCCGGTCGCCGGAGACGGGGGAGCATACGTATGCGGTGCGCCCGTTTGTACGTTATTTTACGGACTTTGAGCAGGATCAGGTCGGAAGCATGCCCGTCAACTGGGCCAAACGCGGGAGCCTGGCGGAAGTCGGCGTCTATGACGACGGGAGCGGCAACAAGGTGCTGCGCTTCGCCAGCAAGAAGGATGGCGACAATGCCTCCGCCAAGCTTGTGCATTCGCTGTACCAGAACCTTGATCACGTCAAAGTAAAATTCCGGGCCAAATACGTCAACCGCAATCCGAACCCAAGCACGTTCTATAATTTATGGCGGCTGCGTTACAGGGCTTCGGACAACGGCTTGTACAACACGATGGAATGGTCGACCCATAATACGAAATATATCATGTTCCGCCGTACGCCGGAGGGCGGTTATACGAACGGCAATTATTACCGGTCGGCTCCGGACGAATGGCATACGTATGAAGTCGAAGCCTCCGGCATTCACCACCGGCTCCTGATCGATGGCGAGGAGGTGATCTCATTCGACGACTTCTCCGAGGATGCGCCGAAGAAGGGATTCCTGCAGTTCGACACGGTGAATGGGCTGGAGCTGCTGATCGACGATCTGGAGATTACGCCGCTGCCGCCGCCGTTCACATTCTATGCTCAGCCGTCCGGAGGATATGCCGGGATCTATGAGGCGGGCGAGCCGGTCGGACTGGATGTTACGGCGGGCTCGGGTCCTCAGCCGCAGGCGTTCAAGGTCACCTATTCGCTCTCGCGCGCCGACGGCAGCCGGGAGGAGGTCGCGGCAGGCAGCCGGGTGCTGACGCTGGCCCCGAACTCGCAGCTGACGGAGACGATCGGGCTTGAGCCGGCGCCGCAGGCTATCGGCACTTATGATCTGCGGGTAGAGCTGGAGGTGGACGGCGTCCAGGCTCCGGAGAAAACGAGAGTGATGCGGATAGCTCTGGTCCGCCGTACGGCGGCGATCAGTCAGCCGGATCTGGAGCATGCGAGCAAGTTCGGCTTCAACACCGGCTACGATCCGACCTGGGATGACGATATGCTGGACAGCGTGGCGGAGATGGGCGTCCGGCACGCGCGGCAGGAGTTCGACTGGGCGCCGGTCGATCGCAACAACGGAGCTTATGATTTCTCGGCTTACGATGAGATCGTCCAGCATATGGGGGAACGGGGCATCACGGTTTCTCCCATCATGGGGATCGCGACCAATGGCGCGTACGATAGCCCGGGCGTGGTCGATACACCAGCAGCGCTGGAGGCGCTCGGCGCTTTCACCCGCGAGCTGGTAGGGCGCTACAAAGGGAAAATCCGCAGGTGGGAGATGCCCAACGAGCCGGAGCTTGCTTTCCGTCCGTATATTCCGCAAGAGCTTGTTCAGGTGCAGAAAACGTTCTACCGGAACATGAAACAGGCCGATTTCGACGCCGTGCTGATGGCCGGCGACCATACGTCAGGCGTCGTAGGCGTGCTGCCAGGCGAGCTGGAGCTTGGCTCCTACGCATACGCCGATGCCTTCTCCTACCACAGGTACACGTATGGCGTCATGCCCGACGGCTTCATTCAGCAGCAGACCGGCGGCGTCCAGGAGCTGGTGAATGAGCTGGGCGGCTGGAAGGACCTGTATGTCACGGAATCGGGATGGCCGACGGCGCTGGCCGGCTATCCGAGTGTCAGCCAGGAGGCCCAGCGGGATTATGTGGTGCGAGGGTTTCTGATCGATATGATTTCCGACCGGACGGCCGGACTCTATCATTTCACCTGGAAAAATGCCGGCTTCGACGATAACTTTTACAACACCAGCTTCGGCATAACGGATGGCAACGGACGGCCCAAGCTGGCGTATGCGGCGCTGAACACGCTGATGACTACGCTGGACCGGGCGTTGTATGCCGGCAAGCTGGATACCGGCGACCCGACGATCGAGGCGCATGTGTTCCTGAACCGGGGAGAGCCGGTGGCCGCTTTGTGGAAGAAGGTCAATTACGATACGGAGCCGGTGGAAAGCGCGCCCGTATCTACCGTATCGCTGACAGCGGAAGGAACGGCGCCGCCTCCGGTGTTGACCCGGGTCGATGTCAATGGCAACGAAAGCGCCCTGGCTGCGGAGGGCGGTGTTTATACGCTGACTGTGGGCGGCTCTCCCGTCTATCTGACAGGGCTTAGTCCGCAGATGCTGTACCGTTCGGCCCGGACGCTGCTGACTGAGCGTCTGGCCGATGTCACCGGCAAGCTGCAGGCTTCGGCGGCTGCCGTGGACGGAGCGTCCGCAGCGGCGGAGATTGCCGAGGCGGGTCGGATTCACGGCGAGCTGGAGCTTGCGCTGCAAAGCGCGGACCCGGCCGCCCGGGCGGCGGGCATCGAGCAGGCGCTCGGCGACGTGTATACGCTGATGGCGGCAGTGGCCGATCGGGCCGGCAGCGGCTCGTTGCACCGCAACCGCGCCTACGTTGCGCTGGAGGCGCTGTACGATTACGCGGAGCGCGCCGCGATGTCTCTGGCAGCCGGGCAGACTGAGCTTGGAGTGAGCGAGGTGGCGCTGGATTATGCCGCCGTCCTTGGCTCCGAAGGGACGACGGACAGCGGAACGGCCCGGTATGCCTACGAGCAGAAGACGGGAGGACATGGGCTGATGCCCGTATCGACCTCCGCGCTGATGCGGGCGAATCGTTACGGCAGACTGGCGGAACAATCGGTGGCCGAAGGGGATGAAGCGCTCGGCTACACGTATAATGTGCTGGCGCGTCAATTCGCTGGAGCCGTCCGGCATATGATCGCGTCCGAACCGGTCATTTCCACCGCAATTACGATGTCCGCCGAGCAGGTGTACGGCGATATTGAAGCGGGCGATGACAGAGAAGTCAAGCTCACCCTGACCAACCGGACGTCTGCGGCCAAGACGGCCTCCCTCCGTTTACTCGTACCGGATGGCTGGGAGAGCGTGCAGACGGGCGATCAGGAGGCAACGCTGCCGATCGAAGGCGGAGCCGCTGTGCCGCATCTGTTCTCAGTCCGCGCTCCGTCCGATGCCGTGAGGGGCATCTACCATGCCACCGTCGTGCTTGAGCTTGACGGCGTGCAGACGGATCTGATCAAGATCAGGCTGAACCTGACCGATGCGATCGGGACCCGGCTGATGCCGGTTACGGTGCCGATTCAGCAGCTGGAGGAAGTAACCGTCCGGCTGACCGGCACATCCCGCAGCGCCAAAAGCGGCCGCGTGCAGCTCAAGGGGCCGAACGGGACGGCGCTGGAGCCGGTGCAGCCGGGCGGCGATGTATTCGAACTGCAGCCCGGGCAGACGAAGGATCTGAAGTTCCGCTGGACCGATCAAACGGATCGTCCTTTCCGAGAGTATCGGTGCGAGCTGACTGTAATCGATACGGAGAGCGGCGCGCTTATCTTCAGCGATGATGAGGCTCCCCTCGATTTCCTGCTCATCCAGAAGGCGGGGCAAGGGCTGAGCATAGACGGGGATTTGAGCGATTGGAAGGATGCGTTTCCGTTTCACCTGCGGGGCGCGGAGCGCAATGCGACTGGGTCGTACGATCCGGAGGACCTGGATGCGACTGCTTACTTGAAGTGGGATGAGCAGAATCTGTACCTGGCCGTCAAGGTGACCGACGATATCCACAAAGCTTCGGAGCCGCCGTCAGGCATATGGAAAAACGATTCCATTCAGGTAACGCTGGACCCCCTGAACGACAAGGGCGGCACCTACCGGTCGGATGACGTCGATTTCGGCCTGGCGCTGAATGATTTCCGTCAGAAGCTCGGTTATGTTTTCGCCGCTTCGCCGCCGAATCGCACAGGGGATATTTCCACCGCGATTCCATTCCAGATTGAGCGCAGCGACCAATCCCGCGAAACAGTGTATGAGGTGCAGATTCCCGGCAATTCCATCGTCCACGATCTGCAATCCCGGCTGTCGGAAGGCAAACTGATCGGGTTCAACGTCGTGGTGGGAGACGCCGATTTCCAGGAGGGCCGCCAAAACTATGTCGGTTGGACCAAAGGAATCGCCGACAGCAAAAATCCGGGCTTGTACGACAGCTTCCTCCTGGTAGACGCTCCCTATACGGAGCCTTCAGGAGATACGGAACCTCCTGTGACGGAGCATGCGGTGGAAGGGGAGCGTCGCGGCGAATGGTATGTGTCGGATGCGCTTGTCTCCCTGTCGGCGGAAGACGCGGATTCCGGCGTGAGCGCCGTTTATTACAGATTGGACGAAGGAACAGGCTGGACCCGGTATGAGGAGCCGCTGCTCATTTCGGAAGAAGGCGTTCACCGCATCGATTATTATGCCGAGGACAACGCAGGCAATCGGGAGAGCGCGAAGACGGCCGCCGTGCAGTTGGACCGCACCGGTCCCAATATAGCCGACTTGCCGCGCACCGGATACCGCCAGATCGAGAAGATCAAGCTCGAGCCTGCGGCTGCGGACCCGCTCAGCGGCGTCGCTTCGGTGGAGCTGTTCTTCGATGGCGTTCAGGTCACTGCCCCGGCGGCATTCCCGGCCGCCACGCTGGCTCCCGGTCCTCATACTTTGCAGGTAAAGGCGACTGACAGAGCCGGCCATGTCGGCTCGCGCACCTTCCCGGTAACGGTGAGCGTAACGCTGGCGGAGCTTGACGATATCATCGCGCAGGGCAGAAGCGACGGACGCATCCGTCTGTCGTCCGTATCGGCTAGCCTGATCGCCAAGGCGAAACTGGCGGCAAGCATGCCGGACGGCTCGGCGCCGCAGCTTCTCCTGCTGCTGTCCATGAAGCTGGAAATTCAGACTTATGCAGGCAGCGGCTTGATCTCCGCTCCTTTCGCGGCGCTGCTGCAGCAGGATATTGCCTATTTGTCCGGTGCGGATTGATGGCGGGCTTGGATTGCGGCTGCTGACCAGGCCGCTAAGGGCAGAAGCGGAAGAGCAAGGCGAGGAAGGCAGGTTATGAGGGGTAACGGGGAGAGGCGAAGGGGCCTCTCCCCGCACCGAACCGGATGAGCGCAAGGCAAGGAAGTCTGCGCGACGGCTCAATAGCCGTCGCTTGGCAGGCCGGATCGTTCGGCACGGACAGCGCCTTCCTGCTGGGCGACAGAGCCGATATGTCCAGTTTGCTCCCGGTCCGCATGAGCCAGGCTGTCAGCTACCCGGCGTCCGTAAGCGGGATCGGCTTGAGTGAAATAGCCGATCATGCGCTCGCGGATGTCGGGTTTGCAAATTTTGAGCGCGTTCGTCAGATTGCGGATAAGCTCCTCTTGCTCCTCCGGGCTGAACCGGCGGAACGTCTCGCCGGCTTGGGCGAAATCCAGCGTCCGCTCAAGCTTCTGCCGTACAAGGCGAGCATGGTAGAGAGGCTCATGCGGTTTGCCGGTAGTCGGGGCTTCTTTCAAGCCTCCGAGCGAGGATGGCTCATAATTGACATGCGGACTTTGTTTCGCCGCCCGGTCGACGATGAACGCCATCTGGCCGTCCCGCTGATTGGTGGCTACATGAGTTTTAGGCGCATTGACCGGCAGCTGCAAATAGTTCGTGCCGACGCGGTGCCGCTGCGTATCCGAGTAAGAAAAGGTCCGTCCCTGCAGCAGCTTGTCATCGGAGAAGTCCAGTCCATCGACCAGCACGCCTGTGCCGAAGGCCGCCTGCTCGACCTCGGCGAAGTAATTTTCCGGATTTTTGTTCAGCACCATCCTGCCGACAGGAAGGAAGGGGAACTGCTCATGATCCCACAGCTTGGTCGGATCAAGGGGGTCGAAATCAAGCTCGGGATGCTCATCGTCGCTCATGATTTGCACGCAGAGCTCCCATTCGGGATAATCGCCTTTTTCAATGGCTTCATACAGATCCTGGGTGGCGTGACTCGTGTTTTTCGCCTGAATCTCTTCGGCTTCCGCTTGGGTCAAATTGCGGATTCCCTGCTTCAGCGGCTCCCAGTGATATTTCACCAGCACGGCCCCGCCCTCGCTGTTCACCCATTTGTAAGTGTTCACACCGGAACCCTGCATCTGGCGGTAGTTAGCCGGAATCCCCCAAGGTGAGAAGAGAAAAGTTACCATATGCGTCGCTTCGGGAGAAAGGGAGAGAAAGTCGAACATCCGCTCCGGATTTTGCAGGTTGTTAACCGGATCGGGACGGAAGGCATGGACCATATCCGGGAATTTCAGCGGGTCGCGGATGAAAAAAATCTTCAGGTTGTTCCCGACCAAATCCCAGTTGCCGTCCTCGGTGTAGAACTTGGTGGCGAAGCCGCGCGGGTCCCGGAAAGTTTCAGGCGAATGTCCCCCGTGCACGACGGAAGAAAAACGGACGAATACCGGCGTGCGTTTGCCTTTCTCCTGGAACAGCTTGGCGCGGGTGTAACGGGATACAGGCTCGGAGCCGACAGTGCCGTAAGCTTCAAAATATCCGTGCGCTCCCGCTCCGCGGGCATGAACGACACGCTCGGGAATGCGTTCGCGGTCAAAATGCGAGATCTTTTCAATATAATGGTAGTTCTCCAATGTGGATGGCCCGCGGTCGCCGATCGTGCGGATATTCTGATTGTCCGAGATCGGATGTCCCTGTCTATCCGTTAATGTAATGTCTTGCTCTTTGCCGTTTTCCATAAACATCCTCCGTTGGTCAAATTCTCACATAGCCTGCTTCTGGAACGCGCAAATTATTCAGGCTTGCTACAAGTTGATCCGCTGGAGAGCAGGACAATCGGGCTGTTCGGCTGCCATAAGAAAAAAGCTCCTGATCAGGAGCTTTTTCGAGAATGCATTCGTAGGTTAGCGGTCTTGGGAAAAAGCCTGCTAGCATGCAGGCTTGCGCCACTCGGGATTGGGATGCTCGCTCATCGGGGAGCAAATGCCGGCCTTGTAAAGGATTTGGTCGATGTAACGAAATCCGGAGTTGTATATGCGTTCATGAGTGGAATAGTCAAGCGGATGCAATCGACAGCAGCTTAGACAATAATACATGGTTCGACTCCCTTCAACATGTTTCTGCCATCTATTAAACCCTGTATGGCGATTTGAAACCCTAGTTGTCGGAATATGACGGGAGTATGTGTGAAGATGAAACAACCCGGCCGCTGGCCGGGTTATTCAACTTGATGACAGGCGCGATCTATCCGAACATTTCTACGATACTTTGGATAAGAAGGAAAGGGAGGGCGGCAAAGCCAAACAAACCGAATACCATGCCTTTTACGACCGACTTGATGTTGTCCATGACATTCATCTCCAAACCGATATTTATTTTGTCTAATATGTGAACAGTGTAATTAAAATTCAGTTTTTTGTCAACGCTAAATATTTTAGTGTTAAAATATATGGGCGCATGACAGATCCGAACTTTCTATGTTAAAATAACAACGTATCATTGTTTATTGAGTTGAAGTGAAGACAGGTAGTCATGGCCTGCTTTAACATGGAGGACGCTTTGTTTTGCTGACGTAAATATTACGAGTAGAAGCGGCGGTTCACTTAACAGGAGTCGGGCCTTGAAGGCATAGATGGGGAGGTGTCCTCCGATGGTGAGCATCGTGGACGAGATTGACAAGCTTAAGCAGCAGTTGATGCTGAAGGGGCATAAGCTTACCCCGCAGCGGGAGGTAACCTTAAGAGTGTTGCTGGAGAACGAGGCGGATCATCTGAGCGCCGAGGATGTCTTTATGCTGGTCAAAGAGAGATTCCCGGATATAGGACTTGCTACGGTGTACCGCACACTGGAGCTTCTGGCTGAGCTTCATATTGTGGAGAAGATGAATTTTGGCGACGGCGTCGCCCGCTTCGATCTTCGCAGCGATGATCATGATCATATGCATCATCATCTGATCTGTCATACATGCGGGGCTTTGAATGAAATCAAGGATGACTGGCTCCTCGAGCTGGAGGAACGACTTCTGCGCGAATACGGTTTTCAAGTGACGGATCATCGCCTGGATTTTATCGGCAATTACCATGCCTGTAAAAGCGGGGACTGCCGCAAGGAGTGCGGTGTCGTTTCCTGATACTGCATGAGCAGTCCCCTGACGTCCTGCCGGTTTGCCGCTTACAGCGGCTGCCCGGCAGGGCGTTTTTCGTTAGAAGTCCGGTGGCCAAATGGCCGGAAGCCGAAGGGGAGTTTGAAACTGCGAATGGAATCCCCCATCGACAGTATGCCGCAGACCGCTCACCGGTTTTTTTGGAATGATAAGGAAAGGGGGATGATTTATGAGTTTTCAGCTGACCGAACGAATCATTAAGCTGTTGTGCGATCCTGCCGCCTTCCGGAAGGGAAAGACGCATTTGCGTTCAGGCAGAGTCAGCCTTAGAGCGCGCGACCCGGAAGACCCGGTTTGCGAAGCGGTTGTCCGGGACAACGAGCATCATCAGGTATCGGTAGAGATCGACGCTCATGGGAACGTGTACGCCGGCTGCTCTTGTCCGGAGTTTTCGAAACAAGAGCAGTATTGCGAGCATATCGCGTCCGTGCTTCTCTATAAGATGCGCCAGGATGAGGAC
Organism: Paenibacillus sp. cl123; assembly: GCF_900101595.1. Classification (GTDB taxonomy): domain Bacteria; phylum Bacillota; class Bacilli; order Paenibacillales; family NBRC-103111; genus Paenibacillus_G. The sequence goes on from NZ_FMYY01000002.1 coordinate 203,068, forward strand.
GATCATTCCCAGGCTCGCTTGCGATCGCCCGCGTCGAGTTTATCTCCGGCAGAAACTGTCAGGACAAAACCGGATGCCCCGGGAGCAGGGAATTCCGGCAGGCCTGAAGAGGAGGGAATGCTCGCTCAGACGGTGCTTGGTTTATTTGCCGGAAGACCGCTCAGGCGCAGCATGCTCCGCACGGTGGCGGATGGCCGAACGAAGCTTGAGACAGAGTTTATTCTCAGTTCCTTCCACGCCGGCAAAGGTAAATATATGTTTGGCTTGGAGCTGAGGCTGGGGGCCAAAAAGCCGTACGTCGTCTCCCGCATCCGTGAGCTGCTCGAGCGCATCGGCGCTCAGGAGAGCTGCGCGTTTTCCAAGCATTTTGCCTATGATCCCGACCGGCACACCTTCCGTGCCGAAGACGACGCCGTCTTGCAGGAGCTGATCCGCGTCTTGCGCAATGAACAATTATACCGGGAGACGGTCAGCCTGTATCCGTCCTTCGATGCGGGTAAAAGCGGCGAGCGCATGCTGCTCATCCCTCCGGCATCCTGGGCTGCTCTGCTTCCGCTGCTTGTGAAGGCGCCCGGAGGCAGGTTTATGGCTGCAAGCGGCTCCTTGAGCGGCATTCAACTCGCTGACGAACCGCTCCCCCTCGTCTTTGAATTCGATGCCAGACGGGAAAAGCCGCGGGGGAGTTATCAGCTGACCGTTCAAGGATTGGACGAGCTGACTGTGATGGAAGCTTATGGAATGGTGTGCGCCGGAGGCAAGCTGCTGAAAGTCTCTGCCGACGCATGCAAGCAGCTTGCCGACTTGAAGTCGGCTTTGCTGGCGTCACACGGCCATACCATTCCGATCCCGGCGGGGCAGATGGAGACGTTTATGGATAAGGTCGTTCCCGGCTTGATGAAGCTGGGGACGGTTCGGATCGCGCAGGAAATATCCGACCGGGTGCTGCAGACGGCGCTGCTGGCCAAGCTTTATCTGGATCGCGTGAAGGATCGCCTGCTCGCCGGATTGGAATTTCATTACGGGGATATCGTGATTAATCCGCTCGAGAGCGGGGAAAATGCGCGCGGTGCTGACCGGATTCTGATGCGGGACGGAGAGAGGGAACGCCGTATCCTTGAACTGATGGAAAGCGCGTCGTTCGCCAAGACGGAAAGCGGATATGTGCTGGATGACGAAGAGGCCGAATACGAATTTCTGTACCATGTCTTGCCGCAGCTGGAGAAGCTCGTTCGCGTCTATGCGACCTCGGCGGTGAAGATCAGAGTGCTTCCGGCGCCGGTCACGCCGCGTATAAGGGTCGATATCGACGAACGCACCGACTGGCTGGAATGCTCCTTCGATATGGCTGGCATCCCCGAAGCGGCTGTCCGCGAGGTGCTTGCTTCGCTGGAGGAGAAGCGCAGATATTACCGGCTTCCGAACGGCGCTTTGCTGCCGTTGGAAACCGAGGCGTTTCAGGAGATCGTCCGGTTCATCAACGCCATGGGGCCGTACAAGGGAGATCTGAATAGCGCGTCGTTCAGGCTTCCCGTCTCACGCGGTCTTCATCTGCTGGATTCGTCTGACCCGCTGGGCACGGTTAGCCTGGGCAAATCGCTGCGTCAGCTGCTCGACCATATCCGAAATCCCGATCAACTGGACTTCCCCGTGCCGGAAAGTCTGAGCGGCGTGCTCCGCGGCTATCAGACCTACGGGTATCAATGGATGAAGACGCTCGCCTTTTACCGGTTCGGCGGCATATTGGCAGACGACATGGGGCTTGGAAAAACCCTGCAGAGCATATCGTTTCTCGTATCTGTGCTCCCCGAGATACGCGGACAGAGCATGCCTGCTATCGTCGTTTCCCCTGCGTCCCTGGTCTATAACTGGTACAGCGAGCTGAAAAAATTCGCTCCGGAGATCAGAACCCTTATCGCTGACGGGAGCCCGAATGAACGCAGCGCGGCTCTGGAGGGCGGCATAAGCGGACCGCTCGGCCAAGCGGATGTCATCCTGACTTCCTATCCGCTTCTGCGCCGGGATGCGGAGCTGTATGCGAAGCATACGTTTCATACGCTTCTTCTGGATGAAGCCCAGGCATTCAAAAATCATGCCACGCAAACCGCGCAGGCGGTCAAGGCGCTCCAGGCCAAGCACCGCTTTGCGCTCACCGGGACGCCTATAGAAAACGGTCTGGACGAGCTGTGGTCGATTATGGATGCTGTATTCCCTCAGTTGTTTTCGGATAAGCGAGCGTTCGAGGAGCTGCCGCGGGAGACGATAGCTCGCCGTATCCGCCCCTTTCTGCTGCGCAGGCTGAAGACAGATGTCTTGAAGGAGCTGCCGGAGAAAATCGAGACCGTGCAGACGACCGGGCTGCTGCCCGAGCAGAAGAAGCTCTATACGGCGTATCTTGCCAAGCTTCAGAAAGAAGCGTTGAAGCATCTGAGCGAAGACGGCTTCAGGAACAACCGCATTCGCATTCTTGCCGGTCTGACCCGGCTTCGCCAGCTTTGCTGTCATCCGGCCTTGTTCGTCGAAGGCTATGACGGAGGCTCGGCCAAGTTTGAGCAGCTGCTGGAGATCGTGGAGGAATGCCGAAGCGCCGGGAAGCGTATGCTTATATTTTCCCAATTTACCGAGATGCTGGGTCTGATTCGCCGGGAGCTGGGCTATCGGGGAGTGCCGCTGTTTTATTTGGACGGGGCCACACCGGCTTCGGAGCGGGTTGAGCTGTGCGAAAGGTTCAATGACGGCGAGCGTGACGTGTTCCTGATCTCGTTAAAGGCGGGAGGAACAGGACTGAATCTGACTGGGGCGGATACGGTCGTTCTGTATGATCTGTGGTGGAATCCTGCTGTGGAGCAGCAGGCGGCTGACCGCGCGCATCGGATGGGACAGAAGCAGGTTGTCCAGGTCATTCGTCTCATCACGCAGGGGACGGTGGAGGAGAAGATGTTTAAGCTGCAGCAGAGCAAGAAGCATTTGACCGATGAGGTGATTCAGCCTGGTCATGAGTCTTTGTCTACGCTGTCCGAGCAGGAGCTTCGCGAGATATTGATGCTCGACTGAGGGGCGTTGGGGCGAAGTCCAAGCAGAACGTTTGTTTCATTTTAGCGCTAGATCACGTATAATGAATACAAGGGCGAGGTCAAATTGGAGTGATGTTGTGGACGATGTGAATCAGGAGCCAGTTGAAGGAATTCACCATCAGCATGACAAGGCATACAAGTATCTGCTGTCCAGCAAGCGTGTGTTCGTAGAGCTGCTCCAGAGCTTTGTCGATCAAGGCTGGGTCACTCGAATTGACGAAGAACATTTGACCAAGGTAGACAAATCTTATATTTTGCATGATTTTCGGGAAAAGGAAGCCGATCTGGTATATCAGCTGCACCTGAATGACCGGAACATTATTTTTTATGTGCTGCTGGAGATGCAATCCCGTGTAGATTTCCAAATGCCCTATCGTCTGCTCCAGTACATGACGGAAATATGGCGGGATGTGCTCAAAAATACGGATAAGCTGGAAGCGGCGCGCAAGGATTTCAGGCTGCCCGCGGTTGTGCCGATCGTTCTATACAATGGCGAAGCCGCCTGGACGGCATGCCGAAGCTTTCGGGAAACGCTGGACGGCCAGGAATGGTTTGGCGGGGAGCTTCTTGACTTTCGGTATATCCTCATCGATATTCATAAGTATAACGAAGAACAATTGCTTCGCTTGTCCAACTTTATTGGGGCCGTATTTTTATTGGAGCGCAAGCCTGATATTTACACGTTCATCGAGCAGATGGAGCAACTGATCGGCGTTCTCGAGCGAATGGACGATGATCTGTTCCCGATGTTCCAGACTTGGATGAAACTCATCACGTATTCTGGATTATCGGAATCGAGCAGAACTAAAATGAACGACATCTTGGGCAAATATGCAAGGCCGAGGGAGGTCAGGACGATGATATCGAAATTCGAAAAGGCGTTTGAGGGATTTGAGGACAGGGCCATGCAAAGGGGCTACGAGCAGGGGATCGAACGGGGGGAGCAGAATGCCAAGGTAGATGTGGCGCTGCGTCTGCTGAGTAAGGGTTTGGATATAGATATCATTGCCGATGCCACCGGATTTACCCGCGCTGAGCTTGAGGCTTTGAAAAGCAAGAGTCAAGCTGCCAAAGACGACCGTGAGTCTGGTCAAGCGCATTGATAAAAGGTATCCTCGGTCATGGAATTGGACTGGAGGATACCTATTTTTATCCTAGGATACATAGGATATTGTTCGACGCCGTAAGGCGTTAATCCTAGCTCATAGCATGTCTAACCAGAGCGGAGGTTTACGGAAATCCGCGACTTCGAAAACGGCCGGAGGTCCCGTGCCCACTCCCGCTTGCGCACAAATATAAGGCATGCACACAGAGGTTTTATGGGCCGGCTGGCTGCGGTGTTTTTCAATGTGCCCTGCCTGCATCCCCAAGCTTGAGCAGGAAATCGCAGCCGCGCATAGAATTATTACCTTTGATCCGCTAAGCTCCAGCAGCTTGAAGAATCAGAAAGGTGTTTCTATGCATACTTATACACGGAAAACCAAAGCTTTTTGTGCCGCTATGTTCACCCTATTAGGGATGATCCTGCTTTTTCCCGTCTTTGTCAGTTCGGCGTCGGCTCAAGCGAATGAACCGGAGTTATGGATCGGGGTCAATGACGAACGTCCGGACTTCGGGACGATTCCTCCTGAGGTACATAGCGGGGTTTCCTTCGCACCGGTCCGACCGCTCGCAGATGCGATGCAGATCAAGCTTGAGACGGCGGAGCGTCAGCTCACATTGTCGTCAGCGGGGCGTACGCTGAAGCTGCTGTATGACGATAATCTGGCGATTAATGATCAGGAGCAGACTTTCGTCATGTGGCAATTTTTGCGCCGGGACGAGGTGATGGTGCCGGTCGCTTATATCGCCGGCTATTTTGGCTACGAGCTGTCCGTATTCCCTGACATTCCGCTGCTCCGGCTGACCAGCGGCGCGGCGGCATTAAGCGACGAGCAGTTCGCTGAGCAGGTGAGGGAGGCGATCGCTCAGGAGCGTGAGGCTAGAAAACCGCCGATTTATCTTACTTTCGATGACGGACCCTCCAAAAGCACGATGGACCTGCTGGATTGTTTGAAAGCCTATGAAGCCAAAGCAACCTTCTTCATGCTGGGCGGCCATATGACTGCTTATCCGGACGCCGTGCAGCGCCTGGTCCGCGAAGGGCATCAGCCGGGTCTTCACAGCATGACGCATGAAAGCGACAAGTTTTACCGCACGCCGAAATCGGCCCTTGAGGAAATGAATCAGGCCAATAAACGGCTCCAGAAAATAACGGAGACAAGGACCACGCTGATTCGGACGCCGTATGGAAGCAAGCCGCTGTTCACGGAAGCTTACCGGGATACGACCGCGCAGGCGGGCTACCATCTCTGGGATTGGAACGTAGATTCCAACGATTGGCGGTACACGCAGGAGCCGGAGAAGCTGTACGAGAACGTGCTGGCGGACATTCGACGCTTGAAAGCCAAGCAGACGACACCGATCGTTCTGTTCCATGATCAGGCGGCAACGGTCTCGGTACTGCCGCGAATTCTCGAAGCGCTGCGTGAGGATGGGTATAGATTCGCTCCCTTGAGCGAGGATATGGAGCCGGTTAACTTCTGGCATGATCTCAGGTGACATGCGCAAGCGCACAAGCGCCGACCGGCCATGGAGAGCAAGAGAGCTTACCGCTGGTCTTGCTCTGCCGTCACCGCAGTATTTTCGGATATACTCATGCATAGCTAACCGGCCGTATGATCTTTAATTTCGACAGACTCAGCGTTTTTTTCAATCCCAAGTATTCATGATTCCCTGTGGTGGTAATATAAGTAAGACAGGTACGGAAGTGTTAGAACAACAAACAAGGAGCTGGACGTAGATGAAGGACTTATTCAATCGTGCGATATCTCTGGGGTTCGGGCTGGCTGCGGAGAGCAAGGAGCAGATCGAGAAGGCGGTTGAGGAGCTTGTCAAAAAAGGCGAGGTCAGCCGGAACGAATCGTCCGATATGGTGGACGAGCTTGTCCGCAAGGGAGAAGAGGCGCGGCAAAAAATGGAGTCGGTCGTCAGCGAACGCGTGCAGGCCATCATCGGCGAGAAAAAATGGGCCACGAAAGAGGAGGTCGCCCTGCTGGCGAAACGTCTGGACCGGTTAGAGCAGCTGCTGGCAGAACGAGGCGAGCCGAACAGCTAGAGAGGGCAAGGCACGGCGCCTGGGAGGGAAGACGATGATTGTGAGAAGAAGGCTCCGCCATCTTCAGCGATTCCGGAAAATCGCTGCCGCGCTTGTCCGCAACGGATTCGGCTTTGTGGTGCACGAGCTTGGATTTTCGGAGACGGTGACCTTCTTTCGCGGCGGATCGCAAGAAGATATCCATAAAAAAACGGTCAATGAACGCGTTCGCCTCATTCTGGAGGAACTGGGCCCGACCTTCGTCAAGCTGGGGCAAATCGCGAGTACCCGTCCCGACTTGATCCCGGCCGACCTGATCGCGGAGCTGGAACAATTGCAGGATAAGGTGCCGCCCTTCTCCTATGAGGAGGCCGTGCGGATCATAGAAGAAGAGCTCGGCGACAGCATCGGCGAGCTCTTCGCCGAATTCGAGCCGCATCCGGTCGCTTCCGCTTCGATCGGGCAAGTGCATAAGGCCAAGCTGCCGGACGGAACGGTTGTGGCGGTGAAGGTTCAGCGCCCCCGGATCACGGCCATGATCGAGGCGGATCTCGATATTCTCGCAGAGCTGTCGCGGATCGCCGAAAACCGGCTGGAATGGGCAAAGCTTTACCGGCTGGGGGAAATTGTGGAAGAGCTGACCAAGTCGCTCAGAGCGGAGCTTGACTATATGGCCGAGGCGCGCAACGGCGAGAAGTTTGCGGACCAATGCAAGCGGATGGAGCATGTGAGCGTGCCCGAAATATACAGGGAGTATGGCTCACGTAAAGTGTTAACGATGGAATTTATGACAGGAATCCGCTTGTCCGAGCCTGCGCTGCTGGATCAAGCGGGAATCGATCGCACGCTCATCGCGAGCAGGCTGGCCTCCGCCATTTTTCACCAAATTCTGGTGGAGGGCTTCTTTCATGGCGATCCGCATCCCGGCAATGTCCTAGTGCTGCCTGACGGCCGTTTGGGCTTGCTGGACTTCGGTATGGTCGGACGGCTGTCGCCTGAGATGAAGAAGCATTTTGCTTCACTCGTCATCGCGCTCCGCAACCAGAGCTCCAAAGGTATTTTACGCGCCATCACTAAGATGGGCATCGTTCCTGACGATGTGAATGCGGTATCCCTTCGCGCCGATGTGGATGAGTTAAGGGATAAATATTACAAGATTCCATTCAGTCAGGTGCGCATGGGGGAAGCGGTCAATGATCTTTTCGGCGTGGCCTTCCGCCATCGCATCCGGATTCCTGCCGAGATGACTCTGCTGGGTAAAACGCTGCTGACGATGGAGGGCGTCGTCACCTCCCTGGATCCGAGCTTCAGCGTCTTCGACGTGGCCGAGCCTTATGGGCGCCGGATGTTCCGAGAGCAGTTCGATCTGGGCAAGCTGGCGAAAAAATGGATCGAGGATACCCCCGATTACATGGATCTCATAACCGAAGTGCCGCTCAGCCTGAAAAGCTTGAGCACCTTTGTTCAAAGAGGAAAGCTGCGGGTCGAAATTACAGCGCCGGAGCTGACGGCCTTATTGAATAAAATGGACCGCATTACGAACAAAATGTCGTTCAGCATCGTGCTTCTGTCCCTCAGCATCATCATGGTCGGACTTATTATCGGATCGTCCATGGGGCACCAAGAATCGATGCTGTGGAGATTCCCCGTCATCGAGATCGGACTCGGCATCGCCGCCGTTCTCGTGCTTTGGCTTGTTTATGCTATATTTAAGTCGGGCAGGTTCTGACTGCCGGGCGTCTCGCCGGCATACCAGCAGCTTGCCGTCCATTATCTTTATATCAAGATAGCTTTCACGTCTTTCGTAATCGGCAGGAAGATTATATAATACTAGAGGAAGCAACTCATGTGAAAAAGGTGGTCTAACTCCCGATGTTCAAATGCCCGGCATGTCTAAAGCCGACCGAATTGCAAATGCGCCGCTGTTCCCATTGCGGAAACGTGCTGAAATTTTCGGTTGCCGAAAAATTCGATATGCTTGCCGAGTCCGTGGAAGCCGCCCTGAAGAAAGAGCTTGAGACCCGGAAATGGAAAAGAAACTGAGCGGCGGAGCCGTTTCAGTGGTTCTGAAGGTCGTTTACGCAGAGAACCGGATACGTATGTATCCAAACCAATAAGTGCTGGAGGCAACCGAACATGGCCCTGAAGAAGAAATCTATCGTAGAAACATCGGATAAACTGAATCATTCCACGAATGTGCTGCTCAAAAGATGGGCGGGACTGAGCGGGCTGTACGGATACAAAGATATGGGACTGGAAGAAGTGGTGGCCTTATTCGAGTCGAATGGCTGGAAGGTTGTCATCGACGATTCGGCGAGCCCTAACCGGACCGTAGAGCTGTATAAGGAAGAGAAGCGGGTGCGCAAGGAGAAATTTGTCGTGGACGAAGCGGGCCGCGTACGCATGGTGTAGTCTGACGCCCGAATGGAACGTGCCTGATCGCCCGGAATAGCCAGACCCGGCATATAAAACTTCATGCAACGCCCTAAGACAGGGCCCCTGCTGCCGGCAGGAGGTCCTGTTTTGCTTCTCAGAAAGATATGCTCCGGTGATTGTTCGATTTCGTGGGTTACGCACGGCTTCAAAAGAGGTCTTGAGGCGTTTATCCCCGGCTGCTGAATAAAAGCCAAGGTCAGTCGGTAATGTTTCTTGTGTAATATTCGATAATGTCCTTGCGGCGGATGATGCCCAGAAAGACGCGGTCGTCGTCGACGACAGGAACAAAGTTTTGATCGGCAGCCAGAGCAAGCATATCTTCCATGTGAGCGTGAATCGAAACGCACTCATTGTAGATCCGCTTTTTGATGTCGATGACCCGGACCTGATCCATGTTCTCGAAGTTTAGGCCGGGCGTATTCTTCAGCTTCCACAGCAGGTCGCCCTCGGATAATGTCCCTATATATTTGCCTTCGCTGTCGATGATGGGAATGGCTGTATAGTGATGAAGCTCCAACTGCTCCATCGCTTCCCGCATGGATACCGAGGAAGTGATGAACGATACCTCGTCCTTAGGAAGAAGAAAAGATCCTATTTTCATGGCCATGACTCCTTTGCTCTGTATTTCTATACGCTATATCTATTAAACCACACTTTTCTAGGGTTACGCATTGAAAATTGGTTCCATATGAGAAAAAGATGTGGCAATAAAGGGGAAATTTTGGTGATGGACTGCAAAAGCTTGACCATGGCATTAAACGACGAGGGAAACCAGAAAAGCAAGAAAAACCGCCCGGACGCCGCCGGACGGAAGTAAGCAGGCGCCCGGCGTGCCAGGGCGGCCTAAAGATATAAGGATCTGTTATACTTCTCAAACTTCTGTATCATGCTCGACACAACTTCAAGCTTGGTCGGCTTCGCAATATATTCGTCCATGCCTGCGGCGATACATCTCTCGCGATCGCCGGAGAGGGCGTTCGCCGTAACCGCTACGATGAACGGACATCTGTGGAGGGGCATGGATTGCTTAATCCGCTTGGTCGCCTCCAAGCCGTCCATTTGCGGCATCTGCATGTCCATAAATACGATATCGTATCTTTGCTGCTGCACGGCTTGCACGGCTTCCATGCCGTTTTTCACTGTCGTAACATGATGACCGAGCGATTCGAGCATCCTGCGCAGGACGAGCTGGTTGATTTCATTGTCCTCTGCGACCAGCAGCGAGAGGGGGCGGGAATATTTCAGCATCTCCCCGCTTGAGCTTGTTGCCTTCGCGGATGTGGGGAGCCATTCATTCAGCCAGATCGTGAAGACGATCTTGGTCCCCGGTCCATCGGTTTGCTCCACCCATATCTTTCCGTTCATCATGTGTACAAGCTTCTTCGTAATCGCCAGTCCCAGGCCCGTACCTTCCGTCTTCCGCGTCATAAAGTGATCCAATTGATAAAAGGGATCGAAGACCATCTCGGCCTGTTCCTTCGGAATGCCGATGCCGGTGTCTCGCACAGCTATCTGCAGCTGTACTTGGCCGGAGCGGCGGTCCATCAGCTCGATGGACAAATCGATGCCGCCCACCAAGGTGAATTTGATCGAGTTGCCTATTAAGTTGATCAATATCTGCTTGATCCGGGCCGGATCGCCGACCAGCGAAGCAGGAACCTGCGGATCGATCGTATGCGAGAAGGAGAGCTGCTTCTTCTGTGCGGTTTGGGACAAAAGATCCAACGTTTCTTCTGTGATCTCGCGAAGATCCAAAGCCTCCTGGCGCAATGAGGCTGTGCCGGATTCAATTTTGGAAAAATCCAGTATGTCGTTGATGATCATGAGCAGCGTACTGCCGCTTTTTCGGATAATTTCAACATATTCCTTCTGAACATCGCTTAGCTGTGTCGTTTGCGTCAGCAGATCGGCCATGCCGATTACTCCGTTCATTGGCGTGCGGATCTCATGGCTCATCATGGATAAAAATTCGCTTTTCGCCCGGTTGGTGCTTTCGGCAGCTTCCTTGGCGATCATAAGCTTGCGCTGTTCCGTTATGTCCTTGACGATCACATAATACCCGACAGTTTTCTGGTTGATGACGATCGGCGCGAGCGTCAGGATCACATCGGATATATGTCCGTCCGGCCCTTTGAGCTGCTTGGATAACTCGGCCTGGATCGGATCATTGGCCAGGTAATACAAGATATCCGCCCCAACGTAGAGCGAGATGTTGGAGCCGGCCATCTGGGATGCCGTCCGGCCTGTCAGCTTCTCAGCGGCATTATTGGCATTGATGATATTGCCCTCCAGGTCGAGCGAAATAATGCCGTCATGATTATATTTCTTGAGCGAGGTGTAGCGTTCGACGCTCTCCTTCAGCTGCAGCTCGATCCGCTTGCGTTCGGTAATATCCTGCACGGTGCCGCCCATCTTGATATGCTTGCCGCTGCTGTCATTGGTGAGTTTGCCCAGAATATGAAGATGCTTGACAGCACCGTCTTCTGTGACATGTCTGAACTCCAGCGTCATCGTCTCACCGGTGAAGATCCGGTCTACTTCCCGACGTACGAGTCCTTGATCGTCCGGATGGACCAGACGAAGCAGGTCTTGCGGGTTATGCCAGGAGAAGCTGTCCGGGTCCAGATTGAAAATGCGGTACATCTGCTCGGATAAAGTCAGCTTCTGGGTGATCATATCCCACTCCCAGCTGCCGAGCAACGTAATGCGCTGCGCCTCCGCCAAGATGTCCTCCTTGCGCTTCCTGTCCGTGATGTCTCTCGCGATCCCCAATACTTGTGCCGGTTCTCCCTGGGCGCTGCGGATTATCTTGTACGTGCATTCTAGCCAAACATAGTACCCTTCTTTGTGCCGCAGACGGAAGCAGAGCAAGCCCTCGTCCGCAAAGGTCCGAGCCTGCAGCTCAGCCAGGTCGTCCGGATGATAGTAGTCAAGGTTCTTCTTGCCGATAAGCTCCTCGGGGGCATATCCCAGCAGCTTGGTGACCGAAGGCGTCAAAGATAGGCATATGCCGTCCGGCGTACCTATATAAATAATGTCCTGAGCATGCTTATTCATCAACCCGGCCAGATCGTTTTTTCCAGGTTCCTCCAGGATGTGAGGCTGCCCGGATGCCGGTTGAACGAAATACAAAAAGTATTTCGGGGTGTCTTGTCCTTCCCTGATTGCCTGGGCGTGAATGAGAACCCGAATCCAGCCCCCTTGATGTTTCGCATAACGTTGCTCGTATGGCGGACAGGGGAGGCCGCTCGCCAGCATATGCCGGACCGCCTCTTCGTTCGCAGTCGTATCGTCCGGATGGATGCGGGTGCTCCATGCTTCTTCAAGCGCTTGTGCGCTGTCATATCCGAGCAGCTTGCACAAGGCAAGGTTTGCCTTCAGCATCCTGCCGTCCGGCGCAAGCAAAGCCGCACCTACAGGCATGCCGGCGTAGGCTTGATCAAAAATGGCGGAAGTGTCCGCTAGATGAAGTGACATGAAATCTCCGGCCTCCTATGCTGAAAATGTATAGCGAGTTTTGCTGGAACTCTTCATATCAAAAACATATAAAGCTATTTTAACATGAGAGCGTCCAGAAAACGAGATTTGCGTGCCAAGTACTGGACTGAAATTTACCGGATCGTGCCGCATACGGCCCGCGCAACGGCATACGGAATCGGTCTGGACAAGCTGAGCATGTCGCACATATTTACAGCGGCGCCGGGTTCAGGGGATAAATGTATGGGTCGAAGGAATTTTAAGGAAATAAAAGAGAGGCGGAGAAATAAGGGGAATTTTAGGCGAAAATGCGCATAGACGGATAATTCTGAATATTTACAATAATATAATAATAGACTATAGTTAGAGGCAAGAAAGCCAACTACTTACGCTGACAAGTTTCAATTCGGAATCGGATATCGCCGGTCCGGATTGAATTTCACCCTTAAACACTTCTTGCTTTTGGAAAGGTGGCGTTTCCATTGGACAACGTTAGCGAAGCGTGCCTCAGATAACGGCATGCGGGGTGCTTACCGAAATCTTAAGAAGAATGGAGTGCTGTTGGCAAATTGAATAGGAATAAGAAAGCGTAGGGACCTCCGGTTATCATGGATAAGCGGGGGCCCTATTTGTGTTGTCTGCTGCAGCTGCTGTAAAGCGGGACGTCTGTTTGAGCGGGTAGACGATGCGGACATTAGTCATATCGGCCGGAATCTAGTAAACTGGATAAAGGAGCTGAGAAGCGCGCCGCCCATTCTGCAGGAAGCCCGGCAGCGGGCAGGCCAGATGTAAAACGCACAACGTACATAAGGAAATCAGGTGATGACATGCATGCTTGGAAACGAACGTTTTGGATTCTTTTCGCCGGGGTGCTGCTCTGCAGCTCCAGCTACACGATGGCCGTTCCTTTTCTGCCCTTGTTCTTATTCGAGCTCGGAGTCGATGCGGATTCCGTTCATCTATGGTCCGGGATCGTTTATTCTTCCGCTTTCTTTATGGGCGCGCTCATGGCGCCGTTATGGGGTTCGCTGGCGGATAAGTACGGGAAGAAGAAAATGGTCGTGCGCGCCGGCATCAGCCTGGCAGTGATCTATGGCCTGATAGCTGCGGTGCAAACTCCGTGGCAGTTGATCGGCGTGCGCCTGCTGCACGGCTTCGTAGGCGGTTTTGTGCCTGCCTCGATGTCGATCGTCGCCTCGACAGCACCGGAGAAACAGCTTGGCTGGAGCCTCGGGATGATGCAGGCGGGTACGATGACCGGAGGAATTATGGGACCGCTGGTCGGCGGTTTTTTGGCCGAATGGTTCGGGCTGAGGATGTCGTTTGTCGTGGCGGCGGCTATTATTTTGGCAGCGGCCATCGCTGTCATCGTGTGGGTGAAGGAAGGAGAGAGGGCAGCTGCTCCGGAAAAGTCCGCCAAAGTGGGGCTTACGCATACCTGGAAGGAAGCTTTCAAGCGGCCCGCTCTTTTGCCTCTGCTGCTGCTGCTCGTCGTATTTCAGCTGTCCGTCAACATGATCCAGCCGGTGCTGACGCTGCATATTGCAGATATTCAGGGCAAGCTGGAGGGGGCGGTATTGACATCCGGCATTATTTTTTCGATCATTGGACTGGCCGGCATTGTGGCATCCCCGTTCTGGGGAAAGAAGGGGCAGGTCCATGAGTATTCCTCCATCATGTGCTTATGTCTGCTGGCGGCCGGGTCTGTGGTCATGCTGCAATTTTTCGTTGACCGGCTTTGGCTGTTTACGACCGTGCAGTTTGTATTCGGTTTTTTCATGGCGGGTGTCGTTCCTTCCGTCAATACGCTGGTCGTTCGGGCGACCGACGCCGAATTCCGCGGCCGGTCATTTGGCTTGACAACAAGCGCCAATCAGCTTGGCGCGATGATCGGACCTTTGATAGGCGGCGCAGTCGGTTTGTATTGGAATGTGAATGGGGTGTTTGTCATTACCGGGATGCTGCTGTGCTTGGCTGGCTCGGCCGTGTATGCCTTACCCAAGCTGAACGCTTCCAGGTCCCGTCATCTCCAAGGGTAGGGGACGCCTTATCCCTTGCCAGGTCATCGGGAGGCACGCCGTCACAGGGGCTCAACCGCTTATGCAAGCCTATATTATTTCAGGAATGGAGCATGCGGCATGTGCAGAAATATTAAGACCTTGTTCAACTTCGAGCCTCCTGCTACGGAGGAAGAGATTCAGGCGGCCTCCCTGCAGTTTGTGCGGAAGCTAACCGGCTTCAACACGCCATCCAAGGCTAACGAGGAGGCATTCCATCGCGCCGTCAAGGAAGTGGCGGAAGCGGCAGGACATCTGCTGGATTCTCTGGTTACCCAGGCCGAGCCCCGCAACCGCGAGGTGGAGATCGAACGAGCCAAGGCACGCAACGCGAAACGGTTCGGAACCGAGTCCGCGACATGAGCGAGCCGCCAAAAAGCCTGACGTCCCCAAGATGAGACGCCAGGCTTTTTGGCGTGCGAAGGGAGCTAGCGGTGGCGGCAGAAAGCCCGTTCCGGCCGCTGTTCTCACTCCGAGCTTTGGGGGGCGCACAGCGCTGTGCTCCTCGCAGGCGAGGCAAGCTGCTGCGCAGCGCTGGCGCGTATAAGAAATCTCATGCCGAGCTTGCTCGAAATTTGCCTTTATTTCGACAAAATCCATGCTTTATCAGCATCCCTTATAAGACTTATAAGATTAATATAGGTCTCACCCTCTGTCACTGCCGGTAGGTTTGTAGTATGATAAACTAGTCAGATACCCATACTGGGTTATTACTTACGGGAAGTTATGCGAGGTGGAGAATCGGTGGAATTATTAGTAACAAACAGTCCGTTTACTCAGGAACAGGCAGAGCTGCTTAATCGACTGCTCCCTACCTTAACGGAAGGACAGCGAATTTGGCTGGGCGGCTATCTTGCGGCTCAAGGATTCGCGGCAGGTTCCGCTGTCTCCGCTGCTCCGGCGGCGGCGCCAGTGACGGCGGTAACTGCGGCTCCGGCGGAAGCGCCTGCAGCCGTATCCAAAGAGGTGACGGTGCTGTTCGGTTCGCAATCCGGCAACAGCAGCGGACTGGCCAAGAAGCTGTCGAAAAAGCTCGAGGAGAACGGCTTTCAAGTCACGTTATCGTCGATGGCGGATTATAAGACAAACGGGCTGAAAAAAGTTCAAAATCTTCTTATCCTCGTGAGCACGCACGGAGAGGGAGAGCCGCCCGACAACGCGATTTCCTTCCACGAATTTTTACATAGCAAGAGAGCGCCCAAGCTGGACGGCTTGTCGTTTTCCGTGCTTGGGCTTGGAGATACGTCGTATGAGTTTTTCTGCCAGACGGCGAAGGATTTCGACAAGCGTCTGGAGGAGCTTGGTGGCAAGCGGATCGTCCCACGCGTAGATTGCGATGTCGATTATGACGATGCCGCGAAGCAATGGGCGGAGCAAGTGGTCCAGTCGTTGCAGGGAGCAGGGGCGGCAAGTCCGGCGACTGCGGCTGTTGCAGCTTCGGTCGGAGCGGCGGTTATCTCCGAAGAATCGGAGTATTCCAGATCGAATCCGTTTCAGGCGGAAGTTCTGGAGAATCTCAATCTGAACGGTCGCGGCTCGGATCGGGAGACACGCCATGTCGAACTGTCGCTGGAAGGCTCGGGTCTTCAGTACGAACCCGGCGACAGCCTTGGCGTATATCCGCAGAATCATCCCCGTCTGGTCGAAGAGCTGATCGGGGCGATGGGCTGGAACAGCTCGGAGGACGTACCTGCGGGCAAAGCCGGCGAGCGTCTCCCGCTTGGCGAAGCGCTGCTCCGGTATTACGAGATCACCGTATTGACGAAGCCGCTGCTGGAGCAGGTGGCCAAGCTAACCGGCAACAGCGGTTTGCAGGCGCTGCTGGAAGCTGGGCGTGAGCAGGAGCTGCGAGCTTACTTGTACGGCCGCGATCTGCTTGATCTTGTTCAGGATTATTCGCTGCAGGGTGTACCGGCCGGGGATTTCGTGTCCGTGCTGAGAAAGCTGCCTGCTCGCCTTTATTCGATCGCTAGCAGCCCGAAGGCTCATCCGGACGAAGTGCATCTGACTGTCCGCTCCGTCCGGTACGAAGCGCAAGGACGGGAGCGGTACGGAGTTTGCTCCGTTCATCTCGCAGAGCGCGTGCAGCCGGGCGACGGTTTGCCTGTATTCGTTCAGCAAAATCCAAACTTCAAGCTTCCGGAAAATCCGGATACCCCGATCATCATGATCGGCCCTGGCACTGGCGTTGCGCCATTCCGCGCATTCCTGGGCGAGCGGGAGGAGATCGGCGCGCAAGGCAAATCGTGGCTGTTCTTTGGAGATCAGCACTTCGCCACCGACTTCCTGTATCAGATCGAGTGGCAGCGCTGGCTGAAGGACGGCGTATTAACCCGCCTGGACGTGGCCTTCTCCCGAGATACGGATCAGAAAGTGTATGTGCAGCACCGGATGCTGGAAAAAAGCAAGGAGCTGTACCAATGGCTGCAGGAGGGCGCTGTTGTCTATATCTGCGGCGACGAGAAGAAGATGGCGCATGACGTGCATGCGGCGCTCGCAGCCATTCTTCAGCAGGAAGGCGGACTTAGCCCTGAAGCGGCTGCTGACTATTTGAGCCGCATGCAGCAGGAGAAGCGTTATCAACGGGACGTTTACTAGCCCTGGCATACAGAACGAGAGGAGTGGACTACCCACCATGGCTACAAATTTAATATCTTCTCCCAATTCCGCCGGACACAGCGATGTGGAGGAGCTCAAGCGCCGCAGCAACTATTTGCGCGGCAGTCTGGTCGAAACCTTGGAGGACCGGATCACAGGCTCCATCCCGGAATTGGATAACCGGCTGATGAAATTCCACGGCAGCTACATGCAGGATGACCGCGATCTTCGCAACGAGCGCCACAAGCAGAAGCTGGAGCCGGCTTACCAGTTCATGCTGCGTGTCCGCGCAGCGGGCGGCATCGTGACAGCCGACCAATGGCTGATGATGGATCGCGTCGCCCAGAAGTACGCGAACGATACGATTCGTCTGACGACGAGACAGTCGTTCCAATTGCATGGCGTCATCAAATGGAATCTGAAGCATACGATCCGCGAAGTCAACGATGCGATGCTCAGCACACTCGCGGCCTGTGGCGACGTCAACCGCAACGTGATGTGCAACCCGAACCCTTTCCAATCGGAGGTTCACGCCGAGGTTTATGAATGGTCCAAGCGCATCAGCTCGCATCTGGACCCTCGGACCCGGGCTTATCATGAAATTTGGCTGGATGGCGAGAAGATCGTCGACAGTTTGGAAGGAACCGAGCAGGAGCCGATCTATGGACCGGTTTACTTGCCGCGCAAGTTCAAGATCGGGATAGCGGTGCCGCCTTCCAATGACGTGGACGTATTCTCCCAGGATCTCGGCTTTATAGCGATTGTGGAGAAAGGCCGTTTGAAGGGCTTCAATGTTTGCGTGGGCGGCGGCATGGGCATGACTCATGGCGATACGGCGACCTATCCGCAAGTAGCGAAGGTGATCGGCTTCTGCACACCGGAGCAAGTCATCGAGGTGGCCGAGAAGACGGTGACGATCCAGCGCGATTACGGCGACCGTGCGGTGCGCAAGCATGCCCGCTTCAAGTACACGATCGACGACCGGGGACTGGACTGGTTTATTGGCGAGCTGACAAGCCGTCTGGGCTGGCAGCTGGCAGCCGCTTTGCCATACAGCTTCGAGGATCACGGCGACCGCTACGGCTGGGTGAAGGGAACTAACGGCAAGTGGCATTTCACGCTCTTCATCGAGAATGGCCGAGTGAAGGACGAGGGCGACTATCAATTGATGACGGGTTTGCGCGAGATCGCCAAGGTCCACGAAGGCGACTTCCGCCTCACCGCCAACCAGAATCTGATCATTGGCAACGTGCCTCAAAGCCAGAAGAAAAAGATCGAGAAGCTGATCTCGCAGTACAAGCTGACCGACGGCGCCCATCATTCGGCGCTGCGCCGCAATGCGATGGCCTGTGTGGCGCTGCCGACTTGCGGCATGGCCATGGCCGAGGCGGAGCGCTATCTTCCGGAGCTGCTGGACAAGGTGGAGCTGCTGCTGGATGAGGCGGGACTTCGCCAAGAAGAGATTGTGATCCGGATGACCGGCTGTCCGAACGGCTGTGCGCGTCCGATGCTGGCCGAGATTTCGTTCATCGGCAAAGCGCCGGGCAAATACAATATGTATCTCGGAGGCGGCTTCGACGGAAGCCGGTTGAACAAGCTGTACAAGGAAACGATCGGAGAGGCCGAAATACTCGGATCGCTGAAAGAAATGTTTGGCCGCTATGCGAAGGAGCGCCAGCAGGGCGAACATTTCGGCGACTTCGTCATCCGTGCCGGATATGTGCAAGCCGTTCACGACGGGCAGCAATTCCATTCCTAAACGAAAACGATAGCAAGGGCCGCCCCGGTCAAAGTCGGGGCGGCCCTTGCTTGTATAGCGCTAAGCTTGATGAATCGGGTGCGGATGTATCATGGCAGGTACTGCGCCTTCAGACTACAGCATCTTCCCGCTGAAGCTCAATCACGAAGGAAACCGTTGTGCCTTCACCCGGCTTGCTTCGGATCGTTAACCCCTGTCCGTACAGCTGCAGCAGCCTTCTGTTCGTATTCCGCAGTCCGATCCCGGAAGGACGGCCCGGATCGCGTGCAAGCAGCTGCGCAATCTTGGCGTCCTCCATGCCTATCCCGTCGTCCTGCACCTCGAACAGAATGGTGTAGTCGGCTTGCTGTTCGATCCGAATCCGAACGTTGCCGCCACGTGACCGGCTGAGCAAGCCGTGCTTAACCGCATTCTCGACCAGCGGCTGGATCGTGAGCGGAGGGATCAGCGGATCCAGCAGGGGGTCCACCTGCCAGTCGACGGACAGCCGCTCCTCGAACCGCTCCTTCTCGATATACAGGTAAGCGCGAACCAGCTCCAGCTCATGGGAAAGCGGGGCCAGACGCTGCGAATTCAGGAAGTCGTAGCTGATTCGCAGGTAAGCGGTAAAGGAGTCGCCGAGCTTGCGCATTCGCTCCTGATCGATATCGCTGAGCGCCATGATGGAGTTTAGCGTATTGAACAGGAAGTGAGGATGAATCTGCGCCTGAAGATACGCGGCTTCCATGCGCAGGCTTTCATCGATGGATCGCTTCAGCGTGGTTAGCGACCGGACCCGATAGATCAGCTCTGTCGCATCGACGGGCTTGGCGACATAATCATTGGCTCCCGATAAAAAACCGGTGTAGATATCTTCCGGCTGGCTGCGGGCGGTGAGCAGCAGAATCGGCAGCTCGGAGAGCGAGAAGCGCTCCCTGACGATACGTGTCAGCTCGTAGCCGGACATCTGGGGCATCATCACATCCGCGATCAACAGGTCCCACCGTCTGGTTCCGAGCAGCTCCAATGTCTCCTGGGCACTTAGTACGGTGTGGATCTCATACGGCTCATCCGATAAAATGCCCTTAAGCACCTTTAAGTTGATGGAATCATCGTCTACGGCGAGAATATTCAGTTTTCCGGCTGCGGATTGCTGTGGAACCGGTGTGACACGCTCGGGCGCCAAGGCTGCCGCAACCGCCGATTCTGTGCGTTCGGTTGAACGGCTTTCCTCATCGGCCGCTGCGATTTGTTCAGCAGATTCTCCGGCCAGCGGCAGAGTAAAGCTGAAGACGGACCCTTGACCGGGTACAGACCTAGCGGTTAATATCCCGTCATGAAGCTCGACAAGCTGCATACAGATGCTGAGCCCCAGCCCGATGCCGCCCGTGCCGGTTTTGTTCTGCGGCCCTTGCTCGTAAGGTAAAAAAACTCGGGCCAGCGTTTCCTCATCCATCCCAACTCCCGTATCGGCGACATGAATAATGGCCTGACCGCCTTCCGTTTCCCCGGAGACGGTAACAGAGCCTTCATGGGTAAACTTCACGGCGTTATGAAGCAGATTGAACAAAACTTGCACAATTCGTTTTTCATCCGCCAGTACAGGGGGCATGGACGCCGGAAAATCCATCTGCAGCTCAACCGGCTTGCCGTCGGTCGCCGCAGAGAGCATATCGAACACTCCGGAGACAACGGATTGGAGAAGCAGCGGCTCGCGAGTCAAGACGATCCTTTGCTCCTGCAGCCGGGCCACATCCAGCAGATCGCCCAGCATATGCGACATGCGTCGGCTGATGGTCAGCAGAAGCTCCATATTGCGGGAGTTTCGCTCGTCCATCCGATGCCCTTCCTGCGCCGCGATAGTCTGAGCGAGATTAATAATGCCATGAAGAGGCGTTCTCAGCTCATGAGAGGTGTTCGCGAGAAATTGATCCTTTCGTTTATCCGCCGCCTGCAGATGTTCATTCAGCCGGGCATTTTCCGCAGCATGCCGGAAGTACCGCTTAAACCAATAAGCGGAGAAGCCGACTATAGCGGCCATAACATCGATCGGATAGTAGGTGAGGCCTGCCGACTCATTGTGGAAGACTGCTCCCCAGAGAACGCTTGAAGCAATGCTGGATGCGGCGAATAGCAGGAACAAGGCGTCATTCTTCTGGCGAAGCACCATCTTCCCGATCAGGATCACGAACCATACGATAGGGAACAAGTAAAGCACGGAAAATACCCGGGCCTCGGTCGTGAAATAAATAAATGTCGGCTGAGCCGCCAAGACAAAGACGGTATACAAGCAGAGAATGGTGACATAGCTGTAATAAAGCTTTTTCCACTCATAGAAGCCGGAGAAGTTCCTCGACATCCATAAAATGAAGAAGCTCAGCCACATATAAGAGAGCAGCCTCAGCTTCAGAGCCCAGGAATAGTCGAGCGGCAGCCAGATCGAAATCAGATAATCGTGATCCGTCACAATGGTCATTCCGGCGGTCACAAGCAGAAGAAGAAACACAAGAAAGGTCTTCTCCCGATGACTGAAGATGAATAAAATGCCTGCATATAGACCGTGAAGCAATAGGATCAAAAATGTTGCCAGTTGAAGGCCGACGGAATACATGCGCTCCGTATCGATGGACGCTTGCGATCCGAATCGGATGGATCGGACGATACCTCCATTCGCGGGATGGTCATAATTAGCTACTCGTATCAATAACTCAATGGCTTCAGATTGGTCATTCGTATAAATAGCCGTATACGACATTACTCTCGGCTCGTAAGCGTCCGGCTCCGCCGCAGGCTTACCGAAGGCGGCCTCCTGTTGACCGTTGATTTCCACTTCCGAGGACGCTTGAATTTGTCTGATCCAGAATTCGTAGGGCTGATCCAGCTGCCGGTCGACCAGTATCCTCAATCGATAGGTGCCGTATCCGTAAGAACGGTCCGGTTCCTCTGGAAAAGCGCTGCTCCAATCGCCCGGTACGTTAAGAAGCCGGGGAGAGGGAACAAGCTGGCCTTTGAAGTCTTCATGCGTCATAAGCTGGCCGGGATACAGCTCCCATTCGCCATCCAGGGATATGGGGCGAGAGTTTTCGAAGTCCCAGCCGCGCATATCGAGAATGCCTTGAGCAGCCTGCGGCTGCTGCTGCGTAAGGCTTCCGCCGAACCAGAGCAGGCGCAAGCCGAAGAGAATAGAGACATACACAAGAACAATAGCAGCATATTTAAGCAAACGATGAGTGAGTTTCCAGGTCATACAGCTAAATTTCGACATGATTTTCGTTAATTCCTGCTATACATCCAAAGAAAAAGCATCTTTTGCCGAGCCGGCCGATCAGGCAATCCGGCGAGTATCGACAGGAGCTGAAGTCCCTCCCTGCGGCTGGGCGGGTTGACTTATTTCAGCTGTGGCGGCTGGAATAGGTTTATCAGCGAAAATACGTATGTATCAGGCTGAAAGAAAGGCACGAAAAGCATTAATGTACAGCTGGAGCAAACGCATACATTACCTATGCGTAACCAAATCCAATGGAATGCGAGTGATGCCTGTGGAGATGTCATTTTGTTCGCATTGTAACGAAAGGATTCCGGCTGGCTCCATTGCCTGCAAGTATTGCGGCACGTTCACTCATCAAGCCGGCGGCAATGCGGCCGCTGTCTCTGCTGCGGCTCCCGAAGCCAAAACGGAGAAACGGACGGCCAAGTGGTGGACTATCGGCATCCTGGCGGCAGTCGTCGTGGCTGCGGTTATTTGGCTGCTTGTCTTGCAGTAGCGTTGCGTCCGTGAAAGAGGAACGAGTGCTAATTCGCGCGCCAACTTGACCTGGGCGGCGGATTAGCTTTTTTTGTTGTAAAGACCCTAGGCGCATGAAATCGACCGGGTAAACCGGGGAATAAGATCAGCAAAATCTGCCAAAGCTACTGGCGTAAAGCTACATCAAGAAGGGCAGAGAGGCGGAGATGCGATGAAGGATTTTCACCGTTTTATTGAAGAGCTGCTGGGACGCAATCAAAAGCTGTTTACGGATGCCGATTTTACGGAATGCCGGAAGGCTGCCGCCACGATCCACGAGCTGATTCATAACCTGGAGGAGACAGAGGTCAAGTTCCGGCGCAAGCTGACGGAAACATCGGCCCAAGTGCCGCAGGATAAAGATAAAATCGTGTATTTGCAAGGCGTTTGCGATGGCATGAATCTGATTCTCGGCCCCCTTAAACACCATAGTCAGCTGCAGGGTCAATCTTAGCTGCCTTGGCGAGGCGGGGAGAGGAATACGAAAAGCGGATGCTGTCCAGGGACGGCATCCGCTTTTTTATAAAAGTTTCAGAACGTACAAGCTCCGGTGATTGTCCGGTTTCTTGGCAACACGCGGCTTCTAATAGAAGCCGTCAGACGTTTATCCCGGGTACGGCCCTATCATCCGATTGACAGCCTGGCTTAAAATACCTTTGTCGTCCAGGATTCACAGTTCCAGGTTTCCGTAACGACATCGCGGTAAAATTCGGGCTCGTGGGAAATAAGCAAGATGCTGCCTTTATACGCTTTGAGCGCGCGCTTCAGCTCTTCCTTGGCGTCGACATCCAGGTGATTGGTCGGCTCATCGAGCACAAGCACATTCGACTCGCGATTGATCAGTTTGCAAAGCCGTACTTTGGCTTTCTCTCCGCCGCTGAGGACGGCGACCTTGCTCTCGATATGCTTCGTTGTCAGACCGCACTTGGCGAGCGCCGCGCGCACTTCGAATTGGCTGAAGGACGGAAACTCCTTCCATACTTCTTCGATGCATGTATTGGGGTTCGTTTCCTTGACTTCCTGCTCGAAATAGCCGATATACAGCGATTCGCCTCTTTGCACCGACCCGCTTAAAGCGGGAATTTCGCCCAAGATGCTGCGCAGCAGCGTCGTTTTCCCGATTCCGTTCGCGCCGACCAGCGCAATTTTCTGACCGCGCTCCATCCGGAGATCCAGCGCTCTCGACAACGGCTGGTCGTAGCCGATGATAAGCCCCTTCGCTTCGAAGATCAGCTTGCCGGATGTTCTTGCTTCCTTGAAGTTGAACTGCGGCTTCGGCTTTTCCTTCGCCAGCTCGATAACGTCCATCTTGTCAAGCTTCTTCTGCCGGGACATCGCCATATTCCGGGTGGCGACGCTTGCCTTGTTCCTCGCGACGAAGTCCTTCAGATCGGCGATCTCCTGCTGCTGGCGCTTGTAGGCGGATTCGAGCTGCTGCTTTTTCATCTCGTAAACTTGCTGGAAATGATCGTAGTCGCCGACATAGCGGTTAAGCTCCTGGTTTTCCATATGGTAGATCAGGTTGATGACGCTGTTCAGGAACGGAATATCGTGGGAGATCAGGATGAAGGCATTTTCGTATTCCTGCAGATAGCGCTTCAGCCAATCGATATGCGTTTCGTCCAAGTAGTTCGTCGGCTCGTCCAGCAGCAGAATGTCAGGCTTCTCCAGCAGCAGCTTGGCCAGCAGCACCTTCGTGCGCTGTCCTCCGCTCAGGTCATGCACATCCTTGTCAAGGCCGATGTCGGTAAGGCCCAACCCGCGGGCGGTTTCCTCGATTTTGGCATCGATCATGTAAAAGTCCTGGCTCGTCAGCGTATCCTGGATCGTCCCGACTTCCTCCAGCAGCCGCTCCAGCTCTTCGGGGGACACCTCGCCCATCTTGCCGTACATATCGTTCATCTCTTGTTCCATATCGAACAAGTACTGGAACGCGCCCTTCAGCACGTCGCGGATCGTCATTCCTTTGCTCAGCGCCGCATGCTGGTCCAGATAGCCGACGCGCATCCGCTTGGACCATTCGATCTTGCCGTCATCCGGCTGCAGCTTGCCGGTGATAATATTCATGAAGGTGGATTTACCTTCGCCGTTGGCGCCGATGAGACCGATATGCTCTCCTTTGAGGAGACGGAAGGAAACATCGTTGAAGATCGCGCGATCTCCGAAGCCGTGGCTGAGACGTTCGACATTTAATATGCTCATTCACTTACACCTTTTCCTGTATACTTGTTAACTTCCTAATTATATGCGGTAAGGGGGGGATAACTCAATGCCGGGAACAAGGATAATGCATGCTTTTGGAGAAGAGAGCGGCGTCCGCTTGATTTTATTGGGAGAAGCAGCCAAAATATAGAGCGAAAGCCCCTGAGGGCAGCTTGATTATACTTATTTTTTCTCTTAAAGAAAACGGCAAGGATATGGTAGTTTGGATACTTAGAAAGGAAAGAGGGGGATTCAATTGGACACAGCCTGGAAGAAAAATGCCGTGCTTTTCCTGACAAGCCAGACCGTATCGCTGTTCGGATCGTCATTGGTTCAATATGCCATCATGTGGTATATCACATTAAACACGCAATCGGGCATGATGATGACGATATCCATCATTTGCGGCTTCGTGCCGAGCTTTTTTCTGTCTCCCTTCGCGGGGGTATGGGCGGACCGCTATGACCGCAAGAAGCTCATCATGCTGGCCGATTCCGCAATCGCACTGTCCACGCTTGTGCTCGCGATTTTGTTTATTAGCGGCTATGAGGCGTTATGGCTGCTCTTCGTAGTATCGGCTATCCGCTCGCTGGGGACCGGCGTACAGATGCCGGCGGTCAGCGCCTTCCTGCCGCAGCTCGTGCCCGGGGACAAACTCACGAAGGTGAATGCGACATATAGCAGCATTCAATCCCTCGTGATGCTCGTCTCGCCGATGCTGAGCGGAGCTTTACTGACGATGGCTTCGATCGAATCGATATTTTTTATCGATGTCGTGACAGCGGCTATTGCAGTTTCCATCTTGCTGCTGTTCCTGAAGATACCGGTTCATGCCAAGGCGTTGGAGCAGCAGAGCGTCAGTTATTTCGGCGACTTCAAGGAAGGGCTGAGCTACATCCGGAAACACGATTATGTCAGAACGTTTTTTATGTACATTGCCGTGTTCATGCTGCTGGCCGCACCGGTTGCTTTCCTGACGCCGCTGCAGGTAACTCGCAGCTTCGGCAACGATGTATGGAGGCTGACGGCCGTCGAGATGACCTTCTCGATCGGCATGATGGCCGGGGGCATTCTGATGGCATCCTGGGGCGGGTTTAAAAACAAGGTGCATACGATGATTCTTGCTACGCTCGGGATAGGCCTCGGCACTTTCGCGCTCGGCGTGATCCCGAACTTCTGGATGTATCTTGCGGTGATGAGCTTGATCGGGGTTACGATGCCCGTCTTCAACACGCCGTCTACTGTCCTGCTGCAGCAGAAGGTGGAAGAAAATTATTTGGGACGCGTATTCGGCGTGTTCGGCATGATCTCCAGCAGCATGATGCCGCTGGGCATGCTCATATTCGGACCTGTAGCGGACGTGATCGCGATCGAATGGCTGCTGATCGGCACCGGTGTCCTGTTGTTCGTCCAGGGCATCTTCATGTCGGGCAGCCGTGTGCTGATTCAGGCGGGGAAGCCTGAGCCAGAGCTTGAGGCGGAGCAGGTGTAGGAGCGGGAGCCGAGGGCTGACGAAAAGCTTTCAGTACGGCGAAGACATGCTGCCTGTAGTCAGCGGTGTGTCCGTGCTCGCTGAGAAATGCCGACCGGCCAGGAATTGCAAGGGCCGCTCAGCGAACTGATCAAGCGGATTTTCGCGGAGCCGAAGCATGCGAAAGACTGAAGGAGCCCTGTCCGGGCTCCTTCGCCGTTTAAGGCCCGTTTGCGCTTATAAGCTCCACGAACCCGTTCGTGCCGTCCAAGCGGATATATGCGCCGTCGGGAATAATTTCCGTTGCTTTCTCAATGCCGACAACGGCAGGGAGACCGTATTCGCGGGCAATGACGGAGCCATGAGTCATCATGCCTCCGACCTCGGTCACGAGTCCGACGATGGAGGTGAAGAGCGGTGTCCAGCCCGGGTCCGTGTAGGGCGCCACCAAAATTTCCCCGGGATTCAGCTTCGCATCCTCGGGCCTGAGAATCACCCGGGCTACGCCTACTACAACGCCTGCCGACACCGGCGTACCGATGATCGCTCCCGCAGGCGCCTTCGCATCGCGCCGTTTGCCGGAAATGATCTCGCCTTCGCTCGTCATTACCCGCGGAGATTTCAGCTGCTGATTCCGTTCATGCTGCCGTTCCCTGGCTTCTACGATATCCGGTACCATCCCTGTGAAGCGGTGCTCCAGCATAAGAATAAGCTCTTCGAGCGTCATATAAAAGACATCTTCTCTGCGCCTCAGTGCGCCCAGTCGGACGAGAGCGTCCGCTTCCTCCAGGATGGCGTCTTTGTATATCGCCATCAGCCGGATCAGCGTGAACTTATGATGCTCCCGCATCCCCATCAGGTTGCGGTACAGTGACACTAACCGGGCGACTTTGCGCTTTGCGAGCCCGCCAAACGCCGCGACGATTTCGGCCGCGGCCGCTTCCGCCTCCCGGGCGCCTTGCTTGAACTTGGCTCGATGCTCCCCGGCCGCCGCCGTCCGGAGGTTGCTGATCAGAGAGGGGACAAGCTGTGTCGGATCTTCCGACCACCGTGGCTTGGTAATATCGATCTCTCCGATGCAGCGCATGCCGTATTTCTCCAGAAAATGCTCCAGCTCGCCTATAAATTCCCGTCCCCCTGGCAGTTCCTGCAGTCCTGCGTAGAAATGCTCCGGAGTCGCTTGCTGTAAATAAGCGATAACCTCGGGATTATCCCGGATCTTATCGGCGAGATCGCCCATGTCCTGGCCGATCTCCGTCGTCACGTTGCCCGGGAGCGACTTATACAGCTGATTCAGCAAGGTTCCCCCTCGGGCGGCTCCAACCTTTCGTTTTAAAGCCCGGTCAAGCGTCATAGAGGCGATAACGCCCGCGATCAGAAAGACGACGACTTTGGAGATGACCTGCGGCAGCATCGTTCCCATAGCAAGCCGGATCAAGCGAATCCGGTCCGCCCCGGAAGCTTCGGCCATCGTCCGCTCGGTGTTCGTGACGAGCTCGTCGATTAAGGCTTCAGCGGCTGCGCGTGCTTTCCGGGGGTCCTTGTACAGCAGCTGGCCCAGCACTTTGCCTGCGACCGGAATCACGATGGGGGCGATTTTTCTCATCGCCTGAAATATGTTCCGCTTCGGGATATGGACGCTCCGGAATGCTTCTCTCTGCACGACTTCAGACATGGCGGATGCCATTAACTCGTCCATGCCCTTCATAACCTTCAACAGCCTGTGCCGGACTGGCCGGAAGGCAAGCAATCCGGTAATATCGGCAAACGCTCTGCCGCCCGCCTCCCGGATAAACGGATTCTCCGGGGAAGCGGGGTCCTTCTTGATGAAATTAGGAATATAGCTGAGCAGGGAGATGGCCAGAGGTTTCATCGGATCGGTCATCATCTGGATATAGCCGAAGTTAAGATAGACGCGGAACCTATCGTCAGGAGCAGAGGGCAGCGGATACAACGATGTGATAGGGCGGCTCTGCAGCACGTAAAACGTACCGTCGGCATATCCCCACTCGATGTCCTGCTCGGAGCCGTAATGCTGCTCGATCTGTTTTCCCAGTCCGGCGAGCAGGAGGATTTGCTCATCCGTCAGCGCCTGCGCATGCTGCCGATCCGGAGGGATCGGCAACGTAATCGTTCCTCCTTCTGGGGCTGAATAGACGGCGAGCTCTTTTTTCGCAATCTGTTTTTTGACGATACGTCCTGCCTGCACCTGATATAAATCTGCGGTGACGATTCCCGACACGAGAGCTTCGCCAAGTCCGAAGCTGGCATCGATCGAGACCGTTGCGCGGTGCCCCGTGATCGGGTCGGCTGTAAACAGGATGCCTGCCACCTGCGGGAAAACCATCTGCTGAACGACAACCGATAACCATACCGAGCGGTGATCGAAGCCGTTCCGGGCACGGTAGGAAATGGCCCGGTCGGTGAACAGGGACGCCCAGCATTGCTGTACGGCGTGAAGCAGCGGCTGCAGGCCGCGCACATTCAGATAAGTATCCTGCTGCCCTGCGAACGAGGCGGAGGGGAGGTCTTCGGCCGTTGCGCTGGAGCGTACCGCATAAGCCCGGTCTTTGCCGGCGCGCTCCCATGCCTGCTCGATGGCCGATTGAACTGCGGACGGCATCGCCACCCGGGCGAGATGCGCGCGAATTTGTTGGCCGAGTAAACGAATCTGCTCCAGATCGTCGTAACGGACCTGCTCCAGGCGCTCGAAGAGCTCATCCAATTGCCAGCTCGTTTGAATAAAGCTGCGGTAAGCGCCGGTTGTTACGCAAAAGCCCGGAGGGACCGGCAGTCCGGCCTTGGTCATTTCGCCCAGATTCGCTCCTTTTCCGCCCACCCGCGGCAAATCGCTTCTATCGATTTCGTTGAAATTCAGCACGTAGCGCTCCATCGCCAAGGCCACCTCGCTAGGTTAATGTCCACTCATGAATCCTACTGGAAACTTATGCTTCCTCTGCAGCAGATGATGCGATACCGTTACAGAAAATATCGAGGAACAGGTCGACCGCTTCGTCCGCAACAAAGCGATTTTCGGACAGGACGATAGCTTTCATGCATACCGACAGCACCTCCGCTGTCAAGGGAACAGGCATCTTTCTGGCTAGGCCCCGCTCTTGGGCGCTTTGCAGCAGCTCACGCAGGCTTTGCTTCGTTCTGGCGCGCAGATCGTTGTGCCGGCTTGCCAGTGCCGGGAGATATTTCTCGATATCCATCAGGAACAAGGGACCGAACCTGGTAGAATCGTCCTTGACATGTTTTAAAATTTCTTTAATCGCCAGTATCGGATTAGACTCGGTTTGCCTGGACACGCCGATCACATGATCGACTCGTTGGATCGTTTCTTCGACCACGACATGAGCGATATCCTCTTTGCCTGCAAAATGCTGATAAATTGTCTTTTTACTAATGCCCAGCTTCTCCGCCAGGTCCTGCACGGTCACACTCCGATAGCCGCGAGTATTAAACAATCCGCGAGCCGCCTGCAAAATACGTACACGATAAATAGATTCCATATTCGCCTCTTTTCATCTGGTCCTTTAGAAACTGAGGAAACTGTCATGTTGCTTTGTGGTTTCCATTATACGTAGTTGCTTTGTTGGATGTCAACGAAGCAGGGAGCAGCCGCGAGGTTTCATGCCGGACTTTCCTGTTTTTGCCGATAGAGCTGCCGGGAATGGGTAAACATAAGGGAGGGCCTGCCGCAGCAAACGGCAGACAAACATCCGGCTTACGGGAGGAGAGATCGAGATGGGCAAGCGAATTCTGATAACCGGCGCTTCAGGAAGAATCGGCAGCTGTTTGTTGAAAGGGCTGCAGGAGACGGGACGCTATGACATTGTAGCGGGCGACATCGAGGCTGATGCCGAGAGGGGGGGCGTCAAATTGGATGTTACGGACGCTTCGCGCCTGCTGGAGCTGACGAAGGGGATCGATACGGTGCTGCATATCGCCTGGGCCAAGGACGAGGAAGATTTTCTCGGCAAGGTGCTGCCCATCAACGTGACAGGAGCCTATCATCTATATGAAGCAGCCCGCAAAAACGGCGTGAAGCGCATTGTTTTCGCCAGCTCCAATCATGCGACCGGCTACTACAAGGTTGGCGAGGAGGTAGAACCGACCGATCCGTACCGGCCGGACAGCTTCTACGGACTCAGCAAATGCTATATCGAGCTGCTGGGGCGCTTGTATGCGGACAAGCACGGCATCTCCTCCATCAACATGCGGATAGGCAACTTTCCGGGAGACGACCGCCCGCATTCGGAGCGGGCGAAGCATATTTGGATTTCGGAGCGGGATATGGTGCAGCTGAGCAAATGCTGTATCGAAGCGGACGAGCGCATCAAGTTTTTATGCTTGTACGGAACCTCCGCCAATTCGGATAATTACTACAATATTGACGAGCTGGAGGATCTGATCGGCTACAAGCCGCAGGATGATGCCAGCCGTGTGCTGGAGGAGGAGCAGGCGGGAAGAGAGCGGCTGAAGAAAGACGAGACGGCGTATCAGGGCGGCGTGAAATAGCGAATGGCGCAGGGACGGGCCCCCCTTGATGCCGGCTCTGCTGCCCCAAGGGCGGGGCAGCCGTCGCTGCGCCTTACGAGTCGGGGGCCGTGCCGCGCGAGCTGTACAGCCGGCATAAGACAACTCCGAATAAAGTGCCTCCCAGCGATAGGGAGGAGATGCTTAGAAACAGCGTCCGGCCTCCGAACCCTTCGTACAAGGCTCCGCCCGCGTAGGACGCCAAAATCCCCGATACGCCGAAAAATAGCAGAGCCAGAACTGTTTGCCCGGTAGCTCTCCATTCTACAGGCACGATTCGGTACAAATACTGTATCGCGGTGGAGTAGAACACCGGGAAGGTCAGCACCTGCAATATCTGCAAGTAAGCCAGCAGATGGGGATCGGTGATCCACGCCGACAGAAAAAAGCGCAGGAAGTAAAAGCCAGCCGCGATGGTGATGATAACCAATTCTTTCCCTTGGCGCATCCACCAGAAGCTGAGCGCGAATACGAGAATCTCGCTGCCTGCGGCCAGAAAGGTGGCCTGACCGACCAGCTCGGGACTTCCGCCGAGCTCGCGGATGTAGACGCCGAGGAACGTATCATTCATTCTGGCGGGAACGGAACAGATAAAAACCAGCAGCAAAAACAGCAGCGTCTCCCGGCTGCCGAGGAACTGCTTGAGGCTGCTCCAGGTAACAGGCTTGCCCGTTGACGGCGCGTCCGGCATCAGCCAGCCCAGGATCAGACAGAGAACGGCCAGACCGCCAAACAGCCAGGACAGGCTGTGCGCGCCGAAGTACGACATCACATAGCCGGTGAGCAGGGCGGCAACTGCGTAGCCGAGCGCGCCGAACGTGCGGATGGAGCCGTAACTGATCCCGTTCGCCTCAGCGACGGTGAAGTTTAAGCTTTCCGCGAGCGGATCGATCGGCATCAGGCAGAAATACAGCAGCAGGGCAAATCCGATCAGAGGCAAGTAGCTATCCGCGGTAAACAGCATATATCCCGTCGCTGCTGACGCCAGCAGCAGCAGAACAAGAATCAGGCGGACTGTTCTCAGCTTGTCGCTGATCATGCCCCACAGGGGCTGAGCCACGAGCGTGACGAAGCCGCCGGTGCCGACGATCAGGCCGATCTGCGACGGCTGAAGCCCCTGCTCGTTCAGGTAGATGGGCAGGAAAGCGATAAACATGGCAAGCAGGGAGAAATAAAGAAAGTTAAAGCCTTTTAACAAACGGGATGCACGCATATATAATTCTCTTCCTTATCTGATAGGGTAACTGCCTGTGATTGCGCAGGCAGCCTTGTTATTGTACCACATTGGCCTTGAAAAGCTACGCCGGCCGACGCTCGATTGTCATCCCTGGAATAAACAGGCTATACTTAGAAGCATGACCGAGAAGCGAACGTCAGGCAGAACGCAAAACGCAGGGAGGTTCTTATGGGGATTATTTCGAGATTCAAGTCGATTATGGCCAGCAACATTCATGCGATCTTGGACAAGGCGGATGACCCGGAGAAGACGATCGATGACTTCATGCGCAGCATGAGCAGCGACCTGGGGCAAGTGAAAGCGGAAACGGCCGCTATGCAGGCGGAGGAACGCAGAGCCAAGCGGGCTCTTGACGAAGCCAGCGCCGATATCGGCAAGCTGCAGCGGTATGCCGACAAGGCCGCTGAATCCGGCGATGAAGACGCTGCCCGGAGGTTTCTGGAGAAGAAGGCGGAGCTATCGGGAAAAACGGCAAGCCTGCAAGCTGCCTACGATCAAGCCGCCACGAACGCCGGTCAGATGAGGCAAATGCAGGATAAGCTCGCGGCGGATCTCGGCGCGCTGGAAGAACGCCGTACCCGGCTGAAGGGTACGCTGGCGGCAGCCCGGGCTCAGCAGAAGGTGAATGACCTGGGCTCCCCGCTGACCGGAAAGCACGGAGTGTTCGAGGAAATGGAGAAAAAAGCCAATCTGGCGTATGAGGAAGCCATGGCTATAGCCGAGCTGAGAGCGGAACCGGCTGACACGCTGGATGAGGAGCTTGCCCGGTTAGACAAACATCCGGATGAAGGCGCGACATCGGAGGAGAAGGCGGCGGAGGCTCCACTGAGAGGGACGAAGAAGGAATAACCGTTTCGTTTTTAGCGTTCCCAGCGTTCTTAGCGGAAGAGGTGAGCAGATGCAGGTGATCGAATACAAATGCCCGAATTGCGGCAGCAGCATGGTTTTCGACAGCGCGACCGGGATGTTGTCCTGCCACAGCTGCGGGAGAAAAGACAATATTGAACAGATGCCCGATCCTCTGGCGAAACAAACCTTTAGCGAGGATGAGGCGCAGGAATATCATTGCTTAAGCTGCGGCGCCGTCATCATCACCGATGCGGAGACGACGGCAACCGTCTGCAGCTTCTGCGGGTCCGGCGTTGTACTCGGAGACCGGTTGACGGGCAAGCTGGCTCCGGCCAAGGTGATCCCTTTCTCCATCGGCAAGCAGGAAGCGATCCAGGCGTTCAAGAAATGGTGCAGGAACGGACGGCTCACGCCCGCCGGATTTATGACCGCAGACCGGATTAAAAGCATGACGGGGATGTATGTCCCTTTCTGGCTGTATAATCTGGACAATCATATCGAGGTTCAGGCTCAAGGCACAAAGGTAAGGGTCTATACGCAGGGGGATTACCAGATTACAGAAACCCAGCATTTCGAAGTATACCGGAAGATCAGGCTGAACTATGCCAAGGTGCCGGTCGACGCTTCGGAAAAGATGAAGGACGAACTGATGGATAAGCTGGAGCCGTTCCCTTACGATCAGCTGAAAACGTTCAAAACGGCCTATCTGGCCGGCTTTATCGCAGAGAAATACAATCAGACCGACGAGGAGCTGCTCCCCAGGGCCAAGGAAAAGATCAGCGACTATATCGAGGCGTATATCCGTTCCTCGATGGCTGGCTATACCGCGGTAACCTATACGGGCAAACATATCGATACGCGGGCCAAACATACCGACTACGTGCTGCTCCCGGTGTGGGTCGTTCACTACGATTACAACAAGCTGGAGCATACATTCGCCATGAATGGCCAGACTGGCAAAGTGGTCGGGAAGCCGCCGATCAGCAAGGGGAAGGTGGCGGCCTGGTTCGCGGGCGTTTCCGGCTGCTCGCTCTTGTCGCTGAAGCTGATCTCCTGGATGATGGGAGGGGGATTCTGGTGAAAAGGCATAGACGCGCACTGCCGGTTGTACTGCTGCTGCTGATGGTTATCGGGCTGGCCGTTCCCCTGATGCTGATGGCGGAAGAAAGCGCGGCGGCCGCGGAGTCCAAACGGCTGATCTATGACGATGCCGGGCTGCTGAGCAGGCAGGACTACGAAGAGCTGAATGCCATGGCTAACCAATATGGGGCCGAGAGGCAGACGGATATTATGATCGTCACCTCCAAGAATGCCGAGAATAAGGATGTTATGCGCATGACCCAGGATTTCTACGATGCCCGGGCGCCCGGCTACGACAAGCCCCATGGCAACGCGGCGATTTTGATGGTCGATATGCGCAATCGCGAGGTATATCTGGCCGGCTTCTACAAGGCGAAGGAGTATCTGGATGACGGCCGGCTGGACCGGATACGGACGAGGATCAGCCCGGCTCTGTCGAGCGGCGACTACAGGCAGGCTTTTCAGACCTACATTTTGACCGCACACCGTTATATGGGCTTTTCTCCGGGGGTAAACCCGGACAATATCTTGTTCAACCTCTGGTTTCAGTTGGCCGTGTCGCTTGTGATCGGCGGGGTGACAGTCGGCACGATGGCTTATCATTCGGGCGGGCGGGTAACCGTACAACGGCAAACTTATGAGGATGCAACGAACTCCGGGGTCATCGATCAGCAGGACCACTATATCCGCACCACGATGACCCGGCACAAAATTGCGAAAAGCAGCTCAGGAGGATCGGGCGGCGGCGGTGGCGGAGGCACGACCGGGGGCGGTCATTCGCATAGCGGGAGCAGAGGGTCATTTTAACCGAAGGGACGGGATGGTATGGTATTTTTCAGAAACCAATTCGCTGATGTTGTGGAATGGGAAGAATTCCGGGACGATATGATTTTCTGGAAGTGGGGCAACCGGGAGATCAAGAAAGGCAGCAAGCTCATCATCCGCTCCGGACAGGACGCGATCTTCGTCAATAACGGCAAGATCGAAGGCATTTTCGAGAATGAAGGGGAATACAGCATGGATTCCCAGATCATCCCGTTTCTGTCCACGCTCAAGGGCTTCAAGTTCGGCTTCAACAGCGGGATGCGGGTGGAAGTGCTGTTTGTCAATACGAAGGAATTTACCGTTCGCTGGGGGACGCAAAATCCGATCCTCATCCCGACGCCTCAGCTCCCGGGTGGGATGCCGATCCGGGCCAACGGCACATTTAACTTCAAGGTGAATGATTATGTGACCCTTATCGATAAAATAGCCGGCGTGAAGGACAGCTATCTGGTCGAGGACGTCAAGCTGAGGATCACCTCGGTGCTGGATCAGCTGCTTATGAAGTGGATCAGCCGGGAAGGGAAGGATATGTTCAATCTTCAAGCGAACGCTTCCGATATCGCCCGGGGCATCCGCGAGGATCTGGATATGCAAATGATGGACAACGGGATGACGATTACCGGCTTCCAGGTGATGAGCTTCAATTATCCGCCGGAGATCCAGGCGATGATCACGAAAACCGCCTCCCATGAGATGATCGGCAATCTGCAGAAATATCAGCAGGTTTCGATGACCGATGGCATCGCATCCGGCAATGTGAAGGGCGGGGGCGCCGCTGCGGATATGGCCGGGATGATGATGGGCATGAATATGGCCGGTGAAATGCTGAAAAACATCAATCAGAGCCAGCAAGGTGCGAAGCAGCCGGCCGATCCGGAACCGGCGCCTTCCTCGTCTGACAGCAAGCCCAAGCCGAAGTTTTGCCCGAACTGCGGGCAGAAAACCGATGGCGCGAACTTCTGCTCGAATTGCGGACAGAAGCTGGGATGAGAGCGTGACATAGGCGAAATAAGCGAACCTTTAGAGATGTGGCTAAAGGTTCGTTTGGCGTTCAGGGAAAAGCTGCGATGAACTTTTTAGCGGGGTCATGACTCTTATAGGGGATGGAGGTGAAGGCATGGATGTCGTTCGATTGGTGAAACAAGCGAAAAAGGGAAGCAAGGAAGCGCTGCTTCAGCTGATCTTATCCGAGAAGGATGCCTATTACAAGCTTGCTTTCACCTATATGGGGAATGCTCCGGACGCTATGGATGCGATGGAAGATATGATCGTCCGCTTATATGAAAATATCCACCGGCTGCAAAAGGACACAGCCTTTTACAGCTGGAGCAAAACCATTCTGGTGAACAGCTGCAAAAGCATGCTGAAGAAACGAAACAAGCTCGTGCTTATGGAAGATTGGCCTGACGCCCACCCCAAGGAGCCGGAGCCCGCATTCATCGGCGATCCTTATAAGCGCAGTGACGAGCAAATGGACATTGAAGCGATGTTTATTCATATCAATGAGCATCAGCGGGAAGCGATTCAGCTTAAATATATCCATGACCTCGATTATCAAACCATAGCCGATATGACCCAGGTATCGATTGGGACTGTGAAATCACGAATCTTTCAAGGCTTGAAGAAGCTAAGAGCTCGTTATGGGGGGGATTCCGATGAATGACATGAAGAAGTGGCTGGCCGACGAGAAGGCTCGCACAGATTCGATCACAGCGCCCGCAGAATTGGAATCGAGGTTAAGAGCGGCCTTGGACCGTGCCAAGCCTGTTCGCAGGAAACGGGTGCGGCCGCTATGGAAGGCCGGAGCTGTCGCCGTATTGTTCGCCGGCATCATAACCGGTGCGAATTATAATGCCTTTGCTTATTACGGCAAGCAGTTGTTTGGCTTCGATGCCTTGATGAACGGCACGTTATCGCGGCTGAACGATGAGGGAATGGGGCAGCTGATCGACAAGAAAACCAGGCTGGCGGACGGAACAGAGCTTACGATTCACGGTATTATGGCCGATGCCAATCAACTGGTGTTGTATTACACGTTAACCAATCCTGCGGGTCTTAGCGAGGCGCATACCGAACAGTTCAGACCGTTTAAAATCAACGGATTTTTGACTCATTCCAATGCGGAGAGCGGAACGACAATTATGAATGAGACACACACGGAAATGAAAGGAACGATGACCTTCGAGAGCGTAAGTCCGTTTGCGAAGCAATTGACCCTGCACTATTGGGAGTTTGCTATGGACGGTCGGATGACGGAAGGGACGCTGGCTTTTCCCTACAATCCCAATCAAGCGCTGCAAAGCGCGATCAAGCAACAGATCGGACAAAGGATTGCCGTTGATCAAGGCAGCGTTACGTTCCACTCGGTCACCGCTACGCCAACGATGACGGTCATCCGCGGGACGATGAAAGTGGACAACTGGAGCAGGGTGCAGAATCCGCTGCGCGGAATCGAATTACTGGCCGATGATATGCCAATTGCCTTAATGGCCAGCGGAAGTCAATCTTCGCCGCTTGGCGGAATCAAATTCGACCTGCGCTTCGATACATTGCCCAAACAGTTGCATTCCCTGAAGCTGGTCATGAAGGAGTTTGTCGGCTATCAACGGCTGGACGAGCAAATACCGCTGGCTTCCTTGGGCGATGAACCGATCAAGCTGAATGGGAAGGAACTATGGCTGAAGAAAATAGCCAAAACTGCAAACGGACTGGAGCTTACTATCGCTACGGCTGAGGATGTCATGCTTGACGGAGTGTCTATAGGGACGCCGCACGAGAAAACGCCTTTAAAAACAACGGTCAATCAGACGTTCGTCAAGCAGACGGACGGCAGCATGCTCAAGGAGCGCGTCTTGCAGTTTGAGACCGGCCTCGAGCCCGAATATCTGTTTATGGAGGGTATGCATTACATGAAGACCTACGATAAGGAGATTGAGATTCCGGTGAAATAAGGAGCGGGGAGGGAACTACAACCCATCTCAATAAGAGGAGCCCTTGGCCATCCGAGGGCTCTTTAGTTTTGCAAGAAAAACGCTCCCGCTTAAGCTCTATCGATCCCTGTTCTTATATATGGAATTGCTAATTTTATAAATTGTTCCGGCGACGTCTCCTGACCGCTTCTTTTCCATTGGACAGAAGCCCCGTAAATTCCCCAGCTTAATACGACAGCTGTAATCTTAAGTGCTTCATCCTGTTCGGCTTTATGTTGTTTTAACAACATTTTGTAGAAAATGATTTCGAGCTGTTCCCGGATAATTCGGGCAATGGTATCCTCATAACCTCTGTGGCATCGAACGGATAGAGATTTTTGGAAATTTGTTACGGCATGGAAGATGCTGACGAAGGCTTCTTCATTTAACTCGTCATTTTGGTAAAAATCATAATTCAAATTAACCAGCAACACTTCTGAAAGCACCTTTTCTAATAAGTCATAAATATCTTCAAAATGATAATAAAAAGTCGCACGATTAATCATGGCTTCAGTCGTTATATCCTTAATGGTAATATCCTTAAATTCCTTTTTTTCGGAAAGTTCAATGAAAGCATCCATAATTAATTTGCGAGTACGCTGAACTCGGGGGTCTGTCTTGGATTGGGTCATGTGGTTAACCTCCCACTTTTTAAACAAATTCTTGAATGTGTTGGATACACGACAAATCCGCCGAACTATTGGTGTTGATGATTGTTATTATCAATTAAAATTCAATCATAGGCAAATAAGCATGGCAAATAAACCGAACATGGAAATGAGGAAGAAAGAAATGGCGAACAACACTAATATGGTTTGTGATCTAAAGACGGGGGTATGCGGCGCGGCCGGAGACGAGATCATGGAGGTTATTGATTTTAATCATTCTCCCAAAGCGGTTCATCTTTATTATGTGACCGATCCTATATGCTCGCATTGCTGGGCACTTGAACCTGTCCTTCGTCGTTTCGTAGAGCAGTATGCAGGTTACTTGAAGGTTCATACGGTTATGGGCGGATTGCTGGAGAAATGGCATGGCGGGCCAATCGACCCGGCTAACGGAATTCATAAACCAGCTGACGTAGCTGTCCACTGGAGAGAGGTTGGACAATATTCAAGAATGCCTATCGACGGAACTTTAATGATTGATAATCCGGTTCAATCCTCCTACCCGCCTTCTCGTGTATGTAAAGTGATTCAAAAAAAGCATACGGACGCTGCCGCACTTGAATATTTGCGCCGGACAAGGGAAGCTCT
The DNA here is from genome assembly GCF_900101595.1 of Paenibacillus sp. cl123. Classification (GTDB taxonomy): domain Bacteria; phylum Bacillota; class Bacilli; order Paenibacillales; family NBRC-103111; genus Paenibacillus_G. The sequence continues at coordinate 241,796 of NZ_FMYY01000002.1, forward strand.
CTTCGTATATAACCAAAATATATCGGATACATCCGTTATGGTTGACATCGTAAATAACCTCGGTCTTGATGGAGAAGCCATTGTAAATGAAGCTGAGGGAGCTGTTGGCCAACAATTACTGCTTGAAGATTTTGGTCTGGTCCGAAGCTTGGGTGTCCGTGGTTTTCCGACTATTATTATGACCCATGAGGAAAACAAAGGAGTTAAAATCGTGGGCAGCCGTCCGCTGGAATCCTATATAGACGGTTTGAAAAAAGTTCTAAACCTTCAAGAATTGCAGCCGAAGCCACTGCCTCCTCTTTCCAGATTGCTTGGAAGAGAAAAGCTTCTTTTCTCTAAAGAAATTGAAGTCATGTATGATCTTGACCAAGCGGATGTGAGCGCATTTATTGAAAGAGAGCTTTCGCCCGAAGATTATGATAGGAATGAATTTCTGGGAGAATGGTATATTACACTGCTAAATAAATGAAGGAGACTTATGTAAAAGGGAAGCGAAAACTCACAGGTTTCGCTTCCGGCAGCGGCGTCTTCCCTGAGAAAAAATACGGGCAGACGGGTTGTCCCATCTGCCCGACCGGAAGGGGCGAAGCGCCGATGCTTCTACTTCAAGCTAGCTTCAAACACTTCGACGATCCGCTTAATTCCATATAAATTGCCTTGCGGCGAAAAGCTGAACAAATGCCACTCTTTCCCGCCGTTTTCGTGACCGATCGGAAACACATTGTTGTTTTTGAACGCCCTCATATTCTGGAAAACGGGATGATTCATCAAATCGTCGAAAGCTTTGCGGGATTGCTCCTCGTCATCGAACAATTGCAATAAAATGTAGTCCGGGTCATACTCCGGAAGCTTCTCCATCGACACGACAAGCTGCGACTCCCCGTCAAGATCGACGGTCGGCGGCTTTAATCCGAGAGCGTTGTACAAAATGTCGGCCCGCCCGTTTTTCATGCCGATCGCTTTATAATCTTTACCGTTCACCTGCAGCATCAGGACGGTTCCGTCTCCGACGATGCTCTGCAGCCGCTGCCGGGCGTCCGCCACGGCCGCATCGTAGTCGGCCAATAGCCGCTTGGCCTCCTCCTGCTTGCCCAGCACCTCGGCGAGCATCGGCAGCGTCGAGCGCCAATCGGTATCCTCGATGACGACAGTAGGGGCGATTTTGTTCAATGCGTCGAATGTTTCGGCGGCTGCCCAGCTGGAGGCGATGATCAAATCGGGATCGGCGTCCAGCATCGCTTCGAACGGCAGCTCCACGCCGCCGCCAAGCTTGATGACATTCTTGAAATCCTCTCCCAGATAGGAAGGAAATTCGTCATTGTTGTTTTGCGCGGCAATCGGCGTCACCCCCAGCGAATGCAGCAGCTCCCGGTATTCGATCGGAATGCCGATGATTCGCTTCGGCTCTGTCGGAATTTCGATGTCCCCTTTCAGCGAGCGAACGACTCGCGTTTGCGGCGCGCCCGTTTCAGCACCTGTCGTTGTTTCGTTTTGCGCGGTCTGACCTTGCGTTGGTGCCGGACTTGGCGAACCTGGATTGGCCGGCGCCGCCGACGAGCATGCCGATACAAGCAGCATAAGGCTAAGCATGGCCGACAACACGAATTCCTTGCTTCGGATCTGTCCAAACATGGCGATTTCCCCGTCTCCTGTAAAATGGGCTGGTCTCACTAGCCATTTCCCATTGTAGAGATCATGAGAATCATTATCAATATCATTATTACGCAAGCCGGGTATCGTTTTTTTGCGGTAATCGCTTGGCGTCATTTTGTAATATTTTTTGAACATTCGGATCAGGTTCAGTTCATCGGTAAAGCCGCAGCCGACGGCGATCTCCTTGATTGTGGCCTTGGTGCGAAGCAAATGCCGCTTGGCGGCTTCCAGCCTCTTCTCATTTAAATATTCCTGCAAGCTTTTTTGCTCGCGTTTTTTGAATAACCGGCTTAATTGGCTTCCGCTGATCGGGAACATTTCGGAAACCGTCCGAAGCGAAATCGGCCGCATGTATTGCTCATCCAAGAAACGCTTGGCCGAGGCGACAAGATCCGGCTGAATGAAGCGAACATGTCCTTTTTCCAAATTCGCGTAAAGCTCATAGACGAGCTGATAAAAGGCCGATTTCACATAAAACTGATTCATCGGCGGCTCCTGTTTCCAGCGATCGTACATGCCTTGAAGCTTGTCGACAAAAAAAATCGGATTTTCCGGCGAGAACCCGTACACCTGCATAAACGGGTTGGTGTGGGCGAGCAGACGTTGAAGCTCTTTTTTGTAAAACGGCGGTTGTTCCGCTTTGTACATGACCATGTAATATTCCAGCCAATCGCCGGCCGGCTCAATCGATAATAACGTTCCTTTGCCGCCGTGAAACATGGCGAACCGTTCCGTCGCGTACATCGTATCGTTGAGCTGGACATTCGCCGGACCGCCGCAGATGTAGACAAACATGCTTGTCGGCATCCGATAATGGAGCATCGTTTGACCGGCAGCTAGCAAATGGTAGCGAACGTCTAATAACGAAACAGAGGAGCGCGCCCATAGCCGGACGGCATTTTCCATCGTTACTTTCGTAAACGTGCCGCCGGGGGCTGTTCGTTCTGGCATGTGCCGCGTCACTCCTTCAATCCGTGCAAATTGCCGTATATAGTTGTATGTTAGTCTAATTGATTATGATTATCAATACCAAAGATAAGGCGGGTTATAACAGTCCCAGTAATTGGGGAATAAAACAGGAGGAGGTGAATACGTGGATCGCACGAGAAACGGAAAGCGAATTTGTGATGGTGCGTCAGCGCGACCATGCGCGGTTTTCGGGGCATGCCGAAGAGCGGTTTCAGCGTTTTTTTCGCGGTGGTAAGCCTCCTAGTTGAACGGATCGGGACATACGTTCCTTTCGCGAGTGATTGAGCCGCCGCGAAAACACCGTAACGGTTTTATTTGCATTGCCTTTAACACGCGCTCGCCGCTATTTTATTATTAGCTCAGTATTTTCAAGCTCTTCTGTAATTTTCGTATGTAACAAATTTGGCCAATGTGATATGCATTATGAGTGGACAGATTTCCGATTATCTCCCACCACTTGGCAGCGACAGGGAAGCCACTTACATCGCTCTCGAGCTTTTCTTCAGTCAGTAGATCTTGCCATTGTAAAAGTATTTCTAATAATCGTTCTTTTAAGGAAGTGAATGTTTGATCTTTGGGAATTATAAAACTATTATTATTATTTCCTATGGAAGGCACAGCATGGACATCAGATTTTTTGTATCTGGTTTGCCAAGTTTCATTCCAATAAAGTAAGTGCTGCACAATTTCAGCGATACTATTACTGTCTTCACTGGGTTTCCAAAACGCTGCTTGTTCTGATAAATCTTTAACTGCATCTGAAAATGGCAGGTACCAACTAGGGTCATTAGCATTTGCTAATAATTGATCGGATAAAACATCTTTTACATGAAACATACTTTCCTCACTCCTTCTTCATGATAGGCAGTAGCCTGTTAACGTTCATGTTGAGCTCACGTGTCCCGTAATCTTCGCATGGATACATCGCCGAAGGGACGAATTCTTGAAGCTTGTAATTCTCTTCGATACGCCCGCTCGGTAATTATCCCTCTAAGCTCCATGACATCCCCTTCTTTCCAAAACCACGATTATTCCACTTTCTTAATTATAATAATTCCTCTCCAAAAAGATGAAAAATATACAGTTATAACCTGCTGGAGCGCTGGTTCCCGAAACAAACCAGCAGCCGAATGGGCCGAAAGTTAATTTAAGGACTTGATAATTAAGTGGAGAACCATAAACAGAACTGCGGGATGAGAATAAGAACTATACAATATCGTGAAAGTTAACGTACGATGTGCGTAGTTCTTCAAAGCGGTGCTGCATAGGCTGCTTTTGGTTCAATCTATATGAGGAGAGGTGAACAGGTTTGCAACAAACTGCTTTAGGAGATAAGCAATTAACAGAACTCCATTCCGTTAAAAAAGGGAAGATAAATACTATCCTGACCCGTCTTAGACGAGACAAATATTTATATCTTCTCGCCGCACCAGGAATATTGTATTTTTTGATTTTTAAGTATATTCCCATTGGCGGAGTAGTAATTGCCTTTCAGGAGTACTCGCCGTTTAAAGGAATCCTGCACAGTAAGTGGGTAGGCTTCGAAAACTTCGAGAGATTTTTCCTTAGCAGCGACTTCATGAAATTATTAAGAAATACAATGGTCATCAGTGTTTTAAACCTAGTTTTTTTCTTCCCTGCGCCCATCATTCTTTCATTGCTTCTCAATGAAGCAAGAAACAGCAAGTTCAAACGAACTATCCAGAGCGTCGTTTATTTGCCGCATTTCTTTTCCTGGGTGATCGTTGCGGGGATCACGTTCCTGCTGTTTTCCCAATCGGGAGGCATTGTAAATAGTGTCATCCAGATGATGGGTTACTCTAAGATAGACTTTTTAACGAATGAAAACTACTTTTGGGTGATGCTGACCCTGCAGTCCATATGGAAGGAAGCGGGTTGGGGTACGGTCATTTTTTTGGCAGCTATTGCCGGGGTTGATCCTGCGCTTTATGAAGCGGCTAAAATGGATGGGGCCAACCGCCTCCAGCAGATGAAGCATATCACGATGCCTGCCATACAAAATGTAGTTATTACACTATTAATTTTAAGAATGGGCCATGTTCTGGATGTGGGCTTTGAGCAGGTTTATCTCATGATGAACAGTGCGGTGACTGATGTTGCCGATGTGTTCGAAACCTATGTGTACAGGATGGGCATCCAAAATGGACAGTTTAGCTTCACAACGGCAGTTGGACTGTTTAAGTCGGTTGTAGGTCTTATATTGGTAATTGCGACTAACAAATTGGCTAAGACATATGGCAAGGAAGGCCTATATTGAGGGGGTGAAGACATTGAACTATAAATGGAGCAGTAGATTAGCTGATACAGCCGTTGTGTCCGTACTTATAATAGCCGGAGTTGTCACGATCCTGCCATTCCTTTACATTCTGGTTATATCCTTTACCGATCCCTCTGAATATATCCGGACTGCCGGTCTCATCTTGATCCCGGAGAGATGGTCGCTAGTCAATTATCAATACCTGCTGTCAACCAATACGTTTATTAGAGCGATGGGAAATAGTGCCTTCCTGGCTACAGTCGGCACGGTATTGAGTCTTGCCGTAACTTCAAGCTTTGCTTACGCCTTGTCGCGGAAAAGATTAATGGGAAGAAAAGCGATGCTGATGCTGATTGTGATCGCGATGCTTTTTAACCCCGGGATCATCCCGCCGTATCTGCTTGTGAAGAACTTAGGTCTGATCAACAGCATGTGGGCGCTAATTCTGCCGGCACTGACAACAGCTTATTATACATTTCTTATGAAAAGCTTTTACGACAGCATTCCAGCCGGCTTGGAAGAAGCGGCCAATATCGATGGTTGCAACGATTTAGGAATTTGGATAAGAGTGATCCTGCCGATTTCTTTGCCCTCTCTGGCGGCCTTCGGTCTATTTTATGCAGTTGGTTATTGGAACGTATTTTTTTCCGCGATTCTTTATTTGAACGATTTCAAAAAGTGGCCTTTACAAGTATTGCTGCAGCATATGCTTATCGATTCGTCGACCAGTGTAGGCGGGGAATTGGCCCAACAAATTTCCTCCGAGCAAACCTTGCCTCAGGAAACTCTTAAAATGGCGGCAGTTATTGTGGCAACCGTACCGATTGTTATGGTATATCCTTTCCTGCAGAAGCATTTCGCCAAAGGCGTCATGGTAGGCTCTGTGAAGGAATGAATATAAAATTTACAAATGGAGGTAAGGTATGAGCAGAAAAAGTGCAGTAATTAAAGTGTGTTCCTTGCAAGTCTCATTAGCTTTATTTCTGGCTGCATGCGGGGGAAGCGGGGGAGAACAACCAAATTCAGGGGACGGAGCGGGGGGGAAACAGGAAAAACCAACTGAAATCAGCATATTGACGACCTTTTATTCGCAAGAACCGCCTTCAGAAGACAATCCGATAATAAAAGAAATTGAAAAACGGACGAATACGAAGCTGAACATTGCCTGGACATCATCCAACAACTATACGGATAAATTAAATGTGACGTTGGCCTCCAATGAGCTGCCGGATTTAATCTTGACAACCGACCCGCTCAACTCATCGGTAATTAAGGGGATGGCTGCTCAAGGGGCCTTTTGGGACCTGACCGATTTGTATAAAAATTACCCGAATTTAGCGAAGTTTCCTGAAGAAACTTGGAAAAACCTGACTTATGCAGATGGACGGAACTATGGCATCCCCCGTGTAAGACCGGTCTATGGCCAAAACGGGTTAAGCATCCGAAGAGATTGGCTTGATAAACTGGGCTTAAAAATGCCGACCAACATGGATGAGCTCTATGAAGCGATGAAGGCGTTTACCCATAACGACCCCGACGGAAACGGGAAAAATGATACGTATGGAGTCATTTTAAATTTAAGGGCCTATGAAAACATTTTTAACAAAACGATAGGTGATTGGAAGGCGCAGGATGGAAAGCTCGTTCCTACTATTTACTTATCAACGGAAAAAGACGCCCTTATATACGCTAATAGATTGTTTAAGGAAAAGCTGATTCCCGAAGATTTCCTGATGCTTAAACCGAGTCAAATCTTGGATATGTTAAAGGCAGGGAAGGCTGGTATCTCCACACAAGCCATAGACCAGGTATGGCATATAACAGCCGAGCTTAGAAAACAAAAGCCTGACGCTTATATGGAGCCCATTGTTTCCATAAACGGAGTGAGCGAGACAGAAATCGGCTCTTTTGGAATGTTTCTGATTCCTAAGACCGTTCCTGAGGCGAAGATGAAGAAAATTATGGAGTTCATGGATTACGGAGCTTCCGCGGAAGGATCGGATCTTGCGAATTTCGGCTTTAAAGACGTTCATTATGTTGAAAAAGACGGCTTTAAAATCCCTACGGAGCAGGCTACAAAGGACAATGTATCCCAGCAAGCGTTTGGTCAAATTTTTCTTAGCTACAACAAATATCAAAAAGCGTATGTTCCGGGAATTCCGAAAGAGTATTATGACCGTCATGTAAAGATTATGGATGAGCGGGCAAAAAATCCGATCATTGATCCGTCAGTCGGTTTAGTATCCGATACCTGGATTAAGTTCTGGCCGGAATACAATAAAAAAATTAACGATATGAAGCTGCAAGTGGTTATGGGCAAGGAACCGATAGAAAAATGGGATGCGTTTGTCAACCAATTAAAAGCGGAGCCGAATTTTGCCAAGATTGTTCAGGAGATGTCAGATTCTTACGTAAAGAGAAATTCAACCAAATAATAATATTGAGGAGTCGGTATTGGTATGAAAATAGCTTATACAACTTTGTCTTGCCCGGAATGGAGCTGGGAAAAGATTTTAAACGAAACCACACGCTTAAAGTATGACGGTATTGAGATCAGAGGCATGGAAGGGGAAATGTTCCTGCCCAAGGCAAGGCCCTTTCTCCCTGAGAATCTGGAAAAAACGCTGGAGCAAATACAAGAAAAGCAGATAAAAATAATCGGTCTAAATACATCCTGCCAGTTTCATGAGCTTGAGAAATTTGAATATTTTATTGCTGAAGGGAAAGCCCATATCGATTTAGCCCAAAAATTAGGCGTGCCTTATATAAGGATTTTTGGGAACAAGGTGCCGGACCCTTCCCAAAAAGAAGAAATGATTACCCAGATTGCAAGGGGAGTGCAAGAGCTTTGTGACTATGGCTTGCCAAGAAATGTCCGCATCCTTCTGGAAACCCATGGGGATTTCTCCGATCTGGATAATATGATGCCTGTACTGGAGAAGGTGACAAGTGCCAATTTGGGCGTGCTGTGGGATATGGAGCATACGTACAAAACATACGGGATTATCATTGAACCATTTATCGAGCGGATCTTCCCCTATATCGAGCATGTCCATGTTAAAGATACGAAAAAGGTCAATGGCAAATTCCAGCTATGTTTCATTGGCGAAGGTGAAGTTCCCATTCAGAAAAATATTGAACTGTTAAAGAAATATGGCTATACGGGATACTTATCGTTGGAGTGGGAAAAGAAGTGGCATCCTGAGCTTGAAGAACCGGAGATTGTGCTGCCGGCCTTTATCCAATACATCCGGGCATTCGTTTGATCCGAGGAGGAATTAGAAATGACGAATCATAAAAAAGTAAAAATAGCCGTAGTCGGAGTAGGGGCAATGGGATCGGGTCATATCAAAAATTTACGGCAGCTGCAGTCGGACGGAAAGGTCGAGATTGTCGGTGTTTGTGATGTGATTAAGGAAAGAGCCGATAAATTTGCTGAAGAGCTGGAAGTGCCGGCTTATTATAGCCACACAGCACTTCTCGATCAACCGGGGCTTGAAGCTATTACGGTGGCGACACCCCATTATGATCATCCTCTGATTACTATGGACGCCTTGAGCAAAGGTATTCACGTGCTTTGTGAGAAACCGATCGCCGTGCACGTAAACGATGCGAAGAAAATGATAGCTGCTTATGAAAAAGCTAAAGAAACCTACCCCGAGCTCATTTTTGCGATCATGTTCCAGGAGAGAACGTATCCTTTTCATATAAAGTTAAAGGAAATTATCCAAAGCGGGAAGCTCGGCAAGCTGATTCGTGCCACTTGGATCAATACGCAGTGGTTTCGCCCGCAGTTTTATTACGATAGCGGCGATTGGCGGGCGACCTGGGCCGGAGAAGGCGGGGGAATTCTGACCAATCAATGCCCGCATAATATGGACCTCTACCAGTGGCTATTCGGAATGCCCGCGAAGATCAGCGGTTTTGTTAACATCGGGAAATATCACAATATTGAAGTCGAAGATGAAGTGACAGCCTACTTTGAACATGAGAATGGTATGATTGGACATTTTATTGCAACTACCGCTGAGACGCCCGGGACCAACCGCTTTGAAATTGTTGGCGAACACGGCAAGCTGGTTTTTGAGAATGACAAGATCGTCATGTATCAAAATCAGATGTCCGTATTTGATTTCATCCGGGAATCGAAAAGCAGATTCGGCAATGTTGAAAGCTGGTATACGGAAATTCCTGTAGATGTCACTAAGCCTAAAGGCCATCTCGTTGTTACCGAAAAGTTTATTAACGCTATTCAAAATGGAGGCGAGCTAATAGCTCACGGTACGGAAGGGATCAACGGATTGGCCTTAGCCAACGCCATTATGCAATCTTCATTTACTGAAAGCAAGATTGTATTGCCCATGGACGCCGATGCTTATGAAAGCAAGCTGAAGGAATTGATACAAAGCTCAAAGTATGTTAAACCGGCAATCATGCAGTTGTAGAAGCTTCTTGCTCAAATAGGATAGAGGATTGACAAATCATAGCGTTCAAAACCCTGCGGATTGCAGATTACTTACGATCCGTAGGGTTTTTAGCTATTCCCGGTCAAAACAAGCTTGACGATAGGCATATGGAGGAATACCCTTGGAATAAGAAGACAGGTTTCTATGTAGCGGCTTTAACGAGATTCATCGATGACAAGGAGGGGTGACCATGTTTCGTCATCTGCTGCCGCAGCAATTGCATTTACGCATGTTTTTATATATGGCCTTGGCATTCACTGTGACCATTTATATATTTTCTTATATTTTAACTAGGCAATTGACCAACAATGCGGTAACTGAGATTGATCGCCTTACTCTGCAACGAATTGCGCAAGTAAAGGACAATACCGATTACACGCTGCGGAAGCTTAAATTATATTCCGTCCGTATTTTTCGGGATCAGAACGTGAACAACTGGATGACCTCTTCGGAAGTCGACTATTGGGTTTTTAAGCCGATGGAATTAAGTTTGACGGATTACTTGGGCATTGAGCCGTTTATTCAGTCCGTATACGTGATTAATCCTGGCATTAACCGTATTTACGCTTCGGATAAGGGCTTTACTCATTTAACTGACGAGGAAAACAAGGAGATTCTTGAACAAGTCCGCTCGGAAAAGAGTCACAACCTAAACCTGCAAAATTACGAGGTTCAGGGCAAAAGCTATTTGTTATTGGTTGTGCGAGATGTAATTGATAGAGGGGAGAACAACAGTAAATTGGCGGTGCTGCTTGATAAGGAAAAGCTCCAGCAGTACATTCTGCAAATGAATAAGCAAATCGCGAATGATGTGTTCATACTGAACGAGGAAGGGGAGTTGATGCTGGGAAATATTTCGGATGAAATGCTCAAGCAGGTAAGAACATTCCGTTTGGACGGAAACTTAGGAAAAACTCACTTTTCGGTTGATGGCAAGGAGTGGTCATTACGTTATCAGACGCTAAGTATTTCGGGTTGGAAGATCTTTCATCTAACCTCGCTTGAAACGTTAAATCAAAGTGTTTCCATCACCAGATGGACGATTTTGCTTTGCTTCAGTCTGCTTGTTCTGATTATCTGGGCGTTGCTTTACTGGTATTCCAGAACCAATATACGCCCTATAGGCACTATGCTGCAGGCTATTCAAGCGCGTATCGGTCAGCCCTATGTCCCTTCCAACACCGTGGAAACCACCGTGAGCATCACTACCGGTATCGAATCGCTTATTAACAAAGTGGAGCAGATGAATCGTTCTATCAAGGACAGCAAATCATTAATCAAAGAGGAGCGGCTGCGTCAATGGATACTAAACGGCCCGCTTTCGGAAGGTTATAGAAAAGAGTGGCTTCAAGAAATACCGGTGCTTGCCGCGGTTTCGATCCGGCTGGCGGTTTTAAGGATCCGATTTTATGCTGCATTCTGTGACAAGTATGATTTTCCTTCAAGAAAGCTAATGAAATACGCGATGAGTAATATAGCTAATGAGGTCATGAGACAATATAGCTTAACCGGAGAGGCGGTCGATATTGGAATCGATCACATCGTGCTCATATTTCCTGACACGAAGGAAGAAAAAATCGACGCTATGCTCCAAGAGATCAAATCAAACATTGACCAATGGCTGCATATCGGAGTGGTGGCCGCGGTCAGCGATCCTAAGGCTTCGGATGAAGCGCTGCTCCAGAGCTATGAACTGGTAGTGGAAGCATCCATGCTTAATTTTATTGATGGCCATGACTGCGTATATTCGGAGAGTGATTTAAAGCAGTTTGAGAATAGGCTAAATTATCTGGATGAAGATGTGATCAAAGAGCTCGTAGCTTCCGTGCGTATCGGTAACTTGCTGGCTGTTAAAGGATATTTGGACCAGCTGGCCGGGGATATGAAGGGAATGACTTATTCGGAATGCAAAATGCAGCTTGTACATTTAATATATGAGCTGATGAAAAGCTTTAATAAGCTAAACACGGTAAAAGGGATGGAAGGAATTGAGCATACGCTAAATCAATTCCATTATTTACATGAAGCGTTCCATTGGATTGAAACGTTTCTGCATCAAATTGTTGACGATTTAAAGCAGCGGTCAACGAATAACCGAAAAGAAGAAATTGTTACAGAAGCCGTTCATTATATTCGAAAAAATTTACATAATCCCATACTCAGTGTGGATTCCATTGCCGATCATACCTCCGTCTCAGTCAGCTATCTTCGGGCCGTGTTCAGGGAATGGATGGATTGCCCGATATCGGACTTTATTACAAATCAGCGACTGGACCGGGTAAAGGAGCTTCTTTTAAACACCGATTTAACTGTAGCGGAAGTTGCCGAACAGGCCGGTTTCCAAACGAAAAGCCACTTCTTCACAACATTCAAGAAAGTATTTGGAACGACTCCTATCCAATTTAGACAGCAGCAAAAAATAAAGTAAGAGAGAGGAAGAAAACAAATGCATAAACGTCCTGAGCAAGGTGAATATTCGGAATATTATGAAATATATGTCAAGCTGGTCCCTGCAGGCGACCTGCTTGACATTCTAAAACAGCAGGAGCAGCAGACGCTGGACATCTACGCGCAGCTATCCGACGAGCAGGCCGAGTACCGCTATGCCCCGGGAAAATGGAGCTTGAAGGAAATTCTCGGCCATCTCGCCGATAATGAACGCATCATGTCGTACCGGCTGCTGCGCATCTCACGTGGCGATACGTCTACGCTGGCGGGCTATGATCAAGATCCGTTCGTGCAGGCGGCTGACTTCGACCGGGTGCCGTTGGCTTTGCTGCTGGACGACTACCGGGCCGCCCGCGCCTCGACGCTGACGCTGCTGCGCACGCTTGACGGCGAGAAGCTCGCACGCAAGGGGATAGCGAACGGCAGCGTGCTGTCCGTACGGGCGCTCGCCTGCATCATTGCCGGACATGAGACGCATCATCTCAATGTGATTCGCGAGCGTTACCGGCAAGCTTAGCATCGGAAGGCAGCAGCAGCGCAAGCAGCCCAAGCAGCGGCAAATAGGCGCACAGCTTGATAACGAAGGAAATGCTGGTCAGATCCATCAGCCAGCCCATCGTAACGGAGCCAAGTCCGGCCAAACCGAACGCAAGCCCGAAGAACAGGCCGGAAACGGTGCCGATTTTACCGGGCAGCAGCTCCTGGGCATACACGATGATGACGGAGAAGCCGGACATCAGGATCGCGCCGATCATTCCTGCGAGAACGACGGACCAGTTGGGGCCGGCATAAGGCAGCAGCAGGGAGAACGGAGCCGTACCCGCAATGGAAAACCAGATGATTCGCTTGCGGCCGAATTTGTCGGCCAGCGGCCCTCCGAGCAGCGTGCCAAGCATCCCCGCGAATTGCAGCACGAACAGCGGAATCTGCGCATCCTCGAATGGACGCTGGAAGCGATCCATGTAATAAAAGGCGTAATAGCCGGTCATGCTGGCGATATAGACGAACTTGGAAAACAGCAGCACGATCAGCAGCGTGATCGCCATAGCTACGAAGCCGCGGGGCTGCGCAACCGCGGCTCTATTTATTTTTGCGGCGCGCGGCGCGGTCAACTGCCGCTTGTACCAGCGGCTGACGGCATACTGGATAGCGATCCCGGCGATGGCCGCCAGTGCGAACAGCATCAAGCCCCGGGCGCCATAGGGCATAACGAGAAAGCCGACGGCCAGCGGCGCAAGCGCCTGACCGGTATTGCCTCCGACTTGGAATACGGACTGAGCCATGCCGCTGCCTTTGCCGGCCGCGAGATGCGCTACGCGGGAAGACTCCGGGTGGAGGACGGAAGAGCCTATGCCAAGCAGCATGGCGGAGATCAAGAGTCCGGCAAATTGCGACGAATACGCCATCCCCACAATGCCGAGCAGGGAAAAGGCCATGCCGGCCGGCAGCAGCAGCGGGATCGGCCGCTTATCCGTGTAGCTGCCGATAAAGGGCTGCAGCACGCAGGCGGTGACATTCAGCATAAAGGCGATCCAGCCGATCTGAGTGAAGCTCAGATGTAGCGATTGCCGCAAGAGGGGAAAGACGGCGGGGACGGCGGACTGCATAGCATCATTCAACAGATGGGCGAGGCTGACCCCGGCCAGCGCATAGATGGAAGTTGTGCGGGCCGCTGCGACAGCTGAGCTTGTTGCGGTTTTCATAATCGTTCTCTCCTTGCTCTCTAGTGTTATTTGGTAGCTTAGCGCATGGAGAGGGATGTTGTCGCCGCGAATGATGCTGTCCTTTCGAGCATTATTTGCTATACTGGTGTCGGGTGAACAACGATGCACATTCATATGTCTACTCCACGGCTGGAGCTATGGAAAATTGAGCATAGCTTTGCCAATGAGACACATTGTCACGACGATCATTACCAGATTACGGTGCCTGTGTACGGCACATGCGCCTTCCAGCTGGAGAATCGGCAGCATGCTCTAAAGAGCGGAGAAGCGCTGATCCAATTTCCAAGTGACCGTCATTCGTTCCACATCGGGGATGGCGAAGGCGTGATCGTGCTGCAAGTGAAGCGGGATATCGGGGAGCTTTGGGAACTGGACAGGCCCTGGGAACCGGCGATGAAGCAGGAGGTGAACGGCGAAGAGCTTCTGAGGCATTATCGCGAATGGACGATGGCCTTGTGTTCGGAGGACCGGATGGAACCGGGTTTCATCGAGGAAACGGAAGCGGGGATTATGGCGTATTTGGCCGAAATTTTGCAGGGCAATCATTCAAAGGTCTCGGCCGCCGTTCCTCGCCGCAAGCTGCCGGCCGGCGCCGATCCTTACTTGGAGCGGGTGTTGGAGTATATGCATGATGCATATAGGAAGACGCTCTCGGTAGAAGAGCTGGCTGCGCTTGCGGGGATGAGCCGGTTTCATTTTATCCGTTCCTTCAAGGCACAGACCGGGCATGCTCCTTATCAATACTTGCTGGGGATTCGGATAGAGGAGGCCAGGCGGCTGCTGCGTTCCACCCGGCTAACGGTTACCGAAATCAGCCTTGAGGTCGGCTTCTCAAGTCCGAGTCAGCTGTTCCGGACCTTCCAGAAATTTACGGGGATGTCTCCCGAGCAATACAGGCAGCATTGAACCGGGTGTCCCCTGAGATCCGCCTGAACCTTGAGAGAACGTGAGAAAGCCCGGCTGGACTGTGAGCAGTCCGGCCGGGCTTGACGACGTGCCTTGCTGTTTTCTCATTTCTGCTGAAGCATCATGTTCCACAGCTCCGTCGTATCGTACCCGAGGCGCCAGGCGGCGACGCCAGCAAGCTCATGCTTGGCCGCGATATCGATCCGGGCCTTGACGGTCGCTTCGTCCTCTTTCCAGAATACGTAGGTGAATCCGCCTTCCTTGTATTCCACCTTATACTGCTGGAATGCAGGGTCCCATGTCTGGGTCGCTTTTTTGTCTTGGATCAGCTTAGGGATATCCTTCATGAGAACGGCGCGGTTGCTGACGAGATTGCCGCTGCCATCCACCTTCCACTCGCGTACATAAAAAGGAATTCCCATAATAAGCTTATCCCGCGGAATACCGTAGGAGAGGAACTCCTTCACGCCTTCCTCCACCCACTGGAGACCGGCTACAGAGCCTGGCTCCGTGCTGCCCTTCCAATACTGGTCATAAGTCATCGTCATGATATAATCCGCAATGGTAGCCAGCTTCTCATGGTCAAACGCTGTCTTTGCATTCCACTTTACGCTGCCGCGGGGCAGATCGACGGAAACAAGCAGGTTTTTGGCGTGAGCGGCGTTAACCAGTTCTTGCATAAACGTCGTGAAGTTGGCCCTGTCGCTGGCCGCCAGACTTTCGAAGTCCACGTTGATCCCGTGAACCCCCAGCGCTGCTGACTTGTCGACCAAGGCTGCGATAAATTTAGCCCGGGCATCCTTGGAAGCGAGAAATTTTGTCGTAAGGGCTGCGTCAAACTGGTTGTTGACGAGCGGATGAACGGCCATGCCTTGGCTTTTCAGCCAAGAGACGGTGTCCTTGTTTGACGTATCGGTCAGATTGCCTGACGCATCCGCTAGCGTGAAGTAGGTAGGGGAGACGACGTCCAGTCCCCTCGTCGTATTTACTTGGCTGCGGATCGTGGCGTCGGCGGAGCTTCCGTTCCATCCCCAATATTGCAGCTTGCGCAGGTTGTCCCAGATCGCCGAGCCGTCGTCGTACAGGCGGATGGATGCGTTGCTGTACCCTTTCGCGTATTGCAGCGCCGAGCCGATCGTCGTAAATTCTCCGATCAGATTGGAGCTTTGGTAAACCTGATAAAAAGGATAATTATTCCATATTATTTGCGCTTTCCCATTCACCTTGGGAGCCTGTTCGTTTTCGATACGTGTGTGGGCGAACTGCTTGGCATAAGCGATCGCGTCGTCCAAACTCAGAAAGTCGTTCAGATACGTACTGTTTTGGTATACTTTGAATGGCTTCAGATTGGAAAATACAACTTGGCCGGAATTCGTATTGACGACGGTCGAATTGCCCCAGCGGAGAGATTCCTGCACGGCGTCCTCCAGCAGCCCGAACTTCCAGCTGTCCGAAGTATGCGTGCCTTGGTATACCTGATATACCTTGGGACTTTGGCTGCGCGCCTCAGCTTTGGCGGCGGCGCTTATGTTATCCCACACCCAGGCATGCGAATCCAGTTCGATAATATGGGAGTTGGACCACTTCTTCGCTTCAAGGATCGCTTCATTTAACGTCCGGAAGGACCAGGATGGCATAGTTCCTTCGCCTTGGTATACCTGATATTCGGGGTAATTGTTCCACACCCAGCCGCCGGACTGCAAATCGCGAACGCTGGCGCTGCCCCAATTGGACGCTTCCCGGATCGCTTGCTCCAAGGTAGCGTATTCCCAGGAGGAGCTGCTGTAGCCGTGCTGATAAACTTTGTAGCGGGGGTAGTTATGCCATACCCAGTTGCGCGAGCCGATCTCTTCGACATGGGAGTCGGCAAATCGCCGCGCATAGGCTTCGGCCGACTTGTAATCTTGCGCTTCATAGAGCAGGGTCGTATCCTGGTAGACACGGTATTTCGTAGTCTTATCGGCTGCCGCGGCCGTACCGGCAACGGAGAATAACAAGGAGAGGGCGGTCAACGACAGCAGGGTCTTGCGCTTCAACATGCATCAGCCTCTTTCTGTCCCAAAGTGCAGAATCTATCACTCTATTAAACGACAGAAACGAGACGAAAGTTGCAAGGTAAATGCTAGAAAGGCGAAAAAGCCCGTTAAGCTTTGGAAATGGTCTCGAAGCCAACGCAGGTACTTTGCGGGAACCCCTCCCTGTAATTCCCGGATTTGGGGAAAGGAGCACACAGCAAAAACCGGCACCGGAACGGATTGCCCGTTCGCCAGTGCCGGCCGGTCTTCGTTATAAGTTGTTACACCGCTACGTAAGCGACAATTTCCTCTTCCAGCTCCAGGCGAATCTGATCGCGGAACACCCGCATGTTATGCTGGGTGTACAGGAAGCGCTCGATAGCCTCCAGCAAATTTGCTGCGATCAGCACTTGGCTGCGGCCATCGGCCTCCACCTCGGCAGAGAAGCCGAGATCCTCGTCCCACATCAGCTCAACTTCGACCTGGCTAGGCTGAATCTGTTTGCGTTCCGCCATGTTCAGGCAGACAGCATTGATAATATCCTGCTCAATAAGCTTCATGCATCCTGCTCCTAGCGGTAGTCATTTCCGCGCGGGTTTTGATCGAACTTTTTACGGTCGCGGAAGTGGACATAGATTTTGCGGATGACGACGAACAGGACGACGAGCGCCAGTACGTTCACGAGCATGCCGAGAATGTTGCCTAGCGCGCCCAGACCGCCGAACAAACCTCCGAACAGCATGCCGGCCAAGCCGCCGATCATCAAACCTTTCATCAGTCCGCCGCTGAAAAATCCGGGCTTTTGCGCAGGAGTCGATGTAGAGGCGGCAGGCGTCTTGGAAGCCGCCGGATTGGAATTATTGACCCCGCTGTTAGGCGTCTGATTCGTCGAGCCGCTGCTCGGGCTGTAGCTTTTCTTGGATGAAGAGTACTTCTTCGCTGCGTCAGCTTGCTGCGGAGCGCTGAACGAGAAGGCGATGGTAGCTGCCATCAAGACGAGAGATAGCTTTTTCCACATGTTGTTTGCATCCTCCAAATATAAGATTTGAGTATAGTCACACGAACGGTACTACGAATAAGATGGACGGTGGTTTCAACATTTACTCAAAATTGATACAATATTTTATGAGGATGGGCTGAGTAAGAGAAAATGAACGGGATGGGGGGATAAAGTGAGCCGATATCCGGACGAATATGTGCAATATTTGATTTATTTTCATGCGGATAGAGATTATTTCGAATGCCATGAGGTGCTGGAGGAATACTGGAAGGAGCATCCGGAGGACCCGAGGGGCGGTGCTTATGTCGTGCTGATCCAGATCGCCGTCGCCTCCTACCATGAGCGCAGAGGGCGGAGGAGCGGAGCGGCCAAGATGCTGCAGGGCGCTGTGGAGCGGCTGGCGCGTACCTCGCTGGCTCCCCTCGGACTCGATCAGGAAGAGACGCTAGCCAGATTGGAGAAGCGGCTGCGGGAGCTCGAGGCAGGAGACAAGCCGTTCGAGGATCTGAATCTGCCGATCGCCGACCCCGAGCTGCTGGATCTTTGCCGGGAGCAATGCCGCGGCAGGGCGGACTGGGAGCGGCCGAGTCCGATGGAGGATCTATTTTTGCTGAACAAGCATACCCTTCGCGACCGGAGCGGGGTCATCGCGGAGCGGCTGCGGCAGAAGGAGCTGCGGCTGGCCGAACGTCGTTCTTCCTCTCGTCCCGGGCAGGCGGAGGGGCAATGAGCTGCCTCTTGCTTGACGGAGTGCCGATCAAGTACAATTTTATAGAAAGTATGCTAGCAAAATACCACTACATAAACAGCTGCGGAGCGGAGGAAAGCATTATGAATGAATCATTGAAAACCATACTGGCGTTTAACCAGGAATTTGTCGAGGGCCGGAAGTATGAGCCATATCTGACTTCTAAATTTCCGGACAAGAAGTATGTCATCCTGACATGCATGGATACCCGGCTGATCGAGCTGCTGCCGGCCAGCATGAACATCAAGAACGGCGATGTCAAAATTATCAAGTCGGCGGGCGGTATCGTCAACACGCCGTTCGGCGGCATCATGCGCAGTATTCTCATCGCTATCTACGAGCTCGGCGCAAGCGAAGTGTTCGTAATCGGCCATCATGATTGCGGGATGAGCAGCGTCAACCCGGAGCGGGTGAAGAAGAAGTTTATCGAGCGGGGCATCAAGCAGGATACGATCGATATTATCGAGTACTCGGGCATGAATCTGGAGCGCTGGCTTCGAGGGTTTGACGATGTGCGGGAGAGCGTGCGCGGCAGCGTGAATCTGATCCGCAATCATCCGCTGATTCCGGATATTCCGGTTCATGGACTGGTCATAGATCCCGCTACCGGCAAGCTGGACGTTATCGTGGAAGGCTAGTCCGACCTCTCGTCCCGGTCCCGGCCGGGGACTATCAGACGCGCTTGTCCACCAAGTTCATATGCGCGTTATAAATTTGGCCGCGGCTCTTCAATATGAAGCTGCGGCCTTCGCTTTTATAGTCCAAGGTCATGAAGTCTTCAAAGTAAATTTCATGCTTCTTGTCGATCCACAAGGCGTGTGCGAGCCCGGACGTTACGATAGCCAGGTCGTTTGGCTGGGGAGCGTTCTCAATCCATAAGGTCGGCACGCCGTTCACGGCGCAGCCGCAGCCTTCGTTATCGTAAACAAGTCTCAGGACGCCGGACTGTCTCGCGTCAAAATGCTGTTCGATGACCGCTGCGGCCTGTTCGGTACAAGTGATTTGCATGGGCGGTTATCCCTCCTTCGCCCTTATTGTGACGGAAGTTGCTTCTCATTTCAAGACCAAGTATGATCAAGCATATACCAATACCAAGGAATGGAAGGGGTACGCGTATGGGATCTGAAGCGCATGCGGCGAAATGGGAGCAGTTTAAGCAGTATGTGAAAAAAATGAAAAGCTATGAGGAAGCGATCGGCCTCATCTATTGGGATATGCGGACCGGCGCGCCGAAGAAAGGCATGGCTGCCCGATCCGAGGTTGTCGGAGATTTGTCCGGCGAGCTGTTCAAGCTGTCGGTATCCGAGGAGATGCGCGAGTTCACGGAATATTTCTCTCAGCCTGAGCATCAGGAAGGGCTGAGCCGGATCGACAAGCGCATCGTCAGCGAGTGCAAGAAGGACTATGACCGCAGCAAAAAAATACCGCCCGCGCGTTATCAGGAGTATGTGGTGCTGACCACGCAGGCGGAGACGGCTTGGGAAGAAGCCAAGCATAACGCCGACTTCGATTCTTTCCTGCCATATTTGGAGAAGATCGTGGCATTCAATCACGAGTTCATCGAGCTGTGGGGTTATGAAGGCCATAAATACAATACGCTCCTCGATATGTATGAGCCGGGCATGACCGTCGAGAAGCTGGATCAAGTGTTCGGCGCGCTGCGGGAGAAGGTAGTTCCGCTCCTCGCAAAGATCCAGGCGTCCGCGCACAAGCCGGCGACCGGCTTCCTGAAGCAGACATTCGACCAGGATAAGCAGAAGCGATTCAGCCTGTTTATTCTGGAGCAGATGGGCTACGACTTCGACGCGGGCCGTCTGGACGAAACGGTGCATCCGTTCGCTACCGGGCTGAATCCCGGAGATGTGCGAATCACTACCCGCTACCTGCCGGACGATGTCAACAGCGCCTTGTTCGGCACGATCCATGAAGGCGGTCATGCGCTGTATGAGCAAAATATTTCGCAGGAGCTGCTCGGCACCCCGCTGTGCACGGGCACGTCCATGGGCATACACGAGTCGCAGTCCCGCTTCTGGGAAAATATGATCGGACGCAGCCGTCCGTTCTGGAGCCGGTATTATGCGGATCTGCAGCGCAATTATCCGGGGCAGTTCGACGATGTGAGCGCCGAGAGCTTTTACCGGGCTACCAATGAAGTGAAGCCTTCGCTGATCCGGATCGAAGCCGATGAACTGACGTATAATCTCCATATTATGGTCAGATACGAGATCGAGAAGGCGCTTTTCGACGGCTCGGTGAAGGCGGCCGATCTGCCTCGCGTATGGAACGAGAAGTACCGCGAATATTTGGGCATAGAGCCGGCGAACAACGGAGAAGGCGTGCTTCAGGATGTGCATTGGTCGGGCGGCGCCTTCGGCTATTTCCCGTCCTATGCGCTAGGCAACATGTACGCGGCGCAGATCGCAAGGACGCTGGACCGGGAGCTTGGCGGACTGGATGCGCTGGTCGAGCAGGGCAACCTGCTGCCGGTGAAGGAATGGCTCGCCGAGAAGATTTACCGTCACGGGAAAAGCCTCACCCCTTCCGAAATCATTCTTGAAGTGACCGGCGAAGAGCTGAATCCCGATTATCTGGTTGAATATTTGCAGGCCAAGTACAGCGACATCTACCAATTGTAAGGAGCGCATAGGTATAAGACCGAGCCTTCTCCGACGGAGAAGGTTTTTTGGGGAATTCCGTAGTGTTCTTGTACCTGCTCATCGATGTGATAGTCAAAGTGACCGGATTCCCGCTCGATAAAATCGACCGATTGAAGAAGCAATGCCATTAATGGGTTAGCAGCATGCCGCTCCTGGTTGAGCGGTTTTTTTGTCATTTATAAAATTTAAAAGGTAGGGTCCCAGCTAAGTACCGGACTCGGCTTTGAAACGAACTCCCTGCTATGTGCCCTCGCCCTCCGGTTGACTGAATCAGCGTGAAGCTCTCATTTACCCGCCCAGCGAACGATACGACACACACTCCGCACCCTTCGCTGGGCGGATGCATACACTGCCAGTAACTTCTAAAGCAAAATCAACGATGGGAGGGACTGGCTTATGAGCAAGAGATTCGGCCGCAAGAGAGCCTTGCTGGCTGTGGCGGTGTCCGGCGTGCTGGCGGGAATGGCCTTGCTGGCCGGCTGCGGTATGGGTCCTAAGGACGGAGCTGTGAAGGTCAGAATCGGCGAGGTGACGAGATCCATTTTCTATGCGCCTCAATATGTAGCGATTAACCAGGGATTTTTCAAGGAGCAGGGGCTGGATGTGGAACTGACTACGACAGCGGGGGGTGACAAAACGATGACTACGCTGCTCTCGGGCGGCATCGATGTGGCGCTGGTCGGCTCCGAAACCTCGATTTATGTGCATCAGCAGGGCAGCGACGACCCGGTATTGAACTTTGCCCAGCTGACCCAGACCGACGGAACCTTCCTCGTCTCGCGCAAGCCGCTCCAGGGTAAGTTCGATTGGAATACGCTGAAGGGGTCTACCTTCCTCGGCCAGCGCAAAGGCGGGATGCCGCAGATGGCCGGCGAGTTTACCTTGAAGAAGTACGGCATTGATCCGCATAAGGATCTGAATCTGCTGCAAAATGTGGACTTCGCCAATATTCCTACGGCCTTCGCCTCCGGAACCGGGGATTACGTGCAGCTGTTCGAGCCTCAGGCGACGATGTTCGAGAAGCAAGGCAAAGGGCATGTTATCGCATCGTTTGGCGTGGAGAGCGGCAAGCTGCCCTATACGGTGTTTATGACCAAGAAAAGCTATATGACGAAGCAGCCGGATACCGTTCAGAAATTTGCCAATGCCGTTCAAAAGGCGCAGCTATGGGTGCAGACCTCGACGCCTGAGCAGATCGCAGATGCGATCATGTCGTTCTTCCCGGATACGGACAAAGAGATTGTCATCGGCGTCGTCAAACGCTACAAGGAGCAGGGCTCGTTTGCAACGGACGGTATTGTCGATGAGGCCGAATGGAATAATCTGCAGGACGTGATGGAAGCGGCCGGCGAACTGAAGCAGCGGGCGGAGCACGGCAAGCTGGTGGACAATAGCTTCGCAGAAAAAGCCAAATCGACCGTTAAGCCATGACTTGGAGCGAAAAAGTGAAAAAGCAGCCTCCGCCCGGACGCTGCGCCCAGCATACAAGGGGGGATAGCTGTGAAGACGACTGCGAATGCTGCGACGGAAACGGCTGCCCGCGAAGCGGCTATCGAAGTTAATGACGTGACTCACGTGTATGTCAATACAAAAGGGGCTTACCCGGCGCTGGCCGGAATCGATTTGCGGATCAAGACGGGCGAGTTCGTGAGCCTCATCGGTCCGAGCGGCTGCGGCAAGACGACGATTTTGTCGCTGATCAGCGGGCTGCTGTCTCCCGTGCAAGGCGAGGTTCGCGTGATGGGAGAGCCGGTGACCAAGCCAACGCCGCAGGTAGGCTATATGCTGCAGCAGGATTATTTGTTTCCGTGGCGTACGATTGAAGACAATGTCATGCTCGGGCTGGAGCTGCTGGACCGGAAGAACGACGAGTCCGTCCGGTCCGTGCGGCAGCTGCTGGAGGAGATGGGGCTGGGCGCTTTCCGGCACGCGACGCCCCAGCAGCTGTCCGGGGGCATGCGCCAGCGCGCCGCGCTGGTGCGTACCTTGGCCGCCGAGCCTGGCATCCTGCTGCTGGATGAGCCGTTCTCCGCGCTGGATTACCAGACCAAGCTGCAGCTGGAGGATCTGATCGTGAGCACGCTGAAGGCGAAGGGCAAGACGGCCGTGCTGGTCACGCACGATATTTCGGAGGCCATCGCGATGAGCGACCGGATTATTGTGCTGCAGCCCCGCCCGGGAAGGCTGCTCGCCGAGGTGGAGGTGCCTGAGCCGATCCGCAGCGCCCTCCCGCTCGAGGCCCGGGAGAAGGCAGGCTTTCACGAGCTGTTCCGCTCCTTGTGGCAGATGTTCGAGCAGATGGAGAGAAAGGAGGAAGGCCATGACGACGCATGAATCAAAGCCGGAAGCTCGGAGCCGCATGGAGTCGCTGTCGGCCCAGGTATACGGAGCCTATATGCAGAAGGAACGCCGCAAAACGCGGCAGGTGCGCATCACGCAGGCCGCTATTCTGGCGCTGTTCCTGCTTGCCTGGGAGGCGGCGGCTCGGCTGAAGTGGATCGACGGTCTGCTGTTCAGCTCTCCGGCACGGATCTCGGTCATGATCTACGAGAAGACGTTGGACGGCTCGTTGCCGCTCCATACCGCCGTTACCGTATGGGAGACGATTGTCGGATTTCTGCTCGGTACGCTGGCCGGAACATGTATCGCTGCGCTGCTCTGGTTCTCTCCTTTCCTGTCACGGGTGCTCGACCCGTATATCGTGGTGCTGAACAGCCTGCCGAAGGTTGCGCTGGGGCCGCTGTTTATCGTAGCGCTCGGTCCGGGAGCGCTGTCCATCGTGGCCACCACCTTGTCCATCACCGTCATCATCACGGTGCTGGTGGTGTACAACAGCTTTCGCGAGGTGGACCCTCAGCTGCTGAAGGTTGTTCAGCTTTTCGGCGCCGCCCGGCGGACAGTGTTTCAGAAGGTGATCCTCCCTGCCTCGTATCCGACTATTGTCTCTACATTGAAGGTAAATGTGGGCCTGTCCTGGGTTGGGGTTATCGTAGGCGAATTTCTGGTGTCGAAGCAGGGGCTCGGCTATCTGATCATCTACGGGTTCCAGGTGTTTAACTTTACGCTGGTGATCGGCAGCGTTGTCGTTATCGCGGTTGCGGCGACGATCATGTATCAAGGAGTCGCATATCTCGAAAGCAAGCTTGTGCAGCGATGAAGGTCGGGGTAAATCAAAGCCGCCGCCAATCACAGATGGCGGACGGAGGAACGGCGACGGGCGGCTCCGAGGAGCCGCTCTGCTTGAAATCTCAGCAAGTACAAGCTCCGGTGATTGTTCGATGTCTTTATAATTGTAGCGGAACCCAGCGCCCCTCCATTCCCCCACGCACCAAAAGGATGGAGCCGCACGCGGAATTTCTAAAATAACCGGCAGCGGACAAGCAGCGAAGGCGCCCGCCGCAGCCGGTTGTCAGAGCAGATCCGAATGGTTAAGATAAGAAACATAGATTAGGGATCGATCAGTTGGTCAAAAGGTGTGTGGGAACATGGGAATCCGCGTAATCAAGACGGCCATTGCCGTCATTATCGCTATTTATGCCGCTCAGGCGCTGGGACTGTCGTCACCGCTGTCAACCGGGCTGCTGGCTGTGCTGGGCGTCGATGTGACGAAGAAGCGAAGCATCGCGACCTCGGTACAGCGGATTGTGGCTTCCGTGTTCGGCCTGCTGCTGAGCGTCGGTTTGTTTCTGCTGCTCGGCTTTCATGTATGGGTGATCGGACTTTATATTATGCTGATGTATCCGCTGCTGAGCAGGCTTCGGCTAAAGGACGGCATCGTGACGAGCTCGGTCGTGATGTTTCATCTGTACGCTGCCCGGACTGTCAGCTTCGAGCTGCTCGTAAACGAGGTCGCGCTGCTGGTCGTCGGTCTGGGCATGGCAACGCTGGTCAATGTGATCTATATGCCGAGAGAGGACAAGCAGCTTCTGCACTACCGCACTGAGCTGGAAGAGCAGTTTTCCCGGATATTCAGGGAAATTTCCCGGCATCTGAGAGATAACGCTTATGTATGGAGCGGGCAGGAGCTGCTGGACAGCGAAAAGCTGCTTCGTCTGGCGCAAGACGCGGCGAAGCGGCGCATGGAGAACAGCCTCAGCCAGGACCGGGCGGACTGGAGCGTTTATTTTTATATGAGGGAACGCCAGCTGGAAGGGATCGGCCGGATGACGCAGCTTGTCGCCCGCATTTATCAGACGCTGCCACATGCGGAGCTGCTGGCCGGCGTATTCGAAGGACTCAGCGAGGACGTTAAAATTCCACATTACACAGGCAGATCGGAGCAGGAGCTCTCCAGACTGGAAGAGGAATTTCGAGGAATGGCGCTGCCGGCGACCCGGGAGGAATTCGAGATCCGCGCAGCTTTGCTTCAGCTGGTGGAAGAGCTGAAGGTTTATTTGGCTGCGGCCAAACAAGAGAAGCGGCCAGTGGGCGCACGCGCTTAGGAGGCGAGGCCGGGCAGGGCGCCCGCGGATGCGCCCGTTCCGGGTGGAGAAGCATCCGGCGAAAAAAAGTTATCACACTAGACGACTGTCCTGCATACAAATGTATGGAATGATTGTATGGAGGAGGTTAGAAGGATGTCATTAGATAAAGACTTGCAAGTCAGAGAGATCTATACGAAGGCTGTCTGCGGCAAAGGACGTAAATTTTCCCAGGTAACCAACACGGTCACTCCGCCTCATGCTCCGACCAGTATTTTGGGTGCTTGGATTATCAACAACCAATACGACGCGGTTAAGGCTGGGGAAAACGTGGAGGTGGTCGGCACCTACGACATCAACATCTGGTATTCCTACGACAGGAACACGAAGACCGATGTGGCCAAGGAAACGGTGTCTTATGTAGAGGTCGTACCGCTTCATTATCTGGACAAAAGACATAAGCCGTCGACGGCCGAAGTAGCCGCTGTCGCCACCCAGGAACCGAACTGCGTGGAAGCAAGCATCTCCTCCAGCGGAGAAAGCGTGCTAATCCGTGTGGAGCGGGAGTTCAAGGTGGAAATGATCGCAGAGACGAAGGTTTGCGTGGTGGTAAGCCCTAACGGCTGCGATGATTTTGACGACAAGCATGTGGACTTCGGCACAGACGAAGGCGATTTTGAGGATCTCGACCCGGATCTGCTCGACGACGAGCTGGGCTGAGTCTTATCGGGTTGTAATGCAGTATATGCCTGCGGAGCTCATTTCGGCAGAGGGCGTCAGCCCTCTTTTTTGTTTAGGGGCGGCTGTGACCGCAAATTGGGCTTTGACCCGGCGTCTGCGGCCTGCAAATATGGAATGGCCGCAGACGGCAACTAGGGCCGCCGGACAGACGGCGGCAGAGGAGTGAGCGGTATGCGCGCTTTTTTGCTACATTCGGGTGAACCCGGGCTTGACGCGCTGCTTGCCGGGCTGACGGCTCCGCACGGCGCCAAGCTTCCCCAGAGCCGACAGGAGGAGGTGCGGTTGATTCATTGGGGAGCGTATCATCCCGACAAAGGAGAACCGGCTGTCCTGCAGCCGGTCAAAAGCATCCTGGCCGCTCTGCAGCCGCATCGCTCCGCCGAGCTGCTCCGGCTGCACGGACTTGAGACGGGGGCTGAAGAAGGCAGCGACGCCGCCAAGACGGAGAGATGGTCGCATGAGTACATCGTGCCCGTCTTTCATCTGCAGGCGCTTACGGTGCTGCATCGTTCGGGCGGCGGTGTATTTTATGGAAAGCTGGGTACGGCGGGCAAGCGGGCAGGCGAGTCTGCGGGCGGGGATTTCAACGAGGTCGGGCTCGAGCAGCCAGGTTATTATGCCTCGCGTGCGATGCGCATAGCGGTGCGGAGCATCTACGCGCTTGGACTGGATTACGGGGTGGTGCGGGTCGGAGTGAAAGCGGACGCCTCGCTCGTCGTGCAGGGGGTGGAGCCGATACCAGTCCTGAGCCCGCGGCTGGCCGAGCTGTTCGCTCAGGCTATTAACCGCTTCGATCAGCGTCTGGCCAAGGAATCGGAGCGCGGCGGCGTGCGTGAGGTTATGCTGGGGGCCGATCCTGAGTTTCTGCTGGTGACGGATCGGGGCAAGGTGAGATTCGCTTCGCAATTCGTCGGCAAGGAGGGACCGTTCGGCTGCGACGCGATCGTGCTTCCCAGCCGCCGCAAGGTGTTCCCGCTGGCAGAACTGCGTCCGGCGCCGAGCACCGATGTGCGCAAGCTGATCGTGCATCTGCACCGCACGATGCAGCTCGCAGCTAAGCGCATCACCGACACGGAGCTCGCCTGGGTGGCGGGCGGCATGCCTGTGCGCGGTTTCCCGCTGGGGGGACATATTCACTTCAGCGGCGTTGAGCTGGATGCGCAGCTGCTGCGCGTGCTGGATAATTATGTCGCGCTGCCTCTGACGCTGCTGGAGGATGCGACGACGGCTGCCCGCAAGCCGCAGTACGGCTTTCTCGGCGATTTCAGACGGCAGCGGCATGGCGGCTTCGAATACCGGGTGCTGCCCAGCTGGATGGTGTCGCCGTCGGTGGCCAAGGGCGTGCTGGCGCTTGCCAAGCTGGCGGCGGAAAACTATCCGCTGCTGAACCGGAGACCGCTCGCGGACTACGAGATCGTCAAGGCGTATTACCGCAGCGACAAGCCGCACATCCGTTCCTTTGTGCCGTCGCTTTGGCATGATCTGGAGAAGCTGTCCGGCTACGCCGCGCTGGAGCCGTATCTGCTTCCCTTGCGACGGATGATGCTGCAGATGCGCTCTTGGAACGAAAAGGAAGATATCCGGCCGAAGTGGAAAATAGCGCCGTTCGTCTAAAACGGGTGTTCTCTACTATTTCATGATATACTAGTAGATAACTTGCGGGGGCGTTTGGCGCGGCGCGCAGGCGGCATACGCGGCCCGGCTTGCCGGGAAGCGGATGCCGCTTTCGCATCCGCCGGCAGCCTGCTTTGCTCGGCTGCGGCGGACCGGTCCGCCCCTGCGGCAATGTTGGTGGAGGATGGAGAATGGCCAAATACACGCCTATGATGGAGCAGTACCTTGCCATTAAAGAAGAGGCCAAGGACGCTTTTTTATTCTTCCGGCTGGGAGATTTTTATGAATTGTTTTTCGAAGATGCCGTGCTGGCGGCCCGCGAGCTGGAGATTACGCTGACGGGACGAGGCGGAGGAGCGGAGGAACGCATACCGATGTGCGGCGTTCCCTATCATTCGGCCGACAATTATATCGCGAGACTCGTAGAGAAAGGGTATAAGGTTGCCATCTGCGAGCAGGTGGAGAACCCCGCCGAGGCCAAGGGCGTCGTTCGCCGGGAGATTGTCCGGATCGTCACGCCCGGCACGGTGATGGACGCAAGATCGCTGAGCGAAACGGCCAACAACTACATCGCTTCCGTTTTGGGCGATGAGCAGGGCTATAGTCTGGCTGCCTGCGATCTGTCGACGGGCGAGCTGTACGTGACACGGATGACGGACTCCGTCCAGCGGCTGCTGGATGAGCTGAATATATACGCGCCCTCCGAGGTGCTCGGCGACTGCGCGCTGCTGGAGGAGATCCGCAGCGGCTCGGCCGCGTTCCTGCGGACATCGGTGCTGACGGAGAGAACGCCGGGAGCGGCGGCCGGAGCCAATCTGCAGCCGATAACGGCATATTTCTCGGACAAGCAGCTGGCTGCCTTGCCCCGAGGGGGCCGAGCCGTGCTGGAGCTGCTGATGGATTATTTGCAGGAGACGCAGAAGCGCTCGCTCGGCCACATCAAGCATATCCGTGTCTATGAACCTGACCAGTACATGATGATGGACCCCTTCACGCGGCGCAACCTGGAGCTGGTGGAGACGGTAAGGGACCGCTCCAAGAAGGGCTCCTTGCTATGGCTGCTGGACAAGACGGTGACGGCGATGGGCGGCAGGCTGCTGCGCAAATGGATCGAGCAGCCGCTCATGCACGCTTCCCAGATCGAGGAGCGGCTGGAGGCCGTAGATCGTCTGTACAATCAGTTAATGCTGCGCGACGAGTTGAAGCAGTCGTTGAAGGAAGTGTACGATCTGGAGCGGCTGACCGCCCGGATCGCCTATGGCAGCGCCAATGCGCGCGACTTGGTCGCGCTCGGCTGCTCGCTCGCACAGGTTCCGACGCTGCGCG
The DNA here is from genome assembly GCF_900101595.1 of Paenibacillus sp. cl123. Taxonomy (GTDB): domain Bacteria; phylum Bacillota; class Bacilli; order Paenibacillales; family NBRC-103111; genus Paenibacillus_G. Next base: position 270,762 of record NZ_FMYY01000002.1, read on the forward strand.
GGTTATGCGCAGACAGCGGTTCGGCTACTTTGGCCGCCCTGGCAGAGCGGATCGACCCTTGCGGGGATCTGCAAGAGCTGATCGCATCCACGATCGTGGACGAGCCTCCGGTGTCCGTTCGCGACGGCGGCATGATCCGTCCGGGCGTCAGCGAGCGGCTGGACCAGCTTCGCGAGGCGAATACGAACGGGAAGCAGTGGCTGGCCGAGCTGGAGCGTCAAGAGCGTGAGCGCACCGGCATCAAGTCCCTGAAAATCGGCTACAACAAAGTGTTTGGCTACTATATCGAAGTTACCAAGTCGAATCTGTCCGCCCTGGAAGAAGGGCGTTATGAGCGCAAGCAGACGCTGGCCAATGCGGAGCGCTTTGTCACGCCGGAGCTGAAGGTGAAGGAGGCCCTGATCCTGGAGGCTCAGGAGGGGATGGTCGACCTGGAGTATGAATTGTTCTCGCAGCTGCGCGAGAAGCTGCTGGCTCATCTCTCCCGCCTGCAGCAGCTGGCCGGGCTGATCGCCGCGATCGACGTTTACCAGTCGCTGGCGCATGTCAGCGCCGCTCAGCGGTACACCCGTCCGCAGGTCGGCGAATTTTACGGGCTGGAGATCGAGGAGGGACGGCATCCGGTAGTGGAGGCCGTGCTTGAGGACGGCTCCTTCATCGCGAATGATACGTCGCTGACGCGGGAAGGCGGCTCCATGCTGCTGATCACAGGCCCGAACATGGCCGGCAAAAGCACGTACATGCGTCAGGTTGCGATGATCAGCGTGATGGCGCAGATCGGCTGTTTTGTCCCTGCCAAACGCGCCGTCGTCCCGATCGTCGACCGCATCTTCACCCGGATCGGAGCGGCGGACGATCTGATCGGCGGCCAGAGCACGTTTATGGTGGAGATGATGGATATCCAGGTCATGACGGAGAAGGCGACAGCCAGAAGTCTGGTCATCATCGATGAGCTCGGCCGGGGCACGTCAACCGGTGAGGGGATGGCTATCGCTCAAGCCGTCATCGAATTTCTGCATGACCGCATCGGCTGCAAGACGCTGGTGTCCACGCATTTCCATGAGCTGGCGCATCTGGAGGAAAGCCTGCGCGATCTGCGCAACGGCCGCATGGCTGTGAAGGAGAGCGGTCAGGACGTTACCTTCCTCCGCAAGCTGGTCCCGGGTGCGGCCGATACGAGCTATGGCATCTACTGCGCTCAGATCGCCGGACTGCCCGGCTCGATCATCGAGCGCTCTTACGAGCTGCTGCACGCCTTCGAGGCGCGGGCCGAGCTGGGACAGAGCGAACTCCAGGCAGCTGCAGCCGCAGAGCCCCGGGGAGGAGGCCGTGCCGCAGCGCTTGCAGCCGAAGGCGAAACGCCGGCAGCGGAGCCGCGAACGGAGCTCGGCGCCGAAGCAACAGCGGTGGGCGGCGAGCCGGGAGCGGCGGAAGTTCGCGAGACTGCGGCTCGCGGCTACAGTCCGGCAGCTGCAGGCAGCGGCGCCGAAGCGGGAGACAGCACGCCGGCTGCAGCCAGTCCGGAGGATGGCCCAGCCGGCCGTGCGGTGCAGCTTAGTCTGTTTCCGGCCGAGGCCGCTGCGCCGGAGAAGCCGTCCAAGAAGGACGCCAGGGCTGACAAGGTGCTGGAGCAGCTGCGGGCGGCCGATCTGATGAATATGACGCCGATGACGGCGATGAATCTGATTTATGAGCTGAAAAAGCAGCTGGCCGGCTCCTAGCGTTTCACTCATTAGAATTTACACAGTACACATAGAGAACCTATACAGAGAAGAGGAATCCGATCCAATGAAGTCGATACGCAAAGGAAAAATGTGGCGTCGGACGGCCGCGGCCGCGTTGACGCTGACGCTGATTCTGCCTGCGGCGCTGCCTGCCGCTGCGGCTGCCTTGACGGTGGGAGGCAATCCCGCCGAACGGGCCAAGGAAGTGCTGGAGAAGCTGGAGAGTCAACATGTCAGCGCGCCTGACGCGAAGAAGCTGTCCGATGTGGCGATTCAGGCGATGATTGAATCGCTGGGCGATCCGTATACGCAGTATTTCACGCCCGAGGAGCTGACCGAGTTCGAAAATGCAGTGGCGAACCGTTATGTCGGGATCGGTGTGCGGGTAAGCCAGCAGCCGGACGGCGTCTATATTGCCGAAGTGTTCGACGGTCCTGCGCGTGAGGCGGGGATCCGGGTCGGCGACGTCATCGTCAAGGTCGGGGAGCAAAGCGTTGTCGGAGCCCCGCTCGGGGAGGCGACCTCCCTGATCATGGGAGAGCCTGGCACGGAAGTGAAGCTGCGGCTTGTCCGGGACGGCGCCGAGCTGGAGAAGACGGTGAAGAGGCAGCAGATTCAGGTGCCTGTCGTGACCGGCAAGCGATTCGAGGGAGGAGTCGCTTACGTGCGGGTGACCAGCTTCTCCAGCGACGCGGACGAGCAGGTTGCGGCCTTGCTTGAATATTTCAAATCGCAAGGGGAAATCAAAGGTCTGATCGTCGATCTGCGCGACAATCCGGGAGGACTGCTGGACACCGCCAAGGAGATGGCCCGGCTGTTCGTGAAGGAGGGCACGCTGATCCATACGAAAAACCGCAACGGACTCGATGAGCCGGTAACCTTCTCGGGAGGAGAAGTCCAGCCGTTCCCGGTCTACATGATGGTTAACGGAAGCAGCGCGAGCGCCTCCGAAGTATTGACCGGGGCGCTCCAGGACTACAAAGCGGCCATAGCCATCGGTACGAAGACGTACGGCAAGGGCAGCGTGCAGAACGTGATCCCGCTTGACCAGGGCGGAGCGCTGAAGGTTACCGTGGAGGAATACTTGACGCCTCATCAGCGTCCGGTGAATCGCGTCGGCCTGGAGCCGGATATCGCCGTGGAAGGCGGCCAGGTGCCGGAGCTGCTGACGGCGCTGCGGACTGCAGGCGTCGGCTCGTTCTCGCTGGAACTGCGCCGCATTAACCTCACGGTGAACGGCCATGCGGTCGAGGATTCGTTCCGCGTGCTGCGCGAGGGAGGACAAACCTATGTGCCGGCCCGCGTGCTGGCCGCTGTGTTGGGCGCGAAGGTAGCGTGGGATGCCGTAACCTCATCCGCGAAGCTTCAGTCGCAGGACGGCTCGATCGTCTACGCCCCGTCCGGAACGGGAAGCAAGCTCCAGGATGGAGTCACTTATGTCAGCTTGTCTCAGGCTGCCGAATTTTTCCGGTCGTTGACATGGAGCGATGACGGTCAGGTGCTGAAGCTTGGCGGTTAAGAGGCGAAGCGCGGGGACATGCCGATGGCGGGGCTGTCCATGCCTGCCGCGGCAAGTTTGACGCATGCGGCGGGCAGGACAGGAAAACGATGATAGATGCGGCAAACAAAAGCAAGGCAAGATGTTCAAGGCGAAATAGGCAAGATCAGGACGCAGCTGACAGGCTTGTCTGTTAGGAGCAGGCAAGCCGGACAAGAAACAAGGCCGGGTTCAGAGCTGGCGCGATAAGCAGCCGGCGGGTGTGAATCCGGCGGAAACAGGCAATACATGGTAAGGAGCGCGCTTATGGGGAAAATCAAGCTGTTGGACGATCATATAGCGAACCAGATTGCTGCGGGCGAGGTTGTCGAGCGCCCCTCCTCCGTCGTGAAGGAGCTGGTCGAGAACGCGGTGGATGCCGGCAGCACCCGGGTGGATGTCGCCATTGAGGACGGAGGGCTGGCGCTCATCCGCGTGACGGACAATGGCTCCGGCATGGAGCCCGAGGATGGCGAGGTGGCCTTTCTCCGCCATGCGACCAGCAAAATAGCGACCTCGCATGATCTGTTTGCGATTCGGACGCTGGGCTTCCGCGGCGAGGCGCTGCCCAGCATTGCGGCGGTGTCCAAGGTCGAGCTGGTCACCTGCTCCGATACGAGCGGACTCGGCAGACGCATCGTGATCGAAGGCGGCGCGCTTGTCGACAAGTCGGACAAGGCGTCTTCCCGGGGGACGGATATTGCGGTAAGAGAGTTGTTCTACAATACGCCGGCGCGGTTAAAGTACATGAAGACGGTCCAGACGGAGCTAGGCCATATTACGGATTATATGTACCGGCTTGCGCTGGCTCATCCCGGCATTGCTTTTACGCTGAAACATAATGGCGGCACGCTGCTTCAGACGCTTGGCAACGGCGATCTGTTGAACACGGTGGCGGCTATTTACGGCACGGCCGTTGCGCGTTCCATGCTTAAGCTGGAGGGCGAGGCGCTGGATTACAAGCTGACGGGCTACATGTCGAAGCCTGAGCTGACGCGAGCCAACCGCGGAGGAATAACAACGGTTATTAACGGGCGTTACATACGGAATTATACGCTGGCGCTGGCGCTGCTGCAGGGCTACCATACCCTGCTTCCGATCAACCGTTATCCGATAGCCGTGCTGCACCTGCAGATGGACCCCGGATTGATCGATGTGAACGTTCATCCGGCCAAGCTGGAGGCCCGCTTCAGCAAGGAGCAGGAGCTGATGCAGTTCGTCGAACGGGAAGCGCGCTCGGTGCTGTCACGCCAGCGGCTTATCCCGGAGGCGAGTCAAACAGCCGCCCGCAAGCCGCGGGAGGCGGTCGTACAGGAGCAGCTGGAGCTGTACCGGACGGAGCCGTCCCGGCAGCCGGATGGGACTCAGGAAGGCTACACCGGGTCCGGTGGTGCGGCCGGTCAGCCAGCCGGGCCAGCCGGCACAAGCGTTACAGCTCTGGAGGGTGCGCCCTGGCCGACGTCTCCGCAAGAAACCGGGGGAAATGCGGACAGAGAAAAGCCGGGCATATCTGCCGGTGCTGCTGAGGCGCCTGTACGAACCGGCGGCGATAACCCGATGCCTGATCGTTCCTCCAGGGAGCCGGCGCAGAGGCCGGACAGCCAAGTACGTTCTTCTGGTTCCGGTTCTTTCAGCAACAGAAGCTCATGGGAGCAGCAGCGTACGGCGGCAGTGGGCGCGTCTTCTGCCGAGGCGCCCGGAAGCCGGGCATCAAACCGCGAGACCGCTGCCGCTTCCGAAGCGCTGTCGCGCTCGCTGGCCCAGCAGGCGGCGACCGCCCCCCCGCCGCTGCCCGCTTTCCCGAAGCTTCACCCGATCGGGCAGCTGCATGGGACTTACATCGTGGCTCAAAATGAAGAAGGTTTGTTCCTGATCGATCAGCATGCGGCTCATGAACGGATCAATTACGAGCATTATTATGAAATGTTCGGGAAACCGGCGGCCGCCAGCCAGGAGCTGCTCGTTCCTATTACGCTGGAATTTACTTCCGCCGAGGCCGTTCGGCTGCAGGATAAGCTGTCTCAGCTGGAGCAGGCCGGCGTGTTCCTGGAGCCGTTCGGCGGCTCCTCCTTCCTGGTTAGAGCTTATCCGCATTGGCTCCCGCAAGGGGAGGAGCAGGCGCTGATCGAAGAGATGATCGAGTGGCTGCTGTCGGAGCGCAGGCAGGTCGATATCGGCAAATTCCGCGAAAAGGCGGCTATCATGTGCTCCTGTAAAGCGTCGATCAAGGCCAATCAGAATATGGGCATGCTGGAGATGGAAGTGCTGCTGGATCGTCTGGGAGCCTGCCGCAACCCGTACACCTGTCCCCATGGACGGCCGATCGTGGTCAGCTTCTCGACGTATGAGCTGGAGAAAATGTTCAAGAGGGTGATGTAGCGGTGTTAGTTACAACTTCCTATGAGCCTAGCGCCGAACAGCTGGAGCAGGCGCATTCGCTCGCCGGGAAGCTGGGTGGCCGCCTAGTGCCGAGACGGCAGATGACGCTGGCGCATCTGCGCCAGCGCTTCGGCCGGGAAGATGGCGAAGAAGGTATTCTCGTCATTACCAAGGAGCGCCTGGAATACCATCATGGCGGCCGCCAGCCGCTGTTTTTTCATCCGAGCACGGCGAGCATCCGGATTAAGCGGCTTAATCTGGGAGAGCGCGATCCGCTCCTGGAGCTGTGCGGCATAAAGCCGGGAGACCGCGTGCTGGATTGCACGGCCGGGCTCGGGTCGGATGCCATTGTTTTCTCTCACGCGGTGGGTCCCCTGGGCGCCGTGACGGCGCTTGAGAGCGCCTTGATCCCCGGCTTTCTGCTCTCGCGGGGTGTCAGCTCCTACCAGTCGGATGTGCCGGGATTAAATGAAGCAATGCGCCGAATCGACGTGCGGACGCTCGATCATCTGGAGTTCTTGCGCTCGCAGCCGGATAACAGCTATGATATCGTGTTTTTCGATCCGATGTTCCGCAAGCCGATCACCGAATCGGCGTCTATCCGGGCTATCCGCGGCCTGGCGGATGAGCGCGCCCTCAGTCCGGAGTCGGTCGCCGAGGCGCGGCGGGTTGCCCGGCGGGCCGTAGTGCTTAAGGAGCATCGGGACAGTCAAGAGTTCGAACGGCTGGGTTTTTTGGTGGAGAGACGGCCTTCGACAAAAATTGCATATGGAGTGATTCGATGTTCGTAGAAGGCGAGCCGCCTCATAAGCCCAGGCTGCTGGTGCTGGTCGGTCCCACGGCGGTAGGGAAAACCAAGCTCAGCCTGACGCTGGCGCAGCTCTATGGAGCCGAGATCATCTCGGGCGATTCCATGCAGGTCTACCGGGGCATGGATATCGGCACGGCCAAAGCTTCCCAGGAGGAGCTAGCGCTGGTCAAGCACCATCTGATCGATATTCATGATCCGAACGAACCATTCTCGGCAGCTGAATTTCAGGAGAGAAGCGTTCCGCTGATTCGCGAGATCGACGGTCGGGGACGGCTTCCGTTCATCGTCGGAGGGACGGGGTTATATATCGAGTCCGTCTGCTACGACTTCCAATTCAGCGAGACGGGCTCGGACGAGCCCTTCCGGGAAGAGATGCAGCGGTTTGCAGATCTTGAGGGGGCCGGGGCGCTGCACCAAAAGCTGGCGGAGGTCGATCCCCCATCCGCCGCAAGGCTCCATCCGAACGACGTGCGGCGGGTGATCCGGGCTTTGGAGATCTATCGATTGACGGGAGAGAGAATGTCCGAGCAATTGGAGCGCCAAAAACGGACTACGCCTTATCAATTGTGCATCGTCGGGTTGACAATGGATAGAGCAATACTATATAAACGTATTGAAGAACGTATTGATTTGATGCTGGAGCAGGGTCTGGTCGATGAGGTGAGCAGGCTGCTGGCGCAAGGCGTATCAAGCTCTGCGCTGTCCATGCAGGGACTCGGCTACAAGGAAATTGTCGCTTACCTGGAAGGACGCTTAACGCTTGCGGAGTCGGTAGATCTTCTGAAAAAAAATACGCGCCACTTTGCCAAACGGCAGTTATCCTGGTTCCGTCATATGAAGGATATCGAATGGGTGAACGTGAGTGAAATGGCAGATTTTTCTACCCAGCTGCAAGCCGTTCGTGGTATAATTGCTACTAAACTAAATCTGGACCGTTAACTATTACCGAGGGGGCCCATTGATGAACAAGTCGATCAACATTCAGGACACATTTTTGAACCAATTGCGCAAGGAGAGCATTCCGGTCACCGTTTATTTGACGAACGGATTCCAGATCCGCGGAGTGATTCGGGCCTTCGATAATTTTACGATTATTATCGACAGCGAAGGCCGCCAGCAAATGGTTTACAAGCATGCGATATCGACATTCACCCCGCAGCGGGCCGTTTCGTTGATGCAGCAGCAGGATACGGCGGGGGAGTAGCTGTCGCCCGTCTGCGCTTGCGAGCAACATTTTGCCAGCAGGACACGTCTATTGCATAGAACCCGCGAAGAGCAACCCGTTCCCCGGGTTGTTCTTCTTTGTTTAAGTCGGGGACGCCTCAGGGTAATAGGCAGTCAAACAGACATAGAAAGGGAGTCGGGGCATGACGGGAGAGAGCAAGAAGACACCGGGCCAAGCGCCGAAGAAAAAAGCAGCGTCCGGCAGTACGAAGAGCGGCGGAGGCAAGAAGCCCAGGAAGAAAAAGTCCAACGCAGGGAAAATTTTTCTCGCACTTTTCATCACGGGCAGTCTGGCGGCTTTATGTGCGATGGGCGTCTATATTTTCGTCATCATTAACGGCGAGGACATTTATAAAGCTAACATCAATAAATTGGAATTTAATGAAGCTTCCCATATTTACGATCTGGGCGGAAATGAAATTGGCACATTGAAGGTTGAGAACCGCGAAAGCGTGGACGAGAAAGAAATTCCGAAGCTCGTCAAGGATGCTTTTATCGCGACGGAAGACAAACGGTTCAACGAGCATACGGGGATCGATCTGCTCGGGATCGGCCGGGCGCTCGTCAAGGATGTCGTGGCCCGGAGCATGGTGGAGGGCGGAAGCACCATCACGCAGCAGCTCGCCAAAAATGTGTTTCTCAGCTCGGATAAAACGTTTTTCCGCAAGGCGACGGAGATGTCGATCGCGATGGCGCTTGAGCGCAATATGTCTAAGGAACAGATTCTGGCATACTACCTGAACCGGATTTACTTCGGCAACCGCGCTTACGGGATCAAGGCCGCTTCCAAAGCTTACTTTGGAGTAAGCGATCTGAGCAAGCTGGAGCTGTGGCAGGTCGCTACGCTCGCTGCGATGCCGAAGGCGCCGAACACCTATAATCCGATCAATAATCCGGAAAAATCCAAGGACCGCCGGGCGGTCGTGCTGAGGCTGATGACCGATCAGGGCTATATTACGGAGCAGCAGCGGGCTGAAGCGGCGGAGAAGGAGTATGAACCGCTGCAGACCGGCTCCAAGGAGCAATACCAGACCTATATTGACTACGTGCTGCGCGAGGCTCAAGAGATGCACGGCTTCGACGAGGATCAGCTGCTGCGTGGCGGATACGATATTTATACGAATCTCGATCCGAATGCGCAGAGCATCATGGAGCAAACGTATGCTAATTCCAAGTTTTTCCAAAAGGATGGACCTGCTCAGAAAATGCAAAGCAGTATGGTGATACTGAACAATACCGACGGCGGCATCGTAGCGATGATCGGCGGACGGGATTATCAGATCCGCGGTCTGAATCGGGCGGTGATGCAGCCAAGACAGCCGGGCTCTTCCTTTAAACCGCTCATCTCCTATGCGCCTGCTCTCGAGCTGGGGAAATATACGCCATATTCGATGTTGAAGGATGAGCAAAGGTCGTTCAACGGCTATTCGCCCCGCAACTGGGACGGGGTTTACCGCGGGCAGGTGACGATGATCGATGCGATCAAGCGCTCCGCGAACATTCCGGCTGTCGAGGTGCTGAGCGAGATCGGCGTGTCGAAGGCGAAATCCTATGTAAGCAAGCTGGGCATTACGTTTGATGCAAAGGATAACAACCTGGCGATTGCGCTCGGAGGGCTGACGAACGGCGTGACGACGCTGCAGATGGCTCAGGCCTACTCGGCTTTTCCAAATAACGGAGGCATGGTCAAGGCCCATGCGATTAAGAAGATCACCGATGAAAGCGGCGTAGTGATTGAAGTGAAGCCGGAGAAAACATCGGTCTGGAGCGCGAAAACGGCCTGGAATATGACCCAGATGCTGCAAACCGTCGTTGAGCCGGGCGGAACGGGAACTGCTGCCAAATTCGAGCGGCCGGTCGCAGGCAAGACAGGTTCAACTCAGCTCGAAATCAAAGGCTTGGAGAAGTACAACCGCGATCTCTGGTTTGTCGGCTACACGCCGGAGTGGACGGCGGCGGTCTGGATGGGCTTCGACAAAACCGATTCGAAGCATTACGTGTCGATGAGCAGCGGCGCGCCGGCGGCTATTTTCAAGGAAGTGATGCAGAAGTCGCTGGCCAAAAAGCCGATGACCAAGTTCACGAAGCCGGACGGCGTTCAGGACCTGAAGGAGCCGCCGAAAACAGTCGGCGATCTGAAAGGGGAATATGCGGCCGCCGAACGTAAGGTGAAGCTAAGCTGGTCTGGAGTAGGAGAGGGCACGACCTATCAGGTATTCCGCAAGGACAGCAAGACGGAGGACTTTCCGAAGGAGCCGCTCACGTCGACGACGCTTACGGAGGTCAACGATATCAGCGCGATTCAGCCGGACACGTATCAATATATGGTTGTGCCGGTGAATCCGGAAAATAATGTCGCCGGCAGTCCATCCAATATCGTCAGTGTGATCGTTGGCGATCCGGCGAACCCGGAAGAGGGCACAACGAATCCGAATCAGCCGGGCGATGGAACGACGGGCCCTGGCGGACCGAATACGGGAAATGGCAACGGGAATGGGAATGGTAATGGAACCGGCACCGGAGCTGGCAACGGTCAAGGAACGGGCAGCGGTACTGGCACCGGAACGGGTACAGGTACTGGAACGGGTACAGGGACCGGCACCGGATCGGGAACAGGCACTGGAACAGGGACCGGCACCGGAACGGGAACAGGCACTGGAACAGGGACCGGCACCGGAACGGGAACAGGCACTGGAACAGGGACCGGCACCGGCACCGGAACGGGTACAGGTACTGGAACAGGGACTGGGACCGGGTCGGGTACTGGTACTGGAACAGGTACGGGGACCGGAAGCGGGTCGGGTACAGGGGCCGGAACAGGTACGGGGACCGGCACCGGGTCTGGAGCAGGAACAGGTACGGGGACCGGAAGCGGGTCGGGTACAGGGACTGGAACAGGTACGGGGACCGGTACCGGAACCGGCACACGTTCAGGGTCCGGCGCAGGCGCGGGAACTGGTACAGGAACAAACGCCGGGTCTGGCACAGGTACGGGAACAAATACCGGCAGCGGAACCGGAGCGGGCACCGGCGCTGTCAACGGAGGCAATTGAGCGGATGCGGCATAAACGGCGGGACTGATGCAATCGAAAGGGGGAAAGCCGGCAGCATTGCAGGCTTCCCCTGCCTCCTGACGTTCTGTGCCGCCTGAAAATCCGCTGATTTTATTCTGATCGGCATCTGTAGTATAATCTTGCCAAAGCAATCAACTTAGTTCAGATGGAGATGAAATCAACCATGAGTATCCAAATGACCCGGACCACGATCGGAATCGCGCTCTCGTCGCTGCTGCTGGCAGGCATGATGCTGTCGGGCTGCGGAACGAAACCCGCGCCGGCCGATCAAGGAGCTGGAGGCAGTTCCGGCGCACCGGCGCAGGGCGGCCAAACCGAGCAAGCAAAGCCGAAATCCTGGTCGTCTCCTCCGGCCATGACCATTGATACCGCGAAGACGTACAAGGCGGCCGTGACGACCTCGCAAGGGACGTTTACGATTGAGCTTTACCCGAAGGAAGCGCCCAAGACGGTCAACAACTTTGTATTTTTGGCGCGGGAAGGCTTCTATAATGATGTGGTGTTCCATCGGATTATCCAGTCTTTCATGATTCAGACAGGAGATCCTAAAGGGAATGGAACGGGCGGACCGGGATACAAGTTCGAGGACGAGCTCAAAACGACGCGCAAATACGAGCCGGGTATTGTCGCTATGGCGAACAGCGGTGCGAATACCAACGGCAGCCAGTTTTTTATTTGTACAGGGGAAGACAGCAAAAATTTGAACAGAACCCCGAATTATACGATATTCGGAAAAGTAATTGAAGGGATGGATACGATCCAGAAAATTGCGGCAACGCCGGTGGAAGCCGGAGGCGAGCAGGTACCGAGCAAGCCTACGCAAAAAGTGGTCATTCAGTCCATCGCCATTACGGAAAAGTAAACCCGGGAGCAGCGTGAGAGGTCATACTCACGCTGCTTTCAGATTTTTTCGTCGCGTCCCGTTGCTGGCAAGGGAACCGTCTCGGGTGGCATATCGTCTAATGGAAAGGAGAGAGACATAGATGAAGGAACGGGGTTGTCTGCTGCTGCATGGGTTCACGGGTGGTCCGTTTGAGGTGGAGCCGCTGGCGGATTATTTGCACGGTCTTGGCTACGAATGCCGGATCCCGATGCTTCCCGGCCATGATCAGGAGCTGCGGGAGCTGGGCCGCGTCAGTTGGAGAGATTGGCTCGATGCGGCGGCGGGCGAGGCTTACGAGATGAGCAGGCAATACGAGACGTTCGACGTGGTGGGCTTCTCGATGGGCGGGCTGCTGTCGGCCTATGTGGCCAACCGGTTCCCGATCAGGCGGCTTGTCCTGCTGAATGCGGCTGCTATCTATGTGAGCCCTCTGCTGTTGATTCGGGACTTGGCGGAGCGGATGAGGCTTCATGACTGGGAGCACTGGGGACGCGTTAAGCGCGTGCCGCTGCTGGCCACTCTGCAGTTCATGAAGCTGGCCCGTTATGCGAAGACGCGCGAGCTGGGACGGGTGGCCGTCCCCACCTTGATCGCTCAAGGGCGCAAGGATCAGATCGTTCACCCCCGGAGCGCCCGTTATATTTATAACCGGCTTCAGGGGGATAAGGAACTGATCTATTTCCCGCAATCCAGACACATGTTATGCTTCGAGCCCGATGCTCCCGAAGTGTTCAGGACGGTCGGGCGGTTTCTCTCTCTGCCGAATTAAGTTCAGCCAGAGACGGAGAGTGGGATATGGAGACACAGAAGCGCGGCAATTTGAAACGAATAGGCGGTCGAACCTCCCGCTTGCTGCTGGGACTAATGCTCGTATTTGCACTGGGTATGGGCGGTATTCAGTGGAGAATGATCACCTTGCCCGATCAGTCTCTTCCTCCGGCGGATGTAGGGATTGTGCTGGGAGCAGCCTTATGGCAGACTGAGCCAAGTCCGGCTCTCAAGGAGAGGCTGAACCGCGCTGCCGAGCTGTACAAGGAAGGCGTGACTCCCAGGCTCATCGTCAGCGGGGGTTACGATCGGGAGGATTCCGAGCTGACGGAAGCGGAGGGTATGCGTAATTATTTGGTCAAGCAGGGCATTCCGGCGGAGCATATTGAGCTGGAGCAGGAAGCGCGCAGCACCTACGAAAATTTAAAGTTCAGCCAGGCTGTGATGGAGCGTCATGGCTGGAGATCGGCCGTGATCATTACGCATCGGTATCATGCGGTGCGGGCATTGGATATTGCCCGATATGTCGGGTATGAGCAGCCGAAGGTTTCGCCTATGGATTCGAGCGTACTGATGATGGCCTGGCACCGGAGCCGTGAGACGCTTGCTATTTACAAATGGGAGTGGGACAAGCTGCAGCTGGTGCTGGGGCGTCAGCTTAAAGGCTGACCATGCGCCAGTCGCAAAGGCAAGCATATCATTCTGCGCTCACCTATGCTATAATTCATAACAAGAATGTACTCCAGAAACGGGGTGATCACATTGCCATTTAATATTGGGATCGGCGGACTGATCTTGATTTTCGTTGTTATCCTGCTGCTATTCGGACCTTCCAAGCTTCCTGAGCTGGGACGGGCTGTTGGCCGGACGCTGTCGGAATTCAAGGAATCGACCCGAGGACTGACTTCGGGGGATAAGGAAGACGAGAAGCCGGAGACGAAGAAAGTTTAATTCGGATAAAACCGTTTGAGCAAGCGCAGCCTGTTTGAGGGGAAGCGCGTGATTTCTGACCGCCGGGGATAAGCTGCAGAGCTGATCCTCGGCGGTTTTTTTGACTTGCTGGAAAGTTTATCCCTTACATCCGACGATGCTTCAGGGCGGCGCCACAGATGATAAAATGGGGCTGGAATGGGCTAGATTGCGGACGCAGGATTGTACGAAGGGAACGGAAGAAGTTGTTGGAACGGAACTCCGTAGTAGTTGGCGCATGAAACCGACCGCATGTAATTCCCGCCTCCAATACCTTGCTGCCATTTACATAATCTTCAAACGCTCGTAACATTCCGATGATCTTGGAACCGTATGCTTGTCTATGGAATCACAATTGTCTATAGGGAGTGTACATATGGAAAAAAACATGGATCGTCGAACGTTTCTTTCTTATTTGGGCACCGGAGCCGCCGCTCTGGCTACGGCCTCGGCCGGTCTGGGCGTGCTGGAGGGCAAGGCTTCGGCAGCTTCTTCGACTGCCGATCATCTGTTTGGCTTCAAGACCAATAAAGTCAGCGGTTATTTTGAGCCGATCCAGCCTTCCTCGGAAGATCAATTGCTGCTCCCCAAAGGTTTTAAATACGATGTGATCGCGGCGCTGGATGATGTGATCAACCAGGCTGGAGAAAGATTCGGTGAAGGCTCCGACTACAATGCTTTCCTGCCGATCGACGGATCGAATTCACGCGGACTGCTGGTAAATAACCATGAATACACGTCTATTTTCGGTCTCGGGCCGATTAAGGACGGAAAGAAAACAAAGGAGCAAGTGGAAAAAGATCTGTATTATCAGGGAATGTCCGTGCTCGAAGTATTCCGTGACGAGGACGGCGTCTGGAAGATGGACACTGCCTCCAAGTATGCTCGCCGTATCAACGGATTTACGAAATTCGAATTCACAGGTCCGGCGAAAGGCTCCGCTGCGCTGAATCATGCCGCGACGGCTCAAGGGACGTTCGCCAACTGCTCGGGCGGCGTAACGCTGTGGAATACGGTGATGTCCTGTGAGGAGAATTTTTCCGAGACGGCAACCGATGCGGGGCTTCCGTTAACCCACTATGGCTGGGTCGTGGAAATCGATCCGTTTGACGGCTCTTTCCTGAAAAAGCATACCGCTCTCGGGCGCTTTAATCATGAGAACACGGCGATGGGACTGGCCAAGGACGGCCGGGTTGTCGTCTATATGGGCGATGATAAGAAGGACGCCTGTGTCTATAAATTTGTAACGAAAAACAAATATGTGTCTGCGAACGGGCGCGCCAACTCCGACCTGCTGGCGGAAGGAACTTTGTATGTGGCTAATCTGAAGAGCGGCAAATGGATTCCACTGACCTATGAAGCGATGGCCAAGACGCTGGACAATGAGAAATTCAAAGCCCCTGCAGGTGTCAAGGGAACCCGGGAGGAGCTGCAAAAGCTGTTCCAAAGCCAGGCGGATATCGTGACGAATTGTCACGAGGCGGCACTGATTCTTGGCGGGATGCCTACCGACCGTCCGGAGGATGTGGAGATTTCGCCTTTCGACAACACGATCTTCATCTGTCATACGAATAATGACTCGCACGGCAATATTCACGGGCATATTACGCGAATTTTCGAGAAGGACAACGACCTGGCTTCAACGGAATTCGACTTCGAAATTTTTGCTGCCGGCGGCCGTCAATCCGGCTTCAGCTCGCCTGACAATCTGGCGTTCGACTCGAACGGCAATCTGTGGGTCGTTACCGACATTTCCAGCTCCTCGATCAGCAAGGGCGTATACGCATCCTTCGCTAACAATGGGCTGTTCGTCATTCCGACACAGGGACCAAGCAAGGGGAAGGCGCTCCAATTCGCCTCCGGACCTAAGGACTGCGAGCTGACCGGGCCATACTTCACCCCGGACGAGCAGACCTTGTTCCTCTCGATCCAGCATCCGGGAGAAAACACAACGGATCTGGAGAAGCCGACGAGCTTATGGCCGCACCGCAAGGGCGACAAGAAAGCCCGCGGAGCCGTTGTGGCGATCAGCGGCTTCAAGCTGAAGTAGGTTCTGGCCGCGAGGAAACGAACATCACCTAAGGAGATGAGCATATGCCATTCGGCAATATTGGAATACCGGGACTTATATTGATTCTTATTATTGCGCTAATCATATTCGGGCCTTCCAAGCTGCCCGAGCTCGGACGGGCTTTCGGACGCACCTTGAGCGAGTTCAAAACTGCCACGCGCGCTCTTGTGAACGGGGAAGATGAAAAAGCGGCCGAGGCGGGCAAGGCGCAGCCTGCGGCAGGCAAGGAAAGCTAGGCTCAATTGGCGGAGAAGGTGCAAAACAGGTTATGGATAAAAAGGATATGCATGTGTTCGGCCATCTGGAGGAATTGCGGAAGCGTCTGATTATTACGCTAGCGGCTTTCCTGGTCGCCTTAATCGCAGCATTTCTGTACGCGAAGCCCATCTACCATTGGCTTGTCCGAGATTTGGGAGGACAGCTGACCGTGCTTGGTCCTACCGATATTTTATGGGCTTATCTGATGATCTCGGGGGTATTCGCGATCGGCGTTACGATCCCCGTGGCGGCTGTGCAGGCGTGGCTGTTCGTAGCGCCCGCATTGTCCGAAGAGGAGAGAGGAGCGGCGCTCGGGTATATCCCCGCTTTAACGCTGCTGTTCGCAGCGGGGATTGCTTTTGGCTACGCCGTGCTGTTTCCGATGGTTTTGTCCTTTCTCAGGGAAATGGCCGAAGGACAAGTTCAAACCTTGTACACGGTAGACAAGTACTTTAAATTTATGCTGAACTTGACGCTGCCCCTCGGTCTGCTGTTCGAAATGCCTGTTGTCGTCATGTTTCTGACGAAAATCGGCCTATTGAACCCTTACCGGCTGGCCAAGGCGAGGAAAGTGTCCTATTTTGCGCTGATTGTCATTTCGATCACGATTACGCCGCCGGATTTCATCTCGGATGTGCTTGTGATCGTCCCGCTGCTGATTTTGTATGAGTTCAGCGTCACCTTATCCAAGTGGGTGTACCGGAAGAAGCTGAACGCTGCGGCAGCGGCCTGAAGGCGGCGTACAGCTGGGGTAGCTGTCGTCTCATAGCATGGCAAGTTTGTTTACGAATCGGCAAAGCCGGCGGCCTCGAAGGCGCCGGCTTCTTTGTATGAAGGCGACTAGGAGAACATCCGCGGCACGTTCCGAAAGTCATTTTGAAAAATAAAACAGACAAAATCCGCCCGGCTTGTGCGTATATATTTACCACCAAAGAAGAGGTGATGTGACGCATGAATGGATGTGTTCGGCCATCGGATCAAATTCAGATCACGAAAAATGCCCGACAGATCGATGTCGTGCAAGGAATAAATTATCAAAACCAGAAGTCGTAGCTCTTTATCCGCTCGCATATCCTTTAGAATAGGAATGGCTCTTCTGAATCAAGAGAAGGGGATGGATGGATGAGTGAAGATACCCGTTTGATCACCAAACGAAATCGGCAAATTAATGTTGTTTTTAAACCATCAGAGGCAGAACAGGCTATAGAAAAAGCAGAGGTTAGACAACTGGTTCATGATACAGATACATTCTCCGATATCTTCAGAGAACTGGATGAGATGATCGGCCTCGAGGATGTTAAAGAGCTGGTTTTTCAAGTGTATGCAATGCTTCAGGTAAAAAAGTTTCGAGATGAAGCCGGACTTCAAACTGGCAGCCAGGTATATCATATGATCTTCAAAGGGAACCCGGGGACGGGCAAAACTACCGTTGCGCGAATCCTTGGAAAAATGTTTAAGTCGATGGGTTTTTTATCGAAAGGTCATATGATAGAAGTGGAAAGAGCAGACTTGGTCGGTGAGTATATCGGCCATACCGCGTTAAAGACCCGGGAATTGGTCAAGAAGGCATTGGGAGGGGTCCTCTTTATAGATGAGGCCTACAGCCTTGCGAGGGGCGGAGATAAGGATTTCGGCAAGGAGGCCATCGATTGTTTAGTGAAGTCCATGGAGGACTATAAAAATGACTTTATTTTAATTCTTGCCGGCTATCCGACTGAAATTGAAAATTTTTTGCTTACAAATCCCGGGCTTCCTTCAAGATTCCCAATTCAGGTGGAGTTTCCAGACTATACCGTTCAGCAATTAATTAAGATTGCTAATAAGCTTGCCGTAGAAAAAGACTACGTCATAACATCAGATGGAATTATAAAAATTCGAGAGCGGTTGAATCAAGAGGTATTTTCTTTAAATTTTAGCAATGCGCGGTTTGTTCGCAATCTGATCGAGAAAGCGATTAGACATCAAGCAGTAAGAATTGTGCGAAAAAGCGCACCACCCACAAAACAAGATTTGATTAACCTGATTAGTGAAGATTTTGTTATGGATGAGGAGATTCAAGCCAGCAAACTTGATAAGTTCTCTAAATTTGCATAAACCTAAAATAGGTAAAGATCGCAAAAAGAGCTGCCATTGGCAGCTCTTTCATCTACTTGGAAATATCAAACCTGTTGTCTTTTAATCCAGTGATTAGACCAAACTTATTGTTATTATTCCAAGTCATTGGATAATAGGTTACATCATTATAAACTAAAAAAGGATATTCCTCTTTCCCATTATCGACCCATGTATCATTCACATAAATATTGAACGAAGGAAGATGAGCATACATGTTTGCAGGTTGAGCAGAGGATGCTTCGATACGTTGAAACCGCACACCTTGTCCAATTTTTGCGTCAGTTTTTCTTAATGATAAGCCTACTTCATTCGACCAATTGCTTTCAATTGTAAGTGTTGAACACATATCATAATTCAAAGGCGCGTAGATGATATCATTGTACATAAAAAACGGGTATTTTAAAGTTGAATTTTGAGCATCCGAAGCTCCGGATTCATAGTTAATGAGAATTCTAAATGTAGGAAGAGTAACTTTAACATGTCCTTCTGGGATAACCTCTTCGATGACCGGTGCGGGGGCTGTAGGTTCATTCGATGGGAACTCACCTATAAAAAAGCCGCCGGTATGCGAGTGATATCCTTTGCACAGACGTTTCATTAATGCCTCATATGAACATTCATGGCCGCCGTATTTGTCGAGTTTTCCTGGGTGAGCAAAAGAAGGAGAGGTTAGTAGAACAGCTAGAACTATCGACACGAGAATAGGTAGTTTTGAGAAGCGCATAGTAATTCACTCCTGGGTATAGTTATTAGTACCTATTCGACAATAGCAGATTATGTCTTTAGTCGCAATGCGGAATTCAAAAATTTACGATAGGCCAGTTAGGGCCAGACTCATTCATCATTAAAAACTCCTATTTAAAAAACCTTATCAGGTACATAATGACAGACAGAATAACACTAATAACAAGACATGTAACGACTGGGAAATAAAATTTAAAGTTTTCTCTTTCAACTACGATATCGCCAGGCAGCTTCCCGATATTTATGAACTTTGATAAAACAGCCCATAAGACACCTATGATCATAAGTACAGCACCGAGAGTGATTAATATCTTTGGAATGGAATTCATGATTCACCTCCTGCTGATTATTATAAATCATGCATTGAAAAATTATCCAAGTGTCCAGAATCATTGGGCACCCACACCTTTTCCATTTCTGTTGGCATATATTACTTTCGTGTCAATAAATGGAGGTGTAATTAAGTGGGCAAACTAGGAAAACACAATTTCATGAAAAAATATAATCGTATTAATACAGTATTGCCTGATACGCGTGCAGCTACAAAAGCTAATCTAGTCAGCATGATAAACAAGTATGATTCTCTCTACTTAAAACCAAATGTGGGGACAGGTGGCTTTGGAATTTATAAGATCATTAAAAAGAATAACAGCTTTATATTAAAAAGTGGAACTCGCTCAACAGAATATAAGTCTTTTCAAGCTTTATACGGTTCTATTCAAAGGGTGGTAAGCAAAAAGAAATATGTGGTGCAAAAAGGTATTGACTTATTAAAACATGAAGGGCGTCCATTCGATATAAGAGTGATGGTGCAAAAGAACAGAAATAGGCAGCTCGAAACAACGGGCATCATTGGGCGACTGGCTAAAAGGAACAAGATAGTTACTAATTATCACAATGGGGGCACTCCCATGAAAATAGATTCTTTACTCAAATCTCATTTGAGAGGATCTCAGAGAGCGAGTGTAATAAAAAAGATTGAATCATTAGGGAGGGAAGCAAGTGTTGTCCTGGGGAAAAGCCTCCGCGGAAATAAAGCTTTCGGGGTTGATATCGCTATTGATTCGAAAATGAAACCATGGGTGTTAGAGGTTAACACTAGGCCGGATATGAGCATTTTTAATACTTTAAAAGACAAAACGATGTACAGGAAGATACTAAAGTATTCGAAATTTTGAGGATGAGCGTTTGCTTATCCAAATACATACAAGGTTAATCATAAATCTTGCTAAAGGAGAAATCCAAGTCTCGATTGATTAATCTATTTTCTAAAGGTATCATAAAAACTAAACAATTTAGAAAGTCAACTGGAGGAATTTGAAAAAAATTACATGAAAATGGAGAAGTGGAGATAATATGGGGGCAGGTCAGCTGATGGACCGTATAGTTCGGGAAATCCAGCTTAAACAATGAATCCCGCTACGGAGCTGAAGCTGTGTCAGCAGATCGCGAATGAGAAAAATCAACTGGAGATTGCGATCGGCAGCGCGCGGTTCGTTCGCAATCGGTAAAGGAGACCCCTAAGATCGTATGAAACCTACCGTTCATGAGGTAACGCCGGACAATCAGGCCCGAGCTGTCCTGGTCAGCTTGGTTACCCAATCGCTCAAGCGGGAAGAATACTATGATCCCGACTACTCGCTCGCCGAGCTTGTTCGGCTCGCCGAGACTGCCGGCGTCGTGGTGCTTGGCACGCTGTCGCAAAATAAGGAGTATGCGGATTCCAAATGGTTCATCGGCAAGGGCAAAGCGGCTGAACTGAAGCAGCTGTTAGAGGAGTCGGGAGCGAACACCGCCATATTCGATCAGGAGCTGTCAGGAGCCCAAGTGCGGAACCTGGAGCAGTTTCTGGATGTGAAGATCATTGACCGCACCCAGCTTATCCTGGATATTTTCGCCGGCAGGGCGAAGACGCGCGAGGGCATCATACAGGTCGAGCTGGCCCAGCTCAGCTACCTGCTTCCGCGGTTGTCCGGACATGGCAAAAATTTATCCCGGCTGGGCGGCGGGATCGGGACTCGGGGGCCGGGGGAGTCGAAGCTGGAGACCGACCGCAGACATATCCGCGGACGGATCAGCGAGCTTAAGCGGCAGCTGCAGGAGGTCGTCCGTCATCGCGTGCTGCACCGGGAACGCCGGAAGAAGACAGGCGTCTATCAAGTGGCGCTGGTCGGCTACACGAATGCTGGCAAGTCAACGCTTCTCCGCCAGCTTACGCAAGCCGATGTGTATATAGAAAACCAACTGTTCGCCACCCTCGACCCGACTTCCAGAGCTCTCAAGCTGCCCGGCGGACTGGAGATCGTCCTGACCGACACGGTCGGGTTCATCCAGAACCTTCCGCATGATCTGGTCGCGGCCTTCCGGGCCACGCTCGAAGAGGTTAATGAAGCCGATCTGATTTTGCATGTCGTCGATAGCTCCACGGATATGATGGCCGTACAGATGCGGGTGGTTGACGAGGTATTGGAGGAGCTGGGCGCTCATGGCAAAGACCGGATCACGTTGTTTAACAAAACCGATCTGTGCACGCCGGAACAGCGCGAGATGCTGACGACCGGAGGGGAGTTTCTGCGGATATCGGCCTATGTGGAATCGGATCTTGGCCGTGTGCTGGAGGCATTGGAGAAGCATCTGATGGGAGGCAGTCGGCTGTTCCGCATTCCGGCCGATAAGGGCGATGTAATCTCGCTGGTGTACCGGGTAGGCGAGGTGCTGGAGAACGAAATGGTTGGGGAAGAGATGTTGTTCAAGGTTAGAGTAAACACGAAGGAATACAACAAACTGGGCTACTTGCTTGCTGCTTACGATTCGGCGCGGCAGGCGCATGGGGATCATGAGGGAGAGACGACGGAGTATGTTTAATGAGCAGGTGCTTGCCTGGATGGAACGGGCGGAGCAGGTTACCGATGGGAAGCTGAAGGATATCGACCGGACGGTCGACCGCAATCAATGGAAAGTGATCGGCGCTTTTCAGAAGCATAAAGTAAGCGATTATCATTTTGCAGGTTCTACCGGGTACGGATACAATGACCGCGGACGCGAAGTGCTTGATCTCGTGTACGCGGATGTTTTCGGGGCGGAGGCGGCGCTTGTGCGTCCGCATTTCGTCTCGGGAACGCATACGATAGGGACCGCCTTGTTCGGCGTGCTGCGTCCGGGGGACGAGCTGCTGATGATAACGGGCCGGCCGTATGATACCTTGCACAAGGTCATCGGCAAGCCGGGAGACGGCCAAGGCTCGCTCCAGGACTGGGGCATCGGCTACGGGGAAGTATGCCTGCGCGAGGACGGCAGCCCCGACTGGGAGGAAA
Organism: Paenibacillus sp. cl123; assembly: GCF_900101595.1. Lineage (GTDB taxonomy): Bacteria > Bacillota > Bacilli > Paenibacillales > NBRC-103111 > Paenibacillus_G. Next base: position 292,633 of record NZ_FMYY01000002.1, read on the forward strand.
TTGCCAGACGCATCTCCCCGAAGACCAAGGTGATCGGCATACAACGCTCGCGCGGTTACTCGTGGCGGGCTTCTTTTACGGTCGGACAAATTGCGGAGATGGTGCGGTTTGTCAAAGAAGTGAAGTCTGATGTGATCGTTTTCGTCGATAATTGCTATGGTGAGTTTACGGAATTGCAGGAGCCATCGGAAGTAGGAGCCGATCTGATCGCGGGCTCGCTGATCAAAAATCCGGGCGGAGGGATTGCTTCTACGGGAGGCTACATCGCCGGGAAGCGCGAGCTCGTCGAGCTGGCTTCCTACCGGCTGACGGCTCCCGGCATCGGCGGCGAGGTAGGAGCCATGCTGGGAACCTTGCGCGCGATGTTCCAGGGCTTGTTCCTGGCTCCCCATCTGGTCGGACAAGCCGTGAAGGGCTCTGTGTTTGCGGCGGCCGTCTTCGATGAGCTCGGCTTTGTCACGCATCCGAAATGGAGCGATCCGCGGACAGATCTGATCCAGGCGATCCGTTTTACCGGACCGGAGCATCTGATTGCATTCGTGCAAGGGATACAGCAGGCGGCGGCGGTCGATTCGCATGTGGTGCCTGAGCCGTGGGACATGCCGGGGTACGAGCACCCGGTCATTATGGCGGCAGGGACATTTATCCAGGGAGGCAGCTTGGAGCTGTCGGCCGATGCGCCTATTCGCGAACCTTATATCGCTTACATGCAGGGCGGGCTCACTTATTCGCACTGTAAGCTTGGCGTACTCACCGCTTTACAAAATATGAAGGACCGCAATTTATTGTAATCATAGCTTACATTTTTGAGATAACCTAACATGACTTGACACTTTTTGTCTTCAAAGCTACAATGGAAGTAAGGTTTTTCCTGTGTTAGGGGTGATAGTTATGGGTGATGATATCCGCAGAAATATGGCCCTTTTTCCTATCGGTATCGTGATGAAGCTGACAGATCTGACAGCCAGACAAATCCGGTATTACGAGCAGCATGAATTGGTCATACCAGCAAGAACCGGCGGCAATCAGCGCTTGTATTCATTCAACGATGTGGAGCGTTTGCTTGAGATCAAGGACTTGATCGAGAAAGGCGTCAATATCGCCGGGATCAAGCAGGTGCTGCTGCCGGTCGACAAGGATTCGGAGGATGCGACGGTGGTCAGCGAGCAATCCGAAGTCAAGCGGCGCGAGCTTACGGACTCCCAGCTCCATAAGATGCTCAAGCAGCAGCTGATGGGCGGGGGAAAACGGCCGAATCATGTGTCGTTGATTCAGGGCGAGCTGTCGCGCTTTTTTAGAAAGTAAGGACCAACTGGGAAGCACCGGCGCCGCTTGCAAAGGCGGCATCGGATCGGCCGCATAAGGCATGCAGCTTAAGGAGGAGAATAGACTGTGACAGAAAGAACTTATACAAAAGACGATATTTTACGTATTGCCAAGGAACAGAACGTTCGCTTTATCCGCTTGCAATTTACCGATTTGCTCGGCACGATCAAAAATGTTGAAATTCCCGTAAGCCAGCTTGAGAAAGCTTTGGATAATAAAATGATGTTTGACGGCTCCTCCATCGAAGGTTATGTGCGGATTGAAGAATCCGATATGTACCTGTACCCTGATCTGAACACCTGGGTTATTTTCCCTTGGGTAGCGGAAGACCGCGTAGCCAGATTGATCTGCGATATTTACTTGCCGGACGGACGCCCGTTCCCAGGCGACCCGCGCGGTATTCTGAAGGCGGCGCTTAAGGAAGCGGAAGAAATGGGCTACACGGCGATGAACGTAGGGCCGGAGCCGGAGTTTTTCCTGTTCAAAACGGACGAGAAAGGCAATCCTACCCTGGAGCTGAACGACCAGGGCGGTTATTTCGACCTTGCGCCTACCGACCTTGGCGAGAACTGCCGCCGCGAGATCGTGCTTACGCTCGAAGAGATGGGCTTTGAGATCGAGGCTTCCCATCATGAAGTCGCACCGGGCCAGCATGAGATCGATTTTAAATACGCAGATGCCATTAAGGCCGCAGACCAGATTCAAACGTTCAAGCTTGTCGTAAAAACCGTCGCACGCCAGCATGGCTTGCACGCTACCTTTATGCCCAAGCCGCTATTCGGCGTCAACGGCTCCGGGATGCATGCGCACCAATCGCTGTTCAGCGGTAATGAAAATGTTTTCTACGATGAAAGCGACAAGCTCGGCCTGAGCAAGGTTGCCCGTCAATACATGGCAGGCATTCTGCGTCATGCGCGCGCTTTTACAGCGATTACGAATCCTACGGTCAATTCGTACAAGCGTCTTGTTCCGGGCTATGAGGCTCCTTGTTACGTAGCCTGGTCGGCCAGCAACCGCAGCCCGATGATTCGGATTCCGGCTTCCCGCGGGCTGAGTACGCGCGTCGAGGTTCGCAATCCGGACCCGGCGGCCAACCCGTATCTGGCCCTTGCCGTAATGCTGAAGGCCGGTTTGGATGGCATTAAGAACAATATGCAGCTTCCTCCTCCTACGGACCGCAACATCTATGTCATGTCCGAGGAAGAGCGCGAAGAGCAAGGCATTCCAAGCTTGCCCGAAAGTTTGAAGCAGGCGCTGGACGAGCTGCTGCGCGACGATGTAATCTGCGATGCGCTCGGCGAGCATGCGCTGGCTCACTTCGTGGAACTGAAAGAAATCGAGTGGGATATTTATCGCACGCAGGTCCATGCCTGGGAACGCGATCAATATATGAGCTTGTATTAAAAATAGGCCGATCGACGGGCGTCCGGATTCCGGGATGCCCGTTTTCTTTTCGATGGAGCTGCGAACAACACAAAACCCCTTTGGTTCCTCGCCGGACGTATGCCGGTCGGAGGAGCCGAAGGGGTTTTGTGTTATAAAGGGATTAATGGATATTGCGGAAAACGCCGATGACCTTGCCGAGTATGGATACATTCGTCAGGCGCAGAGGCTCCATCGTCGGATTTTCGGGCTGAAGGCGGATATGATCTCTTTCTTTGTAAAAGGTTTTGACCGTAGCTTCGTCTTCTTCGGTCATGGCAACGACGATCTCGCCGTTGTTGGCGGTTTGCTGCTGGCGGACGATCACATAGTCGCCGTTGTGAATGCCGGCATCGATCATGCTCTCGCCGATGACGCTTAACATGAAGACATTGTTATCTCCGACAAAATGGCTTGGCAATGGGAAGTAGTCCTCGATGTTCTCGGTCGCCGTAATCGGCACGCCGGCAGTTACCCGCCCGATGAGAGGCACGTGGGCAACGGCCACCGCGTAGGCATTGTCCCCCTCGGAGCCGTCCAAAATCTCGATAGCGCGAGGCTTGGTCGGGTCGCGTCTGATCAAGCCCTTCTTCTCCAGTCTCTCCAGATGTCCGTGAACGGTCGAGCTGGATGCCAGTCCCACGGCTTCGCCAATTTCGCGAACGGATGGAGGGTACCCCTTATCTTTGACCTCGGTTTTAATAAAATTAAGAATGGCCTGCTGCCGTGAGGAAATCTTGCTCATGGTATCACTCCAATTATAGGGAATTATTAAAACGAAGTATAACATAGAATAGCCGTTCGTACAAACATAAGTTCGAAAATACGTTGACACAAACGTTTGTTCGTGTTAATTTAAGAACAAGAACAGAACAAACGTTTGGGGGACATGGACATGATACAAACGATTCCATTTCATTCGGAGGCGCGTTCCGCTGCCGGCAGCCGGGCAGCTCATAGATCTAACGGACATGCGGGGCGCCTTGTCGTGATTGCTGCGGTTCTTGTCGCACTTCTAGTAGGCAGCGGCGCGATTATGCTGTTTGCCGGAGATTCCGATGTTTATGCAGCCGACATGCAGCCTGTAAATCATCCCGCCATTGTTGTCAGCAGCGGTGAATCTCTGTGGACGATCGCAGCCGTTTATAAATCTTCGGACGAGACCATTAAAGAATACATATATAAGATTAAGAAGTTGAACGGATTGAAAGAGTCTTCGCTGCGTTCCGGCCAGAAGCTGCTTCTGCCTTAGCGGGCTAAAGCAGGACCCTTGTTCGGTAACGGCTTCTCTTGACAATGCATGCCCGCAATGTCAAAGTATAATTTGAGCTAGTGGAGCGAGTTTGGCGTGAATACTCACGAGCAATCTCTCGCTTAGGCAGATGATGATACAGGGAGGACCGGCATGCAGGAATCCGAACATGACGAAACCGTAAAAAGAATTAATGAGCTGGCCCGCAAGGCGAAAGCCGAGGGACTGTCCGAGGCTGAAATCGAAGAGCGGAATCAGCTGCGCACCAAGTATATCAATTCGTTCAAAGCTTCCTTGCGGACTCAGCTTGACAACATCAAATTTATTGATGAAGATGAGGAGAAGAGATAGGAGGGGTTTGAATGAATTATCGCGTTCTGGGTAAAAGCGGTCTGGTCGTGTCAGAGCTGTGCTTAGGTACGATGACTTTTGGCGCTGCCACCAACGAAAGCGACTCTATTGAGATGATTGACCGTTTTCTGGAACGTGGCGGTAACTTTATCGATACAGCGAACGTGTATGTCTCGGGAAAGTCCGAGGAGATTGTCGGCAAAGCGATTCGCAGCCGCCGCTCCGATGTGGTATTGGCCACGAAGGTGAGAATGGCTACTGGCTCGGGCGTCAATCAACGGGGCTTGTCGCGCAAGCATATTATGGACGGTGTGGAAGACAGTCTGCGACGCCTGCAGACGGATTATATTGACCTTTATCAAGTGCATGTCTGGGATCACTTGACTCCGATCGAGGAAACGCTCAGGACATTGGACGACTTGGTGGCCAGCGGAAAAGTTCGCTACATCGGATGTTCGAATTTTCTAGGCTACCAATTGATGAAGTCCTTGGCTGTCAGCGATTATAACCGCTATGCGCGGTTTATTTCCATTCAGCCGCAGTACAGCTTAGTCAGCCGCGAGATGGATCGCGAGGTTTTGCCAGTAAGTCTGGAGGAGAATGTCGGCGTCATACCATGGGCCCCGCTTGGCGGAGGTTTCCTGACGGGACGTTACAAACGCGGTCAGGAGCCGAGCGAAGGCAGACTGTCGTCCAAAGCCGGGGAAAGCCGTTGGGAGCTGCGCAATACGGAGAAAAACTTCCGTATCCTGGATGAGGTTCTGGAAGTGGCCAAAGAGGTGGACAAGACCCCTGCCCAAGTAGCGTTGAATTGGCTGATTAACAAGCCTGGGATTACGGCTCCGATATTCGGCGCCCGTACGTTGGAGCAATATGACGACAATATCGGTGCTATAGGCTGGAAGCTGTCGGAGTCACAGTGGGAGCGACTGGATCAGATAAGCGCTTTGCCGTCCGAGTATCCGTATCGCTTTATCGAAAAATTTCGTCGTGAGCTGTAACCACGAGATTAGCCTTCTATAAGACATACATAAGGGGATTGAACGATGTCATCTCGCAAGTGGGAACGCATGGTGCGCAAAAACTCCAAAGTTGCTGCGCGGCGCAATCAAAGCGGAAGTACGAGCTCGGCTGTAAAAGCGACGGACGGCTCGGTTACCTTTAAGGGGAGAAGCTGGCTGCTTCCCTTATTATTGATCGTTATCGGGATATTTTGTTTTGTCGTTTTCCGGAGGATGCCGGGTCAGGAGTCGATGTATTGGGTGACTGGCTCAAGCTATATCGTGCTGGCACTGCTGATGTATTGGGCTAGACGACCGCTGCTGAAGGTCGGCAAAACTTCCCTGACTTCGAGACGGTTCGGTGGGGACCGGGTCGTGGAAGCTTCGAAGATCCAGGATATTACGATTACGAAGGACACTGTTATTGTCACTATAAGGCCCAAAGGCAATCGCTGGGGCTTCTCCAAAACATTTCACAGGATGCCTATCGAAGCGATGACAGAAAAGCTGGCCGAGTTTGCCTCCAAAAATAATGTGGAGTTCAAGCAGACTGTATAAAAGGCATGTCATTTATCGATTTAATTAGATTAGGGGAGAAAGAGGAACTTAACGATGACCATCAAGGCGGTTTTGTTTGACCTGGACGATACGCTGCTGTGGGATGACCGCAGCGTGAAAGAGGCTTTCGAGGCAACTTGTCAGGAAGCTGCCCGGTATTATGATTTGGACCCAGCGCGCCTGGAGGAAGAAGTGCGTCGGGAAGCGAGAAGTCTCTATGAGACATTCGAGACATTCCCGTTTACCAAAATGATCGGGATTAATCCGTTTGAAGGTCTTTGGGCGAATTTCACCCAAGGGCATCAGCAAGAGTTCCGTAAGCTGGAGGCACTTGCGCCGGGTTATCGCAAGGAGTCTTGGACGCGCGGCTTAAAAGCGTTGGGGATTGAAGATGCGGAGCTGGGAGCCAAGCTGGCCGAACAGTTTCCGGCTGAACGCAGAAGGCGCCCGATTGTGTATGAGGAGACATTTGAGGTGCTGGACCAATTGAAGAGCAAGTACAAGCTGCTGCTGTTGACCAACGGTTCTCCCGATCTGCAGAAGGAGAAGCTCGCCGGCGTGGCTCAGCTAGCTCCTTATTTCGATCATATCGTGATATCGGGAGAGTTCGGCGAAGGCAAGCCTGCCGCATCTATTTTCCATCATGCGATGGAATTGCTGCAGATTACGCCGGAGGAAGGCGTTATGATTGGCGACAAGCTGACCACAGATATTATGGGGTCGAACGCTGTAGGGATGCGCAATATGTGGATTAATCGTCATGAGCTTGAGCTTACGGGGGATAACAAACCTGTCCATCAAATCCGTTCTCTTCGTGAGATAGAACCGATTCTGGCCTCCCTATAAGAAAATGTATTGGATACGAGCGGTGTTCGCTATATGCGGAGCCGCTTTTTCGTTTAGATATGCAAACAACCCGGCATCGCAGCCGGGTTGTTTTTGTAGATGCTTTGATATTAAGCCTTCTGGAACGAGGCGTCTTCATACGGATGCGCGATCCAGCCCTCTGTTTCGATGAACAGACGCACGGCAACGATCTGGCGGTTATCCATCAGAGTAAAGAAGTGTGGCTTATGCTCCGGTACGGAGATCACATCGCCGGCTTCAAGCTCCACATCGAAATATCCGACATCGTCCGTGCCTTTGATAATAAAAATGCCGCGTCCCGCCGTTATGGCGCGAACTTCGTCTTCGGTATGAGTATGCACTTGCTCGAATTTTTTTAGCAGCTCATCAAGATTTGGCGTAGCCTCGGACAAGGCGATCAAATCCCAGGTCTGATAGCCGCGGCGGCCAGCCAGATCACGAATTTCCGTGTCGAAGGTGGAGAGGATCTGTGCTTTTTCCTCATCTGTCAGCGTAAATTTCTCCTGTAGCTCGGCGGGAAGCTTGCCGGGATTCCAGTGTTCATACAACACTTCTTGATTTTCTAGAAAAGCGCGAACGTTTTCTTCGCCCCGGATGCGTTCATCGGTATTGCGGATTCGGATCTCTGCCATGGGGTAGCCCTCTTTCTAAATGGAATAATGACTTCTATTACGTATTATAGTAGACGCGAGCGCGTCTGTCGATCTACAATAACTAACCAAACCGATAGGATTTATGAAAAATATGTGTTTTTTATCTGAGTTTCTTTTCTTCATGTCATGTTTCTGCTACACTAAAGTTTAATATCCGAAATATATGATAAGAAATCGTTCGCTTCGCGGAGGGAGCGATTTCGTTCTGCCAAGGGTTGAACGGCAGCTGACGACCGGCACGGTAAAGAAGGGAAGGCTGGAAATATGGCAAAGTTGAGTTTGAAGGAACAGCTTAAACGTAAAATCATGATATTGGACGGTGCGATGGGCACGATGATCCAGCAGGAGGATCTGACCGAAGAGGACTTCGGCGGAGAAGAGCTGGACGGCTGTAACGAAATGCTCGTGCTGACTAGGCCGGATGTGATTCAGCGTATCCATGAGCAGTATTTTGCCGCGGGAGCCGATATGGTCGAGACCAATACATTCGGCGCGACGAGTGTGGTGCTCGCCGAATACGATATCCAGGATAAAGCCAGAGAAATCAATCTGGCGGCAGCCAAGCTGGCAATCGCAGCTGCCAATAAATACAGCACGCCGGAATGGCCGCGTTATGTAATCGGGGCGATGGGCCCTACGACCAAAACTTTGTCGGTTACAGGTGGCGTGACATTCGAGGAGCTCGTCGATAGTTACTGCGAGCAGGCGCTGGCCTTGATTGAAGCGGGCGTAGATGCACTGCTGCTTGAAACATCGCAGGACACGCTTAACGTAAAAGCCGGGAGCATCGGGATCAAGAATGCCTTCGAGGCAAGCGGCACTAAGCTTCCGCTGATGATCTCCGGTACGATCGAGCCTATGGGAACGACTTTGGCGGGTCAAAATATCGAATCGTTCTACATCTCGCTGGAACATCTCGATCCGATCTCCATCGGACTAAACTGCGCGACGGGCCCCGAATTCATGCGCGATCATATTCGTACGTTGTCCGAAATCGCAGGCACGGCTGTCAGCTGCTATCCGAATGCCGGCTTGCCTGATGAGAATGGGCAATATCATGAATCTCCGGAGTCGCTTGCGAAAAAAATTGCCGGGTTTGCCGATCAGGGATGGCTGAATATTGCCGGGGGCTGCTGCGGCACGACGCCTGAGCATATCCGGGCGATGGCCGAGACGCTGAGCTCATACAAGCCGCGTCAGCAGCTGGGCTCGCACCCGGCAGCCGTATCCGGGATCGAGACGGTGTATCTGGAGGAAGATAACCGGCCGATCATGGTCGGCGAGCGGACGAACATCTCCGGCTCGCGCAAATTCAAGCGGCTGATTAAAGAGGGCAAGTTCGAGGAAGGCTCCGAGATCGCCAGGGGGCAGGTTAAGAACGGCGCCCACGTGATTGATATCAACCTTCAGGACACGGATATTGACGAAGCGTACGCGATGGAGAATTTCCTGAGCTTCGTCACGAAGAAAGTCAAAGCACCCCTCATGATCGACTCGACCTACGATCATATCATAGAGCTGGGTCTCAAGCATTCGCAGGGTAAAGCGATCATTAATTCGATCAACCTGGAAGACGGAGAGAGCAAGTTCGAAAGCATCGTACCGCTTATTCATAAATACGGCGCTGCCGTTGTTATGATCTTGATCGACGAACGGGGGCAGGCAGTCACCCGTCAGGCGAAGCTTGAGGTGGCGACTCGCGCGTATGATTTGCTTACGAACAAGTACGGCTTGAAGCCGCACGATATTATTTTCGACCCGAATATGTTCCCGGTCGGCTCCGGCGATCCTCAGTACATCGGTTCGGCCGTCGAAACGATCGAGGGTATTAAGCTGATTAAGGAAAAATATCCGGAATGCAAAACCATTCTCGGTCTCAGCAATATTTCCTTCGGCTTGCCGGACGCGGGACGCGAGGTGCTCAATGCCGTCTACTTGTACCATTGCACCAAGGCGGGACTTGATTATGCGATCGTAAACACCGAGAAGCTGGAGCGGTATGCTTCGATCCCTGAAGAGGAGCGCAAGCTTGCGGAGGATCTGATCTATAACACGAACGACGATACGCTGGCTGATTTCGTCGCGCATTTCCGAACGAAAAAGGTTGAGAAGAAAGAGAAGATTTCGAACCTGTCCCTGGAGGAGCGGTTGGCCTCTTATGTGGTGGAGGGGACAAAGGACGGCTTGCTGCCCGACCTGGAGGAAGCGCTGAAAACCTATGCTCCGCTGGAAGTTATCAACGGACCATTGATGCGTGGCATGGAAGAAGTCGGAAGGCTGTTCAACAACAATGAGCTGATCGTGGCGGAGGTGCTGCAGAGCGCCGAAGTAATGAAGGCGTCTGTCGCTTATCTGGAACAGTTCATGGAGAAGTCCGAGAGCGCGGTCAAAGGGAAGATCATTCTCGCTACGGTAAAGGGCGACGTTCATGACATCGGCAAAAACCTGGTAGAGATCATCTTGTCGAACAACGGGTACAAAATTATTAATCTGGGCATCAAGGTGCCGCCGGAGCAGCTGATCGAAGCTTACCGCAAGGAGAAGCCCGATGCGATCGGACTGTCAGGGCTGCTGGTCAAATCCGCTCAGCAGATGGTGGTGACCGCCCAGGATTTGAAAACGGCCGGCATCGATGTGCCGATCCTGGTAGGCGGCGCGGCGTTAACCCGCAAATTTACGAAAACCCGCATCGCTCCCGAATACGACGGCATGGTTCTGTACGCCAAGGATGCGATGGACGGGCTGGATATCGCCAACAAGCTGAGCGACCCTCAGCAGCGTCAGCAGCTAGTCCGCGAGCTTCGCGAGAGCATCGAATCGGATGTGAAGGAGGCGGGCCGCAAGGAAGAGGCTATGCCTGCTTTGTCCCGCGTGAGGACCTCGGATGTGGACCGGACGCTTCCGGTACAAGTTCCGCCCGATCTGGAACGCCATGTACTGCGCGATTTCCCGATTAGCCATCTGATCCCTTACGTCAACATGCAGATGCTGCTTGGTCATCATCTCGGGCTCAAAGGCAAAGTCAATCAATTGCTGGCCGAAAAGGATCCCAAGGCTTTGCAGCTGAAGGAAACCGTAGACGGCATTCTCGCCGAAGCCCAGGCCCAAGGTATTATTCAAGCCCACGGGATGTATCGGTTTTTCCCGGCGCAGTCCCGCGGCAACGAGGTGCTTGTGTACGATCCGCAGGATCAAACCAAGGTGCTGCAAAGCTTTACGTTCCCGCGGCAGGAAAAAGAACCTTTCCTCTGTCTTGCCGACTACCTGAAGTCCGTAGACAGCGGAGAGATGGACTACGTCGGTTTCCTGGTCGTAACTGCCGGTCATGGCATTAGCGATCTTGCGACGCTGTGGCGGGATAAAGGCGACTATCTTCGCTCTCATGCCCTTCAGGCTGCGGCGCTGGAGATGGCGGAAGGGCTGGCCGAACGCGTGCATCAGCTGATGCGGGATAAGTGGGGATTCCCTGACCCGGCGGAGATGACGATGCAGGAACGGTTCGGAGCCAAATACCGCGGCCAACGCTTTTCGTTCGGCTACCCGGCTTGCCCGAATCTCGACGATCAGCAGCAGCTGTTTGCCCTGCTTAATCCGTCGGATATCGGGGTCGAATTGACCGAGGGCAGCATGATGGAGCCGGAGGCTTCGGTCTCGGCGATCGTATTCGCTCATCCGCAGGCCCGTTATTTTAACGCTTAATGAATTTGGGTTATACTAGAAAGAGTGGGGCATGAAGCTCCACTCTTTCGCTGTATGGAAGCCGCAAGAGCGGTGGAAGGAGGGGTGGATGGAGATGGAAATTTATTTTCTTGGAACCGGGGCCGGAATGCCGTCCAAGGAGCGCAATGTGACCTCCATTATGCTGAATCTGCTTGCCGAGCGGAACGCATACTGGATGTTCGACTGCGGGGAAGGGACTCAGCATCAGATTCTTCGCGCCCCTGTGAAAATCAGCAAGCTGGAGAAGCTGTTTATCACGCATCTTCATGGCGATCATATTTACGGCTTGCCGGGCTTGATGTCGAGCCGATCCTACCAAGGGGGGGATACGCCGTTCACGATTTACGGTCCCCGAGGCATCCGGGAATTTATTGAGACTTCGCTGAGGATCAGCGACTCGCATCTGGGATATGAAACTCATATTGTCGAAATGGAAGAAGAGAGCAGCGGCCTGCTGTTTGAGGATAATCAGGTACGGGTGGAATATGCTCCGCTGGTGCACCGGATCGCCAGCTTCGGCTTCCGCATTACGGAGAAGGATCAGCCCGGGAAGCTGCTGACCGATAGGCTCAGGGAGCTGGGGGTGGAAGCGGGGCCGCAATACGGGCGTATCAAGAAAGGCCAGCCTGCCGTGCTGGCAGACGGTCGGGAGATTGCCGCTTCCGAGTTCCTGGGTCCCCCTGTGCCGGGACGTATCATCACTATTCTGGGCGACACTCAGCCTTGCGATAATGCCGTCGCGCTTGCCAGTCAGGCTGATCTGCTGGTCCATGAGGCGACTTTCGCCGAGGCGCGCAAGGAGATGGCGATCCGCTACGATCATTCCACAGCGATGGATGCCGCTCGTACGGCACAGCAAGCCGGCGTGGGGACGCTCATTATGACCCATATCAGCTCCCGTTACCAGGAGCATGCTGCCGATGAGCTTTTGCGCGAGGCGCAGTCGATTCATCCTCAGACCTATTTAGCGGCTGATCATTTTCGCCTTGATATCCCCCTTCGCGGGGGAAGGGGCCATTAAACAAGGAAGCCGAGCAGGTCGCTGTCTATAAGGGGAAGCGAGGAGCCGCAACAGTATGCGGCTTCTTTTGGTTCAGGCGAATTCAAATCTATCTGTTCAAGAGAGAGGGTCCAATGAGAACTATCGAAATAAGAACTGGAACTAGTTTCTTCTTGCCTGTCTTCTGTGAATGATGACGAACGCTAAACCTTGCCGTATGGCATGTTGTGGAAATATTCGGTAATAATATCACTTGACTTTTTAGTAATGAAGAAGTTTGCATGGCTTGGATGGCGGAGATGGGTCCTTGGAATGTGATAATATTGTTAGATAATGTCGAAATTTACAAAACGTTAGTGAATTTGATCTAATTTTTCGTTGACGATTTGCATAGGCTTATGCTTAAATGAATGTAAATGAATAACTTAGAAGAGCGATGAGTGGAAGCCTGTATGTGGGCGCTTGGGCAGCCATGAGCAAGTAGCGCAACCGACCTGAGTGTTATCCGATCCAGGTCTTTTTTGTATTCGGTTGGAATGAGGGGGAACTAGGATGGCACCTCGCAAGCGTATAGGCGATCTGCTGGTAGAAGCCGGACTTTTGACCCAGGAACAGCTGTCGAAGGCGCTTCAGGAACAGCGGGAAACGAAGATGCGGCTCGGCGAGTTTCTGATTAACCGCAGCTATATTACCGAGCAGCAGCTTATTGAAGTGCTGGAGTTCCAGCTGGGCATTCCGCATATTCAACTGTTCCGGCAAAAGATAGATCCCAAGGTGATCAATCTGATTCCTCAACGGGTTGCCGAACAGCATCAGGTGCTGCCTGTGCGAGTCGACGGCAACAAGCTTTTGCTTGCGATGGCCGATCCGCTCGACTATTTCGCTATCGACGAGCTGCGGATGAGCACAGGGCTGCGGATTGAGCCGACGATCGCCGCCCGCGAGGAGCTGCAGCGGGCTATTCGCAGATATTACGGCCTGCAGGAATCCGTAGAGCAGATCAGTCAGATTTTGCAGACGCGTGAAGCGGAGGAAATTACCACCCAGATCGAAGACGAGAATTCACCGGTCGTGAAGACGGTGAACCAGATTATTATACAAGCCGTACAAGTTGGCGCCAGCGACATACATATTGATCCACAGGAGGACGCCCTGCGCATACGGTACCGGGTCGACGGCGTGATGCGGACCGAGCGGACGCTTCCGCCTCATATGCAGCGGGTTCTTGTTGCTCGTATTAAAATTATGGCCAATCTCAATGTGGCCGAACGAAGACTTCCTCAGGACGGACGCGTAGAGATCGAGAATGAATTCCGCAAAGTAGACATCCGGATATCCACGCTTCCTACGATTCATGGAGAGAAGGTCGTTATGCGGGTGCTTGATCTGGGCAGCGCACTGACGGATATTGAGAAGCTTGGTTTCTCGGAGAGCAACTACCGGCAATTTATGAAAGGTATTCAGAGCGCACACGGCGTAGTACTCATCACGGGTCCAACTGGAAGCGGAAAAACATCGACGCTTTACTCTGCGCTCGCCCGGCTGAATTCGGATGATATCAATGTCATCACGATCGAGGACCCGGTTGAGTATCAGCTGCCCGGAATCAATCAGATTCAGGTCAATACGACAACAGGGCTGACATTTGCCCGCGGGCTTCGTGCGATACTCCGGCAGGACCCGAACATCGTCATGATCGGTGAGATCCGGGATATGGAAACCGCTGAGATCGCGGTGCGTACGGCGATGACCGGCCATCTGGTACTGAGCACGCTGCATACGAACAATGCTGCCAATACGGTAACGAGACTTATTGATATGGGGATCGAGCCGTTTCTGATCGCTTCTTCGCTCAAAACCATTGTCGCCCAGCGACTCGTCCGCCGGGTATGTCCATCCTGCAGCCAGGAGAATGAGCCGACGGTAGAGGAGAAGCGGTATCTGGGAGAGCACGGCTACTCGTTCGGAAGCCTTCGGCGCGGGGCCGGCTGCGTAGAATGCGGACGTACCGGCTATAAAGGCAGGCTGGCCATTCATGAGGTGCTCACCATTGATGAGACGTTGAAGTCCATGATTTTGGAAAAACGGGCGGATAGCGATTATCAGAAGTATGCGGAGTCCAAATCGCTGATTCCATTAATCAGGGACGGGTTGAATAAGGTGGTTAGCGGTCAAACGACCGTCTCCGAGGTCATTCGCGTGCTGGGAAGCTATTGAGGCGGCTGCCGGAAGTGTCAAGAATCTATAAAAAATAATTGATAATGGATTTCTTTCGATATGCCGCGCCGTATAATGGAATGGTATGGAATAGGTTGTAATACCTATATTTACAGGATAATTATCCTATGAATGAGGAGCGGGGAGAGTTTTACATGTCATTGCTGGTTGATCTTATGAAGCTTGCTGCCGAGAAAAAGGCTTCCGATATACATATTACGGTCGGTTCACCGGTCAAATTCCGAATTCACGGGACTTTGAAGTCGGTGAACGATCAGCTGCTTACGCCCGAGATTTGTGCGGCCATGGCCCGTGAGATTATGACCGAGCAGCAGTTCGGACAGTTTATGAGCAAGGGCGACGCGGATCTTTCCTACGGGATAGAGGGAGTATCCCGGTTTCGGGTTAACGCTTTTCATCAAAAAGGCAATGTTTCCTTGACGATCCGCCTGATTCCTTCCCGAATTCCGGAGATGGAAACATTGGGGCTTCCGCCGATGGCTCTGGAGTTTGCAAGGAAACCCCAAGGCCTGCTTCTCGTAACCGGACCGACCGGGAGCGGAAAGTCCACGACGCTGGCGGCCATATTGGACTTTATCAACCGGACGCGCAGCGATCATATTATTACGCTGGAGGACCCGATCGAGTTTGTACATACCCACAAGTCATGCATTGTCAATCAACGGGAGATCGGCGTTGATACGGATTCTTTCGGTACCGGGCTGCGTGCGGCTCTGCGTCAGGACCCGGATGTCATTCTCGTAGGGGAGATGCGCGATCTGGAAACCATCTCGACCGCTATTACCGCAGCTGAGACGGGCCATCTTGTGTTCGGCACGCTGCATACAGCCGATGCTCCCCAGACGATCGACCGGATTATCGACGTATTTCCTCCGGAGTCGCAGCAGCAGATACGGGTCCAGCTCGCTTCCGTGCTTCTCGGCGTGATGGCGCAGCGGCTGCTGCCCAGACTGGATGGGGAGGGGCGAGTGGCGGCTATCGAGGTGCTGGTTAATACGCCGGCGGTCGCCAATCTGATCCGATCCGAGAAGGTGCATCAGATCCGGTCCGCGATGCAAACGGGGCGGGCGCAAGGCATGGTGACGATGGATATGGTGCTGCGCGAGCTTGTACAGCAGCGGGTCGTTTCGCTGGAAACGGCCAAGGAAGCGCTGTTCGGGTTTGCGGAGCTAGGTTAGCTCAGGTACGGCGCAGAATGGAGTTGAACAGCTATGCCCAAGTTCATGTATAAGGTCGTGGATCATAGCGGAGTGCCGTTCAAGGGGACGCTGGAAGCCCAATCATTCCAGCAGGCTATGGATGAGCTTAAGCGCAAGGGGTATTGGATCACCGAGCTCCTCGATCAAAGCCAGAGCGTGCTTCACCGGGAGATCAAGTTTGGCGGACCGAAGGTGAAGGTGCAGCAGTTTACGCTGTTCTGCAGACAGCTGGCGACTTTATACAAGTCCGGCGTATCGATGGTAGATTCGGTCAAGGCGCTTGCCGAGCAGATGGAAAGCAAGGAATTTCGGAACATTTTGTCCGAAGTGGCTGCCAGCATGCAGCAGGGAACGCAGATGTCGGAGGCGGCTTCGCGGTATCCGACGGTGTTCAGCGGTATTTTTATCAATATGCTGCGGGCCGGAGAGCTTAGCGGCAATCTCGACGAGATGCTGAACCGGCTGGCCGTCTTCTATGAGAAGGAGCATTACACGAGGGAGAAAGTAAAGTCCGCGATGGTATATCCGGTGATCATGGCGATTCTGACCGTCATTGTCGTTACGCTTATGATGCTGTTCGTTATTCCGAACTATGTGTCCAGCTTCGAATCCATGGGACTCGAGCTGCCATTGCCGACAAGAATCGTCGTCGAGGTCAGCAACTGGATCGTAGCTTACTGGTACGCGATTCCCGTTATTGTCTTTGTTCCAAGCCTGCTTGTAGGCCTGATCAAACGTCATCCCAAAGGGCCTTACTGGATCGATTATGCCAAGCTGCGCATCCCGGTATTCGGGAAGCTGCTTCATAAGCAAGCGATCGCACGGTTCAGCCGCACGTTCAGCTCGTTATTTACGGCTGCTATTCCGATGCTTCAGGCGCTGACGCTTGTATCGAGCGTGACAGGCAATGTCGTCATCGGCAAAGTAATCGAAGACGCACGCGACGGCCTGGTTGGCGGCAAGTCCATTACGGACCCGTTTCGCCAGTCGTGGCTGTTCCCGCCGATGGTCGTGCAGATGATGTCGGTCGGCGAGCAGTCGGGCGCGCTGGATACGATGCTGGAGAAGGTCGCTGACTTCTACGAAGCGGATGTCGATGCGATGACCGATCGTCTCAAGTCCCTGCTCGAGCCCTTGATGATCGTGGCTTTATCCGGGGTTGTCGGAGGCATCGTGCTGGCGGTTATGCTGCCGACGTTCGAGATGATGAAGAACGGGATTGTGGGAATCAATTGATTTGATTGTTTAGTACTTATTACTGGTGTATTACTTTTTTAAATATATTATTTACTTTGGTAAAGGAGAGATTACTGTGAAGAAGTTTCTGAAATTGAAGCTGTTCCGTAAAAATGAAAAAGGGTTGACGCTGGTAGAATTGCTCGCTGTTATTGTAATTTTGGGGGTCATTGCTGCGATTGCTGTGCCATCGATTGGTGGGGTAATTCAGAATTCTAAGGTTAACGCGGACACTCAGTCCGAGGAACTTATTCGCGATGCTGCAGTTCGATATTTAATCGATAGAAATATTGCTACCACAGTAACAAATGTTACGATTGCTGATCTTCAGACAAATGGCTATCTGAAGGCTGGTAATATTAATAGGCAGGCAACTGGCGTCCCTTATGTATCTGTAACCGTTGCTCATAATGCAAACACAGGATGGACGGCAACTACTGTCAATACTGGTACGGCTACTCCTACTAACCCTTAATCACTAAGTCATCAATTTTCTCTAACCACAAGGTAACTCTCCCGGGTTACCTTGTTTCATTCAAGCAGGAGGTGAGCAGGGAATCATGGAGATGGCGATCATTATCGGGTACGCAGCCGTGCTGGGGTTGTTGATCGGGAGTTTTTTGAATGTGGTTGCGCTTCGGTCCTTGTCAGGCGAGTCCGTAGCTTATCCGCCGTCCCATTGCACTCACTGCAGCCACCGGCTGAAGGCTTGGGATCTGGTCCCGCTATTTAGCTATTTATTTCTTCGAGGCCGCTGCCGATATTGTCATCAACGTATCTCTATCCAATACCCATTAGTGGAAGCGGCAACTTGCTTGCTCTATATAGTCATTGTGTGGAAATACGGAGTAAGCTGGGAAGCCGTTATCGGGCTTATATTCGTATCGATTCTAATCGCTATTGTCATCACCGATCTGCTGGCCATGCTTATTCCGAACCGTGTCCTGCTGGTCGGTCTGGCCGGGGTGCTGGTCCTTCGTTTGATTTCTCATCCGCTTCCGTTCTGGCATTATGTCGTCGGTATGATAGGCGGTTTGCTGTTGATTGTAGGTATTGCTTTGCTAGGTTCGCTCATTCTCCGCAAAGAAGCGATGGGGATGGGGGATGCGAAGCTGTTTGCGCTTGTTGGCCTTGTACTGGGCTGGAAGCTAACCCTGCTTACTTTATTTGTCGCAAGCTTGCTCGGTACGGTTGTTGGCGTGATAGCCATAGCTGTCAAACGCTCGAACCGCGAATCCTATATACCGTTCGGACCTTATATAGCTTGTGCAAGCGTCATTTGTATGTTTATCGGAAATGAGTGGATTGATTGGTATGTGGGACTTCTGCGGTAAAATGAACGATCTTTCGGACAACACGCTAATGCAGTGAAGGGTGGCTGGTCATATGCGGTTTAACATTCAGAGGCTGCGTCATTGGATTACACCGGCCAGCAGTTATCTTGGGATCGAATTCACGGACTCTGCAGTGAAGCTGACAGAGCTTACTATAAAAAAAGGAGCGCCCCCCTGCATCACATCCTGCGTGCTTGAGCCATTGCCCAAGCACGCGATCCAGGACGGCAAAATTGTCGAGCCGCAGGAGGTCGTCCGCACTCTGCAGACGGCCAAGGCGCGACTTTCGAAGCGCGCCAATCGGGCCAATATTTGCTTGCCCAGCCAAAACGTCATGGTTCGGTTTATGAAATTTCCGGATATTCCATTGAAAGAGCTGCGCCAGGTAATTGATTTCGAGATCAAGCATACGATTCATCTGCCCTTTGAAGATCCGGTGTATGATTTCGTCAAGCTGACGGGCCATAACAACCAAAGATCTCCAGTGAAGCTGCTAAAGCGGGAGGCTGCCGCCACCAAGCAGATGACCGTCGCGGGCAGGGAGGCGGCTGCATCAGCTGAAGGATTGTTCGGGAGCAAAAACCATGATCCGTTCGCAGACCTGGATAAGCAGTCTCAGGACAAACCAGAGGAAGAGCTTTGCGACGTTATGCTGGTCGCCGTCCCGAGAGCGATGGTCGAAGAGTATATGGCGCTGTTCAAGCAGGCAGGGATTCGTCTGGGCAGCATCGAGATCAAGGCAATGTCATTGTTCCGCTGCCTGCAGACGGAACGAGAACAGCCGCAAGGAACTTTTCTGCTGATCGATGTGAATGAGACCATATGCGATGTTAATGTGTTCGCCGACTCGCAGCTGAAAATTTCGCGCAACGTGCAGGTGGCGTTTGGAGAAGAGCCTTCGAAGGAGCCGCAAGAGGATTCGTTCTCCTGGTTGTCTGATCCGGCTGATTCCGGAGACTCGGGCTTTCATCATGCATGCAGCGAGCTGGCTCATGAGCTGGAACGGCTGATCAACTTCTATAAATATACATTGAACAATCGCAATGAGGAGTTTCTCGTGTTATATATCGCAGGGGACGTGAAGAGGCTTGATGAGATTGCCGAATATTTGCAGAACCGGCTTTCGCTGAAGGCAGCCAAGCTGATCGTACAGGCGGACTGGGATCGGCCGCTTCGGTCGATTAAATTGGCTCCGGAAGCGTTCGCGGCTTCGATCGGGCTTGCATTGCGAGGGGCTGACGCATGAACAATATTAACCTTCTTCCTCGCAAGCCGCGAAGCGAGCAGCTATTCTGGCCGGTCCTGAGTGTAACGGCTGTAGCTTTGGTTATTTCGTTCGGTTCGCTCGCCGTGCTGCAATACAAGCTGCACTCGGCTTCCGCATCCGACGCGCTTTATAAGCAGCAGCTGCAGGCCAGCATTCAGGCGCTTACCCAGCAGCATGCAGAAGAACCGCGAACGGCCGAGTATCGCCGGTTGGTTCTTGAGGTTAAGCG
Organism: Paenibacillus sp. cl123; assembly: GCF_900101595.1. Lineage (GTDB taxonomy): Bacteria > Bacillota > Bacilli > Paenibacillales > NBRC-103111 > Paenibacillus_G. Next base: position 312,286 of record NZ_FMYY01000002.1, read on the forward strand.
TCTGGAAGACAAGCGAATCGATTGGATGCCGATTATTGCGGGGATCACCTCACCACTGCCGGAAGCTTCGCGCCTGCTAAGCTTGCAGACCGCGGAGGCTCGTGATACGGACGCGGCGGCAGCGCCTCCAAACGGTCAGACGGCAGGCAGTCCAACGGGAACGGGGGGAGCCAGCCAGAAGCTTGTCGCTACGCTGGAATTTTCCGACTTCAGGCAGATTGCGGATTATGTCGTACGCGTGAAGCAAGACAAGCATATTCAAGAAGTCGTCATCACGACCGTGCAGAAAAATGAAATCGTGCTCCCCGCTCCTGTGGCGATGGTGACGGAGACGGAGACGCCCAAGACACCGAAGGCGCCAGATCCTACGCTCAAGGAGAAGTTTATTAAGGATGCACAGGCCCAGAAACCGGGCCAAACGGCAACCAAATCAGAGGAGCTGCTCTCCGAGCTGGATTGGCTGATCAGCGGCAGCATGTTTGAGCAGGAGCATGGCATTACGTTGCCTGACAGGCAGTTTACAAGTCCGGAGCCGATCGGAGATTCCCCGATTACGGAGGATGAATGGCGTAAGGCACAGGAGCAGGTCAACAAGTTCGATGCGATGTTCCCGGCAGACTCAGACCATCGCAGCGCGGACCCGGTGCAGGAAGAGAAGGACCAGGCTCCTGCCGTTCCGGAAAAAAAAGCTATCGTGTACAAGGTCAATCTCGAAATTCAAACAAAACCTCTTCCCATAACAAGTACGCCATAGATGAATAGGTGAGGCGCATGAACAAACAACAATGGAAAGATTTAGCGGTCCGCTTGAAAAACCGGCAAGTTATCTTGACGGCAGCCATCCTGTTCAGTGTAGTGATGCTTGGATTGTATGTGATTCGTTCGGTATATCCGGTGCTGGCCGCTTCGAGTGCGGCAAGTATGGAGATTGCTGCTTTGGAGAAGCAGCGGGCGATGCTGGAGCAGCAGCCCGTACCTGTGAAGGTTCAGGAAAGCGAAATTGCGGCCGTCCTGCAGCGAGTGCCTACCCGGCCTGAAATACCAAGGTTTCTGTACGAGCTGCTGCAGACGGAGGGAGCTTCCGGCGTTGTGCTGCAGTCTTACAGCACAGGCACGGCAGCTAAACATGTAGAGGGGCAGCAGCAGTTTATCGATACGAGAACAAACTCCGTTCAGACGCAGGCGGCTCAGCCTGCTGAGGCCGTACAGGCCAACGGGCTGACGGAGCTGACCGTCAATCTGAAGGTGAGCGGGACCTACGCTTCGCTGCAGCAGTTCCTCAGCGGTATCCAGATGACGGAGCGGCTCGCAACCGTGACATCATGGGCGATCACGGCCAATTCGGGCAAAACGAATGCAGCCGCCTCTGCGGGGCAAGCTGCGGCCGCCAACCCGGAGGAGGGCGGCTCGGAGCAAAATGTTGCTGCAGCCGTGCACAGTATGGAGCTGGTGTTAAGTCTGTATGCGGCTCCCGGTTACGAAGGCAAGCTGGGCTCCTTAGAGCAGGTCTCCTCTCCGGTCTCCGAGTCGCGAGCAGATCCTACTCTGACTGATAACTCCTTCTATCCGCTGCTGAAGCCGGCGCCATAATACTTACAGGAAAGGGAGTGCTCCCGGATGAAGAAGATCATCATCAGCACGCTTGTCATGTCGGCCGTTCTATACGGGACCGCGTTTGCCGAAAGCAGCCTGCGCACGATCGATGCGATGTTCTCGCAAATCAATCTGACCATGAACGGACAAAAAGCCAATATGCAGGGCGACGTTATGTTCTATGAAGGTTCCATCTACGTGCCGCTGCGCAGCTTGTCCGAGGCGCTTGGAGCCGAAGTGAGCTGGAACGGGCAGACGCAGACGGTCGATGTCGATTTTACCTCGGACAGAACGAGGGACATCTATCAGGCTTCCCAGAAGGCGATGTATCAGTATTTGATCCTGCAAAACAATTCCATTACGGCTGAGTTTATCGCGGCCTTTAAAAGCGACAATGAAGCGAGACTGGTGACGAATAACAAACGGTACGGGGAGCTGCGCGACATTGCCAAGCAGCTAGGCGACGAGCCGACAGCGGTGTTGTTCGATAAAATGATGGCTTCCATGCAGATCGTCATCAGTGGCTGGGGCAGCAAGCAAACCAGCGACTACAAGCTCGGCTGGGCACTGTACAATGATTATGCGAAGTCATTGAACACGGCGCTGGCGGCCAAAGTATCGGACCTGTCCGCTGACGAGAAAAAGTAGAAAGAAAAAATGGGCATTACTTATCCCAAGCGGGAATAGTAATGTCCGTTTTGTAATCGTAGGTTTGCTGTTTGCCCTTCTGATTGGCCAGGAGAACGAGCTGGAACTCCAGGTGAAGATATTTGACCTGAATCTCGCTGCTGCTCAGGCTGCTGGTTTGGCCGCTCTGCGTCAGGAAGTAGGAGCTGGCGCCGGTAACGCTAGCAGCCAGATCCTTGGTTACGGGAGCCTGGCCGTTCATAACCGTTTCCACCACGATGGCTTTGCGCGGGATATCCAGATAGTAGCGGATGTAATTGTCCGTGCGGCTGGCGGTGGTGTACAGGGTGAGGAAGCTTTTGGACTGCGCCGTGGCTGCTCCTGCCGGGACGATCAGATTGTATTTCTGTTCGCGCAGCTTGCCGATGATATGATTCGAGATGATTCTCGCTTCCTCCTGGGCGTTCTGGCGGGCGAAGGTGACTTGATTGCCTGCGCTCAGCTGGCCCAGCGCCATGACGATGACCCCCGACACAATCCCGACAAGCACAATAACAGCCAGCAGCTCGACCAAGGTGAGCCCTTGTTGTTTACGGATGAAGTTCTTCATGGCTAAGGGCTCCTGTCCAGATAGCTTTGTATGGAGTAGCTGACTCCTGTCCCCATCGCGATGACTTCGACCTGAATCAAGGAAAAGTGATCGACGACATTCAGCGTATAGCTGGTCGTCCCGTCGTTCAAGGTATACTTCTGCGTGCCTGCCTCCGGTATCGGCACATTGGAGATCTGAACCTTGTATTGCCTGTCGGCCGCGCTTGGATAATAGATAGCGTCCGCCGTATAGGGAGCCGTTACAACTTGACGCAGCGCTGTCAGATCGACCGACTGCTGGCTCCCTGCGCCAGAGCCGGGCGGAGCGGCCGAGGCGCCGGCCGGAGGGAACCAGATATTCATCGTCGCCGCTCCCGTGCTGAAGCTTGTTTTGAGCTGCTCCATCACCGATCTTGCAATATCGACGGAGACGTCGCGACGCTGCTCTTTGGTCGAGGCGGCAAACAAGTTATTATACATATACGTGAATGCGAGTATAACCATAGCCAATATGACAATACTCGCCAAAATTTCGACAAGAGTCAGCCCTTTTTGGTTTTTTACCAAATTATTCACCCTTTCAAGCAAGGACTATGATACTATAAATATAGTCCAAAAATCATGATGAGGGAATGGGGATCCATGAAAAATTTATGGAGAAATGAGCGCGGCGCTGCCCTTATTCTGGTCTTGATGCTCAGCATGGTCGTTACGGTCGGTTTAACGGCGCTGATTATGAGCACTCAGCAGGGTCAACGAAATTCTGTTCATGACGGCAATGCCGAACGGTCCAATTATGTAGCGGAATCCGGAGCGGTTATCGTCAAGCGTCTGGTAAAAAATGCCGCAGCAAACAATGTCCAGGTGCAAAGCATGGAGGAGTCGCAGCTGAAGACGGCCCTGGAGAAAGTCAATCCGTCCTTCTCGCTGAGCGGAAGCAATGCGATGGAAATCAGCTCCCGCAAGGAAGCGGGTCAATTTGTTGTCGAGATTACCGGTAAATCCAAATACAGCGATAACTTGAAGAGACAGACCAAGATTACGCTCCCTATTCTGCTGAATACGTCGGGCGGAGGCGCTGGCGGTAACGGCAAAGGCATCTTCGGAGACGATGTGGTGGGCACGTCGGTTACGGAGACAAACAAGGCGAAGACCGAGGCTTGGGTTCGCCATTGGGACGGCAAGGTGCAGACGGCGCCTGGCCAGTACTACAAAATTATAAACTATCAGGAGCAGATGACGAAGTATTTTACGCAGCAGGTGGATACGAAGCGGCCGGTGTTCAAAGCTTCGACTGTGCACCCGCTGCAGGCTCCGGGCACGCCGGCCACACCGCTTGATGTATTTGACAATAAAAACTGCGCCATGGCAGAGTTTCAGAGGGCGGATCTGGAGAAATACCCCGATATCTACTGCTTGGGCGATATAACGATTAATCCCGCTGGTTTGACGAAAGGAACAACTATTTATTCGAACGGCACGATCCGGGTAAGAGGCGATTTAAGCGCGGGCACGACGCTTGGGGCTTTGTCGGCGGGTAAAGATATTGTGTTCGAGGGGAAATTGTCCGGGGGGAAATACGGGGAGCTGATTGCGGGCGGCAAGGTGATTTTTAGCGGCGAGCTGAACAGCGGCTTTACTCACTCCCAAAAAATCTCCGCGCGAGGCAGCATCGAGTTTGCGAACAAGCTGAACGGTGCGGTCTTCTCAGGCGAGATGGTATCGGGGGACAGCATTTACTTCAAAAATGTGATCGGCAATGTCACATACTCAGGACGAGTGTCGGCGGCAAACAATATTGTATTTCAAGAGAAAATCGAAAAAGCTGCTATCAGCGCCGACATGGTGGCCGGCAATAATATGCAGTTCAAGCGTCCTGTCGGCGAGAATGGACCTGTTACGATATCCGGCTCGTTGATGAGCGGCGGCAGCATGACTTTCGATGAGCCGGTCCGGAACCTGACAGCTTCTGCCCGGTTTGTAGCGGGCAAGGCCATTACATTCAATAAGGAAGTAGGCAGCGGAGTCCTCATTAGCGGTTCCCTGCACAGTCATGACACGATTACGTTCAACGAGCCGATAACAAGCTCCACGATCATGGGATTGTACGCGAAGGGCAATATTGTGCTGTGGAAAGCCGTGCAAGGAAATTCCGCGACGCTTGGCGACATTCAGAGCGACGCGAATATTACGTTTAATGGTAATTTTGATAATGCGACTGTGCTGGGAGATGTCATCGCGAACAAGCTGCTTGCTTTCAATGGCAATATAAACGGGAGCACGGTGTTCAAAAAAAATCTGGTCAGCAACTCTACAGTGGCGGACTTAAACTTTAATGCCGGATATCGCGTTGTGGTGGAGCAGTCCATCTATTCGGCCAAGGGCATAGACTTCAAGCAATTGAACGGAGTACGAGTCGGCCAATCGATCTATGCTTACCAGAACGTCACCATGCCGGTCAACCTGAGCTATTTGAATATCGACGGGGCGCTGCTCTCGCGAGACGGATCCGTAACATTTCCGAAATTGTATGGATGTAATTCGAAGGATGACTGTTTTGTCGGCAGCTTTATAGCAGGCACGGCAGGGATAGCCTTCAATTACAATCTGGATGGCTTCATGTATTTCGGCGGTTTAAGTACCGGTCAAACTATTAAATATAACGGCAACCAAAACGGTCCGCCCAATACGATACGCATCACCCGCCAAGCGCCGGACGGATATACGGAAGACAGCGGCGGCAACAACGGTCAAATTAACTTCGGAGATTGGAGAACAACCAGCTAACGGCTGGCTGCAGAGGGCGAGCGGAGCAGAGGCGCTTCCGGTTATCCGGGAGCAGGCCCTGCGATCCGCTCGTTTTTCTTCAATAAAAAGCATAACTCTCTCTCTAGCGGAATATGCTAGATTAGTCCAAAGCCCAAGCAAGGAGAGATGAGGGATGCCTTTGCACGCGCTTAAAATGACGCTCAGCCGGTTCAGTTACAGATTTACCAAGGGAGCGGATATGTCCTTGTTTGCTTCCCTCCTGTGCTGCAAGCATTGCGGCGCATCCTATCGCGGAAGCTTGTCAGGCGATATATGCGTCTATGGCTGCTTAACTCATATGAGAAAGGGAACTGGCGCTTGCGCCAACAGCTTTCGCATACAAGAAACCGAGCTTGTCCATATGGTGACAACCCATCTGCAGTTGAACGGGCAGCAGGTCCGGCAGCCTCTGCGCCAGTATGTGAAGCGCATCGACGTGGAGAACGGAGGCTACCGGATCTATTATTATACCGGCGGTCCCAGCATCGTAAACGACAATAGCTCGCGCTATGGAACGAAATTCAAGTATTAAATTTTTTTCATGGCGAATATAGAGGTTGCAGGTATACCTTCACAGTTGGCTGAGCATAATAGTTGCTGTAAATTTACGCTTCAATTTCCATACATGGGGAAGGGGTGCAGTATGGGCTTTACGAGTCAAGATATCGCTGTGATTGAACAAGCCCTGCAGATTGCTATTCGCTCGCAGAGCGATGCAAGCAAAAGTGCCGCTTATCAGGAGGTGCTGGGCAAGCTGAGAGCAAATGCTTCCTCAGCGATGAGTTCATCGCACCTTGCTTTTCAAGACGGATATCGTTTCGATTATGACGACTCCACGGATCTGGGATGAGCTTGGACCCGGGCGCTATGCACCGCATGTCGAGCTTCGCCAAACAAGGCCTGCCGCGATACATTATCGCAGCAGGCCTTGTTTGGCGTAAGTTTAAACTATGGAAGCTTTTTTCCGCCGGAGCAGGAACAGAAGAGCGAGCATGGATACGTTCAGAAGCACGCTCCACCACAGACCGCTTTGCACCGCTAAAGTTAGAAATAACGATTCCAATGTCAGCAGGAGCATAACGGGAACGAACAATGGAGAAAAAGCAGCCGACCGGGCCTGGTCTATATATTCATCATGTAAATAATTAATGATGCTGATAATGAGCAGAGCGGTAAACCACCAGCAGATGAAAAAAATCAAGGTCGTCTGGTCGTCCGGCGTACTCCAGACACTCAGCCAGCCGCCGTTCCATGGCCGGGGCTGCGACTGAACGCCGCTTGGCTGCAGAAGCAGGTTCATCGAGGCGGCCATGCTGGCCGTCCACAAGGCCGGCAGCCAGAAGCTGCGGCGTTTGCGGCGCTTGCGCTCGAGCTTCAGCTGTCTCAAGCCCGGCGATAATTTCTCGAGCGGTGTAAGTCCTTTCAAGATGTCCTGCGCAGGCTCGACGGGAGCGAACGCTTTGGCTATGATCAGCAGCATGCACCAGGCAAATGGAACAGCAAGCGGGACGCCGAACAGCAGCGGGGCAAAGCGGGATGGATCGCTGTCCGCACCGGTATGAAATCCGGCGTGCCTCGTTCCGAGCCACTCAGCCGCATAGGAGATGCTTGAGCAAATAATAAACATCAAAACCGCTTGCCTGGCTCCATACTTGCGGACGTACCATACGAGAGCCGTAGCCCCTCCGAGAATCAGATAAATGCCGTTGGCCCATGCAAGCCATTGGACGCTCAAGCCGCTGCCGGTCAAGCCGACAACGAACCAGAGCAGGTACAGGATCGACATAAGGATGACCCATCGGCCCATCATACCGTTCTGCTTTCTCCGCCTAAGGCTTGATGCGGTATTCCAGGAAAATTGATCGATACATACGGCTTGGTCGGCTTATGAGGGCAAAGAGCGGAGCGTTTCCTCTTCCTCATGGCTTTTTTGAGCGTGCGAAGCATGGCAGTCACCTCGAATTGACAATAGTAGTGAGACGCAGGCGGATCGGGGGAGGCCGGATGCCGCAAGACCTGCGGATAGGAAGCATGAAGCAGCCGCTCTACCCCCAAAAAGTCCCGCCTCTTTACTATGTATATAAGGAACTTGGACAAATGATACGGAAATTCCAAGGTTTCTAACCAAACCATTGTAGCCGAACATGCATTCGTTTATAATGGAAGAAGCTAGCTGTAGAGGAAAGAGGGACTTCTCATGAACCGATTGACCGGCAAAGTATCTTCCATGGACGAATGGATCGAGCTGGTGCGCAGCATGCCGGAGATTATGAAGCAGGTTACTTATTGGCATACGATCCCGGCCCGGGACGGGCGCTACGAACCGTTCCCAGAGGGATTGAACGAACAGCTGCGCGAAGCGCTTGTCTCAAGAGGCGTCGGGCAGCTATATACGCATCAGGCTCAGGCTTTCCGTGAAGCGGCGGCAGGCCGCCATGTCGTGGCGGTGACACCGACGGCTTCCGGCAAGACGTTATGCTACAACTTGCCCGTTCTGCAAGGTATTTTGCAGGATGACAGCGCGCGGGCTTTGTATTTATTCCCTACAAAAGCGCTGGCGCAGGACCAGGTCGCCGAGCTCCAGGAGCTGGCGACCACGATGGGAGCGGATATCAAGACGCATACGTATGACGGCGATACGCCGCCGACAGTGCGGACGGCTATCCGCAATGCCGGACATATCGTCGTAACGAACCCCGATATGCTGCACGCGGCTATTCTTCCTCATCATACCAAATGGGTGAAGCTGTTCGAGAATATCAAGTATATCGTGATCGACGAGGTGCATTCATACCGTGGCGTCTTCGGCAGCCATGTGGCCAATGTCATCCGCCGCCTGAAGCGGATATGCCGGTTCTACGGCTCAGAGCCGCAGTTTATATGCGCTTCAGCGACGATTGACAACCCCAAGGAGCATACCGAGCGGCTGATCGGCGAACGGGTGGCGCTGGTGAACGAGAACGGCGCGCCCGCCGGGGAGAAGCATTTCGTTTTCTATAACCCGCCGGTCGTCAATGAGCAGCTGGGCATTCGCAAAAGCAGCGTGCTGGAGACGCGCAAGCTGGCCGGGCTGCTGCTGAAGCAGGGGATTCAGACGATTGTCTTCGCGCGCAGCCGGGTGAGGGTGGAGATTTTGCTGACCTATTTGCAGGAGCTGGTCGCTCACGAGCTCGGTACCAAGTCCATCCGGGGCTATCGGGGCGGCTACCTGCCCAAGCTGCGCCGGGAGATCGAACGGGGACTGCGCAGCGGCGAAATCCGCGGCGTCGTCAGCACGAATGCGCTGGAGCTTGGCATCGATATCGGCCAGCTCCAGGCCTGCGTGCTGAACGGCTATCCGGGCTCGATCGCCAGCACTTGGCAGCAGTCAGGCCGGGCAGGCCGGCGTCAGGAGAGCTCGATTACGTTTCTCGTGGCAAGCAGCAACCCGCTCGATCAATATGTGATCCAGCATCCGGATTTTTTCATCGAGAAGGCGCCGGAGCGGGCCTTGATCGAACCGGATAACCTGATCATCCTGGTCGATCATGTGAAATGCGCCGCCTACGAGCTGCCCTTCGAGGAGAATGAGACGTTCGGCGGCGAAGCGCTGCATGAAATTCTCGAATTTCTGACGGACGAGCGCATTCTTCACCGGGTGAAAAGCCGTTGGCATTGGATGGAGCAATCGTTCCCCGCTCATGATGTCAGTCTGCGGTCCGCCGCACAGGAGAACTTTATCATCATCGACATGACGGGCGGAGCCAAGGTGCTCGGTGAGGTCGACCGGTTCAGCGCGCCTACCCTGATCCATGAGGAAGCGATCTATCTGCACGAGGGCGTTCAATACCAGGTGGAGAAGCTGGATTATGAAGAGAAGAAAGCTTACGTGCGCGAGGTGGACGTCGATTACTTCACGGATGCGAATCTGGCTGTTCAATTGAAGGTGCTGCATGTGATGCGGGAGGACCGCCTGCAGGGGCTGACCCGGCAGTACGGCGAGGTTACGGTGAACGCCAAGGCGACGATCTTCAAGAAGCTTAAGCTGCATACGCACGAGAATATAGGCTCGGGGCCCATTCATCTGCCGGAGGAGGAACTGCACACCAGCTCCTACTGGCTAACCTTCGACGAGGAGACGGCCGCTCAGATGACGACGAATGACATGCAGTTCGCTTTGCTCGGGCTGTCGAATGTGCTTGTCCACATCGCGCCGCTGTATCTCATGTGCGACCCTCAAGATATTCGCGTCGTCGCTCAAGTAAAGGCGGTCCATAACAAGCAGCCGACGATTTTCTTCTATGACCGCTATCCCGGCGGAGTAGGTCTTAGCGAGCGGCTGTACGAGCTGCACGGGCAGCTGCTCGCGGAGGCTTCCAGGCTAATCGGCGGCTGCGGCTGCCTTAGCGGCTGTCCGGCCTGCGTCGGACCGATCGAGGAAGTCGGATTGACCGGCAAGAAGCTGGCGCTGGAGCTGCTCGCCAGACTGAAGGAGGATGCGCGATGAGCAGGCTGCGTGAGAGATTAAACCGTCATTTGAAGCAGGCGGATGCTGTAGTGTCGAGTTCTGACGGCGAATTGGCGGAGCGCTTGGAGCCGCAGCAGCTTTCGGAAATGCAGGAGAAGACTTCTGCGACGGCAAGCGCTGCCGAAGACTCGCCGACTGCCGTCGTTGCACCGACTTCCGGGCCGCCGTCCGAACCTTCGCCGCATGCGGATCCGGAGGACGCCGGCTGGTCAAAACTTGGCGCCGCGTTGCGGCCGGGCGAGTGGGGGGATTTCGTCACGCGGCGTCTGACCTATGATTTGGAATTTCGCCATGGGCATTACATGCTGGGTGAGCTGAAGGCTTCCGCCGAAGCGCTGGAGCGTTTGCTGCAGCCGCAAGCCAAGTCCGGGCGAGGTGGGAAGCATGCCGCCCGGGAGGGAGCGGTGCCGGATACGGCCGCCGAGCGGCTGTTATTCATCGATACGGAGACGACCGGACTTGGTCAAGGGGCGGGCAACGTGCCTTTCATGATCGGGATCGGCTATTTTGAGAATGGAGGCTTCACGGTGGAGCAGATGCTGATCCGCCATCCGGGCGAGGAGGCGTCTATGCTGGCTTACCTGCGGACATGCATCGCCGAGCGGCCGATTCTGATCTCGTATAACGGCAAGTCGTTCGATTGGCCGATCGTGAAAAACCGGTTTATTCTAAACCGGATTCCGCTGCCGCCGGAACCGGAAGGCCATATCGATTTTCTATACCCGTCCCGCAGCCTGTGGAGGACGACGCTAGCCTCCTGCCGGCTGGGACAGGTGGAAGAAGACCGGCTTGGCGTGCGGCGAGAGGACGATGTGCCGGGATCGCTGGCTCCAGCCTTATATTTTCAATATTTGGCGGAGCGCGATCCTGCCATTTTGGAAGGCGTATTTCGTCACAATGAATGGGATGTGCTTACATTGGTCGGCTTGGCGGTGCATTTCAGCAGGCTGCTGACGGGCGAGACGGATTTTGAGGATGTCCGCTTATTCGGGCGCGAGGAATGGTTCCGCTACGGACGGTGGATGGAGCGCTGCGGACTCGGCGAGGCGGCGATGGTAACGATGGAAGCGCTGGTCGACGAACTGCTGATGGATGAGTTGCTGACGGACACAGGCGATGCCCCGGCGGCCTCGGTGCTGCCGGATTGCGTGCTCCCGCTGGCCCGCTATCTGAAGAAAAACGGGCGGTATGACTCAGCCAGTGCGATGTGGAAGCTGTACATCCAGCGCCAGGGCAGCTCCAGACTTGCTTCTCTGGAGCCGTACATCGAGCTGTCGATGTATGGCGAGCACAAGCTTAAGGATCTGGATATGGCTCTGAGCTATGCGAAGGGCGCACAGGATGTGCTCTGGAGACGGCAGGCGTTGGAGCGCAGCAGCATGCGCCAGGCGGGTGTGAACGCGCGTCCCGCGGGCAGTAGCGAGGAAGACATGGACAGCGAGGAGGCTCGGCTGCTTAAGCGGATCGAGCGGCTGGAGCGAAAAGGACGACCGAAGGGACGCAGCGCCCCAGGAAGCGCGACGGGACCGGGAATGCGGGAGACGACAGGGCAATGGGCGGACGATGACATAGAGTCAAAGGGCACGGGTCGCATGGCAGCTACGGGAAGTCAACCGGTGCGGCGGAATCGGCGCTCGGAGCGGGCAGCTGTCGGGCAACAGGAGCTGTTCTGACGGTGCGTAACGCTTGTCTGGCAGGTTGAGCCGTTCTAGCGGTATGAAGAGCGATCACACAGCCGCAGCTGTTCTAGCGATAGACAGCACACGCATTTGAAATACGAGCTATTCAGATTGAAGCCGGCGCATCTGGTGTAACCAAGGAGCGACGGCAGCCGAAAACGTCCGGATTCCCGGGCGTTTTTGCATTTACCGGAGGGGACAGGCTTCATCCCATGCATAAAGTGACGTTATTCGGGGCATAAACTGGAATAACCTACTACGACCTTGAGGAGAACGTTATGCCCGAACTGCCCGAGATGGAAAATTACCGGCGTCTGCTGAGCGGCTTGATCGTCGGAAGACCAATTACCGGCACGGAGATTACCCGCGAGAAATCAATTAATCTGGACCCGGAGGAGTTCGACCGTCTGCTCCAGGGACAGGCGATTAGGCGCATCGACCGGAGAGCGAAGCATCTGCTGTTCGCGCTGGAATCCGGCGATACGATGGTGCTGCATCTGATGCTGGGCGGAATTATTTGCTACGGCACGCTGCAGGAGAAACCCGATCGTACGGTCCAGGTGCGGATTTCGTTCGGGGACCGTCACTTGTATCTGATCGGTCTCCGGCTTGGCTATCTGCATGTCCTGGGACCGGAGCAGCTGATCGAAGCGTTAGCCAAGCTGGGCCCCGAGCCGTATGATCCGATGCTTACCCCGCCTGTATTTCTTGAAAAACTGGCCGATCGCAAAGGAACGCTGAAAAGCACGTTGGTCGATCAAAGCTTTGTCGCCGGCATAGGCAACTGTTACAGCGATGAAATTTGCTTTGCCGCCGGACTGCTGCCCGAACGCAAGCCGGCTTCGCTGAGCACGGCGGAGGCTCTACGGCTATTTCACTCCATGCGCGAAGTGCTGGATGAAGCGACCAACTGGGGCGGTTATATGGAGCTGCCGCTTTATCCGGGTGATCGGCTGACAGGCGGCTTCGACAGCCGCTGCCGCGTTTATGACCGCGAGGGCGAGCCTTGCGTGCGCTGCGGAGCTCTTATTCAGCGGAGAGAGATTTCCTCCAAGAAGTCCTTTTTTTGTCTCGGATGCCAATCTTGAAAGGAGGGAGGAGACGATGAAGCTCGGCTGTCATCTCAGCATTCGCCGCGGTTATCTGGAAGCGGCCCGAGCGGCGGTTCGGTTAGGCGCTAACGCGTTCCAATACTTCCCCAAAAATCCCCGCAGTTTGTCCATCAAATCGCCAGTTCCCGCCGACGCTCAAGCTTGCGCGGCATTTTGCAGCGAGCATGGGATCGTCACGATCGCACATACGCCCTATCCGACGAATCCGGCAGTCGAGCCCGGCGAGCTGCGGGAGGCTACGATCGCCTCACTGCGCAATGATCTGGAGATCGCAAATGCCTGCGGTTCGGCCGGAATCGTCGTTCATTTTGGCAAATACCGGGGAAATGACACGTTACAAGGCTATAAAAATATTATACAATGTATAAATGAAGCGCTCATGGGCTATACCGGCAGCACGATGCTGCTGATTGAGAATCAGGCGGGCGAAGGCGGCGGCATGGGAACGACATTCGAAGAGCTGGTTCAGGTGCGGAAGCTGTGCGAACGTCCGGAGCTGGTCGGATTTTGCTTTGACACCTGCCATGCTTTCGCTTCCGGCTTGTGGCCTTCCGGAGGGGCGGACAGCTGGGACAGGCTGCAGCAGGAGATGGAGCGTACCGGATACTGGCCCGCTCTTCAGGCTGTTCATCTGAATGATTCCGTCTATCCGCGGGAGGGCCGCAAGGACAGGCATGCGCCGATCGGCCGCGGGAAGATGGGCAGAGAAATTTTCGCCAGAATGCTGGCTTCGCCGGTATGGAAGGAAAAGGCCGGTCTGCCAGTCGTGCTGGAGACGCCTGTGGCGGCCCGAACGACCCATGAAGCTGAAATTCGATTCATTCGGGAGTTGAGCCGGGGTAATGAAGATGGATGTGTATCTGGATGACGCCAGGCCTTGTCCGCCCGGTTTCGTCCTCGCCAGAAATGTAGAGGAATGCCTGCTGCTGCTGCGTGATTACGACATCGGCATCCTGTCGCTGGATTATGATCTCGGCTGGCATGAGCCGACCGGTATGGATGTGGTGCGGGGCATTATCGCCTCAGGGCAATACCCCGAGCAGATCTACCTGCACACATCAAGCGATATCGGCCGCAGGCAGATGTATGAGGCGCTGTACCAGAGCAAGCCTGCTCATGTGTCGCTGACCGCGGGGCCTGTGCCTTATGAGCTGCTCGTGGAGATTGCCCGCACGCAGGGCAAGCCTCCAATCAAATAGCTGAAGAATAGGTGAGGTTGCAAATGACAGCAAGCACGAAAGTTACCCGGACGGCGGAGGTTGTGGCGCTGGAGGGCATTCATTTTATACGCGAGAACAGGCATATTTTGAACGATGTCGGCTTTGTCGTTCAGGAAGGCGAGCATTGGGTTATTCTGGGGAGGAACGGCTCGGGCAAGACGACGCTGCTGGAGCTGATGAACGGCTATCAATTCCCTTCCAGCGGCCAGGTTCGCGTGCTCGACCATACATATGGACAATGCGATGTCCGCGAGGTTCGCAAGCAGATCGGATACATCAGCCAGTCCTTGTACGAGAAGCTGAATCCGGCCGACCCGGTCTGGGAAGTGGTCGCTACCGGAGAGTTCGGCTTTCTGCGGTTCTATGAGGCGATTCCGCAAGGAATCCGTGAGAAATCGCTCGACAAGCTGCATGAGGTAGGACTGCTGCATATGGCCGATCAGCCGCTCGGCTCCCTGTCGCAGGGCGAACGCAAGAAGGTCATGCTGGCTCGCTCGCTGATGACGGAGCCTTCGATTCTGATCATGGATGAGCCGTGCGCGGGGCTGGATCTGTTCGAGCGGGAGCGCCTGCTTGTGAATATCAATACGCTTGGCGAGCAGTCCATGACGGTCATTTATGTGACCCATCATCTGGAGGAAATCGTCCCTATGTTCACCCACGTGCTGCTGGTGGAAGAAGGCAAGGTCATCGCCTGCGGCGAGAAACGCGACGTGCTGACCGAGGAGAATCTGGTGAAAGCGTTCCAGGTTCCCATTCGGATCGAATGGTTCGGCGATCGCCCGTGGATCAAGGTGCTGGGATGAGCGGTGCCGTCTTTGTCGGAACCTCCAACCGGGGGTTCGCCCAGCAGGCCCAGGAGGAGCTGAAGCGGCTGCTCGGCCCGTCCGTTCGCTTCGGATGGCTATCGCCCGGGGAGACGTTTCGGATTCAGTCGCCGCTTGGGCGCGAGGAAACGATTGCCGCCGTGCTTGAGCAGGAGCCGGCATTTCTCAGGCATATGTTTCCGGCCGATGCCGAGCGCGAATGGAGCGGTACGGCAGAGGAAGCGGTTGGCGCTGTCTGCGAGCTGATCGGGGAGAAGCGGTCCGCGTTGAAGGACCGTACGACGATCGCCGTTCAGATCCGCCGCCCGGAAGCGGAGCAGGATATCGCCTCGCCTGCCGCGCTCAAGGCCGAGCTTGACGTGCTTCTGGAGCAGGAATACGGCATGCAGGCCGTTGTCCGGCAGTCGGACTGGATATTGTCCGTCTACATGACCCGCGGCAGTCTGTATGTCGGGCTGACAAAACCTGAGCAGAATTTGTCCGACTGGCCGGGAGGAGCGATCCGCTTCCGCAAGGAGGAAGGCCAGGTGTCCCGGGCCAAATTCAAGCTGCTGGAGGCGGAGCAGGCTTTCGGCCTTGATTTTCACAGCTACCGGGAGGCTTTGGATATCGGGGCGGCGCCGGGCGGCTGGACCAGCTTGCTGCTGGAACGTGGCCTGGACGTGACGGCCGTGGACCCGGCCAAGCTGGACCCTGCGCTGCTGCGCCATCCTCGTCTGACGTATCTGGCCAAAAAAGCCGATGAGGTGAAGTTCGATGCAGGCCGATTCGATCTGCTCGTCTGCGATATGAGCTGGAGCCACCGGCAGATGGCCAAGCTTGTTCTTCAACTGGCCGATGCGGTGCAGTCCGGGGGGACGGCGATCATTACCGTCAAGCTCATGCACAAAAAAGCGTTCCAGTCGATCCGGGAAGTGACGGAGGATTTGGCTGGCGCATTCACTCTGCAGAAGGCGAAGCAGCTGTTCCATAACCGGGATGAGCTTACGCTGTTTTTCCTCAAGGCATAAGCTCGCCAAGCCGCGACTTGCGATGAAAGGAGGCTGCTATGTCGCAGCAGTATTGGGACGACATTTTTGCCGGCAAGACGGCAGAAAGCCTGCGGTATGACTTATGGCTGGAGCCTTACCTGGAGCAGCTTCGTCAGGATGCCGAACGGCCGGTGCTCGATCTGGGCTGCGGGGCCGGCAACAATGCGCTGTATTTGTACGAGCGCGGCATCCCGGTTATCGCCTGCGACCGCTCCGCCGAGGCGCTGAAGCGGGTGAGGGAACGGCTGCCGAAAGTCCCGGTTGTCCAGCTTGACTTGCTGGAGCCGCTTCCCTTCGGGGATGCCCATGCTGCGGCGGTTGTAGCCGACCTGAGCCTGCATTATTTTCACTGGGCCGATACAGTCCGCATACTTCAGGAAATCCGGCGCGTTCTGAAGCCCGGAGGCTGGCTGCTGTGCCGGGTCAATTCGCTGCGGGATACGGAATATGGAGCGGGGCAAGGGCTGGAGCTAGAGCCGGGTCTTTATGAGCAGGACGGAAGATTGAAGCGTTTTTTTGAGCGGGAGCAGCTTGAAGCATTGTTCGGCCGCTGGCATATAAGCCTGCTGGAGGAATGTCCCATGCCGCGTTATGACCGGCCGAAGATAGCGTGGACGGCGGCGGTCCAGCGGGATTGAGGCGGGGAGCAGACGGGAATGGCGCCGGTGAATATGACGATCCGCGTGCATTTGTCCCGTCTGACGCGTCTAAACACGTCTAATTCGAAGCGGAAAGGAGCCGGTCGGGCCTATGTGGACAAATTGGACTGCAAGCTGGGTGATTGCCGGAATCGTTGCTGCGGGAATAGCGGCATGGATGCTGGTTAAGGTCGGCCGTAAGGTCCGAGACAAGGCGGAAGCGAACAAGGTCATCAAGATGAGCTTGTACAAAGCGCGGTCAGGCCGCTCCGGGAAGTCCGCTAAGGAGATGAAAGGGAATAAAAAAACATGCTCCTTTTGCAAAAAGAAAAGCGGACGACTGGCCTTTTATGCGAATGAAACGGGACAGGTCATCGGGGTATGCGATGCCTGCAGGCCCCAGGCTGAGCGAAGAATGCTGAACAGGCTGTAAACGGAACGAAGCATGCGAGACGGAAGGCTTGATGACCGGATTTCTTCTTGTCGTGTTTTTACAAGACAGCTTCCGTTAAGAAGGCTATGCTGACAAAGTAGATGTCCAACTCCCATGCTGAGGTGAATATATGAGCAGATATGGTATGAATGTAAAATTTACGGCGCAGCCAGGGCAACGAGAAGCTTTGGCGGACATTTTGCTGGAAGCGGCGGAGCTCGCGCGCCCGGATCGGGACTGCGAGCTGTATATCGTGCATGTATCGGACACGGAGCCTGACACGATATGGGTCAACGAGGTTTGGAGCAGCAAAGACGCGCATGATGCCGCTCTGGCCCTGGAAGAAACAAGAGCTTCGATCCAGCGCGCGATGCCTCTCATCGCGGGGGTGGAGGCGATCTCGCTCCTGCCGCTGGGAGGCAAGGGGTTATAGAGCGCTCAAGTGACTCGGTCCGTTAGTATACACGCTTGAAATTTTCCAGATTCTCGTATATAATCCAAGTCATAGCTTAAATGAAGTTCTATGAATGAGGTCAGCGGAAGCACCGTTGCCCGAGACAACAGTCTCGGCAGCGCGTGCTTTTTTTGCGTTTCGGGACAAGGGAGGGGTATGGGATGATGAGCCGGCTTCAGCTGGCGCTGCTGGATTCCGACCCGTATTTCGGAGAGATGCTGTCCGCGTACATAAGGTCGTCCGAGTTTGCGCCGCGTTTTGATTTGCAGCGGTTTACGAGCCGCGAGGAAGGTTTTGCTTACTTGTCCGGGTCGAAGGAGCCTGTGATCGCGTTGATTCATGAATCATGGCTTCCGCCGCCGGATGAGGTATTCGCCAGAAGGACCGGCTGCATGCTGATTGTCAGCGAAACGGAACGGATGGGCGGCGTACTGGAGTTTCCGGTCCTGTTCAAATATCAGCCGCTGAATCGGATGCTGGCTATGGCAGCTGCGCATTATCACGAATTTTGTGCGGAGATGCCCTTGTACAGCGACTCGGCGGGAGCGGCGCAGATTATCGCCGTATACTCGGCGATAGGAGGCAGCGGGAAGACCGTCACAGCCGTTCATCTGGCCGCCCATCTCGCCGCTCAAGGGGAGCGGGTGCTTTGCTTTTCGCTTGAGCGCCTGCCCTCGTATGCGTGGTATGAAGGACCGGCTGATCAAGTCGAGCCGGATGACACATTTTCACGGCTGCTGTATTATGCGAGATCAAGACCGGAGCTGCTGCCGGCCAAGCTGGAACAAGCCAAGTACCGGCATACGCTGGGACGATTTGACGGTCTTCGTCCTCTCCGGGAAGTCGGCGAATGGATGGAACTGAAGCCTTCGGACATCAAGGCGCTGCTGCAGGCGGCCGGACAATCCGGATTGTATGACCGAATCATCGTGGATTCGGATTCGTCCGACGCTTCCGCACAGCTCGAGCTGCTGCGGCAAGCCGATCTGGTGCTGTGGCCGATAGCCGATGACTGCGTACAGCTCAGAAAAACTAGCGATTGGATGGAAGCCCAGCGCAAGCGCAACGGGGAGGAGGCGAGGAGGCTGCTGGATAAGCTCAGGTTTCTGCACAATCGGAACACGGGGGAGCGGCGCAATGATTTTACGGCATATTCCATTACCGTCAGCGGCCAGCTGCCCTATGTGCCGGAGTGGAAGTGCGTGGCACGGGTCGAAGAGATGCTGATCCGCGGTTTCGCCGATGATGCTGCCGCTCTGGTGAAGGGAGGCGGGGCGGTTGAACGAAGAGCGGCAGTGGATGGAGCTGCGGGCCGAGCTTAAGCGCATCGTTCAGGAGCGGATAGATTACGGCAGTACGCTGACGGATGATCAGCTGCTCGATCTGATCGAAGCGGAGGTGTTCGCCCGCTCCAGCCGTAGCCGCTTGACGGCCGGAAGGATGGACCGGCTCGTCCGGGATATTTTTCACTCGTTCCGCGGATTGGACGTCATCCAGCCGCTGGTTGATGATCCCGACATCACCGAGATTATGGTCAATTCCCATGATCGCATCTTCGTGGAGAAAGCGGGACGTGTAACGGAAACCGGCCTTGCCTTCGAAAGCCGGGAGAAGCTGGAGGATACGATTCAGGCTGTCGTCGGACGCGTTAACCGTATCGTCAATGAATCGAGTCCGGTCGTCGATGCCAGGCTTCCGGACGGATCGCGCGTGCATGTGGTGCTTCCTCCGATCGCTTTGGACGGGCCGACCATGACGATTCGCAAATTCCCGGCAGATCCCATGAGCCTCGAGGAACTGCAGCGCAGGCAGGCGATAACCCCGGAGGCGGCCGCTTATTTGATCCGTCTGGTGAAAGACAAATCCAACATTTTCATTAGCGGAGGCACCGGCTCCGGCAAAACGACGTTCCTGAACGCGTTGTCCCAGCATATTCCTGACGATGAGCGGATTATCACGATCGAGGATTCTGCGGAGCTTCAGATCCGGGGCGTGCCGAATCTGGTCAGGCTGGAAACCCGCAACGCGAATACGGAAGGGCGCGGCGAAATTCCCATCCGCGCGCTGATCCGCGCTTCGCTTCGAATGCGGCCGAACCGGATCATCGTCGGCGAAGTGCGCGGAGCGGAGGCGCTGGACATGCTGGCCGCCATGAACACTGGGCATGAGGGGAGCTTGTCGACGGGGCACAGCAATTCGACGGCCGATATGCTCAGCCGGCTGGAGACGATGGTGCTCAGCGGAGCGTCGCTCCCCTTGGATGTCGTGCGCAAGCAGATTGCCTCGGCGCTCGATGTTATGGTGCATCTCCAGCGGCTTCGCGACCGGAGCCGGCGCGTGACGGAGATCAGCGAGGTCGCGGGCATCTCGGGAGGGGAGGTGATGCTGCGGCCGGTGTTCCGGTTCGTGGAGCGAGGGGAAGCTCCGGACGGCCGGGTGATCGGCCGCTTGGAAGACGTGCGGGACGAGCCGCTTGCTTTTGTTTCGGGCAAGAGGACGGCAGGCGGTGCGGGATGATAGCGGGATGCAAATAAAATCATGCGCAGAAGGGGGACATGCATGAAAGCTGGACAATGGGCTGGATGGAAGGGAGCGGGCGAGCGACTGTCGGCCCTCCGGCAGAAGATCGGATGGAGACGGGGCGTCTCCAGGTTCAAGCCGGCGGCGCAGCTGACCGATTATGGTCAGCTGGAGCTGAGCTCAAGCCAGCGGTGGCTGGCGATCGGAGCAGGAGCTTTGCTTAGCGGAGCGCTGGCTTGGGTGTTTTACCGTCATCCGTTTGCCGTGCTGCTGCTTGCGTTTGCGGGGCTGCTATGTCCTGACTTGCTGCGGAGATATTTGCTGGAACGCCGGACAGCGCAGCTCAAGATTCAGTTCAAGCAGCTGCTGTCGGCCGTCTCGACCTCGCTGGGCGCCGGCAAGTCGATAGAGACGGCTTTTCGCGACGCGATGCAGGATTTGCGCCTGCTTTATCCGGACTCCACGACGATGATCATCCGTGAGCTGGAGATTATCGGTCACCGGCTGGATAACGGGGAGAGCATCGAATCGGCGCTGCTCGGATTCGCGCAGAGAGCAGGCCTGAGCGAGATCGGCCAGTTCGCCGATGTGTTCGTCATCTGCAAACGGACCGGTGGCAATCTGGTGCAGGTGGTGCGAAGAACATCGATGCTGATTCAGGAGAAGCTGGATATCGAGCAGGACTTGTCTGTCGCCTTGGCGCAAAAGAAGCTCGAGTCCAGGCTGCTGTCTGCCGCGCCGGTCGCATTTGTGGGCATGATGGCTTGGACGGCGCCGGATTATATGGAGCCGCTCTATGAGGGCGGCGGGCGTTTCGTCATGACGGCGGCCTTGCTGGCGCTTGGACTGAGCACTGCCTGGATCAGGCGAATTATGAATATAAGGGTGTGAGAGGTTGGCTTGGATGCTCGCTTTGATGCTGCTGCAGGCGATTGCAGTACCGACGCTGGCGGTTAGAACGCATCGCGGCTATGCTCCGTGGCTGAAGGAGGAATGGGGGCTGGAAACTCGCGATGCGCTGTATTGGCTGGGGGCAGCTGCGCTCTTTGCCATGGAGCGGCTGCAGCTGTCCGACAGGCTTAGCGAGCCGCTGCACAAGGTGCATCAGATTATGGCCGGTCTGCATGGGGCTCGAGCGGCTTTGGCTCGTACGCGCTGGTTTACGGTGAGATCGCTGCTGTCCATGTGGGGATGTTTGGCCTTCTTCACTGCGGCCGGCGCTCTGATGGACGGCGAACCCGAAATGCTTGTTTATGGCGTATTGTGCGCCGCTGCCGCTCCCCTCGTGCTCTACAAGCAGGAGCAGGCCAAGCTGCTGCGCAAAAAACGGGCGATGCTGATTGAACTTCCCGAGGTGCTGAATCAGCTGATGCTGCTGGTTGGCGCGGGCGAAACGGTGCAGCAGGCGATGATTCGCATCGCAGAGCATGCCGGTGTCGGCGGAGCGGATAATCCGCTCCGCCAGGAGCTGAGCGAGACGGCCGGCGCGCTTCGGATGAACGCCTCTTTCACCAAGGCGATGGAGGAGTTTAGCAAACGGTGCGCGCTGCAGGAGACAACGTTATTTACGACGACGCTGCTGCTGAACTACAGACGCGGAGGGGATGAAATGCTTGTCTCGCTGCGCGAGCTGTCGATGACGCTGTGGGATAAGCGCAAGGCGCTCGCCAAGACGCTCGGCGAGGAGGCTTCGTCCAAGCTGGTGTTTCCGATGGTGCTGATTTTCTTTGTCGTTATGGTGATTGTGGCTGTCCCTGCGCTGCTGCTGGCGGGTTGATGGGAGTTGCGGATTACGGGGTTTGGGGTTGCGAATACGTGATTTCGAGTCAGATTCGGTCAAATAAAGCTAAGAGGAGGACAACGGAATATGGGCATGGTTACCGGCGTGGGCGGAAATATCGCTAGGGATATGAGTATGGGCATGAGTTTAAGTACGGGAATAAGTTCAAGTTCGGGCGCGAGTACAAGTTTGGACATGAGTACAAATGGGCGGCGGCTCCGGCAGGCCTGGCATCGTTTCTGGAAGGAAGAAGACGGCCTCGGAACTCTGGAAATTTTACTGATAATAGCGGTATTAATCATTATTGCAATAGCGTTTAGAAAATGGATCATGAATTAAAGAGGATAATAGTGGTAGAGTGGTGCGGGGTTATGTGACTTATATTATCCAATAATTACAAATAATATAACCAAATTTATCAAAATGGTAAGTGATTTAATTAATTACGTGACTCTTAGACTTATCAAATATTTTCGAAGAATCTTAAAGTGATTATTACTTATGTAAACTTATCCGTTTTCAAAAAATAAAAATAGTATTTGTTAATCAATTTCGTAGAATTCAATACGCAAATATAGGAGATAACTAAATGCTCAAAATAAATCAAGTGCTTATTTCACCCGTCGATTTTGATAATGCTATGTTTTTCGGTATAAAGATTGGAATATTCCAAGAATCTGAACAAATTGATTATGTAGGAGTGATAAAGAAACATACTGGAAATAAAGTGTTTTTAAATGAAGGATATTACTTAAAACAGCTATGTGTGTTTAGAGTATTGTCATTGTAATATCAAAGCGGGCATCCGTGCAACTTGAGTATTATTGGAATTGTCTTATTAGTTAAGCGAAATTTTATATGCTGAAAATAAATTTGCAGGACTTCTATTATTTGTAGAAATGAAATGAAATAAACACTACACTATAGGACTATAGTTGTAAATATAATGAGAGAATAAATATAATACAGAGCTTCCCATAAGAACCTGAACCGTATAACTACTTGACTTCTTAACTTCTATTACTGATTAAGCATAATTAATTCCTCCTATTTATGAAAGTGAATAAATGCAAGTAACAAGAAAGTAACTAGGTATAAAATACTATTTATGGTACTATTGTAGTATAACATCAATATTGTATTTTGGGATAGGAAAACTAACATCCTTGAGCATATTAAGGTTATTTTATTATGAAATGAGGATCAAAATAAATTATGACTAGACATAATGAAAACATTAATACTCTAAATGAGTTGAATAATCTTGAAATTGGTCAAACAATCGAGGCAAAAGGGAGATTTCCCCGTAGGATAGAAATTGGATCGAGCCTAAGAACCCTTCATCTTACTGTTTTATCTATAGATCAGTATTCTCAAAGTTGTGTGTTCATTGATGGGGAAGGCGAAAAATGGACATCTTTAGATATCTACAATAGGGTTAATGGGGACTCCTCGAGTTGGATTAAGTTCATTAAATGACTCTTCAAGGATCAACACGAGTTGCGTTCACTTTAGAAGAGCTTGGAGAACAAATTACAGAAGCTTTTCATGAAATATCGTCTGTTTATTATGGCAAAGTTCATGTTCGTAGGGACAAGTTAGTTAAAACCATTCATGGAAATCATGAATTTTGATTACCCGAGGGATTGATTCGAAGAAAATGAGTTTTTTAATATGTTTTGTATTTAAATTTATAGAACTTTGAGGTGGGAAATTTGAATTATTTACAAACTGATTTATTTGGCGAAGTGTTCCAACCTGAGTCTTTTCTTGAATTAATCGAGTTGGTTATTATTAATAATTCCGGAAAATTCGGTAATGTTAGATTGTGGCGCGGTCAAAGTGATATTGATTGGCCTATACATAGTGGCGCCTATCGAAAATTGATAAAATCTAAGTCTGAAATTTTAGAGGAAGATATTTTATACTATGAAAGGTCTTTGATAAAACAAGCAAGACACAAAGGCTACGGAAAGTTATATGGGAATGAGATTAGTGATTCAGAACTTCTCGCAAAATTGCAACATCACGGAGCAGCAACAAGGCTAGTTGATTTTTCCAAAAACGCACTTGTTGGTTTATGGTTTTGTGTTCAAGCAAATCAAGACAAAACAGGAGTATTGTTAGGTGTTCATACAAATTTTGTAGGGGGTGGTGTCGAAGGTGTTCTTGAAGATCGGGATTATAATGATTTAACAAAGAATCTAAATGCATACGATCATCCTATGTTCATTGAAACTCCAGTTGTATCGAAGAGAATTGCAGCTCAACATGGAGTATTTTTATACAGTGATATAAGCGAAATGCAAAGAGGCAGTTTAAAATTGCCTGTGGAAAATAATGCAAATTTATTTATTGCAATTACAGCTAAATTGAAATTGGATTGTCGAAGATTATTAATTGATTGTTTTGATATCAGAAATGAAACATTATTTCCAGATTTGGACGGATTTTCGAATGCCAACAGTGCTAATAGTGATAGAAATGATATGTTTAGATGGTAATATACAAGGGGATCACGATGCTGAAAAATATTATAAATACTATGTTTAAAAAAGAACAAAAGAAACAAAATGTTTATAATAAGAGTGTTTGTGCTTCGAGCATGGAAATGAAATCGGTGTTCTACCAAATGTTGACGTTTGCTAGCGATGTTATTGAAACACATGAAAAAAATCGAGACAAGAGACAAGCTGCTGAGCCTACTCACCCCATTTTTGATGTTATAAAATTAATTGGGTTGCGAACTCAAACAAAATACTTGACCAATTTATTATATAATTACGAAAGAGAACGATTGCCCAACATGGATCCATGGCACGTGTTTTTTAGTGATTCCGAGGATATTACTTACGATGGTAAAGGAATGTATGATTTATTTAAGAAAGTCTCTACTGAGCAGGCACTTGTCAGTATCAAACATGACTTAGTTTTACCTTGGCCCTGGGATGAAGGCCGTCAAATACAATCATTAGCCAATATAGGTGAAGGAAGAATCCGGGGGAGTTGGACAGAGGATAAATTAAATCATTCAATTGAATTGTGGCTACCTATGAGGATTGGGTTTGTAAAGGGAGGAAATCATTCAATATCTGCTGGAATACTTCAAGGAGAAGGATTCGTAAGACCCAAAGTTATTTTTGATATAAGTCCTATCTACCAGTATGTATACACTGATGGAGAGAATTTTTATCGAAAATCTGACAACACAATAATTGCTAAAGTCTCATCAGTTGAATTTGCAGCTATTTTTGAAATAGGCAGATATATGATAGAGAAGGGAATAAATCGATGAAAGACATATTTCATTGAATATTATATTGAGGTGTTGTGGCCATGGGGATTAATAGTAGTGATTGGGCTGCGCGAATAGCAAGTCGTTCAGACTTAACTGGTAGGTTAACGCATTTAACTCGACCATCAAAAAATTTAGATCTCAATGGAATAAGCTTCGAGGATATAAATCTTCTCGCAGTAGATAATTTAATAAATATTTTAACTGAGAAAAAGCTCAATGGAAGTTCCAGGGAGGGCTATGTAATCGGTAGTAATAAAGCTGTTTGTTTTCAGGATACACCTTTGTATGCACTGGTCCAAAATGTTGAACATGAAAGAAAAAGAAGAGATGTGAATGCTAGGGAAAAGTTACGATATTGTGGTGTAGGCATATCATTTATAAAACCTGACATGTATCATTTTTATGGAGCTAGGCAAGTCTTCTATGAGGAGACTGAGGTTGCCAAATCTATTTTACCTCCAGAAGAATGGTGGAGAATCGTTGACAACGAGTATAAACTTACTGGGAACGACTGGGATATTACCGATTGGACTCATGAACGAGAATGGAGAGTTCGAGGAGACATGGAGTTTGAATACAAAAAAGGATACGTCCATATCGTCTTGTATAATCCTGCATGCGTTAAAAGGTTTCTTGAAAGATGCCCCAAAGATATCTTAGATCAGACATACGGAATTACAACTCTCAAAAGTGTACTTATGTAAGATGAAAAGCAAGATTCTAGGGTAGTGAGAGGCGAGAGAACAATACCTTGCTTCGTTAAAATATATTCGTATCATAACCGAAACTTCTCTTACGCAAATTACATAGTAATAAAATCACCTCCTCAAGAATATAAGGAGGTGATTTTTCTTTGCCTAATATATGTATTACTGTGCTAAGTTTAGCTGTATATTCTCGATTAACAGATTGCTAATAGATTCAATTAGGCCAGTTGTGGTTGATACAAAAAAATGAGACATCTGCGCAGGGAATAATACAATTAATAATAATATCACTACTGCAATGATCAGTTTTGGCATAAGAGCGTAGCTCCTTTCAGATGTTATTGTCTTAATTAGACAACGTGGTATAATGTTGTTGTTATAAAGCAATAATAGCACTGAGATAATTCATTGTCAACATAAAACAACGTTGTTTAATTATGATAACAAAATGAACGATTACGGGGTGCAATTTATGAAATCATACAGCGAATTACTTAAAACATATATTGAAAATTCAGGATTAACATTAAGTCAGCTAGAGATAAGGCTTAGAGAAGCCGGACTAGCAACCAATAAAACATATATTAGTAAATTACAGAATGGGAAATTACCACCTGCTGGAGATGAGATCAATAGGGCACTAGCTGAGGTTTTAGAATCAGATGCTGAGGAACTAATATTGGCCGCTTATGCAGAAAAAGCACCTGTACTTAATGAAATACTTGACTCATTCACGGATACATTCAAAGTTCTCATGATCAATAATAAAAATTTTTTTCTGAGATTTGTACAGGATGGAGACGAACAAGCGGAGCATTTTAAGACTAATTTTGAAACTATCGTTGAATATGTAATGTCATCGATGGGAGTTAAAGATAAAATTGATATTTTAAGAGAACTTACACAGATCATGAAAACAACAAATTATTTAGAGACATCAAAATTTGATGAGGGTTATCTAAAAATTGATCCAAGCTCTCTATTCACACAAGAAATGATTTCAATTTTTGAAAACATGGAAAATTTTCCAGAAGAAAAGAGCATCACTGAACTATCCGATGATGAACATATTTTCCTAACTGAGCAACTAAAGTTATACAGAGATCTGAAATCAAAGAAAGTTATAAACTAAATTACTTTATGAAAAGGTGGAAAGCGATGATTGAATGGGAGAAGGATATAAATTGGAAGTTGCGCACTAAAGATAGACGTGTATATCTTATGAGAGACCATAACTGGAGTTTTGCTGCATGGGAGATAGCAAAAATCGATAATCGAATCAAAGAAAAATCCTTAGTTGTACATGTTGATTCACATCTTGACGATGTAGCGGATGGAGCATTAGTAACGAATTTACTGTCCGCAAAAACAGTTGAAGAGATTATGAAGGTTAGTGAAAGCTATGATAGATCTTCTGGAATCTTTAATGAAAATAACATAATGCATATTGATAATTTTATATGGGCATCAATAGCAAGAAGAACTATTGAAGAAGTTATATATGTATCGAGGGATAAGCAAGAAGTAACATCAATAAAGGGGTTAAAACAAAATGGCGGGATAGAGTCAAGAATGATAATGTCGAATCTTCCTTTTGACT
This sequence comes from Paenibacillus sp. cl123, assembly GCF_900101595.1. Lineage (GTDB taxonomy): Bacteria > Bacillota > Bacilli > Paenibacillales > NBRC-103111 > Paenibacillus_G. The sequence continues at coordinate 339,711 of NZ_FMYY01000002.1, forward strand.
GCAATTATAGGCATTTAAGGTATCACTCAATTGAATCCTTTTTAATGTCTTTCAATAGGGATAACTTTACTGATTACGTTTCAGACAGGACGGCTATCCTTGATCTTGATATTGATGTTTTTAACGAGTCAGATCGCGACCCAATGTTAGCACCAATGCATGTGGTCAGAGAAAGTGTTGAAAGCCTATTGAATTTATACCCATGGGATATTATAACTATTGCAATTTCGCCTGATTTTTGCGGGGGAGTATTAGAAGCTGAATTTCTTTTGGAAAATGTTCTTGGAGCTATGAAACTAGATGTTGAGTCAATGGAAAAATGGTAATGGTACTGAGGTAGCATGTTAGTTAAATCATATTCTTTTAAACAGAACTCATGGTTAAATTGTGAAATCATTAAAAATTCTCGGGGGGAAAGACTGATGAGACCTGACTTTGATGAAATCGGTTTTCTGGGTCAACAAATAGATGATATCATGGAGTCTTATCTTAAGGAAAATACGGACGTTTTCGAGTTGATTGAAGAGATTAGTCTTTTTGGAAACCAAGCTAAGTATAAACTAAATGTTCAAGCGAACGAGCGAAGATTTATTGCAAGTGCAAGTCTTTATTTAAAAGTTTTAAATTGTTTTCAATCTACAATCATTTTAGCTAAAAAAGGCCTTGGAGTAGAATGTGCTATTTTAACAAGGTCTCTTTTAGAGGCGGTTTTCCCATTAAAAATAATGTCCTCTAACAAGGAATTTACTGAAGAATTCTTTGGTTCAAATCATAAAAGTATGCAGTTAAAATGGCTTAACGCCATTTTCACTAAAGATACTTTTATTAACAATCGGACAAAGGCTAATGAAGAGTTGCGAGAAATACTACAAAAAGAAAAATTAGAAGATAAAATTAGAGATTTTAAAGTAGAAGAACTTGCTTCAAGAGCAGATATGGAATCGTATTATCAATACGTATATAGAGTGTTAAGTGATGATGTTCATACTACACCTTTTTCCTTATACTCCTACATTAATACTGATAATAATGATAATATAGTGAGCTTTAACAATGGACCAATAACGAGAGACTTAAAAGATTATGTACTTACATCTGCGTCAATAGTATTAATTGCTCTAGAAAGTATTAGTGAAATATTTGATCTGAATTTCGACGATAAAATTAAGTGTTTTGATGATAGGATCTCAAAAATATGGCAATAACGAACAACGAGTGAACAATCAAAATTTGGATTTTGAAGATAAAAATATTAATACTCTTCGTTTGTCGAGGCCAATGAAGGGTGGGGAAGCACGTGTCCTATTATATATATAATTTTCCCGTGTCCCGCTGATGTATTTTAACCTATAAGACAATACATAATTCTGCAAAAACCTTGATATTTCAAGGTTTTTTTTCATGTTCGTAACCGTGTGTATATGGCTCAGGCGATGAATACTGGACATGAGGGCTCGTTAACTTCGGGCATGCAACTTAACTCCAGATATGCTGAACCGCCTAGAGACGATTCCACTTAAGTTATTTCTAGAGAAAGTTGAGATAGTTCGTATATGTAAGAATAAACACGTGACCTAATCAATCTGATTTGCATCAAAAATTTCTTTTGAGAATTTATATGTAGCGTAATAAATAATACTTGTAAGATTAAAAGTATTGACTGCATTTATTTTTTCGTAAATTTCGGCAGTATGTGATTTAATTATTAAACTCAAAATGAATAAATTAATACTATGATTTATTTGTTGCTCAGTTAGAAATTCTATAAACCTGAAAGGGGCACGACTATTAATGCTGAATATGGATTGTATTGTGTTAATAAAAATTTCTTGTTGTTGTTTTTGTTCGCCAGTTCTAATTGTAAGCATAGACATACTTCACCCTGTATTAATTAAATAATTAATTAATACAAATATCGGCAGATAATTACATTTATATACAAGATATGCATGATATTATCTATTGCATAATGCATCGTTAAAATATGACATAAAATTATACAAAATAGTTTATAAATATACAGAATTAAGACTAATGATGCATAAATATAAATTTTTACCATTAGTGTGATGCTAATGGATCATGAAGTGGATGAGCGATCTGTTCACGAATGCGGATGCGGAAATCAAGCTTGAGAACGAAAATGTCCGCAGCGACGGGAACAAGCTGAGTCCGAAAACAACTCCGTGATTCTGAAAAGACGGCAATCCGGCAGACGGCATTTCCGCTCGGCAGGCAGAGCTTTCCGGGCTGCGGGCAGAAGAGTGGCCGGTTTCTGTCAAGGACGGAGCGGCCAGCTGACGCTGGAGGCGTCCATGACTTTGCCTGTCATTATGCTGGCAACGTTCGTGCTGCTGGCGGTGGCCGCTTATTATTACCAGCAGTCCAGCCTGTATTATACGGCCGGAAGATCGGCAGAGCGGACAGCTTATATATGGAATAACAGCAGCAAGGATTATGTGACGGGAGCGGTTGATCCGGCGTTAAGCGACGGGCTGTATTGGCGGCTTACGGCGGACGGGCTGTCGCAATGGTTTAACATAACCCACTCTTCCGGTCCGGTGGGCGTTCAGCTCCCGTCGCAGGCTGCCGGTTCGGCAGGAGGGGGAGCGGCGGGCAAGCTGGGAAGAGCCGCAGCGGAGCTTGGGAGCGAGCAGCGCGGGGAATTGACCTATCTACATTACGGTTTGTTCCGCGTCGTTCGGTCATCGCTGGAGCGTACGGTCCGGCTTCCTGATTTTGTCAGGAGTTGGTTCCACGCCTCTTCGCAGCTGAAAGCCGGCACTTCGTCTCATGTGATCGATCCTGTAGAAACGATCCGGCTGACCGACCTGACGCGGACGTTCATCGCCGAGGTGCAGGGCCGCATCAAGCCGGCCGCGGCGCTTGCACTGATGACGGAGCCTGTTACGGGCTCTGCGGCAAAGCCGCCGATCACCTCGCATGCCCAGGCTGCGCAATATGTGCGCTTGCTCGTCGGCGGTGCCGAGAAGACGGTGCAGGTGACGCCGGAGACGAAGCGGGTGATCGATGCGCTGGACGCTTCGGGCGTGGCTCATCAGGCGTATTATACGTTTAACGAGAAAAATTTGCGGGAAGTGCAGCTCCCGAAAGACGCGGCGCTGCTCAAGGCGGGAACGCAGGTGAAGGGCGTGGTGTGGCATTTCTTCAAGCTGTCCAAGCAGGAACGGGTCAAGCTGACGCAAGCTCTGAAAAACGATATTGAACGTCACGGCATCGTGATGGTGTTTCATGAATAAGCCGGGGAGGAGAAGACCTATGTCCGGGAAGAGAGGGCTTCTGGGAAAGGAAAACGGCGCCGTATCCGTCTATCTGATGCTCATCCTGCTGCCTTTGCTGCTGCTGCTCGGACTGCTGATCGATGTGCTCCGCTGGCGAACTGCCGATCAGCAGGCGGAGCTGGCCGTCAAGGCCGGTGTCCGTTCCGTGCTGGCAGGATTCTCGAAGCCGCTCCAGGCATACGGATTGTTCGCGCTCGACGCGGGCGACGGGCAGGCAGCGAACCGTCTGTTTGCGGAAACGGTTGCGGATAACCTCGCGGCTCCCGCCGAAGGGGAGCGTTTCGCGTGGACCGCGCAGACGCTGGAGAAGGAAGACGGAGATGCGCGGTTAACGGCTATTTATCCGCTCTCGAGCCACCAGATTTTCAAGCGGCAAATTTTGGAGGAGATGAAATATAGAGCCCCCATCAGCTATTCCCTCGAGCTGATCGACAAGTGGAGGAAGAACGGTATCGCCGCTAACCTTGGCCAAGCTTCCCGTTTCGGGGGAAATGCGGCGCAGCTGGAGAGGCTGCTGGAGGAACGCGACAGCCGTCTGGAGACGGCGTGGAAGGAATTTGAGGATATCCGGGGACAAGCCGCCGAGCTGACGCCCTTCTACCGGACACAGCTGCGCGATCTGAATGCGCTCAGCTCCAAAATCGGGGTGCACACGCTGGAAAACGCCCGTGCGGCGCTGCAAAACGCTCAAGCTCAGGCAAGAGCTCTGGAGCAGCAGATAAAAGGAATTGACGCGTCCATGGCTTCCCTCGCGCAGGCGGGAGCAGCGGCTGTTCCGGCTCTTATTCAGCTAAGCCAGGCAAAGTCCGAGCTGAATGCGCAATACCGGGAAGCGATTCAACTGGCGGCTGAATTCGAAGAGCTGCTAAGAAATTTCGCCCGTTATGCGGAATTGCTGCTTGTCATTCGCACGAAAACATCCGCCGATCTGGGGCGGGTTCAGACCGCGCTCGGCGAATTTCAGCAGGCGCATCGGCAAGCGGTTGAAGCTGGCGAGGCGGTGGAGAAGGAGCTTGAGCGAATCCGCGGAGGCGGCGGAGCTGTTTCGGGAACGCCGCTCGGCTCCCAGGCGCTTGCGGATACGGAGAACCGGACTTTTGCGGAGGTTCAGGTGCTGAGCAGGCAGGAGCTGGACACGTGGCAGGCGGATGTGGTCGGGGCCGTCGCCCAATTTGCCGGCTTCGATGCGCAGATGAATGACGGGCTGTGGTTTACGCAAGCGAAATATACGACAGTCCTTCAGGCGCTGGAAGGCTTCCAGAGCTCCCTTGAGGCGACTGCCGCCCGGATGAGTCCCACGGTCATGCGCCAGCAAGCCAGTCAGCGGGCTATCCAGGCGGGCAAACGGGAACAGCGCAGCAAAACGGAGGCCGTGCTAAGCGAAGTCCGGAAAAGTCTGGGTGTCTGCAGCTTGACAACTGGTGCAGATCCCTTTGAAAACATCTACCTCAAGCTGGAGGGAGATTCGCGCAAGCCGGACGCCCAAGGGCTGTTCAGCGCATACATGACGCGCAATGCGGCTCCCGCCGGAGGGGAAGCGGTTCCTGCCGTTCCGACGGATTCCGCCGATCGGGCCGGATTGGGCGCGCTGAAGCTGGCAGCAGGCCTGGAGCAGCTGCTGACGGATGTAAGGGATGAATTTTATGTGGATGAGTACGCGGTCACAAAGTTCAGCTACCGGACGCTGGGTCTCGGAGCAGAGTCTGCGGGCGCGCCACGGAAGTCCAAGGAGCTGTCTTTGCCGGAGCAGCATCCGTTGACGAATCAGGAGGTGGAGTATTTAATCTATGGAGCCGATTCCTGCGCAGGCAACTATTCGCTTGCCTATGCCGAGATGTTCGCCTTCCGGCTGGCGGTGGGGACGGCAGAGGCGCTGCTGGAGCCCAGAAATGAAGCGTTAGCCGCCGGGTCGCCCTTGCTGGTGCTGCTGGCAGCGGTCGCCGAAGGGGCGGTACGGGCCCAGCAGGATATGGCGAAGCTTATTCAAGGAGAGGAAGTGGCGTTGTCCCGCAAGCTGAGCCAGGCCGTCACTTTGAATTACCGGGATTACTTGCGCATCTTCCTGCTGCTGCACAGCCGGGAAAGCGTGTTGTTGTCCCGGATGCAGGCATTGATTCACTACAATACCTCTGTCGATTTGTCTACGGTTTTTACTTATGCATCCGGTCAAGCTACGGTTTCCTTCCGGTTTTGGTTTATGGGAGGCATCTTGCGTTCGCTTGGCGCAGAAAGCTTTGGAGGATGCGGCGACGAGCCATCCCGATGCATGCGGACGAAGACGGCGGATTATCACTATTGATCCAATAGGATGCACAAGCAAGGAGGTGAAAGGCATGCGCCTGTTCAAGTCGAATGCAGGCGGCATGGTGCTGGAGGCGGCTCTTGTCCTGCCGCTGTTTGTCTCGCTGCTTATGCTGTTCGCGTCCATGATCCGGCTCGCGCAAGCCGATATGGCGCTGCAAGCCGTTGTCTCCGAATCGGCCAAAGTGATTGCGGCCAATCTGTACCCGGCCCAGCAGCTATACGGCGAGGCTCGCCAGCGTTTGGCGGCAAGCCCGCCCGGCGTGTGGCTGGAGCAGGCGGTCGCTCAGGCGGATGCCGCCCGCTCCCGGGTCATCGCTGCAGAGACATTTACCGAGGAGTACGGCCGGTTTATCCCCGAGCCGATCGTTCGTTTGATGGCGTGGGAGCGAGACTACCGGGCGGCGGCGGAGGCGGCGGCGGGCGAGCAGACAGATGAATGGAAGCGGACGCTGCGGCGAAAAGCCGCGGAGGCCTCGACTCCTCTGATTGCAAGCTTCGGCGATGCCTCCGTCCTGCGGCCGGGAAAATTCAAAGTAACGGACGTGCGGCTCCCCGACTTCCATAATGGAACGACTGCGGCAGTTATTGTGGAGGCGCAATATGAATTTACGCTGCTCCTTCCGTTCGTGACCAGGAAGATCGTCCTGCGCAAGCAGGCCAGAGAGCAAGCATGGATAGGAGGCTGAAACGATGGAATGGTGGTTTGCCGGTCTGTTGCTTGCCATAGCGTTCGCAACCGATGTCCGCAAGCGTATTATTCCGAATTGGCTGACGGTCACCGGAACAGCCGCCGGTCTTGCAGGCCACGGTGTCGCCACAGGCTGGGATGGCTTGGCCTGGTCGGCGCTGGGTCTGGCGGCAGGCTTCGTTCCGCTGCTGCTGCTGTATGCCATACAAGGCGTAGGGGCCGGGGATGTAAAGCTGTTTGCCGCTGTCGGAGCTGTTACGGGCGCTTCATTTACTTTGTATACGCTGGCTGTTTCGCTTTTTTTGGCGGGAATTATAGCTTGCTTCGTATTTCTATGGAGGCATGACCGCGCGCAGCGGTTCAGACATATAGCTGCTCTGCTGCTTCGTCTTTGGCTGTTTCGGGATCTGGCTGCGCTGGCCAAACCGGCCAATGAGAGCGACAGGCTCCGGTTTCCGTTTATGTGGGCGGTGCTGCCGGGAGCGGTCTACTCATTTCTGTCCTGGCAGGAGCTGTTCTGAGGACATGCCGGGGCGCATTATGGATAAGGTGAGCCGCGTCAGAACGCGATAGCGAGCGGCATCTGCCGCGCAAGGATGACGCAAACGCTCAAATGAAGGAGGTGAACAAGCATTGTCACAACCGCTGTACGGCCTGCGGGTTGAATTTGTTAAGCAGTACGGGCATGATATGGCGATATACGCCGAAGAAGGGCTCAAGAGGGACATGCTGTCCGAATTCCAGCTTCGCATGCTGGCGGCCAACCGGATTCCGAGCCTGCTTGAACTGAAGGTCGAAGCGAAGGATGGGAATTGCACGCTGTATTATAATATAGCCGGCAAGCGGATGCTTTCGCAGCTGCTTCGCATGGAGCCGATCTCGATGAAGCAATATTATACGCTGCTGCTTCAGATCGCGGAGGTGCTTGCAGACAGTGCGATGCACATGCTTCAGCCAGGAAGATTTGTGCTGAAAGAGGACTTTATGTTTTGCGCAGGCGGGTTGGATCAGCTTTATCTTACTTACTTGCCCAAAGAACAGCTGGAGGGTAAAAACAGTGTTTCCGCCGATCTGCTGCATCTGGCCTCACGCTGGATTCATCGTGTCAGCGAGCTGCAGGGCGGAGGATTTCAGGAGCTGATGCGGTATTTGCAGGAAGAAACGTTTAATGTGCCGGAGCTTAAACAGCTGCTGCACCGGCAGCTTGACCGGCTTGCGGGTGCTGCTGCGGAGGCTGCGGCATCCGCAGCAGGCAGGAGCTATGAAGCGTACGGCCCGGGGGACGAACAGGCAGGAGCAGCGACGCAGAAAAGTCAGCTGAGCGACACCGGCATTTTTCCAGGTTCTATCCGGCTCGGGGAACGGCAGTCGTATTCGGATTCCGCGAGAGAACGACCGGCTCCGGCAAATAAATTGCACGAAGCTGGCTCGTCTCGTCCGTTAGACGGCCCGCTGCACTTCGGCTCCGGGCTAACGAGCCCTTATCATCCTGCGGAACCGAAGCCTTCGGTTGACGGCGGCGAGGCGGAGAAGGGGGATGCTCCGCGATTCCGGCGCTTGCCGGTTGCGCTGGGCATGATACTTGCAATCAGTCTGCTGTGGAAGCTGTATGCGGATCAGCCTGAGGAGGAATTGCTGTATGTATGCGCCGGAGGATCATTGGTCATTGTGGCCGCAGGCTTCGGCTTATTGCGTATGAAAGCAGGCGGCGGGCAGTCGAAATCAGCTTCTCCGCCCGCGCAAATGTATGCCCCGCCGATTCCGGAACGTTCGGCCGAAGCCGCCGCTTTCGCTGCTGACGGAACCCGTGGCACTGTCTGGCCGCAAGCCGGAGTTTACCCGGAAAGAAGCGCTCCGCTTCGGGCAAGCCCGCTCATAGCCGAAGCTCCTTCTTATCTTGAAAGCATCGGCTTAGCCGGTTCGACTCCGAATCTGCGGCATTCCACTGGCGCAGGCGATGAGAATGTGGTCACGGCCGGCCAGCGTGAGACTGATCAGCAAACGCTGACCATGGAAGCAAGGCTGGATGGCCGCACTACGATGCTGCGCCGCCCGGATGCGACGGTCGTACTTTCACAGACGTTTTCTCCGAAAGCGATGACCGGAAAATATCTGGAGCTTCGCGGTGGCGGGAAAACCGACAAAATATGGCTTGACAAAAAAAGCTTTGTCATAGGCAGACAAGGAGCTGAGGCCGCTTATGTATTGGATGAAATGGGTGTCTCGCGACTCCATGCTGAAATTGTAACGGAATCGGAAATTGTGACCGTCAAGGATCTCGGCTCCAGCAACGGCACCTGGGTAAACGGCGAGCTTCTGATCCCCTATCAAGGCCGGCGATTGAACGACGGCGATACGATACGGATCGTGACGACCGAGTTTATATTCAAAAATTAAAAGCAGCACCCGGATTCTGCTTCCGGTCTGCCGCCGTGCATCGCGAATCCCGAGTCACTGGTCTGGCCCCGCAGCTGTTTGCGGGGTTATTGCTATTTGGCTAACACATGCTGCCGTACGCTGTTGATGGTTTTCGTTTCGCCTGCATGCTGCCGCTTGGAAGGAGCGGATTTCATGTCGGATTGCTGCTGCCAAGCATGAAGGGCTTCGGCATAAGGTCCTTTCAGCTGATCGGCCAGTTGGCGAATATCAAGCGTGATTTTCATGCTATCCTCTCCTAACGAATGATCTCCCCGACACCATTCGGAAAGAAATGTAAATAAATGTCCCTAACGCGCGAAATTGATACTTTTTCCCTAAACCTGTGCCGCTAACAGTTATTTTATCCCAGTTGAATAAGGAACATAAGTTCGCATATACTGAATATATACAAACAAATGTTCCTGTTCGGGAGGCGAACATAATGGAGAAATATATAGGTCGCACGATTGAAATGGTGTACATGGGACGAAACAATCAAATCACTCAGCGCACTGTCGAGGTTCGGGGTGTCCGTGACGGTGTGGTCCAAGCATTTTGTCTTGTGAAGCGCGCTCCGCGGGCGTTTCTGATCGCCAACATCCTTGCGGTTCAGCCTGTTTTCAAGGGCGCTGTCTCTTAATTCCAAAGGACAGGAAGAATGGACTATTCCGTTAAGCGGGTCGAACTTTTACCTGTTTACGGAGGTTGTCATTTGTTGTCACAACTTTTGTAATGATGAGCTGCAAGTCCTACTCAAGCTTCCCGGTATCCTATATAATTAGGCAGTAGAATAGCAAATGTAGGCAGCTAGGGGAGGCATGGAGGAATGAATGCATGGATGCGCAGAGCTAAACGTAAGGCGGCGATTGCCGTCGCTCTTGTGCTCGGCTTGGCGGGGATGTTGCCTGTGACGCCGGATGCCAGAGTACAGGCGGAGGAGCTGGATCAAAGGGTTGTATTTGCCGAAGGTTTGGGGGACGGGTTTACCGATTACAGCTGGGGGGACAGATCATTCACCGAAAGGGGTGTCGTGCATCAGGGGAGCGTGGCGATCCGATTCAATCCGAGTCTGGACAACGCCCTCTACTTGTACAGTTCAAGCGCTTATCTGCTGTCCGACTACAACACGCTGGAATTTTGGATTCACGGCGGCTCTCTCGGAGGACAGAAGCTGAATGTCATTATTCAGGCTGGAGGTCAAGAGGCCGCCAAGGTGGATTTGGGCGAATATTTGGCTGAAGGCAGACTGGCTGCCGACTGGCAGAAGGTGCAAGTGGATCTCACCAAGCTGAAAATCCCCAGCGGGGTTTTTGACGGCATTATGCTGGGGGACCAAAGCCACGGTCATCAGGAGGACGTATACATAGACGACATCCGGCTCGTCCGCGAGCGCTTCCCGGTATCGGACAAGCAGCCGGCGCCGATCAGCGAACAGATTGTCGTATTCGACGACCGGATGAGGGCCGACTTCACGTATTTTGGCTCGCCCGCCAGCTCGCTGCTGGAGACGACGACCGTGCATGCCGGTACGTATGCGGCGTCGCTTGTACCCGGTGATGGGCATGGGATTTACTTCTACAAAGACCGGGTGCTCAGTACGACGGAGTATAAAACGCTGGAATTTTGGGTGCATGGAGGGACGGAAGGCGGCCAGCAGCTTGATCTGACGATTCAGGCAGGCGGTCAGTCGGCAGCCCGGATCGAAGTCGAGAAGCTGCTGACGAACGGAACGATCGCCGCCGGCGAGTGGCGCAAAGCGTCGATAGCGCTGGATACTCTGGACCTGCCGGGCGAGGTTTTTGACGGCCTGCTCTTCCAAGGAAGAGGGGATGGATCGCAGCCTGCCGTCTATCTGGACGATCTTGTTATCGTCAAGGAGACGTACGAGCAGCCTCGTATGGAGCGCATCGCTTTTCCGGCGGTTTCGCTCGTGGTGCATGAAGGCGGCGACGAGCCTCCCTTGCTCAAAGCTTTTTATGATAACGGCTATGTTGAGTCGCAGGAGCAAGGAGTGAGCTGGTCAAGCGGCCAGCCGGACATAGCGGCTGTCGAAAACGGCAGGCTGAAGGCGTACCGTACCGGCAGCACGGTGGTGACGGCGACGTATGAAACGTTTGCCGCCTCGCTGCAGGTGCAGGTCGTTCAAGTAGAGCCGGAGCCTGTATATGACGATCGTCTGCGCGAAGGCTTCGACAACTGGAGCTGGGGAACTGTCAGCTTAACGGACGGGACAGTCGTCCGCAGCGGGTCGCAGGCAATCCGGTTTGCGCCGAGGTGGTGGCAGGGCGTTTACATCGATCATGAAGAAGGCTTCGAAGCGCGTGATTATTACGGGTTCGAATTTTACGTGCATGGCGGAGACCTCGGCAAGCAGAAGCTGCGTTTTGTCGTCCAGGATATGAACACGATTCTCGGTTCGGTTGTGCTGGATGAGCTGCTGCCTGACGGCATCCGTCCGGGCGTCTGGCAGAAGGTGACGGTAAGGCTGGCCGATCTGGGCATCACCGAAGGCTATTTCGACTCCTTCGTCGTTCAGGCCTGGGACTGGCGGGAGCAGGAGCCTGTGTATATCGACGATATCCAGCTGCTTCGCTACAAAGACCGCCGGCAAAATCCGAAGCCTGTCGTCCATGAGGTCGACGTCCGGATTGATCCGAGCGCCAACCGAAGGGCGATCAACCCGGATATATACGGTGTGAATTTTGAGGAAATCGAGCCGCAGGACATGTCTTCGTTTACCGGTTACCCGGTTGTGCGCTGGGGCGGCAACTCGACAACCCGGTACAACTGGGAGACGAATGTCCAGAATCATGCTTCGGATTGGTTTTATATGAATTTACCCAAGACGAACAGCCCGAACGAGCAATTGCCTCACGGTTCGCGGACTGATCAGCTGATCGACAAGACGCTTGGGGACGGCGGCAAAGTGCTGCTGACGGTGCCGACCATCGGGTGGACGCCGAAGGACAGGGAAGTGCGCACCGGTTATTCGGTCAGCAAGTACGGCCAGCAGCAGCAGACCGAATGCTCGTGGGGGGACTGGTGGTGCAATCCGGATGCCGGCAACGGCATCAGGCCGGATGGAAGCTATATTGCGGGCAACGATCCGCATGACACGTCGAAGCCGGTCGGGCCGGATTTTGCGGCGCGGTGGATCGACCATATCCAGAGCCGGGTCGGCGATCAAGTGAACTATTACGCGCTCGATAATGAGCCTATGCTGTGGCCGTACACGCACCGGGATATCCACCCGGAGATGACGACGTATGACGAGGTGTGGACATATACACGGGACTACGGACAGGCCATCAAGCAGGCAGATCCGGACGGGCAAATTTTCGGCCCGGTTGTCTGGGGCTGGTGCGCATATTTCTACTCGGCTTCAGACGGCTGCGCTCCGGGACCCGATCGGCAGGCGCATGGCGGCAAGCCGTTTCTCGAATGGTATTTGGAGCAGGTGCGCAAGCACGAGCAGACTAACGGTACGCGGCTTGTCGACTACCTGGATATCCACTATTATCCGACCGAATCGGGCGTGGCGCTGTCAGCCGACGAGTCGAATCAGATTGCCGCAAGGCGCTTGAGATCGCTTAAAGCGTTGTATGATCCGAGCTTCAAGGACAGCTCCTCCTGGATCGGGGAACCGGTGAACCTGATTCCGCGGATGAAGGAGCTGATCGGGCGGACGGCGCCCGGCACGAAGCTGGCCATCACCGAGTATAACTTCGGCAATGGACGGGGAATCAGCAGCGGGCTGGCGCAGGCGGAGGCAATGGCGATTTTCGGCCGGGAAGGCGTAGATCTGGCAACCCGATGGGGTCAGCCGCTGGCGAATACGCCGGTCGAGGATGCTTTCAAGCTGTTCCTGGACTATGATGGCCAGGGAGGAAAGATCGAGGGCTTCAGTGTAAAAGCGGACAGCTCCAACGTGGATATGGTTGGCAGCTATGCGGTTCAAGGCCCGGACGGGAAGCTGTACGTGCTCCTGTTCAATAAAGACCCGCTCCCGAAGCAGGCGAATGTGCAGATCGATGGGTATAGCGGGGCAAGGAAGGACGTATACCGGTTTGATGCTTCGAACCGGCTTGCACATGTCGGCTCGCTGGAGGCGGGGGCCGGCTACTCGGTCGAGCTGCCGGGGCGTTCGGCTACGCTGATCGTAACCAATCCTTGATTGACCTCAGGAGTAGAACGCCGGATGCGGAAGGAAGATAACAATGCTTAATTGGCGTTACAAACAACGAATAAACGACAGAGCAGCTGACGGAAGGCAGCGCAAAGTATGGGGAGCGGCAATCGCTCTCCTGCTGCTGACAGGAGGGGCGGCGGGAGGCTCGGCCTGGGCGGCGTCTTTTACTGACATTCCGTCCGGCGCGTGGTATGAGCAAGAGCTTGTCTGGGCGGTCGAACGACAGGCCGTATTCGGCTATGAAGACGGCACGTTCCGCCCGGGGCAGCCGGTCAAGGAATCGGAATTCGTGACGATGCTGCTCCGCGCCGCCTCGGCCAAGGTGCAAGCTCCGGCAGCAGGCGAAAGCTGGTACATGCCTTACTACAATAAGGCTGTCCAATATGGACTGCCGGTGGAAGCAGCTGAAAATGGCATGGCTTTGGAGCTTAAGCGGGGGAGGGTCGCCGTGCTGATCGCAGCTTTCGCCGGGCAAGCGAAGATGGCGGATGAAGCAAGCGCCATTCGCTTTCTGCTGGACACCGGCTTATCGCAAGGCAAAACGGCTGCGACGCCGGAGGGCTTTGCCGCCGACCAGACGCTGACACGGGCCGAAGCGGTTACCTTCGTGCGCAGCGTCATCCGGTATGCGGCCATGCTGGCGCCGCCTGCGGCGCCAAATGCGAAGCCCGGCACGCATGATAAGCCGGCCGGTCAAGGAAGCGGCAGCCGGCCAAGGCAATCCGGCGAAGCCGGAGCGGGCAGCGGTTCCGGCCCGGTACAGCCCGGGGGCTCGAACGGCTCGACGGGCGGGCAGAAGCCTGATCCGTCGCCGACAGATCCGCCTCCCACAGATCCGCCCCCGACAGACCCGCCGCCAACGCGGCCGCAAGATCCGGGAACGAGCAGTGATACCGGCGTTATGCGGGAAGAGCGGCTGCAGCAGGCTGTAGCTGCTCTCGGCCTGACGATGGAGACGACGGGCAGCGGGTACAAGCTTGCTCATCCGGCAGGCACAGGCAGCGGCGTCATTTTGACTCGTACCGACGAAACATCCGGGGAGCTGCAGCTGCTGGATACAACTCAAGCGTCGCTGGTCCGCGGAGGTTATGCATTGCTCCGGTCGGCGGGCATCACCGCATCGGAGCAGCAGCTCGGTCAGCTGATCGAGCAGGTTCAGGCCAGCGGAAACAGCATGAGCCTGAAGATCGGCCGCCAGATCCTGACCGTGATCCGTTCGGTTCCTTCAGGCAGCATAACGGTGCGTTATACGATTTCCAAGTAGACAAAGTGAGACAGCTTACGTATTAAACGAATGAACTAGGCCCCGTTAGGCGCAAAGACGCCTTGCGGGGCTCTTTTGCAGCATTCGCGGCTCTATGCTCCTGAGCGTGCGCAAGCTTTCTGCTGTTTTCGTCTCTCAGTCCCTAAGCATGCGCAAGCTTTCTGCTGATCCCAGCCTCTCAGACCGGAGCTTGCGCAAGCTTCCCTAATTTCACCGCCTCACACCTCCAAGCCATGCTTGACGATACTCGTCAAATTCCCTAAGATAGCAGTATTCTCCGGAGGAGGCTTGCCCTGATGAAGCATGTTCCCCGCAACCACTCGATTCAAACGAAGCTGACGATGACCTTCCTGCTGATTTTGCTCCCGCTGGTAACAGTCAGCGTGTTTGCGAACTATTATTCGCAGAACATCCTCAACGAGCAAATCAGCGATCGGACTAAGGGAGCGCTGCTTACCACGCTGGAGTATGTCGATCAGCTGACCAAAAGCATGGACCAGCAGACGCTGCTGATCGCCTCCAATCCTAACATTGTTGACATCTGGAGCGATGTGGACGATCCGCTTAGACCCGACCTCTTGTATGGCATACACACCGTACAGCAGCAGCTGTCCGCCTTGACCAATGTGAACGGCGCGGTTAAGGAAGCGTTTATTCTTCACGGGGAGAGCGGGAACGGCGTCTCGACCTTGCAGGGCGGGGTCAAGTGGCCCGGCGTGAAGGAAGAATTCTGGTTCCAGCAGACGATGCATGCCAGGGGAGGGCTTGTCACCTACGTCCCGACGAAGGCAGACGGCTTCCGGTCCGATTATTTGAGCGAGGATAAGATTTATTATGTCAGACTGCTGGATGTGCTGAGTCAAAATAAAGAACCCAATGTGATGATTCTGGCGGTGGACAAGCTTTCGTTCCGTTCGATTATTCAGCACTTGCAAACCTCCGACCATACGGACATCACGTTGTTCTATAATGACGAGCCCGTGCTGGAAACGAATCCGCTGCCGGCCGGCGACCGGAATCAGCCGATGTTTCACATTAAAGTTGAAAGCGATTTCTGGTCGATCGAGCTGGAGCAGCCGATGGCCGAGGTGTTCCAGCTGTCGCGCAACCTGCAGCGGTTCACCTTTATCATTATAGCCGTCAGCATTGTGATGGCGGTCTGGATCGCCTGGTTCGTCTACAGCCGCATAGCGAAGCCTTTGCGTCAGCTGGTCGTCGCCTTCAAGCAGTTTAGCAGCGGCAATCTGACTACCCAGGTCGAGCATCAAAGAAGGGATGAATTCGGATTCGTTATGAATGCGTTTAACCGGATGGCGGTCGCGCAGCGGAAAATGATCGAAGACGATTATGAGAAGGAGCTGCGGCTCGCCAAGGCCGAGTTCAGCTTGCTGCAATCGCAGATCAACCCGCATTTTCTGTACAACACGCTGGATGCGATTTACTCGGTGGCGCTGAAGAAGCAGGTTCCCGAAATTAGCGACATGGTGATCAACCTGGCCCGGTTTTTCCGCGTCAGCTTGGGTAAAGGCAGGGAATCGTTCACCTTGTCCGAGACGGTGCAGCATCTGATGTATTATATCCGGGTCCAGCAGCTGCGCAAGGATAACTTTTCGGTGCATATCGAGCTGGACGAAGCGACCAAGCGGCTGCCTATGCTGAAGCTGATTCTTCAGCCGCTTGTCGAGAATGCGATTATCCATGGTTTGGAAAAAAGCCGAGGAGAAAACAAGCTCTACATCCGCTCGAAGCTGTCCGAGGACGGGGATCGGCTGAGCGTGGAAGTCAGCGATACGGGGGCGGGGATTCCCGAGGACAGGCTTGCCGAGATTCGCAAGGTGCTGTCCGCGATCAACAGCCAGTCGTATCAGATGCCCCGTGAGCTTCCGTTCCGGCGCTTCTACGGCCTGCAGAATGTCAAGTCTCGCCTGAAGCTTTATTACGGGGAGGAAGCGGACTTCCTCCTGGATAGCTCGGAAGGTCAAGGGACGAAGGCGACGATCATTATACCAATCCAAAAGGGGGAGAAGGCATGAAGCTGCTGATTGTCGAGGATGAGCCGCATGTCCGGGAGCGAATTGCCGAAGGCATCGATTGGTCGGCCCATCAGATCGAACTGGCCGCTGCGGTAGAAAGCGCTGCTGAAGCGCTTTTGATCATGCATAATGACAGGATCGATCTCGTCCTGAGCGATATTTATATGCCGGAGATGAGCGGTCTGGAGCTGGCGAGACAGATCAAGGCTGAATTTCCGCTTGTGAAAACGATCCTGCTGTCCGGCTACGATGACTTCGAGTATGCAAGAGAAAGCATCGAACATGGCGTATTTAAATATTTGCTTAAGCCGGCGGACAACGAAGAGATTATAAGCACGGTGCTGGAAGCAAGGGCTGTCCGCGAGAAGGAGCTGCTGGCCAAGCATGATCTGCAAGTGATGGAGCGGCGCTGGAGAGAACATTTGCCCCATCTGCGGGATCTTTTTTATAAAAATTGGTTGAATGGACGGTACACCGACTGGGAGATTGAAAAAAGCAGCCAAGAGCTCCTGCTGCCTCTCGAAGGGCAGCTCTATAAGCCCTTGATCCTGGATATGGACCCGATCGCGAAGGACAATGAACGGTTTCGGGCGCGGGACCGTCGGCTTGTCCAGTTTCTGCTCTATACGATCGTACGGGATTTGCTGCCGGTAGAAGACGGCGTGGTGCTGCAGGATGATGACGGGATGACGGCCGTCGTATGCTTCGCCCCGGCCGGCGATAAGGAGGAAGCTTTTCAGCTCAAGGTGAATGCATGGGTCAACACAGTGCTCGGCACGGTGAAAGACTGCTTGAAGCTGACCGCAAGCGCCGGTATCGGTCCTGTCGTCAAAGAGCGGCTGCTGCTCAGCCAGGCATACAAGCAGAGCAGGCTGGCCTTGCAGGAGCGGCTCATCTTCGGCAGCGGCATCGCGATCCCTTACCGCGACGACGGGGCGGTGCAGCATTCCTGGGTCCATATGGAGCAGCTGGAGAAAGAGCTGGAGCTTGCGATTGAGACGGGAGATGAAGCTAAAAGCAATGAGGTGATCCGGAGCGTGATGGACACGGAGTTTGCCGGCGGACAGGCGGTGGCCGATTCCAAAGAAATGCTTTGGAGATTCGTTTGCCTGCTGGCCCGAATGGTCCACAAGCATGGCTGGACGCTGCGGGACACGCTGAAGGACGATTTTGAAGATTTCGAGCAGTTCCATCAGCTGCTCTCCAAGGAACAGATCGGGGAATGGCTGTTCCGGATGGCGTCCCGAATTAGCCGAACCATTACCGAGCGCAGACAATCCGGCACCCAGATCGCGATGAACGAAGTCGTGCGTTTTATCCATACGCATCTCCATGAGGAAACGCTGAGCCTGTATCTCATCGCGGAAAACATGTACATCAGCTACTCCTACCTGAGCCGAAGCTTCAAGGAAGCGACCGGCGAGTCTTTCTCCGACTATGTGCTGCGCCTGAGGATGGAGAGAGCGAAGGAGCTGCTGGCGAAAGGCTGCAAGGTCTATGATGTTTCCGAGCAGGTGGGATACAAGCATGTCAATTATTTCTCTAAAAATTTCCAAAAATACTGGGGCATGAAACCCAGCGAAGTGAACAAATAGCCGGATGCGATTCCGGCTTTTTGGCGTTTCTCCCTTCGGCAAGAGGACAAAAAAGTTGCGAGTAAACGCAAAGAAGTGGTATACGACAGTGCGGAGAAAGATGCTAAAGTAAATGAGAGCGATTACACCAACAGAAAATAGAGGAGGAGAGGCCATGAGAACGGCGACTTCACAGGCAGCGGCATTGCCTGATACCGCCAAGAAAAAAAGCCGACGGTTCGTGAGGTTCTGGGATCTGTACCTTATGCTGATTCCGGCGCTGCTGTTCCTGCTTGTGTTCAAGTATGCGCCGATGTACGGCGTCGTGATCGCTTTCAAGGACTTCAATATTATACAAGGCGTGATGAAAAGTCCATGGGTCGGTCTGCAGCATTTTCGCGAGCTGTTTACCTTCAGCGAATTTCCCCAGGTCGTGCGTAATACGCTGATCATCAGCTTGATGAAGCTGATCGTCGGCTTTCCCGCTCCGATCATTATGGCGCTGCTGCTCAATGAGCTGAGATTGGCGTTGTTCAAGCGGACGGTGCAGACGATCACGTATTTGCCGCATTTTATTTCGTGGGTGGTGGTCGGCGGCATTACAGTCGATCTGCTGTCGCCCAACAGCGGCATCGTCAACAAGATCATGATGAGCTTCGGCATGGAGCCGGTATTTTTCATGACCGACGAGAGGCTGTTCCGCTGGATACTGGTTTTTACGGATATCTGGAAGGAAGCGGGATGGGGAGCGATCATTTATTTGGCCGCTTTGCTGGGCATCAATGAGGAGCTGTTTCAGGCGGCGACGGTGGACGGAGCGGGAAGGATGAAGCAGATCTGGCATATCTCGCTGCCCGGTATCCGTTCTACCATTATCGTGCTGCTGCTGCTGCGGCTCGGACATGTGTTGGATGTCGGCTTCGAGCAGGTACTGGCCATGTACAATCCAACAGTATATTCCGTAGCGGATATCATCGATACTTATGTGTTCCGAGTAGGACTCGGCACGATGCAATTCGGGCTGACAACCGCAGCGGGACTGTTCAAGTCGGTGATCGGGTGCCTGCTCCTCGTGACGGCCAACTTTATAGCACGGAAAATGGGCGAGGACGGCGTCTATTAAATGAGTGAGCGAAAAGAAAGGAGTGGAACGGCTTGATTCGTACCAAGGGCGAAAACTGGTTTGCCGTATTTAATGTCGCGATATTAAGTCTCGTGTCGCTGTCGATGATTTTGCCGTTTATCCATATCGCCGCCAAGTCGCTCAGCAGCGAAGCATATGTGCTGGCCAAGGACGTCATCCTGTGGCCCAAAGGACTGAACCTCGAGTCTTACCGGTATGTGCTGACAAACAAGCAATTTTTCGATTCCTTCACCAATTCGGTATTTATCACGGTTGTTGGGACAGCGATCAGCATGCTGCTGACAGTGCTGGCCGCGTATCCGTTGTCCAAACGAAACCTGCCTTACGGCCGGGGATTGATGCTGCTGTTCGTGATCACGATGTTTTTTAGCGGGGGATTGATCCCGACCTATCTCGTGGTGAAGGAAGTCGGCTTGCTCAATACGCTGTGGTCGCTGATCTTGCCTGGAGCCTTGGCTCCCTTCAATCTGATCCTGATCCGCAACTTTTTCCTGAGTCTGCCCGAAACGCTGGAAGAATCGGCGCGCATCGACGGAGCATCCAACTGGCGGATATTGTGGTCGCTGTATATCCCCCTGTCCATGCCGGCTCTGGCAACGATCTCAATGTTTTATGCGGTCGGCTACTGGAACAGCTTTTTTCAGGCGATGATGTATATTACGGAAAGGCGCTGGATGCCTTTGCAGATGTTCCTGCTGCAGCTGGTTACGGATGAGCGGACGGCGGATACGGCCATACTGGATGTGTTCCGCGACATTACGCCGGAGACGATCCGGGCGGCGGCGATTTTGTGCGTGGTCATTCCGATTTTGTGCGTCTATCCGTTCATCCAAAAATATTTCGTCAAGGGCGTTATGCTGGGCGCGGTAAAAGGCTGATCCGGATGGCCGGATACCGCATCCTCATATAGATAATAAACCTGGGGAGGGTTACCTATGTTATTCCGAAAATCTTCGTTTATCGGCTTGTCTGCGCTGCTGCTGACAGGCGTGGCCGCCGGCTGCAGCCAGCAGCAGGGGACCGGCACACAGGCCGGAGGGACATCCGGCAGCAAAAACAAAGATATCAAGGTTATGATGTCCTATCATGCATCGATGGAGCAGTTCAAGGGCACGGACAACATGAATGACAACAAGCTGACGAAAGTGATCAGGGAGAAGACCGGGCTGAACGTAAAGTATGAGTCGCTGCCGAAGGACAATCCTTCCCAGAAGGTGTCGATCATATTGGCTTCGGGCGATGTGCCCGACCTGATGAGGATCAACGGCAAGTCGGATTATTTCAAGCTCGCCCAGCAAGGGGCGTTCGAGCCGCTAGACGAGCTGATCCAGCAATATATTCCGAATATCTCGTCGATGAATACGAAGGAAGTTTTGGATGCCGCCCGCTATGAAGGCAAGATTTACGGGCTTCCGCACCGGGTTGCCCAGAAGGTCGGAGTGGGTATCCTCTCCCGCTCGGATATCTTGCAGGAGGCGGGAGTAGCCGAGCCGAAGACGATTGACGAATTTTATGCGGCGCTTAAGACGATCAAGGAAAAGAAAAATATGGCGCCATTGACCGCGAAGGCATCGAATCCGGGAAGCTTTACAGCATCCTTCCTGCCCTTCGCCGGAGCGTTCGGGGTTGGCACTACGACGGTCGTGAAGAACGGACAGCTCGCATTTTCCTGGCTGCAGCCGGAGTATAAGGAATTCCTTACCACGATGAAAAAATGGTATGAGGAAGGGCTGATCGACCAGGAGTTCTCCATCAACAAGGATGAGAAGGATAAGATGATCAACGGCACCGCGGCATTCTCCGTCAGTTATTGGGCGGATGCGTTTACGATCGACCGTTCGATCAAGGAGAAGAAAAACGGAGGCGCGCTCCGCTATATCGCGCCCGTCACCGGCAAAAACGGCCAGTCTGGCGTGCCGGAGGAAGCGGTGGCCGGGGGCAGCTATTGGGTTATTCCCAAGCAAGCGAAAAACAAGCAGGGCGCTGCCGAATATATCAGCTACATTTATGGGGAAGAGGCCGACAAGCTGCTGACCTACGGCATCGAGGGACAGGACTACAAGATGGAGAACGGCAAAGCCGTGCAGACTCCTGAGCAAAGCAATGAAATTCCATGGCGGACGCTGTATTTCCTGGGAGACTCGGACCCGAGCTTCTTCGCGAGACTGGAAGCCAAAGGCTTCCTGCCGTATTATCAGCCGCTGGAGCCCTTCAAGCGGAACCGCGAGGAGACGGTATTCTCCCCATCCGTCGAGGCGTGGGATACTAAATTTACCGAGCTTCGCAATTTCACGGAGGAAAATGCTCTGAAGTTTATTATGAATAAACGCAGCCTGGATGAATTCGACAAGTTTGTCCAGGAATTCAACGCGAAGGGCGGAAAAGCCGCTATCGAAGCGATGAACGCCTGGTATACGAAGAAATAGTGTTTGTCTATATGGCCGTTCCCCGTGCAGAGCAAGCTTATCGGGCGGGGAGCGGCTTATTCATGCTTACACTTCGCGAAAAAGACGGGAAGGCGGGCAGCCCATGATCTTCTTGAACATCCGGTTGAAATGAGCCTGGTCGCTGTATCCGAGATAGTCGGACACCTCGCCGATCGACATCCGGGTATTCAGAATCAGATCGCGAGCGGTATGGATGCGAAGCTGATGCATATAAGCGATCGGAGTTACGCCGGTAATCTCCTTGAACGTCTGGGTCACGTGGTTGGGCGTTCTGTCGATCAGCTCGGCCAGCTCGGCGATCCGGACCGGCTCGCGGTAATGCTCCCGCAAATAGTCCTGCACCTGCTTGATCAGCTCCAGCTTCACGGAGGAGAAATGCTCGGCTTCGCTTTCCTGGGCCAGCCAGCCGAGAAGCTCGATGACGATGCCTTGGCCGATCGTCTCGTAGGCCGGCAGCTGACCGGTCCATTGCTGGGCGAGAATTTTGAAGCGCTGCTTCAGGTATTCCGAGTTGCGCGCACTCGCCTTACGCGGCTTATACGGGTCCGGCCATGGCAGGCGAGAGGGCGCGTCCAGAAGAAAATGGGCCGAATATTTCTGATGAGGACCTGCCGGATCATTGAAGCCCGAACGGCGCATGCCTTTCGGAATAAATAGCATATCGCCCTTCGCTAGCGGGAAATGAACGCCCTCCAGATGATAATGCAGCTTGCCGTGGGTAACAAGGATCAAAATATGATGCAAAGTCGGCGTTTCATCCTTCACCCAATAGGGGTCCATATCGTCCACAAAAACGGACTGAAGCGATAGCATGTGATGACCTCCTTCCAACTCTTATTGATATTACCATAGAATCGTACAAAAAACAGTAGTTTCATGTCTGGTTAATCAACCGTTTCCCCTCTAAACTGTAATCAAAGGAGTGATGCAATTCATGACTGCTGAACCTATGTCCATCATGGAGCACCCTGCGCTTGTATCGTTCTGGGACTTCCAGGGAGAAGACGCGCTGCAGGCCAAGGGCCCGCATCCTTACAGGCTGCAGGAGATGGCCGGAGCCGTCGAGCGGCGTCCCGAAGGCGTGTTCGGTCCGCAGTCGCTCCGCTTCGAACGCGGACAATGGCTGCGCATCCCGCGCGCCGAGTGCCCGGCGCTTAACTTCCGCGGACAGGGAGCCAAGCTGACGCTTGCCGCATGGATCAAGCGGGAGCCCGCGCCGGAGAAGCAGTGTCAGGCCGTCGCCGGCATGTGGAACGAGACGGAGAAGAAGAGGCAATATTGCATGTTTTTGAATCTGCGGATTTGGGACAGCGCGGATCAGGTGTGCGGGCATGTGTCCTCCGTGGGCGGTCCCACTCCGGGACATCCGTGGTGCATGACGACGGCCATCGGAGCGACGCCTGTCCCTATGCAAGAGTGGAGATTCGCGGCTTTCACTTATGACGGTTCGTTCGCGAAGGTCTATCTCGATGGAAAGCTTGATGCGCGTCTCGCGTTCAATCCGTTCCCTTACTTCGACGGGTTGTACGACGGGGGCGAGCATGGAGCGGATTTTACGGTGGGAGGCGTGCATCGCTCCGGGGAGATGGGCAATTTCTTTGCCGGGTCGCTCGGAGGGCTGGCCGTATTCAGCGAAGCGCTGAGCGAGGAGGAACTGTCCGCTATAGCACCGGCGCTTACCCGCTAGTACAGACGGAAGAGGAGATGAACGAGGATGCAGACGTATCCGATCGCTTCGGTGGACGAGATCCCGCCCGGCACGTATAAGATTGTCGAGGTAGAGGGCCGCTCCATCGGCATATATAATGTCAAGGGCGAATATTACGCCGTCCATAATTATTGCCCGCATCAGGGGGCGGAGCTGTGCAAAGGTCCTGTCTGCGGGACGACGCTTGAATCCCGGGTGTACGAATTCATCTACGGCCGGGATCAGGAAATCGTCCGCTGTCCGTGGCATGGGTGGGAATTTGATTTGAAGACAGGGAAATCGCTGTTCAATGAGAAAGTGCGGGTGCGCAGCTATCCGGTGGTCGTCGAGGAGGGAAAGATCGGTCTTGTTCTAGGCCGTTCGTCCGCAGAAGGGAAGGTAACCCATGAATCATTCAAAAGCTAAAGAAATTATTCCCGTCATCGACTGCGACGTGCATAACCAGTTCCGCAGCAGCAAGGATCTGGTGCCGTACCTGGAGGAGCCGTGGAAAAGCCATGTGGCGAAGTTCGGGGTGAGCGGGGGCGGACTGCCTTATGCTTCTCCCATCGGCAATAAACGCAAGGACGCCGATCCGCCCAGCGGTCTGCCGGTCGGCTCCGATCCGGACTATATGCTGGAGCATCTGGTGGAGCCGTTTCATATGGAATATGCGCTGCTTTGCTCGGATTCGATCATCGGCGTATCGGGCTTCGCCGACCCCGACTATACGGCGGCGATCTGCCGAGCTTACAATGACTATCTGATTGCGGAATGGCTGTCCAAAAGCCCGAAGTTCAAAGGCTTCCTGTGCATCGGCACCCAGGACCCCGAAGAGGCTGCCCGCGAGATCGACCGGATCGGTCCGCATCCCGATATCGTCGGCGTCGCCGTCATCGGCGGCTCGCGGTCGCCGTACGGGCAAAGATTTTATCATCCGATCTACGCGGCGTGCGAGCGACACGGCTTGCCTTTCATTATCCATCCGGGCGCGGAAGGAGCGGGTGTTTTCAACCCGCCTACCGCCGTAGGCTACGTGTCCAACTACTTGCAGTGGCACACTTGCCTGCCGCAGACGTATATGGCGCATCTGGTCAGCTTCGTATGCGAAGGCGTATTCGAGAAATTCCCCGGACTGAAGGTCGTGTTCAGCGAAGGGGGCGTCAGCTGGCTGCCGTCGCTGCTGTGGCGGCTGGATAAAAACTTCAAGGCGCTACGGGCTTCCGCGCCGTGGCTGAAGCGGATGCCGAGCGAATATGTCCGCGACCATTGCTACATGACGACGCAGCCGATCGAGGAGCCGGACAACCCGAAGCATTTGGACGCCGTCTTCGAGATGTTTGACGCCGAGCATATGCTGCTCTTCTCCAGCGATTATCCGCACTGGGATTTCGACGATCCGACGAAAATCCTGCAGCGGCTGCCGATTGAAAAGAAGCGGAAAATTTTCAGCGGCAATGCGAAGCAGCTGTTCAAGCTGACCTGATCCAGGCAAATACGACGTTATTCCCTCGCGGCCCCGGTGCGCATGATGCGTCCGGGGTTTTGTGCTGCCCGGCGTCTTCTTTCCCATAACAAATCCGCAGCGGAGATGGTATAGTAGAGGAAAGCACAAGTATGACATATGACCTTCAGGGAGCCAAGACGCCATTGAAAACAAAAATTGCTGTCCATTGGCAATACGGTGCCGCCACCCACAGCGGTTGGCAGCGCACGCTTAACGATGACCGTTCTTTATTGCGCATGGGCCTGACGAGCAGGGGAATTCCTTATGCCGCAGCGGCATTGGCCGATGGTATGGGAGGACTCGCCGACGGGGGATTGGCCGGCGATGAAGCGATAGACGGCCTGAGAAGCTGGCTGGAGGAGGAGCTGCCGGATTTGCTGGAGAGCAAGGACAGATGGGGCTTGCTGGAAGCTTCCATACAGCGGCGGTTCGAATCGATCCATTGCAGCATAAGCGAGCGGGCGCTCAGCCAAGGAATGAAGCAGGGAACGACGCTGACCGTACTGCTTTTATTTGATTCGGTTTACTGGATTTTCCATATCGGGGATTGCAGGGTCTACAAGCTGTCCGGCCGCGGCGGTCGGCAGACCCGGCTGGCCCGTTTGACCCGCGATCATACCTGGGTCGGTCGGCAGGTCCGCTTGGGCCTGATGGCCGCTGATACGGCCGGCAAGCATCCGAAGCGCAATGTGCTGCTGCGATATCTCGGGATGCGTGGCCGGGCCCGGATCGATGTCCGCTGCGGGCTGTACGAACGACAGTGCCTGTTCCTGCTCACCAGCGACGGGCTTCACGGTCCGCTTGCCGATGGGGGCGTATCCCGGCTGATCGGAGAGAACGGCGGCCGGGTAGAGGATGTGCAGGCGCTCTGCGACGCGTTGTTGTCGCGCACGCTGGAAGGAACCGCTCCGGACAATGCCAGCGTGCTCGCGCTGCGGCCGACCGACCCGGGGAAAGCGGGGCTGCGGCGGTTTGGAGCGAGACTGTCCATCATCGTCCACCGTATTCGGCATCCGAGACTGCCGTGGTGGTTATCCGGCTAATCCGTTCCGCCTTGGTCTTTGCTTCTTGCTCCTCTGGATTCGCGCTCCCGCTAGATGCTATAATGGTATGGCCATCCGCGCCGTGCCACTGCAAGTTCCACGACGCGGCCTGCGATCGCAAGCTATAACTCATTTATAAGGGAGATTATAAGATGCTGACACATGTCGTATTTTTCAAATTAAAGGACCGGAGTCCAGAAGCGGTAGAGGTTACAGCGAACGTGCTGCGCAATATGGAAGGCAAAATCGAGGTGCTGCGCTACATAGAGGTAGGATTGGATGTGCTGCATTCGGAACGTTCCTACGACATCGCGTTGATTACGAAGTTTGATTCGCTGGCCGATCTGGGAGTATATGACGTCCACCCGCTTCACATGGAGGTCAAGGCGCATATGAAGCAGGTGCTCGACGGGACGAGCGTGTGCGTGGATTTCGAAAGCTGATTGGCGTTTCTGGCAGCCGGGTCGGTTCAGGCAAGGCGTGACGGCTTTCCGCTTCGCCTGCACGTCAGCCCCAAAGGGCCGGCTTCATAACCATGAGCCCGAGCATTACGAACAGCACGAAAAGATACAGATAAAGCGATCTGGCCAGCTTCCGCACAAGGGCGCCGCGATCGTGACCGGGCTGGCGGAGCTGCCGGATCGTGGGGGAGAAGGCGCGAGCCATGAACAGCAGCGAGGCGAAGAGGACGACGAAGGTGCCGAAGATCCACGGCGTCGTCCACGGATAACCGCCGAGCCACATCAGCAGCAGGCCCGAGACGACGAGGACGTGGCCGGTATGCTTGGACAATCTGACGACGAAGGCGAATGAATCCAGATAGATGTCCAGCTGTTCCCCTTCGGCAAGCGTGAGCTTGCGGAGCATCGGCATCAGCACGAAGAACGGTCCGATGGATACGAGGGCGCTGACCACATGAATGTAAACAAGCCATTGATACATAAGTGCTATTCCTCCAGACAAGAGAGATCGGTCGGTGAGTAGTGCAGCGAGTGATCAGCGCGTCCGGGCCGGGAGCCGGGGAGGGCGGTCACCGCTGCACTGTTTTCATTTGAGCGGACGGTCAAGCAGACCTGCGCCCGGGGGCGCTAGACCTGCCGGAATTCGTGCACCCATACCTTCATTTGCGGAAGCCAAGGCATGCCCGCATGCAGGGATGTGATGTATGTTTTGTACGCGTCCACGGTCGGATAACCTTCGGATTGAATATTCTCATCCGTCAGCTCGCCAAGCGACTGCTGGTACACACGAGTGACTTCGAAGCGCTGTCCGCGCAGCTCCATAATTTCCCCGGGATCGGCGTAACGTCCGTTGCGCCGGGTGGATGTTTTTTGACCGCTGAGCACCTTCTCCACATCAGCTTCCACCGTGATCATGCGTTCGATCGTACAGGTTTTGGGCGGCAAAGCTTCCAATTCTTTAGACATCAGCAATTCCTCCTGTTAAGGCCATGGGCCAGCCTCGGATTAAATTCATTCCAAAGCTTACACGAATGTAGGCGGGGAATCAAATAAAGGAGCCGAATCATGGGAATCAGCATCGATGAAAATTATATCGCAGCCTTGCTTGGCAAGCTGCTGGAAACACCGAGTCCGACCGGATACTGCCGGACGATCATGAACGTTCTCCGCGATGAAGCGCAGCGGCTCGGCCTCGCCATGCAGCTTACGCCCAAAGGCAACGGGATCATCACCGTAGACGGAATGTCCGAAGGCCCGGCCATCGGACTGAGCGCGCATGTGGATACTCTCGGCGCGATGGTGCGGGCGGTTAGGCCCGGGGGGACGCTGCGGTTCACCCTGATCGGGGGATATATGCTCGGCTCCGTCGAGAACGAATATTGCATCGTTCATACGAGGGATGGCCGGACCTATACCGGAACGATCATGACGAATAAGCCTTCCGTGCATGTATACGCCGATGCGAGGGAGCTGAAGCGCGAGGAAGCGGTGATGGAGGTGCGGCTGGACGAGCGGGTGAAGTCGGCGGACGACGTCCGCGCGCTCGGCATCGATCCGGGCGACTTTATCTCCTTCGATCCGCGGGTGCGCATGCTGCCTAACGGCTACATCAAGTCGCGGCATCTGGACGACAAGGCTGGGGTCGCTGCCGTCTTCGGCCTGCTGGAGTGGCTGAAGCGGGAGCGGGTCACGCCGGCCAGGCCGCTCAGCATCCTGCTAAGCACCTATGAAGAGGTAGGGCACGGAGCAGCCTGGCTGCCCGGCGATATCAGCGAGCTGATCGCAGTCGATATGGGGGCCATGGGCGACGATCTGTCCTGCACCGAGCTGGACGTGTCGATCTGCGCCAAAGATTCGTCGGGGCCATACGATTATGCAATGACCTCCAAATTGATCGAGCTGGCCAAGCGGGAGGGGCTGTCCTATGCCGTGGACGTATATCCGCAGTACGGGTCGGACGCGTCGGCCGCTCTGCGCGGGGGGAGCAACATCCGGGCGGCCTTGATCGGACCGGGGGTTCACGCTTCGCATGCGATGGAACGCACGCATCGGCAGGCGATCGTTAATACGGCCGCTCTGCTTGCCGCTTATGTGCAAGAGCCCGCGGCAAGCTACGAATAGATGACCGAAGGCTTAAGAAGCCCAGAGAGGAGCGCGCCGCATGAATATTATTTCGGTGGAGGATTTATATAAAAGCTACGGAGAGAAAGTGCTGTTCGACGGCATCGCGTTCCAGATCAACGAACGGGAACGGATCGGGCTCGTCGGCGTCAACGGGACCGGCAAGTCGACCCTGCTGCGGGTGATGGCGGGCCTGGAGTCCACGGAGCGGGGCAAGCTTACGCATGCCAATCATTTTCATGTGGAATATTTGCCGCAGCAGCCGGAATTCGATATGGACTCGACCGTGCTGGAGCAGGTATTCCACGGAGATACCCCGCTTATGAAGGCGCTGCGGGACTATGAGGAGGCGCTGGCTCTGCTGCAGCTGGCGCCTAGCGATGAGAAGCGGCAGGCCAAGCTGTTCGCCGCGCAAAGCCGGATGGACGCCACAGGCGCCTGGGAGGCTCAGACGACAGCCAAGACCGTCCTCTCCAAGCTGGGCATCCGCGACTTCTCCCAGCGCGTAGGCACGCTGTCGGGCGGGCAGCGCAAGCGGGTGGCGATGGCCCGGGTGCTGATTCAGCCTGCGGATCTGCTCATCCTCGATGAGCCGACCAACCATATTGACCACGAGACGGTGGAGTGGCTGGAAGGCTATCTGAGCTCGTGGAAGGGCTCGCTGCTGCTCGTTACGCATGACCGGTATTTCCTGGACCGGGTGACGAACCGGATGTTCGAGCTGGATCGCGGCAAGCTGTACAGCTATGAAGGAAACTACGCTTCTTTCCTGGAGAAGAAAGCCGAGCGGATGGAGCGGGAAGCCTCGATGGAGGACAAGCGGCAAAATCTGCTGCGCCGGGAGCTGGCCTGGCTTCGCCGCGGCGCGAAGGCCCGGACGACGAAGCAGAAGGCCAGAATCGACCGGGTAACGGAGCTGCGCGACCGCAAGGTGGACGGGCCAGCCGCTTCCATGGACATGTCGCTGGGCGCAAGCCGGCTAGGCAAGAAGATCATGGAGCTGGAGGATGTGGGCAAATCTTACGGGGACCGCAAGCTGATCGGCGGGTTCAGCTATATCGTGCTGCCGGAAGATCGGATCGGCATCATCGGACCGAATGGGTCAGGCAAGTCTACGCTGCTCCATATGCTGGCGGGCCGTCTGCAGCCGGATGAAGGGACCATTGAGACGGGCACGACCGTGAAGCTGGCCTACTACACGCAGGAAAATGTCGAAATGGATGACAAGCAGCGCGCGATCGATTATATCAAGGAAGCTGCGGAAGTCATCCGCACGGCCAGCGGGGAAGCCGTTACGGCCGGGCAGATGCTGGAGCGGTTTCTGTTCACGCCTTCCCAGCAATGGACGCCGATCGGCAAGCTCTCCGGCGGAGAGCGCCGGCGGCTGTACCTGCTGCGCACGCTGATGGGCGAGCCGAATGTGCTGCTGCTCGATGAGCCGACGAACGATCTGGATATCCAGACGCTTACGATTCTGGAGGAATACCTCGATGACTTTCCTGGCGTTGTCATTACGGTATCCCATGACAGGTATTTCCTCGACCGGACGGCGGATCATCTGTTTGTCTTCGAGGGAGACGGGCAGGTGCGCAAGTTTTACGGCAACTACTCGGAGTATCTGGAGCAGTCGAAGCTGGAGCGCCAGCAGGAGAGCGAGGCGGCGCGTCCTGTCAAAGCGTCTGCCGCTGCAGCCGGAGAGTCGCAGACCGCCGGACAGCAAGAAGGTAAGCGGGACACCGGCCGCCCCAAGAAGCTGAGCTTCAAGGAGCAAAAGGAATGGGACGGGATCGAAGACCGGATCGCGGAGATGGAGGATAAGCTTGCCCAAGTGAAGCGAAGCATCGAGCAGGCCGGCAGCGATTACGGCAAGGTGCAGGATTTGTTCCGCGAGGAGCAGGAGCTGACGGCTCAGCTTGAGCAGGCGATGGAGCGCTGGTCGGAGCTGTCCGAGCTGGTCGAAAGCATCGGGAACAACAAATAACGGAATTTCGCAACTTTTCTTGGGAAACATGCCGCAGTTATGGTATAATTAACGTTTGGAAGCGTTTGGATTGTCGAGCGTCGCTTCAGTCTATAACCGAAAGTGGGTCTGCTAATAATGATTACGGTAACCGATGTCACCTTACGATACGGCAAACGGGCTTTGTTCGAGGACGTAAACATCAAGTTTACGCCCGGCAACTGCTACGGCTTGATCGGCGCCAACGGCGCGGGCAAGTCGACATTCCTCAAAATTTTGGCCGGAGAGCTGGAGCCGAACAAAGGCGAGGTCAGCATCACTCCGGGCGAGCGGATGGCTGTCCTGAAGCAAAACCATTACGAATATGATGAAATTGAAGTTCTGAAAACCGTTATTAAAGGGCATAACCGCCTGTTCCAAATCATGGAGGAGAAAGACGCGCTGTATGCGAAGCCGGATTTTTCGGAAGAAGACGGCATGAAGGCAGCCGAGCTGGAAGGGGAATTCCAGGATCTCGACGGCTGGCAGGCTGAGTCCGACGCGGCCGAGCTGCTGCTCGGTCTCGGCATTCCGAAGGATCTGCACGATCTCAAGATGAAGGAGCTGGACGGCAACCAGAAGGTGCGCGTTCTCTTGGCCCAGGCGTTGTTCGGCAACCCGAACATTCTGCTGCTCGATGAGCCTACCAACCATCTGGATATCGAGTCGGTGCGCTGGCTGGAGAACTTCCTGTCGCGTTATGAAGGCACCGTTATCGTCGTATCCCATGACCGGCACTTCCTGAATCAAGTTTGTACGCATATCGCGGACATCGATTTCAGCAAGATTCAGCTGTACGTGGGCAACTACGACTTCTGGTACGAGTCCAGCCAGCTGGCGCTCAAGCTCGTGCGCGAGCAGAACAAGAAGACCGAAGAGAAGCGCAAGGAGCTCGAGGAGTTTATCCGCCGCTTCAGCGCCAACGCCTCGAAGTCCAAGCAGGCGACTTCCCGTAAGAAAACGCTGGAGAAGCTGCAGCTGGAGGATATCAAGCCTTCGACGCGCAAATATCCGTTTATCAAATTCACGCCGGAGCGCGAAGCGGGCAAGCAGTTGCTGACGATCGAGCGGCTGAGCAAGTCGATCGACGGACAGCTTGTCATTAACGATATCTCGCTGACGGTAAACAAAGGCGACAAAATCGCGCTGGTCGGACCGAACGGTATCGCCAAGACGACGCTGTTCCAGATTCTGATGGGCGAGATCGAGGCTGACTCCGGCGAATACAGCTGGGGAGTCACTACGTCGCAGGCTTATTTCCCGAAGGACAATTCTTCCTACTTCCAGGAGGATACGACGCTGGTCGATTGGCTGCGTCCTTTCTCCAAGGATCAGGACGAATCCTATCTTCGCGGCTTCCTGGGCCGCATGCTGTTCTCCGGCGAAGAAGCGCTGAAGAAAGCGAGCGTGCTGTCCGGGGGAGAAAAAGTTCGCTGCATGCTGTCCAAAATGATGATGAGCGGCGCCAACGTGCTGCTGCTCGACGAGCCGACGAACCACTTGGATCTCGAATCGATCACGGCGCTTAACAACGGGCTGATCGATTTCGACGGCACGATGCTGTTCGTTTCGCATGACCATCAATTCGTGCAAACGATAGCGAATCGGATCATCGAAATTACGCCGACCGGTCTTATCGATAAAGTCATCACTTACGACGAGTACCTGGAGAACGAGGACATCAAGCGCCAGCGCGAGCTCGCTTACGCCTAAGAACGCGCCCCGTACCGGGGCGTCAACCTGCTGAT
The DNA here is from genome assembly GCF_900101595.1 of Paenibacillus sp. cl123. Classification (GTDB taxonomy): domain Bacteria; phylum Bacillota; class Bacilli; order Paenibacillales; family NBRC-103111; genus Paenibacillus_G. Next base: position 371,640 of record NZ_FMYY01000002.1, read on the forward strand.
AACAAGAAAAAGGATGAGCGGCTTCCCGGGGGAAGTCCTCATCCTTCTTTAGCACCTGTGGGCCGATTAGCTCCCGCCGGTGCGGCGACGCTGGTTGTTCGGCTTCTTGTGATTCTGGCTGCGCATGGTAGCGTCGCTGCCTGCCCGCTGCTGCGGATTGTTCTTGGCATCGGCTTGCGCCTGCTTCTTCTGGGCCAGCTTCTGCTTCATGGCTTCCGCAAGGCTGATTTTGCGCGGTTCTTCCGGTTGATTAGTCTCTGTCATGAGTTAACACCTGCCTGTAGGTCAATATATTACCACTATACCGGATTTGTCCACTGCTAAGCAACCATAATTCCAGGGGAGCGAACGAGATTGAAATTGCCGGAATGGACGGAACAGGAGCTTTTGCGCCGCCCAGCCGTGCTTAGCCTGGACGAACACAAGGAAGGCCCGCGTTATGTGCTGCTGGTTACTCCCTTGTGCGGAACATGCCAGGCGGCGCGGCGCATGCTTGAGATTGTGGCCGTCATGGACCCGGGCCTGAGGCTCGGACTTGCCGATATTAACCTATGCCGGGAGCTTGCCGGGGCGTGGCGGATCGAGAGCGTGCCCTGTCTGGTCGAGACTCGCGGCGGGCGTGTGCTCCGCAAGCGCTACCGGATGGAGGGCGTGCCCGCGCTGCGGGAATGGATAAGCGCAGGCGGCAGCCCCTGATCGTCAATTGCTCGTCATTTTCCGAGAGGAGAGAAAAATTTGATGTCTACTCATGACTTCCAACCAGGGGCGATTGTCAAAGCCTCGTATAAAACGGGCGAATACATTGGCGAGGTCGTCGAGCTGATGAACAGCGGCAAGCTCGCTGTCCGCGTCCTTGCGGTTGCCGGACATCCTGTCCAAGGAGATTTGCATCACCCGATGGACCCGGATGTGCCGTATTTTCATGAGCGTCCCGCGCTCGCCTACCAAGAGATCGCTTTGATGCCCCCGCACACGGTGAGCGCTTATCACGGAACCGTGCCGGATTACCGGACATCGCTGCTGCAAGCGCTGGAGCGAGAGCAGGAACGGCTGGACCGGATGCGCAGATGGGCTGAGCGCGGCCTGGAGGAGCTGGAGAAGCGGAAGCGGGACTATACATAAAGAAACGGAAGTGATCGATCATGCTGTTTGTGTTCGTCGGTCTGTGGACCATCGGCCTGCTGCTGATCTTGACCGATCCCAAACGTCCGACCACGCGCTGGATCAGCAGCATCGCCTTCACCGGCGGCTCCGGCGGATTGTCTGCGGTTATCGCCGACCATCTCGTTCCGGCCTTGGCCGCCGGAGGGTGGCTGACCCAGCCTCTGGCGGACTTGCTCGCCACGGCCGAGCGCATATCGTCGCTGACCTGCTACTACGGGCTTCCGTATACGTTCCTGATGTTCGCTATCGTCTATCATCCCGGTTATCCGCTGTGGAAAAATGGAGCGTGGCTGCCTTGGGCGCTGCTTGTTCCCGTGGCCGGCTCGCTGCTGTTCGACATAAAGCCGGGCGATCCGATCCCGTACGGGTACGTGACGGCATGGGCCACGCCGTATATTGTGGCAGGCATCGGTCTGCTGCTGTCCGTGACCTTGCAGGAGCGGAATTCATTCCTGCGGCGCAGCCGGATGCTCGTCACGGCCGCTGCCGTTCCGACGCTGCTGTTCGCGCTGTTTACGCTATATGTGCTGCCGACGTTTTTCGGGGTATACGAGTGGTGGCGGTACAATGCCGTGCTGATCGCCTTTACTTTGGCCGTCATTGTCGGCTCCAGCTTCCGCTACGGCTTCATGGGCTTGCAAATCTCCATCCAGAATCAGAAGCTCGATTATACGCTCCGCGCGATCACATCCGGTACATCGATTCTTAACCACGCGATCAAAAACGATGTCGGCAAAATCAGATTGTTCGGAGAAAAAATCAAATACGACGCAGAGGACGGACTGACCGACAAGGCGGAGCTGATCCGGGATGTCGAGGTCATTATGCGAGCCTCCCAGCATATCTATGATATGATCTACCGGATTCAGGGGCAGACGCAGGAGGCTGAGCTGCGGATGGGAGAGGTCCCGGCCGCGGACCTGATGCATGAATGTCTCGAGATGCTGGCGCCGGAGATGAAGGAGATCGAGCTGACCGAGCATTACGGGTATCGCGGCGTGCTGCGGGCCGACCGGGCTTTGCTAGCCGAAGTATGGACCAACGTGCTGACAAATGCGCTGGAGGCGATGCCGCAGGGCGGAGCGCTGACGGTCCGTATCACGGAAACCAAGCGCAAAATCGTCGTCGAAATCAAGGACAGCGGACATGGGATGGAGAAGCATCAGCTCAAACGGGTGTTCGATCCGTTCTATACGACCAAAAGCGGGAAAAAGATGAACTTCGGGCTTGGACTGTCCTATTGCTACGCGATCGTGCAAAAGCATAAAGGAACGATGAATATACATAGCAAGCCGGGCCAGGGAACAAGCGTATTCATGCAGTTCCCGAAGCCGGAGACGACGGAGAAGACGGCCTTGGGGCCGGACGCCGCATCGCCGGGAAGGGAGCGGTCGGAAGGAGGTTAGCGTATGCAGGAGGAAAACGAGTTCATACGCGTTGTTATAGTCGAAGACGATCAGGAATGGCTGGCCGGACTAAAGAGCTATTTGCGCCGGGAGCCGGATATGAAGGTTGTAGGGACGGCATCGGGCGGAGAGGCGGCCGTACGGCTGCTGGAGGAGCTGGAGGCTGACGTCGTGCTGATGGATATCATGATGTCGGATAACCCCGAGGGACTTTGGGCGGCGGCGGAGATCGTCAAATGCAGCGGAGCCAGAGTCATCATGCTGTCTTCCATGGAAGAAAAGGATATGATCTTCGAAGCGTTCAAGGCCGGAGCGGTGGATTATATGGTGAAATCCGACTTCAAGGAAATTCCGCAGACGATCCGCAGCGCTTATGCGAACCGGAGCGCGATCCATCCGAGCGTTGCGGCGCAGATGCGGGAGGAATTCCGGCGGTTGAAGCAGCTTGAGCATGAGGTCCGGGTGAAGGAACTGCGCGATCTGCTGACGCCGACGGAGGTGCAGGTGCTGGATCTGATCGAGAAGGGGCTGACCCAGACGCAAATCGCCGATACCCTCTTCGTGTCGATCCGCACCATCAAAGTGCATGTAGGTAATATCCTGAAGAAGCTGGGAGGCAAGAGCAGCAAGGAGGCTGCGCAGAAGGCAAAAGATATGGGCATCCTGTAACGGTTGTGATATAGTAGGTACGACATTTATAATCCGATCCAAAGAAAGTGGAGGAATCAAACGCGATGGCTGCAAATGATCAAATCCAAATCGGTATTATCGGCGCCGGAGGCATCGGCAACGAGCACATCAAAGGCTTCCAGGCTACGGAAGGGGCGGCCGTATGCGCGGTAACGGACGTATTCCAGCCGCTGGCGATCGAGAGGGCCGGGCAATACGGCATACCGAAAGTATATGTCACCTATCAGGAGCTGTTGGCTGATCCCGGGATCGACGCCGTTGTCGTGGCCGTTCCCAACGATGTGCATGCTCCTATCGCCATCGAAGCGCTTCAGGCCGGCAAGCATGTGCTGCTGGAGAAGCCGATGGCGCTTAATGCCGCCTCGGCCAAGCAGATCGTCAAGGCTTACCTCAAGAGCGGCAAGGTGCTGATGATGTCGCATCAAAACCGCTGGGAGTCCATCTACATGCAGGCCAAGGAGCAGATTGACAAAGGCGCCCTCGGCCATATCTACAACACCAAGGCCGGCTGGATGCGGCGCAAGGGCATTCCGGGCTGGGGTACCTGGTTCACGCAAATGCATAAATCGGGCGGCGGCCCGTTGATCGATATCGGGGTACATATGCTGGATTTGTCCCTGCATTTTATGGGCAGCCCCAAGCCTGTGTCCGTCTTCGGCTCGACCTATGCCGAGTTCGGACCGCACAAAAAGGGAATCGGCGGCTGGGGCAGACCCGATTGGAATGGCTTCTACGATGTTGAGGATCTCGCCTCGGCGCTGATCAAGCTGGATAACGGCAGCACGATAACGCTGGATGTCAGCTGGGCGGCCCATACGGCATTCCAGGATAACGGACCGTATATCAATCTGATGGGAACGAACGGCGGCGCTTCGCTGAAGCCGTTCAAGGGTACGCTGCATACCGAGCTGTTCGACCGGACGGCGGATGTGGAGCTGACGTTCCCCGAAGGCGACAAAGGCCCTCGATTGAGAATGAACGCACATTTCCTGGAATGCGTGCGCGAAGGCCGGGAGCCGCTTACCTCCGCGATGTCGGGACTGGCGAACTCTTTGGTGCTGGAGGCGATCTATGAATCGTCGCGGACCGGCCAGCTGGTAAACCTGGATTGGAGTCTGGAGTAGTCACATGCCGATGGATGAACTGCTTCAATTGAATTTACAGCTATTCAGCATGATCGGCACAATTGCGTTCGCTATATCGGGCGCAGTTGTTGCGATGGAAGAAGAATACGATATACTTGGCGTATTTGTACTGGCCCTCGTCACCGCCTTCGGTGGCGGGGTCGTTCGCAATGTCCTGATCGGCATCCCGGTGACGACCCTGTGGGAGCAGGGCAATTTGTTAAAAACCGCACTCATCGCCGCTTTTCTTGTCTTTATCGTGCCTGTCAGCTGGATTCGCAAATGGAAAACGTGGGAGTCGCTGTTTGACGCCATCGGCCTGGCCGCCTTCGCAATTCAGGGAGCTTTGTACGCCAAGCAGATGAACGTGCCGCTGTCCGCCGTCATGGTAGCGGCGATGCTGACCGGGATCGGCGGCGGGATGATACGCGACGTTCTGGCCGGCCGCAAGCCTCTCGTGCTTCGTGATGAGATTTACGCGGTATGGGCGATGCTGGCCGGTCTGATGATCGGGCTCGGCTGGGTGCAAGGCTCCTGGCAGCTGCTGGCGCTCTTCGCCGCGGTCGTGCTGCTGCGCATGTTGTCTGTTATCCGCAAGTGGCGGCTGCCGCGGCGTTCGCTGAAGCTGTCGGACGAGCCGTCTATGGAGAAGAGCGGAAGCTGAATAGAGGAGAGGAGCAGTGGCCAACTATGGATCATAAGTCGGATACGTCCTGGAAAGAATGGAAGCTCGTTCCGTCCGCCTCGATGCAGGAGAGGCTGGAGACCGTGCGCACCTTGCGCGAGGATGAATTGGAGCTGTACGAGATCGCCAAGGACAAGCTGACCGGCGAGCACTATTTGCACTACGCCTATCTTCACCGGAATATCGGAGCGATCGGCACGAACGGACAGGATGAGGTTTTTCATCAGCTGCTGCCGCTGGAATCCGACGATGTGCTCGGGATCATGTTCAGCGAACAGCCGTATGCTTATCCGGAGCACTGGCAGAAGCCTTTTCTACGCAACGGCCCGGAGGGCGACTATGTATGGTTCGATCCGTCTTATACAGAAGCGGAAGGCGAATATGAAGCGCTGGGACAGCAAATTCTCGAGGAGCTGAACCGGTTCAAGGCGGAAGGCGATCTGTCCGAGGCCGCAGTGGAGCGTCTGCTGCGGAAGCTGGAAGCGGATTCCGAGGAAAAGTGACGGGATCGCGCATAATTTCCTTCCGATGATTCATCCTAAACCTGGAGTCTCCAAAGCTAGGAGAAACAGGAGGGAAGTGCAGGATGCAGATCAGAAGGACCGGCAAAGCCGCCGTTCAAAGCCTTGCTCTCGCCGCTGCCGCCGGGCTGCTGCTCACAGGCTGCTCGGGCAATCATGCTTCCGGAGAGAAGCCTGGAGCCGGACTCGCCGACTACCGCCAGCAGGCGGTCTATGACCGCGATTCTCGCAATAATGAGGACCAGTCGCTTGGCGTGAAGGACCGCTGGATTCAGGAGCAAGAGAACCGGAAGGGACCGGAATACACAGGCAGGACTCAACTGGACATGACCAACCGTCATCTGGCAGGCACGATGGCGTTCGATCCCGGTATTGCGGCGAAGATCGCGGAGCTGCCTGGCGTTCAGGCGGCTCAGGTGCTGCTGACGGAGGTTAATGCCTATGTGGCGGTCGTGCTGGACGGACATAATCCGGACGAGGAAGCGAACCCCGATACGACGACTCACCGGATCACGGAGAAGGGCGGAGCCGGTTTGTTCGGAACCGGCCAAGGGACGCCGGAGCGGATATCCTGGACGGAGAGCGGAGGATTGGCCCACAGCAAGGCCGATGAGATCCGCAAGCTGGTCCTCTCCTCAGCGTCGACTCAGATTCAGGACGTGTATGTGTCGGCCAACCCTAACTTTGTGCAGCGCGTCCGCCTGTACGCCCGGGAAGAAAAAAACGGACTCACGCCTTACATGAATGAATTCAACACGATGATTCAACATGTGTTTCCGGATAATGTAAATACCCGCAAATAACCGGCGTTTACTTCTTTCGTAAGCCTTTCGTTCGCCCGCATGGCGAAGCGGAGGGCTTTTTTCGCTGTAGAACAAGTGGTTAGCTGCATGAACAAATGGGTTTATGCGAAAGATTTAAACGAAATTTAACTTTCTATCCCCCGGGGAATCTCCTAGAATGTAAAACATACTTAAAGGTTAATCACTTTCCTGATAAATGGGGTGTCCGCGGATGAAAACGATCTTGTACATCGAAGATGACCGGGAGATCGGCGAATGGGTGAAAACGGACCTGGAGAGGCGAGGTTACGCTGTAAACTGGCTTTTGTCAAGCGAAGGAGCGCTTGATGGGGTAAAGCAGGCCGATCTGGTCGTGCTGGACATTATGCTGCCTGGCCTGGACGGTTTTTCCGTCGGTCAGAGGCTTAAGAAAGAAGCGCCGTCCGTCCCTATTCTGATGCTGTCGGCGCTTGCTTCAGTGGAGGACAAGCTGCATGGCCTCAGCTTTGCGGACGACTACATGACCAAGCCGTTCCATCCCGACGAGCTGGCGGCCCGGCTTGAGGTTCTGCAGCGAAGATTCGGCCAATCGTCCGGCCAGGACATCCAGGTCGGCCATATCCTCGTGCGTCCGGACCGGCAGACCGTTATCGACAGCCGAACTGGCGAAGAAATCCCGCTGACGGCCAAGCAGCTGCAAATTTTGCTGTACTTTGTCAAGCATGGCAATCAGATCGTTACGAAAGAGCAAATCTATGAGTCCGTGTGGGGCGAGCCTTATATGGAAGGCGACAAAACCGTGATGGTTCATATCCGGTATTTGCGGGAGAAAATCGAGATCGATCCGAGCGATCCCGTTATCATCGAAACGATCCGCGGGATCGGGTACCGGGTTAAGTTATGAAGAACTGGTTTCGTCATTCGCTGCTCTCCAAATATGTTCTTATTATTTGCGGGGCATTGCTGCTGTTGCCCTTGGCCTTCATTCTGGTCCCCATTATTATATTGATTTCTACGCATACATTAGGCGGCTGGGGCCCGACGGAGGAGACTGCGGCCCGATACGGGCAATCCGGCGACCTGGAGCGCATGTGGCACCGGGAAGCGGCGAAGCTGGAAGGGGAGCCTGCCGGCGTTATCGACGACGAGCTGCGCCGCCTGAAGGCACTTTATCCGGAAGCCGGCATGCTGTGGGTTGATGAGTCGGGCAGGACGCGTCTTCAACTGCTGGAGAACCGCGATTACCCGGACATCTGGTCGGTCCCGTACACCATCCGTTTTATGAAGGAGCGGACGAATGGCGATCCTTTTACGATCGTTGCTTTCATCGGGAAATCCCAGTCCCAAGGCTTTATGATATTCGAGCTGCCGCGCGACTATATGAAGCCGCAGGGACAGCGTTTGCTGGAAGGCTATAGTATGGCGGTTATCACGGGGATGCTGCTGGTGCTCGGCGCGTTTTTGTTTATTTCCTTCGTATTCTTCAACCAGATCAGACGCCGGCTTGTCCGGCTTCAATGGGCGATGACGCAAACTTCCGACAGAGGAATTCCCGATCAGATCATCGTTCAGAACAAAGACGAGATCGGCCTGCTGGAAGCCGAGTTTAATGTGATGGTGAACAAGTTGGAGCGCAGCCGTGCAAGAGAGGCTGAAGAGGAGGAGCTGCGCCGCGATCTCATCTCCAAGCTTTCCCATGATCTGCGGACCCCTCTGACGACGATTCGCAGCCACGCTTACAGCTTGCGTGAAGAGCAGCTGTCGGATAGAGGGGTCGCCTCCACCTTGCTGATCGAACGGAAAATCGAGCATCTCAGCGGGCTGATCGAAAATTTATTCTCTTATTCGCTGCTGTCCGCCGGCAAATATCCGTACCGGCCGCAAAGCGTTGAAATGGTCCGCACGGTGCGCACGCTGTTCGCCAGCTGGTATCCGGTGTTCGAGCAGCATGACTTTACGATCGAGCTGCTGCTTCCCGAGACGGCGGTGTACTGGCAGCTGGACCCCGCTTGGCTGGAGCGCGTGCTGGACAATTACTTTCAGAATGTGCTCCGGCATGCCGGCTCCGGTCGGTATATCGGGCTGGAGGTGACCGAGCGGCATGGGGGAGCCATTACGATCACCGATCATGGTCCGGGGATGAGCGGCGAATCCGCCGAGAAGGGAGCAGGGCTCGGGCTGTCCATCATCGCTCTTATGCTGAAGGAGATGGGATTGAGCAGCACGGTCGCCAGCAAGCCTGGGAAAACCGTGATCCGCATCTCGCCGGCCGTTCGCAAAGACCCGGAGCCGAACCCGTAGGCTCGCCAATCCGGAATAGGCGGCTGTATGTTGATTTTTAAACGAATTTTAAACGAAACGTTGCTTTGGATTTAACCTTGAGGCTGTATCATAGGCTTCGAGGTGATGAGAAGCATGAGTTCATGGATATTGGAAACGGAGAAGCTTACGAAAACGCTCGGCGGTAAAGCCGTAGTGAACGATGTCAAGCTGCAGATCGGGAAAGGGGATATATACGGCTTTCTGGGGCCGAACGGAGCGGGCAAAACGACGACTATCCGCATGCTGCTCGGTTTGGCCAAGCCGACCCACGGAAGCATCCGCATTTTCGGGAAAGAGCTGAGAAAAGAGAGGCTGGCCATCCTGCGCAAGGTAGGCTCGCTCGTTGAATATCCTTCCTACTACGGGCATTTGAGCGCGGAGGAAAATCTCGAGACCGTCCGCCGGCTGCTGGATGTGCCGCGTACCCGGATCGGAGAGGTGCTGGATATGGTGCGGCTGACCTCGGAGTCCAAGCGGCCCGTCAAAGGGTTCTCGCTCGGGATGAAGCAGCGTCTCGGGATCGCTACCGCCTTGCTGGGCCAGCCCGAGCTGCTCATTCTGGATGAGCCGACCAACGGGCTCGATCCGGCGGGTATTCTGGAGATCCGCGAGCTGATCAAGCGGATGCCCGAGGAGCTCGGCGTAACGGTCGTCGTATCCAGTCATCTGCTGTCGGAGATGGAGCAGATGGCGACTAGGGTCGGGATTATTGCCAAAGGAAGGATGATTTTCCAGGACTCCATCCAGTCGCTGCAGGCTAAGGCGCCGGCGAAAATCCGGCTGGGCGTAAGCGAGCCGGAATCCGCTTGGCGGATGCTGCTGTCGGCCGGCTATCAGGCGGATTGGGACCGGAGCCGGCTAACGGTAAACGGGGCCAACGATCATATCGCCGCGGCGATCGTATCCAGCCTGGTCAGACATGACTTTGAGGTGTACCGGGTCGAGCGTGAAGGCGCTTCTCTCGAGCATATCTTCCTGGACATGACCGGCGGGGAGGGGAGCTTGTGATCGCGCGTATTATGGCGTCGGAGCTGCTTAAAATCCGCAGAAAAATGATCTGGTTCCTGATCATGCTTGGGCCGGCGGGCGTTATCGGCCTGCAGGCAGTAAACTTCGGGCTGCGTTATGACTACTTGATGAAGCGTTATGCGCAGAATCCCTGGGGCGGACTGATCGGTGAAGTCGCCGTACTGACGGTGCCTACGCTGTTCATCGGCTTGACGATCATCGCCTCCATGAATGCGGGCATCGAGCATCAGATGAATGCCTGGAAGCAGACGCTTGCGCTGCCGGTGACGAAAACTCAAGTGTTCCTGGGCAAATTTCTGCTCACGCTGCTGCTGCTCGGGTGCTCGGCGACGCTATTGGCCGTCGGCATGGTAGGGCTAGGCGGCGCGCTTGGGCTGGACCTTACCGCGGTACCGTACAGTAAGGTGCTTATGATGAGCTATTTTCCTTACTTGGCGATCATTCCGTTCATCTCCCTGCAGGTTTGGCTTTCCATCACGATGCATAATCAGGCGATTCCGCTTGTCATCGGTTTTGCAGGAACCGTGTTTTCGATGTTCTCCCTCCGGTTCGGCGATTGGATGCCCTACAAATGGCCTTATCTGCAAAACGCCGCGGACAATCCGCTTTATTCCATCGCGCTTGGCATGCTCGGAGGCGTCGTGGTGCTGGTTGCCGGCATGCTCGAATTCGTACGGAAGGATGTGAGATGATGCTAGCGATCATACGATCCGAATGGCTGAAGCTGCGCAAGACGGTCATATGGCTGCTCGCGGCGGTCAGTCCGTTGCTTGCGGGAGCGGTCGCGCTGCTGGACGCGGAGCGCACGCACGATTCTTCGGCGTGGCTTGTCGCGCTTTCGGTTATGTCCGCGCTGCATGCCTTACTATTTCTGCCCCTGCTGACCGGAGTATTTGCCGCGCTGCTATGCCGGTATGAGCACATGAGCGGAGGATGGAAGCAGATGCTCGCCCTTCCTGTACGGAGAAGCCAGGTCTTTCTCGTCAAGTTCGGCTTTGTCGTTCTGCTGCTCGCCGTGACGCAGCTGTTATTCCTGGGGCTGCTGCTGCTCGTCGGAATGTCGCTCGGCTTCGCCTTCCCGATCCCATGGTCGGAGCTGCTGAGCTCCTTGTCGGGCGGCTTGCTGGCCTGCCTGCCGCTTGCTGCGCTGCAGCTCGGGATCTCCATAGCATGGCCGAACTTTGCCGCGCCGCTCGCCGTCAACGCGATCTTTACGCTGCCCAATTTGCTGATCGTCAATTCGCGGGAGTTCGGCCCTTATTATCCGTGGGCTCAGCCCATGCTGGCCATGATGCCTAATACCGGTGAGGCCTATGGCGCCTTTCATGTATCCGCCTTTACTTTATACGGTATCATCCTTGGCGGGCTTGTTCTGTTTCTGACGTCAGGCATGATCTATTTCTCAAGGAAAGCGGTCTGACGAGTAGCCTTGCGGACGGACGGATGAGAGGTGGGATGGGCACGACCGGAGCTGTAACGGAACTCGCTGACCCTTCATACAAGGCTTTCATTTGGCAGAGGACATAAACGATCTTTACCGCAAAAAGAACCCGGCTAGCGGGGCTGTTGATAATGAGTCAACAGCCCGCGGTGGCCGGGTTTTTGAAGGTTTCCGCGTATTGTCCTGTATTTTTGTCGCGTGGGGAGGGGGATTTCAACAGCGCTTGAAGTCGTCCCCATTGTGCATGGATTGTACGGTTATTGTATCTTCCGCTCCGGTATTCAAACGACATGTCCTACATCTCGAATTTATAGCCGACGCCCCAGACCGTTTTGATATGCTTCGGTTCTTTGGGCTCGGCTTCGACTTTTTTGCGCAGGTTGGTAATATGAACATCCACGGAACGCTCTGTGACAAAGGAATCGATTCCCCTGATTTTGTTCAATAATTCCTCTCTTGAGAACACCTTCCCCGGGTATAGCCAAAAGTTTTTCATAATCTCGAATTCGGAGTAGGTCGTATCGATCGGCTGCTTGTGAACATAGATGCAGCGCTTTTCCATATCCAGCACAATGTCGCGCGTATCCACAGCCGGGGGCTCGGGCGTCAAAGCCGCGCCACTCTGCTGGGTCAGGGCGGAACGCCGCAGCAGGGCGGTTGTGCGCGCGGCAAGCTCTCTCATGCTGAACGGCTTGCACAGATAATCGTCCGCCCCGTTCATCAGGGCGTTGACCCGCTCGGAAACTTCATTTTTGGCGGAGACGATCATGATGGGGACAGAGGATATCCCCCGCAGCTGCTTGCACAGATCGATGCCGTTCGTATCCGGCAGCATCAGATCCAGAATAATGACATCGGGGCGATGCTCATTGAACATCTGGATGCCTTGCTGACCGTCATAAGCCCGATTCACCGTATAGCCTTCTTCGCTCAAATAAATGGATATCATATCCGCGATACCATGATCATCTTCAACCAGCAATATTCTAGACATGACAGTCCACCTCAACTATCGAAATATATTAGGAATCGGTTAGCAAAATTCATATTCGCCACATGCGGGGCTGTAACTTTCCAAAATATTCGGGTTCATAATACAAGTAATTCAACAAAATCATGACAAGTTGCAATTTTGTGATTTCCATCATTTTGAATTGGTTAAAGATAATGTAACAGAATGACGGAGCGCTTAAATCGATATAACGCCGGTTCGTAAATGCGAACTGCGAATGAGGAGGATACGATCTTGATCATGACAACTGTCCGCCTGGAGTGCCAAATTCAAAAATGTGTGGATGAACTGAGCGACCTGGTGTCCGGCAAAGGGCTCATGCTTACTGATCCGAAAGTCGTCGGAAAGAGCATGGAGCTTGACCAGTTAATCCTGCGGGCGATGCATGAATCGCATCCGATGCGCCAAACTTCCTGATCCTACCGGAGGCAGGCTCAAGAACCGCGCTGCCGATCCGCCGGATCATGTAAATTATGTAAAACATCCGAACCTGCGGCAATGGAAAGACGATTCTGTCCGGAATCGTCTTTTTGGCATGCTCTGCTCTGTGCAGGAACGGAATAGGACAAGCTCGCTTTCCAGTCGAAGCGCGGAACAAAGCGAAAGCGCTTTAGAGCGAACGACGCGAAATGGCCATGTCAAGAAGAAGGAAGAAGCGAGTGCTACTCTTGGCAGCACCACGATTCTCCCCAGTTTTGCACAGCCTCCATGACGGGCTGCAGCGCTTTGCCTTTTTCAGTAAGCTGATATTCAATCCGTACCGGCGTTTCCGGATATACATGCCTGCTGATGACGCCGACCGCTTCAAGCTCCTTGAACCGTTCGGCCAGCATCCTGTCGCTCATGCCCGGTATCATTTCTGAAATATCCTTAAATCTCCGAGGGCCTTGCAGCAGCGCGCGGACGATTAATCCTGTCCATCGCTTCCCCAATATTTCAAACGCCGCTTCAAACCTCGGACACATCGTTTGTGGATGATCTGACATCGTTCTCACCTCTTCTGTATCCATTTTAACATAAGTTACTTCGTTTAAGTAAGATTTTTGTGTCCAGTTTGCATATCTTGTCCGAATCTGGCCTCTGCCATCACAATTGAAGGGTTCCTTGTTGTCGATACTTGCATATTTAGGTTGAAAAAACGGAGCAAATCCAGTATAAATGCGATAGGAGTCTGCTTTCATTACCGATAGGAGGAATGGAGTTTCATGTACGGAGCACCTTATACAGGACAAGCCCGCAAGATGCTGCTTCTTGGTTCAGGGGAGCTGGGCAAGGAGGTCGTGCTCGAAGCGCAGCGTCTCGGCGTCGAAACGATCGCCGTGGACAGGTACGCCCATGCGCCGGCCATGCAGGTGGCGCACCGTTCCCATGTCATCGATATGCTGGATGGGGCCGCGTTGCGGCGGGTAATCGAGGCGGAACGGCCGGATCTGATCGTGCCGGAGATTGAAGCGATCGCGACGGAAACGCTCGTCGAGCTGGAGGCGGAGGGCTTCAAGGTCGTCCCGACGGCCAATGCGGCCCGTTTGACCATGGACAGGGAAGGGATACGCCGCCTGGCTGCGGAGACGCTGAAGCTGCCTACGGCGCGATATGCGTTCGCCGACAGTCTGGATGAGCTTAGGGCAGCGGTGGCAGAGATCGGTACGCCATGCGTGATCAAGCCGATTATGAGCTCTTCGGGCAAAGGCCAGAGCGTATGCCGGACGCCAGAGGAAGCAGACCAATGCTGGAGCTACGCCATGGAAGGGGGCAGAGCCAAGAAAGCGCGCGTTATCGTGGAGGAGTTCATCCGCTTCGATTCGGAGATTACGCTGCTGACGATCCGTTCGGTCAGCGGGACGACTTACTGCGCTCCGATCGGGCATATTCAGAAGGACGGGGACTACATCGAATCATGGCAGCCTCACGAGATGAGCGACGAACAGATCCGGGAAGCTCAGCAGGTCGCCGGTGCGATTACGGAAGCTCTTGGCGGATACGGAATATATGGCGTAGAGCTGTTCTTGGCGCCGGATCGCGTCTACTTCAGCGAGGTCAGCCCGCGGCCGCATGATACGGGGATGGTCACGATGGCGACCCAGGATTTGTCCGAGTTCTCCTTGCATGTCCGCGCCATATTGGGCCTTCCGATTCCGGATGTGCGCGTGTTGACGCCCGGCGCTTCCTGCACGCTCAAAGCTGACCGCGACAGCACGGCCTTCCGGATAGGCGGTCTGGAGGAAGCTTTGGCGGTGCCGCATACACAAGTCCGCGTATTCGGCAAGCCGGAGACGAAGCCCGGGCGCCGGATGGCGGTGGCTCTTGCGTCGGCCGACGAAGTGGAAGAGGCAAGAAGCCGCGCCAAGCTGGCCGCGGGTCTGCTGCGCATCGAATACACGACAGGGAGCGGATCGAATGAACGCGCATGAGATCGATTACCGGATCGAAGGCTCGGAGATGCAATACGTGGAGATCGAGCTTGATCCCGGCGAAAGCGTAATTGCCGAAGCCGGCAGCATGATGATGATGGATCAAAATATCGCCATGGAGACGATATTCGGCGATGGCAGCGATCAAGGCAAGGGCTTGGTCGGCAAGCTGTTCGGGGCGGGCAAACGGCTTCTGACGGGCGAGAGCCTGTTTATGACCTTGTTCACGAACAGGGGGCAAGGGAAAGAGAGCGTCAGCTTTGCCTCGCCTTATCCCGGGCGCATCCTGCCCATGGATTTATCAGAGCTGGGCGGCAAGCTGATCTGCCAGAAGGACTCCTTCTTGTGCGCGGCCAAAGGCGTTTCGATCGGCATCGATTTCCAGCGCAAGCTGGGGGCCGGCTTCTTCGGGGGCGAGGGCTTCATCATGCAGAAGATCGAAGGCGACGGACTTGCTTTCGTTCATGCGGGCGGCGCGATCTGCGAGCGTATTCTGCGTCCGGGCGAGCTGCTGCGGGTAGATACGGGCTGTCTGGTGGCGATGACGCAGGATATCGATTATGACATCGAGTTTGTCAAGGGCGTCAAGACGGCGTTATTCGGAGGCGAAGGGCTGTTCTTTGCCACGCTGCGCGGCCCGGGACGCGTCTGGATCCAATCTTTGCCGTTCAGCAGACTTGCGGACCGGGTACTGAGCGCATCTCGCGCAGGCGGACGCAAGGAGGAAGGCAGTATCCTCGGCGGGCTCGGCAATTTGCTTGACGGCGACCGTTAAGAACGTTATCATTCATAATACAGCGTTTGAGTCTCAATATATGTATAGTGGAAAAGGAGTTCTGGAGATGGCATATAACCCACAGGTCGTCGATGCCAAAATCGTCAGCCATAATCCGAAGAACGGATTGTTCGAGATCGTAGCTCAGCTCAAAGACCGGACGGTATGTCGTCTTATCTATGGAACGGACGCATCCGGCAGCCTGCAGCCGACTCATATCAACCGGCTGCTCAAAGAGCCTTGCCCGATCTGCCGCAAGGATTTCTTGTGCAACTGCATGTCCAAGTTCAAAGGAACGATCTCCGAGCAAGCTTTGGAGATTGCAGGCAACCCGAGCTAACTGTTCGTTAGCCGACAATCATGGATGAGATGCGAGGAACCCGTCAGCCCCGAGGCTGACGGGTTTTTTGGCTTGAACCTCAGTACGTATAAGCTCCGGCGCTTGTTCGGTTGCTATAAGGCAAACGGCACTGGCTTCTAAAAGCGTTCTCCTCGAACGGCAGAGTGATTGGCAAGCTCGATACGTAGGGACGACTGGCAAGCTCGACTGTAAAGGATGACTGGCAAGCTTGAGTGGCAAGGGCGACGTTAAGGACGACTGGTAAGCACGAAAGGTAGGGACGACTGGCAAGGACGACTGGAAGTGCAGCGAAGTTACCGCCTAGCCTGCAGCCGAGGCCTCGCTCGGCTTTACCGGCATTGGTGATAGCGGAGGGGGAGTACTACATAAAGATAGTACTGGTCGGTTTTCGAAAAGCTGGTAAGATGTAACTATAACCACCTGGTCCTAAAAGTTCATCTTAAAAATAACCGTGAAGAGGTGTCGAGATGATGAAAAAACGGAATACCGGAGCTTTTACCTTTCTGGCTTGGGCATCGTTTGCTTTCGCGCTGCTGGCTATGTTTATCGGAATTTATACGCTGGAAGAGTCGCTGTCGGTCAAAGGCTATTATGCCGTGACCGCGCTGTACCTGACGATGGCGTCGTTCGTCCTCCAGAAGACGATCCGCGACAATCAGGATGATGAAGGGGAGCGGACCAAGCGGAACACCAAAGCCTTTACATTCTTGGCCTGGGCGGCATTCGCCACGGCGCTCGCCGCGATGTTTATCGGCATCGTCAATTTGAATCAGCCGCTGTCCGTTCAAGGTTATTACGCGGTGACGGCATTGTTCCTGACGATGTCCTCGTTCGTGCTCCAGAAAACCGTTCGGGACAATAAGGAGGATCAGGATCTGGAAGGGAAAACCGACGCGATAGAGTTCAGAGAGTAGTGTTACAAGCGGGCTGTCGCGAAGCAGTAGTGGATTGAGAAAAGGCGAGGGGCTACTCCCGCATTTATGAAGAAAGGTCGAGCCAGGGCATGCATTTGTCCCTGAGCTCGACTTTTTCGTTCCTGGCAGCCTGCTTGGGCGAATCCAGCGCGCGATTCGAGCTCGCAAGCCCGCGGGCGGTCTTTTAGACGGGAGAAGTCTGGTCAGAACGGCCGCTGCAAGCCCGCCGGCAGTCTTGTAGGCTCGACCCGGGTCGCCTGTTTTGTTCTCGTCCGGGCAATTATGGTAGAATAAAATACACAGCTGCAAAGGAGATGAAGCATGCGTATCGGTATCGTGTCGGACACCCACTTGTACGATCACAAGCCGGAGCTCCCGGCCGCTTTGGTAGAGGGCTTGCAGGACGTGGATCGCATTCTTCATGCCGGAGACTGGATCGGCGAGTCGATCGTGGATCGCCTCGCTGCGATTGCGCCTGTTGACGGCATCGCTGGCAATAATGACGGTCCCGGCATCGTACGCCGCTTCGGCAGGCGGAAGGTGCTGGAGCTGGCGGGACGCCGGATCGGTCTCATCCATGGGGACGGGGGCCGTTCTACGCCGGATACGGCGTATCGGGCTTTCTGCAGCGCGGAAGGAAAGCCGGAGGTCGACGTGATTGTGTTCGGCCACTCGCATATCCCGTTCTCGGAGACGCGGGGCGGCGTCCTTTTATTTAATCCCGGGTCGCCTACCGATAAGCGGCGGCAGCAGCTTTTTTCGTATGGCATACTGGAGCTGACCGATCGGATCGAAGCCCGGCATGTTTATTATGCGGACCGCAGTCCGGCAATTCATTCATGATAAGGAGGAGAAGCATATGGCTACTTGGAAGGAAATTACGACGAATGAGGAATGGGAGCAAGCTCTGGAGAACAGCAGCAGCAAGCCGTTAGTAGTACTGAAGCATAGCACGGCATGTCCTGTCAGCTTCAACGCGCTTCAGGAATATGAGGCGTATCTCGGCAAATCGCCGAACGAGAATGTCGACTACTTGCTGGTCAAGGTTATCGAATCCCGTCCGGTATCCAATCAGATAGCGGAGGACACCAGCGTCAAGCATGCTTCGCCGCAAGTGCTGTATGTCAAAAACAAGGAAACGGTGTGGAACACGTCGCACTGGGCGATTACGGAAGAGCATCTGCACGCCGTCCTGAGCTGATGGAGTGACGAAAGGCGAGAGGAGCGTGCGAGCATGAGCCAAGGACACGTAATCCCTTTTTCATTTTTTTCGGGGGCGTTGTTTGCCAGAAAGGTATGTCAGGTATACCTGCCGGCCGGGTACGCGCAGGAAGAGGACGAGCGATATCCTGTTATTTATTTGCTGCACGGCCTTAACGGGGATGAGACGAGCTGGGTAGTCAAAGGAAATGCGGTATCGACGCTGGATGCGCTGATGGAATCCGGCGAGCTGAGCGAAAGCATCGTCGTGATACCGAGTGACGGCGGCTATGGCCACGGCACGTTTTATGTGAACTGGTACGACGGGACCGGACGTTTCGAGGACTATTTCCTTTATGATCTGATCCCGGCGATTGACCGTGAATTCCGGACGATCGCGGATCGCTCGAAAAGATCGCTCGTCGGCTTGTCGATGGGAGGGTACGGAGCGTTCTCTCTGGCCCTGCGCAACCCGGACATGTTCGGAGCCGCAAGCAGCATCGCCGGGGCGCTGATCAGCACCTCGCTGCTGTCGCCGCAGGAATACAGATCGGAGACGCCGCGAATCATGGGGCCGCTGCACGGCCCTTACGCCAAGCAGCTTGACCTGCATGTGCTGGCTGCCCAACGGGTCCGCGAGGAGCTGCGACCCGCGCTGCATTTTAACTGCGGGCGCGGCGATTATCTATTCCCGGCCAACCAGGCGTTCAAGGCGCTGCTTGACCAGATCGGGTATGAGCATGAATATATGGAATTCGAAGGGGAGCATGAGTGGGCCTACTTCGGAGGACATCTGCCCGAGGCGTTAAGATTTATCGAGCGTACGCTGCACAGTTAAAGCCGAAAGAAACGGCCCGCAGTTTTCGACTTGTCTGCACCGACAAGCGAAACTGCGGGCCGTTGGCATTCCGATACGCCGCGGGCAAGCAGTGCCGGTCCGCCGCGCGCCGCGTCCGCTCTAGGGGAGCGAAAGGCACAGTCTGCGCGCCGCGTCCGCTCTAGGAGGAGCGGACGGCAGAGTCGGCGCCGCGCTCCCTCAGTCCCGGAGGCAGGTCCTGCGACTGTCGCCGCTTCGGCAAGTAGACGAAAAAGGAGGTGCCTTCATGAAGCTTGGAGATGCAGTCGATCCGCCCTCCGTAATGCTCGGCATAATGCTGGGCGATATGAAGGCCGAGACCGGAATTGCCCGATTCGGGCTTTGTCGTGAACCCTTTATCGAAAATTTTCGCCAGCTTGGCCTCCGGGATATAGGAGCCCGTATTGAATACGGTTAGCTTATAGCCGTCCTGCTGCTCCTCCAAGGTCAGCCTGACTGTCCGCAGCGTGTCGTCAGGCGGGATCGCTTCCACGGCATTCTTGAGCAGATTATGCATGATGCTGGAGAAATAACTGATCGGAAGCGTAAGCTCCTCGAAGGTGCATGCCAGATCGCCGTCCACTTGCAGCTCGACTTTCCCGGAGATGCAGGTAAGAGATAGATTGTTCAGAACGACGCCAAGCACCGGAAATTTCACCGAGCCGATCACCGACTGGTGAACAATCTCTTTGCACCAGACGGAGATATAGTCCTTGGCCATATCGTACTTGTTCATCATAAGCAGGGCATGTACGGTTTGGACATTGTTGATAAGCTCATGCTGAGCCTTCCGGATGTTCAGCATCGTTGCCTCGGAAGACTGAATCCAGCGCTCCTTCTCGCTGAGCTGCTTGCGGATGCTCCGCTCCTGCTCTTCGAGCAGCTGCAGCTTGTAGTCCCTGGATTCGATGTGGTCGTACAGCTTGGCGTTTTCGATCAGGACGGCAATCTCCGAAGCGAGAAGCTTCAAGGTTTGCAGACGCTCTTCATGGAACACATGGGTCGCCAGATTGTTCTCCAGATACAGGACGCCCACCAGCTGCCTAGAGCGGCTGACCGGCAAGGACAATACGGATCTGGGACGTCTGGCTTGAATGTACGGGTCCTTGCCGAACAGCTCGGAGTGGACCGCATCGTGCAGCAGCACGGGCTCAGCCGAGCGGGCTGCATACTGGATAACCGATATGGCGGCATGCTCGCAGCTATCGAGCGGTGAAGCCTGCAGCGCCTCGAACGGCGCCTGCAGCGATTTCTCGGCTTCGATGTACAACCGTCCGTCACGGACCAGCGTCAGCAGCCCGCGCTCGGCTCCCGCATGCTCCAGGACGATGGCCATGATCACGTCCAGCATCTGCTGGAGCACCGTCTCCCCGTACATCGCCTGGGAAGCTTTCACGAGGCTCGACATGTCGATGGACGATTCGGCTTGGCCCCGACCTACGAGATACGGATACCGTTCGTCCAGATCGGCGACTTTGCGCTCGGCCCCCGACTGGGCGTACAAGCTGCGCGCCTCCACCAGGTAGGAGCGGGCGATCTTCAGCTTGCCAAGTCGGAAATAATGCCGGGCCGCGCATTCGCTCGCTATGGCTTCATATTGCATGGAGCGGTGCTTGCCGGCATAATGAATCGCTTGGTCGTATTTCTCTTCGGCCATATGGCGGTCGTCATGGATACGATGCCACTCCGCCTCTAACAGCAGCTTCAGATGCAGAAAGTTGTCCGGTGAATGCTGCGCCCACTTGTCCAAAAATCGAAGGCTTTTCCGGATGCGGGAACGGTACCGTTTCTTCTCCGCAGCCCCGGCCTCCGGGTATAGTCCAGCCAGCACCATCGCATAATTGAAATGATGCAAATGGATATGCAGCATGCCAAACACGTTGGACAAGGATGCCTCGGCTTCCTCCAACAGCTTCCTCGCTTCGTGTAAACGCTGGAAGAGATAATACGTATGTCCCTGCATCGCATAATACGTATGAATAATGGCCTTATTGGTATAGCCCGGGAGCTCCGAGAGCTCCTCGGTGGTCATGAAGCATTCCGTCTCTGCGTCCGTACCCGGGGGAAGCAGCGGCGTCTTCTCCTTCAGATTCAGCATATACCGCTGAAGCACGGTCAGGATCATGGCGGTGTCCCGGTCCTTGGCCTTTAGAATAAAGCTCTGGTACTGCTCGGTCTCCTTAAGCACATCCGTCAGATGATCGCCCTTGAACAGCCGGAGGAAGAAGCTGAAGGTGATGGCATACCCTGCGTACACGAAGTCGCCGGATTGTACGCCGAACTGATAGGCTTTATGCAACTGTTCGATATTGTTGGAAATCGGCTCCTTCACTTGGCTCGTGAAGGCTCCGTAACCGAAATATACCTTGCATTTGACCGGCAGATGATTAAACGACTCGCTAAGCTTCACGCCAAGCATCCCATAGTCGTAACCGGCCTGCAGTCTGCCGAGCACCGAGCTGGATATGACGCCGTAGGTGGAGTAAGCGAGCGCGCTGGCCTCCGTATGGCCGTTCAGGAGCGAATAGTTGAACATGCGCAGCATCAGATAAACGTACAACTCCGAGTTCAGATAATAGGCGGGCGCGATCAGGTGGAGCAGCAGGCGAATGACGGCTTGATGATGAGCGTCGGTCATGACCGGAATGTCCAGCAGATCGTCGACGCTGCGCGTTCCTTTGCGGACTTGGGACTTCAGCAGCTCCCACAGGATCGCCGACTTGCCGACCCGGGACTTGATCCGGATGCCGAGCAGCTGCAGCCCTTCGAGGCCGATGCGCAGCGCTTCCTCATGCTCTCCCATATTGGTGCAGAGCACCATCATCAAGGTGTGGGCATCCGCCTTCTCCAGCCGGGTCTTCGCATGGCCGAGCGCCGATGAGAAGGAGAGCTTGGCTTCCTCGAAGTTGCCGGATAAATATTCGAGCTCGGCTTTCTCCAGCAGAAGGGCATACGCCACCGCATATTGCGTGTCCCAGCAGTCAGTCTCCAGTAAATCGCAGCCATGCCTGGCGTAGCGCAGCCCCGTATCGTAGGCGGAGCTTGTTTTGGCCCGGCGGCAGGCGATCAGATTCAGCTGGGCGAGACGCTCGCGCTCTTCGCGGGATTGAAGCAATGAGGAACCGAGATTCAACTGGTTCGCTATTTCGAAGGAATGCATCTCCAGGCTGCCGGCCAGCCGGTACTTCTGCTCCAGTATGCGGCCAATCTTTAGATGCATAGCAGCTTTATCCTCGTCCGACACAAGCGAGTAGAGGGCCTGATATACGCGGTCATGAAGAAATTTATAGGCAGCGCTTTCCTCGGCTTCCGCGCCTCTTAACAGGCTGGAGCCGTGAATCAGTCCGTCCTTCTCGGCCGTAAGCAGCGCTTGCCGGATCTCGTCGTGCTCCAGACCGCTGGACAAAGCGAGAATGTCCGTCGTGAATTGATGGCCGATGCATGCCGCATGCATGAGCAGATGCTGAATCATCTCCGGCAGCCGTACGATTTTATTGATCATGAAGTCGACGACATTCTCCGTCATGTGCAGCTCTTGAATCTTGTCTTCGTCCCAGGTCCACAGGCAGGTGGCATAATCGAACCAGAGCAGCTGCTGCTCGAAGATCGAACGGAAAAGCTGCTTCGTGAAAAAAGGATTGCCTCTCGTTTTCTGCATCATCAGCTGGGACAGCTTCTTGACCGAACGGCCGCTTGGCTGAAGACTGTCTGCGAGCAGGCGCTCCAGATGGCCGGCTTGAAGCGCTTCGAGACGAATTCCTGTGTAGTGAAAATGCTTGCTGCCCTCCAGATGCTCCATCAGCTTGCGCAGAGGCGCTTGATTGGCGCCCATCTCGCGGTCGCGGAAAGCGCCGATGTACAGGCAGCCCCTCGCGAGGGAACCGATGCTCATATCGTGCAGCAGCTGGATGGAAGCGGCGTCGGCCCATTGGAGATCATCCAGGAAGACGACCAGCGGCTGCTCCCTGGAGGAGAACACGGACAAGAAGCTTTGCAGCGTCAGGACGAAGCGATTGTGCATCTCGGCGGGCGGCAGCTTAGGCAGCGGATTTTGCGGACCTAACAAAGCCTCGAAGGAGGGATTCATGTCGATCAGGACTTGTCCGTTGCCTCCTACGGCCTGCAAAATCTGATCTCTGCGCAGCTGCAGTTCGTCCTCTCCGAGCGTAAGCAGGTGCTGGTGAAGCTGGTTGCCTGCCTGGTGGAGCGCATGATAGGGGGTATCGCGCTGGAACTGGTCGAACTTGCCGGAAACAAACAAACCTCCCCGCTGATGGACAAGCTTCTGGAACTCATGGATCAGGTAGGATTTGCCGATCCCGGATATGCCGGAGACAAAGACAACTTCCCGGCTCCCGGTCTCGGCTCGTTTGTAGGCGTTTTCCAACAGCTGCAGCTCGTTCTCTCGGCCGTAGATGGACTCCGAGATGGAGAACTGGTCGGAGATTCTGTCTGCTTCAATCTCATAGTCTTCGATATAACCATGGCTGAGCAGCTTTTCCAGCGCGGTGTTCAGATCACGCTGCAAAGCGAAGGAGCTGGGGTAGCGCCCGTCCGGCTGCTTCACCAGACATTTGTTCACGATATCCGAGACTGGCTTCGGAATATGCCAAGCTGTCAGCGGCTCCGGGTCTTTGGCGACATGGCTGTGCGCCAGCTCAGCGGGATCGGCGCTGTCGAAAGGGTGAACGCCGGTGAGCATGCGGTAGAAAAGAACGCCCAGCGCATAAATATCCGTACGCGGGTCCACGCGGCGGTACAGCCGCCCGATCCGTTCGGGAGCGGTGTATAACAAGGCGCCTTCATCTCCGTCCGGCTGCGGATGAGCGCCGGGATTTTGCTCCGCAGCCGCCGAGAACGGAGCCGCGAGATGCAGCTCGGTCAGCCTGCATGCCCTGCGATTAGATTCGACAAAAAAGGCTTGAGGGGACAGCGCCAGATGAAGATGCTTCGCCTGATGAAGCTTGCTTACGGCTTCGGCCATCCCAGCCGCCAGATGGAGGAATAACGTCAGCTCCATGGGTCCGGAGCGTATGTAAGAGACAAGCGGCTGTCCTTCAACAGGCTGCATGAGCAGGGCTGGAACGCCGTTCCACTCGGCCGGCTCCGCGGGCATCCAAACGCCGGCGGACTGCAGCTTGGCCGCTTGCCGGAGCTCGGCTGGAAGCCTCACTGAAGAAAATTCATTTGCGTATTCGGGATGCGGAGCCTTCAAATAGCGGATCATGCCGGTTTCTCGTTCCACGGCTCGATATAAACTCATGCGGCCATATGCGTCAACCGGCTCGACGGATGTTTCAATGAAATCCCAGACCAATGCGGCGACCTCCGATGCTAGATCTTCTGATGCTATTTTACTTTCATTAACTAGCTTAAGCAACCGTTAAAGCTTCCATTTCTTTGACATGGACAGACAAATCCAGATAAATTTCGCAATATTCGCCTGGAAAGACTTCCGCTATTTTTCATCCAGTCCGATTTGATATATAATGTAGGGCATAATCAGGTTTGGAATCAGGCGGAGGAATGTAGATGAAGGTGGTTATTACCGGTGGTACGGGGTTTATCGGCAAGCATTTGATTGATTATTACATCGCGCAGAAGGCGAGCCTGCTGGTCGTCACACGCAAGAAGCAGAAGTCGTCCCATCCTCTGATGCGGTATGTGACCTGGGATGAGCTGGAGGCCGGAGCGAAGCTTCTGGATGGCGTCGACGCCATCGTCAATCTGGCGGGGGAGACGATCAATCAGCGCTGGACGGAGGACGCCAAGAAGCGCATTATGCAGTCCAGGCTTGATGCGGTTGCCCGCGTCAGCTCCTGGATCGAGAACATGGAGAAGAAACCGGTGCTGATCAATGCATCCGCCGTTGGCATATATGGGATGTCGGAGACCGAAAGCTTCATCGAGGAAAGCGAATGGAGAAAGGACGATTTTCTGGCCAATGTCGTGGACGAGTGGGAGGCTGCCGCCGAGCAAATCCCCGATACGCGGGTGGTGCTGCTGCGCCTTGGCGTAGTGCTTGGCAAAGACGGCGGAGCTTTCCCGAAGATGATCGCTCCGTTCAAGTTTGGCTTTGGCGGCCGGATCGGCTCCGGCACTCAGTATATGTCATGGATTCATATCGACGATCTGTGTCGTCTGATCGACTTTTGCATCGCCGATGGTGAGCTGGAGGGGCCGGTGAATGCGACCGCTCCGGTATCTATCAGCAATGATGAATTCAGCCGAAGAGTTGCGGCCCGGCTCGGCAGGCCTAATTTCTTCCCGGTGCCGGCGTTTCTGATCAAGCTGATGTTTGGAGAAATGAGCCAGCTGCTGTTGAAAGGCCAGCGGGTACTGCCCAAGGCTGCGCTGGATCGCAATTTTCACTTTAATTATCCGGTCATGGAGCTTGCGCTGATGGATCTGCTGCCGGACGGGAAGCAGGGGGGGAAGTAGCATGCTTACCTATGGCAGCACGGATGTAAGCGAGCTGAAGTTTACTTCGATGAAGCATGATATCGATATCCGCGATGAGCGGTGGGTAGACGTTTATGTGCGCTTGGAAACGGAAGCGCCCGAGCTTGTGCCGGCTTCGATCGGGGAGCTGGGGGCGCTGCTTGTCGCCACAAGAGACGGCCTGCTGGTGGAGATTGCCGCGCAGGATGAAGGCCGAGATTGCGAATATCAATTTACCGAATCGGAGAAGGCGCAGCTGCGGCATTATTACGAGCAGCAGGTGCGTCCGACGATCTAACGCGCGTTTGCCCAGCACAAAGCCCTGCCCGGACTCCGGGCAGGGCTTTGTGCAACGCTCAGCATGGATAAGCTCCGGTGATTGTGCTGAGGGGGAGTTCATTTAAAGCATACAGATCCGACCGATAGCCAAGTTTTCCTAAAAGAAAACCGGACTGCCTAGGATTTTTTCTTCTCCAGCGCAGCCCGCAGCGCTTCTTCCATACTGGAGCCCACCGTTACGTTGTCGCTGAACTGCTGCGCCAGCTGGGATTGCTGGCGCTTGGCGGCGCGGCCGCCGCGGCCGCCGCAGGATTCGCCCAGCATCTCGATAACGTTGCACGGCTTGCACTGGGCGTATTTGCCGGCTTTTCCTTCATGAAGCTCCATCTTCTTGCGGCATTGCGGACAGCGCTTGTTTAGCAAGGGAGCTTCGGCGGCACGGCGGTAGCTGCACTCGCGGCTGCTGCAGACGAGGCGCTTGCCCTGCTTGCCCTTCATCTCCTGAAGCTGGCTGCCGCACTCCGGACAGCGGGAACCGGTCAGATTATGCGGCTTGTATTCCGCGCTGCTGACTTTGACTTCCCGGACGATCGACTCGGTCTGTTTGCGGATGCGGCTCATGAAGGCGTCGGCGTCCCCTTGCCCGGCTGAGATGCGCTGCAGCTCCTGCTCCCAAGAGGCAGTAAGCTCGGAGGAACGAAGCTCGGGCGATACGAGGTTGATCAGTTGAGCGCCTTTGCCTGTAGGCTGCAGCGTATTCATCCGCCGTTCGATCGTATCGGTCTGCAGGAGCTTCTCGATAATATCGGCTCTGGTAGCTGGGGTGCCCAAGCCCTGCTTCTCCATCACGGTCAGCAGTCCGGCTTCGGTGTAACGCCCGGGCGGACGGGTCATCTGCTTTTGGAGGCTCAAGCGGCGCGCATCCAGCTTCTGGCCCTGCGAGAGCGGCGGCAGGGACTGCATGGCCCCGGATTCGGAAGACGGGTTATCCTCATCCTCGGCATCCTCGGCCCAAACCGCTTCTTCGTACAGCTGCCGCCAGCCGGGCTCGCGGACGACGCGGCCGCGGGCGTGGAACGCTTCTCCACCGAGCGTTGCGGTGACCGTCGTCTCGTCATAGCGGTAAGCGGGATAGAACAGGGCGAGAAACCGCTTGACGATCAGATCGTACAGCTTGCGCTCGTCGGCTCCCAGCAGTTGAAGCGCAGGCCGCTCGTCCGTCGGGATAATCGCGTGATGATCGGTTACCTTGCTGTCGTCCGCGATCCGCTTCGTTACAGGGAGAGGTTTTGCCAGCAGCGGCTTGATCAATGCGGCATACGGAGCTGCCTGCAGCGCCCGGAGCCTTCCGGCAAGCGTAGGGACGATATCGGTGGACAAATAGCGGGAATCGGTACGCGGGTAAGTGACCAGCTTGTATTGCTCGTACAGCCGCTGCAGCACATTGGAGGTTTGCTTGGCCGAGAAGCCGTAACGCTTATTGGCATCCCGCTGCAGCTCGGTCAAATCATAAGCGAGCGGATGAGGCTCCTGCTTCTCCGTTCGTTTCACGCTTGCAATCTGGGCCGATCCGGCACGCTCGAGCTTGTGCAAAAGCGCTTCTGCCGCCGCCTGATCGAATATTCTGCCATCCGGCGCGGAGGAGCTGCGCCATTGAGCCTGAAAGGAGCCGAAGTCCCCGTGCAGCAGCCAATAATCTTTGGATTGAAAGGACTGGATCTGCCGCTCCCGTTCCATCAGCGCCGCCAGCGTAGGGGTCTGGACGCGTCCCGCAGCGAGCTGGGCGCTATGCTTGCAAGTCAGCGCTCTCGTCAGGTTCAGTCCGATCAGCCAGTCCGCTTCCGCCCGGCATACGGCCGAACGATACAGACGGTCATAATCGCGTCCGGGCTTCAGCGAAGCGAAGCCGTCCCGGATCGCCTTGTCGGTCTGCGAGGAAATCCACAGCCGCTTGAACGGCTTGCGCCATTGGACCAGCTCCATGATCCAGCGGGCCACCAGTTCGCCCTCGCGTCCGGCGTCCGTGGCGATGATCAGTTCCTTCAAATCGCTGCGCTTGGCAAGCTGAGCGATGGCTTTGAATTGAGGCGTCGTCTCGCGGATGACCTTGAGCTTCATCTTCTCAGGGATAAGAGGCAGATCCTCCAATCTCCATTCCTTGTAGCTCGGGTTATAGTCTTCCGGCTCTGCAAGAGTGACCAGATGCCCGAGCGCCCAGGTCACGACATAGGCGGGGCCTTCAAAATGATGCTTATGCTTCTGACCGCAGCCAAGCACGCGCGCGATTTCTTTGGCGACGCTGGGCTTCTCGGCTAATACCAATGATTTCATGGGAAAGCTGCTCCTTTCACATTCATGCCATTATGAGAGCATGACATACAGTCTTTATTTGTTGTACCATATTTCAGTGGGAAGCGCTAACTCTATGAAAATCATCTTACGGCGTGGAGCAGCCTATCCGAACGTGCTATAATAGCGTACAACGCCTTATAAGGGAAGAAAGCGAGCGGGGGCATGAATCCTAGAGAGCAGTTCGGCTTGATCGATATTTATCTGTTCGACCAGTTATTGAAGGGTCGTATCGTGCCCGGTATGCGGCTGCTTGACGCAGGCTGCGGAGAAGGGCGCAATCTCGGTTATTTTCTGCGGGAAGGTTATGAAGCCTACGGCGTCGACCGTTCCCCGGAAGCCATCCGTGCCGTGCGCCGTCTGGCGCACGGACTGACCGGCGAGCAGCTGGAGGAACGATTCCGGGTAGAGCCGTTGGAGAAGCTGAGCTTCGCCAACGATTCGTTCGACGCGGTGGTAGCATGCGCCGTGCTGCATTTCGCCGAGCATGACGAGCACTTCAGGCAGATGATCACGGAGCTGTGGCGCGTGCTCAAGCCGGGAGGGCTGCTTTTCGTGCGGCTGGCCTCCACCATAGGGATCGAGGATCTCGTGGTGCCGCTGGGGAACCGGCGCTTTGCGCTGCCTGACGGCACCGAGCGGTATTTGGCCGACCTGGAGTTTCTGCACAAATGGACGGACAAGCTGCACGGCTTGTTTGTCGAGCCGATCAAAACCGTTCAGGTGGAACGGCAGCGCTCCATGACAACCTGGTGCGTGAAGAAGCCGCATATCTTATTTTTTGATCCCATCGAAGACAGCCTTGTTCCATACGAGGGAGAAGAGGAGAGAGAGCAAGTATGAAAATGAGAGTTTCCGTGGTCCAGTATCACCTGCATACAATAGCAAGCTTCGAAGAGTTTGCGGCTCAGGTAGAACATTATGTCAAAGCAGCCGCTGAATTCGACGCCGAATTCGTTCTGTTCCCGGAGCTGTTCACCACGCAGCTGCTGTCCATCGGCAAGCCGGACAACCGCCGGGAGGGGCTGCCGATTACGGCATTGCCCGGCTTCACCCAGGATTATGAGGAGCTGTTCAGCCGCCTGGCCCGCTCCACCGGCATGCATCTGATAGGCGGTACGCATATCGTGGAGGAGAACGGCAAGCTGTACAATGCCGCCTACCTGTTCTACCCGGATGGACGGATCGTTACGCAGCGCAAGCTGCATATTACGCCATCGGAAGTGAAGGGATGGGGGATGGGCGCAGGCGATGCGCTTTCGGTATTTGACACGGACAAGGGGCGGATCGCGCTGCTGATCTGCTATGACATCGAGTTTCCGGAGATTGTCCGGATGGCCAAGGCGCGCGGGGCGGACGTCATCTTCTGCCCGTCCTGCACGGATGACCGGCACGGCTTCCACCGCGTCCGCTACACCTGCCATGCGCGCGCGATCGAGAATCAGGTTTACGTCGTGACGACAGGTACGGTGGGCTCGCTTCCGACTGTTGATTTCATGCGGGGCAACTATGGACAGGCCGCGATCATTACGCCCAATGACGTGCCCTTCCCGCCCGGAGGCATCATGACGGCAGGCGAGATCAACGGCGATATGATCATTACAGGGGATCTGGACCTGCAGCTGCTCTACGAGGTGCGGGAGAAGGGCTCTGTCACTACCTGGCGCGACCGCCGGACGGATCTGTACACGGATTGGAGCTAACGCAGACAGGAGGCGAGATGACCATGTACCGTAAGGAGTTGTACGTGTTTGACGGAGAGCGTCCCAGGAAAACCGTGATTCGTCCGTATACGGAGCAGGATATGGAGGCTATGATCCGAATTCAGCAGGAAAGCTTCCCGCCTCCGTTCCCTGAAGAGCTCTGGTGGAACAGAGAGCAGCTCGGCAATCATATGAGGCTGTTTCCTGAAGGCGCTCTGTGCGCGGAGGTCGAAGGGGAGGTCGTCGCATCCATGACGGGCCTGCTCGTTCATTACGATCCGCAGGACAAAGATCACAGCTGGGCGGAAATAACCGATTCCGGCTACATCACGAATCACAACCCGGACGGAAACACGCTGTACGTGGTCGATATCGGGGCGCGCCCTGCGTACCGCAAGCTGGGACTGGGCAAATGGCTGATGCTTTCGATGTACGAGGTGGTCATCCGGCTGAACCGCGAGCGTCTGCTTGGCGGCGGGCGGCTCCCGGGCTACGGCCGGGTCGCGGAGGAGATGACGCCTGAAGCGTATGTGGAGGAAGTGCTGCAGGGCAAGCGCAAAGATCCGGTCATGAGCTTCCTGTTAAAATGCGGACGCACGCCGCTGAAGCTTGCAGCCGACTATCTGGAAGACGAGGAATCGCGGAATTATGCGATGCTGATGGAGTGGAAAAATCCGTTTTATTCCCGATAAACGAAAGGTTCAAGACGGTCTGCATAGGGCATAAACCCTGGGCAGGCTGTTTTTTATAGCTGCGGACATCTGTCATAAAGCGGCATGCAAGCTTCATAAAACTTTATATACATATTTATTGACTAAGTATGTTTTAGGGGTGATAATGGTACATACACTAAAGCCGTCTTCGCAGCTGACGAGGTTCGGACAGAAAGAAGGAAACCAGATGGATGCCATACCGCAACGCCAGCAAGTTCAGGCCGGAGAAAAACTGCTTAAGGTGCTTGTGTTCACCTTGATCTTATCCGTTATGAACGCCTCGATGTTTAATGTCGTGCTTCCCGAGATCAGCAAGCAGTTCCAGTTGTCCGCCTCGCAGGTCAGCTGGATCATAACCAGCTATATGATTGTGTATGCGATCGGATCGATGACCTTCGGCAAGCTCGCGGATAAGTACAAGCTGAAGGATTTGCTTACGATCGGACTTATCGTCTTTGCTTTGGGTTCGATTATGGGCCTGGCAGCGACCCAGTTCTGGATGGTTATCGCCGGACGCGTGCTGCAGGCGGCCGGGGCATCTGTCATTCCTGCGACGGCCATGATCATCCCCATCCGCTACTTTGCCCCCGAGCAGCGCGGACGCGCTCTGGGTACGACGGCGATCGGCCTGTCTCTTGGCGGAGCCCTCGGACCAATCGTCTCCGGGTTTGTCACGAGCTTTGCCAGCTGGCGCCTTTTGTTTGCGCTGTCGATATTGGCGCTGCTCACGCTGCCGTTCTACCGCAAATACTTGGATGACGAACGCGGTCAAGCCGGACGGATCGACTTTGTCGGCGGCTTCCTGCTGGCCGCTTCCGTAGCTGCTCTGCTGCTCGCTATTACGCTTTCCGCCTGGAGTTTGCTCGGCGCAGGCGTGCTGCTGCTCGTTTTGTTTATCGTGCGGATTCGGACAGCGGCCGAGCCTTTCGTACAACCGGCGCTGTTTCGCAACCGGGCGTACGTCTACGGTCTCATGATCGCTTTCCTGGCCACCAGCTTCAGCTTCGGCATCGGCTATACGATTCCGCAGCTGCTGGCCCATGTCAATCACGTCACCCCGGCTGTCATCGGCTTTCTGATGTTTCCGGCGGCTATCTCATCCGCTTTGCTAGGGAGAAGGGGAGGGCGGCTCGCCGATGAGCGCGGCAATTCATTTCTCGTCTATACGGCGGCCTGGATGCTGATGATCTGCTTCCTGGCCATGTCGACCGTGGCCGGACTTTCCCCTTATTGGATCGCGCTGTTTCTGATTTTCGGCTTTGTGGGGCAAACCTTCATGCAGATTGCCATGTCCAACACGATTTCCCGCACACTGTCCAGGGAGCAGACCGGGATCGGGATGGGATTGTTCTCGATGCTGAACTTTATTGCGGGTGCATCCGCTACAGCTGTGATCGGCAAAGTGCTGGATTTCGGAGGTTCTTCGGTTGGCTTCAATCCGCTGGTCACGGTGCAGAGCGGCGTGCTGTACAGCAATATTTTCTTGCTGCTTGCGCTGCTCCTTGCCGTCGTGATCCTGCTGTATGCGCTGCTGTTCGGCAGGAGGAAGGAGCTTGTCGTGCAGAAGGCGGGATAGCCGGGGCCGCAGGCATGAAGGCTTGCGTCCGTCGGCGTTCGTTTAAATCTGCTCCAACCCGGCAACACTGGTCAGTAGGCCAAATGCTGCTGAATAAGGAGAAGATGATCAAATGAACAAACAAACGATCCGCAGGCTTGGAGCGGTCGTTCTGTCGCTGCCGCTGCTGCTCGCGGCCGGCTGCGACAGCCCGATGCTCCCGTGGATGGGAGCTGATACGAAGCATGGACGCGGATATGATTCCCCGAGGTCTGAAGGAAGCACTGCCGTGATGGCGGCTGACAAATCGGCTGCTGCCGTCCGGATCAAGCTGCTGGGTACAAAGGGGGAGGCGGCCGGCGAAGTGACTTTGACTCCGGCACCGGAAGGCGTCAGACTGCAGGGGGAAGCTCTGGGATTAAAACCTGGAGAGCATGGCTTTCATATTCATGAATCCGGCGCCTGCGTCGCTCCCGATTTTACATCTGCCGGCGGGCATCTAAACCCTGGCGGACATACCCACGGCATGCACAGCGAGGGCGGAGCGCATGCCGGCGATCTGCCCAATCTTGTCGCAGACGCGCAGGGTAAAGCGCGGATCGATGTAGTGGCCGGTTCTGTTACACTTGAACCCGGCAAGCCTAACTCCTTGCTGAAGGAAGGCGGAACCTCGCTCGTCATTCACGAGAAGCCGGACGATTACAAATCGGCACCTGCCGGCAATGCAGGAGCAAGGATCGCCTGCGGCGTGATCAAGGCGGACTAGGGAAGAACCCAATACCAACAACAAGCACGCAAGCTCCTTTCCGTAAAGGGAGACTGCGTGCTTGTTGGCATGCGATTATTTAATCGTACAGCTTATTCAGGATAGTTCTTTGCTCATCGATCAGCTTCTTGGGTTTCTTCAAACTGTCCACCTGCGGAAATTGCTCGGCCAGCTGATGATAGATGAGGGCGGCGTCGCCGAATCTGCCGACAGCTCTGGCGATATCGGCGATCGAGGCATCCGCCTTCCAGCTGCCGATCTCATGATCGGGACTTACCGTGCCGCGATAAGTCGAGAAGCCCAGCTTGGACTGCTTCAGATTGGCTTCCGCTTCCCTGTACAGGGCGTAACCTTGCTTCAGCTTCGCCGTCGCCCGGTAGAACAAGGCGTCGGGGAAATCCGGATGAAGCGCCAGCGCCTTGTCGCAAGCTTCCTCGACGGCATTCCAATTTCCTTCGGCTGCATGGAGCTTCGCGGTCAGCATATATATATCCAGCAGGCGGGCGAACGAAGGAACATACCGGGCGGCAGCTTCCGCGCGCTCCAGAGCGGCGGAAGCCTGCTCGCGAAAGCCCATGGCCAGCGATTCCCGGGCATAATACAGCCACCAGCCGGGGTGCTCGGGTTGTTCCTTCGTCATCATAGCCAGCAGCTCCAGGTTGCGGTTCAGCTTGTTTTTGGCGGCCACCACGGAGGGCTCGTACCCGTCATGCAGCAGCCGGATGCGGACCGGCTGACGATACGCCTCGAAGGTGAATGAATCCCCATTCGCCGGCCCGATTTGTTCGTGGACTCTCCCGTGGTAGCTTAAGCCGCGGCGCAGCGGGAACATTCTCGCTTGGGAAAATTCATGCTTCAGCATCCCCCGAACCTGATTCACCTGCCAGATATATAAAATAGGCGTCAGAGGCGCCGAATCGAATAAACCGGCAACCTCTCTGACAGCAGGTACGTCCTCTTCATGCAAGTACTCATCAGCATCGATCCACAGCACCCAATCCGCGTTCATATGACGCAGACCTTCATTGCGCAGCTCGGCAAAGCTCTGCCGCCAAGTCGCATGCACGATCTTGACTTCAGGGAATTCTGCGGCGATGGCCAAAGTCCGGTCGGTCGAGCCGCTGTCGACAAGCACGATCTCGTCGGCCGCACCGCGCAGGCTGGACAAACACCGGGCGATGGTCCTCTCCTCGTCCTTGGCGATAATTCCGATTGCTACGGTAGGGCGGGCTGTCTGAAGCAGCTGCCGGATATCGCCGCGTTCGGGGCCGCCCGGCACTTCGCCGAGATGGCGGCGCACTCGGCCGACCCAATCGGCCTGAGGATCGAGCAGCCAGGCGCGGTCGAACGCAAGACGGGCCGCCGAGCCGAAGCCTTGATGGAGCAGAGCTTCGCCCAGCAACGTCCAGCCTTGCGGATGGAGAGCCGTCTGACGGATTTTCCGGATCGCTTCCCGCTCCGCCTCGGCGTATCTGCGATGCTGCAGATGCCCGATGATTCCGGCATAACGGTTCGAAGAGGGCGGTTGGTTGTTCGATATAGTCATCGTCCGTTACCCTTAAGCCGTCGTATTCGAATAGAAGCGAATTTTGTAGATCGCACCGTTGGAGTACAGGATAAAATACGTATTCTCCAAGAACGCTGCCCCTTCGTCAACGCTCACCTGCAGCTGAAGCAGGTCAGGATCAGCTTCGTCCTCGAGCACAGCTGCAAAATTCGCATTCTCCGATTCCACCGAATCGCGATTAACGATGGCTTCCGTGCCGAACGGGTTGCTAATGGTCAAGCTGGAGCCGAAAATTTCAGGCTCTGTTACCGTCACATAAAATTGATCGATGAAGCCGGTGTCGTCCGCAGCCGTTCCAATCAAGGTGATCCGATACGTGCCGGCATGCTCGGCGGCAAGCGTCAAGTCCTGGCCATCGTTGGATATAGAAACAAGCATGCCTTCCGGATCATCGCTGGAAGCTTTGAATTTGTGTATTGTGTCCAGCGAATAACGGGTGCTCAAGTCTTTGAGCGTCAGCTCCGTTCCGGCAGACAACCGCTTGTCCGGCATTTGGATGACCTCTGAAGCAGCCGTTTTGTGGAATTCGACGGTCTGCTGCGAGGACTGCGTATGATTGTCTGTGGCCGTAAAGCTGATGATCCCGTTCAGTCCGTCTTCCAGATAAGGATTCAGTCCGATCAGCTCGTAGCTCCCGCCGGTGATGCCAAGCCAGTAATTTTGGCCGTCATACCCCCGGTCTGTGATAGACATCTCTACGGTAAACGAATCTCCACCATCCGGGTCCATAAAAAATTCGCGCTGATTCAAAATGCCGATCTCCGGGTAAATATCTACGTTAGATGGCAGCAGAGAAGCCGGTGCCTGATTCAACTGAAATACATATACGATTTCGGCGAAGCCGTGGGCGCCGTGAGCACGCACCCGAACAGGAACATAAGGGGTCTCGACCTCAACCGAGCTGTCTTTGCTTAATTGTACATGGAGCAGCCCGTCAGGGTATGCAAGCTCGGCATGATACCCGTCGGGAAGCGGCTCGCCTTCAGGCTCATAAATCTCATAAAACAGCTCATTGCCATCCGTAGCGTAAAATCTATTATAGACGGAGCTTAGGGCTAACGCGCCCGCCGGCTGTTCCTTCAAATAGCTGACGCGAACTTCGGGCTCACTCGCTACCGGAATGCTGCGGTATCTGGCCAGCAGAACAAAATCGATCCTTCCATTTTTTCCATCGTCGGCCTGGAGATGAAGGGCAAGCTCCGGTTCGGGAGTTTCCCTATTCAGACGCCCCTCGAAGCTAAGCGTGGAGCCGCTAAGCGTTACGCTAAGTCCGTCCGTGTATGAATCATCCTCGTAATAAGTAAAAGCAAGGGGATCGCCGTCAGGATCGTCAACCAGGGTATTCAGATCCAGGTCCTCGATAGTTCCGGTATGATCGATATATACATAAGCCAGCCCTTCGGAGCCGCCCTCTGGGTCCACAAGCTCGGGAGCGTGATTAAACGCCAGGCGATAGGTTAACGGAGTTTCAGCGCCTTGACCGTCCGCCGCCACGACTGTAAATTCAATCGCTTCGTCGACGTTCGTCGGATTGCCTCCAAAGTAAAGCATGATTTTTTCATTATCCGGCATGATAGTGGCTTTTACGCCGTTGACTGTAACCTCCGACAAGCCGCTATTCGCCCCGTCCTTCAAGCTGAAGGTCAGGGGGTCCCCGTTCGGGTCCAAAAACAGATGGGCCAGCGTTACGGCCGGATAAATATAAGCTTCGCCGTACAAGTAATGATAGTAGTCGGTGATCACCGGACTGGCAGTCTCCGGAGCCGAATTCACGGCTCGCAGATGAATATCTGCAGTAGCCGACAAAGGAGCCGCCTGATCGTAGCGGTATTCCGTGGCGGTTACTCTGAAGCTGGCATCCGCTTCGATCTGCCCCTCAAACATAAGCAGGTTGCCGGAAATCGAGGCGTGCACATTGCCGGAGGAGAGAGTCTCCACCTCAAAGGTAAGAGGGTCGTTTTCCGGGTCGACGAAAAGCTCGGCCAGACTGATCGGAGCTGCATAGCTGTTGCGGCCTACGTCCAAATACAGCACTTCGCCGACGGGCGGCAAATTATGAAGCTCTATCGTGTAAGTGATCGTTTCGTACCCGCCCATGATATCGGCCGCCGTGATCTCGAATCGGGCTTCGGCTGTTTGATTGCCGGTGAAGGAGAGCATATGCCCGCCCTCCAGATAAGCCGTTAATCCGCCGCTTGTTGTAGGCTCGGCTATGCTGAACAGAAGCTCATCCTCATCGGAATCTTGGAAATAGTCGTTGAGGTCTACTGTCGCAGGCGTTTCATTCCAGGTACCGGCAATGGTGACCGGGCTGCCGGTTGGCGCCTGATTGACGGGAACTATGGTGTAAACGGCCCAAGCCGACTCTCCGCGCTCATCCGTAGCCGTAACCGTGAAGGAGGCTTGCTCCTTGGGAACGCCGGTGATATAAAGATTGCCGCTTTGGATGCTTGTCGTAAGATCGCCTGTAACGGCTGGGTCAACAGTAAATATCAGCTTGTCGCCGTCCGGATCGCTGAAGTTGCTCGGCAGATGGATGGCCCCCACTTCATTGTGCGCCTGCAAGGTAATAAGCGTTTCCCCGGCTATAGGAGCCTGATTGACTATAAGGAAGGTAAATTCAAGCTCTTCATACGCTTCGGAATGATCGTATGCCCGCACCGTGAACGTCGTCGTTTCCGTTATGGAGCCGATAAACGACATTACGCCGCCGTTTATCTGAGCGGTAATGCCATTTACTTCTTCATTAGGCAGAACCTCAAAATAAAGCTCGTCGCCGTCCGGGTCGGAGAAATATGCGCTCAGATCAATACTGGTCAGCGCGCCGTTCCTAGGTGTGCTGATCGCATCCGGCACCTGGACAACTTCCGGTTTGCGGTTCGCCAGCAAATAGCTGAAGGTCGCGGTGGCTTCGGCGCCGCCAATATCCGTCGCCGTTACCGTAAAGCTGGCGTCGCTTTGGATCAATCCACTGAGGTAAAGCACGCCGCTCTCGATGGAAGCGGTAATCCCGCCCGCTTCGTCCGGGCTGACCGTATAAGTCAGCTCGTCGCCATCCGGGTCGGTGAAGTAGTCGTCCAAGGAAAGCGACACAAGCTCGTCATTCTTAAACACCGTTTCGTTCCTCGATGAACCCGTAGGCGCTTGATTGATTAATTCGATCGTGAACATAGCACTGATCGTGCCGCCCATCTGGTCTGTTCCGGTCACAGTGAATACGGCTGTTGCGGTTTGGGCTCCTGAGAAATTTAGATGATTGCCTTCGATATATGCGTTTAATCCGCCGCTTTCCTCAGTTGAAGTTAGGCTGAAGGTCAGCTTATCCCCGTCGTCGTCCTGGAAAAACTCGGTCAGATCAATCGGGTCTGGAGCATGGTATCTGGCGCCGGTCACCGTATGCGGCTCTGCGATTGGCGGAGTGTTCGACGGCGTCAGCTGATACACCGCGCTTGCCGAAGCGCCGCTCGGGTCCATTGCGGTAACGGTGAAGGAGACGATATCCTCCGGCATGCCGTCTATCAGAAGATAGCCATTTTCTATCGAAGCCGGCAGTTTGGCGGCCTCCAGCGGATCGACAGTAAAGGTCAATTCGTCCAGATCAGGGTCGCTGAAGTTGGCGGACAGATCGATGGGCGGCACCTCGTTATGAACGTTCAAGGAGACAACCGGCTCGGCGGCAATCGGAGCCGAATTGGCTATGTCATACGCAAAGACGGCTTCGCCGAAAAGTCCTCCTCCATCGTAAGCCCGGACCACAAATTCCGACGGGCCTGTGATCGCTCCGCTAAACGACAAGATGCCGTCAATAATGCTGGCCGCAAGCCCGTTCTGCGATTCGGGGGCTCCGGGAGTAACCGTGTAAGACAAAGCGTCGCCATCCGGGTCGGAGAAATAGGTGGCCAGCGTTACGGAGTCCGGAGTCGTATACAGAGGCACTTGAACAGTAAATGGCGTGCCTGCCGGCGGCCGGTTCTCCAGCACATACGTAAAGGCGGCGCTGCCCTGAGCGCCCTGAGCATCCTTCGCCGTAACAATAAAGCTTGCATTCGCGGCCAACTGTCCGCTGAAGGATAAAACGCCGCTCGTAATGGAAGCCGTAACGCCGCCGGAAGTAGGCGGGGATACCGTATACGTCAGCCAGTCGCCATCCGGATCGGTAAAATGCGAAGCGAGTGCTATGGAGGACAGCTCGGTATTTTTGTACACAACGGCTGTGACAGGCGAACCCGTCGGCGCGCGATTATCCAGCGTATACGTAAATGCTGCGCTGGTCGAGGCGCCGTGGCTGTCTGTCGCGACGACCGTAAAGGTCGCGTTGGCCTTGATCTTCCCGCTGAACGACAAGATGCCGTTCGCTATAGAAGCCGTGACGTTGCCGGAAGTAGACGGCGATACCGAATAGGTGAGCGGATCGCCATCCGGATCGTGGAAGTATGTGCTGAGCGTAACAGAGGATAGCAAGGAATTTTTGTACGCCGAAAGCGACAGGGGCGTTCCGACCGGCGGCCGGTTATAGGCAGACGGAGACGGGTCCAGCGTCAGCCGGAACGGCTCGGATTCATACTGGCCGTCGCCCGCGATGATGCTGATATCTGTCCTGGCTGCGAGCTGCCCGCTGAAGCGCAGTATGCTCTCTCCGGGATTGATAAACGGAACAAGAGGGGTCAACTGCCCATTGTAGGTGTAATCGGTCACGGTTACTCCGGCTACCCGGTAGCTGAGCTCGTCGCCTTCCATATCGATAAAATATGGAGAGAGGGAGATGGCTTGGGGCTGTTCATAGACGGCCGCATACACGCTGCCTGTAACCGAAAGGGGGGCTGGAGGCGTATTCGGCAGCAGCTTGATGGATGCAAAGGCTCCTTTGGGATCCATCGCGTACACGGTAAAAGCCGATTTCGCGGTTTGTGTCCCGGTCAATGTCAGCACGCTGCCGGAGAGCGAGGCTTCAATGCCGTTCATGGAGGCGGGAAGAACCACATAGTCCAGCGTGTCGCCGTCCGAATCGTTGAAAAAGGCCGACATGTCCAGCGTATAGCCGGACGTGTAGCGCAGCGAATAAGTAGCTTGACTCACCGTAGGCGCATGATTCATCTGAACCTCGCCGGGGGCTACGGTTTGCAGATAAGTGGAGACCGAGGAGCGGTCGGTGAATTTTTCCGGGTTGGCGTTAATAAAGCGGACCAGGTCGCCGATATCCATCGGACCTTCGTTGGCAGCCTCAAGCACATTGACGGCGACTTGACGGCTATCGCCATTCAGGGTGACCGTAAATGTAGCTTGGCCCGGCTGCCGGAAGAAAAGCTGAAGATCATGCGTATCCAAATTAACGGATACCACCTGCTCGTCGTCCTCGGTGCCCGAAAGCTGGAAAACTCCGCTGTTGCCGTCAAACAAATCTTTTAATTGAAGCTTCATATGCTCGCCGGGCAGCGCGACGATATCATGCACCGGATGAGGAGAGAGATCTGCATGCACGAATGCAGCGGGATAGGAGGCGGGGGCTATAACCAGGGAAGCGGCCAAAAGACCTCTCCAGGCCTTAAGGGCAAACGGGGGGACATGCTTATTTTTGTTCGACATGGTAAACCTCATTTCGTCAAATCTGTAATTCTATCTTACCATGAATATAGTGGAAAATAGAATTGCCCTTTACGAAAAAAAGGCCAAAAGTGATAAATTTAACCGAAAGGTCCTAGGTTCCAGGAACTGGTTGATCAAGCGGCGACCGGGGCATTCAGTCCCGCTAAACTATATATCCGGGAAACAAATGCGAAGACATGCGAGAATGAGAGATTCGGCTGCGGATGCGGAAGATAGGAGAGCGACGTAATGTTTGACGTTCGTTCGGCCGTATAGGGAACAAGGCTGCACAAGGGCAATGGCGATGTCAAGCGGCGCGAGCTGGAGAAAATGGAGCTGTGGGCTTAGCTGCGGGAGGCGGAAGCTGAGGGGAGTGGGGCTGCAGGCTTAACAATGCGAAGCGGGAGGAAAAGGAGCTGAGGGTTAACAGCGAAAAGCGCGAGCCGAGAGGCTCTGCCGCCTTACGGACCGCGGCGGTGTTGGCTTGCAATCCCGCGGAGGCTTCGTAAGACAGCAGAGCTTTGAGACCGGCTGGACAGCCCATCAGGTTCGCTGCGGTCGGCATACATCCAGCAGCAGGTCATGCTGCTGCTGGGATTCCCAGCTGGCGGCGAACCGGACCTGATGCGATACGCCCGGCAGATCGTAGCGCTGAACCAGATGCTGCCGCGCCGTCCCTACGATCAACGTATGCAGCCGAACCCGCTTCGTCTTCCCGAGCTCCGCCAACGCGTCGCGCACAGGGGCGGAGACGGCTCCGACGCCGTCCGTCACCATGACGAAGTCGGCGTCCCGGTAGCGGGGCTCGGAGCCGACCAGCTCGATGCCCCGGCGCAGCGGAGCGTCGAAGTGGGTCCCGCCCCCGAAGGCAAGCTGAGAGAGGGCGTAGAACGCCGCCCAATCGGGCTTTCGCCAATAAAGCGGCCGCTCTAGCAGCTCGCCGCGGGCGCCGAACAGCATCAGCAGGAAGTCCCGCTTCTCCAGCATGCTGAAAGCGGCGAAGGTAGCGACGAAAATTTGCGCTACCCGAAGCTTGGCTCCCCGCATCGAATGCGACGTATCGAGCATGCAGATTACGGGCCCTTTCTCCGGCTCCTTGGACCGTCCCGAGATGTTATAGCTGAGCAGCTTGCCTTCGAGCCACTTGACCAGAAAGTAGTTTTCATAATCCGGATCGGAGAGCAGGCTGGCCTCGCTTGGCAGCATATGGGCAATATCGCCCGACTGGCGCAGATCGTCATAACTCTCCGGCATCCGGATCGAACGGGCCTGCTTGCGCGAAGCTTTGAGCTGCTGCAGACGGCGGCCCACTTCCTGCAGGAAGCTCAGCAGATCGGGGTATCGCTTCAGCTTCTCGATCCATTCCAGGTATTGGGCGTATTGCTGCCGGTGCAGACGCCCCAGGTCGCTGCCCCACCGTCTGTTCGCTATACGCTGGCTTGCCTTCAGCAGCTCGGAGAGGTCCGTCTCCGCGTTTTCTTCGCGTTCCAGCGATTCCGAGAGGGCACGGCCCAGCCAATCTCCGAGCTGCTCATCCAGCTGCCGGAACGTCTCCTGCTCCTTGCGGCGCAGCCGCTCCGCCTGCTTCTCCGCGTCCTTCAGCTCCTGCTCCGCTTTCGCCAGCTTCTGTCTCAGCTTGTCGCGTCGCATGAAGTCCGTCCGCATCTCCTCCTGCAGAGAGCGGACGCGCTCCTTAAGAAGCTGCACCTCGCCGGCGACCAGCGGTTTCGCATCGAGCGCCGCCTGCTTGTCCTCCACTTTCTGCTTGCCCTGCTGCAGCGTATAGCCGACCAGCTTCAGGCGCTCAATCTGCTTGGCGGTCAGATGCTCCTGCACCGTGGAAGATTCCTGCTCCTGCCGGCCTTGCTGCCGCTCGCGCTCGCTGAGACCGATCGTGCGAAGCTGCGCTTCCTCCTGCTTGCGCCGTTTGACCTCCTCCTCGAAGGTGGAGGTCAGCCACATCAAAGCCTTTAACGCCGTGCGGAAAGAAGCGTTCGCTTGCCCGGCCGTAAGAGGATGCAGCTTGCGGTAAAAATGCTGCCTGCGCAGCTCCCTGACCATCCAGCGATGGAAGGGCTCCGCCTGGGCATACGGCTCCTCCTCGGGTTTCGCCAGATAGAAGCAATGGTAGAAATCGGCCAGCAGCTCCACGGTAAACCACGCGGTGCGCAGCTTGACCTCGCGCATCCACTCCTGAGCGGCGCGGGAATTTGTCACAAACCCGTCGAACACATAGCGATCGACCTTGGCGGCGCGGATTATCATCAGCTCACCTCATTTCATGTAAGGCTTTGGAAGTCCGGCGAATAACGCGCGGCCTGCGGCCGATCGGGGTCTCCACTTGCCGTTTCAACTCCCAATCGGCTCCCCGGCCATTTGTTTACGGGACTTTTAGAGGGTGTAGTCGTATTCAATCCCTGGGAGCTCCCGGTCGAACAAGGTGCGGTACAGCCCTTGGAGCGACTGCAGCGTGCGTTCGCCCTGGATGCGCAGATGGGTGTATTTGACTGCATAATGGGCGGTCTGCAGAACCAGGAAGTTGCGGTTGCGGATATAGCCCGGCAAGTCCTTCTCCCGCTGCAGCCATTGCACCAGCTTGCCCTGAAGCTCGCGGGCCGTTTCCTCCAGCTCCAGCTTGCATTCTTCCAGGTTTGCCTTGGCCTTGAGCTGCTCCTCCTGGCTGAGCCGCGCTCCGATCTCTTTCTTGAACTGGAAGGCATGCAGCGCATCCTCTTGAGCGAGCCAGTGCTTGGCGATCCGGTCATAGCGTCTCAGCGGAAGCTCACGTTCAGTTTCGGCCTTCAACGTTTCCTGGAATGCCTGCTGGAAAAGATCATGGAGGGTCGTATAATCCTCCGGCAGATCCCAGAGCATATGCGGAGTGAAGACGGTATCCCACACATTCGCCTCGGTGCGGCCGTTCAGAGCGGCCGAGGTTTGCCACACTTGTCCAATTTTGCGCCAGCGGCGGTCGGAGAGCCGGAATTCCTTCTCCTCCATGGCCGTCTTCAGCTGATAAAGCATATAGATCAACGTTTCCGGCAGAACGACCTTGACGGAGGCGTTGCGCACGATATCGATATGGGACAGCGAGAGTACGGGAGCAAGCGGCTCGTCCGTAAGCTGGAACATGCGCTCGTAGCTGGACATCTGTTTCATATATTCGACTTCATACCGGATCAGAAACCGGTCGTACAGCGCTTCCAGCTGCTCATTGTCTTCGGGCAGCTCATTGGAGGCGGCGATCAGGAAACGCAGCGGGGTCTGCTGCTTGTCTTGACCGTTGAAGAAGATCCGCTCGTTCAGAATCGACAGCAGGGCATTCAGAATAGCGCTATTGGCCTTGAAAATTTCATCGAGAAAGGCAAATTCGGCTGACGGAAGATAGCCGTCGGTTTGACGCACATAGTGATCGAGCTTGAGCTGACGGAGTGAGACGGGCCCGAACATCTCATCAGGTGTCGTAAAACGGGTGAGCAAATAATCGAACCAGCGTCCGCCGTCGAACAATTGGGCGACGGCGCGGGCAAGCTGCGACTTGGCGGTGCCGGGCGGCCCGACCAGCAGCGCGTTTTCTCCGGCCATCAGGCCGAGCAACAGAATCCGGATCAGCTCTTCCCGCTCCAGAAAGCGTGCTTCCAGCTGCTCGATAGCCTGCTCAAGCTTATGTTGGATGACTTCTATATCATTCATCTGCGAGAAAACTCCCTTCGTTACGTCGTAATCTTGACTCGATTCATTGTACCAGACCCGGTGTAAATTCTCTAACTTGAGCAAGTCGCTTTACTTTGTCTACGCGCTCCAAGGCATGCTACAATGAGAAAGACGCGGCTGCGGAATTTGCATACGCCCGGCAGAAGAGTATAGAGGAGGACTTCAATTAATGAATGTGTACGAGTTTACCGCCAGAACGATCGATGGCCATGAACAACCGCTGTCGGCCTATGCCGGCAAGGTGCTCCTGATTGTGAACACGGCAAGCGCTTGCGGCCTGACTCCTCATTATAAGGGACTGCAGGAGCTGCACGAGTCTTATGCGCACCGGGGACTCGTTGTCCTGGGCTTCCCTTGCAACCAGTTCGCCGGTCAGGAGCCGGGGACGGAAGAAGACATCAAGCAGTTCTGTGAGCTGAACTACAACATAAGCTTCCCTCTGTTCGCCAAAATCGATGTAAAAGGCGCAAATGCCCATCCGTTATACAAGTATCTGGTGGACAACGTGCCTGAGCCTTATCGCACGGGAGACATCGAATGGAATTTTGTCAAATTTCTCGTGAACCGCGAAGGGGATGTCGTGAAGCAATTTGGCGCGAGAACGGAGCCTTCCGAGCTGAAGGCCGATATCGAGGAGCTGCTCGGATAGGTTGCCTGAGCCTGCTGCCGCATAACAGGGACGGCGCATGGCATCCGTGCCGTTATGCGGCAGCGGCGGGATTCCATTATTTTGCCGGCCGCGGCATAAAACGATTTCCTCCCGGCGCAAAACGTTCTATAATAGGCTACAGTAGATCTAAATCGCTGGGATCTATGGGACGGAAAACGTGTGCATAAACGGCAGGAGCCGTCATGGATGAAGAGGGAGGCCGAACGTATGGCAGAAACTGGTGTCAGCATGGAGAGTAAATACGAAAAGCTTCAACATATATTGCGCGACATGAAGCGGGTAGTGGTCGCTTTCTCCGGCGGCGTGGACAGCGCCTTTCTGCTGAAGGCGGCGATGGATACGCTGGGCGAGGAGAATGTGCTGGCGATTACGGCGGATTCCGAGACTTACCCGGCACGGGAGAAGGCGGAAGCGATCGCGCTGGCGAAGTCGCTGGGCGCGCCTCAT
Source organism: Paenibacillus sp. cl123 (assembly GCF_900101595.1). Taxonomy (GTDB): domain Bacteria; phylum Bacillota; class Bacilli; order Paenibacillales; family NBRC-103111; genus Paenibacillus_G. The sequence goes on from NZ_FMYY01000002.1 coordinate 416,120, forward strand.
GAAGTTATTCCGACCAGCGAGTTGAACATTCCGGGATATGCCGAAAATCCGACCAACCGGTGCTATTTCTGTAAAAATTCATTATTTGATCATCTGATACCGATCGCCGAAGCCAAAGGGTATCCCTATGTCGTGTTCGGCGCGATCGCCGACGACCTGGGCGAGCATCGTCCTGGCCTGCAGGCGGCGCATGAGCGCGGGGTGCTGGCTCCGCTGCTGGAGGCGGGCATCCGCAAGTCGGAGATTCGGCATATGTCCCGCAGCTTCGGACTGGCCACATGGGATAAGCCATCATTTGCCTGCTTGTCGTCGCGTATTCCTTATGGCGAGGAAATTACGGCGCGCAAGCTGTCGATGATCGACCAAGCGGAGGATTTCATCATGCAGCTTGGCTTCCGTCAGGTGCGCGTTCGTCAGCACGGCAATCTGGCCCGTATTGAGGTGGCGTCGTCGGACTTGGCCGAGCTGCTGCCGGTCGCGGAGACGGTATACGCGAAGCTGCGCGAGATCGGCTATGATTACGTGACTTTGGATCTGCTGGGCTACCGGTCGGGCAGTCTGAATGAAGTATTGCCTGCGTCGGAGCAAGCTTTACATGCTTGAGTCATTTCTTAGGAACGGGATATAGTCAAACCAGCACCCAAGGAGGATTTCGCAAGATGACGAAGCCTAGCATTTATATTTCTAAACCGGTGCCGCAAGAGGTGCTGAGCTATCTGGAGGAGCATGCCGTCTGCCGGATGTGGGACGGACAAGGCGGCGCCTCCCGCGAGAAGCTGCTCTCCGAGCTGGGAGATGCGGAGGGCTTGCTGATGCCGGGCGGGGCGCTGATCAACCGGGAGCTGCTGGAGAGGGCGCCCAAGCTGCGCGCGGTGAGCAGCATCTCCGTCGGTTACAACCACTTCGATCTGGATGCGATGAAAGAGCGGAGAGTCATAGGCACGCATACTCCTTATGTGCTGGATGATACCGTAGCCGATCTGGTGCTTGCCCTGATGCTGTCTGCGGCCCGCCGCATCCCGGAGCTGGATACCTATGTGAAGCGAGGGCAGTGGCAGAAGGGCCAAGGGCTTCCCGAAGATGCTCATTTCGGCGTGGACGTGCATCACAGGACTGTAGGCATTATCGGGATGGGCAGGATTGGCGAGGCCATCGCCAAACGGGCTGTGCATGGCTTCGGGATGAAGCTGCACTACTATAACCGCTCACGCAAGCCGGAGGCGGAGCAGCAATACGGCGCGGTGTACTCCACGCTGGAGGAGGTGCTGTCCGTCTCGGACTTCGTCGTGCTGATGACGCCGCTCACTCCGGAAACTGAGCATATGATCCGCAAAGAGCATTTCGCGCTCATGAAGCGGTCCGCGATCTTTATCAACGCTTCCCGGGGACAGACGGTCGACGAAGCCGCCCTAGTCGAAGCGCTGCAGAACGGCGTTATCCGGGGGGCCGGCCTCGATGTATTCGATCCGGAGCCGCCGCGGGCGGATCATCCGTTCTTCACGATGCCGAATGTCGTTACTCTCCCTCATATCGGTTCGGCGACGCATGCTACGCGCTTCGATATGGCGATGCTTGGCGCGCGCAATCTGGTCGCGGTCTTGACCGGGGAAGGCGAGGCACATGTTGTGCCCGAGCTGAAGCATTTGCTGTAGCAAGCGTCACCCGGACGGGGTGGAGTATGCAGCGAGGGATATCTCTGCGAGCATAGAAATAGTGGAAGGCAGGAAGGAGTACCGGATGCGCCGGCCTGCCTTTTTGACATGCGAGATTGTAGAGACCGGTTTGAAGAAAACAGCCACGATTGCCGCATCATTCTCACTTGAGTACCGAGCTAAAAAGTTTTATTAAGCAAGTTGTTTTAAATATGACACAAGATGACATAATGAATTTCTATAATAATAGTAGATCAACGAGAGGAGCAGTAAATCATGAGCAGAAGAATCATTTTAGACTTGGCAGTTACTTTGGATGGTTTCATTGAGGGAAAAAATGGTGAAGTGGATTGGTGCATTATGGATCCTGAACTGGAGTTTAATCAATTTTTAAATCAAGTTGATACCATATTTTATGGAAGAAAAAGCTATGACGAATGGGGACAATTCACCCCGAATCATGAGGATTCGGATGCTGACAAACAATTTTGGGCATTGGTTCATAGCAAAGAGAAATATGTGTTTTCCAGGGCGCAGCAGGGGACGGATCATAAGGCCGTATTTATTAACGATCATATCCTTGAAGAAGTAAATAAAATAAAGCAGAAACCCGGCAAAGACATCTGGCTATATGGTGGAGCAAGTCTGATTACAACGTTTATCCGATTAGGACTTGTGGATGAATTTAGATTATCCGTTCACCCCGTGGTGTTAGGAGAAGGGAAACCGCTGTTTGCAGATATCAAACAACGGTTGAATTTAAAGTTGGCTCATACAAGAACGTTCTCCTCAGGCCTTGTACAGCTCATTTACCATTGGGACGGTGGGGGCCATGAACGTCAATGATAGCGTCATTAGAACTTTCTCCGCATTCATCCGCAGCCGGCTGCCCCGGTTAGCCAGCCAGATGCCGATCTCATCGAGAACTTGTTTACGGCAGTTGTCATAGATTTAGAAGAGACTCGGCGGCACCTCCAGTTCGACTGTCGGCACATCATGGATAATTATGCGATGCCCCGGCTGCTGTTCTTCAGAATCGGCAAACCGTTTTCCGGTCATTCGCATGTTTTCTCCTTTAACGACCCGGCCGGGATGTGCCCAGAATGCGGCTCGCTGATTACCGGACTTCATATGTCCGATATTTCTCGTCTGATGGACATTATGAACCGCTTGGTCGACGGGGGCAACACGGTGGTGGTCATCGAACGCAATCTGGATATGATCAAGAGTGCGGACTGGATCATTGACGTGGGTCCAGAGGGCGGCCACCGGGGTGGCCAAATTGTATTCGAAGGCACGCCTGTCCAGCTTGCTGGTGCCAAGCATTTGATAACGGGGACATATCTGCGCAAGGCAGAAGCCACCCAGGAATCATTTTCCTGAGGTTACAACGAAATATAGAATCCTTGTTGATCCGAAATCCAACACATCTGCCACCTGAATGCAACGCCTTCGCTGCTCGGATTCGACCTTATCCAGGTTATGGGTTGCTGACGTCGGACACAGCATGGATAGTTCGTCCCGAGTGCGTGTCACAGAAAACCACTCTTGGGTGCCGGACAAATCTGACAGGGATGAAAACAGAGGAGATCTTATCGTTTCAGCTTACCAATCCGTCCAATCTGCTGGATGACCTTGGCATTAAAGATCATTTTGATGTCGCCATTCAAAAATTGTTGGCCGCCTCCCCGACGGAAATAAAAATGAATGCCGAAAAGGTGCGTCAGCGGATGCTAGTTGATGGGGCTGGTTGGCATCAGTTGAGGGAATCGTTACCGAAGAGACGAAGAGAGTGTGGAGAGGATCGTCAATCCGCTCGGTATCGTCGCTAAACGAAACGTCTTGTATTTGATCGCAGAATCAAGCGGTGACATGCGTATCTATCGCATCTCTCGCCTGAGTCTAGCAGCGATTTTGTTTAAAGTGAGATTTTATGAGAAAATAAGAGAAAACATTACTTTATAGTGGGAGGAATCATAATGGAAGATTTTTTTGATTTTTTAGGGCGGATTGATGACCCTAACCACAGAGAAAAAATGGAGGAATTGTTTACTTGGATTAGACAAAAGTATCCCCAACTAGATGAAGTGATAAAATGGAAACAACCGATGTTTACGGATCACGGAACATTTATTATTGGATTTAGTGCTTCTAAAAAGCATTTAGCAGTATCACCTGAAAGTTATACAATAACTCATTTAGAGGATGACATTGTGAAGGCTGGACTTGACTACACTAAAGAGTTGGTTCGCTTCCCGTGGAAGAGTCCGATTGATTACTCACTAATTGAGAAAATGATTGATTTCAATATTTTGTCAAAGGCTAACTGTTCCACGTTTTGGAGAGAGTAGTAGTAAGTAAAGATACACCTGTTCGCGATGAAGAAGAAATGGACAGCAGAGTCGTGCCTCTTGCTGACGGCAGCCGAGCATAGGATCGGCTGCCGTTTCACATCTTACCCGCAGGACGAAATAAGCCTGTTGACAATTGCGCCTTATATTCATATTATTAATATATATTATATGCATATGAACCAGGAGGGGTGGTTTTTTCAAATGCAATTGCAAGCGAAGTATGTCATTCTCGGTCTGCTGCGCACGCGAGCTATGTCCGGTTACGAGATTAAGAAGAGCTTCGAAGGCGATATCTCGTTTTTCTTCGATGCCAGCTACGGCAGCGTCTATCCCACCTTGAACAAGCTGGAGCAAGAGGGGTTGATCGTCAAGCATACGATCGTTCAGACAGACCGCCCAAACAGGCATGATTACACGATTACGGAAGCCGGCATTGAGGCTTTGGCGCTGTATCTGCAAAGTCCTCTGATCGAGGATAAGGTCCGCTCGGACCTGACGATGCGCCTGTATTTCGGAACCGAGGAGGAGGACGCCGAGCTTGCGGACTGGATCAGGCAAGGATTGGAGCAGCATACCAGCAAGCTGTCGCGCCTTTCTTTGTTGATGGAGCAGCATGAGGCGCATATGCCTAAGTCGACGAAGCTTTCTCTGCTGTACGGGATCGGATATCACCAAGGGCAGGTAGAGGCGCTGCAGCGTCTGCAGAAGGAGCTTGAGGGGTAGTAAATTGATAACAAACGGGGAGTGGAGACGAATGGGGATTTTGATTTTTTTGCATGTGGTTGGCGCTATGATGTTTTTGGGGAATATTGTGACGGCGGCATTCTGGAAGCTGAAGGCGGAGAGGGGAGGCGATCTTCCGCATCTGCATCGGGTGACCCGCAATGTGATGCTGGCCGATTATATATTCACGCTGCCGGGCATTGTGCTGCTGCTGGCGACAGGTCATATCCTGGCCGCCCAGCGAGGTTATCCGCTTACCGAATGGAATTGGGTCAGCGCTTCGGAAGGGTTGTTCGCACTCAGCGGACTCATCTGGCTGCTCGTGCTGCTGCCGGCTCAGCGGGCGATGATTCGCGAGAGCAGCTTGTCAGCCTCCGCAGGAAGCCTTACTCCTTCGTACCGCAAAGCCTCTCGATTATGGGATAGTTTTGGCACCCTGGTTACGATCATCCCGCTCGTCGTGCTGTATCTGATGCTGAATAAGCCGTTCTAACCGTGCCTTTGGCGGCAGATGCGAGATTTTTTCTCGCAATTATGGAAAATGTCCGGTAGCAAGGCGCCGAAATCGGGTAAGATAGAGAGGAATGCAAGCTTGCATCCGATAGTTTTACACTATTTATCCTGATTGGCGAGGGAGACGATTATGGGGAATTTTTGGGCAATGGTGAAAAAAGGCAATACATCCTCCGCGGCGGCGGCTCTGGGCAATACGGGCATCGCGGTGTTAAAAGCGATCGCCGCCTCCTTTAGCGGAAGCGGCGCTATGTTTGCTTCGGCCATGCATTCGGTTGCCGATGCGGTGAATCAGGCTTTCGTATTTGCGGGCAGCGTCTGGGCGGAGAAGCAGCCGAACCGCCGGTTCCCGGTGGGCTATGGCCGCATCATCAACATCTTCTGCATGGTTGCCGTTATCGTAGTTACGGTCATGGCTTATGAGACCGTCAAGGAAGGCTGGCATCTGCTGCAGCATCCGGCTGAAAGCCACAGCTTCTGGCTGAATTTCATCGTGCTGCTGATCTCGATCTCCGTGGACGGCGCGATCCTCATCAAGGCCATGAAGGAAATCGTCAAGGAAACCCGGGTAGATGCCAAGGGGGCGGCGGTTATCCCGGCGGCCTTCCGGAATGTGGGCCGAGCCGCTCCTCCGACGAGACTGGTATTCTACGAGGACATTGTAGCGACATCCGGCGCGCTGTTTGCATTAATCGCGGTTATCGTCGCTCAGCTCACGCCCTTCAAGCTGTTCGACGGCATCGCCACGATTTTGATCGGATTTCTGATGGTCGGGGTTGCCTTCAAGGTCGGATATGACAATATGGTCGGTCTGATCGGGGTTGCCGCGCCGGTAGAGGTGGAAACGAAAATTGCCGCAATTATTCTGAATGATCCGGATGTTACCGACATTAACAAGCTGCGGATTATCCAGGAAGGCCGCACTTACCACGTCGAGGGCTATATCGAGCTGCGCAAGGGCTTCTCCTTGGCCGATGCGGACGATATCAAATTCCGGGTTCGCGACCAGCTGCTGGCTGATCCGGATATATCCGATGTGACGCTCGGCATTTTGGAGGATAACGGCATCATGGACTGGAACCCGGAGAAGGCGACGACCTGATCCGCCGAGCTGAACGTAGGCACTACATACCAGGCGGCCGGCGGCAGCAAATGCAAAGCCCGTTGTCTATAGGAAAGGCGCGCTAGCCGGCCGGCTGCGCGCCTTTCTGTACGTTCTGCGGATGACATACGCTGCATTCATGAGCGTGGGGCCTGCGCATATAGGCGGGGCGTGTTGCTCAAGCAAGACGAGGGGAGCGAGGCGAGGGCAGCAATCAGATCGCTGCCAAGGCCAAGGGTGAGACCTCGCCGCTATAGATCAGCTTCAATTCATGAAGCGCGCGGGTGCATCCGACATATAAGAGCTTGGCGTCCCAGGTGGTTCGCTCGTAATGCTTTCTGTCCGCATCGATGATGATGACCGAATCGAACTCCAATCCCTTGGCCATGTACACGGGCAATACGGAGACGCCGCCCTCATAATGCTGCTGTCCGGCCCCGATACGATGCACATGCTCGCAACCGGCTTGAAGCAATCGCTCGTAAATATGGCTGCTTCGCTGCTCGGTACGGGTAAGAATCGCCAGCGTGCCGTTGTCGTTAGCGGCCTGGAAGGCGCGGATTTCGTCCGCCAGCCGATCGATCAGGGCGGGCTCCTGCACCTCCGCGACTGTCACCTCGCGTCCGCTCCGGAAAACCGGAACAGCCAGTGTCGCAGGCGGCTCGGGCGCCCGTTCCAGCACAGCGTTGGCATAGTGGATAATCTCCATCGTAGACCGGTAGCTGCGGTTCAAGGTGAAGAAGCCGCGGCTGTCTGCCGGGAACATCTCAAGCAGCTCTTCCCAGCGGTGTACGCCCTGATAGGCATGAATGCCCTGAGACAAGTCGCCGAGTATCGTAAAGGAGCCGTTTTTCGTATGGCGGTTCAGCACCGCTACCTGGAACGGGGAGAAGTCCTGCGCTTCATCGATCACCGTATGATCGAACCGGAGATCCGGGTGGATGCCGAAGAACCTTTCCCGGATGAATAGCATGGGGGCCAGATCCTCCGGCTGCGCCTTTTTCTTCTTGGCGAGCCGCAGCGTAGCTTCGCGCACCGAGTCCGGCAGAAGGAAGCCGCTTCGTCCCGTAACCTCCCGGACAAATGGGGCGGCTTCGGCTTCAGGTGCGAACAGCTCCTTATAGAAGGTAAACGGCGTATAAGCCGTCCAGCGCTTGCCGTAATCGCGCAGCCGCGAAGACAGCTTCTTCTTGTATTCCTTGCGCAGATGAACCTCCCATATTTTCTCAAGCTCCATCTCGGCCCAGCGCTTGATGCGTGCCAGCACGCGCTCGCGGCGCTTCATCAGCGGCTCATGTTTGTTCTCGACCTCGAACCAATTCCGGATAACCGCTGCCGGCAGCTTCTTGCCCTCCCAGGGATGGAAGTCTTCCTGCGGCACGGCCTGTCGTTCATACGCGTCGAGATGATCGGCGATCCACTGCATGCAGCGAAGCGAGCCCTTCAGGCGTCCGGGAGCCTGATCATCCGCAGCGGGACGCTCGGGACCGACGCGGAACCATTCGTTCAGCTTTTCCGCCGGGTCGGATAACGCGACCTCCCGGTCCAGCAATTCAAGCGCCCAGTCGCTGAAGGTCGTCTGCTGGATATGCCCGACTCCGAGCTCCGGCAGCACGCCTGAAATATAGTCGAGAAACATCCGGTTTGGAGCAAAAATGATCATTTTTTCCGCTTTCACCTGATCGCGGTATTGATATAACAGAAAGGCGAGCCGGTGCAGCGCAACGGTCGTTTTTCCGCTTCCGGCAACGCCCTGGATCACAAGAGCGTCATTTTTGCCGGCGCGGATAATGGCATCCTGCTCCGCTTGAATCGTAGAGACGATGTCGCGCAGCTTGTTGTCCTTGTTTTCGCCCAGCCGGTAGAGCAGAAATTCGTCGGTGACGGCCATCGCATCCTGCTCCCGGTCGAAGGTATCGACCACACGCTGGAGAATGCGCTTGCGGATCGCCAGATTGCGCTTCAAATAAACCAGTCCCTCCACCGTGCCGTCGGGCGACTCGTAGGCGGCGGAGTCGAGACCGCCTGTGAAGGAATAGAACAAGCTGGCTACCGGCGCCCGCCAGTCAATGACGAGAAGCTCGGGGGAATCGGCCTTCTCGACACCGAATTTACCTATATACAACGGTGTCGGTTCTGGCTTGCCGGCCTCTTGAAAGTCCAACCGGCCGAAATACGGCTCCGGCATCGCGTGGGCCAAGTTATGCCGCTTGTTCTCGCGAATGGATTCCAGGACCTGCTCCGACACATCGTGCCCGGTGTATCGCGGCACGGCTTCCAGCTGGCTGAGATGGTCCTCCATCTCCCGAATCGTGCGTGCCAGCCGATCCAGCTCTTCTTGATACGCTTGGTGCAAAGCGGTTTCCAATTGATTGTCCTCCCGTTCTCCTTATGTTCCAACAACTGTCAACAGATTGAAGAGTATACCACATCCTGGCTCCGGGCGGCAACTGTAACCTTCCAGCCGGCCGGTGGCCGCCGCTGAAGTTGCTTCGGGTGCGTATTCGTCTTATCATGGAAGGGAAGAACGGGAGGGCGAAAAAACGGCGATGCTGGCTCACAGATAACGCAATACGATGGCGGCGCGGCGGTCAAGCCGGACTTCTATAGAGCATCTCTCCTTAGCCGACTGAATGTTACATGCTCTATCGCGCCTGATGCCGGCTTCGCCGCCGATAGTCCGCTGAATATAAGGAAGGTCATCCGCTTTCACGAAGAAAAAGCCGGCTCCCGACCCGGAGAGGTCGTGAGTCCGGCTGGCGGACAGCGCTATCAGTTGCCGTTCAGATGCTGCTTGTTCGGCAGCTTGCCTTCCGGATGGCCTCCACCGTTATGCTCGCGGTTTTTTTCATCCTTGGCCTGAGTGTCGTGGAGCTTGTCAACGAACTGCTCTGTCGATCCTTTCAGGTTGTCCTTCACAGGAAATCCCTCCTCTCTTGTCAGTCATATAGGTTGCCCAAACGCCCAGCCGGCCTATGCATACCGGTCGGCAGCGGGATGGAGCCAGTCCGAGCAAGGCAAACTAAACCGGTCACAACCCGGACAGATTCGAATTATGAGGAGGAATTGGCATGGATTACCGGATTGAGAAAGATACGATGGGTGAAATACGCGTTCCGAGCGATAAGCTCTGGGGAGCCCAAACGCAGCGCAGCCGCGAAAATTTCCGCATCGGCACCGAACGGATGCCGCTCGAGGTCGTGCATGCCTTCGGTTTGCTGAAAAAGACGGCGGCGCTGGCCAACCTGAAGCTGGGCAAGCTGGAGCAGGCTAAGGCCGACGCCATCGCTGCCGCGGCCTCCGAGGTGACAGCCGGCAAGTGGGACGAGCACTTCCCGCTCGTCGTCTGGCAGACGGGAAGCGGCACCCAGTCCAATATGAATGCGAACGAGGTCATCGCGCGCCTGGCGAATCAGCGTTTAGAAGAACAGGGAAGCGACGTGCGCATTCATCCGAACGACGATGTGAACCGTTCCCAGAGCTCGAATGACACCTTCCCTACAGCAATGCATATTGCGGCTGTCCTAGCGCTGCACCGGCGGCTGCTTCCGGCAATCGCGACGCTGAAGTCCACCTTGATGAGCAAGTCCGAAGCCTTCTCCGATATCGTGAAAATCGGCAGAACGCATCTTCAGGACGCAACTCCGCTGACGCTCGGGCAGGAGATCAGCGGCTGGTGGGCGATGCTGGACAAGACGGAGCGGATGATCCGCCAAAGTATGGAGACGATGCATGAGCTGGCTATCGGAGGGACCGCCGTCGGTACGGGCTTGAACGCTCACCCCGAATTCGGCGCAGCGACCGCCGAAGAAATTGCGCGGGAGACGGGAATTCCTTTCACATCGGCCGATAATAAGTTCCACGGCTTGACCAGCCATGATCAGATCGTCTACACGCACGGAGCGCTGAAAGCGCTGGCCGCCGATCTGATGAAAATCGCCAACGATGTCCGTTGGCTGGCGAGCGGTCCGCGCAGCGGCATCGGCGAGCTGACCATCCCGGAAAATGAGCCGGGCAGCTCGATTATGCCGGGCAAGGTGAATCCTACGCAGAGCGAGGCCATGACGATGGTGGCCTGCCAGGTAATGGGCAACGATGCCGTGATCGGCTTTGCCGCAAGCCAAGGCAATTTCGAGCTGAACGTGTTCAAGCCCGTCATCATCCATAACTTCCTGCAGTCCGTCAGATTGCTGGCCGATGCGATGAATTCCTTCAACGAGCATTGCGCCGTCGGCATCGAGCCTAACCGGGCCGTCATCACGCGTCATCTGGAGCAATCGCTTATGCTGGTTACGGCGCTCAATCCGCATATCGGGTATGAGAAAGCGGCCTCTATTGCGAAGACGGCTCATAAGGAAGGGCTGACGCTGAAGGAAGCGGCCGTCCGCAGCGGATATTTGAGCGCAGAACGGTTCGACGAGGTTGTGAAGCCGGAAGAGATGATCCATCCGAAGGCTTGAAGTCATTGAAGTCAGGGAAAAGAAGAAGGACCATCATACGAAATATAAGGCTTTCGATACATGAGCAGAAGGCTGGAGAACTAGGGGAGAGTGAGACTGAGAATGTTGACAATAGGAATGCTGTCGGTTACCTTCCGGCAGCTGACTTGCGAGCAGATTGTCCGGCTGGTGAAGGAAGCGGAGCTGAAGGCCATCGAGTGGGGCGGAGATAAGCACGTCCAGCACGGCCGTTACGACGAGGCGCAGCGGGTCAGAAGGCTGACCGAGGATGAAGGTTTGGCGGTTGCTTCTTACGGCTCTTACTATAGAGCGGGAGTTACGGATGGCAGCTCTCCTGCCTTCGATGTCGTGCTGCGAACCGCCGCCGAGCTTGGTGCGCCTGCTATTCGGATATGGGCTGGCAATAAAGGGAGCGCGGTTACAACGCTAGATGAGAGGGCCATGATTACGGCAGATATCGCCCGAGTGGGGGAGCTTGCAGGAGCGAGAGGCATCGCTATCCATCTGGAATACCATGCGAAGACGTTGACGGACACGGCCGAATCAACGGCGCTTCTGCTCGCAGAAACGGGCCATGCCAACGTTAGGACCAACTGGCAGCCGCCGATCCCTCTCTCGTCCAACGATCGTCTGAAGACGCTGAAGGCGGCTCTTCCGGATCTGGCCGATCTGCACGTCTTTCATTGGCTGCCAGGACAGCAGCTTCCTCTGGCCGAAGGGGCCGAAGAGTGGCTGGCTTATCTGAAGCTGGCCCGTTCGGATGGCCGGCGCCGGTATGCGATGCTGGAGTTTGTCAAGGACAGCGACCCCGGGCAGTTTCTCGCCGATGCCGCTGTGCTGAACCGGCTTGTGGCCGAATCGGCGAAGGGCGAATGATCTCCTGGGGCTTCAGGAACCTCGGCAGTCGATAGGCCAATGAAGCCGATTAGGCATCGCCATGCCATAGCCAGCCTCCGGCATGCAAAGCAGCGGCCGGAGGCTGGCTTGCGCCTCGTCTACGGACGGAGGGCTGAATATGCACAGTTGGATGCAACAGCAGCAGGCAGCTTAAAGGCCGCACAGGCTGTTGACATGAGCGGAGATGATCCGGGCGATCCGCTCATTGTTCATATAGGAAGGATAGAGGATGCCGTGTACGACCAGCCCGTCGATCAAAGCGTGGGCGCGCAGAGCTTCCAGCTCAATATCCATCTTCGCTCCAGCGTCGCCGGCTTCCGCAATCAGCCGCAGGCAGCGCCGAATGGCGGAATACAGCTGCTCATGCACTTCCATGCTCAGCGGCCTCAGCTCGGGCGATGTTGAGGCTTTCTGGATAAAGCCGAGCCAAATCTCGCACTCCGATCTGGTATCGTCGTCCAGCGGCACCAGCTCGCCGAGCATCCGCTCGAAGTCGGCCCGCGGGTCGCCGGTGGAGGGGAGCTGGCCGAGCCGCTGATGAATCCGCTCGGAAACAAGCCTCATGGAATAAGCCAGAAGCTCGGACTGTGTAGTAAAATGATGGCGGAGCGAACCGAGCGAGACGCCGGCCTCTTCCGCGACGCACCGTACGGTGACGCCCTCGATGCCTTGCCGGTGAATAACGCGCCATGCGGCTTCTGCAAGCTGCTCGCGTCTTAAGGAATGATTTACGATTTTGGGCATGATCGTAGTATATCATGGCTATTTTCGCGATACAAACGAACTAAATGAACATGCGCTTTGTGCGCGTCGAGCCGCCGGGTGGGCGGCTTTTTCTATTTCGGCAGAAAGTATACGCTCTTGTGACACCTTTCAGGAAGAACGGAGAGATCACAGAGCGCATTCCAAGGAGATCGTTAATAGAGATCAGCTTGATGGATCACGGGTTCGAGCTGTGAAGAGATAGGGCTCGGTGTGGGTGGTACGTGATGGGGGTGGGGAGCAATGGAGAGCCAAAGGTGGCCACGCTGTTCGCATGTGACACAGAAGTATTCAATAATCTGGTTGACGACAAGGTTATTCGTAAACGCATGCCAAGCATTTGCCGGGACAGCTCCCAGAGGCGAAAGACTCTTGCGCTGTCCTATTTTGTCGATAAAGATTCTCATTGACAGAAAGGATAAAAACACTATATATTGATATGAGTTTGTTGAATGTGTCTACATATGGTTTGAAAATCAGAATCCGGGGTAATGATATCGCGTGAGGCATCAAGGGAACGCGCCTTAGGGACAAGCATTCGCGCTATAGCGACAAGTCTCTGGAGGCGGCAGCGGGCCCGGTTTTTGCCGCCATGCGGCGGCTGCTTTCCGCAGTCCCCGGAGGAGCGCCCAGCCCCGTCATATTAGGCGCGCGGGCATACTTACAAGACTTGGAGGGATTCCTCTATGCTGGTTGTATATGATTCCAAGACGGGCAACGTTCGCCGGTTTGTCCGGAAGCTGAACGTTCGCTCGCTGCAAATTGAAGACGCCATGCTGACCCAGGAACCGTTTGTTCTTGTCACCTATACGACGGGCTTCGGACAAGTCCCCGATCGCGTAGCGGCATTTCTGCGCGCCAATGGCGCTTATCTGCAAGGCGTGGCGGCAAGCGGCAACCGCAATTGGGGATCCGGCTTCGCGCTGAGCGCCGATAAGATCGCCCAGGAGTACCGGGTGCCGGTACTGGCCAAGTTCGAGCTCGCAGGGACGCAGCGGGATGTGCAACAATTTATGATGGGAGTGGACAAGGTTGCGGCATATTGAGTTGAACAATCTTCTGATGCAACGGGGGACGGATGGATTTTTCCAGCTGGACAAGGACCGGGAGGCAGTCCAGGCTTTCATGGAAGAGGTATATGCCAGAAGCATGACCTTCGGTAGCCACGCGGCCAAGATTCGTTACATGATCGATCAGGACTACTATGAGAATGTGTTCGATACATACTCGGCTTCCGAGGTTGAAGAGATTTACCGGATTACACACGACTACGGCTTCGAGTTTCCTTCCTATATGGCCGCCTCCAAGTTCTATACGGACTATGCGGTCAAAAGCGATGACCGCTCCGTCTATCTGGAGCATTATCCGGACCGTGTCGCCATCGTCGCGCTCCATCTGGGACGCGGCCGGATAGCGGTAGCGCGCGACCTGGCCCGCGCGATGATGGAGCAGCGGGTGCAGCCGGCTACTCCGACCTTCCTGAACGCCGGGAAAAGCCGCCGGGGCGAGATGGTGTCCTGCTTCCTGCTGGAGATGGACGACTCGCTCAATTCGATCAACTATGTGCTGGCGACCTGCATGCAGCTGTCCAAGATCGGCGGCGGCGTGGCCGTCAATCTGTCCAAGCTGCGCGGCCGGGGAGAGCCGATCAAAGGCGTGGAAGGCGCTGCCAAGGGCATCATGCCGGTGCTCAAGCTGATGGAGGACGCGTTCTCTTATGCGGATCAGATGGGGCAGAGAAAAGGCTCCGGGGCCGCTTATTACAACATCTTCGGCTGGGATGTGATGGAGTTCCTCGACAGCAAGAAGATCAACGCGGACGAGAAGACGCGGCTGCAGACCCTTTCGATCGGACTGGTTGTCCCTAACCGGTTCTACAAGCTGGCGGAGGACAACGAGCCTCTGCATGTATTTGCGCCTTACACCGTGTTCAAAGCTTACGGTCAGCATCTCGACGATATGGATCTGGATGACATGTACGATACGCTGCTCGCCGACAATCGGGTGCGCAAAAAAATCGTGATGAGCGCAAGGGATATGCTGGTAAAAATCGCGGCCATTCAACTCGAGTCCGGCTACCCTTACATGATGAATCGCAGCAATGCGAACAAGGCTCATGCGCTGAACGGAATCGGCTCGATCAAGATGTCCAACCTGTGCACGGAAATTTTCCAATTGCAGGAGACTTCGACAATCGGCGACTACGGCCAAGCCGATCAGATCCGCCGGGACATCTGCTGCAACCTGGCTTCGCTCAATATTGTGAACGTCATGGAGCGCCGCAAAGTGCGGGAATCCGTTCATGAAGGAATCGCCGCGCTGACTTCGGTCACCGACATGACGGAGGTCAGCAATGCGCCGGGCGTCGCCAAGGCGAACCGCGAGCTGCATGCGGTCGGTCTAGGGGCGATGAACCTGCACGGCTATCTCGCCAAAAACCGGATCGCTTATGACAGTGCGGAAGCGCGTGATTTCGCCGGGACGTTTTTCATGATGATGAACTATTATTCGCTCGAGAAAAGCGCCGAGATCGCCCGCGAGACAGGAGAAAGGTTCGACGGCTTCGAGAAATCCGACTACGCCAGCGGCGTTTATTTTGACCGCTATGTGAAAACCGACTACACGCCGAAGACGGACAAGGTGAAGCAGCTGTTTGACGGCATGCATGTGCCGACGCCTGACGACTGGGCGGCGCTAAGCGAGCAGGTTCAGCGCGACGGTCTGTATCATGCGTACCGTCTGGCGATCGCTCCGACGCAGAGCATCTCATATATTCAGAACGCCACAAGCAGCGTAATGCCGATCGTCGAGCAGATTGAGACGCGCACTTACGCCAACTCCACGACTTATTATCCTATGCCGTATATGGACCGGAATAATGTATTCTATTATAAGTCGGCTTACCAGACGGACCAGTTCAAGGTGCTGGACTTGATCGCCGAAATTCAAGCGCATGTCGATCAGGGCGTGTCGACGGTGCTGCATGTGAACAGCGACATTACGACGCGTCAGCTGGCGCGCTACTATATATATGCGGCCCGCAAGGGTCTGAAGTCCTTATATTACACGCGGACGAACCGGCTGTCGGTGGAAGAATGCCTGAGCTGCTCCGTGTAACGCTACAAGACATAGAAAGGGGCGCGTGATTGATGAGCGTCTTCAAAGCAGTGAACTGGAACCGGCCGGATGACGACTTCTCCATTATGTTCTGGAATCAGAATCTGATGCAGTTCTGGACGGACGAGGAAATACCGTTGTCCGACGACAAGATGTCCTGGATCACGCTGAGCGCGGAGGAACGGGATACGTATATGAAGGTGCTGGGCGGTCTGACGCTGCTCGATACGGTACAGGGCGGCATCGGGATGCCCAAGCTGCTGGAGCATGTGGACGGGCTGCAGCGCAAAGCGGTGCTCGGCTTTATGGGGATGATGGAGCAGATTCATGCCAAGTCGTACAGCAGCATCTTCACGACCTTGGCTACAACCGAGGAGATCGACGGCGTATTCCGCTGGGTGGAGAAAAATCCTCATCTGCAGCTGAAGGCAGAGACGATCTCGCAGTATTATCAGAACATCGATACGCCGAAGGGGCTGTATCTCGCAATGGCCGCCTCCGTGCTGCTGGAGAGCTACTTGTTCTATAGCGGATTTTTCTATCCGCTGTATTTGGCCGGACAGGGGAAAATGACGAGCAGCGGCGAGATCATCGACCTGATTCTGCGCGACGAAAGCATCCACGGCCTGTATGTCGGCGTGCTGGCGCAGGAAGTGTATGCCGGACTGTCGGAGGACGAGCAGGACGAGGCGCTCCAGACGCTGCAAGGCTTGCTCCGCTATCTGCATGCCAATGAGGAGCAGTATACCGATCAGCTCTACGCACCGATCGGGCTGGCGGCCGATGTGAAAGCTTTTCTCCGCTACAATGCGAACAAAGCGATGATGAATTTGGGGCAGGAGCCGCTGTTCGAGGAGGAGGATATCAATCCGATCGTCCTCAACGGCATCAGCACCCGCACGAAGCAGCATGACTTTTTCTCCAAAAAAGGCAATGGCTACGTGCGGACGATTCATACGGAATCGTTGACCGACGACGACTTCCGGTTCGACTGATTCGGCTGGCTCGGGCTTGACCGGCGCTTCAGGAAGCGGCCGGTCATAAGGGCTAACGATACAAGCGGAGCGTCATAGGTCGAAAGCGGCCGTCCGGGGAGCAGCTCGCCCGGCGGCTTTTTCTTGCGCTTGGCAGCTTCGGCGCAGGAATGAAATCCCCTGTGCGCCGCAAGAGGGCGGAACCCTTTTCGCTGAGCAGCCGCTTGACTGCGAACCGAAGCAAGCGCCGTTTTTCAAGTTCGCATTTTTCGCGTCCGGGGTGTAAAATCAAGGAAGTCGATGCTGCGGCCGGAGAGGCCGCCACGAAACACCGGACAACCCGATAAGGAGAACTGCATGAATTCATCCAAGCCTAAGCCGCAAGCCAATCGTGCTTCTTTAACCGAAGGACCGATAGCCAAAACATTGTTTTTATTTTCGCTGCCGATCTTGTTGGGCAACGTGCTGCAATCGCTGAACGGATCGATTAATTCGATCTGGATCGGCCAGTATTTGGGGGAGCAGGCGCTTGCCGCCACCTCGAACGCCAACATCCTGATGTTCCTGCTTATCAGTGCCATCTTCGGCATTGCCATGGCCGCGGTCATCTTGGTCGGGCAAAATCTTGGCGCCAAAAAGATCGATGAGGCGAAAAAGGTCGTAGGCACAAGCACCGTTTTTTTCGCGGTACTGTCCGTCATCGTCGGAGGAATCGGCGTCTTGTTCTCCGAAGCCATTTTGGGCTGGATGAACACGCCTGAGGATGTTATGGAGCTGGCGGTCACTTACACCCGGATTATATTCGCCGGAGTTCCGTTTATGTTCGGCTTCAACTTGATTATGGCCGTGCTGCGGGGTTCGGGCGATGCCAAAACGCCTTTTTATTTCCTCCTGCTGTCGGCCGTGCTGGACATTATTCTCAATCCGCTGCTGATCGAAGGGATGGGCCCCTTTCCGAAAATGGGCATTGCCGGGTCGGCCGTCGCAACCTTTATCGCCCAGTTGATCAGCTTTGTGCTGCTGCTGCTGTACTTGTACGGCAAAAAGTATTTTCTGCGCATCACGCTGAGCGATCTGCATATGCTCCGGGTCAACTGGATGATCGTGAAAGCGTTGATAGCCAAAGGATTGCCGATGGGACTCAATATGGTGGTGGTTTCGTTAAGCAATCTGCTGCTCATCCATCTGGTCAACTCCTTCGGATCGGAAGCTTCAGCCGCCTTCGGCATCGCCAACCAGATTTCCAGTTATGTGCAGATGCCTGCAATGGCGATCGGAGGGGCGGTAACCTCCATGGCTGCGCAAAACATCGGCGCCGGCAATTGGAGCCGGGTTCATCGCATCACGTGGACGGGCGTAGGCTTTAATATCGTGCTTACCGGCTTGCTGGTAGTGCTCATCCACCTGTTTAACCGGCAAGCGCTGGGCCTGTTCCTTCCCGCAGAAGGCAAGGCCATTGATATCGGCATCCATATTAATAATGTGACCTTGTGGTCTTTCATCCTGTTCGGCATATTTAATGTGGTGGCAGGCGTTGTGAGATCTGCGGGAGCGGTTATGATGCCGCTGATTTATACGTTTATTGCGCTGCTGATTTTGCGGATTCCGCTCTCTTACTGGCTGGGCTACGAGTACGGCCTGGATGCCATCTGGTGGAGCTTTCCGGCCAGCTTCCTGCTTGGAGCCATTCTGAATGTATGGTATTACAGGTTCGGGAAGTGGAAAGAGGCCAGAATGCTGGCGGATAAAAAAGCAGAAATGAGCAAGGGTTAGCTTCAGAGCGGAAATGCTTGGTCGGCTTAACATGTCATCCAAGCTGAGAACGCTGGAAATGGGGGACATGGTCACGGTCCCGCTGCTGCGGTGACATCAGGATAACGCGTCTAAACCTGGCGATCCCTCCGGTAAGGAAACAGGGTCATGTACAAACGGCGCAAATGGGTAAAAGAAGCCCGCACACAAATTTCCCGATGCCAGCGGAAATTTCTAGTGCGGGCTATTTGCGCTGGATAGGAGGAACGCTTCGGACTTCTTGCCATACCGCCGGATTGTTGTAGGGCCTCCAGTCATCGGGCGGCATTCCAGCTCACAGGCTTCTTCTTGATTCGTAAGGAGCCAAGATGAAGCAGAACAACTTTCGTCCATGGGACAAGCATTTTGGACGGAAAGGTTGCGTCGCGGAAGGTGCGATGTTATGGTATGATTCTCGTAGAAGACAGGGAATTCCGCAGCGGCAGCATTGTGAAAACATGTATTTATCAGGGAGCGAATAACGTTTGAAAACTCTTATTATCGCCGAAAAACCCGATATGGGGCGCAATATCGCCGCAGCAATCGAGCCGAAGGCGAAAAATCAGCGAACCTATATCGAGGGAGAACGCTATGTGATCACGTGGGCGATCGGACACCTCATCGGGCTGGCTGAGCCTGATTTGTATGAGGAGCGCTATAAGAAATGGAATTTTAACGATCTGCCCATCATTCCGGACAAATTCAAGCTTGTGCCGAATCCGCGGACGAAGGATCAGCTGAAGGTCATCAAGGAACTGGCCCAGCGCTGCGACGCCATAGTTAATGCTTGTGACGCCGGGCGCGAGGGACAGCATATTTTTTCCCTGATCCAGCGGCATCTGAAGCTGAAGCAGCCGGTGAAACGGCTCTGGATCTCGGACCTCACGCCCGAAACGATCCGCAAGGGCTTTGCCGAGCTGCGCGATGGGGCGGAGTTCGACCCGCTGACGCGGGCAGCCAAGGCGCGCAGCGAAGCGGACTGGCTGATCGGCATGAACGGCTCGCGCGCTTTTACGACGAAGCATCGGGAGCTGTTGTCGGTCGGCCGTGTGCAGACGCCGGTGCTTGCGATCCTCTACGACCGCCAGAAGGAGATCGAAGCTTTCCAGTCGGCCACCTATTATGAGGTGGAGGCATGGTTTGCCCAAGAGCCCACCGAGTACCGCGGCTTGTGGCAGGGAGAGCGGCTGACCGACAAGGAGAAGGCCGAGGCGATCGCAGCCAAGGTGAAGGGCAAGCCCGGCCGGATCGACAGCTATGAGGTGAAGGATACCCGGGAATATCCGTTCAAATTGTACGATCTGACGCTGCTGCAGCGTGAAGCGAACGCAAAGTTCGGCTTCTCGGCCAAAAAGACGCTTGATCTTGCACAGGCGCTGTATGAGAAACATAAGGCGATCAGCTACCCGCGGACCAACTCGAACTATGTGACGGAGCAAAATGTGCCCGAAATGCACCGCACGCTGGAGCAGCTGAAGCGGACAGACTACGCGCAGCTTGCGGAGCAGGCGGACAAGAAGCTGGTGCATACGGGCAACCGGGCCGTCTGCAATCCAACCAAGGTCGAGGATCACCATGCGATACTCCCGACCCATAAGATGCCCGGGGCGCTCGCTCCGGACGAGCGAAAGCTGTACGATTTGATCGTCAAGCGGTTTTTGTCGCATTTCTACCCGCCGGCGCTGTACAAGGTTCATACGGTGGTGACCGCGTGCGAAGGAGAGAAATTCAAGAGCACGGTCAAGCAGGAGCTGTCTCCCGGCTGGAAGACCGTATACGCCGGCGAGCCGAAAGAAACGAAGCCGGCCTCCCGGACAGCGAAAAAAGGCGGGGACAAGGAAGCCGAAGAGGAATCGGCGGAAGAAGAGATTACAACGCCGTTCACCCTGGATGCGGCTGCGGGCGTGACATGCCGGAAGTCGGAGGCCAAGGAGAAGGAGACCAAGCCGCCGAAGCCATATACCGAAGGCACCTTGCTGAAAGCGATGGAAAGCGCGGGCAAGCAGATCGAGGATGAGGAGCTTCGCGATGCCATGAAGGATTCGGGTCTCGGGACGCCGGCGACGCGTGCCTCCGTGATCGAACGGCTCAAGCAGGTCGGCTATGTCGTGATGCAGGGCAAGCGCATCGAGATCACGACGAAGGGCCGGACCGCTGTCGAGCTGATTCGCGGGGCCGGCGTCGAGCTGCTGACCTCGCCGGAGATGACGGGCCAATGGGAACGCCGGCTCAATGAAATTGCGCGCGGCTCGGCTTCGGACGAGACATTTATGCAAAATGTCAAGCGGTTCACCGTATCGATCGTCGATAAGGTAAGAATGCAGCGTCCGGCGGAGAAGCAGGCGTTCGGCACGGAGTCGGAGACTAAGCCGGAGAAGCCGGGCCGCAGGACGAAGGCCAAGCCGGGCGGCGCTGCCGATCCGGCAGCGGGAGGCGGCGACTCCCCGGCGAAGCGGGGGAAGCGTTCGCCCGCTGCCCGGACTGCCGGGACGACAGGCGGCCGAGCGGCCGGAGGCGGCAAGCGGACAGCGGCAGCTGCCGATGAGGCGGGTCGCGCCGAAGCAGCCGCTCCCAAGCGCCGCAGCAGCGCGGCCGGCGCAGCAAGCTCGGCTGCGGCGACGGCCGGAGCCGCTGCAGGCGGGCAGGCGCCGCGTTCCCGCGGCGGCGCGGGAGCGTCCGCCGTCGCCGCAGCGACAAGCGCCGGCTCCCCGCCGCCCGGAGGAGCCTCGCTGCGAGCAGCTGACGCGGAACGCAGCAGCAGCGTGGCTCCTCCGGGGGGCTATGCGGCGCTGGGCGCATGTCCGCGCCCCGGATGCGAGGGCCGTATCATACGCGGCAAGCGGGGTTATGGCTGCAGTGCCTACAAGTCCGGCTGTACGTTCGTGATCTGGAAGGACAGCTTCGGCGCATCCTTGACCGATACGGCTGTCGCGTATTTGCTCCGGCACGGGCGCACGGCCCGGATGCGGCTGCAGAACGAGCAGGGGCATGTGCTGGAGGGAAGTCTTGTCCTGAAGGACAACGTTACCGGCAAGCTGGCGATCGAGCCGGCGGACGGAACCTGACCTGCGAGCGTGTATATGAGCCGGCCGGGGCACGGCGGCAAGCGGCAGGGCTTGCTCTGCTGCTGCGGGCGCTGCGCTACGGCTTGGCATTGAACATTTTGCGGAGGAGGAGAGGACGGAGCATGAAGGAAGTGCCTGTACCGTTAGTTAAAACCAATCAAGCGGGGATTGTCCTATTTGTGGCGGCGGCTATTCTATTGAAGGAACCCGCTATCATAGCGGCGCTGTGGGCAGTGCAGGTGATGACCCTGTGGCGGGGAGTACGAGCGAACCTGTTCGTACAGCTGGCCGCCCCTCTGCTGAGAAGCCGGATCGCCGGCGCTCAGACGGAATCGCGGGAGCTGCAGCGGTTTAATAACGCCATAGCGGTCAGCCTGCTGACGCTGTCGCTTGTCGGCTTCTGGATCGATCGCGACGGCTGGACGGGCTATGTGCTGGCCGGTTTCGTAGCGCTGGCGGCCTTAATTGCGCTCGCCGGCTTTTGTGTAGGCTGTTTTCTGTATTACCAATGGAAGCGGTTGAAAAGAAGATAGGGAACATTACATTTAATCATCTATATAATTAATGATATTAATTAAAAGTTATGCCTTAACAGCCCGCTTCCTGGTATCCAGGAGCGGGCTGCTCAGCGTGGAACGGGAGCCTAACTCGGCAGCACATAAAAATAGATGGAGACGAAGTGGCAGATGCTGCCCATCAGTACGAACAAATGCCAGACGGCGTGATGGTAGAAAAGCTTTTTCCACAGGTAGAACACCGTCCCCAGCGTATACAAGACGCCTCCCCCCACAAGCCAGGCGAGTCCGGGCTGCGGAAGCTGCTGTTGAAGAGGGACGAACGCGAATATGATCAGCCAGCCCATGCCTATGTAGAAGAGCGTGGACAACACATTGAATCTGCCGGTGAAAAACAGCTTAAATATAATACCCGCCAAGGCAAGCCCCCACACGATGCCGAACAGACTCCAGCCGAGCGGACTGCGGATCGTAACCAGCAGAAAAGGGGTATACGTTCCGGCGATCAGGACATAGATGGCGGAGTGGTCCATAATCTCGAAGATGCGGACCCAGCGTTCCTGCCGTGCGCTGTGCAGCAGGGTGGAGCATAAGTAAAGCAGCAGCAGAGAAGCTCCGAAAATGGCGAAACTGACGACATGCCAAGGCGTTCCGTGCAGGGAGGATCTAACGACCAGCAGGACGAGCGCCGCTACACTCAGCACCACGCCGATTCCGTGACTGATCGCATTGGCCCGCTCCTGCTTTAATACAGCGGCATTCATTTTTTCCCTCACTCCTTTCTTTCTTTATTATAAAGGTCCCGCCAGCATCTTACCAACAAGACCCGCTACCGGTCGATTGCGCCGCATGGTGGAGTTAGCAACCTTTGTTTTTCAATCTTCGTTCATCAGTTGATGGAGAAAGGTAGCATATCGGATACCAACTTCTATCCCAAAGGTGAATAGGAATCCCGGCAGATCCAGGATTATAATGTTCTGAGTGCATGAGGTCGACTCACAAGATTCAGGAGGGAGAACAAAATGTTTGTTGTAAAGCCATGGTTTATTAGAAAGGCACTTAGTCTGGTCGTGGCAGGCGAAATCGTGTGCTCGGCAAGCGCATGCGGATTCGTTGCCGGGGCTCAAGCGGGCTCGACTATCGACGTATATTTCCAAGGGGAAAAGCTTCAATTCAATAACGCCGAGCCGCTGATCAAAAACGGCTCGACGCTTGTCCCGTTCCGCAAGCTGTTTGAAACACTTGGCTACACGGTGACCTGGGAAAGCTCATCAGAGCGGGCCATCGGCACCAAGGATGGGCTTGTGATTGAACTTACGATCAACAGTACTTCCGCGAAGGTAAACCAAAAAGCGGTCACTCTCAGCGAACCCGCCCAAATCATCGAAGGGAATACGATGGTCCCGCTTCGCTTTGTGGCGGAGAACAGCGGCTATCAAGTATCGTTCGACAGCAACAATGGCGTCAGTACGATACGAATCGGTGAATCAGGCGGCACTCCGGATGCGCCGGATTCTTTATCGGATAACATCGAGCCTTATGTGGTGAAAGGCTATATTCGCGACGCCGAAGGAAATCCGATTGCAGGCGCGACGGTTTATGCAGACAACACCCTACTCTATGACAGCAATATCATCGGAGCTTCGGACGAAACGGGGTATTACCGGCTGCAGCTTCCTGAGCTCGCCTCCACATGGCGGATAGGAGCAACATTCACAAAAGTTGTGAACGGCAAAAGCACCGAATTCCAAGTCTTTGCTGACAAGGATGAGCCTTTTAGCGGCAACACGGGAGCAATACGCCATATTACCTGGAAAAATGGGGATGGATACATCTATCTCTACCCGGATATCTTCTCCTTTAGAGAAGATCTGCCCCAGTTCGACATGCTGGATGTGAAAGTAACGCTGACGCCTGTAGGCGGAGGAACCCCTATTACGAGGATGGTCGATTATGTAAATGACAGCGTCGGGCTGGAGCAATTGCCCATGGGCAAGTTCACCGCTTCTGCCATTTGGCTGCCGGCAGGGCATGATCCTATTCCGCTCTTGATCCGGCTAGAGAACAAAGGGGAGTTCGCCGAATCCGTCCAATTCGAGTTTGGAAGCTCAGTCAATGGACCGGACTCGCTCAAATTTATGCGGGAGTTCGAAGTACGCATACCGGCAAAAGCTGATTAATTGGCCGATGGAGCCAGGGAGAGTCTTTCCTGCGGTTCAGCATGGACAATCGAAAGAGGAGATGTTATGACAATTGACAAAGCGGCAGGCTGGCTTGCGCTTATAGCCATTCTGGGCGGGATCAGCCGGATCGGGATGACTCCTTCATCGTACATCTGGGGAGGAGACAGCGATCAGGAATTGATTTGCGCGTTTATCGCAAATATTCTGATGGTGATCGGCACCTTCGGAATTTACTTGAAGCAAATAAAAGAATCGGGCAAGTTTGGCTTTATTTCCTTCTTGATTCTGGAGCTTGGCCTCATCTTGGTGACATGTACGGTATGGTCTTCGATGCTGCATGTTGATCCCTGGGAGTGGGGCATCGTCAAGACAATGGAGATCACGACAGGCATGCTCGGTCTGATTCTGTTCCCGATTGCCGGCTTAAAAGCCCGCGTGCTGCCGAAATGGCCTTGCATCCTAATGATTGCCATGCTATTTGTCGGGCCAATACCGATGCTGGAAAAATGGGTCGCCCTGCTGTGGGGACTTTCCTACATCGGCATGGGGTATGCAGTTTGGTCCACGAGAAATCGGAGCAGTCATAGCTGGCATTAGTTGAATCGATATTCTGTTAAGATAACGAAATGGAAAAGCAAAAACTTGATTGACTTTATGTCGATCAAGTTTTTTTGTCGAAGAAACAAGCGAATGGAGCCCGCTGAAAATCAGGATTCCACCAGCCATGAAACTGATGGAAGAAGCCCGCCGCTGCTTGCCTTTCCGAAGCCCTTTGCGGGATACTACCCAGAAGTGGAAATTCATAGTATACTTTGGCTTAAAATATGAGAGGTCAGGTGATGGGGTCCATGGAAAGGGAAATCGGGCAGTCGATCCGGTCATTCCCGACAATCGGCCAGCAGCTCGAGCAGTGGAATGATCTGGATTTTACCGGAAGATCGTTCGAGCTTCATTTATTCGATGAATATTTAACGCAATTGCATACACGCAGGGAGCGCATAATCAACCTTCACGGAACCGGAGGCATGGGCAAAACCCGGCTTTTGGAGCAGTACCGCAAACGCGCGGAACAGCGGGGCATACGGTTTGCTCTTGTCGATATGAGAGATTATATGAACGATCCCGCAGCCATTGTTAACCAGTTGGTCCGGCAAATCTACGGGAAACTGCAGTCGAACGACGAGTGCCGGCAGGAAGAAGGTATGAGGCTTCTGAACATGGCGGCAGCCGAAGAGCGGATCATCCTTGCCTTCGATCACTATGAGGAATCCGGAAGCATGGATAAGTGGCTCAGGGAGTCTTTCATCCCCCAACTGCATAACCAGGTGCTGATCCTTATAGCCGGCAGGTATCCTTTGGAAGGCTCATGGCGGGTATCCTCAGCATGGCAGAAGCTTATTGTAACGCTCCCCGTTTCAGAGCTGAACTATGAAGAGACGACGGCATACGCGCGAAATTTGGGCATTACCGACGAACTTGTTATCGATACAGTATGGCTCAAAACGTTGGGTCATCCTCTCACCCTTTCGTTGTTCGGCCCAATCGCAGCACGTGCAGGAACGGCAGCCGAGCTTGCTTACGAGCAGGAGTCGCCATTCGAAGCGATAGTCGATCAGTGGTTTCAGGAAGCGCCAAGCGACGAGCTGCGCAGCCTCATTATGACGGCGTCCGTTCCACGGACGTTTCATCAGGAATTTTTGTCGCAGCTGATGGAAAAAGAAGTCCCTCTGTCGCTGTTCAGCCAGCTGATCCGGTTATCCTTCATTCGCCGGTCGGCCAAAGGATGGCAAATGCATGAGCTTGTAAGAGAAACGATACGACGGACTTATCGGGATATAATGCCCGAAACGTTCGAGAAGCAGCGCCAATTAACGGTTCAAATCTATCACCGGTACATTCTCAATGCGATGGTGAGCGGTCAAAATGCGGCATGGGAAGTCGCTGAAATGCTGCCTCATACGGATAATCCGATATTGAGAGCTCATTTCCGGCATTCCAGAGGATCTACCAATTGTTTGGAAGCTGTGACCGAGGCGAATATCGGAGAAGTGGAACAATATATCAGGCTACGGAACCGGCAGGACAAAGATTGGAAAATCGTCTGCTCCGACCCTGAATCCGGCACTTCGTTTCGGTATAAATACACGCAGGAGCAAAGTAATTCCCGTCTTAGCAGCTGCGTGCGGGTGCGGGAGATGCTTCGTGTCGGAGGAGATTTGCAACTGCTGCGCAACCCGGGAGGGCGGATGGTAGGTCTGCTTGCGGCGATGCCCATTCATGAATCGACCTTGGATTACTTAATGAAATCCCCAGTATCGGGACCGTTCTTCAGCCGTTTGACTCCAGCTCAATTAAAGACCTATCGTACGTCCGCCGAGCATTCGCCCGGCACATACTTATTTGCCATTGATGTTGAGGACATGGAGCAAACCGAGCTGCGATCGGACATTATCCGCCTCTTGTTCGAGTTTATGATGTCCCGGAAAATTTTGCTCCTTTCTCCGCTGCCGGTCGAATTTTTTTCCAAAACTTACCAGAGTCTGGGCTTCCAACCGGTAGCCGGAACCAAGCATTATGAATACGACAAAAAATTACCCGCCTACACTTACATGCTGGATACGAGCGGTGATAAATTGTACGCGTTTGTTACAGGTCTGCTCCAGGGCTCGGAGATCCCGAAAAGTCCTTCTTTAGAAAAAACCGATCATATCGGAGAGCTGCCTTTTACGCTTAGAGAGAGGGAGGTCGCCGACCTGCTCGTACGCGGACATACGAATCTGGAAATCGCCTCCGCTTTGTATATTACCGTGGCCGCCGTCAAGAAGCACGTGCAATCCATGCTGCAAAAGACCGGGCTGAAAAACCGAACGCAGCTTACAAGCATCATACTCGAGCAGATCAAATAGCCGCTGGCCCGTCGCATGGATGCCTTGTGGGCGGAGCACTTGCTTGATCCGCCATTTGTACAAAAATACACCTGTCGCAAACGGTATTACTCTTGCGGCAGGTGTATTTCTATTGGAGGAGCATACATCGGAAAGAGCACCTTCCCGAGGCTTCGCAAGCGCTATGGAAAACGCTCTATTTTACGCTAAGGAACGCTAATTTCGAGTTCTTTTTGAAACTTCAAGTAATCCAATCCGCCTTTCGGTCCGCCAAATTCAAATTCGACGGATGCCGCATATGCTCCGGTATTCTCCACTCTGATCAAGAGAGGTATCGGGTCATGACCCTCCGGCAGCCATCTGGCAGTTGCCTTGTAACGGGTAATAGGCAGCTGGTCTAATCCGACGCTGTCATTCACAAAGTGGGCCTTCCTTGTAATGGGCTCTGCTCCGCTTGTAGGTGTCAGTGTTATTTCAACATCAAGCATGTTAAAAGTCGGCAGGTCTTCTCTAAACGAAGAATGGTCGGGATAGATGTAGATATACCCGTCGGCATTCTTCCATGTAAAGGGACGGATCGCTCCGGAGTTACCGGCAAACGGCTGATCTTGGTCGGCATAGATGGTGTAGGTGAAATTACTGCCGTTAATAGTTTTGGTGAACTTTGCGCTCATCCGCCATGTTGCTGCGAGTTCTGGAAGCTCCAGACGGTAATAACCGTTAGCGTCGGTCTGTCCGATAATATTGCTGTCATAGAAAAGGGTGTTATCCGCGAAAACCGATGCCCCGGCGATCGGATTACCGTCGATGTCGCGAATATAACCTTTTACCACATAAGGCTCAACGGTATCCTGCGAAGAATTGGGCGCACCCGGCGTATCTGGGGTACTTGGGGTACTTGGGGCACTAGGGATACTCGGGGTACCGCCTTTTTTATCGATACGTATCGTACTAATGCCATTGTTGCTGTCGTACGATACATGATAACCGCTGTTCTCCGCCACAAAACGAAGCGGGACCATCGTATTTCCTTCAATGATTTGAGCGGGTTCGCTAAGAGTGATCGCATTTTGGTTTACCTTCGCGGTTGAACTGTTGATCGTCAGTTCGATCACAAGCCCATCCTTGGTGCCGGTGGCCTGCTCAGTTGAGCTTTCCCAGGTCACCGTAAAGCCAAGCGTTTCGAACAGCTTGCGGAACGGAACAAGCGTTGAGCCATTCTTGATTATTGGCGCGGCACTACCGAATTGAATTTTCTCGTCATTAAAATATACTTCGATCGTAGAGCTTGCCGGCGGAGGCGGCGTCGATGGGTCAGAATCCGGCGCAGGAGATGCTCCTTCAACGATCATCGGTTTCTTATATTTAATTGGAATCGATGAAACCGTTCCTTCCGGTGTCTCGATTTCCAGTACAAAATGCTGTGTCTCTTTAATCGAACCGCTGTGTCCGTTATTACTCGCATACAAATCAAACGACAGATTCCCTTCGAACTCACCGACGGGAACCGTTGTATCTTTGTGAAATCCACCAGTGTTTATAATGACATTTTCTTGTTTAGTGCCGGTGCTGGTGGTAACTGTTTTGTTCTGAACGATTCCGAGCAGCCAGCCTGCGGTCACTCGATTCGTTCTCCAAATGCCTTGGGAAGCATCCTTGCCGTTTTCATCCGTTGTTCGCAGGACGATGGCTTTGATGACGGTTTTTTTCGTGAGATTGAGTTTCAGCTTAAAATGCCCGTCTTTGTAGCCCTCGGGCTTGAAATAATCGGAGCCTATAAGATCAGTTGCTGTATCGAGCAGGCTGAATTCCTTGATTTCAATTCCTGCAGGTTTCGTCTCGCCGAATCCAAACGCGGTTCCGGATACAACGAATAAGCCGGTTAAAACCAGGAACAACAGCTTCTTGGCGAAATGAGTCTTTAACTTGGGCATTTTATATATTCCCTCCTGTATGTTCTTTAACCTCTCGGCATCCGCCGGGGCAGATGGGACAAGGGCTCTTGTCCCCCTCGCAATCCTCTTTCTCCGGCAGAGGATGTTCCAAATCAGTCCATCATTTAATCTGATTTTGTCAATCCCTCTCCCTCCCGCAGCATATAGATTCTTACTGACAGCGACCACATCATTATCAGCTGAAAATCAAGATATAGCTACTATCCTTACGGATAGTTTTGGAGTTAAGAGTATACTTCCGAGTAATATCTGCACCAGATCCATTCATGTTATCTTTATGTGGATTAAACGCCGGGGCTATCGGCCGATTGGCGAATATCGGTCTACCGGCGAAATATCCGCAGGAAGGGGCTTGGTTGATGAAACCCGCAAGACGAAAAAGAAGGCCGTTTATCGCGTTTTTCCTGATTGCCTCCATGCTGTTTACAAGTCTGCAGCCGGCAGTCGGCTTGGCAGAGCCATTGCAGGTCATCTCACCGTTAACTGCACCAGACGTTGACTCCGGAGAAGGCGAACAAGTAACGGAAGCTATCGCGAAGCCCTCCGGCAATGATGAGACGTCGTTGCCGGGCGAAGTGCAGAATTTAAACTGGTACCAGTTGGATGCTTCAAGCGTGAAGCTAGCTTGGGAGCCTCCTGCACCATCCGGCTCGGATAACGACTCGGGGATGTGGCAGTACAAGGTTTACACGGATGAATATGTCGAGGTAGGGATAACGGAGGAGACGGCATTTATTCTTGAATCATTGGAGGCCGGAGTTGCTTATCGTTATTGGGTCATGACGATAGATCGCGATGGCAGGGAGTCTTCGGGTACGGCCGTCACGGTTGGTATCTCGCCTGCCGCGGAAGACAAGCTCGTTGACCTCACTGCCAGCTATTCGGATCTTCCGGCGTCGAGTGTGGCGATCAGCGCCGACGGCTCGACTGTTGTTTACACCGACCGTTCAGCCGATATGAGCGGCTGGGAGCTTTATGCGCTCGACACGAGGACGAAGGAGAAGTCGAAGCTGTCCCTTACTCAGTTCGGCGCGCCGCTCTCCGGAGAAGTATGGGATATTGATGTGGACCGGACGGGGAATACGATCGTTTTTACCTCGAATGCCGCGAACCTCTGGGTTGCTCCGGAAGCGCCGGGCGACTATGTGTACCTATACAACCGCTCCGAGAAAAATCTTCTGCTGCTCTCCCATCCGGGGGAGAGGGTGGGACGATCGTCGATTAGCGGAACGGCTTCGCTCGTGGCCTTGACCCTCAATGAACGTGTCTATGCATATAATACGCAAACGAAGGATAGGATTTTGGTCAGCCGTGCAAATGCTCAAAGCGAGGATGGCGTAAGCGGCAGCCCGGCCATAAGCGGCAATGGGTCGGTTATTGCTTTTACGTCCGATTCTTCGAATCTGACAGGTCCGGCCGGCGACGGAAAAGAGCATGCCATCTATATGTTCGAGACGGGAGCTTCTTCGATTACAGGACGTTTCAAGTCGAATGAATATCATGACCAGCTGACTGTAAGCGAAGATGGCCGTTACATCGCCTATAACGAGTCCGCTGGCGGCAGTACGCTTGGCCATCCGTATTTGTACGACCGTTCAACCGGAGAAATGTTGGATTTGAATGCAGGACGCAGTGAAACCGAGGTGCTCCATAAAGCCTACGGCAAGCTGAGTCTAAGCGAAGATGGCCGCTTTGTTCTGGCCCAATTGAATGATACTGAGCCAGAAGTGGAAGGGATGGACCGGTACAGCGAGCTGTTCGATCGGCAAACAGGTAAAGTTATCGCAGCCGGCAACCCGGTGATGCCTTCGTCGAATGGCGTAATGGACGGTTCGGGCAAGCGGCTTATCTATGCGCGCAGTCAAGCGCTCTACATGATGTGTATCTCCACATGCGAGGGGCCTGGGCCTGAACAGCCGCTTACATCGGCCTATTGGACGGCGCCGACAACGGCGTGGGTGGATGGAGAGCTGAAGCCGGGAAGCACACTGACCATTCAGGCTGGCGGCAGCAAGGGACTGAGTGTAGTGGCGGATGTTTACTTCAAGCAAGGAAACGAAACGAAATCAACCATTGTGCCGCTCCTTCAGGATGCAGGAGCGGAAGGTCTTTACGCCGGACAATTTACGGCTGCGGAAGGTGTTACCGAGCTGACCGGAATTACGGTTTCGCTTCCGGATAACAGTCAGACCATTGCGCTCGAACGGCTTCCGGTCCGTATATCCGGTCTGCTTGCAATCGAGATCGAGACTGAACAGCCGGAGCTGCTCTTGGGCACACACTTGCTTGTGACTAAGCCGAACGGTCAGGTGAGTGAGATACCTGTTGCACCGCATGCTTTAACCTATTCAATCCAGCTGGCGGCCGGCGAGCCTTATAGCCTAGCGCTCCTAGATGCGGGTAGGAAGATTCAGCTTGCGCAGCAGAGCGGCATTGAGATAGCAAACGCCAAGACGACCTCTGTTAAATTGAACCCTCAGTTTACTTCGTCGCTGACCATTGTCGTTAACTATGACAAACCCCCAGCCGAACAGGCAACCATCGTTTTCAGGTATGCTGCGGACGACGCGTTGATTGGAGAAGTAAAGGCCGACGAGCAAGGTAAGGCGCAGCTTCCCGGAACGCATCGGGCGGGAGAACGAATCAAGGTTGCCGTCATACCTCCTGTAGGTTACGACGAGACGGAGCCGCAGATTGTCACGCTTGCCGTTGGCGGCAACCAGATCAGCTTTGAGCTTCGGCAGACGACGGCTGCGGTGAAGGCAATGACTGCCGAATTCGGGAGTACCGTCGGCAGCGGTCCTAGCGAGGCTGTGGTGATGGGAAGCGAGGCGAAGCTTGCTGCTTCCGCCAAACCGGGACTTCTGCTTGCCGGAGAGCTTTTGGTCCAGCGCAGGCAGGAAAATAATCAAGAGCTTGAAACGGTGAAGAGAATCATTTCGTTGACGGAGGCGTCATCTGGTCATTACGAAGGCGTTTTCCGTGTTGAGGAAGGGGATGTTCGATTCGAATCGGTTACTGCGCTCGTCGACGGCGAGCAGGTGGGGAACGCCTATCCGATCGGTATGAACGCAGCCGGCCGGTTTAAGCTTTCTTTCGAGCTGCCGGATGGAGACGGTTGGGCGGATACCCTTGAAGGAGCGTCTCTTATCGTTAACGACAGACAGTCCACCTTTAACTACTACGAACGGGTCACGGTTACGGCTGACCGGCTTGTCTACACATTCGATGTGCCGCTTGAGACAGCCCGATACCAGACCTCCGTTCGTCCAGCCAATTCCAAGCTGCTCGAGCTTTCCGCTGATCTGCCTGCAGTGAGGTACGGAGAGACGGGGGAATACAAGGTGAAACCAAATTTCAGGGTTCAAGTAACCGGGACAATCAAGGGACCAGACGATGAGGCCGTCTCTGCCAGTTACAAGCTGACGGATGAGTCCGGTGCCGTTACGGCGCAAGGGAAGGTGTTAGGCCGGTATGATATCCGGGTGGACACGGCAAGCAGCATGCGGTACCGGCTGACGCTGACGCCGAATGATCCGATCTATCTTCCCCAGACGTTTGAGTTTTCTGCCGATCAGCTGGTGAAGGAGCTGCCTGTGCGTTTCGCGTACAAAGACCTGCATCCCGTAGAAGGAACCGTACTCGGGAAAGACGGCTTGCCGGTCAAGGATGCCATTGTTACCGCACAGCTCATGGGGACGCAGAAGGTATTTAAGGTCCGGACAGACGGGCAGGGGAAATATGCGTTCGTAACTCCTCTTGGCGAGCTTCGGCTCCGAGCGTCCAGCTACGGAGTCAACGGCAAGCTGTCGACATACGTGACGGTCCCTGTGCCGGAAGGGGGCGCAAACGGCATTGAACTGCGGCTCCTGGATTATGCGACGGTTGATTTTGACCTCTATACGAAGCAGCAGGGTAGCACGTGGCAGGGGCCGCTCGATATCGACTGGCGGGTAGCCGCGCACTTCCAGGTGAAGCCTTCGGCTGCGATTCTCAGCTACGGCCCGCCATTGCAGGTTGCGGCAGTTGCCGGGGACAACTTCCGAGTTTGCGTCAATGGCAGTCAATCGCAGCTTCCTTCAACATGCGAAGAGGTTGTCATCGGGGATGACAATCAAGCTGCGCTCGAAATTAGGCTGGAATCCGCTGGTGCCCAAGTGCTTACAGCATTCCAGCTAGAGGATGGGTCCGATCCGGGCTATGTACATCAAAAGCTGTATCGTTACGATGCTGAAGCTCTCGTCCTTGAAGAAGCGATCGTGACAAGGCTGACCGGCAGCTACCGCATCGGAGTGTCCCAACCCGGCCGCTATCGATTGGAGGCCAGAGGCAACGGTGGGTCAACCGCTATTCTTGATTTTGATGTTCCGCTTGGTCTGCCTGTCGATTTGGGGGTAATTATGCTGCGGAAGCCCGGCCATTTCACCGGCCAGGAAGGAAATGAGTTCACGACAGTTTCGAATCTGACAACGCGGGATGGCTTAATCAAGGCAAGATTAGCTTATAAGAATACAAGGAGTGAGGTTCAGGATGCAGCATTCACTTTTTTGCTGCCGAAGGGAGTAGCTCTGCTGCCGGGGACGGTGGTTGTTAACGGCAAGGCGCATTCCGACTTCGTGCAGGAGAATCAGCTGCTCATCGTGAAGGTCGGCACGATTGGGAAGCTTGAACACGGGGGGATTCGCTTCACTCTGGAGACGGCTGAAAATCAGCAGCAGAGCAGCATAGTGTTGCCGGCGGCTGTCCGGTATTCGGCCGATCAGGCCCAACGCGAAGAGATCATAGGAACAGCGCTCGTTCAGGTTGCTCAAGCGACCTTGAATGTCCCTGAGCTTGTCGTTAAGCCGACTTTTGCGGTTAGCGGCAGTGCACCGGCCAACTCGAAGATTACGGTACTGGATGGCAGCACGGCTGTAGCGACTGCAGCTGTAACGCCTGAAGGAGTCTGGCAGGCGAATATAACGCTAGCGGATCCGACGCATCGTCGGCATTCGATCCGGACGCAGGTAGAGGTCGGCGGCATCGTTCAAGCCGGCCAGGAGGCAAATCTGATTTATGACCCGAACGATCCGGGAATAGATGAGGTGTCCATGCGTCAGCCGGACGGCAGGGTTCATACGTTCCGGACAGAGGACGGCGTAGCAATCTTCCCTTACGTATTTGTTCCGGCGAAGCCGATTCTCTACGAGTTAAAGTTCCGCGACCCGGCACGTATTTCGAACGTCGAGGTTTGGAACGGGAATAACCGTGCGGAGGCGAGGCTGGAGGATGGTGTTTTCAAGGCGTCGATGAAACTCAATACCGATCCGGGACCGATCTTTGTCAAATATAGTAAAAAGTCAGATCCCGGCCATGTTCCGCCTCCCTATACCGACCAGGAGCTGCGCGACACGCTGCCGCCTGCTTTGCGAAATTTTGAGATATTATCCGCGGAACAGCCATATCCTGACAAGGCTTCGCTGAACTCCAGGATTCGACTGATGGAGGACCTGGAGATGGATGTTACGATTTCCAGCAGTCCGGTGACGGATTACACTCCAACAGCGAAAGATTTGAATAATGAGCGAGAATCAGGGATTCCCTTATATGGATTTTCGTTATCGAGAAGCATAGGCAAAAACTCAATCAAAGGTTCGATTAGCGGCTATATTCCGGAGGGCTCGAGCAATGCTCTAGCAGCTGCCGGAAGCGGGATGAGGTTGTTAGAAATTACGGTAGATGCACTCGACAAAGGGGCGAAGACGTTTGACTTAATCAACGCCCTAGAGAGTATTGCCAACCCGGATGGGGCGGTCGAACGGGCTCTCAGGCTCTACGAGATGACGAAAAAAATATGCGATGAACGTGCTCGTGAGTACTACATGAACTTTGCGATGGAAATTTTGGTCGATCTTGCGTTCACGGAGATTGTCAAACATGGGCTTAATGCGGCGGGGACGATTAAGCTTCCCGGACTTCCGGGTCTGATCCTGTGGACGGAAGCCACATGGGCCGGCAAGAAGATGGATGAGATCATTGAAATGGAATTGAACGAGCTGGAAACTTACATCAAGCCCTATTTTTCCATGATGTGCATGCCGCCGCCGGAGCCGGCTGGGCCGCCAATAGCGAAGCCAGGCTATATTCTTGATCCGAGCGGGTACGTGTACGAAGGACTTCCTTCGAACCGTATTTCCGAGGTACTGGCAACGGCGCTGCAGTGGAACGAGAATAGCACAACGTGGGACGTATGGGATTCAGCATGGTACGAGCAGCAGAACCCGTTGAATACGGACAATGCCGGACGTTACGCATGGGATGTTCCCCCCGGACGCTGGAAAGTCAAATTCGAGAAGGAAGGCTATACAACCGCATACAGCGATGAACTGGAAGTGCCGCCGCCGCAGCTTGACGTTAATATTCCAATGGTCTCGAATGATCCTCCGGAGGTGAAGGCAATCGCAGCGCAGCCAGGCGGAACCGGCATTAAACTGCAATTTACAAAGCCGGTGAAGGCCAATTCGCTGACTGCTGAGACGATCGCAGTTACCAAGGACGGGGAGACGGTCGCCGGAACCTTGGAAGGGCTGGAGCCGCAGCCGGGAACGGATGGCATGCTGCTGTCGACGGAGGCTCTATTCGTGCCAAATAAGACTTTGACCATCGGCCAGACCTATACGGTAACATTAAATAAAGCCGTGTTAAGCTACGCTGGTATTCCGCTGAAGGATGTGTTTACCGCGCAGTTGCTGATTGAAGGCGAGGATAAGACTCCGCCGGCAGAAGTGACGGAGCTAGCTGGCGGTATAGCCGGAGAGTCAGCATCGCTAATGTGGAGCCCGCCGGAAGATATGGATTATGCGGGAGCGCGCATTCGCTGGAAGGAGTCGGGAGCGGAAGATTACGGTGCACCGATCGATATGGCAAAGGATCAAAGCTGGGCTGTTATCGGCGGTCTGTCCGAACATAAAAGCTATGATGTACTCGTGACGGCCAAAGACGAATACGGCAATGAATCGGCAGGTGCGGTATGGCGGTGGGTGACCGCAGAAAAGAAGGATAACACTGCGCCGAGTACCGTAAGCGAGCTTCAAGCTGCTCCTGCAGCTGGTGGCGGCAAGCTGGCGATCTCCTGGCGCAATCCGTTGTCACCCGATCTAGCGAAGCTGCGCATCAGCTGGAAGGCGGCCGGCACCGCTTCGGGCGGGGGCTCTACGGAGGTGGCCAAGGAAAGCACCACATATGAAATAAAGGATCTTCGGCAAGGGGCAAGCTATAAGGTATTTGTGGTTGCGATCGACAAGCAAGGGAATGAGTCGATCGCTTCCGAGGTAACCGCAACAGCCGGTTACATCACGGACGAAGGCGAAACACCGCCTGTTAGCGGAGGACAGACGCCTCCGGGCGGCGGGGCGACTCCACCATTCGGAGGGGATACGTCGTGGAAGGTTGGTAAGGAGGGCGGCACGTTCCATGCTTACGAAGGCCGGTTGGCGATTCGCGTGAAGCCGGGCTCTTTTAACAGCGAGAGTGATATAACATACGCCATTACCGACGAAAAAACGGGTATTTTGAACAAAGCCTATACGAAATTATCCCCGACGTACCGTATTGGACGAGAAACTGGCGATGTAAAAGGTTCCATTGAACTTGAACTCGTGTATGACCGGTCGGTTATTCCAGCCATAGATACCCGAAGAT
This sequence comes from Paenibacillus sp. cl123, assembly GCF_900101595.1. GTDB lineage: Bacteria > Bacillota > Bacilli > Paenibacillales > NBRC-103111 > Paenibacillus_G. The sequence goes on from NZ_FMYY01000002.1 coordinate 452,748, forward strand.
TCGGCATCTACCGAAAGGATGGCGGCACGCCCGCCGGCTGGACCTATATCGGCGGTCTGGATAATGCGTCCAAGTCAATTCTTCGTGCTAATGCCGACCAGTGGGGAGAATATGCCGTGCTGCTCTACCGACAGGAGTTTGACGACATGGCCTCACATTGGAGCCGTTCGGAGGTACAGATTCTGACCAGCCGTCACATTGTAAACGGCACTTCGGATCAGCGTTTCGAGCCCGATCGCGTTCTGACGCGGGCGGAATTGACGAAGCTGCTCGTAGAAGCGTTAAGCAAGGCTGGTTCGCTTAAGTCCAATAGGGTAGACAGTACTAATCCGTTCACGGATGTACCGAATAACGCATGGTATGCTTCTTACGTCGCGGAGGCAGCAAGGCTCGGACTGGTCCAGGGCGACAATGGGCAATTCCGGCCCGAGGACCCCCTTACTCGGGAGGAAATGATGGTGTTGTTCGTCCGGTATGCAAACCGGCTGGGCAAAGTAACTGAAAAGATAGAGGGCGATTTTGTACTAAGCGACTATGAGGATGAAGTTAAGCTGGCCCCATGGGCTCGTGAGGCTGCACTTCAGTCCATATCGATGGGGTGGATAACTGGAGTTACCCCATCGGAATTGCACCCAAAAGCTCATACGACACGAGCGGAGGCGGCAGTGGTCCTTATGCGAGTGATGGAGGATCTTGCTCTCATCCGACTATAATGATGCAAGTCTTGTATAAACAATAGGAAGAAAAGCCGGCATCGTTACCGTGTAAACGAATGCCGGCTTTCTGCGTGGAAAGGAATAAAGCAGGGATAGTCTAGGACTTATAAATACCTTTGACTATCGCAGCACTTTTATGGAGTCAATTTGTTATGACCAGTCCGGACAGCCGTCAACCGGGATGCGGCAGCCGGCCGGCAGCTTATTGGCCGCCATGCCTTTGAGCAGCCAGCTGCCTGGCGTATCCCGAATGCCGGACAGCTCGAGCTCGAACGGACCCTCGGGCAAACCGGCGGCCCGGAGCTCCAGCAGCTGGCCGTCAACGTCCAGGCCCAGCGGAGTCAATGTCCGCTTCGCCGTTGAGGGCTTGCCGATCCGGCGTCCGAGGACGCTGCGTCCCGCCGGCGGCTCAGCTTCACCGCCGAATGCCTCGCCGGAACGCGGAGCGGGGGCCCCCGTTACGACCGCATACACGGCGTCCCGCGCCGAATCCGCGTCGATGCGCTTGCTGAATTGTATGCGCAAGCGATCGGCGGCGAGGCGGATGGCCTGAACCGGCATCGGCGGCTCCTCGTACATCCAGCGGCCGATGGAATATTCATACGCCGTCCAGAACCGGTAGCCCAGCTTATGCGATTCTGCGGCGAAGCGGTCGAGCCATGCGGAGCTGCGCCTCATCCGGCGCAGCGAGCCTATATCCGTCTGGATGCCCAAGGCGAGGGAAGGGAACGCTTCGCGGATCGGCGCGGCAAACGCTTCGTAACGGCGGGCATAGTCGGCCGGCAGGCGAGCGCGCATCCAATCGGGCCAATGCGTTTGCAGCACATGCGCATCCGGCCGTACGAGCCGGATCATCGTGACGGCGTCCATCCCTTGCAGCTCCCGCACGTCAAGCGCCGCTCGGGATCCGGCATCGACAGCCACAGACCAGGTTGCGATACGGATATCGCCGCGCGCTTCCCGGACGCCGCCTGCGCCGTTGAACAGCTCGTTCACGAACCGATTCACGGCGTCGACGCGGCATTCTATCCAGCGTGCATAGCGCTCAAGATCCTTTTTATAATAATGTGCGGAGCCGGACCTTCGGAATTCGGGCAGCGAGCCGCCTCCCCAGGCTCGGAAGGCGGCTTGGGCTTGCGGGCCGATATCGCCGTATACGCCGGTGTACAGACCGTTCCATTCGGGGAAATAACATTCGGCCACCTCGATGCCGGTAAAGGGATGCTCGCGGGCTAGCCGTGCGAGCGCCGTTTTTTTCCACGCGGTGTACGCCGGGTGAAAGGGAGAGAGGCGGATATACCCGTCATTTACCGGCTTCAAAAGCTCCATCTGCCAGCTGCGCCAATCCGGCGGAAGATGGGACGAGGAATAGGCGCCGTTGCCCAGCACCATCGCCCATACATCAAGGCCGTGCTCGCGCAGCGCATGTACGAGAGCGGTTTGGACGCGCGTCTCATCCGTAACAAAATATCGCACGGCGCTGTAGCCGGCGGCCGCCAGTTCGGCCGCTACGCTGTGGGGGCTTCTGCCGGTGTAATAAGCAAACGTAGGATCGATTTGAATCGTCGCTTGTTCGTCTCTGCGCTTGAGCATCGCATATCCCGCCTTCGTAATGTTTACTTATAAGTTGACTTTTCAGCCGGTCCAGCTTGCAATTTGAAGAGAAACGGAGGAACGCTCACAGCCATGGGATTAACCCGCCCATGAGCATGTTGTTGCTTATACGCCTTATTTTACCGGGCCGGTCGACGGCGAGCAATTCGAGGGCTGACCGGTCGGCCGCCTGAGACGCTTTTTCGCGCCATCGCTTTGATGGTCATGACAAAAAAACTAATATAATGATTAAATTTTGGAATGTCATACGCCTTCGTTTCTTGATTTAATGAGGGGAGAAGAGGGATACTAGCTGCTCGCGGATCGAAGGAGTGAATGCCGTTAAAAGCTGCAACAAGGAAATCGACAGGTTGCCAGCCAGTCTTGTATGCGCTTTCGAACGGCTGTTAAATGAAATAGCTGGAGTTGGGGGATGGTGAAATTGAGCGAGGCATTACGAATTCTTCACATGGTGGAAACTCATTGGGCGCAGCTTTTGTCCAGAATCGAAAGGACAGAGGATGAATTGGACAGGGAGGCGCTTGTCGGCAGAGGGTTGATCAACCTGCTGACTCCCCTCTATTGCCACGAGGAATCTCTTTATTACAGGGATGCTTCGCTGCTGCCTTGGATGAAACAGGGGGTGCAATGCCTTCTGGGCGATCAATTAGAAAGCGGATGCATCTCTTTGCTTAATTGCAACATCGACTCGCCGCCCGACACTGCCTTTCAGGTGCATGGCACTGCAATCGCTTATCAAGTGCTGGTGAAGAGCGGTTTACCTGAGCTCTCGGAAATCGTGGAAGGAATCAGGCTGTTTCTGGAACGGGCGAAGCCCTGCTTGCTTACCGGCGGGATCCATACGCCGAACCATCGCTGGGTCATGTGCGGCGCTTTAGCCAATATGTACGAGATATTCGGCGATGAGGCGTTCAAACGCCGGGCTTTCCAGTTTCTCGATGAGGGTCTGGATATTACGGAATATGGCGAATGGACGGAGCGCAGCAATGCGATGTACAATTCCGCGCTGGCCATTCACCTTGTTGATGTCGGCGAGGTGTTCGGCCACGAAGCCTCGTACGAAGCGGTTCGTAAAAATTTGCTCATGATGCCATACATGTTCCATCCGGGCAACGACATTGTGACGGAGTATTCCGGCCGTCAGGATCTGGGCCAGCGCGCGAAGATGAATGATTGGTATTATACTTCTTTGCATCTTATGGCTTCGAAGGACCGCGACCCTGCTCTCGTCTCCCTTGCCAGGCTTGCGGAGGAAACGGCATCGGTCGGCTCCCATGCGCTCATGTATTGGATGCTGTACCCCGAGAGAATGACTTTGCCGGAGGGGCCTGCCGAGCCGCTTTCCGAGTATTACACGATATTTCTGGGCGAAGGCAACCAGGTAAACGTTCCGGCGAATATTCCCTACGGAAGCCAGATCAGGAAACACCCGCACGGCGCGCCGCTTGTCCGGCATCGCCGCGGCCAATTAAGCGTGACGGTCATGTCGGCGCAGCCCGAACTGTTATATGTCCAGTTTGGCCACGCCCGGATGGTGGGTTACAAGCTCGGTCTTGGCTGGTTCGGAATCGCAAACGTCAGCTTCCCCTCCATTGTCCAAATCGGGTCTGCCCGATACCGAATGGAGGTCGAATTGGAAGGATGTTACTTCGATGCGCTGCCTCCGGAGAAGGTGCAGGGCTTGAATGGCTCGTACGTTGACATGCCCAACCGGGAACGGGCGAAGACGCATGTCACCATGCTTCAGGTCGCAATGGAATTCGAGCTGCTGGAGAACGGGGTGGATATCACGCTTATTTCTGATAACGTGTCAGGAGTTTACTTCCAGCATGTGTTTCAGTTCGATCCGGATGGCGCCCTCGGCGGCGAGGGGATCCGAACGACGGACGCGGCGAGGATCCTGCAGCTCACGAGCGGGTATGCCGTTTACAAGAAGGATGGGGACTGCATCGAGATCGGACCGGGGGAAAAGAAACACCGGGATGTTGTTATGCGCAACGAAAAGCCGAATCCGGATGTAACCCGATTGACGATCAATAGTATGACCCCCTTAACACAGACATTGTCGATTCGCTGCTATGAAGCGGAGCGGGAAGAACGAACCCATACATGCTGAAAGGGTGCAGCCTCTATGAACATAAAACAGGTATACCATGTAACCGCTTCGGATCAATTGCTAGCGGCTCTCGAAGCTTGCCGTACTGCAGGAGGGGAAACGGAGATTGTGCTCGCGGAAGGGGATTATTGCCTGGCTTCTGCTCTTGTCCTTGACGCCGCCTACCAAGACCTTGTTCTGCGAGGGGAAGGACGCGTCCGACTCCTGGGCGGAAGGCAGCTGAAGGGATGGCAGCCGATTCAGTCAGCGGAAGTGCTTGCACGGCTGAATCCGGCGGTGAGAGGACAAGTGATGGTTTGCGATCTTGCCGAGCAGGGAATCAGGCAGACGGGCAGCTTTGTCTCACGCGGCTTTGGCCGCGCGGCTGCCCCTTCTCATGCCGAGGTGTTCTGGAACGGTAAACCGCTGCATCTCAGCCAATACCCGAAACGGGGGGAGTTCCTTACCATTACCGGGTTCGCCCAAGGACAAATGAATGAGCTGGAAGAAATGGCGGGAATACCCGAGCACGGATTTTATTATGACGACGAACAACCTGCCTCCTGGGCGGCGAATGACGATCTTTGGATACACGGGTATTGGAGCTTTGATTGGGCTCAGTCCTATGAACATGTAAGGTCCATTGATTTGGAAACCAGACATGTACGGACGAACCCGCCGTATGCGGTCCATCCTTTCCGGATCGGTCAACGCTTCTGTTTCCTTAATATTCTCGAGGAAGTTCGCAGCCCGGGCGATTATTATATAGACCGCAAGGAAAACAAGCTTTATTTCTGCCCCGACAGCCAAACGGCCAGCGAAAATAGCGAGCTGCTCATATCGATGCTGGAGACGCCGATGCTAAAGCTGGAGGGATGCCGGGGAATATCGCTTATCGGCTTAACGTTTGAATGCACCCGAGGCAACGGACTGCAGGCTGAAGGAGCATCCGACCTGATCATCGACCGGTGCCTATTCCGCCACATCGGAAATACGGCCGTTCATCTGGAAGGCGGCGAACGCAATTCCATCCGCAATTGTACGATTCATCACTGCGGAGACGGAGGAATCAACGCGTTTGGCGGAGACCGGGCAACGCTTGCATCGTGCGAATTTGCGCTTACAAATAACCATATTTACCGGATCGGGCAGTGGAGCCGCTGCTACAACACGGCGATCAACATCAAGGGCGTCGGGATTCGGGCGACGCATAATCTGATTCATGACCTTCCGCACATCGGCATTTTGTACTGGGGCAATGACATCGTTCTCGAGCATAATGAAATTTACAGCGTGTGTATGGAGACCGGGGATGCGGGCGCGATTTATTCCGGCCGCGATCTCAGCTCCCGAGGCAACCGCGTATGCCATAACTTTATCCATCATCTTGGCGGAGTCGGGCTCGGGACGATGGGGATCTACAATGATGATGGCATATCGGGAACTGTGATGGAGGATAACTTCTTCCTAGAGGTCGGCCGGGCGGCATTTATGGGCGGCGGCGTGGATTTTGTGGTAAAAAACAATGTTTTCGTCAAATGCTATCCTGCCATCACGGCGGACAGCCGCGTCGCGCATACGAAATTTTTCTGGGATCGGGCTTACGCGGTGCTCAAAAAGAGCTTCTACGAAGGAGCGTCGTCTTGGCGCAAGGATTCGGCAGAGCCTGCGCTGGACGCAAGCCAAAGTCCTTATATCGACCGGTACCCTGAGCTCGCCGAAATCGACCGGATGTTTAGAGAGAACCGTCCGATGACGGGCGCGGCCCGAATCTCCCGGAATGTCTTCTGCTCCAAAACGCTCTTTCGCTATTTTTACGACAAGCGGGATGAAAATAATAAGAAGCTGTACGACGACTGTACTTTGATTGAGCCGACCCCGGCTCAGCTCTGTGCGATTGTAGATTCCAGGCAAGACGTTCAGATGGAATGGTCGGCGGGGAAAGGCTCATGGCTATTTGAGAAAAATTTTACAGCCCAGCCTTCCGATTTCGCGGACGCGAAGTGGGGCGACATTGCCGTCCGTCAAGGATCTGAAGCCTACGAATATGGATATGAACGCAGGGAGTTAAGCACGATCGGTTTGATCGAGGGCGATCGGGACAGGAATCCTCCCAGGATTTTAACAAGCTTAACCTATCCGTACAAAGGGGAAAGAACGCTCACTTTGGCCATTCGAAATGCCAGCAACCAGACCGTAAGCGGCGTGATTCAGCTGCATACGAGCAGCAATGTCAAACTTAAGCTGGACGAGGTGCCGTTTACGCTCGCTCCTGAAGAGGAGCATGCAATCGTTGTGGGGAATATCCCGGCGGAGGATGAGTTTGCGGTCGAAGCCAGGAGCGAGCTGCCGGGCGTCAGACCTTCAAGAGCATAGGGAAACGGTAGCATGGAGGAGGGGTACACTTGAAAGCAGCTTCGGGAATCAAGAAGATCATCTGTAGGACACCCGCTAAACGCATGCCGACGTGGGCGGTCCTGCAGCGGCAGTTGTTTCGCACGATGAATGAGACGATCGATCTTGTTATGGAAAAGTATGTGGAGCCGAACGGTTATATGAAATGGCCTCCTTCTCCAGACTTTACCTCGATCGACGGCTTGGATGACATGTACGAAAGCTTCTATTATTGGCCGCTTTATTATATATTAGGCGGGCATGAACGGTTCCTAACCGTTGCGCAGAAGCAATTCGAAGCGATCACAGAGCAGTTCACCCACTACGATTCAGGCCATGGACATCCGATGGTCGTGAAGGAATACGAGCAAGGGTATGATTGGATGCACCAGGGAGAAGGGTATGGGCTGTTCTATCTGCTCAATCTGGCCGATCCCCTGCATCCGGCCAACAAAGCCAGATCGCTCCGTTATGCGGGTTTTTATCTGAATGAAGATCCGGACGCGATCAATTTCGACGAAGACAAACATATGTTGCTCTGCTGCTATGTCGGAAGCAAGGGTGCTGCGCATCGCAATTTCGAGGGGAAGCCCTGGGTCAAGGAGGGGTGGAAAGTATGGTATGGACTTCCGTTCAACGATCTGGACGGCATCGTCACGATCGATGACATGGACTATCCGGAAAAGGCGGTCCGCATGGGAATCGCAATGAAGGAGCGAATGGCTTACGGCGACACCGTTGTGAATCTTCTTGCTACGTCGTTGATCATGAATGCGTACTTGCACACGGGCGATGAGAAATATAAAAAGTGGATTCTGCAATATACTGAAACGTGGCGCGTGCGAACACAGGAGAACGGTGGCATCGTGCCCGATAATATAGGCCCGAATGGCCGTATTGGCGAATGCATGCCAAACCATAATTGGTACGGCGGATATTATGGGTGGACATGGCCGCACGGATTTTATTTTATTGCCGATGCGCTGACGGTCGCTATAGAAAATGAAGTTCTGTTAACCGGAGAACTGGAGCGAACCGATTGGATTCGTTCCCAATATCGCATGCTTGGAGACAAATCCGTCGAGCAGGATGGAACCATCTTCGTCCCTTTGAAGAAGAGTGAGCCGGGGGCTGTTCAGGAATATCACCCTGCCGAACAAGGACAATTTTTAACCATGCCCGACGAACAGAAAATTACCGACAACCCCGCTTACAAGCGGCTTCTGGAAATTGACGGCTGGTACGAGTTTTGCCCGTTGCCGCTCGAACAACCTGCGCATATGTGGTTCATCTCGCAAAATAAAGAGGATTACGATTATATATCCAGCCTTCAGGACCGCCGCAAACAGGATTGGAGGGAAATTGTAAAGTCCTATTCCATGAAGAAATGCTTAGGCGGACATGATCTGTCATGGCTGCAATTCCTGAACGGGGATTTTGACGATTATCCGGAGAACATACTGAAGCTCAATCTGGAGCATGTGTATTCCCGTATGAAAACGATTCGGGAAGAACCCGTAAGGGAGAAGTTCGAGGACAATAGTTATTTGCAAAAGCGGAGTCCAATCTCCTTGGAAGGCTTGGTGCAATTAACAATGGGCGGGGCACTGCCGATCTATAACGGCGGGCTGCTGCAGGCTGCCGTCCGTTATTTCGATGCGGAGAAGCGAAGACCCGGTCTTCCGGAGGATGTGGCTGCGCTTGTGCGCGGAATGGATGACAGCGGCGTAAGTCTTACTTTGTGTAATCTTCACCCGACGAAGGCAAGGTCGTTATATATTCAATCGGGCGTTTATGGGGAGCATTCCATCGTTTCTGTTCTTCATGATGGGGAAGCCACCGAGATAAACGCTGCGTTGTTTGAGGTAGAACTGGGACCAGCCGCGCAATGCGACCTTGAGCTTCGAGTGTCGCGTTATTGCAATCAGCCGTTCTACGGCGATCCTTTTTCCGATGGGGATGTGGCGTCGTGAGCAGCGCTTCGCTGAAATTGAAAATTAGGCAGTTTTATTGGGAAGCGGGATCAAGGCGGCTCCCGGTGGGAATGGGCTGCGCGATGATCGGCAGGGAAGGAAATGGCGAAACAGCTCTTGCCAATACGCTTGAATTACTGACGAAGGCATACTCGTCAGGCATACGTTATTTCGATACGGCCGCAGCCTACGGCAACAGCGAGGTTCTGCTGGGGCACTTTATGAACCAGATAGAGCGTACCTCTGTTTTTATCGCTACGAAAGCGCCGTTTCCGTATAAGGAGAAAGGAGCGCATGCCGCGTTCGAGGTTTTCAAGAGAACCTTCTATGAAAGCTTCGAACGGCTGCGTACCGACTATATTGATCTGTATCATATTCACGACACCGAATCCTATGCGGTTGGCGTTGAACAAGTCTTGCCCTTTCTGGAGGAGCGGAAGAAAGAAGGCATGATTGGCGCTATTGGCTTAGGCACGCGATCCTTGGTCGCACACGAACAAGCGATGCTGGACGGCATCATCGACGCTTCGTTATGCTATTTCGAGTATAACCTGTTAAGTACAGCGGCAAAGCGGATTTTACCTTGTGCGAAGGAACAAGGGGTTGCTTTTATCAACGCCTCCACCTTGATGCCCGGGTTTCTCGTTTCCTATTCAGGCGAGAGGGTGGAATTGTCGGAAGAACGGGAATCGTACATAAATAAACAGGTGCTGAAGCGCCATCGCTTGATTCAAGGTATGAAGAAGTTATGCGGGGAGATGGGAATCGACATTCTTGCCGCTGCGATGCAATATGGGTTATTTCAGCCTGATATTGACTTGACATTAGTAGGAATCAGCAAGTTGAAGGAATTGCAATCGGCCGAGTCGCTGTTAAGCGCGGCCATTTACCCCGAACAATGGGCAGCTCTCACCCGGCTGCAGGAATCGCACAGATTCGTTCACGTGCAGGACGAATATGCCATTTATCCTTTTATCACTAAGGAATGAAATACCTTATATAATGAGTACACTCTGCCTTAAAGGAGAAGCCATATGGATTGGAAAGCGGAATGGATCTGGTTGAATGAGGAAGCTCAGCCCATTAACGCGCATGTGTGCTTTCGCAAGTCGATTGCCATCCATTGTAGGAACGTCGCCAAGGCTGTGTTGAAGATTAGCGCCGATACGTTATTTCGAGTATGGGTCAATGGGGCGGAGGTCGGTGACGGACCGATCCGATCTACTAAAGACCATTGGTATTACGAGCAATATCAAGTTCAGCATCTCTTGAAGCAGGGAATAAACACGATCGCGGCAGAGGTGTGTCACTACGGCGTCTCCACCTACCAATACGTCGAAAACCGCGCCGGCCTCATCGCTTGCCTGGAAATTCAAGATCAGTCCGGCCATATAACTGCTTACCCCAGCGATTCGAGCTGGAAGACTCATATTCATGAGGGGTATGAGAAACATGTGGTGAAGCGCAATGTCAACATCGGCTGGCTGGAAGTGTATGACGCCCGGCGTTGGAACAAGGAATGGTTGGACACTGATTTTGACGACTCGGGCTGGCCGTCGGCGCATACGGTATGTGCGGGCGGTGAAGGCGAGTGGGGGCAGCTGTTTCCCAGGCCGATCGAACCTTTCGCGAAGCGGACGATTTTCCCCCGGCAGCTGGTTTCCGAATCGGAGATTCAGCCGGTGCAAAAAGTAGTGGCGGTCAACATGCGGGATAATTTTTTTCCCGGGGAGCGGGACGCGAATGCCAAGGTTTTCACGGGATATTTCGCCTCCGCCATCGAAGTGGATGAAGAGGCGGTCGGCAAGCTGACATTTGCTCACACACCTTGGAATGGAGTCCAGGGCCGGTTTAAAATAGATGAGAAGTGGTACGCGGCCGGAGACGAAATGACACTGACACGAGGAAAGCATCTGTTTCTGGTTCAGATCGGAGCTGTACATAATGATGTCATCAGCCATATGGAATGGGATTTCCAGGCAGAGATTCGTTTCGTGCACCCTTTGAAGGATCGGCTTGAGAAAGGGGAATCCGCCTTCGTTACTCTGGGCCCTTACCAGGTGATCAGATCGAAAGCCGACGGGCGGCAGCCGAAGTACGGAGGGGTAGAAAAGAAGAATGGACTTGATTTGGAATTACCGGAATTCAAGACGGTAGGGGAAGTCCAATCTTTGGAAGCGCTTCAGCGTTACCGGAGCGAGGCTAAAACGGTAGACGCCGCACATGTCATGGAAAACATCAGTATTTATTCTCTTATGCTCCGAAAAAAAACATTGGCATCCTACGCCGTAAAACGCGAAAAGGAAAGGATGCTGTATGACCATGATCGCCCTGCTGTCATCCCGATGCCAAAGCTCGGCGGGAACATGGAATATGTGATCGACTTTGGCAAGCTTTACGTCGGACGGATCGAACTGGATGTGGAAGCGCCGGAAGGAACTGTGTTCGATGTCTATGGTTTCGAGGCTATGGTGAACGGCAGTATAAGATATACCTCAGGGTTAAACAATGGCTTCCGTTATACGTCCAGGAGCGGGAGGCAGACGTACAAGAGCGATTCCCGGATGGGATTCCGATACTTGATCCTGACCGTTCGGAATCAGACAGAGCCCGTATCGATTTATAAGGTCATGACTGAGCAGTCGGGCTATCCGGTCACCGACCAGGCGATATTCCGCTGTTCGGATCCGCTCTTGAACGATATTTGGGAAATTAGCCGCCATACCTCCGAAGTATGCACGGAGGATACGTTTGTAGATTGTCCCACGTTCGAACGGGTATTCTGGGTAGGAGATTGCCGCGTAAGCGCATTGGTAAATTACTATTTATTCGGCTCGTATGAACTGGCCAAGCATTGTCTGCAGATGGTTCCGCGTTCTCGTGACCAAAGCCCGCTTCTGCTTGCGTGCTTACCCACGGATTGGCAGACAGTCATTCCCATGTGGACGTTCAGTTGGATGATCGCGTGCAAGGATTACATAGAGTATAGCGGGGATGCAGGTTTTGCCAGCGAAATTTATCCCGACTATGCCCGTGCTTTGGATGCTTACTGCGAGTTTCTGAATGCGGACGATTTGTTTGATATCAGCGCCTGGAATATGGTGGATTGGGCCGACATGGACATCCCGCGTGCAGGGATTGGAACCGCACAGCATGCGGCGCTTGCCTACTGCTGCGAGCTGGCCGCTGAGATGGCTCTTCAGCTGGGGAAGCCGGATGAGGCCGAGAAGTGGAGCCGCGTCGTCCGCCGGATGAGGGAAGCGCTTCACACGCATTTATGGGATGAAGCCAATCAGGCTTATACTGACGGCCTATACCGTACGGGTGAGCGGTCCAAAACGTTCAGCCACCAAACCCATGTGCTTCTCTATCTCTTCAATGCCCTGAATGATCGCAACCGGGAAGCGGTGGAAGGCCGTTTGCTCAACCCTCCTGAGGATTGGGTGCCAATTATTTCGCCGTTCATGTCATTTTATTTATTTGAGATGTGGCACCGGATGGGCCGGCTGGACCGAATTCTGGAGCGTATACGGGAGGTATGGGGAACGATGGTCCGGGAGGGATCGACGACTGCGTGGGAGACTTATCCGCATACACGCAGCTTTGCCCATGCGTGGTCCGCAGCGCCCGCCTACGTAATGGGCAGCCGCTTGCTTGGGGTAACAAAAGGCGAGCAGGGCTTCAAGTCGATCGTGCTTCAGCCTCCGGTAACCGATATAACTTGGGCGGAAGGCTCAATTCCGACGCCTTTCGGGCGTATTGATGTTTCTTGGAGCAAAGAAGCGGGGCAGCCGCTGATGGTTATTAAGGCGCCGGAGGCTATGGCGATCGACGAAGCTGAGGCAATCCGCGCCGGCTGGAAAACAAAGATTGAAAGGTATCTGTGAACATGGAAACGGAAGGGGATGGACGGGATGACAGCGAGCATTGTGCAACGAACGGAGCTTGAAGCGGTAATCGGTAAAATTATTGAAGGCATGATCGGTCTGGAAGCCGAAAGCGAAGGGAAAATAAACATCATCTCTATGAACCATTGGGATTGGTCGCAGGGTGTCGGGTTATTTTCCCTTTATCTCTATTATAAAGATTCCGGCGACCAAGATATCCTCGATTATTTAATCCAATGGTTCGACAACCGAATCGAGGAAGGGCTTCCTTCTAAAAATATCAATACGATGTGTCCCATGCTTACTCTGAGTTATCTGTACGAAGAAACCGGGCGCCAGGATTACCTGGAGCTTTGCCAAGAATGGGTAAATTACGCGGTTAACGGCGGAATTCCGCGTACCCCGGAGATGGGTATGGCCCATGCGACTATCTCAGGGCCCAATAAAGATCAGCTATGGGATGATACGCTTTATATGACGGTTCTTTTTGTAGGGCGTATGGGGAGAATACTGAACAACGAAAACTACTGCCAGGAAAGCATCCGCCAATTTCTGGTTCACTTGAAATATTTGACTGATACGTCGACCGGACTGTTTTTTCACGGATGGAGCTTCGAAGGGAATCACAACTATGCCCGCGTTCTATGGGGCAGAGGCAATGCATGGTACACCGCCGGCTTGGTCGATTATCTGGACATGGTCCCTTTGCCCCAAGGGGTATCGGACTTCTTGATCTCTTCGTTGGAGCGCCAAGTGCAGACATTGGAAAAATTGCAAGCAGCAGACGGCATGTGGCACACGGTTTTGGATGATCCTGCCTCGTATGTGGAAACTTCGGCCACAAGCGGATTTGCCTACGGCATTCTGAAGGCGGTACGCCAAGGGTATTTGGATGCCAAATACAAGGAAACAGGAATCAAGGCTTTGCAAGCCGTCCTCTCCAGAATCGACGCAGACGGCACCGTTCAGGGCGTATCCTACGGGACGGTGGTCGGGAAGACCGCCGAATACTATAAGCAAATCAAAATTTGCCCGATGCCTTACGGCCAATCCATGGCGCTGCTTATGATGGTGGAAAGCTTGAAGCACGTTTAGTCGGGACAACCGCTGGAACTTGTTGTATAATTCGCTATGTAAGGAGGGATGTCCGCTGAAGAAGAAGGTCGTCGTAATCGATGATAAGCCGTTGATTCGCCAATCGATCGTGCAGACGATTGATTGGGATAAGCTGCATTGCGAGGTCGTGGGGCAGGCTGAAGATGGTATCGAAGGGAAACGCGTCATTCTGGAGCAGCAGCCGGATATACTCATTACTGATATCAAAATGCCTGGGCTTAGCGGGCTTGATTTGGCCGAACACTTGAAGGAAATAAGGCCCGCTTCCAAAACAATCCTGATCACAGGATACCAGGATTTTGAATATGCGCAGCGTGCAATCCGGATCGGCGTGATGGATTTCATCGTTAAGCCAATTCGCAATGCAGAGCTCCAGGTTGCCATTTCCTCCGCCGTGAAGGAGCTCGACGACAGGCTTTTGCAAGCAGACCAAATGAAAGAAAAATCGGAAGCGTATTCAAACAAGCTGATTATGGACCTTCTTGGCGGCTACATGCCGGAATCCATGGATGTCAATCGGGTTCAGCAGGAGCTTGGGCTTCAGTTTAAAAGCTTCATCGTGCTTATCATTTCTACCGGACCGCGCGGCTTCACCGGCGAAAGCGATTTCAACCTTTCCAGAGAATATGCCAGACTTTTCGAAACCGTCCATCGGGTAAAGAAACAAGCGGACTTCGACATCGTTGGCTGCTCTCATCATAATCAGCTTGTCCTGGTCTGCCTGTTTTCGAGGCCGCTCTGGCAAAGTGAGGTGCGGATGAAGCTTCAGCCGTTCTGCCAGGATCTCGTGCTTGAGCTCCAGCGGGACAACGGCCTGAGCTGCCGCATCACTGTCAGCTCCGCCCGCAAGTCGCTAAAAGAGCTGTCCGAAGCCTACGCAGAGGCTGCCAGTTTGATTGAGGCGGGCTTTTTTCGCAGCGAAGAACCGCTGCTCTACTTCGATCAAATTCCTTCGTCGGCAGCGCCTGGCAAGCTTTCGATCATACGCGATCTGGAGCGGTTCGATCAGCTGTTTGAGCAATCGAGCATCGAGCAGATGATCGAGCAGCTTGAACAGTTGCTTGAGAAGATCGCGGTTTACAGCGAGGGTAATATTTTGGTGGCCAAAGGACTGTTGTCCGAGAGCTGTCTGGCGCTGGCGCGCTTCTATTACCGTGTCACGGGAGATGAGTTTGGCCTCGACAAGAGCATCGACCAGATTCTGTGCGATATCTACCAGCTTGGCAGCATGCGGGGGGCTTCGCAATACCTGGAAGCCTTTATCAAGAGCATTAAACTCAAGCTCGAGGGAGGAAACAAGGAGTACAGCCTGATGGTCAAAGAAGTAATTGACTACATCAATTCGAACTTTGCCGACAACATCAGTCTGACCGCAGTGGCCGAACATTTTGGCCTTAGTCCGAGCTACCTGAGCCGATTGCTGCGAGCAGAGACCGGCATCAACTTCGTCGATCTCGTCTACAAGGCAAGAATCGAAGCGGCGAAACGGCTTTTACGGAACCCGAAGTATAAAGTGAACGAGGTGGGCGAAATGGTCGGCTACAAGGACTACGCTTACTTCTATCAAGTGTTCAAAAAGCTGGAAGGCATCTCGCCGAAGAGCTATAAAAACCAATGCAAAGGCTCTCCCGTAAAACTGAACATGTTATGAAAGAGGAAAGGACGGGGATTACGGACGCATGCGTGCCGCCAGACCGTCCTTTCTTTCATGAAAACTGCAAAGGAATGATTACGGATGGACCCCAAAACTATGACGAAAGCCGATATTTGCACCCACCACGGCGATGACTATGACCGGCACCTTGGTGCGATTGTGCCTCCGCTATATCAGAATTCACTGTTTACGCGCAAAAAG
Source organism: Paenibacillus sp. cl123 (assembly GCF_900101595.1). Lineage (GTDB taxonomy): Bacteria > Bacillota > Bacilli > Paenibacillales > NBRC-103111 > Paenibacillus_G. The sequence goes on from NZ_FMYY01000002.1 coordinate 468,398, forward strand.
ATGAACCATGGCTACACGTACACGCGTGTCAGCAATCCGACGATCGAGCTGGCGGAGAAGAAGATCGCTGCGCTGGAGGGGGGCGAGGAAGCGCGCTGCTTCTCTTCGGGCATGGGAGCAATCTCGGCTGTGCTTATGCAGGTTCTGGAGCGGGACAGCCACATCATCTGTCCGAAGGCGGTATATGTCCCGACCAAAGTGTTCCTTGAGACTTACATGGGCCGATTCGGCGTGGAGGTGACATTCGTATCCGGCGAGAGCCTGGAAGAATTCTCGCAGGCGATCAGGCCGAATACGAAGGCGATTTATTTGGAAACGCCGTTGTCGAACCTATTTACGCTGCAAGATTTGGCCGGTGTGGCTGCGCTTGCGAGGCCGCATGGCATCACGACGATCGTGGATAATACGTGGGCGACACCGCTGTATCAAAATCCGCTCGCTTTCGGCATCGATCTGGTCGTCCATTCGGCGTCCAAATATCTTGGCGGACATAGCGATATTCTGGGCGGGGCCGCTGTCGGAAGCCGGGAGAGGATGCAATCGCTCGCGGACAACGAGCGCAGCTTGTTCGGCGCCGTAATGGACCCGCATCAAGCGTGGCTGCTTGCCCGCGGTCTGCGGACGCTGCCGCTGCGGATGAAGCAGCACCAGGAGAGCGCGCTTCAGGTTGCCGCCTTTCTTGAGGCTCATCCGCTTGTCGAGCGGGTGCTGTATCCCGGACTCGCGAGTCATCCCCAGCATGAGCTGGCCAAGCGGCAGATGACCGGCTTCTCCGGCCTGCTCAGCTTCGTGCCGAAAGGGACGCCGGAGCAAATCCGCAGCATGATGAAAAGTCTGGACATTTTCGAGGAAGGACCCAGCTGGGGCGGCTTCGAAAGCTTAATTAACTCCCCGGGCCTCGGGATCGATGCGGAAACATCCCGCCGTATCGGCATTCCGCTTGGGCTGCTCCGCATCTCAGTCGGGCTTGAAAGCTTGGAGTCGATTATCGGCGATCTTGACCGCGCTTTAACCTCGCATTGCAGGTGAGTCCAATTCGGCGTATTGGGGATATGTTGGCAAATATGAAGCTCAGGTCCAAATTTCTAGCATCGTTTGTTGTACTGATCGTCATTACTACGCTGATGATCAGTACGGTGAACTATTTCGTCTCCGTAGACGCGATCCGCCGCAATTCGGGGGAGTTCTCCCAGTATTTGCTTAGACAAGTCGGGATTACGCTGGAGAAGCGGACAGCGGACGTAGAGGAGCTCGTTTTCCGGCAATACCGCAGCTCCAGCCTGAGCGAGCAGCTGAGTCTCATACCGGAAACGAACGAGAAAGCATTTGACCGGGATAAGTATATCTCCGATTTCATGAACAGTTTGATGTTTGACCAGGATTATTTTCAGGCGGTGCAAATTATAGACAGGTACGGGCGATCGTACGCGATTGAACGAAGCAACCTGAAGTACTATCAGCAGGAGCTGATGGAAAAGCTGCGTCCCGATGACGTGCTGGCGGCCAGAGGGCGCGCCTTATGGTTTCGGGGGGCTAAGGGCACCGTGTTTATGGCGCGGGCGATCTATGATGTTCCGACGAACAATTACAGAGGCATTCTCGCTGTCGGCCTCGACAGCGGGTACATCAACAGTATTGTCAAGGATGAGACGATGCTGATAGGCGCCGATATTTTTTTCCTGAATGACAATAACGAACTGCTCATCCGCGAGCAGCAGCAAAGTCCCGTTGTCCAGTATATTATGGAGAACAGGCTGTTTGAGTCACAGACAGCGTTGAAGAATGGATTTACATACATGGGCAAGCGCTATATGTTAAAGGTCCTTGCTACAGATTACGATAAGTGGAAAATTTTGCAGGCCATCGATATCAGTCAGCTGATACAGGGCACAGACGTCATCAAGTATTGGACGATCGGTACCATGGTAACGGCGCTAGTAGTTGCATTTCTGCTGGCTGCGATCATCTCGAAGAGCATTACGGCCAACGTTCGGATGCTGCTCCACACCATGTCAAGCTTCGCGCTGGACATTCACCAAAAAGTGATCGTGCCGAAGGGGCGGGACGAGATCGGCTTGCTGGCTGAAAAATTCAATTTGATGGTAGAACGCATCCACGAGCTGTTCAACACCGTTTATCTCGAGAAGCTTTTAAAGCAGAAAGCGGAATATCGTACGCTTCAGTTTGAGTACAAGGCGCTGCAGGCCCAGATGAACCCCCACTTTCTATATAACACGCTGGAAGCGATTCATAGTTTGGCCAAGATCAAGGGGCAGGACGAAATCGGGGAGATGGTGTACCTGCTCGGCCGTCTGCTCCGCGAAAGCATCCGCCGGAAGGGGGACGTTATCCCGCTTAGCGAGGAAATCGGATTTATCGGAGATTATTTGTCGATTCATAAAATGATCTACGGCGATAAGATTCAAGTGCAATATAATCTGGACGAGAAGCTGATGGGCCATGCGGTGCCGAAATTTATTTTGCAGCCGATCGTCGAGAATGCGGTTATTCACGGTATTGAAAAGAAGCCTGGCGTAGGCGAAATCCACATCGAGTGCAGGCGCGACGGCGGCGACCTGCGAATAGTAGTCAGGGACAACGGGATCGGGATGGACAAGGAGACAATTGAACGTCTTCTGCATCCGGAACGCTACAATGCGGTGGAAAGCAAGGAAAAGCATACGAATGTCGGAATAATCAGCGTACACAAACGAATCCGGATTTTGTATGGCGACGATTACGGCATTTCCATCGAGAGTGAAATCGGCGAAGGGTCGTCGGTGCAAATTCGGATTCCGCTGTTTCGGGAGCCGGTAAGGTCCATATAAAGCAAAGGATCAGTCCTATCTATATGCATTGGAAGCTGCGGTTTTCTCGACCGCGGCTTTATTTTTTTGAAGCTAAATAGAGCAAATAAACTAATAAAAAGTAAAAAACGCCTAATTGTTACCGCTTTCATTTACTTCTATACTGGGGACATGAAGTTAAAGCAAAGCGCAGAGAGGAGTGTAGTATGGAGTATGGATACCCAAGCGTCCCCGATTCCCGGAGTTGCGGCCAGTACGAAGCGAAAGGCTCGCGGTGCCTTCTTGGATGAATTAACCAGGAACTACGATTTGCTCTTGATGCTGTGCCCCGGATTTTTTTACTTTCTAATTTTCTCTTATATTCCGATGTTCGGGCTGCTAATTGCATTTAAAGACTATAACATCTTTAAGGGGGTATTCGCGAGCGAATGGAACAACTTTCAGTATTTCAAGGATATGCTGATGCTCCCCGATTTCTTTAAGATCGTTCGCAATACTTTGACGCTTAACATTATGGGACTCTTAATCGGGTTCCCGACACCGATTATTTTGGCGCTATTGCTTAACGAAGTAAGAAACAAGTATTTTAAACGAATCTCGCAGTCGCTGCTTTATTTGCCGCATTTTATGTCCTGGATTGTTTTGGGCGGCATCGTGTACGCGCTTTTGTCCCCGCAGTACGGCGTCATCAACCAAATTCTGAAGTACTTTGGTTTAGAACCGATTTACTTTATGGCCTCCAAGGGCTGGTGGATCACCACCTATATCGGCTCGGGCATTTGGCAGGAAGTCGGGTGGGGTACGATTATTTATTTGGCGGCGATTACGACGGTTGACCCGCATCTCTACGAGGCGGCCATTATGGACGGCGCGGGGCGTTTCCGCAAAATAGTTCACATTACGATTCCCGCCATTTTGCCAACGGTTGTCGTCCTGCTTATCCTGAACGTCGGACATATGGTGTCGATCGGTTTCGAGAAGCCCATGGCGCTGATGAATCCTCTTGTCACAGATGTCGCCGACGTGATCAGCACTTATATGTACCAAGTCGGGATCCAGGGCGGCCAGTTCGGGTTGACGACAGCTGTCGGCATGGTGCAGTCGGTCATTAACCTCATTCTCATTGTTGGAGCGAACTATGCGGCAAGATTGACAGGGCGCGAGGGTATTTGGTAAACATAGACAAAAAGATGAGAGGATGAGCTTTGTTGCAGACACAGCCTTCGGCAAAGAAAAGGGTAAAGCCGGTTCGCTACGGCGACATCGCTTTTCATACCGTGAATTATACGCTGATCTCGTTATTGACATTTATGTGCTTGTTCCCTTTCTTGAACACGTTCGCCAACGCTTTCAGCAGCGATCATGCCATTCAAGCCGGTAAGGTGCTGATCTGGCCGGTGGAGCCTCAATGGGATGCGATGCGCGCGGTGCTGTTGGACCAAAACGTGCTTAAAGCGATGGGAGTCACCGTATATACGACCGTCTTCGGAACGTTGCTGAACATGGTCGCGACCATCTTGACAGCTTATCCGTTATCCCGTCGGGATTTAAAATGGCGCGGGTATTTCATGAACTATATGATCTTTACCATGATGTTCGGCGGCGGCATGATTCCCGGATACCTGCTGATTAAATCGCTCGGACTTCTGAATACGTATTGGGTATTGATGATTCCGGGCCTTGTGGGCGCGTTCAATGTGATTATCATGAAAACGTTCTTCCAGAATATGCCCGACGAGCTTCGCGAAGCGGCGGTTGTCGACGGCTGCAGCAACATACGCTATCTCTTGACCGTCGTGCTCCCTTTGTCCGGCGCGGTGCTGGCGACAATTGGCCTGTTTTACGCAGTCGGACATTGGAACAGTTACTCCGCCGCGCTCATCTACAATGACGATCCGAAGTATTGGACGCTGCAGGTTCATCTGCGCAACGTTTTGCTTTTGTCGCAGATGGACACCTCGCTTGAAACGATGCAGGAAGAAAACGAACTGAATGTAATCGCGGAATCGCTTAAAGCGGCAGTCATCGTCTTCGCCACCGTGCCGATTCTGATCGTGTACCCGTTCCTGCAAAAGTACTTTGTGAAGGGTGCGCTGCTCGGATCGGTTAAGGGCTGAATCGCGCAGCTAAGATACGGATTGTCATGATAGACAGGGAATGGACTTGTCCATTTTATATAGCCTGTAGGATGTAACTATGAGAGGGAGGAATCAGAAGGATAATGAAACAGCTCAAAAAAGAGATCAAGCTGAGCGCATCGCTCGTTCTTGCAGCCACGATGCTGTTGGCCGGCTGCAGTTCCGGCGGATCTTCAACCGCACCGAACCAAACTCCGGGCTCCGATACTGCGGCTCCGGCCAAACAGACCAAGCTTCGCGTCATGATCTACGACCGCGGGAACGCCCCCGCCAGTATGAAGCTGGATGATTCCCCGCTTATCCAATGGACGAAGGACGAAGTGAAAAAGCTGGGAATCGACCTTGAGTTTGCCACCGTTCCACGCGGCGAGGCCGAGGATAAGCTTAACGTATGGCTTGCTTCGGGGCAGGCTCCGGACATTATTTTTACATATGGCCAAGACACCCTTTTTCGATATGCCGATCAGGGCGGGATTTGGGAGCTGGACGATTTGCTGAAAAAAAACGGACAGCAGCTGCTGGCCCACAACAAAGCGGCGTTTGATCAGGTCGGGAAGTATAAAGGGAAAACCTATTCGGTTCCTATGCTTCGAGGCAATCCGCATGTCGGACCGATCTTCAAGATTCGTCAGGATTGGCTTGATAAGCTCGGTATGAAAGCGCCTACGACAGTCGATGAGCTGTATACCGTTCTGAAGGCGTTCAAGGAACAGGACCCGGGCGGCGTGGGCAAAGACAAGGTTGTGCCGTGGGCATTCCCGGCGATTGGCAAAGCATTCCTCTATAATATTGGCCTTTCGTACGGCATCATGAACGATGGGACCAATAACGGAACGGATATGCTCGGCGGCAATCTCGTCGATGGTCAGTTCGTTTCGAACGTGGCGCTGCCGCAAGCGAAGGAAATGTTCCTGTTCTTAAACAAGCTGTATAAGGAAGGTCTGCTGCCGAAGGAATTTGCTACCGACGTTAACGCGCAGCAGTATAACCAGTATATTGCAACGGGTACTGCAGGATTCGTCGATTCCAACGATACCAGCACAACCTTGACGGACAAAACGATGAAAGCTGTTCCGAATGCAAGATGGGTCGTACTCGATCCGCTTAAGCGCAAGGACGGTACACAAGCGATGATGTCTAATCCATCATATGGCATGTTTATTATGATCCCGAAATCAAGCAAGCAGGAGCAGGCTGAAGCGGCGATCAAGTACCTGAACTGGATGGCTAATGATAAAGTGATTGCGAACGTCCAATCCGGTCTGGAAGGTGTGCACTGGAAACTGCAAGACGGACTCAGAATCCCTATTGATCCCGAGAAATATAGCAGGGAAGTTAGCTGGTTTGCGCAAGACCTTGCCATCGTGCAGCAGGGGCAGCCGCCTGCTAAGAAGGAAGAATTAAGAAAGAAAGCCGAAAGCGCCAAATATTTTGATCCTGAGTACTCTGCGACCGAAAATTTCCGTATAACCGAATTGTTTCAGAAATACGGCAAGGCGGAGCCGATGCTCTCCATGCCGCGTCCTTTCTCACAGAAGAATAAAGATACGATCGCAAAATTACTGAACGATTCGTTCTCGAAGATCATTATTTCAAACGATCCGGCCAAGGAGTACGATGCCATGCTCGCCGCCTGGGAGAAGATTGGCGGACGCGAATACGACAAGGAGATGACACAAGCGCTTCAGCAGCTGAAGCAATGACATAGGGAATAAGGGGCTCTCGGCGTAAAGTCTGGGAGCTCCTTTCTTGTTCTATCATCACAGGAGGAGGAGGGATGACTGCATCCCGCCTTCGTAATGTTTACTTATAAATTGACTTTCCGGCCGGTCAAGCCTACAATTTGAAGAAAAACGGAGGGAAACTTTATATGCAAACGAATGATAGTCATACTCAAACCTCAGTGACTTCCTCCCCGCAGGCAGCGCCGCATGTCGTTCCCGTGCATATATTAAGCGGTTTCCTCGGCAGCGGCAAGACAACGCTGCTGACGCGAGCGCTTGACTACTATAAGATGAGCGGTCGCAAGCCGGCCGTGCTTATGAACGAACTCGGCGAAGTCAATCTCGACGGCATGATGCTGGATGCGGACATCCCGACAACGGAGATGTTGGGCGGTTGTATCTGCTGCACGATCCGCGGCGATCTGGGGATGGAGCTGAAGCAGCTGATCGATGAGCATCAGCCGGATGTGATTTTCGTGGAATCGACGGGCGCGGCCAATCCGCTGGAAATGCTGGATGGCGTGACCGATGCTTCGCTGCTTACGCATGTCAGGCTTGCCTCGGTGATCACGGTCGTCGATGCGGCGCAATTTGCCGAAAGATCCGTTTCGCCAAGGTCACGAACCTTCCGGCTTATGTCCGATCAGATCCGCTGCGCGACGCTGCTGCTGCTGAACAAAACTGACCTGGTGCCGCCGTCGGAATGGACCAGGCTGGAAGCGGCGATCCGGGAGCTGAACGATACGGCTCCGATGCTGCTGACGGTCCGCAGCGAGATCGATTTTACGCTGTTCGATTCGCTGGAGGGAGGCTCTGTAACCGGGCATCGCCGGAGGGACGAGGCTGCATCCTGCTCCTGCGGCGCACATGGCCATGGCACTGGACACTCGCAGCATGCGCATGATCCGGCGGCCGTCAGCCATGACCCCTCCTGCAGCTATGCGAGCCACGCCGGGGAGGAAGACGCCGCAGCTGAGCAAGCTCCGCATGTTACCCATGAGCATGTGGTAGCGTATACGCATTATTTTAACGGGCCGATCGACAGCGAGCAATTCGAGGCGTTGATCGGGCGGCTGCCGGAGACGGTTTTCCGGGCCAAAGGGGTATTGCGGTTTACCGATACCGCGAGTACGTTTATGTTCCAATATGCGTACCGCCAGGCAGATTTTATTAAAATAACGCCCAAAGCGGAGGTGCCGAGCGTTGCCGTATTTATCGGCGAGCATTTCGACAAGACGGCATTGGTGCGTGAACTGGCCGCGCTTGACGCAGGTAACGCGGCCGGAGAACGTCCCCTGCCTTGACGTAAGGCGTCCGGGTAAGGCATTATTAGAAGAAAGACGCCAACGATGCTTAGAGAAGAGGTCGCTATGGGAACACAAGAACACAAACACGCAGAAGCTCATGCGCAGGAGCATAAGCATAAGGATGACCCTACTCATGACCATGAACATCGGCATGAGCATGATCACGGACATGATCATGGACATACGCACGATGAAGCGCAGGATGTACAGGAATTGATCCGCGAGATCATCGGCGCGATGTCGTCCAAGGGCTGGCGTATTACCGACCAGCGCAAAAGCCTGGCGGCGTTATTCGCCGAATCGACAGGTTACTTGTCTCCGAAGGATGTATATGATTATATGCGGACGTCATACCCGGGCGTCAGCTTTGATACGGTTTACCGCAACTTACGTCTGCTAAGCGAGATGGGCGTGCTGGAGCAGATTTATTTGAACGACGGTTTGAAATTCCGGGCGCGCTGCCGAACCCACCACCATCATCATCTGATCTGTCTGAATTGTGAGAAGACGGTGCCGTTCGAGTTCTGCCCGATGAAGCATATGCCGAATCTGCCGCAAGATTTCCGGATCGTCAACCATCGATTCGATATTCTCGGTTATTGCGATGATTGCACCAATGCGAGTGCCAGCGCGGGGCAAGCCGGGACGGAGCAGCCGACCAATTAAAGCCGGGCGTTTATGCGGAAAGTTGTATAAACGCACCCGGCAGATGGCCCAAAGCCCGGCGATTATGCGAAAAGTCGCACAAGCGTGCCAGGCTGATAGCCCAAAGCCGGGTGTTTATGCGGAAAATCGTATAAACGAGCCCATTTGATGGCCAAAGCCCGGCGTTTATACGAAAAGTCGTACAAACGCGTCCGGCAGATGGCCCAAAGCCGGGCGATTATGCGGAAAATCGTACAAACGCGCCCAACTAACCCCCGCTTGTCCGCCAACAGTAAAAACTTGCCTGAAGCATCAGTCGTTCCTCAGGTGTCGCGTGAACGAGATGGCAAACAACATCCAAGTTATTTTCTTTCATTCAAAGAAGCTGCCCGCTGCATACGTGCATACGGGAACAGCTTCTTTTTGTGTTCATCCGCAAAATTTCCAAAAAGTGATTGACAGGACAAAAAGCCGGATGCTAATATACATCCATAACTAAGTAAGTTTATCGGATTAATAAGTTAGTGACCGGACGACCGGAGCGCTTATCCCTGGCGATGACTGCCTAGTGCAAGTCGGAGACAGCCATAAACTTTATCCAAATCATAAGATTTATTGATAAAAGGGGAGAGAAGCTCTTATGTTAACTTTACACAAACAAGTATTCCGGTCGGTCGGCAAATGGTCTTTGTTCGGAGCATTAACACTATCGATGGTTGGTCTCACCGCATGCGGCACGGGAGGCGGCACCAAAGAAAACGGCGGAGCCGCGACACCCGCGCCGGCTGACAGCTCCAAGCCCGCTGCCGCGGCCGCCAAGGCGCCGGTCGAGCTGCTGAACGTGTCCTACGATCCGACGCGCGAGCTGTATGTCAACTACAATAAAGCATTCGCCGCTTATTGGTCCAAGAAAACAGGCCAGACCGTAACAATCAAGCAATCCCATGGCGGTTCCGGGAAACAGGGCCGTTCGGTCATCGACGGCCTCGAAGCCGATGTGACGACTTTGGCGCTCGCTTACGATATCGATGCGATCCAGGAGGCCGGCCTGATCAAGGAAGGCTGGCAGAGCAAGCTTAAGGACAACAGCACGCCTTATACCTCAACGATCGTATTTCTGGTGAAGAAGGGCAATCCGAAGGGCATCAAGGACTGGGACGATCTGATCAAGCCGGGCGTTCAGGTCATCACGCCGAATCCGAAAACATCGGGCGGCGCCCGCTGGAATTACTTGGCCGCCTGGGGCTACTCTTACCAGAAGAGCAACAAGGACGAAGCCAAAGCGCTGGAATTTGTGCAGAAGCTGTTCAAGAACGTGCCTGTTCTGGATTCCGGGGCGCGTGATTCCACCAATACGTTCGTGCAGAAGGGAATCGGCGACGTGCTGCTTGCCTGGGAGAACGAAGCCTTCCTGTCGATCAACGAGTTCGGCAAAGACAAATTCGAGATCGTCACGCCTTCGGTCAGCATCCTGGCTGAGCCGCCGGTGGCCGTCGTCGACAAAGTCGTTGACAAGAAGGGAACGCGTGAGGTCGCACAGGCTTACCTGGAGTATCTGTACTCGGAAGAGGGCCAGGAGATCGCGGCTAAAAACTATTACCGTCCGCGACTGGAGTCGGTTGCCAAGAAGTACGAGAACCAATTCGCCAAGGTGAACCTGTTCACTATCAACGACGAGCCGTTCGGCGGCTGGCAGAAGGCGCAAAAAACGCATTTCAGCGACGGCGGGACTTTCGACAAAATTTATAAACCGTAAGCAAGGGAGACAGCCGGCATGCGTATAGCTTGGAAAGAACGCAGTATATTGCCCGGGTTCGGGCTTTCGATGGGATTTACTGTGCTGTACTTAAGTCTGATTGTGCTGTTTCCCTTATCGGCCATTTTTATCAAGACGTCCGGTATGGGCTGGGCGGACTTCTGGGCTACCGTCACGGATGAGCGTGTAGTCGCATCGCTCAAGCTCAGCTTCGGGACGGCATTCGCCGCCGCCTTCGTCAATGCGGTGTTCGGCTTCATCGTCGCCTGGGTGCTGGTGAGGTATTCGTTCGCAGGCAAACGGGTCGTCGATGCGCTGGTCGATCTGCCGTTCGCGCTTCCTACGGCCGTAGCCGGCATCGCCTTGACGACGATCTATTCGCAGAACGGCTGGGTCGGCAAGCTGCTCGAGCCGTACGGATTCCGCATCGTATTCACGCCGCTCGGCATTACGCTGGCGCTGACCTTTATCGGCATTCCGTTCGTCGTGCGGACCCTCCAGCCGGTGATCGAGGAACTGGAAAAGGAAGTCGAGGAAGCTTCCGCCAGTTTGGGAGCCGGACGATGGCGCACCTTCCGCACCATCATCTTCCCGGCGCTGCTGCCGGCGCTGCTTACCGGGTTCACATTGGCGTTCGCCCGCGGCGTCGGCGAGTACGGCTCCGTCGTCTTCATCGCCGGCAACATGCCGATGAGGACCGAGATTGCGCCGCTGCTGATCATGACGAAGCTCGAGCAGTACAATTATGCCGGAGCTACGGCGATCGCCTTGGTTATGCTGGTCATCTCATTCGCGACGTTATTCATCATCAATCTGATCCAGTGGCGAGCCAATCGCCGCATGGCTAACGTGTAGGTCAGGGAGGACATCAAATGGCCGGTTATGTCACAACAGCGGGCAAGGCGGGAAGGCAATCCTCCCCGCGCTCCCGTACTGTCACGGAAGCGCCTGTGGTCAAGTTTATTTTGATCGGTATAGCGCTGCTGTTTCTCGGATTGCTGCTAATTCTGCCGCTGGTTAGCGTTTTCGCCGAAGCGTTCCGCAAAGGCTGGGAAGTATATAAAGCCGCGCTCGTCGAGCCGGATGCGGCCGCGGCTATCCGGTTAACGCTCCAGGTGGCGGCGATCGCCGTTCCGCTGAATCTGGTCTTCGGCATCGCTGCCGCCTGGGCGATCTCCAAGTTCAGATTCAAGGGAAAAAATATGCTGCTTACGCTGATCGACCTGCCGTTCGCCGTCTCCCCCGTTATCGCGGGATTGATCTTCGTTCTGCTGTTTGGAGCGAAGGGCTGGTTCGGCCCGTTTTTGCAGGAGCATGACATCAAGATCCTGTTCGCGCTGCCCGGCATGGTGCTGGCGACTGTCTTCGTCACCTTCCCCTTCGTGGCCCGCGAGCTGATCCCGCTGATGCAATCGCAGGGAACGCAGGAAGAAGAGGCTGCCGTCACACTCGGAGCGAAGGGCTGGCGGATCTTCTGGAAAGTGACAATCCCGAACATCAAGTGGGGCTTGCTGTACGGAATCATCCTTTGCAATGCCAGAGCGATGGGCGAGTTCGGCGCCGTATCGGTCGTCTCCGGTCATATCCGGGGAGAGACGAATACGATGCCGCTGCATATTCAGATTTTGTACAACGAATATAATTTTGCCGGTTCATTTGCCATCGCCTCGCTGCTCGTCCTGCTTGCCGTCGTGACCTTGCTGGTCAAGTCAGCCGTGGAGTGGAAGCATGCCAGGGAGCAAATCCGGGAAGGGGAATAACGCCTATGCATATCGTTGCCAAACACTTGACCAAAAGCTTTGGCAGCTTTCAAGCGACCAAAGACGTCAGCTTCGAGATCGAGAAGGGGAAGCTGATCGGGCTGCTCGGACCGAGCGGCGGCGGCAAAACGACGATTCTGCGGATGCTGGCCGGCCTGGAAGAACCGGATTCCGGGGACATATTGTTTCACAACAAACGCGTGAACGACGAACCGCCGCAAAGCCGCGGCATCGGCTTCGTCTTCCAGAGCTATGCGCTGTTCCGCCATATGAGCGTCTTCGATAATATTGCCTTCGGCTTAACGGTGCAGAAGCGGAGCAAGGCCCAGATCAAGCAACGGGTGAGTGAGCTGATCGAGCTGACGGGCCTTAAGGGGCTGGAAAAGCGTCTTCCGCATCAGCTGTCGGGAGGGCAGCGCCAGCGTGTTGCTTTCGCCAGGGCTATTGCGCCCGAGCCGCAGCTGCTGCTGCTCGACGAGCCGTTCGCAGCGATTGACGCCAAGGTTCGCAAGGAGCTCCGCACCTGGCTTAAGGATATGATCGACCGTGTCGGAATTACGACGATCTTCGTTACTCACGATCAGGAAGAGGCTGTTGAGGTAGCCGATCAGATCATGATCATCCATAACGGCAAGCTGGAGCAGAAGGGCACTCCCCTCGATATTTATAAGCATCCGAGAACGCCGTTTGTCGCCGGCTTTATCGGCGAATCGAACCCGATCGAGGATATCGCTTCCTTCAAGGGCTTTGATCCGGATAGGCTGCCGGGGGCGAAGGCGATGGTCCGGCCCGAATTTATCGAGCTGGGCCGCCCTGGCGAAGTTTCATTTCCCTCCGCTGCGGAGAAGGGGATCGTCAAACATGTTTACTTCCGCGGCGTTCATTGGCAGATTGAAGTGGAAGTTGAGGGAGAGCGGGTATTCGCTTACCGGACACTGGAGCTTCCCGAGCTGAATGTAGGCGATGAGGTCGCCGTACTGATTCACAGATTGTATGTATTTAATGAACAAGAGCAGCTTACGCTGGAGAACGAGCTCAAGATCGATCCGCTGCCCGTTCATATCTAATCGTCTAAGGAGAGATCGCTATGGAACATCACATCACGATACAAAGCGGCAGCATCGAGCTCGCGGCGACTCTGCATTATCCCGCACTCGGAACGGGAACCGATGAATCGCGCTCCGACAAGCGCCTTCCGATCGTCATCGTCGCTCATGGCTTCATCGGCAGCCGCATCGGCGTAGACCGCCTGTTCGTGCTGGCGGCACGTGACTTGGCGCAGCATGGCTATATGGTGCTTCGCTTCGACTATGGCGGCTGCGGCGAAAGCACAGGCGAATACGGCGAGGGCGGGCTTGATGCGCTGATCGATCAGACCCGCAGCGTCATCGATTATGCGCTTGGCATCGATTGCGTCGATCCGCAGCGGGTTATCCTGCTCGGGCACAGCCTCGGCGGGGCCGTAGCTCTGCTGACCGCAGCCCGCGACAAGCGGGTGAAAACACTTGTGATGTGGTCTTCCGTGGCATATCCTTTTAACGATATTGTCGGAATTACCGGCAAGAAGGCTTATGAACAGGCTGTCCAGAATGGCTCCACGGATTATTTGGGGTACGCGCTTAAGCCTGTGTTTTTCGAAAGCTTAACCCGGCATCAGCCATTCGAGCAGCTGCGCAAGTTCGGAGGAGATGTGCTGCTCGTTCACGGAACGAATGACGAAGTGATCCCGGTCGATTATTGCTTCCTGTACCAAAAGCTGTTTTGGCTGCGAATTCAGGGCCAGTGCGACAAGGAAGTAATTTTCCAGGCGGACCATACGTTCTCGGGCGGTCAGGCGAAGGCCGAGGTCATTGGACGGACACGGGACTGGCTGCTCGCTCTGGAGAAGCAGAAGAAGGATTGGAATGACTGGACGATATAGACAAACAAATCTAAAAGTCAGGTGAACAAGTGGCAGGAGAGCCGGGCAGGGAGTTGAAACAGCGAGTAAAGACCCCGATTGGCCGCAGCCGCTTGTTGTTCGCCGGACTTCTAAAGGAGGAACCGATGATGGCCAAACCGCTAATTATAGACGATCTTTGGACGAAACGGATTATCCAAAGCGTAGACGGACTGGAATACGGCAGCGTTCAAATAGTAGTACATGACGGCAGAATCGTGCAAATCGAACGCACGGAACGCAAAAGGTTCGATTCCTCCTCATCGGATGCAGCGGCGATCAAAAAAGAATCGCCCCAAGCGAAGCAGCAGCGCGCCCAGTCTTAGCGGTTGTAAATAAGAACAGCCCGTCCTTAGAGCAGACGGGCCGCAAAGGAAAACGGCAGCCCTAATGAGGCCGCCGTTTTTTTGATGCGTGCGAAAAGGCGAACACTTTCCACGCATTCAGGCGAGCTATTTTCCGCCGGTTTCTCCGCATTAGGTAAGCAAGCAATAGCTCCACACTGCCTGCGTCAGGGGCTAAGCCGGTTCTTATGCCGGTTCGCTGCCGGGAGGTAGATCCGGCTTGGAAGCGCGGCGATTCCCGCGCTCCGGCTTAACGGCAAACAGGCCGTACAGCAGAGCGAGCAGGGAGAGAGCGCCGAGACCGTAGAACAGCCAGCCAGGGAAGCGATCCATACCGATAGAAATGACAGGAGGCCCAAGCGCCACGCCGATAAACCTCATGCTGCTGTACAGAGAAGTGACGGTTCCGCGCTGCTCCTTGCGAATGCCTTCCGTAATCAAAGCGTCCATGCAGGGAAGAGAGGCGCCGATCCCGATCCCTCCAAGGCCAACGCAAACAAATAACAGCCATAAAGGATCGGTTCCGAATCTCGCAATTCCGAATAGCGACAGGGCAAGAATGCCGAGTCCGCCTACAGCTACCCATTTCATGCGGGCCTTGTTTTCCCCTATCCATTTGCCGGTTAAAAAGGAAGACAAGCATAACGCCGACAGCGGAATGGCCAGCAAGGTTCCCTTCCACACCCCGTGTATGCCGAACAGCTCCTCAAGCACATTGGACAAATAAAATAATACGCCGAACAGCACAAACATCGCCACAGCGCCGATGGCAAAAATGGCGGACAGCCAGCGTCCTTCCTGTCTGGCGATGCCGGCTAACGAAGAGAAAAATTGCCCCGGTCGCTGCTGCGCCGACGAGTCGGCTTTGTCCCGCTTAGGAACCTTAATAAGGAAGACGGCCAGCAGGACGGATGCCAGGCAGAACACCGGAATAGACAGGAAAACGGCATACCAGGCCCATAACGCAAGCAATGAGCCCAAAATCGGGCTGATCACTTTTCCGAGCGTATTGGAGGTTTCGATAATGCCCAAAGCGCCGCTGACCTCGCGCTCGTCTTCATACATATCGCCCATCAAAGGGATGACGATAGGCGCGGCCCCCGCGGCCCCGATCCCCTGAATCAAACGTCCAAGCAAGATGACCAGATACGTATGATCGCCTGCAAACCAGCTGGCGGTGCCGCACAGAAGGCCGCCGGCCCCGGCGATGATAAGGCTCGGCAGCATAATCTTCTTGCGCCCGAATCTGTCTGACAAATAGCCGGCCAGCGGAATAAGGACGATGGCTACGATCGAATACACCGTAATCAGCAAGCTGATCTGCAACGAGCTTACTTGAAGCTCTTTCTGCAGAGAGGGCAGAACAGGGATGAGCATCGAATTGCCCAACGTCATGATTAACGGGACAGAAGCGGCAGCGATAAGAGCTTTCTTTTGATTCTTTTCCATATACTTCTAGTCACCCTTCGTAGATTGCGGCTTTTATTGATAGGGAAAAGGAAAGTCGCCGGTCTGCCGGTAGACGATCATACCTGCTTATTGTGACGATTAAGCCATTATTTTATGCCTATGGTCGAGGAGGAAAAAAGTTGTCAACAAACGTCGAATATAATATAATGTTGAAGTTACTCGGAAAGGGGAATTGACCTATGTTTAATAAAAAGATACTAGGCTCCATTATTTTATGCTCTGCTCTCGTGCTCTCCGCCTGCGGAACTAAACCTGCAGCGACCACAACCGGCGGAGATCAGGCAGCACCGCCGAGCGCTGCCGCGAGCAAGCTCGAGCAAATTAAGAAAAACGGCAAAATCGTCGTAGGCACCAGCGCTGACTATCCGCCGTACGAGTTTCACAAGGAAGTGGACAAAAAGGACACAATCGTCGGCTTCGATATCGAGATTGCCAAGGAAATCGCCAAGGATCTGGGCGTGACTCTGGAAATGAAGGATATGAAATTTGACGGTCTCCTTCCCGCTCTTGAAGCGGGCGCAATCGACTTTGTCATCTCGGGTATGACGCCAACGGAGGAACGCGCCCAAAGCGTGGACTTTACCAAAGTGTATTATACAGCCGTGCAAACCGTTTCTGTGCGGGCTGAGGATAAAGGCAAATATAAAACAATCGCCGATCTGAAGGGCAAGAAGGTTGGGGCTCAGAAGGGCGCGATTCAAGAAACGATCGTCAAGGAGCAGTTTCCGCAGTCGGAGCTTAAGGCCATTAGCAAAATCTCCGATCTGATGCTCGAGCTGAAGAATAAAAAGATCGAAGCTCTTGTCGTGGAGAAGCCGGTCGCGGCCTCTTATTTGAGCAAAAATAAAGACCTGGCGTTCGCCGACATCCAACTGGCCGTTGAGGATGCGGGCTCCGCTATCGCCGTGAAGAAAAATAACCCCGAGCTGATCGCCGCCATGAACAAAACGCTGGACAGGCTCATCGCTGACAAGCAGATCGATAAATTCGTGACGGAAGCCAATGAGCTGGTCGAGGTCCAATAAGCCTCGTCAGCTAGCGGTAGGTGGACCGCATGTGCCAAAAACCTGACCGAAGCCGGACTTCGGCAGGTTTTTGTTTGAATCTCAGACATTCTCGCGTTTGCTTGCTTTATCGGAGTCGGAGTCATTTTAGGGAAGGAGGGGCTTTGTGGACTTTTCATTTTTGCCTAAATACTACATGTTTTTTCTCAATGGAGCGAAGATTACGCTGCTGCTTGCTTTTTTCACGATCATATTAGGCGTTATCTTCGGTCTGATCTTTTGTCTGATGCGGATGTCCCGGGTGTGGCCGCTCAAGGCGATGGCGGCTTCTTACATCGAGTTCATCCGGGGCACCCCGTTTCTGGTGCAGCTGTTTCTGATCTATTACGGCCTGCCTAACCTTGGCGTTAAGCTGCCTGATTTTTCTTTGATGGGCGTTTCGTTTCCGGACTTTTCCTTCGCCGTCATCGCGTTGTCCATCAACAGCTCTGCGTATGTGGCCGAGGTGTTCCGCGCGGGCATTCAGGCGATCGACAAAGGACAGATGGAGGCGGCGCGTTCGCTTGGGCTGTCCCATGTCCAGGCGATGAGGTTTATTGTGCTGCCGCAGGCGTTCAAAAATGTGTTGCCGGCCCTGGGCAATGAATTTATTATCGTGGTGAAAGATTCGTCCCTGGTGTCCGTCATCGGGATCGGCGAGCTGATGTACAGCTTCGATACGGTGCGGGGCAATACGTTCCAGACGTTCGGCCCGCTTGCGGTTGTAGCGCTTATTTATTTCGTGATGACCTTTACGCTGTCCAAGCTGCTTGGTTTGGCCGAGAGGAGGATGAGAACCTATGATTAAGGTTACGGGTCTGCATAAAGCCTTCGGGAGCAACAAAGTGCTGAACGGAATCGATATCGATATAGCCAAAGGCGAGGTGGTCGTCGTCATCGGTCCCAGCGGTTCGGGGAAAAGCACCTTCCTGCGCTGTCTGAATCTGCTCGAGCAGCCGACCGGCGGCGATATCGTATTCGACGGCGTCTCGCTGCTGCAGGCGAAGCAGGATTTAAACGCTCTCCGTCAGCGGATGGGAATGGTGTTCCAGCAATTTAATTTGTTCCCGCATCTCACGGTCATGGATAATATTACGCTCGCTCCGCTCAAGCTGCAGCAGAAGTCCAAGGGGGAAGCCGAGCAGATTGCGCAGCGACTGCTTCAGCGGATAGGCTTATCCGAGAAGGCGGGAGCTTATCCGTCCAGCCTCTCCGGCGGCCAGAAGCAGCGTATCGCGATCGCCAGGGCTTTGGCGATGTCGCCGGCGGTTATGCTGTTCGACGAGCCTACTTCGGCGCTCGATCCCGAGATGGTCGGCGAGGTGCTTGACGTGATGAAGGAGCTGGCGGCGGAAGGGATGACGATGGTTGTCGTGACCCATGAGATGGGCTTCGCCCGCGAGGTAGGCACCCATCTGATCTTTATGGACGGTGGACAGATCGTCGAACAGGGGCAGCCTGCCGACGTATTTGCGAATCCGCGGCATCCTAGGACGCAAGACTTTCTGCGCAAAGTGCTGTAGCCTACGAAACCCGGTTGTCCGACACGGGTAGGTGAACGATAAAGCCAAACAAGCTGAGGCAGTCCGGCAGCGGGCAGGTCCTCAGCTTGTTTCGCTATGAGCTAAAGTTAGGAACGGCTTTGGTGAAATTGCTCCTTGATCCGGCGCAGCAGCTCGGGGGAGGAGGCTACCTCATAGGCGGTCATGGCAAGCGCCTTGGCTCCGAGCAGCATGCCTTCATAAGCTCTGGGCTGCTGGGCAAGATCGCGGAATTCGGTCGAATGGAGCAGATGCTTCTCGTCGATGACCTTCACGTAAGGATGGATTGCAGGACAACGGCGCGACACATTGCCAAGATCGAGGGAACCGTGATCCTTGCCGTATTGAATCTCCTCATCCGGAATACCTAGCTCATGAAGCTGCCTGGTGAAAGTTTCCGAGAGCGCTTCGTTCGTTATGAGCTCGTCATACGAATATTCGTAATTGGACCACGTCATCGTGCAGCCTGTCTGCAGAGCCGCGCCTTCCGCGCAGCGAATGACTTTGCTGGCCAGCTCGTCGGTGTAAGGACGGTCTGCCGAGCGTACATAAAATTGGGCGACGGTGTAGTCAGGAATGATATTCGGCGCCTGTCCGCCTTCCTTGATGATGCCGTGAATCCGCGCGTCGCTGCGAAGCTGCTGCCGGAGCAGTCCGATCGATTGGAACAGCAGCAGCAGCGCATCCAGCGCATTGACGCCTTCATAAGGGCTGGCTGCGGCATGGGCGGCTTTGCCATGGAACTCGAATTGCAGCGCATCCATGGCAAGGGATTGACCGGAACGCTCATACGTATAGAAGGGATGAGCCATCAGGGCGATATCGACATCGTCAAATAACCCTTCCGCGGCCATTGTGACTTTGGCGCCTTTGGTTTCCTCCGCCGGCGTTCCGTATACCCGGATCATGCCGCCGGTTTCTTCGACGACGTTTTGGAAGCCGACGGCGGCAGCCAAGCCCATCGCGGCGATCAGATGATGGCCGCAAGCATGTCCCAGTTCCGGCAGCGCGTCGTATTCGCATAGGAAAGCTACCGTCGGTCCCGGCTTCGCGGCTTGATACGTAGCCAGGAAGGCTGTCGGCAAACCGAGCACGGGCGATTCTACCTGGAAACCGTGCCGGGTCAGCGCCTCTTTCAACCGCTGCGACGCCTTCCATTCCTCATGTCCGAGCTCGGGATTCCGGGCGATAAAATCGGACAGTTCGATGAAAGCTTCCGCATGCCGATCTATGCATGCTGCAATCGTTGTATTCATAATAGGGGACTCGCCTCCTGCGCCTGCGCTGAATGTATAAGCTGCCATTTTATTATAGACGCTGGCGGGAGGAAGGGCAACGAGCGGCCTAGCGCGGGGAGCGGGGGATACAGATATACAAAACCCGCCGAGATTCAAGATCCCGGCGGGCTGATATGGAAGACTATTGCAGATTTTTACGACGGTCGATCAGCTGCTCTTCCAATTGCTTCTTGATCTTGTGCATGGCGTCAACTTCCAACTGGTGATTTTGCGGAAAACGGACGCCGGTCAAAGCCAAGGCTTCATTGAAAGTTAGTTCAACGGATATTTTTTTATCCTGAGGGGATTGCTGCGTTTCGTAAGACATGGTGCATCGCTCCTTTTCCTTAAGAATGAGTGGTGCATCAGCGGGTGCAGCTTGGTAACGAGGAAAGCCCTTTCTCAGCTATAAATCCTTGATTTTCCTCGTTTTTAATATAACACATCGTGTTAACTATTTCAAGCCCAGTTCGAAAAAGCAGACAACCTGATGGAGCTGGCAAAACTTCCAAATCTGTGTGCTGTCCTATCGCTTTAATATAAGTTTAATTTTCCTTGCACTTAAAAAAAGAGGCGCATGGTTAGCGGCCTCTGGTTTACTCGGCATGCTGCTTCATCTTGTTTCGTTGGATGGTCAGGACAAGGCGATCGATTTGTTGACTGAGCTCAACCACTTGGGGATCAACAAAGCTTCCTCTTTGTTCTACCAGCATATAGAGCTGGTGTTGCATGCTCTCCAAGCGACGTTTCAATTCCACTTCTTCCATCTTACCTTACCCAACTCCCACCAAATAAGTTGTCCGTATCTCGACCCATTATAATATGGATGACTTGTAAAGTTTGTAAATCGTTGTCGAATGCCTCATAATTTTTTTTTGACATAATGAAACAAATTTCGTATAGGCGTGGAGCGATTGCGGCATATTACTGCTGACATGGAGGTGAGACGACAAATGAGCGGAAACAGCGAGGAATCCAGAAATAACCCGAATTATAAAGAAAATAAATACGTGCAGGAAGACAGCGCGATCTCGGCCGAGAAAGCGGCCAAGCGGCCTGCAAGCTTAAACGGCGTAACAAAGGAAAATAATCCCCAGTAGGCAAAGCATCACGCTAAAGAATAACCGGCGCAGCTTGTCGGCCTTATTCGCCCCACTTTTGTGGGGTTATTTCGCTTGTCCGGAGGCGGCAGCGACAGTGCGCTTCCGCACGAAGTGAGTCGTCAGACGCGGCAGCTGTTCCGAATCGCGGAGCCTGACGCACATGTGGTGGTAAACGGACGGAAAAACATGCTATAGTTAGGAAAAGGCCTTATCCGTTATCGCAAAAGAGTTGAGAGCGGATTCAGGCCGCGTACATAAAGGAGCAATCGCCTGCAATGATCATTGTCCGCAACTTATCGAAGACTTATCCGCCTGACCACCGGGTGCTTCAGCGTCTCAGCTTTCAGGCCGACGAAGGCGAACTGGTAGCGCTGATCGGGGCCAGCGGCAGCGGTAAAACGACGCTGTTCCGCTGTCTGATGCTCAAAGAGAAATGGGACGAAGGGCAGTATATTTACGATGGCCGCGATATTACGGGCATCGGAGCTTGGGACAAGCTGAAGCTGCGCAAGCAGTGGGCTTATCTGGAGGAGAAGCCCCAGTTCAACCCCAAGAAGTCTGCGCTCAAAAATGTGCTTGGAGCTCTCCTATTCAAGAAGTCCTGGTGGCGCTTCCTTACCAATTCCGTATCTCCGGACGATCATATGGAAGCGATGGACTATTTGGACCGGGTAGGGCTGCTCGACAAAGCCCATGAACCTGTGGAGAAGCTCAGCGGAGGAGAGAAGCAGCGCGTGGCGCTGTGCCGGGCTCTGATCAAGGGAGCCAAGGTCATTTTCGCCGACGAGCCGGTTTCCGGGCTTGATCCGGAAGCGGCAAGCGTCATATTGCAGGATTTCCAGGCCATCTGCCGCAAGGAGAGACTGCTGATCTTCTGCAGCCTTCATCAAGTAGAGCTCGCGGAGAAGTATGGGTCGCGTATCTGGGGGCTCGCGGACGGCAAGTTCGTGGTCGACATCGCCGGACGAAGACTTACTCAGCGCGAGAAAGATCTGATTTTTTAATCCTCCCACAAGCGAACGATCTTAAGGCCGGAGCGGCCGTCTTACGACGCCGCCCCGGCCTTAAGCCGCTTTCCCGCATTATCCCCTCAGCGATGCTATATGCTCAGCTATCCAACGTCCGTGCAGACGGCCAGTCTCGATGAATACTTCATTCGCATTGCGGCCCGAAGCCGCAACGCCCGCAATATAGATGCCAGGAACGGTAGTTTCCATCGTCTCCGGGTTGTATAGCGGCACTTCGTCATCATCCTTGAAAGCGGCCCCGAGCGATCTGAGCAGGCTGCGGTCGGGGCGGAAGCCCGTCAGAGCGAGCACGAAATCATTGGCGACCTCTTCTTGTTTGCCGTTTGAAGCTATGATGACCGAAGAGGGACCGATATGTACGACCTGGGAGCGGAACCTCATCTGAATGCGCCCTTTATTAGCCATGCTCTCGAATATCGGACGCACCCACGGTTTAATAACGGGTGAATATGTGTCGCCCCGGTATACAACCGTGACAATGGCCCCGGCGCGCTGAAGCTCCAGCGCAGCGTCTACCGCGGAGTTGCTGCCGCCGATCACGACAACCCGCGTGCCTGCATAAGGATGGGCCTCCCGGAAATAATGGCTTACCTTGGGCAGCTCCTCGCCTGGAATCCCCAGCATGTTCGGATGATCGAAGTAGCCGGTAGCTACGACGGCATAACGCGTACTCACTGTGCTGGCCCCGCCGTTCCGGTCCACGACATTCAGTTCGTAGCCCTCTCCGGTAACGTCCCGTTTGATCTCGGCCACCTTATGGTACGGACGAATTCGAAGCCCGCGGCGCGCGGCAACCGTCCGATAGTAATTCAGAGCTTCCAGCCGAGACGGCTTTTCATTGGGTGTGGAGAACGGATGATCGCCGATCTCCAGCAGCTCAGGCGTACTGAAAAACTGCATATAGGTCGGGTACAAATAAATGGAGTGCACCACATTCTCCTTTTCAATCAGAAGCGGGTCAATTCCTATTCGCTGCAGCTCCAGGGCCGCAGACAATCCGCATGGACCTGCTCCTATGATCACGACTTCTTCCATAATAAACAGTCTCACCTCGCTGTTGCTTGCATCCGCATGATCTTGTGAAGTTTATTCACGCATTCTCATAGTACCCGATCTCAGCCCTTGATGCCAGTTTATCGAGGGAAACCACAACCCTCTATCTGCATGCATAGCGCTGGGATCCCGTTCATAGAATGGAGGACAAGCATGTCAAGCTGAGCCGGTCCGAGAATGTCAATGACCGTTGCCGAAAGGAAGCGATAGGATGAGACTGTCCAGGTCCGCACATGCCGGAAAATTGTCTGTGTCCAAGTACCTCCTGACCATACTGCTGCTCGCCGGATTCGTTCTCGGGACGTGGGCGGGGCTGCTCCTGGCAGCTCGCACGCCGAAGTCGCCTGCGGTGCTGGAGCACGAGCCTTCTTACCGGTATGAAACCTACAGGGCGTCCGACGGCACCTTACTGCATACCATGCGCACAAGTCCCGACCGTATTCATCTGCTTCCGATCGCAACCAACGTTACCGAGACGAAGGAGTATGGGATCAACGGAGGATTTTTTTGGAACGGGGACCTGCTCAGCATCGCGGTGGCGGATGACAGGCCGCTGAAAGGGGAGCCTCATGATTACGGCTCGGGGTGGAGCAATATTGATATGCCCAAGGGCACCCTGGTTTGGGACAAGCTGGCCGGCCGTTTTTCCGTCCAGATTGTCGAAGCGGCTAATCAGCTGCGGGTATCGGACCGGAAGCAGTATTGGGCGCAAGGCGGCGTCAGCATGTCGCTGCCGCTTGGCGACCAGTGGCGGAAGCAGGCGTCTGCAGAGGATATGCCGCTTATGGATGAGAGGAGGCGTCGTTCCGGCGCGGTCTACGACAAGGAAGGAGTGGTATGGCTGGTTGTCTCCGACAAGGCGGTGACCGCTGCCCAGTTCCGGCAAGCGATTCTTGAGACCGTGAACCCGGGCAAGCTGGAGGATGGCATCTTCCTGGATGGCGACGGCTCCTCTCAGATGAGGACGGAGGAGGTCAGGCTGCAGGGCGACCGGCGTGCCGTGTATCAGATGATAGCTGTGATCCGGCCACATAGCGACCGCTAGCGCGAGCATTCGCGACAGCGGTTAATTTTTTGCAGGAAAAACGGATGAATTTTGCCAAATGCGAGGAAATGCGCAACTAAATGACAGATAGAACGTATAGAATAGTGTAAGCTTGATAGGACGGGAGGGGATGGAGATGCAGGACGTTTATGCCGGGATGTTGATTACAGGAGTGCTGTTTGCTCTGGTGACGGTTCTGTTCGGTGATTTGCTCAGCAATGCGCTTGACGGCATGTTTGACTGGTTGAGCGGCGATCTGCTTCATGCGCTGCAGCCGATGGTGCTGTTCAGCGGTATTACAGTGATGGGAGGCGCAGGTTGGCTGCTTAGCAGGTACAGCGCATTCGGAACGCTCGTCATCCTTGGGCTGGCTGTTCTGGCTGCCGTCGGCAGCTCCGTCCTGATCTACCTGCTCTATGTGAAGCCGATGGCGAACACGGACAGCTCGGTTGGCTTCTCCATGAAGGAGCTGGTCGGCAGGATCGGCGAGGTTTCCATCCCGGTGCCGGCCGCCGGCTGCGGCGAGGTATTGTTCAAGATCGGCGGCAGCCTGACCAATCAGATTGCCGAAAGCTTCGATGGAGAAAGCATCCCGGCGGGGGTGCGTGTCGTAACCGTCGAGGTCCGCGATGGGGCGGTGTTGGTAGCGCCGCTGGAAGCCGCACAATTAACGATGAGGAGTGATGGAGAATGAGCGGTCTCGGAAGTGATGTATTAGTCGTACCAGGTATTATCGTAGGAGTCATCATAGTTCTCGGTCTTGCGTTCTGGGCCAGATACAAGACGGTCAGCCCCGACGAAGCCATGATCGTAACAGGTTCATTCCTCGGCAAACGCAATGTATTGGAAGATGATACCGGCCGCCGGATCAAGATCGTTCGCGGCGGAGGTTCCTTTATTCTACCGGTATTCCAGCAGGCCGAGTTCTTGTCCTTGCTGTCGCACAAGCTGGACGTGTCCACGCCTGAGGTTTACACCGAGCAAGGCGTGCCCGTTATGGCGGATGGGGTGGCGATCATCAAGATCGGCGGAGCGGTGGAAGACGTGGCGACGGCGGCCGAGCAGTTCATGGGCAAGCCTACCGAAGCGCTGAAGGGCGAAGCCCAGGAAGTGCTGGAAGGTCATCTGCGCGCCATACTCGGATCGATGACCGTCGAGGAAGTATACCGGAACCGGGATAAATTTGCCCAAGAAGTGCAAGGGGTCGCGGCCAAGGATCTGAAGAAGATGGGGCTGCAGATCGTCTCCTTCACGATCAAGGACCTGCGCGACAAGCACGGTTATCTCGATGCGCTCGGTAAGCCGCGGATCGCAGCGGTCAAGCGCGATGCGGAGATTGCCGAAGCGCAGGCGGTCAGGGATTCCCGGATTCAGAAGGCCCAGGCGGAAGAAGAGGGCCAGAAGGCGGAGCTTGTGCGCGATACGAATATTGCGGAGGCAAGCAAGGAGAAGGAGCTGAAGGTCGCCTCCTTTAAGAAGGAGCAGGACTCGGCCCGCGCCGAAGCGGATCAAGCCTATCATATCCAGGAAGCGCGCTCCAAGCAAAGCGTAGTCGAGGAGCAGATGCGGGTCGAGATTGTTCGCAGAGAACGCGAGATCGACCTGGAAGCGAAGGAAATACTTCGCCGCGAGAAGCAATATGACGCCGAGGTGAAGAAGAAGGCGGATGCCGACCGCTACGCGGTCGTACAGGCGGCTGAAGCGGATAAAGCGAAGCAAATCACGCAAGCGGAAGCGATGCAGTTCCGCATCGAGGCGGAAGCGAAGGCGATGGCGGAGCAGAAGCGGCTGGAAGGTCTTGCGATTGCAGACGCCGAGCGGGCCAAAGGTACGGCGGAGGCGGAGGTTATCCGGCTGCGCGGTCTTGCCGAAGCGGAAGCCAAGGAAAGGCTTGCCGAAGCGTTCGAGAAGTTCGGAGAAGCGGCCATCCTCGATATTATCGTCAAGATGCTCCCTGAGCTGGCAGGGCGGATTGCCGAGCCGATCAAGTCCATCGACAAGCTGACCGTCGTGGATACGGGCAACGGCCAAGGCGCTACGCGCGTCAGCAACTACGTAACCGAGCTGATGGCCACCGCCCCCGAGATGCTGAAGAGCGTCAGCGGTCTCGATGTGGAGCAGTTGATCAAGAACTTCACGGAGAAAGCCGGAGCCAAGCCGGCGCAAACAGCCGCTCCGGTTGTCACCCTGCCGGTTCAAGGCGACAGCAAGCCTGGCGTCCCAGGAACGGAAGGACCCGCCAATTAATTTATTTAAAGTTTCGAACGCTATAATAGCAGGTAAATACGTATCATAACGCAGAAGGGCAGCGGAAGCTGCCCTTCTGCACCTGCTCTGCAAACAAACGATAAGTTCCCGGCGTCCCCTCGCATGTCTGTCCGGACATGGCTTCGGACTTCCTGAACCGTTCGAGTCTTGCAGCTTGCAGGGATTTGTCTTGGCTGGAGGGGAACCGATGGCTCTGCCTAAGCACAACGGAATGAATCTTACGGAAGGACCGCTCGCGAAGAAACTGCTCGTATTCGCCATGCCTATTCTGCTGGGCAATGTGATGCAGTCGCTGAACGGCACGATCAATGCGATCTGGGTAGGCAATTTTTTGGGTGAAGGCGCATTCGCCGCCACCTCCAACGCCAACAACATTATGTTTTTCCTGCTGAGTCTTGTATTCGGGATCGGGATGGCCTCGACCATCCTGGTCGGGCAGCGGATCGGAGCCAAGGATGAGATCGGGGCCAAACGGGTAGTGGGCGCAAGCGCGCTGTTTTATGTGCTGTTGTCCGTGTTGATAGCGGCCGCAGGGCTGCTGTTGAGCACACGTATTCTCCATTGGATGCAGACGCCGGCGGATTCCATGGATTACGCGCTGGGCTACATAAGGATTACATTTATCGGCATTCCGTTTATGTTCTTTTTCAATTTCGTCATGACTATACTCCGGGGAGCCGGGGATGCGAAGACGCCGTTTTATTTCCTGCTGCTGTCGGCCCTGCTCGATATTGCGCTCAACCCTTTGCTCATCTTCGGGTTCGGTCCCATCCCGCGGATGGAGACGGCGGGCTCCGCGCTCGCGGCTGTCATCGCGCAAGGCATCAGCCTGGCGGCCTTCATCGCCTATCTGTACCGGCAAAAGCATCCGCTGCGGCTGACAGGCTCCGACCGCCGGTATGTACGGCTCGACCCTCAGATTATCAAGCTTCTGGTCCGCAAGGGCATTCCGATGGGCCTGCAGATGCTGACGGTATCTTCCAGCGCCATAGCCGTCGTCTCGCTGGTGAACAGCTTCGGCTCTGCGGCCACGGCGGCGTTCGGCGCTGCGATGCAAATCTCCAGCTACGTGCAGATGCCGGCGATGGCTATCGGCGGCGCGGTATCGGCAGCAGCCGCTCAGAATGTGGGGGCGGGGAAATGGGACCGGGTACACCGCACGACCGGGATCGGCTGCTTGTTCAACCTGCTGATGACCGGCTTGCTGGTCGCTTTGATCTATGGCTGGAATGAGCGAATTCTGCATATTTTCCTCAAGGACGAATCCGCGATCCAGATCGGCATGAACATCAATCATATTACGCTGTGGGCTTATATCGTATTCGGCATTACCTTCGTCGTGTCCGGAGTTATCCGCTCGACAGGCGCGGTCATGATCCCGCTGCTGACGACCTTTTTGGCGTTATGGTGTTTTCGAATCCCGTTTGCCTATTACCTGGGAAAGACGTTCGGCCTGAATGCTGTCTGGTGGAGCTTCCCGATAGGCTTTGTATGCGCGCTGCTGTTGTCCGCATCCTATTACTTCTGGGGCAGCTGGAGAAAGAGCAGCATGAAGATCGATCCCCCTGGGGGTGAAGCGGTTTCCGTTTCTTAGCGAGGAAGGGCGAAAAATAAACGACATGAATGATTCATGTCGTTAAATACTTTTCGGTCAAGATGGAAAGCAGTTGAATGCCGACTTCGTTCTGCCCGCCTTCGGGTATAATGATGTCGGCATATTTTTTGGACGGCTCGATGAACGCTTCATGCATGGGTTTCACCGTGTTCAGATACTGGTCATGGATCGACTGGATCGATCTGCCGCGTTCATGGATATCGCGAAGCACCCGGCGGAGGATGCGAACATCGGGGTCCGTATCGACAAAAACCTTGATATCGAGTATCGTGCGCAGCTGCTCGTCCGACAGCACATGCAGTCCCTCGATGATGACGATCTTATTGGGCTTCAGCTCCACCGTGTCGGAGGCCGAGCGGGCGTGCTGCGAGAAGTCGTATACCGGAGCCTGTACGACCTGCAACTGCTTGAGCTGCTGCAGGTGGGCATACAGCAGGTCGTTGTCGAAGGCGAGCGGATGGTCATAATTGATGCTCTCCCGCTCGCTGAATGGCAGATGCGGGTTGTCCTTATAGTAATTATCCTGGGAGATAAAAGTAACTTTGTTTTTCCCCAGACGGTCGATGACCGAGCGGGCGACAGTCGTCTTGCCTGAACCTGTGCCTCCGGCGATGCCGATAATTAACATGATGGGTATTCCTCCTGGCGCTGTCTTGTCGAAGGTTTATTGTACCATAATGCGTTTGCGAAAACGAGGTCCTGAGGCTGCGGGCAGCTGCACCTTTGCGCTTGCTTCACGGGACAAAAGGTGATTAACTGGTTTCAGGAAGGATGCTGTACAGACGGGAGTGCTTGCAAGTTGCGCGTGCTGGTGGTTGAAGACGACAAACGTTTGCTGGATGCGATCGCATCTGTGCTGGAAGATGAGCAGTACCAGGTGGACTGCGCCGATAACGGGCGGGAAGGTTTGCTGCTCGCCGGACAAGGCGTTTACGATCTGTTGATTCTGGATATTATGCTGCCCGCCATGGACGGTATCTCGGTTATTCAGGAGCTGAGAAAGCGCGGGGTCCGGACGCCCTGTCTGTTTCTGACCGCCAAGGATTCCGTAGAATCGCGGGTGCGCGGATTGGATGCGGGAGCGGATGATTATCTGGTCAAGCCGTTCGCCATCGACGAGCTGCTAGCCCGGCTGCGTGCGCTGCATCGGAGGAAGGGACAGGAAGCGGAGCCCGTTCTGGCGTATGGGGGTCTCAGTTTGTCTGCGCAGGACTGCGAGGCTGTATGCGGAGACAAGACGATCAAGCTGACGGCCAAGGAATATGATCTGCTTGCCTTTTTTATCCGGCATAAGGAACAGATTGTGAAGCGCGATCAAGTTTTCGCGCGGGTGTGGGGAATGAACTCGGAGGCGAACGAGACGGCCGTCGATTTGTATGTGCATTATTTGCGGAAGAAGCTGAGCGCCTGTGGCTGTGAGCATTACATCCGGACCGTGAGAAGCGTCGGGTATATGCTTAAAGCGGAGAGCGTTCATGTTTAAACAGACGAGATACAGGCTCGCGCTGCTTTTTTCCCTTGTATTTTTCGTCCTGATCAACGGGCTGGGGGCGACGCTCTACTTCTCGACGGAAAACCGGCTGTATTCCCAGACGGACCGCGTGCTTGAGAATGAGATGAACGGGTTGGAGGGATGGGTGAAACGGCAGATACGGCGCGAGTTTCCATTTCGGCCCATGCGGCTGATGACCGTGCTGCACTGGGATGCCGAAGGCAAGCTCGTTTTGCAGATCCCCCGCGAAAATGTCGATGATAAACTCCCGTCTCTGCTTAAGGAAGCGGGAGTGAACAGAGCTTTCGTCAACGTGACGGTGGAGGGCGCGGAATATCGTCTGCTGACGCGAGACTTGGCTGAAGGACGGCTGCAGATCGCTTATAATCTGGAGCCGGAGCGCAACGTGCTGAACAATCTGCTGGTCATGATCGCCACGGGCAGCTTGGTCAGCATCTTGATCGCGCTGCTCACCGGTCTGTTCCTCGCGGCTCGGGCACTCATACCGATCCGCAAAGCCTGGGAGCAGCAGCAGCAGTTCGTCTCAGATGCCTCGCATGAGCTGCGAACTCCGCTTTCGGTGCTGCAGATTCATCTGGAGCGGCTGTTCCGCCATCCGGAGCGGACCATCGAGCAGGAAAGCGAGAAGATCGCGGTCATGATCGACGAAACGCGCCGGATGAGCAAGATGGTCGGCGACCTGCTTACGCTGGCACGCTCGGATGCGAGTGGGGTCAAGCTTCACGAGTCGGCCATCGCGCTGCCGGAGCTCGTAGCGCGAGCTGCCGGCGATTTTGCAGAGTTGAGCCGGATGCGGGGGATCCGGCTGGAGACCTATGCGGACGAAGCCGTCACGATGGTCGGCGATTCCGGTTATTTGCATCAGCTGCTGGTCATTTTGCTGGATAACGCGCTGCGCTACACGCGGGAAGGGACGATAACCATCCGGACGGCTGCCGAAGGAAATTACGTGCTGCTGCGCATCGAAGATACGGGAATCGGGATCGGCAAGGATGATCTTCCGCGCATTTTCGACCGGTTCTACCGGGCCGACAAAGTCCGCGGCCGCGGCGACGGAGGAACGGGACTGGGATTGTCCATCGCCAAGTGGATTGTGGAAGCCCATCATGGAACGATCAGGGCCGAGAGCGAAGAGGGAGAAGGAACTGTTATTGAAGTGCGGCTGCCCATGGAAAGACATGCCAGGCCAGCGGCGTTTCGCCGAGAGTGACGACGGCGCTGCTTAAGCTACGGCTGCTGCTTGCCGCGGTGTGTGCGCAAATCACGGCGGTGACGCGTTGAAGTGGGTCAGAGGCCTGGGCTCGTTGGGAGTCCATGCTGGCCTGTCTGCGGTCTTCGAGGGCGGGAGACGGTATTTTGTGAAGCGGTATGCGTAGCAGCTCTAAGCCCGCCGGCGGTCCTGGAAGGAGCTGCCGAGCTGCTCGCGAAAGCCACTTCGGAACAAATATATCTTTACCGGGGAAGCTCCGATCAGGAGCTTTTTTATTATGCTGTAAACGTTTGAACCGACAAGAAAAACGTCCGCTGAAACGCGGCTGCTCAGCCGTGAAACACTCCAGCCAGGAACCTTTCTTACAGTTTCAGCAACCTTTCAGCTAATCTTAAGCTTTTTCCAATGCAGTTTTAATCTAGGTCTGATTTAATAGATACATAGTTCATTGAGATCAGTAGCATATCGGGAGGTTTGTGGCCTGTGAACAAGAAGAAGACGATCATTATAACGGTGGCTGCGCTGCTGGTGGCGGGGGCCGGGACTACGGTGTATGTCACCCAGGGGGCCGGCAAGCCGAGTACTGGAGCGGTCGTTCAGCAGCAGACGGCCAAAGTAACCCGCGGCAATCTGCAGTCAACCATCACAGGGACCTCGCAGCTCGCGGCGGAGCAGCTTCAGATGATTACGCCGCCCAAGGAAGGCATGATCAAGACGATTAATCTGACGCGCAACCAAACTGTCAAGCAGGGGGATCTGCTTCTGGAGCTGACAGACACAAGCCTGGTGGAGAAGCTGGACAACGCTCAGATTTCGCTGGAGCAGTACAAAAAGGATCTGCAGGAGCTGCTGGAACAGCAAAGCTCGCTTCGGGTGAAGGCGCCAGCAGCAGGCAAGCTGATCCTCTCGGCGAATATCAGCGAAGGCTCGGGCGTATCCAAAACGACGAAGATTGCGACCATTGCGGATACGAGGGCTCTGATCGTTACGCTTCCTTTCATCCAGGAGGAGGTCGCCCAGCTTGCGAAAGGGGATACGATTCAGTTGACGGTGGACGGATACCTGATTACCAAGACCGGCGTCGTGGAGTCGATCGCATCGGGCGGCAAAGCGGATGCCAAAGGCAACCGGCTGAGCGAAGTGAAGATTCGGATCGACAACGACGGCACGCTGGATGCGGAGCTGAGCGTGCAGGGCTCAGTCACCGTCAACGGCTTGAAGGTAGAGTCTACGTCATCGGCCAAGCTGCAATACCGGACGACTACGTCGGTGTTCGCCAATGTTTCGGGCACAATCGGCAAGCTCGACATAACGGAAAGCCGGAACGTGGGCGCCGGCGAAGCGATCGCCACGATCGTTAACGATACGCTGGACAAAGACATTACCACCAAGCGGCAGCAGATCGAGCAGCAGACCAAAACCATACAGGATCTGAACGATCAGCTCGCTAACCTGAAGGTGTATGCGCCGTTCGACGGCGTGTTCTCGACCGACTTTGCCGATACGAAGACGAACGTGCTGGCGTCTTACCGCGTCGGCTCCACGATCAAAAGCGACGTTAAACTGGGGGCCGTCGCCAGTCTCGACACGCTGCAGCTCGCCATCAGCGTCGATGAGCTGGACCTGCCGAAGGTAAAAGTCGGACAGAAGGCGCGGGTCCGAGTCGATGCCATCTCCGGCAAAGTTTATGAAGCTGAGGTCAAGCAGGTGTCAACGGTCGGGACGACCTCCAACGGGGTCAGTACATACAGCGTCATTCTCGGCATGAAGAGCAGCGAGGAGCTCAAGTACGGGATGACAGCCAGCGCGGATATTATTGTGACCGACAAAAAAGGCGTGCTGCTGCTGCCTACCCAGGCCGTACAATCGCGCGGCGGACAAAGCGCAGTCATGATCAAGAAGGCGGATGGAACGACCGAACGCAAGCAGATCAAGGTAGGCGTAAACGACAGCACGAATGTGGAGATCGTCGAAGGGCTTGCCGAAGGCGACGAGGTTGTAGTCGGAGGCGCGACCCGCAGCAATAATCTGTCCGAGGAGCAGATTCAGCAGATGCGCAATCAATTCCAGCAAGGGGCCCGCGGCGCCGGAGGCGGCAATGCCGGCTTTGGTGGAGGCGGCGGATTCCCGGGCGGTGGCGGCGTTATGATATCTCCCGGCGGCGGTGGCGGAGGCGCTGGCGGCGGAATGAGATAATAGGCCGGGGAGAGGTGATTTTATGAGCTTGATCGAATTGAAAGATATCGTGAAGAAATTCAAACGCGGAACCGAAGACTTGACCATTTTGCGAAGCGTGTCGCTGGCGGTGGAGAAAGGCGATTTCATTGCCATCGTCGGCCCCAGCGGCTCCGGCAAATCGACCTTGATGAATACGATCGGGCTGCTCGACATGCCGACTTCCGGCTCATACATGCTCGATGGCGTAGCGACGGAGAAGCTGAAGGACGATCAGCTGGCCGAGGTGCGCAATAAAAAGATCGGATTTATATTTCAGCAGTTCAATCTGCTTCCGCGACTGACTGCCATCGAAAATGTGGAGCTGCCCATGATCTATGCAGGCATCGCCAAGAAGGAGCGCAGGGAGCGCGGCATGAGCATGCTGGAGACGCTGGGCATGGGCGGGCGGTCCCATCACCGGCCGAGCGAGCTGTCCGGAGGGCAGCAGCAGCGAGTCGCCATCGCCAGAGCGCTGGCGATCGGTCCTGCTATTCTGCTGGCGGATGAACCGACCGGAGCGCTCGATTCTACGACAGGCCAGGAAGTGCTGGAGCTGATGATTGATCTGAATAAAGCGGGCAATACGATCGTACTGATCACGCATGATCAGCATATTGCAGACAATGCCAAGCGGGTCGTAACGATCCGGGACGGAGAGATCGTCGGCGACAAGCGCAATGATCTGAAATCCGCGGCTGGCCGCCCGGCGACGGAGGTAAGCGTATGAGGGCGGGCGAGCTTATAGCGATGGCGCTCAAGACGGTGACGGCCAGCTGGATGCGCACGCTGCTGACTATGCTGGGCGTTATCATCGGGGTGGCCTCCGTCGTTACGCTCGTCTCGATAGGACGGGGCACGACAGCGGCGATCGAAAAGCAATTCGAAAATCTGGGGACGAACCTGATTACCGTCAATATTCTCGGTCAAGGACGCGCGAACAGCCTGGACTATGAGGAAGTGATGCAGTTCGAAGAGTTTCCCGAATTCAACTATTTGGCCCCGGCCGTAACCGGCGGGAATATGAACGTCAAGTATGACCGTACGCAGGATACATACAGCGTGCTCGGCACCAATGACCGGTATTTCTCGATTACGAAAACGGAGCTTGCTTCGGGACGGCTCATGTCGGAATCGGATATCAGCTTCCGGACCAATGTGGCCGTGCTGGGCAGCACAGTGGCGACCGAGCTGTTCGAGTCGGCCAACCCTATAGACAAAATCATCAATATCAAGGGATATGAATTCAAGGTTATCGGCGTATTGAAAACGAAGGGCGCGACGATGGGGATGTCGGTCGACGAATCGATCATCGTTCCGATTACGACCGGACAGCGGCAGCTGGCGCTGGGCAACATCCGGACGACGTATATCGAAGCGAAAAGCAAGGAACAGATGGCGCTCGCCCAGACAACCTTCTCCAATTATTTGACGACCAAATACAAAAGCGCAAACGGCTTCCGCATCCTGAACCAGGACTCCCTGGTGGAGTCCCGCACGGCAGCGACCAGCTCGCTGACAAGCCAGCTCGTCAGCGTAGCCTGCATCTCTCTGCTGGTAGGCGGCATCGGGATTATGAACATTATGCTGGTTACCGTCACCGAACGGACGCGCGAGATCGGCATCCGTAAGTCGATCGGGGCCAAGCGGCGGAACATTTTGGCTCAATTTTTGGTGGAGGCAGTCGTCATAAGCGGTCTCGGAGGGCTGCTCGGGCTTATACTGGGCATCGGGATATCGCTGGCTTGGCCTTATCTGAATAAAAACCAACTGACCGTTATTTCATGGGATATCAGCTTCTACGCATTCCTGTTCTCGGTGGCCGTGGGCATCATCTTCGGCCTGTATCCGGCGAACAAGGCGTCCAAGCTGCGGCCGATCGATGCTTTGCGCACCGACTGACGAACAAGCATTCTCGCATAGCGAATCAAGGAGGTAACGACATTGAACAACGATCTGAATTACACCAGACCCAGCCGCATCAAGTATCCGCTCATTGCTTGGGTATTGATCATCGCCTGCCTGCTGCTGTACAGCCTTTGCCCGAACATTTCCTATGCCGGCAAGGAAGGGGTGTTCATCAACAATAGCGTATTTTTTACACTGGAGGAGGTTTCGCTTTCCAAGAGCACCGACAGCCAATCGCTGCAGCTGCGGGTTATGCTGACCAACGGCAGCGGCACGGCCGTTGATTTCAATAACTATGGCGTGAAAGTAACGGCGCCGGGCGGCCGCAGCTATTACGCGCAGCTCAGCGAGAAGGCCGACGCGCTGGTAAATCCCCAGTCCAGCCAAACATTTGCCTTCATCTCGAAGCTTGCTTCTGACTTGACTGCGGATCAGCTGAGCGTCACGTTCTTCGACCGCAGCCGCAATCAGCTGGAGCTCGGTTCCTTGTCGGTATCGAAGGCGATGTCGTTCCAGCAAAATGACCGTCAATTCGTGTTCAGCCTATCTGCCGCCGATCCGGCACAGACGGGCAGCACATTTGTCTCCGTACAGGCAGGGGCAGCGTTCGCTTATCCGGCTGACGGCAAGTGGAATGTCGCGCTGGACACAACGGTCAAAGTGTCGGGCACGAGCAGCGGCTGGGACCCTGCAGGCCTCAGCTATGCGCTGAGGGATGAGCAGGGCAAGACCATCGCGCTGGCGGCGGCCAAGACGGATGAAACCAAGCAGGACGGGGCGACGGCAACTTCTATGCTGTTGACAGCCAAGCTGGATGCGCAGCCTCAGCTTGACGGTTTATCCCTGGTGATGCAGGTCAAGTCAAGCGGCAAGGAAATCGGTCAAATCGGCCTGCAATCCTCCTTCCAGCTCGTCAAGCTCGGCGAGAAAGCCGCATTGGCGGGCCCGGGCCATGAAGGGATGACCCTTGAAGCGACCAAAGCCGAAGAAGTGATGCAATCGGGCAAACGTGTCGGCATCGTGACCGCCAAGCTTTATAACGGCAGCAGCCGCTCGATCGCCATTCCGGAGTTTGCCGGCCTGCTGGTTTCCAAGGACCAGCAAAATTCGCTGGCGACGGAGACGATCACCGGCACGGAGAAATATATAGGGGCAGGGAAAGACGCTACCTTCCAATTCGTCGCCGAGATACCCGACGAGCTGGTGTCCGAGCAGTATGAGCTGTACATCTCGGAGAAGAAATCGTCCGCAGCATCCGGCTCGGCGACAGGCGCCAATGCCGCGGAACCGACAGGCGCTTCGGCACAAACCGGCTCCGGCAGCGGTTCTTCCGGCGGCTCGGTTACGCTGCCGCTGGCTGCCTTGAACCTGGACAGCGGCCTGCAAGCCGGAGTTGACGGCACGCCGGCAACCGGCAGCGAGCTTGGCACACCGTTCGTATTCAAGGCGGATAATCAATCCGTGAACAAAAACCTGGAAGTCACTCTTGTGGAGATCAACTCGCACTCGAATCCGGAAACCGGGTATCAGTCGGTGATCGCCAAATATAAATTCACCAATAAAGGGCAGGAAACGCTGACGCTGCCGGAGCTGGCTACCGAGCTTCAGGACGGGAGCGGGAAGACGTATAGCGGTACGAAGCAAACGACGGTGCTGAAGGAACTGGTCCCGCAGGCTTCCTATGCCTACAGCTATTCTTACCTGCTTCCGCCGGACGTCAAGGGCACGTTCAAGCTGAGCATACTGGAAGGCAGCGGCACCTCCAAGCTGAAGCTGCCGATCGCAGCCAAGCAAGTAGCGGTGCGGTCGACGGATGGCGATAAGCCGGAGGTTCTCGGAACGACGCTGAAGCTGTACCCTTACGAGGTGAAGGTGAATAACTGGTC
Source organism: Paenibacillus sp. cl123 (assembly GCF_900101595.1). Taxonomy (GTDB): domain Bacteria; phylum Bacillota; class Bacilli; order Paenibacillales; family NBRC-103111; genus Paenibacillus_G. Next base: position 504,992 of record NZ_FMYY01000002.1, read on the forward strand.
CTTGAACGGCAACTACAACAACAACACTTGGGCCTACAAGCTTTCGCTGGATTTGAACATTAAAAAACAGCCGGATGTCATGGTGGATGACGCAACGGGATCTCTGGAGTTTGAGCTGGTGGACCCTTCAGGCCGGGCACTGGGCAGCAGCACCTACACACTGCAGGGAACAAACAAGCTGATCAATGATTGGCAAAATATCACGTTGACTAATGTTGACAACAATCAATTCCAATACCCGCTCAGCGTGCGCGTCTACGAGACGGTACAAACCCCGAACGGCGCAGCGAAACGTCTGCTCGTAACGTTGAAGCAGTAACGTCAAGCAGTAGATTTGAAACAGCGAGCGGTTATCCCCGGTCGGCCGCAGGCCGCGTCAGTCACCGCGCTTTTAAAACAGCAGCAAGGCAGCATGACCCTAGCAAGGCCGCCCGGGAGGATAAACCGCTCAGGCGGCCTTCTCCTTTTCCCGGCAGTCTGTAGCATCTCTTATGCGTTCTGTGGTATGCTGGATGGAATACCTCGGCTGGACGAGAGGGGATAGCCTGTCCGCGCACGCCGTTCGCCGGTTGAAGGAGGAAGGCCTTTTGAATGAACATTTTATCCGAATCAAGGCGCTTGAAGGGGAACTGAAGTTTTCCCATAAAAAGCGCGACTTCGGCTTGACGGTTTCTACGCAGGAGCTTGTCTATCAGAGACCGCATGCGAATTATCATATCAAGCTGGCCGATATTATCAGCATCACCCCGTTCGAATTTCCCGTAGGCGCCAAGCCTATGCGCATCCGCCGCGAGGGCGCAGGCGGCAGCGAGACGGTCAGCGTTCAGTCCGGCATGCAGCATTACCGCATCTATGCCAAGGAGGCGACGCTGCATAACCGCAGCGGCATTTTCAAATTGAGCATGGTTCAATTCGTTCTGCCTGTGCTGCACGATCTTCTGCTTGCGATCTCGCGGTACGGCGGACTGGATGCCGTGACCTGAGCGCGGCAGCCGCGCACGAGGCAGCCCCGAAGACGATGGATATAACGCGAAGCCCCGGTTGGAGACAGCCGGGGTTGTTTGCGTGCCGGGAAGAAGGGCGAAACGGGCGGATCGCAAACGAAGAGTGTCGGTCGACGCAGCCATCCGCACACGGGGATACCGTGAACGCGATTTTCTGCGCATACGAGGATTCCGCAGACGCAACCATCGGCAAACACAAGGCTGCCCGCAGATGCAACTATCGGAGCGCACGAGGCTGCCCGCAGAAGCGACAAAAAAAGCAAGCCTCCCGAAAATCCGGAGGGCTTGCTCTAGGTACGGCGCCGTTTTTGCAGCGTACCGTCATCGGAGAAGCACCCTTATGCCTCGTTGGACAGCTTCAGCTTCTCGATGACTTTGAAAAACAGGCTAAGCACGATGGCCAGCACGGTGGCGAGAGCCATCCCTTTCATGGAGAAGTTGCCGAAGGTCACGCTCATGCCGCTGATGCCGACGACGAGGACGATGCTCGTCAAAATCAGATTGGATGTTTTGGCATAATCCACCTTCGTTTCGACCAGCATACGAATGCCGGAGGAGGCGATGACACCGAAGAGGAGCAGCGACACGCCGCCCATGACGGGAGTAGGGATCGTGCTGATCAGCGCGGCCAGCTTGCCGAAGAAGGACAGGAAGACGGCCAGCACCGCGGCGCCGCCGATCACCCAGACGGAATATACGCGGGTAATGGCGAGAACGCCGATATTTTCTCCATACGTCGTATTGGGCGTTGATCCGGCAAATCCCGAGATGATTGTAGACAAGCCGTTGCCAAGCAGAGAGCGGTCCAGACCCGGGTCCTTGGACAGATTTTTACCGACGATGTTGCCTGTCACGATCAGATGGCCGATATGCTCGGCGATCACGACGAGAGCGGCCGGCGCGATAACTGCGACCGCCGACCACTCGAACTGGGGCGTATACCGGGTCGGCAGCTGCAGCCAAGGGGCGGCTGAGACGGCCGTGAAATCGACGTAGCCCATCAGGAATGCGAGCAAATACCCGCCCACAATCGCGATCAAAATCGGGATAATCTTTAGAAAGCCGCGGAACAGGACGTTGCCGATAATGACGATCAGCAGGGTCGCGGTCGAGATCAGCACCGTATCGGGGTTGATCGACCAGTCCGCGCCAGCGTCGGAAGGCTTGATGTACCCGGCCATCCCGGCTGCGACGGGTACGAGCTCCAGGCCGATGACGGCTACGATCGCGCCCATGGCGGCGGGAGGGAATACGACGTCGAGCCAGCCGGTTCCGGCAAACCGGATAATCAGGGCCACGAGCGTGAAAATAAGCCCGGTGACGATAAAGCCGCCAAGCGCCGCCTCATAGGACATGCCGGCCGCGAACACGGCAAATACCGGGGAGAGGAAGGCAAAGCTGGAGCCAAGATAGGCGGGGATTTTGCCTCGGCATAGCAGCAGATACAGCAAAGTGCCGATCCCGTTCATCAGCAGCACGATGGCCGGATCGATCTTGAAGAGGACCGGCACGAGCACGGTCGATCCGAACATGGCGAACAGATGCTGCAAGCTGAGCGGAACGCTTTGGAGCAGAGGCGGGCGTTCCCCCACCTGGATTTCTCGATGTTGATTCAATTGGACGCACCCTTTCAGCAAGTTAGGTAAAAGTACCGGAATTAATCTTATTCAAAATATGTCGAAATTACCATACCTTTTTCGCTAAAAACGACAATTTTCGTGAATGGTCTGCAATAAAAGACATGATAGGTCTATCTCTATATTGTAATTTTTAACAAAATCAGGGTAAATCCTTGGTTCGACGCAACCTTTCCTTCTTCCGAATCGTCAAAGATTATGGAGAGCAATTTTTCAGGGATTTGTTTGCCTTTCAATTATACAATTGTATAATTGAACTCATTACACATTTGTATAAGTGAGGATGAACATGGAAAACAAAATTAAACGACTTCCTGATGCCGAGTTGGAAATTATGCTGGTCATCTGGGCGGCCGACAAAGCGGTCAACTCTTCTTACGTCTTGGATCAGTTGCGGACAAAACGTCAATGGGCCTTGGCAACCTTAATGACAGTGCTTTCCCGGCTAACGGACAAAGGGTTTTTAATGTGCGAGAAGGAAGGGCGATTCAATACCTATCGTCCGCTCATATCTGAAGACGACTATAAGGCAAGCGAAGGAAAATCGACGCTCGTTAATCTTTTTGGCAACTCTGTTCAGCATATGGTTATGTCCTTATACAACGGGAAGGCAATTGACAAAAAAGATCTGCGGGAGCTGCGCGAACTGCTGGACAAAGTAGATAAGGAGGAGATGTGATGCTGATTGACCTGTTTACGCAATTACTTCTCGTTTCTGCTACAACCAGTCTACTTGTGATTGCTCTGACCGTCTGTTCTCCTTTATTACGCAAACACTTTACGGCCAAATGGATCTACTGGATGTGGATTGTGTTAGCGATCCGCTTGCTGCTGCCGGTAAATTATTCACTGCCCAATCCCTTGATTGAATTTCAAGTTCCAGAACCGCCCCGGCTCGCAAATGTTTGGCAAGCGGCATCCGCTTCTCAGACACCGTTTGTATCCGATATGGCCATGCAGCCCATGCAGCAAACAGCAGCGTCACCAACATCCAAATTACTATCGGAATTGGCTTTGATCTGGCTAGTCGGCTGTGTGCTGTACCTTCTCTATCACGTTATCGGCTATGGACTGTTTAAAAGACAGGCTTTTCGCTGGAGCAAGCCGGTCACGCGGCGAATAGTTCATCATATGAACCGAATCAGCAATGAAATGAAACTACGACGGCCAGTCCGCTTGCTGACGAGCGAAAAGGTGCCCAACCCTATGCTGGTGGGTGTCCGAAAGCCGGTGCTGTTTTTGCCTCATGAAAGATTCAACGAAACAGAGCTTGATTTTATATTACGGCATGAATTGGTTCACTATAAACGACATGACGGCTTTTATAAGCTGATACTGCTCTTAGTGAACGCCGTACACTGGTTTAATCCCTTCGTCTGGCGAATGGTACGCGAGGCCGGACGGGAAATTGAAATTTACTGTGACGATACGGTTGTTCATGCCCGTGATCTGGCGTACCGCAAGAAGTATTGTGAAGCGATATTATCGGCCATGCAGGGCGGACACCCTCGTTTTTCTGCTTTATCCATTCATTTTTCAGGAGATAAAAATTCTATGAAACAACGATTCCAAAGCATTCTTAGTATGAAAAAAAGACGCAATGATCTGTTTCTCTTTTGCACTATGCTAATGCTGCTCGTTGCTGTCGGCGTGTTGGCCGTATGTACGAACGGGAATGGAGTAAGCTCGACACTTAAGTCCGGCACATATGCGGTTGACCCAGCCGGAAACATCACGCTCTCCTTTCAAAACGGAGCGATCACTGCCAAAGCGCCGCTGCAACTCGATACGACTGGCAGGGAAGTCGGCATGGGTGCCAGTGAAACCGGATTTTTCGTCTCCGAAGAAAAAACGGCCATTGTCTACGGATTCGCAGACGGAGCCAAACCGCTACATGCCTTAGTCAGCGACGACCAAGGGAAAACGTGGAACGAGTATACCATTAACGGCGCAAAGGGCTATGATACTAAATGGATCGGCTTCATCTCAAAGAACGAGGGCTGGATTGTAGCAGGCGGCACCGCCGGCGTTGGTCAAGCGCTGAATTACGTTTATCAGACTCATGATGGAGGAAAGAGCTGGAAAGAAGTCGGGAATCCGAATGAACAATATGCGGAGCAGGCAGCTGGGGCTGGCTTCTCCAACTCAGACGTCGGCTTCATCAGTTACCGGTATTATGAAGATAAAGGTCCTATCATCTATTGGACCAAGGATCAAGGGAAATCCTGGAGTCAGCTAACCGTAACGTTGCCGCAGAAATTTGACGCCTACCTAAAAACGCCTCTATCCCCTACGTTTAACGGGAAGAACGGGAAATATCCCATAGCGCTGACCGATCATGAAAAAGGTACAGTCGGAACCATCTTTTTATCGAGTAATGACGGCGGCCTAACGTGGGAGTATGACTCATCAGGCGATGAGCTGGCAATCATGTAGAGGATAGTTCTTGCTCAATGAGGGCAAGATAATTAGCTCCTAACGGTTGTTTAGTTCATTTCACTAAGGAAGAATAATTGCTATAATGGTCATTGGTTGCAAGCACAAGGAGGAGATCACGATGAATTCGTTTGCTTTTCAGAACCCTACCCGTATCTTGTTCGGAGCAGGTATGGTAGATAAACTGGGCGAGCAGCTCGCCGCGTTCGGCAGCAAGACGGTTCTGTTAGTCTATGGAGGCGGCAGCATCAAGCATAGCGGTCTGTATGACCGCATTCAGGCTCAGATCAGTCAAGCAGGGGTTCGCGCCGTAGAGCTGCCCGGCATCGAGCCCAACCCCCGTGTAACGACCGTGCGCCGCGGCATCGGGCTGTGCCGGGAGCATGACGTCGATTTCATACTCGCCGTAGGCGGAGGCAGCGTGCTCGACGCAGCCAAGGCGGTGGCTGTAGGCGTTCCTTACGAGGGCGATGTGTGGGACTTTCTGATGAGGAAGGCGGAGATTCGCTCCGCTCTGCCGCTGGGCACTGTGCTTACGTTGTCTGCTACCGGCTCGGAGATGAACGGCAATTCGGTCATTACGAACTGGGAGGAGAATCTGAAGAAATCATTTGGCAGCATCCATGCTTATCCGAAATTTTCGATCCTTGATCCGACCTTGACCTACTCCGTCCCGCCTCATCAGACGGTCAACGGGATTGTGGATACGATGTCGCATGTATTCGAGCAATATTTCAGCCTGACGGAAAACACCCCGCTTCAGGAGAGGCTGTGCGAGTCGATTCTGCAAACGGTTATTGAGAACGGGGAGAAGGCGCTCGCCGAGCCGGACAATTATGAAGCCCGCGCCAACCTGATGCTGTGCAGCACTTATGCGCTGAACGGAGGCATGATCAGCGTGGGCATGGAGCAGGATTGGGCGACGCATATGATCGAGCATGAAGTGAGCGCTCTGTACGATATCGCGCATGCTGCAGGCTTATCGGTGCTGTTCCCGAATTGGATGACTTATGTGTGCGATCAGCGGGTGGAGCGGTTTGCACAATATGCCGCTCGGGTATGGCAGATCAATCCGAGCGGACGTTCCCTGGAGGAAGTAGCGCGCGCCGGCATTGAGGCGACCCGGAGCTACTTCACCCGGATCGGCGCTCCATCCACGCTCGGCGAGCTGAACATCGGGGACGAGCATCTGGAGAGAATGGCCGAGGAGACGGTCCGCTTCGGTCCGGTCGGCTCGTTCCGCAAGCTGCAGGCCGACGATGTGCTGAACATTCTCCGCTCCAGCTTGTAGGCCGTCCGGCAGATGAGCAGAGGAGAGCCGGATCGGCTGAACCGTTATTTATTTATTATCGTCACCCTGTTGTTTTGGTGCTCGCTGTACGTCTATGTGCCGGTGTTGTCCCCTTATCTGGAGCAGATGGGCATGTCGTACACGGTGATGGGAATCGTGCTCGGCAGCTACGGCTTGACGCAGATCGCGCTGCGGCTTCCCCTCGGCGTCGCCTCCGACCGCATGAAGAAGCGCAAGCCGTATGTAGTTGCCGGCATGCTGGCCGTGACGCTCAGCTGCGTCTGCTTCGCCTTGGGCGAGAGTCTGGAGTGGGCGCTCGCGGGGCGCATTATGTCCGGCGTCGCGGCTTCCACCTGGGTCGCCTTCACGGTACTGTATGCGAGCATGTACGCCAAGGAGCATGCGACGCGGGCGATGGGCATGATCAGTCTGCTCACGGCGGCCGGTCAGCTGCTTGGCATGAGCGTCAGCGGTTTTCTCGTCCGCGCGGGCGGCTATGAGCTGGCGTTTCGGATTGGAGCGGTTATCGGACTGCTCGGCTTCGCCTTGTCATTCCTGCTCAAGGAGCCTCGCTCCGAAGTTGCCAGACCTTCCATGAGCTACGGCGATCTGTGGCCCGTGATGAAGGACCGGCTGCTTTGGAAGGTTTCGACGTTATCTATCCTGGCTCACAGCATCTTGTTTATTACGATGTTCGGGTTTACGCCATCCTTTGCCGTGTATCTGGGCGCGGATGAAATGGGGCTGACCGTATTGGTGCTCGCGTTTATGATTCCGCATGCGCTGACGGCCTTCTGCTCGGGACGCTTCCTGGCGCCCCGGTTCGGTTCATGGCCGGTCGTGCTGGCCGGCTTCGCGGTCAGCGCGGTTTGCTCGGCGGCGACATCGTTTGCGCCGGGACTGGCCGTGCTTGTCGCCACGCAGGCTCTGAACGGCGCTGTGCAAGGTTTGCATTTCCCTCTGCTGCTGGGGCTCGCGATCGAGCATATCGAGGAGGGCAAACGGGCTACGGCGATGGGCTTCTATCAGGCGGTCTACGCCATCGGCATGTTTGCCGGCCCGTTCCTGGCGGGAGGGTTAAACGAATGGGCCGGTCTGAAGAGCGGCTTCTACTTCGCAGGCGTGCTTGGCCTGCTTGCGGCTTGGTTGACCAAACGATGGTTTATGGGACGTGCGGGCGGGATGCTGCTCCCGCACGGCGCCGGTTCCGGCACGCAATCAGCAGACCGCTGAGCCTGGAATGCTATGGGCCGGTCGGCGGAAGGGCAAGATTCACCGCAGATTAGTTGTGGTAAACATGCATAGCCGACTGCTCTTTGCGCGAGACTAGGGGCGAAGGAGATGGTGCCTTTGTTCGGATTGCTGATTGCGGGCTCTATACTGGCCCCCCTACTTATGTTCGCGGTGCGGTTTTTCACTCCCAAGCTGGCGCTGTTTTTTGATTTTATAGCGGTAGCGGCGTTATACGGCTTCGGATGGATCGCAACCGGGGCTATATACAAAATTTTGAGAGACGATACGGTCATGATGACCGAGGTACACCGCGTATTTTATAGCTCGTGGTTTCTAATGAGCGGCGCCTATCTGGGCGTGTATGCCTTGTACGTCATCTGGTGGGCGTTGTTCAGCAGCTGGCGCAAGCATCCTTGAAGCCGGGCCGCGGCATAGGTCTAGTCCAAGCAAGATTCGGGCTAGGCCTCTTTGCCATGCGCGCTGCGAGCAAGGTAAGCGCCGCCGCCATCCTCCGGCAGATTACATATGCATATAGCGTACGGACAAGAAGGTACACCATCTCATAATGAAAAGAGTGAGGAGTATGGCTTGCAATGCAAATCCGAGCGGCGGCTGCTCGTCGGCCGAAGGACAATCCACCACCTCAAGCGGGTTCGCCTCGCATGCCGAGGGGTTTCAGACGATCGCAGCAGGCGTAGGCGCCCATGCGGAAGGCAGCAACACGTATGCGGGCGGAGACGCGTCCCATGCGGAGGGAATCCAAACGATCGCCCAAGGCAATCTGTCGCATGCCGAAGGAGCCCTTACGCTGGCCAGCGGGGTTTCCTCGCATGCCGAAGGCAACCTTACCGTCGCCAGCGGATTCGCCTCGCATGCCGAAGGCGAATATGCGATTATCGACGGCGTCGATAAGCTGACGATGGCTATCGGCGAAGCTTCCCACGCAGAAGGACAGGCTACGACGGCTGTCGGCGAAGCCTCCCATGCGGAAGGCTTTAATACGACAGCAGGCACGCTGGAAAATGGCCTCGGCGCTCACTCCGAGGGCTTCAACACGACGGCCAGCCGTCAGGCGGCCCACGCGGAAGGCTTCAATACGATAGCGAGCGGCCTAAACTCGCATGCCGAAGGCGGGAGCACGTCGGCGAGCGGCAACAACAGCCATGCCGAAGGCAGCGCGACCATCGCCAGCGGAGAATCCGCTCATGCCCAAGGCTTTCAGACGCTGGCCAGCGGACCGGTGTCTCATTCGGAGGGGATATTGACCTCCACGGCCGGATTCACCGCTTCGCATATCATGGGCCAAAGCGGCAGCGCCAATGAATCGTTCTCCTGGTTTCTGGCCAACGGTGGCATCAAAGCCAAAATATCCGGCAACACTGGCGTCGGAACGTTCACAGGCGGCACTTCTCTCGGGCCTGCCGATTATGCGGAGCTGTTCGAAACGGTGGACGGGCTCGCGATCGAGCCGGGATACTTTGTCACGCTTGAGGGCGACAAGATTCGTCCGGCCGCTGCAGAGGACGGTTACGTGCTCGGTATTACGAGCGCCGCGCCTGCTGTGCTGGGGAATGCGGGAGATACGGAATGGCGGGGGAAATATCAAACGGACGAATGGGGGAGGCCGCTTACGGAAGCGGTCCGGCTGGAGGCTGAAACAGACGGCCTGGGCACCGTAACGTTGCCGGCCCGCACCGAAATCCGCCGCTTGATTCATCCCGACTGGGACAGCGCGAAGCCTTACATCCCCCGCAGCGAACGGCCCGAGTGGGTCGCAGTCGGTCTGCTCGGCCAGCTTCAGGTCCGCGATGACGGCACCTGCCGTCCTGGCGGCTTCTGCTTGCCGGGAGAGAAGGGCGAAGCAACGGCGGCTCCCTCCGGTTATCGGGTGATGCGCCGCACCGGGCCGAATCGGGTGCTCGTTTTGTTCCGCTGATTCGAAGACCGGGTTTTCCGCAAAGGTTATCCCTGAACATCCGCAAGGCCATGCCGGACGCAAGGCGCAAGCGCAGCGGATAAACGCTTCAACCGGCAACGCGGGCATGACATCCATGCCCGTTATCGCTTCGGCAGCCGGAGCAACCGCAGCTTGCGTCGCAGTCCCGATGCTGCGTCAGCAGGATATTCCTCAAGCGAATACCGATCTCGTATTGATAGATTCGGAGTGCAATGTTCGATGGACAATGAGAGATAACCGCATATTCATTGACAACAGCGGCGGAACAAGCTTAAGTCCATGCTATCTGTATTAGTAGTACTTTTGACAACTACTATACAGTGTTACTTTTAGGGGAAATAGTCGTAAAAAAACCCTTGTTTCAGCCCATTTTCAGCAAAAAAATATGACGTAAACACTATGCGCTCCCCCTATATGCTGTTATACTGATGCCAAGGAATGAAATTCCATTCTATCATATTCTTGAGGGGGCGTTAGTAGCATGGCGGTTCTACCGAAAATGAATGACCTCGGCTTCTTCGAGATCAGGCTGGAGTCCATCGGCGGACTTGGAGCTAACCTGGCCGGCAAGATGCTTGCTGAAGCCGGCGTTGTCGGAAGCGGTTTCAACGGCGTCAGCTTTTCTTCCTACGGCTCGGAGAAGAAGGGCTCCCCGGTGAAGGCCCACATCCGGTTCTGCGATCTGGATACGAATATCCGTGATACGACCCCGGTCGAGCGTCCGCATGTGGTCGGCGTTTTTCATGAGAATTTGTCCAAGACGGTCAATGTCGTCAGCGGCATCTACGAGGACAGCGTTGTGCTGGTCAACTCCAGCAAAAGCCCTGAGGAGCTGAAGGAGAAGCTGAAGCTGACCGGCGGAATCGTCGCCGTAGTCGACGCGACGGGCATCTCGCTGGAGGAGAAGAACCGGGTCAACATGGCCATGCTGGGCGGCTTGTTCCGCTTGTGTACGTTCCTCGACTTTGAACATATGAAGGGCATTATCCGCAAAAGTTTGGAGAAAAAATACCCCGGCGCTGTCGAACCGGCGCTGCGCACGTTCCAACGGGGCTACGACGAAGTGCAGTTCCAGACGTTCACGCTCCCTGAAGGCGCTTCCATGCCGGAGCCAAAGCGCTGGGACATTCCGGTTTACGGCTATTTGACCCAGCCGATCGGCGGGATGGTCTCGAACCCGGGCAACAGCATCCTGAAGGATCTGAGCATTTCCCGCAACGGGATGATGCCGCATTTTGACGACGAGAAGTGCATTCATTGCGCGGCCTGCGATACCGCCTGTCCCGACTTCTGCTTCGTATGGGATGAGCAGCCGGACAAGAAGGGCCGTCCTCAGATGTTCCTGCAAGGGATCGATTATCAGTATTGCAAGGGCTGTCTGAAGTGCGTCGTTGCCTGTCCGACGGAGGCATTGTCCTCAAGCCGCGAGACGGACGGGTACGCGGAAGCGAATCGCGTGGCGCACCGGTTCCAGCTGGCCGAATAACTCATATCCTATACGGGAGAGGTGAAGATAAACAATGGCAATCGAATTGAATAAAGAAGTGAGCGCAGGCACGGTCGAGCAGCGCATGGTCTATGAGTCGGGCAATGAGATGGCGGCGTATGCGGCCCATCAGATCAACTATCACGTGATGGGTTATTTCCCGATCTCGCCTTCTACGGAGGTCGCGCAGTTCCTCGATCTGATGAAAGCGAACGGCCAGCATGATATCAAGCTGATCCCGGCGGACGGCGAGCACGGCTCGGCAGGGATTTGTTACGGAGCCGCGGCAGCGGGCGGACGCGTATTTAATGCCACAAGCGCCAACGGCTACTTGTATATGCTCGAGCAGATGCCCGTACAGTCCGGGACGCGTTTTCCGATGGTCATGAACCTGGTTTGCCGCTCGGTGTCCGGGCCGCTCAACATCCACGGGGACCACTCCGATCTGTATTACGCGCTTAATACCGGATGGCCGATTCTGATGAGCCGCGATCCGCAGGCCGTGTACGACATGAACATCATGGCAATCAAGCTGGCGGAAGACCCGGAGGTCCGTCTGCCGGTTATCGTCGCATCGGACGGCTACTTCACATCCCACCAGAAGCGCCGGGTACAGACGTTCGCCCACAAGTCCGATGTGCACGCCTTTATCGGGGAGCAGCCGAAGCAGTTCCCGCATGTGCTGGACCGCAACAACCCGATCACGGTCGGACCTTATATGAATGAGCCGGATTACATTAACAACTGTTACCAGCAGTCGGAAGCGATGTACCGCGCAGGGGAAGTATTTGACCGGATTCGCCAGGAATACAAGCTGCTGACCGGTCGCGACTATCCGATCCTCGACCTCTACCGGATGGAAGATGCCGACGTCGCTGTTTTCCTGATGAACTCCTCCTCGGAGATTATCAAGGATGTCGTCGACCAGCTTCGCGAGCAGGGGATCAAGGCAGGCTCCATCGCGCCGAACATGATCCGTCCGTTCCCGGCCAAGGAAATCGCCGAGGCGCTGAAAAACGTCAAAGCCGTGACGATCGGCGACCGCGCGGACTCTTATGGCGCGCATGGCGGGAATATGTCGCTGGAGATCAAGGCGGCGCTCTTCACGGCCGGTTATACCGACACGATGGTGATCAGCCGGGTATACGGGCTGGGAGGCAAAGATTTCTACGCCGAGGACGGTCACGCGTTTTTCCGTATGGCCATGGACGCCGTGGAGGCGGGAAGAATAGAGATTCCGTTCGATTATTACGGTCATACGCCCGGAGATCCGAACAAAAAGCCTCAGCGGGTGATCGAGCCGATGAAGTATGAGGATCTGAACTCGGGTCTGATTACGGTAAACAAAGATGAAGCCACGGGGCAGCTGAAGGTCAAAGTGCCGCCGATCCGTCAGCTTACCAAAAAGCCGAAGCGGCTGGCTCCGGGTCATGGCGCCTGTCCGGGCTGCGGCATTTTCTCCGGTCTGGAGCTGTTCTTCAAGGGGATCGAGGGCGATATCGTCGCTTTATTCCATACCGGCTGCGCGATGGTCGTCACGACGGGGTACCCGTACTCCTCCCATAAGGCTACGTATATCCACAACCTGTTCCAGAGCGGAGCGGCGACGTTGTCCGGCGTGGTGGAGATGTTCTGGGAGCGCAAACGCCGCGGCGATCTCGACCATCTGAATCTGCCTGCTGACTTCACCTTCGTCATGATCACGGGCGACGGCGGGATGGATATCGGGATGGGCCCGGCGATCGGCGCCGCGCTGCGCAATCATAAGATGATCATTTTGGAGTATGATAACGAAGGATACATGAATACGGGCGCCCAGCTGTCCTACTCGACGCCGCTCGGACACCGCACCTCGACCTCCAATGTCGGCAAGCATCAAGGAGGCAAGCTGTTCCATCACAAGGATACCCCGCAGATTATGGCGGCAACCAATATTCCTTATGTATTCACCGGGTCCGAGTCGCTGCCCCAGGATCTGCTCAGGAAAGCGGCCAAGGCGCAGTACTATGCTCAGAATGAAGGCTTGGTCTACGGTAAAATTCTCATCACCTGCCCGCTGAACTGGCTGTCCGAGGAACAGATCGGCCAGACGCTGATCGATGAAGCGGTGAACTCCTGCTTCTTCCCGATGTACGAGGTGGAGAACGGCATCACGAATATTACGTACAATCCCGAGGAGAAGAGCAAGCGTATACCGGTCGGCGATTGGCTGAAAAATATGGGCAAAACGAAGCATCTCACCAAGCCTGAATATGCGGAGGCGCTGCAATCGTTCGAAAACGAGGTCGATCGCCGCTGGAGCAGGCTGAAGGCTAAGCACGAAAATCCGTATCTGTAAAAGAGACGGTACACAAGAGAAGGGCGCAAACTCGCGGTTCGAGCCTTGCGTCCTTCTTGCCCTATCGAACGAATGAAACATGCCTTGCGAAGGCAGGAAGACGGTGTTACCCGCCATGAGTTATGTGCTAAGACATTCCGTTACCGGAGAAATCGCCGCTTGTCTGCAGAAAAACAATTATGACCTGGACTATTACGGCATCCGCCAATGGGACAGCGAGCAGGAGGCGCAGGAACAGAAAGCCATGTTTCTGGAGCAGATCGGACATGACGACGAGCATCGCTGGCTCGTGCTGCATCTGGATGAGAGCCGGGTCAAGCTCGGAAATGTGAAGCTTAAAAACGATCCGGCGCGCCGCCTGATCATGCATCCGGAGGGAACGCTGGAAGGGCGCCTGCCATGAAGCATACCGTATGAAGGCAGAAGGCAAACCTATATGGAACAAGGAGAGCGAGGATGACGAACCTTTTTGTGAAGTTTGAGCAGGCTGCCTCGGAGGAAGAACTGCAGCAATTCAGGCAAACGGTCATCGAGGGCGGCTTCACGGCATTCCGCCATTTCCTCGACGGCTTCCGCAGCAAGCTGAAGGAATATGAGGATGACGATTCCGCCAAGATTGCGGAGAGCATCGCTCTGGCCAAACGGCTGTTCCCGGAGCCGGCGCATTTCAGCCCGTCCTGGGCGCATATCTGGGACGAGTTTGAAGCGATCGCCGGCTACAAGCGCACGGTGCTGGAATCTATCGGTACGGACTGCAGGGACGGAGAATGGCAGATTCTGATCGACAACCCGTATACGAATGCAGACCTGGTATGCTATCCGTCGCTGACCTTTCTCGAGGGTGTATATATGTACGCTTATTTCAGAGCCGATCTGAAGCAAAATGAGTTCATTCGCCTGCAGAAGATTGAGACGGTCCTTATGGCTTTCGGCAGCGAGCATGTGAAGGAGCAGGAGAAGCGGTAGCGGAACGCTCGGCGAGAGTTTTGGGGGCAGCGGCAAACGTATAGAGGTCATGCGGCGAGGGGATGCTATCTCCAACTATGCGCAACATGAAAGAGCTGCCTCTATGAACCATTCCATATTGATCGTCGAAGATGAACCGCATATCGCCCGCGTGCTGGAGCTGGAGCTGCAGCATGAAGGCTATGAGACAGCCGTGGCGTCGGACGGCACGCGCGCGCTGCCGCTCGCTCTGGCCCGCAATTGGAGCCTGATTATGCTGGATGTGATGCTTCCGGGCATCAGCGGGCTGGAGGTGCTGGAGGGTTACCGCAGCGGAGGCGGCGAATCTCCCGTGCTGATGCTGACGGCGAGAGATTCGACGAAGGAAGTCGTGCTCGGATTCGAGCTTGGGGCTAATGATTATGTCACCAAGCCGTTCGCCACTCAGGAGCTGCTTGTGCGTATCCGCAATCTGATTCGGCTGACGAGCGGCAAGGAGGAGCCGGGGGAGGTACTGACTGCGGCCGATCTGACGCTGAACCCCGGCAGCCGCCAGGTGATCCGCCAAGAAAGCGTGATCGAGCTTACGCCCACGGAGTTTGAGCTGCTCCATTATATGATGAAGCATCAAGGGCAAGTGCTGAGCCGCGAACAGCTGATTGGCGACGTATGGGGCTACGCGCATACGGGAGATACGAATATCGTCGATGTGTACGTCCGTTATCTGCGCCTAAAGATTGACAAGGGATTCAGTCCGAAGCTGATCCGCACCATCCGCGGCATCGGTTATTCCTTGTCTCCTCCGAGCCCATGAGCCTGCGTACCCGGTTGATTTTGCTGTCGTCCGTATGGGTGCTGCTGCTCGTGATCGTCTTCAACGTCACGATCTATTTCTACATCCTTCGAAATTCCACTACAGCGGAGACGAAGCTACTCTGGAATAAGGCGCAGATTATTTTGCGCAACCCTTATTCTCGCCAGCCGGATAATTGGGGGGATCCCGATCTGCTGGCGGAATACAACGAGCCAGATATGCTCGTCCGCATCATCGATACGGAGGGCGTGATCAGAGCGTCCGTGTCTACGAGTGACCGGCTGGCCGCCTATCCCGTTTCGTACAAATCCGGTTACGGCAGCGCTATGGTCAATGAATTCGGAGTCCGCATGCTATTCGTTCAGGTGCCGATTCGCGCGCACGGCTACCAGCTCGGAACCTTGGAGCTCGGCAAGTCGCTTAATGTCATGAGCGAATGGCTTAAGCTGCTTGGCACGGGGCTATACATGACAAGCGGAGCCGTATTGGTCGTCGCTTTGGTCAGCGGGTATTTCTATACCCGGGTTCTGATCCGTCCGATCGGAGAGCTGCTGGACACGATGAACGAGATCCGCAAGAAACGGTATTTCGTGACGCTAAGCCCCCGCTATGCGTCGGCCAAGGACGAGCTCGGCAGGCTGGGTCAAACGTTCAACGATATGATCGAAACGCTCAAGGAGCAGGACGCCCGGCAAAAGCAATTCGTGGCCGACGCCTCGCATGAGCTCCGCACCCCCCTGACCGTCATCGAAAGCTACGCTTCCCTGCTCAGCAGGTGGGGAGGGGAGAGGCCGGAGGTCCGGGAGGAGGCGATTCAAGCGATTCAATCCGAATCGGTCCGCCTGAAGGGGCTGATTCATTCCTTGCTGCGGCAGGCCGAGTTCGAACGGGGGGAGGAGCTCCCGAAGCAGCCCGTATCGCTGATCCCACTGCTGCAGGAAACGGCCGGCCGGCTCGCGATGGCTTTCCGCAGGGAGATCCGGCTTGACGTGTCGGAAGGGGCCGAGCCCGTCTGTCTGGGCAGCGAGGAGCAGCTTAAGCAGCTTCTGATCATCTTGCTCGATAATGCGGTTTCCTACAGCGACGGGCCTGTCCTTATAGGGTGCAGGGAGCAGGGAAGAGAGATCGTGCTCACGGTAGCCGACCAAGGAATCGGGATACCCGAGGAGGACATTCCGCATCTGTTCGAGCGGTTCTACCGCGTGGATAAAACCCGGCAGCGGCGCAGCGGAGGAAGCGGCCTCGGCCTGTCGATCGCCAAGCAGATCGTGGACCGTCATAACGGGACAATCAGCATACAAAGCGGGTCCGGAGCGGGGACTCAAGTGGAGATAACGCTTCCGCGGGCGATATTTTAATCAATTTCTAATAAAAGGCTCCAAAGCTCCGGCCCGTCTATGAATACAGCGTCATTGCCAGCTTCATCCAGTCTTGGCGTATGGTATATTGGCTTCAGGCCATGAGCCAACCCAAACCCAAGGAGGACGAAATCAATGACGAAACGGTTCCCACAACGTCTCACTAAAATTTTCGTGTCCGTCAGCTTGAGCGCGGCGCTGCTTATGACCGGTACACTTGCCATTCCTGCGCCACAAGCCAGCGCTATGACGAGCTCCAAAGCTCAGAGCGTCATCGCGACGGCCAAGCAATACCTGAATAAACCGTATAAATACGGCGCCGCTCTTGGACAAACCCGCAACTTCGACTGCTCTTCATTTGTCTGGACGGTATTCAAACGTTACGGCAAAACGCTGCCCCGTACAGCGAAGGAACAGTCCAAGGTAGGCACTTATGTGTCCAAAGCCAATCTGAAGCCGGGCGATCTCGTATTTTTCTATTCCCCGATCCACCATGTAGGCATCTACATCGGCAACGGTAAAATGATTCATACGTACGGAAGCCCGGGTGTGACGATTACCGATATCAACAAAGATTGGTGGAAGAAAAATTACGCTACGGCGCGCCGCGTCATGTAGGATCTAGCGTTCATACTTTTGTGCAGGAGGAAGTCGGCCGATATGCGGCCGATTTTTTTTAATTCCAGAACTATCTGTCAGCCGCCAAACTTGTCGAATATAGTCGCTATATGTCATAATATAACTAGATTCAGAGAATAGACGAGCAAGTCCGGAAAGGGAGGGAAGCTTATGGCCATTCGGGTAATGACGGACGGAGGCGCGGATTATCCGGCGGAATGGAAGAAAGAAGGAGTCGTGCACTGTATCCCGCTGTATGTCACCTTCGGGGGTAAACGGTACGAGGATGTTCAGGGAGAACCTGATTTTTACGACATGATGAAAACGCATTCGGAGCTGCCCAAGACGGCCAGTCCGTCGCCGGAGGATTTTCTGCGCGCTTTTGCTTTATATCCGGATGACGATATCCTGCTTATTCTGCTTTCTTCTTCTCTCAGCAGCACCTATGCTCATGCCCGGCTCGCCAAGGAAATGGCGGAAGAAACCGGCGTGCGCTCGGGAAGAATCGAGGTTATTGATTCCCTGACGGCCTCGCTGGGCACGGGATTGCTGTTGTTTCGGGCTTTGGAGGACATACGGGCCGGCCATTCGTTCGACGACATCGTGCGCCGCAGCGGCAGCCGGGTTAAACATACGCGAACCGTTTTTTATCTCGATACGCTGGAGAATGTGATCAAGGGAGGAAGGCTGGATCGCACCAAAGGAACGATCGCTTCGGTCTTGAGCATCAAGCTTGTCATGCAAGCGAGCGAGGCCGGAGAAGTAGAGGTGACCGATAAAGTAAGAGGCCGTAAAAACGCGCTGATCCGGCTGATCGATAAGCTGGAGGACGCCCGGCACGGGCTGGAGGAGAAGGTGCTCGGCATCGCGCACAGCAACTGCCTGGAGGAAGCCGTTGCGTTGAAGGACCGCATTTTGCAGCGTTATCCGTTCCGTCACACGATCATTACGGACATGGGACCGGTCATCGGCACCTATGCGGGAGAACGGGGTTTGCTTGTTTGCTACAATTAATACGGGTCCGGGTTTCTGTTCTCCTGCATGTAAATGG
Source organism: Paenibacillus sp. cl123 (assembly GCF_900101595.1). Classification (GTDB taxonomy): domain Bacteria; phylum Bacillota; class Bacilli; order Paenibacillales; family NBRC-103111; genus Paenibacillus_G. Next base: position 523,160 of record NZ_FMYY01000002.1, read on the forward strand.
AAGCAAGGAAGTTATGGGCCGCTTGCCGCGCTTGGCGGGCGGCTTTTCTTGAGTTCTGTCAGCAGGCGGACGCGGAATTCAGGCGGCTGGGCTGCATAAGCGGATGGACATTTCCAAATATTTATGTTATGAAAGAATGAGGCCGGACAAGAAGGACGGACGCATCATTTGAAGGAGGAATCAAGCATGTCCCGGCGATTTGTAATTGAAGCGGTATTGGTTGCCATATACGGAGAACTGATGGCGCCCAGTCAGCCCGTGGAGTATTTGATCCCATACCATACGATTATGGAGCTTTACGAGATGAAGGACAGCCCCGAGCCGGTCATGCCGGAAGCGGGCGACGATGCCCATGTTAAAGGGAAGATTGCAGAGCTGATCGCTTTCTTCGACGACTCGTTTAACAAAAAGAAGCTGGAACGCGCGCTCCAGGCGCCATGGCGGCTTAGCCCGCCGCTGCCGATCAACGAGCATGTGACCTTTACCGTGGTGAACGCGATGGAAAATGCCCAATACGGCGAAGCTATCGACCCGATCGAAACGGAGGTCATTCTCACTTCTCTGCGGGAGCAGGCGCCTGTTCTAACGGATCAGGTGGAATTTATGGATAAAATAATTCAGGCGGAAATTCCTGTGCAGGTATACGACGTTTATGATTTTGAGTTTGCCGTTGAACAGGGAATTACCGCAGACGATTGGATGACTCCCTGATCCGCTTGGCTTTATCCCCGGCTGTCCGGGGATTATTTTTTTTTCATTTACAGACATTGAGAGAAGGAGCGGGATCGAAATGGACGTCTATATCATTACGGGAACGACAAGGGGACTCGGCGCTGCGCTGGCTGCCGGATGCATCCGCCAAGGAGCGGCGGTGATCGGCATCTCCCGCTCGGATGACGGATCGCTCGGCGAGCTGGCTGCAGCCTCTTCCTCGCATGCAGGAGGGAACGGAGGAAGCTTCGTCTTCGTCCAAACCGATCTGCAGCGCACCGAGCTGCTCCCGCAGCGGCTGGAGGAGGCGCTGGGCCGTCTCCCGATAACGGCCGCCACGCGGATGACCCTGATACATAACGCAGGCATACTCGGGCCGATCGGACCGCTGGAGCAAGCGGGCGAGCAGGAGCTGTCCGCCCATCTGGCAGTAAATCTGACGGCGCCGCTCGTGCTCAGCTCGGCCTTTATCCGTTTGACGGAGCCTTATCGGGACAGCGCCGAGAGGGCGATCGTCAGCATTTCCTCCGGTGCGGGCCGCAAGCCGTACGCCGGCTGGGCCGTCTACTGCACGGCCAAGGCAGGTCTTGACATGATGAGCCGAAGCATAGCTGCCGAGCAGGGGGAGAAGCCTGGGGCGGTCCGATGCCTGTCCATCGCTCCGGGCGTCATCGATACCGGAATGCAGGAACAGATTCGAGCTGCGGATGAAGAAGACTTTCCGTCCAAGAGTAGATTCGTAGACCTGAAGGCCGGCGGGCTGCTGCAAACTCCCGAGGAGACTGCCGATAGACTCATCCGGTTCATCCGATCGGGAGACTGGCGGCAGGGAGATGTGCTGGATCTGCGGGATATTCCTGCGGAAGACTGACGATCGCCGGGGCGTTCCCGGATAAACATTCGGGACTCACGCTTGCACGGGAATCGCATGTTCTTCCGCTCAAGGGTTTTCAGGCGATGCGGCGGCGCTGGAGCGCAGCTTTTGCTGCAGTCCGGATATCGTCAAATCGTTGTAAGCGGCAAAGCCGTTCTGCTTGAGAGCGATCAGCTTGCCGTCCAGCACCGGGTATAGCGCCTGCCAGCCATTTAGCAGCGCATAGAGATCTGTACCGGGAATTCGGCGAAGGAAGAAGACATACTCTCCTTCAGCCAGCGGTCCTGTATACGTAAGGTTCAGCGGATCAGAAGCCGGAGGCAGCGGCTCGATCCCGTCCGTGACCAGTTTGACGGCAGAAGGCGCGGAAGCGCCTCCGCCGCGCAATACGGTGCGGACGACGATCGTCTGCACGTAATGATACAGTTCTCCGGCCCCGATCCTGGCCCCTGCGGGATACGCCGATACCTGGCTCTGCAGATGGCCGAAGACGATCAAATCAGCTTGGCGGGCCAAGGCTTCAGCCGTTGGAATGGCCTCATGGGGCAGGCGCAGCCGCTTCAGGCGTTCAGCGAGCGGATCGCTCGGAGACGCCGGGGAAAGCGCCGGAGCGGCCTGCCAGGCTCGCTCGGCTGTCTGCGTTTGCTGTGGCCGGACCTGCTCAGCCTGACGGGAGCTGCCCGTCTCCGCTCCCATCATCAGTATGCCAACGGCGGCGGCGGCTCCGAAAGCGGTGAGCCGAGGCGTCCGTTTGTTTTGCTTCATAGCTTAAGCATCTCCTTGGCAAATGTCATTTCCCTTATTGTTCCAAGCCCATGCCGGACTTTATACCGGCTTATCCCGAACCCGGCAAAGGAGAATGCGCAGATGTTTGACCCGACGATTTTCGATAACTTGAAAGTAGTGATGGAAGGCAGGCTGTATGACCTGGACGCCGAGGGAAGCATCCGCATAACCGGACGCGAGGATCTGATCGATCTTGCCGCGCTGTCGCGCACGTTCCGGATGACCATCCAGCCTGCACGTGGGCGCTGCTCGGCCGTTGTGACCTTGACCAGCGGACTGACGGACTTCGCCATGGAGCGGCGTATTGCCCGTCCGGCGGAGCTTCGCTGCGGCGCCGAGCTGCAGCTGGCCTTGGAGCTGCCGGCGTCGTACCAGCCTTACTCCGGCGCTCTGCACGATTATTTGACCCGGCTATGGGGGGAAGAAGCGGATATCCGGCACACGCTGTCCGTCCCACTGCTCCCAAGCCAGGGAGGAGCGCAGCTATGGGCTGCCGACGCACCCGACATGTACCGGATCGTTATCCGCTTCGCCCGTAAAATCGACGAAAGCCATATCGAGGACCTGGAGCAGTGGCTGGATATTGCGGCGATGGGCCTGGCTCATGTGGAAGAGCGTAGAAATTTGGAGTGACCGGAGTCGGCGTCCGGCTTTGTAGCTTGGGTTGGACATCCGGTTGAGCTGCGATCTCCGGGACGGGCTAGACGACTTTTCTTGACAAGCGGAGTTTATATGTCATACTGACATTATCAAACAGCGAGAAGTATGGAGGGGTTGGCATGCTGGACGATCATACAAGTTACTCGTCAGAGCGGTACCGGACGCCTGACGGCGCGCCGGCAGATATCGTCATCTTTACGATTACGTCCCGGGAGAAGCAAAGCGGAAAAAAGGCGCTGCCGGAGCGAAGGCTGGAGGTGCTGCTGATCCAGCGGAAAAACGAGCCTTTCCAAGGGCAATGGGCGCTCCCCGGCGGGTTTTCAAGTCCGGACGAGTCGCTCCATGACTGTGCGAGACGGGAGCTTCAAGAAGAGACGGGCATTGCCGAGGTGCATCTGGAGTATTTCGGCGTATATAGCGAACCAGGCCGCGATCCCCGCGGATGGATGATCTCCCATGCGTACTTTGCCCTGGTGAAGGAGGAGGCGCTGGCGGAACGCCGGGCTGCGGATGATGCGGCGGATGTGCGTCTGTTCCCGGTCGCGGACCTGCCGGCTCTGCCGCTTGCGTTCGATCATCATCAGATCATAGGCGACGCGCTGCAGCAGATTCGCCGGAGCATGATGACGACGACGATCGCCAAGGAATTTCTCCCCGCGGAATTTACGCTCAGCGAGCTGTACCAGATCATTCAGACGGTCGTACCCGAATTCGAGGAAAAAAACTTTATCCGCAAAGTAACTTCCACCCAAAGCCGCAAGGGCATTCTGGAGGCAGTCCGCGAGCCCGACGGCACTCCTCGGATGTCGAATCGTTACTCTCAGCGGGCGGCGCAGCTGTATCGGTTTACCGATGTGGTGCCGTCGCTGTCTATATACGGATGATAATGGTGTTGATCGACATCATCGGCTTGATTTACATGGTTGTCGATAAAGATCAAGTCAAACGTGGAATGGTTTATGTCATCGTTTGGACTATCCTCACGATCTTCTGGTTATTTAGAGTTCGTTCATGGATCAAGGAAGGACGATTATAAAGCAAGCAGCGCCCGCCTCTGGCAAGACAAATCCAGGGCGGGCGCTGCTATGTCGAATCCGTTCGCCAGAGCGAACGACCGCTAGCTGCGGGAAGCGAATTCGCGAATCATCTGCTCGGTGACCGTCGTACGGGTGGGGGAAATGCCCTGCTGCGCATGCTCGTTGATCAGCGCCGTCCAGACGTTGATCGGCTCGACGGAAACAGGCCGGCCGGCGCGGCAATCGTCCAGCGCTCGGTCAATCGCGCGCTCTCTGGCTTCCTCCAGCTCGAGGAAGCGCTGCAGATGGGCATGCTGTTTCGAAGTGTGCGCGGTGATGGCTTCGTGTACGTTCATTAGACTGCTCCTTCTCTTCATGCTTTTCCATGAAATTCATGATACACTATCCGGGGCAAAACTGACAATGACAGGAACGGGTGAACATCAGATGAAGCTGGAGAAAATTTTGTTGACCGGCAGACTGTATGCCGAGCTAGGGCAGCGGCTGGCCGGCTCCATAGATGCCGAGCTGCGCTGCCTTCCGGAAGCGGAAGTGGGGGAGACAGACCTTGCCTGGGCAGACGCCTATGTCGGATTCAGGCCGGTTCCGGGCTTCCGCGCGGACCGGTTCCGCTGGGTGCATGCGCTGGGTGCGGGTGTAGATGCTTACCTCCACCGCCGGCAGTGGAACCCTGCGACAATATTGACAAGGACAACAGGCGAATTTGGCCGCAAGATAGCCGAATATTGCCTGGGCTATATGCTCGCCGACGCTCAGCATCATGAGTCGTTCAGGAAAGACCAGGCCGCGCGGCAATGGCGGCCGAAGCCTGCCGCTGCGCTAACGGGTCAATCGGTTGTCGTGTTCGGTACCGGAGCAATTGGCGGAACGGTTGCTGCCGTACTTCGCGCGCTTGGCGTCACTGTATGGGGCGTTTCGCTCAGCGGTACTCCACATGCGGGCTTCGATGGAACGTCCACCCTGGAACAGGCGGACAGCGTCCTTGGGCGCGCGGATTGGCTCATCAATACGCTGCCGTTGACTGAGCGTACGGAAGCTTTATTCGATGAACGCCTATTCCGGAAGCTGAAGCGCGGAAGCGCGCTCATCCATGTGGGGCGGGGAGCCAGTCTAGTGGAAGAGGCGCTTATCCGCGCCCTGGACGAGGGTCGGGTACGCAAAGCGGTTCTGGACGTTTTCAGCGCAGAGCCGCTCCCGGCAAATTCTCTCCTGTGGGACAGACGGGAGGTATGGATTACGCCGCATATCGCGGCGGTGACGGATGCTGGAGAGGCCGCCGAAGAGCTGCTTGCCACGTGGCGGCTGCTTCAGCAGGGAGAGACCGAGCTCCCGAATCGGGTGCGGATCGAACGAGGGTATTAGCACAATATCTTGAGAAACAGGGGGCCGAAGGATGGAGCAAGAGCTGTTTGATATTTTCGACAGGCAAAGGAACCGGATCGGCACGGCAACGAGAGCGGAGGTTCATGCGAAGGGGTTGTGGCATCAGACCTTTCACTGCTGGATATGGACGGAAGGAAATGGAGGTCCTGAGGTGCTGGTGCAGCTGCGCCATCCGGAGAAAGATACGTTTCCGGGGCTGCTCGATATTTCATGTGCCGGGCATCTGCTGGCCGGGGAGAGCGCCGAAGACGGGGTGCGCGAGCTGGAAGAGGAGCTGGGATTGCAGGCAAGTTTCAGCGAGCTGAGTCCCGTCGGCATATTCACCGAGGAGGACATTATCGCTGCCGACTGCATAGACCGGGAATTTTGCCACATTTATCTGCTGCGCAGCGATTGGCCGCTTCACCGGTACTCCCTGCAGCCTGATGAAGTAACCGGCTTATACGCGTTTGGACTGGGCCAGCTCAGGCAGATTGCTGCCGGGACGTTTCAAGCAGCCGTGATCGAAGGCGTGAAGCTGGGACGGCAAGGCCAGTTGGAGGCGGATGCGCGGACCGTGTCTGCGGCCGACTTTGTGCCACATCCCGCAGCCTATTACGAGATGGTCGCGGATGCGGTCGAAGCCAAGCTGGCGGGGAAATAATGGCCGCCCGCTCCGTTCATTTCCCGGGTAAGCGCAGGAAATGATTTGTTTTCCGATTTTTCAGATATTTTCGACAAATAGAGATCTAATTGGGATAAAAAATAGGGCAATCTGTCAAATCCGGGGAAGAAGGGCCTCCCATTTTGACAAATTGCCCTTTGTTCGGTCTCAAGAAGCGCAAGCTTGGGTGATCGCTCGATTGCTTGGTAAACGCACGTCTTCTAAAAGAAGTTGTCGGGCGTTTATAGCCAGCCGCTATACGCTATACGGGTATGCTCCGGATCGACAGCTCGGCGGATACCGTCTCGCCTGGCGGTACAAAGACCAGCTCCTGCTTGTGATTGATTTCATCAGGCATCGACATCCAGGGCTCAACGCATATAAACGGCTTGCCTCGGACAGACCAGAGTACCACATACCGGAACGCGTCGCTGTAAGTCATCTCGACATGCTGCCGGCCTTTGAAGGTAACCCGGATGGACGGGTCCTTCGCATTTTGAAATACGACGGATTCCGGCAGCTTGTCCAGGTCGATCACATCAGCGTAGGGCTTGTGCTGGTAATCGTTGAAGTCGAACAGCTGATCCGCATCGGTCTCATAATGGACGGCCTTGGCATCGGCAAGGAAATACGGGTGAAATCCCGGGTACATCGGCATCGGCTTCTCCGAATGGTTGATGTAATCCTGCTCGATAGTCAGCTTGCCCTCCAGCAGCCGGTAAGTAAAACGCAGCTCGAAATCGAACGGGAACGCGGCAAGCGTCTGTTCATTGGCTCGAAGCGATACCACGATATATGCGCTGTGATCTGTGCCGGTCCGTTCGACCGTCCAAGCGTAATTGCGGGCGACCCCGTGGTTGTTGATCGCATAGCGCTGCCCTTCCCACTCATAGCCGCCGCTTGTGACGAAGCCGCTGACCGGAAACAGCACCGGAATGCCGCCGCGGATGTTCGCTTCCGGATCAAGCAAGGTGTCTCTCTCCAAGTAGAGCCGTTCTTCACCGGCTGTGCCGTAACTGGTTACGATTCCTCCGCGCTGCGGTACGATGCGAAACCAGGAATCGGTAGCCGGCTCCTTTAATTCGTAAACGGTGTACGTATCCTCATAAGTGCGAATCTCATAAGCGCTCATCCATTTATCCCTCCTTTATCTCCTCCCGTATCTTACCATATACGGTGGAAACCTTGTCAAACGCTGCATAATTTTCGGGTTCGGGAAGATACTGGAACCAGGCAGTCAAAAAAAGGTGGGATGAAGCAATGTGTGACCGATTTTCATTAACGACAACTGTACCTGATCTATGCGAGCGCTTCGCCTTGCATGATACGAGAGTGTCGCTGCGTCCGCGGCATGATTACAGCCCGAACCGCACGGTCCCCGTGATTGTAAACGACGGCGGCAAGCGGGCTCTGGAAGGGCACCGCTGGGGCTTGGTCCCGTTTTGGGCTAAGGATGCCGTATTGACGGACAGCGCCGAGATCCAGGACAAGCGGGAGTATCGCAAATTGTTCGCCAAGCATCGCTGCGTATTTCCTTGCGACAAGTTTTATGTGTACACGCAGGAAGGAAAACGCCAGCAGGTGTATGAGGCGGCGGCGGAGAATGGGGAGACGCTTGCGCTTGCCGGCTTTTATGAGATTTGGCTCGACAAGCAGGGCGGCGAATTCCGTACCTGCACGATGATGACGACCGTATCGAATCGGCTTCTCTACGCCTATACGGAACGGATGCCCGCGATCCTGAAGGGAAATGACTGGGACGAGTGGCTGAACGAAGAGCGCAACGGGGAACCGGATTATTTGCAAAGCCTGTTGACGCCTTTCCCGCCGGAGCTCATGCGTCTTCGGGCTGCATTGAACGAAGAGCTGGCGGAGCGCAGCGAAGCCGAAGAGGGCGGAGCAGACGGAGAAGAAAGCAAACCGGTTCGCGGCGTTTCGCTGCTGCTGTCTTCTCTAAGGAAATAGCGAGTGTTGCGAGCAAAACACCAACGCCGCCAAAAGCGGGTCATCAAGGCGGAGTACATCCGCCGGACGGCCTGCTTTTTTTAGATTTACTCCAGCGATAAGACGGGGTTAAATTTTCTTTCTGCTCGCAATAAGCTTCGGCTGAAACGCGAATGTTTCTCTTGCTCGTTGTTGCTTACCGCAAATCCTCGCGTAAACGTCAAACCCGCGGCCTCTTCAGCTAAGCCTACGGGGAGTGACCGTTTAGAAGTTTGTGGGGGCTCGGTAACAGCAGTTTGAGTTTGGCCATAAACCGGTTGATTTTTCATCCCATAAAGCGGATGCGTTTAACTCTAAGCCTGCCGGCGGTCTTGGAGCAGGCAGCCTGGCTGCGTTAAGCCCGCAGCCAACAGCCGGGTGACCCAAGCGCTTTCACAGCAGCGCGGCAATCCGCCCGAGTTGCTGTTCTCGCAGGATTAGGCTAAGATGAAAGTACGGTTACCCATGAGGAAGCGCACGCGAGGATTAATCTAATAGAGCGTGAATCATCTTTTTGGGTTGTACGTCCTGGTTGATAACATAATCCTTATTATGTTAACTTATTGGCAGACGGTCACAATGGAACAAATGATTGCGAATAAGTATAGGAACGACTTCCAAGGCATTTTGATGCTTGGGCGCTCTGAAGCTGCAAGAGCGTTTAAACGAACATAATTTAGGTTAATCCCTAAAGTAAGTATAAGGTTTGGAGGGAGTCACATGGAAAAGACGCTCCGTGCCCGATACGTGCTGCACAAACCGGTCTTGCCTGCCCGCAACGGCATGCTGTTCGCTGGAGAAGACTTATCCCTTCGCCGGGATATTGCTGTGTTCGTATCCGAACAGCCGAGCCGGATCGAGCAGCAGGCATATATGAGACTGCTTCAGGCCGTAGCGCATTATAATGACAGCCGGTTCCTGCACCTGCTTGATGTAGGCGTCGAAGAGCTGTCCATTTATGCTGTATTGAAGGCGTATCCGGGAGAACCGTTATCCTCTCAGCTCAAGGAAGGAAGACGGACTCCGCTTGAAGCGGCTGCAGCCGTATCCGAGCTTGGACAAGGCGTAAGCGAAGCGGCCGGCCGGGATATATCCGGATTCTCGGTGTTGGCGGACAACGTCTGGGTCGGCGATGACGGCGGATTGAAAATAGTGAATTATTGGGAGAAGGCTGAGCGGCAAAGACAGGGGGCTTACGGTCTCGCCGGGTTGTTTTATCAGCTTGTAACGGGAGGCGAAGCGATTCCGGCTGACGGCAAGGAGCGGCTTCGCGCTCTTCGGGCCGCGATAGAACCGCACGCTCGCGAAGAATGGACCGAGCGGCTCATCGCTCTGTTAAGCCGGGTATGGGAAGGCGGCGAAACGCTGCGGGGCATGGTCGATCAGCTTGCTGTGCTCGCAGGCAGTCCTCCGGTCGAGGAGCCTCCGAATCCATTATTAGCCCGGGCACAGGAGGAGGCTGAGCTTTCCGCTTCCCGTGCGCTGTCTTCGCTGCGCGAGGAGCTCGGGGCCGATACGGCGCGGCATGCGGGTTGGAGCCGTCCCGGACCCGACCGTGCCATGGAAGCTTCCGTGGAGGATAGCGAGGCCGCTGAGCCGGAAGAAAGCGAAGAGCAGCGGCCAATCGGCAGGCGGATTGTGCGTAAAACGTTCTTCGGCATCACCTTGGCCGGCGTGGCGCTGGCCAGCGCGGTGGGCGTGTTCTTCCTGTTCCTGGAGCTGGGAGCGCATCTCGGCAAGAAGCCGGCTTCGGCCGTTACGGAAGAAGCGGTCAAGCCTCAGCCGGCAGGCAGCCAACAGGCAACGGGCACTCCGTTAGTGAGCAGCAAGGTCACGGACCGGCAGCCTGAAGCCCCCGTTTTGCCTGCTAAGCCGCCGGAAGAGGAAAGAAAGGAAGAAACGGATGCAGTCGTAGAGGCTCCGGAGCTGGTCGGCTTAAATAAGCAGGAAGCGGAGAAGCGCGCGCTGGATTCCGGCTTGAAGTACGAATATTTTCTCGAGAAAAATCCGAACTCCGCCAATACGGTATTCCGCCAAAGCCCTGCGCCCGGCACGGTGCTTGCCAAGGGCGAGAGCGTGTCGTTTTGGATCAGCAAAGGACAGTAGCGGCATTTTTATACGAAAAGAAAGGACGGTCACCCTTCGGTGCCGTCCTTTTGCTTGTCGATCGCCTCGGACATCGTCTTGTCGGTCAGATGAGCGTAGATCTGGGTCGTCTCCGGAGAGGCGTGGCCCAGCTGCTCTTGGGTTCTGTACAGATCGTTGCGCAAATAATAATCCGTCGCAAAGGAATGGCGAAGCTTGTGAACGGATAAATAAGGCTTGCCGAACCGTTTGGCGTACTTGACGACCATCTCTTGGATGGCGCGCTTCGTCATCCGCTCGCCTTCCTTCTTGCCATTGGCGACGGCCAGAAACAAAGCTTTCTCGCGTTTGGGCGCTTTATACGTCGCGGCGCGCAGTTCCATGTAACGGGTCAGCTCGTCAACCGCATCCTGACGGAAATAGACGGGCGTTTTGAACGTCTCGTCATTTTTGCCTTTTCGAAATACATACAGCAGCTTCTTCTTCATATCGACGTCTTCGATATTCAAATTTACGACCTCCGACACCCGGAGTCCCGAATTCAGGATCAGGCTGACGATGCAGACATCTCGCGTTTTATTGATTTCATAGGCATAGGTCGCCTGCTTGTTATTGCTCACATCCTGCCCGTAGCCGGCTTTAATATAGTCGATGAACTCGCTGATCTCCGCTTCCTGCAGCAGCTTCCCTTCCAGCTTGGCCGCCGTATCCTTGGGCTTGTGCGTGCGCTTGATTTCGACCTTGGCCATTACGTTGCGTTTCAGCAGCGGATAGAAGTTTTCGTCCTCGGCAATCTGGCTCAAATAATGAAATAACGAGCGAAGGGAGGACAGCTTGCGCGAGATCGTAGTTCTTGTGTTCGCCTGGGTTTTGCGCATGGAAAGAAACATCTTGAAGTGATCGATGCTTTCCATATGGAGCTTCTCCAGCGCCGTAATCGGGATATCCTGAATGCGGGAGGCGCCTTCGGCCAAACCTTCAGCCAGCATCCACCCGAAAAACGCTTCGTAGTCTCTGGCATATTCGAGCAGCGATGAAGGGGACAGATCAGGCAGCTTGTAGTTCATAAATTTTTCGACATACCACGGCATCTGCGGAATTTTTTTCTCCAGCTCCAGCCTATCTTTGGCTTTGATCACATTCATCTTGCTCACTCCTTGGCTGTGACAGGTTATTAGTTAACATAATATTTATTATGTAATCAATTAATAAAATCCCACTTTTTTCTTTAGCTTATTATACTATATCGTATATCAAATACGCTGCTCAATCTAAAGAAGCAGCAGATCAAAGAAAAGATTGAGGAAAACGGCAGGACAAAAATCTTGCAAACTTGACTAGCTCACAAACAAAATCTATAATGTCCATGTATAAAGCAAACGGATGTAAGAGGTGTTTGTAATGGAAGTGAGTGAGCTGTTTTGGAGCGCCTCTTTGGAGGAGTTAAAGCAAGGGTATGTCCAAAAAGAGGATCAATTCATCTGTCTGCTCTGCGGAAGCAGCTGTGTGCGGGGGATTATATATCCGGTCGACGGGCTGCTTTACGAAGCGGAGCGATATATACGACTGCATATCCGGATCGCGCATCAGTCGGTCTTTGACTACTTGATTCAGCTGGACAAGAAGCTGACGGGCTTAACGGAGCATCAGAACAGTCTGCTGCGTTTATTTTACCAGGAGCGCACGGATGCGCAGATTCAGCAAGAGCTAGGCATCGGAAGCGCGTCAACCATCCGCAATCATCGCTTTGTGCTGAAAGAGAAGGAGCGTCAGTCCAAGGTGTTCCTAGCGCTCATGGAGCTGCTGAAAGAGAAGGACCGGCATGCGCCGCGCTTCGTCGATGTGCATCAAACCGCCACGATGGTCGATGAACGTTACAATGTGACGGTGGAGGAACGGGACCGGATCGTAAACACCTATTTTCCGAACGGCAAGGACGGTCTGCTCAAAACATTCCCATCGAAGCAAAAAAACAAGCTGATCGTGCTTCGGGAGATTGCCGCTCGCTTCCGGCCCGGCCGCACGTACAGCGAACCGGAAGTGAACGAGATCCTGAAGCAAGCCCATGACGATTATGTCACCCTGCGCCGTTACCTGATCGAATACGGCTTCCTGAAGCGTCAGCCCGATGGAAGCGAGTATTGGCTTGCCTGACGGCAATCGACTTAAGAAAGGATGAAATGCCATGAGCAACAAGGACCGCAGAAAAGAGCTGCAGCAGCAATACCAGGAAGTGAAGATAGAAGCCGGTATCTATCGCATAAAGAATAACAAAAACGGAAAAATATTTATTGACGGAAGTCCCAATCTTCGCAATCTGAATGGGGTGCGATTTTCCCTGAATGCCGGCTCGCATATGAATAAAGAGCTGCAGAAAGACTGGAGCGCTTTGGGCGAGGAAGCATTCGATTTTGATGTACTCGAAATTGTGGAGAAAAAAGACAACCCTTTCTTCAATATGAAGGATGAACTGAAGAAATTGGAAGCAAAATGGCTTGAAAAGCTGCAGCCCTACGGTGAGCAAGGTTATAATATACTTCGTTAATATTTAATTGCATGAATAATTAATTGCATGAATCGGTCAGGAAAGGACAGCTATGATTAGATCTGCGCAAATGTCAGACAGCCGCGAAGCTGCGCAATTGCTGGCGGTTATTGTCCGGGACATGGGACTTCCGTTTGTCGAGAAGCTGACGGAAGAAGAACTGCTCGCACTAATTGAAGAAGCTTACCTCGCCGAGGACAATCGGTTCAGCCTAGCCAACGTCCGCCTGCTTGAGCTTGACGGACGCGTCGCCGGAATAGCCTTGGTCTATCCGGGCTCCGAGGCCGCGAGATTGGACCGGCATTTATCCGAGCTGATCGCCGCCAGATATCCTGGCGAAGAGGTCGTTTTCGACCGGGAAGCCGAAGAGGATGAGCTGTACATCGATTCCTTGTGCGTATTTCCCCAATTCCGGGGCCAAGGGGTGGGCACGCGTCTGCTCGAAGCCGTCATCGCGGAAGCGGGAGCAGCCGGATGGAGCAAGCTTTCGCTGAATGTCGAGCAGTTTAACGTTAATGCCCGCCGGCTGTATGAGCGTATGGGCTTTAGCGTCACCGGACAATTCGTCATCGCGAACCATGATTATTTCCATATGACGCTCTCATCGTCGTAAGTTGCCAGCCGAATTCATGAATGTCACAGCTTGGACATGCTTATAGCCCCATTGAGTCATCACGATGCTCCGGAAAAAGGGTACAATGAAGCTACAACAGCTTGTATCCCTCAACGGAAGGAGTTTGGCTTGTGAAATGAAACGGATATGGATCAGCCTCTGTCTCAGCTTGTGCGTCATGCTCGCTTTAACCGCCTGCTCGTCCTCCAATCAGGGGCAGGACCCTGCCAGTGTGAAGGTCGAACTGACGACCGACCCGGCAGCGCCCCCTGCCGCACGCGAGGTTGCGCTGACCGCCCAGGTTAGCGGGCTGGTGAAGGAGGAGGGCGCGAACGTTCAGTTCGACATCCGCGGCGAAAACAAAAATGCGCTGCCCGAGGTCGTGACCGCCGAACCCGCCGGCGGCGGAGCGTATGTGTATAAGAAAACATTCGATAAAGCCGGCGTCTACACGATATATATCCACATCTACCAAGGCGATCTCCACGTTACCAAGAAGAAAACGGTGACCGTCTCCTAAGGTCAGCTTGGCGGATCTCCTTCAGCCCATACTCCGCGTACGATGCGCGGAGATGGGCTGTTTGGCGTAGTCTTTTAGCTGCGGGACCCTATTTTCCCGAAATAATGCGGATAAAACCGGTTCAAGGGCTTTTCTCGATAAGGAAATCAGTTAAAATAAGGATTGTACTTGATTATCCACGGGTAAATAGAAGGAAAAGCATCGACCGATAGCTAGGAGGTAACTCGGTGGAGATTTACCAAGAAACGGATAATAGTCTATATGAACAACTATTCCGGCTTTCCTCAACAGGAATGGCTGTATTTTCGATAAAAGAAGGACTCGTAAGACAAGCAAATGCTTCGCTGGCCAACTTCTTCGCTATTCGCGAGGAGGCGTGCAAGGGACATGGCTTCTGGGCGTTGTGGCATCCGGATAACCGGGCGGAGTACGAACGGTCCTGGCATGCATGGTCCAAGGGAGCTTCTTCCTCTGACACTTATTATGCTGAGCTGCGCGGGCTGAGGGCGGACGGGATCGTGTGGGGCGATGTCCGCATCCGGATACTGCCGGCGGAGCAAGGGGGGGAGGCTCCCGAGTGGGCTTATGCGGAGCTTGTGGACAAGACCGGGCTCAAGGCGCTGGAGCGGTGGAAAGAGGAGCATCAGGATCTTCATCAATTGCTGACGCGCAATACGCAGGATTTGGTTTCCTTCAGCAATGCCGAAGGGGAGATCCTGTATATCTCTGAATCCTGCTTCAGCGTTCTGGGCTACGAGCCGGAGGAAATGATCGGGCATAACCGCAGAGAGTTTTATCATCCGTCCGATGCAGACGATATGGGCCAGGCCAACAGGCTTTATTCGGATCAAGAACGGTTTACAAGACGGCTGCGGCACAAGAACGGGCATTACTTGTGGATGGAAACTTCGTTCCAGATCATCAGAGATGCCCAGGGTCAAGTGGAGAAGGTGCTGACCATGGGACGGGATGTGACCGAGCAGAAGAAGCAAGCGGATATAATGCTCGCCGCTCAGCGGATCGCTCGCTTGGGCAGCTGCGAATGGGATATCCAGCAGGGGAAGTTTACTTACTCGGAGGAAGCGAAGCGCATATTCGGACTGTCCTCCGATGATTGTTCCGACGGATTTCCGGAGTACATCCACCCGGAAGACCGCGCCAAAGTTTGCAGAGTGGTGAATGAGGCCATCCGCGCCGGACAATCGGGCGAGCTGGTATTTCGCCTTCTGCCGCCCGGTCAATCGGTACGCTATGTGAATACCCAATGGGAGGTTGCTCTGGATAAGAAGGGACAAACGGTGCAGGTTCTGGGCTTCGTACAGGATATTACCGACAGCATGCTGATGCAGGAGCGGCTGCGCAACAGCGAGAAGCATTACCGGCTTATTTCGGAGACATCGCTGGACTTTATTTCCCGGCATGCCGGCGATGAAGCTGGCACCTTCCTGTATGCCTCTCCCGTATGCCGGACCATGCTCGGCTACGAGCCGGAGGAGATGATCGGGCGGTCGGGGCTTGAGTTTATACATCCGGATGATGTGAAAAGGGTGCGCCGGCTGCTGAAGGAGATTCAGAGCCGTGGCGGCACAGAGGCGTTCACTTTCCGGTTCCGGCGGAAAGACGGCAGCTATATTCATTTCGAAACCGTATGCCGTTATCTGGAGGATGCCGATACGCAAAATCGGGAGATCATCGCCATCTCGCGCGACAGTACGGAGCGCCTCATGGCCGAGGAACGATTGAAGGAAAGCAAAAGCCGGTACAAGTCTCTGTTCGAATACAATCCGGCAGCGGTCTACTCGATGGATCTGGAAGGCAATTATTTGACGGCCAATGCGAATCTGGAGAAGCTGACCGGCTATACGCATGACGAATTGATCGGGATGTACTTCGGACCTCTCGTATCGGAGAAGGATATGGCCAAGACGCTGTATCATTTCAACCTGGCTCGCCAAGGCTATCCGCAAAATTATGAGATTACGATTATTCACCGCGACGGATATCCTGTCGAAATCAGCGTGGCGAATATTCCGATCATTATCGATGATCAGGTCGTCGGAGTGTATGGCATCTCCAGCGATATTACGGAGCGCAAGCGGTACATGGAGCAGGTGGAGAAGCTCAGCTACGAGCATGGAATGATTCTCAATGCCGTATCGGAAGGCATCTTCGGCATGGATATGTCGGGGAGAACGACCTTCCTGAATCCCGCCGGCGCCGCGCTGCTCGGATACTCCAGTGCGGAGATGATCGGCCACTGCTATCTGGACGCGATTCAGCAGACCCGCGGGGACGGGACCCAGTATGCGGCCGGGGAAGCCCCGATCTTCCTGGCACTCAAGGAAGGGCGAACCTATGAGAACAAAGAGGCCGTGTTCTGGCGCAAGGACGGCACAAGCTTCCTTGTGGAGTACCGGGTAACGCCGCTGGTGGATAATGACGTGACGGTAGGAGCGGTCGTGGTCTTCCGCGACATGACCGATGAGAAGGAGATTATCCGGGCCAAGGAATTTGCCGAACAGGCGGATAGAGCCAAGTCTGAATTTCTGGCGATCATGAGTCATGAGCTTCGAACTCCGATGAACGGCATTATCGGGATGAACAGCCTGCTGGCCGAAACTTCGCTGACAGACGAGCAGCGCAGCTACACGGAGATTATTAACGAGAGCAGCCAGGCTTTGCTGCATATTTTGAATGAAATTCTCGATTTCAGTAAAATCGAAGCCGGCAAGATGACGCTCAATCTGGAGCCGGTCGATGTACGCCAGGTCGTTAAGGGCGTGATGGAGCTGTTCGCTGTCAAAATAACGGAGAAACGGCTGAGTCTGACCTGGGAGCTGGACCCTCTGCTTCCCGAACTCATCATCACCGATGAGCTGCGGCTCAGACAAGTGCTGGTCAACTTGATCGGCAATGCCGTGAAATTTACGGAGCAGGGCACGATCTTCTTGCAAGTGATCGCTAGGCCAGAGCCAGCCACAGGCCAGTTATTGCTGCATTTCACGATCAAGGACTCCGGAATCGGGATTCCGTTCGATCGTCAGGGCCAGCTGTTCCAATCCTTCTCTCAGCTGCATCCGTCCATTAACCGCAAATACGGCGGAACCGGACTGGGACTTGCCATCAGCAAGAAGCTGGTCGAGCTGATGGGAGGAAGCATCGGGGTGGAGAGCCAGAGGGGAGAAGGGGCAACCTTTTTCTTCACGATCCAGGCTGCTCTTCCTCAGACGGACAGCGCTGAGGCTGCCTTTGGCCGCGCTTTGAGCCAACACGACGCCTCGGCCGGCGATTATGCGCTGCCCCCCGCCCAATTCGGGCCCATCCGGCTATTGATAGCCGAAGATCATCCGGTCAATCTGAAGCTGTGGACCGCTATCCTGAAGAAGCGGGGATATGTGGCAGACCTGGTGGAAAACGGGGAAGACGCCGTTCGTGCCGTGCTCGGCGGGAGCTACGATATCGTATTTATGGATGTCCAGATGCCGGTCAAGGATGGGATCGAAGCGACTCAGGAGATCCTGCGCCTGCTTCCCGAGTCAGCCTGTCCGGTTATTATCGCCGTGACCGCATTCGCACGCAGGGAGGACCGGGAATTATGTCTGGCTGCCGGCATGCATGATTTCATCAGCAAGCCGATTCTGCTGACAGAGGTTGACCGTGTTCTGCGGCGGTGGGCGCCGGCTTACAGGCGCGGTGGCTCCAGGATTACGGAAACATGATTGTCTATTTATGGAGGCGGATAACCGTTATGACCCTTAGCCCGAACCCGGCTCGTTCTTGGACCCACAGAGCAGTCGTTCATCTAAATGCAAGCCCGCAAAAATTTACCCGGGAGGGCGAGCGATGATGTCTGAGGAGCTGAAAAGGATGTGGAGCCCTGACAGCTATTTGGCGAAGCTGTATCGCGATACACTCGCTTCCAGCTTCGACGCCGCTTCTCAGCAGATTCCCTATGCCAAGAAGCAGCAGGAGCTCCGGCGCAGGCTGGCAAACGCCTTGGGCGGCGTGCCGGAGCAGGATGCCCCCCTGGAGCCCGAAACGCTGGAAAGGTTCGAGCATGAGGGACTTATCATCGAGAAGCTGGCTTATACGACCTGCGAGGGACTGCGTGTGCCGGCGTATGCGCTGTACCCGCGGGAACCCGGAGGCAAGCTCCCGGCCGTCTTGGCCTGCCATGGGCACGGTCCGGGGCAGCGCGCTGCCCTCGGCCTGAATGCGGACGGCACGTTCGCGCAGGAAGCGGGTATCCATAACCGCTTTGCAGTCGAGCTGGCGCGCCGGGGGATGTTCGTCCTTGTGCCGGAGCTGATCGGCTTCGGCGACCGTCGTCTGCAGGCCAGCGTCGATGCCAATCCGGAGGCGACGGATACGAGCTGCTTGCCGATCTCGCTCATGCTGCTGATGTGCGGGATGACGATCGCAGGACTGCGCGTGTATGAGGCGAAGCGGGGGCTGGATTATATTGCCGGCAGACCCGAGGTTGACGCAGGCTTGATCGGGACGCTCGGCTTCTCGGGCGGCGGGCTTGTCGCCTCGCATACGGCGGCGCTGGATGAGCGCATCCGCGCTGTCGTCCTGTGCGGCTACGCCAATACGTTCGAGAGCAGCATACTTAGCCGCCCGCACTGTCTGGATAATTATATCCCGGGTATCCTGCAGGTGGCCGAGCAGCCGGAGCTGCTCGGTCTCATAGCGCCGAGGCCGCTGTTTATCGAGTCCGGTACGGAGGATCTCGTCTTTCCCGTGGAAGCGGCACGCGAGGCGTTGGGCAGGCTGGGCGCCATTTACCGGCTCACAGGGGCGGAGGACCACCTGCAATCGGATCTTTTTCCAGGGAAGCATGAGATTTCCGGCCGCCGTTCCTGGGACTGGCTGAAGCAGCAGCTCACATCGCAGAAGTGAACGTTCGGCATAAAAGCGAGCGAATTAGCCGTGAGCATGCGTACGATTCAAGTAAGGAAAGACGGGACCTGGCGTACACCGGGGGAGAGATCGGCGCCTTCCAAATCGCCGATTTAAGGTGAGGCCGAAGATTTCTGCATGGAGAAGCGGACCTTCCGGCTTCGGTGAGGAGATAGGACAGGGGCAGCTTTTTACACGGCTGGCGACCGGACCGTTCGCCTCATTCGACCTGTTTAAGCCAGCCAGCCTCCGGTTAATAAAGGTTATCGGTTCATCGAAACAGGAGGCGATATCCATGATCAACAATGAATATAAAAATGAAGATCTGAAAACCGTAAAGGAACATGAGAAATTTGCGGAGAAAAAAGGATCGGACAAGCCGATCAGCGAAGTCATAAATGGCTCTATGGCTCCTGATCTGGAGGAGGTTAAACGTCTTGGCGAGGATATGAAGGAGGTCAAGACGGAAGGAGAGCTGGCACAGGAAGGATTAGTACCCGACCCGATTCAGCGGGATTAAAGGAAGAGCTTGTTCGTCGGCGAACAGACGGTTGTTTCCCATCGTATTGGGGAGCAGCCGTTTTTTTGCTTGTCCGCGCCTGGAACTGCCTGGAAGCTTCGATTTATGATACAATATGCGGAAATCCGCAGGAAAAATGAGTTGGGATGATGAGAGTGAGTATAAATGATTTGTATGACGCCTATAAACCGTTGTTGAACGGCATCGCTTACCGAATGACAGGCTCTTTAACGGATGCCGAGGATATGGTGCAGGATGTGTTTGCCGAGCTGGAGACCATGCGTGTCGAGCATATCAGGAATATGAAGGGCTATTTGGTAAAAATGGTCACCAACCGGTGTTTGAATTTGCTGAAATCAGCCCGCCGAACGCGCGAGGTTTATACCGGTCCCTGGCTTCCGGAGCCTGAGGTGCGCGATGCGGCTGGAACTCCGGAGGAGTTGGCGGTGCGGGCGGAAACGATATCCTATGCGCTTCTCGTCCTCCTGGAGCAGCTATCGCCCATGGAGAGAGCTGTCTTCATCCTTCGGGAATCGCTGGACTATGATTACCGGGACATTGCGGAGCTGCTGGGCAAAAGCAATGAAAGCTGCCGGAAGCTGCACAGCCGGGGGAAACAGAAAATCAACCGCGGACGAATTCAGAGGAAAAAAGAGGAAACGGCGGGCGAACGGGAAGCTCCGATTGCGCTGCCGATCGAGGACATCAGCGCCGATAGCACGCACGCCATGCAAGCGGAGGTGCTTGCCCGCTCCTTTATGAACGCCGCCCTTACCGGTAATTTCGAGCCATTCGTCCGGATGCTGGCGGATGAGGCGCGATTGTACATGGACGGCGGCGGCAAGGTGCGAGCAGCCGTCTTCCCGATTATCGGCAGCGCAAGAATCCTTGCTTTTCTCCAAGGGATTGCCCCCAAAAGTCTGCGGTCCCAAAATCAGCTGCTTGTCAACGTTAATGGCCAGCCGGGGCTTTTGCTTATGAGGGACGGTGAACTTTTCGGAATCTTGTCCTTTCAGTTTGATAGCCACTCCCGTCCTGTCCGATTATACATGATTACGAATCCGGATAAGCTGAAGCCTATTGCCTGGAATCAATCTGAATTGAGCAATTGTGTCACAAAACACGTCCCTTAGTTGTCTTATAGACGTACCAAGTAGAGAACAAGGGAGAGATCGACATTGGAAAAGCTGCTCGTTATAAATGCCCATCCCAAAGTAGAGGACGATTCGTCCGTAAGTCTGCAGGTGCTTCGTCATTTTCTGGAGAACTACTCACAAGCGAACCCTGAAGGACCCATCGAACAAATCGATTTGTACCGGGAATATGTTCCTTGCATTGACCGAACCTTTCTGAGTCTTCAGGAAAAAAAGGGAAGAGCTGCGCGCTTGACGGAAGAAGAGCAGGCGCTGGACTCCCGGATGTCGGAAATTCTCCGACAATTTAAAAGTGCGGGCAAATACGTCATCGCCATGCCGCTGCATAACTTTAACGTTCCATCCAAGCTAAAAGACTATATGGATAATATTCTGATCGCCAAAGAGACCTTTGCCTATACGGATAAGGGCTCGGTCGGTCTGCTAAATGACGGCCGGCATGTACTTGTTATTCAAGCGAGCGACGGTATTTATACGAACCAGGATTGGTATACGGAAGTTGAGTATTCGCATAAATTTTTACAATCCATGTTCAGCTTTATGGGAGTCGATTATCAAATAATCCGCGCGCAAGGGAACTATTCCTTGACTAGGGAGGAAGTATTGGCTAAAGCTTTTCAAGAAGCGGAGTCTGCGGCCGTTTCCTTGGCAAGCCGGAAGTCTGCTCAAAGTGTATAGAAAGGATTCGTCGCCTGGCGAAAAAAGGGGAGAAGGAGTTCCACCGGTAACGTGCAGGGATTTGAGCGCAATGGGTTAGGCATTTTGAGTAACAATGGCGTTTACTTATAGCGGGAAAAACTTTTGGGGGGGCTTGATAATCGTTACGAGACCGGGTAAACGTGATGGTATCCGCAGCGAGGATTATTTCGAACGAAAACGAATCGTGCGGTGACCCCTTGCGCGTTCCCGGTCCCGGTTGTCACCGCTTGCTTGTTGAATGATCTTGTTAAAGCGTTGGCAAGGAATTCCCTTGCTGTCTCAGCTCTCCGAGGAAGCTTCCTCTTTATTCTCGTTAAACCACAGCGGATCATCGCAATCGACCTCGCCGTTATAGTTAATTAAAATTTCTTCGCCCGCCAGGATATCGGTGTAGGCAAAGAAATCTACCGTGTGATTGTCGAAGTTAAGGTCATAATACGCATTGGGCGTATAAGAGTGGTTAAACAGCATGCCGTATCCGAGCAGCAGGGCCGTATGGTTGGCTCCGTATTCAAACATATAATCGGCTAGCAATGTTTTCTCAATATGGACATGCTGTTCATTGGGGTAGGGAATGACGGGCGCTTCATGGATGAGCTCGCCTTTCGCTATATTCCGTGTTGCAAATACGCCTCTATTGAACTCTCCGTCGCTTAATGAAGAAGTTTTGATCTCTATCATATTGGTCACCTGCGCAATCTCGAATTGGAATACTGAAAGTATTAATTATAGCTTACTCCTGCTTGTCCGGCAAGCGAAGGTATTCGGAATCAACCGCTTACCGATACTCGCCATTGAGCGTGCGAGTATTTTCCTCTATAATAGTTTTATCTCAAAGCCGGGGAGTTGGTAACGATGGCAATGATCGATTGCCGGATTGGCTCAGCCTCATGCAAAGCCTAGATTAGAGGCGATACTTTGCATGGGCGGATTGTTATTCCTAACATCGCCCGAATTTACATTTATCGTTTCTAATACTTGGGTTTTGCACCTTATTTCCTCACTATAAAAAATAAGGGGCTGGACATCCATGCATGTACCATTTATTAGAAACCATCAGTATAACTTCATCAAGAAGCAAGCTGAGTCTCTGCAGCAGGCTCTGCGTACGATTGCCGATCCGAAGATTGTGGAATCCGTCAGATATAGCGCCGAAACCAAGATTAGTGAGTTGTTCCCGGACGCCGCGGATGAGCAAAAGCGTATGCTGGGTCAAATAGCCGGATTGAACACTTCAGAAGACTTTCACAGATATCTTGAGGCTCTAAAGCCGTATCGGATGGAATTTCCGTCCATTACGGCCAAGCAGATTCAAAAGCTGTTTCCGAAAAATAAGAAGCTCAAGCTGCCGGATCTGTCCGCGATCGACTATCGGCAGGTTTCGTATCTGAGCTGGACCGATATAGCAACCCAGAAGTTATTCATGGTCTATCCGATGAACGGTCAGTTCGTTGGCATCGAAGGCAGATATACGGATACGAATAAAAAAGGCTTCTGCTTCGTGTGCAACAAGTATGAGGAGCTGGTCTTATTCTCCGCGGTTTCCCGCAAAAGACCTGTTCACAGTTCCGCTGATTACTATAAAGCGGTCGGGAACTATGTGTGCGCGCACAGTCAGGAATGCAACAAGAACATCACAGATATGACCGCTTTAGAGCATTTCGTGGACACGGTCATCGGTTAAACAAGAAAACCATTGAATCTACGCATGTAGGTTCAATGGTTTTTTGGTACGCCGGACGCCGGGTCCGCAGACCGGCTCAGTTCTTAGCTTCGGTTCGCGCCAGCTCCTGGCGTACGAGCGGCGCTACCCGGGTGCCGAGCAATTCGATGGCGCGCAGCACCTCGCGGTGGGGCATTGTGCCGACGTTGACATGCAGGAAGAAGCGGGTAATGCCCAGATTTTTGCGCAGCAAAATAATTTTCTCTGCGACATATTCCGGATCGCCGACATACAGCGCTCCACGCAGACTGCGCGCGGCATCGAACGTGGACCGGGTGTATGACTGTCCCCAGCCGCGCTCGCGTCCGATGACGTTCATCTGGGCCTGCGTCGGGGCAAAAAACAAATCGGCAGCCTGATCGTTCGTATCCGCGACAAAGCCATGGGAGTGGGTGGCGATCTCCAGCTTGTCCGGATCATGTCCGGCTCGCTTGGCAGCTTCTTTATACAGTTTCACCAGCGGGGCAAAGCTTTCCGGCATGCCGCCGATGATGGCGAAGGCGATGGGAAGTCCCAGCATGCCGGCACGGATAGCCGATTGCGCGTTTCCGCCGCTTGCGATCCATACCGGCAGCGGGTCCTGCACGGATCGAGGATATACCGGCAGGTTGTGGATCGGCGCACGATGCTTGCCCTCCCAAGTCACCTTCTCCGAAGCCCGGATCGCCAGCAGCAGCTCAAGCTTCTCCTCGAACAACTCGTCGTAATCCTCCAGACTGTAGCCGAAGAGGGGGAAGGACTCGATGAACGAGCCGCGCCCGGCCATAATTTCGGCCCGGCCGTTAGAAATGCCGTCCAGTGTAGAGAACGCTTGATAGACCCTGACCGGGTCATCGGACGACAGAACGGTAACCGCGCTCGTGAGTCGTATCCGCTTGGTCGCGGCAGCCGCTGCCGCCAGCACCACAGCGGGGGCGGAGCCGGCGTAATCGGCGCGATGGTGTTCTCCGATTCCATAAACATCCAGGCCGACCTGGTCGGCCAGAATGATCTCTTCCACGGCATGGCGCAGCCGTTCGGCGTGACTGATGACCTCTCCTGTCACAGGATCTGGCGTTGCCTCCAAAAATGTGCTGATTCCTATTTCGATGTTGACAGCCCCATGGGCCATTGCACTCGCCTCCTTCATTTCTCTAGTGTACTCATTTTTTTAATGTTTCTCAAATTAAGTAAGCTGATAGCAGACTTACTGCCAGATTGCGCTTAACATTTCAGGCTTTACCTGCGAGCATCTTGACGGGTTCCGGACGCCCGCAGCGCCGGAGAAGCTGGAACAAGGCTGGCGCCTTTGCGCAAGAGTCGATAGAGATGGTCAATCCCGTCATAAGGTGGAGCTTGTTTATTCCCGAATTCGGAATTATTTACGGATACGATGACGAGAAGCAGGAGTTGTTACTGCAAAGTCCCGTCTCACGACGGTCTTAGGTGAGCGAACAAACATTTCCATCATGGCAGCAGCCGCATTTTCAATACTGGACGATGAGCTTGATCGTTTAAGCGAAATAATGGAAGAACGTCTTCGGGATTAAAGATTACATAATTAATATTATGTTATCTTTTGTATAGCAGAAAATTTAAATCCTTACACGACGAAATCTTAGAGGTAGTTTTCCTAAATCATATAGCATGTATCACTTCGGAGGAAGAGGGGGGAGAAACAGGACAAACCTTGAGACTGAAACCGGCTTCACCGGTCACGAAGAGGTTTCGTCTTATACAGCGGAAAGCGTAGCTCAAATGCTCCAGGAGGGGTTCGACCAAGGGAATGGCGATAAAATCAACTCGCTTGAAAGACTAAGAGAGCCAAGACATCAGGAAGCCAAGAAGCCGTATTGAGTACCGGGTTTATTACTCATAGCCTGGCGGATCATTTCACAAGCAAAAAGGATACATAACATTAGTTATGTATCCTTTTTGCTTGTGCGGTTATTCCATCCGGCACTATGTTCAAGCTGTCTCCGGAAATCGCCCGGAAGCTGGATAAAAACGACTTGATCCGCAAGGTCATCAGGTCGTACAGTAAACAGGTGAGCTGAGGAACCTTTCGCCGCCGTGCCGCCTGCTGTTTCATATGACGGCAACAAGTCCCCATCTGCACAGGCGGTGGGGACTTTATTATCAAAGAAAAGGAACGGTAAAAGGGACCTTAACATTGTCACAATTTGCTCGCTCCAGATAAGCTCCCCAATTCGGGACATTTACCGCATCACGGACTTCGTGATTTTCAGCTGCTGACGCCAGTAACTTCCTGTCCCGTCAAAGCCCGATACATCTCTCTGAACATTTTATTGTGAGCGCGCTCGTCGTTACGGATGCTTTCAATAATAGCCGCCTGTTCTTGGGAGGGGGCCAGATTGATCAGTTCATTGTAGAACAACTCATCGTTACGCTCCCCTTGCACCGCTTCCTTTATCAGTTGTACGGCTTTCGCAAATCCGGTGCTCCAGATAGGCACAAAGTCGACCCGCATATAATATAAACTTCTCCAGTATGAGGGTGCTTGATACATAGTTTTCTCCTCCTAACATTCGTTCATGAAGTATATGAGCATCCGCCCATTTCGGTTCCTATTGACGTTCCCGCCGTCTTCCTTTTCTTGAAACCTAAAAATTTTATCCGTTTTTCTCGGGTTCCTGGCTGTAGGATCAGCGCCAATTCATTATAATAAGCTGAGAGCCAACGTCTGTAACTTCGCGAAGAGGAGCCATCCATGATGAAGCACAAGCATGTGCTCCAATATATCAATCAGCATTTCAAAGTGAAGCTCATTTTGTCGCTGTCGGTCATTATTACCATCTGCTCGCTCGTCACCGGTTATATGTCTTACCGGATGAATTTGAACTTGTTTGAAAGCGAAATCAGCAAACAGTACTTGAAGACAAGCGAGCAAACGATCGAGCAGATCGGCTCCAAAATTCAGGACATTTATCGCATCACGGACTTCGTGGTTTTCAACACCCACGTGGAACGCACGGTGGAAAATATGCATGCCGATCCGCAGCCCGGAGAGAGCGTCGCGTATCGGAACTTCATGCTGGAGCGGAATCTGGAGAATGTCCTGCTGCCGCTCAAAAATGAAACGACACATATACGCGCCGTCTATATTGCGGACTTGCAAGGCTATAATATGTATTACAGCCAGGCGAACCCGTCGATTCAGCTTCAGTTTCCCGAGTTTTATGAACGGGTGAAAAAGGGGATGGATCATTCGTCGGCGGAAATTGTCTGGCAGCGGATGAATATCTCCGATCTCTATGAAGCGTCCGGAGAGAAGAGAAGCCTGGTCGCCTCGCGCTGGCTGAAGTCGACCGAGCAGCAGACGGTGTACGGCATGCTTATTCTTATTATTGACGAACAATACTTCGGCAGTTCGCTCGACCGGCTTATGGCCGGACAAACGGCCGGGGCCTACATCTACGATAAATACGACCGGCTGCTGTTCAGCCGGGAGCCCGAAGGCAGCCCCGGCTTCGAGCCAGCCCCGGGCAAGCGTCCCGGGAGCTTCATCGAGCACCGCGAAGGCAACGACTATTTATTTGTGAAGAGCGTCTACGAACCCCGTTCGTTCAAGCTTATCAGCGGTATTTCGCTCGCAGATATCAAGGCGAAGGGGCGCACGGTTTATCATTTTGCTCTCGCCTTCGGTCTTGTCAGCATTGTGCTGATGGCGGTCAGCGTCTCGTTCTTCAGCGGCAAAATGCTGAAGCCGCTGCATGTGCTCGTGAGGGCGATGCAGCGGGTGCGCGAAGGCAGCCTGCGGACCGCCATACCGCGTACGTCGAATGACGAGTTTGCTTTTCTCACGGACAGCTTTAATCAAATGGCGGCGGACATTCAGTCGCTCATCCAGGAAGTGTACGTCAGCAAACTGAGCGAGCAGGAGGCCGAGCTCAAGGCGCTGCAGGCGCAGCTGAATCCCCATTTTCTGCATAACGCGCTTAATTCGATTTATTGGAAAATCATGCTGCTGTATGACGACGAAGAAACGGCGGCGCTCGTCACGAGCTTGTCGGAGCTGCTGCGCTACTCGCTCGCCCCTGTATCGACGCCAAGTACGCTGCGGGACGAGCTCGCGCAAATCCGGAACTATATCCGGATTCAGGAAGCGCGGCATGGCGACGAGCTGCAGGTCAGCATCGAAGCGCCGAAGGAGCTCATGGGCTGCCGCATGCAGCGATTGCTGCTGCAGCCGCTTGTCGAAAACGTCTTCGTTCATGCTTTTATGGATCAGACGGCAAGCAAGCGGCTGGCCATTCGCGTCAGCCGCCGGGAGGCTGATATGTTCGTTGAAATCGAAGATAACGGGCACGGCATATCGCCTGACATGATTCATCGGTTGCTGGATGACCGCACGCTGTACGACGAGCGCGGCGAACGGGAGCGGCTCGGGGTGCGCAACGTGCTGCGCCGCATTTATTTGGTGCACGGCGAGTCGTACGGGCTGGAAATCCAGCGTTTGCCGGAAGGAACGCTAGTTCGTGTCAAGCTGCCATATGAAGAGGAAACGGGTCGCTTGGAGGAAGGGGGACAGCAATATGCGCATCCTGTTAGTTGAAGACGAGCCTTTATTCCGTAAAGGTCTGGCCAAAATGATTGCGGGCAGCGAAGCGAGCTGGGATGTTTGCGGCGAGGCGGAGAACGGCCAGGAGGCCGAACAGCTCATTGCCGAGCTGCAGCCCGATCTCATCGTCACGGATATCCGGATGCCGGTCATGGACGGGCTGGAGCTGCTGCAGCGCACCAAGGCCGCCTTCCCGGATATCGAGTTTATCGTCATTACCGGGTTTCAGGATTTTCAATACGCACAGGCGGCGCTGCGCAGCGGTGCGCTCGATCTGCTCGTTAAGCCGTGCAGCAAGCAGGATATGCACGATGCGCTGACCAAAGCAGATATATTCGTGCAAAAGAAACGGACGGCTGCCCGCAAGAAGGCGAGCGAGCGCCAGCTGCTCCAGGAAAATGCGCTGCGCGCCATTTTTCTGCGCTTTCCGTATCGGCCGGAGGCGGCGGCCGAGCTGGAGCAGAAGCTTCGCTCCACTAAGCTGATCGTGCTGCACGTAGCCGATTTTCTCCCGCCAGAGCGGAGCTATACGAAGCGCGATGTGCCCTTGCTGCAATTCGCGGTCTTGAACATCATGGGCGAGCTCCTCGACGCGCATCGGTCCTGGAGCATGCTGCTGCTGATTGAGGCAGGGCGCTTCGCCCTGCTGCTGCCTCCGGGAGCCGAGGCCGAGGTGCAGCGGCTTCTTGACGCGGCTTGCACCACAGTGCGGCAGCTGCTCGGCTTGACGGTCGCGGCGCATGAAGCCGGCGTCGTCTCCAGCCTCGGCGGGCTTGCCGACATGTACGAGGCAGCCCTGGCGAACAGCGCGCAGAGCCGCGCCTCCAGGGATCGGGACGAGCAGCCGGAAGCGGCTCTGCCGGTTAACCGCGTCCGGCAGCAGCTCATAGGCGCTCAGGCGGCGGCTTTCATTATGGCCGGCCAAGCGGAAGCTTTGCAGCAATATTTGGATGGGCTGATGAAAGAAATGAGCGCCCTGGACGCCGAAGCTCTGCCGATCGAAGCATTGTCGCTCAGCTTTGCGCTGCAGGATGCGGCTCGCAAGCAGCTGGAGCGGGAGTCCGATGCGCGCAGCTTGTCGGAACGGATCGGCAAGCTGAACGAATGTCGCAGCAAGGATGAAGTGTGCGCGTGGATGAAGGCGGAGACCGAGCGGTTTATGCGTCATTATGAGGAATGGCAGAGCCGGTACAGCTCCAACGCGGTGTCTCGGGCGATCCGCTATATCGAAGAGCACTACGCCGAGCAGCTGTCGCTGCAGCAGGTCGCTTCGCATGTGCATCTGAACGCCGCTTATTTCAGCCACCTGTTCAAAAAAGAAACCGGCCGCAGCTTCGTCAATTTCCTGATCGACGTTCGCATGGACAAGGCGAAGCTGCTGCTGTCCAATACGAATTTGAACGTTACGGAAGTGTCGGGCAAGGTGGGGTACGATTTGCCGAATTATTTTGCCAAGCTGTTCAAAATCAACACGGGCTTAACGCCCAAGGAGTATCGCAAGCACCATATGATATAAGGGGGAGCGGACATGCTGCATGAGCTCAAGCGTGCGGCCCTGCCGCTACTGGCGGCTGGCGCGCTGGCCGCCGTCACGGCAAGCTGCTCGGCAAGCCCGGGATATACCCGCAATGAAAACGCGCCGCAAGCTTCGGAGCGGGAACAGATCACCGTGACCGTCTACGACCGCGGCAACGTTCCGTCCAGCGAAGGCACGATCGAGAACAACAAAATTACGAAGTGGATCAACGAAACCGCAGATGTGGAAGCGAGATTCGTGGCCGTGCCGCGCTCGCAGGCGGAGCAGAAGCTGAACGCGCTGTTCGCTTCCGGCGAAGGGCCGGACCTCATGATGGAATATGCGCCGCAAATTAAAAATACGTTGATCGACCGCAAGATGGTGCGCCCGATTGACGATATGATCGAGCGCTACAGCACGACCTATAAGCAGCTGCTGGCCAAGTACCCGGCGCTGCGCAAGGCGGGAACCGGATCGGACGGCAAGTTGTACCAGTTCGGGCGCATTAACGAGACGATTCCGACTCGGGGCTTCTTCATACGAGCCGATTGGCTGAAGAAGCTCCACCTGGCGGTTCCGACGACGACGGAGGAGCTGTACGAAGTGGCGAAAGCGTTCACGGAGCAGGATCCTGACGGCAACGGAATCAACGACACGTACGGCATCGCCTTGTCGGGCAGCTCGGGCTATGTCCTGAGCGAAATGTTCGGCGTGACGTACCCGAATTTCGTTGTCCAAGACGGCGAACTGGTGCATGGCTGGGACCATATCGAGGCGCTGACGGCGTTCAAGCGGAAGCTGTACAGCGAAGGTCTGGTGGACCCGAACTTTTTAAGCGACAAGAACGGGGCCAGGGCGAAGAAGGATTTTCTGAACAATCGCATCGGCATGTTCATGGACCAGTTTAACGTGCCGATGACGTTCTACACCGACACTTACGTGCCGCTGAAGCGCAACGTGCCGAGTGCCGAGCTGGCGGTCATCCCGTACCCGGCGACGCCGGTGGGACGGTTCAATTCGATCTTCGTCAATCCGATTCAAATGACGGCAGTTGTCAATGCCGAAACCAAGCACCCGGAAGCCGTCATGAAATACGTCGATTTCGCTTCCTCCGAGAAGTTCATGAAGACGATGTACTATGGCTTTGAAGGCGTCCACAGCAAGACCGAGCCCGGAAAATGCCCGGTCATGACAGATTTGGGCAAATGGATGACGGAATTCAATTACGCCATCGGCGACTTTGCGATGCTGGCCTCGCCGATTTTGGCCGGCAACTGCTATTATGCCGCTGAGAAGCTGGATTCGCGCGATCCGCTGCAGCAGGACGTCAAGAACATGTTTGAACTGAACTCGGCGTATGTGGATTTCAGTTTGCCGATCGCAGGTCCCACGAACTCCGAGCAATTGCCGCAGCTGCCCAAGGAGCTGCAGACGATCTTGACCGGCACGAGGAACCAGGTCGATGTCGATGCCGGCGATATTTGGATCAAGGCGATCGTGACGCCGGACTATACGCCGGAGCAAGCGAAGCGGGACGCGATAGCGGCGTGGGAGAAGGCGGGGGGCAAGCAGGTCGACGACTGGTACCGGAATTTTTACGCGCACGACAGACACAGCATCATCTTGACGCAAGACATCTATGAAATGTTCAAGGAACAGCGCGCCGCGCAAGGCAAATGACTAACGGATTACGAGCAGCAGCTCGGAGGCTTCGGCTTCCGGGCTGCTGCTTTTTAATTGCTGTACCGCAAACTAAAGATATTATCCGGATTCCCATAATTCCTAGATGTTGCAAGGGGGGGGCGCATATTACACTGATGTAGACAAATCGAAGGTGGAGGTGAACGCTGTGCTCAGTTATTTGAACAAGAAGAAATATTTATATTTACTGCTTTTTCCTTGCGTCGTGTACTTCCTCATATTCAATTACATGCCGATGTACGGCGTGCTGATGGCGTTCAAGGACTTTGATTTCTCAAAAGGGATTCTCCATAGCCCTTGGGTCGGACTGGACAACTTCAAGTATATGTTCAGCCTAAGCGATTTTTACCAGGTGTTCTGGAACTCCTTTTATTTGGGTGTGCTGCGGATCGTGTTTGGCTTCCCGCTGCCGATTATATTGGCCTTGATGCTGAATGAAATACGCAACATGACTTATCAGCGCGTGACGCAAACCATCATTTACCTCCCGCATTTTATTTCCTGGGTTGTCATAGGCGGCATTCTCGTCAATTTCCTGTCGCCGGCTTGGGGACTCGTCAACATTTTCCTGAAGCAGCTCGGCTTCGACCCGGTATTTTTCCTCGCCGACCCGGACTATTTCCGACCGGTCGTCGTGCTGAGCACCATCTGGAAGGAAGCGGGCTGGGGCAGCATTATTTATTTGGCTGCGATCGCCGGCATCAACTCCGAGCTGTACGAATCGGCGAGTATCGACGGCGCAAGCCGGCTGCAAAAAATGTGGTACGTGACGCTGCCGGGGATTAAGTCGACGATCGTCATTTTGCTTATTTTGCGGCTGGGACAAGTCATGAATAACGGCTTTGAGCAAATTTTCGTGCTGCAAAACCCGATGAACCTGAACGTCTCGGAAGTGTTCGAGACTTATGCGTACCGGGTCGGCATCCTCGGCGGAAGGTTCTCCTTCGGTACGACTGTCGGACTGTTCACGTCAGTGATCGGCCTCATCTTCCTGCTGGCCGGTAACCGTATCGCCAAGCTGCTGAAGGAGGACGGCATATGGTAATCGGCACGGCATATCGACGAGGAGGGCGGTACTTGTGAAAATCCGATCGTTCGGAGATAAAACGTTTGATGTCATCAATTATGTGTTTGTCACCTTGTTTTCTCTGGCTTGCTTGTTCCCGTTTCTTTACGTAGCTTCCTTTTCCGTAACGCCTTATGCCGAATATTTGGAAAATCCGATGAAGCTCATTCCGAGCCAAATCGAGTTGGGCGCATACAAGCAAATTTTGCACATGCCGCTGATGTGGACCGGTTACCGGAACACGATCCTTATAACGGTCATAGGCGTAGCGATCAACATCGTTCTGATGCTTATCTCCGCGTACCCGCTGTCCAAAACGGACCTGAAAGGCCGCAACGTCGTGCTTGTGCTCATCACCTTCACGATGTTTTTCAACGGCGGGCTCATCCCGAACTTTTATCTGGTGAAGGAGCTGCATCTGTATAACACGCTGTGGAGTATGATTTTGCCCGGGGCGCTGAGCGCCTACAACCTGATTCTAATGAAAAACTTCGTCGGTGCCATCCCGCCGAGCCTGGAGGAAGCCGCCTTCATCGACGGCGCCAACGAGCTGAAGGTGTTATGGAAAATTATCGTGCCGCTGTCGAAGCCGGCGATCGCCACGTTCGTCATCTTCCATGCGGTCGCGCAGTGGAACACGTTTTTCGCGGCGGTCATGTACACGTCCAAGCGGGATTTGTGGCCGCTGATGCTTATCTTACGCGATCTGGTCGTGGACGACGGCGGGCTTGCGAAGGATGCGATGGACGCCAGCAGCGCCGGCGTGACGGTGTTTACGATCAAGATGGCGATTATTATTTTCGCATCGCTTCCCATTTTGCTCGTGTATCCGTTCCTTCAGCGGTTTTTCATGCAAGGTTTGCTCGTCGGCTCGATTAAAGGGTAGTCCAACCATTCGGTTATAGCTGCAGCTTGTTGCAGTTGTAATATAATTAAATTACGAGGGAGTCGTGGAAAATGGAAAATAAACGCAAAGTAGGCGCTATCGCCGGCGCAACGCTGCTGGCTGTATTCGCCGCAGGCTGCAGCACGGGCCCGGATTCGTCCGGAGGCAGTAACGGGGGCGCAGCGTCCGGCAAAAACGAGCCGGTCACCCTCACCATGTTCAATCGGGTCAACGCGCAGATCGCCGTCGACAATAACCCGGTTCTCGCCGAGGCGGGCAGGCTGGCGAATGTGAAGCTGTCTCTGGAAGCGCCGCCGATCAACAACTACAACGACAAGCTGCAGGTGCTTATGGCCTCCGGCGATCTGCCGGATCTGATCTATAACTGGGGCGGCGCCGATTCCAATATGGAAACCTGGGCCAAGAACGGTCTGCTCACACCGCTCGATGACAAAATCGCCCAGTATCCGAACCTGACCAAAAACATCACGAAAGAAATGTGGGAAGGCGTCAG
The DNA here is from genome assembly GCF_900101595.1 of Paenibacillus sp. cl123. Classification (GTDB taxonomy): domain Bacteria; phylum Bacillota; class Bacilli; order Paenibacillales; family NBRC-103111; genus Paenibacillus_G. The sequence goes on from NZ_FMYY01000002.1 coordinate 556,242, forward strand.
GTCGGTGAACGACGGCAAAATTTACATCGTGCCGCGCACCAACATCGTCAATCATTGGGGCTATATCATTAATCAGACTTGGCTGGACAAGCTGAATCTGAAAGCGCCGACGACGCTCGACGAATTTACGAACGTCTGCAAGGCGTTTGCGCAAAACGACCCCGACGGCAACGGCAAGGCGGATACGTATTGTCTCAGCTTCTCCAACCCGACGCTTGGCTCCAATACGATTTGGAACGCGTCGTACTTCTTGGCGTCCGCGTTCAGCTTGCCGATTGTGAGCGGAGCGAAGGATACGGACGGCAATTACAAAATCAAGGAGAAAATGTCCGGTTACATCCCTTTCCTGACTTACTTGAAGAAGCTGAACGACGAGAAATTGATCGATCCGGAGTTTCTGGTCAACAAAATTTACGTCGATCAGGACAAATTGAACCAAAACCGTGTCGGCATCAACATCGCGCATCAGTACACGGTCATGGCCAACTTGTCCAAGGATAAGGATTCCGACAAGAAATATACGTACCACGCTCCTTTGAAGGATAGCAGAGGCATAGCGAGCGATTGGGTAACGCAGGCGACGTGGGGCGGATGGATGATTCCGAAATCGTCGAAGAATGTGGACGAGGCTTTGAAATTTTTGGACTGGGGCAATACGGCGGAAGCCAACACGTTGTTCCAAATCGGTATCAAAGGGCTTACGTATGACAGCTACGATCCGGCTACGAAAAGCATATCGCGTACCGCCGATCAGACAACGAAGCTTGTCAGCACAACGAGCACTTACATGACGATCGCCAATGCTATCGACGGCGAACCGGCACTGATCGAAAATGCCGATACGCCGGAGCGGATGAAAATCTACAAGACGCAGCTGGACGAGGCGATGAAGCAGGTGACGGTTATCAACGTGCCGGTCGTACGGTCGCCGAAAATTTTGAACCTCAGCAAATCGATTCCGGATCTGATGAAGAAGAAAGACGAGCAGGAGATGCAGTTCATTCTCGGAAAGATTTCGGAGCAGCAATTTAAAGACTTCCTGGAGAAGGAATGGTACCCGGCTACAGCTGACGCCGAGAAAGAATACATCGAGTATATGAACAAATTAGGCAAATAAAGCCGATACGAAGGAGATTAGCTATGTCCACGAATAAAAATCAAACGCTTATCGGTCCGCTGCAGTCGAGTCCGGTCATTCACCGTCATCCGGCTAATCCATTGCTGTCGCCGAAGGATGTGCCTTACGGCCCGGCGATGGTATTTAACGCTGGCGTTACCAAATACGAAGGCCAATACGTGATGGTATTCCGCAACGATTACGGCAATGCCGAAGCGGAAACCGTCGAGCCTGCCCGCACGACCAATCTGGGTCTGGCGCTGAGCGACGACGGCGTGCATTGGAACGTTCAGCCGCAGCCTGTCTGGTCCTGGAACGATGAAGAGATCGTGCGTGTGTACGACCCCAGATTAACCGTCATGGACGGCAGATGTTATATGTGCTTTGCGGTCGATACGAAGCACGGGGTGCGAGGCGGCATTGCCGTCACGGACGACTTCCACAACTTCGACGTGCTCAGCATGTCGGTGCCGGACAACCGGAACATGGTGTTGTTCCCGGAACGGATCGGCGGCAAGTACGTCCGTCTGGAACGTCCGTTCCCGGTATACGGCCGCGGCGGCGTCGACCGCTTCGATACGTGGCTGAGTGATTCGCCGGATCTGCGTTATTGGGGCGACTCCAAGCTCGTGCTAGGGGTGGAGGACGTGCCGTTCGCCAACGATAAGGTTGGCCCGGGCGCACCGCCGATTAAGACCGCCAAGGGCTGGCTGACAACGTTCCACGCCGTCGATATCGATCAGAATCGCGGCAAGAACGGCTGGGAGCGGGCATGGAAGAAACGGTATTCGGCCGGCATCATGCTGCTCGATCTGGAAGACCCGAGCAGGATCGTAGGCATGAGCAAGTCGCCGCTGCTCGCTCCGGAAGCTGCATACGAGACATCCGGCGGATTCCGCAACGATGTCATTTTCCCGGGCGGCATGATTCTGGAGCCTTCGGGCGAAGTAAAAATATACTACGGCGCGGCCGATACGGTGGAATGCTTGGCGACCGCCCATGTGGACGATCTGCTCGGGCTTTGTCTGCAGCCGTAGGCTTGAAAACACGATGGATAGGTGTGGTGAACATTGACTCTGCAAGCGCAGAAAATACAGTTTGAAGCAGCCAAACAAATTTATGAAAGTACAACCGTCGCTTTTCGCGGCGTGGACGGCTTTGACGTCTATAATGTTTCGATTCCGTTCGTCCGGGACGGAAAGCGATATATATTCGGGCGGGTTGAACGGCGCGAGGAATGGGCGCGCTCCTGGGTACGCCTGTTCGAGGAGACGGGACAGGATGAATGGACGGTCGTGAAGGACAGCATGATTTATACGCTGGAGGACCCTTACATCACCGAGTTCGGGAATGAGCTTGTGATGGGCGGGACGCATGTGCAATATGATCGGGGGAAATACAGCACGTTCTTCGGCTATTTCTTCCGAGGCACGGACCTCCACAATTTGTACTACTTTACGACCGGGCCCAACAAAATGAAAGATATTCGCCTCGTACCGTTAGCGGACGGCAGGATCGGCGTTTTCTCGCGTCCGCGCCACGCGGACATGAAAGTCAAATACGGAAGCGAATCCATGATCGGCTTCACGATCATTGGCAGTCTCGAAGAGCTTACGGCGGAAGTCATCGAGAACGCCCCGTACATTTACGGCATATTCGGACAAGGCGAATGGGGAGGCGTTAACCAGGCTTACCTGCTGGACAGCGGCAAAATCGGCGTTATCGGCCATATTTGCTACCAGGATAAAGATGAGAGCGGAGACGTCGTGAAGGTGTATCTGAACATGGCGTTCATCTTTGATCCCATCACGCGCGAGTCATCGAACCTGCATCTGATTGGAAGCCGTTCCTGCTATCCGCCGGGACCTGCGAAGGCGCCGCATCTCGTCGACTGCGTCTTTGCATCAGGCATTGTCATGCGTCCGGACGGCAAAGCGGATCTTTACAGCGGCATCGGAGATTGTCAGGTTGGGCGCATTGCGATCGATTATCCGTTCGAGGGATATGGACGCATCGTGTAGTTGAATAAAGTGACGCAGCGGCAGAGCAGGGACTTTCGGTTCCTGACCTGCCGCTGCTTTTTTTCGAGCCGCATAATAAAAAATAACTATAGCGATGAACTCACTTGCGGTCTCTTAAACGGAAAGTTATGGTTAAGCTAGCGCCCACGGGATGTGGCTGAACGCTATTATCTAAAATGAGGAAGGATGCCTGGTTCATGAAAATTATCGTTACAGGAGCAACAGGCCGGCTTGGAAGTCTTGCCATACGGCATCTGCTTAACAAAGTACCGGCTAACGGTATGGCCGCGGTCGTTCGAAATCTCGATAAAGCCGCTCCTCTGGCAGAACTGGGGATCGAGATTCGCCAGGCGGATTATAACAACCCTGAATCTCTTCAGACTGCTTTTCAAGAGGGGAGCAAGCTGCTGTTTATATCCAGCTCGGCAGCGGATGATCCTTTGCGCATTGTTCAGCACGCCAACGTTGTCAAAGCGGCACGAGATCAGCATATTCGGCATATAGCCTATACCAGCTTTGCTTTTGCCGAAGACAATCCGTTTGCTCATGTGCATCTGGCTACCGAGTATGCGATTCGCACGACTCATATTCCCTACACCTTCTTGCGCAACGGAGGTTATGCCGATTTTTTTATTAACTCATCCCTGCAAACCTGCATACAGAACGGGGTGATAACAACGAATACCGGCAAGGGTAAAATAAATGCGGTCAGCCGCAACGATCTGGCTCTGGCTGCGGCAACCGCTCTGACAGAGAGCGGACATGAAAACAAGTCATATAACCTTGTTTCCAACAATCCGTGGAGTTTTGACGATTTGGCGGCTATTCTCACCGAGGTCTCGGGAACGAGCGTAATCCATCAGCCGATTTCCATGGAAGAGGAGAAGAGCCTGCTCGTGCGCTCCGGCATGCCGGAAGCTTTGGCGGAAATGACGGCTTTTATCTATAGCACCGTAGCAGAGGGGAAAATGGAGAGAACGGCCGATGATTTGCAGAAGCTGATCGGGCATACGACTTCCATCAAGCAGTTGGTCGTCGAGGCTTTGCACCAATAGACAAAGTGAGTGGACACCCGTTCCCGGCGAGCGGCGTGTCCATTTTTTTAAGAGTAAAGAAAGTTATGGTGGTATTTTTCTAAAGACTTGAAATTTGTAGCGATATCTTAGTACAATGGTTTTATGACTACTCAAAAAACAATAAATGATGAGCTCAGAGTCAAAATATTTAAGGCGTTAGCTGATGAAACAAGATTGGACATCATACGAGCTCTATACGCCAGCAAGAAGGAGATGAATTGTGGAGAAGTAGGACATATTCGCGATACTACGAAATCGAATACATCGTATCACTTGCGTACTTTAAAGGAGGCGAAACTGATCAAGGTACGAAAAGAAGCTCAAGCGAAGTATATGAGCATCGATTTGGAGACATTTCAAACTTACCTACCCGGATTTCTGGATACGTTGTAGAAAGAAATTCTTTTTTTTCTTCATTAGTTCAATAATATTTGAACTATAGAACTAACTACAAAGGGTGAATAGAATGATCAAATTAACTGCTTTATTTTTCCTCATCATGTTTGTTATTGGTACGGATACATTTTTGATTTCTCCGCTCATCCCCACTCTTCAGGACTTGTTTCAAATCCCGACCGAATATTCTGGTTGGATGGTGGGGTCTTATGCTTTAGGCTATGCCATTTTTGCATTGATTGCTGGACCGCTTTCCGATGGATGGGATCGCAAAAAAGTCATGCTTTCCGGCATGATCTGCTTCTCGGTTTCAACCGTGTTATGCGGCTTTGCCACAGGTTTTTGGTCGATGTTCTTCTTCCGTTTTTTAGCCGGAGTCAGTGCAGCATTTACGGCGCCTCAAGTCTGGGCCTCAATTCCTACTCTGTTTCCAACAACAAAAATCGCCAAAGTATCAGGAATCGTCATGGCAGGCTTGGCGGCTTCCCAAGCGTTCGGCATCCCTATAGGAAGTCTGCTTGCCTCAACCCATTGGAATTATCCCTTTTTTACAATCGGTGCATGTGCATTATTGGTAGCAGTATTCATCTTCTATGCTTTGCCCGAAATGAAACCGAACCAAGGCCAAAAAACCAAAACTCCGATTTTCAGTAGATACATCCCACTATTGAATAGCCGAGTGGCGAGAAAGGCTTTCCTCGCTCATTTCTTATTTCAATGCGGATTTTTTGCTGCCTTTTCTTTCATTGGAAAATGGGTGACGGATCGCTTTTACCTTTCAATTGATCAAGCGGGGTACGTGATGTTTTTTCTTGGTCTCGGGAATATAGTCGGGAGCTTCGGCGGTGCCTATGTGATCAAAACGTTAAACCGTTTCAATACGCTGGTTGCGGGCTTTCTTGTTTCTATCGCATGTTTTATTGTTTTGCCTCACTTGCCATCCGTTGCGGCTTTCGAAAGTGTTTACTTTTTCATATTCGTTAATATGGGGATCGCTTTTCCCCTAATATTGGGAATGCTGAATTCTTTAAATCCAACCATCCGCGGCACGATCTCCAGCTTGGCCAATTCAATCATGTACGCTGCGACAACGCTCGGTTCTTGGGTCGCAGGCCTGATTTACGCGACTTTTAAAGGTTTTTTGGCCGTAGGCATGTTTGCGGCTATATGCTTTGCCGGTTCGTTGTTATTTTTCATATTCAGCGGTATTTTGACCAGTCAAGCGAAAACAAAGAAGGAGTTTGCATCCTAAATGCATAGAAGAAATTCATATGGATATCTAGAGGATGAGTTGAACCAGATAATTGTTGAAGCAGTACCAGGCGCCGGAATCGCAGTATGCGCGAATGGAGTATAGGTAGTTTTGGAGGGCGATAAAGGAAGTTGATTCCATCTCGGGAATGTGATAAAATTTCCTATCCTTGACGGACATGGAGGTTTTTTGCGCGGTTCATTCAGCATCAGGTTGCGTATCGGGTTATAATGGCATTAATGAATTTGTTAAAAGAGAGCTGATTAGGATGAGCGAAAAAATACTTGTGGTGGATGACGAACGCGAAATCGCCGATTTGGTTGAGCTGTACTTGAATAACGAAAACTATACGGTTTTCAAATGCTATACGGCCAAGGATGCTTTGGCCTGTATTGACAATACCGAGCTTGACCTTGCCGTGTTGGATATCATGCTTCCCGGTTCGAGCGGCCTCACGATTTGCCAAAAAATACGGGAGAAGCACACCTATCCCATTATCATGCTGACCGCAAAAGATACGGAGATCGATAAAATTACAGGGTTAACGATCGGCGCAGACGATTATATGACGAAGCCCTTTCGCCCGCTGGAGTTAGTTGCGCGGGTGAAGGCGCAGCTGCGCCGCTATAAGAAATACAGCGGAGCGACGGTGAAAAATGAGAATGTTATCGTCCACTCTGGCCTTGTGATAGATATTAATACGCACGAGTGTTATTTGAACGAAAAACCTCTGTCCCTGACGCCGACTGAATTTTCAATCCTGCGCATTCTCTGTGAAAACAAGGGGAATGTGGTTAGCTCCGAGCAGTTATTTCATGAGATATGGGGCGACGAGTATTTCAGCAAGAGCAACAACACCATCACTGTGCATATCCGGCATCTGCGCATCAAAATGAACGATACCCTCGATAATCCGAAGTATATAAAAACGGTATGGGGGGTTGGCTATAAAATTGAAAAATAAGAATAAAAAAACCGATTATTCCAGACTCATCCGAAAATTATATTTGTATATCTTTGTGACTGTTACGGCAGCGGTTGGATTCGTGTTGTTCTTGCGTCTATTTACTCAGAAACAAGCCGCTGTCGGGGACTGGATCGTACGTTTTTTGGAAAAAAGTTTTCATTTCGACCATCAGGTAGCGATGGATATTTACCACTATGTGATACGAAATAATATGGATATCATTATTTCTGTGGCGATTGCCATCAGTTTTCTTATTTTATGCCGCGTCATGCTGTCCAAATTTGCAAAATATTTTGACGAGGTCAATGCCGGCATTGATATTTTGATTCAGAATGAAGATAAACCGATTGAGTTTTCTGCGGAGCTGGAGTTCATGGAACAGAAGCTCGGCACATTAAAACAAACTTTGGAGAAGCGGGAGCAGGACGCCAAGCTGGCCGAACAAAGAAAAAATGACGTTGTGTTGTACTTGGCGCATGATATTAAAACGCCTCTCACATCCGTTATCGGTTATCTGAGCCTGCTTGACGAGGCTCCGGATATGCCGGCGGAGCAAAAGGCCAAGTACGTGAATATCACGCTGAGCAAAGCGATTCGTCTCGAACAGCTGATCGACGAGTTTTTCGAGATTACGCGGTATAACCTCCAAACGATTACGCTCACAAAAAAGCAAATAGACCTCTACTATATGCTGGTGCAGATGGCCGACGAATTTTATCCCCAGCTTGCCGCGAATGGAAAACAGGCGGTAATCCATGCCTCCGAGGATTTGACCGTATTCGGCGATCCCGACAAGCTGGCGCGGGTTTTTAATAATATTTTGAAAAACGCCGCCGCATACAGCGAGGCTGACAGCATTATTGACATTACGGCAAACCTGTCGGGGGATGTGGTGTCCATCGTATTCAAGAATGCCGGAAGCATCCCCTCCGATAAGCTCGCCGCTATATTTGAAAAGTTCTACAGACTGGATGAAGCCCGTTCTTCCGATACGGGGGGAGCGGGACTAGGACTTGCGATTGCCAATGAAATCATTGTTCAGCATGGCGGACGGATTTACGCGGACAGCAAGGATAACTACACCATGTTCACGGTAGAGCTTCCGGCTTTGCCGGCTTCTTAGGAAAATCTAAAGATCATCTTTACTTTTTCTTAGGAAATTAACCATTTAAACTTAAATAATGGCTCGTTCTTGTACGGTAGACTTAAACCGTAAGAACGAGCCTTTTTCGATTACCGGAAATGGCGGAATCCAAGAGGCAGTTTGCAGAAAGGAAGGGGCTTCATGACGAAAAGCATCGGCATTACCGTCTATGGATGCGAGCAGGATGAAGCAGAGGCATTCCGTGCTCTTTCGCCGCGCTTTGGTATCATGCCCACGATTATTAACGCCGCGGTATCAGAGGTCAATGCTCTATCCGCCCTTGGCCATTCGTGTATCAGCGTGGGACATAAATCCAAGGTTTCCGCGTCTGTTCTTCTTGCTCTGAAGAAAGCCGGCGTGAAATACATCTCAACCCGAAGCGTCGGCTGTAATCATATAGATACAACTGCTGCTAAGAGCATGGGCATTTCGGTCGGCAATGTGGCGTATTCGCCGGATAGCGTAGCTGATTTTACAATCATGCTGATGCTGATGGCCCTACGCAACGCGAAATCTATCGAGCGCTCGGTGGAAAAACATGATTTCAGGCTGAGCAATGTCCGTGGTAAGGTGCTGCGTGACATGACAGTCGGCGTGCTGGGAACCGGTCACATAGGCAAAGCGGTTATGGAGCGGCTGCGAGCATTTGGATGCCGCGTGCTTGCTTATAGCCGCACCCCAAGCATTGAGGCGAATTATGTCCCGTTGGATGTGCTGCTGCAAAATAGCGATATCGTTACGCTTCATGTGCCGCTTAGCAGCGATACGCGTCATATCATCAGCCATGAACAAATAAGCCGAATGAAGCAAGGCGCATTAATAATCAATACAGGCCGCGGTATGCTGGTGGATACGGCTGCGCTCGTTCAAGCACTGGAAGCCGGAAAACTGGGCGGAGCCGCATTGGATGTCTTGGAGGGAGAGGAAGGGATTTTCTATTTGGATTGCAGACAACAGCCCATTGATCATCCATTTTTACTGAAGCTTCAAGGGATGTCTAATGTCATACTCACGCCTCATATGGCTTACTATACCGAACAGGCGTTGCGAGATACTGTTATAAAAACAATAAAAAACTGTTTGGATTTTGAAAGGAGTTTGGCGTATGGATAAAGTAAAGGTTGCCATTCTGTTTGGCGGTTGCTCGGAGGAGCATGAGGTATCGGTGAAATCCGCCATCGAGGTCGCCGCTCATATCGATAACGAAAAATACGAGCCGTTATACATTGGCATTACAAAATCCGGCGCTTGGAAATTATGTGAAAAACCTGGGCCGGATTGGGAAAACGGGGACTGCTGTACAGCCGTGCTCTCGCCGGATAAAAATATGCATGGATTGCTTGTGATCAAGAACCAGGAATATGAAATCCGCCGCGTTGATGCAGCATTTCCTGTTTTGCACGGCAAGTCGGGTGAAGATGGAGCCATACAAGGTCTGTTTGAATTGTCCGGCATCCCCTTTGTGGGCTGCGATATTCAAGGCTCCGCGATTTGCATGGACAAATCGCTGGCCTACATCATGGCGAAGCACGCCGGCATAGCTACGCCCGAGTTTTGGGTGATGGATAAAGACGAGAGGCCGGCAGCAAACGCGTTGACCTATCCTGTTTTTGTTAAACCGGCGCGTTCAGGCTCATCCTTTGGCGTGACCAAAGTCGGCGGCCCGGACGAACTGGACGCCGCCCTTGAATCGGCCAAGCAATATGACAGCAAAATCTTAATTGAGCAGGCTGTGTCGGGCTGTGAGGTCGGTTGTGCCGTTATGGGTAACGGTTCCGAGTTGATAGTTGGCGAGGTGGATCAAATCAGGCTGCGGCATGGGATCTTTCGCATTCATCAGGAAGCCGAGCCGGAGAAAGGCTCTGAAAACGCGAGTATAACTGTTCCTGCAGACTTGCCGGCAGTGGAACGGAGACGGATTCAGGAGACGGCCAAACAAATCTATAAGGCGCTTGGCTGTAAAGGTCTTTCCCGTGTAGATATGTTTTTACAAGATACCGGCCGCATTGTGCTTAATGAGGTCAATACCTTGCCCGGTTTCACCTCATACAGCCGGTATCCCCGTATGATGGCCGCCGCAGGTATGACGCTTCGCGAGCTGATTGACCGCCTGATCCTGTTAGCGCTAAAGGAGAGAGGATGATAAGCATGGAAAAGGGATTTGTTTATTTGGATCATATTCTGCACGGTGTACGCTGGGACGCCAAATATGCTACATGGGACAATTTCACAGGAAAACCGGTGGACGGATATGAGGTCAATCGCATTGTGGGCACGCATGCTTTAGCCTTTGCGCTATTGGAGGCGCAGAAGCAAGCGGAGGCGCTCGGGTACGGTTTGCTGTTATGGGACGGGTACCGGCCCAAACGCGCGGTGGATTGCTTTCTGCGCTGGTCCGAACAACAGGAAGATAACCTCACCAAAGAACTGTTTTATCCGAACATCCGGCGAAACGAGATGGTGGCGAAGGGATATATTGCGTCACGATCCAGTCATAGTCGCGGAAGCGCCGTGGACCTTACGCTTTATCGCTTGGATACGGGTGAGCTTGTTCCCATGGGAGGCAGCTTTGATTTTATGGACGAGCGTTCCCATCATGATGCCCAAGGGATTACAAGCACGGAAGCGCAAAATCGCAGATGCTTGCGTTCCATCATGGAAAACAGCGGGTTTGAAGCATACAGCTTCGAGTGGTGGCACTATGTATTGAGAAACGAACCGTACCCCGACACCTATTTTGATTTCCCTGTTTTATAGTGAACGGGTCGCTTATCATGAATGTGTATAAGAAAAATTACGAGATCATTACGGACGAGCTGCGCCGTATTCTTGAGGCGGGGCTCATCAAGCCGGGAGAAAAGCTCGATACGATCGACCAACTGGCTGCGCAGTATCGGGTAGGCCGATCGACGGTACGCGAGGCGCTCAGCCATCTGAAAGCGCTCGGTCTTGTCGAATCGCGGCAAGGGGGAGGCACTTATGTAACAAAGCCCGGTCCCCAGCCGCAGGCGGTGCTTGATTCGCTGCAGACGTCGAACGCCGAGCTGGCGGAAGTGCTGCAGGTGCGCAAAGTTCTCGAAGTGGGAGCGGCGGAGCTGGCGGCCAGCCATCGTACCGAGGATGACATCGCAGAGCTCGGCAAAATCGTCGAACAGATGAGAAACGCCGTAGGCAACGAGGAAATCAGCCAAATTTACGAAACCAACTTTCATATCGCCATCGCCAAAGCATCCGGCAATAAGATGCTGGAGACCATGATGACGCACGTATCTGCTGCGATATACCGAACGATTCAAGACAGCCGCAAGCTATGGCTCTATAGCGCGAAAGATACGGCCGGCCAGCTGTTCGAAGAGCATAGACGGCTGTTCGAAGCGATTCGCGACGGCGATCCGAAAGCGGCGGCAGCGACTATGGCCAAGCACCTCGCCCAAGTCGAGCGGGCTTTGCAAGCGGCGAAATGAACGTGTACGCGAAAGCTGTGATGGAGGAGAGAGGGCGCCATCGCCCTTTTCCCGTTATTCGAGGTGACCTGTATGATGAGAAAAATCGTCTTTACCGGCGGAGGCTCGGCCGGCCATGTGACGCCGAATCTGGCGCTTATGGCCAGGCTCAAGGCTGCTGGCTGGGATATCGCCTATATAGGCTCAAAAGACGGCATGGAAAGTGAAATCGTCGAGCAGGCAGGAGTACCGTTTTATCCGATCGCTTCCGGCAAGCTGCGCCGCTACTTTGACGTCAAAAACTTCAAGGACCCGCTGAACGTCCTGAAAGGGATCTGCCAATCGTATCGGCTGCTGCGTCGTTTGAAGCCCGACCTCGTGTTCTCCAAGGGAGGCTTCGTCTCCGTTCCAGTCGTTATCGGCAGTTGGCTGAATCGCATCCCCGTCATTATCCATGAGTCCGATTATACGCCCGGTTTGGCCAATAAAATAGCAATGCCGCTAGCAACGAGCGTGTGCGTGACTTTTCCGGAAACGATGCGGCATATCAAGGGGGAGAAGGCGGTGTGCACCGGCTTGCCGATCCGCGAGCCAATCATGCGGGGGAACGCTTGGAGCGGGCTGTCGTTGTGTGATTTTCATCAGCAGAAGCCGGTCCTGCTCGTTGTCGGAGGCAGTCTCGGCGCGCAGAAGATCAATGAAACGGTGCGAGCGACGCTCGACAGGCTGCTGGAGAAGTTCCAGGTTATTCATATTTGCGGGAAGGGGAACATCAGTTTGGATCATGAGGGACGTCGCGGTTACAAGCAATTCGAGTATGTGCAGGAGCAGCTCCCCGACTTGTTCGCTGCCAGCGATGCGGTCGTTTCCCGCGGCGGCTCAACATCGATCTTCGAGCTGCTGGCGCTTCGCAAGCCGATGCTGCTCATTCCTCTAACGCTCTGGACGAGCCGAGGAGACCAGCTGTTGAATGCGGAATCGTTCCGCCAGCAAGGGTTTGCGCGGGTTTTGTTCGAGGAAAATTTGACGCCCGAGTCGCTTTTGCGCGAAGCGCTGGAGACAATGAAGAACGGCGAGGAGCTAAGGCGCAGGATGGCATCCGCGACTTACGTCGACGGCACAGACGCTATTCTGCGTTTGATCGACCATCATCTTGGTGAACCTCCCGTCTAACTACACACGAATCTTGCCCGAGATAAATTGAAGTTGAGGCGGCAGGTTAGGGTCATTCTGAGAGGAATCAAACATAAAATGGGATAGGAATGATGTGAAAGGGGGGATTAGATAAGAATGAAAATCCTCTTGGCAAGCTTTTGGGAAGTACCCTCTGCCGGTGGTGTATGGTCATATATGGAGCACCTAGCATCTGAACTCAAAAGAACCGGACACCAGGTTGATTTATTCGGAAGGATGAACGAAAATGCCTTTCATCTCGTGAATCAAAATAGAATTTTTTCTAATGCTCCATTATTACCGTCGTTATACCGCAAAATTAACCTCACGAATATTCCCGTTAAAGAAGACCATTTTATCTATAAAAATGAAATGTACAGATACTGCATGGAGCTGCATGCAGCTTTATTGAATCTAAATCAATACGATGTGATACACGCTCAAGATGTCATCGCAGCGAGATCCATTCGAACAGTGCTGAAGGAGCCCATACCGCTAGTCACTACCATTCACGGGTCTCTGCTGCGGAAATTATATTTGCAGACAAAAGCTGTCATTCCAAATTACTCGGAAGATGAATTTAAAAAAACTCCGGAATATCACTATTATTCCGATTTAGAGAGAATAGGCTTAGAATCTGCAGAGATAACCATCACTCCTTCCATATGGTTAAAAAATTATTTTCACAATCAATATCCTTTGCCCCATATCAACATGCAGTGTGTACATAACGGCATTAACGAAGAGAAATTCCAAGCCAATTTAGAAAAATATCAATATCCACTGCCGAGCTCAATGCAGCTTGGTAAAAAAATCTTGATCTGTACATCCCGATTAATTTACGCCAAAGGGATTCACATCCTTATAGATGCGCTTTCAAAGTTGAAACTTCATACAGATGATTGGGTTTGCTGGCTCTGTGGTGAAGGATATATGGAAAAAGCCTTAAAGCTCCAATGCACGGCTTTAGGGCTCGATTCTCATGTTCTGTTTTTAGGGCAGCGTACGGATGTTGCCTATTTGTTCACGTTAGCGGATATCTTTGTGTGCCCCAGCATTAATGACAATTATCCATATGCGGCAATGGAAGCTCAATGGTCCGGAAAACCATCTGTTGTCTCCGATGCCGGGGGGCTGCCGGAACTTATTGAGGACACGGTGACCGGCCTTTGTTTTCCATCCGAAAATAGTGAAATATTGTATAGTCAATTGTTTTATTTATTGGCTAACGAAGGAGTAAGGATAACTATGGGCATGGAAGCAAAGAAAAGAGCCCGATCCTATTTGTCGACGCGAAGAATGATGAATGAACTAAATACGATTTACGAACAGGTGCGGGCTCGCTAGATAAGCGCCGTATAAACGGCCGTTGCTTCATTTCCAGATTCTCCTTATCACTTCAAACGCTTCAGCGTGTGGGACGCCAATCGTAATTCCTCGTACTGCCGCTAAATGCTTCACTCCTTCATAAGACCTAGGATGGGGATAGAGCCTCATTTCAATTTGATAATGGCGCAGAGCACGCAGCTTTTCTGATAACGTCTCTGATATATTGACAAAGAAATTGGGTTTAAATGATTGTTCTGGAAATGGAGCCATCCATTCGGTGGAGGAAGGGGTCTCAAAACAGAGCAATTCGGCAGGCGAATAACCAGGTAAGGGTCTGCATGATGTGAAAACGGCTTGAAATGTAATCTGATGATCTTTATTCAGGTCGCCATAATGATGAGTAAAAACCATTTCTGGCGTGTAAGTACGCAGAAGCTTTTCAATTTCCTGATTAATGGTGTATAAAGGGATCGTCTCCATTTCCAAATTCGGAAGTCCAAGAAAAATAACCTGACTCACGCCAATTTGCCGGTTCGCTTCTTCAATGCATGTGCTTATTCGTTTTTGTTCCTCTTTGCGGCCGTGAGCCAATATCACGCTAATTACGCTGGCTCCCTCTATGATCAGTTTGCGGATGGTTCCTCCCACACCCAATATTTCATCATCCGGGTGGGCCGCAAACACCATTACGGTTTTCGGCATCGCTGACACTCTCCTTAGACGATTTACTCATCCGCTTCTGATTCCAGTCATTTTTCAGATGAGAGATAAAACTGCGCACAAATGGCATGGGATCCCTCCAGGTAAACATCGCTTCGGTCTTCTTCGAAAAGATGATCCGAGCCAGTTCCCTATAAGTCATTTTCCCTTGCTTGTGCTTCACTTGAAAAGTCAAAAGCATCCGAACCAAGTAAACCCAGGTTACTCCATCTTTCTGCGAAGTAACGGGTTTAGGCTGCTGTCCTGTCATGGACAAATAATATAGATAGGCTAAGTCGACACCACAGTTGAGGGTTAGTGCGCCGGTTAACGGAATTCTTGCATTGATCTCCATGAATTTTAGCTTCCCGTCCCTGGGATCTCTCTTAAACTCCATCCCCGCAATGCCCCGACAATGAATTTGTTGGAGAAAAGAGGTGGCCATTTCGATAGCTTCCTTGTCATTACTCGTAACCGCATAACAGGCCGACCCTAAATCCGCCGGAAACTGGTGCAGCTTCTGATTGCAATACATACCGATCAAATTCATTTCTTGGTCATAGAAGGTTTTAACGCTGACGATACAGTGGTCTTCCCCTGGTATCAACTCCTGCACCATAAGCATACTGTATTGACTGTAATGCAAATATTTCTTTCTGAGATCATCGGGATTGTCGGCTGCAATTGCCTTGAGATGCGTCTTACCCCGAAAGATTATGCCGAAGGCAGGCTTTAAAATACAAGGAAAAGGAATTTGCGGCAAAAGCTCTTCCAAATGATTGGCATTCTCAATAATAAATGTCTTAGGAACTGGGATACGGTATCTGGCAGCAAGTTCGTAGGTGAGTCGTTTGTCCAAAACCGTTTCAACCAGCGAGTGCTCCGGAATTAGAAATACAAAGTAAAGAGACAATGCTTCCCTAAATCTGGATATGAAATGAAGAAAATCATCCGAGCATGGATATAAAACCGGCTTTGTTGGAAATGATGAACCGACCTTACATAAAAATTGCAGCAACTCTGCTTCCTCTGTTAACGGATTAGGGCATATACCACAAACGGCAAGACGTGTTTTCCCGATTACATATCGTGATTTAATATCGTATGCGTACAAGGAGATTCCATAACGGCGTAAGCTTCTTATGACGGATAGACCCGAACCGCTAAGGTTAAGAACAACTATAGGTGTTTCATGTTTGTACATAAATACACGCCTTTCACTTATATTCCTTCCATTTTATTCTAAGCATTTTTATTTGATTGGACGTTAAAAGAGAATTTACCACAGAACAATAGGACGGGTGTTTGCCGTTTTCGACCAACAGGATTCTGGAAACATTAGCTTCGGAGTTGATAGTGGCGCAGAGAAGTTCTTTGTGAAGTAGGCAGGGGCTAAAACATTAGCTTATCGCTAAACCGATTTAGGAATTGGATATGTTTCCAATAATCTCGCCAGAACAAATCGATAAGGAACATTTTAATGGTAGTTGTTTACATATGGTCGGCATTTTGATATAGTTAATACGTAATTACGTATTTACGTATAATTTGGGGGGCGGTATTCATCAGCAATGAAGAATTGCGTATTGAGATTAACGCATTGAAAACACAAATGACGGAACTAGAACGACTTGTTCGAAATATCTCGACCGGTCGTCCTTCTTTCGAGTTGCCGGACGAGATTCATGCAACTAATGAAAGAAATTCGTCTGGTTATGTTTATTATGCTGGTCAGTATCAATCAAATGGAAAATTATTGCGTTGGGAACCCAAAGAAAGACAATTGGAACAGTTACTTAGTATTGGCACCGAAAAAATTTCAAAAATACTTTCAGCCTTAGGCAGTAAACCGCGTCTCGATATTATAACATCCATTCTTATCGAGTCGCTTACTGGCACCGAAATCGTCGAAAAGTTAGGTTTGGGTACCACTGGGCAGTTATATCACCATTTGAAGGCATTGCAAGGTGCAGACTTGCTATCACAGGACAAAAGCGGACGCTACACATTGCCTGATCACCGAAAATTGCCTTTCCTTTTGTTGTTATCAGCTGTGGTGGATATGTTAGATACTAGCGATTATTTAGATATGGTCGAGGTGAGAAATTCGGCAGGATCATATCTGGGGAAAACAAGCAAGGATGGCTTCGATGCTAATTTGCTTTTATGGGCAGTGGTAGAGAATTCAATTCTCGAGCACGTTGCCGGTTATGTCAACGAGGTCCATATTTTTTTACATCAAAATGGTGGTGTAACCGTTAGCGATAACGGTAGAGGTATACCCGTAAAAGCATTTCAAGACAGCAATAAATCAACTGTTCAAACTGTATTAACTGACATCGAAAGATTTAGCAGCGAGGCTCCGTACCAAGCACCTGGTGCGGAAAAAGGAATTAGCATTGCAATCGTCAATGCTCTTACCTACAGTCTTACTGTTGAGGTCAAAAGAGAAGGTTATATCTATCGTCAAGATTATAAACATGGTATTCCACAATCCGATCTAATGACAGTAGGCGTATCGCAATCCAATGGTACCCGTATAACCTTTAGACCCGATCCCGAAATATTTGGCAAAGGATTCGCTAGGGATTCACTTAATCAACAGTTAGAAAGATTAGCATTGTCGTATCCGAACTTGACCGTTTATTTACATTAAGACGGGAGGAGGACATTATGACAGAGACAATTTATTCCAATGAGGATATCCTTAATATGCTAGATTCCTTATTAAAAGAACAGTCTAAATTTAATTGGGATGCTTTCTATTCTGAAAGAAGCAAGGCAGTTCCGTTTTTCGTAAATGCTCCTGATGAAAACTTGATTAAATATTTTAAGAACAATTTGCTCACACCAGGAGGAAGGGTCCTAGAACTGGGTTGCGGACCGGGAAGAAATGCTATTTATTTTGCCAAGCAAGGGTATGACGTTGATGCAGTAGATTTATCCAGAGAGGCTTTGCAATGGGGGAATGAGAGGGCTAAAGAGCAAGGGATCAGCATTAATTTTATTTTTAAAAACATATTTGATTTGGATGTTCAGAAGTCAGAATACGATGTCATATATGATTCTGGATGCTTTCACCATATTGCTCCACATCGAAGAATTGATTATGTAAACCTGCTTAACAAAGGTTTAAAACCTGGTGGATTCTTTGGAATCACTTGTTTTGTTGAGAATGGTATTTTAGGTGGTTCTGATATTACTGATTGGGAAGTTTATCGTCAACGTAGTCTAAGAGGCGGACTTGGATATACCCCTGAAAAATTAAAGATGATATTTCAAGACTTTCAAATTGTTGAAATCCGGAGAATGCAGGATATTGAACAACCAAGTGATTGTTTTGGTACATCGGGATTATGGGCAGCTTTGTTTCAAAAAAGAGCGGATTAATATGGAGAATAAATATAACTGCAGCAGCCACGAAATCAACCAGCTATTTAAGTATTGTTTGAAATAAGTGTTATCGAAGCGTATTTAAATGTAGGTTCAAACAGTCCGGTAATTAATCCCGAATACTTTTTCACAAAACCCGTATTTTGTACATATGTACCGAGACCGGAAATATCCCTTGTCTCACAAGAGTTTGTAAATATGGTTACACATTATATGATGTGTATTTTCAAGTTCTAAAAAGTCCCGGCCCCTGTCGACGCAAAAAACCACTGTTTAGTGAACGGTGTTTTTTTGCGTCGTTGGCCATTTTGACAGATGCGTTAACATTGAGACCCATAAACAGAATATAACATATTTTTTTAAGGGATCGTCGTGGAACTGCCCGTTACGATTAAATCCCCCAAGCTGTCGCCGTTCCCGTCCGCGCATGTGCGCAGCTTCAATTTCTACTCGTTTAAATAGGTTGTCACTCTGTTCTGGATCAGCTTTGCTACGTTGTCAGCAGTTTTTTGTCCGCTAAAAAATGCCATCGATTCTTCTCCTACAATGGAGATTACCTTACCGTCCGCTTCCGCGTAGCTGTCCGCCGTATTAATGAATTCTTTGAACTTGGCGATTTCATTATCCGACATTTTAGGTAATTTCCCGTCTGGCGTCTTGTACGTTCCGCTTTTCACTTGTTGCTGGATGTCGTTCAACTGCTTCTCATTCACGGATTTCAGCAGTGAAAATCCTGGTCTCTCTTGAAGCGATTGCCCTTCTTCAGACAGCATGAACACAATAAACTTCCAAGCTTCCTCTTTCACCGGGGATTTGGCTTGAATGGAAAACTGTGATGCAGGGACAATCCTCGTTCCCCCTTTTTGTTCCGGTTTTTGCAGCAGCTTTGGATTGGAGAAGAAGGCGTGCAGACCATCGATGAAGTCTGCCGGCGATCGCAGAACGGTAGAATAGAACATTTGCTTACCTATATCTGCCGGCTCCGAAGTCATGACCTTATGATCGTACATATCTTTAATTTGTTGCATTGCACCCACGAATACGGGCGAGTCGAACATGGCCTTTTTCGCTGCAGGATCAACAAACTCTGTGTATCGATCCACAATCATTTCTTGCATGCGAAAATCAGGCGCTTCACCCGCCATGGCATAACGACGTTCCGCACCGCTCTCTCCCAATTGCTTCGATATTTCCTCGAACTGCTTCCAACTCCAATTCTGATCGTCGATCTTCGCGTTTTTAAGAATATTTCCATCACCAACAAATGCACGCAAGTTGAATCCGAAAGGCATGGCATACAGAATACCATCATCTGACTTTAATGCATCCAAAATGTTCATTTGCAAATCGCTTTTATTTAGCGTTTTATCTTGCTCCATAAGCTCGCCCATGTTCAGGAGTAAGTTTTTATTTACATAATCTTTGATGGGCAAACCACTTATTTCAAAGATATCCGGGCCTTTGCCCGATAGTATTTCTGTACTCGTCGTTTTTTGATATTGTTCATAATCTTCTGTAACCTTGATTTGCAGATCGATATCCGGATTCTTCTCTTCAAACTTTTTTTCTGCTGTCTGGTAAAAAGGGATCGGTTGTTGGACAGACATTGTAACAATGGTCTTCCCTTCTTGATTGACCGAATGTACTGGGCTTTTCGATTCTTCTCCTCCCCCGGAACTGCATGCGGTCACAAACGTGATTAAAATCCCCGAAGCTATCGTATACTGCCACTTTTTCATCGAATGATTTCCTCCTGTCTTTTTATAAATCCTTGCTACCCTATTGCAGACGAACACGGTTTCCATCCTGCAAAGGCTCGCTGCTTTCCAGAATCATCAGATCGTCCTCATCCAGGCTATCCGCTTGAATCAATGTTTCAGTGTCATTGCTTTCACCGGGCTGAATACGCACTTTACGTGCGACGAAAACATTGCCCAACGCTCCTCTCTGCTCGTTAATCTTATAAACGAACATGCCACCCTGATCTCGATGAATCGCCTCATTCGAAATAACCAGCCCTTCCAGGCGAGAGCGTTTCTCGATATTGATCCGTGCTTGCTCACCTCCTTTCAGCTCGGAATCAACAACCTGGATGCGAATCACCTTCTGAGGAATCGTTCGGGTCTGGACCGCCTCTTCTGCGGATTCAGATGAACTCTCGGTTCTCGGCTCGGCATTCGCCATTTCGGCAATCGTTCCTTCGATTATACGGGTCTGTTGTTCCTGAGGGTTTTGTACCTCGACATCTATCTTCGCTCCGACTGCAATCCCCAATCGGGTCATCAGCGCGGAATCGGCGGGAATATCCAACCTGTAGCCCTGACTGTCATTTGAAATCAGAACATCCGGTTCTCCAGTTGTCGCCAGTCCTTCGACGGCATTCAATTGGGTTATGATCCCATCGAACGGAGCGGTCAGCTCCTGTCCGCTTGTCAAACGATCTCTCAACTCGTCAATTTTTCGTTCCTGCGTGCCTAAATCCAGTTTTCGTGTTTCGATCGCGCGGCGTGTGCTCCGAATGTCGAGCTCATCCCCTCCCTTTGTCGACTGAATGAACTGATCCTGAAGATTTTGCAACTCGATGTTCATCTTCTTCAAGTTGGCGATTTCATTCTCCAATTCTCGCTCGGCCGTTTTGCTGTCATACTCGATGAGCCTTTGCCCTTTCTTCACCCGATCTCCTTCCTTGACAAAAATCGTTTGAACCTCCCAGCCGGCGGGGTTCGCTAATCTCGCTTCGTTGAACGGCTGCAACATGCCGCTGCCCTCGATCGTAAATAAAAGGCTTCCGGTAACCAACGGTTCCGTTCTCACCTTCGGCAAGGTCAATGACTCGAACGTATTGCTGAAAAACGTAAGAAATAATAGCAATCCCATAAAGGCAATGAACACAACTTGAATACTTCGCTTGCGTCTGCGATCACCCGGTTCGTTTGCTAACTCCATATCTGGTCTTTCTCCTCCCTAACAAATTTTCCGTTGGAAAGTCTTTCTTTTACCCCTTGATGCCGGACAATTGAACGCCTTTAATGAAATAGGTTTCCGCGTACAAAAATAACAGCACCATCGGAGTCATGTAGAGCATGGACGCTGCGAAAGCAATCCCCGGCTCATCATTGATTCTGGATAAATACACGGATAACGGCTGCCTGAACGGATCGTCCAAAAAAATAAGCGGCTGTTCCACCATGTTCCAATAATCGACAAATAAAAGAATAACAAGCGCTGCAAGGCCCGGTTTCACCATGGGAAGGATGATCGTGAAGAAAATCCGCAAATGGCCGGCCCCGTCCATCTTCGCAGCTTCTATGTAGGCATACGGAATATGCAGCATGAACTGTCGGAGCATGAATACGCCGAAAGCTGAGAAAACGCCGGGCCATATAACAGCATGGGGACTATTTAAAAGTCCCAACTTATCCGCCATAATGAAATTCGGTACCAATGTCACCTGAAATGGCATGAGCATCGTCATGACATAGATGAGAAACCACCGATCCCGGCCAGGGAATTTCAGCTTGGAGAATCCATACGCGGCAAAAGCCGCTACGAAAGTTTGTCCTGCGATGATCGGTACCACCAAAAATACCGAATTCCAGAACATCGTCAAATATCTTGGACTGCCCACCAATACTTTCCCATACTGCTCTAGGGTCACTAGATCCGGCAGCAATTTAACATTCGCAAAAAGGTTTTTTCCTTCTTCAGCCGCTTCATTCATCTGCCCAATGGTTCCATAATTGATACCGATTTCCTGTGCCGTCATGAATGAATTGGTGAACGTGACCACAATCGGAAATAAGAATAGGATCGCAACCGTACCCATGACGACTGTGAGCCCAAATCTTTGAAGCACTTTGAAAATGCGCAATGATTTTCCACCTCTATTCCGTGAACTGCCGATACCGGCGTTCAAGCGTGAACAATCCCGTGACGATCAAAAGAATACAAACGACCATCAAAGTCGCTGCCGCAGTCAGCTTCTGAATGTCCAACGACGTGAACATGTTGTTCATATAATGCTGCAGCATGTAGATACTGTCATGCGGATAATCGCCTGCGATCAAATACGTTTCCCGGAAAACTTTAAACGAGCTCATGATCGACAAAATGACGACAAAAAGCATCGTGGGCGTGAGATAGACAAGGGTAATGCTGCCAAACTGCCGCAAACGTCCCGCTCCTTCCACTTGGGCGGTTTCATAATAATCCTTCGGGATTTGCTGCAATCCCGCCAAAAATAAAATGACGTTATACCCGATGTTCTTCCATAAATAAACGACAATGATGACATACCGTGCCGCTTCGGTCTTCATCCAGTCCACGCGTTCGATTCCGAAGTCGTTCAGCCAGGCATTCACAGATCCGTTCCAATCAAACAGCATCTGCCAGATAAACACAATCGAGGCGACGGGAACGACAAGAGGCAGAACATAGGCGGTTCGCAACCATTTCCGCAGATAAATATTCGTATTCAGCAGCAACGCTAACCCTAAAGACAACGTTAGATTAAGCGGAACGCCCAACGCGCTGAAATTAAACGTATTGAATGCTGCCTTACGGAAGGACCCGCTCGCAAGCAATTCGCGGTAATTTTCCAATCCCACAAAATGACGATCTACCGCATTGTCCACGAATGAATAGAACACTCCCATGACAAACGGAATCAGGTAGAACAGCGCGAATCCGACTGCGCTCGGTGCGAGAAATATCCAGGCAACCGCCGAATCCTTACGCTTCCATTTCTTTATCTTCACAGCAACGTCGTGCCTAATGAACCGTTTCTTCATGTTCTGCTTCCTCCAACCATTTGCCTTTATCGGCGAAGCGGAGCGCCGGCGCCGACGAGGTCATTTGGCCCATTGCAATGCATTCTCGGCCTGGGCAAGGCCATACGTACTAGCATTATGGTGTAATCGGCGACGTTTTCCGGCGAATACGCCACATTGCCGACAGTGCCGGCCATTCTCTTGGTTTGATTTCCACATACTGCGATTTAACCGAATCAATCCGCCATTAGAGCTATTTCAAGATCGTTTGCGGGTATTAGCGACACAAAAATCCCCACTTATTCATTCTCAGTTTCCTCCATCTATTCATCTAGCTTTAGAATAGGGAGGACTGTTTAAAGAATAGGTGGGGTAAAAATAAAATTTTTATTAAATGATTGGTAGTCTGATTATCCTTCGGATACGATGCTTTGCGGGAGACGGACTTCAAAGAGCGTACGAATTCGGTCGCTTTGGGCCGAGATCGCGCCTTGATGCTGTTCGACAATATTTTTCGCAATGAATAAGCCATTCAAAAGGATGAAAGCCGGTACCGTTCCACCAAAAGGATGAAAGCCGCACCTTTTCTTGACTTCCCGGATCATTTGCGCACCGAAATAATTAGTCCGTCCCCGTCCTTGCAGTGTGGCGGTCGCTGGGTTGTCGCCGTTTACATAGGGAGAGCACGTCATGTCCATCAACTGGAAGCTGGATAGCTCGACCACGCATGTGTCCAGCGGAGACATTTCCCCGGCTCGCGTCAGCAGCGGCGTGCCAATGTTCGGGACATTGCCTAGATTCTGTAAGCAATCATGGTTGTGTCCCGAACAATCGACTCGGTTCTCTTCTACCCTTTTTTAGTCGCTGTCGTTCCAAACTCGATAATTTTCACAACAACCTTGACGTTAATTACAGACTGGGTGAACCTATCATCCCAATTATCCTTCAGTTTACTCCATAACTTGGGATTTTTAATTTGAAGTCTCTTTCCAAAACCTGCTACATCGACTTTAAACGTTTTTTGTGTTTTAGAAAGTGCCTTATTAATAAGTCTCTCGATGGATTGCTTGATTGCAGACTCAGATCTTGCGACGAATTCTTGATCAAATGCGTTACCTGGAAATACCCAGTCCTCTCGAAGGCGGCCAACTACATTCAACTCAACTTCAAAATCAACCCTGTCTTCGAACAGTCGCGGCGTAATTTTTCTGTTTAAATGATGTACCTCAAAGACTAATGGCCCCCCGCTTCTCTTATCAATTCCTTTTATTACACCTCGTCTTTGATGATCCGGATAAAGTAAATTTAACCCTGTGGTTTCTTCCTCAGATAGCCATCCCGCCATTTTCCCAGTTTCCCCCTTGACCACGGCAGCACCTGACAATTTGGATTCTGTGGCTGTGGTCACTACTTTCTGAATGACAAAGCTTTTCTTTCCGGTAAGCTTTTCTGACAGATCTCCTAACTTAAGGGATGGCGGTATACTTAAAGTTTTGCGGAAATTTTCTGTCATTCCCCTTAATTTCACTGCGGGATTTGTTGCAATGGCTTCCTTTTCAAAAACTTGGATCGTTGGTCCTTGTGAAATTAAGACGGGCATTGATCTCCTTGTCTCACTATTTCGCAGTAAGAAGTTAATAATATTTTTCAAAGCAATGGTTTTCGCCACGTTCTCATTGATAACAATAACTCTTAGATGCTCGTAGCTGGGAGTGCGGGACAAGCGCATCGATATTTCACTAACGTTTTCCAAGACTTGTTCCCCTGTACTGGCCAGGTTTGTATATGATTTTTTTGCTGTGGTACCTCCTTTGGATGAGAATTGTTCAGGAATGGCAAAATGATGGGTCATGGAAATTAGCTGTTTTTCCTTATCACTAGGCATTGTATTTTTATCTGGCATATCAAAACCGATGCCGAGAGTTATACCTACGTCTTCGATTTCCACTCGGTCCCAACATCCATTTAAAATCATGAGGCTTGTCAGAGCGATGGCAATCCGTAAAGTGCCACATGCTTTCAAGTTCCGATCCTCCTCATCCTAGCAATGATCCATAAGCAGAGGGGAATCACGACCATCGTAAATATTGAATAATATGCCACAAAATTCCCTAGTCGAAATACAGCATTCAAATCCTTCGGATACGTTGCGAAAATATAGATAAAAGGAAGCAACAAGTAAGCAAAGCTCTGATAATTCTTGTGGAAAAGCTCCCCTAAACCTAAACTTGCCACAAAGTGATATGGGACAAACGCTGTATACATACTTATCACCCAGAGCACAGAGAACATGGATTCAAACCTCTCAAAGAATCCCCCAGGCAAGTCAATATCTTTGGCGACTGACATTGTTGGCCAAGTTACAGTTTTAACTTCCTCTACGGTTAAAGTTCCGATCGAAACAATAACAACCATTGTATACAAAATAATCACAATACAAATACCCGTCAGAGCCAATTTCACGGCCTTTTCCGGCGCCTTGGCATACGCTGCAAGAATCAGCATGATCTGATAACCGCTATATGAAAGAGCAGAAGGAACGATGCCTTTGAGTACGGGGTAACCCCCGTTTCCAAGAACTGGACGGATATTATCTACTTCAAACTCCCGAAAGCTTAAAGCAATTAAAGCAATCAGAATGACAATGATAAGAGGGAAGAAAAACTCAATGAAGCGCGCAATCGGCTGGATTCCTCCCAATGTCAAATAAACAGCCACGCTTGAAAAAGCGATCATGGTCACTTCAATCGGAGTTTCGACTAATAGATACATCCGAATAACTTCACCTAAGACCCGTAGCAAATAACCTGCAGAAATAGTAAAATAGGCTATAACTATGAGACTGTTGAAGATCCCTAGATATTTTCCAACAATGGTATTGCCGTACTGAAAAATCGTTTGTTTCGGGAACATAAGATTTAATTTCATTACTATATATCCTGCGCATAGCGTTATTAAACCGCCTAAGATGACAGATATCCAGCCATCTGGAGAATCCGTACTTTTCGCTATTTCGCGAGGCAAAATAAGAATCCCTGTTCCAATCATACTTTTTGCTACGATCGCGGCTATCTGGGTCGATGTGATTTCACCTTTATTATTCGTAAACATACACTCTCCCTGCCCTTCTTTATCTGCGACGACGATCGATGGGCTTAACCATTTCTGGGCGCTGTTTCATCTTTTGGAGCGGCAGTCTGAGGATTAAATCCTTCCAATTGCTCGAACGAATCGGAACAAACGGCTTCATGTATTCCACTCCGAAACTCTTTAACTTCATCAAGTGAGCCGATATGAGAAGAACCATCAAAATAATCCCGTACAGTCCCAGCACAGACGCGGCTATCATCAAGGCAAATCGGAGCATACGAATAGCTAAACCAGCGGCATACTGAGGAAAGGCAAAAGATGATATGGCAGTTAAAGCTACCACTATTACCATGACTGGACTCACGATTGCAGCCTGCACAGCAGCTTCCCCTATCACCAAACCGCCTACAATACCTACGGCCTGCCCGATGGGCTTGGGTAATCTCAAACCAGCTTCCCTTAGAATCTCCAGCGTAATTTCCATAATTAACGCTTCGATCAAAGATGGAAAAGGAACCCCTTCTCTTCCGGCAGCGATCGACAAGACTAGCTTGGTAGGAATCAAACCATGATTATAAGAAATTAAAGCAATGTATAGTGCCGGGAGGAATAGTGAAATGAGCGCAGCACCATAACGTATTAGTCGAATCAAAGAGGAAGGAAGCCATCGCTCGTAATAATCTTCCGAGGAGGTCATCAATACAGCCAAGGTAACCGGGACAATTAAAGCGATAGGCGTACCGTCGATGATTAATGCTATTCGCCCTTCCAATAAGGCACTGGCGACCCTATCGGGACGCTCTGTATTTTGTACCTGTGGGAAAGGAGAGAGGGAATTATCCTCAATGAGTTGTTCGATAAAACCGGACTCAGGAATTTCATCGATATCAATCTGCTCGATCCTATCCTTTACTTCTTTGATCAAATCGGGGTTGGTTATCCCTTCCACATATAATAGAGCAACGTCGGTTTTGGAACGTCGACCGATTTTATAATTGTGAATGGTTAAATGAGGATCTTTGATCCGGCGTCTGATCAGCGAAATATTAAGTTTGAGCTTCTCGACGAATCCTTCCCGCGGACCTCTTACCACCGCTTCAGAAAAAGGTTCCTCTATCGCACGGCTTTCCCAATCTGCCGTACCAAGAATAATCACATATGCAACGCCTTCAAGAAATAATGCTGCATTCCCTTGCAGCACTTGTGAAGTACATTCGTTTACCTGCCTAACAGCTTGAACTTCCGAGATTGAAACTATCGAATCGGAAATAAATTGCATAAGCTGTTCAGGATCTCTGTAAGCTAACTGCGGCATCGTAGACTGCAAGTTCAACAAAGGCTTGATAACTTGGTCATTCAAGACGTTTTTTTCTAACAATCCGTCTATGTACACGACTGCTGCTTTCCACGCAGGTTGAATCGTAAGCGTACGGATCATAAAATCCATACTGCCTCCCAAGATTTCTTTCATGATAATCAAATTATCCTGGAGACCTGCTGTGAACTTCGGTTGCGGCAACACTCTCACCTTCTTCTAATAGAACTCGATATCAATCGAAATATCCGGTCAATCGTGTATGGGATTAGAAAGGAGATAAATGCCCCAATCAAAGAAGACAGTTTTGGAAAGAAAACATAGAAACTAGGCCACATGAAGTTTTCCTCAATTCTCCTCAAATACATAAGTCTAGAATTCCAAAGCTGTACGAATTATATTCATTTATGGTGAACCTGCTACTGAGAAAAAATCTAGATGCGTTTAAATAAAGACAAAACGGCCTGGCAGAGATGCCGCTTTGTTACTTGGATTGAGAGTAATAATTCGTTCATTTTGAGTAGCATGCATCTTGTAGTCTCCTTGGTTTGTTTTTGGATCCGGTCGCAGGCCAGCTTTGGGACCCACTAACATGATACTGAGGAGCCTTTTTGGTTCTTTCTTTAATATAGGAATGCTGCTCGTTAATTCAATGCCCTATTTTATTAAATTTTATTGTTGTTTCTCGACCACAAAAAAACCGCCTACTCTGAACAGGCGGTAATGTTTTATTTACTTTAACTCGTTAGTCCAAACATCTTGTAAAGGCAGTCCTTTTTTAGTTCTTGCAACATCAATTACATGTTGTATAAATTCCGTTTTAGAACGGGTATATTCATCCAAGTTCACATTAAAATTTTTAGCGGAATTTCTCTTGAGTTCCCCATATTTTTGAACTAATTTAGGGTGTTCTTTCAAATAATCTCTTAATATCAATTCATTTCTGTTATAGAACTCAACATTGTAAGGGATGATGTGTATGTTATGGGTCCAGACTCCATCTGTGTATTTATAGAATAAATATCTACTACTCATGTCCGTTTGAATGTAATGGTATAACTCTGAATCAAGTATAGATTTATAGTAAGCTAACTCTGAAAAAGGTGACACTCCAACGAAGATATCGATTATTGGCTTTGCTTCTTGACCAGGAATGGACGTACTTCCAATGTGTTCAATAGCAATAGCTTGATCACCAAGAAGCGAGGATAAGATGCACTTTTCTTGTACAAAATCAATTGCCCATTGTGGATTATATTTAACAATTTTTATTTCTTCACTCATGCCTATGCATCCCTTTCTTTTTATTTTTCCATGAAAATCAAAAATCCATATTTATCTATTATTTCCATTTTTAGCTTTACCACTATTTGAGATAAGATTCTCCACGTTTGATCGATATTAACCTGTTAGGAAGAAAAAGAAGTTCTTCGAAGTTTGGTGTTTGTCTCTTTAACAGGAAACAAGCAAGGTGTAACCAGCATATTTTTTCTTATTTGACGTTGTGTTCGCATACTCCTTGCTGTCCAAGATGAAGTTCTACCTTCTGTTCTCTTTCCTCTTCGGATACAGCTTTACGCTTCAAGTTGATTCTGCAGTCTGGAAAGGTGTCGCGTTCTTCCCCCGGTTCCTTCGTCGGCTGGCCGGATTGTTCGTCCTAGGAACCTTGCAGGCTGTGCTACCGACGTCGTTGCTTTGATAAGTTCATTATCAATTATACCTAAGAGTTCATAAGCCTTACCAATCATTTCCTTATTGTTTCCAAACAGGTTGAGTGATCTATCTGAATTATTACTAATCGCTGAAACATGATTTAATTGTTGCTTCATGTATTCAGAATTACAGAGTGTTACCAATCGATTTATATTTGAAGTCAGTTTCTTTTGGAACATGCCCGCCTTTTCCGCAACCTCGGGTAAAAAGACCGCGGGCTCACCATCAGAAGCGATCATGCCACGATAGTCGAAAAATACACTTATATCTTTATCCCCAAATAATGCACTTATTTTAGACCATGTTTTCGACATGCATTCAACATGCTCCGCGTTTAACAGTCCACTAATCTGAAAAGATAATATTCTATTTTCAAAATCCGTATGGTATTTAAATCGTTCTGAGATGGGTTGTATGAAATCTTGCCGTTGATAGGCAGGAGTATCGGAAAATCGTTCTATTGAGAACATATTGCCAGCATTTCCTGGGACATTCCGGATCGAGCTCGAAGTTGTTTGCAGCGAAATCCAAATTCAGCTTGAATATCCATTTAAGTAATTCTCCTAACCTAAGTAAATATGAAAATAACGTACATAGTCTGCGGACCAAATCTTATTTGGGCCACGCCACCGTAATCCTTTTGTAATTCTTTCAAAAATCCGAGCGGATCAATCCGGTGCTGGTTCGCCACGCTTCACACCCCCAATATACGTCCTGTCCAGTCCAGAGAGTGAGGCAAGCTTGTCTTGAGACATATTTGATTGTAGTCTTAATTCTTTAAGACGTGGTCCAAAATCTTGCATAATATTCATAAAAACGCATCCTTCTGGTTTATGGGTATAAATAAATCCTAAGCTACATCATGAGCCGAGTCGACGGACTATAAGTATCATTTTCATTAGATAATAAATGATCGCAGCTTGGGATAGACTTTATGTCCTCAATTTTTCATGAAAGCCGGGCTAATGACGGTTCTGGAGTCTGACCTCGGGTAGGAGGCTACCCATTAGTTGAGTAGCCGACCTCCCATGCCACCATAAGTACCGTTCGGTTAACGGCGATTCCATTAGTTTACGCAGTGACTTGTCGATAATAAGTCGATAATAATCAGAAAAGAAGAGATTCCATCGCTTCCATTAGATCATAGAATCCGCCTTGCACGGACTTTCACCGCCTAGTTAATCGCTATGCGCGGCGCACATGCAGAAGAGAAATCGGCTCTATACCGACTTCTCTCTTGTTGAAACTTATTGCCCTGCAGACGTCTTGGTTAGTACAATATGGCACACGGTAAGTTTGGGAATGGTATAGGAGAAGGATGATCCATTAATTTGCGTAATAGGCTGACGCTCCGTAATAACAGAACTATTGCTGTCGAAAGCCCACACACGTGCAGCGCTATACGTCTCTCCGCCGATATGGAAGACGGCATTCATATCATAATCATAGTTTTTATTAATCGCAATCAGGTGAAGATTGTTATTGCTATCGGCGAATACAGATCCGTAAATGGCGCTATTTTCAATATTGTTCGTTTCTGCCTGGACCTTAATATTCCCGTATTCGGACTTATTGCCATCATAATTATTAAATATTCTGAACGCTGCCGAAGAATATGGAGCATCGCTTACTTGTTTTACGGTTTTCCAATATTGCGCCGAGTAGACCCCTGTCTTCCCGAATATACCCAACACATCTGCT
Organism: Paenibacillus sp. cl123; assembly: GCF_900101595.1. GTDB lineage: Bacteria > Bacillota > Bacilli > Paenibacillales > NBRC-103111 > Paenibacillus_G. The sequence continues at coordinate 586,840 of NZ_FMYY01000002.1, forward strand.
AATGCAATACCACCGGAAATATGATTTTCACCCCCATAATTGTATTCCGAGAACCCAATCTTGGTATCCTCGTTATAGAGGTCAATTGACTGTTGCAATCTGGGGATAAGCGGTAAAAAGGAAAAGAAATTCGAGTTGCCGGTAATCCAGCTAGTTTCCTTGTAGCTTGGGTCCCAAAGTGTTCTTGTGGCCTGAATCCGCGCTTTATTAGCCTCGATATTATTATTCGTATCGCTTCGTGTAACTCTTACGCCGCCTCCTGTTGCCTCCGGATACCAGTGAACATCGAGCACATCGAGCAACCGCTTTCCTTCTTTGGCCGATTCCCTGCGCATTTTATCCAGATAGTAATCCATATACCAATCATAGTTGCCTTTAAGCTGGCTCCAGTCTGGAGCCTGCTGCATGTTATAGAATTCGCTAAATCCATAAGCCCCCAAACCGAAAATTTGGGCATAAGGATCGATATTCTTGACCGCTTTGGCCAACTCGATCGACTTATTGAGCACTTCAGCGCCTCCCGCAGGTGCCGGATGCATATAGGGATGAGTTTCGGACCACAGACCAGCCTCGTTATCAATAAGATACGCTTTGACTCCGTTTGGCGTACTTGCATTGCCAAAACGATTCACAAGGAAGTTTACGAATTCGTCCATATAATCAACCTGGTCCGTTACATCAGGTACAAGCGAGAACGGAGTGTTTTTCTTCGCTTTAACTTCCGCCCATCTGGCAGAAGGCGCTGTCTGACTGGCGCTCACACTTCCATTCTTGTCATTAGCTACATAGCCTGCGGCTTGTAGAGTGACTAACGACAAGGCACCTTGTGCCAATGATTTTTCATGGAAAGCTGTGACCGCTATCCCTGGAATATTGTATTGAGACGATGGCACTTCACCGTAGTAAAAGGGGACATAATTGTCATTTGGCTGTCCAGTAACATCCTTGCCGGAATTGGACGCATTCGTCTCCCAATTGTAAGTAGTTAAACGATTGCCGCCCATTCTCCTCGACTTGAAATTCTCGGTTCCGGTCATGTTCTCATTCGTTCCATAAATGTAAGGGCTGATGGGTGCTCTCTCGGCTGACGGGTCTACCGTAAAATCGACAGTAAAGGTGCCTGTCGGCGTGCTTAATGTGTTCAGCTTGATCAGCGGGCTCCAGTCTCCGATAACAAGGCCATTCTTTGCTCTAACTCTGTAGGAATGCAACGAACCCGGAGTCAGAGTGCTATGCGTATAAGAGCTTGCGCTTCCTGCGCTCTGTACGAGCCCATCCGTTTCAACCTCGTACTCTGTAACGGATTCTTTCAGATTATCCCATGTCAAGCTAATCGAATTTGTGGTCTTGGTCGCCTTGATGTTAACCGGCGGAGGCAAGATTGACGCATTCGTCATTCGCACGGTAATCGGCTCGCTCCAATAACCATATATCGAATCCTGATGTGTTCTTACTCTATAGGTATGAGGTATATTGGGATTCAACCATTGGTCGGTGAACTGTGGAGATGTCAGATTCGTTGTCACGGTACCGTCTGCATCGATATCGTAGCTCGTCGCTCCAATTACGGGTTCCCAGGTAACGAGAAGGGTTGTCGGTGAAGTTGGTGTTACCGCAATTTGTTCCGGGAATGCCGGTAAGTCGAACGGAATTGGAGAAGATCCCCACTTTAGCTCGCCGGCAACCAAACCCGCGACTTTATCATTATCCATATAGCTTGACGAATTGCTTCTATAGGAGTAATCGTTGGTCTGATTGAAAGAAGACCAGTCACTTTTGTTCATCCATGTGTAAACACCCTTCTTGGCTCCGGGCTGCAGCAAGCCGGCATCAGCGGTGAAACCGATTTCCAGGAAATGATCGGCCGTCTCTGTCGTCATTGGCATGGAGACAATTTCGGTGAGCACGTTGCTATTGCTGTTGACTGTCGTCCAGAAATTCACAGACATCGTCTCCCACGTATCGATCGTAAAATAGTAACGGACACGGATATCACTAAGCGATATAGGCTGGCTGCCCGTATTCGTTATTTCAAACCCAGGCGACAACTGCTGCGAGGAGGAACTTCCGGATGTTTTGGTCTGCACCTTGATCGTCCCTGACACAGGCTCGGATAACGTAGTCACTGTGACCAAAGAGCTCCATTCTCCTGTCAACTGCACATTCTTGGCTCTCACTCTGTACGTATGTGAAGTAGCAGCTTGCAAACCAGTATGCGAATAAGAAGTGGTTCCAATATTATTAACTATCGTTCCATCTACCTCTAAATCATAGTAGGTTGCGCTAGTTACAGCATTCCAGGATAAGCCAACAGCAGCTTGTGAAGGAACCGCCTGCAGGTTAGTTGGAATGCCTATCGACGGCTGCGTTGGTGAAGTTACGTTGAATTGACCGGCCTGTGCGTTCATATGATAGGTCTGGGAACGGTCAGCGTTGTATACCCCTAGCTCAACTCTGTAAGCTCCAAGCTGAGCATTTAAGGGCACATTCCATTGGGTTGCCATAGTTTTGGTTTGTGAGGCTACAAATGCCTCCGTATACGTTTCTGTCTTAACGTTGGTGCCATCTGGCTGCATTACCCTTAGTTCGACTAAAGCACTTATATCCTGACTAGCTGTAATGGCTGCATTAACATTCAATGTCCCACCAGGATGGGTTGTTTCAGGATTGACCGCTGCACTGCTCGTGAAGTTAACCGACTGCGTTCCGCCGCTAACTGTCACATGAGCCGCGCCAGCGACCCATTTACTCATGCCTGAACTCCAACCAGCCCCAAAAATGCCTACACTTACTGAGTAAGTCCCTTCAGGTAAATTAGCTGGGACCTCCCACACAAAAGGCACGTTCGTGCTGCCACTTGCTGCAATTTGAACATTATCAACAACCAGTTGTTTAACTCTCGTTAATGAAGCATTAAAGATTTCTACATCTACCAGTACGGATCCAGCTTCTGATGAAGCAACGTTCACGTTCAATGTCACACTGGAACCTGGCGCCACGTTGGAAGGGGTAGCCAGAGCTGAAACTGTAAATGTTGCTGCTGCGTGCGCCCTGCCAGGTGCACCAAATGTAAACATAGTCTGTAAGATGAATAAAGAAACAAGGACGACGACGATAAAACGGAATGAGGTTTTGTTCATGGTTAATGGCATCAACATGTTCTCCTTTCAATTCTTCTGATTTCCTTCAGAATTTTCCAGCCATCATGTCTGACCCGTGTGCTTTCACAGCCACCCCCCTTCACGAATCCTGCATGTATACATGCAGGATTCGCTGCTCATAACCAATAACCTAACCTTAGATCTGCATGGAGCTTATTTCCAAAGCTCTAAGCGATCCTTCAACAGCTTGTTAAACTCCTCTTCCATCTTGTGGACACCTACGGCTTCCAATTCTTTCATGAATACTTCCCAGATCTGGTCAAACTTTTCAGGCTTCGCCAGAACGGCTTCCGGCACTCTTTTCTTGACAATATCCTCCGTCTTTTGGGAAATGACATACGCAGGTGAATTCTGAGGAATACTGATTTGCCATGCGTCACCCCAAGGTTTCACTGGAAAATCAGAAGCTGGCGGATACAGATCCATCCACATACTTGCGTTATATTTGGATAAAACCTCTTTTTCAATATCCGTATAACTCGCCTTAATTTGATCCTTAGAACGAATTGTTATGGTTTGACCCGTAGAATCCAGTACACCATTTCCATATTCAGGGAAGGGATACAGATAAACACCGATTCCCGTTTTCTTGCCGTATTGAGGATCGTTTAACCGCTTTGTCATTTCTTCTTGTGGAATTACGCGTTTACCATTTTCGATCTTGTAATGCACACCTTCGATTCCCCAGTTGTTCAATATTTGAGCCTCTTCAGAAGCCAGCCAATCGAGGAACTTGATGGCTCTTACCGGATCCTTGCATTTCTTGGAAATCCCAACCCCAGTTCCCCCGGAATATCCGCCTGTTTGGAAATCGGCATACTTGTAAGATTCGTTGAGGGTTAACGGATAAGTTCCATACATACGTCCTAGCTTACCTGCCTGTCTAAGAGCCTGCTCTGCATCTCTATATTCCCATTTCGCATCACTTAGACCAAGTACACGGCCTGACGATATCTTAGCCACATATTGATCATATTTTTGAACAAAACTTTCAGGATCGAGCAGCCCCACATCGTTCATATGGTTGAGCCAGCGGAAGTATTCCTTTTCCTCCGGTCTCGTGTAATGATAAACTGTTTTTTTCGAATCGGGATTCACATAGAACTCACCGTCATCTGGCCCGCCCGTAGCGAATAATGCCGGATTGGTAACCGAAATCTTATATCTCCAGTCGTCAGCCAAAATCGAAAGTCCAATCGTTGGCTGGCCATCAATCTTCGGGTATTTATCTTTATAGGTCTGAATCGCCTTCTCAAAGTCCTGGATGGTCTTTAGCTTGGGATAACCTAATTCCTTCACGACCTCATGCTGCAGCTGAAAGCCTGTCGCTGGCTCCCATTTCTGTTGATTAACACCGAGAGCACCCAAAGTGTAGATCGATTTATCCGTCGTACTCCAGCGCAGTCGTTTATAATAGTCACCATACAGCTTTTTGATATTAGGAGCATGTTTCTCAATCAGTTCAGTTAAGTCGATATAGGCTCCTGCTTCTACTAAAACATTTTCACTCCCATGTGCGAAAATCAGATCCGGGTAATCGCCGCTCGCCGCCATTAGTGATATTTTTTGCTTTTCTTCACCGACAGCATATTCCATCTTCAGCTTTACACCTGTTTTCTCCGTAATGATCTTGCCGACCGGACTTTCCATATTTTCAAAATTCGGATTCGGCGTCGCCCCATACATGGTGAAAGTTATTGGGGGTAATTTCTCTCCTGATTTTTCATCCGCACCTGATGTTCCTGTTGATATTGAATCTGTTGAATCCTTGAATTGGCATCCTGTCGCTGAAACAGCAACCACACACACAGTCGTACACAAGAAAAGCAATTTGCCTATTTTTCTTTTCATCGATATACCTCTTCCTTTTTTTAATCGAATCATTCAGCTTTTGACTGCACCTAGCGTTAACCCTTTGACAAAAAATTTCTGTAAGAACGGATATACAGCGAGAATCGGCGTTGTTGCGACAATCGTTATGGCCATACGTATGGATTCCGGTGAAACTTGCATCGATTGCGCACCATCCAGATTGTGCAGTTGGCTTTGGCCTCCTCCGCTGTTAGCCGTATTCCGCAATATTTTCATAAGCTCATACTGCAGAGTCGTTAGCCCTTCTTTGCCACTGTTGTACAAGAAAGTATCGAACCATGCGTTCCACTGTGCAACGGCTATGAAAAGCGCTATCGTCGCCAACACTGGCTTGCATAGAGGCAAAATGACCCGCCAATAAATGGTCCAATCGCTCGCCCCATCCAGTTTCGCGGATTCTTGAAGACTATAAGGCAAGCCATCCATATAGGATCTCAGGACGAAGACGTTCCAGGCGTTCACAAGGCCGGGCAGTATGTACACCCAAAACGAATTCAGTAAATGCAGCTCCCTCATCAGCATGTAAACCGGCACCATTCCCCCGGAAAAATAAAGCGTAAGTGCCAGTACAAAGGAAATGAACCGGCGCGCAAAATAATCTTTCCGACTAAGCGTGTACGCAAGCATCGAAGCACTGATGATCCCTAGAATGGTTCCCAAGACCGTGCGCAAAACGGAGTTCTGGAATGCTGTTAACAACAGTTTGTATTGAAAGATTGTTCGATAATTTTCCAAAGTGAAATTCCGGGGCCATATATAGATACCTCCTCGCACGGAATCCGTCGAATCATTAAGTGAGATCGCCAGCACATTCACAAAAGGATAAACCGTCAAGATACCCATTCCAATCATAAAAACATACAAGAAACCTTCAAACCATCTGTCCGCCCGATTCGAGCGTTTTCCCAAATGCATATCCACAGGCTGCTTCCTTCCTCCTTTCCGCTAAATAACACTTTCCTTAGTGAACCGCTTAAATATGGCATTAGCTGTCAGCAGCAATATAATACTTACCACCGAGTTGAAGATCCCGATTGCCGTGCCGTACGAATATCGGCCCACGTTGATGCCGTAATTAAGTACGTACAAATCCAGTACTTCCGCGTAATCTTTTACTAGCGGGTTGCCTAACAAATATTGTTTTTCAAATCCGATACTCGTCAGCCAACCGATCGACAAGATCAGCATCACCATAATCGTTGTCTTGATACCTGGAAGTGTGATATGCCAGATACGTCGGAATCGTCCCGCTCCATCGATCGTTGCCGCCTCATAAAGCTCAGGATCAATGCTTGCTATCGCTGCCAAAAAAATAATGGAGTTCCAGCCCGTCTCCTTCCACATGTCAGATAAAGTAACGATTAGCCAGAATGACTTGGGTTGAGCCATGAATTGCACCGGCTCGTCAATGAGATGAAGGAAAAGCAGGAGTTCATTGACAATCCCGCTATCGATCGAGAGCATTTTGTAAATCAATCCGGCCACAATGACCCAAGAAACGAAATGAGGCAAATAAGTAATCGTTTGAATAACCTTTTTGAACTTTGCTCTGCGAATCTCATTCAGAAGGATGGCGAATACGATGGGTACGGTATACCCAATAAGCAGGCTTAGGAAACTCATGGCAAGTGTATTTCGCATAACCATATAAAACCTTTCGTCCGAGAACAGCTCTACAAATTGCTCGAAACCAACCCAATTCTGCGTCCAGAACGACTTCCCCGGCCGATAATTCTGAAAAGCCATCGTCCATCCCCAAACGGGTATGTAATTGAATACAAACACCCAAAGGACAAAGGGAAATGACATCAGCAACAAGTATCGCTGCTTGGATATTTGCTGCCATAACCTTTTTTTCTTCCCTACTAAGAGAGCCCCTCTCTTTGCTTTTACCTCCATTTCATCTCTCCTTTGTAAACGTTTTCTTCTTGCTTTAACAGCGTAACAAATTTAATAAAGTCCCAATACCCGAATTTTTCGCTTAATTTTCATATAAAAATTAGAGGTGTGCATTCTACATGCACACCCCCTTGTTATAGTTTAGAGTCATCACGGTATCCTGAGGGAGATTGCCCGACATATTTTTTAAACTTCCCATGAAAATAGTCAACATTCGCGTAACCTACCAGCTTCGCAACTTGATGCACCTTTAATCCTTGCAGTAACAATTCCTTTGCTCTTTCGATTCGCAGGTTGTCCAGGTAGGTATTGAAGTATTGGCCCGTTTGTTGTTTGAATAACTTTCCCAAGTAACTACTGTTGTAGTGAAACATTTCGGCCAACGACTCAAGCTTCAAATCTTTATCGTAGTGACGCCGGATAAACATGAGCATGCGGCCAAAACCTTTATCCGTTCCCTCCACATTTACCACATCCGCGATCTCACATAACCAATTTTCCAGATCGGTGAGCAAGGTCGCAAGACAACGGTAAGCATCTATCTGGTATTCAAACTTCTCAAACGGAACCATGCTCTCCTTCGAGACACCGCTTGTCTGGGACAGGCCGAAAATAATCTTCGTATACACGAGTGCGAAGCTCGATTTGATTCTGGACTCCGAATATTCTGTCCTTATAAGCTGACAGGCCAGATCACCTAGTATTTTGCCAATAAGCTTCCTGTTAACAGCTTCAACGGCGAACATCAGCTTCTCCACAGCTTGATCCATCTGAAAAAATTCACCCACATCTGTTTCGGAAGAAGCAGATAACCGTTGAGAAAAATTACTCGCTTGGTCATAATCCGCAATCATCATCTCGTCTCCACTGCGATAAATGAATGCATGGACTGCAAGTTTCAAAGCCGTTCGATAGGAGTGAGGAAGCTCCTTCTTCAACCTCACTTCATGTCCAATGAAAACAGTCATCTGTGTTTTATATTCGGCGGCGCCCCTATTTCTTGTCTCCTCGAGCAGTGGTCTTATGAATGCAGGTAATACCTCCTTCAGTAAAATAGCTATGAAACCTTCCAGTGTGAACACATAACCGAGTCCCTTATTTGCAATGGCTTGCTGTAACTGCTGTTTCGCCGCTCTCTTTGACTTTTCTGCAACTTCCTCAGAGCCGGGGTGCGAGGATTCCAACTGAACCAATAATACTCGGTAAATCTTCCATTCCAAACCCAGTTCCCTTACAGCTGCCGAATGCCCTTCCTCACCCTCATTACCCACTACGATTCTTTGGAGCAGCTCTTCGTGATATAGCTGAAGCATACTGGCTTTCTGTTTCTGATCCGCCAGTTCTTCAGACAATTGTTTATATACGCGTCCCAACCGATCCTGCAGTTCAACTGGATCAACGGGCTTGAGCAAATAGCTGTCGACACCATATTGGATCGCTCTCTGGGCATATTGAAAATCGGAATAGCCAGTCAATAGAATAAATTGGCATCTCATGTCCTGCTTTCTAATCTCCTCGATCATAGCAAGTCCGTCCATTCCAGCCATTCGAATGTCTGTTAGGATGAGATCTGGCTTCACCTTTGCCCATTGTTCAAGACCTTGCTTGCCATTATGGGCATCACCAGCAATCCGGAAACCGAATCGCTCCCAGTCGATAAGCGTCCTCAGCCCTTCCCGGATGGACGGCTCGTCATCTACAAGCATCACTTTAAACATATCCTTCCCCCTCCACCTTCAAATGTAAAGTAACTCTTGTCCCCTTTCCAGATACACTTTCGATCCAAAGACCATATTCTTCGCCATCGGATAATCGAATTCTCTGGTGGACGTTTCTAAGTCCGATGTGCGTCTGCGTCTCCTCGTCTGGCTCATTGAGCGTATGCACGACACGTTCCAATTGCTCAGATTCCATGCCGTTACCATCATCGATGACTGAAATCTGCAGCCGCCGGTCTACAAAATGTACGTGTATACGAATTGTGCAGGGATCCTCTTTGCATTCAAGACCATGAATGACTGCATTCTCCACTAAAGGCTGTAAAATGAGAGGGAAAATTTTGAAAGACATAGCCCTTTTCTGAACGTCCACGTGAAAATTAAGCCGGTCACCATATCGGAATTTTTGAATGGACAAATAGCCTTGTACATTTTCAAGTTCTTCTGCTAAAGGAATCTTGTCATTGCCGAACTCCAAATTTTTCCGTATTAATTTGCCTAGCAGCATAACGACATGCGCAATCTCCAATTCCTTGCGTATATGGGCTTTCATTCGAATCGTTTCCAGCGTGTTAAACAGAAAATGCGGATTGATCTGGCTGGCCAACATTTTCAACTTGATTTCCTTCTGCTTGTCGATCAATTGATTCATTTGCAGGTTTGCTGTGGATACTTCCTCCATTAAATCCCGAATACTGCTAACCATGGAATTAAACTGTCGGGACAGTTGCCCGATTTCATCCTTGCCTTCCATCTCTGAAAATGCCGAGAGATTACCCAGAGCAACTTTCTTAATTTCCTTACTCAATTTCTTCAATCGTCTTCCTAGCGTATTGGAGAATACGAGGATTAGGATAACTGCGATTAATATGCTTATACTGATGATCGTAAAGCTGAATATACTAATTCGATTTGCCTCATGGACAATGCTTTGAACAGGAATAATGGAAACTATTTTGAAACCGCTTTGACTGGCATCCGGCAAATAATGATTCACAATTACCTTAGATGGCTTTCCATTGTAAACGATTTCATTTTCAATCACGCTTTGCCCCTGCAGACCCTCCTCCATAACATTCAAATTTAGTTCATCAACCGTCTTGCCGACTAAATCCATTTTCTTTGCTGCTGCAACGAATCCATCGTCTGTGATTAACATCGTCTCAAATGGCTCTTCGCTTAGCATAGTTTGGAAAACTGCGGGATCTATGCCTATAACCAGCATTCCATAGTTGCTATCCCCATAAAACGCGATTTTTCGTATTAAACTGATCATAAAGCCGCCACCGATTGTTTCATTAGACAGATAGCGCCATTCGATCCGTCCTTTGGCATTCATTGCGTCTTGAAACCAAGCCTTGGAAGAAATCTGATCATCCTCATAAAAAAACTCCCAATTGTTGAGCATAGTTGCATTTTTTGTGTAAAATTGGATGCCTGATATGACCTTGTTCAGACGCAAATAATCCTTAAAATCGGTATACTCCGAGTAAGCCTTCACTACTTCATAGGTGAATTCATACTCCGTATTCACGATCCTCCTTAACTTTTTATCCAGCAAAATTTCGTTCGAGATGTTAATTGGTGTCCTAATAATTTCATTCGTCCGATTCCTGATTTTTTCGACACTTTCCATAGATCTTCTAATCGCATTATCTAATGCCATTTCCCTAAGAGATTGCGTGAGCATGACACCAACCAAAAGAACAGGAATCGCTACTACGACAAAATAGGATAACAGCAGTTTGTTATAAATCGTAATCGAATTAACAAATCGAGCCAAAGCTTTAAACATATTATTGTTCTCCCGATGAGAGATCCGTGTTGCCCAATGGTTGTTGGAGTGGAAGCCACGAAAGCACATCCTTAATACTTTGATTCCAATAATCCCAGTTGTGAGCGCCAGGTCCTTCGGCATAAGTGAGCGGCAGCCCTAGCCTATAGCAATGATCGCGGAAACGGACTGTCTGTCCGTACATCTTATCCTCAGTTCCGCAACAAATGTATAAGCGCGGGATTAAGCCATTGATTTCGACCAGTCGAGCTGCATTAGCAAACAGGTCATGCTTGGAGCCTGGTATTCCTTCAGCAGGTCCGAAGATCAATGGAAAATCAGGTATCCCTTGACGGTAACCATCTTCCAGATCAAGCGCGCCAGACAAGCTAGCCCCTGCGGCAAAACGATCAGGACAACTCATAGCCAGCTTTATGGCGCCATACCCTCCCATAGATAGACCAGCTACATAATTTTGCCCGCGGTCAGCTGATATAGGAAAGAAGGACCTGACCAACCGTGGCAATTCCTCGCTTATAAAAGTCCAATATTTCCCGCCATGCAGCATATCTGTATAATAACTGCGATTCACGGCAGGCATCACAATAGCTAAACCAGCTTCGGAAGCATATCTTTCGATTAACGAATAACGCATCCAAGCTGTATGATCGTCAGATAATCCATGCAGTAAGTAAAGCACTGGATGCTTATCTTGATTGTTGCCTATCTCATTCCCAATCTGAAGTCCGGACCGCTGGGGCAAAAGAACATACATAGTCGTTGCCAAGCCCAACACCTCTGAATAAAAATGACAATCAAACCAAGCCATTCTGCAGCCCCCTAGTCTATCCATCCTATTCAATCTAGAGCCATGTAACCTTCCTACCGACATAGGTCCATGTTAATCTAAAGAATTGCATGGAGTCGACGGACTATAAGTATCATTTTTTGGTAATTCGTAAAATAATGCTTTTAATTCAAATACATCTGCATCTATAATAAGAAAAACCTAGCCTGCGGCTAGGTCCTTGTCTGAACCCATACTTTCGAGCATGGGGAGGGAATTGGATATGGGCTTCCAACCGCTGTTAAAGTCGTGTTCTTTGAATGTATGAAGTGGTATGAATACGACTTTAAAGGCGGCCGCTGGGTCTGTCAAGAATTTTGTGTAAACCCACCAACA